>CAVVZF010000002.1:0-166346 GCA_963752825.1 Vulcanimicrobiota bacterium | reverse complement strand
TTGGCAAAAGCTGGCGTGCCGATCGAGGTGGTCAGTCAGCGACTCGGTCATAGCTGCATCGGCGTCACCGTCGATCGTTACGTGACCGTCTATCGGGAGCGTGACGCGGCGGCCGCCGCAGCGTTCGCGCGATTAGTCGCGTGACAAAAACAAAAAGCCGACGTGACAGTTCCGTGACAAGTCGGCTTTTCTAGACCGGTAAAAGCGCCGGATTCCCTCGTGAGATATGCGATTTTGTTCTTAGCGCCAACGGGAATCGAACCCGCGAATCGGGGTCCCGGCCGCTCCCGTCTAGTACCGGATGGTCCTTTCTTGTACGAGTTTCCGCGTTCTCGAGTCCCGGCTAGTTCCTTCGAATCCCCTTGAGTTTTGCGTAATCCGTTAGATCGGCCGTTAGAGAGCCGCCGCTAGCTACTGCGTCAGCGTACGTACTTGCGATTAGCCGACCAAAGTAAGGGCTTTCTAGACCGCCTCGTCTTCGGTCATCGCGGCGCCCTCCGCTCTCAGCTTTTCGAACAATTCGGCACTGAGAGCGCCGCGAAGTAGGCCGCTGCCCGCCACGCAGAGCGGTCAGCGCGGCGCCGACGACGTTATGATCCGGGCAGCGAGGAAGGCATCGAATTCAGGGTTTCCAATCGCGAAACGCAACGAACGCTGGGATTGCGGGGCTTCTGGATTCTCGCTTTTCGAACTGCTCGAACAACCACTGAAACCATTCGTAATACGTGCTCCGATTGCTTGAAGTTCGCATTTCTGCTACATATCGCTTCAATTTCCTCCCGGCGACAATGATACCCCCGCCGCAAAAATCCTCTACGAGTTTGATATCGATTTCACGCCTGAAAATCAGAACGCCTAAACTCTCAAAAGTCCCGAACATAACCAAAAGGCCCGTCATTTTCTCTCCCAAGCGATCCTCTATGTCTTTTTTTGATAAACCTTCGGGAAGTTCAAACACAACGTTCAGGGCGTTGACGAATTCGGGTGTCTGAAATGAGTGCAACAGCTGCAGGGCTGAGTCTCTCGCACGCTGTTTATTGAACTGACGGACTTGTACGCCGGCAAAAATGCCCGCAGCCACAATCGCCAATGTTGATGCGACGCCTAAGAGATTTTCGAGGGTCATAAATACAAGAACAACGACTCGATCGACATTCCCTCCATAGGAAGGAATTCAGAGGGACTCCAATGGCTTCCCACTAGGAAGTCCGTATGCAGGGCGGCTGGGCTTGGGGCAGCGTCGCCAAGTCGACAGGGCCACAGTGCAACGGCCCTCGCGAACGCGAAGCGGCTTGCAAGGCGAGGGGGAAGTCATATTACCGACCCGCTTTGAAATCGTTTAGTTGAGGAAGCGGATTCGGGATTCTAAACGGCTGTCTTCTTAGAGCCCACGCGAAGCGCGTAGCTGTCGATCGCCTTGGCGACCGACTCGAACGGTCGAAAAGCGATCTTTGAAGCGCAAAGTAACAAATGGCAACCGTTACGCTCGAAGCATCGAAAAACCCGTGGTTACAGGCGTTGGTAGCACCAACGGGAATCGAATCTGAACCTGGCGATGACACCTAGTATCGTAGCGTAGCGAAGACACTCGTCCTGTAACGATTTTAGCGCATCGCTGTTTCGCTGGGTATCGCTGCATGTCGGCCCATGTGCGCGCGTTCGGCCCACAACGGCCCCACGCAGCCTGCACGGGCTCGTGGGGAGTCCTCCGCATAGCTATCGTCAGCGCCTACGCTTGTAGCAACGAACTACCTTACGACCGCGAACTGGACGGTTCAGCAAGAACAGGAAATCACTCAAATCCTTGGCACTTCTTGCCATAGCTTATGAGCTTGCTCAGATTCGGAAGGTACTTCACGAACAAGATGCCTAAACGAGGTCCACGATGAAGCCCGTTCAAGAGATACGGCGCGCCCTTAGAGCTATTGACGGTGCTGTTGTAGATAGACCTGACTTCGAATGGCGGGGCAGAGGCCAAAGCAAGGTCTTATGGGAGCCTATTAATGGTGGCAATAGCCGTGACGCCGCAGTATTCACTGACCACGAAACAGCTCCGCCGCCTGACGAAGACGTCTCAGTAATCGTCGAACTTCCAGCTGAAATCGACTCAAAGCTTACGCGTCCGCTGCTCGGAGACGATGATGCAGCAAAAATCAAGGCAAGCGTTCTAGTTCTCGGCGTCGATGCGCTGGCGTGGTACATCCCATTTCATCAAAAGTCTTGTCAATGGGGTTGCTACTTAAGCGTATCGGGCATCTTTGCGCTTGCAGATGTCCTGCTGCCATTACTGATTGAGCCGAGCCGCCGAATTGCGCTAGGCATACATGCTTTGCTGAGGCACGAAGTTACGCACTTCGCTATTGAGTACATGGCCTCGCAATGGGAGCTGAGTGTTGGAGCCCCTTGTTATTGGCAAGCAAGATGGAACCTAGCAGATACCAATTTTTTTGGTTGACGATAATAAGTCCTGGCCGGTATCATCATTTACGATCCAGTTCATTCCGAGGATCACCGAGATTTACGAGCCAGCCTCGTTTAAAAGAATGCTGTCAAAGCTCG
This sequence comes from Vulcanimicrobiota bacterium, assembly GCA_963752825.1. Taxonomy (GTDB): domain Bacteria; phylum Vulcanimicrobiota; class Vulcanimicrobiia; order Vulcanimicrobiales; family Vulcanimicrobiaceae; genus Cybelea. The sequence continues at coordinate 163,787 of CAVVZF010000002.1, read as the reverse complement.
GACGTGCTATCGAGCGATCATGGAGCGAGACGAAAAGAAAGCTCACGCATTCTACCAACGCTAAACAGTCTTGACTTCAAGCTCTGGGAACCGAAAAATGACATTTACTCCGTGAGAGTGACGGATTCAGTTAGAGCTCACATCCAGCTGAACCGCTCGGATCGTAAATGGTTCGCCCTAAAAATCGGCCAGCATAAGGAGCTGGGGCACGGTTAAACGTCCCCAGACCAGCCGAGCCATCGGCATCCGGACGGGACCAGGACCCGGACGTTTTGCCGGTATCTGTATTATCCCTCGGCGAAGTCCATCTTATCCATGAGGCATTCGTTCGCGACGACGCCATCAACGAAGCGCCTCGCCCCACGGCTTCACGTCCTCGGGTAGAAGTGGCCTGGAGTAGCACAGTGAAATCTCGTAGCGGAGCGGTTTATGGGCGCAAAGAGTGTGGGAGATGTTCCCGACACCTGTTGGCCTAGCGATGCGGACGAGCCCGGCTTTACGCCCGAGAAATCACAGTCTCCGTCTGTCTGAATCCACGCCTACAGGTCACCCGGGCGCGACCGGCCCAAAAATGGGGGGAGAGCCGCTACTCGCCGCCCTCTTCGTCTTTCGCCTCAGGCTCCTCTTGCAAATCCGCCTTCATGAAGTCGAGATCGTTAACTAGCCTCTCTATCGCCTTCGGCGTAGGTGCCTGCCCTGGAATACCAACTGAGCGCTGGTACCGCCGGGAAGAAGCCAATTGTATGCCATACGCTGAAATCGCCACCGTCCGAAGCGACGAGCTTCGGAGCCTGATCGGATTGCAGGTATTATCGGACTCGTGCGCTGGCGCTAGTAGGGCTGCGAGCTGCGGCGCGACTCGAAACAATCGCGGCAGTAGACCGGTTTGTCGCCGCGTGGCACGAAGGGCACGAGGGCTTCCTTGCCACACTGGCTGCAAGTCGCCGAGTGCATTTCCCGGTCAGGCCGGCTTCCGCCGCGGTAACTGGACTCACCGCGTCCGCCTTGCCCGGACGCTTTGCGCGCCGCACGGCAGTCGGGGCACCGGCTCGGCTTGTTCGTGAATCCCTTTTGGGCGAAATACTCCTGTTCGCCCGTGGTAAACGTGAAGGTCTTGCTGCAGTCGACGCAGGCGAGGCTCTCGTCGGCATACATGATTTTCTCCAGGTTGTGGTGTTCGCCGTGTTCACTCCTTTACAGCTGGCTTAATCGCAGTCTTGCCCTGTTCGGTTAGTTCCCACGTATCGTCACGGTCCCAAGCGACGAGTTCCGCGGCTTGAGCAACCTGCAGGAAAAGCGACTCAAGCGAACCCACACAAACGGCGACAGCCGTTGGTGACGAACGGCTGCCACTGTGCCTCGTGAAGTGACTATCTGGAGATGCTCGGGTGCGTACATTGGTCCCCAACGGGAGGGTGCAGCGCAACCGGTGCACGATCATCATAGCACAAAAGTCGGAGCCTGCATGAAAAGGGAGAGGCGACTCAAAAATCGCTTCTCCTCATCGGCGGAAACCTCAGCGCTGTAGGCTGAGGCTCATTGATTGTATCACTACATGGTTGGTAAGCGGCTCGAAACCGCGTCATCATGCGCGGTGTCGGTCGCGTCCTTTGATGGCCGTTTTTCAAGGGAGAGGTCCAGGCTGATCGCCAATTTCTACCTTTTTCGCGCCTCTTGGTCCTCTGCGTCAATAAGCCGCTTAAGCGGTAAAAGGTAATACCGGGTCCACCCCAGATTAAACACCAGTCTTATATAGCCGCTAACGGTAAATACTGGCCACCACGGAAGGGTTCTAAATTCGCGGAGTTGATCTTCGTAACGACGGAGGACGGCGCGAACCTTCAAGCGCATTTCTGGTGGAACGGTCGTCCACTCGCTTACAAAAATACTGACGGATTCCCTGAACCGTCGCTTTTCATCCCCGCCTAAGCGTTGCGCCAATTGTTGCAAGTCGCTTCTTAGGGTTACGACGCCGAGCGATAGCCTTTGAACAGCTTTCATGCTATTTCTCAGGCTCGTGAGAAGATTGTCTAGACCGCTTCCCGCGGCTTGTTTCGGCCTCATTAACGGCGTCCTTCGGAACGCGCAAGATCACTTGCACGAAACGCTCGAAGGGGCTGAGATAGGCGGCTTTCGACTTCTTTGCGTTCATGGGATAGGACAAGTATAGACCTATCCAGGCCCTCACTCCAAGCCTTTGTCGCCCTGTCACGGCCGTCTTCACATAGCGTTCGATAGGCAGGGACGGTTGCCATCGACGGCAACCGTTTGGCAACCTCGTGGCGTAGAGGGCCGCAGGCAAAGTGTTCTTCAAAGAGCCATATGACCCGCGCTACATGAGCGATTACTCATTCGGGCAGGCGCAGGCGGGGTGCACGGTATGTCCCGCCGGAACGCAGGCGGTGAGCTTCGCGAGCACGATTCACGACTCCAGCACGGCAGCGGCGTGAGGTACACCGACACCAGCAACGGGTACGTCGTGAAGTTGACCTACACCGCCTATGTGCTACCTCCACACGCATCCTCGGGGTCCGTGACGGAAATCGGCGGCCAGGCGTTGCCGGATCTATGGTACGTGGTGCGTATCGATGAAACGTATCGGGGACACGCGTTCATGATCGGTGGACTGGGGACGTTTGCAGGCGCCTTCGATCACTTCCGCCGCTTTCCCAGCCTCAGCGCCGGTGAGGCGGCTCTCCAAGACCACACCAGCTAGTCGCGAAATTGCGACTGTTGGCCCCTTACGCGCCAAACCACCCTATGCCTGTCCGACGATTGCGCGTATACCGGCGCTTGATCCGCCGCCCGATCCAGCTGTGGAGTCGCCTTTTGCGCTGCCATCAGCCGCACGCGATCGACCGGCTGCATTCGGTGGTATGATTGCGGAAGCAGACTCTCAGGAAGAAACCGACAGGAGGGTTCCTATGAACCGATGGTTCGCCGGCCTTATGTTGACGGCAATCGTGATACTCGGAGCCGGAGCGCTTGGTGCGTCGGCCCAGCCTTATCCCTCGCCATCTCCGTCTATGTCACCGACGCCGATGTCGACGATGCGGCCCTAACTCCTAGCAGAAAATGGTCCTATCTAGTTTGATTGGGAAAACGTATGGATCGGATTTATGGCCGCATTAAAGGTTTCGGGCTAGTCGGGATCCACATCGGCGCGCTTGCGGCCTTCTGGCCGGGCCTCTTTCAGTGGTCGGCCCTAGCCGCAGCAGCTGTCGTATCGTATGCCACCGTGGCTTTGGGGATTTCGCTGTGCTTTCACCGTGCCCTAACGCACCGCGGCTTGCGCCTCCGCAAATCGTTCGAATACCTGTTCGCGATTTTTGGAACGCTCGCGCTGCAGGGCGATCCAATCCGTTGGGTGGCAGTGCACCGCAAGCATCACGCCCATGCCGATCACGAGGGTGATCCCCACAGTATCCATGGCGGGTTCAAGTGGGCGCATATGGACTGGGTTTACCGGCACAACATCGCGCTGCCCTCGGACGAGGAAATGCTTCACTTCGCACCCGACCTCTACGCCGAACCGTTCTATCGCGCGCTGCGATACCTCAATATTCCGCTTCAGATTGCGCTGGGGGTCGGACTCTTTGCGCTCGGCGGGTGGTCGTGGGTAATTTGGGGTATTTTTGCCCGGCTGGTGATCAGCTATCATTCGACGTGGCTGGTCAACAGCGCGTCCCATATGCTGGGCTATCGGACCTACCAGACCGCCGACCAATCAACTAACTGCTGGTGGGTCGCGCTCATCTCGTGGGGCGAAGGCTGGCACAACAATCACCACGCCTTCCCGTTCTCGGCGCGCCACGGACTGCGCTGGTTCGAGTTCGATATGACGTGGTGGCACGTCAGGATCCTGGCGTTTCTGCGACTTGCCGATCGAATCAAGATTCCAAGCAAAGCGATGCAGCAGCGGTTCCACGAAGTCACGCACGGCGGCTCGCCACGTTCGCAATTCTACCCAACGTGAGCAAGAGGAGCGCGATTCGCATTGCGCTCCTCTCTCGGAGTTGCTAGGCGCGAGCGGCACTAATTAGAGGTGCGCCCACTCTCACGCGCGCGCAGGAGAACGCTTTGTCAGCGGCGCTCATCGCGGCTCCGGCTTGCGTAGGTCTTGCGTAGGTCTTGCGCGCAACTCATTCCCCTCACGCGATGCCGCACGCTACGCGACCGGCCGGGCTACGAAAACACCTAGTAGGGGGCCCGTGATTGTCATCAGCCGCAAAATAAGACAACCAATAACGCGGTGAAAGTCGCACCTATGACCGGTACATCATGGCCTACGTGGACCGCGATGCCGCTCAGAGGTGCGTCGAAAACGCCGCAAATGGCGGCTGACAGGAAAAGGTTTCAGTAGCACGCGGCGGCTGCGGCTTCATGCAGACAAACCGACTTGGTTGTGTCGTCATTGTGTTGGTCTTTATACAGGCGATGGCGGAGGATACGAAAAAAAGAGCGCGATTCGAATCGCGCTCCCTCTCTAGTTTGCTACGCGTCCAGTTTTTGCTAGGCGTAAACGGCCTCGCGATGGGGAACCGTTCGGCCTTCTTCTAGATCGAGTAGGTCCGACCAAGACACGACGTCAGTCCGGCTAGGGGCGATCTTGGTGCGCAGTTCGTAGAAGTGCTTCAACGATTCTCCGGTCGGCACTGCCGAGAGCCACTTCTTGTTGAAGGCCTCGATATTGCGAGGATCTTTCTTCGCTACGAACGTCTTTGCATACGCTTCGATCTCGTAATCGCTCTTCGCGTTTTTCACGACCTCGAGGAATGCCTTCGGGTCCATGCCGAGGTACTCGAAGAGGCCTTCGTCCATCGGGCAATCGTACTTGTACTCGCCAATGTTACCGTGCGCTAAGGCCTTGGCTTTGTCGGTCGCGCGAGCGAGCTGCACGATGCCGAGCATTGTTTCGCGGACGCTACGCGGCGTGGTTTTGGTTAGGTCCATCATATAAGTTTCAACTTTCAATTGAGTTTCTTTTTCCTACTCCGCCTGAAACCAAAAGGCTGAATAAGGTTGCACGATCAAAATTGATCGGCGACAAGCAGGTGTTTCAAAATCCTTAGCGGTGAAGCATCTACCTCACAAAGCGATGCATTTGTGGCAAAAAGACCAACAGATAACTCCAGAGGCTGCCTCGCCCGAACGAATGCCTGGATGAAGCGCACGCTTGGCTAGCAGTAATTTTCGCAACAGCAGACCATGCGCGCGACGATCGATTGGAGCTACGACGCGCTCTCTGCGCCGGAGCAGCGCCTGTTCGAGCGCCTCTCGATCTTCGCCGGCGGCTGCACGGCGGCCAGCGCGGAAGCTGTCTGCGCCGGCGAAGAGATCGCGACGGCTGACGTCGCTAGTCTCATCTCATCTCTAATCGACAAGTCGATGGCCATCGCCGATTTTGACGGGATTGAGCCGCGCTATCGGCTCCTAGAATCCTTCCGGCGGTATGCGTGCGAGAAGCTCGTGGCTCGCGGCGAACGGGTAGTCGTGGCGCACCGTCACGCGCTCACATGTCTCGTGCTGGCCGAACAACTTGAGCGCGCCTACGATACCGAGTTTGAAGCAGTCCTGCGAGAGCAAGCCCGGCAGGAGTTGGACAATTGGCGAGCCGCGCTCGAGTGGTCACTGGGTGCGCGCGGCGACGTCGCCCTGGGGCAACGCCTGGCCGGTGAACTCTACCCAGTGTGGACTTTGCTCTCTTACCTCGAAGGACAGCGTTGGGTCTCGTCGGCGATCGAATGCATTGATGAACGAACCCCGTCGAAGGTGATTGCAAAGCTCAATTACACGCGGGCGAGAATCGCTTCGGAGTTCGGCGAATTCGAAGTTGAGCTTACGAGTAGTCAGATCGCTCTCGAACGGTACCTCGACCTCGGCGATGACCTCTGGATCGCCCGCGCCCAATGTCAAGCGGGCGGCATACTCGTAAGTAGGCGGCGGCTTGCGGAGGCTGAGCCGCTGCTGCGCGAAGGCCTGGCTGGAGCACGCAGGCTGGGCACTCGCAGATTACTCGCTCACGCACTCCGCCAAACCTCTGCGGCCCACCTTATCGGTTGGCCACTTTGCCGAGGCACGTGCCTGCGCGGCCGAGGCGCTCGCCACCTATGAGGCATTGGGCTGCAAGCGCGACAGGGCCAAGATGGTTGCATTCTCTCTCGCCGCTCTCGAGTTCCATGCGGGCGACGCCGCGCTGGCTCTCATGCATGCATCTGAGGGGCTCGCCGCTTTTCGCGCACTTGACTACACTCAGCAGAATGCTGTACTCCTCTGCAACATGTCAACGTATCTCATTTATTTAGGTCGGTACGATGAGGCGGAGGCTCGCGCTCGCGAGGTGCTCAACCTTCCAAGTGAGCAGCAGACCGGGTTCTTTACGGTAGTAAGCGCGCTGCAGGCCATTGGAGGGGTGGCAGCACTGCGTCCGCAAGGCAATGCTGAGCACCGGCCTGCGGCATGTATACGGGCCGCGCTGCTCTTGGGCTTCGTCGAGGCTCACCTTTCCGCGGTCGAAACAAGTGAGGAGCGGCGGGGACACGATCAGGCGCTGGCCGCGCTGCGCGACGTACTAGGCGCCGATGCGGCCGCGGACCTCATGGCCGAGGGTGCGCTGATGACCCAAGAGCAGGCCGTAAAGGAAGCGCGGGCGCTATAGCTCCAACTTCGGTCTTCCACCCCAGCTCGCTAACAATTTCGAATGCCGCGCCGGAAGGCTGCGCGCGGACGATCCGGCGCTGCGCTGCCACGCGCGCTATGCTTTTGGCCGTCCGCAGGCGCGGCTTTGCTTTGCCCTTCACAATATCGCGCCGGCGTCAATGGGGCGCAGGCGCTATGGGTCCGCCGCGATTAGCGACCCTCACGTCCGAACCGGGCTGCAGGGCGGTTCGAGTTGGCACGGCCCTACACTCTCGTTCTGAGGATCGAAGTGGAACAGCATGGCTTCTCAGCCGGATCTGCTCAACTCCGATTCGTTCGCCGGCGGCTTTCAAATCTCGACGCAGGCCACGCCGCCGAACGCTAAGGGCGTCACGTGGAACCAATCCGCGACCGCCTCGCTGAACAACGGCGCCACGACGATCGCGATGAACGATGGAGGACAGCCATCGATCACCAGCTACGGCCAGCAGATCTCGATCGCGCGCGGCCAAACGCTGCAGCTCGGCGACGGCGAATCCGTAACGTACGAAGAGAATGGCTCCCTGCGCGTTTGCGCGCAGAACGGTTCGGGCGGCAGGATCGACACCACACTCACGCCGCAGGGAGACGGCGTCAACGTCGACGTGACGGCCCACGACGTCGATCTTGGCGGCGCCTTGGTCAACGGCTTCGAGCGGCGCCGCGATCCCGATCCGCAACCCGTCTCCGGGCCGATCGTTTCGAATCCTATCCTGCGGCCGTACCCGGTGGCTCCGATCGGGCCGCAGCCTCCGCCGGACTACCCTGGAAACTAGTCGCTCGCTCTGAGGAGCAAGCCCCGACCGAACGATTCCTCTCTGCCTATCGTTCATCTTAGGGAACTCACAGGGAAGGCATCCCCGCCCGCGGCGTGGGGCGGCTTTCCCTGCTAGCCCCCTCTAGCTACTCCATTACGAGAGGTTTATTTGCGTATGTTCAAGCGGACGCGGCTTGCCGGCATTTTAGGATGCGCGGCACTAGTCGCTATGGTTGGCTGCTCGGCGAACTCCGGCGTCACCCCGGTGAGCGGAACGACGGCGCAGCAGCAAGCGCTGAGAGGCGTCCCGATGGGTCCCGGATGGATCTACAAGGACGGCGTTCTCTACCACACTCCCCACTACATGGCTACCGTTAAAGCAGCGAGCCACGTCAAACAAGACATCTTACTCACGTATGGCGGCGGCGCCGTGCTCGTGCATCCCCACGCCTACCTCATTTACTGGGGATACGGCACGTACGGCGATCCGAACGGCGTGAAGCCGCTCCTCACCAAGTACATCAAAGTCATGGGGCGGCAGCGGCCACAACAACATCTACACTCAGTACTACGAGAAGGTCGGCGGCAAGACGACCGATATCACCAACCCGCACAAACAGTTCGCCGGCGTCTGGGTAGACGACACGAATCCAGTCCCGCAGAACCCGACCGATGCCCAGGTGGCGGCTGAAGCGGCCGCCGCCGTTGCGCACTTCGGCAGCACCCCCGATCCCAACGGTTCGTACGTCATCGCTACGCCGCACGGTCGCAGCACGAGCGGCTTCGGCACCCAGTTCTGCGCGTATCACAGTGCGACCATGGTAAGCGGCAAGGTCATATCTTACACGAACCTGCCGTATCAGCCGGATGCCGGCGCGTCATGCGGCGCCAACTTCATCTCGCCCCCCTCGGACGAGAGCGGCGCCGATGAAGGCGTGACGATCGTCGAAGGTCACGAGTACGGCGAGTCCGTCACCGACCCGGATCCGTTCAGCGGCTGGAATAGCCCGCAGGGCGAGATCGGCGACCTGTGCGCCTGGACGGATATTCAGAACGATCCGTTCCGTCTCAAGTCGTACACCTCTCAGCCGATGTTCGACAACAAGACCGCGGCCTGCGAGCAGTCCGGTCCGTAGGGTCTACCGGCGCACGAGGCGCGTCGACTAGACAGCATGAGATGGGCCGCCGAATTGGGCGGCCCATCTTCTTTTTTGGGTAAGCAGCGGGCATGCTTCGAAGGACGGCCGGCCTGGCCGGCTTGGCGATGGTCTTCACGCTGGGCATCCACGCGCCCGCTTCAGCGCAACAACAACCAACCCCGTGCGGCTACTGCAACGGTAGCGAATTCGTGGCGACGACTATCTCCCAAAGCCATGCTGTGGAGCTTTCGTGAAACCTCTCCTCGGGCTTCTCGTTCTACTCGCGCAAGCGTCGCCCGGCAACGCACCGGGCGACGTGTATTTCGGCAAACTCAATATGAGCTCGTTGCGAATCCGATACGAGACGATGCAGCTCAAGAAGCGCTACGAGACGCATCAGCTGCTCCCCGAGCAGGCCGAACACCTACTGCTCTTGACCGACGACGCCTACATGGATTGGACGCGCCGCTACCCTAACGACGGCTGGCTGCCGTCAACGGGATTCGCGATCGCGCAGCTCTACGAAGAGCTGCCGGGAGCGACGGCGCGCAGTCGCGCCGCGGCGTTGTTGAAATACGTCGCGCAGAGTTTTCCGAAGTCGCCTTACGCGCAAAAAAGCCGAGCCCAGCTTCATCGCGGCCTTGCGACCAAACCCTATCCCGCGTGGGCGCGCCCAACGCTCACGCCGTCGCCCTCACCCGCGCCGTCGCCCTCACCCGCGCCGTCGTCCTCGTCCATGCCGTCGCCTTCGCCCAAGCCGTCGCTGGCGTAGCGCTCTGAGGAGTCGCCTCGCTCGCGACGAACGCTCGGAACCGTGGCCGGCGCCTTCGATTACCTGACGATCCTGATGTCGATCGTGCTGGGCTTGGCGATCGCCAACGTCCTGGCCCGGCTCGCGGCCGTCATCACCGCGCGAGAGCGGGTCGACTTCTACTGGCCGCCGATCGCGTGGGCGATTTGGCTTTTCTTCATCTGCGTGCAGCACTGGTGGGCGCAGTGGAGCGTGCGTCACACACAGCACTGGAACTTCGGCACGTACTGGCTGCAGCTGCTCGTGCCGGTCGATCTGTTCTTGCTGTCTGCACTCGCGCTGCCCGAACGCGACGAGGACGGGATGATCGACCTCGGCGCGTGGTACTTCCACAACCGTGCGTGGTTCTTCGGCGTCATGTTCTTTCTACCGCTGCTCAGCATCGTCGAGGAGGTCGCGCGAACGGGGCGGATGGATTCCGTCTTAAACCTCGCATTCTTGATCCTGTTCGATATCGTTATCGTCGTCGCGTTCGCGTTGCGATCGCGCCGTGCGCAGGAGTGGCTCACCGCGCAGGCGATGCTGCTGACGATCGTGTATGTTGCGGTGCTGTTCGCGCGGCTGCCCACGTAGAGCGAAGCGGGAGAGGCCCACCCGCCCGCAAAGCAGGAGAGCGTGGTGGGAGATCGACGGTCTGGGGCCGGACGACCGCCGCTACATCTACCTCGAATCGGCCCGGGCCCGCCCTGTCGCCACCGTCAGTCCCCGTCGACCCTTCCCTGGCAAGCTCATTGTTGCTATAGTCAGGGCGACCTTCCCGTCTATTGCAAGGAGATTTGGATGCGTTTCCTCACATCATCGCTGATAATCGTCGCCGCGCTCGTAGCCGTCACCGGCTGCAACAGCAAGTCGTCGTCGAGCTCGGATCAAAGCAACGCCGCGGCGAGCGCCGCCGCGACGGAAGCCGCGTCGCCGAGTGCGAGTGCGGCCGCGACATCGTCAGCGGCCGGCGAAGTGCCGACGTACCCAGGCGCCGTGACGCAGGCGTCGGGCAGCAGCTCCAATATGGGCTCCAGCGCCGCCGGCCAAGTGATGACGACAGACGACTCGTTCGACAAAGTCTACGCGTGGTATCAGCAAAACATGCCGGCGGGTTCGGAGAAGTCGCATGTGACCGCTCCGGTAGAGAGCGCCGTCTTCACGGTCGGCCAGCCGGGCCAGGGACAAAGCTCCGTCACGCTGACCGTGTCGGGCGGTAAGACGATGATCACCATCGCCAAAGTCAAGATGTAGCGACCCGTTCGCTGGTAGCAGGCGGCGGCGCGGAACTCCTCAGCGGAGTGGTTCGCGCCGCCGATACCTTCCGAAGACGCGTTCCGGAAGCCACGTGAACAAGAGCGCTCCGACGATCAGCACGACACTCAAGACGTTCCACGCCGCGGGGCTGCGCCCGCGGGCACCGAAGCCTAAGAGCAGCGCTGAAACGGCCATGACGAGCAAAAACGGCGCGGTGAAGTAGCAGTGCAGGCGCCCGCAACGCCACGCATTGAGCGCGCATGCGGAGCCCATAATAGCCAAGCCGCACGCCCACACGATGGCCTGCACGCGGGGATCCACCCTAACGCAGCCGACCGCGAGGAGCGCCAGTATCGGCAGCACGAAGGCGCCCGCGACGACTTGCCGGCTGCGTAGAAGGTCGCGGACCTCTTCGTTGCCCATCATCGCCCCCAGCCTCCTCTCCAGCAGCCGTACTCTTACGAAGCGAAATTAGGCCTGGCCGACGAAAGATATTGAGTGCACTGCAGACATATCTTCTTTCTGGCCGCGGTCGTGGCGCTCGCTGCCTGCGGCCGAAACTCGGCGCTCGCCCCGCCGCCTGCATCCACCGAAGCGCGGGTGCTGGGCACCATGCGATCGCTTTCTGGCGCGTCGTCGAAGATTCAGCACGTCGTCATCATCTTTCAAGAGAACCGCTCGACCAACGATCTCTTCAACGGTCTGCCGGGAGCCGGCACGGTGCGCGTCGGGAAAAACTCGCTCGGGCAGTCGGTGACGCTGCAACCTCGACTGCTGACGGCGCCGTACGACATCAGCCACAAACACAGCGCGTTCGTCATCGAATACGCCGGCGGCAAGCTCGACGGGTGGAACCTCGTCTACTCGGCCTGCCTCAAGCACAAGACGTGTCCGCCCGCGGACATCCGCGCGTACGGTTACGTGCCCGAAAAGGAAGTCGAGCCGTACTTCGTTATGGCCCGGCGCTACGCGTTCGCGCGCAACATGTTCCAGACCAATCAGGGACCGAGCTTCCCGGCGCATCAATACATCCTGAGCGGCACGTCGACGATCTCGGACTCGTCGCCGTTGCGCGCGGCCGAGAACCCATTGACGACGAAAAAGAAGCTCACCGGAGGCTGTGACTCACCGAAGGGATCGCTCGTGTGGCTCATCGACGCCAAGGGCCGGGAGAACCGGCAGATCTACCCGTGCTTCGATCGAAACTCGCTCATCGCGCTGATCGAGGGGCAATCGCTGACGTGGCGTTACTATCAGGCGCATCTCGGTCCCGGCCTTTGGGAGGGTCCCGATGCGATTTTGCCCGTCTACAACAGCTCGGAGTTCGCGATCGACGTCGTAGCGCCGCCGTCGCAGGCGCTCGCCGACATCAAGAACGGAAACCTCGCCAGCGTCGCCTGGGTAACGCCGACCGCTGCGGCATCCGATCATGCGGGAATCACCGACGGCAGCGGTCCTTCCTGGGTGGCGTCGGTCGTCAACGCGATCGGAAAGAGCCAGTACTGGGACAACACGGCGATTTTCGTGACCTGGGACGATTGGGGAGGCTGGTACGACCCGGCCCCGCCCCACCAGTTCAACTCCTACGAGCTCGGGTTTCGCGTGCCGCTGCTCGTCATCTCAGCCTACGCGAAGCCGCACTATATCTCGACGAAGCAGCACGAGTTCGGCAGCATCCTAAAGTTCACGGAGCAGGCGTTCAATCTCGGGTCGCTCGGCACGACCGACGTGCGCGCCGACGACCTCTCCGACTGCTTCGACTTCTCGAAACCTCCGCGAAAGTTCGTGCCTATTCCGGCCCCGCGCGGCGCGGACTACTTCTTACGGCAGCCCGCCTCCGCGCAGGATCCGGACGACGACTTTTAGGGCGGCGGTCGTCGAGCACATTAGGAGCAAGCATATGAGCGTATCCCGGTTTGCACTCGGCGCGATGGGTTTGTGCGGAGTCGCGGCTTTGCTCGCGGCCTGCGCCGCAACACGTGATGCGTCGGCCGGCTCGTCGGCAGCGCTTCCGAGCGTCAACGCAGCGGCCGGCGCTTCGGAAACCGTTCTCTACAGTTTCAGCGGCGGCGACGACGGCGGAAACGCAGCCACCGGCTTGATCCTCGATCACGGCGGCAATCTCTACGGCACGACCGTCGTCGGTGGAAAGCACACATGCGGAACCGTCTTCAAGCTGGCTCCGCAAGCGACTCCGCCGTGGTCGGAAAGCGTGCTCTACTCTTTCGGTTGCTTCAGCGACGGAAAGAATCCTCACGGCGGGGTGACCTTCGACCCGAAGGCCAATCTCGACGGCACGACGGTGTCGGGCGGATCGGGGCCGTCGTGCGGCAGCTACGGATGCGGCGTCGTGTTTCAACTGACGCCGACGACCGAGAACGTACTCCACGACTTCACCGCCGGCCGCGACGGCTTCGGCCCCGGCGGCGGCGTCACGTTCGACGCGTCCGGCAACCTGTACGGAACGACGCCCGACGGCGGCGCCCATTCGCAAGGCATCGTCTACGAGATCACGCCGAAAGGTCACGAGCATATCGTCCACACCTTTACCGGCGGGAAGGACGGCGGCGTCGGTTCGCTCGGGCTCCTACTCCTGGAGTCGAGCAGCCTCTACGGTGTCGCCGAAGAAGGCGGTGCGCACGGCGCGGGCACAGTGTATCGATTGACGCGAACCGGAAAGCGCTGGGGGCTGACCACGCTCTACGCGTTCAAGGGCTCGCCCGATGCGGCCTCACCCTACGGCGGTTTGGTGGCAGATGCGGCAGGCGACCTCTTCGGCACGACGTATTACGGCGGCGCAAACGGGATGGGCAGCGTCTTCGAGCTGACGCACAACGCCAAAGGCCGCTACCACGAGCGCGTGCTCTACAGCTTCAAGGGCGGCGGCGACGGGAGCTCGCCGACCAGCACGCTCGCGTTCGGAGGATCGGATCTCTACGGCACGACATCGGCTGGCGGCGGAAGCTGCGGCTGCGGGACGATCTTCAGGCTGAACGCGGAGTCCGGTGCAGAGTCCGTGCTGCACGCGTTCGGCAACGGTAGTGATGGAGCGTACCCCTATTACGGCCTGACGAAGGCGAAGGGAATCTTCTACGGTACGACTGTCGCCGGCGGGAGCTCCGGCCAGGGTACTGTCTTCGAGTTCAGGCCGTGAACCAGCAGCGACGGGGCTGGATCGCCCTCGGTTCGGGCGTCTTCCTCGTCGTTTTCATGGGAGCCGTCGCCGTTTGGGTGGATCGGCTGCTGACGGCCAACGGCCTGCTTCAGCGCGATGCGACGGCGGCGCAGTTTTTCGGGCGCATCAACGTCGCGTTCGCGCTGGTCATCCTGTCGGGCGTGCTCGGGATCTTCAATGGATGGTCGATGGCGCGCGGCGGCCGCCGCAACAACGTGCTAGTGCTTGCTCTCGTCGCCGCGTTCGTCGCGGCGCTGTTCGTGGCGTGCAGCGCGTCTAGTATGTATCCCGCCGGCTCATAATCCGCTCAAAACCGCGCCGCAAAAACCTTTTGATTCGTTTCCTATTGTTTATGAGATGTCGGGCGAGCACCCTTAGCCTCAGGAGCAACACTCGTCCAAAGCCTGAGGTTAATGACAAATGTCGAAACTATCGTCCCTGCGCCGGTCGCTGAGTCTGGTCGCCCTGCTCGTCGCGTTTGCGAGCCTCGCAAGCGTGGCGCGTGCCGGCACGCTGGGAAATATCCAAGGAACGGTCCGCGACGCTGCGACGGGCGCACCCCTCGCCGGCGTTCGCCTCGAGATCACATCGGGATCACAGGCGGTCGCCGCGACGACGGACGCTCACGGTCACTTCGTCGTCCTCTCGCTCCAACCCGACGACTACACGCTGACGGCGGAGAAAACCGGGTACGCCACCCGCTCACTTTCGGGATACTCGGTTTACGCGGATCAAACCCAAGTCTACGACCTGCAACTCGATCCCGCTTCGGATAACGGGACCGGGGGGTAACGCCCCCGGCCCTGCCGGACTCCGCATCGGCAGGTCCGAAGATATTTACATGCGGACGACCGTCTTTCTCGGCTGCGTGATTCTGGCGAGCTGCTCGGGCGCGACGAGTCTCTCGCCGCGCTCGCCGATGCTTCCGAATCGCATCTCCACGCCGGAGATGTCGCCGCAAAACAAATACAAGTCCATCTTCGACTTCGACTTCACCGACGGCGCGGGTCCCTACACCGGCCTAACGTATGCCGATGGGAACCTGTACGGCACAACGTATGCGGGCGGCTCCGGCGGAACCGGAACCGTCTTCGCGATCACGACGAGCGCCGGCGAACGCGTGCTCCACAGCTTTAAAGGCGGTTCGGACGGCGCCCAGCCGGAGGCACCGCTCATCGACGTGAACGCCACGCTCTACGGCACGGCCGTTTTCGGCGGCGCGAGCGGCGACGGAGTCGTCTTTAAGGTTAAGATCGGCAGCGCTGAAAAGGTGCTGCACAGTTTCGAGGGCGGTTCGGACGGTTCGCAGCCGGAAGCCGCCCTCGTCGATGCGGACGGCACGCTCTACGGCACCACCGTCGGCGGTGGGCGCGCTGGCAGCTTTGGAACCGTTTACAAGATCACGACATCGGGATCCGAGAACGTGCTCTACGCGTTCAAGGGCGGATCCAAGGACGGGGCGGATCCCGGCGCAGGGCTTACCGTCGTAAAGGGCACGCTCTACGGCACGACGTCGTCGGGCGGTCCGAACGCAGCGGGAACGGTGTTCAAGATCACGATGTCGGGCAGCGAGAAAGTGCTGCACTTCTTCAGCGGCTCCGATGGGGCCACGCCGATAAGCTCGCTCACCAACGTCCGCGGCACGCTGTACGGCACGACATCGGACGGTGGCTCAAACGGGTTTGGGACGGTCTTTAAGGTAACGGTGACGGGAGCCGAGAAGGTTCTGTACAACTTCAAGGGCGGCTCGGACGGCGCCTATCCGACGCACACAGGTCTAACCGAGGTCAACGGGAGGTTCTATGGCGTCACGAGCTCCGGCGGCACCGCCAGCAGCGGCACGGTCTTCAAGGTCACGACCGCGGGTAAGGAGACCGTGCTCTACAGCTTCCAGGGAGGAAGCGACGGGGCGCAGCCGACCGGACTTCTCACGCTGGTGAATGGCGCGCTTTACGGCACGACGTTCAGCGGGGGCGGGGCGAGCTCGGGCGGCACGGTTTACTCCATCTCGCCGTGACCTACGGTCCGAGCGCGACGCCAATGGGTAGCGCGAGATACGGCCCCGTTACGACTTGCTTCGGAGCCTGCTTGCCTTTGAGCGCATCGAACACGAAAAGCGAGGGCGGCCCGTCGAGAGTCGTGCCGCTCGTCGAATAGAGCACCGATCCGCTCAGCGCCACTCCGACCGGCGCCTTCAACGCAGGGCTGCGCGATGAGATGGTTCGATCCGGGGCGCTCTTGCCGTTGGCGGTCGGCGAGTACGCGAGTATGTTGTCATCGCCGGCATTGGCCGCGTACAGCTCGCCGGTCGAGTCGCTCTCCGCTAAACCCGTCGGGGAGTTTTGCTGGCCGGTCCCCACGATCGCGCGCTCGAGCGTCGGTTTGGTTACCGGCGTCGTAAACTCGCTGATCTCGTTGGAGTCGGAGACGTAGAGGTCGCCCGATGCATCGACCGCCACGCCGTTGATGTCGACGTGGTGATCGGGCAGCGAGATTCGCTGCAGCGTCTGCGCGTTGCCCTTCGCGCCGCGTGCGTAGACTGCGACGTAGCCGTTCGTCAAGCCGCCCACGAACTCGTGGCCGGACCGATCGACGGCGACGCAGCTCGGCACGAACGGCAGAACCAGCTCGCGCTTGGGCTGAGCGTAGCCCTTGGGCTCCTTGCCGTAGACGAACAGCGACTGGGTATCCTCGTCGGTCACGAAGAGGCTGCCGCCCGGACCGATCGCGATGGGACCCGGGTTGTAGGGCACAACGAGCGACGAGCCCGCGGGCGACTGCAGCGAGCCGTCGGAATTTCGCACGTAACGAAAGACGGACTTACCGTACCAGTCGCTGACATACAGCGCGCTCGTCCCGGCGTTCGGCCGAAGGGACTGCAACAGCGGCGGGTTCGCCGCCGTCGCGCCCGACGTCCCGGGGAGCGATCCTCCCGCGCTGCAACTCGATAGCAAGGCAGCTCCAACGATGAGCGCAAGGACTACGAATTGCGATCGTTGCTCGAACACGGTGCGCCTCCAATCCGATTAGCGCAGTGCCTCTTTGGGCTTTCACGACGCAACCCTTGGAACCCGGTGCTCGGTCGCCAGAGCCATAAGAGGGCAGGGCAGGCCGCGAAGCGCGCCGCAGCGTAGCACGGCGCATGGACGGCATCAACCCCAGCGTGCAACCATCCGGCACCGGATGCGTCGAATGCACGGCAAAAAACGAGTGGTGGTTTCATCTGCGCAGATGCGCGCAGTGCGGTCACATTGGATGCTGCGACCAATCCTTAGGCAAACACGCGACCGCACACTTCAATGACACCGGACATCCGATTATCGCGAGCTTTGAACCCGGCGAAGCGTGGTTCTACAACTACGCCACGGGAGATTTCATCAACGGTCCGCGCATCGCGCCGCCGCGCTGGCACCCCGAAGATCAGCCCGTGCCCGGCCCGCGCGGTAAAGTTCCAGCCGACTGGCAGGCGTTGCTGAGCTAATCGAAAGAACACCAAACCAGTGAGCTCTTCCAAGAAGATCGAAGCGATCTACGAACTGCGCGATGCCGCGGAGAAAAAGGCATTAGCGGAGAGGGCGGTGGACGAAAACCCGACGCCGCAAAACCGGGACGATCTCTTGAAGCGGCAGATCGAACTCGAAGACAAGACGATGACCGCGATCGAACGGTGCCACGACGGCTAATTCGACTTGCCGCTCGACACCTTAACGAGCCGCAGCGTGCGGCCGCCGTCCAGGAATTGGACCTCGTCGAGAAGACAGTGCATGATAAAGAGCCCGTAGCCGCGAGGAGCGCCGCCGAGCGGCGCCTGGAACGCAGCGGGCGGAAGAAAGCCGCCTCCGCGATCTCGGATCTCCGCGACGACCTTACCGGATTCGAAATAGCACTCGACGGTGACGCTCTCGCCCCCGCCGTGCTCGACGGCGTTAGCAAGCACCTCGCCGACCGCCGTCTCAAAGTCGTTGAGATCGCGCCCGCTGAGCCAGGCCTTCGCAAAGGTCGTCACCGCGCATCGAGCCCGGCGAGCACCGATGGGCGAAGCAGGAAAGGAGCCTCGGTAGCGATTGGCCGCGCGCACGATCACACCGAATTTTTCCGCCAAAAAGCCACCTATAAACTATTCATAACATCGGCGACCGCTGCGCTGCTGGTTGCCTGCGATGGGTCGCCGCGCTTGCTTGAGCCCGCATCTAATCACCAGCGCTCTTGCATGCGTTCGCGGGCGGCAGCGACGGAGCGTATCCGGCGGTTGCGCCCATCTGGGTTAACTCCCTGAGGAGGCTACTCTCCAATAGCCTCGCAGAACGTCGCGAGGTCGATGTTGCCGCCGGAGATGACCGCGACGATCGGGCCATCGCCGGCCTTGCCGCTCAGCGCGGCGGCGACCGATAGCGCGCCCGCGCCCTCGGCGATCACGCGCGACCGCTCCGCCAGCACGCGCATCGCCTGCCGCGTCTCGTCGAGCGTCACGACGATCGAACCGTCTACCAGACCGCGCATCCGCTCCCACATGCGCGGGAAGATGCTCTTGCCGCCGGCGCCGTCCACGAACGACGGCCGCCATTCCTCGAAAGCCGACGGCTTGCCGAGCTGCAGCGAACGCGCATAGGGCGCGGCGGTTTCGGGCTCCGCGACGAAGACGCGCACGTCCGGCTTTTTCGCGCGTAGCGCTGAAGCAACTCCGGTGACGAGGCCGCCTCCGCCCAGCGCGGTGATGACCGTCGCGACCTCCGGCAGATCCTCGACGATCTCGAGGCCGGCGGTGGCGTTGCCCGCGATGAAATGATCGTCGTCGAACGGATGGACGAACGTTCCCTCGACGCCGGGAAACGTGCGGCGCTCGAGCCCTTCCCAACAGGCGTCCCACGAGGCCTTGACGATCTTCGCGCCCAGTGCGCGCATGCGCGCGATCTTGGTCTCCGGCGCTAGATCGATCGCGACGACCGTGCAGGGCACGCCGGCTTCGCGCGCCGCGTACGCGACGCCTTGACCAGCGTTGCCCGCGCTGATCGTCCAGACTCCGAGCGCGCGCTTTTCGGCATCGAGCATCGCGACTGCATTGGCGGCCCCGCGCAGCTTGAACGAGTTGATCGGCTGGAGGTTTTCTAGCTTGAGGAACACGCGCGGTCCGGTCGTCCCTTGCAACTCGAACAGCGGCGTGCGCACGATCGTTCCGGCGATGCGTCCTCGCGCGGCTTCGATCGCGTCGATGGCATTCATTTCGGTCAGCTTGGGCCGCCGAGCTTGCACTCCTCCAGGGGGAGCAGGCGCTCGCAGGGCAGAACTGGCGGCGTCACAGGGAGGGACTATGAAGATGGTTCGATTTGGCGTTTTGGCGCTTGCGATTCTGATGGCGATCGTGTGCATGCCGGGAAAGGCCGCCGCGTCCGACACCGGAGCCGTAATGGCGGTGATCAATAGCGCGGTAACATCCTTTAACAAGGGCGACGAGAAGGCGTGGGACGGGCTGTGCACGCCGTCGGCGTCCATCATCTCCAACATCGCGCCGTACCAATACTCGACGACGTGCGCCGATTGGTGGAGCGCTCACGCCGCTGCCGATAAGAAGAACGGAATTTCAGACGAGGTGGTGACGCTGGGAACGGCCTGGCACGTCAACGTCACGGGCGATCGCGCCTACGCCGCGCTTCCGGCCAGCTTCGTGTACAAACAGAAGGGCAAGACGATCAAGTCGTCCGGAAACGTCCTCACGGTCGCGCTGCAGAAAACCGCGGCCGGTTGGCGGATGACCGGCTGGTCGTGGTCGCAACACTAGGGCCTATCTGAGAATCCGGTTAGGAGCACGTTGAGGTGCCCCCGCCGCGGGTAGTAACGCGGGAAGGAGGCACAAATGCGAATCACACGATCGATTTCCGCAATCATTGCTACGATTCTCATCGCTGCTGTGCCGTTGGCCGCGTCACCGCAAGTGAGCATTGGCGTCGCCGTCGGCTTCGGCGGCCCGGGGTGGGGCGTCGGCTTCGTTGGATATTCACCGCCGGCATTGCCCGCCTACTCGATGCCGCCTGCACCGTACGCCGGCTGGCAGTGGTGTCCGGGCTACTGGGCCTGGGGTGCGTACGGCTGGTACTGGGTTCCGGGCTACTGGACGGCCCCGCCCGCGGTGGGTCTCTACTGGACGCCGGGTTACTGGGGCTATATCAACGGTGGTTACGCGTGGTACCCGGGATACTGGGGTCCGAGCGTCGGGTTCTACGGCGGGATTAACTACGGCTACGGCTACTTCGGCGTCGGCTTCGTCGGCGGCTACTGGTCCGGCGGCGTCTTCAACTACAACACCGCCGTGGTCAACGTCAACCGCACGGTGATCAGAAACACGTTCGTGGACCGCGGCGCGCTCCGCGGCCGCGTCATTCGCGGCTCGCGCGTGAGCTTCACCGGCGGTCGCGGCGGAATCAGGGCGCGGCCGACGGCGGCACAGCTGGCCGCGCGCCGGCACGGCGTTGCGGCAACCGCCGCGCAGCGCGCCAATGCGCGAGTGGCCGCGCGCGATCGCAACATGCTGGCCGCCGTGAACCACGGCCGACCCCGCGTAGCGGCCGTGCAAAGGCCACTCAGCGCGACGCATCATCCGGCCGGGATGCACGCGATCACCGCAGCCGACCGCAGAGCCGCGCACGTAGCGATGCGACACGGTACCGTTAGCGCTGCAACACATCACAGCGTAGCAGCAACCACGCATCACGGCACGGCAGCAACGCATGGCTCCGTCAGTGCGGCCACGCATCATAGCACAGCCGCATGGCATGGCAGCATCTCGGGCGCACGCAGCTACTCGCATGCGGCATACGGCGGTCGACCGGGTAGCGTTTCGCACCCAGCATCCGGGGGCGCCCACTTCGGCGGCGGGGGTGGCGGCGGTAGAAGTAGGCCGCCACGACGCTAACTTCGAAGAAAGCGCGGAACGCGCGGGTGGGAATCCGAAACGGATTCCCACCCCTTCTTTACGCCCGTGAAGGGCCAACCGTGCTCGGCAGCGCAGGTGACGACGATGAAACTCTTGCGCTACTTCTCAAGTATGGTCGCAATCGCGTTGGCGGCTGTCGCCTTCATCTCGTCTTCTCCCATAGCTGCAAGCGCCGCCACACCATCCGCCGCTACCATCCAGAACGTCGTCCGCAACTTTATGGCGAAGAATCACCTGAAGGCCGTCATCGTGCAGGTGCGTTCAAACGGGAGCAGCGCTTACTCCGGCGCGTTCGGCGATTCGATGACCGGTGTGCCCGCCACGGCCGACATGCACTTTCGCAACGGCGCGCTCGCGTTCACGTACATGGCGACGCTGCTGCTCGAATTCGTCGACCAGAAAAGGGTCACGCTCGACACGAAGCTCTCTGCCTTCTTTCCCAACCTCCCCCGCGCAAACCGGATCACGCTCAAGGATCTAGCGCAAATGACGTCGGGCTACGCAGATTACGTCTATCAAAACTCGCTCCAAGACGCCTTCTATCGCGATCCCTTCCGCCAGTGGACGCCGGAACAGCTGATCCACATCGGCGTATCCGGCCCCGAGCAGTTCGCGCCCGGCACGAACTGGGGTTACTGCCACACCAACTACGTCATTCTCGGCCGCGTCCTCGAGAAGATCGCGGGCATGCCGCTCGCCGGCGCGCTGCAGCGCTACGTTTTAGGACCGATGGGACTGAAACAGACGACCCAGTCCGCGACTGCGGTCGTTCCGCAGCCGGTCTTGCACGCGTTCACCTCCGAGCGCCGCGCGATCCTCGGCATCAGGCCCGGGGTGCCGTTCTACGAAGAGGCGACGTATTGGAATCCGTCGTGGACGACGATCGACGGGGCGGTCGAATCGACGGACATCACGGACCTCGGCGTCTCGATCGAGGCGGTCGCGTCAGGGAAGCTCTTGTCGCCCGCGTCTTCGACCGCGCAGATTACTCCGCACCTGATCGGTTTCGGACATGCGCAACGCGGTTGTCCGGCATGCCGGCGCGGTAGCGTGGAACTGAGCTACGGCCTCGGCGTGATCCTTTCGGGTCGGTGGATCACGCAGACGCTCGGATTCGCCGGCGCCTCGGGCGCAGTCGGCTACCTTCCGGCGCAGAGGCTGACGATCGCGGTGGAAGCGACGAACGGCCCAGGAGCGTACGACGCAAAGGGCAACGCCGGACTCGGAGCGGTCGCGCTGTTTCGCGCCCTCGCCGACGCCATTGCCCCTAACACGCTGCCGGGCGCGCGCCCTTGAACCCCTTAACCGCATGAGCTGGCGCTGTCCGCGATGCCGTCGCAGCTTTCGGTCGGCGAATCAGCGCCACGCCTGCGGCACGGGCGAAGCGACCAATTTGCTCAAGAATCGCCCGGCAACGCTGGTACAACTCTACGGAAAGCTCGAGGCAACGGTGCGCGGCTTCGGCGATGTGGAGGTCGTGACGCGCAACCGCTACGCGCTCTTCCGCACGACGCGCATCTTCGCGGACCTTACCGTCATGCGCGAGGCTTTGCGCGTCGTGATCCATCTCGCCCGTAAAGCGAACGAAACGTGTTTCATCAAGATCGGCAGCAACGGAAAACGCGTCTCGCACGTGGCCCTCGTCCAGACGCCCGTCGAGCTGCGGCGAATCGTGCCCTTTCTGCGCGAGGCGTTCGCGCTCGCGAAGAGCGAAGAAAAAGCTACCCAAAACGCCGAATATCGGCTAAGCAACGGGAGCAATGCAAATGAAAAGCTTTCGATTTAGCTTCCACACATTGAGCGCCGGCCTAGTCGCGGCAATTCTGGCGGGTTGTGGGGCCCTTCCCTTCGACTCCGCTCAGGGCAGACTAGCTCAGGAGGACATGCCGCCGATCGGCGCGGCCGGAGCGATGCCCCAAGCCTCGGCCCCGGCGCGAGGTCACTTCGAGGTGCTGCACCGATTCAACGGCTCGGATGGAGCGGGTCCTGCAGGCGGCGTCATCGACGTCAACGGCACGCTGTACGGCACAACCAGCGCGGGCGGCAAGTACGGCTACGGAACCGTTTACAGCATGAGTCTCACCGGCTCGGAAAAGGTGCTCTACAGTTTCAAGGGCGGCGCCGATGGAAACGGGCCGGACGCGAGCTTGATCGACGTAAAAGACATGCTGTACGGTGTAACCGCCGCAGGCGGCGGCTCGGGATGCTTGGGATATGGCTGCGGAACCGTTTACCGCGTTAGCACGAACGGCAAGGAGAAAGTACTGCACAGCTTCGCCGGCGGCTCCGATGGGGTGACTCCCGACTCGGCGCTGATTAGCGTGAAGGGGCTACTGTACGGCACGACGGAGACGGGCGGTTCGTCGAAAGTTGGAGTCGTCTACAGCGTAAGCCCGACGGGCTCGGAGAAAGTGGTGTACAGCTTCGCCTACGGCTCCGACGGCGGGTATCCCGACGCTCCTCTGATTGACGTGAACGGCCTGCTGTACGGCACGACCGCCCAGGGAGGCTCAGCGCAGGGCGGAACCGTCTACAGCCTAACGACGACCGGCTCGGAAAAGGTGCTGCATAACTTCGGTGCCCGAGGCGACGGAGCGAATCCGAGAGCCGGCTTGATCGACGTTGACGGCATGCTTTACGGAACGACCACGGTGGGCGGAGGCTCGACTCACCGTGGAATCCACCGCGGAATCGTGTACAGCATAACGACTACGGGTATGGAAACGCTGCTTCACCGGTTCGGTCCCGGCACAGCAAGCGGATGGACCCCGGATACGCGATTGATCAGCGTGAAGGGCACGTTCTACGGTGCGACCGATCAGGGTGGCGGAGGATCCCTCAGCGGGGTCGTTTACAGCATGAGTCTGACCGGCTCGGAGAAAGTGCTGCACAGCTTCACCGGAGGCTCGGATGGAGCGCATCCCTCGGGCGTGATCGACGTGAACGGTACGCTGTACGGCACGGCGGGAGGCGGGGGTTCGGGATGTTCCGGCGCCGGTTGCGGACTCGTCTTCGCGGTAACGCCGTAACGAGGACTTAACCTAAGCTTAAGCGCGGTTGCGGATGCCTCGGCAAGCCCGTCCGCAGGCGTCATCCTCGATCGGCTCGGCAAGGACGCGACGACAACCTCACAACGAGCCGCTGCCGACCTGAATTCGTTTCTCAAGACGAGCGGCAAGCTCAACGACGAGGCTCAAGCCGCGTAAAGAACCTGAAGCTCAGCGGGATTGCTCCGGAACCCGGCGAGATGCAGCGTCTGAGCCAGGGAATTGCGCTGGAAGGCGGAGTAGAATCCGCCGGGGTGGGGAGCCCGAAAACCTTCTTCCTGATCGGCAAGTACAACTACCCCGCAGGGGGGCTATCCGGTCCGACAGTTCAATCTGGGGACCGGCTCGTTCTTCATCGCCATGAGCAAAGATGGAGGTTGAACCATGAGGATGACTCGGCTTTTTGCATCTTGCGTGCCCCTCGCTGCGTTGTCCATAGTGCTGGTCGTAGCGTCACAACAAGGTGGGCTGTGCGCTGCAAAAGCAAACACGGATGCAGTCGTGCCAGCTTGCCCGCAAGCACAGCGATCCGCCGATGGCAACTTGAGCCCGCTGTTCTGCGTCATTGATAACCCGGCCGCACTGCGCTTTTATGCGCCGTTGGGCAAGCAGGCCTTTGGGCTTGGGTCAAACGCCAGTTCGGATCAGGTTGTAAGTGCGCTGATAGCGGACTACGACCGCCACGCCACGGAGCCGGAGCTCTGCGCCGTTTACCGGCTCGCCGCTTGGCGAGAACGCTGGCACTTTGGGATCTCGGTGGTAGGCGCGGTTAGCCGGCGCCTGAATTTTCCATCCGATTGGTGCCGCGAGCCCTCATTCCCCGGCGTCGAATGACGCGGCCTCGTCAAGCTTGGAGGTGTCACACGATGTTCCGTTGCAACGCATCAGCCCTCTTCCTGAGCGGTATCGTCTTGACCACGGCAGCTTGCAGCAGCGGCTCCATTTCGTCTAACCGGCCGGATGCGGTCGGCCCCGCGTTAAGCGGATCGACAGCGGAGTTGACACGGCGGAGCAAGATACAACATATCGTCATTGTCGTGCAGGAGGCACGCAGCTTCGATAATCTGTTCTGCGGGTATCCCGCGGCGGACGGGAAGTGCGCCGACTAGACGATCCCGCTCGAGGCGAAGTGCAGGCTCTCCGACACGTTCCAAGACTTCGAGCGGGATCGAAAAACGGGCAAGTTCGGCAAAGAGCATGCGGATTGTCCCGGCTACCAGCGTCCGGAGTACGCGCACGTTCCGGCGTCCGAGCTGGCGCAGTACTACCAAATCGCTCAACAGTACGTGCTCGGCGATGAGATGTTTTCCTCAACGGGCAACCCCACGTTCGAGGCGCATCAGTACCTCATCGCCGCAGAGGCCGGCAACGCCGAAAATCAGCCGTTCGGCAAGGCCACCTCGGACGACTGCGTTTACCGTCAGTGGGTACACGTCTTCCAGGGTGGCAAAACCGCCGCATGTTTCACGTACGAGACGCTGGGCGACGAATTGACTGCAGCGGGACTGAGTTGGCGCTACTACCGCACTGCCGACGCTAAACAACCTATCGTCGACACGTGGGACGCGTACGGCTGGGTGAAGGGAGGAAGCAGCGGCATCTCGCCGTCGGCGCAGTTCATTAAGGACGTATGCTCGGGGACGCTGGCTTCGGTAACTTGGGTCACGCCCGCTTTTTCCGATTCGGATCTATCAGGATCGCTTTCGTCGAGCGGCCCAAAATGGGTCGCATCGGTCGTCAACGCCGTGGGTGAGAGCCAGTTCTGGAGCTCGAGCGCCGTGGTCATCGTGTGGAGCGGCTTTGGCGGATGGTACGATCACGAGCGGCCGCAGTTCGTCGACTTTGATGGACTCGGCTTTCGCGTTCCCGTGCTCGTCGTATCGCCGTTTGCGCTCAGCGGTTCGGTTGTCCACGTCCACTTCGAGACCGGAAGCATTCTACGACTCGTCGAGGACAGGTTTGGGCTCCAGCAGCTTTCGGTCAGCGACATGCGCAGCCGCGACCTCGGCGTTTCTACGCTCGACTTGCACCAACGTCCCAGGGCTTTCGTGCCTATCGCCGGCGGATCGGGTTGTGGCCTCGGACTCAGGTGGTGAGGAAAAAGGCGAAGCCGGCAAAACTCGG
The DNA here is from genome assembly GCA_963752825.1 of Vulcanimicrobiota bacterium. Taxonomy (GTDB): domain Bacteria; phylum Vulcanimicrobiota; class Vulcanimicrobiia; order Vulcanimicrobiales; family Vulcanimicrobiaceae; genus Cybelea. The sequence continues at coordinate 137,892 of CAVVZF010000002.1, read as the reverse complement.
TCTACGTTTTGATAAAGTTGCGCTCGCGTTTATCGACGCCATGCAGCGTGCGGGCGATCGGGTTCCGCGTGGACGCGTCCTGATCGTTACTGTCACCGCTCCGATTCGGTTGCACACGAAAACGAGCGCAGCAGTGCGCGAGCGCATCCACGAGGCCCTCGCGGCAGCGCCCGCGGATTTGCGGATCGACGAAACGATTTACGGAAACCGCGCTTGCGCTCGTTTAGCGAAGAATGGGCGCGGCTACCCCTCCAACGTCATCGCCGTCGTGCACAACCCGGAGACCCCCGCCGGCCTTCTCATCGAGCTGACGACGGCCTTCCTGGAACGCCGTGACGCAGAACCGCCCGCCGGCCTGCAACGCGTGCTCGCGTAAAGACGGATCAGACAGCGAGCGCCTCGGCGACAGCCTGATCTTCCGAGAGCTGCGCGCCTTCGGCGGCGAAGGCCTCGATCTCGGCGGCGCTGAGTTTCTCGCTCAGAGCGCTCGCGAGGAGGTCGTTCATGCGCTGCTCGGTGGGCTCGCGCTCGTAACCTTCGCTGCGATACCGTGCGTCAACGTATCCGCGGAGGCGCGCACCGCGACGAGGATCGCGACTACACGCGGCGACGGTCGCAAGGTGGTGAATGTTGATCATGACATAGTGCGGGCTCGTCCCACGCGCGAGCTGGAGCGCATCGAGTGCGGCCGCACGCGCGCCGGCGATATCGCGTCGCCCACCGTCCTGAAGACGTGGCCGCCGTTTGCCTCGATCGCCGATCGAAGGAGCTCATCGTGCCGGCGCAGCGCCTCGGCCATCGCGACGCGCCGCTCCTCCCAGTGCCGCGTGCTGCCCTCGGTGTCGGTGAACAGCAGCGTTATCGTCCCGCTTGGAAGCGGGGCTCGCAGCGCCATGTGACTAGTCTGCGTCGGGGGTGCGATAATCGGGCGGCTGGTGCAGGAAAAATTGCGTGCCGAACGGCGCGAGGATTTTCTTGAATTTGCGGGGCGGCTGATTGAAGTCGAAGCAGTCCCGCTCGGGTGAGTTGGCCCGCCGATCGCTTGCCGAGAGGCGCTTGAGACCGAACTGATCTTCGATGAACTTCAGAATGCTTCCGTGCTCGTAGTGAACGTGCGAAACGTACCCTTTCTTAGCGTACGGCGAGATGACGAGAAGCGGAAGGCGGAAGCCCAGGCCGTCGTAATCGACGTAGGCCGGAGGCTCTCGGTCGTACCATCCACCGTAGTCGTCCCAAAAGATGAAGATCGCCGTGGATCTCCAGTATTTCGATTCGCCAATGGCGTTGACGACCGAGGCGACCCAAGATGGCCCCGTGTCCGAGTAGCAGCCGGCGTGATCGGAGTTAGCGCAAGTCGGCGTGATCCAGGTGACCGTCCGCAGCTTGCCGCGTTTTACGTCCCTTAGAAACGTCGACGGCGGAGTGAACATATCTTCACTCCAGTCGGGTCCGTCGTAGATATGCCTGATGACTTGGTAGCCGTTCCAACCGCTCCAAACCTTATAATACGAAGCGGCGTAGTAGGCCCAGGAGATGCCGGCCTGGTCGAGCTCGTCGCCGAGTGTCGTCGGATCCCAGCACGGCTGCTCGTAACCGTCGGGTATCTGGCGTTCGGGTCCCACCTCGGCAATCATGTCGCTCGAGCCGCCGCTGCAGCCCCAATCACCGTCTGGAAAGTTCACCGATTTTTCGGCCTGCGCCGCGATGATATATTGATGCGACACGAAACTGCTTGCGTCGAAGTTTGATGAGTACATTCGATCGGCTAGCACGTATTGCCGGGCCATCTCAAAGTACGGCTTCGTTTCGCCGTGTGGCACGTACGCATATGAGGGGTACTTGATTGGACATTGCGGCTTACAGTAAAAGTATTCCTTATTGAACCCGTTCATCCGACAATGAGTGCCTGGGATGCTCCCGGTGCCGTTGCAGGCCGCGAAGAATGCGGTTGAGTCGTGAGCGATGTCCCACGGCGTCTTGAGTGTAATCGGCTGCAGCTCGATTCGCCGCCCGTGCGAATCATAGCCGTACTTTTCGGTTTTTGCGCCCGGATAGCCGTAGAAGAGATTGTTGAACGACCGGTTCTCCTGAATGACGATGACGACGTGTTGGATTTTGCCGCTCGCCGTGCGGTGGAGATGCGACGGCGAGATTTGCTCCGGCACAAAGCTCGTCACTTCTGGTTTCGCGCCGTTGCACGCGCAGACGGCGAGCGTAATCGCCGAAGCGATCAACCGGCGAGCAACAAACGAACTCCAACGCACCAGCATTCCCCCTCGAGTACTCTCGGCCACCTGGCCGGGTCGGCTCCCTTCGGACCTCCCTGTTTGCATGCCTGGGATCCGAGGCCCGGCCTGGCTGCCGCGCTGGAACTGACGGCGTTGTCGCAGCGAACGTTCCTAGCCGCCGGTCCGTTTAGCTTCGGGAGGCACCGCACATGAGAACTTCGGCTCGCTTCGCGCTTGGCATCGGCGCCGCTGCGGCATTGCTCGCAGGGTGCGCCGGGTCACAGCTGCCGATTGCCGCACCTGGCGTTGTGGCGCAAAGCCGCGCGATCGCCACGGACGCCAATCGCGCCGGCTCCTGATGCTGCCGGAAGCGAAGGGTGATCATCTGCTCTACGTTAGTGGCCCTGGGACTGGTAAAGCCTACGTGTACAGCTATCCAGGTGCGAAACTCGTCGGCACGTTGACAGGTTTCGTTGCATCGTTGGGCGTGTGCACGGACAAGGCCGGCGACGTTTGGATCGCGGACGATACGGGTGGAGGATTACGGCCAGGGACCATGATTGAGTATGCGCACGGCGGTACGACGCCAATTGCCACGTTAAACGATGGCGACCCACCGCTGAACTGTTCCGTAGACGCGACGACCGGCAATCTGGCAGTCGCGTCCAACTACCACAGCCTACGCGTCGCTATCTCACCCCGTCGACGTTCGCAGATAGGGGCGTAGCGTGGGATGGTGAGCATTTAGTCGTCACGTCGAATGGCTCCGATCTCTTTCTGTATACTCAGCACAACCGAGTCGGTGAGACGGTAGTGAAATCGTTGATCATCAGTGGCATCATCTGGATTCAAGAATCAACACTAATTGCCGCGGTGAACAACGAAGTCGCATTCTTCGCATATCCGAGCGGTGGCTATCCCTTTAAGGTTATGAACAACTCTTACGGTGCAGGTGGTGCAGCTGTTAGCATCTGACCACGGCGCCGGCGACAAACGTTCCTAGCCGCTGGTCCGTTCCACTCCTGGAGGCTTCGCACGTGAGAACTTTGGCTCGTTACGCGGTTAGCAGCGGTGCTGCTTCCGCCGTGCTCGCGGGATGCACCGACGAGTTTACCTGCACAAGCCTTCCGTACCAACCCGATTTCGGCGTTCTTTGCGGCGCCTATTCTGTCCAACACGACCGTCAAGGGATGCTCGACGGCGTCACCGAGACCGTTATTCACGAAGTCGCCGAGAGCATGAGCGATTCGCGTTTCGCCGGTCGGCACGACAAGGACGGATTTGAGATCGCCGACAAATGCCAGCAGCACGCAGCCAAGGCGCTCTTCGATGGTCGGGCATTCGCGATACGGCCGCTGTGGAGCAACAGAAGCGGCAGCTGTCGCTATCGAGCCTCGTCCGGAAGATTGAAGGCGTCGCTCGCGCTCGTCGAGGACGCTGAGCACAACCGTTGAACTTCCGTAGGCGTGGAATTCCCACGTTTCAGCTCAGCCTTCAAGTACATCAAGGACGGACGGCTTCGTGAGCTATCTTTCCGTGCAAAACTATACCTTGCGGAAGTCTACGGAGCGCTGAAGTACAAGGTGATCGACAAGATCAACCGCGATAAATTTAAACTTGTCACCGTTAACGGGTCACCGATGTACGTTTATCTCGGTGACGTTGGGATATCTCGGGATCTCTATCTGTATCGCACCCGGGAGAAATTCTCCGTGCAATTTCTCGAGTCGTTCATAAAGGAGGACGACGTAGTGATCGATATCGGAGCGAATATCGGTTACTTCGTGCTTCAGGAGCATCGACTTGCGACGAGAGGACAAATCTTTGCCTGCGAGCCGGTTCCCTTCAATCGTAACCTTTTAGAGCGCAACCTCGAGTTGAACGGAATTCAGAACGTGCACGTGCTCCCCTGGGCGTTCGGAGACCGCGAAGAAGACGAACGCGAGTTCCACGTCTACGAGCAGCTAAATTGGGCGTCTTTCATTAAGCACGCCTCCTCGAAGTTGATTGAAACAGTCAACGTAAAGACCACAACGATCGATGCATTCATCGACCGATACTTGGGCGGTCGGTGGCCCAGCTTCATCCGCATGGACGTGGAATCGCACGAGTACGAGATCATGAAGGGCGCGGAACGCACGCTCGCCCATTGCCCGAGTCTCAGGATGTTTGTGGAGCTGCATCCGCACCTGCTATCGACGGAGAAGCTGGAGGAGCTGTTAACGACGCTCGAGCGCAACAAGTTCGAGGTCAAAGGCATCATCAATGACGGCCCACCCCACGAATATCGTTTTTTGAGCGATAGCATGTGGGGCTCAATATTGACCGTTCCATACGGTTTCGTCGGCACGGGATACGAGAAGTTGCGAAGCGTTCTTCGCGTGAATCAGGGGAACTCAGTCTTCTTCGAAAAGACGAGTGGACTCTAGGCGCCGAAACGGACTGAGAAATGAAAGCAGCCTTGATCGAAGCGCCCGGCGACAGTGCGCGTTACGGCGATTTTGCAGAACCAGGCGATCAGGAGGGGCGGCACGTTGTCGACCTTGTCGCCGCGGCCATCCATCCGGTCGTGCGTGGCCTTGCAAGTGGGCAGCACTATGGAAGCGGCGGCCAGTGGCCGCTCGTTCCCGGGGTCGACGCCGTCGTTCGCTCCGGGGAGGGCGTGCTTGCATTCTCCGGTTTTCCGCAACCGCCTTACGGCACACTCACTGAACGAATCTCGGTGCCATCGTTCCTATGGGTACCGCTCCCGGAGGGCGCCGACCCGGCACGGGTTGCCGGTGGCGTGAACCCTGGCATGGCATCCTGGCTGCCGCTCCAGGCACGCCGCGCAGAGATCGGCAGACTTGATAGCGTTCTGATTCTCGGCGTCACTGGTATGGCAGGGCTTCTCGCAGTACAGAATGCGCGCATTCTTAGTGCAACGCGCGTTGTCGGCGCAGGCCGTGACGCACAAAGCCTGTCCGATGCGGTCAAGGCGGGCGCGACTGTCGTCGCATTAAGTGGCGATCGTGAGCGCGATGGGGCAGCAATCCTTCAGGCTCTCGAAGGGTCGTCGCCCGACATCGTGCTCGATTTTCTCTGGGGTGCACCGGCGGAAACTGCCTTTGCGGCGCTCGGAAGACGCGGGCTCGAGGCCGATCGCGCCGACATCTCGTACGTTCAAATCGGGGCGGTCGCAGGCTCGCAGGCAGCAGTTCCTGCCGCACTCTTGCGTAGCCGCAAGCTGCGCATAACGGGAAGCGGCGCAGGCTCTGCGTCGATCAGCGAGATCATAGCTGAGATTCCACGCTACATTCAGTTGATCTCGGACGGCGCAGTTGACGTACCGATTCGAACGTTTCCATTATCGCAAGTGAGCGAAGCGTGGGAGGCCGCTGAACGTGGTCGCCCGCGAGTGGTTATCCTCGCGGGCTAGACGTAATCCTCGAGCGTAAGGTCGATGTCGTGCATCGCACCGTCTTTACTCTTTCGATACCGTCACGAAGCGTGAGAGTACTTCGTAGCCGATCACCCCGTCCATCGGCATTCCGTGGGCCTTGCCGAAGCTCTTTGCGATCGGAAGCACTGCAAAGACCTGATTGGCGATCAGTGCGCTGCCAACTTGAAGCGTTTTGATCACTGTAACCTGTGTCGATCCACCGTTCGCCAAGCCGAGCTCCCTGGAGACTGCCGGATCGATGACGTTCGCCTCTGCGAGCTATAGGAAAGGTGGTTCCGCGTAAGCGGCATTGGGGAGCGCGACGGATGCAAGCGGGAAAGCAACCCCACGATAGCTAAATCATAAGCGGTTGGAAGCACGGCGTTTGCTGCCGGCTACTCGGCCATTTTCAAGAAGAGGTGTCATGAAGATCTCAATGCGAGCGATAGGAATTTGCCTTTCGACGGCCTTGTTGGCAGGCTGCGGGGGACACGCTACTTTGATCCCGACGCAGACTCAAGTCGATAATCAGCTGGAAGCCCCAACGTTTCTAACGCTACCGTCGCGTGACGTTGATTTTGCGTCGCTCGATGCGCAGCAAGCTGCTTCCCGTACCATTCCGTTCTACAGTGGAACGATCAAGTCGCCGCTCGATCGCGTGGACTATTCGTACAGAATCGCTGGCAGGGATCCGACTAAGAGCAACACCACCACCGCCGTTCTGTACAAACCGATCGCGTTGCGCGTCCGCTTTGCAGATGGGACGGTGCTCGATCCGAGCAAGCCTGCTTGCGGCGATTCGATGTCGGTCATGAAGCGGGCTTTTAGTGGACCGAACTTCGGTCGAGTCCCCCTGACGTCGAATGGTGCGAGCGTCGGCACCGTACAAATTACCGACGGCTTTCAGCGGGCCGAGTTCTGGAAAATCCTCAAGGGGCGAGGCTATCATACGGTGCTAAAAAGCGTCGCAGCGCCGACTGTCGTGGACCTCAACGCGCCTGCCGGTTCTTTAACTAGCAAAACATCACTTTGTCCCGGCAACGGCCACAAGGTCGGTGTGGTTGACGTGGACGCTATGAACCGTATCATAGTAAGTCTCGCAACGAAGCGCGCCGGGCCAAAACAGATCGCACTTTTTCTGACATACAACGTCTTCGAATATTATATTGACCCGAGCCGTGGACTGATTGGTGGGTTCCACAGTTCGTTCGGCGTTAACGGCGACACGCAAGTCTACACGATCGCGACATATAACGACAAAGGGATCTTCAAAAAGCCGGCCATGGCAGACATCAACACTCTGACCCACGAGCTCGGCGACCTTCTGGACGACCCATTTCCTCTTTCCGATACAAAGGTCAACCTGGTCCCTCCGTGGGGCGGGGTTGGTCAAGTGCCAAAGGGTAGCTGCCAATCCAATCTTGAAACAGGCGATCCCCTTACCGGTACGGCGTTCGCAGTACGATATAACGGCTTCACGTACCACCCGCAGGACCTCGCGTTCTTCTCGTGGTTCTATCGGACCAAGTCGTCAGGGAGCGGCGGGAAGTTCGCTTTCAAGGGGGCATTGATTAGGCAGGGCTTGTGCATCTCGCAATGACGCTGCTGCAAGGGACTGACGGTGGGGCGCGGCGAACGTTCTTAACCGTCAATCTGCCCGGCTATGGAGGCTACCACAATGAAGACTTTGGCTCGGTATGCGGTTAGCATCGGGGCTGCAGCGGCGTTGCTGGTGGGATGTGGTGGATCGCAGCCGCCGGCCGGCGCGCCGGGTTTCGCGCCGGCGCAAAGCGCAGGCCGCGCTGGGACCGCCGGTCACTATCTCTATGTGACCAACGGTGGCTCCCGCGACGTTTCGGCCTTCGCCATCAACGGGAGCAGCGGTGCCTTGACCAAGGTGCAGGGCTCGCCGTTTAGAGCGGGCTCCAGGCCGATCGGGGAGGCGATCGATCCGACGGGCGCGTTCATGTACGTCGCCAACGGTTACTCCGACGACATTTCCGCCTACGCCATCAACCCGAGCAGCGGTGCCTTGACGCCGGTGCAGGGGTCGCCTTTTGCAGCGGGCTCCTATCCATGGCAAGTGGCGATCGATCCGGCCGGCAAGTTCGTCTACGTGGCCAACGAGAGTTCAAACAACGCTTACGCGTACATGATCAACGCGAGCAGCGGTGCCTTGACGCAGGTGCAGGGCTCGCCGTTTGCGACCGGCTCCCAGCCGGCCGGAGTGGCGATCGATCCGACGGGCAAGTTCGTGTACGTGCCGAACTCTGGTGACGACGATATTTCCGCCTACGCCATCAACGCGAGCAGCGGCGCCTTGACGCAGTTGAAGGGCTCGCCGTTTGCGGCGGGCTACCAGCCGAGGAAAGTGGCGATCAGCCGCACGTTCGCCTACGTGACCAATTTCACTTCCAACAATGTTTCCGCGTACGTGATCAACCCGAGGAATGGTCGCTTGACGCAGGTGCAGGGGTCACCGTTTGCAGCGGGCTCCAATCCGATCGGAGTGGCGACTGATCTGACGGCTCCGTTCGTCTATGTGACTAATCACGGTTCCAACAGTGTTTCCGCGTACGTGATCAACCCGGATAGCGGCGCCTTGACGCAGGTGCAGGGCTCGCCCTTTGCAACGGGTTCTTACCCAACCGCAGTGGCGATTGATCCGACCGGCAAGTTCGCCTACGTGGCAAATATTGGTACCCAGTTTGGAAGTGTTTGGGCCTACGCTATCAACGCGAGTAGCGGTGCGTTGACGCAGGTGAAGGGCTCGCCGTTTTTAGCACGCCGCAACCCGTTTGCCGTGGTGGTCCGATAGGATGACAGCGCTGCGGCCCGCTTAGGGATGCGGCGAAAGAATCGCGGTGTAACCCTCAAGGGCGATTTGCACGCCGATGCAGAGCAAGATGAACGCCGAAAGCCGCAGTAATACGTTGACGCCGGTTGGCCCTAGCTTTCGTAAGACGTGTTCCCCTTGGCTGTAGCAAAGATAGATCAAGGTGGAGACGCACGCCAGGCCCGCCAAGGCGCCGAGGCCATCGAGTAGGATCGAGCTTCCCGGAGCGGCGAGCAAACTGCTGCCGACGGTCACCATGATCGCGATGGATCCCGGGCCGATCGTCAACGGCAGCGTCAGCGGGTAGAACGCGCCGCCGAGCACTTCATCCTCAGAAGCGGCCGGCGCGCGATGCTTCGAGTCTTCCTGTCCCTGGCTGAGCAGCCGCCAACCCGCACTGGCGAGGACCAGGCCCCCGGCGACACGCACCGCTGAGAGGTTTAAACCGAAGAACTTCAGCGCCAGCGGACCGACGATCAAGGACGCCGCCGAGAGAATGAAGGCGTTGATTGCGACGCGCCGGGCGAGGCCTACGGCAACGGCCTCGTCAAGGGACTCCGTGTAGTTCAAGAAAATCGGTGCCATGCCCGGCGGATTGACGATCGGGAACAGGGCCAGCGTTACGAAGAGAAAACCGTGGACGAACGGCCACGCGGCCACGGTCCTAAGTGAGTCCACCGTAATGTTATCTCGCGCCGCAGGCTGCTCTCCCTTTCGCGCCTCCCCCGGTCGCGCTGCATCGCGGGCGCGGCGGCACTGTGATCCAGCGCAGCAGCCGGGATGGACTCGAAGCGCTCGCGAAGCATTCAAGTGTGCCGCAGGGCTAGGAGGCTCACTATGAGGCTTTCGTCGATCGCTCCTTACGCGCTCTCCATTTCTTTGGTGGCCGCGCTTTTGGCAGGCTGCAGGGCCAATCCCGGAATCGGCATACCCACAACGTCTGGCAGTGCTACAAGAACGCACTCGGCCCGCAATGGAAAGACGTTCCTCTATACCGGCGGGCTTCAGGTGTTCCGAGTGCCGCCAAACGTGCGGAGCATCACCGTCGTCGCGCGCGGTGCATCGTCCGCGGCCTGTCAATACACAAGCCTGGCGTACGGGGGTAGGGGAGGCCGAGTTTTTGCCGTGATTCCAGTGACGCCCCATCAGAAGCTATGGGTTTACGTCGGCGGCGCGGGAAACGGATCCTCAGGTGGTTTCAACGGCGGCGGCAGCGGTGGCGAGTCCGACAGGAGCACGGGCGGAGCTGGCGCTTCCGATGTGCGTGTCGCGCCGGGACGGCGCGTCGACCGCATTCTAGTTGCCGGCGGCGGTGGTGGAGAAGGACCTCCTAGTGGTAACACCTCGTTTTCCGATTGGGGCTGCCCTGGCTATGGTGGCGGACTCGTCGGGGGCAACGGCCTTGATGGGCTTGACTACTACGGTGCCGGAGGCGGCGGTGGCGCCGGCGGTTCGCAGAGCGCCGGTGGTACCGGCGGACAAGGCGGAGCACCGAAGTCGCGGTACCCCGGTAATGCTGGGAAAAACGGCCGGCTTGGCGTTGGCGGGGCCGGCGGCCAAATTGGTACCAATGCCCTCGGCGGTGGTGGTGGCGGTGGCGGCGGATATTACGGCGGGGGTGGCGGGGGAAGCGGTTCGGACGGACCGTCTTACTACGGCGGCGGTGGTGGAGGAGGCGGCGGTTCTTCATTTGCCGAGCCCAAAGCCACGCGAGTTCGTTTTTGGAAGAATTGGCAAAATGCTACTGGCGACGGCCTTGTAGTCTTTAGCTGGCAGTAACGCGAAGCGGACCCTAAGCTGCCGCGCTAGCTAACGTCCATCTACACGTTAAGCGATCCGGCGCTCATTCCTGAATTCCCCAACGCAGACGACCTCGCCGGTTGGAAAAGGGCAGGCAATGGCCGAAGCCGATGGCAACGCCAGGTCGGAGCCGCTGCTTAAGCGCTATAGGCACACGGGTACCGGGAGAACGCTAGGCGAAGTTCCGGTCCGATTGCACAGAGCCGCCGGCAGTTTCGCGAGCGGCTCGATCTACTGGCACCCTGTAGACCCCACTAGTGGACTGCGATTTGCCATGGATTCTTGAATCCCGAGCCAAGCGCTTCGATGGTCTTGTAGCCACCGGCCTTCAGGATCTCGAACACTTCGCCACTGGCGTAATCGCAACCGTAGACGTTATCCGACCTATCTACCGCAACGCCTGTCGGACGATAGAATTGCGAAGTAAGCGTTGTGACGCAGCCGGTTGAGAAACAATTTCGTGGCATCATCTTTATTGCGCTGTTGTTGTAGTCGCCAACGTAAACGTTGCCGGAAGCATCCACCGCGAGGCCATACGGATTCAGGAATTCGCCATATCCCCCGCCGAGCGTATTGATCGTCGTGTAACCAGGCGCCAGCATCTCGAACACTTCGCTCGTACTTGCCGCTGTGCCGACGTAGACGTTAGCGGAACCATCGACCGCGACGCTCGTTGGATATAGGAACGAGCCAAGCGTATTGATGGTTGCGTAACCAGGCGCCAGAAGCTCGTACACTACGCTGCCGCCGTTGTTCGTTACGAAGAGGTTGTTGTAACGATCGAGCGCGACATTATATGGAGTAGAAATCGCCGAGGTGAGCGTTTTAATGGTTGGGTTCTTTCTGATGCGCCCGCCAACCGCCAACATCTCTTTCACGGCATTGTTACCGGTGTCGGCCACGAAGACGTCGCCTTTCGCATCTACAGCGACACCATTTGGCGCATTGAATCCGGAGCCTAAGGTGAGCACCCGGCGGTAATGGCCGGCGGATAGGATTTCCTTCACCGCATTGTTGCCCTCGTCGGCAACGAAGACGTTTGGGAGCTTGCCGTGCCGAGGGTGCTTCGCGGGCAAATCAGGCGTAGCGCGCTGCGAACCAGGCACTAAGCTGGGCAAACCGGGAGTTGCGCCGAACGAAGAGCCGAGTGAGCCCGGCGGGCTCACGCCCGGCGACGAGCCGATCGGCGTCGATGCTCCGCTGCTACAGCCGGCGAGCATGGCAACGACTGCGCAAACGCTTAACGCAAACCGAGCCGAGGTTGAAATTCGCACGAGTTCTAACCTAGACTTTCTCCAAAGTGCTTTTAGCGCTCAGGGATCGCTTATGCGCCTGCGACGCGTCTGCCTTACGTGAAGAGTTGCGTCATCAGAGCCTGGGCACGGATCGCAGGGCTGACGCAAAGGAGAGTGGCGAGCCAGAAAGACTCAAATGCGACGAAGCCAAAGCCGCGACGCATCGGGTTAACCCCTCAAAGCCACAGTGCGCCTTCCTGCTGGAATTGTCAATGGCTCGTGGCTGTAAGGCGTCATCAGCTCAATTCTAACAAGCGCTAAGTACAGCAACGCCTCAAGCGGTCTTCGGCGCGTCCAGTTACGAGTCGATGCATCGCTCCCAACCATGCATTGCGGCGCGAGCCAAAAAACCCTTATCCCATATAGCGTTTTCGTCCACTGCGAGTTTTGCAAACGCGATTGCAAAGTTTGCACGAGACCGCGAGCTCGGGCTGGCGATCGGCGGATGCGAGAAAAAGCCTGATTTTACAGGCGTTTTACGAGGGCCGATCGGCTTAGGGCCGCGAGGGGGCGGCCGAGTGCCGAGGTGTACGGTTTCGAGCGCGTAGCGTATAACCCGCTAAGCTGCAGCACAAGGAGCCAGAGCCGCCAAGACGAGACAAGCCTGGGGCTCGGCTGCCCGGCTGCAGTGCGATCGAAGTCTACACTGTTATGCGATCGGTGCTGCTACGCTGCGCGGCTGCGATGCTCGCGAAGCCAATGCGCGATGCGGTGCGGCGCGATGCGGTGCCGGGGCGAGGCGGCGTTGGGCGAGTTCGCTAGGGTAACGCGAAAACAGTTCCCTCGCCGTACGTGCCGCCCGCGGATGTCGTACCGTACTGCAAACCCCTTACGGGGATCAAACCTCCAAGAGGCGTCGCTCCATCGAATTGGTAACCGAAATTGTGAATGACCGTCTCATTGCCGTTGGGAGTCATGCTGAACATAGTGCCTTTGCCATAAGCGCCACCCGAAGACGTCGTTCCAAAAAAATCGTAACTCACATTGAGTAATGGCGCGTAAGGGTAGATTCCGCTATTGGTGCCGCCACCAAAGCTATGTAGCACTATCAAATACCCGCTGGTCGTGATGCTGAAAGCAGTCCCACCCTGGTCCACGCCGCCGTACGCCGTCGTTCCGTACAGCGTACCTTTTACGTTGACTAAGGCAGCATCAGGGTAACCGCCATTGGGACCATAGCTAAACTCGTGGATCACCTTCTCGGTGCCGGTCGCACTGACGCTGAAGACTGTTCCGTAACCTCCCCCACCAAGCCGTGTCGTTCCGTAAAAGCTGCCCTTGACGTTGATCAGGCTCGCAACAGGGTTCGCGCCATCGCCATCTAGCCCGAAGCTGTGCAGCACCTTTTCTTTACCGCTTGTACTGATCCTGAAGACCGTACCGGAACCGCTGGAGCCACCATCGACTGTCGTGCCGTAGAGCTCACCCTTGACGTCGATTAAGCTCGCAACGGGGTTCGCGCCATCCTTATGGTACCGCTTGTCACCATCGTATCCGAAGGGGTGCAGTACCTTTTCGACGCCAGTCGTGCTGATCTCGAAGACGGTTCCCCCGTCGACTTTTCCGCCGCCATACTCGGTCGTCCCATACAGAAGGCCTCGTACGGCAAGTAAGCTCGCGCTGGGATTCGCGCCATCGCTACGGCCCTTGAATCGATACAGCACTTTTTCCTTGCCGGATAGCGTGATCGTAAACACTGTGCCGCACCCGCCGACGCATACGGTGCTGCCGCCTGCGAAAGTTGTGCCATAGAGCGTGCCGTTCACGTCGATCAGCGCGGCCTTCGGCTCCCGGCCGCCAGAAAACAGCTTACCAAAACTGTATAGCGTCGGATAGCTGAGAGCCTGGCTCTGCGCTCTCGTAGGTGAAGTGGCGATCGGCGGCTGCGAACCGCTGCACGCCGCAAGCATGGCAGCGACCGCGCAAGAGGTTATCGTCGAGCGGTTCAAGCTCCAACATTCCATGCGTTATTCTCCTCGCTCGCTATGAAAACGCTACAACGTCAAAGCAAAAACGGTGCCGTTGCCATATAAGCCGCCTGCGGAGGTCGTGCCGTATAGCGTACCATTCACCTCGATTAAACCCGCAAGAGGCGTTGCGCCGTCAAAACCATTGCCGAAACTGTGTAGCACTTTCTCCCTATTGCCGTTGAGGCTCAAGCTGAAGACTGTTCCCTTGCCGTATGCGCCGCCGCCACCTGTTGTTCCATAAAGCTTACCTCGCACGTTGAGTAGTGGCGCAAAAGGGCCGCTCCCATCAGAGCCCGAGCCGAAGTCATGCAGGATCACGAATACACCGGCGGTCGAGATGCTAAAGGCGGTCCCACTCGCGTGAGCGCCACAATTCGCCGCCGTCCCGTACAGCGTCCCTTTAACGTTGATCAGGGCTGCCTCCGGAAAACAGCCACTTGCGCCATATGGCTCAGGGCCAAAAATGTGCAGCACCTGCTCAGTGCCGGTCGTACTAGTCTTGAAGACAGTTCCATAACCAGCGCTCACACCACCTGCGCCGTACACAGTCGTTCCATACAGGCTGCCCTTTACGTTGATCAAGTTCGCAGTGGGATTCGCTCCGTCAGTGTACCCTCCGAAGCTATACAGCACTTTCTCGGTACCGCTCGTGCCAATCTCGAAAGCCGTCCCGTCATATTCGCCGGAGCCGCCTGAGTATGTCGTGCCGTACAGCTTACCGCTCACGTCGATCAAGCTGGCGACGGGATTCGCACCATCTTTGTAAACGTTATCGTGGCAATAGTAGCCGTAGAACCGATAGAGAACTTTTTCGACGCCGCCTGTGCTCAACCGGAAGACAGTTCCAGCGTTGCAGCCTCCGTAACTGGGGATGCCGCCGTACTCGGTCGTCCCGTACAAAAGGCCTTTCACGGCAAATAAGCTCGCGCTGGGATTCGCGCCATCACTACCGCTCTTGAATCGGTAGAGCAGCTTTTCCTTGCCAGATGGCGTGATCGTAAACACTGTGCCGCAACCGCCGACGCATACGGTGCTGCCGCCTGCGAAAGTTGTGCCGTAAAGCGCGCCGTTCGCGTCGATCAAGGCCGCCTTCGGCTCCAGGCCGCCAGAAAACCGCTTACCAAAACTGTAGAGTGTGCTATAACTGCCAGTCGCTCGCGCTCGCGCTTGCGGCATCGCGCCCGGCGCGCCGCTCGTCAGCTGCGATCCACCGCAACCAGCAAGCAACACTGCGATCACGTTGGTGAAGGCGAAACGGACAAAAGGCTTCACGGGGTGCCTCCGGCCAGCATCAGAGAGACAACACAAAGACGATCCCGCAACCGTTGCCCGCACATCCCGAACCGCCATAAGAGGCAGTGCCGTACAGCTTGCCGTTCAGGTGGAGCAACCCCGCCTGCGGGTACCATCCCATAGTGCCGCCAGTGAACGCGTGCACTACTGATTTCGCACCAGTCGTAGTGATTCTGAAAACGGTCCCGCAGCCGTTGCCGCATTGCTTTGATTGAATGCCACCCTCGGACGTTGTGCTGTACAGCGCGGCGTTAGCTTTGACGAGGGGCGCCTCTGGGTAGACCCCGTCGCCGACGCCGACGCCGAGGCCGAAGCTGTGCAACACCGCCTCGACGCCGGCCGGTGTGACGCTGAAGACGGTACCGCAGCCGTCGGTGCACCGCGTTGACGTGCCGCCTGACGAAGTTGTTCCATAAAGGATCCCGCCCAAGTTGATCAGGCTCGCCTGAGGCTCGGCTGCATCCGGAGTGCCGTTGAAACGATACAGTACGTTTTCGGTGCCCGTCGCGGTGACACTAAAGACGGTACCGTTGCCGCTGCCGCCTAAAGCAGTCGTACCGTACATGACGCCGTGCACCTTGGCCAGGCCCGCTTCCGGAAGCTGTCCGTCGCCGCCGCTGCCAAACCGGTGCACTATCTTCTCCACGCCTGCCGCACTTATGCTGTACACTGTTCCGCAGCCGCTGAAACTGCATGCCGACGAAGTTCCCCCGCCGATATACGTCGTACCGTAAAGCGTGCCGTTTACCTTAATCAGGTTGCCCAAGGGTTCCGATCCGTCGGCATAGCCGCCTTCGAAACTGTGCAGCACTTTCTCCTTGCCCGTCGTCGTTACGCTGTAAACAGTTCCGTTGCCGAATTCTCCGCCAACAACGGTCGTGCCGTAGAGTTTGCCGTGCAATTCTTCCAAACGTGCCGCGGGAGTCGCTCCGTCAGTGCCGCTGCCAAATCGGTGCAGCACCTTCTCCACTCCGTTCGTGCTTATGCTATAAACGGTTCCGCAGCCAACGCCGCCGCACCCGTAACCGCCGCCTTGTTCGGTCGTGCCATACAGCGTGCCGCTTACGTCGATCAGGTCGCTCGTGAGGTATGCGCCATCGTAACCGCCACCGAAGCGGTAGAGCACCCGGAAAAGCTTCACGTCGGGTGTCGCCGCGGTTTGAGTTTCCGAACCTGGCGCGCCGATCGGCGGCTGCGATCCGCCGCACCCTGCGAGCAATGCGGCGGCCGCGCCGATGCTAAGCGCACTGCGAGCTAGGGTTCCCATAAGCAACGCCTCCCGAAGCTGAACGGATGAGCGGTTAGGAATGTTCGGCCCATGGTGCCCTGTTCCATGGCGAGTGGCTAGGTGCGACGATCTACGAGCAGCGCGAGTAGGGCAAACCAGTGCCGGGGGTGCGGGGTCTGCGAGCCGGCCCGGATGCGCGAGCATGCCGCGAGCGACAAGCCAGTCGCGCCCGAGCGGCCAGAGTTCCATAGCCCACTCTGCTCGTTCCCGATCGCCTCGCTCGTGACCGCGGGCGTGAGACTGTTGCTCGCGGTTGGCGAGTGGCTCGTGCACGAGGCTGGTGGCGAGGTCGTCTACTGCGACACTGATTCCCTCATGGTCGTCGCGACGGAGCATGGTGGCTTCGTTCCATGCGAGTTCGGCCCGTACGTTACGGCGGACGGTCGCCGCGCGGTACGCGCGCTCGCGTAGGTCGATCGGATCCTCGATGACCTCGCTGCCCTCAAGGTCTACGCCCTCGCCGGTTCCTCGTTCAAGCTAGAAGACGAGAATTTCGATAAGGCGGCCCGGCGCCGCGAGCTCACGTTCTTCGGCACGCGCGAGAAATCGTATGCCCTCTACACTCTCGATAGTGACGGCACGCCGAGGATCGTAAAGCATAGCGCGCACACGATCGGCCAGCATAGCTCGCCTTACGGCCGAGACCCGCAGCGGCGGTGGATCCGCGAGGCCTGGGAGTACACGATTCGCAGAGAGCTCGGCCTGCCGGTCGAAGAGCCGTCGTGGTTCGGCCTGCCCGCGATCTCGCAGGTCACGCTCACGACAGCCAACCTCGTGCGGCACTACGCGAGGACGAGTCAACCGTTCGATTTCGTTAGCGTTGCGGCGCTCGCATATCACGGCCTCGTGCGTTGCTGCGAAGCGCCGCGGCCGTCGTGTTTGCGGATTTCAGACCGCGTGCGATGGGCTGAGCACGACTGGCGCTGCCTCACTTGCGGTGCGCCGATCAACCCATACCTCGCCGATACGGACGAACCAATATTCAAGACGTACCGCCGCGTGGTCGCGAGCCTCGCACGGTCTATCGAGGTCAAACGCCTTCTTGCGGACGGGGCCGAGTTTACGGCGACCGGGATGCGGGGGTTGACGATCCGGCGCCCGGTGCGTGTCACGAAGATCCACCACATGGGCAAGGAGGTCATCGTTGATCCGACCGATAGCTCCGAGGAGGTGTCAGCCGAGCAGTTGTACGCGACCGATCCCGTGATCTACCGTGATGAGTGTGGCGAGCTCGCCGAGCTACGTGCAGAGATCCGGGAGATCGGGGTCAAGGTAGTGGCGCGCGAGGCCGGCGCGGCCCGGTCGAGGATCCAAGCCTTCATTAACAACGGCGTAACGCCGAGGGCGTCTACCCTCGCCCGGATAGATGCGGCGGTGAAGCGGCTGCGGCCGTCGACCCGCAGACTTAGACCGACGGCGATGACCGGAGGACCTTCACGCGTATGGTCGCGCCATCGCGGCTGACCTGGAACTAAGCGCAGGTTCCCCGACGGAGCTACGCGGACCGCGTCGAAGTGTAGTGCCTTCCACAGCGTGCGGGGGGCGGGGAGCGAGAGGGATGAGTACGACCGGGATCAGCCGCTACACATTAGGTATGTGTGCGGCCGCCGCATTGATAACGGCGTGCAGTGGACCGCAAACGCAGGGTCCCCTGTCTGCCTTACCCTCCGAAGCGTGGATGCGGGCAGAGGCGAAGAGCAGCGATTTGCTCTACGTCTCGAATCCAGGAAACAACACCGTAACCGTCTACGCATATCAGAGCCGGAAACTTGTCGGCACGCTGGACGGGTTCTCCAGTCCCGCCGGTTTGTGTTCCGATACCGCCGGCGACGTTTGGGTTGCCAACGAGGGCGGAAACGACATGATCGAGTACGCGCACGGCGGCTCGCAACCAATTAAGACGCTGCACGACGGGAGCGAGCAGCCGCTGGCGTGTTCGGTTGATGCAACGACCGGGAACCTGGCCGTGCTCGATGCCGAAAACGTCGCCGTGTTTCAGAATGCTAGCGGCTCACCGAAGCGTTACAAAGGCGGCGGAGTGTACGGAGATTACGCGCTCGGCTACGGTGCGCACGGCGATCTTCTCGTCGACGGCGGCAGCTACGACAATCGTAATTTCATCGCTTTTGCGCAACTTCCGCTGGGCACGAGGCATCTCCAGCAGGTGGTGCTCTCGAAGACCTTGCAGTGGGCGCCTCCCACATTCGTTCAGTGGGACGGCCAGTTTTGGGTGGTCGGGTTGGAGACACTCGACTGGTTCAAGATCGCCGGCAACCACGGAATATTTGAGGGTTACTCTATGCTATCGCCCTCAAGCCAGATTGCGCAGTTTTGGATCGCAGCGGTCGGCGCCGGAAGCAGACGCGATAATCAGATTGTCGTCACCGAGGACGACCCGTATATGGTCGAGTTTTTCCAGTACCCCGCCGGAGGGCGGCCGTTTGCGAGCATCATCGACGGGTTGAGCAACCCCTACGGCATCACCGTTAGTAAGGCATCAAAATGATGAGTTTCCTCAGTTATTACTGTCGCGCGCTTGCAGTTTGCCTCGGCGCCGTGTTGTGGACCGGATGCGGCGCGCAGCAGGCATCGGCGCCGACGATGCTTCCCCCTGCGGCGCGGTCTGCCAGCCATCGATGGATGGCGTCCAACACCAGCCCGCAGGATCTGCTCTACGTGACCGGAGATTGCGGGGGTATCTGCGTGTTTACCTATCCCGGTGGCGCGCTAGTGCAGCAGCTCAGCGATTCCAACATTCCATTCGGCGAGTGCGTTGATAAGGCCGGCGATGTCTTCGTCGCGGATTTCGGGGGCGAAGACGGCACCGCAGCGATCGTCGAGTATGCGCACGGTGGAAAGAAACCGATCGCCACGCTCAGCGACCCGGGGTACTATCCGGAGTCGTGCTCCATCGATCCAACAACTGGAAATCTCGCCGTTACGAACGACGGCGGCCCCATCGCGATCTACGTCGGTGCGAAGGGCGACCCGACCTACTATACCGACCCAAAGGCTTACCTAAACGGCTTCTGCACGTATGACGACAAAGGCAATCTTTTCGTCGACGGTGAGCCCGTTGGGAGCGGCACTTATGCGTTGGTGGAAATGCCCAAAGGCAGCTACAGGTTCAAGAGCATCAACCTGGATTACCCACCGAGCTTCTGGTACGATATCCAGTGGGCCGGCAAGTACCTTGCGGTTGCGGAGAGTGCTACAGTGATTTATCACGTCGCCATCAGCGGCGCGAAGGGCACGACCATCGGAAGCACCGTTCTCAACGGGCCGGTTTCGGGCATCGAGGTGCAGTTTTGGATTCAGGGCGGAACGATTATCCAGCCATATGGTACGGGCGATCTCCCCGATGAGATCGGGTTCTGGAGGTATCCGACCGGAGGAAAGCTGCGAAAGAAGATCGACGGCTCGCAGTTCGGCAACGCCGAGTTGTTCGGAACGGTCGTTAGTCCGGCGACAGGCCGCTGACCTCAAGAGCTTAGGAGAAGTCATGACTTTTCGGTTGAGCGCGTGTGACGTAACGCCGGTCGGTGCCGTTGCACTGGCGACCTTGCTAGCGGCATGCGGCGGGCATTCTGTTGCGACCATCCCAACATTGGGTGAAGCACCACAAACGTATTCGCACAGCCAAACATTTAAGTTCACCGGCAAACCACAGCGGTTTAACGTTCCGCACGTGCAGTGGCTTCAGGTAGTCGTGCGGGGCGCAGGCGGTAGCGCAGCTGCGGACGGGGGCGCGCGCGGCGCTCGTGTCTACGCCCTCATTCCGGCGGCGCTCGCCCGGACACTCTTCGTGTACGTCGGCGGCGCCGGAACCGGCGCGAAGGGTGGTTTTAACGGCGGGGGAAACGGCGGCGTCGATACGTTCCGTTCGAATGAGAATGGTTACGGCGGCGGCGGCGCATCCGATATTCGTCTCGGGGCCGGCACGCTCGGCGATCGCGTGATCGTTGCCGGAGGCGGCGGCGGCGAAGGCGGGGGCTTCGACACCGGCAAGTATGCCGGCGGCGCGGGTGGCATTGGCGGTGGCAGCACCGGCGGGAACGGCAGCAACGGTTCCAGCAGCAGCGGCTACGACTGCGGAGGGAAGGGCGGCGACGGGGGAACGCTCACCGCCGGCGGCGCGGGCGGCGGCGGCGGCCAGTGCGTAACCTCTAGCGGTTATCCGGGTGCCAACGGTTTCTTTGGTACCGGCGGCGCAGGCGGCGACGGCTACGGCGGACCCGGCGGCGGTGGCGGAGGCGGCGGCTTTTACGGCGGCGGTGGCGGCGGCGGCGGAACCGAAGCGATTTCTTACGGTGCTGGCGCCGGCGGTGGCGGCGGTGGTGGCCCGTCTTTTGTGGGTAAACGCGCGAAGAACGCGCGCATCTGGCCAGGCTGGAAGAACGCGGTCGGCGATGGTCTCGTCGTAATTAGCTGGTAAATGATCTCTTTAAATTTCAGCCGGCATTCGCTTTGCGTCATCGCGGCGACAGTTCTGCTCGCGGGGTGCGGCGCGCCGCAGCCGCCGATTGGCGTGCCGGGCGCGATGCCGCAAAGCCCCGCGATCGCAGCGCACGCAGAGCATGGTCAATCGTGGATGCTGCCAGAGGCGAAGGGCGAGGATTTGCTGTATGCTGACTTGAGTAGCGCGAACGCCGATATTATTTACGTTTTTTCCTATCCTAAGGGCAAGTTGGTGAAGGCTCTACCAATCGGGCGCACTGTATCAGCAAGGGCTATGCTCGGACAGTAGGGGCCATGTTTTCGTTACGATTCTCTCAAGCAATTTGTACGGCGGAAACATCTACGAATACGCGCATGCTGGCACAAAGCCGATCGAAACGTTGTACGAGCAGGGGCTTTGGCCTTGGGGCTGCTCGGTGGATCCGGGCACTGAAAATTTAGCAGTCTCAAGCATTAACTTAGACAGCCTTCCGAGCGGCGTTGAGATTTACCGAGACGCTAAGGGGACGCCGAAACTCTACTCAGACAACGAAATCGTAAACTATACTTTCTGCGGCTACGACGACAAGGGTAACCTTTTCGTAGACGGCACAGGGAACGATTCGAAAGTTCATTTTGCTGAGCTTCCGAAGGGCAGCGGCACACTATTGAACGTCAATCTTGACAAATCCATCAATTGGTTCGGGCAGGTTCAGTGGGATGGTACCCATATTACTCTTGAAGACGAGCCTGCATCCGCGGTTTATAGATTGAAGGTTTCCGGCTCCACTGCAGAGGTTGTCGGCACAACGCGGCTGAAGCAATGGAACGATACCCAGCCCGCGCAGTCCTGGATACAGAACCAAACCATAATCCAACCTAATGGTGCTAGCGCGACGGAGATTGGATTTTGGGCTTATCCAGCTGGCGGCAAACCCTCGCAGACCGTCTCCAGTCCGGCGCTGTTCGGGGTTACGGTCAGCCTCGCTCGCCGCTGACCCCCGCGCCGCCCCGCGCGCTCCGAGCATCGCCGGCACCCAAAAAGCGCCTCGATGCATGGGCCGATGCCGACGCATCGCTAGTCGTAGCGAAAAAGTCTGATATGGAAGGGCGCTTGTCAAGCCGCTTGATCTGAAGTTTTTGGGCCATGTGTCTCCTCCGTTGAAACGCAAGGAGGTGCAGGGCATCGGTCAGTGGACGATCTGCTAGCGCTCGACGGTGAATCAGACTGATATTCGCGGATTTGAATACCGCATGACATTGATGCGTCGGGGAGCTGCCTCGGTCTTACGTCGCGCATTCGCAGGCTTAGCGCATGGGTTTTTTCGAGGATTCTCCTTGCCGTTGATCGAGATCGTCCGCTGACCGCTGTCCTGCACCTCCTTTTGTAGCTATGCCGCTGTTTTGTGCGGCTGTGACGACTTGAGAACCTGACCGATTGCCCAGATAAAGCCTAGTAGTTCACGAGCGACGGCCACAATCGCCTGGGGTCGCGGCTTCCCTCGCGCGGTCAAATGGCGATAGCGCTTGTGCAGACGTTGCTGCGCGTTCCAGGCTACGGTGCAAGCTCGAGGATCCACACCACGTTGGCGCTGACGCAGCGCGGGTGTATCTAGGGGCCTATGCCGGTAGTGCCAAGCCGTCTCCACTACCACACGGCGCAGGTGGGCGTTTCCGGTCTTAGTAACGCCTCCGCGACGAACACGTCCGCCGCTGCTGTGCTCGGAGGGCACCAACCCAGCGTAGGCCATCAGCTGGCGGGGCGTCTGAAAGCGGCTGATGTCGCCAACCTCGCTGACCACCGTTACAGCAGTGATCAGCTTGATTCCGCGCAGCGCTTGCAACGCGGCGATGGTCTGGGCGTGCGACGAGCTTTGAGCCACTGCCTCCAGCTCGTGCTCTAACCGCGCGACTCGTCGGCTGATCTCCTCAAGGTTGTGCCGGTACTCAGTGAAGACGAGCTCCTGCGCACGATCGCCCCAGCGCAGGGTGTCAAGCCAACGTTGATACTTGATCGACCATGCGCGAACGCTCGCCGGCGACGTCACGCCCAGGCGCAACAGAAACTTGCTCAGGCGATGGCGAGCGCGCAGATGGTCCTGGATCGCATCCTCGCGCGCGCGCACCAAATCACGTAACGCCTCGTGCTGCGGATCGGGAACCCACGTCGCGGTCAACTCACCGCTGCGCAACAGGCGCGCGAGCGCGAGCGCATCACGGCGGTCGGTCTTGATGCGGTCGCCGGGTTTGCGGGGGATCAGCGAGGGCGCAACAACTCTGCACTCGATCTTGAGCCGCCGCAAGAAACGGTAGACCACGTAGCCGCACGGGCCGGCCTCGTAGCAGACCCGCAGGCTGCTTGGTGAGCCAATCTTGCGTAGGATTTTGCGCAGGTCGTCGAGACTGTTGTGGATCACCCCGAGCGACCGAGGAGCAGCTCTGCCGCTGTCGGCGACGGCGATCGCAATCGTCTCCTTGTGGACATCCAGCCCGATAAACCTCAGGGCTTCATTCTTGGCCGTTGATGCGGTATTGTTGTTCATAGCCGGTCCCTTTCGCGTGTAGCTCTGTCTGGTAGTCTTGCCACGATAAACTACGTCTTCGCGAATGGGGCCGGTGCTGATTCTTACGGCACGCGGCGCAGACGCCGCTTGCGATTGCGTGGAACCGCGATTCACGCGACGCCGACGCGCGAGCGCCAGCCCTCCCATATTGTCTTACAGCGTCGGACTTTCAACACTCTTGGCTGACTTGTTCGCCTGAGTAAATCTCGATGACCCCGTATCCCGCACCCGTGATGGTCGTGTCGCTAAAAAGCTGCCCTAGGTTTGGAAGAACGCCACCGTACGGGCCTTGCGTTGCGACGGCGTAGCAGGGTGGGAACATCAGGACGAGATGGCCGACTGCCACAATACCGTAGGCCGTGTACGTGCCACCGGGGGAGATGGCCTGGGAGGTCAGCCCGCCCTTGGATTTCAGGTTTGAACCAAAATGCGTTCCCGCGTGGAAATGAAGGTTCAAGTACACGATCGACGTTCCATTGCCCAGTTGCGGCTCGTTGTAGATGTTTTTCGTGCTGGTGCGAACCGTTAGTCTCACGGAGCGCTCGACGCCCGGGTACTGCATCGAGCCGCCGAAACCCCCGAACGCAGGGATGCAGAGCGAGCCACCCTTCGCTCTGAGCTTCGCGGTGATACTCCCGTATTTCTTCGTCGTGCGCTGGCCGTTGCAGGTGGGCGGACCGGTCATAGCCCGAGCAAACGTCGCCGGCGCGGGCACCGTGCTGCTCGTCGCGGTCTGCGACCCAGTGCAACCAGCTAGCATAATGACGGCCACGCCGATGCCTAAAGCATGCCGGCCAGTGCCCAATCTAATCATCGCTCGTTCCCTCTACGCCTTGGTATGCTCCAAAGCGTCGATGTTCGACACGCCTGGGTCGTTCCCGTCCGTGACCGTCCGCGCAAACGACTATTTATTCTTGAAGCGAGCAACGCGCTTTTCGTTGTACGCGGCGAGGCCCTCTTTGGCGTCTTCGCTCTTGAAGAGCAGCGACTGCAGCTCGCGCTCGAGCGCGAGCGCGTCCTGCAGCGGCAGCTCCGCACCGGTCTGTACGCTGCGCTTGATGTGACCGACGGCCATCGGCGCCTTGTTCGGCGAGCAAAACTGCTTCGCGTAATCGGTGATCTGCTCGCGAAACTCTTGCGCGCTTCCCTCGAAGAGGTCGGTGATCATGCCCCACTCGAGCGCCTGTTCGTAGCTCACCGTCTTGCCGGTCGTCATCATCTCGATCGCGCGCGACTTGCCGACGAGGCGCGCGAGCCGCTGCGTGCCGCCGGTTCCGGGAAGCACGCCCAGCGCGACCTCGGGTAAGCCGATCTTGCCGGCGTCTTTACGCGCGAAGCGCAGGTCGGCGGCCATCGCGATCTCCAGGCCGCCGCCGACGCAGTGGCCGTTGAGCGCTGCGATCACGAGCTTCGGCGTCTGTTCCAGACGCTGCAGCGTCTCGTTGGCGTGCAGGCAGAACATGTACTTGAATTCGGGCGTCACCTGGTTGAGCATCCCGATGTTCGCGCCTGCCGAGAAGAATTCTCACCCTTGCCCGTCAGGACGATGACTTCGACGTCGGAATCGAATCGCGCGTCGAGAATCGCCTCGTCGAGCTGCCGCATCATCTCGTGCGTGTACGTGTTGGCCGGCGGATCGTCCATTTCGACGAACGCGACGTGACCGTCCTTCCAGTAGTTGATGACGCGCTTGCCGGGTAACGGACGCGCTTCGCGTCCAAACGGCGTCTGCTGGGCCTTTCCGTCGACCGTTGTGCTCATGATAGTTTTCCTTTAGGTGCGATCCAGTTGGGGTCTTTGAAGTACTCTTTGAGTTTCGCTTCGTCCCCTTCGGTCGGTAGGACGGTCGGCGCGTACGCCTGCCACTCCTGCGCGGTGAGCGTCCGGCCGTCGACGCTGTAATGTTGCCCGGCGAAGTCGCCGATCTTGCGGTTGAACTTCATGTCGGGCAGGTAGAGCTTCGCTTCGCTCGGATTGACCTCGTTGACGCGAGCCACGGTCGTCAGCGCCTCGTCGTGGAACTGCTTGCGCGCGCGCTCGTTGAGGTGTTCCTTGTCTGGCTCTTCGCCGGCCTTGTCCTCGTCGACGCGTCCCTTTATGCCCCACGCGTAGGCCCATTGCGCGGAGCCAGAATGATCGGTTCCGAAGAGGTCGAGCGAACCCGAGAACCACTTGTTGTAGTACTTCTGCTGGATCTCGACCGGAATGACGCCGGCGTTCGCGATGCGCCGCAAGCCCGTGATGCCCGTGCCCATGTGGAACGACTCCTCGCGCAGCATCGGTCCCATCGACGCGGCGAGCGGAGCGAAACTCGAGTGCGAGAGCATCGAGAGCTGAAACTTCCCGTCGCGATCCATGAAGTTCGTGTAGGCGAAGAAGTCGAGCCAGTGCGTCACGTCGTCGTTGAACGCGTTGAGCAGGCGATTCTTCTTGCCGAAGGCGCGCCGCTCGAGCATCTTCTGCGCCTCGATCTTGCCCTCGCTGCCGAAGTGCTCGACCATCAGGTGGCACATCTGATAGCCGTGGCGCGTCTCCTCGACCATGATTCGCACGAGCGAGGCGAGGTCGTACTCGGTCGGCGCGTTGTTGACGAGAAAGCGCTGCTGTTCGTTAGAGGCAAACTCGGTGTCGCCCTGATACACGACCATGTTCAGCACCGCGTCGCGCATCCGCTGATCGGGAATCTCGCGGACCTTCTCCCAGCGCCGCTCGCCGCGGAAGTCGCCGAAATAGATCTCGGGGGTCGGCAGCTCGCCGTACTTGGCCTCGAAGCGATACCCGGGCATGAAGCGATCGACCAACTCGCGGTCGAGGCCGATGTCGCGCCGCCATTCGTCGAGCATGGCGATCCAGTCGTCGAACGTCGCTATTCGATTCATTTGGGGCCTTCCGATATAACGGTTTTTTATCGAGCGGAGAGAATATCGTTATACTAAGTTGGAACCGGGAGTGTCAAGGCCGATCGCGCGGCCGAATTCCTTTATTTTTACGCTCTACGGCGACATGGTCCATCGGCTGGCCGGCGACGGGTCGCTGTGGATCGGGGGGCTCATCCGGCTGATGGCCTCGTTCGGCGTCTCCGCGCCGGCCGTCCGGCAGGCGGTCTCCCGCATGTCGCGCCAAGGCTGGCTTGCCGCTCGCCGTCAAGGCGGCCGAGCGTGCTACGTCGTGACGGCCCGGGGCCGGCGCCGTATCGAGGAGCTCAGCCCCCGCATCTACGGCCCGGTCGTCGAGTGGGACGGCCGCTGGCGTCTGCTGACCTACGCGATCGGCGAGCGTCACCGCACGCGCCGCGAGCGGTTGCGTAAGGAGCTCGCCGCGCTCGGCTGGGCGACACTCTCGCCATCCACCTGGATCTCGCCGTCCGATACACTGGCGGCCGCGCGCGAGGCGGCCCGCTCGACGCTGACGCTCGAGGCGGTCCACCTCTTCGCGAGCGAGTACCGCGGGCCGCTGAGCGATCGGGAGCTGCTGGAACGCTGCTGGGACGTCCCCGAAATTGCCTCGGCCTACCGCCAATTCATCGCCCGCTACTCGCCGCGCTCGGCTCGCGAGCGCGAGCGCGGTGACCTCACCGATGAGGCCGCGCTCGTCGAGCGTCTCTGGCTGGTGCACGACTACCGCAAGTTCGCCTATCTCGATCCAGGGTTGCCGAGCGAACTGCTCCCGGCGCACTGGCCCGGAACCGCCGCCGCCGCGCTGTTTCGCGAGTACTACGCGACCATCGACGGCAAATCACAACGATACTTTCATCTCTGCGCGAGCGGCGCGAACGGGGGTGGACCCTGACGCGTCGAAGCGAGCCGCCCATGCCGAAAAGCCTGATGATCGTTTTGACCGGGGCCGCGCTCGTGTTAGCAATTGTCTCCTGTCACAGCGGCTCCGTCGCGCCGACGCCGTCCGGGTCACCCGCGTCGCCCGTCCCGAATCCCTCGATCACGCGGGCGACCGTGTTGGTCACGATCCTCGGCACGCCGGCCCCGCGGATCCCCGTTCAGGAGTCCACGCCGAAAAACACCGCCAGCCCGCGTCCCGGAACCCCGTTCGAAACGCGGCGCACCAACTCCAAGGGTAAGGCGTTCTTCGGTCACCTGAAACCCAGCAAGACCTACTGCTGGGTCGCGATCCTCTCGCCCGGGCACACGTCGTCGGAATGCGCCGGCTGGAGTGTCTGGCAAACCAGCATAATCACGTTGGGAACCTAAAAAGCGATCTGAGCTAAATCAGAGCCTTTTTATTCATCATCGTGAAGGTGGAGGTGCGAGCCCTCATCGGCCTCTGACAGCACGTCGCGCGCTTCGGCCAGCACCGCGTTGGAGAGCGGCCGGCGCGGCGGTTCGATCGAACCTTCTTCCGCGAGGAAGTCGACCTCGCTCCAGTCCTCCCAGGTCTCCAGCGGCTCGCCGTCGAGCGTCGCGGGAAATCGAACGCAGAAGCCCTGATCCACGTGAAGGCCGACGACGCTCACCTCGGTGCCGCGTGGAAAGTAGGTCCCGTCCTTCCAGAGCGTGCCGTAGGTCGTGCTGTACAGGCCGCCGATCTTCAGCGCGTCTCGCATGCTCTGCCTATACCCCGAACGGGTTCATCGGTTTCTCGCCGACGTACGTCAAGACGCTCTTGGTTTCCGTATAGAGCCGCATCGTCTCCATGCCGAGCTCCCGGCCGTATCCCGACTGCTTGTACCCGCCGAACGGGACGCCGGGGAAAACGGCGTACGGCGTGTTGATCGCCACGGAGCCCGCGCGAATTCCGCGCGCGACGCGATTCGCGCGCCCGACGTTGTTCGACCACACGCTCGCGGCGAGCCCGTACTCGCTCGCGTTGGCCAGTGCGATTGCCTCCGCTTCGTCGTCGAATCGAATGAAGGTCGCAACGGGACCGAAGACCTCCTCGCGCGCGATGCGATGCGAGCTCTGCGCCTCGAATGCGGTCGGGCTCCAGAAATTTCCCCCGGCGAATGCGGCGCCCACGTCGGCCGCCGTCCCGCCGAACAGCGCCTTCGCGCCCTCCGATGCGCCGATCTCGCAGTACGCTTTGATCTTGTCGTACTGATCGCGGTTAGTGATCGCGCCGATCTGCGTCTGCGGGTCCTCCGGATCCCCGAGCCGCAAGCGCGGCACTTTGTCGGCGAAGCCGTTGACGAAGCGATCGTAGATTCCGCTTTGCACTAGGATCCGCGTCCGCGCCTCGCAGCATTGCCCTGCGTTGTAGTAGACGCCGTAGAGCGCGCCCGCTACCGCCGCATCGACATCCGCGTCGTCGAACACGAGCGACGGTGACTTGCCGCCGAGCTCCAGGGTGACGCGCTTGAGCGTCCGCGCGGCCGTCGCCGCGACGGTTCGCCCCGTTGCGGTAGAACCGGTGAAAGCGATCTTGTCGGCGTCGGGATGCTCGACTAGCCACGCTCCGATCTCGCGCGTCGCGCCGGTGACCACGTTGAGCACGCCCTCCGGCACGCCGGCCTCGAGCGCGATCTTGCCGAGTTCGATCGCGGTGAGCGGCGTCACCGACGATGGCTTGAGGACGATGGTGCAGCCGGCGGCCAGCGCCGGCGCGACCTTCCACGACGCGAGCAGCAGCGGAAAGTTCCACGGAACGATCGCGCCGACGACGCCGACCGGCTCGCGCACCGTCGAAGCCAAATACGTCGGAAGCGGCGGCGGCAGCGTCTCACCGTAGTTTTTCGTCGCGGCGCCCGCATAGAATTCGAACGTGTCCACGATCGCGCCGAGCTCGCCCTTGGCCGTGCCGATCGTCTTGCCGTTGTCGCGCACCTCGCAGAGCGCGAGCTCCGCGCTGCGCTCGGCGATGAGCTGCGCGAGCTTGTAGACGACCTTGGCACGCCGCGATGCCGCCATCGTTGGCCATTTGCCCGTGTCGAACGCTCGCCGCGCGGCGGCGACCGCGGCATCGAGATCTTCGCGCGTGGCATCGGCGACATCGGCGATGGGAGCACCCGTAGCCGGATTCGAATCGCGATACGTCCCCTGATCCGAAGCGTCGCGCCAAGCGCCCCCGATGAGCAGCTGGGTTTTCGGCAACGTGGAGGTCGTGGTCATCGCGCTGCCTTCTCCTCGACGCGTTCGAATACCGTTGCAATGCCCTGTCCGACGCCGACGCACATCGTTGCTAAACCGTAGCGTCCCGAGCGTCTGCGCAACTCGTGCAGCAGCGTCGTGACGATGCGTGCGCCGCTCGCGCCGAGGGGGTGCCCGAGCGCGATCGCGCCCCCGTTGACGTTCGTTCGGGCCGGATCGAGTGCGAGATCGCGCGCGCACGCGATCGCCTGCGCGGCGAACGCCTCGTTGATCTCGATGAGGTCGAGGTCGGCTACATCGAGCCGGGCGCGAGCCAGCGCCTTGCGCGTCGCGGGGATCGGGCCCAGCCCCATCACGTCGGGCGCAACCCCTGCCGAGGCGCAGGCGACGAATCGCGCGAGCGGCCTCAGCCCGAGCCGCCCGGCCGCCTCCGCCGCGCACAGGAGCACCGCGGCCGCGCCGTCGTTGATCCCCGACGAGTTTCCCGCGGTCACGGTACCGCCGCTTCTAAAGGATGGTTTGAGTGCAGCGAGCACCTCGAGGCTCGTCTCGGGCCGCGGGTGCTCGTCGCGGCTCACGACGGTACGCTCCCCGCGCGCTGCGAGGACCGGCACCTCACAGACCTCGTCGTCGAAGGCGCCGCGCTCCATCGCCGCCGCGCACCTCCGCTGCGATTCGAAGGCGAAACGATCTTGCTCCTCGCGACTGATGCCGTAGCGCTCCGCGACGATCTCCGCCGTTTCGCCCAGCGAGATCGTCCACTCGGAGGGCATCTTCGGATTGACCATTCGCCAGCCCAGAACCGTGTCGAACAACGTCTGCCGGCGGCCGAACGCGGCGTCGCTTTTCGGAAGAACGTAGGGTGCACGCGTCATCGACTCCACGCCGCCCGCAATCACGACGTCGCCCTCGCCGAAGGCGATTGCCTGCGCCGCCGAGTTGATGGCCTGGAGGCTCGAGCCGCACAGCCGATTGACCGTGGCGCCCGGAATCTCGATCGGCAGGTTCGCCAGGAGCACCGCCATGCGCGCGACGTTGCGGTTGTCCTCCCCGCTCTGGTTGGCCGCTCCCAAATAGACGTCGTCTATTGCCGACGGCGCGATGCCGGTGCGTTCGACGACGGCCTGCAGCGCGAGAGCGGCCAGGTCGTCGGGACGCACGTTCGCGAGCCGCCCGCCGGCGCGGCCGATCGGCGTTCGCACCGCGTCGATCACCCAAACCTCGCGGCTCATTGCCCGGCCTCCGCGGGCTCCGCCGCCGCGGGCTCCGGCTCGACGTCGAGCATCCATAGCGAACGGTGCGGAGCGAACGCCTCGCCTTCGGCCTGCGCGAGGCGCCGCAGGATACGCGCCAGCCGCGCGCCGCCGATTTCGCGGCCCCAGGCGATGGGTCCGTGCGGATAGTTCGCGCCGAGCAGCAGAGCCGTATCGACGTCCTCGGGCGACGCGACGTGCTCGTGCACGGCGATCATCGCCTCGTTGACGATCGAGCCAATTGTGCGACCCAGGAAGAGCCCCGGCACGCCTTCCACTAAAATCGCGGCCTTGCCGAGCTTCGCGAACAGCTCTTGCGCGAGCTCGAGTGCGTCGTCGGACGCGTCCTCCGAGTCGACGATCTCGACCGCGCTCTGCCCCGTCAGCGATCCGAGTATGCCGTATCCGATGAGGCGCTCGGGGTGCCGTAGCCGGCGAGCGCAGGACGCGAGATCGGTGGCATAGGCATCGACGAAAAGGATCGCCTCAGGCCCGAGCATCGCGTCGAGCCGGGCGATCGCCTCGCCACGATCGCTCGTGCCGTCGCCGACATCGATGACGATCGTCGCGTCCTGCTGCTGCTCGCCGAGAAACTCGTCCATCTCGATGCGGCCGGTCCGCTCGTAACGGCTCGCGACGGCATCGGCGAGCTCGTCGGCGAGGCCGCCAAAGCCCACGACCACAACGCACTCGTCTCGATCGCGATCGCCGCCCTGCGACTCCGCCGCCGGCTCGAACCGCGCGTGTCTGCCGTCGTGATACTCGTAGAAGCCTGCGCCGGTCTTGCGTCCTAGCCGGCCCTCGGCGACCATGCGTCGCTGCAGGCCGACAGGAGCGAGACGCTGCTCGTGGGTGCGCGCGTACACCGACTCGGTCGTCGCGAGATTCACGTCGAGGCCGATCAGATCCATCAATTCGAACGGACCCATGCGAAAACCGGCGGCGCGCGCCAGCGCGTCGAGCTCTTCGACCGATGCGGCGCCGCGTTCCAGCGCGCGCAACGACTGCAGATAGTACGGGCGCGCGACGCG
Source organism: Vulcanimicrobiota bacterium (assembly GCA_963752825.1). GTDB lineage: Bacteria > Vulcanimicrobiota > Vulcanimicrobiia > Vulcanimicrobiales > Vulcanimicrobiaceae > Cybelea. Next base: position 106,438 of record CAVVZF010000002.1, on the reverse strand, counting down.
ATTGACGATGAAACCCGGCGTGTCCGCCGCGAAGACCGGATGCTTACCGAGTCGCGCGACGATCTCAAATCCTCGCTCGATCGTCTCGTCGCTCGTCTGCGGGGCGCCCACGACTTCGATCAGCTGCATGCGCGACGGAGGGTTGAAGAAATGCAGGCCCAGCACGCGCTCGGGGTTGGGCACGACGTCCGCGAGGTCGGCGACGGCGAGGGACGACGTGTTCGTGGCGAGCAGCGCGTCGGGCGCGAGCGCGCGCGCAAGCGCGACGAAGACGTCGCGCTTGAGCTCGAACCGTTCCGGCACGGCCTCGATGGCCAGCATCGCGCCGCTGCTGGACGGTATCGAGTCGGTCCAGCAAATTCGTCGCTCGATCGCGGCGTCGCCGGATCGCTCCGCCTCGCGCTGCATGTACGCGGCGCCCCGTTCGCGCGAAGCGGCCTGCGGCTCGACGACTTCGACGTCGTAACCCGCCTGCGCCGCGACGAAGGCGACTCCGGCACCCATCGTTCCGCCGCCCACGATCAGCACACCGTCTCCCATTTTACGTTCGGTTCGTGAGAGGAGCCGCAAACGCTTCGTCGGTAGTCATGCTGCTGTGGAAAAGCCGGCCTGGCGCGTGCGTTCGTCGAGTTACGTGGTCGACTCGCCGTACATGCGGCTGCGCGTCGACGAAGTCGTGCTGCCCGACGGTTCGATCGTGCCGAACTACTACGTGCGGGAATCGCTCGGTTTCGTGACGGTCCTGGCACTCACGCACGACGAGCATGTCGTTCTCGTCCGACAATACCGATACGGATCCGATGCGATCCATCTCGAGCTTCCCTCCGGCATGCTGCTAGCCGGCGAGGACCCGCGCGAGTGCGCGCTGCGCGAGCTCGCCGAGGAGACGGGGTACGAGGTGGAGCGCTGCGATCTCGTCGGCGAATACTTTCCGGAGGCGGTGCGCTCGGCCGCGCGCGCCTACGTCTATGCGGCGTTCGGGGCCGTGAAAAGGCGCGAGCCCCAGCTCGATGCGACCGAGTGCCTCGAAGTGGAGCTGGCGACGCTATCGCGCTTCCGGACGATGCTCCGAGATGGGACGATCGACGCGGGCGGCTCGATCGTGGCCGGCTACCGCGTCCTCGACTACCTAGGGAACCTCTGAGCAAGTCCTCCGTGAAACCTGACGGCGCGCCCTCCGGTAGATAACGACGCTATGCGTACTCCGACCCGACCCGGCATGCACCCAATGTTGGCGCTGTTCCTCAAGCTCACGGCGCTCGTCGCCATCGTCATCGTGGTGTTCGTGGTTACCGGGTTACTTTTAAAGGTGCTCATCGTGGCCGCCATCATCGCCGCTCTCCTGCTCGGCGGATACTGGCTCTACAGCGCGTTCCGCCGCCGTTCGAACCAGCCCGTCATCCGTTAGCGGCAATCCAGCCCGCGAGGGCGTCGCTCACGCGTTCGGGCTCTTCGAGCATCGGCAGATGCCCGCTCTCGCTGCATTCCACGATTTCGCCGCGCGGAAAACGCCGCGCGACTTCGCGCGATTCTCCGATCGGCACCACCGCGTCGAGCTCGCCCGCTATCACGAGTACGGGAAGGTCGAGGTCCACCGCGATGTCGTCCGAAGGAGCGCGCAGCGCCATGCCGCGCAGCGCGGCCGCCGCGCCCAACGCGCTCGTCTGCCGCGCGATGTCGTAGGCGCGCTCGACCACGGCGGCGCGATTCTCGCGCGTTATCGGGGAAAAAAGCCGCGGCAGATAAGCCTGGACGACCGGTTCGATCGCCGCGTTTTGCTCCGTCCGATCCGCCAGCGCGCGTCGCGCCGCCGCCTGTTCTACGGTATCCGCGGCGAGACGGCTCGAGACGAGTGCGAGGTGTGAGACGCGCTCCGTGAACATGCGCGCAAACGCCAGCGAGACGTATCCGCCCAATGAATGGCCGACGAGCGCCGCGCGCTCGATTCCGAGCGCGTCGAGCAGCATCGCGACATCCGCGGCGAGCCGTTCCATGAGATACGGGCCATCGGGAACGCTCGACTTTCCGGCGCCGCGCAGGTCGAGACGAACGACGCGCGCGACTTCTGCGAGCGCGTCGCTCTGCGCATCCCAGATCGCGCGAGCGAACGGAAATCCGTGGATCAGAACGACGGCGCGCGATACCGCACTTCCGTCCACGCATGCATCGATGCGCGCGCCGTCGTCCGTCAAAACTTGCATTGGCGCTCGTAATACTGTATAAGGTAGGCAACACCCCTGGTCGATTGCTGACCAGAGAAAGGATGACTCCACTACTAATGGCAGTCAAACGTAGAAAGAAGAAGGCAGCAGCGAAGGCTGCGCCTCGCAAGAAGGCGACGCGCAAGAAGGCCGCGCGCAAGGCCGGTCGCAAGGTGCGCAAGGCCGCGCGTAAGGGTGCGCGCAAGGCGCGTAAGGCAGTACGCAAGGGTGCCCGCAAGGTGCGCAAAGCTGCACGCAAGGGCGCTCGCAAAGCGCGCAAGACGGCCCGTAAGAAGGCCGCTTAACCTCCGCCTCCTCGAAACTCCGCCGGTATAGCCGGCGGAGTATTAGCGAGTCGCCTCCGAGGCGACTCGCTTTTTTATCTGGAAATCTGGAGCCCTACACCTTTCGCACGGCCGGCGCGCAGAACCAGATCGCGACGAACATCGCGACGCAGACAGCGCCGGCGAGCGCGAACGTCGGGCGCAGGCCGATCACCGCGGCGATCGCCCCGTCGACGAGCGAACCGAGCGGAACGACGCCGATGGCGATCATGGTGTAGACGGAAAGCGCGCGGCCGCGCACGTCGTCCGGAGAGAGGACTTGGATCAGCGTGTTCGTGACGCCGAGCGTCGCGAGGGTGCCGACGCCGATCGTGAAGAGGACCGGCAGCGCCGATCCGAGCGTCGGGACGAATGCCAGCGCCACGACGCCGGCCGACATCAACAATCCGGACTGCAGCCACAGCCGCGAGCGACGCTCGCGCTGCGCGAAATACGCGGTAACGAGCGCGCCGCCGAATCCGCCGACGCCGGCCGCCGATACGGCCCAGCCGAGACCGCGCGCCCCCGCATGGAGCACGTTCACGGCCAGCGCGGGAACGAGCTGACTGTACGGGCGCGTCAAAATCGCCGTGACCAGTTGTGCGAGCAGGATCCAGCGCAGCGCCGGATGGCGTACGATAAACGCGATACCGTAACGCATCGCGTACAGCGTGGACTCCCGGCGCGTCGCGGTCGGCGGCGACGGACGCATCAAGATCACCGCCACGATGACGGCCAGCGTCGCGGCTGCGTTGAAATAGAACGCGCCGGCGACGCCGACCCAGACGATCAGCAAACCGGCGAGCGCGGGGCCGATGACCGCCGGCGCATTGAACGCGACCGAGTTGAGGCCGACGGCGTTGCCCACGTATTGGCGGTCGACGAGCATGGGAACCCAGCTCTGGCGCACCGGCGAGTCGAAGGCGGTTGCCGCCGCGTTGAGCGCGGAAAGGACCACGAGGCCGGCGAGGTCCAGCCGATGCGCCGTCGCGAGCACGGCGAGCATGAGCGCGGAGAGCGCCATGATCGCGTTCGTAACGAACAAGACGCGCCGGCGCGGCAGGTGATCCGCCAGGACTCCGGCGAGCGGCGACAGCAGCAATACCGGCGCGGCGCGCGCCGCGCCGAGGATGCCGAGCTCGAGCGCCGCGCGGTGCGGCGAGCCGGCCATACGCGCGACGAAGAAGCCCATCGCAGTGAACTGCATCCACGTGCCGAGGTTGGAGATCAGCAGCCCGAGCCAGAGCAGACGGAAGTCGCGATAGCGTAGCGCCGCACCGATCGAGGCGCGGCGTCCGGCGGCCTCCTCGATCACGCGCGGCGAGCGCGTACGGCGGCGACGATGAGCGCCGTGCTTTGCGTCTCGTCGAGGCGCGACGTATCGATGCATAGATCGTAGGCGCGTGCATCGCCGAACGTCACACCGTACCATTCTTGGAGGTATGCCGCGCGGGCGCGATCGACGCGATCTACCTCCGCTTCGGCGGCCTCCGGCCGGATGCCGGTCGCGTGGACGATGCGCGCGATTCGCCACCCCTGCGGCGCGTGTAAGAATACGCGCAGCACGTCGGGGCGAGCGCCCAGAATAGCGAACGCACCGCGCCCGACGATCACCGCGTCGCCGCGCGCGGCATAGTCCCGCACAGCGTCCTGGACCGCATGCAAGAGCGCCTCGTCGAAGGGCGGCTCGGCCGAGGCCTGCGCCAGCTCCGGCGTAGCTCGCTCGAGACTGGTGAGGAGGCGCTCTCCCAGCGACCGCTGCGCGTCCTCGTTGGCGTCCACGTCCTGCGGCGTGATGTGCAGGCGCTTGGCGACCACGACGGGGAGTTGCTGATCGACGTAGGCGTAACCCAGCTCTCCGGCGACGCGCGCCGCGATCGCGAGGGCTCCCGATCCGTACTCGTTGGAGACGGTTATGATCACCGGAAAAGGAGTACGCAGGGCCGAATGTGCGTGTCCTGCCGATCGTAGAAACGCGCGACCTGCGCAAAGTCTTTCGCACCCCCAAGCGTACGCCCGGAGCTCTGGGTGCCCTGCGCTCTCTCTTCTCGCGCCAATACGAGGAGCGGGTCGCGGTCGACGCCGTGACGTTCTCCCTGGAGCCCGGCGAGCTCGTCGGCTACATCGGCCCGAACGGAGCGGGCAAGTCCACGACGATCAAGATGCTCACCGGCATTCTCGTGCCGACGTCGGGGCGGGTGAGCGTGGCCGGGCTCGTACCGTGGAAACAGCGCAAGGAGAACGCCCGCAACATCGGCGTCGTGTTCGGACAGCGCAGCCAACTCTATTGGGATCTTCCGCTCGTGGAATCGTTCGAGCTGCTGCGCGCGATCTATGGAATTCCGGCACCGCAGTATCGCCGCAATTTGCGCGAGTTCGTCGAGATCCTCGAGATGGATGACTTCATGCGGACGCCCGTGCGCCAGCTCTCGCTCGGCCAGCGTATGCGCGGCGATTTCGCCGCGGCGCTCCTGCACGGCCCGAAGATCGTCTATTTAGACGAGCCGACGATCGGCCTCGACGTCGTCGCGAAAGAGGCCATCCGCGGTTTCATCGCGCGCATCAACGCGGAGCGCGGGACGACGATCGTACTCACGACGCACGACCTCGCCGACGTGGAACGCCTGTGTCGGCGCATCATTCTCATCGATCGGGGAACGTTGATCTACGACGGCGACATCGAGCGCATTAAGAGCGAGTATGGCCGCTTCCGCACGCTCGTCGTTCGTTTCAGCGGTCCGGTAGAGCATCCCGAGTTGGACGGAGCGCAGCTCGTCGGCAGCGAGGACTCTACCGCACGCTTTCGCTTCGATCGCAACGCGCAGCGCGCGGATCTGCTCGTGAGGCAAGCGAGTGAGCGTTACTGCGTCGAGGACGTCAGCCTGGAGGAGCCGCACCTCGAATCGATCATCCGCCGCATCTACGTCGAGGGGTACGAGCGGCAACCGGAGGAAGACGCGTCATGATTCTTTCCAGCGGCACCAAGCGGCCGAAGATCCACTCCAGCGCGTACGTCGCTCCCACTGCGGTCGTAAGCGGCGAGGTCACGATCGGCGCCGGCTGCGCACTGCTCCACGGCGCGGTCATCACCGCCGAGGGCGCGCCGCTTCGCATCGGTGATCAGTGCGTCGTCATGGAGAACGCCGTGCTGCGCTCCAGCGGCGGGAGCTCTCTGGCCTTTCCATTGAGCGTCGGCGCGCGCTGCATCGTCGGCCCCCACGCGTACGTCGTCGGAGCGACGATCGGCGACGGCTGCTTCGTCGCAGGCGGTGCGAAGGTCTTCAACGGCGCGACCCTGGAACCAGGCAGCGGCGTCGCACTCGGCGGGATCGTCCACGTCAACTCGCGCCTGCGCGCCGGCGCGAGCGTGCCCATGCAGCACATCGCGTTCGGGGATCCCGCGACGATCTATCCGCCTGAGAAGGCGCCGGAGATTCACGCCAAGATGAACTTCTTCGCCGACGTATTCAACCTCGAGGCCGGCGACGACGCGCGAGCGCGCGCCGCGGAAGCCTACTCCAAGTTTCTACGCAAGGTTCACGCGCAGGACTCGGCGCTCGAGGAGCATCGCAACGTCAAGCCGCCGCCGCGGCGATCGGGCGAGGAGCCGCCCCAAACGCAAGCGACCGAGGTCGACAAGGTCGTCGACGTCATGATGCTCGAGCTCGAGGAAATGGAGCATCGGCGTCAGGAGGCCATCAAGCGACAGAAGGGCCGCTGATTTACTTGCAGCCCTACCTCGAGTTCGCGCGCAAGGCCTTCGCGCGTGAGGCGACCTACCGAATGGAGGTCCTCACCGAGATCGGCTCCCTCGTCCTGCGCGTCTACATCCTGCGATCGCTGTGGACGGCGTTGTACGCGCAGAACGCCGCGCCTATCAACCTGCCTCTCCACAGCATGATAACGTACGCCACCATCGCGATGCTCATGTCGCTGATCCTCGAGGTGGACGGCACGCGACTGATACGGGAAAAGGTGCGCGAGGGAACGATCGCCACGGATCTTATGAAGCCCATCAGCGTGCCGCTGTATTTCTTCAGCGACGGACTCGGCCAGACGCTCCTGCACGCCATACTCGTGATCCCGTCGCTGTTCTGTGCGCTCCTCTTGGTGCGCATAGACGTGCCGCCGCCGGCGACCTTCGCGGCCTTTCTGCTGGCCTTCGCGATCGGCTACGGCGTGAATTTCTTCTTGAACTTCCTGATGAACAGCATCGCCTTCTGGACACTGGAGACGTTCGCGGCCCAGCTCATCGTACGATGGGCATCCGATCTCTTGTCGGGGCAAATCATCCCGCTGACGTTCTTCCCGGGAATAGTCGGCCGCATCGTCTTCGCGCTGCCCTTCGCCGCGATCTATTCGACGCCGCTGCTGATTTACGTCGGCGTGATCCCGCCGGAGCAGTGGACGGTCAGCATCGCGGCGCAGGCCGGATGGCTGGTACTCTTTGCGGTCGCCGCTTCCGCCGTGTGGCGGGCTGCCTCGAGTCGCGTCGTCATTCAGGGCGGCTGACGCCGGGCAAGTCCCAAAGCACTAGCTCGCCGGCGCCCGTGACTTCCAGCCGCGCAACGTCGTGGAGCCGCACCGAATCGCCCGCGCCGAGCGCACTGCCGTTGGCGTCGACCGCACCGTTTGCCACGAAGAGAAATCCGAATCGCTTCGGCGCAAAATCCACGGCGAGGGTCGCACCTTCGGCACGCGCGACGCGCAGCGTCGCCCGCTGCGTGATGCAGATCGGCGCCTCGACTTCGGGCTCTCCACTGACGACGGCCAGCCAGCGACCGTGACGCTCTTCGGGGGCAAACGCCATCTGCCCGTACGACGGAGGCGTCCCAAGTCTTCCGGGGAGCACCCACATCTGCACGAGATGCAGCGGATCGACGGCGCTGTCGTTGTACTCGCTGTGCGTGACGCCCGTGCCCGCGCTCATGAACTGCACGCCCCCCGGGTGCACGACGCCGTGATTTCCCATGCTGTCGCGATGCGCGAGCCCGCCGGAGAGGACGTACGTGACGATCTCCATGTCGCGGTGGGGGTGCGGCGGGAAGCCGGTCCCGCCGGCGATCGTGTCGTCATTGAAGACGCGCAGCGCGCCCCAGCTGATATTGCTCGGATCGAAGTAGTCCGCGAAACTGAACGAATAATGCGTGTCGAGCCAGCCGTGATTGGCGTGGGCGCGCTCGCCGGATCGAACGACGGCAAAGACTGGTGCGGCGGTCTCCATGCAGCTTTGACCCGTTCAGACGGGAACGAGGTTGCGCAGGCGTCCGAGCAAGAGGTGATAGTACAGCATGCCGCGCACGGGGCCGAGGCGTTCGAGCAGCGCGCTTTGATCGATCGCCGCGTCCCCGGACAGGAGCGCGAGGCTGCGCGCCACGCCCGAATCGCGCAGGGGAAAGACGTCGAGACGCCCGAGGCCCCGCAACAGCACGACCGACGCGCTCCACGGTCCGATGCCCCGAATGCCGCAGAGTCGCTGCGCCGCCTCGGTTGTCGAGAGCGACTCCAGGAAGGCTTCGTCCATGCTTCCGTCGACGAACGCCTCCGCCGCCGAGCGGAGGTGCCCGATCTTATTTCGCGAGAGCCCGGCGCCGGCAAGCATTGCGTCGCCGGCAGCCAGCCAGCGATCGGCCCACGGAAAGGCTATGCAGCGGACGCCCGCAGCGTGTACGCCGTCGCCGAGCGCCTCGACCGCGCGGCGCATGATCGAAGCCGCGGCGTGGATCGAGATCTGTTGGAACACGATGGCATGCGCGCACGCCTCCCAGAGGCTTGGATAGCGCGGGGATTTGAGTCCGCGCAGCTCTGCCGCGATCGGCCGCAGCCACGCGATGCGGGCGCTGCGGCGGTACCACTGCGACAGGTCGACGGCAGTGCCGAGCAGACGCTCGACCACCGGCGCCCAGCGTCCGGGGTCGCGCCCCGTCGCTCGGAACTCGATCGAGGAACGATCTGCGGCTCGCACCGCCAGCAGCGCCGTCGAGGCGCCGTCGCCCACGGCGCGATAGTACGTTCCATCCTCACCGACGACGTCGACGACGTTGCTCGCCAACCTGCGCAAGGCATCGACCGTCAAGTCCAGGCGAAAGGGCTCGCGAACGGGGAGGCGCAGTGGAGCACCGAAGCGCTTTGCCGGGAGACTCAATGCTTCAGGCCTACCTGCAATACTGGCGCATCAACTTCCTCACGCTACTCGAGTATCGCGCGAACTTCGTGATGTGGTTCGTTTTCACGATCGCCTACCACGGGGTGGCGTTGGGAGCCTTGTATGTGACCATGCGGCAGTTCCCGTCGATGAACGGATGGAGCTTTCGCGAGGTCTTCTTCCTCTACGCGCTCTGGATGAGCGGCCACGAGCTGCACAACACGTTCTTTTTCACCGTCGTCAGCGTCCCCGACTACGTCCGCGAAGGCCGCTTCGATCGCTTCCTGGTACGTCCGCTCGACACCCTCTTTCAGGTGCTCACGGTGCCGCAGCAGATCGTGCCGGACGGCCTGGTTCTGGCCATCGCGACGCTCGCGGTCGCGACGAGCGCCGCAGGAGTGCGCATCGATTGGATCTTCCTCGTCTTCGTGCCGCTCATCGTGCTCGGCGGCGCGCTGATTGATCTGGGCATCTCGCTCGCCGTCGCCACGGCGTCCTTCTGGTTCGTTCGCGTCGACACGCTGCGCCGGGTGGTGATGTCGCTCGAGCAAGACTTTACTCGCTACCCGATCAGTATTTACACGCGCGGGGTGCGCATTGTCCTGGCGTTCGTCTTGCCGTTTGCGTTCATGAACTACTTCCCGGCCACATACTTCCTCCAGAAGGCGGATACCGGGCTACACCTCAATCCGGCGGTCGGCCTGCTGACGCCCGCGGTCGGATTCGCCTGGCTGGCGGCCTCCTACGCGTTTTGGCTCGTGGGGCTGCGCCATTATCAGGGAACGGGCTCGTGAATCGCGGCGCGTTCGTGGCATCGCTCGGCGCGCTACTGGCGACGGACTGCGCGGTCGCCGCCGAGTCGCTGAACGCGCGCGTCCGCGCGATCGCTCGGGCGCTTCCGGGCAGCATCGGCGTGTACGCGCGCACGATGGCCCCGGGGCCGCCGCTCGCCGCATACAGGGCGTCCGAGCATTTTCCGACAGCCTCGACGATCAAGGTGCTGATCATGGCGGCGGCCTACGCGCGCGAAGAGGCCGAACCCGGAGCGCTGCACGATCGCATCACCTTCTATCGCAGCGAGCTCATCGGCGGCTCCGATTTCATGAGCGACGTCGACGACGGTCACGTCTTCACCGTGCGGGAGCTGATCACGCCGATGATTCAAGTCAGCGACAACACGGCCGCGAATCTCCTCATCGGCTACCTGGGCGTCGCCGCGATCAACGCGGTGGGGCGGTGGGCCGGAATGGAGCACACGCATCTCGCGCGGAGGTTCATGGACTTTGCCGCGATCGAGCACCACAGCGACAACGTGTCCACGCCGGCCGACATGGCGCGCTTGCTCTACGTCGTCGAGCGCGGCGCGCGGGAGCGCACGCGAACGATCCTCTCCGCGCAGCATTGCCGGGCGATGATCGCGGTCATGCTTGGTCAGACCGATCGCGACGGCATTCCGGCCGCGCTGCCGCTCGGCACGTCCGTGGCCAACAAGACCGGCGAGATCGAAGGAACGCGCGACGACGTGGCGATCGTCGAACCGTTCGGCGACTCGCCCTTCGTCCTCGCGATCATGACGCGCGACGCCTACGACTACGCGGCGGCATACGCCGCGATTCACGCCGTGACGCGCGTCACGTACGCCGCCGCGGCTCGGACGTTTGAGTAGGGGCTTTAGTATAAGCAGCGGTGGAGGCGGCAGCCGTAGGCCTCGGCTCCGCGGAGCACGGCCAGCTTCTCCGCGCGGCGCAGGCGCTTGAAACGCGCCTCGTGCGACTTGGCGGCCGCGAACGTCGCCGGGTGCCAGCACGCCACCAAGCTGACCGGCAAGCGGCCGCGCGTGTACTTCGCGTCTCCCCGGCGGTGCGCGGTGAGGCGGCGCGGCAAGTCCACAGTGGCACCCGTGTACAGCGAGCCGTCCCTACAGGCCAGCACGTAGACGGTGGGTTTAGACTTCCCCGGCTGCGGAAGAATAGGTTCGGTCGACACTTTATGGACGTTCTCCGGCTGAGTATCCCACCGCTGCCCCGGTTCGCCGGCACCGCGCGTACGGCGCTGTGCAACTTTGCCGGCGTGCACGCCCTCACGCAGATCGATTTGGAGAACCTAATTTTCGCGCTCGGCGAGGCGCTCGCCAACGCGATCCAACACGCGGACACCGTCGAAGCGATCGAGATCACGGCGCACGTGAGCGGTGATTCGATCGTGGTCACGGTCGCCGACCGCGGGCGCGGCATGGCCGCTCCCCCGGAAGGCACGGTCAGCTTCCCGAGCGTGTTCGCCGAGGAGGGGCGCGGCTTCGCGATCATGCAGCGGTGCACGGACTTTCTCGAGGTCGACAGCGCGCCCGGAAGCGGGACCGTCGTCCGGCTGGGACGCTATCGCCGCCTTGGTCAGGAGCTGGGCACCGCATCGTAAAACGTTGAGACGATGAATCTCAACGTCGCGGGAGCGGCGCTCCTGGTCGCGGCTCTGGGGGCCGACCAGCCGATGCCGGCACTCCCACCGTACGCGCCCATATCTGCCATGGTCGATGCCGTGCAGGCCTCGCGGCTGAAGAGCACGGTCGACCGGCTCGTCGCGTTCGGAACGCGCAACGATTTCTCCGAGACGGCCTCGACGCCGAGCCACGGGGTGTTCGGCGCACGGGACTGGATCGTGCAGCAGTTTGCTGCGATCGCGGCGACCGCCGGCGGCCGAATGAGCGTGACGCTCGACACGTACCGCCAGGCGAAGACGCCTAAGACCCCGCGAGCCGTGCTGGAGTCGAGCGTCGTCGCGACGCTGCGCGGCACGATGCCGGGCCGAGTCTACGTCATCTCGAGTCACTACGACGACTGCGACGGACGCTGCACCGACGGCGCCGGCACCGCCCCGGGCGCCGACGACAACGGCTCGAGCGTCGCGGCCGTGCTGGAGGCGGCGCGAATCATGGCGCCGACGCGGTTTCGCGGCACGATTCTCTTCGTATGCTTTGACGGCGAGGAGCTGGGTCTCTGGGGCTCGGATCACTACGCGCACGAGCTCGCCGCCCGCAAGACGCCGATTCTGGCCGTGCTCAACAACGACATCATCGGCAACTCCGTCGGCGGCGACGGAGCGTCCGAACCCGACATCATCCGAGTGTTCAGCGAAGGCCTTCCCGCCGGAGCGGATATCGCGCGAACCGACCTCGTCGGATCCGAGAACGACTCGCCGTCGCGTGAGCTGTCGCGATTCATCGCCGAAGTGGTTCCGGTTTACGTGCCGGATCTGCGGGTGCGTCAGATCTTTCGCGCGGACCGCTTCATGCGCGGCGGCGACCAGGAGTCGTTCCAAGGCGTCGGATACTCCGCCGCCGTTCGTTTCGTAGAATCCCACGAAAACTTCACGCACCAGCATCAAGACGTGCGCGTCGAGAACGGGACCCAGTACGGCGACCTTCCGCAATACATCGACCCGCAATACCTGCGCCGCGCCACACAGGCCAACGTCGCGGCGCTAGCCACGCTCGCCCTCGGGCCCGCCGCGCCGATCGGCGTGCGGATGGAGCTGCGGCGGCTCGGCTACGACTCGACGCTTCGCTGGAAGCCGGTCGCGGGCGCCGTCTCGTACGAGATCGTCTGGCGCCGCACCGACGCGCCGGAGTGGGAGAACGCGCGCAACGTGGGAGACGTCACCGCGGCGACCGTTCCCGTGTCGAAGGACGACTTCGTGCTGGGCGTGCGCAGCGTCGATGCCGACGGGCTTCGCAGCCCCGCCGTTTATCCGGTCGCCGTGCGCGAGTAACCGGTCTCGTCTACGACCGCGCGGGGCGCGGGCCAGATCGCCTGCAGCAGCGCCTTGAAACGCGCCAGCCGCGCGATCGGAACAAACCATGGGAGGCTGCGCAGCATCAAGAGCGCGGTCTCGCGCCGCTCAAACGCGCGCTCGAGATGATCCAAGGCCTCCTCGAGCCGGCGCAGGCCCACCGCCACGGTCGCGAGGTTGAATCCGACGACGAACTCCGTCCGCGACATCTCTATCAGCGTCCGATAGATCTCCTCGGCGCGCTCCGTGTCTCCGCAATCGGCGTACGCGCGCGCCAGCAACGGCAGGCGCAGCGCGACGTCTTCGGCTCTGTCCTGCGGCAATAGGACCAGGTCCGCGAGCGCCTCCGCCGGCTGACCGTTGAGGATGAAGGCTTGCGCGCGATGGCGCCGGGCGATCGAGAAATCCGGACCGCCGTCGATCAGGTTCGAAAGCGCGCCGATCGCCCGCCGATAGTCGCCGGTGTGCAGAAAAACGCGAGCGAGGAACAGCTGCAGCACCGGTGACGACGGCTCGATCACCAGCGCGAGCTGCATCTCGCGCAGTGCCCTCTCGACGGAGCCCTTGCACATGTAGAACCACGCCGCGCTGACGAAGACCGAGCTGGATCGCGGGTTCAACCGAATCGCGGTCTCCATCTCGTGCTCCGCATCGGCCCAGTTCCAATCGCAGAACAGCAGTATGTTGCCGAGCGTCGCGCGCGCCTCCGCAGACGTCGGATCGATCTCGAGCGCTCGCACGATCGCAGCCTTCGCCTTCGGGAACGTGTACGAACCAGGAGCGTACCAATGCTCGGCCATCAGCGCGTGCGCCCGCGCCAGTCCGATCAGGGCAGGGACGTGTCCCGAGTCGATCCGCAACACCGCGTCGAATTGCTCGGCGGCCGCCGCGAGCGCTCCCGCGGTGCGTTTCTCGAGGAGATACGATCCTCGGCAATAGCGATGGAGCGCCTCGGGTGCGCCGCCCAGGATGCTCTCGCCGGCGCGGTCGGCGTCGGCGGCCTCGGCGGACGGAATGACCGGCGCCACGACGGTGACTGGCGCCACGAACCGGTAACCCTTGCCGCGCACCGTAACGACGTACGTGCGGTCCCGCGCACGCTCATCGAGCAGCTGACGCAGCATGTACATGTGCTGCGAGAGGTTGCCGTCGCTGACGGCCGCATCGGGCCAGACCTGCTCGGCGATCGTCTCTTTGTCGATGACGTTGCCGCTAGCGTGAATCAGTAACAGCAGCAGGCGTGACAGTCGATCCGATAACGGGATCGCGGCCGCGCCATGGAAGAGCACCCCGCGAGCCGGCTCGAAGCGAAACGAGCCGAAGGCGTAGATTGGCGACGTCTTCGGTTGAGGTGGCGGCCGTCCGTCGATCATCTATTCTCAAATGCTCGATGACCGCCGTTTGTGACGGACGGCCGTGCCGCGGTAGGGAGATCGCGATCGTGCGGCGCGCGCCGAGGGGCACGTCGAGCGCGACGTCGGTCAGCGCGTCTAGCGCGCGTTGCAACGCGAACGTCCAAGGTAGATCCGCCATCGCAGCGATCGCCAGCGCCAACATCTCGGCGACGCCGTCGATGCGACGTTCGAGATAGTGCGACAACGCCGAGTCGCTGCGCCGGACGGCAGCGGCAGCAGCCGTCAGGTCGGTCTGAGGCTGCGCGGAGAGCGCCCGATCGACGAGCGCCGCGAGAAGCTCGCGGACGGCGGCGGCTTGCGGCGGCGCGTCGCTCAACATCTGCGGCACGATCAGACAGAGGCGCGCGTGGAGCACCGCGCGCAGCGAAGCGTCCGGACGCGCGGCCGTCGCGGGCAACAGCAACCCAGCGGCTAACACGCAGTCCTGCGTTTTCAACAGCCGTTCGATCGCACGCGCGCGCCAATACAGCGATTCGCCCGGCGCGCACCGCGCGCCGGCACAGGCCGAAAGCGTTGCGGCTGCTTGCGCCGCCAACCCGCCGTATCCGCGCCGCTCGGCGCACCACAGCGCCGCGCACGCCGCCCGCTCGGCATCGCGCCATCCCCCTTCGCGCGTGCGATGTCGCGCACTCTCGACCTCCATCGCGGTGCGTTCCCACGAACCGAGCGGCAGGTCAGCTGCTCGAATCGCCGGCGTCCACGACACGGACCGCCTCAGCTGAATCTGCGAGGTCAGTGCCTCGCAGCGAACGCGTTCGGCGGCGTCGAGTGCCGGCCACGCCTCGCGCGCGCGCGCTTCGGCTGCGTCGAGGTCTCCGCTCAGGACATCAATTTTAGCCTGCAGATAAGGCCGCTCGCCGGACTTAAGACCGCCGAGACGCGCGCAGACGTCGTCCGTATCGCCGAGGTGCGCGCTCGCGTCGGCGCGCCAGCGCGCGGCGAGCGCCCGCGCCTCTCGGCCGTCCGCCAACCGCTCGAGGCTCGCGGCGATCGAGCGCATCTGCAGCGTCGCGCCGGCGTCGCGCGCGCGCGCGTACTCGGCGCGTTCCCGCTCGAAGCGCCACGAGAAACGTCGCGGCGACGATGCGGGGGCGGTGCCGCAGCGCCGTAACATCGCACGCGCGTAGTGCGCGATCGTGACGACGGCGCGCGCCCTCCAGCGCTGGAAATGGCGGCGCGAAACGCCGTTGCGCAGTGCGAGCTGGGCGTTGGTCGCCGCTCGATCGAAGTCTGCTTCGAGGATCGCGTCGCGCAATTTGGCGGTGCGCCGGTCGTCGCCGGCGAGCGCCATGCCGACGACGTGTCTCAAAGCCGCGACCGGATCGCCTTTCCCGGTCGCGCGGCACACGGCGGTCATGAGCGGCGAAGCCGCGAGCGCCTGCGGATTTCCCGCGCGCCGCAACAGCATCGATACGTCGCGTTCCGTGCAATGCCGCACGTCCATTTTCGTAGCATAAACTACGAGCAGACGCCGCGCTTCACGAAGTTCCAAGGAAAAACAGCGGAAACGCGGACAGCCGACTTGAGATTCGTTGAGCCTTTGAGCATCGTTGATGCGAAAGCCGCGCTGTGCGGGCCCGCATCAAGAAATTTCAAAAGGTCGGCCTAACCTGCCGTCGCCAAGCCACGTTGAATGCGCCGTATCCGGCGCGCAACTCGAAAGCTACATTAAAGAGGACACATCACACAATGAAATTAGAACGAACGCTTCGTTGTACGAGCGTCGCCGTTCTGCTTCTGGTCTTCTTCCTGACCCAGGTAACGTGGACACTGGCGGGAGTCACCGGAAACATCGCGGGCGCCGTACACGACAGTTCGGGGGCCCCTATTGCCGGCGTGGAAGTGCAGGCAGTTGCTCCCTCGATGACTCGCATCGCAACGACGGACGCGGGAGGACACTTTGTTATCCTTTCGCTTGCCCCGGACACATACACCGTGAACCTGACGCGCACCGGTTACCAGAGCGTCGCATTCACCGGCGTTACGGTGTTTGCCGACCAGACGCAAAGCGTCGCCTACACGATGATCAAGACGCTGAAGACCATCGCGCGCGTGACGTCGCAGGCCGGTGCGTCGCTCGTGAAGTCGGGCGTCGGCGGCGACCTGTACAGCGTCAACGCCGCGCAAGCCCACGCCGCGCAGGCGCTGGGCGGCGGCGGTAATCTCAACAACGCGTACTCGGCCATGGCCACCGTCCCCGGCATCCAAGTCTCACAGGGCGGCATGGGCTGGGACTTCAACGCCGCGTACGTGCGCGGTCAGAACGCCTATTACACCGGCTACGAGTACGACGGCATTCCGGTCAACCGCGCCTTTGACAACTACAACTCGTCGACGGAGTCCAGCCTGGGCTTGCAGGAGCTGCAGGTCTATACCGGCGGCGGTCCCTCATCGGTGGCGACGGCCGGCACGGCCGGGTTCATCAACCAGGTCATCAAGACCGGTACGTTCCCGGGCTACGGCCAAGCCAACTTAGGCATCGGGACGCCCACGTACTACCATCAGGCCCAGGTCGAGATCGGCGGATCGACGCCGGATCGGACCTTCAGCTACTACATCGGGCTGGCGGGCTACAACCAGGACTACCGGGCGCTCGATAACAGCAACGGCGCCGGCTATATGACGCCGGGCGGTCCATTCACCGGCGACACGACCGGCAACGCGATCGGCTACGGCTTCGGCAGCAATCAGGTGCTGTGGACGGGGTCGACGTGCGTTTTCGGCACGTGCCAAGGCGTCAAGCCGACCTGTCCGCTGTTCTCGGCGGGAATCAACAAGTTCACCGTTCCGGCCCAGGGCTGCTGGCAGTACTACAGCGGCATCGGCGGCAGTCCGTCGACGATCGCCGATCGCGAGAACGTGATCAACCTGCACATGGGCATTCCCAAGCACAATGGGCTTCGCGACGACGTGCAGGTCTTGTGGAGTGGTTCGGCCCTGGCCAACTACTTCTATGACAGCCCGAGCGACATCGGCCCGGGCAACAACCAGTTCATCTGGGCGCTCTACAACACGGCGGCCCACGCGCCGATCTGCGGTCCCGAGACGATTGCCCCGGGGCTGACGGTCAACGGGTGTAACTCGCCGACCGGCGCGGAAGGACAGATCGCCGCGGCGCTGCACGCCTCGCCGTTCTTCGGCGGTCCGTACGCGTGCGCCACGAATGCGCTGGGCTGCGGCCCGACGTACGCGTCGTACGCCGATAACGTCTCGTACAACGTGCCGTTCGGCACGCCGATCGCGACGAGCCCGACGAACATCAAGGCGCCGGGGATCTACTTCGCGCCGGGCACGCCGGCGCACGCCTACCTCGGGGCGATTCCGCTGACCGACAACTCGGCCAACGTCAATCGCAACGACACGGGCGTCACCAAGATCCAGTACACCTACGCGCTGAGCCAATCGGCCTATCTGCGGCTCTACGGCTACACCTTCTACTCCGACTGGCTGCAGACCGACCCGATCTTCGGCGGCACGGCGCTGCTCGTGCCCTCGGCGATCTCGTCGGAGTACGACCTGATCACGCACACCTCGGGCGCGGCGATCGACTTCCAGGATCAGATCAACGACCAGAACCTGGTCTCGCTCGACGGCAACTACACGACGGCGGGCGTGATCCGGTTCAACAACTACTCCGGCTACCTGGGCTGCCGCGGCACGTGCATCGGCGGCTCGCCGATCGGCTACATGGCCCCGACCGGCAAGGGCTTCACGTGCTACGACCCGGCTACCGGCAAGGCGCAGCTGTGTCTCAACAGCTCGTACTACGACGTCGCCTCCGGCACGACGGTCGCTCCCACGTGGACCGCGAGCGCGCAGAGCGGTCCGACCGGCTTCGGTCCGGCGGGATCGCCCGCGGCGCGCGCCGGCGCGACCTGGGACAGCCTGTGGTCCGGCAACGCGACGGGCCCCTTGAACACGGTGCGTCCGCGCTTTAGCAACGCGGCGCTCCAAGATCAGTGGCGTCCCAGCGACAAGTTCCTGTTCAACGCCTCGATCCGGTACGACAACTTCACGTACGTCCTGCCGGACTCGGTCAACGCAGCGAACACCTTCTACGCCAACCAGACCGCCAATTTCACCTGCGTGCTGGCCGCGACCAACCAGGTGATGACGCAGCCGCTGCTGCCGGGCGGCGTTCCGCCGGCCAACGCGCAGTACGTCGTGGGCGACTGCGACAAGGCCGCCGCGGCGCTGTTCCCGACCGGTCCGCATACCGGCTGGGTGCATCCCAACGGCACGGTGCAGGACGGCGTTGCGGCGCCCAACTTCACCGCCAGCTCGCCGGGCTCGTACGCGCTGAACTACTGGCAACCGCGCTTCTCGGCGACCTATACGGCCTCTCCGGACACCGTGTTCCGCGCCTCGGCCGGCCGCTTCACGCAGCCGCCGATCTCGGCCTCGGTGCAGTACCTCAGCGCGACCGGCGACAACCGCTCGGTGTGGAACAACACGATGAACCTCGGGTTCTACTCGCCGTTCCACCCGATCCCGGGCATCTCGTCGGCGCAGTACGACCTCTCGTGGGAACAGCATCTGCACGGGACGGACATGAGCTTCAAGCTCACGCCGTACTACACGTGGGTCGCGGGCTGGCAGCAGCAGACGTTCATCGGCTCCAACTTCGCGACGCAAGTGCCGGTGGGCGTGAACCGCGACTACGGCGTGGAGTTCCAGTTCAACAAGGGTGACTTCACCCGCAACGGCCTCTCGGGCCAGCTGGCCTTCACGTACACCAACTCCAAGGTGCAGTTCACCAACTACGGTCTGAGCAACGGCGGCACCGTGTCCAACACGATCACCGCGCTCAACCAGGCCATCACGGCGTGGAACCAGCTAACCAAGGCGGGCGGCGGCAGCCCCTGCTACCAGGGACTGAACGCGGTGTCGTGCTCCAAGCCCAACGGCAGCAAGCAAGACACGATCCTCAACCCCTACTACAACATGTCGCCGCAACCGCTGCTCAGTCCCAACGGCTGGTACAACCCGTACACGACGGCCATCGCGCCGAACGTGGACGGCGCGCTGACCAGCTACATCTCGCCGTACGTAGCCTCGCTGCTGCTCAACTACCGCCACGACAAGCTGGCGATCACGCCCAGCTTCTCGTTCCAGACCGGCGGCTTCTACGGAACCCCGATGGACGTAACCGGCGTCGACCCGCGTGCCTGCACGCTCAACTCGGCGGCCACGGGCATCACCAAGCTCTCGCCCAAGACCAATCCGTTGCAGTGCAACTACCTGACGACGGTGGCGGCAGGCCTGGGCCAGTTCGGCTACCTGTACATCCCCAACCCGCAGACCGGAACGTTTGCGTTCGACAGCTATCAGAATCCCAGCGCGCTCGTGGGCAACCTCCAGTTGACCTACGACGTGAGCCCGCGGATCAAACTGACGGTGCTCGGCGTGGACCTCTTCCGCACGTGCTTCGGCGGCTCGTCGACCCCGTGGTCGTCGTACTACGCGCCCAGCAACGTGGTCTGCGGCTACACCGCCGCGGGCGGGCCGCTCAACAGCACCATCTACCCGTCGAACTTCTACAACGGCACCGGCATCAACGACTTCAAGGCCAATGGTGCGCGGACGCCGTTCATAGAGAGCTACACGCCGAGCAACGGCACCAACGGCGCCATCGGCGGCGGACCTCCGCCGATCAACGTCTACTTCAACGCGGCGGTGAAGATCTAAGGCAACTTCACCCCCGCGCGACTCGAGCGGGCGGTCTCCGGAACGCGGAGGCCGCCCGCTTGCGTCACCCAGCCCCGCCGGGATACGTTTATCCGGCATGACAGCCTCGCTGCGCGCCGCATGCGCGTGGTCCGCACTCGTCGCGTCGATCGCGCTCTTGGGGAACCCCAATCCGGCGCGCGGTGACGCCGCCGGCCGAATGCCAGGCTTCGACGGCGGCGCGGGATGGATCAACGGCACGCCCGTCACGCCGGCGGACTTGCGCGGGAGGATCGTACTCGTCGACTTTTGGGAGTACACGTGCCTCAACTGCCTGCGGACGCTGCCGTACCTGCGCGAGTGGTATCGCCGCTACCGCGACCGCGGCTTCGTCATCATCGGGGTACACGCGCCCGAGTTCGACTTTTCCGGAAAGCGCTCGAATGTCGTGGCGGCGGCGAAGCGCCTCGACGTCACCTGGCCGATCATCCTCGACGATCGCTTTACGATCTGGAAACGCTACGGCAACACCGTCTGGCCGCACGAATACCTCTACGACGAGGATGGCAGGCTCGTCGAAAGCGTTCTCGGTGAAGGCGGCTATCCGCAGACGGAAGCGCGGATTCAGGCGCTGCTGCGCGCCGCGGATCCGCGCGTCGAGCTTCCCCCGGTCATGGCGCTCCTGCCGCAAGACAGCTACGACAAACCCGGCGCCGTCTGCTATCCGCACACTCCGGAGCTACTCGTGGGGCGCAGCCCGATCGCCGACGCCCCTCCGTCGAGCACCTTCGCCGCGGACACGGACTACGCCGACACGGCTTCCAGCCGGCAGGACGGGGCCATCTACCTCCAGGGCTTTTGGCATCTGACGTCCGAGGCCGCCGTGTCAGGCGAGAGCAACGGCTACCTGGCGCTGCGCTATCACGCCATCCAGCTCGTCGTGGTCATGCGGCCCGAAGGCGGCGGAGCGGTCCGCGTCAACGTCGCGCAAGACGACAGGCCCGTGGCGAGAGAGGACGCCGGTAAAGACCTGCGCTACGACGAGCGCGGCCGCTCGTACGTCATCGTGGACGCGTCGCGCGCCTACGACCTCGTCATGAACGCCCGGTTCGGCACGCACGACGTCAAGCTGTCGCCGGCGGGCTCCGGCCTGGGCATCTACGATTTCGCCTTCGAGTCGTGCGAGGTGCCGCAGAAGTAATCGCGCATCGCGGCGAGTGTGTCGTCGACGTCCTGCGGCGTGTGCGCGCTCGATACGAACATCACCTCGTTCTGCGAGGGCGGGAGCAGGATGCCTCGCTCCAGCATGGCGCGATAGTAGGCCGCATATGCGGGGTTATCGGCGGCGCGCGCGTCCTCGAAGTTTCGTCCCGCCGGACCGGGCCGAAACTTGAAGTCCACGACCGATTCCTGCTGCACGACGGCGTACGCGAGGCCGCGCTCTGCAAACAGCGCGCGTATCCCGCGCGCGAGCCGCTCGGCGAGCGCGCGCATCGCGGGATAGTACTCCGGGTGCGCCTCGAGCAGATCGAGAACGCGGTGCGCCATCGCGACGCAGAACGGATTGCCGCCGTGCGTGCCGCCCGTAAACGCCGCACCGTGCGGCGCGAGCGCGTCCATCACGTCCTCGCGTCCGCCGAAGGCCGCGATCGGAACGCCGCCGCCCATGACCTTGCCGAGCGCCGTCAGGTCGGGCGTGATGCGCGTTCGCCCTTGCGC
This sequence comes from Vulcanimicrobiota bacterium, assembly GCA_963752825.1. Classification (GTDB taxonomy): domain Bacteria; phylum Vulcanimicrobiota; class Vulcanimicrobiia; order Vulcanimicrobiales; family Vulcanimicrobiaceae; genus Cybelea. Next base: position 85,182 of record CAVVZF010000002.1, on the reverse strand, counting down.
GCCGGTCAACCCGAAGCGCAGCCACGTTATCACCTCGTCGAAGATCAGGAGCGCGCCCCATTGCCGAGCGCGCTCGTGCAACGCTTCGAGAAAGCCGGCATCGGGGGCGACGAAGCCCATGTTGCCGGCGATCGGTTCGACCAGGATCGCGGCAAGCTCGTGCCGCGCTCCCGCGGTACGCTCGTCGACGGAAGCGACGTCGTTGTAACGCGCCACGATCGCGTCGCGCCTGACGCCCTCCGGAATTCCGCTGCGTGCGTCGCCCGGCCCGGCCGAGGCTCCCGCGTCGAACAGCGCGAGGTCGAAGTGTCCGTGATATGCGCCCGCAAACTTGAGGATGCGGGAACGGCCCGTGAATGCGCGCGCCACGCGTACGGCGCTCATCATCGCCTCCGTGCCGGTCGTGACGAAACGCAAGCGCTCCATCGACGGAAGATGGCCGCGAATCCGCTCGGCGAGACGGACCTCCTCGGGGTGCGTGGTTCCCCAAACGAATCCGTCCGTCGCGAGCGCGTCCAGGCCCGCGACCAGGGCCGGATGGCTGTGCCCGAACAGCAGCGGCCCATAGGCCATGACGTAGTCGATGTAGCGGCGGCCCGCTTCATCGTAGGCGTACGCCCCCCGCGCCGCGGCCTGCAAAAACATCGGCCCACCGACGCTCCACGCCGAGCGTACCGGCGAGTCGCAACCGCCGGCCAGCACGGCGCGCGCGCGCTCGATCTGCATACCCTCGCGCGCTTCGCAGGTTCAACGGAGAAGCCATGCCCGAGATGCAGAGCCCGATAACCGCCCAGACGAAGATCGACGAGCTCGTCGCGCGCCTCCCGGTCGCCGCCGACGTCATGCGCGCGTTCGGTCTCGGCTGCAGCGGATGCGGCGTGAGCAAATACGAGACGGTCGAGCAGGGCGCCGGCGCGCACGGGTTGCGCGTCGAGCCGATTCTCGCGGCGCTGGAACGCGCTCGCGCGACGGGCAGCGTGCCGGCGATCGCCGACGCGGATCGCACCCCCGCGCGCCGCGCACCGGGCGCGTTCGCGAAGCGCGCCGCGATCGCGCACACGGTGGCGATCATGTCGGGCAAGGGCGGCGTGGGGAAATCGCTCGTCACCGCCCTGCTGGCCATCGGGCTGCGCCACAAGCACTATCGCGTCGGCATATTGGACGCGGACATCACCGGGCCGTCGATTCCGAAGCTCTTCGGCCTGCAACAGCCGATGACGATCTTGGCCGATCCGGTCAAGACGACGCCGCAGGGGCAGCCGCAGCCCTTGATCACGCCCGCGATTTCGCGCAGCGCGATCGAGATCGTCAGCGCGAACTTGCTGACGGATCGCGAAGACACCGCGATGATCTGGCGCGGCCCGATCGTCGCGAGCGTCATCCGCCAGTTCTACGAGCAGGTGCTGTGGGACGATCTCGATTACTTGCTCGTCGACCTTCCGCCCGGCACGTCGGACGCGCCGCTCACGGTCCTGCAGTCGCTCTCGATCGACGGCGTCGTGCTCGTCACGATGCCGCAGGCGCTGGCGACGATGATCGTGCGTAAGGCGGCCAACCTCGTGCACCAGCTGAAAAAACCAATCCTGGGCGTCGTCGAGAACATGTCGTACTTCGTCGCGCCCGACACCGGCGCGCGCTACGACATCTTCGGCCCCTCCTACGCGTCGCGCGTCGCGGAGCTCGCCGGCGCGCCGGTCCTAGCGCGGCTCCCGATCGATCCGAACAAGGCTCGGCTCGCCGATGAGGGACGCATCGAGGGGCTCGACGACGCCGTCTGCGACGAGCTCGCCGGGCGGCTGCTCGACCAGATCGCGGCACATCCCAAACCCAAGGAAACGATCTCGATCGTTTAAGGTCGGGTCGCTTGCGCTCGATCTCGATAAGCGCCTGCGCGTTCTGGAACGAGCGAAGGAGGAGCTGCGCGCCGAATACGGCCGCGCATGAGCATCCGGAACGTCCTCCTGGGCCTCGGCGCGGGGCTGACCGCCGGCTACGCGCTCGCGCGCGCGACCGAGGCTGCGGCCGAGCTGCGCAGGCCCTCGCCGTCGCTGCCGAAGGACGCCCTCGCCTATGCGCGCGCGCGCCGGGCGCTCGAGCTGGCCGATACCGCGCGCAACATCGCCGGCACCCTGGCGTTCGCCTACGGGCCGCTCGCGCGCGCCGCCGACCGAGCCACCGGCTTCGCACCGCCGTGGCTGCGCCCGGCGGCATTCGTCGCGCCGCTCTCGCTCGTCGCGGCACTCGTCGACCTGCCGGCCTCGTTCGTGCAAGAGTATACGCTGGAGCGGCGCTTCGGCTTGAGCGAGCAGAGCCGCACCGCGTGGCTCGCCGATTACGTCAAGAGCGCGCTGGTGGGGACGGCGCTGGTGAGCGTCGTCGCGTCCCTGCTCGGGGTGGCGGTGCGGCACGCTCCGCGCATCTGGCCCTGGATCGCTAGCGCCGGCGCGTTTCCACTCTTCGTCGTCGGCAACCTCATCGTTCCGATCTACATCATGCCGCTCTTCAACGAGTTCGAACCGCTCCTCGGCCCGCTCGAGGAGCGGCTGCGCAGGCTCGCGACGCGCTTCGGCGTCGGAGACGCGGCGATTCTCCGGATGGACATGAGCCGGCAGACGCGCAAGGCCAACGCCTTCGTCACGGGGATCGGCCGCACGCATCGCATCGTCCTCGGCGACACGCTGATCGCGGCGTTCCCCGAGAACGAGACGGAGTTCGTGGTCGCGCACGAGCTCGGGCACTACGTCAATCGCGACACGTGGCGTCTCATCGGCTTCGGACAGGTCGTGGCGACGGCGCTCTTCTTGATCGCCGACGCCGCGACGTCGCGCGCCTCGCGCACGGAACTGCGCTACCGGGCCCTGCTCCTCGCGCGCCTCTACGCGATCATGCTCGTCGCATCGCAGGCGCTGCGTCCGCTGCTCTTCGCGTTCTCGCGCTCGCGGGAATGGGCTGCCGACCGCTTCGCGCTCGCCGCGACGAACGATCCGCAAGCCGGCGCCTCCGCCTTCCGCCGGCTGCGCGAACAGAACCTCGCCGACGAGGACCCGCCCCGCTGGTACGAACTCTTCTTCTCGTCGCATCCGTCGCTGCGCGCACGCATCGACGCGCTGGAGAAATCCGAGGGAAGCTAAACCAAGATAGACGACGGGCGGGTCCGAAGCCAGGCCGCTACGTCGGTCTTGGGGGTGACGTACGTCCCGGTGCGCAGCTCCTCGCGCAGCTCCCCGAACAGCCCGTAGCCCTCGGCGAACGCGTCGTGCTTGTGGATGGACTCCTCGTTGACCTGGCTCGCGAAGACGAACGTCTCGTCGCCGAGGTCTGCGTACATGTCCAGCGCGCGCGCGAGGATGCCGCGCACGACGTCTTCGACGAACTTCGGATTGTGGTGCGCCTTGTTGACGATGAAGAACTCGTCGGGCCGCTTCAAGAGATCGTAGGTCTCGCTCGACATCGCGTTTTCGACGATCTCCACTAGGTCTTCGGCTCGGATGGCGTCGGCGTGCAGTTCCTCGGCGCCGAGCAGGATCGAGCCGCGGCCGCGCTGATTGTGGGTGGCGACGGGAAGGGCGTCGAGCGCGCGCCGTGCGTCCGCCTCGCTAAAGCCGGCGTCCACGAGCTCGAGCAGCGAGTGTTCGCGCACCATCGCCTGCGCGCAAGGGCACGCCGTCATGCCCTCCGCCTCGACGCCGATGACGCGGCGGGTGCCCAGCGGGTCGGCGTGGGCGATGCCGACGAGCGTGTAGGTCTCCTCGCCGCGTTTGCCGCTGACCGGCGTCCAGCGCTCGAGGCCGAAGTCTGCGCGGAGCCGAACATCGGCGCGTATCGCGCGCTGACTGCAAACGATTTCGCGCGCGATCGCCTCGGCGAGCCTTTCGATGCGCGCCGGCTCGGTATCGCGCGCCAGCACGTCGAGGGTCGCCTCTTCGAGGCTTTCGGCGAAGCGCGACATGTGCAGGCCGGCCTTGTCGGGAGCGAGGTCGGCCACCATCGAGAGCTCCCCGTTATAGACGCGCGCGTGGCCGTCCACCTCGAGGTGAAGCACGCGGCGCACGCCCGAAACGCCCGCGCGGTCGAGCGCGAGACGAATCTCCGGCTCTTCCGATTGACGATCGGTATCGAACCGCAGCCCGCGCTCGCGGCGGCGCACGCCGCCGTTCGCGGGCGGGGCGATGATGTGCGGCGCGATCTCCGCGAGCGGCGCGACGTTGTAGGGGCGCACGTCGAGGTGCGGCTGCACGATCGCGCCGTCGAACACTAACAGGTCGACGTCGATCGGGCGCGCGGCCAGCCGCGGCGTTCCGCGAGCGCGGCCGACGGCCAGCTCGACGTCGCGCGAGAAGCGCTTGAACGCCTCCGCATCGAGCTCCGAGCGCAGCGCGGCGGCGACGTTGAGATACGCCGGCCCCTCCGCTCCGTGCGCCGCCGCCGACTCGAAGAACGAGGACACGGCAACGATCTGCGTGCGCGTGCGCAGCCGCTGCAGCGCCGCGAGGATGTTTCCCTGGCGGTCTCCGAGATTGGATCCGATCCCGACGTAGAGCTCGTGCACGATGCCACCTTCGATGGGAATTCACGGCGATCCCAGCGTAAGTGTGCGGGGTGCAACGCGACGGCGTCTATCCCTACCTTCTCGACCCGAAATTGACGACGCAGGTGTGGGGCGGCGACGAGCTCGTGCGCATCTATGGAAAGCACGGCGATCCGAACGCTCGGCTGGGAGAGTCGTGGGAGTGCTGGGACGCCGATCCCGTGACGAACGGCGCTCTCGCCGGCTCCACGGTCGCGGACCTGCGCGCCGAGCTCGGCGCCACGCTCCTCGGCGATCTCGATCCGAAACAGATCTTCCCCGTCCTCACCAAGATCATCACCGCGCACGATTGGCTCTCGGTGCAGGTGCATCCCGACGACGCATACGCGCGGCGCGTCGAGCACCAGCCGTTCGGCAAGACCGAATGCTGGTACGTCATGGACGCGCAGCCGGGCGCCGAGATCGTCTACGGCTGGACGCGGGAGACGTCGCGCGACGAATACGAACGCCGCGTCGCCGACGGCACGCTCGGTGAGCTGCTTCGAAAGATCGGCGTGAAGACCGGCGACACCGTCTACATCCCGCACGGCGTCGTCCACGCGATCGGACCCGGCGTCACGGTCTTCGAGACGCAGCAGGCGTCGGACCTGACCTATCGCATGTTCGACTACAACCGTCTCGGCCTCGACGGCAAGCCACGCGAGCTAAACGTGCGCACGGCCGCCGACGTATTGAACTACTCGGCCGAAACGTGCGGGACGCTCCTGCAAATCCCGTATGAGTTCGAGGGACTCGACCGCACGGCGCTCATCGCGGACGCCCACTTCGTCGTCGAGCGCATCGTGGCTCGCGCGGAGCCTGCGACGATGGCGACGAACGGACGGCCGCTGATCCTGATGTCGCTCGAAGCGCCGCTGGAAGTGACGAGCTCCGACGTCGCAGTAACGCTCGGAAGCTACCAAACCGTCTTGGTCGCCGCGGGCTCGCAGTGGTGCACCGTTCGCGCCGCACGCGATGTTGCGCCGTTCATGTTCGTGACGCCGCCCGCGAACCGCGAGCTCCTCGCCGCGCGGCTCATCGCGGCCGGCGTCGCCCAAGAACAGGTCGATCGCTTCATGGAGCAGTTCTGACGGCGCTTGTGCCCTGGGACGGCGCGCTGGCACCGGGTCAGACGCGCGATCCAGACGGCAACCTGATACTCGGAGACATCTCCGCGCAGCGCCTCGCAGAGCAATACGGAACGCCCCTGCTCGTCATCAACCTCGGCGTGGTCGATGCGGCACTCGATGCGCTGGAGGCGTGCACGCGTCCCCTCGACATCGGAGTATCCTACGCGGCCAAGGCGTTTGCGACGGTCGAGTTCGTGCGCTACCTGGCGCGGTGCGGCATCGGGCTCGACGTCTGCTCGCTCGGCGAGCTCGTCACCGCGGAGCGCGCCGGCTTTCCGCCCGAGCGCGTGACGCTGCACGGCGCCGGGAAGAGCGACGAGGAGCTGGTCGCCGTCTGCCGCGGCCGCGCCGGCTGCGTCGCCGTGGACGCAATCGAGGAGCTCGCGCGGCTCGCGCGCCTGTCGCGCGACGCCGGGACGGCGGACGTCTTGCTGCGACTCAACGTCGGCATCGAGGCGCACACGCACGACTTCCTGCGAACGGGCGGCGACGACACGAAGTTCGGGATTCACCGGCGCGACGAGGCGCCCGCCGCCGATCTGCTGCGCGCGTCACCGCATCTGCGCTTCGCCGGGCTGCACGCGCACGTCGGATCGCAGATCTACGAGTCGTCTCCCTACGTCGCGGCCGCACACGAGCTCGTCTCGGCCGCAAAGCGCTTCGCCGACGCCGGCCTGCCCGCGGCTCGCGTGGTCATCGGCGGCGGATTCGGCGTGCAGACGCGGCCGAACGAACGGACCGAATCGCTCGACGTGGGCGCAACGCTCCGCGCCGCGGCCGAACGCGTCACGAAGGATGCGCGCCGGTACGGCATCCCCACGCCGCGCGTCGAGATCGAACCCGGGCGCGCCGTGATCGGACCGGCCGGAACCACGCTGTATCGCGTGCTCGCGACCAAGCGTCAGACGCGGCGCACCTTCGTCGTCGTCGACGGAGGAGTCGCCGAAAACCCGCGCCCCGCCCTGTATGGCGCGTATCACCACGTCGTGCCGGTGGCCGCGCCGAGCAGCGACGTCGCCGAGGTCACGCTCTGCGGCCGGTCCTGCGAGAACGACGAGCTCGGAATCGTTGAGCTCCCGCGCGGCCTGCCCAGCGGCTGCCTCCTGGCGATGTGCACGACCGGCGCCTACACGTACAGCATGGCCGGGAACTACAACCGCTTCCCACGCCCGGCCGTCGTCGCCGTCGCGGACGGCTCGGAGCGCCTGCTGGCCCGGCGCGAGAGCATCGACGACGTCCTGCGCAACGACGCCTAGCAGAGCAGGCTGGATGCATCCGCGGACCTTCGCCGCGCGTTGACAGGGGTATGAACACGCAAACCGCAACCTTCGCGGCCGGTTGCTTCTGGGGCGTCGAGGCGGCATTCCGCCAGGTCCCCGGCGTGCTGGACGCCGTCTCCGGCTACGCGGGCGGCCACATCGAGAACCCGACCTACCCGCAGGTCTGCGGCCACACGACGGGCCACGCCGAGGCCGTCGAAGTTACGTTTGACCCGCAGCGCGTCACCTACGACGAGCTCTTGAATATTTTCTGGCAGATTCACGACCCGACGCAGCTCAATCGCCAGGGACCCGACGTGGGCGATCAGTATCGCTCGGCGATCTTCACGCACGGCGCGGAGCAGGAGCGCGCCGCAACCGCGTCGCGCGATCGCGAACAGCACCGCTACGCCCGCCCGATCGCAACGCAGATCGTACCGGCGCCGCGATTCTGGCCGGCCGAAGAGTACCACCAGCGCTGTTTCGAAAAGAACGGCGGCGCCGCGTGCCACGTTATTCCCGGCGGTGCCCGATGAAGCGCGCGGAGTTCGCCGCCGCCGCTGCGGCGCTGGTCGCCGGATTCGGCTTCGCGCTTCGCGGACGAGCCTCCGGGGAGGCCTACGAGATCACGCACAGCGATGCCGAGTGGCTCGCCATCTTGGGGCCGCAGCGCTTTTACATTCTGCGCCAAGGCGGAACCGAGCCGGCCTTCTCGAGTCCCCTCATCGGTGAAAAACGGGCGGGAGTCTATCGCTGCGCCGGTTGCGCTTTAACGCTGTTCACTTCCGCGACGAAGTACGACAGCGGCGACGGCTGGCCGTCGTTCTGGAGCGTGGTGCCGAACACGACGCGTACGCAGCGCGACTACGCGCTGATCGAGCAGCGCACGGAGGTGCACTGCCGGCGTTGCGGAGGACACCTGGGCCACATCTTTGACGACGGGCCGCCGCCGACGCATTTGCGCTACTGCATCGACGGCCTCGCGTTGCGATTCGTCCCGAACGCGGCGTAGCGCAGCCCATGCGGATCCTGATCACCAACGACGACGGCATCGATTCACCCGGAATTCGCGCCCTGACGGACGCGCTCGGCAACGAGCACGCGACCGTCGTCGTCGCGCCGTCCGGCAACCGGAGCGGCGTGTCGCACGCGATCACGGCGGACGAGGCGATCACCCTCGAGCGCCGGGAAGGCGGCGTGCTCGCGTACTCCTGCTCCGGAACGCCCGCCGACTGCGTCTTCCTCGGTTCGACCGAGCTCGGCCCGCGCCCGGATCTGGTCATCAGCGGCATCAACCATGGGCCGAACCTGGCGGACGACGTGTACTACTCCGGCACGGTCGCCGGCGCGGTCGAAGCCTCGCTGCTGGGGATCCCGGCGCTGGCGGTCTCGCTCGCGTGCAATCACGCGGACCCGCTCGGGCGGCGCTATTGGGAAAGCGCCGCGGAGATCGTGCGGCGCTGCGTCGCGGCTGCCTTCGACGGCCTGAGCGACACGACGCGCTATTGCAACTTGAACGTTCCCAACCTGCCGCTATCGCAGATCCTCGGCGTCGCAGTCACGCGCCTGGGCCGCAAGCGCATCTGCGGCCGGATGGTCGGGCAAGAGGGCGGCGGCACCACCCGCTACTACCGCGCCTGGGAGTCGCCTTTCGAGACCGATCGCGAAACCGTCGGCACCGACATCGGTGCCGTTGGGGCCGGTTACGCGAGCCTCACGCCGCTCTTGCTCGACCGCACCGCGGAGGTGACGCCGTCGCTGGATTGGCTGCGCCTTGGGAGGCTTCGCCCGGCAAACTCGGCGATCGGCGCGAGGCGCCGCATCAGACTCTCGAACTGATCGCAGTCGAGCGATTGCGCGCCGTCCGAGAGCGCGTTCGGCGGATCGGGATGCACCTCGATGAGCAGGCCGTGCGCTCCGGCCGCGATGCTCGCGATTGCGATCGGCGGAACCAGCCGCGCGATCCCCATCGCATGCGAAGGATCGACGATGACCGGCAGATGCGTCATGTCTTCCAACAGCGGGATGACCGAGATGTCGAGCAGGTTACGCGTGGCGACGTCGAAGGAGCGCACGCCGCGCTCGCACAGCACGACGTCCTCGTTGCCGCCGAGGAGCACGTATTCGGCGGCCAGCAGCCACTCTTGCACGGTCGCCGATAGCCCGCGCTTCAGCAGCACGGGCATGCGCGTCTGGCCGACTTCGCGCAGCAGCGGGAAGTTCTGCATGTTGCGGGCGCCGATCTGCAGCATGTCCGCGTAGCGAGCAACCTTCTCGACGTCGCGCGGATCGAGCACCTCGGTCACGACGCCGAGACCGAAGCGGTCGCCCGCATAGCGCAGCATCTTGAGCGCCTCTTCGCCGAGACCCTGGAACGAATACGGCGACGTGCGCGGCTTGTAGGCGCCGCCGCGCAGCACGTTCGCGCCGGATTGAGCGACCCCGCGGGCCGCGTTCTCGAGCTGTTCGCGCGACTCGACGCCGCAGGGGCCGGCGCAAATCGCGACCTCGTCGCCGCCAAATGTCGCACCGCTGCGTAGCCGCACGACCGTCCGTTCCGCGCGCGCGTCGCGCCGGACCAGGCGGTATGACTGCGGTACGTTCACCCCTCGCTCCACCTTTTTCGCTTCGACGAACCCTTCGCGCCTCATGCCTGCTCTTACTAAGGAACGGCCGTTCCCCTGCGTGAATCAGGGCGGGTGTGGAGCACGTTGCCGTCACCGGAGTGGGAGTGGTATCGCCGATCGGATGCACCGTCGAGTCGTTCTGGCGCAACTTGCTCGACGGGAAGCGCGCGATCGCTCCGATGGACAACGGCGCGCGAGTTTCCGGCAACGCGCTGTGGGCGGCCGTGTCCGACGAGTTCTTACAACACACCGGGCTGCCGGCCGGAGCGCTGCGCAACACCGATCGCTTCACCCAGTACGCGATGGCGGCCACCGCGCAGGCGCTGCGTCAGTCGGACTTCGATCCCCCCGCCGAACGCACGGCCGTCATCATCGGGAACACGATGGGCGGCTTCCCGCTCGTCGCGGACGCGCAGACGCGCTTCGTCGAGGGCGGCGGGCGCGCCGTCACCCCGAGGCTCATGGCGCTCGTCATACCCAACATGGCGAGCGCGCTGATCGCGATGCATTGGAAGCTGCACGGCCCGCAGCTCGCAATCAGCACCGCGTGCGCGTCGTCGCTCGACGCAATCGGCCTAGCCTCCGGAATGATCGAGCGCGGCGAGATCGACGCCGCGATCGCGGGCGGCAGTGAGACGCTCCTGAGCCCGCTGGTCTACGAAAGTCTCGTGCGCGCGGGAGCGCTCTCGCGCAACGCGGACGCAGACCGCGCGTCGCGGCCGTTCGACATCGATCGCGACGGCTTCGTGATGGGCGACGGCGCCGCCGTGCTCGTCCTCGAGCGCACCGACCGGGCGGCGGCGCGGGGAGCCGACGTCCTCGCCCGCATCCGCGGATACGGGTCGGTGGCGGACGCCTATCACATCACGTCGCCGGATCCATCGGCGAAGTACGAGGTGGTCGCAATGCGCGACGCGCTCGATCGCGCCGGCGACGCGGCGGAGGCCTGTCACGTCGTGTACGCGCACGCGACGGGCACGATCGTGGGCGACGCCGCGGAATCGCGGGCCATCGACCGAGTGTATGCCGGCGACGGCGTCCTCGTCACCTCCATCAAGGGGCATATCGGTCACAGCATGGCGAGCTCGGGCGCGATGTGCGCGGTCGCGGGCATCGCCGGCATGCACGACTCCCTGATACCCCCGACCATCGGAACGGAACGACTCGACCCCGCGGCGCGCTTCGATCTCGTGCGCTTGCGTCCGCGCGTCCATTCGTATTCGGCCTTTCAGGTAAATGCCTTCGGCTTCGGCGGACAAAATGCATCGCTCGTCGTGTCGCGATGACTGCGGCGGAGCGCGGCAGGTCGCGCGCGTTACCGCTAGGAAGGTTTCAACCCAAGGTAGGACGGCGATGAATCTTCTCGTCAAAGGAACGAGCGGACCGCTGACCGGCGAGGTCGAGGTTCCGAACTCGAAGTACCACGCGCACCGCGCGCTCATTCTCGCGTCGCTTGCTCAAGGAACGAGCAGGATTCGCGGCCTGTCCGACGCGCGTCACGTGCAATACACGATAGACGTGCTGCGCGCGCTCGGCACGAAGATCGACGCGGACGGTCAGACGCTCGTGGTGACCGGCGGCCCCTACCACGTGAAACGCAAGGTCGTCTCGGTTGGGAGCTCCGGTTCCACGCTCTACTTCATGATCGGTCTCGCGGCACTCGCGGACGCGCCGATCACGCTGACCGCTCAGAAGTACTTCCGTCGCCGCCCGGTTGGGCCGCTCCTCGACGCGCTCGCGCACATGGGCGTGCGTTTCGAATCGGCGGACGGCTGTCCGCCGATCGTCATCGAACCGGGAAAACCGCGCGGCGGGACGATCGTCATTCCCGGAACGCTCTCGCAATGGATCTCCGGCCTGCTGCTGCTCGCGCCGTTCGCGCGCGAGCGAACGGTCATCGAGGTTGAGGGCGAGCCGAACGAGCGGCCCTACATCGCGCTGACGGCGGAAATGATGCGCGAGTTCGACTTAGACGTACGCATCGCGCCCGACTTCCGGCGCTTCGAGGTGGAACCCGGGCAGACCGCGCGGCCGGCGGCCGTCGAGCTACCACCCGACATCGGCTCCGCGGCGTTCGGACTCGCCGTAACGGCGATTCATCCGTCCGACGTGCTGTTCCGCGGCTTGGAGAAACTCCCGGGCGAGCTGCCGGATCACCCGGAGGGCGCGTTTCTGGAGATCGTTCGCGAGATGGGCCTGCCGATGGCGTACGACGCGCACGCGCATGCGGTGCGCGTCCGGCACGACGGCATCGAGCTGCGAGGCCTGCGCGTCGACTGCCGCGACATCCCCGACATGCTTCCGATCCTCTCGACGCTCGGCACCTTCGCGCGCGGCGAGACGGTCCTGGAGAACATCGAGCACGTTCGCCTCAAGGAGTCGGATCGCGTCGCCGCGATGCTGCAACTCAATCGCATGGGCGGCCGGCTCGAGCTGCACGCCGATCGCCTCGTCGTTCACGGCGTGTCTCAGCTCTTCGGCGCGAAGCTCTCCTCCTTCAACGATCACCGAATCCTGATGTCGCTCGCCGTCGCCGCCTCGCGTGCCGAAGGACAGAGCACGTTGACCTATCCAAACGCGTATCGCATCTCGTATCCGCGATTTCTGGAGGCGATGCGCAGTATCGGCGTTCCGATGTCGATCTCCGACGGACCGGCCAACAGCCGCCGCGAAAAGCCGAAGCCGCTTTTGCCGATGCTCAAGCCGGATCGCGCCACCGCGCACACGCTCCCCGAGTTGCTGGTCCGGCAGGCCGTAGAGTCGCCTATGGAACTGGCCGTCGTCGAGGCGCGCGAGGGCAACGACGCGACGCTGACGTGGGCCGAGCTGCGCGATAAGGTCGAACGTACCGCAATGCTGCTGCTGCAGCTGGGGGTGCGTCCCGGCGAGCCCGTCGCGTTCCAGTTGCCCAACTGCATCGAGTTCGTCGTCGTCGCGCTCGCGACGCTGCGAATAGGCGCGATCTGCTGTCCGCTGATGCCGATCTTCCGCGAGCGCGAGGTCGCCTTCTGCTTGCGGCGCTCGCGCGCGCGCGTTCTGTTCGTTCCGGACGAGGCGCGAGGGCGCCGGCACGCGGCCGAGATCGCCGCGATGCTCATCGAAGCGTCGGCCTTCAGGGGAAATCTGCCCCTCCAGCTCGAGCACGTGATCGTCTCGACGAGCGGCCGCAGGACGCATCCACTGCCGGCACCCGACAACGCCGACGGGTCGGTGAACTGGCTGCGCTTTCAAGAGGCGCTGGCGGGCATCGAAATCGACGCCCAGCAGCTCGACGCGCGCGCCGCCCCGCCGACCGCGCTCGCGCAGCTGCTCTTCACGTCGGGAACCTCGGGCGAGCCGAAGGGCGTGCTGCACCGCAACGACGTCTTGATGCGCGCCGCCGCGATGGAGGTCGAACACCTGGGGCTCTCGGGCGAGGATCGAATCTTCGTTCCATCGCCGCTCGCGCATCAGACCGGCTTCCTGTACGGGATGTGGCTCGCGATCGTGATGGGCGTGCCGCAGATCCTGCAGTCCGTTTGGGACGCGCCGCGCGCGCTCCGCGCGCTCAACGACTGGGACGGCACCTTCGTGCAGGCCGCGACGCCGTTCTTGGCCGATCTCGTCAAGGCCGTCGAGGACGGCCATCCTCCGCCGGCGGCGTTGCGCATCTTCGTCGCGACCGGGGCGGCCGTGCCGCGCGGGCTGGCGGAACGCGCCACCCGAATCCTGGGCACCACGGTGTGCGGTGCGTGGGGCACGACGGAGTCGTGCCTCGGATCGCTCGCCGCGCCGGGCGACGAGCCCGCCAAGGTATGGGGCACGGACGGACGCGCACTGCGCGGCATCGGCCTGCGCATCACCGACGCGCAGGGCCGTTCGCTTCCCGCCGGCGAGGAGGGGCACTTCGAGGTCCGCTCGCCGACGCTTTTCGAGGGATACGCCGATCACGCCGACTGGACTGCGGCGGCATTCACCAGCGATGGGTGGTTCCGCACCGGCGACCTCGGCGTCATGGACGAGTCGGGATATATCCGCATCACGGGGCGCCTGCGCGACGTCATTAATCGCGGCGGCGAAAAAATTCCGGTTGCAGAGGTCGAGCAGCTCCTCGGCGATCATCCTGCGGTCGACGACGTTGCCATCGTCGCGATGCCCGATGCGCGGCTCGGCGAGCGCGCGTGCGCGTTCGTCGTGCTTCGGGGCGGCGCGCGGCTCGACTTCGACCAGATGCAGCACTATCTCGATGCGTGCCAAGTCGCCAAACACTACTGGCCCGAGCGGCTCGAGATCGCGACCGAGCTGCCTCGCACGCCATCCGGCAAGGTGCAAAAATACGTGCTGCGCGAGCGCGCCAAGAGTTTACGTCCGGTGGCGCGAGTCACTGAGAAGATCTCTTGAAACAGCTCGAGCGCTCCGGTGTCTTCGACGAAGCCGCGTTCGCGCAGCTGAAGGAAGAGATCGCAGGCTACGTCGCGGGGCCGGGCGAGGAGTGGGCAGCACGAATCGAGTCCGAGAGGCGCGTGCCGCTCGAGCTCTGGGACGAGCTGCGCGCCCGCGGCTATCTATCGCTCGCGGCCCCCGTGGCGTACGGCGGGCGCGAGATCCCGTTCGTGCCGTATCTGGAGCTGATCGAGCTCTTTTCGATGTCTCACGCGTCGATCCGCATGATCGTCCACGTCGTCAACGGCACGTGGCGCGCCATGGATCGCTTCGCAACGCCCGAGCAGCGCTGCAAATTCGTCGTGCCGTCGGTGCGCGGCGAGATCAAGATCGCCTTCACGCTGACCGAGCCGACTGCGGGCACGGGGGCCGATCTGCGATGCAGCGTCGTGCGCGAGGGCGACACGTACTATCTGAGCGGCGAGAAGCACCTCATCACGTTCGGGACGATCTGCGACTACTGGCTGCTCTTTGCGCGTGCGGCGGGGACGCGCGGAGCCGACGGAACGGTCGCGCTCCTCGTCGACCGGAACGTGCCAGGCGCCACGGTGACCGCCATGGACGAATCGATGGGCGTTCGCGGCACCGATCACGCGCGGTTGACCTTCGACCGGGCGCCGGTTCCGGTTGCAAACCGGCTGGGCGCCGAGGGCGCAGGACTGGCGATCGCGCTGGGCGGCTTCCTGACGCCGAGCCGCATCTCCGTGGCCATGAGCTGCGTCGGATTGGCGCGGCGGGCGCAGGAGCTAGCCATGGCATACGCCGCCAAACGCGAGACGTTCGGCAAGAAGCTCGAACAACGCCAGGCGATCCGCTTCATGCTCGCCGAGAACGCGACCGACATCGAGGCGGCGCGGCAGCTCGTGCTCCACGCCGCGCGGCAGCTAGAAGCCGGAGCCGCCGACGCGGCGATGCTCTCGTCCATGTCGAAGCTGCAGTCAGTCGAGATGCTCACCCGCGTGACCGACAAGGCGCTTCAGATCCACGGCGGGATCGGATTCTGGCAGCCGAACGCGATCGAGCGCGTCTACCGCGACGCCCGCGCGCAACGCTTCGAAGAGGGGACCAACGAAATCCAGAAGACCGTCATCGCCCGCGAGCTCATCGACGGCGAAAGCAACGCGTGAGTTCCTTCGAGGGGACGGTGTCGCTCATCACCGGGAGCTCGCGCGGAATCGGACGAGCGCTGGCGCTCACGCTGGCGCGCCAGGGCGCCGCGGTCGTCGTCAACTATCAGCGCAACGCCGAGATGGCGGCGCAGGCCGTGCGCGAGATCGAGGCGCTGGGCTCGCGCGCGATCACCGTGCAGGCCAACATGGAGAACACCGACGACATCGACCGGCTCTTCGAGCGCGTCGAGGCCGAGTTCGGCGGCCTCGATCACTTCGTCTCGAACGCCGCGGCGAGCTCGTTCAAGAAGATCGCCGACCTGAAGGCGCACAACCTCGACCGGTCGTTCGACCTCAACGTCCGCGCCTTCGTCCTCGGCGCGCAGCGCGCCGTCAAGCTGATGAAGCGCGGCGGCCGCATCGCGGTGCTCTCGAGCTACGGAAGCATACGCGCCTACCCGACCTACGCGAACCTCGGGTCGAACAAGGCGGCCATCGAGGCGTGGGTGCGCTACATGGCCGTTGAATTCGCGCCGCACGGCATCAACGTCAACGCCGTCAACGGCGGCCTGATCGACACGGAGTCGTGCGCGTACTTCTATCAAAACGTTCCGGGCATGGCGCCGATGAACTCCGTCCTCTCGAAGATTCCGAAAGGGCGCATGGGAACTCCCCAAGAGGTCGCCGACACGATCGCGTTCCTGCTCGCGCCGGAGTCGGAGTACATCACCGGCCAGACGATCTGTGTGGACGGCGGTTTGAGCGTGATCGCGCCGCCGTTCTACGCCGACACGTCTCCGCCGCTGTCTCTCACGTAGGGCGTGCAGTTCGCGAACGCGCTGCGTCCCGGCACGATCGGAACGCTGACGCTGCGCAACCGCATCATCATGGGCTCGATGCATATGGGCATCGAGTCCGACGGTCCCGCGCTCGCGGCGTTCTACGCCGAACGGGCGCGCGGCGGCGCGGGGCTCGTCGTCACAGGCGGATCCTCGGTGAGCCGGGTCGGTGCCGGCGGCCGCAACTACAGCTTCATCAACGATCCGAGCAGCGCGCCGGCGCTGCGCGCCGCGGCCGGCGCGGTGCACGACGCCGGCGGACGAATCGCCTTGCAGCTGTTCCACGCCGGGCGATACGCATATTTCGCGTCCTTCGGACTCCAGCCCGTGGCGCCGTCTGCCGTCGCGTCGCGCTTTTCGCCGGACCCGCCGCGCGCGATGGACGAGGCGGAGATCCGCGAGACGATCGGCGACTTCTCCCGCGGCGCGCTCCGCGCGCGCGAGCTCGGATTCGACGCGGTCGAGGTAATGGCGTCGGAAGGCTATCTGCTCAACCAGTTTCTGTCGCCGCTGACGAATCGGCGCGACGACTTCTGGGGCGGGGACTTCGAACGGCGCACGAACCTCCCGCGCTCGGTGCTGCGCGAGATCCGCGCCGCCGTGGGCCGCGACTTTCCAGTGATCTTCCGCATCTCCGGCGCCGACCTGATGCCGGACTCCACGACGCAGGACGAGACGCTGCGCTTCGCGATCGCGCTGGCGTCCGACGGCGTCGACGCACTCAACGTCGGAATCGGATGGCACGAGTCGTCGATACCGACCGTGCAGCAAATCGTGCCGTGCGGCGTCTGGGTGCGCTTCGCCGCCGCCGTCAAGCGCGCCGTGCGCGACGTGCCGGTGATCGCCAGCAATCGCATCAACACTCTCGCCGCGGCCGAGGACGTGCTCGCAGCGGGGAGCGCCGACTTCGTTTCGATGGCTCGGCCGTTTCTGGCGGACGCCGCGATCGTCGCCAAGGCCGCGCAGCCGCACCTCGTCGACACCTGCATCGCGTGCAATCAGGCCTGCATCGATCGTTCCCTGCTCGACGCGCCGGTGTCGTGCATGGTCAACCCGCGCGCGGGGCGCGAGCGCGAGTTTCCGGAGGTCCCCGTAGCCGCGGATCGAGCGCGCCGGTTCGCCGTAATCGGCGGCGGGCCGGCCGGAATGGAAGCCGCGCGCGCCCTCGCGGCGCTCGGTCATCGCGTCGAGCTGTTCGAAGCCGGCGGCGAGCTCGGCGGCCAGTTTCGCATGGCGCGGCGGATTCCGGGGAAACGCGACTTCGGCGAGACGATCCGTTACTTCGCAAACGAGCTGCCGCGGTTAGGCGTCACGGTCCGCTTGAACCGGCGCGTCGCCGGCGCCGCGGAGCTGCGCGGCTTCGACGCGATCGTACTCGCTGCCGGGGTCGTTCCGCGGGACGCGCGCCTCACCGGCGGCGATCTGCCCAACGTGATCTCGTACGCCGATCTCCTTCTGCACGACCGCGATGCCGGCGAACGGGTGGCCATCGTCGGTGCGGGCGGCATCGGCGTCGACGTCGCGCACTACCTGAGCTTCGGGGAGTCGGATGTAGACGAGGGCACGCGTTTTCTCTACGACCAGGGCCTCGCCGCGCCGTACGACGGCGCAATCGTCGTCACCGGGCGGAAGCGCGTCGCCTTGATGCGCCGCGGCACGACGATCGGCGAGCGCATCGGCAAGACGACGCGTTGGGCCGTGCTGCGCGCGCTGCGCTCCGCGGGCGTCGAGACCTACACGGGCGTCACTTACGACGCGATCGTGGCGGGCGGCGTCCGCATCCGCGACGCCGGCGGCAACGCGCGCACGATCGCGGCGGACACCGTCGTCGTCGCTGCGGGTCAGGAGCGCAACGACGCCCTACTGCCCGAAATTCAAACGCTGCGCGTGCCCTACCGCGTCATCGGCGGAGCCAAGGACGCGGCCGAGCTCAACGCGGTGCGCGCCTTCGATGAAGGCCTGCGCGCCGGGCACGAGCTCGCCCGCGCCGTTTAGGGAACCTCTGGGTCAGCGTTCGAGGCGCCGACCCGCGCCCGGCACCGGGAAGGTTAGCGCCGGCAGCGCGATCGCTTCCGGCATCATTCCATAGTTCGGCTCCTTGATGCCCGATGCGATCAAGACCTCGGTGCCAATCTGTTCGGAGCTGAGTTTCCCCCAGTTGCCCGCGCTCATCGCCCAGCCGTCGGCGTAGGTGTCGTTCGTGTATGCTTCGACGATGCAGGCGAACCAGAACTGGCCCTTTCCGAGACTCTTGAGGTAATACGACGCCTTGTAGGTGTTGTAGAATCCCTGAACCGGATCGAGATTCGCGAACCTTTCGATGACCGCGATCGAGCGCTCTCCCTTGCGTTTGCCGCATTCCGCAGGCATGGTCATCGGACCGGTGACCGTAAAGTCATCGGAGTAGAGCGTCTTGGGAAGGGCGCCGTTGCCCGGATACCAGTCCGGCACCTTGACCGTGCCGCGCTTGAACGGCAGCGGCTCGCGGCCCTCTGAGCGAACGTCGATGTATCCGCTGCCGGGCAGCTCGAACAGCTGCGTCAGCTTGTTATATCCTTCGGCGCGCTCCGAGAGCGTGTAGCGCGATGGTTTGTCGAGCGACACCTGCGTCGTGGACGCGTAGTTGCCTTGGATCTTGGAGCGGCCACGGCTCGCAAACGATATCTGGCCCGAATAGGTTCCGTCAGCTGCCTCGGTGTAAGCGTCGTTTTCCTCGAACGCTCCCTTACCCGAGAGCGTCTCGTTGACGAACGACGTGTGCGCGGCGGCCGCGCTCCATTGGTTTCCCTTGGTCAACGGAAAGTCGAACGAGTTTTGCCCGTTTGGGTACGTATCGGTTCCCGTTTCGCTGAACGGACCTTGCACGAACGTGATGTCGTCGGAGAGAATGATTTGCGCGATGCCGCCGTCGTGCGGAAGGAATCCGATGGCGCTATGAAGGTTCTCGACGTATCCCGTTTTCGAGTTGATCCGCTCGAGGACGTTATAGATGCCGGCTTTCTTCTTATCTAGGTTGAACCTGACCGTCGTCATGCCGTCATCGCTTCCGGGCGCCGAGCTCGGCGTCGCGGTCGGTCCGGCCCAGGTCTTGGTGGTCCATTTGTTCGTGTAGGGATAGAAGATCGTGACCGGTGCCGTCACCGGCGGGGTGACGGACGGAGCCGGCATTGGCTGGCGCAGCGGCGCCCCGACGCCGGGCGGAAGAGCCGCTCCGCTTCCGGTCTGCCCCGAGCAGCCGACGATGCCGGAAAGCAAAGCGACGCCGAAGATGGCGCCGCCGATTTGAACGTAGCGTTGCATAGCAACTCCTTTGCGTAGCCTGGGGATGGGGCTATATTATACCCCTTTTGCGCGGGCTCGCGATCACGCATAGCGCCTCCGATCGTCTCGCGCGTATCCAATCGCCGCGACCGCGGCGAAGATCGCCGCGTACGCGGCTAGGCCGGCAACGGGCGGCACGACGCTGCCGCCATGGACGACGCTCCAAAGGAGGTCGGCAAACTGCCGCGTCGGCAGAAACGGCGAGATCGGCGCTATGAACGAAGGCAGGTATCGCGGCGGGACCAACAGGCCGCCGGCGTACGCGAGCAGGAGGTTGAGCGCCGTGGCGATCGGGATTGCGGCGCGAGGCTCAGGTCGATTGGCGTGAGGAATCGCGCCGTGATTGCAACGACCGCGGCGGTAAGCAACCCGAAGACCGTCGCCGCCGTTTGGCCATGTCGCCGAGACCGAAACGATCGAGCGTCGCCGCAACGGGTGCCGGATGCGGATAGCAGCATGTCCAGGAAGCCCGTCTCTTGCGGTGTCACACCTAGCCGGCGGCGCGTGGCGACGTCGCGGGGCGAGGATTCGAAGAGTCGCACGCTGCCGGCGTCGGCGCTGCGTAGGCCGAGTGCGATCTCGAGCGCCGTCGTCTTGCCCGCGCCGTTGGGGCCGAGCAGCGCGACGATCTCGTTTCGATGCACGGCCAAGGAGAACGACTGCAACGCGCGGATCTTGCCGTACGACTTGGCGATGTTGTCGAAGGCGAGGATCGTTTCCACCGCCTACCGAGCTTCCTTCAATAGACCTTGCAGCTGCGTGACATGGGCCGCGAACGCACCGCGGCCTCGCTTCGTGAGGCGATACCGCGTGAGAGGGCGACGCTTGACGAAGCTCTTCTCCTCCTCGACGTAGCCCGCGTCCACGAGCTTGCTCATATGCGCGCCGAGATTCCCGTTGCTCACGTCGAGCGAGCGCGCCAGCTCCGAGAAGGCGACCCACTCGAAGTTCAGGAGCTCTGCAACGACGCCGAGTCTAACCTTCGAAAGCAACAGTTCGTCCACGTGCGAATCTATTCGCGAGTCAACAGCTCGCTGACGCCGAATCCCGTGTAGCCCACGAGCATTCCCGCGGCGAGAACGTAACCCGCGAAGCTTGGAGCGGCGAAGTTCGCTGCGATCAGCGAGACGACGACGAGCACGCCGGCGATTTGCGCCCTCCGGTTTCCATGCATACCGATGTACAGGAGCACGATCGCCTCGGCCAGATTCCAGATCGCCGCCGACGCTATGCCGGAAAAGATCTTGTACGCGGCGATGTTGCTCACGAACGCGAGCCCGATCGTCAGCCAGAGCACGTTAAAGAACTCACGCTGCACGAGCGAGCTGCGCGCGAGCGCGGTGCGGTTGGTGCGGCTGCGATAGATCGAAAAGAGCGCGCACAGTGCGAGCACGACGGGCACCGACCAGACTGCCTTATCGGGAGCCAGGCCGTTATTTACGAGCTGGAACAGGGTCGTGACGTAGGCCGAGCCCAACCCCCAGACGACGAAATACTCCCCGCCCGCGCAGAGCCGCTGCTGGGACTGTGCCAGAATCCGATTGACCATCTCGATGTGATCGCGCGCGTCGGAAGCGTTGAGGCGTTCCACCTTCACACCCACTTTGTCCAGACCGCGAGCGCAATGCCGCCCAGCAGCGCCACGGCCCACGCCGCCGCGCCGCCCATCGCGTCGTCGGGCAATGCACGCCACAAGACGACTGTCGCATAGC
Organism: Vulcanimicrobiota bacterium; assembly: GCA_963752825.1. Lineage (GTDB taxonomy): Bacteria > Vulcanimicrobiota > Vulcanimicrobiia > Vulcanimicrobiales > Vulcanimicrobiaceae > Cybelea. The sequence continues at coordinate 64,196 of CAVVZF010000002.1, read as the reverse complement.
CGTATGCCGCCCAAGTAAGCGCCAGCCTAGCCAGACATAGCTCGCCGGCGTCGGCCGGCAACTGGTAGTCGGTTCGCAGAATAATCTGTTTCATAGACTATTCTGTGATAGCATAACTCTGGACTGGCCGTCAAGCCTGACTGGGGCGCGCAACGCCGTTGACGGTAAGCGCGCTGCCCTGGTATCGTACCGAAGTCATGTACGCGATCATCGAGTCCGGCGGCAAGCAGTATCGAGTCGCCGAGGGCGACGTCATCCGCTGCGACCTGATCGCGAGCGAGGTCGGCTCCGAGGTCAAATTCGACCGTGTGGTCCTCGCGGGAAGCGAGGGAGCGTTCAGGGTGGGCAGCCCCACGTTGGACGGAGCGAGCGTCAGCGGTACGGTTCTGCGCCATGCCAAGGATAAGAAGATCTTGGTCTTCCGCTATAAACCGAAGAAGCGGGTGCGCAAACTCAACGGCCATCGGCAGCCCTACGCCGAAGTCAAGATCACCAAGATAACGCTTCCCTAAAAGGACGAGCGCCCTGCTCGAGGTCATCTTCTTCCGGGACGGCCGCGATCGTCTTGCCGGCATCTCCGCGCACGGCCACGCCGATTTCGCGGAGTACGGGCAGGACATCGTGTGCGCGGCGGTTGCCGCGGTCCTGCAGGCGGCGCGCCTCGGCCTGCAAGAGCACGCCGGGGTCGAGCTCGAGGCTCGCCAAACGCCCGGCGCGCTGCGGCTGCGCTGGCCGGAGAAGCGGCGCGAGCTCGCGAGCCTGCGCGCCATCGTAGCGACCGCGGAGCTCGCGATCGCGCAGATCGCGCGGCGCTTCCCCGACCACGTCAGGTTGCGACGCCGACGGGTAACAGAGTCTGCAGGCCGAAGGAGACGCCACGATGTCTGAAAGTTTTCGTACGACGCCACACGACCAGCCGTGGTCGACGCAACCGGGTAACGGCTATCCGAGCGGCTCCGGCGAGCGGCAATCCGACGATGCGACCGAGGCCGGCAAGGTCGTGCTCATCGGCGTGCTCGGCGGGCTCCTCTCAGCCGCCGGCTACATGATCTATCGCCGCCTGCCCGACGAACAGAAGCAACGGCTCCACTCGCAGGTGCGCCAGATCGTGCAGCAGCGCATCACGGAGATCCGTCAGAACTTCAATATCTAGTCTGGGGTTTCGGGGGACTCCGGCGGCGGAGGAGCGGGAGGCGGCATCGACGGTTCGGGCCCCTCCGCGGCCCGCTCCATCTCGGCGATAAAGGCGTGCGACGTGCTCTGAACTTCGCGCATGAAGCGCCCCGCCTGGCGCATGACCTTGGGCAGGCGATCGGGGCCGAAGAGCAGGAGCGCGAGGACGGAGACGACGAGGATGTCGGGCACCGAGAACATCGGAGCCTATCTTTCCGGGGGCACCGCCGGACTTCCGCCGGACTGGAGCGGGAGGGCTTACCTCGGAACCCGTGCAAGCATCAGGACCCGCCCGTGAAGATCATTTACACACGCGGCAACCGCACCGAAACGCTGGCCTCGCTGGCGACGCTGCGGAAGATCCTCAACCGGTTCGTTGCGCATCGCGTCTTCTACGAAGTGTCGAGTCGCAGCAAACGCGGGCACGAATTCTTTTCGGCAAAGAACGTGTTCGTCGTCGGATTGATCGAGGTAACCAACTTCGATCACCTCAAGATCCTCATCTTCGATGCGAACAGCCAGACGCACTCGGTCGAGATCATCAATCCGCAGACGATGCGAATCTACGACGAGCTGCCGGGTCGCGGCTTCGCGGTCTCCTTCATCAGCGACGATCCGGCCGGCGTCGAGACGCGCTGTTACATCCGGGACGAGGGCGAGGAAAGCGATAAGGTCCAGGAGCGGACCGCGCTGGAAAAGATCACCTTGCCGCAGCTCTTCGAATATCTCGAGGAGATCACCGGGGCCGAGCCCGCCACCAAAAAGTCGAAGCGCTAGCCCGCGAACGCTGTTCGAGGCGCTGGGCCTCGCGCAGCGCTCGAACCGAATCCGCGATGCGTCCCAATCGCTTGTACGCGACGCCCAGGTTGAGATGCGCGAGCGCGTACTCCCTGTCGCTCGAGATGGCCTGCTCGTATTGCGCGACGGCACCGTGCGCGTCGCCGTCTTCCAGCAGAAGGTTCCCGAGATTGGTTAGGGCAGGGGCGTAGCGGTCGACCGACCCGAGCGCGGCGTCGAAGTCGGCGCGAGCGAGCTCGCGCCGGTCGAGACCGATGCGCGCGACGCCGCGTTTGTTCAGCAAAAAGGCGCGTTCGACGGGCGAGCACGGCCGCTCGAGCAGGTCGCCGAGCGCGGTTTCGGCGGCGGCAAACTCACCGCGGCCGAGCGCCGCGAGCGCGCAAGCAATTGGGTCGTCCTTCCTGAACATTCTACGAACCTCGATATGTTCCCGATCGACGTCGTCACGCTTTTCCCGGAGCTCTTCGCGCCGTTCGTCGGCCTCTCGATCGTGGGACGCGCGATCGAGCGCGGCCTCGTCGCGGTGCGCTGCCATCATCTGCTCGATGAGCTCGAGGACGCGGAGCGCGCCGACGACGCCCCGTTCGGGGGCGGAGCCGGCATGGTGCTGCGCATCGAGCCGATCGCGCGCGTCCTGGACCGGATCGCAGCCGAGGCGCCCGTGGGCGAGCGCCGGGTCATCGTCGTGCCGAGCCCGAGCGGGCGCCCGTTCGCGCAGCGGGAGGCCGCGCGCTGGGCGGAGTCGGACCGGTTAATCATCGTCTGCGGGCACTACGAGGGCATCGACGACCGCCTCGGCCGGCTCTTTCCGGTGGAAGAGTGGTCGCTTGGCGATTTCGTTCTGACCGGCGGGGAGATCCCGGCCCTGGTGTTCATGGATGCGACGGTGCGTCTGGTGGCGGGCGTCGTCCGGGCGGAGTCGCTGGAAAACGAGTCGTTTGCCGCCGGCACGCTCGACTATCCGAGCTTTACGCGGCCCGCGAGCTTCCGCGGCGTGGAAGTGCCGGAGGTCCTCCTTTCCGGCAATCACGCGAAGATCGCGCAGTGGCGCCGCGAGCAATCGCGCCTGCGCACTGAGGCCCGCCGGCGGGATTTGCTCGACGAAACCTTGCACCCTCGGGAAGGCCCATGATAGCATAGGCCGTTGTGCCGGGCTGCGCGCCCGGCTATTCTTTGCGCCTCTTTTCGCACGGCAGGATTTGCATCATGAACGTCATCGATGTCCTCAACCGCGACCAAATCAAGGACGGAATTCCACTTTTCCGGGCCGGCGACACCGTTAAGGTCTATTCCAAGGTCACCGAGGGCGGCAAGGAACGGACGCAGATGTTCGAGGGCGTCGTGATCGTGCGCAAGGGTGGCGGCAGCGCAGAATCGATCACTGTGCGCCGGATCGCGCACGGCGTCGGCGTCGAGAAGACGTTCCTCTTGCACAGTCCGCGCGTCGAACGAATCGAGGTGGGCAAACGCGGCGTCGTCTCGCGCAGCCGCCTCTATTATTTGAGCGAAAAGGTCGGTAAGGCCGCTCGCATCAAGGAAAAGAAAGCCAAAGGAACCTGACGCGCCGCCCTGACACCGCTCCAGCTCATCGCCTTCGTCTGCATCTTGGGTATCGCGCGAATCGTCATCTCGACGAAGCCGTTCGCGAGGCGCGCCGCGGCGGCGGCGGTCCGCGGATACCTCGACGCCCTGATCGCGGCCGGACTGATAGCGCTGTTCCTGATTACGTTCGTCATCCGAACGTTCTACATACCGTCGGTGTCGATGGTGCCGACGCTGCAGGTTCGCGACCTCGTGCTCGTGGACGAGATCGCGTATCGCTTGCCCGTGCCGGCGACCGGCGACGTCGCCGTGTTCACGCCGCCGGTGGACTCGGGCGGAAACGACTACGTGAAGCGCGTTATCGGCGTCCCGGGAGATAGGATGGTGATCGCCGACGGCATCGTCTACCGCAACGGTACGCCGCTGCGCGAGCCCTACGAGAATCAGCCCCCGCGCTACACGCTGGCGATTCGGAACTACGGCATCTACGTGAACGGCCGGGCGCTCGATCCGCATCTTGCGAACGTCCCGCCGCGCGCGATGTGGCGGGCGCCGGATCGCATCCCCGACGACTCGTATTTCATGCTCGGAGACAATCGAAATTACTCCGAAGACTCGCACGTCTGGGGATTCGCGCGCGCGGGCGGCCTCGTCGGCCGAGCCTTCTTCATTCTCTGGCCGCTGGACCGCGTGCGCGCGCTGGAGAAGTGAGCGAAGCATGACGCCGTACGAGCTGCTCGCGATCGTTGCGGTCATCGGCGCGGCCCGCGCGATTCTTTCGCTGCGTCCGGTCGTCGCGAGCTCCTCGGGCCGCAGCACCGCCATCGCGCGCGAGTTCCTGGACCCCTTCATCATCGCCGGGATCGCGGCTTGGGTCCTGATCACGTTCGTGGCCCGAACCTACTACATTCCGTCCGGCTCGATGCTCCCGACGCTGCAGATTCACGACGTGTTGCTCGTCGACAAGTTCGAGTACCGCTTTCACCCTCCCGGAGAAGGCGACATCGTGGTCTTCCCACCGCCCGTTCCGACGCCCGACGATTTCATCAAGCGCGTGATCGGCCGCCCCGGCGACACGTTGCGCATCGCCGGCGGGACGGTCTTTCTCGACGGCGCGCCGCTGAAGGAGCCCTACGTCGCCGAGAAACCGAGCTACAGCCTCGAGATCCGCGACTACGGCATTTACGTCAGCTACGGCGCCGGCTGGCAAAAGCTGGATCCCAGCGCCGCCAACGTTCCGCCCGCCACGATGTGGCGTGCAGCCGATCGCATCCCGCCCCACTGCTACATCATGCTCGGCGACAACCGCAACGATTCGGAGGACTCACACATATGGGGATTCGCGCAAGACGGCGGACGCTTTGCGACCGGGGCGCGCAGCGACGCGGGCGCCGGATTTACCGGGCGCGCCTTCCTGATTTTCTGGCCTCCGTCGCAAGCCAAGATTCTGTAGCGCGGTAGGCGAAGTCGCCTTCCGTGGTCCGCTTCTTGCGATGGCGATCGGTGGCGAACCTGGCCTTGCAGCTCGCGGTGCTCGCACTGCTGATCGCAGCCTTCTTCGTCCGGCTCCCGCAAGTCTCGGGCCTCTCGATGGAGCCGCACATACTCTCCGGTGAGTACGTCTTGATCAACACCTTCGCTTATCGGCTGGGGCAGCCGAGGCGCGGCGAGATCGTCGCGTTCCGGCACGAGGGCGACGCTCGCGCGGTCTTCATCAAACGCGTCGTCGGCCTGCCCGGCGACCGCATTCGGGTCGTTCGCGGTCAGGTCTACCTCAACGGCGCCAAGCTCGACGAACGGTACGTGCAGCATGCGGACGACCGGAGCTTCGCGGAGACGGCCGTGCCGGCCGCGAGCGTCTACGTCCTCGGCGACAACCGCGCGGAGAGTGAAGACTCGCGCTTCTTCGGGCCGGTGAGCGACGATCGCCTGATCGGGCGCGCAATCGCCGGGATCTGGCCGCCGCGCATGCTGGGCGGGCTGTGACGCCTTGCCGGCCTCGTCTGGGAACTATCCCGGCCACATGGTGCAGACCACGCGCCGGATTCGTGAGTACTTGCGGGTCATCGACATCGTCGTCGAGGTCGTCGACGCGCGAATTCCCCGCACCGGCCGAGCGCCGCTGCTGGAACAGTTGGCCGGCAAACGCGTGCGGTTTGTGGCGTTGAACCGCGACGACTTGGCCGATCCGGCGACGACGCGCCTCTGGCTCGACGACCTCGCCGCACGCGGCGCGCACGCGCTGGCGATCGACGGCCGAAAGCGCGGCAGCGTCGCGCGTCTCGCCGCGGCCATCGAAGGTTTCTCGCGCCGCGACGGCCGCGCCGCGAAGGTCGCCCGCGCGATGATCGTCGGGCTGCCGAACTGCGGGAAATCCACGATCGTCAACGCGCTGTTGCGCAGAGGAGCGGCGAAGACCGAAGACCGCCCCGGCGTCACGCGGCAGATGCAGTGGTTTCGCCTCGCTCCCGACGTCGAGGTGATGGACACGCCGGGCGTATTGCCGCCGAAGATCTCCGGCGCCGCGGCGGAATGGAAGCTCGCAATTTGCGGCGCCTTGGCGCACAATCGCTACGATCCCGTCGAGGTCGCCGGCGCATTCCACAGTTGGCTGGTCGCGCGGCGCCCGCGCACCAGGGTTCCGGACTTGCAGACCTTCGCGGCCGAGCGAGGCTTCGTCCGGCGCGGCGGCGCCGTGGACTATCATAACGCGGCACAGTCCTACATCAGCGCGTTGCGCGACGGCATCTTCGGACGCATCTCGCTGGAGGCTCCCGATGACTCCGAAGCAGCGTAAGGCGCGCAACGCCTACGAGCGCGAACGCCGCAGGCTGCATCGCCTGCACCGCTTCGAGTATGCGGCGCGCGAGCGCGGATTCGTATTCGTCGGAGGCGTCGATGAAGTCGGTCGAGGACCGCTGGCCGGGCCGGTCGTCGCAGCCTGCGTCGTGGCGGAGCAGCCGCTCTTGATTCGCGGGCTAAACGATTCCAAGCAGGTGCGCCCCGAGGTTCGCGTCGAGATCGCCGAGATCATCAAGTTTCAAGCGACCGCGTGGGCGATCGGCAGCGCGTGCGTCGCGGAGATCGATCGGCTGAACATCTATTGGGCGAGCCTCCTCGCGATGGAGCGCGCCATCGCGGCGCTGCAGCGGGCACCGCAGTATCTGATCACCGACGCCGTGCGCGTTCGCTCGTTTGCCGGGCCGCAGGAGCCGCTGATTCACGGCGACGCCCGTTGCGCGGTCGTCGCGGCCGCCTCGATCCTCGCGAAGGTCTATCGAGATGCGCTGATGGTCGCGCTCGACGCGGAAGACTCCCGCTACGGCTACGCGCTGCACAAGGGCTATTCGACGCCGTACCACATCGAGGCGCTACGCGTGCACGGGCCGAGCGTCCATCATCGTGCCAACTGGGCGCGCGTTCGCGACGCGCAGTTGGCGCTCGGCCTGGAATCGGTCGACGCGATGGAAGCGCTCGAAGTTGGATAACGCCGAGAAGGGGCGCCGCGGAGAGGACCGCGCGAGCAGCTTCCTCGCCGAGTGCGGCTACCGCGTGTTGGCGCGCAACGTTCGTGTGCCCGGCGGAGAGATCGACGCCGTCTGCCTCGATGGGCCGACGCTCGTGATCGTCGAAGTAAAGCGGCGTGACTCTCGGACCTATGGATCCGCGTTGTGCGCCGTCGATGCGCGCAAGCGCTCCAGGCTGCGGCGCGCGGCCGCCGACTACGCGCAGATCGTCGCCCCCGCGGCAAAGATCCGCTTCGACGTCGTCACGCTGGACGGTCCGCGGCTGAGCCTGCACCGAAACGCTTTCTAGTGTCCAAAAGCTCCAAACCCGAGCTGCGCCGCAGCGTCACGCCGTGGGGCTCGTTCTCGTGGGGCTATTCCGACGTCGGCGCCGACATTTTCGTAGGCCTCGGGCTCGTCCTCGCATGGGCCGCCGGCGCCTCGAACGTCGCGTTCCTCTTCGCCGGCATCGTCTACGTGTGCATCGGCCTTGCGTACACCGAGCTCGCGGCGACATATCCGGTCGCCGGCGGCGGACAGTACTTCGTGATGCGCGGCCTCGGCGACATTTTCGGTTTTATCGCGGGATGGGCGGTGCTGCTGGACTTCACGATCGACGTGACGCTCTTCGCCTGGGTCTCCGTCGACTATTCGAGCCAGCTGCTGCCTGTGCTGGTCAACTCGATCCACCCGTGGACCCACTTCGGCGTCGTGCTCGCGCTCGTCGTCGGGCTCTGCGTCCTCAACGTCGTGGGCGTCCGCGAGAGCACGGCGTTCAACGGCGTCGTTTCCGCGCTCGACGTGATCAGCGAAACGTGCATCCTGTGCTTCGGCTTTCTGTTCGCCTTCCGGCCGCATCTGCTGATTCACACGATGCAGGTGAATTGGCCGTCGCCCTATCAGCTCATGCTCGGAACGTCGCTCGCGATCATCTCGTTCGTCGGTCTGGAGTCGATCTCGCAGGCTGCGCAGGAGACGCAGCGGCCGGCCTCGATCATCCCGCGCACGTCGGTGTCGCTGATCTTAACGATCCTGATCTTCGCGCTGGCCTATTCGAATCTCGCGCTCGGGCTGCAGCCCTGGCATCCCATCCTCGACGCGCACGGACACGCGCAGCAGTTCTGGCAGATCTTCCCCAACAACGCCGACAACCAGGGGAAGGCCGTCGCGCTGCTCTCAGCGCAGATACCGTATTATGGCGCGTTTGCCGCGCTCTACGTGCCGGTGCTGGGCGCCGTGCTCGTGTTGATCTCATCGAACTCGGGCGTGTTCGGCAGCTCGCGCATCGCCTACGCGATGAGCAGCAGCAACCTGCTGCCCTCGATCTTCCAGCGCGTGCACAGCCGCTTCCGCACGCCCGCGGTATCGATCGTCTTCTTCTCCACGGTCGCGGTGATCGAGCTGCTCTTTGCGGCGGCCCCGTCGCTCTATCCGCACGTCGTCGCACTGTACGGCCGCTTCTTCCACGGGGAGAACGGCCTCGAATTCCTTGCGGACCTCTACGCCTTCGGAGCGGCGACGAGCTACTCGTTCGTCTTTCTCGGTCTGATCGGGTTGCGCCTCACCGACCCGTTGAGCCCGCGCAAATTCAAGATCCCGTTGAACGTGCCGTTCCGCTTCCGCGGCGAGCGCGTCGAATTCCCCATCATCGGCGTCATCGGCTTCGTCGGGATCGTGTCGATTCTGCTCTTCACGCTGCGCACGCACGCGCTCGGGCGGATCTTCGGGCCGAGCTGGCTGCTGCTCGGTCTGATCATGTACCTCATCTACCGCAATCATCGCCGGCTTCCGCTGCTGCGCTCGCAGCGGCGGGATTGGCGCAGCGCCCAGACCGAAATTCTGCGGCGTTCCGGCGAGCTCGAATTGATGGATGAATACGTGGCGAACCTGAAGGCCAGCGACGAGCGCCGCGCGGCGCGGAAGGGCTAGCGTGCTGCTGCTTCGTGGAATTCTTTCGCTTGCAATTCTGTCGTGCGGGCTCGTCATCGTGGCGCGTATGCTGGAATCGGCGCGCGAAGGCGGGTTCGCGATCCTGCCGGGCGTCGTTTTGGGCGCCGCGATGATCGCGCTCGGAATGCACCGCCTGGCCTTGATTTGGCGCGCGCGAGGGTCGCCATAATGCCGACGGCCGAGGTCCACATGACGGCGACCGGCGCGCTCGTGGCGCTCTTCATCGCCGGCGCCGTGGGGTCGACGCTGTGGTGGATGTTGCATCCGCCGCCCTCACACGTGCAGCAGATCGCCGCAAAAGCCGAGCACGAACTCGAGCGAATGGTCGGCAGCTTGATCGTCGTCTTCTCGCCCGAGATCGACTCGGCACACATGATGGCGCTGGCCGTCAAGCTCGCGCGCGGCGAGCGTTCGGAGCTGCTCGCTCTGTACATCATCGAGGTGCCCTACACGCTTCCGCCGGACGCGGAGATGGAATACGAGGAGCGCCAGGCGCTCGATGCCCTCGGCGCGGCCGAGACGATCGCCAACAAGAGCAACGTCACCATTCGAACCGAGACGATCAAGACGCGATCGACCAAACAGGCGGTCCTCGATGTCGCGAAGAGAGAGAAGGCCCATCTCATCATCCTCGGTTCCTTCCGCGAGGGAAAATATAGCGGTGCGCCGTTGGGCCACCTCATCGAGGAGATCGCCGCCGATGCGAAATGCGATGTGCTCATCGGCGTTGAAGGTAAACACGGTACGCTGCTCATCGATGAAAGCGTGCAGCCCAGCTCGCAAGCCGTCTGATTTTGAGAGGAGCTTTGTGAACCTTCGCCGCTCGTCGCTTTACGGCGCCCTCGCCGCCGGTCTCGGCATACTGCTGTCGTCCGGCGCTGTCGCCGCCAACACCGCGCCCGCGATCACGGCGTTCGACCACACGTTCGCGGCGATCAACGACTACACGTGCGTGCTGCACGTTCACGAGGCGCAGGGTACGGCGACGCAGGATCGCGTGTATCAATACTCGTTCATGAAGCCGCACTACGCCAAGACCTTGATCCTCGACGGCGACGGCAAGGGCTCGGGCGGCGTCTGGGTCGGCACCGATCAGATCAGCGGTCACCAGGGCGGATTCTTATCCGGCTTTCACCTGAAGGTCGATATCCACGATCACCGCGCGGTCTCGCTGCGCGGCGTCACGATTCCCGAGGGGCTACTGCAGCACATCGTCGAGATGTACGGCAGCACGCCGGGCAAGCTCACGCAGACCGACGGCGGGAAGGTCGCCGGCGTCGCCACCGACCGGCTCGATCTCAAGGTCGCCGACCCGGCCTCGAACTCCGACGTCTCGGAACAGATTCTCTACCTCTCCAAGGACACGCACTGGCCGGTCCGCCAGATCATGTACTCGGGCTCGCAGATCGTGCTCGACGAATCGGTCACCGACCTCAAAACCAACACCGGTTTAACTCAAGCGGACTTCCCCTTCTAGCCTCCCCGTGTCACCCTGAGCCTGTCGAAGCATGACGTGGCGGCGACATAACGCGCGAAGAAACTCGTAGGCCCGCGACTCGGACGCTCGTCGCCCACATCGTGTGGGCTCCTGCTCGCGCGCTTTTCCGCAACACCAAAGGAATACGACATCCTGTCTTTTGCGGAAAAGTCGCACGCCTCGCTGCGGGCCTACGAGCTTCTTCCGCGTTCGTGGGTGGCTTGGTCATCGACAGGCTCAGGATGACACTGAGAGGCTACTTTGCGAAGTAGCGTTTGCGGAGTTCGTCGAGCGCGACGGCGAGCAGGATGACCGCGCCGAGCAGCACTTTTTGTAAATAGGAATCCACGTTGAGCAGGTTCATCGCGTTGTACAGCACGCCGATGAGCAGCGCGCCGAAGAACGTGCCGATCACGCTGCCGCGGCCGCCGGTTAAGCTCGTTCCGCCGACGACGACCGCGGCGATCGACTCGAGCAGCTCGTCGCCGGTTCCGGTCTGCGGCGAGCCCGACGAGAAGAGCGCCATGTACAGGAAGCCGACGATCGCCGCGCACGCCCCGCTGATCACGTAGGCGGCGGTCTTGACGCGCGCGACGTTGATGCCGGCGAGCCGCGCCGCCTCCTCGTTACCGCCGATCGCGAAGACGTAGCGCCCGAAGCGGGTGCGTGTGAGCAGCACCGAGGCGGCGACGATGACGACGACCATCCAAATCACCGGCACCGGAATGCTCGGCAGATGCAGTGCCGACGTCACGCCGCCGAGGAACGAGCCGATCCCCGTGTGCTGGAAGTCGGCGCTCTGCAGCGCCACCGGACGGCCGTGCGACAGGATGAACGACGCGCCGAGCGCCATCTCGAGCATCGCCAGCGTCGTGATGAAGGGCGGCAGGTTCAGCCGGACGACCGGCAGCGCGTTGATCCATCCCGCGATCGCGCCGACGCCGACGGCCACGAGCAGCGTCGCGGCGATCAGGGGAAAGCCGCCGAGGTGCACGGAGTTGGCGAACAGGGCCGCCACGACGCCCGTCAGCGCAACCAGCGACCCCACGGATAAATCGATCCCGCCGGTGATGATCACGAACGTCTGGCCCACGCCCAGCACGCAGTTATACGTGATCTGGCGCAGCACGCGCACGATGTTGCTGGGCTCGAGGAACGAGCCGTGCGAGGCGACGTCGACGACCGCGATCAGCACGATGACGAATGCGGCGGCCGCGGCGATGCGCAGCCAGTACCACGCGCGGCTCTGCCCGTTCACGCCGCAGCGCCCGTCGCGACCGCGATGACCTTGTCCGGAGTGGCATCGGCTCGTGAGAATTCGGCCGCGATTCGGCCCGCCCGAACGACCAGGACGCGATGCGCCATGCCGAGCGCCTCCGGCAGGTCGCTCGAGACCATCACGATCGCCGCGCCGCGTCCCGCCAGGTCGAGCATGATCCGGTAGATTTCCGCCTTGGCTCCGACGTCGATCCCGCGCGTCGGCTCGTCGAACAGAAAGACCCGCGCGTTGCCGAGCAGCCACTTCGCGAGCACGACCTTCTGCTGCGTGCCGCCCGAGAGGTTGCGCACGACCTGTTCGGTGCTCGGCGTTCGAATGCTCAGCTCGTCGATCATCGTTTTGGTCACCGCTCGCTCGCGAGCCGCGTCGATCAATAAATCGCGGTCGACGAACGATGCAAGGTGCGCGAGCGTGACGTTCTCGCGGACCGTCATGCCGAGGACGAGGCCCTGCGCCTTGCGGTCCTCCGTGATGAAAGCGACGCCGGCAGCGATGGCGTCGGCGATGTTCCCGGCGGGCAAGGCGGTGCCATCAATCCGGACCTCTCCGGCGTCGCGCCGATCGGCGCCCGCGATGGCACGCACGATCTCGGTTCTACCCGCGCCGATGAGCCCGGCGAGCGCGACGATCTCGCCCGCGCGCACCGAGAAGCTCACGTCGTGGACCACGGGCGCGCGCGTCAGGCCGCGCAACTCGAGACGCACTGCGGCGTCGGCCGGCGGCTTGGCGAGCTCCGGAAAGTGCGCGTCGAGCCGGCGTCCGACCATGGCGCGGATGATCTCGTCTTGCGGAAAATCGGCGGCGTCGCGCGTCTCCACGACCCTGCCGTCGCGCATGACGCAGACGCGGTCGGCGATGCGTGACAGCTCCTCCATGCGATGCGAGATGTAGATGATGCCGGCGCCGCCCGCGCGGAGGCGACGCACGATCTCGAAGAGCCGTTCGATCTCGCGGTCGGAGAGCGCGGCCGTCGGCTCGTCCATCACGATGATCCGCCCGGATCGGGCGAGGACCTTGGCGATCTCGACCAGCTGCTGCTGTCCGACGGAGAAACGCGAGACCGGCACGTCGAGCGGAATCTCGCGTCCGAGCTCGCCGAGCGCACGCTCGGCGAGCGCGCGCACCGCCCCCGTTTCGATGATCCCCGCGCGCGTCGGTTCGCTGCCGAGCGCGATGTTTGCCGGAGCGGTCAGCTGCGGGACGAGCGTGAACTCCTGATAGATCATCCCGATGCCGAGGTGCTGCGCCTCCTGCGGCGTCGCGATGCGGACCGGCTTGCCGTCGATGCGAATCTCGCCCTCGTCCGCTTGCAGCGCGCCGGCGAGAATCTTCATCAGCGTGGATTTGCCGGCGCCGTTCTCTCCGACGAGAACCAGCACTTCTCCCGGGGAGAGCGTCAGCGACACGTCGCTGAGCGCGCGCACGCCGGGAAAGCTTTTCCCGATCCCGCGCATCTCAAGGAGCGCCGCCACCCTTCGACTCCGCTCGCTGACGCTCGCTCCGCTCAGGATGACACTCGCATCAATCTACGGAGAACTCTGGCTCAAGGAGGCTTTCGTGAAGGCTCCGACCCCGATCTTCACCGCCGGCGGGGGCTTCTCTCCGGCGAAGTAGTTGGCGATCACGTCGATCGTAGTCGAGCCGATCTTGACCGGGTATTGAATCGCGTCGCCGTACATCTCGCCCTTGCCGATGGCGTCGCGCGCCTCTGGCGTTGCGTCGTACCCGACGATGGCGATCTTGCCGGTCAATCCGGCGGCTCGCACCGCTGCGAGCGCGCCGAGCGCGGAGTCGTCATTGATTCCGAAGATCCCTTTCAGATCGCGATGCGCCTGGAGGATGTCTCCGGTGTCGCTGCTCGCCTTGTCGCGCGTGCCGCCGGAATCGACGTCGGCGACGATCGTGACGGACGGACAGCGCTGCGCGATCGCCTTTTTGAACCCCTTGACGCGATCCTGAACGCTCGTCACCTCGGGCTCGTCGATAATCGCGATGCTCCCCGTCTTCCCCACCCCCTGGCAGATCAGCGTTCCGGCCTCGAAGCCGCCCTGCACGTTGTCGCTAGCGATGTGCGCGACGACGTGGCCCTGCGTGCTCGTGCTCGCGATGTCGGCCGTAAACACGGGAATGTTCGCCGAGTTCGCCTCCGCGATCGCGCTGCCGATCGCCTGCGAGTCGTACGGCGTCAGGACGATCGCGTCAACGCGCTTCGAGATGAAGTCTTCGACCTGGCTCTGCTGCTTGGCGTTGTCGCGGCTCGCGTCGACGACGATCAGCCCGTAACCGTATTTGGCCGCCTCGGAGCGCATACCGGACTCCATGTCTTGGTAGAACTGCGCCTCGCGATTCTGAATCGAAACGCCGATCGTCTTGCGTCCGGCCGGCGTGCTCGCCGCAGGCGAAGCGCTCGACTGCGACGTCCCGTGCGAACAGCCGGCCAAACCCATCGCCAGCACGAGCGGAAAAGCGATGCGAGCGAGCGCTCTTTTCAAGTCGGCCCCCTTTATCAAACCTTAAGTTTCCCCGCTGTCCACAACCTGTGACGTTAGTCCTGTGCAATCTGTGGAGAAGCCGCCGGTGCGCCGCTTGCGGCCTGGCCGTCCTGCTCGCGCCACCGGTCGGGTATGGGGACGCGGACGAAGTCGTGCGGCGACATCCCCTGCGGGTTTCGCTCGAGCCACGCCGCGGCACGCTGCGCCAGATACTCGAAATCGTGGTACTGCGCCTGGCCGCGGGACCTCCGCATGATCGCCACTGCCGGCGCGATCTGCCTCCAGCAGTGGGCGATCAGGCGCGCGAACAGGTCCATGAACGTGTCTTCAGACACCAGGCCCCGCTTGACCAGCGTGCCCATCTCGTTGAGCCAGTTACACGCCACCATCTCGGGATGCGTCGCCGGATCGATGTAGCCGATCATTTCGAGCTCGCGGCGGTACGCCGGATCCTCCAGCTTACGGGGCAACTCCTCTTGAATGTACCGCAGCGCGGACTGCAGCGGGGCCGCGCGAAAGTCGCGCTCGAGAGAAAGCAGCGCCTGCAGCTGATTTCCCGCGCGGATGTGCCGCAACTGAATCAGCGCCGCGATCACACTCACGACGATAACGACGAGCGTTCCGGACTCCGCCAGCGCGCTCACCATCTCCGGTGTCACGGCGGTCGTTGTTCTTGGCTTGCTTGCGCTACCCCTAGACATTCCCAAACGGTCGAGCAGAGGGGCCGGCAATGCTGTCCCTGTCCTTTTCGGCCGCGATGCTCGGCATCGAGGGCTATGTCGTGCGGGTCGAAGCGGATAGCGCGCCGGGGACTCCCGGGTTTCTGATCATCGGGCTTCCCGATCGTGCGCTCGGCGAAGCGCGCGAACGCGTCCGCGCCGCGATTCTCAACTCGGGATTCGCCTATCCGGCAGGACGGCTCTTGGTCAACCTGTCGCCGGCGGACGTTCGAAAGGCCGGACCCGCGTTCGATCTCGCCATCGCTCTCGCGCTGATGGGAATCGACGAGCAAATCGAGCACGCCGCGCTGCGCGACTTCATCGCGTTGGGCGAGCTCGCGCTGGACGGCAAGCTGCAACCGGTGAGCGGGATTCTCCCGATGGTGCTGGGCGCGCGCAACGCCGGCTTCACTAAGTTGATCGTTCCCGCAGGCAACTCCGACGAGGCCGCTTTGGTCGCGGGCGTCGAGCTGTATGCGGTCGATTCGCTCCAAGCCGCGGTCGCGGTCCTGTGCGGGCACGGTGCGAAGTGGCGCAAGCGCACGGCGGATCCCGTGCTCGAACCCGCCGACGAGATCGTCCACGGCGATCTAGCCGACGTGCGCGGCCAGCTCGCAGCCAAGCGTGCGCTCGAGATCGCGGCGGCGGGCGGCCACAACCTGCTGCTCGTCGGGCCGCCCGGCTGCGGAAAGACGATGCTCGCGCGCCGGCTGCCGTCGATTCTTCCCGCGATGTCGTTGCACGAGGCGCTCGAGGTGACCAAGCTCTACAGCGTCGCGGGCCTGCTGCTCGGCCGCGCCGGCATCGTTCGCGCACGGCCCTTTCGCTTTCCGCATCACACGATCAGCCAAACCGCGCTCGTCGGCGGCGGCGCGCTCGTCAAGCCCGGCGAGATATCGCTCGCGCATCACGGCGTACTGTTCCTCGACGAGTTTCCCGAGTTCACGCGCAGCGCGATCGAGGTGATGCGACAGCCGCTCGAGGAGGGCACCGTCACCATCGCGCGCGCCTCAGGCACGTTTACGTATCCCGCGCGCTTCCAGCTCGTCGCGTCGATGAATCCGTGCCCGTGCGGCTATCGCGGCACGCGCAGCGCGGAGTGCCGGTGCGACGACGCGATGGTGGCGAAGTACGTCAGCAAGCTATCCGGGCCGCTCCTCGACCGCATCGACCTGCAGATCGAGATCGCGCGCGTACCATTTGACGATATGGTGCGCTACGAATCGGCGGAGCACTCGGCGGTCATCCGGCGACGCGTCGTCGCGGCGCGCGAGCGCCAAACCCAGCGGTTTGCCGGCTCGTCGCTGCTGTGCAACGCGGAGATTCCCGGTAACGCCATGCGGCGCTACTGCGCCCTCGACGACGACGCGATGCGCCTGCTCGCGCACGCCAGCGCACGACGTCAATTCTCGGCGCGCGCCCTGGATCGCATCGCACGCGTCGCGCGCACCATCGCCGACCTTGCCGGCGACGACGCCATCGGCTCCGCGCACGTCGCCGAGGCGATCCAATACCGCAGCTTGGAGCGCTTGGGCGCCGCGGCCTAAGCCGGCCTACGCCGGCGGCGCATACTTGAGCGACGTAGCGGTATTGAACAGCACGATTGGTCGCGTCAGCGCGACGCTCGATGCGCAGAGGACGCGCACTGCCGCCAGCGTTGCGCCGCCTTCGATCGCGGCGTCGATTCCCTCGAGGCTATGCAGGTCGCCCATCGCAGCTTCGGCCTCATCGTCGGAAACCGTGATGGCAGAGCCGCGCGACTCGCGGAGCGCGCGCAGCGCCAGCCGATCACCGATGCTGGTGGGAACGCGCAAGCCCCACATGCGCGTCGCCGCGTTTTCGATGCGCGTCGCGCCCTCGTCGCCACGCTCGAAAGCGCGAACGATCGGCGCGCAGCCTGCGGCCTGGACCGCGATCATCGCGGGCCGCTCCGCGCCGATCCAGCCCAGCTGCTGCAGCTCGTCGAACGCTTTCCACATCCCGACGAGCCCCGTTCCGCCGCCCGTCGGGTAGACGAGCGTTCCCGGAACGCGATCGAGTTGCTCGACCAGCTCGTACGCCATGGTCTTCTTTCCCTCGACGCGATACGGCTCGCGAAACGTCGCGACGTTGAAGGCACCGGTCTCGGTCGCGTAGTCCGCCGCGGCGCGGCCCGCGTCGTCGATCAAGCCGTCGACGAGAACGACCTCGGCCTCGTAGCCGCGCATCTCCTCGATCAGCGGCGGGGGCGTGTCGCGCGGCACGTAGACGCGCACCGGCAGACCCGCGCGCGCGCCGTAGGCCGCGAGCGCGCCACCGGCATTGCCCGCGCTCGGCGCGACGAACGACGTCGCTCCCAGGCGCTTCGCGGCGGTAACCGCAGCCGACATGCCGCGCGCCTTGAACGAGCCGGTCGGATTCTGCGATTCGTCCTTGACGTACACCGCGTCGAGCCGCAGTTCGTCTGCGAGGCGACGCAGACGCAGCAGCGGCGTCGCACCTTCGCCGAGCGATATCGGCTCCTCATCGCCGGCGATCGGAAGCATCTCGCGGTAGCGCCACATGGTCCACTCGCGACCCGCGACGTCTGCGCGCGACAGGCGCAGGTCGCCGTAACGCACGAGTAGGGGCGCGCCGTCGTGCGGACAAATCGTTGCGAGCGCACTTGCGCCCTTTCCTTCGACTCCGACACGATGGCCCGCGTCGAGCGAGCATTCCAGATGCGACGGCAGCACGCTATGCCTTTCGATGAAGCGCGTCCTGAGCTAGGTCGAAGGGCTCAGGGTGACGCGCCTTTAGGCCCCATGGCCTAAGCTGGTTCGAACTGCGGGATCGCGTCGCCGTCGAGGAACACGCCGAGCTCCCCGGGCGAAAACTGCAGGCCGGCCCAGAACGAGCCGAAGTCGCCGTAGCGCGCGCTCGCCTCGTCGAACCGCATCTCGTAGACGAGCTTCTTGAAGACGAGCGGATCGTCGGCGTACAGATCGACGCCCCACTCGAAGTCGTCGAAGCCGATCGATCCCGAGATCACCTGGGTCACGCGCCCGTGATAGGAGCGCCCGACGACGCCGTGCTGGCTCATCATCTTGGCGCGGGCCTCGTATCCCAGGATGTACCAGTTCTGCACCTCGCCGCGGCGCTTGCTCATCGGATAGAAACACTGATAGCGGCGGGCCGGTATTTTCGCCCACAGTCGAGGCGCGACGTATGGGCTCTCGGCCTGTTTGCGCATGAGCTCGTCGAACGCGGCGATCCATTCGGGCGATTGCGGCGGGAGCCCGCGCTGATCGAGCTCGGCGTGAATCTTCGCCGTCGCGTCGTAGAGGCCAAGCTCGAGCACGGAGACGTAGGCTCCGTGCGGCACGAGGAATTCGCGCAGCTCGAGCTTGTCGACGAGCGTCTGCGCGTACGCCAGGCCGTCGAAGCTGCGGGCGTAGTGCGTCAGCATGAGGTCGGCCTTGTGCCCCACGACTTGCGTCAGGCCGACGTCGCCCTCGTCGTTGCTCTTCAGATGGTCGAGCAGATCGGCCGCGTGGCCGGCGTATTTGTTGCGGCGTTTTTCGGGCAGCGCGTCCCACTGTCGCCGGTTGAAAGCGAACATCCGATGGAGGATCCACCATCCTTCCAGCGATTCGGGAACGTTAGGGTCGCGCATAATGTCTCTCGCTCGTGTTCGTTCTAGCCGCGGGCTAACACTTTCGTGCGTTTGACCTCGGCTTCGACCTCGGCCTCGAGCCGGTCCGGGCGCTCGCGATACTTCGCCCAGAGCGGCGGCGTGTGCGCGATATCGTTGAGCACTCGCGCGTAGACCGCGTTGACCGGCGTCGGCACGTGGCGCTCGAGTCCGGCGGCGGCGACGGCTCCGTTGAGCACGTCGACTTCGGTCTGGGGCCGGGCGTGGCGCAGGTCGAGCAGCAGCGACGGAGGCTTGGTGCCGCGCGCCGACGCGATCGTGTGGGCCAGCAGGCCGCGCGAAACCGGAGTGGGCAGGCTCGCGACGCCGAACAAGGCCCGCACCGGATAGCGCGGCAGGTCGATGGGCTCGATTTCGAGCGCGTGCATGACGGCACGGACTTCGCGTATCATCCGGATCTCCAGGGTGAAGATGTTGTCGAAGTGCACGAAGCGGTTCGGCAGGACGTTGAGGATCGCGCAGCTCGCGTTCGCGACGACATTCAGCGCCAGTTTGCTCCACTTTAGCGCGCGCCAGTCCTCGACGACCTTGACCGTCAGTCCGGTGCTCGCGAACGTCGCGGCTAGCCAGTTGTACGCGTTCGATCCGATGGGCGCGAGCGCCAGGCCGCCGTCCCTTGCCGGCCGCGCATTGCCATCGCGGTCGCGATCGACCGGCGTAGTGAGGGCGGCCGCGACGACGTTGTCGGCACCAAACGCCTCCGCCAGGCGCTCCTCGTTGCCGACGCCGTTTTGCGGCGAGACGAACACGCACTTCTCCGGATAGGCGATCGCCTTGCGCAGCGTCTCGATCGCGCCGCCCGTGTCGTAGGATTTCGTCGCGATCAGCGCGACGTCGGCGTCGTACGGCGTCACGGCGCCGAGCGGGCGCGGTGCGTATGCGACGTCGACGCCCACTCCGCGCAGGAGATCGCCGACGTAGGTTCCGACCGCGCCCTTTCCGACGATGTAGACGTTCACGCCGAAACGCCCGTCGAGCCGAACCCTCCATTCCCGCGCGCCGTCGGCGGCAACTCCTCCACGACGTCGAACGTCGCGCGCTCGACCGGCGCGATCACGATCTGCGCGATGCGGTCGCCGCGCCGAATCACGACCGGCTCAGTGCCGAAGTTCGCGAGCACGACCGCTAGCTCGCCGCGGTAGTCCGCGTCGATCGTCCCGGGCGAGTTCAGGCACGTGACGCCGCTGCGAATGGCGAGGCCGCTGCGCGGGCGTATCTGCGCCTCGTAGCCCGGCGGGAGCGCTATCGAGAAGCCGGTCGGGACGAGCGCGCGCGCTCCCGGCAGGAGCGTCAGCTGCTCGCCGACGGCGGCGCGCAGATCGGCGCCGGCTGCATACTCGCTCATGTATTGCGGATGCGGCAGTCCCGCTCCGTGCGGCAGGCGCTGCAACGCGACGCGGACCCTCGTCACGTTAGTGACCCACTAAAGCTGCGCCAGTTCTTCGCGAAAACTTTCGATGTCGCGGAACGACCGATAGACGCTGGCGAAGCGGATATAGGCCACCGGATCCAGCTGGCGCAAGGCTTCCATCAGCTTCTCCCCGACCAGGGCCGAAGGCACCTCGCCCTCCCCGCGGGCGAAGAGCTCGCGCTCGAGGTCGGCGGCCACCGCTTCCATCCGGCTCTCGGAGATGGGGCGCTTTTCGCAGGCCTTGCGCAGCCCGGCGAGGATCTTCTCACGGTTGTACTGTTCCCGCCGGCCGTCTTTCTTCACGACGAAGAGGCGGGGCGCTTCCATTCGCTCGTACGTGGTAAAGCGATGTTTACAGCGCGGGTCCAGACACTCGCGCCGCCGGCGTACCACCGTTTCATCGTCGCGTGAGTCGACGACGCGCGTCTCGCTCTTGCGACAAGTAGGGCAAGTCAGCGGTAAGTCTCTCCACCCACGGCATATGTTGTGGGTGCACGTATTATACGTTACTAGGGGTAGGGAACGCAAAAAGGCGCCAGCGTGCGTCGGCACGTCGGCGCCTTTGCAATTGCGGCGCGGGCGCTTTACGCGGCGCCGATTTTAAACATCTTGGTACCACAGACCGGGCACTTGCCCTCGGTGGCCGGGCGCCCGTTCTTCATCGTGATCTGAACCGCGTCTTTGATCTCGCGCTTGGCTTTGCACTTGACGCAATACGCTTCTGCTGCCAACTCCGGTACCTCCGTGCGGCCTGGCTATTCCTTCGGGCGCTCCCGATTCCCCCCGCTCGCCAGCGCGGCTAGCACTCCCTCGGCACGCGCGTGAATGGAAGCGCGATGCTGGACCCGGCCTACCTGCCCCGGGAGGCCATCGCGGTGGCGCGCGGGGGACGAGGCTTCGAGGCGGCCGCGCCCGGACTCTGGTGGTGCGGCGATCTGAGCGGTCTGGGGCGCACCTGCGTCGCGATCGTCGGCACCCGGGCCGCGACGCCGAACGGCCGGCGGCTCGCCCTTGCCATCGGGGCCGACCTGGGCCGGGCCGGCTGCTGCATCCTCTCCGGCCTGGCGCTAGGGATCGACGCGGCCGCGCACGAGGGCGCCTTGAGCGCAGGGGCGCCAACGATCGGCGTCCTCGGCAGCGGCCACCGCCAGTTCTTCCCGCGCCGCAACCGGACGCTGGCCGAGCGCATCGTGGCGGCCGGCGGCGCCGTGTTGTCACCCTATCCGCCGGACCAGCCTCCCTATCGCGGACAGTTCCTCGAGCGTAACGGGGTCGTGGCCGCCCTGGCCGACGCGGTCCTCGTCGTCGAGGCGCCGTCCCGCAGCGGGGCGCTCAACACCGCCGGCTGGGCCGCCGGCCGGATTCCCGTGTTGGCGGTGCCGGGCGACGTCGACCGTAAACACGTCCAGGGCTGCCTCGCACTGATCCGCGATGGCGCGACGTTAGCGCGCGACGCCGGCGATGTGCTGGAAGCGCTCGGTCATGCGCGCCCAGCCCCGATCGGCGGCGCTCGGCGCGCGCGTGACGCGACGTCGAGCGCGCTGCTGTGCGCGATGGAGGGCGGCGCGGCTGAGTTCGACGAGATCGTCGCCCAAAGCGGCGTGCCGGCTCCCGCGGCGCTCGCAGCGCTCGCGCTGCTCGAGCTCGAGGGTGCGGTCGAGCCGCGCGGCGCGGCGCGCTATGCGCGGGTCGAAACTCTACCGGGCGGCGAACATCGTTGATAATGGAAGTTGACGGCGCGCTGCGCGCATTTGCCGACGCCGTAACCGGCGTCGTCGCCGCGAACTACCCGGAGGCGACGCCCGCTATCGCGTTCGAGGCGCCGCGCCGTCCCGAGTTCGGCGACTTCTCCACCAACGTCGCGCTCACGCTCGCAAAAGCGGCGCGGCGCGCGCCGCAGGAGCTCGCGGCCGAGCTCGTCGCCGAGGCGACGCGGCGTTCGCCCGAGCTCGAACGGCTCTTCAGCCGCATCGAACCGGTCGCCGGATTCATCAACCTGCGCCTTGCGCCCGCGATTTGGCACGCCGCGATCGAGCGCATCCTCCGCGAGGGAGAGCGCTTCGGGCAAAGGCCGCGCAACGGCATGCGCGTTTCGCTGGAGTTCGGCAGCGCGAATCCGACGGGACCGCTGGTCGTCGTGCAAGGCCGCTCGATGTCCATTGGCGCGACGCTCGTAAACGCGATGCGGTTTTGCGGTTACGACGTGTTCGTCGAATGGATCATCAACGACGCCGGCCGGCAGCTCGACGCGCTCGGACGCTCCGTCTACGCGCGCTACAGCCAGCTCTTCGACCCGTCGTACCCCTTCCCGGAGGAAGGCTATCCCGGCGAATACCTGCTGCCGATCGCGCGTCGGATTTTCGAGCGCGACGGGCAGCGGTGGATCGGTGCCGGCGAATCGGAGTGGCTGCCTTACTTCTCGAACTTCGCCCGAGATGAGATCGTGGCCGAGCAGCAGCGTACCGCGCGTCGTTTCGGCGTGGAATACGACCGCTGGCAGAGCGAGCGCGAGCTGCACGAGGCGGGCAAGGTACGCGAGGGTGTCGATCGGCTGCGCGAGCTCGGCCTCACCTACGAGCAAGACGGCGCGCTCTTCTTTCGCGCCACGCGATTCGCCGACGACAAAGACCGCGTCTTGCTGCGCCGCGACGGCCGTCCGACCTATTTTTGCATGGACGTGGCGTACCACTACCAGAAGCTGCGCGACAGTGATCGCGTCGTGGACATTCTCGGCCCCGACCATCATGGCTACATCGAACGCCTCAAGGGGCTGTCGGAGGCGCTCGGATTTCCCGGCCGGTTGGACGTCGCGATTGCGCAACAGGTCACGCTGATGCGCGGCGGCGAGCAAGTCGGCATGAGCAAGCGCGCCGGCGAGATCGTGACGCTCGACGAGATTATCGACGAGGTCGGCGTCGACGCCGTGCATTTCTTCTTCATCCTGCCGGCCGTCGAGTCGCCGCTGCAGTTCGATTTGAAGCTCGCGGTCGAGAAAGACAACGAGAACCCCGTGTATTACGTGCAGTACGGCCACGCTCGCATCGCGTCGGTCTTGCGCCGCGCCTTGCCGGACGACGTACGGGCGGCCGAGACCGCCGCGCTCGCGCCCCTCGTCCATCCGGCCGAGATCGCGCTGTCACGCCGGCTGGCCGATTTTCCGAACGTCGTCGCCGGGGTCGTCGAGTATCTCGCGCCGCATCGCCTGGCTCGCTACGCGCGCGACGTCGCCGCCGACTTTCATCAGTTCTACACGGAGTGCAAGATCTTGACGGAAGACACTCCGACCCGGCTGGCGCGCATCGCGCTGTGCCTCGCGTCCAAGAGCGTTTTGGCGCGCGCGCTTTCACTCGCCGGCGTCAGCGCGCCGGATTCGATGTAAGCCTCGCATCATCGTGGCGGGAGTGCAGGCCGCGCTGTGGCTCCTCGGGCTCTTCGCGGCGGCCCCGGCGCTGCGCAACGACCAACGTTACGGCTTCGCGGACCGCTTGCGCGACGCACTGATCCTCGGCATCGCCATCCCGCTTGCGCTCGGCCTCGCGCACCTGCTCTATCCGGGCGCGTGCTGGATCGCGCTCGCGGCGTGCCTCACCGTCGCGTATCATCGCAACAATGCGTGGACGCCCGTGTACCCGAAGGCGTCGGAGGCGCCGCCGTATCTGTTGATCGCCGCGCTGGTCGCCGTGGCGTGGCCGCAACTGATGCGGCCGCTGTTGGACGGCGATTCGCTTTCGTACCATCTTCCCAGCGCCGCATCGTCGGTGCAGAACCACTCGCTCTGGGCGACTGCGACGCGGTACTGGTGGTACCCGCCCGCATCGGAGCTCTTCGCGAGCGCGCTGTACGCGGTCGGCGGCGCGTTCGCGCTGCCGTGGTGCGGCTTCGGCGCGCTGGCGCTGCTCGGTTTTCGCGTCGCGGCGTGGGCGCGCGAGGACGGCGCGCCGCCGCTGCTCGCGGACGCGCTCGCCGCGTCCGCGGTGACGGCATATCCGTTCGCGATCCAAGCGGGTTCGCTGCAGAACGACGTCTGGCTGGCGGCGTTCTGGCTCGAGACACTCTGGCTGCTGCGCGCGGCGCGCCAGCCCGCGACGGCGACGCGCGCTGCTGCCGTAACGGCGCTGATCAAGCCGCAGGGCTGGTTCCTGACGGCGATCGTGCTGCTCGCGTCGAGGGCTCCGGCGCGGGTGTGGCTGGCTGCGGGCGGAGCGCTCGCCGTGTGGGTCATCCACGACGCGGTGCTGTGGAATCGAGCCGTGGTTGCGCCGGAGAGCGCGGTGACGGGCAGCTTCTTCGGTTCGACCATCCTCGCACACGGCGTGCCCGCGTTGGCGTTGCTCGACCGCGTCGCGCTGGCGGCGTCGCCGTTCGCAGTCGTGGCGTTTTGCGCGGCGCTGCTCGGACCCGCCGTCGCCGACGACCGGCGCGTCGGATGGGCGGCGCTGGGCTCGGCGTTGCTCTTCTTCGTGCTGCCGTTCGGCTACAGCACCTGGGTCGCGCAGCTCGCCACCGGCGCGTCGCTGCGCTTCGCGGCGCCGGCGGTCGCGGCCGGCGCCGTAATCCTGGCGCGTCCGGCGCGCGGCCTCGCCGCCATCGCGAGCGCGCTGCTGATCGCGTCGGCGCTCTACGGCGCGTGGATCGTCTTCGCGATCTTCTGGAACGACGGGCTCACGCGCATTGCGCTGCCGGTCGCGCTGCTCGCGGTCGCGGTCGCGGCCGCGTCGCATCGCCGGCGCAGCGCGTGGCCGTACGCTGCGGCGTTCGGCATCACCGTGGTAGCGACGACCTATCTCGGCGCGCGCCATCCGCTCGATTATTACGCCGACGCGTTGCGCGTCGGGACGGTGTCGCCGGGGATCTATCGCTGGATCGCGACGCACCGGCCGCCCGCGCTCGGCGGACTCGGGATGCGCATCGGCGTCGTGAACGTCGTCTCTCCGGGTACGCGCACGCTCGACCTTTCCGATCCCGGGGCGTGCGCGCAGGCACGGCGCGCCAACGTGCTGCTGGCGGCGGTGGCCGACAACGACCTGCCGCCGGACGCCAACGCGCAGCGGATGCGGCGCGCGCGCGCATGCGGCACAGTGCTGTACGATGACGGCATCGCAGTGGTCGCGCAACCCTAAGACGCGGCCGCCCGCTGGAGCGTGCTATTCCCGGTCGGGAAGCTCGCCGGAGGGTGGCTGCGATAGGAAGTAGGCCGGCGGATACGGCGCGGGAATTCGCTTGAACGCGCGAGGTTTCTGCTTGAAATCAAAACTGTCCGCCAGGCTATGCGCTCGAGTATCGGTATAGCCGCGCGCGACCGGCCCGAGGGCGGAGAGATGAAACGCCTCCTCGATGAATTTCAGGGTGCTGCCGAACTCGTATTGCGTGTGCGAAACGTATCCGGCTTTCGCGTACGGCGATATGACGATGCACGGCACCCGGATGCCGAGACCCACGAAATCGAGCTGGGGCGGCGCCAGATTATCGTACCAGCCGCCCCAATCGTCCCACAGTACGACGATCGCCGTGGAGTTCCAATACTGGCTCTCGCCGATGGCATTGACGACGCCGGCGACCCACGAGGGCCCCTTGTCGCTCCGCGAACCGGCGTGGTCGGAGTCCGCCGCGTCCGGAATCACCCACGATACTTGGGCTAGATGTCCATTTGCGGCGTCCGTCAGCACCGTCGTCTGCGGCGAGATGATGTTGCGTTTCCAGTCGGGCCCGTACCGAACGTGCCGGATGGCCGCATACGGCGACCATAGCCGGCCGCCGGCGTACCTGACGTTCGGCGCGTAGTACTTCCACGTCACCCCGGCGGCGTCGAGCGTGTCCGCCATCGTGTTGTATTGGGTGAAGCATGGGAACGGCCCATACCCCCGCTCTACGCGCTGCGGATCGAGCAGATACGTCCACGTTCCCTTCGGGGCGTCGCACCCCCACGGTTGCCCAGTCGGGCCGTCGACTTCGGCGGAATCGGCGTCCAGGTTCGTCGTGCTCGCGATCAGGTCGATGTGAGCCGTAAACGTGGGTCCGAACATCGTCGGAAACATGTGGTCGGCGAGCACGTATTCGCGCGCCATCGTCCAATAGGGCGCGACCAGGTCGCGCCGGAGATGCGCGTAGGCGTAGGTTCCCGCGGGGTCTCCGTTCGTGTACCGGTTCTTGTCGAATCCGTTCATTCGGCCGCCATTCCAATCGGTGATGGCGTCCTTCCAATTGTGATAGATGTCCGATCCGTTGAACGTGATCGCTCGCAGCGGCACCTTGACGCCGGTGTGCGTGTAGCCGTACAGCGTCGAGTCTGCGCCCTTGAAGCCGGCAAAGATGTTATCGAAAGTACGATTTTCCTGAACGATGACGACGACGTGCTTGATGTATTTCCCCACGTCGCCGCCGGGGGGCGGAGACTGGGTGGGCGGCGGCATCACCGGAATCGTTGACCCGCCCGAGGCGCCGCCGGAAGAACACCCCGCTAAAGACACGACGCAAAGCAAAGCAATTCCAAAGAGACGCTTCTCCATAGTTCCCTAGCTCCTGTCCAGCTGCGCCGTGATCCAGGGCGCGACGAAGTAACGCCAAACGATTTTGATCAAAGCGGCGGCCGGGATCCCGAGGATCAATCCGGGGATGCCGAAGAGCTCGCCGCCGGCGAAGACGGCGAACAACGCGCCGATCGGCGAGACGCCCACCGATTGCCCCATGATCTTCGGAACGAGCACGTAGTCGCTGATGCGCGCCATGCCGAACATAATGACCTGTACCCAGACGATCATCCAGAGGCCCTGCGGCGCGGACATCGGGATGGCGATGAGCTCGGCGACCAGCATGCCGATGATCGGGATCGCATAGGCCACCGCGGAGATGATGCCGATGATCAGGGAGAACTTGAAGCCCAGAAGCGCCGTAGCGATCGCGATGACGGCGCCGGTGATCAAAGACACGATGACCTGTCCCGAGATGTAACTCCCGAAGAGCTCGGTTACCTCCGCTGCAAGCTTACGCGCCGTTTGACGCCTCTGCTGCGGGAACAGCGCCGTGAAGCCCTCGGCGATCTGCGTGTCGTTCAGCAGGAAGAAGATCGAGAGCACGATCGCCGCGAACGCGATGAACAGGCCGGTCGCCGTGTTCACGGCGATCGCACCAACCGACGCGAGTGCGCCTGTGAGGAAGCCGGACATCTGCGTGGCGCCGATCTTGCCGAAGTTC
Source organism: Vulcanimicrobiota bacterium (assembly GCA_963752825.1). Lineage (GTDB taxonomy): Bacteria > Vulcanimicrobiota > Vulcanimicrobiia > Vulcanimicrobiales > Vulcanimicrobiaceae > Cybelea. Next base: position 36,985 of record CAVVZF010000002.1, on the reverse strand, counting down.
AGGCCGTACGCCGGTAGCCGCAGCGTCGGAAAGTGCCGCTCGAGCGAGCTCTCCGCGTCGATCAGCCAGCTTTGAGTCGTGGCCGCGTACGCGGGAACGTTCGAAACCAGCAGCTGAGTCTGGCTCACCGCCAGCGGAACCACGATCACTAAGAAGACCGTGACGAGGACCAGCAGCCCGAAGTACACGATCGCGATTGCGGTCCACTTCGGCATCCGCCGCTCCAGGCGCGCCGCGATGGGCTGCACACCGAACGCGATGAAGGCGGCGATCACGAAGATCGCGATCGTTTTCGGGATGTGCGCCGCGAACCACAGGGCGATCGCTACGAGCACGATGCCGCCGGCAATCCAGGCGATGCGGCGCCAGAGGTCGGTGCTTACAGCGGCTTGCACAGCAGCCGTCGTTCCGTGCGATAGCCGCCCCGCTCGTAGAGACGGCGTGCCCCCGCGTTTTCTTCGGAAACCATCAGTGCCATATACGGTAGACCCCGCCGTCTCGCTTCATCCTCCGCCGCGGCAAGTAGCGCGGCCCCCACGCCGAACCCGCGGCACTCCGGTTCGACGGCCATGTAGGCGACGAATCCCTGGGGCAGCGCCGTCACTTCGTCGGGGAGCTCGTCGAGCAGCATGAGGAACCCGACACGCCGCTCCGCGCGCTGCGCGATCAGCGTCACGTGCGATTGATCCTCGACGACCTCGCACAGCCGGTCGAAGGCCGCGCGTACGGCCGGCTCGCTCGCAAGGCGCAACGAGCCGACGCTGGACATCGCGCAGCGCCGTCCGAGCGCCTTCACGAAGGCGCGGTCGGCCGCGCGCGACTCGCCCGCGCCGTTTGCGACTCGAATCTGCAACGTCACGCGCGCCGCGACCCCGGATCGCTGAGCGGCTCGCCCGCGCCGCACAGCGGACACTCGTCCTGCGCGAACGAGCGCAATGGCAGCTCGAACAGCGCCTGAATTGGGATCGCGTTGTCATCCTGACCCTTCGACTCGGCATCGCCACGCGTTATTATCGCGCCCACGCCGGCGACCTGCGCGCCGTGTTGCCGCACGACGTCGATGACCTCGCCGACGGAGAGCCCGGTCGTGACGACGTCCTCGACGACCAGAGCGCGATCCGACCGCGACAGCGTGAAGCCGCGCCGCAGAACGGGCAGGCCGTTCTCTCTCTCCACGAATATGGCTTTGACGCCCAAATGCCGCGCGACCTCGTAGCCCAGCAGGATTCCGCCAACGGCCGCGCTGACGACGACCGTCGGCCGCGACGAACGAAAGCGCTGCGCGATCGCGCGTCCGACCGGCTCGAGCAGCGAGGGATCCTCGAGGATCCGAAACTTCTGGACGAAGCGATCGCTGTGGCGTCCGGAGCTTAAACGAAAGTGACCCTCGAGCAGCGCGCCTCGACCTTTCAGCGCCGAGTGCAGGTCGAGCTCGTCGCTCATGCCGTTACGGTCATTTCCTCGAGAATCGCCTTCACCGCCGCGACCGGATCCTCGGCGTCCACGACCGGCCGGCCGACGACGAGATAGTCCGAACCGGCGCCGACGGCCTGCGCCGGAGTCGTGACACGCTTCTGATCGCCGTGCACGCTGCCGATCGGGCGAATTCCGGGCGTTAGCGTGAGGAAGTCGTCGCCGAAGAAACGCTTGAGATCGCGCACTTCGTGCGCGCTGCAGACCACGCCCGCGCAACCCGCGTCCCGTGCAAGCGCGGCCAGCCGGATCGCGTTTTCGCCGGGACCGCCCTGCAGTCCGAGCTCGTTAAGGTCTTCGGGCGCGATGCTGGTGAGCACCGTCACCGCCAGCACGTGCGGCGGATTCACACCGAGCTCCGCGGCGCGTTCGGCGGCCGCGTCGACGGCCGCGCGCATCATGTCGAGCCCTCCGAGCGCGTGGACGTTGACGAGGCGCACGTTCGGACGCACGAGCTGCGCCATCGCGGCCGCGACGGTACGCGGGATGTCGTGCAGCTTGGCGTCGACGAACACGCGCACGTCGCGCGCCTCGCAGTACGACAGGATGCGTTCCGGATAACCGCAGAGCGCCTCTAGGCCCACCTTGACGATCACGTCGAGGTCGTAGAGCCGGTCTACGAGCCGCTCGGCCTGCTCCGCGCTGGGCACGTCGAGAGCGACGATCAGCTGCGCCATGAGTGACCTGTAACTATCATCCCTCGTCTCCTTCGTATTGCTCCGGCGTCGCGAACGCGACGTTGGCCTTTCCTACGATCGCGTCGAGCGACGGCAGATTGCGCGCCGCGAGATACTCCTGCAGCTCGTCCGAGATCCGCTCCGGAATGCGCGGATCCGTGAAGTTCGCGGTGCCGATCGAGATCGCGGCCGCTCCGGCGAGGAAGAACTCGAGCGCGTCGCTCAGGTTCTCGATGCCGCCCTGTCCGACGATCGGGACCTTCACCGCCTGCGCGACCTCGTAGACTGCCAGCACCGCGATCGGGCGAATTGCCGGCCCCGAGAGGCCGCCCGTGATGTTTCCCAGCCGGGGCCGCCACGTCTCGACGTCGATCGCCATCCCGCGAACCGTGTTGATCACGGCCAGCACATCGGCGCCGGCGGCCTCCGCCTCGCGCGCGACCGCCGCGATGTCCGTGACGTTGGGCGAGAGCTTGACGATCAGCGTCTTGTCGGTCGTGGCACGCGCGGCCCGCACAACCCGCGACGTGAGATGGGGATCGCAGCCGAAAGTCTCGCCCTCGCTCGCGACGTTGGGGCAGGACACGTTGAGCTCGACCGCCGCGATCTCGTCGCGCGCGGCGAGGCGCTCGCACAGATACGGGTAGTCGTCCACCGAGAAGCCGGCGACGCTTCCGACCAGTTTGCAAGCACGGCCCGCGTACTTATGGAGCTCGCGCTCGAGATACCAATCGATGCCGGGATTTTGCAGGCCGATGGCGTTGAGCATGCCGGCCGGGGTATGGACGAGCCGCGGGGTCGCGTTGCCCAGACGCGGCAGCCGCGTGACGCTCTTGAGGACGATCGCGCCGATCTTCGACAGGTCCGCGAAGGGCGAGTACTCCTCGCCGGTGCCGTAGCAGCCGCTGCCCATCAGCGTGGGGTAGTCGAGCTCGAGCTTACCGAGTTTGACGGCGACGTTCGGCACGGTCACCATCGCAATTCGTCCGCCCAGAAAATCGGGCCCTCCTTGCAGATCCGCGCGTATACGACGTCGCTGCCGCCGAACTCCGCCGGCGGGAAGCTCGGCGCCTGGGCGCTGTGCGCGGCCAGCGGCACGACGCACCCCCAGCAGCCTCCGACACCGCATCCAAACGTCTCTTCCAGCGCGAGCTGTGCGCGAACTCCGAATCGCTGCGCAACGCGCGCGACGGCGCGCAACATCGGCGAAGGACCGCATGCAAAGATCGCTTCGGGCTTGCGCGAGCTCGCCAGCGCGTCGGTGACGAATCCGCGCCGGCCCAGCGTACCGTCGTCGGTCGTCAAAATCAGCTCGCAGCCCACATCTTCAAAGCGTTGCGCGTCGACGAGCAACTCCCTGGTTCGCGCGCCGTAGAAGAGCCGGACGCGGGCCGCGTTGGCGATCAGGGCCTGCGCGCAGAGCAGCACCGACGCGATGCCGACGCCGCCGGCAACGATCGCTACGTCGCGCGCGCCGCCGGAACAATCGAAGCCGTTGCCGAGCGGTCCGAGCACGTCGAGACGGTCGCCCTCGCGCATCTCGCCGAGCTCGCGCGTGCGCTTGCCTGTTATAAAGAAGAGAATGCTCGCGAGCTTGCCTTCCGCTTCGTAGATGGCGAGCGCGGTCGCGGCTGCTTGCGCCGCGGGCGGAATTGCCATGAGGTACTGACCGGGGCGGGTCGCCCTCGCAAGCTCCGGCGCCTCCAGCGTCAACGCGACGACGCCCGGCGCGAGAACGCGACGTTCGATAACCGTGGTCACGTGAACGCGGGCGCAGCGGTCAGCCGTCGGCATACTCACAGCCTATTTTCTGCAAATTCTTAGAAAAATCTCCGGAAACCGGTGCACGCCCTTGCTCCCTGAGCCGTTATACTGTATAGAGAGCGTAAATAATACAGGAAAGGAGGGTCCGCAGATGGCAGGTCTTATCGTCTTCAAATCGCTAGCCGACGCACTAAGAGCGGGCTATCAGGTTTACGATCGGACTGCGGACGGTTATCTGGTCAGGACTCGCACGGCCGCCGGCTGGGCGATGGCCTTGGTGTCCTGCAAGTAGCATCGTCTTCGTCTTTATTACAAGGTTAACGCCGCCGGTCACCGACCGGCGGCGTTAAATTTTTTCGGACCCGTAGCGCGAATCTTAGCGGTAGTCCGGCGGAGATGCCGGCTTCTCGATTTCCGGCGTGGATCCGGGACGCCACCCGCCGTAGGTCGGCCCCGGCGGCATCCCGCTGCTCGACGGGCTCCCCTGCGCGGATGCGTTTGCGTTCGTGTCGGCCGGACCGAAGCGCTGACCCACCGTTTGCGGTCCAAACGTCGCACCGCTCATGACCGCGCCGATGATCTGCGCAACGCCGACGAATAATGGAATCAAGCCGCCGAGTAGCCACGGACCCGGGTCGATATGGCCGTCGCCGCGGTAGCCGATGAAGCCAAGCCCGATGAGGAGCGCAAAGCCGATGCACGCCACCTGCACGCCGCGGCGAAGCTGCCGCTGAGCGTAAAAGTCGGCCGGATAGTAGTATTGATTCGGCGCGCCGGGCATCGGTTGACCGGGCACCCACCCGTACTTCATCGCCTTGCGCATCTCGCGCTCGTTCGGCGGCGGTACGATACCCCGACGCATCATCTCCATGCGTTCCTGATGCCCGAGAACCCGCGAAATGATCCAGCCGAGGACCGGTAACCCGAAGATGCAGACTACTGCAAGGGCGCCGATGATATTGTCATCCATAACTATTGGAGTTCTCCGTTGGTGTAAATGTGAATCGATCCGTCGGATGTGCCGACCGTCATTTTCGCGGTCCCGGCGCCGAGACGGATCGTGCGCTGGGCGGAGTCGTTGCCCTCTTGCGACACGCCGTCGACGACGATGCTTCCGTCGCCGGTAGAGGCGTTGATGCTCATGTCGGCACTGGGCGGGAGGTGAATCCTGATCGAGCCGTCGTCGGTGTGCAGCGTCGCATCCGGGCGGGGGCCGACTAAATTCAGTCCGTCGGCCGTGATGCGGCCGTCGTGGGTCGTCGCGACGAGCGATCCGACGGCGACGCTCTGCAGCGAGAGATGGCCGTCGTCCGAGTCCATCGCGAGGCGATCGCCGCGCACGTTCGTGGCCTCGACGTAGCCGTCGCTGCTGTGGGCGTCCACGCTGCCCTCCAGATCGGCCAGCGTGACGTGGCCGTCCTGCGACCGCACGCTCACGCCGCCCGTCACGCCGCTGACGTCGGCACCCGAGCAGCGCGCGATCTCGACGCGCGCGCCCGACGGCACCTCGACGGCGATACGTTCGTTGCTAAAACCGAAGATGGCGATGGACAAGCGACCCGAGCCCGGACGCTCGATGCGCACGCCGTCACTCGTGCGCGTGACGTGCAGCTGCGGATACGCCGCGCTGGAAAAGACGGCTCCGCGCATCTCGGTGAGGTCACGCACGTGGACGAGCCCGTCGTTCGAAATCGTCACGCCGACTCGCGACTGCGCGTCGTCGATCACGACGTGCGGCGCGTCGCCGGCGGCGATCGGCGCCTGCGTTACGGGCGTGAAGTCGACGTGATGCATACCCGACGCGAACGTCGTGCCGCCGCCGCCGACCGCGTAGACGGCCATGCCGACGATCAGGACTTCGGCGGCGATCAGCATCCCGACGACCGAGGCGCGCGACATTTAGAGCCGCGGCCCCCAGCCGTCGAAGGTGGCGCGCAGGGACTGCGCGGAGTCCCATCTATCGGTCGGCAGCGTCGGCGGAGCGCTCTCCGGCCGGCTGCCGCCGGGAAGGGTCTTTTTGGGGATGGTTGTCATGGCTGGGTCGTTCCTCCGTGAGATTTCCTGCCCTAGTTACGCCGCGGCGACCGGCTTGTTTCGAGACGGAGCCGGCGGCCGCGCCCGAAACAAATCGCGCGCGTCGCGCGTACGGAAGGCGTGTCGGCAGCTTTGGCAGCCTGTCCCGAGCCCCTCGACTCGGTTCGGGATAAACTCCGTGGAAGGACGCCGCCCCCACGGGTGAACGCGGAGCCAGAGGACGGCAACCTGGTCGCGATGACGCTTGCGGGCAACCCGGAGGCGTTCGCGACGCTCGTGGAGCGGTACGACCGTGCCGTCTACCACCTGGGCTACCGGACGCTGCACGACGTCGAGGAGGCCCGCGATGCGACGCAAGAGGCGTTTTTCAAGGCCTTTCGCAGCCTGCGGACGTTCAAGCCCGGGTCGAAATTCTCGACCTGGATCTTCGCGATCGCGTATCACGCCTGTTGCGACCGGCTCAACCGGCGCAAGCGCTATGCGAGCGAGGAGCTGCCGGAACGCGCCGACCCCGCGCCGGGGCCCGAACAGCAGGCGATCGCCCTCGACCAAGCCGCTCGGCTGCGCGCCGCGATCGACGCGCTCCCCGAGAAGTATCGAACGGTCATCACACTCTTCCATCTCCAGGGCAAACAGTACGACGAGATCGCAAGCGTCCTCGGCCTGCCGATGGGTACGGTGAAGACGCACTTGTTTCGCGCGAAGGAGCAGCTCCGCAGGCTTCTGGGCGAAATGGAGGTAACGGAATCATGAACATGGACGACAACGCCCTCGAACAGGCGATCTTCGCGCTACCCCTGGAGGAGCCGCCCGCCGGACTGCGGGCCTCGATCCTGCTGGCGACGGCCTACCGCCCTCGCCCGGCCTTCTCGGTCGTTGAGCTCGCGCTACTTGGCGCGGTCGGGGCGATCGGCGTCTGGCTGTTCGTTCTGCTGGCCCTGGGCGGCGGGACGCTCTTCGTCCAGACCCTCGAGACGATCGGCGCCTTCCTATCGAGCACATTGTCGAACCCTGCTACGCTGGCGTGGCTCGCCGCTGGTGCGGCGACCGCGCTATGGCTCTCACTTTTCACCGGATCCCAACCCCTCGTGACGGCACCGCACAGGTCCGAACGGAGGGCCAGCCGATAATCCCTCTGCATGGAGAAACGGCAAGCGCCGGAGCGGCGCCAATATAGGATACTGGTCGTCGAGGACGACGCGGCGATCAGCCGAGTCCTGCAGCTCGAGCTCGAGCACGAGCGGTACGAGGTCGAGGTAGCCCGCGACGGCCTGTCCGGCCTCGAGAAGGCACTTAAGGAACCCGACCTCGTCATTCTGGACCTGATGCTGCCGCGCATGGACGGCATCGAAGTCTGCAAGCGCATTCGCGCCAAGAGCCGGGTGCCGATCATCATGCTCACCGCGCGCGATCGCGTGCCGGATCGCGTCACCGGACTCGACGTCGGTGCGGACGACTACATCACCAAGCCGTTCTCCACCGAAGAGCTGCTCGCGCGGATCCGCGCTCGCCTGCGCGAGCGCACGCCGCAGGGCAACCTGATCGAGTATCGCGACGTCGTGATGGACCGCGACCGCCACGAGGTGCACCGCGGTGGAAAATCCATCTCCTTGACCGCCAAAGAGTACGCGCTGCTCGAATATCTGCTCTTGCACCGCAACAAAGTCCACACCCGCGACGAGCTCTTCAACGGCGTCTGGGGCAGCGATTTTCTCGGCGACTCAAACCTCATCGACGTCTACATCCGCTATCTGCGCGGAAAGATCGACGACGGCTTCGACGACAAACTGATTACCACGGTACGAGGCGTCGGATACACGATAAAGGACTAGAGCTCGTTTGTCCCTGAAGTGGAAAATAGCCTTGGGCTATTCCGCATTGCTGATCGTCGCGATGACCGCGATGAGCGGCATCATCGTCTGGCGGTTTCAGCAGATCCTGTACGATCAGGCGGCGACCAGCGTCAACGCCACGATGAAGGCGATCGTGCAGTTCGCGCAGCAGACCACGACGCCGTTTTCTCTCGAGGATTCGTCGTCCGGCACGCTGCAGTTTCTGTTCAACAGCAGCAATCTGACGACGTGGAACTCCGCCAACAGCTACGTGCAGGTCGACTCGAGCAACGGTTATCCGCTGGCGAAGACGGCCAACCTCGGGTCGCTGACGATACCGTCGAATCCAAAGCTCTCCCCGTCACACGACGTCGCGTTTCGGGAGGTAACGCTCGGCGCGCGATCGTTCTTGGTCGAGGACCGCTATCTGCGGGCGGGGGCGAGCGCGGCGATCATCCACGTCGCCGAGCCGCTCGACACGCTGCAGCGCACCTTCGCGCGCGCTCGCGAGGCGATCGCGATCGTGCTGGCGGCCACGGCGGCGGCGGTCGTCGTGCTCTCGATCGTCTTCGCGTCGCAGGCGACGACGCCGATCAACGAGCTCTCGCGTGAGATGCGCGAGATCGGCTCCGATCGTCTCGGGATCACCGCCGGAAAGGGAGTGCTCGACGGACGCGCGCGCCGGTTTGGCCGCGACGAGGTTGGGCGGCTGGCCCGCAGCTTCAGCGACTTGCTGGCGCGACTGGGCGAGGCGTTCGCGCGCGAGCGTCAGTTCATCTCCGACGCGTCGCACGAGCTCAAGACTCCGCTTACGTCGATTAACGCCAACGCGCAAATGCTGCTGCGCTGGGGCGACCGGGACCAGGCGATCCGGCGCGAGAGCCTGGAGACGATCGTGCGCGAGAGCGGCGATCTCGCGGTCATGGTCAACGGCATGCTGACGCTTGCGAAGGCCGACCGCGGCGACGAGATTCCAAAGGAGCCCCTCTCGCTAGCCCAGATCGTGAGCGAGGTAACGCAGAACGCCGCGCCGCGCGCCACCGAGAAGGGGATCGCGCTGCGGTTCAGCCACGCCGGAACGCCAATCGTCTACGCGGACGCAGGCCTGCTGCGTCAGCTGGTCGCGAACCTAGTGGATAACGCGATCAAATTCAGCGAGCGCGGCCGCGTCGAGGTCGCCGTCGGAGAAAATCGGGAATCCGCCTGGGTCGACGTGACCGACACCGGTCCGGGAATCCCGGAGCCGGAGCTCTCGAATGTCTTCGAGCGGTTCTACCGCGCCGACAAGGCGCGCTCGCGCGACGTTCCCGGGACGGGGCTGGGCTTAGCGATCGTGCGCTCGATTGCTAGAGTGCACGGCGGCGAGGCGACCGTCCGCAACGCACCCGGCGGGGGCGCGCGTTTTCGCGTCCTCTTACCGCGCATCCAGCCTCCGTTCACCTAGCTTTCATGTTGGGTGCGCCGCACTCTCGATACAATCGTTGCGTGCGCAAAATGCTGAGTCGAGGTGCCGTCGCGATGGCCCTCGCCGCGCTGTCTTGTCTGGTTCTCACGGCGCCCGCACGTGCCGACGAGCAGTACGACGTTGGCCCTTCCGCGGTGCTCAACGTGCGCCTCAATCGCGGCAACCTGACGGTTCAGACCTGGGATCGCCCGCAGGTGCAAATTCAATCGGATCAGCCGCTGGCGGTGCAGCATCTTCCGCCCTCGCAGGTCCAGGAGCCGAAGCAGGTTCAGATCTCGTCCGAGCAGATCCAGACGGAGCACGGGCCCGTGACGCTGCCGGCCGAGACGTTCGTGCTGCCCGACATCCCCGGCACGCAGCACGATGCGATCGTCGCGCGCGGAGCGGGCAACGTGACCATCACGATCCCGCGCGACACCGGCATGGTAATTGCCCACGTCCGCGCGGGCCACCTGACGCTATCCGGCTACCACGGTATCTTCGTCGCGCACACTCGCATGGCGGGCATCGACCTCAACGACGTGGGGGGCACCGCCTTCGTCGAGTCGCTGCGCGGCAAGGTCGTCGTTACCAACTCGTCGTTCGACCGGCTGCGCGTGCGCACCGCGAGCGGCAACATGTTCTTTACGGGATGCACGTCGCATCAGATTCAGGCCACCAGCACCTACGGCTCGATCGTCTACGATAACGGACACTTTCAGCCGGGCCTCGCGCGCTTCGAGTCCGAGCACGGAAACGTCGCGCTCGGCGTGCGCGGCGGCGCCCAAATCGGCGCGCACAGCGGGTCCGGTCACGTCGTCTCGAGCTTCCACGCCGAGGCGCACGTGCAGGGCAACCCTACGACGAAACAGGCGACCGTCGAAGGCGGCGGACCCGTCGTCACTGCGACGTCGAAAAATGGCTCGGTCTATCTCTACAGCGGATCGATGAACGAGCACCCGCACGTGCGCGAGCAGCTCAGCGGCAGCACGCGCCTCCCGACGACGCGCACTCCGAGCACCGCCGCGCCCCCGCCCCACGAGCAGCCGTTCCAGCGCTTCAACCGGTTACGGCAGCCGCCGCGACCTCCGTTTCCACGTCGACCGTAAGCCCGTCGTAGGCGGCGATCGCGCGCAGCCCGAGCTCATCCTCGAGCCGTTGCGCGAGCTTGGGAGGATCCGCCTCGAGCATCTTCGTGCCGAAGTGTTGAAAGATCGCGACCTTGGGGCGCACGTCGGCCACGACTTGGCGCGCGTGCGGCCACGTGAGATGGTCGACGTTCATCTCGTCCCGGTAGCGCAGCACGTTGACGATCAGCACATCCGGCCGCCGGCTCGCGTAGTCGGCGGCGAGACCGTCGAAATACCGTCCGCACGGCAGATACGAGACGCATAGACCGTCGTGGACGAAGTGCAGGCCGTGCGTCCGCACGGAGTGCACGTGGCGCATCGACGTGTACAGCTCCGCGCCCCCGATTCGATAGGGTCCGCTGCTCGGCTCGAGATACTCGATCCGCTCGACGAAACGCCGCGCGTAGGGCAGCACGACGGGCTCGCTCTCGAAGGCGTCGGCGGGCGCCAGGATGGCGCCGCGACGGCGAAAGCCTCCCGACGTCATCGCCTCGATCAGCGCGTTGACGTCGCTGGAGTGATCGAGATGCTTGTGCGAGAGCACGATCGCCTCGAGCTCGCGCGGATTGCAGGGCGGCACGTGGCTGAGCGCCCGCACCAGCGCGCCGGGACCCGGATCGACGTGGATCTGCGTGTCGCCGAACCGCATCCACATCCCGCCGGACGCGCGCAGCTGCCGCGCCACGACGAAACGGGCGCCGCCGCTCCCGAGAAAGAGTATCGAGCTAGGCAAGCACGGGCAGCTTTTGAAACGTGCCGCCCAGCACCGTCGTCGACGGACGTCCGAGCCAGCGCTCGAGCACCGTCGCATACACGCTGCGGAAGTCGACCGTGTAGCGGAGGTTGCCCATGTCGGTTGAGCTCAGGTCGGGGAGCGCTCCGTACAGGCCGCCCCTGACGCCGCCGCCGATCAGAAACAGCGGCGAGGCCTCGCCGTGATCGGTGCCGCGGCTGCCGTTCTCCTCGATGCGCCGGCCGAACTCGCTGAACGTGAGCGTCAGCACGCGCCGGCCGTTGCCGTGCGCGGCGAGATCTTCGTAGAACGCGCCGACCGCGTCGGAAAACTGCGCCAGCAGCCGGTTCTGCGTGGCGACCTGGCTGACGTGCGTGTCGAACGACCCGTGCTCGACGTAGATGGCCTTCGTTCCCAGGTTGCTTCCGACGATCTGCGCCGCGAGCGCCAGGCTGCGTCCCAGCGGGGTGGCCGGATACGCGGCCTTGGTCGTGTAGCCGGCGACGAGCCGCGGCAGCTCCTCCGAGCTGCGCTGCGCGTTCCCCTCGATCTCCATGACGTGCGCGAGATACGGCGACTCGAACGGGAGGCGCCGGTCGCGCGCCTCGGTCCAGAACGCCTTGCCGGCGACGGCGTTGCGATCGGCTACCAGCGTGTACTGCGCGAGCGCCGGTATGGCCGGAATGTCGGTGTGATCGGAAACGAGGAGCTCGGGCAGCACCTGCGACACGGCGACGCCCTTGAACAGATTCTCTCGCGACAGCGACGCCTCGTCGAAGTAACGCCCCAGCCAGCCGGTGTGCTCGTAGCGGTCGGGCGCCGCGGTCTGCCAGATCTCGGTCGAGCGGAAGTGCGAGTGATCCGGGTTGGGATAGCCCACGCCCTGCACGATCGCGACCATACCCTTGTCGTACAGCGCCTTGAGCGAGCGCATCCCCGGATTTAGCCCGACGTTCGCATCGATCGCCAAGACGTCGTTGCGCGCGATCGCCAGCCCCGGACGGGCGCGGTAGTATTGTTCGTCGCCGTGCGGCACGACGCAGTTCAGTCCGTCGTTGCCGCCCGCCAGGTTGACGATGACGAGGCAGCGATCCTGACCCCCCGGCAGACCCGGCAGCGGCGCCTGAGCGAGCGCCTTCGCGAACACGTGCTCGGGGTTGGCGACGATCGCCAAGCCCGAGGCGGTTCCAAGCAAAAAGTTACGGCGTTGCATTAGTTTAGCTGATACGCAGGTGTGGCCATCGCGAGATACGCCGCGCCGGCGACGCGTTGACCGTAGTTCTCCACGGAGAGGGACGGCAGCGCCGCGCTCCCCGCTCCACCCAAGTAGCTTTCGAGCTCGAACAGCGACGCGGGCGCGACGTCGCCTTGCAAAATCGTATCCGCGAGGGCGCGCGACGCGCTCGCCGGCTGCAGCGGCAGGCCGTGCAGCCACGACGAGTCCGTCAGCGTCTGCGACCCGAGCAGACGGACCAGGAAATTCTGGCGAGCGAGCATCGTGCCGCTGGTGAGCCAGTTCTGGCCGCCGGGCCAGCCCGCCACGTTCGGCGGAAAGAAGAGCCGCTGCCCCATCTGCTGGAGCGCCGGCAGCGCCGTGTCGTCGACCTCCTTGAGGCCGAGCGCCTTGTACGTGCCCACGACGAATTCGACTGGGCTCTTGACGAGAGCGCGGTAGGCGCGCGCGCTGTAGAACACATTGCTACTCAGGATCGTGCCGACGACGGGCGCGAGCTCGTAGTCGTGCTTGCGCAGCAGCGCCGCGACGGAATCCACGAGCTGCGGCTCCGGGTTATTGTAGACGAACCAGTTGAGCAGGCTCGCGGCGAAGAAGTGCGCGCACTGCGGCTGCGCGAAGATGATGTCGACGATGTCGTCGCCGTCGAAGTTTCCGGTTCGGCCGAGAAACGTCTTGCTTCCCGAGTCGTGCAGGCCGGCGTCGAAGCTGACGGTATCCGTGCGGTTGACGACGCGCCAGCCCGTCCAGGCGCGGGCCGATTCGCGCACGTCGTTCTCCGTGTAGTGATCGACGCCCAGCGCGAAGAGCTCCATCAGTTCGCGCGCGTAGTTCTCGTTCGGATGCGCCGCGACGTTCTGGTTACCGTTGAGATAAATCAGCATCGCTGCGTCCTTGGATACGTCTTTCGTCAGGTCGCGAAGGTTGCCGAGCGCGGACTTCCGGAACAGCGCGTTCTGATTGTACGTGATCCACGGAAAACGCGGCGTCCCGCGCGAGGTGAAGTGACCGTGGAAGTACAGCGTCATCTTCTCCTGCAGCGGGGACGCCGAGAGCATCCGGTTCAGCCACCAGACTTGCAGCGCGACGATCTCCTCCTGGGCCGCGCGGCGGCGCTCGCGGCGGATCATCGCGCGATCCATCGAGTCGCTCATGGCGAAGGGCTGCGAGGCGTTGTCGAGCTCGGATGGGGGCGTTATTGAGGCGGCGGACGGCAAGTCCAGCAGCGACGCCGCGGCGTCGGGGGCGCGCATCGCGGCGTAGCGCGCGATCTCGTCGGGCGTGCCGCCGAAGCCGGCGCGGCGCAGCAAATGCGCGGCCGCGCGCCTGCCGAGCGTTCCGGGGTGCGGCTGCAACGCCGTGCTGAAATCGGGGCGACCCTGCGGGCGCAGGATGCCGCCGACGTCGATCTGAGTCTGGGCGGCCATTGCTGCTGACTACGCGCCGGCCCCCGGACCGCCCTCGCGCTTTCGCGCGGGTCTAACCGGGCTCTAAGCGCGGGGCGCCGAATGGCCAGCGGCGATGGCCGTTTTGGAATCGCGACTCGATCGGAATTCCGACCAATTTCGCAACAATGTTCTGCGCATGGACGGCCTCGTCGCCGAGCTGCGCGAGCGGCTGGTCGGGGTGCGCGCCGGCGGCGGTCCGGAGGCGGTCGAGAAGCACCGCGCCCGCAAGAAGCTCCCGGCTCGCGAGCGCGTCGAGCGCTTGATCGATCCGGGCTCCGATTTTCTGGAGCTCTCGCCGCTGGCCGCGTTCGATATGTACCGCAACGACTCGCCGTCCGCGGGGATCCTCACCGGCATCGGCATGGTCGAGACGCAACACTGCGCGGTCGTTGCGAACGACGCGACGGTGAAGGGCGGCACGTACTACCCGATGACGGTCAAGAAACACCTTCGCGCGCAGGAGATCGCCGAGCAGAATCACCTGCCGTGCATCTATCTCGTCGATTCGGGCGGCGCATTCTTGCCGCTGCAGGCCGACGTCTTCCCGGACCGCGACCACTTCGGGCGCATCTTTTACAATCAGGCCCGCATGTCGAGCAAGCGCATCGCGCAGATCGCCGCCGTCATGGGTTCGTGCACGGCGGGCGGAGCGTACGTCCCGGCGATGAGCGACGAGACGGTGATCGTGAAGGGGCGCGGCACGATCTTTCTCGGCGGCCCGCCGCTCGTCAAGGCGGCGACCGGCGAAGAGGTGACGGCCGAAGAGCTGGGCGGCGCCGACGTCCATACGCGGATATCGGGCGTCGCGGATCACTTCGCCAACGACGAAGCTCAGGCGCTGGCGATGATCCGCGAGATCGTACGCAACCTGCACCTCGAGCTTCCCCGCCAGTGGGATCGCATCGAAGCGCAGCCGCCCAAGTACGATCCGCACGACATCTACGGCATCATCCCGGCGGACAGCCGCACGGGATACGACGTGCGCGAGGTCGTCGCGCGCCTCGTCGATGCGTCGGAGTTCCACGAGTTCAAGGCGCGCTACGGCACGACGCTGGTGTGCGGCTTCGCGCGGATCGAGGGGCATCCCATCGGAATCCTCGCGAACAACGGCATCCTTTTCAGCGAGAGCGCGCTCAAGGGCACGCACTTCATCGAGCTCTGCGCGCAGCGCGGCACGCCGCTGCTCTTCCTGCAGAACATCACCGGATTCATGGTCGGCAAGGAGTACGAAAACCGCGGCATCGCCAAGGACGGAGCGAAGCTCGTGATGGCCGTCGCGTGCGCCGAAGTCCCGAAGTTCACCGTCGTGATCGGCGGCAGCTTCGGCGCCGGCAACTACGGTATGTGCGGCCGCGCCTATGCGCCGCGTCAGCTCTGGATGTGGCCCAACGCGCGCATCAGCGTGATGGGCGGCGCGCAGGCGGCCAGCGTGCTGTCGACCGTCCGGGGCGAGATGACGCCCGAGGAGAAGGCGGCCTTCGAGGCGCCGATTCTCGAGAAGTACGAGCACGAAGGCAGCCCGTACTACTCGACGGCGCGGCTCTGGGACGACGGCATCATCGATCCGCTCGACACGCGCCGCGTCATCGCCATCGGCCTGGATGCGGCCGCGCATGCGCCGCAGCCGCGCACGCAGTTCGGCGTCTTCCGGATGTGAAGCTAGGGCGTGCCGACGAGCGCCGCCGCGGCGCCGGCAAGCGCGGCCGTGACCGTTATTCCGGCGGCAAGTGCCCGACGTAGAGCTTGTAGTAATTCGGCGACTCGATCCATTGGCCTCTCCGATAGCGCAGCGCAGCGCTCGCGCCGGCCTTGGTCGGGCAGCACAGCGCCGCTTTGGAAGCGAAGTAAGGGCCGTGCAGGACGATGGACTCCTTGTCCGGCGCGATCGTGGCCGTCAGCTCGCGTGGATTCGCGACGGAGACTACCGGGATCACACTCGCACCCGCGCCGCCGCCGAACACCGCTACCGTCGCCGATCCGCAATCCGCCGCCATCTCGTGCGACTGAACGACGAGCTGCTGCGCACCATCGCGCGTGAGCGCAGCGGCTCCGACGATGCGCAGCTCCTGCACCGGGAACCACATGTCCGTCCCGCTGCCCTTGACGATGCGTGCGAGCGGGCCGCCATTGGTCGGTGACTGATAGCGCATTCGGTACGCCTGCTGCCGCGAGCCGTAGAAGGTCAGATACCACTGGTAGAACTGACGCCCGTTCGACGAGCCCAGATGCTGCCTGCTCGCGACGCCGCGCCACTGCGCGTTGGACGCGACGCCGTTGAAATGCACGAAAACGCTCTGCACGATCGTCCCGGGCGGTCTCGGCACCATCGGCCCGTTCGCGGGCCCTTCGACGGAGCCTGTCCTGAGCGCAGTCGAAGGACCGCAGACGAGCGCGGCAGCGATCGCTGCAACGATCGCGCGCTGTAATTCGCCCATGCGGCGGCTCGTTCGAGCTACGGCTTGAAATTGCTTGTCGGTATCATGGTAGGCAACGCGATGTTGCCCAGACCCTGCGATGGTGCGCGCACGACGCCGTGCAGCATGTCGTTCCATGCCAGCGTCAGGATCGGCAGCAGAGTTACGAGCCGGTGGATTCCGCCGGGCTGCGAATAGAACGATACGTCCATGCCGGCCGATTGCAGAAACGCGGCGGTCGCCGTGGGGTACTGCGTGGGGATGCTGTCGTCGGCGCTGCCGGTGAGCACGTAGAACGGCGTTCGCCGCATCAGAGTGACGATGCGCTGCGAATCGGATCCCAAGAGCGCGCCGGCTATGCACATGACCGCCGACCAGGCTTGCGGATGAACCGGCGCCACCTCGAACACCGCGAAACCGCCCATCGAGTAGCCGGCCAGATATCGCCTGCGCGGATCGGTGGCGAAAGCTTGCGTGGCCGCACTGAACGCGTCGTAGACGTCGGCGGCGGATCCGTGAAAGTCGTAGTAGCCGCGGCCCCACGGCGCGACGACGATCGCGCCGCTCTGCTCGGCGAGCTCGGCGACGTACAGCGGCGCGAGCAGCTGAGTCTCAGACTGCGGCCGGCCGTGCAGCAGCACGACGAGCGGAGCGGGATGCGCCGGTGAGTAGCTCGACGGTACGTAGACCGCGACCGGCTGCATCGTTCCGTCCTGCGACGAGCGCACGAACGTCTCGCCGAGTCCGCGAATCGCGCTCATGGAGTCGTAGGCGCCGTGGAGCAGCTGGGTGGCGAGGCTGAGATCGAGCGTCGCTAACCGTGCGACCGTCTGCGACCACTGCGCGGCAGAATAACCCTGCGGAACGCTGGGACCGTCGAGCAGATCGCCGTCCTCGATGAGGCGCTCGTAGTAGTCGTACGTGGTGTCGCGACCCGCGATCGGGCCGATCTTGTCGATGTTCGCCTGATATGCGGCCGCCGTAGAACGCAAAGAGACGCGCAGGTCGACCGCGGAACTCCCCAATAGGAGAGCTAGAGCAGCGGTGACCAGCGCGCCCCTGGTCATGACAGTAGCGTAACGCGCCAGCCCGCGCGGCCGTGACGGCGATCGGTCAGATGCCCGCGTACCATTCGTACCCCTGATCTTCCCAGTAGCCGCCCCGGCCGCCGGCGATCCGCGCGAAGCTCCCGACCACCTCGATGCGGACGATCCACTTCGCGCTCTTATAACCCAGCTGAGTCGGCACGCGCAGCCGCACCGGGGCTCCATGATCCGGATCGAGCGGCGCGCCGTTGAGACGCAGGGCGAGCAGCGCCTGCGGATGGCGCGCTTGGTGTATGTCGAGGCTCTCGTAATAGAGATTGCCGGCGCCGTCGTTGTCCATGCAGCGAAACAGGGCGAACCGCGCGTCTGCAAGCGTCCCCACGGCGTCGAGCAGGTCGGCGAGGCGAACGCCGCTCCACTTCCCGATCGCGCTCCATCCCTCGACGCAGTCGTGGCGGGTGATCTGCGTCTGCTGCGGCATGCGCTCCAGCTGCGCGAGCGTGAACGCCTGGGGGTGCACCACAGCGCCGCCGACGACGAGACGGTACGAAGCGAAGCCGTCGGCCAGCAGGCTCGCGTAGTGCGCGTCCGCGGGCGTGGCGAATCCGTTCACGCGAAAGACGCGATCGACGTCGCGCTCCGAGTATTCGCGCGCGAGGCCGCGCGTCCCGATCAAACGATGGTTTAGGCCCTCGACCGAGCCGAGAGCCTTCATGAACGCGCCGTTTTGGCTGAGGCCGGAGCTGAGGGGACCGCACCCGGCCATCGCCGAGATACTCGAAGCGATGAAGAGTCGCCGTCTCATTCGGGTTGATACCAGCCGCTGATCATCGACCGCATCTGGTTGAAGAAACCTTGTGTTGCGACCTGGAACGTGTGGACGGCGAAGAACGCCAGCAGGACCAGCATGCCCACGAAGTGCCAGAGCCGCGCGAACTGCCGCCCGCCGAATGCGACGGTCAGCGGATTCGCGATTGCGTCGATGCCGGGCGAGAGCGCGAGTCCGGTGACGACGACGAGCGGCGCGATGACGAAAAGCACCGCCGTGTACGCCGCCTTCTGCAGCGGATTGTAGACGCCGTGCGGCGGCGGCGTCTTGCGCAGCTTCAGGTAGTATGCCTGCATCGGCCACAGCTTGGGCAAGTCGCTCGGGAGCAAGATCATCTCGCGGAGGCTGCCCTTGATCGCGGCTGACACCAGCCATGCGAGCCAGCACAGCGCCGCGATCCACGCGAAAAAGAGATGCCATCGGCGCCCGC
This sequence comes from Vulcanimicrobiota bacterium, assembly GCA_963752825.1. Classification (GTDB taxonomy): domain Bacteria; phylum Vulcanimicrobiota; class Vulcanimicrobiia; order Vulcanimicrobiales; family Vulcanimicrobiaceae; genus Cybelea. The sequence goes on along the minus strand of CAVVZF010000002.1, from coordinate 18,497 downwards.
CCGCGAGGTCTTGGTACCCGGGAATCGTGATCGTAGCGGAAAACGCGTGCGCGCCGCGCGACCCCATCCCGTCGTTCGTCCAGCCGAGCCAACCCGTGGTGACGAACGTCCGTCCGAAGATCGTCGTCGTGCCTACCCCATCAGCCGGCGACCCGATCGCGAGCACGCGCCGATGCGGATCGCTCTTGTCCGAGGCGTCCAGATTCGGCGACGCGTTGAAGATCTGCAGCCCGCTCCCGACGAGCACGAAGAACGCGAGCACCCACAGCCAGTGGCTCGCGCGCGTCAGGAACGCGTAGCGATAGATCGCGGGCCGTGCGGCGTCCTTCATCGTCACAGTATAACGCAGGCGAGGCCCGTTCGGATGAGGCCGCGAACCCTCCAGGCCGCATGGCAGAGATCAAGCTGGACGTCGCCGACGGAATCGCCCGCGTTACGCTCGCCCGGCCCGAAGTGCGCAACGCTTTCAACGCCGAGCTGATCGCGCAGCTCTACGAGACCTTCACGGAGGTCACCGCCTCGGACGCAATCCGCGCCGTCGTCCTTGCCGGCGAGGGGCCGGTCTTTTGCGGCGGCGCCGACATCAAGTGGATGCGTGCGTCGCTCGATCTGGAGTACGACGCGAACCTGGGCGACGCCGAGCGGATGAGCGACATGTTCCGAGCGATCGACAACTGCCCTAAGCCCGTCGTGGCCCGCATCCACGGCGCCGCGCTGGGCGGGGGCGCGGGTCTCGCAGCGGTCTGTGACATCGCGATCGCGGCCGAGGAAGCGATCTTCGGATTCACCGAGGTGAAGCTCGGCATCATCCCTGCGGTGATCTCGCCGTTCGTGCTCGCCAAGATCGGCGCGTCGCACGCTCGCGCGCTCTTCCTTACGGGAGAGCGTTTCGACGCGCGCCGCGCGCAGTCGATCGCCCTCGTTCACGAGGTCGTGCCCGCCGACGCGCTGGACGAGGCGGCGGACCGATGTCTGGCCGAGCTGCGGACTGCGGGGCCGTCCGCCGTCGCCGCCGCCAAGCTGCTCGTACACCGCGTGCTCGACAACGGCTATGACGACTCGCGCGCGATCACGACGCGCGCTATCGCGCAGCAGCGCGTCAGCCCCGAGGGGCAGGAAGGGCTGCACGCCTTCCTCGACCGGCGGCGCGCCTCGTTTGCCGGTGATTAAGCGGCTCCTGATTGCCAATCGCGGCGAGATCGCCGTCCGCGTGGCGCGAGCGGCGCGCGAGATGGGCGTCGTTCCGCTCGGAATCTATTCGCAAGCCGATGCCGGCGCGTACCACCTGCAGTTCATGGACGACGCGCGGTGCGTGGGGGCGGCGGCAGCCGCGGAGTCCTACCTCAACGCCGGCGCGATCGTCGACGCGGCCCACGCGATGAAGGCCGACGCGCTGCATCCGGGATACGGCTTCCTCTCCGAGCGTGCGGCGTTCGCGCGAGCCGTGTGCGACGCAGGCATCGTGTTCGTCGGTCCGACGCCCGAGGCGATGGCCGCGATGGGGAGCAAGATCGAGGCGAAGCGCCGCGTGCGCGAGTTCGGCGTGCCGACCGTCCCAGGGTACGACGGTGACGACCAGTCGGCGTCCGTGCTGGAGGAGCAGGCGGAGCGCGTCGGCTTTCCGCTGCTGATCAAGGCCAGCGCCGGAGGCGGCGGCCGCGGGATGCGGATCGTCGAATCCGTTGGCCGCTTCGCCGAAGCGCTCGAAGCCGCGAAGCGCGAGGCGTTCGCGGCGTTCGGCGACGATGCGGTGCTGCTCGAGCGCTATCTGCGCAGCCCGCGGCACATCGAGTTCCAGATTCTCGCCGACGCGCACGGTGCGACGATCCACCTCGGCGAGCGCGAGTGCTCGATCCAGCGGCGTCACCAGAAGGTCGTCGAGGAGGCGCCGTCGGTCGCGCTGACGCCGGCGCTGCGTGCCGAGATGGGCGCGGCCGCGGTCCGCGCCGCGGAATCGGTCGGCTACGTGAACGCGGGAACGTGCGAGTTCATGCTCGACAGCGACCGCGCGTATTACTTTCTCGAGATGAACGCGCGCCTGCAAGTCGAGCATCCGGTCACCGAGATCGTGTACGGCGTCGACCTCGTGCACTGGCAGCTGCGCATCGCGAGCGGAGAGCGGCTGACCTTCGCGCAGCCCGGCGTGCGCCCACGCGGCTGGGCCATCGAGGCGCGGCTCTACGCCGAAGATCCTGCCAACGACTTGCTGCCTTCTACCGGCACGATCGAGCACTGGTCGCCGCCCGAAGGACCCGGCGTGCGCGTGGATGCGGGCATCGCCGCGGGCAGCGACGTGACGCACTACTACGATCCGATGCTCGCGAAGCTGATCGCGTTCGGCGACGATCGCGCCGCGGCGATCGCGCGACTGGAGCGGGCGCTCGTGGAGTGCTCCGTCGACGGCGTCGCGACGAATCTGCCGCTGCTGCTCTGGATCGCGCGCGACGCCGCGTTTCGTGCCGGCGAGACCACCACGCGCTTTCTCGACGAGCGGCTGGACGAATCGATCTTCTCGCAGACCGCTCCGCCCGACGCGGCGCTGCTCCTCTGCGCGGGCGCGCTGCTGCTCGACGGCCGCGCACCGTGGCGCCTCGCGCAGGCCGGGATACCGCTGCGTCTGGAACACGCCGGCGGCGCGACCGAGCTGGCCGCGGACGCGACGGACCGTCCTGGCGTGTGGCGCATCTCGGGCGATCGCAGCGGCGAGCTGCAGGTCGCGCGCCGCGGCAGCGTCGTTCAGGCGCACTTCAACGGCAACGCGATGGCCGGCGCGGTCACCTACGCGGGCGATCGTTTCACCGTGCATCTCGACGGATGCGCGTGGCCGTTTACGTTTGCGCCGCCGCCCGCGTCGGACGGCGCCGGCGGTGGTCACGCCGCGGTCGCCGGCGCGCACGTGGCCGCGCCGATGCCGGGCAAGATCGTCAAGGTCGCGGTGCGCGAGGGCGACAGGGTGGACGAACACGCGCTGCTCGTCGTGCTCGAGGCGATGAAGATGGAGCACCGCATCGAAGCCCCGGCCGCCGCGGTTGTGAAGTCCGTAATGGTGAAAGAAGGCCAAATCGTCGCTGCCGGCGCCCCCGTTGTCACCCTGAGCCCTTCGACTCGCTCCGCTCGCTCAGGACAGGCTCCTTCGACCACGCTCGGGACAGGCTCCGTCGAAGAGTGACACTGCCAAGACGCGTCACCATCTTCGAGATGGGCGCGCGCGACGGCTTGCAAAACGAGAGCGCGCGCATCTCGACCGACGACAAGGTGCGCTACATCGACCTGCTCTCCGAGACCGGGCTGCGCTGGGTCGAGGCCACGTCGTTCGTCAGCCCGAAAGCGATCCCGCAGCTCGCGGACGCAGCGGACGTGTTCTCGCGGATCCGCAAGGTGCCGGGCGTGCGCTATCCGGTGCTCGTTCCGAACGTCAAGGGCTACGAACGCGCACGTGCGGTGGGCGCCGACGCGATCGCGGTCTTCACTGCCGCCTCTGAGAATTTCACGAAGCGCAACATCAACATGACGATCGACGCGTCGCTGGACGCGTTTCGCGACGTGGTGAGCGCGGCGAAGAAGGACGGCGTGTGGGTGCGCGGCTACGTCTCGACGGCGTTCGGCTCGCCCTTCGGCGACACGGTCACGCCGGAGATGGTGCTCGACGTGAGCGTGAAGCTAATGGAACTCGGCTGCGACGAGCTCTCGATCGGCGACACGATCGGCGTCGGCGTGCCGAGCCAAGTGGAGGCGCTGGTCCCGCTGCTGGCGAGTCGCATCCCGCTCGATCGCATCGCGCTGCACTTCCACGACACGCGCGGCACGGCGCTCGCCAACGTCTACGCCGGCCTGCAGCAGGGCGTCGCGAAATTCGATTCCTCATCGGGCGGCCTCGGCGGCTGCCCCTACGCTCCGGGCGCAACCGGCAACGTCGGCACCGAAGACGTGCTCTATCTCCTCCATCAGATGGGCATCGAGACCGGGGTCGACATCGCGAAGGTGCGCGACGCTTCGCGCTTCATCGCCGGCGTCATCGATCACGCGCTGACGAGCAAAGCCTACCAAGCCATGGAAGCGGCCGTCACCACTTCGTGACGAAGCGCGGGTCGATTGCGGATTTCACCGCCGTCGAGAACTTCGCGAACGGACAGTCGAGGCTCGGGCAGCCCGGAACGTAGACCGGCACGCGAACCGGATTCTCGCCCTGGCCGGCGTGCATCGCGTCGAGCGTTTGCGCGACGAAGTACGCGCGCACGTACGCGGCGCCGCTCGACGGGCGGTGCAGCTCGAAGATCAGCGCGCTGCCCGGCGGCGTATCGTCGAGCTGATCGCCCTCGATCAGCCACGATAGCCGCAGGAGGGCGGAGAACTCCGCGAGCTGCGTGTCGTGTCCGGAGAAAAAGACGAATCGCGCGCCGGGCGGCACGCGCGTGCCGGCCACGGCGTGGCCTGTCGCTCCCTCTTCGAGCGTCTGCAGAATGTGCGCCAGGATGTTCGACGAGTGCGCGCGCGCGGCGTAACGGTTGTGCTCGAGGCGCTTGCCCAGGATGTGCAGCTGGAGCAGCGCGAGGAGCTTGGCGCGATCGACGCGCCCCCACCCGACGTCTGCGTGGCCGTCGGTGTACTCGAGCAGCAGGTTCTCGCCGACGTCGGCGGCCATATCGAGCCCGCCGGAAAGCGTCGCGAGGCCGCCGTCGCCGTCGTTGGCGACGGTGGTCGGCACGTCGGAAATGCGCTTGCAGGTCGCGGGCGCCGCGCAGCCCAGCACCTGTTCCATCGTCGCGAACTGCACTCCGTAGGCCGTCAGCAGCGCGCCGAAGCTTCCGCCGACCGATCCGACGATCGAGTCCATCGACTCGACCTTGTTGACGACGCCCACGCCGGGCAGCGGATCGAACAGCGGATCGGGATCGCTCGGGGCGTGGCCGACCGTGATGCCGCAGCCCCGCGCGAGGCCCGCGAGGATCGCGTCACCCGTCGCCCTGGTGCGCTGATCGACGTCGGCCCACACGAAAACGGAGCCGCTTGGCGGACAGCCGTTTGCGCCGGCCCCGAGCATGCCGCCGTAGACGCGGCGATAATACGCACCGAACTGGCGCATCAAGAGCGCACCGCGCTCCGTCAGGTTGCCGGGGTGACCGCTCCACGCCGGCCACGGCTGGCGCGAATACGGGTTGAGCTCGTCGGGATGCGTCGGCGAACGCACGCCGTGGCGGCTGACCACGACGACCATCCGCAGATCGGAGGACGACGGAGCCGCCGAGCGAACCGGCGCGAGACCACAAACGACGATCGCGGCAACAAAAAAAGCGACGAGACGCAATGCTTTCATGCCATCATCTTACGCGCTCCGAATGAAGCCTGCATGAAACGCGCTGAAATGGTAACTAGCGCAACGCGAGCGGGATGACGAAGCGCGTCGCCGTGTGCGAATCGCTGTAGGCGCTGATCTTGTTGTCGACGAGGCCCACGGCGATGCCCGTCGAGCGCACCTCGGCGTCGGTCGGAGACGCGCCGCGCCCCTTCGGATGGAAGACCCAGAGCGCGCCGTCGGCCTTGAGGTGCACGACCGCGCGTGCGATGCGAGCGAGATCGCGCGGGGCGTCGATACGCAGGAAGATCAGGTCGTAACGTGTCCGCAGCGCCTGCGATGCCGCCTTGGCCAAGCGCGCGTTCAGGCTGCTCGTGAAGGAGGGCTCGTGGCGCCCGACGAGCGCGACGTGAGCCTCGGCGACGACGCCCAGCTTGTCGAACAGCGATCGCCCGGAGTAGTCGCGTTCCGCCTGAACGTTCATGCAAAGCCCAGGTTCTTGGGCTTGGGCGGAATCTCCGTGTACGCCATCGGGCGATCCCACCAATCGTGCCGCCGCATCGCGAGCAGCGCTTCGCCGGGTGGAGGCGGGAGCCGCAGCTCGAGGGCCTTCGCGTACGCCTCGAGATAGCGCTCGATCATTCGATCGAGGCTGAACTCGCGCTCCACGTGCGCGCGGCAGGCGCGACGATCGAGCGAGGCCAGGCGCGGAACCTTCTCCACCGCGTCCGCGACGTCGTCGCACAAGAATCCGGTGACGCCGTCCACCACGATCTCGGGCATCGACCCCATGCGCGCCGCGAGCACCGGCGTTCCGCAAGCCATCGCTTCGATCGTCGTGAGGCCGAATCGCTCCGGGCGGGTCGTCATGTGCACGAGCGCGAGCGCGTTACTCAGCAGCTCGTTACGGGCTTCGCGCTCGACCGCGCCGAGGAATTGGACGCGATCGCCGTCGATGTGCGGCGCCACCTGCTCGCGAAAGTACGCCTCGTCGTGCGGGATGGCCGCCATCTTCAGCCGCACGCCGGCGCGCTGAGCGATCTCGATCGCGAGATGCGTGCCCTTTTCGGGGTGAAAGCGCCCGAGAAACGCGAGATACTCGCCGCGCCGGTCGGTGAAAGTGAATTGCGCGGGATCGATGCCGTTGTAGGTCGTCGCGAGATACTCGAGCCCCGGGTCGCGGTCTGCGTTCGAGATCGAGCAGTAGAAACTGCGCTGCGCCCCAGCGTAGTACGCCGCCAGGATCTGCGGCGAGGAGAAGCCGTGGATCGTCGTGATCAGCGGCGGGGCGTGCGAGCTCAACGCGTAGGTCAGCGGCTTCCAGTCGAGGTGATTGTGAATGAGATCGAACTCGTCCGCGCGCCGAAAGAGCTCCGCGATATGCAGCGCGGTGAAGACCTCCGCGTTGAGCGCCGGATCCTCGTTGAGTCCCACGGGGACGACCCCGACGAGCCGGCCGTCGAAGCGCGAGTTCCCGGTCGCGAAGAGCGTGACGTCGAGACCACGCTTGCGCATGCCGTCCGCGACGTTGAAGGCGACCTGCTCCCAAGGGCCGTAGCCGGGCGGCGGCGCGGGCCACGAGATCGCGGCCAGCACGGCGAGCCGCTTTCCCTGCAACTCCACGCTAGCGGTCGTCGTCGACCGGGTGGTCGTTGCTCTCGGCTGCAGCGAGATCGAAGCGCGTGCGGCGGATCAATCGCTGCATCGACAGCTCGAAATAGGGCGGCACCGGCGTGGCGCGCGTGAAGTCGAACATGTCGTGCAGGTCGTCGTCGGTCGCGTCGCGCTGGCCGAGCGTCCCGAGGTTGAAGTTTGCCTCGATGAATTTCACGATCGAGGTCGACTCGCGGCGGACGTGCGAGACGTACGGCATCGCGCGCGGGTGGTTCGGATCGTAGTTCGAGCGCGCCCAGGCCGACATCACGATGATGGGTATCCTAAAGCCCCAGCTCGTGCCGTCCGGGCCCGGCGGCGGCGGCACGTGATCGTACCATCCGCCCGAGTCGTCCCACGTCAGGATCAGCGCGCTGTCCTTGTAGTAGTTGCACGCCGTGTGTTGGCTCTGCACGACCGCCAGATAGATCGAGCCCACCCAACCCGGGCCGCCCGCGCTCAAGTTGCCGGCGTGATCGGAGTCGAGCCAGTTTGGCATCACGAACGACACCTGCGGCAGGCGGCAGTTCTGGATGTCGCTCAGGATCGTGCCGGACGGCGTGATCACGTTGCGCTCCCAATCCGGGCCGTAGCGGATCTTTCGAAAGGCGTCGTAGATGTTCACGGCGGGATCGGTGGCGTCGTCGTACGCGCCGGTATAGTATCTCCAGCTCACGTGCGCGGCGTCGAGCAGATCGCCGATCGTCGCCTGGTCGAAGCAGGGAAACACTCCGGGGCGGATCATCGTCTCGCCGAGCCCGAACAGTGGGACGGTCGCGCCCGGTCTCGAGTCGCAGCCCCAGATCGAGTCGTTGGGATTGCCCGCGATGCGCGGCTGTGCCGTCGCAAGCGCGTAGTGGCTCGGAAACGTCGGGATCAGACGCGTCGCGAAGTTTTCGTCGGCGAGCGCATAGCGCGCCGCGAGCAGGTGATACAGCGTCGTCTCGGAGTCCGGCAGATACGCGTATGGAAAGTCGGCGGGAGCCTTCGGAAACCCGGGTACCGTCGTAACGAAATCGGCGGCGAAGCCGTCCATCTTGCCGCGATCCCACTCGCCCACCAGCGACACGTGATTGTGCCGCGGGTCGGCGGGATACTCGAAGGGCACCGGTCGCAGCCGAATACGTTTGCCGTCGACCGTCGCCACCTGCGACGTGTTCGCGTTCGGATAGGGCCCGCCGTTTGTGAGGATCGAGGAGGCGAAGACGTTGTCGAAGCTGCGATTCTCTTGAACCAGCACGATCACGTGCGCGATCGGCGCCGCGGGCAGCATCGCTACTGGATCAGGCCGGCTTTGAGGACCAGCTGGGGCTCGCGCAGCGCGCGCACGTCCTCGCCGACGTCGGCGCGCAGCAGAAGCGCGTCGGCCGGCTCGCCGACCCCGAGGATCCCGCGGTGCAGTCCGACGAGCTCGGCCGCGACGTTGGTCGCCGCGTGGAGCGCCTGCTGCGGCGTCATCCCGAGCAGCGCCCACATCAGCTCGACCTCTTGCGCGTAATTCTCGTGATAGTTGTACGGCGTTCCGGCGTCCGAACCGCCGGCGATGCGCACGCCGCTCTCATATGCGTCACGAATATTCTTGAGCATCACCTCGTTGAGCCCGCGCGCCTTCTCGATGACGTAGCGCGGCTGATGGCCGTCCTCGAGGTGCGCCATGATGCACGTCGGCGCGCTCAGCGTGGGAACGAGATAGACGTTGCGCTCTTTGAAGAGGGCGATACACTCGTCGTCGAGCATCGTGCCGTGCTCGATCGAATCGATGCCGGCGCGCAGCGCGTTCTTGATTCCCTGCGTGCCGATCGCGTGCGCCGCGACGCGCAGCCCGTGGCGATGCGCCTCGTCGATGGCCGCGGAGAGCTCGTCCGGAGCGAGCTGCGCGTTGCCCGGCACCGCGCCCTTCGTCAACACGCCGCCGGTCGCGATCAGCTTGATGCAATCGGCGCCGGCCCACATCTGCTCGCGCACCGCTTTGCGCGCCTCCCACGGCGAATCGACGGCGCGTCCGATCGGCCATCCGTGCCCGCCGGTCATGCACAGCACCGCGCCGGCCGTGCGCATGCGCGGCCCGGGAATGCGCGCCTCCTCGATCGCTTCGTGCACGTCGGGCGCGATGCGATTGGAGCTGCCCACGTCGCGTACGGTCGTCACGCCGGCCTTGATGGACTTGCACGCGTTCTCGACGGCGCGCAGCAGCCGCTGGTTGGGCGTCGTCGTTTGGATCATGCCCATCATGTCCGGCTCGCCGCTGCCTTCCAGGTGCGCGTGCGCGTTGACCAGGCCCGGCGTCACGCAGGCGGCCTCGAGCTCGCACGGGCCTTGCGCCGCACGAACTTCCTTGACGCGGCCGTCCTCGACGATGAGATCGACGTTGCGCTTGGGCGGCTCCAGCGTGCCGTCGTATAGGACACCGGCTCGGACGATCATCGGGGCGACTATTCGAACGTGGGCCAGGCGCTCCTAGGGGCGTCTCCTAGTGAATCTTCAGATTCGTGAGCTCCGCGACGCCGTTGACGACGAGCTGCACCGCGATCGCGGCGATGATGATGCCGAAGATTCTGCCGACGGCGTCCACGCCGGTCTTGCCGAACCACGCCGTCAGCTTCTGCGCTCCGCGCATGGACAGATAGGTGATCCCTACGACGACGAGCGCGATGATCACGAAGACGCCGCTGTGGAGCTGATGCCCCGGACCCGGTTTCACGAGGGCGACGCTGAGGGTGAGCGCGCCCGGACCGGTAATGATCGGAATCGCCAGCGGGAACACCGACGGATCCGTGACGGGCTTTGCTGAGTCGGCGGTTTGGGTGTCGGTCTTCTCGGCGTAGACCATGTCGAATCCAACTTTGAGCAGCAGCAAGCCGCCGGCGATCTTGAAGGCGCCGATCTCCACGCCGACCGCGCTCAGCAGCACCTCGCCCGCGAAGGCGAAGCCGATCAGTATAACGGCGGCGACGATCGAAGCTCTCCACGCGATCTGCGCCTGCTCGCGCGGAGAGCGTCCCTCGGTGAGCGTGGCGAACGCAGCCGCCGCCTCGATCGGGTTGAGCATCGCGATGAGGGTGACGAAGACGTAGAACCCCTCGCCCAGCTGCCCGGTCAGCATTCAGTCCAGTGCAGCTTGGCGTGTGCGGCTTTCGCGCGAGCGATGGCGGCGGCGTCGACCGGGCCGTCCACGAGCATCGTGAAGTGTCCCATCTTGCGGCGCGCGACCGCGTGGCGTTTGCCGTACATGTGCAGCACGATCGACGGATCGCGCAGCAGCTCGGGAATGCCGGCGAGATGATCGCCGCCACCGTCGCCCAGCACGTTGCGCATCACGGCGTTGGCGAGCAAACGCGGCGGCGACGGCGGCAGATCGCAGATTGCGCGCACGTGCTGCTCGTACTGCGAGCAGGGGGTCACGTCGATCGTATAGTGCCCGCTGTTGTGGGGTCGCGGCGCGATCTCGTTGACCAGCAGCTCGCCGCTCGTCGACAGGAAGAATTCGACGCAGTACGTGCCGACGATGCCGAGCCCGCGCCCGACGATCGCGGCCGCCTCCTCCGCGCGCTTGGCGATCTGCGCGTCGACCCGCGCCGGCGCTACGGTCATCGTGAGGATGCCGCGATCGTGCGTGTTCTCCGCAACGGGGTAACTCACGATCTCGTCGTGAGCGTTACGCGTCGCGATCACGCTCAGCTCGCACTGAAGCGGAACCGCGCGCTCGAAGATCAGCTCGGCGCGGTCAGCGGCTGCGAGCGCCGCCGCGGCCTCCTCGAGCGAAGACGCGGGCCACTGCCTCTTCCCGTCGTACCCGCCCTCCGCGGTCTTGAGGATCGCCGGAAATCCGATGCGCTCGGCGGCAGCGCGCAGGTCCGCGGACGACCGGACGGGCGCAAAGGGCGTCGTGGCAAGGCCGGCGTCGCGCACGAACTGCTTCTCGCGCAGACGATTCTGCGTGACGTGCAGGACGCCGCTGGACGGCGTGACGCGGTGCGACGACGCCTCGAGGTGACGCACCGACGCGATGTCGATGTTCTCAAACTCGTACGTGATCACGTCGCTGCGCCGGCCGAGCTCCTCGATCGCGTCGAGGTCGCCGTAAGCGGCAACGATCTGTTCGTCCGCGACTTGCCCGCAGGGCGAGTGTTCCAGCGGATCCAGCGTGATCACGTGATAGCCCATCCGCTTGGCGTCGAGCGTGAACATGCGTCCGAGTTGGCCGCCGCCGATCACGCCGATGGTCTCGATCCGGCTCAATCGAGCTTGCTGGAGGCCGCCGTGTCGTGCATGCGCGCCGCGTACGCGGCCAGGCGTTCGGCGACGCCCGCATCGCTCAGCGCGACGATGCGCGCGGCAAAGAGCGCGGCGTTGACGGCGCCGCCGATCGCCATCGTGGCGACCGGCACGCCGGGCGGCATCTGCACGATCGAGAGCAGTGAGTCGAGCCCGCCCAGCCGCGCCGATTGCACGGGAACGCCGATGACGGGAAGCGACGTCTTGGCCGCAGTCATCCCGGGCAGGTGCGCCGCTCCGCCGGCGCCGGCGATGATCGCGCGCAACCCGCGCCGCGCCGCGGACTCCGCGTACTCGAACATCTCGTCGGGCATACGATGCGCGGACACGACGCGAACCTCGCACGGGATCTGAAGCTCGTCGAGCGTGTCGCGCGCGCTCGACATCGTCTCCCAATCCGAACGGCTGCCCATGACGATCCCAACGACCGGTGCTTTGCCCGCCTGCGCCATCGCAAACCGCTTCGCGGTGACGTCAATCTTGTCATCCTGAGCGGAGCCCCGTAGGGGCGAAGTCGAAAGACGAGTCTTATGTCGCGGTTTCTTCTCGGCATCAACTACTGGCCGCGCCGCAGCGCGATGTACATGTGGCAGCGTTTCGACATCGACGCGATCGGCGAAGATATGCTGCGCATCAGGGAGCTCGGTTTGGACGTCGTGCGCTTCTTCCTCATGTGGGAGGCGTTTGCGCCCGAGCCCAACGGGATCGACGCCGGCGCGCTGCGACGCTTCGACGCCGTTATGGAACGCATCGCCGCCGCCGGCCTCAAGGCGATGCCGACGTTGTTTTGCGGTCACATGAGCGGAGTCAACTGGCTGCCGGCGTGGACACTCGAGCGCGAGACGACGCACGGACGCTTTCGCACGATCGCGAACGGCGCCGTCGTGGACCGGTCGATCGGCGACTTTTACGCCAACCCCGAGCTGCTGCGCGCGCAGTTGCTGTTCGCGCGGCGCGTCGGGGAGCGCGCGCGCGAACATCCGGCGCTGTTCGCATGGGACCTCGGCAACGAGTTCTCCAACCTCCGGGTGCCGGCCACCGCGCAGGACGCGGCGCACTGGAGCGCGCGGCTGAGCGACGCGCTGCTGGAGGCGTCCGGCGCCGGCGCCACCGGCGGCATGCACGGCGAGGACCTGGAACAAGACCGCAACCTGCGGCCGTCGAGCATCGCCGCGCCGTGGCCGTTTGCGACGATGCACGGCTACTCGGTGTACAGCAAGTTCGCGCGCGACCGCCTCGACACGAACGTCGTGCCGTTTCTCTGCCGGCTGCAGCAGTCGTTCAGCAGCAAGAGCGTGCTCTTCAGCGAGTTCGGCGATCCGGAATGTCCGCCGGGGAGCTCGCGCGTGAACGGTTTCGCGTGTCTAAGCGAAGACGAGATGGCGCAGTACGCAAAAGCAGTGTTCGAGCGGCTGCATGCGTCCGGCGCTCTCGGAGCATTCTGGTGGTGCTGGGCCGACTACGATCCGGCGCTGGCGAAGCTTCCGCCGTTCGACCAGGCGCCGCACGAGCTGCGCTTCGGCGTGGTGCGCAGCGACGGCACGCCCAAGCCGGTCGCCTCCGTGCTCGCGGAATTCGCCCGCGAGCGGCGCGACGTCGTCGAGCCGCCGCCTCCGCCGGTCGCCGGCGAGAGCGAACACTATGCCGGTCTGCCGGAGAGCATCGAGCGCGAGTACCAGGATTACTGCGAAACGCATGGCTGACGACGGCCGCACGCTGATCGTGACGGGGGCGAGCTCCGGCATCGGTCACGCGCTCGCGCTCCTCGCCGCGCAGCGGCGCTATCGCGTCGTAGCGGTCGCGCGCCGCGCAGCGCCCCTCGACGAGCTCGCGCGGTCCGTCCGCGATGGCGGCGGCAGCTGCGTGACGCTCGCCGGCGACGTCACGGCTCGGGACACGCCGGCCCGCGTCGTCGACGCGGCGCTGCGCGCCTTCGGACGCATCGACGTCGTCGTGAACAACGCCGGCGGCGGCACATACGGCCCGTTGATCGAGGAAAGCGACGCGCAGATCGAGGCGCAGTTGCAGTTGAACTTCGCGGCGCCGCTGCGGCTGGCGCGCGCGGCGCTGGCCTCGCTGGAGGCGACGCGCGGCCAGCTGGTGTTCGTCGGATCGGGAAGCGCGCGGATCCCGCTGCCCAACTACGGCGCGTACGCGCCGGCCAAAGCCGCGCTTCGCGCCGCCGCGATTCAGCTGCGCCGCGAGCTGCGCCCGCGCGGAATCGCCGTGACCTACGTCGATCCCGGCCTCGTCGCGACGGAGTTTCACTCGACGATCGGGATCGAACGAGCGAAACAAGTTCCGGCGACTTCCTCGCAGCGAGTCGCGCGCGCGATCCTGCGCGGCATCGCTCGCCGTTCAGCCGTCGTCCACGCCGTGCCGTGGCAGTCCGCCGGCACCGTGCTCGGCGAGTCGCTCGGCGCGCTCGCCGATCCGATCATCGTCCGCACCTTCACGCCCAAGCGCACCGAAGTTGTCCAGCGTCACGCCGAGCCGGAACCCAGACAGCCGGCGTCATTCGAGGCAGCCCTCGAACCAGTGGCGCGGCGAATGGAGCGCGTCAAGCTGCCGCAGAGCTTTCTGCGCGAAGCGCTCGTGCCGGGAAGCAGGCTGGAGCTGAACGCGCTGGCGATGCGTTGGGCCGGGATGCCGAACAAGAACGAACGCGCCGCCCTGCGCGAGGCGCTTGAGGCACTCGAGGCGGGCGGCTATCTCAAACGCGTAGAGGAGGAAACGTGGACGATCGAACGCGCCGCAGATTGATCGGCATAACCGCGACCGCGATCGCGGTGGCGAGCGGCGTGGGCGGCGCACGCGGCGCCACGAGCTCCGCACAGCACGGCATCTTCGTGCTGCTCGGCGGCGCTCCCAAGATCGTGTCGACGGCGCGGGCACAGTCCGCCGGCCCGACGGTGACCCTGACGATTCGGCAGTTTCGGATCGGCGGCAAGACGCCGATCCTCAAGTACGACGTCGACATGCAGAGGCTGATGCATCTGATCGTCGTGCGCGACGATTTTGGCGCGTTCTGGCACCTGCATCCGGCGTTCGATCCGGCGACCGGCGAGTTTCGTCAGGCCTTCTCTAAGGAGGCCGGCCATCACTACTACGCTTACGCCGACACGACGCCGACCGGAATCGGCCAGCAGGTCTTTCGCTTCACGGTGGAAAGCGGCGGCTCGACGCCCGCAGCTCAGCCGCGGCCGCAGCCGTTCGCGGCGACCGCTTCGCCGCCGAGCGTTTCCGCCGGCCCGTATAACGTTGTTCTGGCGCGCACGACGCTGCACTCCCGCCAACCGCAAAGCCTCGACCTCACCGTACTGCGAGGCGGGCGTCCGGCGCGCGACCTCGCGACCTACCTCGGCGCCGCCGCGCATGCCGTCTTCATCGACACGTCGACGCTGCAATACGTCCACATCCACCCGACGCTGCGCGGCGCGCCGGCGATGGCGATGGTCATGAACACAAACGCCCCCGCCCAGGCGGGGCCGCTGATGACGATGGGCGTGCCGGCGCTCCCCGCCGGAACCTACAAGCTCTGGATCCAGTTCGCCGCCAAGAGCGGCGCCGTTTATACCGCGCCTTTTACGCTACGCGCGCGGTAGCGCGGCGCAGATATTTCGCGGCGATTGCCGCGAAGAACAGCAGGGTCGCGAGGAGCACGATCGTCGCGCCGCTGGATGCGCGGACGTAGTACGACAGATAGAGGCCGCCGACCGTGCTGGCCGCGCCGAAGAGGGCCGCGAGCGCCATCATCGGCGCGAACCGTGACGTCAGCTGATACGCCGCCGCCGGCGGCGTGACGAGCAGCGCGGCCACCAACACGATCCCGACGGCCTGCAGCGATACGACGATCGTGAGCGCGAGCATCACGAGCAGCGCGTACTCGTATGCCGGCGCCGCGATGCCGCTGGCCTGCGCGACGACCGGATCGAACGTCGTGTAGAGCAGGCCACGAAAGAGCACGACCACCGCCGCCGCCACGACGATGCTCAGCGCGAGAATCAGCCAGAGGTCTTGCGGCTGCACCGCGAGGATATCGCCGAACAAAAAGCTCTGCAGGTCGACCGCATAGCTGCGCTGCTGGCTCATCAGGTAGACGCCGAGCGCGAACATCCCGGTAAAGAGCACGCCGATCGTCGTGTCGAGCGAGATGCGGCCGCGGCGATGCACGAACCCGATGCCGACGGCGGTCAGCACCGCCACAACGCCGGCGCCGATGTAGAAGTTCGCGCCGCGCAGATACGCGATGACGATCCCGGCGAACGATGCGTGCGCGATGCCGTCGCCGATGAACGACAGCTTGCGCAGGATCACGTACGTCCCCATGGTCGAGCACAGCAGACCCACCGCGAGCGCGGCCACGAAGGCGCGCTCCATGAAGGCGTAGTGGAACGGCTCCGTGAGGACCGTCACGCCTTGATCTCCGGGTGAGCGACGTGCGCGGCGTGCGGCTCGTGATCGTGACGCAGGTGTCCGTGCGTGTGCGTGTGCTCGCGGATCGCGCTGTACGCGCCGGATGCGACGACCTCGCGCGGCGTGCCGAGCGCGAGGACGCGCCGGTCGAGAACGAGCAGGCGATCGAACCACTCGTCGACACGGTCGAGATCGTGGGTCGCGGTCAGCACGGTCAGGCCCTCTCCGGAGAGACGGCGGACGATGTTGCGCAGCGCCTCTTCCGTTGCGGCGTCGACGCCCGTCGTCGGCTCGTCGAGCAGCAACAACTGCGGCTCCTGCGCGATCGCGCGTGCGACGAACGCGCGCTGCTGCTGACCGCCGGAGAGATGCGCGATGGGCCGCGCGGCGAGCGGCGTCATGCCGACGAGCTCGATGGCGCGGCGCACGGCCTCCCGATCGTGCGGCCCGAAGCGCTGCCAGAAGCGCAGCTGCGCGAAGCGGCCCATCGCCACCACGTCCCAGACGGTGGCCGGGAAAGACCAGTCGACGGCCTCGACCTGCGGAACGTAGGCGATCGTTCCGGGCGGCAGCCTGCGCGGTGACGCGCCGAGAACGCGCAGCTCGCCGCTCGCCGGCAGCAGCAAACCCGCGATGGTCTTGAGCAGCGTCGACTTTCCGGAGCCGTTCGGCCCTACGATCCCGAGCGACTCGCCGTAATGCACGGTGAGCGTCGCGCCGACTAAGGCGGTGAAGTCATCGTATCGCACGGCCAAATGCCGTGCGACGACAGCATCTTCTCCCTTGTCAGCCACGCATCACTTTAGCGTTTTCACGATCACGCCGGTGTCGTAGTTCAGCATCGCGATGTAGTTGGCGACGCGCGGATCCGTTCCGATGGAATCGTCGTAGAGGTCCTCGACGACGCGGATGCCCGCTCCTTGCGCGATGGAGTAGAGGATCTTCGGACTATACTCGGGCTCGCTGAACACGCCGTGGACGTGCTTCGCCTTGGCGAGGTCGATTAGCCGCGCGATCTGCTGTGGATTCGGCTCCTGGCCGGGATTGCGCTCCACGAAACCGAGCGTCGTGATGCCGAACCGGTCGTTGTAGTACTGCCACGCGTTGTGGAAGACGATCATGTAGCGGTGCGACGGCGGAATCGTGTCGATCTGCCGCTGGATGCTCCTCGTGAGCTCGGCGAGACGCCGGTTATAGCTCGCCGCGTTGCGCCGGAAGGCGCCGGCATGCGCGGGATCGGCCGCGACCAGCGCGTCGCGAATCTTCAAGACGTAGCGCTGCGCCAGCACGGGATCCATCCAGAGATGCGGGTTGAGATCTTTGACCGGCAGGCCGTCGGCGCCCACGACGACGCGCAGATTCCGGGAGCCCGCATCGCGCAACACCCGGTCGAGCCAGGTTTCGAGGCCCGCGCCGTTTTCGACGAGCACCTGAGCGTCGGCGACCGCCGCAACGTCTTGCGGCGCGGGCTGGAACGTCTCCGGCGACGCGCCGACGGGCACGATGTTCTTGACGGTCACATACTCGCCGCCGACGCCCTCCACGAACGAATTGAGCGTCGAGATCGTCGTCGCCACAGCGATCCTACCGGCGTTGTCACCCTGGGGCTGTCGAAGGGCGTGCGTGCATCCAACCAAAGCCGCTAGAGCCACGAGCACGGCGATGCGCTTCATCGGCACGAGCGGCACCTTCCGAAGAACTCCAGTGCGTGGCCGTTCAGCTCGAAGCCGTGCAGCGCGCGGAGCGACTTCGCGAACTGCTCCATCGCGGCGCAGTCGACGTCTTCGACGCGCCCGCACTCGCCGCAGATGGCGTGATGGTGATGGTGCGCCGGCTCGCAGAGCATATAACTTACCTCGCCGTCGGCGTCGGCGCGGGCCGTCACCTCACCCTTGCTGCTCAGACGGTCCAGCGTGCGATAGATGGTCGACAGCGAAACGCGCGCGCCGGCGCGCTTGAGCGCGCGATGGATCTCCGCGGCTGAGAGAAACCGCTGATCCCGCGATAGGACTGACGCGATCCACTCTCGCGGCCGCGTCACGTAATCGGCTCGGACTCCCATGCCGGACTATTTGCGAACTATTCGCAATTCTCCCGGTGGACTCGAAGGGGCCGGCGAGGGGCTCAGCGTCGGGCACGTGGCGATCGCGCCTCTGGCCTTATCGCGCACCTGACCCGCCCAGTAGGCAGACGTATCGGTCCACGCGGGGAGCGCGAGCCCGACCGTATCGGCGCGAGTCCGTACCTTTGGAATGACGTCCGCAAAGGAGGGCGGGACCGCCCCGTCATCGGCGTTGACGACGTTTGCCAGGGCCAGCCAGGCGTCGGCCAGCATCATCGTGGGCAGTGCGGTCGCGGCCGCCGGACAGGCTGCGTTGAGCTTGGCGGCTACGTCGGACTCGAGCGCAAGCGCCCACGCCGAGTACGCGGCGATTTGGGCAAAGAGCGGGGCGCGCTGCGAGTCGCTCGCGCAGATGCTCTCGAGGATGTCGCGCTCCTCGTTGAGCGTCGCGAGCACGTCGGCGATCGCACCGTAGCGCTGTAGCAGCTTTCCCGGGCTCGTTCCCGGCCCGTGCCGATCATAGTCGCGGATGCGCGACGACGTGTCGTCAATCGTCTGGCTGTTGCAGCGGTTCGATGCCACCAGGATCGGAGGAGCCGAATAGGTAGGCACGGCCGCGCCGAGCAGCACGACGGCTGCCAGCGCAAAGCCCACGTTGTGCCGGGGGTTCCTCATTTGCTTTGACAGGTGCCCATGCCGGCACGTACAATCCTCCACGGTCGCCGAAACGGCACCCCGTGGGGATGTAGCTCAGCTGGTAGAGCACTTGCTTCGCATGTAAGGGGTCGGGGGTTCGAG
>CAVVZF010000001.1:0-3199827 GCA_963752825.1 Vulcanimicrobiota bacterium | reverse complement strand
GCGTTAGTCAAGCGTACTTTGTCACCTCAATTATCCCACGGATGCTAGGTGCGCACTATACTTTTTTCACGTGCAGCGGGCAGCAATTGAAGGGTCAGCTCGCTAGCATCGCGGCTTTCTGCGATGGTTCTCTTTTTGCGACGCAACTTTATCGCTCTACGCGCAGCGGATGCGATTCGGCGTTTTAGGCCTTAGCATCAGGCGTTCTCCGATCGCTCACTTTCTAAAACGCAAGCCGGTGGCTGTGCGTACAAACGCACAACCGACCCGATGGGCGCCGTCGCGGGTCTCTTGCCCTGCTCAGCCCGCACGTCAAGGCGTCTTCGGTAAGCCGCTCGCCGCACGAAGCCTGCCTTCTTACGAGCCGAATTTTGCGCCTCCAAAGCAGCCTTGCACTAGACCCGCAACCGCTGGTACTCTTCGCGTGAGTCGATAGACGAAAACCCCTCGCGCTCGTAATTTGCCTTGGACCCCCAGCTAGGAATACAAACACCGAAGGCCCTATCGCAGATATCGCGCACGACCATCGAATGGCTCTGCGGTCGCTAGCTGGTAACGGGTTGGTGTGCAAACTAGCCGAAGCTGTCTTACCGACTCCGATCACGGGTGCATACGTTAGTAGGCGCCCGGTGAGCCGCTAGTCGTTATCCATGCCGTTCGTTCCAGCGCGACACCGCTAGGAGCCTTAGCGGCCCGGAGCGAGGCTTACCGAGTCACCGCTCGGCTCTCCTAACAGGCCGTTCACTATGATCTTGGTCGCTTTGCCTCCGGCCGGATAGTTGAAGAACATAACTGCGGAGGCACGCTTAACCCGCCCACAAATCCTCTTACAGGCTGTCGATGTGATCAGGACCTGACCCTGGACCCAAAACTGCAGTGTATCCAACGCACGACTACCGAGCGCTGTCGTGCCCACCTTCGTACCTTGGCGGCCCTTTACGCTAATCTGATAGATCGCCGGTATAGTCTGATCACCAAGTGCGATATGCTTGCCGTCCCACTGCAAAGCGCCAGGCCATCCAACGTATTGATTCAAATGCACTATCTTGAGTTGACTCGTGCCCTTCGCAAGTTCAGCGAAGATGAAGTTGCCGGTTCCAGGCCTAGTCATTCCATCGATGAAAAGGTTGCCTCTCGCGTCATACGCACAGCCGTAGTAGGAGTAGAACTGCGAGTTCTTATACTTTGCCGCTAACTTACCGTTCTCGAAGATGTAGACGCCTGTGCCACCGAGTGATGCTACCGCAAGGTCCCCGGTTGTTGGATCTATCGAGCAACTGTTCGCTCCCGCCATGAATAGGATCCGTAGACGTTTGCGACCACCATGGGGGAACTCGTAGATTCGGGACGTTCCATAGTCTGTTACGTATACATTACTCGAACCGTCCACGCACTGGCCCGACGCTAGATCAAGGCCTTTTAGCTTACCGACCAAATGCCCCTGAGGGTACGTGTAAACCGAAACCCAACTGTGGCTGGAAACATAAAGCAGATCTTGCGTCGAGGCATCGGGCGACATCCAAGAACCCGATCCGTCTGATCCATAAGGCTCATGAGAGCTGCGTGTTGACCCAATGTCGGCCTGCGGTGTCGTGGCATAGGGAAGCTGGTGTGCAGGCGCGCCGCAAGCCGTCAAAAAAAGACCGGCGATCGTGATTTTCAAGTAGGTGTACACAGACGGAAGCCTCAAAACTGACATCGTTCTACGAACGAGAGCTGGTCAAAATGAGTTCCCTCAGACCAGGCTCGCCTCCTGGGGAAACGCCGGTTAAATGACCGCAATCATTTAATCTCTTGTAGCTGTACGCCGCATCACGTCTAAGGCTCTGCGAGCGAGCACCGCAACGCCGTCGCGTTCCGTTTAATCATTCTAGTAGAACCATCTCTATCGCCCCGCATTCGTTGTACGCGCGCAGCCGCTAACGCCTCGCCGGCTATGATAGACTTCAGCCTTTCTTAAGACCTTTGCGTTACGCTCTCAACTCAAGGCGCGGCAGCCCGATTGGCGTGCGGCATACTTGGAGATTGCCTACCGACGGCGTGACGTTACTTGAGACGCTTTGGTCCTGGATTGAACCTTTCCTGGCTATGTCTTTGGTGAGCGTGCAAGCAGCTTCGCTACATCTCCAATCGCACAGTGGCTCAGTCCACGAAAGAAAGGTACACAGGCATGGCACTTACAGATTCGGAAGTCGATGTTACTGTCGGAATAGGCGGCGTCGTAGTCACGCCTTCACAAACCGCAGCGTTGAACACGACGAGCTTACAAACACTTATAGCGAAGCTAATCTCCCCGACTGGCCCATCAAACGGGAGCGGCGGTACGCTTATCTTCCCTTCGGTTGGAGATGCAACAAATGAGTCATATCAGTTTGCTGGCTCCATCAACGTTGGAACGGACACGGGCGGGCACATACAACCCTATTCCATTATCATCAGAGGAGATGGGCAGCAAGAAGCGAGCAGACCACTGTTACTGCAGACTGCGGCCGATGACTGATTCGTCGTAAACACTAATGACGGTTCGGATGATGACGACGCCGGCGGAGTCGCCTTTCAAGACCTCATGATCGCCTACCTGCCGGAGACACCGGCGGCAGGCAACTCGGCAATCAAGGTCACGAACAAAAGCCAGGCTACTCGATTGCTTCGTGTGAGCTTATTCAACTGGCCAGTCGGCGTGAACTTCAACGAGAGTGCCAAATGCAGCATGCTGGACTGTTCGGTAATCATCAACAATTCGACTATCGCAACAGCCGTCGCAACGATTGCCGTGCAGATCGGCGATTCGGCATCAACGAAGTCCGCAATCGAAACCTACATTGCCGGGTGTTACTTCTTCGATGACACCAAGACGGGAACTGGTATGCAAATCTACGGCTGCGAGCATCTACGAGTGATGAACACGCGGATTGAGCAATGGCTCAACGGCGTTGCGATCACGCCAACCTCTGAAACCGAGAACGCGCAGTACATCTACTTTGCTAACGTAAGCTGCCACCCGCTACAGGCGACTGAGACCACGGCAGGCGGTCCCGCGCTCCTCATCACGACGGGAGGCACCTCGACTCATACCACGTTTGTGTTTCACGCGCAGTTTGTAGGCTGCGAGTTTTCCGCACCGGATGGTACGACGACGGACTATCAAGGCGGCGGGGTAGTTATTGGACCGACCAGCGGCGCAAACGACGCAATCGATCAAATCCGGTTCCTCGACTGCCACGTCTGTCTCTGGCCTGGTCCGGGTCTATACATAGATGGCGGGAGCGCCACGGCAGCGCCTGCGACGAACATTGAAATAGTCGGCGGCTACTACTCGTGTAATGGCTCGAACCCGGCAACGGGGCTGCAGTCGGCGGGCATTCTGATCGTAGGTGGATCGAATGGGCCTTCGGGCGTTCGGATTACCGGAGCTGCTTGCAACAACTCATTGTTCAACCCGTCGAGCAAAGTCTTTGTTACAGCGAGCCAGCACTTCGGGATTTACATTGCAGGCCCTGCGAGTAGTATTCGAGTCAACGCATGCGAGTTTACTGGTAATCTAACAAATGGCGCCGTAATAACTGGAAGCACCGCAGCCCCGAAGAATGTCTTCATCCGAGACTGCGATTTCACGGCCCTTACAACGCCGGTCGCCGTCACTGCACCAGTGACAAACCTTCAGATTGTGCATTGTCCTGGTTACAATGACCGAGGAACTCTCATCACCAGCGCTGCCCCCACGTTAAACACCGCCTTAACGATAGCGCAGCTAGGAGCGACTCCCTACTACGGTCCTGGAGAATGCTACGTAAATGGCGCTGGCGCCGTCAAAATCAATGGGCAGGCGGCCCACTTAACGACCGCCAGCTTCTATCTTGAACCCCTTGAAACGATCGAGATTGACACAAGCGTCACGAACTTCGTGGCGATCGGGAAGTGACGGTCAACTTTGCGGATAGGTCATCGCGTAGAAGCGTAGTGACGCAGCAGCGGGGGCGCGAAGAACGCTTCCGCTGTTTTCCGGGGCGCGTCTGCGTAGTGAGTGGCTAGCTAGAATTCGGAGCGCGTAACCGGCTGGGACGTCGCCCCGCTTTCAGTGCTCGGCGCGGGCAGTGCTTCGGCGAAGGAAATCAGAAGCGCCAGGACCGTGGTCTTTTCACCCGGCACCTACCGCATTGCCCGAGGTGGCGGAATCCGAATCGTTGGAGCGAGCGACATCAGGATCGAAGGCTGCACGATCGAGCCAGACGTCGCCCGCGCCTGACCGGGCCACGCAGTCGCGGCCTCGCGCTATCAGTTCCGGCGGACTAGCGCACGAGAACTCAGTCTTGGTCTGTCCGAGTTCGCGGCGATAGGTCACAGGTCACCTGGAAGCGCCGGGAGCACGCCGGCGAGCACAAAGTCGGGGAGGAACCGGTTTGCACCGATCCCCTTGCTACCCCCTGACCGACCGACGCCATGTCTCGTCGTCCTATTTAACTTTTTCCGAGCGGCCACTTCAGAGTCGTTAACAAGCGCGCTAGCAAATTCCGGATTCGCTAACGATTTGCTAACGGCATAACGTCTTGATAAGTACTCGCACATCACGATACGGCAGACATTACTGCTCAATCGACGCTAGCGGTGACTCGTCGGGGGCGGCTTTAGTGATTTTCAAGACCTCCGCATTCAGCCGCTCCGCGGAGCCCACCCGTTAGTCTGACCGGCTATGCGAAGAGTTAGGTTGTCACAGATTTGTCACGGAGCGGCCGAATCGCCGTGGTATTGGTTGGAATAGGCTGGAACGGTGAAGCGCCGAAAGCCCGATAGGATAAGCGTTTTCGTCAATGCTCGGGATCGGCCGAGACCGCAAAAGACGGGTTCGATTCCCGTTGGCGCTACCATGAAACGCTCGAATTTACGGGCATTTTTCGTTCTCAGCGGTGTCGCGTGGCACCGTTGTGGCACGGACTCAACGGGCTTGGACGGGATTCTTGGCTGCGCGACGGCACT
The DNA here is from genome assembly GCA_963752825.1 of Vulcanimicrobiota bacterium. Taxonomy (GTDB): domain Bacteria; phylum Vulcanimicrobiota; class Vulcanimicrobiia; order Vulcanimicrobiales; family Vulcanimicrobiaceae; genus Cybelea. The sequence goes on along the minus strand of CAVVZF010000001.1, from coordinate 3,194,853 downwards.
CGTTACAGTGTTTCCGAGGAGCGCGTCGATACGAGCCGCCGCGTCCTCGTTGAGACTCTCAATCGCGTGCAGATAAATGCGCGATGTGATCGCCGTCGACTCATGTCCAAGGGCGCGCGAGACGGTCTGCAAGTCGACGCCCGATGCAAGCGCCAGCGTCCCGAATGAATGGCGGAGATCGTGGAATCGGACGTGCGGAAGCTTCGCGCTTTTGACGAACCGGGCGAACGCAAGCGAAAACGCGCCCGGCTCCCACGGAGAGCCGTCTGGACGCGCAAAGACCCAGCCGCCTTCGTTTCGTTTTATCCCGCTCGCCTCGCGGAGCCCATGACGGTGGTGCTCTTCGCGGAGGATCTCAGCGACAAATGGCGGCAGCGCGATCGTCCGCGCGCTGCGCGCGGTTTTCGGCGGCTTCGTGCGCGTGACGCCTCTGACGGTCTCGACCGAGCGATGAACCGTGAGCCGACGCGCGTCGAGGTTGACGTCGGACCAGCGCAGCGCGAGCAGCTCACCACGCCGCAGGCCGGTGCCGACTGCGACGGCGATGACCGCTTGCAGTTCAGTCCCTTGCGCGGCCCCTAGCAATCGCGCGACGCCGGCAGGATCAAGCGCGCGCATCTCCCCTCGGTGGCCACCCAAAATGTACCACCGGTGGCCGGTTGAAAATGTACCAGGGGTCGGTGGCCACTTGAAAGTGTACCACTGCGCGTGAGGTGATCCAGCCCGAGCATGCCAGGGCGGCGTCGCAAGATGCCGTTTATGAACCGACTGAGCATGGACGAGCGACAAACAATCATCGGTCTGCTGCGCCTCCGGTGGCCAGAGCGGCGGATCGCACGAGAGACCGGCTTCCACCGGGCGACGGTCCGGGGCATCGCCCGCGAGCTTGCCGCCGAGCCGACCGAGCCGCAAAGTGTACCAGAAGTGGCCACCGACCTGGCGCCGTCCTCGCGCAGCTCCTGCGAGCCGCATCGGAGCTTCATCGAGGCAGAGGTTGTCAAGGGCCGTAACGCGGTCGCAATCTACCAGGATCTGGTCGAGCATCATGGCTACGACGGCGCTTACAACGCGGTCAAGCGTTTCGTCGGCAAACTGCGACCAACTGAACTGAAAGTCAGTTGCCGGTTTGAGACTGATCCCGGGCAAGAGGCACAGGTTGACTATGGGGAGGGTGCGTTAACGCGGCACCCGCGGACCGGAAAATATCGCCGGCCACGGCTATTCGTGATGAAGCTGAGCAATAGCCGTCGTGCATTTCGGCGGGTCGTCTGGGAATCGTCGAGCGAGATCTGGGGCAAGCTCCACGAAGACGCATTCGCGAAGTTCGGTGGCGCGCCGCATACGGTCCGACTCGACAACCTCAAAGAGGGCGTACTCAAGCCGGATATCTACGATCCCCAGCTCAATCCACTTTATGCCAAGATGCTCGAGCACTACGGCGTGGTCGCGCTGCCATGCCGGCCGTATGCGCCTGATCTCAAGGGGAAGGTCGAATCGGAGATCGGCTACACGCAGAAGACGGCTTTGAAAGGGCGTCGATTCGAGAGCATCGAGGAACAAAACGCGTATCTCGACCACTGGGATGAGCGCTGGGCGATGACGCGCATTCACGGCACGACCAAACGCCAAGTTCGCGCGATGTTCGAAGAGGAGAAGCCATTCCTCCAGCAACTCCCGCTGACGCGGTTCGAATACTATCGGGTCTCCGAGCGCACCGTTCACTTCGACGGGCACATCGAGGTCGACGGCGCGTACTACTCAGCGCCGCCGCGCTATGCCGGCCGTAGAGTGCCAGTTCACGTCGGCCGTTTGTGGCTGCGCATTCTTGATCGAGAAACGCACGAGTGCGTGCGCGAGCATCCCATCGCACTCTACAAGGGGCAGCGGCGAACGCACGAGGCCGATCGGCCCAAGCAAACGCCGATACAAGTCGAACAGCTCGCCGCGCGCATCGGTGGCGCTGGCCTTGGCTGTCGAGCCTTTGCGAACAGGCTCGTAGAGGACCGCGGCGCCATTGCGCTACGGGCGCTCTACGGATTGCTCGATCTGCTACGCCGCTACGATGCCGGAGCCGTCGATCGCGCCTGCGCCTTTGCCGTGTCCTCGGGCATCCCCAGCTTCAAGTTCCTGCGCACCTATCTCGCGCATCACGCAACTCCGCTCAAACTCAAGAACGAACACCGCATCATCCCGGAGATCACAACATACGCAGATCACTTCGCGACGCTAACGCAAGGAGCACCCTCATGACCACCGATGAACTGGACCGCTCGCTTCGGCAACTGCGATTGGGCGGCATGGCCGATACGCTTTCGATCCGATCCCAACAAGCCAGGGCCGACAGCCTCGGGCCACTCGATTTTATCGGCCTGCTCGTTCACGACGAGCTGCAACGGCGGCGTGACCGGCTGATCGAGCGGCGCATCAAGGCCGCCGGCTTTCGCGACCAAAGAACGCTCGATGCCTTCGATTGGAAGTTCAACGCGCTCGACCGAGCGCTCATCTTTGAACTGGCCAACTGCCGATTCATCGAACAGCACGAAGACGCTCTGCTGCTCGGCAATGCCGGCGTTGGCAAGAGCCACATCGCCCAAGCCATCGGCATGGCCGCCATCCACGCCGGTTTCCGCGTTCTATATCGGGAGGCACACGTGCTGTTCGAGGATCTGCTGCTGGCCAACGCCACGGGCGAACGAACCGATGCGATCGCAACGTACAGCGAGATACCGCTGCTCATCATCGACGACCTGGGGATGCGAAAGCTGCCCGCCAATGCTGCCGAAGACTTGCTCGAGATCGTGATGCGCCGCTACGAACGTACTTCGACGATCCTAACCTCGAACCGGCCGCTCGACGACTGGCCTCAGCTCTTTGGCGACACACCGGCCGTTGCCGCCTTCCTCGACCGGCTGATGCATCATTCGCACCTCATCGAGATTCGAGGCAAGAGCTATCGGCTTCACGAGCACAGCCTCACTGCCCGAAACCGGCAGGCAAAGGCCACGACCTAGACTAAGCTACAACGAACTTTACAACGCTCGGGCTGGTACATTTTGAAGTGGCCACGCCTGGTACAGTTTGAAGTGGCCGCCGGGGTCTCCTTGCGCTCGGAGCGTGGCGGCTCGACAGCATCGGCGGCGTTTCGGACAAGCATTCCCATTTTCACGCCCCACCGCAGGATCGTGCGCAGCGTGTGAAAGAGGTGCGCAACGGATCGAGCTGAGAGCACGCCGCTCTCACGATCGTTGCGCTTCCCGCGCGCCCATTTTCCGATGGCTGCCTCGATGTACGCGGGGCGCAATGCCTCTGCTCGCAACGATCCCAGGAACGGTGCGATGTAGAGCCGGACGTGCGACGAATAGAATGCGTAGGTCTTAGCGGTGACTCTATGCTCCTTCGTCGCGAGCCACCGCTCCGCGATCTTGGCGACAGTTAGCCGCTGAGCGTCGGCATAGCCGCCAGCCTCAACTTCGACTAACAGCCCGTGTAATCGGCGCTGCGCGTCTGCCTTCGTTCCGCGCACCGTCTCACGACGTTGGCGGCGCTTTCCGTTGCTGCCGTGCTGCAGCTCGACGCGTAAGTACCATGTGCCGGCGGCGCGTCCGCGCGTGATGTGCCCTCTCATCGAACGTCACCGGAGCTGTTCGGCGGCAGGCCAAGAAATGCTTCAAGCGCTTTTTTTCGTTACGACGATGCGACGCGCGGTTACACGCACCGAGGGCAATCGGCCCGACGCGATCAACTCGTACGTCGCGTTACGCCCGATGCCGAGAATCTGCTGCACCTCGTGCACGCTGAGCACATCGCGTGCATCTTCGAGGTCACCGTTGCGGTTCGTCATGTCAACTCCAGAAATGAAACGCCCCGCGGCGGCAAGCTGCGGGGCGAGTTTCCCACGCATTATAATGCGGGCGAAAGTCAAGCGTGATTTGTCACGCCAATTATATCGCAACGCAGGCGCGATGTACACGGAGCCGGGCTAGAGCCGATTGTAGCAGCCGCGTCGAGGGCTCGCGTTGCTCGGCCCTGACGGGCAGACCCTCGACTCAGCTGCGTTCGGCAGTGAACCCGGCTCCGTGCACTGCCGATGCTATCGAGATGCTAGGTCGTGCTTGGCCGCCTCACTTTGCAGTACATTTCGTAACATCTGCGTTAGCGACGCGTTGCGTTGCCGTCGTCGCCGCCGTACCCGACCTTGATCTAGCGAATATCTGGGGCGTAACAGGCTCATGACATCCTGCGTGCGGTGACGTCGCATGGCTGTACTCCGGCGTTGCGCCGGCGCGTTACTATCTTTGCGCGAAGGTTTGCTTTCCGTAACTGGACGTTGACGCCAATCGAGGGCTTTTCACGACGCAAGCCGGTGGTTGTACGTACACGCGTACAACCAGACGGGAAGGCGGGGTCGTGGACCTGCGGGCCCGCTCAGCCCGATGCTGCTACCAATTCGTGGGCTTCTTCAGCGTCCGCCCCTGAGCGTCGGTCATCTGCGGCGGGAACTGACTGAGAGCGACGTGAGAGTCAGCGCCTTCGGAGCTGATCTCACGCCAGAATCTCGCGACCTTGCGGAGCTCTATACTCGGCGTCGCCTTCGGGGGCGACCCTGCGCGCCTGCTTAGCCTATGGCGCCGATCGGCCGTATCTTGGGTGTGAGGATTAAAGACGCCGACCGGGATCTTGAACTCTTTGTTGATGATGCGGATGGGCTCAGCAAGGTCCGAGTCGTTCGTGATCACGACGAGCTGGTCGGAGTCCTTGCGGAACGCATCGACAAGCATATACGTGGCAAGATTAACGTCCGACCCCTTTTCTTCTATCTTCAGCACTCGGGCTGTAGCTGGCCCCGGCGCCGGCGGCGACGCAAGCCGCATCGTGGCGGTGGTCTGTAAGAAATGCCCGTAATGGACGGTCAGGTTCGGAATGGTCTCCAGCGCTCGAATATAGAATTGCTGACGTTGCGCCATCTGCGGATCCGCTGAAGACGATTTGACGAGTGCGGTGAAATAGCGGATTCGATTGATTGTGATTCCGGACAAAATCCGGCGGCAAAGCTCGCCCAAATCGAGCCACTTGTACGGAGTGTCTTTGACGGCACCGTAGTACAGGTTGAAGCCGTCAACGTAAATATTTGACCGAATGGCACGCTCCGGGAAAAAGCAAAGCCGCCTTTCGGCGGCTCGCACCCTCGCTCCGAAGATTGAGGGGGGATACATCTATGCTACCACATTGGGTCAAGGCGGGTTCCATTGGGCACAGCCTGTCTCTCGGACCCGATGCGAGCCGTGATCCCGAAGGCCGCTGGCAACGCTCGTACTGTCTCCCGGCTGACGCGCGAAGAGATTTCATCCGACAAGTCACAACGTGCAAAACGTCCTATTCTTCAGCCGCCTCGGCGTAATCGTCCAGGACCGCTTCATTGAGGTGAGCCAGAAGAGGCTGCTCTCTTAAATCACGAATACCATCGTAGGACAGAAAGGTGCAGTATTCCGAGAGAGCACCTCGCTCGAGCAGCGAGAAAACCGGACGGCGTAGTTCCTGGAAAACCTTTTCCCTTCGAGCGGCGGGAGCTACTATGTGTAGCTTTATATCCATATTCGGCTGGAGTGCGAGCAGGTCGGCCATTCGGAGGATGCCAGAGTAAACGGCGGTCGTATGCTCGACTTCAAACGCCCGTCTAATCGATCTTCCTCTTAACCAGAGAACATCAATCTGTTCTATTGTCTTTAGCGTCGCCTCGTCGTAGCTCAACGGAAGGCGGTCCACCGGTCCGGCGTGATCTCCTTTCCATTCGCTAAGGACCGCAACGCGATCGGCTCTTGGTAGCCAAATCTGCATGCCCATCCTAGCGCCGATATCGGCGATAAGCGCTTGAATCTGATGCGATTCTCGAACGTCAGTACGCGATGCCTCCGCGCCGTTGGCGTCTTCCGCCGCGTCGTCCGGCACCGTCACCGTAACGTCCTTATCGACCCTACGCACCTTATGAGTGCCCGAAGCTGACCTTTCGCGGAATGCTCGAAACTCGGCGAACGCCATGAGGTCCTCGACTGCAATTCCGTTTGGACGGTCCGAAAGCAAGTCGCGACCACGGTTCGTAATCGTGACGACGCCGGGCCGAATCGTGTCGATGGCCTTCGCCTGGCTCAGGTAGAGCTTAGCCCAGTAGACGCGATTACGAAAACGCGAAGAGCCCGATGCCATCGGCTCAGTACGATCTGCGTCTGAGAGGTCTAAACTGTCAGCAATTATTGAGACGAGATCGTTAAGTCGATGCTCCTTGCCATTGGCTGCCGCTCGCAACAACGGAAGCATTAGGGCGTCGAACTTCGGTACAGCCATTACGCGAAATCGTTTCGGATACTTCTGTAAGCGCGCCTGCCCCGCCGGTGGCACCATTGTGGCACGGACTCTGCGGCACGAGGCGGCTTTGGTGGGCACCCGCCGGGACGATGGTAGAGCGAAAGGTGTTACAAAATAACACTTTCCGGCACTATGCGAGATCAGTCAGGATCATCGCTTTCAGATTCGATTCCCGTTGGCGGCACGGGCGCCGATCGGCGGACCGTTGCCTTGCGGCGCCTCTTGCGGGGACCGGTATCACCATGCTACTCGAAACTACTTCTGCCCGTGGATCGAGAACTACAGTAACCGCCGTCCGCACTCGAGCCCGGGCGACCTCTCGCCGTCTCCGTTGCCGGAGCGCGACCAGGCAAGAATAAGATCACTCAGTGTCTAGTTTTGGCGGTGTCACTCCGCCGAATCGCCGGATCAGCGCATCCTCGAGGGCCCAAGCGGCTTCCCGAGCATCGTTGCCTTTAGCTGATCAGCAAGGGTTTCGGGTTTCTGATTGTAAGCCCAAACGGTGTTGAACTCTTCCTTGACCGGGCATCTGAGCTAGTGCTACGGTTGGGCCGTACCTTCGGCACGTTCGCGTGGCCTTGGTCCGGCAGTCGCGCGCTCGCTCACCCGCCTCAGCGCCAGCAGGCTAAAGTTGCGTCGAACGGACGGAGTCGCCAAAAACTGCTGCTATCCGGAAGGAGTTCGCTATGCTGGTCATGCGCCAAGCGATCCTTCGATCGCTTTTCCCCTTGGGAATGATCCTGTCCACGATGCTGGTCGCGGCCTGCGGGGGTTCCGTCACCCCTTCCGCCGGTTCCGTCGGATCCGGACAACAAACCTCTGCGGCGCCGGCGCGCGTGATGCCGCCGGCTTTCGAGTTCATCACGATCAACAACCCGAAGGATCTCACCTTCAATCAGCTGCTGGGCATCAACGACCCGGGAACGATCTCAGGCTACTTCGGCAGTGGCGCCGCCGGACACCCTAACAAAGGCTACACAATTAAGCCAGCCTACAAGCGGTTTAAGAATCAAAACTATCCCGGCTCGGTGCAGACTCAAGTCACGGCGATCAACGATTTCGGCGAGACGGCGGGGTTCTGGATCGACGGAGCCAATGTCAACCGCGGCTATACGTTTACGCACGGTACCTTCCATAGTTATGCTGATCCGAATGCGGGTACCGTAACTCAGATTCTAGGCCTGAACAATCTCGGCCGTGCCGTGGGTTTTTACACCGATACGAGTGGCGTGAACCATGGCGTCATCCTGAACCTCGCAAACGGCAGGTTCCGGGATATCACGCCGCCGGGTGCGTCCAATGTTGCGGCGAGCGCGATCAACGACGCCAACGACATCAGCGGCTTCTACACGAGCGGCAATCGCACGATCTCGTTCATGAAGACCGGTGAGACGTACACGACGTTTCACTATCCCAAGTCGAAGACGACGATGGCTTTCGGCATCAACAACCTGAAGACGATCGTCGGCGCGTACGTCGATCACACGGGCGCCACGCACGGCTTCATACTAACCTCACCGTTGCGCAATCCCATGTTCGTCTCGGTCGACGATCCGAACGCCGTCGGTATGACGGTGATCAACGGCTTGAACAACCGAGGCCAGTTCGTCGGCTTCTATATGGACAGCGCGGGAAACACCGACGGGATGTTGATTCGCCCGCACTGAGAACGTCGCGAGGTCTAGTCTTAGTCTCCTAGGGTTGAGAGCCGGTTTACTGGGCCGGCTCTTTGCTCGCCTCGTCGGTGGCGGAAATATATACACCCCCGACTTTTTTGGCGCACGGTGCGTTTGCTACTTGAGCTCATCCGACGCGCTCGTAGAATGGATTCTTGCCCGATGCGTGATCCGTTGTGTCGACAATGTCCACGATCTCCGGTGCGACCCCACGCACCATGACCTCGAACCCTTGCCGTAGAGTCACTTGAGAGGCCGCGCATCCCTGGCATCCACCACTCATGGCGATGAAGAGGTTGCCATCCTGGACGTCGACGATCGAAATCTGTCCGCCGTGGCCAGCGATGGAACGGTTGACTTCCCTGTCCAGCAGTGCTTGAACGACCGCGCGAATCTCAGCGTCGGGTCGCCTCCCCGTGTTTGCGTGGTGCGGAGACTCGAGGATGGCCGGCACGCCGGTCAGCAGTTGCGTTCGGATGGCCGTTCCGATTGTCGCTGTCAGTCCCGACCACGAGGCACTCGGCTTCTTCCCGACCGTCACAACGTTCTCGGTCACGAGTACGTGCGCAACGCCAGGAAGCGCGAACAGACGCTCGACAAGAGGCGAGCCACCAGCTCGTTCCTTGTTCTCGAAGAAGAACGCGCCACCGGGATGCACGCTTCGGCTCACCGTGAACTTGCACGTGTTTGGGTCGGCGAGCAAGGTTTCGGCGCGGATCGTGATCGTCGGGTCGACAGGCAGGTCAGACATCTTCGACGACCCCAGCGTTGCTGCGCTCGCCAAACGCCCGCAGATGCTCGAAGGAGTAGATCCCGGTGCTGTGGCCGTCGTTCCAATTGATCGTGATCGCATAGTTGCCCACGGAGGTGATCGTCCGCGGGCTTACGTCCGGTCGCACGTTCTTTGGATCCAAGAGAGGACGCCCGCTCATCTCTTCCACGCAGAGAGCGCAACGGCACGCCAGCCGGATATCACGCACGTCAAAGTCGCTATGGTGTCCGTCCTCCCAGAGCACGGACAGCGTGCGAGCATCGCGCCGGCGGAAACCGATTGCGGTGGTGCGAGAGCCCAACGGCTGGACGGCGCGTTCCACCCATTCTGGCTCACCGTCACTGGTTTCCCAAATCCACGTGAACGGCTGGAGCGCCGTCGGTGAACGTCCCTCGAGTCGACCAGCGAGGTCGGCGGCGATAGTGAAGTAGGCCCGGGCCGGGAGCGAGCTCGGCTTCTCAAGCACGATCGGACGCCCGGCGTCCCCACCGGTGACGATCTCGGCGTCGAGAGGAATCGTCCCCAGGAACGGAACGCCGAGCTGCCGGCTCATCCGCTCGCCGCCACCACGGCCGAAGACGTCCGTGCTCGTGCTGCAGTGAGGACAAATAAAGGTGCTCATGTTCTCGATGATGCCGAGGATGGGCACGTGCACCGTTTGGAACATCCGCAACCCGCGCCGCGCGATCTTGAGGCTGACCTCTTGCGGTGTCGTCACGATAACCGCGCCGGACAAGGGAAAGCTCTGCGCCAGCGTCAGCTGGGTGTCCCCCGTCCCCGGCGGGAGGTCGAGAATCAAGTAATCCAGCTCGCCCCACTCTACCGAATCGATAAACATGCGCAGATACTTGCTCACCATCGGTCCGCGTAAGATGGCCGGGCTGTCGTCTCCGACGAGCAGGCCCATCGATATCACCTTCAGACCGTGGCGATCCGAAGCAACGATCTTGCCCTCCGGGGTCGTCGTGGGCGGCATACCAGTGGAGAGCCCCAGCATCACGGGAATGCTCGGCCCAAGGACGTCCGCATCTACGAGACCGATCTGGCCGCCGATTTGTTGGAGCGCGAGCGCGAGATTCACGCTGACGGTGGATTTCCCGACTCCGCCCTTGCCACTGGCCACCGCCACAATGCGCTTGATTCCAGGCAGCTTTCCAGGACCCGCAGGCTGGGGCGGGGCACTTGGCGTGTGTTCGTGCTGCGGGCCGGCGGTCTGCATGCCTCTGGTTCCTTTCCTTCCTATGCCCCCTGAGGCGGTCACTTGCCCCCTGAGGCGGTCACTCTTCTATTGTATGGATAAAAGGCGCTATGATCTCAATTCCAGCGCAAAAGCCACGTCGCAAGGTCTGCGACAAAGCACGGCGAGGGCGAGCCGACCTGGCCTATCGGCGGCCCCTCGTCGCTGTGCAGCTGGCTCCGGTCGAAGCCACAGCCGTGCTCCATGCTTTACAGGGTCCTCGGGGCAGCGTGGAAATGGGACACCGCGCATTTTGTCGATGGGGAGTGGAACGCACAGCCCCGGGCGTTCCGCCGTCCTTCCCGCCTATGCTGCTAGAAACTACTTCTACCCGGAGAAGGGAAAGTCCCGACTGTCGCTCAATTGCCTGGCGCGAAACGAAGCCTCCGACTGTTTTGGCGTCTGTGCTACGCACCAGTCGGCGCTTCTCCGGAGCGTAGCTATTCTCTCGCGACTAGGGATCATGCGCTGCGCGAATGTTACGAACTCCGCTTCGCCTTTTCGGCCGCTGCTGCTTCGGTTGTTGCACCGACTCCTTGCATGCGAACGAGAAATCGATCTTCTCGGGTTACTAATAATCCGTCGGGAAAGGCCAAGCTTATGATTTAGAAACCGAAGGAATCCGCGGTTCCGCAGGGCGTGGTGTGAAACTCGTATTGGAACGACACCGGGCTCGATGCGGCCAGATCGTTGCTACTCGGAGCGATGCCAGGGTTATGTGAGGGCGTTGAGGAGAAGAGATTTCGCGAGCGAGAGTCGACGAGCGATCCGATCGAAATGTTTGCCGCCGGATCCGCTACGCCGCTCGACGTCGCCGGAGAGAGCGGCGGAACTCCAAAGAGGTTATTCGCGGAGCACGCGGATTGGTACCAGGCCGGTGCGTACCAAGTGTAGCGTGGCCTCGGCTGCCATGTGTACGAATAAACTGGCGCTTCCTTGTTTGTTTGCGCAAGCGGCTTCGCGTGCACGTCGACGTCGAACGGAACTCTGAAGTGATCTTGCGCAGCGGGACGCGCTGCGTTTTCGGCGCGCGCCGGCGCGGGGCGGAAAACCGGCGTTGCACGCCCGCCCGACGGCACTGGCGCGCCGCGGGTTACGATCGGCGGACCGAGCGCCGCGACGATTGCAGCTCCGACGAGCAACGAGCGAGTCATATCGAGCGAAGTTCTATCTGCTAACGGCCGCGCCTTCTGCAAGCCCGCCAGGCGTAGGTCAAGGCTTAACTACGTGACGGGCACCCCCGTAAACGCCACCAGGAATATGTGGAATTCTGGGGCTCGGCTCGGATAGATCGTTCCTTTCGTTGGCGTGGTCTCGGCGGAAACCACTCCGCAGCGGGCTTTTTCTATGCTGCCAGAAGCCACTTCTACCCGCCATCGCGGAGCCGTGGGCGCGGCGGCGGCTCCTCTTCGATTATTCGGATTAGTTCAGCTGTAATTTTGATTTTCGGATAGAAGTGGTCGATGCGCTCTTAAATTAGTGGAAGGCCTTATGTTTCGTTTCCGGCTCCCAGGCGCGGTGGTACTCGCGCTGCTGCTCGTCGCCTGTAGTGCCGCCGCGCACAAGATCTACGTCGCAAGCTCCGATGGCCATACGATAAAGACGTACACCGCGGCCGGCGTGCAGACCACCCCGACCATCACGTTGCCACACGAGGTCGAGGCCATGGCAGTCGATGCTGCCGGCAAGATCTACGTTGCAGAATTCGACGAAACGGTGACGACGTACACCGCGGCCGACGTGCGGACCACTCCGACCATCACCGCCGGGTTGAACAACCCCCAGGGTGTTGCGGCCGACGCGGACGGGAAAATTTACGTCGCAAATTTTGGGGGGAATACGATAACGACCTACACCGCGGCCAGCGTGCGGACCGCCCCGACCCTCAAGGCCGGGGTGAACGAACCCGTCGGCGTCGCAGTCGATGCGGCCGGCAAAATCTACGTCGCAAACTATGGCGCGGATACGGTAACGACGTACACTGCGGCCGGCGTACAGACCGATCCGACTATCGTCGGGTTATTTGGCTACCTCCAGGACATCGTAGTCGACGCGGCTGGCAAGATCTACGTCGCGGATGGGGGCCTAGGCCCGGACGGCAAAAGCAGCGTGACGATTTGGAAGGCCAATGGTGCGCAAGTCTTGCCTGGATCACCAAGCAGAACGGCGTGATTGCCAGCGGCGTTGCGGTCGACCGGGCCGGCAAAATCTACGTCGCAGATACCGACGACACCGTAACGACGTACAACGCGGACGGCACGCCCAGCACCCCGACAATCACAATCACCAAGCCGGACGGATACGCTAAAATCCGCCCCAAAATCATAGTTCGTTGACGGAGGTCCGCATGTTTCGTTTTTTCCGGCTCCTAGGCGCAGCGGTACTCGTGGTGCTACTCGTAGCCTGTAGTGCCGGACCCAAGATCTATGTCGCGAACTCTGACACCAACAGCATAACGACCTACACCGCGGCCGGCGTGCGGACCACTCCGACCATCACCGCCGGGTTGAACAACCCCCACGGTATTGCTGTCGACGCGACCGGCAAGATCTACGTCACAAACTACGTGGACAATACGGTAACGACGTACACCTCGGCCGGCGTGCAAACGACCCCGACTATCACCGGATTGGACGGGCCCGTCGGCATCGTGGTCGACGCGGCCGGCAAGATCTACGTCGCAAACTCCGGCGCCAATACGGTAACGACGTACACCTCAGCCGGCGTGCAGACCATCCCGACCATCACCGGGGTGAACAGCCCTCAGGGCATCGCAGTCGACGCGGCCGGCAAAGTCTACGTCGCAGAATATGAAGGTATAACGACGTACACCGCGGACGGCTTGCCAACCACCCCGACCATCAACGTGGGCGAACCCGCGAGCGTCGCAGTCGATCGGGCGGGCGAGATCTACGTCGCGAATTACAGCACGTTGAAGAGCTACAAGGCCGATGGCACGCAAACCGCGACGATCACTTTGCAAAAGGATTACGTCGTCGTCGACGTTGCGGTCGACGGCGCCGGCAAGATCTACGTCGTGGGCTCCATGGCAAGTTTCTCCAAACCCAATGCCCCCACCATCCTGACGACGTACAACGCGGACGGCACGCCCAGTACCCCAACGATCATGGGTCTGCCCGAGCTGCCAAAAATCGCGGTTCGCTAACTGTCACGCTTTGATTTAAATGCCTTCAGTCCTTACTCGTTTGATATGACGCATGAGTTGCTCACACTTGGGCGTGGAACGGCTAGCGCGGACGAACTCGCCGGACTCATCGGCGCAAGCGCGCTGAGATTCTGGTAACGACTTTTCCCTGTGGATACGACATGATGGTAAGATATGGCACGCTCGCAATGTAAAGCAAATCGCCACTCGACCCCGACGCCTTATGCGCTCGACTCTGCGCCTGCATCGCGCCTTGCGGCACCGCGCCGCTCATCGCCATCCGCGCCGCCGCACCCGGCCAAGATGGCTTAAGACGCTTGGTGAAGATAAGATTAAACCACGTTTTCGCAAAACTCGCGTACGTATGAGCGCAGCCAATGAAGATCGGCGCTTCCAGGTACATGATGCCCCTCAAGCCTCGCAGTCTTGACGAGCGACGGCATTAGGCGACGCGCCTGTCGTAGGACGAGATCGGCTGGAAAGAGCACGTCCTGCGTTGCCGCGATTACAAGCACAGGGCATTTCAAACCGCTCAAGTCCTTCGCGTTCGATAAACGGGGAAGAGAAACCACAAGGCGCACGTGCCGTAACACTGCGTCTAAGATTCTCAGACCTAGGTCGTCCGGATCATTCCCCCACAGCGGTCGCACAGCGCGGATCAGGCGCTCCCGACTTGGCGAGAAACGATAGAGCAGCATCGGGACCCCTACTGCAGCTATCCGTGCGAACGGGGCCGTGGCAATTGCACTGGGCACGTGTAGGATCAAACGCTCGATGCGCTGAGGAGCGACCTCAGAGAGCCTGAGCGCAATGCCCCCACCGTAAGAGGTGCCGATGATAGTCGCTTGGTCTACGTCCAGAGCGGACAGTACGGCAGATGCCCACCGTCCGTAGCTGTCATCCCGCGCAGAAAGCCTGCGCTGATCACTAAGACCGGGATGCCCGACCGTATCGGGAGCGAATACCCGGAACCTCGCCAATGCTGGCAGCATCCACCTTAGGGAGTAAGGGTTGAGAAAGTTCCCGCCATGGAAAACTACGGCTGCTGGAGACCCTGGCGCTCCAGTAACGAGTACGTGAGTCGAGCCATAGGAGGTCTGAATGTCGCGGCTTTCGACCGGGCAACCTAGAGCATTGGTGGCCTCAACATACAACGCCCGAAGCTCAGCCTCACCCGACAAGCTGCGATATATGCTGGCGATAGTTTTTACTCCCTATTGGTTGTAGCAAAGCTGTACCGGGGTGTAGCCGGGCCTCCACGGCTAGCGTGTTTTCTAGGGCGGCGGACTAGCCTTCTGAGGACGCGCACGGCATAACCCAGCGAGGCGCCCGCGGCACGGAATCGGCCTTGCGGCAAACCCGGTATCAATCCATGCTGCTACAAACTATTTCTACCCGTTTAGATAGACGTGCGGCGCCGCGATCACTCTCGCGGTTTTTAGGAAGGCCGCGACATATAGGCTTTCGCCAGCGGATCTTGGACTATGTCCTTCGGCGTCGAAGACGGTTCCGGTCATGCGAGCCATGAAAACCGAATATTCAATTAGCGCCCCCGTGACCCCGCAAAACGCAGTCAAATTAGCGGGTATGAGCGAGATCGTTTATCGTCGCCCCAAGCCCTTCGCGGAGGTCGCCGACTAAGGACGAAACTCCATGATCCAGTTGGGTTCCCACGTGCGCCCGCCGTCGGTGGAGAACGCTTGCTCCCAGCGCGGACGGTCCGTCCAGCAATTCGACCAAACGTAGCGAGCGACGACGGGAACTCCCACTTCGACGTCGTTACCGAAAAACTCGCCGCGGTCGCCGTAGAAGCCCCCATGAACCGGCGGAAAGAGTTTTCCGCTGCTGCTCGTCGTCCAATGAATCGACCAACGCGCCGCGGCGACGTCGAGATTTCGAATGCTGCAGCCGCGGACACCCGGCGCCGGCAAGTCCATCTCGTCGACGCTCACCGCACCATTCGCCAGCGAATATCCCCGATAGGATCCGCTCGCCGAATCCCATTCGTTACAGCTGCGGAGGCGTTCGCGCAGCTTGCGGTGCGTCACCGTGTGAATTCTTGTCAGAAAATCGAAATCACCTGGGCGCCCGGAAAACGCGAGGCGCATGCGCGATCGTGCGGTCGGAACGAGCTCCATCACCTCGAGGTCCTCATCGTTCGCCGCAAGCGCGTCGCGGGAGACGCCGGACGTAAGAAAAACAAATGCGAACTCCCCTTCGCGCACGGGAAGCTGTGGAAACGTGTTCTCACTGGCCTCGGTGAGGAACGCGCCGATGACGTGCCCTCCGTGCAATTCAACCTGCTGGCGGATTGACGCGGCGAAACGGGGTGCGAAATCGAGCAGTTCCCGTTCGCTCGAGAAGAGTTTTGTCGCGCAGAAGAGTGGTCCGCGAAACGCACTCTCGGGAAATCCGTGCGTCGGATCGTGCGGGCGCAACATCAAGACGTTATCCGAATCCACCATCGTGGCGTTGGCCGCTTCGCGATGACTGCGCCAAACCGGTCCGCCGTAGAAAGCTTCGAGCGCGCGCTTTCGTTCGTCCATTCCAGCAAAGGCGCGCACCCAAACGAAGGCGTCGGGGTGATCCGCATCGCGAAAGAGTCCGACGAGGCTGATGCCTTCGGCTTCCTGCGCCTCGACGAACTCGCGCTCGAAGAGCTCGATTAGCTCGTCGCGGCGCCCGGGGCGAAGGCGATAGTTGCGAAGCTCGACGACGGTGGAGCGCGGAGCGAGCACGGCAGTTCCCTTTAAAATAGGATGGTTGTCCGGTTTGGGCCGGTCGTGTTAGAATAGGATATTCATCCTAATTTGTCAATGGGAAAGGCGACGGTGGCAAAAACCTCTCGTGCGAAGCGCGTTTACGATCCCGAAGGCACGCGCAACCGAATTCTCGACGTCGCGGCGCGCGAATTCCAGGCGCGTGGCTACAACGCCACGAGCATGCACGACGTGATGCACGCCGCTGGAGTTCCGGGCGGGTCGCTCTACCACTACTTCCCGACGAAGAAAAGCCTGGGTCTAGCCGTCATCGAGGAACGCGTTGCACGCGAGGTTCGGCAGATGTGGATCGAGCCGGTCCTTCGCGCGCGAACGGCAGCCGGCGGCGTCGAGGCCGTCTTCGCAGCGGTGGCGCGCGATATCGAGCGCAGCGGGGTCGTGTCGGGATGCCCTTTGAACAACCTTGCGATCGAACTCGCGCGAGCAGACGCCGATTTTCAACAGGCCGTCGAGGGCGTCTTTGCGGAGTGGGAACGTGCGCTCGCCGAGCGCCTGAACGATCGCGCCACGGCGACCTTCGTCGTTGCGGCGTTCTCCGGTGCGATGGCCATGGCGACAGCGTCGCAGCGTGCCGGTGCGATTCGCACGTGCGGCCGGAAGCTCGTACGCGCGCTGAAAGCTTAAAAGAAGAACGTTGGGCCGCCGGTAATGAGCGGCTTAGGCCGTAAGCTGCCGTGATCGGCCGCTTATTTCTGTGGAGATGGGGGGCTAGTTTTTCCTTTCAGTGGCGTGGCCTCGGCGGAAACCACTCCGCAGGGGCTTTCTCTATGCTGCCACAAGCCACTTCTGCCCGATGACGCGAAGGTGTGGGCGGAGGGCTCCGCTGACAGCGTCGTCGCGAGCCGATGCCTTCCGGACAATATGATGGTTTTCGCCGAAGGTGTTAGAGAAGCGCTTACAAACGCCCGGCCTGATCTGAACTGAGCCACTTGATGTCCAAAGCGCAAGATCACTTGCGCGCAAATACAAGAACTACCACGGTGACTCTGCTTCTTGGGCTGTGAGGTAGAGGCTCCAAACCGTACACTCGGGGCCCTCGTCGCCCGGTCGCCGGCCTCGCGAAAAAAGCCTATAAAATAGGGCTTTTTTCAGTCCTCGCGATCCGCGCTCGCCGTAGTACATTTTGCAATGCGCGTTTGCCAAACCCGCTATACGTCTAAAACGCTATATGGCGTAACGCTTTTTACCGCGATCCCGCCATGCATGCTCCATGCGCGATGCATCGGGTTGTGCTTCGTTGCTGAGGGAAGCGGTCGCCCCCGCGGTACCCCAATCCACGCATCCGCTACCCAAGATGGCGGCAGCGTATCGGTCGCTCATCAACTTTGCCTTGCTTTAGCCTAATTCTGTATGCGCAACTGCTGACCGAAGTTCGAACGGCTTCGTGCAATCGCCCGTCAATGAAGTGTAGGCCAACGCCATCATCGACACCGTAGGCATTCTCTCTTCCGTCACGCTCGCTGAGTAGCATGCGGCGGAACGCGCTTACACGACCAGGTTGATTTCTATAATGGCAACAAGCAGATCCACTGAGGAAAGCTAAGCCAGCTACCAACTTTAATTCATCGCGTGTAACTCGTGCGAGTCCTTCCTCGAACCAGCACATCATGCCAGCGCTAGAACCGCTGAGGACGATATGTCTCTTCAACGCTTCCAGTAAAACAAGATCAAACCCGACTTCTTTCCAACACCTCAGCATCGCGATAAGGTTACCGCCGCCGACCACGATCACATCTGAGTTGAGAGCGACCTCAGCGGCGTCATCCAAAACCCGTCGAACGAGCAGCACCTCTGAAAGCACGCAATCGGACCGAGCAAATGCCGAGCGGAAATGCTCGATTTCCTCGGGATCGTCTTGACTCGCAGTCGGAACAAAGCAGACTCGCGGAGTCCGCGTGGCTGCCTGTTGCACGATGTACCGTCGAAGTAAAGCGTTTTCAGGAACGAGCAGTTCACCGCCGACCGCTATTATTTGTTTGTGCACTCTAACCATGGCGAATCAGCTGGTTTTGCTCGGCGATCATCGCGAAGCCTTGTGCCGAGGGTCAGGAAGAATAACGGAGCGACGCTTTACGGCGCGTCCTCAAGCCTTTTCCTGCTGCGCGGTGCGCGCGGGTGCTCTCGGATTCCGTACACCCCTTACTGCAACTTACCCCCGTCTGCCATTCCCGTCGGCGGTGGCGGAGGCACGCAGTCCTCAGGAGGCACGGGAGGAGCTGGGAGCAACGGCGGCTCTCTGGGCAACGGCGGCGTCGGCGTCAGCAGCTGCGGTGTCTTTATTTATGGGCCGGGGCCTATTTATGAGAGCAGTGGCGGTGGCGGGGGCTACTACGGTGGCGGTGGGGGCGGCGACGGCGGCGCCGGGGGCGGCGGCTCGGGTTATGCGGAGCCGACCGCGAGCAACGTGTCCTCGCAAAACGGCGTGAATAGAGGCGACGGATCGGCCCTCATCTGTTGGGGATACAGCAACGGAGAGTGCGGATCGCGGTAGGCGCAGTAATCGGTTAGCGCAACCCTTACGGCATTGGAACAACGGCTTCGCGATTCGCGAGGCCGTTGTGCTATTCGGCTTTGATTCGCAGCGGCGCGCACCGATTCGCGTTGCGTGAAATGGCCTAGATCGCTGGCGCGCTGCTCTGCCGGCCGGGGGCTCGTTTTGAAGGGCTCCGTCTCCCCATCGTCATGGTTACCGCTTCGAGTGGATCATGCCTCACCTCAGCGCGACCGGACGTTTGAGCCTCCGCAGTTCCGGTTCCGGGGCGTTCGGCGGCGATTGCGGGAAAGTGCGGCGCTCACTATCCTTCGATGATTTCTATTCGATTACCGAACGGATCGGACACATAGCAATGCGCTCTCCCATCAACGAGCTGTTGATCGGGAACGATTGTGACGTTATGTTGCCTCAGTCGATGTAGAAAAGCATCGTATTTCTCGCAGAGAAAGGCCGGATGTGCTTTCATTGCGGGACGGAAGTTCGTATCGACTCCCAGATGGACCGACACCTCTCGGCAGCGAAACCACGCGCCTCCGCGCTTCGCTAGGTCCGGTGGCTTTGGTACTTCATCCATCCCCAGTACATCGCGATAGAAACGACGCGCTTCCTCCTCTTTGCCTGGAGGCATTGCAAGCTGAACATGATGGATCGCACAAACCGTGATTAGTAAATGATACTACACAAGAGCTTCGGTAGTTCCGGTCCGCATGCTTGCGTTGTTCCTCGATGAGATTAGGCGAGGGATTTACGAAACTTTATCGCGTGCTCGACTTCCGTGAAGCCGCAGGCGGCATGAGCACGCCGCGATCCCTGGTTTCCGGCCTCCGTGTCCGATGCAATCTCAACGAACCCATTGGAGCGCGCCCAGCCTTCCGCTGCCCGCATTAAGGCCGCGCCAAAGCCTTTACCTCGGGCAGCAGGCTCGACGTACCAACCTTCGATATGCGGCACCGGCATTGATTCGCACCCATCCGCAAACGCTCGAACCGAAAGTTCGAGAAATCCCAGCGGAATCGCCGCCTCGTCTTGTGCTAAGAACACCGCCGTTATGTTCGCTACCGGTTGCCCTTGAGCGAACCTTCGGCTTTCTAGTGCCAGGCCTTGGGGGTTGGCATGCGGCCACAACCGAGAACGGAATGTTGCCCACACCTCAGTGTCCGCCGCCTCAAAAACTCGAATCATGCCGCACGGTTCAATAAAAGCGGGCACCAATACTACATAAGGCGCCCCGCAGTTCCGGTTCCGGTCAGCGGCCGAACAAGAGAGGGTTGGGCTATTCTGCAAGCGCAATGCGATTCATCGCTCCAGCAATGCTCTCGGGCATGGCCCCGCCTCCGTGCCCGGTTTCATCAATGATCTGCAGGACGCTACCGCTCCAAGCCCGGTGCAGCCGCCATGCTGTCTCAAGAGGACTGCTGATATCGTAACGCCCATGGAGAAGAATTCCAGGAATATCTCCGAGTAGCGAGACGTTGTCAATAAGCTGATCCTCGCTCAGAAACGCGGCATGCCTCCAGTAGTGCGTGACCAGACGCGTAAAGAGCAATCGAAATGCTGGATCCTCAAAGCGGTGGCTCGGGACGTATCCGGGAGCCAACGAAACATGAGTATCTTCCCACGCGCACCATTCGCGCGCAGCAAGCTCCCGAACCGCAACATCTGCGCTAAAAACCAGCTCGGCGAACGCGTCTGCTAAGTCTATCCCTCGATTCCGATCATAAGAGCCAACTGAGGCAAATCTTTCCCATTGTTCCGGGAAAATGCGGCCCATGTCGTGCGTTATCCATCGCACCTCACGACGCGACGTCGTAGTCACGCAGGCCAAAACCATCGAGGCCATGCGATGTGGAAACGCCTGAGCATACGCTAGTGCCAACGTGGTTCCCCAGGAACCGCCGAGCACTGTCCAACGATCTATCCTAAGATGTTCGCGCAAACGCTCCAAGTCTTGAATGAGATGAGCGGTCGTATTGACTTTGAGATCGCTTATCTCGCCGACATGCGGCCAACTCCGTCCGCAGCCTCGTTGGTCGGTCAAAATGATTTTATAGACCGCTGGGTCAAAATAGCGCCGGTTTTGTGGAACGCATCCCGAACCGGGCCCACCGTGAAGATACACAGCGGGGCGACCGTTAGGATTGCCGGAGCATTCCCAATAGATCTGCTGGGAATCGCCGACGGCGAGCATTCCGCTCTCGAAAGGCTCGATGTTAGGGAACATCCCCAGTTGTTCGGCGAAAAGGAATTCCGATACTACGTAAGGGCCTCGGCAGTTCCGGTTCACTTTGGGACGATCGCGGCGCGGGCTAGGCGCTAAGCCTGTTTTAGGGCAGCTCGCGCAATTGCCAGCGCTCTAGACGCTGTTGCCACGCTGCGGCGACCTCAGCATTGGGACAGCCGATGGCCAAAAGGCGGCGCGCTCGTGTTAATCCGACATACCCCAAATGACCTAGCTCACCGCGGCGCCCTTCCAACCATGCGTAATGGTGATCTCTATCTCCAACGAGTAGTACTGCGTCGATCGATTCGCCTTTTACTCCGTGTATCGTGCTAACGCGAATAACGGGCGGCACTATGTCCAGCATCTCACGAGCGTTCCGAACTTCAATCCCCCCGCGCTGCAGTTTTCCGCCCAAGTTCGGCAAAATGTCAACGTCAGTGCCGAGCCGCGAAGGCGACAAGATTGCCTCGAAGCTCGTCCAACCATTCTTGCACAGTCTGATCTCCGAATGCTGGGATGCCATCGCGCAGGAAGAGCCACGATCGCTGGAGCCAGATTTCTCTTTCTTCGTCACTATTCAATGAAATCTGCAAGACCGAGCGCAAGAACTCTACGGCAAGTCCTGCGGCTTCGTCGGCCTCTCCGTTCTTCATGCTTGCTAGAGCAAGGAGAAGGCGCTTCAACGCGACGCTCCGCGGAGCATCCGGCGCCATCGTTCCAGATACGCCACTATGCTGGCGATAGTTTTTACTCCCTATTGGTTGTAGCAAAGCTGTACCGGGGTGTAGCCCGGGCTCCACGGCTAGCGTGTTTTCTAGGGCGGCTGACTAGCCTTCCGAGGACGCGCACGGCATAACCCAGCGAGGCGCCCGCGGCACGGAATCGGCCTTGCGGCAAACCCGGTATCAAATCACACTACTAGAAACTATTTCTGCCCGCACATAAACAGCAATAGCCGTCTAAAATGGAGCGCTCCGCGGCTGCCGCTGTTCCTCGTGGCACGACTCTCTGCGGTTTAGCGCCAGGGTGCGCACATTGGCGCCAACGGGAGGATGCAACGCAACCGGTGCTCGGTCATCATACCAGAAAAGTCGCGTTTGAGTTGGGGCCAAGGAGTAGCCACGACGGCTAACCCAACCAGGCGGGGGTTATAATGATAGGGTGCCCGGCCACGTGATCTCCATTAACCCTTTCCCGCTTCTAATAGTGGTCGCCGGAATGCTCGTCGTCATCTTCGCACTTTATTGCGCGGCGACGCATGTGATGCAAGGGCTATCCTGGTCGAACTGCGCCGCCAACCATACCGCTAAACCCCTGAAGCTACGGTACTGCTTTGACATTGCAGCGGGCCTTATATTACTCGTAGCGAGCGGAGCGCAGCGTGCCCAGGCCACCTCTGCAAGCGTTCCGTCGATCGTTCTCCGCGCCGCGACCGCCTTTGACGCAACGCTGCGGGGCGTGGTCGGCATGCAGCGTCACTTCTCTACCGAACTGCACGTCGGCCCGGTCACACACGAAGAACAGAGCGACAGCGGCTTGCTGATGCAAGACGGTCGATTCGTAAGAATCGTTTACTTTCGCATCGTGCGCGACGGCCATCCGTTTTCCCCTTCGCAAATCCAACAGCGCGATGACGAGTCAAACCGGGCCTGGACCGCGGGCAAAATCTTCTTCAAAGAACCATATGACGAGCACTACATCAGCGATTATTCGTTCGGGGCGCCGCAGGCAAGTTGCTCGGAATGTTCCCCGGGGACACAGGCCGTGAGCTTTGCGAGCGCGATTCACGACTCCCAGCACGGTAGTGGCGTGATGTATATCGATGCAGGCAACGCTCACATCGTAAAGTTGACCTACACTCCTTATGTGCTGCCATCGCATGCCTCGTCAGGTTTTGTGACGGAGATAGGCGGCCCGGGTCTGCCCGATTTATGGTATGCCGTGCACATCTACGAAACGTACCGGGGACATGTGTTCCTAATGACTGGGGAGGGGAGCTTTAACGGTGTCTTCGATAACTTCCGCCGTTTTACCAACCTCAGCGCGGGCGAGGCGGCCCTCCAAAATCAAACCATCTAGCTGCGCGGGGCCAACTTTAGCCGCCTAGGATCGTGGTTGTCATCGGAACTCATCCTTCCGTTGGCGTGGCCTCACTGGTCGCACTCGCGTGGCCTTCAACTATGCTACCATAAGCGAATTCTACGCCGCGAAGTGGAAATCACAATTCTATTCCGTCTCACTGCGTCTTATTCTGTGAAAAAAATCGGTGAGAAAAACGGCGTTTCTTAGGCGCCCGGTCCAAGGGCCCCCAAACAGAAGCGAACGTCGTGCAAATGTACCAGCCGTAAGTTTTAGACAGGCTCAGCATGACACTACTAGTCGCCCTTCGACTGGCTCAGGGTGGCCCGTCGGAGGGTGGTAGTATTTCTGCGCCAAAGCAATCACTATGCGCCTACGAACGATAACGATCCTCGCGATCCTCATGCTTGGCATGGCGAACATCGCCACTGGTGACCAGTCGGCCGGACAGCCGATCGTTGCGAAGCTTCAATGGCGTAGTGTCGGGCCGTTTATCGGCGGTCGGGTCGTTGCCGTTTCCGGCGTGCCGAGCAAGAACGTGTTCTATATGGGCGCGGTAGACGGCGGCATCTGGAAGAGCACGGACTACGGAATCAAATGGGTGAACATCTCCGATGGCACGCTGCCGGGCGATAGCAACAGCATCGGCGCGATTGCCGTCGCGCCCTCGACTCCGAATGTGATTTGGGTCGGCACCGGCGAGAGCGATATCCGCGGGGACATGATCACCGGCGATGGCGTCTTCAAGTCAACCGACGCCGGCAAGTCGTGGAGCTATGCCGGCTTGCGCGACACGCATACGACCAGCGCGATTGCGATCGATCCGCGCAATCCGGACGTCGTGTACGTGGCTTCGATGGGGCACGCGTTCGCGCCCAACGCCGACCGTGGCGTTTTCAAGACGACCGACGGCGGCAAGACGTGGGCTAAGGTACTGTTCGTCAACAACGCCACGGGCGCGATCGCACTTTCCTTGGATCTCAAGCACCCCGCAACGCTCTACGCGGCGATGTGGCAAGCGCAGCGCCGTCCTTGGAGGCTCGATAGCGGCGGCCCCGGCAGCGGCTTATACAAGACGACAGACGGCGGGACACACTGGACGAATCTTTCGCGCAATCCCGGCTATCCGCGCGGCGCTCTGGGGCGCATCGGCGTCGCCGTTTCTGCGTCGGACACGCACGTCGTCTACTCGATCGCGCAAGCGAAAGCAGGCGGTATCTTCCGTTCCAACGACGGCGGCGCAACTTGGAAGCGCACCAACGACGACATGGAGTTGCGCCAGCGGGCGTTCTATTACATGAGCGTCTACGTCGATCCGACCAATCCGAACACGATTTACGTGCCCAACGTGCAGGCGGCTTGGGTATCGCGCGACGGCGGAAGGACCTTTCGCGCACTGCGTCCGCCACACGGCGACAACCACATCGTCTGGGTCGATCCGCGCAATCCGAAGATCTTGCTCGAGGGCAACGACGGCGGCGTGACGGTTTCGACCGATGGCGGCGAAACGTGGAGCGGCGAGCACAATCAGCCCACGGGTCAGTTCTATCACGTCTCCATAGACGACCGTTTCCCGTTTCATATCTACGGCGCGCAGCAGGATGAAGGCTCGATCGAGGGTCCGAGCGCGTCGGTGAACGGCGCGATCTCGGGTGATGAGTGGCAGCGAGCGGCGTACGGTGAGAGCACGTTCATCGCGCCGCAGCCCGGCGATCCGGACATCACCTACGGCAGCGGCTACTTTTCGATCTTCTTGCAGTACGACGCGACGATCGGTCAGTACCGCAGCGTCAGCCCTTGGCCGGATTATCAGGAAGGCGCGTCGTCGGGCGAGCTTAAGTATCGCTTCGGCTGGACGCATCCAGTGCTCTTCTCGCCCGCGAATCCCAAAGAGCTGCTCGTCGCTTCACAGTATGTTCTGCGCAGCGACGACTACGGGCGAACCTGGCAAACGATCAGCCCCGATCTCACGCGCAACGATACGAGTACGGAGGGCCCGACAGGCGGCTCAATCGATCTAGACCAAACCAGCGCGGAGGTCTATCCCGACATTTCGTCGCTGGCGGTCTCGGCGCTCGACAACGGCGTGATCTGGGCGGGCTCGGCCGACGGCCTCGTGCACGTGACGACCGACGGCGGTTCGCATTGGAAAGCGGTGACTCCGCCCGATCTGCCGCAGACCGCGCAGATCAGCTCGATCGAGCCCTCGCACGTCGCGAAGGGTACGGCATACCTGACGGCGTCGCGCTATATGTGGGACGACTTCCGCCCCTACGTGTACGAAACGCAGGATTATGGCGCGCATTGGACGGCGATGACCGCCGGCCTCCCCGGCGATCAACAGGCGTTCGTCATTCGCCAGGATCCCAGCGCAGCAAACCTGCTCTTCCTCGGAACGAAGAACACGGTGTACTTTAGCATTGATGGCGGCACCGCGTGGCAGCCGCTGGCGCTCAACCTGCCTAAGGTGCAAGTGCGCGATCTCGCCGTCGACACGCGCCAGGGCGCCGTGGTCGCGGCGACACACGGCCGCGCGTTTTGGGTACTCGACAATCTCGTGCTGCTCGAACAGCTTTCGCGAGGCGGCTTGGCTTCAGCGAACGCCGCGCCGCAGGTTTTTGCGCCGCAGACGGCGTGGCTGACGCACGCATACGGGGCGAGTGCCTTCCCCGTGCAAGCAGCGGGTGAGAACCCACCGTTCGGGGCGACGGTATTCTTCAAAGTTCCCGCATCATACAACGGCAAGACGCCTGCGACGCTCACGTTTAGCGACGCCTCGGGCGCAACGGTGCGGACGTTCGCGCTGCATCTCAAAACCAAACCGCAAGCGACGCCGGCGGCCCCGCTCTTTGCGCCGGCCGCTAAGAAGCACCAAGCGGATTTCGAGGCGACGGGCATTAGCGCCGGCGCCAATCGTTTCCGATGGGATCTGCGCTATCCCGACGCCACGGAAGTTAGCGGCTTCAATCCGCCGATCGCCGCCGGCGGTGAAGAAGACGAGGTGAGCGGCCCCATCGTGCTTCCCGGCGCGTACACGGTGACGCTCGATTACGGTGGAAGCGCGACGCGCGCGTCGTTCGACGTTTCGCTCGATCCGCGCATGCACGTCGAGCCCAATGCCCTGGCTGCGAGATTCGCGCTCGAGCAACGGATCCATGCGTTGCTCGATGCGCTGGATCGCAAGGTAAACGAGGCGCTGGCATTTCGCAGCCGCGTAGGCCCGAGCGCGGCGCTCGACGCGGCGATCGGCGAGGTCGTCCAGCTCAAGATTACGTCGAGCGAAGGCGGCCTGCTCTACGAAACGAAGCTGCGCGATCGGTTGGCGTTCCTCGCGGCCGACGTTGAGATGGCGTATGAGCGGCCAACGGCGGCGCAGTATGCCGTCTTCGACGAACTTGAAGCGCAAGCGAACGCCGCGGAGGCGAAGCTCGCAAATGCGATGGTGCTAGGCAAGTAGGACGACGCTGTAGCGTACGGTGGGCGCGACCTGCACGTGGGTCACTTGCTCGGGTTTTCCAGCCGAGGCCTATGCTACCAGAAACCATCTCTGCCCGCTGATGCGAAGCCGTGTGCGGACGCGCCGCCTACGATGCGCTCGTCGGATAAGCTTTCTCTTCCCACTTTGTGACGTTCACGCCCACCACGAGGAGCCAAAGCGTCAACGATATTTCGCCGATGCCGTCCAGTGCTAGCATGAAGGGGTTCAGGGCGTTTCCGAGCGCGGGCGAGAGAAAGATCGTAAAACTGTTGGTTAGAAAGGCCAAACCCGCGATCCCGACCAGCACGCCAAGCGTGCGTGGAAGGAAGGCCGATCGGACAATGAGGTAGCCGAGTAAGGCTTCATAGAATCCGAAAAATACCAAGCAGATCAGGTAGCCTTGAGCGTGTAGCTTCAGGGAGAGTAACGCCATCGCTTGCAACTCGTTGATGTTATAGGGCGCTAAGTAGTGCGCGCCTTTCAAGAGCAGCAACGGCGCCAAATGTCCGAGCGCAGCCACTCCTCCAATAGCAATCCCAACGAGGCTAAAAAACGCCGCGAGGAGGGAGAGACTCCTGTTCACCGGCTTAAGCAGTTCATACAACAGTAGCGTCACGACGAGATAGGCAGCGCCTGCGACGATGTCCGCAGCGAAACCCAAGCGATACAATCCCTCCGAGCCCAAGATGTTGTGCGCCGTAGCCGCAGCGTCGCTGGAAACGATGACTTTCCCTCGGACGCCGATCTCTGCAAAGCCGCCGGCCAAGGATGTGATCAAATAGAAGAGGCCGGCGAGCCTTGCCGAACGGCGCGGCGACGCATCGGCGTTTCGGTGCTCCACGCTTGCTGTACCAATGCCGGAAAGCGATTGTTTCGGCTCGGCCCGGGCAGGGCGCAAAGGCTAATCATGTTTTGCCGACAAGCTAGCCGGAGCTCCGCGCGCTTAGCCTATCTTAGTACCGATGGCGCGATCTCGGAAGCCGCCGCGGCCCAGGGCCCCGCGTGCACGCGACGAATCGGCGGACCTTCCTCTTACGGCTTACGGCGCCCCTTGCCGCAACCGGTGTGAATCCATGCTACTAGAAACCACTTCTGCCCGCGATCGCGGCCTCTGGCGTAAATGCAGCGCGAGCTAAGTCAAACGGCCTCGCACGCGCGAACGCCGTTCACACGGCCAGCGCTTCGGCGACGGCCTGGTCTTCTAAAAGCCGCGCGCCTTCAGCGGCAAGTGCTTCGATTTCGGTGTCGGTGAGTTTCTCGCATAGCGCCGTCATCAGGATTTCGTACGAGCGCGCGGCGGAGGGCCCGCGCTCGTAACTTTCGCCGCGATACACGGCATCGACGTATCCCCGCAGCCGTCCGCCGCGGCGAGGGTCGCCGCCCAACGCCGCGACCGTCGCAAGAGTCTCAATCGCACTCCTAGTACCAAGCGAGTCTGCTCCGCGTGCGAGCCGGAGCGTTTCGCGGGCGTCGATGCGCGCTCCGGCGATATCGCCAAGCGCGATTTTGTAGTCCGCGGAATTGGCCCACGCAGTTATGCGGATGGGGCCCCGTCCAGGCCCGGTCTTGATCGCCGACACGAGCTCAACCGCCCGCGCCGTGTTCCCGATTTTATATTCGATCTCGGCCATGTTAACCTGAAATGCAGTCATCATGAGGCTGCCAAGCGCCGTCGCAAGCGCGAGCCCTTCGCCGTACAATTGCAGCGCCTCGTCGAAGCGGCCGCAATAGAACGCTACCGTTCCAGCGGCGTGCAGCACCTCTAAACGAATAGCCGCGCGAGTAAGGCCTTTCTCGTTCGTAAGTTGCACCGCCCGATCGACTACGATTTGTGCATGCTCTAGGCGCCCTCCTAGCGCGAGCCAAAAAGCCAGGTTTGACAGACTCCGCACCGTTAAGACTGGGTCGTTGCAGTGCTCGCTGAGCTCGACGGCACGTTGGGACGCCCCGATGGCGCGTGACACTGAAGATGGGTTCGCCAGCTGATTCCACACACGTGCCGCAAGTTCGGGCTGCGCGTCGGCGTCGAGCCTGCGGAGCACCGCTTCAAGCCAGCCTCGCAGTTCGGCGTACATGCCGAGATGATGTATAGAAACTCGCGAAAAGGCCGTCGCTACTCGTGCCGCGAGAATTATCTCGTCGTGTGAAAGCGCCCATTCAACCGCCGAGCGCACATTTTCAAACTCGGGGAGGTACTGCGCAAGCCATTGTGCCCACGGTTGCGTCGGCGACGCTTCCCTCGCGCGCTCGGCCAGATCGGCCGTCCACTGCGCGTGCCGACGAGCTAGCGCCTCACGCTCTCCGCTCTGCTCGAGCTTCTCCAGCGCAAAGGCGCGCGTCGATTCGAGCAACCGATAGCGCGGGGTCTCCTCGGCTCCCGCGACAACGAGCGATTTCTCGACCAGCGACGAGATCAGGTCGATGATATCGAGCGCATCGAGCGTTTCGTCGTTGACGACGGCTTCGGCCGCTTCAAGCGTCCAGCCGCCGACGAAGATCGATACGCGCCCGAAGAGCTTCTGCTCGTGCTCGGAAAGCAGATCGTAGCTCCAGTCGATCAGCGCGCGCATTGTCTGCTGGCGCGGGAGCGCCGTTCGGCTGCCGCCGATCAGCACCCGAAAGCGCTCGTCGAGCTTCTGCGCCAGCTGGCGCGGTGGAAGTACCTTCACCCGCGCTGCCGCAAGTTCGATCGCCAGCGCGATGCCGTCGAGTCGCCGGCAGATCTCGGCTACGATCGGCGCGCTTTCGTCGGTCAGCTTGAACTTCGTGTCGGAAGCCGCGGCCCGCTGGACAAACAAGGCGACCGAGCCATACTCGAGCGCTTGATCGGCGGTGAGCGGATCGCCGGCCGGCGGCACCGCGAGCGACGGCATCCGATAGACGTGCTCGCCCTCGATCCGTAAAGGTTCGCGGCTGGTTGCCAGCAGCCGCACTTGCGGCGCGGCGCGCAAAATCGCATCGGCAACGTGCGCCACCGCCTCGATGAGATGTTCGCAGTTATCCAAGATCAGCAGCAGATGACGCGGCCGCAGATATTGCAGCAGCACCTCGAGCATCGGACGCTCACCCTGCTCGCGCAGTCCAAAGGTCGACGCGGCCGTATTGACCAGTAACGCCTGATCGCTCAGCGGTGCCAGGTCGATGAGCCACACACCCTCGCCGGAGCCGTCGAGCAGATCAGCTCCGACTTGAAGCGCCACACGCGTCTTGCCGACGCCGCCGGTGCCGACCAGCGAAACCAGCGGACACTCGAGAACGAGCGGTTCGACCTCCGCAAGTACCTCCTCGCGTCCCAGCAGCGGTGTGAGTTGGCGCGGCAGGTTGTTCGGCAGCGACTCTAGCGACCGCAGCGGCGGAAACATCTCGACTAAACCCGGCGCCGCCAGTTCCCAGACGTGCTCCGGCTCAGCGAGGTCTTTGAGCCGGTGCTCGCCGAGATCGCGCAATTCCATCTGCTCCGGCATGGCGCTGTGCAGAAGCTGCGCGGCCGCACCGGAGACTACAACTTGGCCGCCGTGCGCTACCGCGAGTAATCGCGCGACGCGATTCACAGCTGGGCCGAAGTAATCCCCGTCGCGCTCGTCGGTCGTGCCACTATGCACCGCCATCCGCACGCGCAATCCACCGACTGCACTCCATTCCTCGGCTTCGAGTGCGCGTTGCGCATCAGCAGCCGCGGCCAGCGCATCCGGCGCCCGCCAGAATGCCGCACAAAAGGCGTCGCCCATCGTCTTGAAGACGTGGCCGCCGTTGGCTTCGATAGCGCTGCGAATCAGCTTGTCATGGCGCCGCAGCGCTGCCGGCATTGCGCCGCGCTGACCTTCCCAATGCGCCGTGCTGCCTTCGATATCCGAAAACAGAAACGTGACCGTGCCGGTCGGGCGAGCCGAGGCCGGCGGCCCCCGTTTCACGCGACTCGCCATGGGCCGCGTTTCGTGCTAGGGGTGCTCCCCTTCCGCCGGTGCCCTTAGCGATGGAGCACATCACTAGAGGGCCCATCCATTCCATGCTACTAGAAGCCACTTCTACCCGTGATCGCGAAGATGTGGGCGCCCTGCTCTATGTCGATTCGGTTTCCTCAAGCGCGAGTGCGATCGCGGCCTCGGGTGTAAGCGCAACGCCCTCTGCGCTGAGTTGCGCGAGTTCTTCGGGCGCGAGTCCCTCGCGCAGGAGCGCGGTGACGCGGTCGAGCGTCGTCGTCTCGGTAAACTCGCGCGGGTATCCGTGTCGCTGTAACGCGGCGTCGGCGTAGCCTTCGAGCGTGGCCGCACGCGCACGATCGCCGCGCAGCGCGAAGACGAGCGCCAGGTGCTCGATCGCAATCGCGACGAAGGCATGGTCTGGCTCCCGCGCTGCATTAATTTCGATTGCTTCGCGCGCCGCCGCGACCGCACCGGGAAGATCGTCCACCGCGGCGAGATAGCCCGCGAGGTTCAAGAGTAGGGTGGCGAGCAAGCTCTTATCGGCTCCGGACCGCACCGCGAGAAGCGTCTCGCGAACGATCGCAATCGCTCGCTGCGTGCGATCGCACGTGTGGTCGATCTCGGCGATCTCGAGCGCCGAAGCCTGCTCGCCGCGAGCGTTTCCGAGCGACCGGTGCTCCTTGCCGAGCTGCTCGTACACGTGCGCCGCTGTCTCGAGATCGCCACGAAACTGGCCGAAGAGTGCACGCGTTTCGAGCAAGTTAATGCGAAGGAGAGCCGAGGTCCGCGGGATCACTTCGGCTTGGGTTAGCGCCTGCTCCGCGTCGTCAAACCGAGACAGGTGCGTCGCCGTGTACGCATACCGGTTCAGCGCCCGTGCAAGCGACGAGGCGTCGCCGCTTACTCGTGCTTGCTCGACCGCCTCCGCCGCTAGCTCGAACGCGCGCATCTTGTGGCCGGATCCGAGAAAATACGACAACGCGCCTAACAACCGAGCGCGCTGCCGCGACTCGCCCCTTGGGAGCGCCGCGAGATACGCCTCGCACCGTGCCGTGCCTTCCGCCTCGAGTCCGATGGATTGCCAACTCGTGTCAATGTTGGCGAGCAACTCGCCGCCGTCAATGAGTTCCGAACGCGCCAACGCACCGTCGAGCGCCGAACGCACGTCCTCCAGCTCGGTCTGCAGTGCCGCATTAAGGTCGGCCTGCCGTGCGGTCAGCTCCAACTGTACCCGCAGCTCCGCGAAGCGGTCGCGCAGATAGCGCAGATGGCGGCCCGCAACCAGATCGCGCTCGCCCGCAGCGGCGAGTTTCTCCGAGGCATAGGCGCGCGTCGATTCGAGCAACCGGTAGCGCGGCGCGTCACCCTGCGGTTCGGCCAGCACCAGCGACTTATCGACCAGCGACGCCAGCACGTCGAAGACGGCGAGCTCGTCGAGTTCCTGTCCGCTCCCGACGGCAACGGCTCCCTCCAGCGTGAAGCCGTTAACAAAGATCCCTAGCCGCCGGAAGACCACGCGCTCGGGCGCGTCGAGCAGGTCGTAGCTCCAATCGATGAGCGCGCGCATGGTCCGATGGCGCGGCAACGCGCTGCGATCGCCACCCGTGAGCACGCGAAAGCGCTCGTCGAGCCGTTCGCGTAGCTGTTTTGGACTGAGCATCTTCACCCGCGCCGCTGCCAGCTCGATCGCCAAGGGTATGCCGTCCAGGCGCCGGCAGACGTCGGCTACGACCGGCGCGTTCTCGTCGGTCAAGGTAAAGCGCTTGTCGACGGCTACCGCGCGATCGGTGAAGAGCGCAGTCGCATCTGGAACGGCTAGCGACGGCATCCGGTACGTGTCCTCACCGACGATGCCAAGTCCCTGACGGCTCGATGCGAGCACCTTGACTTTGGAGCAACCGTGCAGGATTGCGGAGATCACTCGCGCGGCGGGCCCGACGAGATGCTCGCAGTTGTCGAAGACGAGCAGCGTCTGCTTTCCCTTGAGCGCGCGAACGAGGTTCTCGACCGGATCGCCCTCGCTCGCGAGCGTCAGCTCCAACGCCTGCGCGATGGATGATGGGATATACTCCCCGCTGGTCAGCGGCGCGAGTTCGATGAACCACACGCCGTCGGTGAAGGCGTCGATCAGATTCGCCGCGACTTGCAGCGACGCCCGCGTCTTGCCGATCCCGCCCGCACCAGTCAGCGTCACGAGCCGGTGGTCCTGCAATAGCGCGGTGATCTCGGCCACGTCCTCTTCGCGCCCGACGAACGACGTGAGCTGAGCCGGCAAGTTGTTCGACAGGTGGTCGAGCGAACGTGGCGCTGGAAATCCTTCTGGCAAATCCGGGGAGATCAGTTGATAGACGCGTTCGGACTGCGCCAGATCCTTGAGCCGATGCGCGCCCAGATCGCGCACGCTACATTGAGGGGGCAGCTTACCCTGGACCAACTCTACGCATGCGCCCGAGACCAGCACCTGGCCGCCGTGGCCGATCGCGAGCAGTCGCGCGACGCGATTGACCGTTGGGCCGAAATAGTCGCCGTCGCGCTCGTCGGCCGCGCCGATATGGACGGCCGCACGCACGCGCAATCCATCGATCGCCGAGAAATCCTCGGCGGCAAGAGCGACCTGAGCATCGAGGATTGCCGCCACTGCGTCTTCGGGGTGCGCGAATGCCGCGCAGAACGCATCGCCGATCGTTTTGAACACGTAGCCATTGTGCTTGGCGATCGCCGTTCGCATCAGCGCGTCGTGCCGGCGCAGCGCATCCTGCATCGCGGCCCGGTCGCGTTCCCAGCGCGCGGTGCTGCCTTCGATATCCGAAAACAGAAACGTGACCGTGCCGGTAGGCCGAGCCGAGACCGGCGGCCCCGAGTCTACCTGGGTCGCCATGGGCCCGCGTTTCGTGCTATGTGCGTTACCCTCCGCCGCGTATCTTCTCAAAGGGGTCCACGGCTCCGGGCCACATCGCCGATCAGCGGCCCTCACGGCAACCGATATTAGTCTATGCTGCTAGAAACTACTTCTACACGCTGATGCGAAGCCGTGTGCGGGCGCGCCGTCTACGATGCGCTCGTCGGATAAGCTTTCTCTTCCCACTTTGTCTCACGCACACCTCACTCGCCGGCAGGCTATCCCATGCGACCACCCTGATGCATACAGGCTCGCGAGGTACGCGGCCTAAGATACGGTCCGATCTCCGGGGATAGCAGTCATCGGGTCGGCCATCGATCTTAGCTCCGAGCTCGTAGCCCAAGGCCTTTTAGGATGTACCGACCCGCCCTTTCGGGTTACAAGGCCATTCAACGCAGCCCCTCGACAACATATCAGAGCCTTCATACGCGGATCAGCCGTCGTCCTACTCGTGCGTTGTAAACTCTTGCGGCCGACCGGTCGCCGTATTGCTGAACATCGGCTGCGAGCGTCGTGCTCATTGATTGAAAAGCTCCAGGGAAAACAAGAAGCGCGCCGGTTAGCGCGCCCTTTGGCAAGGTTCATGACAGGCTTACTTCGCCGAGCCGCCGACAGTATGGTGCTGCTGGGCTCAGGGGCACGCGTTTGGAGTCACTGCTCGCGAGGCTGGATTGCCTCCGGCACGCGGACCCTACCGCCCGGAAAGATGTCAAAAGACCTGCCCGAATGGCTGCTCAACTTGGGGAAGAAAAGTCCCAATAGCGGCTCATGGATGTCCTTCCCCGGCGGGTCGCTTACCCAGGTTAAGGACTGATCGTCTACGACGATCCAAAACGATCCGAGCACCTGGTCCTGGCGTTGTCTACGGTATTGCATGCGCGGATAGTTCGGCGTCCCGCCGAACGGTCCCGGATTCAAAGGGGAACACTACCAAATCGTCGGCCTAGGTCCCAGCGCGCCTTTTCGCTTGCTCTATTTCGTCACCGCCGCCTACGAAGAAGCTGTTGCCTGCGGCGACCTGTAGTCGTAGCTCAGTGCCGTCTGTGAACTCGAGACACAAGTACTCCGCGGCGTCGGCGCCGCCAGCTTCGTACGGTTCGTCGAGGCGTGTCTCTCCGAGATAGATTCGTGCGATCGTCTTACCGACGGCCGCTTCGTGGATCTGGCGATGAACGGCTGCTGCGCCGGCGCCATCGTGTACGTGGGTGGGGTCCAAGATGTAACGGTTTTCCTGATCCGTCAGGCATAGCGTAGTTCCTTTCCGCGCTCTTTGCGCGCTGCGACACGTCCGCCTGAGTGCCGGTTCGCACCTCTCGCAGGCCACGCCAAAGAAAGGGACCGCCCCGTACCCCGAGCGATTCCTCCCCCGTTCTCCCAAAGCGTGCAGAAGGAGCACTTTCGCGCTTCGAAACGAGAAGAGCACGTCCCCTGGTAAGTCTGTATCACTTTCGGCGCGCCCGCAACTTGCGAGCCAGTCTCAGGCGCCATCACGCTTCGCGCCGGCGAGACGTAGAGTTCGTGCCGCCGAGATCGTCGGAATCCTGAATAGTGGTACCGCGGTACCACGGTTCGGCTGTTAATTCGCGAAACGGCGAGGGTCTGATTCCGGCATGCCAAAGCGTGGCATCACATGAGGCGACGCACGAGAAGTACGAAGATGACGACGACCGCTCCGACGACCAATACTGCTAGAGCGACAGGGTGAAAGGAGATCGCGTGGCCGGGCACCCTCGCATTATAGCGCGCTCCCGGTCCCAAAAGGGGAACCGTTCCAGCTCGTAGCGGTTGAGGCCGCGAGGGCATTAAGGACAACGTCAGGCGGATTCTGCGGGTCTACCGCGCGGCCAACCTGCAGGTCCGCCGGCGGGTCAAACGTCGTGTTGCTTTGGGGCGCGGAAACCCTGTGCCGGCCATCTCGAAGATCAACGAGCGGTGGTCGCTCGATTTCATGCACGACACGCTACGGACGGGGCGCAAAATCCGAACCCTGAACGTGGTCGACGATTTCACGCGCGAATGCCTGGCGATTGAGGTCGACACGTCGATCTCCGGTCATCGCGTCGCCCGTGTACTCGACGTGGTCGCCCAGCATCGCGGCTATCCCGAAACCCTCGTCATGGACAATGGCACGGAACTTACGAGCTTGGCGATGCTGATCTGGGCTCGCGATCGGCATGTTCGCCTGCACTACATCGCACCCGGAAAACCCACCCAAAATGCCTACGTCGAAAGCTTCAACGGCAAGTTTCGAGACGAGTGCTTGAACGAGAACACGTTCGATTCGCTCGGCGAGGCCCGCGAAGAGATCGAACGTTGGCGTCGCGACTACAACAGCGCGCGGCCGCATCGCGGCCTCGGACAACAGACGCCCGAAGGGTTCGCTCGGTCACTCCAAAACTACCCGACTTTGCCTCGAAAAGTGGCATAACTTTTGGGTACCCGTCAGGAAAGCCGCCCCACTCCTCGGGCGGGGATGCCTTCCCTGTGAGTTCCCTAAGATGAACGATAGGCAGAGAGGAATCGTTCGGTCGGGGCTTGCTCCTCAGAGCGAGCGACTAGTTTCCAGGGTAGTCCGGCGGAGGCTGCGGCCCGATCGGAGCCACCGGGTACGGCCGCAGGATAGGATTCGAAACGATCGGCCCGGAGACGGGTTGCGGATCGGGATCGCGGCGCCGCTCGAAGCCGTTGACCAAGGCGCCGCCAAGATCGACGTCGTGGGCCGTCACGTCGACGTTGACGCCGTCTCCCTGCGGCGTGAGTGTGGTGTCGATCCTGCCGCCCGAACCGTTCTGCGCGCAAACGCGCAGGGAGCCATTCTCTTCGTACGTTACGGATTCGCCGTCGCCGAGCTGCAGCGTTTGGCCGCGCGCGATCGAGATCTGCTGGCCGTAGCTGGTGATCGATGGCTGTCCTCCATCGTTCATCGCGATCGTCGTGGCGCCGTTGTTCAGCGAGGCGGTCGCGGATTGGTTCCACGTGACGCCCTTAGCGTTCGGCGGCGTGGCCTGCGTCGAGATTTGAAAGCCGCCGGCGAACGAATCGGAGTTGAGCAGATCCGGCTGAGAAGCCATGCTGTTCCACTTCGATCCGTTGAAGGATAGATGCGGATCGCCCTCGCTGGAACCGCTCGCGTTTTGGAAGTAGCGTTCGTTGCCGCCGCCGGAACAGTTGCCGCTGCCGTACGGCGCGTTGCAGCCGTAGCCCATCAGGGATTGCAGCATCTGCATCAGTTGCTGCAAGACGCCCATGAGCGGTCCGAACATCCCTTGGACGGAGCCGTCACCGCCGTAGCCGCCGGAATACGATGCGCCCACGCTGCCCTGGTTGAACCAGGGTGGGACGAAGCGCGAAATGTTGTCGCCGGCTGCGGGTGCAACGCCGCCCTGCAGCAGCGTGCCATCACCTTGGACGCTGCCCGTGGGTGTCGGTAGGGAGTTTTGCCCGAGCGGGCCCTCGAGCGGTTGAACGAACATATAAACCTCCGTCGTTATAGCTGCGGCTCGATCACGACGAGGCCCGCGCTCGGCAAGAGCAGAATGCGGCGTTATGAGCGACACGCAGTTGACCGCCGTCGCGCGCCTCGAGGAACGCCTGGAGTCGCTCAAGGAGCGTCTTTGACGACGGATCCACGCGTCGCCGCATAGCCGAGCTCGACGAGCGCTCCCGCTCCCAGACCTTTTGGAATGATCCCGAATCGGCGCAACGCGTGATGAAGGAGCTGGCCGAGCTGCGCGATCGGACTGCCGCAGTCGACAGCATCGCCGCCGGGCTGCGCGAAGCGCGCGAGCTCCTCGAGCTTTTCCAGGCCGATGCCGCCGCGGAGAGCGAGGCCGAGCGCGGCATCGCGGCTGCGACGGAATCCGTCGAGGCGCTCGAGATGGCGGCGAGCTTCAGCGGTGAGTTTGATTCCCACGACGCGATCGTCAGTGTCTTCGCCGGCGCGGGTGGCGTCGATGCGGCCGATTGGACGCAGATGCTGACACGAATGTATCTGCGCTGGGCGGAAAGGAGTGGCTTCTCGACTCAGATCGTGGACGAGTCGCCGGCCGAGGAGGCAGGCCTGAAGTCGATCACGTTTTTCGTTCGCGGGCGCAATGCCTACGGGATGCTCGAGAGCGAGCGCGGAGTGCATCGCCTCGTACGCCTCTCGCCGTTCGACGCGGCGCACCGCCGGCACACGTCGTTCGCGGCGGTCGACGTCATCCCCGAGGTGCAGGCGGGCGATAATGCCGGCGTCGAGATCAAGCCCGATGACGTCCGTGTCGAGTCGTTCAAGTCCGGCGGCGCAGGGGGCCAATACGTTAACAAGACCGAATCGGCCGTGCGCGTCATTCATCAGCCCACGGGAATCATTGTGACGTCGCAGCAGGAGCGCTCGCAGGCGCAGAATCGCGACGTGGCGATGAACGTCTTGCGAGCGAAGCTCGCGGCGCGCGCCGCCGAGGAGCGCGATCGTAAACTCGAGGATCTACGCGGCGAAAGGCAGGCCAACGAGTGGGGATCGCAGATACGCTCGTACGTGCTGCAGCCCTACCAGCTCGTGAAGGACCATCGCACGGACGTCGAGACCGGCAACGTTGCCGAGGTGCTCGACGGCGGCATCGACACGTTCATCTGGCCGTATCTGCAGCAACGCCGCGCTCTGCTCTCTCAGTAGCGCGTGCGCGATCGAGTTCTCTGGCTGGGATGCCTTCTCTACGCGGCGCTCTTTACGGCGCTCGGATGGGCGAAGTATGCCGTTCATCGCAACCTCGTCGACTTCGGCATCTTCAGCCAGACGGCCGCGAGCGCGTTCGGCTGCTTCTGCAATCCGATCGAGGGCAGCCACTGGGCCTTTCACTTCTCGCCGATACTGTATCCGGTCGGGGTCGCGCTCGCGCTAGCCCACTCGCCGCTCACCCTGATCGCGCTCGCCGCCGTCGCGGGGGCGCTGGTGGCGCCGCCCATCTACGGGCTCGTTCTGCGGCAGCGCGGCGATGTCGCCGCCGCGCGGCTCGCTGCGGTCGTGGCGTGGCTCTACCCGCCGCTGGCCGGCCTGACCTTCGGCGATTTTCACGAGAACAGCTTCGCGCCCGCCGCGGTCGCCTGGATGCTCTACGCGTTCGACGCCGAGCTCACGTTGTGGACGATCGTCTTCGCGGCGACGACGCTGGCGGTAAAGGAAGACCAGGCGGTCTTTCTCGCCATCGGCGGCGCGTTCGGCGCGTGGTACTTCCGCGGCACGACGCGCGGCAAGGTCGCGGCGGCGATTGCCGCGATCAGCGTCGCCGTGCTCGTCGCATTCTTTGCCTTCATCCAGCCGCACGCGTCGGCCGAGGCCGCGTTGCAGTGGCAGCCGCAGCGCTTCTACGCGTGGAGCCGGGCCGACGCCGGCGCGATCTTGCCGGAAGTCGGGACGCGGCTCAGTTTTCTACTGCTGATCTTCGTGCCGCTGCTGTTTCTGCCGCTGCGGACGCGCATGTTCTGGCTCGCGGTCGCGCCGCTCGCGGAAGTCCTGCTCTCGCGCATGTCGACGACGTTCACGCTCGGTACGCACTATGCGGGAGCGTGGATCGGATACGTCCTGGCTGCGTTTGCGTTTGGATTGCGGCGCCTCGAGCCGGGACGTATCCGTCTCGCTTCGGCAGCGTGCGTCGTGCTCTGCCTGATCGAGTTTGCCGTGGCCGATCCTTTGCACCCCGGGCTGAATCTGCGCGCCGTCGAGTCGCGCGATCAAGAGCTGGATCAGTTCTTGACCACGTTGCCCACCGAGGTCAGCATCGCGACGCAGGAGGAGGCCTACACGCATCTCGCGCTGACGGATCCGTATGCGCGGTTGCTTCCCGAGGTTCCGCAAGTCGAGATGAACGCGTGTTTCGTGCTCATCGATCGCGATTTTCCGGAATCGGCCCGGCTGCAAGAGTACGGCGACGCGTTCACGCGACTGCTCCTCGAGGCGCGCTACACCGAGGTCGCCGTCATGGGCGGCATCGAGCTCTACCGCCGCACGGGCCCCTGCGAGTAGATCAGATCGAGAGCAGGTCCGCGAGCGCGTCCGCTGCGTGCGCCGGCCAGTCCTCGCCGGCGCAGACGATCCGGTGGCGCGCGGCCCACGGCGCCCAACGGGCGACTTGCAGCGCGAAGTCGCGGCCGGGAGGGAAGACGCCGACGACGGGCGTGCCGACGGTCCCGGCGACGTGCATCGCGCCGGAATCCGGCGCGACGAGTACGGGCGCCGAGCCGATCGCGGCCTTCCATTCGATCAAATCGTCGAAGTAATCGATCGCAGCGCCCGTCGCATTTGCGACACGCTCCGCGTAGGACGTCTCGGCTCGAGCGGAGAGCAATCGCAGCTCCGCGCTCGTGGCCAGCCGCCGGACGAGTTCGACGACGTGCTCCAGCGCGATACCGAGCCTTTCCCACTTCTGAGTAATCTGAACGGCGACGCGTTCGCCGGGCTGTAGCTCGCGTTCGAGCACGAGCGCGCGCAGCTCCGTCGCATCTCTAGTGGGGCGCTCGTCGCCGGTCAGGGGTGCGCCGAGACCGAACAGCACCTCACACTCGTGCCGCGCGCACCGGTCGAGTCCCGCGCTGCGATAGACGGCAGTGGTGAGAAACCTCCGCGCCCACAAGCTCTTGAACGGCTTGCCCCACCCGTTCGTGAACCCGATGCGCAGGTGTGCCGCGACCGCGCCGGCGAGGCGATAGCCGCCCGGATCCTCGGTAGCCACGAGGACGTGCGAGTAGTCGTTCGCGCGCAGCGACCGGCCCAGCTTTTGGATGCGCGCGACGTTTGCCGCGGAGCTCGATCGGAGGTCGAAATCGGCGGTGAGGATGCGCCGCGCGGCGGCCGCGGCGAAGATGCCGGCGTTGGATCGCCGCAAGACGATGTCGACGGGAATCGTTCGGCGGTGCAGCGCCGCGAGTAACGGCGCCAGTGCGAGCGCGTCACCGATTCCGTCGAGGCGGATGATCAGTACCGACGGTGAAACCTCCGGCATGCCCGATATGTGCCACCGCGAATTCGAGAGCGCCTGCTTGGTGCCGTGATCGCGAACGACAACATCGTCACGTTCGACCGGCTCGACGGATATCGCACGACGCGGACGTTCGGTCACGTCTCGGGCGCGGCATCGCGCCCGCGCAACCGGCTACGCTCGACGTTTCGCAGCCTCGGGATGCTGATCGGCCTCGCCAGCGCGGAGTTTCTCAGCGACGCGGAGCAATTGCGCGCCGAGGCCTTGGAGGCGCTGCGCAAGCGGGCCGACGCTCTCGGCGCGAACGCGGTGATCGGCCTGCAGTTCTTCGTCTCGGAGGGCGAGGACGGCGCGTGCGAGGTGGTGGCGTTCGGCCAGGCAGTCTCCGTGGCGGCGCAAACGTAAAGCGATGAACGACGCGTCGCGCGAGCGGCTGCTCGCCGAGGCCACAGTCGCCGCGGCCGCATGCAGACGGTGTGCGATCGGTTACGAACGCCGCAACAACGTGTACGGTGAGGGCGATCCGTTCGCGCGGCTCATGGTCGTCGGCGAGGGACCGGGCGAGACGGAGGACGAGCTCGGGCGCCCGTTCGTCGGCCGCGCCGGCCAGCTGCTCGATAGAATGCTGCTGGCTATCGGGCTGCCGCGCGAACACGTCTACATCTGCAACACCGTTAAATGCCGGCCGACGCTGCCCGGTCCGAACGGGCCGCGCAATCGCGCGCCGGATGCCGGAGAAATGGACAACTGCCGTCCGTTTCTGGAAGAGCAGATCGCGATCGTCGCGCCGCAGGTCATCCTGGCGCTTGGGTCACCGGCGGCGAAGTGGTTTTTGGGAAGCGACTTTCAAATCACGCGCATGCGCGGCCGCTGGTACATCGGTCCGCGCGACACGCCGCTGATGGTGACGTTCCACCCGGCGTACATCCTGCGCCAGACCGGCGGACAGATCGAGGGCGTCAAGCGGCTCGTGTGGGACGATCTGAAGGCGGTCCGCGCGAAGCTCGAGGAGCCGCCGGCGGTCGCCGTCGAGACGGTGGAGATCCGGCAAGGGACGTTGTTCGAGTGAATCGTGACCCGCAGGCGATCTGGCTCCGCGACGTCATCGGGCGCGCGGGCCTCGCCGACGTAGACGAGTTCGCGCGCCGATACGAGCTGAAGCCGTACCGCCTCGCGCAGATCTATCGTGCGGCGACGAAGGAGCTGCTCGAGAACGTCGCCGACGTCACGACGCTGCCGAAGGAGCTGCGCGCGGCTTTTGCTGAGGGCGGCGTGACGTTCTCGTCGCTCGAGCCGGAAGTTCTCCAAGAGTCGTCGGATCGTCGGACGACCAAGGGCCTCTTCCGGCTGGGCGACGGCAAGGAGGTCGAGGCGGTGCTGATGGAGCACCGCGGCGACCGCACGACGCTCTGCATTTCGTCGCAGGCCGGCTGCGCGTTCGCGTGCGCGTTTTGCTCGACCGGGCAGGCAGGGTTCAGCCGAAACCTCACCGCCGGCGAGATCTTCGATCAGGCGCTGTTCCTGGCGCGCCGGCTTGCTGCGCGCGGCAGGCGCGTCACCAACGTCGTCTTCATGGGCATGGGCGAGCCTTTTCACAACTACGCCGCCGTGATGGATGCCGTCGCGCTGCTCAAC
Organism: Vulcanimicrobiota bacterium; assembly: GCA_963752825.1. Classification (GTDB taxonomy): domain Bacteria; phylum Vulcanimicrobiota; class Vulcanimicrobiia; order Vulcanimicrobiales; family Vulcanimicrobiaceae; genus Cybelea. The sequence continues at coordinate 3,153,177 of CAVVZF010000001.1, read as the reverse complement.
GATCCGCACGGCTTCGGCTTGGGACATCGCCACATCACGATCTCGACCGTCGGCATCGTCGACAAGATCGACGCTTTTGCCGACGAGCATCTGCAGGTCAATCTCGCAATATCGCTTCACGCGCCGACCGACGAGCTGCGCTCGAAGCTGATGCCCGTCAACCGGCGCTTCCCGCTCGCGGAGTTAATGGCCGCCTGCGAGCGCTACGCGGCGAAGACCAACCGTAAGATTTTCTTCGAATACGTGATGCTCGACGGCGTCAACGACGACGCGGCATGCGCGCGCGCTCTGGCAAAGGTGATGCGCGGCCATCTGTACCACATGAACCTGATTCCCTACAACGCGACACCCGACGCCGCGTTTGCCGCCACCCCCGACGCGAAAATTTGGAAGTTCGCCGCGATTCTGGACGAGGCGGGGGTGCCGGTGACGGTCCGGCAGAACATGGGCCGCGACATCGCCGCGGCCTGCGGCCAGCTCCGCGCAGAAACCCAACCAAAGGCCCACGCGTCAGCGTCGCCCTTGAGATGAAGCTCGGGATCCTTACATACGGCCTTGCGACGATCGCGACCGGGGCGATCGACGTCGCGTGGGGCGCATTTGCGGCGGGATATGAGCCGATTCAGGCCTTCGGTGACAACATTCCGGGGCGCCGGATCACGGCGTACGTTGCCGGAGTCTGCCTCGTCGTCGCGGGCGCGGCGATCCTGTCGCAACGCACCGCGCGAGCCGGTGCGATCGTGCTGGGCATCCTTTACGGAATCTTCACCATCTTTTGGCTGCCGCGATTGTACATAGCGCCGCACTTCCTCGGGCAGCACCCCGCCGTCTACATCGGCGTCCTGGACGGAGTGGGGCAACAGATCATCTTGGCCGCTGCGGCCGCGATCGTCTACGCAGTGTACACGCCGCAAAATTCGCGTTTGCAGATGCGAACGGGCGCCGTTACTCGCTGGGTTTTTGGGCTCAGCTCGCTGGATTTCGGTTTGGCACACCTGACGGGGATCCCGGCGGTGGCGCCGCTCGTCCCGAAATGGCTGCCGCCCGGGCAGGTTTTCTGGGTCGTGCTAACGGGCAGCGCTTTCGCGCTCGCGGGCATCGCCATACTCGTGCGCGTTCTCGACGTCCTCGCCGCGCGACTTCTTGCGCTGATGCTCTTGGTCTTTAGCGCTCTCGTGCTGGCGCCGCAGATTCCGGCATTCCCTCACAACAAGGACGCATGGGACGCCAACGCCTTCAATATTGCGGCGGTCGCGGCCGTTTGGATCTTCGCGGAATGGCTGAGCAGCCTGGTGAGCGGAGCCCCTCGCCGGATGTCAAAAGAGCGCGCGTGATGGCTACCTGGCGCGACGTCCGCCGAATTGCGCTTGCTCTGCCGGGCGTGAGCGAGGAGGCGACGTCGAGCGGCAACTCCGCCTGGATCGTCAACAAGAAATTCTTCACGTGGGAGAGGCCGCTGCGGAAGTCGGATCTCGTGCGCACCGCGGATCTCGAGATGAAGGAGGTCTTGGCATGGCTGGCGCGCGCGGGAAAGCGTGCAGTGGCCGCATTTCTCAAAGACAGCGAGAAGAAGCTATGAAGCTTGCCGGGAGGGTCGCGATCGTTACCGGCGCGTCGGGCGACATCGGGTCCGCGACCGTGCTTGCGCTGGCGGCAGAGGGCGCGCACGTCGTGCTGGCGGCTCCGGCGGGCGAGATCAACGTTCTCGGACGGCTCGTCGGTGAAGTCGAACGATTCGGCGTTCGAGCGCTGGCGGTCGCGACCGACGTGACGGTTCGCGCCGACATCGATCGACTCGTCAAAGCAACGCTAGACACATTCGGGACGATCGACATTCTGGCGAACGTCGCGGGCCTTGGCTCGAGCCCGGCGCTGTGCGACGATACCGACGAGGAACTGCAGCGAGTCGTCGAGGTGAATCTGCTGGGCTCGGCCCGCATGATTCACGCGGTGCTGCCCGTGATGATGGCGCGGGGGCGCGGCGCGATCGTGAACGTGGGCTCGATTGCGGGGGAGGCGGCCGTGATGGGCATCTACTCGGCCTCCAAGTTTGGCCTGCGCGGGCTGACCGATACCGTGCGGCGCGAGGCACGCAGCTGGAATGTCGGCGTGACGCTGATCGAGCCCGGGTTCGTTCGCAGCCGGATGAACGTGGCCATGGGCGACGGACTCCCGAGCCCCGACATCGTAGCTCGCGCCGTCGTGCGCGCGGTGCTCCGCCCGCGGCGCTGCATGATCGTGCCACGTTACTACGCCGTTCCGATCGTGATCGCCAAGCTCTTCCCAGGGCTCGTCGACCGAGTGTTCGGCAACGCGCGAATTCAGCAGCGCCTCAACCGCGACGCGCGCGCCGAACGGGCCGGACGAGCCTCGCTGTGAACCCGCCGCGGGGCGTCGTCGTGAGCGGCGCCTCGACGGGAATCGGCCAGGCCACCGCGGTTCTCCTCGCGCGCTCCGGGTACGTCGCGTTTGCGGGTGTGCGCAAGGAGGCCGATGCCGCGCGCCTGCGCACCGAACACTCGAACATCCGGCCGGTCTTTCTCGAGGTCACCGACGACGCATCCATCGCGCAAACGATGCGCGAGATCGGCTCGAGTGGAATAGAGCTGATCGGCGCGGTCAGCAATGCCGGCATCGCAGAGGGCGGAGCGCTGGAGCACATTCCCGTCTCCGCGCTGCGCAGGCTGTTCGACGTAAACGTCGTCGGCGCGCTCGCGCTCGTGCAGGCAGCGCTGCCGCGGCTCCCGTCTCCTGGCGGGCGCGTGGTTTTCGTGGGGTCGATCGCCGGCCGCTTGGCGATGCCCTACAACGCGGCGTACAGCGCGTCGAAATTCGCGCTTCGCGCCCTCGCCGACGGGCTGCGGCTCGAGCTCGCTCCGGCCGGCATCGCGGTATCGCTGATCGAGGCGCCCTCGGTCGATACGCCGATCTGGCGCAAGGGCGTCGAGTCGCGCGAGCGCGTGCTCGCCGCGATGGGCGACGGAACGCGCCCGCACTACCGCTCTGCGCTCGACAACCTATTGCGCTTCGTGCAATCGCAACAGGGAGCGGGCATGCCGGCCGAGCGTGTGGCGCAAGCGATCGTACATGCGCTTACGGCGCCTCGCCCGAAGGCGCGCTACGTGCTCGGGGCGGCCCACGGGCTGAACGTACTCGCGCTGCTGCCCCTGCGTTTGCGCGACCGCGTCGTCCAAAGACTTCCTTGACGCTTCTCGTTATCGTTTTGCTCGTCGCGAACGTCGTGTTTGCGATCCGCTCGCTCGACGTCATCCTGCGTTCGCGCGAGCGCATCGAGCCGCGCGAGCCTGACGCGACGCTGCCGAGCATCTCGATCGTGGTGCCGGCGCGCAACGAGGCGGATCGCATCGAGCGCTGCGTTCGTTCGCTGCTCGCCGCAGATTATCCGGAATTCGAGGTCGTCGCGGTCGACGATTGTTCGCAGGACGCGACGCGCGCCGTCCTCGACCGCATCGGGGCAGAAGACTCGCGCCTGCGCGTCGTCGGCGGCGCTCCGCTCCCCGCGGGCTGGGTCGGCAAGCCGTGGGCGCTCGCGCAGGGCGTTCGAGCGGCGCGCGGCGAGTGGCTGCTCTTCACCGATGCCGACACGGAGCACGAGGCGCTGGGCGCGTCTTCGGCCGTTCGCTACGCGCTCGATCACGGACGCGACGCCGTGAGCCTGCTCACCGATCAGGAGACGATCGGTCTCGCGGAGTGCATCTTCTTGCCGACGATCCTGTTCGTCATCTTGCTGGGCATCGGACCGCTGGACGACATCAACGATCCGCTGCAGCGCGACGTCGCGATCTTTAACGGGCAATACGTCCTCGTTTCGCGCCGAGCCTATGCTGCGATCGGAGGCCACGAGGTCGTTCGCGGCGAGATCGCCGAAGACTTAGAGCTCGCGCGCCGCTTCAAGCGCGACGGCCGGTTTCGCATTGCGCTGGTCGGCGCAAATGGCCTCGTGCGCACGCGCATGTATCGCTCGTTGGGCGAGATTTGGCGCGGCTTCGTCAAGAACTTCGCGATCGGAGCGCGCGGCCAACCGCTACGAGCGGCCGCGGGAGTCGTGCTGCTAGCCTGCGTGTCACTGGCGCCGCTCTTGGCGATCTGGCTGCTCTCGCGGCACGCGTGGCTCACCGGCGGTATCCTCGCGCTTGCCGCGGCGTCGGTCGTGGCGATCGCCGAAGCCGGGATGCGCCGCTCGCGTTTCCGAGCCGGAGCCGGTTTGGGCGTTCACCTCGGTCTCGCGATGACGCTCGCGATCTTCGCGACGTCGCTATTGCGCACGTTCGTCGGGCCCGGCGTGGAATGGCGCGGGCGCCGCTACGGCGGGGGTTTAGCCCGGCGCGGACAAATCTAAAGACCCCAATGGAAACCGCGGCGTCGCCTCAACGCGTCACGATGGAAGAGATCACCGCGCTCGCGAAGCGGCGCGGCTTCATCTTTCAATCGAGCGAGATCTACGGCGGCATCAACGGATTCTGGGACTACGGGCCGCTCGGCGCGGTCCTCAAGGCCAACGTCAAGCGCGCATGGTGGCGCGACACCGTCGACCTGCGCAGCGACGTCGTGGCCTTCGACTCCGCTATCGTGATGCATCCGCTGGTCTGGAAAGCGTCCGGCCACCTCGACGCGTTTCACGACGTGATGGTCGACTGCAAGGTCTGTAAGCATCGCTTTCGCTACGACCAGCTGCCCGACAGGTCGCAGTGTCCCGACTGCGGGAGCAAAGCCTCCTTTACGGAGCCGCGCAACTTCAATTTGATGATGCGCACCTCGGTCGGCCCGATGGAGGACACGTCTTCGGCGGCGTACCTGCGCCCTGAGACCGCTCAGGGCATCTTCGTCAACTTCAAAAACATTTACCAGAGCGCGCGCAAGCGGCCGCCCTTCGGCGTGGCACAGATCGGGAAAGCGTTCAGGAACGAAATCACGCCGGGCAATTTCACGTACCGGCTGCGCGAATTCGAACAGGCCGAGCTGGAATATTTCGTTCCGGACGACGGGAAAGACATGGCCGCTTTCGCGGAATGGGTGGAGCGGCGCAAGGCCTGGTACGCGAGCTATGGGATAGCACAGGACCGGCTGCGTTTTTACGAGCTCGGCGAGGCGGAGCGCCCGCATTACGCCAAGGCCGGCGTCGACGTGGAGTATCTCTTTCCGTGGGGCTGGGGCGAGCTCGAATCCATCGCGCACCGTGGAACGTACGACCTCGACGCGCACATGAAGCTCTCGGGCAAAGACCTGCGCTTCTTCGACGAGGCCACCAAGACGCACTACACGCCGCTGCTGGTCGAGAGCTCGGCCGGCGTCGATCGCACGGTCCTCGTGTTCCTGATCGACGCGTACGAGCGCGAGCGCAGCGTCGACCCCAACGGCAAGGAGACGGAGCGCACCGTGCTGCGGCTTCACCCGCAGCTCGCGCCGGTTCAGGTCGCCGTCTTCTCGCTGGCACGCAACAAGCCCGAACTGGTGGAGCGCGCGGTCAACATCGAGGCGGCGCTGCGGTCATCTTATCGAACGCAATACGACGAGGGCAACATCGGCCAGCTCTATCGCCGTCAGGACGAGATCGGCACGCCGTTCTGCGTCACGGTCGATTACGAGACGCTGGGCGACGCAAGCGTGACCGTTCGGGCCCGCGATTCGATGCAGCAGGAGCGCGTCGCGGGCGGGGCCCTAGGCTCGTATCTCGGCGAAAGACTATGAAATACGTCTACTTCTTCGACGAGGGAGCGAAGCTGCCGCAGGGTGCGTCGATCCGCAACCTGCTCGGTGGCAAGGGCGCGGGTCTCGCCGAGATGAGCGCCGCGGGCCTGCCCGTACCCTCCGGCTTCACGATTACGACCGAGGCGTGCCTGCGTTTCTACGAATCCGGTGGCGCGTTCCCCGAGGGTCTGCAGGAGCAGGTGGATGCGGCACTGGTCGAGCTCGAGAAGCGCACCGGCAAGCGCTTCGGCTCGGCCGAGAACCCGCTGCTCGTCTCCGTGCGCAGCGGCGCGCGCGTCTCGATGCCGGGCATGATGGACACGATCCTGAACCTCGGCCTCAACGACGAGACCGTGGCGGGGCTCGCGCGGTTGACGCAAAACGAGCGCTTCGCTTGGGACGCCTACCGCCGCTTCATCATGATGTTCGGTAACGTCGTGCTCGACATCAACAAGCACGAGTTCGAAGGGCTGATCGAGGGCGCTCGCAAGTCTGCGGGCGCGAAGAACGACGCGGAGCTGAACGCCGCTACCTGGAAAACGCTGGCCGAGCGCTTCAAGGCGATCGTACGCGAGCACACCGGGAAAGACTTTCCGCAGGACGTGCGCGAGCAGCTGCGCTGCGCGATCGTGGCAGTGTTCGACTCGTGGAACTCCAAGCGCGCGGTGGATTACCGGCGCTTCAACCGCATCCCGGACGAGTGGGGCACCGCCGTTACCGTGATGGAGATGGTGTTCGGGAACATGGGCGATGATTCGGGGACCGGCGTCGCATTCACGCGCAACCCCAACACCGGCGAGCACGCGCTGTTCGGCGAGTATCTCAACAACGCGCAGGGCGAGGACGTCGTCGCGGGGATCCGCACGCCCGAGAAGATCTCCGATCTCGCGCGCCGGCAGCCGCAGGTCTACGCGCAGTTCGAACAGATCGCGCAGCGGCTCGAGCGCCACTATCGCGACGTGCAGGACCTCGAGTTTACGGTCGAGCGGGGCAAGCTCTTCATGCTGCAGACGCGCAACGCGAAGCGCACTGCCGAGGCCGCGGTCAGGATCGCGCTCGATCTCGTGGCCGAAGGGTTGATCGATCGGCGCCGCGCCGTCGGAATGGTCAACGCCCAGGCGCTCGACCAGCTCTTCCACGCGCGCATTGACCCCGACGAGAAGGCCGGCGTCGTGTGCCAGGGTCTCAACGCGTCGCCCGGCGCGGCCGCGGGGCAGGTGGTGTTCTCTGCGGAGGACGCCGTCGCGTGGAAGGAGCGCGGCCTCAAGACGATCCTGGTGCGCAACGAGACCACGCCCGACGACGTGCACGGCATGATCGCCGCGGAAGGGATCCTGACGGCAAAGGGCGGCGCGACGTCGCACGCGGCGGTCGTCGCGCGGGGGATGGGCAAGCCGTGCGTCGCGGGCTGCGACGCGCTGCGCATCGACGGCCGCACGAGGCACGCGAGCCTCGACGGCAAGGAATTGAAAGAGGGCGACTGGATCACGATCGACGGCACGACGGGCAACGTCGCGCTCGGCGAGCTGACGCTGATCCGGCCGCCGAGCCGGCTGCCCGACTGGCTCGCGACGTTCTTGTCGTGGGCCGACGAGCTGCGCCGCATGCAGGTCTGGGCGAACGCGGACACGCCCGAGGACGCCGCACGCGCGCGCGACTTAGGCGCTCAGGGCATCGGCTTGTGCCGCACCGAGCACATGTTCATGCAGCCCGAGCGGCTGCCGATCGTGCACCAGATGATCATGGCCGCGGACCCGGCCGCGCGCCAAAAGGCGCTCGAAAAACTCCTGCCGTTCCAGCGCGACGACTTCATAGGCATCCTGAAGGCGATGGACGGGCTGCCCGTCACGATCCGTCTGCTCGACCCGCCGCTGCACGAGTTTCTCCCGTCGCTCGAGCAGCTGCTCGTCGAGACGACGGAGCTGCGGCTCACGAAGGGCGCGGATTCGCCCGAGTACCGCGACAAGGACGCGATCCTGCGGCGCGTGCAGCAGCTGCACGAGCAGAATCCGATGCTCGGCCTTCGCGTCTGCCGCCTCGGCATCGTCTTCCCCGAGATCTACGAGATGCAGGTGCGCGCGATCTTCGAGGCGGCGTGCGAGCTGAAGCGCCGCGGCGCCAACCCGCGCCCCGACGTGATGATTCCCGGCGTCGGCACGAAGGAGGAGATGCAGACCACGCGCGACGCGGCGAAGCGCGTCGCCGACGAAGTCCTTGCGGAGCATCGCGTCGGGCTCCCGTACCGCATCGGCACGATGGTCGAGCTCCCGCGCGCGTGCATCGTCGCCGACGAGCTGGCCGAGTATGCCGAGTTCTTCTCGTTCGGCACGAACGACCTCACGCAGACGACGTACGGCTACAGCCGCGACGACGCCGAACGCTCGTTCATCCCCGTTTACTTGGAGAAGCGAATTCTCAAGGAAGATCCGTTCCAGGTGCTCGACCGGCGCGGCGTCGGCGCGCTGATGCGCCAGGCGGTCGAGCTCGGCCGCGGCGCGCGCGACGGAATGAAGATCGGCATCTGCGGCGAGCACGGCGGCGAGCCGAGCAGCGTCGCGTTCTGCGACGGCTTGGGGCTCGACTACGTCTCGTGCTCGCCCTATCGCGTCCCGATCGCGCGCTTGGCCGCGGCGCAGGCGGCCATCGGAAGCCTAACCTGAGGCGATGACCTCGGCGCAGATGCGGCGCGCTTCGGCGCGCGCGTCGGGCGCGGCGTCGGCGCGCACGAACAGCTTGCGCCAGTAGGCCTTGCCGCTGAGCTTCGCGATGAGATCCGAGGCCTCACGGGCATCCACCGCGCCGCCGGGGCGGTCGACCCAGATGGTCTGCTCCTGACCGATTCCAAACGGCAGACGGTGCAGCAGCTGCGACTGCGAGTCCGCCCAGACGTTGCGCTCGCCGAAGCGCGCGCGCAACGCCGCCTCGCACGCCTCGAAGGCGCGCAGGTCGCGCTCCGCGTTGAACTCCGCCGCGAGGGCGTAGACGCGCACGCGGTTGCGCAGGGCTTTGGCCGCCGAGCTCTTCTCGTAGTCGAGGCAATCCATCACCCGAAAGTCGTCCCACCGCAGAAACTCATCGATGGAATCCAGGGCGCGCGGGTTTGGCCACAGCTCGCGCAGCACCTCGTGCAGGACCCGTTCGAACATCCGCGTCGTGTGATGAAAGTACACCGATGCGAACATCATGTAGCGCGCCATGACGAACGACTCCAGCGCAACGATCCCGCGCCGGTCGATGCCGATGGCGACGGCGCCATCGCGTTCGATGGCGCGTAACGAGGCAATCAGCTGCTCCGCGTCGTAGCGCCCGGTCGCGACGCCGGTGAAATACGCGTCGCGCTGCAGGTAGTCCATCCGATCCGCGTCGAGGTTCGGGCCGCTGACCAACTCGCGCAGCGTCGGATAGCGGCCGGCCGGATCTCCGACGATCAGCGCCAGCACGTCGGAAACGTCGACGTCGAGCGCGGCGACGCGGGCCGTGAGCTCGGGTAGGGCGAGCAGCTCGGCAGTGCGCGCTTCGTGACGGACTTCGAGCACCGCCTCGCACGAGTGGCTGAACGGCCCGTGGCCAATGTCGTGCAGCAGCAGCGCCGCGCGGACGAGGCGGCGCTGATATGCCGCGTCAGCCGCGTTTGCAAACAGGTCAGGAGCGCGGCGCGCCAGCTCGTCGTAGGCGCGCGTGCCCACGGCGAGCGCCCCCAGCGCGTGGCTGAAGCGCGAATGTTCGGCGGACGGAAACGCGAGGTACGCAAGCCCGAGCTGCCGCAGGCGGCGCAGCCGCTGCATCACCGGCACGTCAAGCAGTTCCGCTTCCGCTGTGGATAACTCGATGAAGTGGTGCACCGGGTCGAAGATGCGTTTCACTAGCCGTCGCTTTCGCGCGCGGCAAGCAAACTCCATCCGATTGCGGAAGATAGGTAAAGGTGAGATACGACCAGAGCACGCTTCGCGAGATCCGCGATCGCATCGACATCGCGAGCTTCATCGGGCAATACGTGACGTTGCGCAAACGCGGCAACGACCTCGTCGGACTCTGCCCGTTTCACGCGGAGAGGACGCCGTCGTTTCACGTGCACCCGGATCGCGGGTTCTTTAAGTGCTTCGGCTGCGGCGCCGGCGGCGACGTCATCACGTTCGTGCAGAAGCTCGAGACGGCCGGCTTCGGCGATGCCGTCCGGATGCTCGCGACGAAGGCCGGCGTCGAGCTCGCGCCGGAGAGCCCGCGCGAAAGCCGGGCCCGCAACGAGCGCGAGGCGATCTACGAGGCGAACCGAGTCGCCGCCGCCTATTTCGCGCGGATGCTGACCTCTGGCGCCGGCGCCGAGGCACGCGCCTACTGTGGCCGGCGCGGCTTCTCCGCGCAAACGATCGAGCGTTTCGGGCTCGGCTACGCGCCGGACTCGTGGGGCAGTCTCGCGGCCGAACTGGAGCACAACGGTTTCGACCTCGCGGTGGCCGCAGCGGCGGGCCTGGTCAAGCCCGGGCAGCGCGGCTACTACGACTTCTATCGCGACCGGCTGATGATCCCCACGTACTCGACGACCGGAGAGGTGATCGCATTCGGCGGCCGCGCCCTCGGCGACGCCGAGCCGAAATACCTCAACACGGCGACGACGCCCGTCCACACCAAGGGGCGCCACCTGTTCGCGCTCAACCTCGCACGCAAGGCGGCGCAGGGCGATCGCACCGTCATCGTCGTCGAGGGCTACCTCGACTGCATCGCGCTTCACCAGGCGGGCTTCGAGAACGCGGTCGCCGCCCTCGGAACCTCGTTCACGCCGGAGCAAGCGGCCGAACTGCGCAAGTACGCCGACTATGTCTTCCTGTGCTTCGACGGCGACGCCGCCGGCAGCGCCGCTGCAACCAAAGCGGTGGATGTGGCGTCTCAAGCCATCGAGCATACCGGATCGGCCGTACGCATCGCGCTGCTGCCGCCGGGAGAAGACCCCGACAGCTTCGTTCGGAGCCACGGCGCCGACGCGTTCCGCCGGCTCCTCGACGGAGCCAAACCCGCGATCCAGTTCAAAATCGACGTCGAAATCGAGCGGCTGCGCGCCGGATTCGATTCGCCGGCCAAGGTCGCGCCGAAGGCCGAGGCGCTGATTCGCGGATTAACGCCGCGGGAGGAATGGGACCGCTGGCGCGTCTACCTCGCCGCTCGGCTGCAGGTGAATGTGGACGACCTTCGGAATAGCCGCTTCCTCGCGGACAGCACCAACTTCGCGCCTCGCGCGCGCGGCCTGTCCGAAAGCCGCCATACCACGACGTCGGTGGAACCGTTCTCGTACGAGCGCGAGGTCTTGAGCATTTTGCTCGAAGATCCGGCGCTCGGTGCGGAGTACGGCCATCGCATATCTCCGGCGAGCTTTCGCAACGAGGTCTATCGAAGGATCTACGAGCGGATCGTCGCGGCCTCGGGCTCGATGCCGACGACGGCCGACGTCTTCGGACTCTTCGGCGAGGACCAGGGCAGCCTCGACGTGCTGGCCGAGTTGAGCCGGCGCGATCGCAGCTCCGCGGTGCGGTACGGCGATTCGGAGGAGCGGCGGGCGCACCTGGAGCGGGTGGTCGAGCGTTTGCAACTCGAAGAGGAGCGGCGGCGTTACCGAGAGCTGTCCGACCTGATCGACGATCGGATCGCGGGCGGTCAGGAGGTCTCGCAAGACTTGCGGGGAGAGTTCGAATCGCTCGTCGCAAAGCTGAAGCGATAATTGTCGAAAACGAGAAACGGAAAAACTTCGTAGAGAGGAGGTGAAAACGAAAACGATGGCGCGGAAGAAAGGCGGGGCACCGGTCGCGGAACCGGCGCCGGTTGCGACACTCGAGGAGCTGAAGAAGAAGCTCATCGCTCGCGGCAAGGCGCAGGGCTCGCTCACGTACGAGGAAATCAGCAGCACCTTCGACGTGCTGGACGAGGTCAGCCCGGAACAGCTCGACGAGTTCTTCGAGGAGATCACGGGCGCCGGTATCGAGATCGTCGACGAGCAAAAAGACGAGAAACCCGAGGCCGAGCGTGAGGAAGAGGTCGAGGAGACGATTCCCGACGGGCTCTCGCTGGACGACCCCGTTCGCATGTATCTCAAGGAGATCGGACGCGTGCCGCTCCTCTCCATGGAACAGGAGAAGTCACTGGCGATGCGCATCGAGGCCGGCGAGCTCGAGGCGCGCCGCGACGGCAACGCCGACGGGACGGTCGTCGACAACGGCGAGGAGGCGAAGCGCCAGCTCACGGAGGCCAACCTCCGGTTGGTAGTATCCATCGCGAAGAAGTATGTCGGGCGCGGGATGCTCTTTCTCGACCTGATTCAAGAGGGCAATCTCGGCTTGATCCGCGCGGTGGAAAAGTTCGACTACCGCAAGGGCTATAAGTTTTCGACGTACGCGACCTGGTGGATTCGCCAGGCCATCACGCGCGCGCTGGCCGATCAGGCTCGGACGATTCGCATCCCCGTGCACATGGTCGAGACGATCAACCGCCTGATCAAGGTGTCGCGTCAGCTGTTACAGGAGCTCGGCCGCGAACCGTCCGTCGAGGAGATCGCCGAAGCGATGGCGCTCACTCCGGAAAAGGTGCGCGAGGTCATGAAGATCTCGCAGGAGCCGATCTCGCTCGAGACGCCGATCGGCGAGGAAGAGGACTCGCACCTCGGGGACTTCATAGAAGATCAAGAGGCCGTGGCGCCGGCCGAGGCGGCGTCGGTCATGCTGCTCAAAGAGAAGATGCAGGACGTGCTGCAAAACCTCACCGAGCGCGAACGCAAGGTTCTCGTGCTGCGCTTCGGACTCGAAGACGGGCATCAGCGCACGCTCGAGGAGGTCGGCCAAGAGTTCGGCGTGACGCGCGAGCGCATTCGTCAGATCGAGGCGAAGGCGCTGCGCAAGCTCCGGCACCCGTCGCGCGGCAAGGCCCTGAAGGATTACTGGACGAACGAGTAACTGGGTTACTCGCCATGTTGATCTTCAATCTCTTTGCGGCGCTCGTCGCCGTCGTGCTACCCCAGCCATCGCCGAGCGCCGCGCCGCTCAAGACGATCATCACCGTCGTCTCGACGCCCTACTGTAACTCCCTCGCCGATCACTTCAACGCGGCGCTCGTTCCCATGCTGGGCAACGACCGCACGCTAGATGCTACGAGCGTGCAGCTCGACGATCTCAATACGCTCTTCAACGAGCCCAACTACGAGCAGCGCTTCCTGCAAGTGCGCGACAAGCTGGGAAAGCAGGTGACGGCGCTGATGACCTCGCTCGACGAGATCCAGCGCGAGATCAACCAGCTGCGCGACGGCTCGCGCCTTACGAACGATCCGCAGGCCGCGGCGCAGGTGCACCAGGCCTCCCAGGAGCTCCAAACCGCCTACGACAAGCAGCGCCAGCTCTCGATCGATCTTCAGGGCATGTATCAGGCGATGCTCTCGTATCCGATCACACGCGTGCACCCCGCGCTGGGTGGATTCAGCCCGGCGGAGATGGCCCTGCCGGCCGACGCCAAGAACGTGAAGAGTTATTTAAAGTTCGACCGTCAGCGCGACACGATCGCGAACTCTGAAGACAAGGCGGTCGACATCGCGTACACGGCCGCTCAAGCTCACTGCACGACCAAGAAGTAGCGTTTCCCACAGTAGCGCTACAAAGTCCCAAGGTTACTCAGTAACTCTTGCAGGATTTTACTCGCCGTCGTCGCTGGTTACGTTTAGCAGCCTCGGCTTCAGACTTTCTTCATCAGCCTCGCTTAGGCTCTGCCGCATCGTCCCTTTCTGACCTAGAAGGAGAACCGTTAATGTGCTTTTCGCGACCGATTCTAATCGTCGCCGTTGCCACTTTGGCGACGGTTGCCTCAGCCGGTGCCGCTATGGCGCGCGGTTACAGCGGGAGCTGGCCGGTAACCATCACCCACTCGCAATTCGACAACGGCACCGACTGCCTCACCTTGAACGGCGCAGGCAACGGCGGCTCTGCGTCGCTCGTCGCGGGCGGAACGAAGTATCCTTACGGCTCGTTCCTAGTTCTCAACGGCATCCTCGTGGTGAACATCACGGAGCCACTGTATGGTCAGAACGGCTCATTGTTTTTCATCGCTCCCGCCAGCCGCGGCCGCATCGGCCGAGGAGTCTTCGAAGATGACAGGGGCGGGTCAGACTTCGACGTCGGTGACCTGGCGTTCGGCACGAAGAACGGCTGCTAACAACTACATATCGTCTTTGGCCGCGTTAGCGCTCGGAACGACGTTCGGGTTTTTTTCCGCGAATGCGCCGAGCGGATTCGGTTTCACCCACACGATCAGGTCCCAGAGCGAGGGAAAGAGGAAGACGCGCTTCACGTCGGCGACGTTCTTCGCGAGGCCCATCTTGACGATGGCGGCGGGCTGCGGGTCGTCGATGTTACCGCCCGCGGCAACGAACTTCTTGACGCTCGTCGCGCCGTACGTCTCGGTGCCGTTCGGTCCGTTTAGGATGTAGTGGACGTGCGCGCGGAACGAGACCCAGCGACGGTAGCTGACGCCCCACATCGCGGGGGGCTCGGGTGACGAGCTCTGCAGGACCGAGAAGTCGGCGCCCAGGAGGTTGCCATGCACGTCGTACCAGAGCTGGCTCGGCTCTTTCGGGCTGCCGCTCTGCCAATGCAGGTTCGCGTAGCTGATGGCGCCGTCTTCATCCTCGTTACCGTAGCGGAAATACCCGGCGCGTATGGCGTCCGCCGGCGTAGGGAAACGAGTCATCAAATCCTTCTGAATCCCCTGGACGAACGCGACCTCCGTGCCTTGCGGCATTGGCGACAGGGTCGCCTTCGGGGCTGGCGTCGCTGCGTAGCCCACTACCGTCGTCAGCGCAACAATCGCAACCGCGCACGTTAACCGAACGAACACAATCATTCCCTCGCTTTCTACGTCACTTCTTCGGGGAGCGGGTCCCCAAAGCATCGTGCTAAGCGGTCGGCGTAGCCGAAGGCATCGGCGAGGGCGGCGAAAGGCGCTTCGGCTGGACCGTTCCGCCGATCGGCGTCGCCATCGGAATCACGGGGAACGCCGAGTTGGGGATCTCGTTGCCGGGCGGCAGCGGCGGCGGCGTGACGATCCCGATCGTGCCATTGGCCTGGGCCGAGATCGTGGCTTCCGTCCGTGCCGGCAGCTCCGAGCCCGTGAGCAGCACGAAGTTCTTTCCCTTGCGGAAGATCTGCCACAGCGGATAGTACGGCACGAAGATGTCTCCGACGGTGTCTTCGGCATCGACCGTCGACTCGTGTCCGGAGGAGACGTGGGGTTCGAGACGCCCGACGGGCGCGCGCAGCGGCAGCATTCGACCGTCCGGGAGCGGTAACGGCTCGTAGTAGATGTCGACAAAGCCGTACGTATCGGCGATGTCGGCTGCCGACGCGTCCACGATCCGGATCTGCTCCGGCGCTCCCGCCGGCGCCACCGTACGGCCGCCGACAACCAGCGCGCTCTTCAGATGCGCGCGAACGATCTGCCCGGCCTTGGCGCCCTTCGACGAGATCGCATCGTCCAGCACGAAAAGCAGCGTCGAGTCAAATGGCAGGACGTTGCCCGTCGGCTGGGGCGACGGCGTGGGAGTCGCTTTCGGCATGGGTGTTGGAGGCATTGGATATGCCCCCGCAACGCCCACGCCGATACTTACCGTCGCGAAGAGGAAGAGGCCCAGGCTCAGCCCGAGCCGCGCCGTTTTAACTCGCCCGCTTTTTCTGTGCGGTCGCGGCGCGCTTGCCCTCTTCAATGAGCTGCTTGACTTTTTGACCACCCTTTTGTCCAATGCGTTCGTAGAAGTTGGGGCCATACCGATCACGCGTGGCTTCGCCGCCCTTCTTGCCACCCTTTTTGCCGATTTGCTCGTAAAACTCGTGGCCGTGGGCTTGTTTGGTCGCCAATCCTCCCTTGCGACCGATCTCCTCGTAGAACTGCGCGCCGTACTTGTGCTTTACGGTCTCGCCGCCTTTTTGGCCGGCCTCGCGGACGGACATGCCGCCGCCCCGCCGGTTCGGTTCCGTTGCTGGCATTATTTTGTTCACCTATTTCCTCGCGCCGCCAAAAGAACGCGGCGGCATCGCTCTCCACCTACTACAACGCAGGTATGGGGTCGAAAGTTTGGGCGAAAAGTTGAACCGTGATGAGAGCCTCACTTTTAAAGGCGAGCGGTTGCTTGATAAGGCTTAGAACGTCCGCTTGGTATCGAGGAGAATCGTCACCGGGCCCTCGTTGACCAGCTCGACCTCCATCCGGGCGCCGAACTCGCCATACGCAACCGTAACGCCCAGCGCTTTCAAGGTGTGACCAGCCAGCTGGTAGAGCGCACGAGCTTCCGGCTCCTTTGCCGCCGCGATGAACGACGGACGCCGGCCGCGCCGCGCGTCGCCGTGCAGCGTGAATTGCGACACGAGCAAGACCGCCCCGCCATACTCTCCTATCGAGCGATTCATCAAGCCGTCCTCATCGGGAAAGATCCGCAGGTTTGCGACCTTGTCCGCCATCGCGCGCGCGTCGCCGGCGCCGTCGTCGACGCCGACCCCGAGGAGCACCAGCAGGCCGCCGCCGATTTCGCCGATCGTCTTTCCATCGACGCGAACGCCCGCTCGCGAGACGCGTTGAACGACGGCTCGCACGTCAGCTCGAGAAGATGGACGAGAGCGCGAAGAGCGCGTTCTCGCGCCGCTCGAGCACGCGACGATAAAAATATCCGGCCCAATGCGTTCCGAACGGTACGTAGATGCGCAGGCGCCACCCCTCGGCGACGATGTCGCGTTGCACCCCGGGCCGGCAGCCGTAGAGCATCTGGAACTCAAACCGGTCGCGCGATATTCCCGCGCCGGTCACGAACGCCTTGATCGCGGCGATCAAGCGCCTGTCGTGCGTCGCGATCCCGGGATAGTTGCCGCGCTCCAGCAGAGCGCGCGCCAGCTCGAGGTAGCGGGCGCGGATGTCCGGCATGTCCTTGTACGCGATCTCCGGCGGTTCGTTGTAGGCTCCCTTGCAGAGACGCACTCGAGCGCCGAGCTCGATCGCGCGCTCGACGTCGCCGGCGGTGCGCTTGAGATATGCCTGGAGCACCGGCCCGACGTTACGGTGCGCGGCAAAGGCGCGCTCGAAGACTCGCAGGGTCGCCTCCAACACCGACGACCCCTCCATGTCGATGCGCACGAACTGGTCAGGATTGCGCTGCGCGCGCTCGACGATCGCGAGGAGGTTCTCGAGGGCGAAGTCCTCGTCCACCAGCAGACCGATCGCCGTCAGCTTGACCGACACGTTCGAGTCGGCGCCGCTCTCCCGGATTGCGTCGAGCATCTCGAGATAGACGTCGCGAGTTCGCATGGCGGCCGCGCGCTCTGCGACGTCCTCGCCCAGGAAGTCCAGCGTCGCCGACATCCCGCGGCCGTTGAGGGCGCGCACCGCCTCCACGGCGGAATCGATCGTTTCGCCCGCGACGAACCGGCGCGCGAGAAAATAGAAGCTCTTTTGCAGCACGGGGCGCTATTGTACGACGCCGCGCCGCAGAATCCAGGCAGCCGCGAGCACGACGGCGGCGAGTATCACGAATCCGTAGCAGAGCGCCAGCGCCTCGCGTACGCCCGAGGCCGAGAGCGCGACGTAGAGCGCCACCGGGAGCGACGTCGGATGAAACGCGACGATGCTGGTCGCCCCGTATTCGCCGACGGCGCGCAGCCACGCGAACGCGATTCCGGCGCCGATGCTGCCGGCGCCGGCCGGCAGGGCGACGCTCGAGAAGATGCGCCATTCACTCTTCCCGAGGGTGCGCGCCGCGTCGGCGTAGATCGGGTCGATCGCCCCGAACGCCGCCGTCGCTGCGATCGCCACGAACGAGCCGGACACGAAAAACTCCGCGATGCCGACGCCGAGCAGTGAGTCCGGCACGGTCAGGCCGTGCGCGGAGAGCCACGCGCCGACCGGCGAGTTTGTGCCGAGCAGGTAGATGAGCATCAGACCGGATGCCACCGGCGGAAACGCGAGCGGCAGCGCCAGCAGAAACAGCGCCGCGCCGCGAACGCGCGCCGGCTTGCGCGAGAGGTAGTAACCCGCGGGCACGCCGAGCAGCGTCGCGACCAGCGTGGCGCCCACCGACGCGATCAGCGACACGCGCAGCGCGCTCGCTCCGACTCGCGCGAAGGTCCGGATCGCCTCGGCGGGGGGCAAGGCGGCGATTACCGCCGCGACCGGCGCGGCGAGACCCACGAGCAGCAGGACGGCCGCGAAGAGAAATATCGGCCCCAAGGGCGCGCGCCTCATGCAGGAAGCTTCACCAAGTCATCGCGCAAAGCGTGCTCATGGGCGGTGCCATCTTCAAGGTTTTCATCGTGGCCGTGGCGTTGGCACTCGACGTCTTCGCCGTTAGCGTCGGCGTCGGCGTCCGCGGCGTGGGCCGGCACCACAAGCTACGCATCGGCGTCGCGTTCGCGTGCGCCGAGGTCACGATGAATATCGTAGGCGCCGGTCTGGGCCTGCTGGCCGGCAAGCTCATCGGCGATTTTGCGGGCTACATCGGATTCGCCGCCCTGTTCGGCCTTGGCATCTACATGGTACGCGAGAGCGGCACGGCGCTCAGCGAATCGTCGCGGCTTGACCTCTCGCGCGGACACGGTTTGCTCCTGGCGTCGCTCGCGATCAGCCTGGATTCGCTCGGGATCGGCTTCTCGATCCTCTACATCGGCGTCCCGATGCCGATCTCGCTCGTGATCATCGCGATAAACAGCGTCGTGTCCACGACGCTGGGCCTCACGCTCGGGCGATGGCTCGGACATCGGGCCGAGCGCAACGCGGCGTGGTTCGGGGGCCTGTTGTTGGCGTTGACCGGCGTGCTTTTTGCCGCGCTCAAGGCTCTGCACGCCGGGTAGCTGAAGCTTGGAGCTCGTGCGAGTCGGTGTCGAGATTTTGAACCTCGCGCGGTCGGCCGGCGCCCGCACGATCTTCGTCGTCGGAACGGGAAGCGGCGTCGGGAAGACGACAACCGTTCGCGCAATCTATGCGGCAGCGCGGCGTGCGGATGCGCGCGTCGCGCTCGCGTCCCTCGGTCGCGACGCGGAGTCGCTGTGGCTTCATTCAGGGACGATCGTTGCGACCGCACGCGCGCTGCTGCCGTCGTCGCCCGCGGTGGAGATTCTGGACCTCTCGCCGCTGCGCAGCGCCGCCGGCGGCATGATCTACGCGCGCGTGGTGGCCGGCGGATTCTTCGAGCTGGCCGGACCGCCCACGGCGTCGGGCGTGCGCGCCGTCGTTAACGAGCTCTTGTCGAGCAGCGACGTTGCGATCGTCGACGGCGCCGTCGATCGCGTCGCGGCGGTCGCAGGCGGTGCCGGCGCGATCGTCGTCGCGACCGGCGCGCAGGCCGCCCCGACGAAGGACGAGACCGTGGTGGAGACGGCGGCGCTCGTGGCGCGGCTGGGGATTCCGGCGTTCGATCCGGGCGAGGCATCGATCGACGTCGACGGTGCGCTCACGCCGTCGGACGCGGCGGCCTTCATCGCGCAGGACGAGACGCGCCAGATCGTCGTCCGCGATCCGACGCAGTTCGCGCTGAGCGGGCGCCCGGCGCAAGAGGCGCTGAAACGGCTGCGGATTCGCTGCCGCCGGCCGCTGCGCGTGATCGCGGCCACGGTCGCATCGATCGGATCGGAGCGCGCCTTCGAACCCGAGCAGTTCGCCGGAGCGGTCGCCGCGGCAACGGGCCTCCCGGCGTTCGACGTCTATCGCGGCGCGCGCGCCGCGTGAAACCGTCGCCACTGCTCGACGACGCGAGCGCGGACGTGCTCGCGTTCGGCTGGCTCGATGCGGCCGTCGCACCGGTCTCTGCTTACGGCGAGCGCCTTTTCTGCGAGCTCGTGCCGTTTCGTCCCGGGGAAGAGGACGCCGCGCAATCGCGCGCCGAGCGGATCGGCCGGATCGCCGCCGCGTTTGACGCGAGCGTCGTGCAGGCGATGCGCTTCGAGCTCGCCGCGGTTCCCGACGCGACCGGCGCTATCGCACGCGCCGCGATGGGCGAAGCCCTCTCGGACCCGGCACTCTTCGAGCTGCGAAGCTTCTGCGGGACGATCGCTCGGATCGAGCGTTTACGCGGATCCGAACCCGCGCTCGATCCGCTTTCCAACGGCGCCGTGGCGGCGATCGGCGACGCGTTGGCCACAGGGCAGCGCAACGAGAGGGAGTTCTACCTCGCGGATGCATTCGACGCGCAGCTGGCCGCGGCGCGCGCGCGAGCCGCGGCGGCGCAGGCCGAACTCGACGCGTTACGCGGCCGCGAGAACGAGCGCGTGGCGCGCGAGCTCGGGAGAGAGGAGCTCGGTGCCGACGAATTCGTCGTGATGCGAGCCGACGTGCGAGGCGCTCTGCCGGAGGGCGTGCGCGTCGTGCGCGAAGCTCCCACCTATCTGCTGTGCGCGCTCGAATACGACTCGGCGGCCTTGGCGGCGCTCGAACGCCGCGACGCGGCCGCCGGTGCCGTCGGCGCCGCCGAGGAGCGCGTCCGCGCCGCGCTGTCTGCTCTCGTGAAGGAAAATGCGACCGGCCTGTTCGCCGCCGCGCAAGCGCTGGGCGAGCTCGACGTCCTCGTGGCCGCGGCGGCGTTCGCGCAGCGCTTCGACTGCGCCACCCCCGTCGTAACCGGCGAAGCCGCGCTCGCGTTCGAACGGGCGCGATTTCTTCCGCTCGAGTTGGAGCTGCACGGCGTGGGACGCCGCTTCACGCCGTTGGACCTCGATCTGCACGACGCCGCCGTGTTGACGGGACCGAACATGGGCGGCAAGAGCGTATACCTTTTGACGTGCGGCTTCGTCGCGACGTGCGCTGCCTTCGGCCTGCCCGTGCCTGCGGCGCGAGCGCGCGTCGGCCTCTTCGATCGCATCGGCTGGCTCGGCATGGGACTAGAGGCTCACGTGGGAGGCTTGCTCTCGTCGTTCGCGCAGGAGGTGCTGGCGCTCAAAGACGTCCTGGCGCTGGACGTGCGGCGACTGCTGCTGCTCGTCGACGAGTTCGCGCGCACGACGACGCCGCACGAGGGGAAGGCGCTGTCGATCGCGCTGCTCGCGCGCCTGGCCGAGCGGCGTGCGTGCGCGCTCTTCGCGACGCACCTGGAGGGGCTGGCTGAAGCGGCGCACGTGCGTCACTTCGCGGTGCGCGGACTGCGCGGAATACCCACGCCGCCCCCGACGGACGACGTCGGCGAGGTGCTGGCGCTGCTCGCGCAGTCCATGGACTATCGCGTGGCGGAGGCCGGCACCGGCGACAGCCCGCGTGCCGACGCCATCGCGCTCGCGGCGCTGCTCGGCCTGGATCGCGCCTTCGTCGAGGCGGCTTATCGGGCGTTGTCGTAAGGACGCCCCAATGGACCCGCTCATCATTACCTGCGCGCCGGTCGGCGCCGAGGTCCGCCTGGATCAGACGCCGCACTTGCCGCACACGCCCCAGCTTCTCGGCGAGACCGCTCGCGCGATCCGTGCGGCGGGCGCGTCGATCGTTCACGTGCATTGCCGCAACGACGACGGCACGAACACCCACAGCGTGGAGCGCTTTCGCGAGGCCTACGACGCGATTCGCGCGAGCAGCGACCTCATCGTGCAATTCTCTACGGGAGGGGCGATCGGCATGACGCCGGAGGAGCGCGGCGCCGTTCTGGAGCTGCGTCCCGAGATGGCGACGCTGACGTGCGGCAGCGTGAACTTCGGCGACGACATCTTCGAGAACAGCTTTCCGATCATGCGCGGCATCCTGAAGAAGATGAACGAATTCGGCGTGCGGCCCGAGCTGGAGATCTTCGATAAGGGTCACATCTCCAACGCGCGGCGGCTCGCGCGCGAGCGTCTTCTCGCGTTTCCGCAGCACGTCGACCTCGTGCTCGGTGTTCCGGGCGGCCTGGAGGCGACGGTGCAAAACGTCTGCGATCTCGTCGACGATCTCCCGCCGGGATGCACCTGGTCGGTGGCGGGAATCGGGCGCCAGCAGCTGCCCATGGCGCTGGCGGCGATCGCGATGGGCGGTCACGTCCGCGTCGGCTTGGAGGACAATCTGTTTTACAGCCGAGGGCGCCTGGCGCGCAACGACGAGCTCGTCGCACGCGTTGCGCGCATTGCGGCGGAGGCCGGCCGAGCGGTGGCCACGCCCGACCAGGCGAGGAAGCTGCTCGGCCTTCCGCTGCCGGCAGCGAGGGGCGAGCCGGTTTAAAGGCCAATACCGCGCGACAAATTGTTCACCTACGTCGTGCGCCGGACGCTTCAAGCGATACCGCTGCTGCTGGCCATCTCGGTGATCTTGTACGGCATCCTCTACAACATGCCGGGTGGACCCCTCGCGCCCTACTTGCAGAACCCGCACATCACTCCGGCGGACATCGCGCGCCTCCGGCACAACCTCGGCATGGATCAGCCGATCCCGATCCAGTATCTGAAATGGCTCGGGCACGTGCTGGTCGGAGACATGGGCTACTCCACGAGCAACTCCGAGCCGGTCTTTCAGGCGCTGATCGAGCGTTTGCCCGCGACCGTCGAGCTGATGGGCGCGTCGCTGGTCATCGCGATCGCCATCGGCGTTACGGCCGGCATCGTGTCCGCGGTCTATCGCTACTCGGTGCTGGACTACGCGATCACGACGCTCGCGTTCTTCGGCCAGTCCATGCCGGTGTTCTGGTTCGCACTGATGATGCAGCTCGCGTTCGCCGTGCACGGGATCCTGCTGCCGTTCGGATACCAGATTCAGCTGCCGTCGGCCGGGATCTCGAGCAGCGACACGTTCGACTTCGGTGACCGGCTGCAGCACCTGATCCTGCCTGCGGCCGTCCTGTCGCTGCTGAACATCGCGCTCTTCAGCCGCTTCATGCGCTCCTCGCTGCTGGAGGTGCTCGGCACCGACTACATGCGAACGGCGGCGGCGAAGGGGCTGGCGTTTCGGACGATCTTGTTCAAGCATGGCCTGAAGAACGCGATGATTCCCGTCGTAACGGTCGTCGCGCTCTCGCTGCCGAGCCTGCTCGCAGGCGCGATCATCACCGAGACGATCTTCGCTTGGCCCGGGATGGGCCGGCTCTTCATCAACGCGCTCTCCCAGAGCGACCTGGCGCTGCTGATGGGCTACCTGCTCCTGGTTGCGTTCCTCGTCGTGTTCTCGAACCTGCTCGCCGACGTCGCCTACGCGTGGCTCGATCCGCGCGTGAAGTACGACTGAGGAGATAACGATGGCCGCACCGTCGATGCCATTGCCGCGCAACATCATCGAGGACGAGCTTCAGATAACGAAGGTCACGTTCTGGACGCGCCTGCGCCGCCACAAACTCGCCATCGCGGGCATCGTCGTGCTGCTGCTCATGGTGCTCGCGGCGATTTTCGCCAAGCAGCTCGCGCCGTTCGATCCGAACTTCATCGACAATGGGACGACCGCCGTGCCGCACTGGAACGGCACCCCGCTGCCACCGTGCTTCCAAGACAAGACGCAGTGCTGGGGCCACGTCCTGGGCACCGACGAGGTCGGTCGGGACCTGTGGTCGCGGCTGCTGTACGGCGCGCGCATCTCGCTGACGGTCGGCCTGTTCGCCGTCATCATGGAGGTGCTGATCGGCGCGACGCTGGGAGCGATCGCCGGATACTACGGGGGTTGGATCGACTACGCGTTGATGCGCCTCACGGACGTTTTCCTCTCGATCCCGCTGCTGCCGTTGCTGCTCGTCCTCACCGCGATCGTCGCCGCGAGCTCGACGAAGGCGGCGCTGAGCTTCGGGGTCATCGTCATCATCATCGGGGCGCTCTCCTGGCCGCCGGTGGCGCGGTTGGTACGAGCGTCGTTCCTGAGCCTGCGCGAGCGCGAATTCGCCGAGGCCGCGCGAGCGATCGGCAACAACGATGCGCGCATCATCTTTCGTCACCTGCTTCCCAACGCCATCGCTCCGATCGTCGTTCAGGCGACGCTCGACGTCGCCAACGTCATCGTCTTGGAGTCGACGCTCTCGTTCCTCGGCCTCGGCATCCAGCCGCCGACGGCGTCGTGGGGCAACATGCTGGCCAACGCCCAGAGCAATCTTTCCATCGCGTGGTGGGCCGCGGTCTTTCCCGGCCTGTGCATCCTCGTGACGGTGCTCGCGATCAACTACATCGGCGACGGACTCCGCGACGCCCTCGATCCGAACATGGTATGAGGTGGGCGGCGGTTTCGGCGGCGCTGGCATTGGCCGCGTGCTCGCCCGAGACCGCGGTTCGGCCCCAGGCGCCGCCGGCGCCGGACGTTGCCGGCGATCGAGCCGTCGAACGCGCCGGCTTTTCGGAAGCCATCGTCTATAACTTTCCGCTGAACCCAAAACGGCGCGGCCCGCTCTTTCCGGCCGGCTCGTTGCTCCCGCGCGAACCGGCAGTTTTTTACGGTACGACGTCAGCCACCGCCGGCTTCCGGGGTGGGGACGGCACGGTCTACGAGCTTTCGCGCATGCGGTTCGTGCGGGTGATCTCGCGGACGGCGCGACAGGAGGGCAGCCTGCCCCTGTGGGGCGTGATAGGAGATCGAGAGGGCGCGCTGTACGGCACGACGCTCGAGGGTGGCGATCTCGACTGCCTGGGGCGCCTCGGGTGCGGAACGGTCTTCAAGTTGACGCCCCACGGAGGCGAGTTTGAGAAGAAAACCCTGCACCGCTTCGAGGGCGGCGACGACGGCGCCGAACCATCGAGCGGAGTGACTCTGGGGGCGAACGGCATCCTGTATGGGACGACCGGCTCGGGCGGCGGCACCGGCTGCGGCGGCCGCGGGTGCGGCGCCGTTTATAAATTGGCGCGAACCGGAGAACGCTATCGCGAGACGATCGTCTATCGCTTTCGGGGCGGGGCCGACGGGACCGCGCCTGCGGGCGGCGTCGCACTCGATTCCGACGGTGACCTGTACGGCGTCACGGAGCGCGGCGGTGTCAACTGCTTCGAGTCACACACCGGATGCGGCTCCGTCTACGAGTTGGTGCCGCGGCGCGCCGGCTACAGAAAGGAGGTGCTGTACCGCTTTCGCGGCAGCGCGATCGGCGACGGAGCGTTCCCGGCGCAGACCTTGGTGCGTCGGCCCGACGGCCGGCTCTACGGCACGACCATCGGCGGCGGGAGCGGCTCGTGCCTGTACGGCGGTTGCGGAACGGTCTTCGAGCTGGCGCCGGCAGGCGCGACCTACCGCGAACGCATCCTGGTGAGCTTCGATCCGGCGAGGGGCAGGATGCCGCCGGTGCCGTCTGGGCTGCTCCTGCGCGAAAACGGCCTCTACGGTACGACCGCCGCGGGCGGCCGCTTCACCAGTTACTTCTTCCCGCACGGCTGCGGGACGGCGTTCGTCGTTGACCTGCCGGCCGGCGCGAGCCGCATCATCCACGAGTTCAGAGGGCCGCCGCACGACGGCGCAGCTCCCGCGAACGGCGTGATCGAAGGAGCCGATGACGCGCTCTACGGCGCGACCACTCGCGGCGGGAGCGGCCAGTGTCTCGACTTCAGCGGCTGCGGCACGATCTTTCGGCTGGCCGGCGGATCGTAGCCAGGGGCACCCGGGAGGCCGCCCCGAAACGGGCTTGGCTCCCGTGCGCAAGTGGCGGAATTGGTAGACGCACTAGCTTGAGGGGCTAGCGGGAGCAATCTCGTGCTGGTTCGAGTCCAGTCTTGCGCAATCGGCCGGCCCCGGACTTCCGAAGGAAGGTTTTGAAACAGTCGGCTGGTTCGCGGCGTAGAGCAAGGCGAATGGAGCCGAGGGAACTGAGATCGTGTGGTTGACGCGCTTCGCCATTAGCCGCCCGGTGATCACCGCGATGGTGTTCATCGCGCTGACTATTTTCGGCACCGTCGCGTTTACGAAGATCGGGCGCAGCTCCAATCCACCCGGCACGGACTTCCCGATCGTGGTCGTCTACTCGGCCTATCCGGGCGCCTCGCCGCAAGAGATGGAGCGGCTGATCGTCAAGCCGATCGAAGACCAGCTCGACGGCATCGACAACCTCGACCAGCTAAGCGCCACGGCGCAGGAAGGCGTGGCGACGATCATCGTGCAGTTCAAGCTCGGCACGAACCTCGACATCGCCGCGATCAACGTGCAAAGCGCGGTGGATGCGGCGCGCGTGTACCTGCCCGCGGACCTCGATCCGCCCAGCGTCTACAAGAACGGCGCGTCGCAGCCGCTGATGGACATCGCCCTCAGCTCAAAGACGCTCTCTCAAACGCAGCTCGCAGACTTCGCGAACAACCGGCTGGAGCCGATCCTCAAGGGCATCCCCAACGTCCAGACGGTCGACATCTACGGCGCGAGCGCGCGCGAATTCCACGTCGAGCCGATCCCCGAGCGGCTGATCGGTACGAACGCGACGCTCGGCGACGTCTTCGCCGCGGTCTCGGCAAACAACGCCAACCTGCCCGGCGGCATCCTTCGCCAGAAGACGCAGGAAACGAGCGTCTCGGTGCACGCAGAGGTCAACACCGCGGAGGACCTGCTGGGGATTCCGCTACCGGTTCCGGGCAGCTCGAACAAGAATTTGAAGGTGGGCGACGTCGCGTATGCGTTCGACAGCCACGCCGAGCCCACGTCCATTTCGCACTACAATGGGCAGCCGCGCGTCTACATCGAGCTCGGGCGCAGCATCACCTCCGACGAGATCACGACGACGAAGATAGCGCGCGAGTACCTCAAGAAGATCGAGGCGCAGTTCCCGGATCTGACGTTCAGCGAGATCGATGCGCCGGCCGACTATACGCTCAAGTCGCTCAACGGCGTCTGGCAGTCGCTGCTCGAGGGCATCGCGCTGACGATGATCGTCATGCTGCTCTTCCTGCACGCGTGGCGCAACGCCATCGTCATCATGATCGCGATACCGTCGTCGATCCTCGCGACCTTCGTGCTCATGCTGCTCTTCGGCTTCCACCTCGACATCATGTCGCTGATGGGCCTTTCACTCATCATCGGTATCCTGGTGGACGACTC
The DNA here is from genome assembly GCA_963752825.1 of Vulcanimicrobiota bacterium. Taxonomy (GTDB): domain Bacteria; phylum Vulcanimicrobiota; class Vulcanimicrobiia; order Vulcanimicrobiales; family Vulcanimicrobiaceae; genus Cybelea. Next base: position 3,126,543 of record CAVVZF010000001.1, on the reverse strand, counting down.
GATCGTCGTGCTGGAGAACATCACGCGCCATCGAGACCTCGGAGAGGATCCGGTGGACGCCGCGATCAACGGCCGGACCGAGATCGGGGGCGCTGCGGTCGCCATCACAATGGTCGACGTCGTGGTCTTCCTTCCGATCGCGTTTTTGCCCGGCATCGTCGGCGCGTATCTGCGCGAGTTCGCTACGGTGATCGTCATCGCGACGCTCTTCTCGCTCTTGGTCTCCTTCACGCTCACGCCGCTGCTCGCCGCGCGGTGGAGCGTCCGCGAGCGGTCCGGGGCCCGCCCGAGGTGGATGGTCGCGCTGGGCAACTGGAGGGTCGAGCTGACGCTGGTCGCGGCCGCGCTCGTCACGTACCTAATACCGTGGCCTGTTCCAGACCTGCACGCGATCCTGCCGATCATGATCATCGCGGTGCTGGTGCTCAACGCCTTCGTCCAGCGCTACGATAGAATTCTCAACTGGTACAGGTCGGTCGGGCTGCCGTACGCGCTGGGACACGGGCTCTTCGTCGTGTTCGTTTGCGCGGTGCTGTTGATCAACGCGCTGACTCTCGCGGCCGGCGCGGGCGCCTCGACGATCACGATCGACGTGCTGATCCTCGTGCTCGCGGCCGTGTGGCACGCCGTCGGTTTCGTGCTGCGCCGCAAGGTTCCCGAGAGCAACATCGCGTACCGGTGGTCGCCCTCGCCCAACGGTCACTCGCGCGCCGGACGGCTCGCGCGCCTGGGCGCCGACGCGGTCAAGAACGTGCCTCGTATCGTCCTGCGCTGGTTCTACGCCACGGGACGCGGAGGACGCCTGACGATCGCTACGTTCGCGCTGCCGGTGGTGCTGGCGATCCTGCTCCCGCTGCTCGGGCCGATCAACTTCGACTTCGTGCCGCAGGTGCAAAACGGCGAGATCAGCATGACGGTGACGTATCCGCCCGGCACGCCGATCCTCGTGACCGAGAAGTACGTCAGCAAGCTGGAAGACGCAATCATGAAGATCGACGGTATCAAGTCGGTCAGCTCGACCGTCGGGCGCAAGCCGCAGGGCTGGAGTAGCGCGATCGGCGACAACTATGCCCGCCTCGACGCGGAGACGCTGCCCGATCGCACCCACGAGACGTACAAGATCATCGACCAAATTCGAAAGCTTGGCTACCTCGTGCCGGGCGGCGACTTCCAAGTCTCCGGCGATAACGGCGGCGGCTCCGGCGCTACGATCTTCTACTCGCTCTCGGGACCGGAAAACGAGATCGCGCCGGCGGCCGAAAAGGTCGCGCAGTTGCTGCGCGCCACGCCCGGCAGCGTGAACGTGCAAACCAGCAACGAGGCCGCGGCGCCGCGCCTCAACGTGAACATCGACCCGCAAAAGGCGGAGATCATGGGCATCGCGCCGGCCGATGCCGCAAGCGCCGCGCGGTTCGCCGTCGACGGCGCGGTCGCGACGCGCGTCCGCTCCGAAAACGGGCTCGTCGACGTTCGCGTGCAGTTCCCGCTCTCAGACCGGTCGACGGTCGATCAGCTCCAGGACGTTCGCGTCCGCGCGCAGGACGGCACGCTCGTTCCGCTGGCGGACGTCGCCAACTTCCAGTGGACCACGGCCCCGCTGCAGATCAAACGCCTGAATCGTCAACGCGTCGTCGACGTCTACGGCGACACGCTACCGGGCTACTCGCTCGGCACCGTGACCGGCCCGCTCGAGAAGAAACTGAAAGAGCCAGGCTTCCTGCCGGAAGGCGTGCAGCTCACCGCGCAGGGCGACACGCAGTACATGATGGAGACCATGGCCAACATGGGGATCGCGCTGCTCACCTCGTTCATGCTGGTCTACATGCTGATGGTGATCCTGTACGGCTCCTTCCTCGAGCCTCTGATCGTCATGTTCTCAGTGCCGCTCGCGATCATCGGTGCGCTTGTCGCGCTCTCATTCATGCATCTCGTCGAGCCGAATGCGGGACAGTCGCTCAATCTCATCTCGATGATCGGCATCGTGATGCTCTTCGGCCTAGTTGCGAAGAACGGAATACTTCTCGTCGATTACTCCAACACGCTATGCCGTAGAGGCATGCGCGTGCGTGAGGCCGTTTTGCAGGCAGCCGGCACGCGGTTCCGACCGATCCTGATGACGACGTGCGCGATGGTCTTCGGCATGCTGCCGCTCGCGCTGGGCTTCGCCGAAGGCGGCGAGTGGCGCCAGGCGATGGGCACCGTGATCATCGGCGGCTTGTTGAGCTCGCTGATTCTAACGCTGTTCTTGGTTCCGCTGATCTACAACACGTGGATCGGTTGGCTCGAGCGCCGCGCCGATTGGCGCGCGGTTCAGGCCGAGGGCGAGCCGTTCGGTGCCGAGGCGGCCCGAGTCGGGATGCGCGCATGAAGGAGCGGTTCCCGAACTGAATCGGCGCGCGCTCATGACCGGGGCCGCCGGCGGCCTCGCCGCCGGCATCGCTGCGGCGCTCGCTCGCGACGGATTCGATCGAGTCGCGATAACGTACCGAGCGACGCCTCCCGGCTCGACGCTCGCGGCGATCGAGGGCGCAGGCGTAGAGGCGGCCGCGATTCGCGTCGATTTCTTAGACGAAGCGGGCGCCGTGGAGGCGGCGCTCGAGCGCGGCGTCGCGGCGCATGGCCCGTTCGACACGCTCGTGCACGCCGTTGGCCCGCTCGTCGTCAAACGCTTCGCGAGCGCGTCGCTCGAGGATTACCGAACGGCGCTGGACGGCAATCTACGCAGCGCGGTACTGGCCGCGCGGGCGACGTTGCCCGCGATGCGCGAGGCCGGCTTCGGGCGCCTGATCTTCTTCGGGATGCTCGGCTCCGGTCAGACGCGCCCCTTCCGCGGCTTCTCGCTCTACCAGGCGGCGAAGAGCGCGCTGGTTGCGTTTGCGCGCTGCCTCGCGATCGAGGAGGCACCCCACGGCGTCACCGTCAACGTCGTCTCTCCCGGCGACATTCGCGAAAAAACTCTCGATCGGGCCCAGGCTCTCGGACGCGCGGCACGCAATCCCCGCGGCCGAGCCGGCAGTTATGAAGATGTAGCCGACGTCGTGCGCTTTCTGATCGCTCCGCAACGCGATTTCATCACCGGACAAGTGATCGAGGTGACCGGAGGCCTGCAAACCGCGGCCGAATAGGGTTCCGCGAGGCACAGGACTGAGAAACGCCCGGCTCGTAAGCTTGGACCCGACCTAGATGCGCGACGAGACGAACGAACATCAGCCTTTCGCGCTACCCGGCGCGCGTCCTCAGTTTGGCCCCGACAAGATCGTCGCGGTCGAGCACATCGATCTCCACCTGACGCCGAACTTCGCCGACGAGTCGCTCGACGGCGTGTGTACGATGACGGTGCGGGCGCTCGACGAGCCCGTGCAGCACCTGACGCTCGATGCCGTCGACCTCGATGTCTCGCGCGTCGAGCGGCTGTCGGATGCAGCCAGGGCGGGCCGCGAGCAGACGTTTAGGACGCGGCAGGGGAAGCTCGAGATCGAATTCGAGCCGCCGATCCCCGCCGGAGGCAGCGCGACGTTCGCGGTGCGGTACTGCGTGCTGAAGCCGCGCCACGGCCTGTTCTTCGTCAAGCCGACGGCCGACCATCCCGAGAAAGTCACGCACGCCTGGACGCAGAGTCAGGACCAATACGCACGTTACTGGTTCCCCTGCCTCGACTACCCTCACGAGAAGCAGCCGACGTCGACGACGATTGTCGTGCCCAAGGGCATGTTCGCGCTCGGCAACGGCGAGCTGATCGAGCGCCGCGACGAAGACGGCCGCACCGTCTTCCGCTATCGTCAGGACGTGCCTCACAGCACGTATCTCATGACGATGGTCGCGGGACCGTTCGCCGAGGTCGCGAGCGGCAAGGCGGGCCGCAACGGCGTCCCGATCTACTACTACGTTCTGCCGGGCCGCGAGAGCGAGGGCGAGCGATCGTTCGGAGCGACGCCCAAGATGCTGGAGCTCTTCGAGCGGCGCATTGGAACGCCGTATCCGTACGCGCGCTACTCGCAGATCGCGGTCGCCGACTTCATCTTCGGCGGGATGGAGAACACGTCGGCGACGACGCAGACCGACCGGACCCTCCACGACGAGACCGCGCACATCGATTTTTCGAGCGACCCTCTGGTCGCACACGAGCTCGCGCACCAGTGGTTCGGCGACCTGTTGACGTGCCGGGACTGGGCGCACGCGTGGCTCAACGAAGGTTTCGCAACGTACATGGAGGCCGTTTGGCGCGAAGCCGATCTCGGATACGACGAGTACGTCTACGACATCTTCGAGTGCCTCACCGCGTACCTGCGCGAAGACTCGGACCGCTATCGCCGCCCGATCGTCTGCAACACGTTTTTCGATCCCATCGAGATCTTCGATCGCCACCTCTACCAAAAGGGCGCCGCCGTGCTGCACATGCTGCGCGGAGAGCTCGGCGATTCGCGCTTCTGGCGCGCCATCGCGCAATACGTGCGGGACAACGCACAGCGCAACGTCGAGACGATCGACTTCGTGCGCGCGATCGGGGACGCGACGGGGCGAAACCTACGCGGTTTTTTCAGCCAATGGGTGTACCGGGGAGGCCATCCCAAGCTCGAGGTGCGCGCGTCGTGGGACGCCGTACGCAAGGTCGCGACGGTGACGATCGATCAGACGCAGACGATCGACGCCGACCACCCGCCGTACGAGTTCGACGTCGAGATCGGGCTGGCGTCGGCGGAATCGAAGGAGGATCGGCGCGTCCGCGCGCGGGTCGAGCGGCAGCACGAGACCATCGCCGTGCCGCTCGACTTCGAACCAAAGCTGGTGCGGTTCGATCCGGGCGCCTTCGTGCTGGCCGACGTCACCTACGCGCTCGGTGTGGACTTTGCAGCGGTGGCGCTGCTCGACGACCCGAACGTCGTCGCGCGGATCCGCGCCGCTCGCGAGCTCGCCAAAGACGGTGGTCGCGTCGCGCGCGACGCGCTCGCGCGCTCGTTCGAGTCCGAGCGGTTTTGGGGCGTACTCGCCGAAGTCGCCGCGGCGATCGGCGCGACGCGCGCGCCCTGGGCGCGCACGATGTTGATCGGCGCTCTGTCGCATCGCCATCCCAAGGTGGTGCGAGCCGCAGCCGACGCGCTCGGCAACTTTCGCGATCCCGACGCGGCGGCCGCGCTCATCGCGACCGCCGCGGATCACGCCTCCTACTTCGTGCGCAACGCGGCGCTGACGGCCCTCGGCAAGACGCGCGATCCGCGCGCGTTCGAGGTGCTGCGATCGGCGGCGGCGCAGCGCACGTGGAACGGGGTGATCGAGGCCGGCGCCGTGCGCGGCCTGGGGGAGCTGGCCGATGCTCGCACGCTCCCGATCGTGCTCGAGGCGCTGCATCCGCGCGAGAGCGACGGTCTGCGCCGAGCGGCTACCAGCGCGCTCGGGCGCATCGGCGCGCTCGAGGAAAGCGAGCGAACACGCGTGGTCGACGAGCTCGAGCAGCGCCTCGACGACGCGAGCTTTCCGGTAGCAGTGGAAGCGATCGCCACGGCAGAGACGCTCGGCGATGCGCGTCTGCTTCCGGCGCTCGATCGCCTTGCGGCGCAGGCCTTCGACGGGCGTTTGCGGCGCGACGCGATGGAAGCAGCCATTCGAATTCGAAAAGGCGCCAAGGTGCCGGCGCAGGTCACCGCCCTCCGTGATGACATCAATGAGTTACGTCAAGAGCAGCGTAGGCTTCAGGAGCAGATCTCGACGGCTGCGCGTCCGTAAGCGGCGGACGTTCGCACTCGCGGTGCTGCTGTTCACGGCGGCGTTGGTTTGGCTCGTCGCACACGCACATGGCGGCGCGAAATCCCTGGCGCCTGCTGCGCACGAACCCGCGCCTGCATTGATGCAGCGCGTCGTCACGGCTCGGCCGGCGCCGCCGTGGACGGCGGCCGATCGCGATCGATTGTGGAGCCGGCTGCACGGCGCCTTCGCGCCGGCGATCGCCGGCGCCGCCGGCTGGAGTCTCGTGGCCGTTTCGGCCGAGGGAACGATGCTGTTCGACGAACGCGGCGAGCGCGCCGTCGCGCCCGCGTCCGTGCTGAAGCTCATCGTCGCCGCGAGCGCACTGGACGAGCTAGGCCCCGCGTACCGCTTTCATACGATGCTGGCGGCGCGCGGCAGTACCGGTGACGACGGTCGCCTCGCCGGCGACCTCTGGCTGATCGGATCCGGCGATCCCTCGTTGGTCTCGGGCGATCTGCGCAACGGCATCGGTGTCCTCGCACGCTCCGGGCTGCGTCGCGTCGACGGCCGCGTGATGGTAGACGCGACGGCGATGACCGGACCGGCGCTCAACCCGCACTGGGACCGCGATGACAACGGACAGGATTACGCCGCCCCGACCAGCGCCGTCTCGCTCGACGGCGACACGATCGAGTCGCAAGAGATCGTGGACGGAGTGGAGCAGCGCGTGTGGACGCCGATGCAAAACGTCGCGGCCTACGTGGGCGCGCAGACCAAGGCGATGCTTGCGGCGCGCGGTATCGCGAGCGCGTTGCCGGCCGGCGTCGGCCGCTCTCCGCTGGATGCCGTCGTGCTGTGGGATCACCGATCGGCGCCGCTGCCCGTGCTCGAATCGCACATGCTGTTCGTTTCTGACAACCACTACGCCGAGCAACTGTTGCGCACGGTCGGCGGCGAGGTCGGCGGCGGGCCGGACGATGCCGGAGGCATCGAGGCCGAGCGGCGCTTCTTGGACCGGCTCGGTATTCCGGCGCCCGGGCTGCGCCTGTTCGACGGCAGCGGATTGTCGCCGGACGATCGCATCGCGGCGGTCACCGTGGCGCGTCTGCTCGCCGACAGCCAGCCGTCGTTGTATCTGCTCTTGCCGCTGGGCGGTCGCGAAGGCACGCTGGAGGATTACGATTTTACGACCGCGCTCGGTCGCGTGCGCGCGAAGAGCGGACACTTGTCCGACGTCTCCGCGCTCGCCGGCTACGCGAACACGCTGCACCACGGCCGCGTCGCATTCGCCTTCCTCATCGACGGATCGCCAGGCGATCCGGATGCGGCGATCGTCCGGGCCGTCGATCGCCTGGTGGAGTTCTAAAACGCTCGCGATGTTCGATGAAGCGCTGCTCGGGGAACTGATCCGCCGCGCGCTCCGGCGCGGAGGCGATTTTGCCGACGTCTTTTGCGAGCGGCGCCACACGCTGTCATACCGGCTTCAAGACGGGCGAATTCACGACGCGTCTTACGGTGTGACGCTCGGCGTCGGCATCCGCGTCGTCGTTGGAGAGTCCGCGGGCTACGCCTACTCGGACGACCTCGGCGACGATGCGCTGATGCAGACGGCCGACGCGGCGTCGCTGATCGCGCGCAGCGCACCGGCGGCGCACGCGGGCAGCAGCGAGCTTCGCGCGGAGAGCGTCGCGTCGCTTTACCATCGCGACGACGCCGAGTCCGTGAATCCGGCGCGCTACGTCGCGCTGCTCGACCGCGCCGACGCGACGGCGCGCCGCTGCGACCGGAGGGTCGTCGCCGTGAACGCGCAGCTGGTCGACGACGTGCAGGAGGTCTGGATCGCGACGAGCGAGGGGCGCCTCGTGTTCGACCGGCGGCCGCTCGTGACGCTCGCCGTCCAGGTCGTGGCGAGCGACAAGAAGGAGCGCGGCTCGGGATATGTCGGCGACGGCGGACGAACGTCGATTGCGTACTTCGATCGCGAGACGCCCGAGGCGCTCGCGTCCGAGGCGGCGCGCATCGCGACGGTCAATCTCGTGGCGTCGCCGGCGCCCGCGGGCGAGATGGAGATGATCGTCGGGGCGGGAGGCGGCGGCGTGCTCTTACACGAGGCGGTCGGGCATGGGCTCGAAAGCGATTTCAACCGGCGCGGCACGTCGCTGTATAGCGGGCGGGTCGGCGAGCGCGTCGCGAGCGACCTCGTCACGATCTTCGATGACGGCAACCTCGAGGAGGAGCGGGGCAGCCTCAACGTCGACGACGAGGGCGTGCCCGGCCAGCACAAGGTGCTCGTCGAGAACGGCGTGCTGTGCGGATACATGCAGGACCGGCTCAACGCGCGGTTGATGGGCGTGGAATCCACCGGCAGCGGGCGGCGGCAGTCGTTCCGGTTCTCGCCTCAGCCGCGGATGTGCAACACGTACATGCCCGACGGCGACTCGAGCTTCGAAGAGATCCTGAAGTCCACGCGGCGCGGAATCTACGCGAAGTCGTTCGCCGGTGGACAAGTCGAGATCAGCAAGGGCGACTTCGTCTTCATGGTCGGCGAGGGATACTTGGTCGAGAACGGCCGGATCACGGCGCCCGTGCGCAACGCCACCATCATCGGCAACGGACCGGACGCCATGCGCAAGGTCGTCGCGGTCGGCAACGACAGCCGCCTGGCGCGCCGCCATTATACGTGCGGGAAGGGTGGCCAATACGTGCCGGTCGGGGTCGGCATGCCGACGGTCAAGATCTCGTCCATCACCGTCGGGGGCACGCAGCATGGATGAAGCGGCGGCGATCGCGCTCGCGCAGCAGGCTCTCGATGCCGCGCTCGCGTGCGGGGCGCAGAGTGCGGAGGCGGCGGTCTCGATCGCGCGCCGTCTGCACGTCGAGGCTCGCGAGAACGCGGTCGCGCGCCTGGAGGGGTCCACCGGGAAGGGGCTGCTGCTGCGCGTCTTCCGGGACGGCCGCAGGGCCACGCTCTCGACCTCAGACTTCTCCGCAGAGGGGATCGCGGGCGCCGTGCGGCGCGCCGTTGCGCACACCGAGCTCGTTGCGGCGGACGAGTACGCGGGGCTGCCGGATCGCGTCGGGGCCGACGGCGAGAATTTGAGCCTATGCGATTCCGCGATCGCGGAGCGCGACAGCCTAGAGAAGATCGACGAGGCGCTGCGGCTCGAACGGCTCATCCGTGAGGCCGACGCGCGCGTCGTCAACTCCAGCGGCTCGCACTATACGGATGCGGTCGCGGTCACGGCGCTGGCGAACACAAACGGATTCGCGGCCGGATACGCGTGGACGCGCGTGGGCCGATCCACCGGGCCGGTCGCGCTGGACGGCGGCGTCAAGCGGATCGCGCACTACGGCACTGCGGCGCGTCACCAGCGGGACCTCGAGGGGCTGGAGACGGTCGCGACCGCCGCGGTCCGCCGCGCCGTCGACCTCTTCGGCGCCCGCAAGCCGCCGACAATGCGCGTGCCGGTCATCTTCGAGCGCGACGTCGCGGCATCGATCCTGGACGACGTCTTCGCGGCCGCCTCGACCGCGAACGTCGCCGTCGCGAACTCCTGGCTCACCGGGCGCGTTGGAAACAAGATCGGCAGCGACCTCGTGACCGTGATCGACGACGGCCGGCTGATCGCCGGCCTCGGCAGCGCCCCCTTTGACGGCGAGGGCGTGCCGACGCGGCGAACGCCGGTTTTCGAGCGCGGCGTCTTGCAGACGTTCCTGTACGACACCTACTACGCGCGCAAGCTGGGCGCGGTCAGCACCGGCAACTCGACCGGCGGCGGCGTGGGGCCGACCAATTTCTTTCTGGAGCCTGGCTCGATGACGCTCGAGGAGATGATCGCCGCGACGCCGCTCGGCGTGCTCGTGGTCGACACGATCGGCTTTGCGACCGAGCACGCCTCGGGTACGTACAGCCGCGGCGCACGCGGTTTTTTCATCGAGGGCGGCGAAATCGCGTATCCGATCGATGAGTTCACCGTCGCGGGACAGTACGCGGAAATGCTCGGTGGCGTGGATGCCGTTGCGAACGATTTACGCTTCGATGGCACCGTCGTCTCACCGTCGTTTCGCGTCGCCGAGATGACGGTGAGCGGAAACTAGAGACGAGATGATTACGCAACCAGCGATTGCCCTGACCCTAATCCTGCGCATCGACATGCCGAACGAGCCGGGCGCCTTCGGAGTGCTCGCCAACGCGATCGGCGACGCGGGCGGGACGATCGGCGCCGTCGACATGCACTCTGTGGCGAAGGGCCGCGTCGTGCGCGACGTGACGATCGGCGTAGCGTCCGAGGCCGCCGCCACCGACCTGCGCCTCGCCGTGGAGGCGATCGACGGGGCGCGCGTCATCTTCGCGAACGACTCGACCTTCCTGGCCCACGTCGGCGGCAAGATCCGCATGGCTTCGACGATCGCGGTGAAGAACCGCCAGGATCTCTCGACGGTCTACACGCCGGGCGTGGCGCGCGTCTCGATGGCGATCGCGGCGGATCCAAGCAAGGCGTTTCAGCTGACGGTCAAGCGCAACACCGTCGCCGTCGTCACCGACGGCACGGCCGTGCTCGGCCTCGGCGACATCGGCCCGCTCGGCGCGCTGCCGGTGATGGAAGGCAAGGCGATGCTCTTCAAGCAGTTCGCCGACATCGACGCGTTTCCGATCTGCCTCGACACCAAGGACATGGACGAGATCGTCGAGACGGTCGTACGCATCGCGCCGGTCTTCGGCGGCATCAACATCGAGGACATCAGCGCGCCGCGCTGCTTCGAGATCGAGGACCGGCTGATCGAGGCCCTCGAGATACCCGTGATGCACGACGATCAGCACGGCACGGCGGTGGTCATCCTGGCCGCGCTGATCAATGCGGCGCGCGTCGTGCGCAAGCCGCTGGAGGAGCTGCAAGTCGTCGTGTCGGGCAGCGGCGCGGCGGGAACCGCGACGATCAAGATGCTGCTCGGCGCGGGCGTCAGGGACGTGATCCCGGTCGACCGAGCGGGCGCGCTGAACCGCACCGACCACTACGAGAATCCGCATTGGCGGTGGCTGGCGGAGCACACCAATCGCGAGAACCGCCGCGGCTCGCTGCGCGACGTGCTCGAGGGCGCGGACGTGTTCATCGGCGTCTCCGCGCCTGGCATCCTGCAGCCCGAGCACATCGCGCGGATGGCGCGCGATCCGATCGTGTTCGCGATGGCCAACCCGACGCCGGAGATCATGCCCGACGTCGCGGCGCCGGTCGCTGCCGTCATTGCGACCGGCCGCTCGGACTTCCCGAATCAGGTGAACAACCTGCTCGCGTTTCCCGGCATCTTCCGCGGTGCGCTCGACGTGCGCGCGCGGCGCATCACGGATAGCATGAAGCTCGCGGCGGCATACGCGATCGCAGAGATCGTCACGGAATCGGAGCTCAGTCCGGAGTACGTGATTCCGAGCGTGTTCGATCCGCGCGTCGTGGATGCGGTGGCCAAGGACGTCGGGGCGGCGGCCGTCGAGGACGGCGTGGCACGGCGCATACCGGCAAAAGATCAAACAGAGGATCTCGGCGCCAACGTCTGAGCCCTTCGACTCCGCTGCGCAAAGCGCAGCTTCGCTCAGGACCAGCGGCGCGCTCGTCGAATCGCTGAAGTTGGAACCGAGCGACCCGCGTCCGCTCTACGTGCAGCTCGCCGACCGCATCGTGGACGCGATCGAGGGCGAAGCCGTCGTGCCCGGCGATCGTTTGCCGCCGATGCGCGATCTCGCGCGAGCGCTCGGCTGCGCGCTCGTCACGGTCTCGCAGGCGTACGAGCTGCTCGCGGCGCGCGGCCGCGTGATCGCGCGGCCCGGGAAGGGCACGTTCGTCGCGGCGCCGCCGGATCGCGGCGAGCCCTTCGCGCGCCGCTGGGAGCCCGACGTCGGGCGGTTCGCGCGCGCCGCGCGGCTGGAGGGCGTGATGGAGCGCCTGACGCACGCGACGGAACCGGGCGCGATCAGCCTCGCGAGCGGGCATCCCGCGCCGGAGACGTTCCCGCTGCACGATTTCGCGCGCGCATTTCACCGTACGCTGCTCGACGATTCCCCCGAGGTGATGCAGTATCGCTCCTCGACGGGGGATCCCGAGCTGTGCGCGCGGCTCGCGTCGTTCCTGCGCCGGCGCGGATGCGGCGCGGAGCCCGTGGACATCATCGTGTGCTCCGGCGCGCAGCAGGCGGCGGACATCGTCGCGACCGTGCTGCTCGACGACCGCAGCGTGGTTGCGAGCGAGAGTCCGACCTATTGGGGCAGTCTGGGCGTGTTCGATGCGCGCGGCGTGACCTACGTCGAAGTGCGCGGCGACGCGGACGGCGTGCGCTCCGACGACGTCGAGCGCGTGTTCGCGGAGTACCGCCCGCGGCTGTTCTACGTGAATCCCGTCGCGGCGAATCCCACCGGCGCGGTGCTGCCGGGCCGGCGCGCGAAGCAGATCGTGGCGCTCGCGCGCCGCTACGACGTCGTCGTGCTCGAGGATCAGACGGGCTGGCAGCTGACGTACGACGCTCCCGCGCCGCCGCCGCTGGCCGCGCACGACACCGACGGCCGCGTCATCCTGATGGAGAGCCTCTCGAAGTCGATCTTCCCGGCGCTGCGGATCGGGTATCTCTACGCGAAGGGCGGCATCGCCGAGGCGCTCGAGGCGGCCAAAATTCAAGCCGACGTCTTTACCTCGACGCTCACGCAGCGCGCGCTGTGGCGCTTCATGGACGGCCCGGCATACCAGCGGCACCTGCGCTCGACGCGCGGTCTCTACCGCAAGCGCCGCGACGCCTTCGTCGACGCGCTATCGCGCGTGGCGGCGTGGACGGAGGTGCGTTCGCCCGGCGCCGGCGTCAACGTTTGGCTCCCGCTGCCGCCGCGCATCTCGACGCAGGCGGCCTTCGACGCCTGCGCGCGCGAGGGCGTGCTGGTCATGCCGTCGGAGCCGTTCTATCCGACGCGCAGCGGCCCGCCCGCGCTGCGCCTCTCCTTCGGCGACCTCGGCATCGAAGAGGCCAACGAAGGCATCGCGCGCCTCTCCCGCGCGTTTTCAAAACTCACGCCGTCAGCGTGAGCCAACTCTCGGTGTCAGGGAGGCGGGCGCCGCCGCGCCGTGAGCGTGCGTTCTTCCACGCGGATGCGCCACGAGAGCAGCGACGCGTTGAGAATCGAGAAGACGATCGCGATCTCGATCGCGCCGAAGGCGAGCGGCAGAAGCGCGATTTCGGCGCAGACGATGACATAGTTGGGATGCCGCACGTAGCGGTAGGGACCGCTGCGGACGAGCGGGGCGCCGGGCACGCTGAGGATGCGCGTCGTCCAATACGGTCCGAGCGTGGCGATCGTCCAGACGCGCAGCGGCTGCAGCGCCGCGTAGAGGCCGAGGAGCCACCAGTTGGGCGGCGTGAGCGGCGGAATCAGCACGGCCATGCTGACGAGCCACGCCGCGTGCAGCAGCACGATGAACGGATACTGCGCGGCGCCGGCCTCCACGCCGCCGGCGGCGAGCAACCGGCGCGTGTTGCGGTTGGAGTAGAAGAGTTCGACGGCGCGCTGCAGCGCGACGAGCGCCAGAACGATCCAGAGTACGCTCTCCCTCGGCAAGCTCAGCCCTTCGACAGGCTCAGGGTGACATGTCGTTGGCGAGCAGTGTAAAACCGGCCGTGAAGCCCGGCCCCAAGGCGCTGACCAGCGCGCAGCGCCAGGGCTGCGAGTCGCCGATCGTGCGTTCCAGGACGAACATGACCGTCGCGGCCGACATGTTGCCATAGTCGCGCAGCACGTCGCGCGACGTCACGAGCCTGCCCGGCTCGAGCTCGAACGCCACCTCGAGCGCATCGAGCACCTTCGCTCCGCCGGGGTGGCAGACGAACGTGTCGATGTCGCGCAGGGTCAGGCCGTGCTCGGCGAGGAACGCGACGGCCACGTCGTGCAGCTTGGTCGTGACAAGCTCGGGGATGTCACGCGAGAAGATCGCCTTCAGGCCTTCCTGCGTCACGTCCCATCCCATAACGTCGAGCGAGTCGGGCCAGGTGTATTCGCCGCCTCCGGCGATGCGCGCGCCGCCTCCCTCGCTCGAGATCAAAGCGGCCGCAGCGCCGTCGCCGAAGAGGGCGGTCGCGACGATGTTGCTCTTCGTGAAGTCGTCGCGGCGAAAACAGAGCGCGCACAGCTCCACGACGAGGAAGAGCACGAGGGAGCCGGGATCGTTCCGAGCCATAGCGGCGGCGCGCGAGAGGCCGATGGCGCCGCCCGCGCAGCCTAGTCCGAAGATCGGCAGCCGCCGCACGTCGCGGCGAAGCTGCATGCGTTCCATGAGTAGCGCATCGAGGCTCGGCGTCGCGATGCCGGTCGTCGACACGGCCACGATCGCGTCGATTTCGTCGATGCCGCGGTCCGCGGCGGCCAGCACGCGAAGCGTAGCGGCTTCCAGCAGGTCGAGCGCGGAATCGAGATAGACGCGGTTGCGCTCCGGCCACTCGTGCAGATCCTCGTACCATTCGATCGGCACGCTGGAGTAACGCCGATCGATGCCGGTGTTGCCGAACATTGGAAGCAGCCGTATGATCTCGCGGGAACGCGGCCCGAGCGCGAGCTCGATGCGCCGAATCACCTCCGCTTGGCCCAGCTCGAAAGGGGGAACGGCTGTAGCGACCGCGAGCACGCGGGCGTGCGGATTCATCGAGCCGGGCGCCCGTCCTTCAGGCAGGGTACGCGAGACCGTCCTGGTAATGGCATACCTCCCGTGTCGTTTAAGCCATTTGCAGCGGCGCTGTTGGGCGCCGTTTTATTGGGTTCCGGGCCGCGCCCGGCTCCGTTGATCGTCTATTCTGCGCCGGCCGGCATCCGCCCGACCGGCGCCGATCGCATGCACCCGACTAGCGCTATCCTCCCGAACGGCCGCATCGCGGCACCGGTAGGCGAAAGCCTGTTCGTCGGTGCGGACCCATTGGGCCTGGCGCTTTCGCCGGACGGCCGTTATGCCATTGTCTCCAACGACGGCAATGGCTCGGCTACTATGACGCTCGCCTCGAACGGAATGTTAGTACGCGGTTACTCGCTCGCCGTGGTCGACACTCGCAGCATGAAACCCGCGAGCGTCTATCACGATGCGGCGGCGTCGTTTTTCATGGGCGTCGCGGCGGCACGCGATCCGAGCGATGCGTCGCGCACGATCGCACTCGCCTCCGACGGCGCCGCCGGCGTGGTGCGCGTCTACGACCTCGATGCGGCCGGTCAGCTCACGCCCGAGGCGGAGACGATCGCGTTGCCGGCGCAGGGAGGCCGCCGCGCGTTTCCCGCCGGAATCGCGATCGCAGCGGACGGCCGCACCGCGTACGTTGCGGACAACCTCGGCAATGCGGTGGTGACGATCGATCTCGCGACGCGCTCGGTCCGGCGCTCCGTGCCCGTCGGCGACTTTCCTTTCTACGTAACTGCGGGCAACGCCGCGATTCTGGCTACCGGCAGCGGCCTCTCGAGCTACAACGCGGTGGTGCCGCCGGCCAGCCGGCCGCGGTTCGCCGCGCCGGCCTTTGATCCGTCGCGCTCCTCCTCGCTGACCGTTCTCGCTCTCGGCGGATCGAACGCGATCGGCGACCCTGCGGCGGTTCGAATGGATCCCGCTCCGGACGGCACGCAGATAGTGGGCGGCGCCGTCCCCGGCGCGACCGTCCTTAGCCGTGACGGCCGCTACGCGTACGTCGCGCTCGCCAACGTCGACCGCGTCGCGGTCGTCGATCTGGGCGGCGCGCCGCGCGTTGCGCGCGGGCTCGACCTGCGCCTCTATCCCGGCGCGCCCTACGGCGCGGAGCCGAGCGCGGAAGCACTCAGTCCGGATGGGAAGCGCCTCTACGTCGCGCTTGCCGGCCTCAACGCGGTAGCGGTGCTCGACGCACGCAAGCCCGCGCGCTATCGCTACGGCTTGATCCCCACCGCATGGTATCCAACCGCGCTCGCGCTGTCGCGCGACGGCCGCTACCTCTACGTCGTCGCCGGCAAGGGCGTCGACGGTTGGGGAGTTCTCCAGAGGATAGATCTCAAGCACACATCGCTCGTGAGAGCCACGCTCGCGGCGTTGCGTTACAATCGCACGCCGGGCATAGCGCAGTTCAATCCGGTGATCCCGCCGCTGCGCTCGAATAAGCGCAGCGAGGCGATCGATCACGTCGTCTATATCGCCGTCGGCACGCAGAGTTACGATGCCATGCTCGGCGATCTCAAGGACGATTCCGGCGCGGCCCACGGCAACGGCGATTCGTCGCTGAGCCGCTATGCGGAGAGCGTCACGCCGAACCTGCACGCCCTTGCCCGCACGTACGCGCTCGCCGACAACTTCTACGCCTCGGACGCCGACCTCGACTTGGCGAAGGAGTTTGCGACCGCAGGCGACGCGACGCTTTTTCAGCAGCTCACCGCTGCTGCCGGCACGGCGCGCGCGCCGATGAACGACCACGGCGCCGATCCCGAGGACTACGGGCGCACGGGCTACCTGTTCAACGCCTTCGTCCGCGCGGGACTGACCTTCCGCGACTACGGCGGCCTGTTGCGTCTCTCCGGCTACGACGGTTCCGCGTATCATCTGGACGTCCCGGCGCTGGCCGCGCTCGACGGCAATGTGGATCTGGACTATGCGAGCTGGAACCCGAAGATCGACGACGCGACGCGCGCGGACGAATTCGTGCGCGACATGCAGCGTTACGTGCAGGCAGACCGAGTGCCGAACTTCATTTACGTTTGGCTGCCGGCGACCGCGGACGTCGCGGGCGTACGCGACGCGGATCGCGCGCTCGGCAAGATCGTCGATTACGTCTCGCACACGCCGCACTGGAGTTCGACCGCCGTCTTCGTCGTCCCAGAAGGTTTGGAGACGCCCGCGGTCGATCACGTTAATCCCATGCGGAGCTACGCGATCGTCGTGTCGCCGCTGGCGCGGCGCGGCTACGTCGGCGACGAGCATCTCAGCGTGGCGAGCGTGGTCAAGACCGAAGAAGAGATCTTCGGGCTGTCGCCGCTGACCCTCAACGATCTCCTCGCCTCGGATATGAGCGCGTTTTTCAGCGCCGCTCCCGCGCCCGAGCCCTACACCGCGCGATGACCGCGCATCGCAGCCTCGGTTACGGTCCACGTCTCGTGGCGACGCCCACCGGACGTCTGCAAGGCGTCGTGTTGGTGCGGCCGACCCGGGCGATCGAACAGGCTCGGCCGCTCCCGGGCGAGCCCGGCGCCGTGTATGAGCGGTCGCTCGAGCAGCACGACGTGGTGCGCAAGACCCTCGAGTATTTTGGCGTCGAGGTCACCGTTTGGGAATCCCACGCTTTCGATCCGTACGAAGCGGCGGCCGGTGACGCCGCGGTCGCATTCAGGGACGGCGCGGCGATGATGCGCCTCAGCGCATTGTCCCGCCGCGGCGAAGTCGACCGAATGCAATCGGAGTTCGCGAGCATCGACGTACCGATCGCGGGTCACATCGCGGCACCCGGACTGCTCGACGGCAACGACGTCGTGATGGCGGGGGACACGGCGTTCGTCGGCGTCGGTGCGCGCGGAAACGAGCTCGGACGCCGCGGGTTTACGGAACTCGCTCGCAGTCATGGGTTCCGCGTCAGGGAGGTCAAGCTCGCGGCCGGCGTGCCGGCGCTACGCGCCGTGGTCAGCGCCGTCGCGTCCGACACGATCGTGCTCGGCGGCGATAAGGCCGACGCATCCGCCTTTTCCGGCTTCAAGACGGTCGTGCTCGAGCTCGGAGAGGAGCTCGGCGCCGGCGTGCTGTGCTTGGACGAGCGGCACGTATTGGCGGACATCCGGTATCGCACTTCGCTCGCGATCATGCGGCGTGCCGGCATCGGCGTCGAAGCGATCGATCTGTACGATTTTACCAAGATCGGCATCACGGCGGCGATGCTCGCCCTCGTCCTGCGGCGCGACTGACCGCGGCGGCAGATGCGAATCGCCGTCCTCTCCGACATCCACGGCAACCTCCTCGGGCTCGACGCCTGTCTCGCGGACCTCGCATCTCAGGGCGGCGCGGAAGCGATCGTCGCCGCGGGTGACCTGTGCCTCGACGGCCCGAAGCCGAAGAAGGTGCTGCAGCGCCTAGAGGAGATCGGCGCGGCGTGCGTGCGCGGCAACACCGATCGCTACATCGCGGAGGAGGGTTCGAACGAGTCGTTCGAGCCCGCCGAACGCGCGCAGATCGAATGGACGCGCCGTGAGATCGGCGAGCACTGGCGCTCGTGGTTGCAGGGGCTCCCGTTCGCACTGCGCATCGGCGAGGACGACAACCAGCTGTTGATCGTCCACGCGAATCCCAAGACCGACGACGAGCACCTCTGGCCGGACGCGGACGAGACCGTGCTGCAGCGCCTCATCGGAGACGAACGCGCGTCCACGATGGCCTTCGGACACCTGCATCTCCCGTACGTCCGAATGTGGCACGGCAAGCTGCTCGTGAACGTGGCGTCCGCGGGGTTGCCGAAGGATGGCGATCCGCGCGCGTGTTACGCGATCCTGACGGAGCGCAACGGCGGCTGGGAAGTGAAGCATCGGCGCGTCGCCTTCGATACCAAGCGCGTCGCAACCCAACTGGCCGCGTGCGGGATTCCGGAGAGTGGGGAGCTGATCGCTACCCTCCGCCGCCATCGTTACAAAGGACTGAAGAGTTTTATTCCATAGCGACAGACGCGGGTTAGCGCCCGCGATCGAAGTCGACAATCTCGTGAAGCGCTACGGCGCGTTCACGGCCGTCGACGGGATCTCGCTTCGCGTCGCCGCCGGCGAGTTCTTCGGCTTTCTCGGACCCAACGGCGCCGGCAAGACCACGACCATCAACGCGATCGTCGGCCTGGCCCGCAAGACCGCCGGCAGCATCCGCATCTTCGGCCACGACAACGAGCACCAGTGGCGGCAGGCTCGCCGGCTGGTGGGCCTCTCGCCGCAGGAATACAATTTCGATCGTTACCTCTCGCTGCGCGACGTGCTGATCTTCGCCGCGGGCTACTACGGGCTGCGCGGTCAGGCGGTGGCAGACCGCGCCGACATGCTGCTCGAGCGGTTCGGGCTCACATCGCACGCCCACCTCGAATACACGAAGATATCGGGCGGCCAGAAGCGCCGGCTTTCGCTCGCGCGCGCGCTCATCCATCAACCAAAGCTGCTCATTCTCGACGAGCCTACCGCCGGCGTCGACGTCGAGCTGCGCCTCGAGCTGTGGCGCTGGCTGCGCACCCTCAACGAGGACGGCCTTACGATCTTCCTCACGACGCACTACCTGGAGGAAGCCGAAGAGCTATGCCGGCGCATCGCGATCGTGCGGCACGGCCGCATCGTAACGGAGAAGCCGACCGAGGAGCTGGTGGCCGAGGGCGAGTCGCTGCAGGACGTCTTCTTGGAGCTGACGCGAAATTAATACCGTCGCACTGTGGACGCTCGTCAAGCGCGAGATCATTCGCAGCCTCAAGATCATCAATCAGGTGATCTGGCCGCCGATCATCACGACGCTGCTCTACGTCTTCGTCTTCGGGCTCGCGATCGGGAGCCGCATTCCGAGCGTGCAGGGCGTCACCTACGCGCAGTTCCTCATTCCCGGCCTGATCGTGCTGCAGGTCGTCGACGCGTCGTACGGCGAGTGCTCGAGCTCGCTCTTTCAGGGGCGCTTCATGAACTCTATCCAGGAGCTGCTGATCGCTCCGATGTCCGCGGGCGAGATCGTCGCAGGCTACGTGTTGGGCAGCCTGGCTCGCGCGTTGCTCATCGCGGGCCTCATCACCGGGCTCGGCCTGGTTCTGGTGCACACCGCGCCGCACGATTGGCCGCTCTACCTGTGCGTCATCACGCTCGTCTCGGTGCTATTCTCCGCGCTCGGACTGATCTTCGGCTTGATCGCCGACAAGTTCGACCATATCGCGATCCTCACGACGTTCGTGATCACTCCACTGACCTTTGTCGGCGGCGTCTTCACGGACGCGAAGATGCTGCCACCGCCGCTACGAACGTTCGAGCTGTTCAATCCCATCTTCTATACGATCGACGCCTTTCGCCGCAGCTTCACGGGCCAGAGCTTCCTCGCGCCGGAGTTTTCAGTCACGATGATCGTGCTGCTCGCCGCCGTCGCGCTCGGCATCGTGTTGCGGATGATGGCAATCGGGTATAAACTGCGTACGTGATGCAAATCCTCTACGGCGTTGCCGTTTTGCTTGCACTGGGCCAGCCCGCGACGCATCTCTCCATCCAGCCGTGGACCGGCGCGGACCTGCAGACGACGAGCGCCGACGCGGCCAAGTATCGCCTAGAAGTGACGGGCCAGCCCAACGCGACGATTCGGCTGCAGGCGTCCAACGTGGCGGCCGGATGGCTCGCCGCGTTCTGCACGCCGAAGATCTGCTCGCCGCAGCGCTACGACGTGCTGCTCCCGCGTTCCGGTCAAGTCGTGCTCCAATTCGAGCTCATCAGAGAGTCGGATACGGCGCCGAAACAGAGCGGCGCGACGATCACCGTCGGCGACGGCGCCTCGGTAACCGTTCCCGCGGCGTATCGTTAGCCACGCGCTCGCATCCGAATCCAAGTCATTAGGTCGCCAAGGAACCGCTACACCACCTGGTCGAACGCGTTTTTCTGGAGGGGAATGGCATGTGCGTCGAACGTCGCCGCCCGTTTGTATTTTTGCTCGCTTCTGTCGCCGTCGCCGGCTGCTCAAGCGGCGGTACGTCGCTCCAAGGCTCGGTGCTTCCGAAGCCGGCCGTGCGGAGTGCGGATAATCTTCGCTGCCGAGAAGAAAATGTTACGTGCATCAAGCACGTGGTCATCGTCATTCAGGAAAACCGTAGCTTCAACAATCTCTTTAGGAATTTCCCTGGAGCAAGCACGAGAACCGTCGGCATGGTCGGCAGCCGCGAGGTGAAGCTGATCCCGGTCAAGTTCGAGAAGTCGACGCGGGACATCTCACACTGCTGGGAAGATGCCATAAACTCATATGATTACGGCCGCATGGACGGCTTCTATCAGGAGTCGCGCGAACGCTTGACGAGAGCGCAGTGCCCGAGCCTTCGCCCGCCCGTCGGAACCGGCAGATATTCGCCGTACACGTACGTTCCAAGCGGCGCCCCAAAGTACATCAACGAGGCCGGCCCGTATTGGAACATGGCGCTGCAGTATGTACTTGCCGACCAGTTTTATCCGACGGATTTCGGCCCGAGTTTCACCGCCCATCAGAACCTGATCGCGAGCACCGTCGAGATTGCAAAGAACCTATCGCTCGTGGACTATCCCGGGACGCTCTTGAGCACGGGGGGCATGGAGTTTGGGGCAGGGCCGTGGAGCTGTCAGTCTGAGGCGGGCACGGTAACTTCAACCATCAATGCCCAGCGCATCATATCCCAGGGGACTGGCCCGTTTCCGTGTCTAACGCAGTACCGCACGCTGGCCGATACACTCGATTTTCGCCACGTCGGATGGCAATACTACACGCCGACGCAGAGAAACTATGACCCCGGCAACTACGTCTGGTCGCCGTTTGCCGCGATCGCAAACGTGCGGTACGGCCCCGACTGGCCCAACGTTATTACGCCTCAGACGAAGGTGCTCGACGTGGCCAAGAAGGGCGAGCTCAAAGGGGTGACGTGGGTCGTTCCGGACGGCGTGGATTCCGACCACCCCGGCCCGTACGCAACGGATCAGGGACCGTCCTGGGTCGGATCGATTGTAAACGCCGTCGGAGAAGGCCCCGATTGGTCTTCATCGGCCGTCATCGTGCTCTGGGATGACTGGGGTGGATACTACGACGGTGAGAAGCCGCCGCATCGGGACTTCCGGGGACTTGGTATTCGCGTGCCCTGCATCATCATCTCGCCGTATGCGCTCAAGGGGCACGTGTCGCACACCGTTTACGAGTTCGGCAGCATCCTGAAGTTCGTCGAGAACGTCTTCGCCGTGCCGCCCCTCGTGAGCTCGAAATATGGCTACGGGTACACCGACCTCCGCGCAAACAGCCTGCTCGACAGCTTCAACTTCAAGCAAGAGCCACGGAAGTTTGTACGGATTCCGGTAAAGTATCCGCCGTCGTTCTTCCTTCGGAAAGAACCGTCTGGGATACCGCCCGACACGGAGTAGAGAACGACGCGTCCGACCCGTTCCCTAAGCGTCGAAGGTTCCGCGGCCCGGTCTGTCACATTGAGAGCAAGGCTGACAGCGGAGGTTTTTCATGCCGAGGTTTATGGTTGAGCGTACGTTCCCCGATGGGCTGCACATCCCGCCGACCGAGGGCGGCAGCCAGGCCTGCCTGACGGTTGTCGGACGCAACGCGGAAAACGGGGTGACCTGGGTGCATTCCTACGTGTCGGCCGACAAGAAGAAGACCTTCTGCATCTACGACGGTCCGAACGAGGCCGCGATACGGGACGCCGCTTCGAAAAACGGACTGCCGATCGACGCCGTGACGGCCGTCTCCGTCCTCGATCCTTACTTCTATCGCGACTAGAGCCTAGGTCTCGAGCGGCGTCGGCCGCGGGTGGCGCAGCGCGACGTAGACGAACATCAGCGCGATGGCGGGAAGCATGAAGTAGCTCGCCTCGGTTCCCAGCGGTCCGCCGTTCGCCCACGCCGGTCCCGGGAACGTCGCGTCGAGAAGATGTCCCACCGGCTGCGCACCGCCGTTGCGCGTGCCGATCACGAAGAACTGCGCGTAGTCGAAGCTGAAGTGAAAGCCGGCGGCCAGCCAGAGCGAACCGGTGCGCCACAGCATGAAGCAGGTCAGTAGGCCGAGCAACACGATGTTGCCGATGTCGATCGCGTTCTCGTCGGGTTTGGTGACGTGCGCCGCCCCGAAGAGCAGGGCGATGACGACGGCGGCGGGCCAGAAGCCGATCCCGCGCGCGAGAGCCTGCAGCGGATAGCCGCGAAACATGTATTCCTCGTTCACGCCGACGAGCAGCATGACCAGCAGCCACAGCAGCGTCTGCGCGACGAGATCCGCGCCGTGCAGGGCGAGGCCGCGCACGACCATCGTGCCGGTCGCCAGCATCTCGAGCGCCACGGCGCCTGCGCTCAGCACGCCGATCGCGGCGCCCTCCCAAAAGCGCGCGCCGAATGCAAGCCGCGCCGGCAGCCCGTACGCGTCGACGCGCTTGCGTTCGAGGGCGGCAACGATTGCCGTCGCGCCGAAGACGGCGATGCCTTCCGCGATCTCACCCACGAGGAAGGCCGGCGCGTTGAGCGTATTCGCGTCGAGATGCAGCGCCGCGATCACGGGCGGCACGACCAGCTGGAGCGCCAAGACAAGTCCCACGAGGATGACGACGTAGCCCGCGAAGCGCCATCCCGCGCGCAGGCCGCCCGGTCCGACGAACAGCGCTCTTACGTAAAGAATGGGTTGTGCTGCTTTTCCAGCTCGATCGTCGTCGGCGGGCCGTGACCCGGCATGACGACCGTGTCGTCGGGCAGCGTAAAGAGCTTGCTGCGGACGCTGTTGAGGATGTCGTCGTAGGTGCTGGCGTCGCCGAACGCGCCGCCGACGCTGGCCGCGAACAGCGTGTCTCCCGAAAATAGAGCGTTCTGAAACAAATACGACGAGGAGCCGTCCGTGTGACCGGGCGTATGCAGCATGCGTATCGTCGAGCCCTCGCCGAACGGAAGCGTCTCACCGTCGCGCAGCAGCGTCGCCTTGTTTGCGAGCGCGCCGATCGCGTGCACGTCGAGCGCGTGCATCACGATCTTCGCCGCGGGAAACGCGGCGGCGACGTCGGCGGTGGCATCGCAGTGATCGGGATGCTTGTGCGTGATGAGGATGTAGCGCACGTGGTAATCGCCGTCGCGCAGCAGGCGGAGCAGGTTCTGGGGGATGCCGGCGGGATCGACCAGCGCGGCCGCGCGGCCGCCGTCGAGGAAGAAGACATAGCCGTTGCTCGGGTGCGGGTCCTGGGGATGGCGGCGCACGTCGGGCAACTCGATCGCCGGCGGCATCCAACGCTGGGCCGCGCTATCCGCGAGCTTCCCGCCGTCGAGGCGCAGCACCGAGGCGAGCGCGCGCGCCTGCGCGTCGTCCGCGGCGCCTCGCTCCTTGAGCCACGCGGCGATCGTCGCCGCGGGGATGCCGGTCGCGTCGGCGAGCTGCCTGTCGCTGACGCCGACGCCGCGCATTGCCTTGCGCAAGACGTCCGCAAACGTGTCCTCCAGGGGTATCGACTGTAGCGCCATGCGTCACGCTTCGACGGGCCGCGACGAACTGTCTGCAACCGGGATGCGGGGCGGCGAGTCGAAAGAGAGCTGCATGGAACGCGTCGTCATCATTGGCTCAGGCCCGGCCGGATTGACCGCGGCCGTCTACGCGGCACGGGCAAATCTGAAGCCGCTGGTTCTCGCCGGCGGCCTCTACGGCGGCCAGCTCATGCTTACCACGGACGTCGAAAACTACCCGGGCTTCGTCGAGGGCATCATGGGTCCCGATCTGATGATTCGCTTCCGCGAGCAGGCCGAGCGCTTCGGAGCGCGCATCGAAAACGTCGACGTCGAATCTGTCGATTTCGCGAATCGCCCGCTGGCCGTCGCGACGGCGGATGTGCGGTACGACGCCGAGTCCGTTATCGTCGCGACCGGCGCGAGCGCGCGCTGGCTGGAGATCCCCGGGGAAGAGCGTCTACGCGGCCGCGGCGTCTCGAGCTGCGCGACGTGCGATGGCGCCTTCTTCCGCGACAAACGCATCTTCGTGGCCGGCGGCGGAGACTCTGCGGCCGAGGAAGCGTTGTTCCTCACCCGCTTCGGCAGCAGCGTCACGATCGTTCATCGCCGCGACCGCCTGCGGGCGAGCAAGATCATGGCCGCTCGTGTGCTGTCGCACGAGAAGATCAACGTCCTCTGGAACAGCGTCGTAGAAGAGGTCCTCGGCCATACGCACGTTACCGGCCTGCGCATCGAGAACGTCGGTGACGGCAAGGTCGCAGACGTCGAGGCGGACGCGCTCTTCGTCGCGATCGGTCACACACCGAACACCGCCGTCTTCGCCGGCCAGCTCGACCTGGACGAGCGCGGCTACGTCGCGTCGCCGGACGGCACGACGACGAACGTCGAGGGCGTCTTCGTCGCGGGAGACGTGAACGATTTCCGGTATCGCCAAGCGGTAACGGCGGCCGGCGCCGGATGCCGCGCCGCGATGGACGCCGAGAAGTATCTCGAGGCGCTCGAGTTCAGAGTAGATTCGCTAGCGCGCCTGTAAGCTCGGGAAAGCGAAAGCGATAGCCGAGCAGCTCGGTTCTGCGCGGCAGAACGCGCTGTCCCTTGAGTAAGATGTCGGCGCCCTCGCCCAACAGCGCGCGCAGCGCCAGCGTCGGAACGGGCAGCTTCGCCGGGCGATGCAGCGCGGCGCCCAGTTCCGCGGTGAACGCCGCGTTCGTCACCGGGTTCGGCGCGCATGCGTTGACGACGCCTTCGACACGGGCGAGCGCCATGAGATAGATCCCGACGAGATCGTCGATGTGCACCCACGAAAGCCACTGGCGCCCGCTACCGACGCGGCCGCCGGCGCCGGCGCGAAACGGCGGGAGGATCTTTGCGAGCGCACCGCCGTCGGGCGCGAGGGCGACGCCGGTTCGTACGATCGCCACCCGCATCCCGAGATCGGCGGCACGACCCGCCTCGCGTTCCCACGCGACGCACACGCGCGCCAGGAAGTCGTCCCCCGGGGGGCTGTCCTCGTCGAACGTTGCGGTCTCGCTCGTGCCGTAATAGCCGATCGCCGCCGCGCTTACGTAGGCGGCTGGGCGCCGCGATGCTTGGGCGAGGAGCTGGAGAAAACGCCGCGGCAAATCCACGCGGCTCTCCTCGATGCGCCGCTTAAGGCTTGAGTTCCAGCGCTGCGCGAGCGGCTCGCCGGCGAGGTTGACGACGGCGTCGCACGCCGCCGCGGCGCGCGCCGCCTCCTCCGGATTGCGAAGCGACGCGAGCGTCGTCACATCGCCGCGCTCGCGCAACGCCGCGCCGAGGTGCCGGCCGACGAAACCGGAGCCGCCCAACAGCACTACGTTCACGAAAAGGGCACCAAGCTAAATTCCGCCGACAAAGCGGCCGGGATTCAGCGTCCGGTTGGGATCGAAGCGAAGCTTGAGAGCCCGCATCTGCTCGATAGCCGCGGGCGCCTCACCCCAGACGCGCAGGTACGGGCGGTGCGAATGCTTGCCCGCAACGACCTGCGCGCGCGGCTCCGCGTCGTGCAGCGCGTCGTCGAGGTTTTCGATCTTCGAACCCAGCGCGCGCATGTCGAGTTCGCTGACGCGCAGCACGACGTCTCCGTTCATCACATCGACGATGCTCTCGGCGCGCAGCCCGAAGCGTCCCGCGAGCGCGTGCAGGCCTAGCGCGCATCGCGCGGATTCTGCGGCGGGGGGGAAGAGCCGGTACGTGATCGAGCGTTCGCCCAGACAAGCGACGTACGCGTCCACGACGCGCTCGAACGCCTCGCGCGCGCCCGCGTCGACCACGCGCGTCTCGGGTACTCCGGCTCGGCCCAGTGCCGAACGCAGATCGCGCGTCGCTCGCTCCAGCAGCGCGTCGCTTCCCTCGATCGACACGACGATGCGCCCCTCTGGGCCGTCCTCGCCGTCGATCGCGTTGTGGAAGCCCTCTATCCAGAACGCCGCCGCGGGTCGTATCGGCAGCGTCGCGAGCTGCGTGCACGCGCGTTCGCGCGTGTGCTCCGGAAGCGGCGCGAGGAAGAGGCGCGCGTGCGGCGGCAACGGAGCCGTCTTGAAATTCGCCTGCACGAGCACGCCCAGCGTGCCGAACGAGCCGACGTAGAGCCGGCTCATGTCGTAGCCGGCGACGTTCTTGACGACCATGCCGCCCGCGCGCGCGATCATTCCGTCGGCCAAGACGATCGCCGAGCCGATGACGTAGTCGCGAACGCGGCCGTACAGATGGCGGCGCGGTCCGAGCCAGCCGGCCGCCAGTGTGCCGCCGATCGTCGCGTAGTGCGGCTGCGGCGCGTCGAACGGCACGAACTGTCCCTGCGCGGCGAGCAGCGTGCCCACGTCGCGCAGCGGCGTGCCTGCGCGCACGGCGATCGTCAGGTCCGCGCGCTCGTTGGCGACGATTCCGGTCAGCTGCGTCGTGTCGAGCGTGACGTCCACGTGCTCCGGCGGAAAGCCCATGCCGTCGAGCGTGTTCCCGCCGACGATCCACACCTTCTGGCTCGCGGCGTCGCAGCGCGCGACGAGCTCGCCGACCGCCTCGGCATTCTCCGGCCTGACGCGCTCCTGCGTCGCCGTCACGGCGGCGTGACCTCCGGGCAGCGCGATCCATTGGGAAAGATCTTCTCGGGATTGAGCGCGCGCGCCGGATCGAAGACGTCGCGCACGCGCCCCATCGCCGCGAGGTCCGCCGTGGAGTAGACGCGCGTCATCGCGTCGCGCTTCTCCCAGCCGATGCCGTGCTCTCCGCTGATCGTGCCGCCCAAGTCGATCGCGCACTGAAGGATCGCGTTGCCGGTGTCGACGACGGCGGCGACCTGCTTGCGATCGCGTTTGTCGTACATCAACAGTGGATGGAGATTTCCGTCGCCCGCGTGAAAGACGTTGCCGACCGTGACGCCGTTGGCGGCGGCCGCGCTCTCGACGGCGCGCAGCGCCTGCGGCAAACGGCTGCGCGGAACGCACACGTCCTGCGTATAGTAATTCGGCGCAATGCGCCCGGTCGCTCCCGCCGCCCCCTTACGTCCCGCCCACAACGCGGCGCGCTCTGCGGCGGTTCGCGCGCTGCGCCACGAGCGCGCGCCGTGCTGCCCGACGATCGCGTGGATCGCCGCTTCCACGGCCTCGACGTCCTCCTCCAGGCCGGCGTGTTCGACGAGCAACACCGCTCCCGCGTCGGTGGGATAGCCCGCTCCGAACGCGGCCTCTACCGCCTGCGTGATGACGGCGTCCATCATCTCGAGCGCGGTCGGCACGATGCCCGCGCCGATTATCGAGGACACCGCCTCCGACGCCGAATCGATGTCGGCGAACGCCGCGACCCAGACCCGCACGGCCTCGGGGAAGGCGAGCAGGTGCAGCCAGGCCGAGGTCACGATGCCGAGCGTGCCTTCGCTGCCGACGAGCGCGGCCGTGAGATCATAACCTGCGTCGTCGACGCTCGTCGTAAACACCTCGCCGCGATGGTCCACGACCTCGAGCGCGAGCACGTGGTTCACGGTCGTGCCGTAGGAGAGACAGTGCGGGCCACCGGCGTTCGTCGCGATGTTGCCGCCGATAGTCGAGATCTGCTGCGACGAGGGATCGGGGGCGTAGAACAGGCCGCTGCCCGCGACGTGGCGCGAAAGGTCGAGGTTGATGACGCCCGGCTGCACGCGCGCACGCTGATTGCGCTCGTCGAGCTCCAGGATCCGGTTCATTCGAGCGAACGAGAGAATGATTCCGCCGGCGGTCGGCACGGCGCCGCCGCAGAGTCCGGTGCCGGCTCCGCGCGCGACGATTGGCTCGCCGAACTCGCGGGCGATCTTCACCACGGCGCTGACGTCGCGGGCCGAGGCGGGCAGGACGACCGCCGAGGGCGCGCCGCCCTCCGTGTACGCGTCGAAGGCGTAGACCGCAAGGTCTTCGGGGGCCGACTTCACCGCCTCGATTCCTAGGGCGTCGATCAAGCGCTCCCGCAGCATATCCCCCAAACTTCGCTGCGGAAGAGTGGCACGTCCTTGACAAGCACCAAGAGGTGTGGTTGCATAGTCGAACATCATGTGGACGTTGGGCTCGTACGGGTATTCGTTCTACTATTGCCGCCTTCGAGGTCGGTGAGGGAAGCGTTTTGCACGGTACTGGCAAGCAGCAGCACTCGACAACGCAGACCCCCGCCGACCCGGCGGGGGTTCGTGTTTTCCGAGGCATCCGGGGCGCCATCACGGCCGACGCCGACAGCACGGCGGCGATCGCGTGCGCCACGCAGCGGCTCCTGAGCGAGATGACGCGACGCAACGACATCGATCTCGACGACATCGCCTCGGTGCTCTTCAGCCTCACCCCCGACCTGCGCGCGTGCTTCCCCGCGCTCGCAGCGCGTGAGATGGGATGGGTCCACGTTCCGATGCTGCATTTCTCCGAGGTCGACGTTGCCGGGGCGCTCGGCCGCTGCATCCGCGTGCTGATGCACGTGAACACCGCGCGCACCGCGCGCGAGATCGAGCACGTCTATCTCGACGGCGCGGCTACGCTGCGGCCCGACCTGGTGCGCGCGTCGTGATCGGGCGCGTGCTCGGCATCTTCGGCGTCGGCTTGATGGGCGGTTCCATCGGTCTTCACGCTCGATCCAACGGCGTCTACGTAACCGGTTGCGACGCCGATCCCGCGGCGCTGGACGCCGCTTCAGAAGTGGGCGCGATCGACGCCGCCGTGACTCCCGAGACGCTCGTGAATGAAGCCGATACGCTGGTTATTGCGACGCACCTCGAGCCAACGGTGCGCGAGCTCGACCGCCTGTCCGGCTGGCCGCGGACGCCGGCGCTCGTGCTCGACCTCGCGTCGGTCAAGGTGCCGGTGGTCGCAGCCGCGGAGGGTGTCGCGAACTTCGTCGCGACGCACCCGATGGCGGGCAGCGAACGCAGTGGCGCGCGTGCCGCCCGCGCCGATCTCTTCGACGGCTGCTCGTGGGCCTACGTGCCGAGCGGCGACGCGGAATTGGATGCGCGTGCCCGCGAATTCATCCGCTGGTTCGGCGCGTTTCCCGTGGCGACGAGCGCGGAGGCGCACGACCGCATCGTCGCGCTGACGTCGCACCTTCCGCAGATCGTCGCATCGTGCTACGCAGCTTTGGTAGGGGAGGGAGAGCCGGAGACGCAGCAGCTCTGCGGACCAGTGGCGCGGGAGTTGCTGCGCATCTCCGACATGAACGCTCCGATGTGGCGCGACATCCTGCGCGCCAATGCGCACAACGTCGAGCCGGCCCTGCGCCGGCTCGCGAGCGCGCTCGATGGAGCCGCCGACGACCTAGCCCGCCTAGAAATCAGTACAAGAAGTAACGCTCGCGCAGCGCTCTGAAGGCTGCGACCCGCCCCGTCCACCGGCCGAGAATCGCTTCGACGCCTTCGCCGGCGAGGAACGCTTGGCGGAACGAGTCCGTGCCCCAGTCGCGATCGAGGCCGGCCACGCTTTTGATCCGGATGACCTTGGGGAAGAGGTCGCGCACGGCGACGAGAATCTCGACGGCCGTGCGAATGGCGAGCACGCGGCGAGGCTCGAGCAACTGGAGCTCGACGCCGGTCAACTCGCGGCCCGCCCAGAAGCCCGAGGTCGGCGACCACGCGGTCGGGCGGAACGCGACGCCCGGCAGCGCGCGCGCGTTCAAGCGCTCCGCCAGCTTGTCGCCGTCGATGCCGACCATGCCGGCGAGAAAGAACGGGTTGGTGAAGCCGCTGCCGTTGTTGATGCCGACCGTGTCCACCAGCCCCATGCCGGGATAGACGAGGGTCGTCTCCCAGCGCGGGATGTTCGGTGACGTTTGCACCCACTGCAGTCCGGTATCCGGCCAGATCATCGATCGGCGCCATCCGTTCATCCGCACGACGCGCAGCTTGGCGCCGATGCCGAAGTGCTCGTTGAAGAGCGTGGCAAGCTCGCCGACCGTCATCCCGTGGCGCATCGCGATCGGGTACAGCCCGATGAACGACTCGTAGGGCGGCTCGAGCACCGGTCCCTCGACGACGCTCCCGCCGGTCGGATTCGGCCTGTCCAGCACCCAAAATTCCTTACCGTATTCCCCGGCGCTTTGCATCGCATACGCCATCGTGGAGATGTAGGTGTACGCGCGCGAACCGACGTCTTGGATGTCGAAGAGCAAGACGTCGACGCCCTCCAGCATCGCAGCGGTGGGATGACGTGCCGCGCCGTACAGACTGTAGACCGGCAGGCTGGTGCGCGCGTCGACGTACGACGCGATCGTGGCGCCCGCGGCCTGATCTCCGCGAAAGCCGTGCTCGGGCGCGTAGATCGCCTTGATGCGAATGTTGCCGTGCTGCAGGATCGCGTCCACGATCGACTCGAGCCCCGACGTGACGCCGCTCTGGTTGGCGATCACCCCGACCGTGCGGCCGCGGAGCTCGCGCCACTCGGCGCGCAGGAACACGTCGTCGCCGAGCTCGATCTGCGCGGACGTTAGCGGCTGCGCGGAGGCCGCGGAGGCCGTCGCGATGCCCAACGCGGCGGTGCCGGCGATGAAGCGTCCTCTCCGCACTGCGACTAGAACCTTGCGCCGACCGGCGCGGGCCGAATCGCCCCACCGCAACCGGCTGCCGCGATGAGGCACGACGCGAGGAGCATCTTCACGCGAAGCACGGCTCGGCGTCTCCCTTGAGGATGCGGGCGGTGCGTGCGCGGGCGAAGAGCGCGCGGACGGCGTCGCGTCCGGGTTCGCCGAGATCGTCCGTGAATTCGTTCACGTAAAGCTCGATATGGGCGCGCATGACGTCGTCGCTCATCTCGGCCGCGTGCTCGCGAACGTACGGCATCACCACGGCCTCGTTCGCGCGGGCGAACGCGAGGCTCCTCCGAATCGCCGCGTTGATGCGTCGCGCCTGCTCGGGGTCGACGTCGTCGCGCGCGACGACGGCGCCGAGCGGAATCGGCAAGAGCGTCATGTTCTCCCACCACTCGCCGAGGTCGGCGATCGCGATGAGCCCGGCGTCGCGGTACGTGAAGCGCGACTCGTGGATGATCAGCCCCCCGTCGACCTCGCCGCCCGCCACGGCTGCAATGATCCGATCGAAGCGCATCCGCACTGTCTTCGGGCGCGTGCCCAGCGCGAGTTGGAGCAGCATGAACGCGGTCGTGCGCTCGCCGGGGATCGCGATCCGGCGCCGGGCGAAGTCGGCGAAGAGCGGCGGCGACTCCGCGGGACGCGCCACCAGCAGCGGACCGCATCTGCGTCCGACGGCGCCGCCCGACGGCAGAATGCGATAGCGGTCCATCAAGAACGGAATCGCGCCGTAGCTCACCTTGGTGAGCTCGAACTGCGCGCGCGCCGCGGCGTTGTTGAGCTCCTCGATGTCGGCGAGGTGCACGCGGACGTCGGGCGCGTCGTCGAGCAGACCGTTCGTCAGCGCCGCGAAGATGTACGTGTCGTTGGGACAGGGCGAATACGCGAGCGTGAAGGCCATTATAGGAGCTCGAACAACGCGCGCGCGATGCGGCGCAAGCCGCTTATTCCCGCGTCGAAGTCCCAGGTGCTGGACGCGCGGTCGCCGCAGCGGTTCGAGATGCCGCGCACCTCGATGGCCGGAACGCCAAGCCGCTCGGCGGCGCGCAGCATCGCGAAACCTTCCATCGACTCCACCTGCGCCCGCAGCTCGGTCGCGAGGCGCCGCGCCGTCTGCTCCGACGACGTCACGCGCGCGACGGTGATGCCGCGCACGACCGGAAAGCCCGCGCCACGCAGGTGCGCGACGAGCTCGGCATCCGAGCGCGCTCGCTCGACGGTCCGCTCGCCGTGCGGGAGCTTCAGCGGCGCGCCGTTCTCCAGCGCGATCTCCATCGCGTCGTCTGCGACGACGACGCCCTCGCCGACGCGCGCGGCGCCGTCAAACGCGCCGGCCAGGCCTGCGTTGACGACGAGCCGGTACGGGTACCGGCACAGCTCGGCGGTGAGGGCGCAAGAGGCCTCGACGGGGCCGACGCCCGTGACCAGGGTCGCGACGCCGTCGCGCGGTTCCCAGAAGGCGAGCTCGGCATCGACCGCACACGCGAGCAGGATCACGGCGCGCCGATGAGCTTGTGCGTCTGCAGCGAGAGGCGGAAACGGCGCGGGTGCGCCTTCGCATAGTCCAGCGCCAGCGCGACGTTGGCCGGCTTGTTCCCCTCGGGCTGCAGCAATATCGTCGGCTTCCCCTCGAAGAGCGCGAGATGCTCCTCGGGCACCCGGGCGTCCACGATGAGCTTCGCCTCGTTCGCGCGCCGCGCCATCCGGCGGTCGACGCGCTCCTTCGGAGAGACGCAGAGCCAGACGTCGTCCGGCAGGTCGGCGAAGATCGTGCCGTTCGACTCGACGTGCACGCGCCGTCCGTCGGCCCGTAAGGCCTCGATCAACGCCGGCGTCTTGGCCTGGGCGAACGGCTCGCCGCCGGTCAGCACGACCATCGGACAGTCCGGCCCGATCTCGTGGACGGTCGCGACGACATCTTCTACGTTAGCGAAGAACTTCGTCGAGTAATCCGTGTCGCAGAAATCGCATGCCAGGTTGCAGCCCGCGAGCCGCACGAACACGGCAGGCGTGCCGGTCCACGTCCCCTCGCCTTGAATGCTGTAGAATATCTCCGAAACTTGAAGCATCATCGCTGGCACCCTTCCCTTCGACTCCACTTCGACGGGCTCAGCGTCGCTCAGGACTCGCTCTCGGCTCAGGATGACACCGCGATGTCGGAGCGGCGGAGGACCGCGCAGGCGGTGGGCGTCTCCCAAAGCACGAGCTCGTCCAGGTTGAGCAAGTGGCGCTCGAGACGCTTCCAGATCCACAGCACGATGTTTTCCACGGTCGGATTCTCGATCGCATCGTTCAGGTTGTGATGGTCGAGCGCTTCGAGGACGCGCTCGCCGACGATGCGCTCTATCTTGTCGAAATCTTCGATCATTCCGCGCGCTGGACCCCGCGAGCGCAGCGGCCCGCGCACCGCCACCTCGAGGCGATACGAGTGGCCGTGCACTCGCGCGCACTTCCCGGGATGGAACGGAAGCACGTGAGCAGCCTCAAAGCGAAAGTGCTTGCGGATCTGCGAGTTACAACTCTCCCTGCGCCTGCATGGCCTCGAGGCGGCGCTTGAGCTCCGCCAAGAAGCCGCTCGCGACGTAGCCGTCCACGACGCGGTGGTCGAGCGAAAGGCACGCATTCATCATCCGGCGGATGGCGATCGTGTCGTCATCGCGCACGACGAGCTTCTTGATCACGGCCTCCATCGTCACGATGCCGGCCTGACCGGCATTAATGATCGGCGCGGAGGCCCACGAGCCGTTCGCGCCGTTGTTGTTGACCGTAAACGTGCCGCCTGCGAGGTCGTCCACGCCGAGCTTACCCTTGCGCGCTTTGTCGATCAGCTCGCCGCCCGCGATCGCGATGCCTTTGATCGAGAGCTGGTCGGCGTTCTTGATGACGGGCACGACCAGGTTCGTCGGCAGGCCGATTGCGATTCCGATGTTGACGGCCTCGTTGACGTAGATCGCCGGCGTACCGCCTTCAGTCGCGGGAACGAACTTGGCGTTCATCAGCGGGAAGAGGTTGAGCGACTCCACGACCGCGCGGATGAAGAACGGCAGAAGCGTGAGCCTGTGGCCGGTCTCGCGCTCGAAGCGATCCTTCTCCCGGACGCGCCACTCCCAGACGTCGGTGACGTCGATCTCAA
The DNA here is from genome assembly GCA_963752825.1 of Vulcanimicrobiota bacterium. Taxonomy (GTDB): domain Bacteria; phylum Vulcanimicrobiota; class Vulcanimicrobiia; order Vulcanimicrobiales; family Vulcanimicrobiaceae; genus Cybelea. The sequence goes on along the minus strand of CAVVZF010000001.1, from coordinate 3,092,521 downwards.
CCATCGACCACGCGTGCGGCGCGGTGTGCTTGCTCTCGACCATGCGTTCCGCGATGATGCGACGCGCCTGTGTGAGCGGAATCAGCGTTCCTCGAGCCGGCTGCGCGTAGGTCGAGGTGCGGCCGGGGCTCGGAATTGGCGGCGCGGCCGGCGGAGGCGCCGCCGGCGCCTGCGCCGCGGAAACGACGCTTCGCGCCGCAGCGAGCACGTCGTCGGCGGTGACGCGTCCGTTCGCGCCGCTGCCCCGCAGCGAGCGAATGTCGACGTGATGTTCGCGCGCCAGACGGCGGACGGCCGGCGACGCCGCGGCGTTGGCTGCGGCGGCAGCCGCCGCGCCGTTACCGGACGGGGACGTGCTCGCGGACGCGGACGGCGCGGATTCCACGCGCGTGGGGGCCGGTGCGGCCTCCGTCGCGGCTGGCGCTGCGCCGAGCTCGTCGATGACGGCGATCGGCGTGCCGGTCGCGACCGTCTCTCCCTCCTTGACGAGGAGCTCGCGGATCGTTCCGGTGACCGGCGAGGGCACGCCGGCGTTGACCTTGTCGGTGGACACTTCGACGAAGTCTTCGTACTTGTCGACCGTGTCGCCGATCTTTTTCAGCCACTGCGCGACGGTGCCTTCGGTCACCGTCTCGCCCAGCTGCGGCATCGTGATAGTTGTGGCCATCAGTGACCTTCCTCAGGGATTCGGTGCGTAAAGTCGCGAGCGCCGGGGCGCACCAGCGAGGCGCGAGGAGAGAGCATAGCCGTGGTTCTGTGACCGACGAGCAACAAAGCTGGTGCTGCCCCGCCGCCGCGACTCGAAGGGCTATCCATCGAATCCCTGAGGAAGGTCACTAGAATCTCACCATCTCTCGCATCGCGTCGGCCATCTCGGCGGGCGACGACATGAACGCTTCCTCGAGCGGCAGCGCGTAACCCATCGCCGGAACGTCGGGGCCGCACAGACGCCGAATCGGCGCGTCCAGATTGAACAGCGACTCCTCAGCCACCATCGCGCTGATCTCGGCGCCGATGCCGCCGAACTTGTTGTCCTCGTGAACGATCAATAGTTTGCGCGTCTTCTCGACGCTATTTAAAATCGTCGTCTTGTCCATCGGACGGATCGAGCGCAGGTCGACGACCTCGACGGAGAGGCGATCTTGCTCGAGCTGCCGTGCCGCTTCCAGCGCCCAGTGCACGTAGAGCCCGTACGAAACGACGGTGAGCTGCGTACCTTCTTTGAGCACGTTGGCTTTGCCGAGCGGGATCGTGTAGTGGCCGTTGGGCACCTCGCCCTTGATCAGCCGATACGTCTTCTTGTGTTCGAGGAACAGGACCGGGTCCGGATCGTCGATCGCGGCGTTGAGCAGCCCCTTGACGTCGGCCGGAAAGGCCGGCGCGACGATCTTGAGCCCGGGAACGTGATAGAAGAGCGCCTCGACCGAGACGGAGTGGGAGAGCGCGCCGCGGACCCCGCCGCCGTAAGGCGTGCGGATCACGAGCGGGCACGTGTACTCGCCGTTGGAACGGTAGCGTACCTTGGCCGCCTCGCCCACGATCTGATTGTACGACGGGTAGATGAAATCGGCGAACTGGATCTCGGCGATCGGTCGCAGTCCTTCCATCGCCATGCCGACGGCGATGCCGACGATGGAGGCCTCGGCGATCGGCGTATCGATCACGCGTTCCGGACCGAACTCGTTGATGAAGTCCTTCGTGATCAGGAACACGTTGCCGCGAGCGCCGACGTCCTCACCGAGGATGACCGTGCGATCGTCGCTCTTCATCGCTTCGTAGAGGGTTGCGCGGACCGCCTCGACGTTGTTCATCACGGTCGAGTTGGCGCTGCTCACGACTGCCACGGTTGCCAGGCTCCTTCATAGATGTGCGTGTAGAGGTCGGCCGCCTCCGGATAGGGCAGCGCCTCGGCCGCGTCGGTGGCCTCGTTCGTCTCGCGCAGGACGTCCTTGCGCATCGCCGCGACGTCTGGTGCGCTCATGATCCCGTGTTCCAGCAGCAACGCCTCGAAGGCAGGCACGGGATCCTGCTTGCGGCGCTCCAGCACGGCCTCGCGCGTGCGATACGTCATGTCGTTGTCGTCGGTGGAGTGCGCGAGGTAGCGATAACAGGTACCCTCGACGAGCGTCGGTCCGCCTCCGCCTCGCGCGCGATCCATCGCCTCCTTCACCGCGGCGTACGTGGCGATGGGATCGAAACCGTTGAAGCGGCGGCCGGGCATGCCGTAACCCTCGGCGCGCTTGTAGATTTCCGGCTGGGCCATCTGCTTGTCGAGAGGCGTCGAGATCGCCCACTCGTTGTTCTCGACCAGCATTACGAACGGCAGCTTGTGCACGGCCACGAAATTCATCGATTCATGCCACTCGCCCTCGCTCGTCGTCCCGTCGCCGCAGGTCGCCAAGACCGCACGCCCGGTTTCGCCGCGATACTTGATCGCATACGCGGCGCCCACGGCATGCGGCAGATGCGCGGCCAAGATCGAGGAGAACGACATCAGGCCGGCGCGCTTGGACGAATAGTGATTCGGGAATTGCCGTCCGCCGTTGTGATCCTCGGCTCGCGCGAAGATCGAGAGCATGATCTCGTACGGAGAAAGCCCGATGCCGAGGCACAGCCCGAGGTCGCGATAATACGGCGCCAGAATGTCCTTGCCGCGGTGGAAGGCCATCGCCGCGCCCGCCTGCAGCGCTTCGTGACCCTCGCTGCCGAGCGCGAATGGGACCTTGCCCTGGCGGTTGAGCTGAAAACCCCGATTGTCGAGCTGGCGCTGCAGCAGCATGTTGCGGAAGATCCCGCGCAGCTGTTCGTCGCTCAAGCCGTGACGTTCGAGCGTCCCCCTCGCGATGTCGGTGCTAGCCATGGTTCTCCACGTTCTGCTTCCTCATTCGCGCCACGGCTGCCAGCTCTCGGCGTAGACCCGTTCGTAGAGAGTCGCCGCCGCCGGGTAGGCCATCGCTTCGGCGCGATCGGTCGCGTCGTTGACTTCTTCGAGCACGGAACGCTTCAATGCTTCCGCAGCCTCCTCCGTCAGGATCGAGCGTTCGATCAAGAGGCGCTCGAACACCGGGACGGGATCGTCCTTGCGGCGTGCTTCGACCTCTTCGCGCGAGCGATAGGTGCGGTCGTCGTCGTCGGTCGTATGGGACAGGAAGCGATAGCACTTGGCTTCAACCAGCGTGGGGCCGCCGCCCGTCCGCGCCCGCTCCAGGGCTTCCTTTACCACCGCGTAGCAGGCGATGGGATCCATCCCGTTCACGACGGCTCCGGGAAGGCCGTACCCCGGCGCGCGCTCGTAGACGTTGGGCTGCCCCATCTGCAGCGACAGGGGCGTCGAGATCGCCCACTCGTTGTTCTCGCAGAGAAAGACGATCGGCAGCCGGTGTACCGCGGCGAAATTGACCGACTCGTGCCATTCGCCTTCGCTGGTCGCGCCGTCGCCGAAGGTTGTCAGCACCGCGCGGCCTCGCTCGCCGCGATACTGCAACGCGTACGCCGCGCCGACGGCATGGGGCAGCTGCGCGGCGATCACGGAGCTGATCGTGTGCAGCCCGAGCGAACGGCTCGCATAGTGATGCGGGAATTGGCGCCCCGCCGAGTGGTCGGCCGCTCGCGCAAAGAGCGACAGCAACACCTTATAGGGCGATAATCCGATTCCCAGCTCCAGCCCCAAGTCGCGATAGTATGGGACCAAGATGTCCTTGCCGCGCTCGAACGCCATCGCGGCGCCGGACTGAACGGCCTCGTGTCCCTCGCTCGCGGACGCAAACGGAATCTTGCCTTGCCGGTTGAGCTGGAAGCCGCGGTTCTCGAGCGTGCGTTGCATCAGCATCGTGCGAAACATCGCTACGAGCTGCTCGTCGCTCAGTCCATGGAGTTCCAAGACGAGGGCCACGCCATTTTCTAGTCGCTGCTTCGGGGCGAAATCCTGCGCGGAGAAGTAGCCGCCGGGTACCGGCCCGAATGGAGCGCCGATGACGAGGTTCCCGGGCTCCGGCGCCGCCGTTGTTGCAGCGTTGGCAGTCCTCGTTGCGCAAGCCGGCGCCGCGGAGCAATATTCCCCCGCCGCGATCACCGTCGCGCAGCTCTTCGAGCGCAACCGCCACTCGGCCGGATCGGTCGAGCCGGGAGCGTTTCACCTCGTCACCCGCACCGTATCGCACAACGGCGACGTCTGGACCTCCGAGACGTTTTCGAGTGGCCGCGACTTCCGCACTATGGTGCGGCAGGGGCCCTTCGTTTCGTCGTACGGCTCGTACGGCGGCCGGCATTGGCAACAGGACGACAACGGCCTCGTGCTCCCGTCTTCGAACCTGTACCAGGAGGTCGATCCGTTCGCCGTTTCGATTCGGCAGCCGAATGCCGCGACGAGCGGTGTGAGGCTGCTCGGGATGACCACCGGCGCCGCGCCGGACTTTGTGGTCGAGGTCACGCCGAGCGACGGCCTCGTGGAACGCCGCTACTACGACGCGCATAGCTATCTGCTCGATCGCCTGGAGATGACGGATTACGACGGGCACGAACAGGTCTGGGCATACGGCGATTACCGCTTGTCTTCGGGAAGCACGCTGGCCCACCAGATCGACTACGAGCGCGATGGCACGCTCGCGGCGCAGACCAAGGTCCTGAGTTTCGAGCCCGTCACTTCGGGCACGCTCGACTTCGCGATGCCGCCGTCGCGCCCGCTATTCGACTTAGGGGACCGCGACGCGGTGGCGATCCCGGCGCGCTTCACCACGAACGGTATCATCGTTCCCGTCTCGATCGCGGGGCGCGGCCTAGACTTTTTGCTCGATTCGGGCAGTTCCGACTTGCTGATTGATCCGCAGGTCGCGCGCGAGCTCGGGATGAGCCTCAGCGGGCTCGTGACCGTCAGCTTCGCCGGCGACTTCACGCTGGCGAATGCGCGAGCTCCGGACCTCACGGTGGCAGGCTTGGTCGCGAAGAACGTGACGCTCTCGACGGCGGCCTTCGAAGAGCAGCTTCCCGAGCAGCGCGTCGTCGGACTGCTCGGGACCGACTTCATCGGCAGCGGCGCCCTGGAAGTAAACTTCGAACGCGAAACTCTGACGCTGCACCGCTCGGCGCCGGCGGATCTCGCCGCGCGCGGATGGTCCGCGCTGCCGCTGCGGCTCGATTGGGGCGTTCCGGTCTTGAAGGCGTCGTACAGCGGCGTACCGGGTTTCTTCATCGCGGACCTGGGCGCGGATTACACAACGCTCTACCCGCACTACTTCTCGCGATTTCCGAATAGGGTGCCGCCCGGGACGCCGGATCAAGAAGAGATGGTGACGCTGGGCGGCAAGCCGTTCGGCATCAAGCACATCACCATGAAGAACCTTGTCCTCGGAGACTGGGTGTTCGGCGGCGTCCAGGTCGTGGTGCCGTCGGCGAGCTACGCGCAGGAACGCGACTACGACGGCCTGATCGGGCGCGACACGCTGAGCGACTTCAATCTGATCTTCGATTACGCGAATCATCAGCTGTGGTTCAAGCCGATCGCGCCGGAGGCGAAGTGAAGGACGACCTCGTCCGGTATCGCCGCCACTTTCACGCACATCCCGAGCTGTCGCTGGAGGAGCACGAGACCGCCGCCTTCATCGAGCGCGAGCTGCGCGGATTCGGCTTCGACGCGATTCGCAGCGGCATTGGGAAGACCGGTGTGCTCGCGACGTTGCAGGGGGCCCGGCCGGGACCCGTGACGCTTCTGCGCGCCGACATGGACGCGCTGCCGGTCGAAGAGCTCAACGACGTGCCCTACCGGTCCCGCAACCACGGGGTGATGCACGCCTGCGGTCACGACGCGCACATGGCGGTCCTCCTCAGCGCCGCGCGCACGCTGCGTGACCGGAAGGACGAGGTTCCGGGCACGCTGGTGTTCTGCTTCCAGCCGGGCGAGGAAGGGCTCGCGGGAAATAAGCTCATGATCGAAGACGGCGCGCTCGAGAATCCGCACGTCGATCGCACGTTCGCGCTGCACGTGTACAGCGGGCTCGACGCGGGCAAGGTCGGCATTCGCGAGGGTCCGTTCTTCGCGTCGTCGGATCGCTTCGATATCGAGCTGATCGGCAGGGGCGGGCACGGGGCCATGCCGCACGCGGCCGTCGACCCGGTCGTCGGCGCCGCGCAGCTGGTGACGATGCTCCAGACCGTCGCGAGCCGCGAGATCTCGCCGCGGCATCCCGTGGTCGTCACGGTCGGGTCGCTGCACGCCGGCACGACGTTCAACGTCATTCCGGAGCGCGCGTCTTTGCAGGGGACGGTTCGCGCGTTCGACGAGGACGTGCGCAAAGAGCTGTCGGAGCGCATCGAGCGGCTGATACACGGCGTGTGCGAGGCGATGCGCCTCGAGTATCGTTTCGAGTATCATTGGGTGTATCCACCGACGGTCAACGACGCCGCGGCCAACGCGGCGGTGCGCGACGTCGGGCGGCGCGTGGTCGGTGCCGAGAAGCTCGTGGACCCGCACGAGATCATCATGTGGTCGGAAGACATGGCCTTCATGCAGGAGCAGCGCCCCGGCGCGTATTTTCTCGTCGGCTCGCGCGGACCGAGCGTCGGCGCGGAGCCGCAGCACAGCGCGCGATTCGACATCGACGAGCGTGCCCTGGAGGTCGGCCGCGAGATGATGCTCGGACTCGCCCTCTCCGCGCCGTGACGAACTCGGATTTCCGGCGCTACGTGATCGTGGGCAACGGATTCGCCGGGACCACGGCCGCCGAGCAGCTGCGCAAGCACGATCCGGCGTGCGAGATCACGCTGATCGGCGACGAGCCGTATCCGCTCTACAACCGCATCTCGCTCCCTCCGATGCTGCGCCGGCAGATACCCGAGGCGAAGGTGATGATCCGCAACGTCGCGTGGCACGAGGAGCATCGGATCGACTTGCGCCTGCGCACGCACGTCGAACGCGTCATTCCGCAAGAGCACGTCGTCGAGGCGGACGGCACGTCGTATCCGTACGACGCGCTGCTGATCGCGACCGGCGGACGCCCCAATCCGACCGGCAAGCCCGGCTCCGACGACGCCGCCAATCTCTTTCCGTTCCAATACCTCGACGACACGCGCGCGATCTCCGAGCAGATCGACCGCAGCCGCGCGGCGGTCGCGATCGGCGGGTCGTTCATCGCCTACGAGCTCGCCGAGGCCTTTGCGTCGCGCGGCATGGAGACGCACTGGCTGATGCGCGGCCCGCGCGGGCTGCACCGCATCATCGATGAGGAGGCCGGCGCGCTGCTGCACGAGGCGGCCGCGGCGGACGGCGTCCACATGCACTACGGCGAGGAGGTCGCGGCGTTCGTGCGCTCCAACGGCGTCATCGCCAAGGTCAAGACGAGCAAGGGCGCCGAGATCGCGGCGGAATGTTACGCATACGGGTTCGGCCTCGCAATGAACACCGAGATCTGCGACGGCACCGAGATCGAGACGAGCAAGAACGGCATCCTGTGCGACGACCACCTGGAGACCAACGTCAAGGGCATCTACGCCGCGGGGGACGTCGCGGATTTCTACGATCCCATCCTCGAGATACGCTACCGCATGGGGACCTGGAACAACGCTGGCGCGCACGGCAAGGTCGCCGCGCAGAACATGATGGGCGGCAGCGAGAAGTATCACGACGTGCCCGAATACTCGTCGCTGCTCTTCAAGGGACAGACGATCACGCAGTTCGGACTCGGGACGGACCTTCGCCAGGACCTGGAGATCCGGCGCAAGATCGATCGCGATAAGAAGTGGTATCGCGCGCTGTTCTTCTGGGAGGACCGGCTCGTCGGCGGGCTGATGCTGGGTAAGGGCAATCGCGCCGGAAAGCGCAAGTACGTCGAGGCCATCAAATCCAAGCAACGTTTCCCGAAGCCAGAATGGGAAGCGATGCTCGACTGGACGGCGTAGCGTGTTGCAGCCTCTGGGGTTCCCGAACGTCTACGCGCTCTCGTTGCCGCTACCCGGCGATCCGTTTGCAGCCCATGCCTACCTGCTCGTCGCCGGCGCCGGCAACGTGATGATCGATCCCTTGCCGCTCGACGATACGGCTCGCGATGAGATCGCGGGGCTCGGGGGAATCGCGCGCGTCATCGTGATGACGCCGAGCCGGCGAGATGCCGCGGACGAGATCGCAGCGCACTACGGCGCCGACGTCGTCGCGGCGCCGGCGCATCGCGAGTCCGTCTTCGCGGGCGCGTTCGCTATCCGGCTCGCACATCAGCGCAGGGCGCACGAGTTCGCGGTCAACGTCCCCGACGCCAGGATCGTCGTGGCAGGCGACTCGCTCGCCGGCTCGCCGGCCGGCATGCTCTCGATGCCCCCGGATGGAGAGTACGCGGACGCGCGCAAGGCGGCGCTCGGATTACGCTCGATACTGCGCGAGAATCCCGACACGCTGCTGCTCTCCTTCGGCCAACCGATCTTCGGCGGCGCTTATGCGGCGCTGTACCGGCTGCTGTATGCGCGGGCGGGCGCCGAGATCCATCGCATCAACGTCGACGAGCTGGACGTGCGCGACGAACGCGACGAGCGGGTCGAACAGCCGGGAATCTATCACGTTCGCGACGCCGAGGTAGGCTTCGCGATCGGCGCTCGCAGGCTGGGCTATCGCGTCAGCACGATCGGGCCGGGGCAGCGCTTCTGCCCGCTCCACGCCCACGCGCGCGAGGAGGAGCTTTTCTTCGTCCTCGAGGGCGAGCCGAGCGTACGCATGTTGGCGGGAACGATCCGCTGCCGCAAGGGCGACTTCATCGCGCTGCCGGTCGGCGAGAGCGGCACGCATCAGCTCATCAACGAGAGCGACGCACCCGCGACCGTCATCCTGCTGGCTCGTAACGAAGAGGTCGAGGCTTGCTACTATCCCGATTCCGACAAACTGCTCGTGGACACCGACGTGCCGCTCAAGGGCGACCTTCGCTCGCTGATGGTCGCGGCGAGTCCGCAGCTCGACTATTTCCACGGCGAGGACCCGCGGCCGCGGCTTTGATGCAGTCGGCGAAGTCGTCGACGTCTTGCGGCGTCGTCGCCCAGTGCGTCATCCAGCGCACTTCGGGCAGCGCCTCGTCGAACACATAGAAGAAGAAGTCCTCGCGAATGCGCTCGATCGCCGCGCGGTCGAGCGTCGCGAACACCGCGTTGCAGCGAACGGGCCGGGTGACGCGCACGCCCGGGACGTCGCGAACGCCTTCGTGCAGGCGAGCCGCCATCGCGTTGGCGTGCGCGGCGTAGCGCGCCCATCGATCGTCCGCGAGCAGCGCCTCGAACTGTGCGGCGACGTAGCGCATCTTCGAGGCGAGCTGCATCGCCTGCTTCCGCACGAACGCCGCCGTTTGTGCGTGCAGCGCCGGCTCGAAGAAGCAGATCGCTTCGCCCAGCATCAGCCCGTTCTTCGTGCCTCCCAGAGTGAGCACGTCGACGCCGGCGGCCGCATCGCGCAGCGTGGCGCCGAGCGCGACGGCCGCGTTCGAAAGGCGCGCTCCGTCGAGATGAACGATCAGGCCGTGGGCGTGCGCGAAGGCGCAGAGCTCGCGCAGCTCGCCGAGCTCGTACACGCCGCCGAGCTCCGTGGCCTGCGAGATCGAGAGCGCGCGGGGCTGCGGAAAGTGCACGTCGTGCCCGGCCTTCAGGTGCGGCTCGACGTCGGCGGGCCGCAGCTTGCCGTCGCTCGTCGCGATTGGAATCACTTTCGACCCTGAAAAGCGCTCGAATGCGCCGCATTCGTCGGTTTGAAGATGCGCGCTGGCCGGAGCCAGCACCGCCTCAAACGGGCGCAGAAGCGAAGCCAAGGCGGCGACGTTCGCGCCCGTGCCGTTGAAAGTGAAATAGACGTCCGTGGCCGCGCCGAAATGTCCCCTGATGCGATCGATCGCGCGGGCCGTCCACGCGTCTTCACCGTACCCGACGGCGTCGCCGGCATTCGCCGCGACGATCGCCTCCAAGATTTCGGGCGCGATCGGGGCGTTGTTGTCGCTGCCGAAGCTGCGCCGCGCTGTAACATTCATGGGTTTTGAGGATTCTGCCTCAAGGCTGTTTAACTAGCTCCCACCTATGCCTGAACGGGACCGGCTCGAGGTAGACGTTCTTTTCGTGGGCGGCGGACCGGCGAGTCTCGCCGGGGCGATTCGGCTCGGGCAGCTCGCGCAAGAAGCGGGTCGCGCTCTCGAAGTGATGGTGATCGAGAAGGGCGGCGAGATCGGCCATCACGGGCTCTCCGGCGCGGTCATGGATCCGCGCGCGCTCGACGAGCTGCTCCCCGCCTGGCACGAGAGCGCGCCGGTGGAGTCGCCGGTTACGAGCGACGAGCTCTGGTTCTTGACGGAGCGCCGCAAGATCAAGGCGCCATTGGTTCCCTCGCCGCTGCGAAATCGCGGCAAGTATGTCACGTCGCTGCAGAAGCTGTGCAAGTGGCTGGGCGAACGCGCCGAGGAGGTAGGCGCGCAAGTCTTTCCGGCGTTCCCCGGCCAAGAGCTGCTGTGGCACGAAAGTCGGGCGATCGGCGTGCGAACGGGCGACAAGGGGCTCGATCACAACGGACAGCCGAAATCGAACTACGAGCCGGGAGCCGATATCCTGGCGAAGGTCGTCGTGCTCGGCGAAGGTCCCCGCGGCACGCTTGCGAAGCAGGCCGCCGCGCGCCTTGGTCTCGAGGCCGGGCGCGAGCCGCAGGTGTACGCCGCGGGCGTCAAGGAGCTGTGGCAGCTGCCCGACGATCGATTCAACGCGGGCGCCGTGATCCACACGCTCGGTTATCCGCTGCCGCCGGAGACGTTCGGCGGCGGGTTCATTTACGGGATGGGCGGCAACGTGCTCGACATCGGATTCGTCACGGGGCTCGATTACGCGAACCCCACGACCGATCCGCACAACGAGCTGCAGCGCATGAAGCTGCATCCCACGATTCGCGAGATGCTCGCGGGGGCAAAGCTCACTCGGTACGGCGCGAAGGCCATTCCGGAGGGCGGTCTGTTTGCGATGCCGCGCGCGTACGGCGACGGACTGTTGATCGTCGGCGATTCGGCGGGGTTTTTGAACGGGATGCGCCTCAAAGGCATTCATCTGGGCATGAAGTCCGGAATGCTGGCAGCCGAGACGATCTGGGAGGCGCTGCAAGCCGGCGCGAGCGACGCGCAGACGCTGTCCTCGTACGAGCGGCGCTTCAGGGACTCGTGGGCGTACGCCGAGCTGCGCACCGCGCGCAACTTCCATCAGGGCTTCGCCAAGGGGATGCTCTCCGGGTTGATCAACGCCGGCCTGTCGACGCTCACCGGCGGCGCAGGATTCGGCTTCATCGATAAGCTCCCGGGAGAGCCGGGCTATGCGCGCATGGCGAAGATGGGCTGGACGCCCAAGGAGACGCCGCGCGCGCCGATCGACGGCGTGCTGACCTTCGACAAGCTGACCGACGTCTACAACAGCGGGACGATGCACGAAGAGAACCAGCCGTGTCACCTGATCGTCTCCGACACGGATATCTGCCGCGACCGCTGCACGGTCGAGTACGGGAACCCGTGCCGCTACTTTTGTCCGGCGGCGGTGTACGAGCCGATGTTCGAACCCGCGGACGGCAAGTTCCAAGGCCGATTGCAGATCAATTTCACCAACTGCGTCCACTGCAAGACGTGCGACATCGCGGATCCCTACCAGATCATCACGTGGGTGCCGCCGCAAGGCGGCGAAGGCCCTGTCTACATCGACATGTAGCGTGAGCCGCACCGGGGACGTCGTGGTCGTCGGGGCGGGCGTGATCGGTCTCGCGATCGCTTTCGAGCTGGCCGAGCGCGGCGCGGCCGTACGCGTCGTCGATCGCGGCAAACCGGCGGGCGCGGCGTCGTGGGCCGCCGCGGGCATGCTGGCGCCGTATACCGAGCGCGTGCGCGACGCCGCGCTCGTGCGTCTCTGCGCCACGTCGCTCCGGGAGTACCCCGCGTTTACCGCACGCGTCGCTGCGGCCGCCGGCATCGATCCGCACTTGCGCCTGGATGGAGTGATTCACGCGGCGTTCGACGCGCCGCAGCTCGACGCGTTGCGCCGCCACGCGCTCGCGCTCGCGGCCGGCGGCGTTGCCTGCGACGTGCTTGACCGCGACACGCTGCTCGCGCGCGAGCCGTGGCTCGGCGCATCGACGGTCGGTGGGCTCGAGATTGCGGGCGAGGGCTGCGTCGACAACCGCCGGCTGGGTCGGGCGCTGGTCGCGGCGTGTTCGGCGCGCGGCGCGCGCGTCGAGCGCAGCTCCGTCGTTCGCGTCGAATGCGACGAGCGGCGCGTGCTGGGCGTCCATACGCAGTTGGGATTCGCGCCCGCGGGGATCGTCGTCAACGCGTGCGGCGCGTGGGCCGCCGCTCTGGCCGGCGTGCCGTCGCGGTGTGCGCCGCCGATCGCGCCGATCAAGGGCCAGATGATCGCGCTGGCCGCGCCGATCGGCTTCGTGCGGCGCTCGACGTGGGTTCCGGGCGCATACTTGGTCCCGCGCGAAGACGGCCGCCTCTTGATCGGCGCGACGGTGGAATCGGCGGGCTTCGACGAGCGCGTCACCGCGCACGGCGTGGGCGAGCTGCTGGATGCCGCACTCGCGGCGGCGCCGTCGCTCGGAGACTTCACGGTAACGGAGAGCTGGGCGGGGCTGCGGCCCGGGACGCCCGACGGACTGCCTTTTCTGGGGCCGACGCCGATCGACGGCCTGCTGCTCGCAACCGGCCACTATCGCAATGGCATCCTGATGGCGCCGGCAACCGCGCGGTTGATCGCGGATGCCGTCGAGACCGGTGACCCGACCGCTCTGGAACCTTTCGCGCTCGGACGCCTCGGCACGGAAGAGGCATCCGCGAGACGAATCACTCACGCGTGAAGGCAACGATCAACGGGCGGCCGCACGAGTTGCCCGGCGAGCTGACCGTCGGGGCGCTGCTCGATCTGCTCGGTTCGCCGCGGACCGGCGTCGCCGTGGCGCGCAACGAGCGCGTCGTCCGGCGCAGCGAATATCACAGTGACGTCGTGCGCGAGGGCGACCGCGTGGAGATCATTGCGGCGGTGGCGGGCGGATGAGCGGCGACCCGCTGCGCCTGGGGCGCTACGAGTTCGGCTCGCGGCTGATCGTCGGCACCGGCAAATATCCGACGTTGGACGTGATGCAGGCGGCGCACGACGCAAGCGGCGCGGAGATCGTGACGGTCGCGATCCGGAGGATCAAATTGGACAATGCCGACGGCCGCACGCTGCTGGACTACATCGACCGCGACCGCTATACGATTCTGCCGAACACGGCGGGCTGCTATTCGGCTAACGACGCCGTGCTCACAGCCCAGCTCGCGCGCGAGCTGCTCTCTACGGACCTGATCAAGCTGGAAGTCATCGGCGACGCGCAGACTCTGTATCCCGACACGCGCGAGACGCTCGCGGCGGCGGAGCGGCTCGTGGCCGACGGGTTCACCGTGCTGCCCTACGTCGGCGACGACCCCATCGCGTGCACGCACCTCGAAGAGCTAGGCTGCGCGGCGGTGATGCCGCTCGCCGCGCCGATCGGCAGCGGGCTCGGCGTCTGCAATCCATACTCGATCGCCATTATCAAGGAACGCGCGAAGATCCCGGTGATCGTGGACGCGGGCGTGGGAACCGCCTCCGACGCGGCGATCGCCATGGAGCTCGGCGTCGACGCGCTGCTCATGAACACCGGCATCGCACGCGCGCGCGACCCCGTGTTGATGGCGACCGCGATGAAGCACGCGACGATTGCGGGCCGCCAGGCATTCTTGGCCGGCCGCATGGAGAAGCGGCTCTACGCCGCCGCATCGAGTCCGATGGAGAACCTCATCGCGACGCAACGCTAGCGACGGCAGGGGACGAGGTAACCGCAGAGGAGCCCGTACCTTGCTTGGCCGCAATAGCGAACCAGTGCACCGCGCCCCGCGGCGGCGATTCGCGGTGCGCCCATACACCGACGACGTCATCGACGTCGCGCTCTTCGAGCGACTCGATCGTGAAACACCGCTCGAGCAGCGAGACCAAACGCTGGCGATCGAAGTAGCCGTGAGGGACGCCGCGCTCGTCGCCTTCCGCGGGCGCAAACGTCCAGGCATCGATGCGCTCGCCCTTGCCGAAGCGCTCGTCGCGCGACGAGCCGAAGGTCGCGTATAGGAGTCCGCCCGGCTCGAGACGGCGCGCGATCGCCGCGACCTTGTGCGCGACCTTCGCCGGCGAGCCGTGAAGCAGACCGTGCGACGAGAGCGCCGCGGCGAATCGCGCCGTTATGCCCGTCAGGGGCATAGCGGATTCCGCTACGCCGTCGGCCACGGACACGACGCGGAGGCCAGCGTCGCGTAACGCTCGCGCGTTGCGCCCGCTTCCGGCGGCGAAGTCCAGCACCGGGCCCTCAACGCGCCCACCTAGCCGCGCGATCAGCGCCCGGGCGAGAGGGTGCGCCGCCGCAATGGTGTCTTGGGCTTGTGGCGAAGCAGGCGGTTTGCGCACAGCGACCTCACTTCGAGAAAGGGCAACACGATGCTTCGCGAAGGCGACCAACTTCCGCCGGTGACGGTGCTCGACGACGAGGGCAACTCGGTGACGACCACCGCCCTGCTCGGCGGTCCCCTCGTCCTCTACTTCTATCCGAAGGACGATACGCCGGGCTGTACTAGCGAGGCCTCACAGTTTCGTGATATTTACGCGCAGTTTCAGGAAAAGAATGCGCGGATCGTCGGAGTAAGCCGCGACTCGGTCGAGTCGCATCAGCGCTTCAAGAAGAAGTTCGCGATTCCGTTTATGTTGCTAGCCGACACGGAGTCGGAGCTCTACAAGGCGCTCGGCGTGACCGCACGAACGACCTTCCTGATCGACGCGAGCGGCAAGATCGCCAAGATCTGGCCGAAGGTCAACGTGAACGAGCACGCCGAGGACGTGCTCGCGTCGTTGCCCTGAACGCCATCCTGCGCCTTCACATCGTCGGCTCCAGCCCGGCGACGCAGCGCCCGGGAAGCGCCTGCAGCAGCTACCTGCTGCGAACGGACGACGTTGCAATTCTGCTGGATCTCGGCTGCGGTGCGCTCGGCAAGCTGCAGCTGGCGATGGACTACGCGGATCTCGATGCGATCGTCGTCTCGCACATGCACGCCGATCACTACTTCGATCTCGTGCCGATGCGCTATGGACTGAAGTACGGCGCGAAGCCGGCAGAGCGGATGGCGCTCTGGCTGCCGCCCGGGGGCCGCGAGACGCTCGAGGGGCTGCGCCGGATCGTCGGGCGCGATGACAACCTCGATTTCTTCGAAGCGGTCTTCGCGATTCGCGAGTACGACCCGGCGGAGCCGCTGGATACCGGCGGCGTGCGGCTGCGCTTCTGCGCGACGCGCCACTACGTCGATGCGTTCTCGATTCGCGCCGATTACGACGGCCGGACTTTCACGTACTCCGCCGACACCGCCCCATCGGATGCCGTCGCGCAACACGCGCGCGACAGCGCGCTCTTCCTCTGCGAAACGTCGCTAGGGCTCGGGACGGAGGAGGGCGAGCGCGGTCACATGTCGGCGAGCGAGGCCGGCGAGATGGCGAGCCGCGCGAACGCCGAGCGGCTCGTCCTGACGCACTATCCCGCGGCGGTGGCACCAGAAGCGCTCATCGACGCGGCGAGGAAGACGTTCTCCGGACCGGTGGAGTGCGCGGTCGACGGCCTCGACCTGGTTGTTTAGTTTTCGGTTTTCGGAGCGGTGCGCGGGAGCGAGAACTGGATCAGCGCGCGCACCGGCGCGAGGCCGCGGCTGATCACCGCGTAGGGCGTGACCTGCAGGCCGACCTCGCGCAAGCGCGCGGCGGCCGTCATGAGGTCGCCGGCATTGGAAACGACGTCCTCGAGCAGCAACGCGTGTTGTCCCGCAACGAAAGGGCCCTCGACGTAATCGTTCGCGAACGCGCCGTAGGCCTTGGGCTTCTTGCGAACGGCCAGCATTGGCAGTCCCGACAACTGCGAAACCGCCGTGGCGATGACGACGCCGCCGAGCTCGGTGCCGGCGATGAGGTCGGGATTGAGCTCGGCGATGATCGGCGTGAAGAGCCGCGCGATGCGCCGGAGCACGAGCGGATCGGAGAAGAGGCTGAACTTATCGATGTAGTAGTCGCTGCGCGCGCCGCCGGCCAGCACGTAATCGCCGCGGGTCAGCGCCCGCTCGACGATGATCTTACGCAGCCATGCGAGCTCCGGCAGGCTTATATGGTCCACTGCCACGCGTTCCATGCCTCGACCACCGGATTGGGATCGAAGCCCTTGAAGTCCACGCTGATCGGCTCCATCTGTTTTAGCCAGTAGAAGAAGATCAGTGGGTTGTCCTTGGCCAGCTGCTCCTGGATCGCGAAGTACGCTGCCTGCCGGGACGGGCGATCGTAGCGCGTCAGCGCGATGCGCTGCAGGCGCTGCATCTCCTGGCTGCAGTAGCGCGAGTAGTTGTAGCCTCCGGGTGGAAAGTTTTCGCACGCCAGCTGCGTGCTGTCGTCCGGATCGATTCCCGCATACCACCCGGCTACCGACACATCGAACTTACCGAGCTGGAGGATACCGCCCATGCCGGCGGGCGCGAACAGCACGTCGCCGGGGTAGTACTTGATCTCGCTGTCGATGCCGACTTCGCGCAGCATCGCCTGCATCTCGACGCTCATGCGTCGCCGCGTCGCGTTCGAGTTGTTGGACACCATGACCAGCGTGAGCCGCTCCCCGCCTTTGCGCATGACGCCGTCGGGTCCGGGAGACCAGCCTGCCTCGCGCAGGAGCCGGCGCGCCATGGCCGGATCGTGCGGGTACGGCCGCAGCGCGGGATTATAGGCCCACATCCAGTCGGGAATGTCTTCCGTCGCGACCGTCTGCGTGTCGTACGTCAGCGTGCGGACGAACTCGTCCTTGTCCAGCGCGTAGGCGATCGCCAAGCGCACGTGCGGATCTTGCAGTTGCGGATGCGAGCAGTTGAGCTGGATGCTTTCGTAGCCGTTGACGTTGACCCAGACGATCTTGGTGTCAGGCACGCCGCGCAGCGACTGGTAGGTCTGTTGCGACGCCTGGAACATGTAGTCGATCCCGTGCGTCCGCAGCAGGTTTACGGATGTGTCCTCGTCCGGCACGATCTTGACGTCAATTTGGGTCAACCCGGGCCTGCCCATGAAGAACTGGTCGTTGCGCGCCAGCGTGATGTGATCGCCCCGAGTCCATTGCACGAACTTGAAGGGACCATCGCTCACGACGGGCCGGCTATTGAAGGGGACATTGTTGAGGTTCGGATACTGGGCCAGCACGTGCTCCGGCGCCAGCATGTACGGCTGATCGCTCTCGGCGAAGAACGTGTTGACGAAGGGCGAAAACGGCCGCTTGAGGTGCACGACCGCCGTGTTCGCGTCCGGCGTGTCGACGCTCGCGACGTAGTCGTAGCCGTGGCGCGAAACCACGTTGTTGTCGGGATTCATGATGGCTTGCCACGACCATTTCACGTCGCCGGACGTGACGGCGACGCCGTCGGTCCAGCGTGCGGCCTTGCGCAAGTGATACGTGATCGTCAAGCCGTCGCGGCTGATTCCGCCGTTTTCGAGCGTCGGCACTTGCGCTGCCAGCATCGGCACAGGATTGCCCTTCGCATCGGCCGACAACAGCGGCTCGAACATCAGACGGTCGACGAAGACGTCGGTCGTGTTCGAGTTGAGCAGAGGATTCAGGTTCTTGAGGTCCGACTGCACAGCAACGCGCAGCATCCCCGGATGCGTCCACGCATGGCGCCCACCGGCGACCCCATTCCCCGCCTTCGTACATGCCACCAGAGCCAATCCCACAAATGCGGCGGTCGCAAAGTGATGGACATGGGTGATGAGAAGTCTCCAGCTTTTCCGCAAAAGACAGGATGTCGTACTCCTTTGGTGTTGCGGAAAAGTGGAGAAGTACGAGCGAGCACGGATGCGAGCGACGGGCGTCTTCGAGTCACCCATGTCCGTCACTTCGCGACCGAGGCCCTACACCGCCGCCTTGGGCGCCACGCGGTTCCCGGGGACCGGATCGTACCGCTCGTGACGCCAGGAGTACGTGCCGAGCCCCTGCGTCGCCGTGCGCAGCTCCGTGATGTAGCGCGAGAGCTCGACGGCAGGCACGTAGGCCTCGACGGTGTCGAAGCCGGGCCGATCTGCCGGGTTCATGCCGAGGATCTGTCCGCGCTTGCCGGTGAGCTGTTGAATAACCGTCGACGTGTAGCTGGTCGGCACGATGACGTGCACGTGCGCGATCGGTTCGAGCACGACGGGATTGCACTTCGGAAGCGCGTCGCGCACGCCCATGCCCGCCGCGGTCTTGAAAGACTGTTCGCTCGAGTCGACGTCATGATACTGACCGTCGAAGAGCGTTACGTGCAGGTCGGTCACGGGATAACCGCTGGGTCCGTGCGCGAGGGCTTCGCGCACGCCTTTTTCCACCGCCGGGATGAACTGGCGGGGAACCACGCCGCCGACGATCTTCTCGTCGAACGTCACGCCCGCGCCGCGCTCGCGCGGCTCGAAGCGCAGCCAGACGTCGCCGAACTGGCCGTGGCCGCCGGTCTGATGCTTGTAGCGTGAGTGGACCTCGGTGCCGCCGGTGATCGTCTCCTGATAGGGGATCGTCGGCGCGGCCGTCGCGACCTCGACCTTGTACTTGCGAGCGAGCCTTTCGACGGCGATGGCGACGTGTTGCTCGCCGCTTCCGAGGAGCAGCAGCTCGTGCGTCACGTCGGCGCGCTCCAGCCGCAGCGCGGGGTCTTCGTCCACGATGCGCGCGAGCATCTGCGAGATCTTGGCTTCGTCGATGCGCTCCTTGGGTTTGATCGCGACGCCGAAGACCGGCTCCGCGACCGGAGCGCGCGGCAAGAGGACCTTGTGGCCGCCCGACGTCAGCGTGTCGCCGGTCGCGACCGAATCGAGCCGCGCGAGTGCGACGATCGAACCCGGGCCGGCCTCGGGGATCGGCTCCTGCTTCTTCCCCTGCAAACGGTAGAGCCCGCCGAGACGCACCTTTTCGTCCTGCCTGCTGATGTTGGAGAGGGTCGCGTCGGCCTTGATCGTTCCCGACAGCACGCGTACGATCGAGACCTTGCCGCTCTGCGGGTGGATGGCCGTCTTGATGACCCGTGCGATGACCGGCGCAGCGGCGTCCGGCGCGATCGGACGCCCCTCGGCGTCGGTAAGCGGCGCCTCCGCGGGCGACGGAAACCAGTGCTCGATTGCGCGCACGAGCGCGTCGACGCCGGCGCCCGACACGCCCGCGGCGACGAGCACCGGGATGACTTGGTCGTGCGCGCACTCGTTGCACAGGTCGCGATCGATCTCGTCGAGCGGAGGCTCGACCCCTTCGAGAAGCTCTTCCATGAGATGGTCGTCGAAGTCGGCCATCGCCTCGAGTAGCTCGACGTGTTTGCTCTGGGTGAGGTCGCTCAGCTCGGCCGGGATGTCTGCCTCGCCGCCTTCGAACCGGTATGCCTTGCGGTGAGCGAGGTCGATGTAGCCAGAAAAGTGTTCGGCGCTTCCGAGCGGCCATTGCTCGGCGACGACGTGCCGGCCGTACGCCGCTTGCAGCGCGGCCAGCGTCGCGGCAAAGTCCGCTCCCGGCCGGTCCATCTTGTTGACGACGAAGACGTGCGGCATATGCGTCGATTCGAGATGATCGACGATGGCGTCGGTCTGGACGACGCGAGCGGGATCGGCTTCGACCACGACGACGGCGGCGTCTACGCCTGCCAGCGCCTGCTTTGTCTCCTCGAAAAAGTCGATGAAGCCGGGTGTGTCGACGATCGTGATGTCGACGTCGTCTGCGGTGGTGTGCGCGAAGCCGGCGGTCGTCGACTGGAGGTGAGCCGCGTCCTCGGGCTCGTGATCCGTCACCGTCGTTCCGTCGGCGATCGCCCCGCGCCGCCCGATCGCGCCGGTGTAGGCGAGGATCGCCTCGACCAGCGTGGTTTTGCCCGCGTGGTGGGGTCCAACGAATGCGATATTCCTAAGGCGCACGGTATCCGCCAATGCCTAAGTCCTCCCTCGAATCGAACGTTAGCGCCGCTTTGCCGCGGGTTTCTTCTTTTTCGCGGTCTTCTTCGCGTAACCGGTCGAAAGACGCCTGGGCTTGGGCTTCGCCGGCCGCCGGGGCGTGGGCTTCTTGACCGCCGCCGTCTTGGCGGGCGGTTTCTTTGCGGCCGGTCTGGGCGTGGCCGGTTTGCCCGTGGATTTCTTCTTGCCGGTGCGGACGGGCGAGCTCTTCTTGCGCCGCGCCGTCGCCGGCTTGGCGGGCCGTTTCGTCGCCTTCTTCGCAGGCCCGGCGGACGGGCGCTTCTTGCGGCCGGACGGAACGTTTTTGCTTTCCTTCTTTTTGGAAGGTGCCGGCTTACCGGCGCGCGCGGCCTTTGCCTTAGATGCCGACGAAGAAGATTCGGCCGAGCGCCGCGAGGTGCTCGGCGTCGAGGATGCTGCGGCGCGTTTCTTCGGTCCGGCGTCGCGCATCTTGCGCGCGCCCGGCAGCCGTCCCGCGGCGCCCTCGGCGTCTTCCGGCAACCCAAGCTCGGCTCGGCTGTAACCCGTGATGCTGCTTCCCGGCGCGATCGGCTGGCGCCGCGCCTGCGCTTCCGCTTCGAGGTGTTCGCGCGTGGCGCGCAGGGCGACCCGCGCCAACCGGCCGCCGACCGGGAAGACGACCTCGTTGATCTTGGCGTCGTCGAGCAGCTTGAGCACGACGTCGAAGCAGTTCCCCTGGTCGCGCGGGCTGTGCGCGTCGGAGCCGATCGCGATGCCGACGCCGCGCGCCCTCGCCTTGCGAATCAGCCGGGCATTGGCGTCGAGATATTTCTTCTTGCGATCGTCCGGCGTGTCGCGGTAGAGGAACCGCGTGTTGATCTCGACGGCCAGTCCGCGGCGGTGGGCGACGTCGAGCATGCGATCCTCGTACTCGTCGAGCTTCTTCTGGGCCGGCCATCGGCCGAGTGTCGCGGGGACGTAGAAGTGCCCGACGACGTGAGCAGGCAGTTTCTCGAGGTCGTCGACGAGCTTCGCGACGTAGAGCTCCCAGAGCTGTTCGGTGCTCACGACTTCGTAGAGCGCCGCAAACTCCTCGTTGTCGAACGGCCACAGCCAATCCGCCCCCTTCTCCGGGTGCTGGATTGGTACGAAGTGCACCGAACGGATAATGCCGTCCGGCCGCATCGCCTCGATGATGTTCTGCGCGTCGGGACGCGCTCGCGGATCGTTGTCCATCTCCGCGCCGATGGAAAAGCGCATCCCGCGCCGCAGCCCCTCCGAAACCAGTGCGGCGTGGGCGACGTCGGCGCCGGCCGTCTCAGCGGCGCCGAGCAGATCTCCGGCCTGGGCCAGCTTGAGCGCGCGACGCACGGTGTTTACGGCTCCCGGATCCTCGAACGTCAAGTAGTTCGCGTGGTCTGCGACCATGAGGAACCGCGGCGAAGCCCGCCGGCACGCATGATAAAACCACAGGAAGAGCATGCGCGCAGAGTACGCGATGGGACGCTCCTCGGTGTAGGGCCGATGCTCACCCTTGGCATGACCGTGAATGTCCGGCATGGCCGCTATCCGAGGATCGATCATTTAGGAGTCGGTCGGGTTATGGTCATGCGTGCTGTCGGGCACGCCGCCGTGCCGGCGACAAGGATCGACGAGCGCGGAATGGCAGAGCCATTTGAGCGAGGAGAGACGCAATCGGCGGCCGGCGCCGTACCCAACCCAAAGGGCTGAGGTAGATTTCGGATGATTTTGTTGTCGCTCGGTCGGTCGCAGAGCTCTGCTATGCTCCCTCCCTCGCTCCTAAAACTCATCCGAAATCTACCTCAGCATCACACATGAGCATAACCCGACAGGCTCCTTAGGAGTGGCTAAGGTTGGCGTCTAACGCCGGTAGCCCTCCATTTCGAGAAGACGAGCCTTCATTTCGACGCCGTAATAGTAGTCGTGCAGATCGCCGGACGAATCCACGACGCGATGGCACGGAAAGAGCAGGGGCAGCGGATTGCGCGCCATCACGCGCCCAACTGCGCGCGCCGCGCGCGGCCGCCCGATCTGCGTCGCCACCCACGCGTACGAACGGACCTCGCCGCGCGGAATGCGCGCAGCGGCCCGCAGCACGGCCTGCTCGAACGGCGTCAGGTCGCTGATGTCCACGATGGCGTCGTCGACGGTCCAGGTGCTGAAGAATTTCTCGAGAGCGCGTACGAGCCAGGGCGGCGCCTCCCCCGGCACGACGTTGCGCCGCAGCCGGCGGCCTGCGCGCACAACGACGTCGTCGAACGGCTCGCCGGTGTCGAGGCTGACGTATGCGATCCGATGCTGCTTAAACCCGACGTACACCCGTCCGAGCGGAGTCCTCACCGCGGTGAGAACGATCGGCGAATGCACCTTGCCCTTGAGCGCGGCGACGTGCTGGACGACCTTTTTCGCGAGGTCGCAGGACGGCTCGGGGCGCGGCAGAGAGGAGAGGCAGTACGCCACGCCTTCGTACTGTTCGTACATGTCTTGGCAGGATGGGCAGGCGCGCAGATGGATGTGGACGGTTTCCTTGAGCGAGGCCTGACACTCGCCGCGAAGCTCATCCCACAAGGCCTCGACGTCACGACAGCGCATGCGCAGGGACTCCTTCCGGGGAAAATCTTCCGATCTGCGGTCCGAGGATGCGCCGCAGAATCCGCACGGCCCGATGGACGTGGGACTTGACCGTGCCGATCGGCTGATGTAGTATCTCGGCGATCTCGGGGTGGCTGCGCCCCTCGATGAATCGGAGCGTCGCGGCCGCGCGCAGGTGCATCGGCAGTTGCAGGAGGGCCCGCTCCACCAGCGCGATCTCCGTGTTTTGCTCCACGATCGTCTCGGGCTGCGGCGGCCCCTCGTTTGATTCGCGCAGGATCGCGTCGGGATCGGCCAAGGCGTCCAGGGCAACGTTGGTGGGACGCTTGCCGCGCAGCCGATTGCGCGTGACGTTGAGCGTGATCGTGTACAGCCACGGCTGGAGGCGCAGGTCCGCCCGCTGCTCGGGCGACATCTTCCCAAGGGCCCGAAAGGCACGCACGAACGCGTCTTGTACGATCTCTTCGGCATCCTCGCGGTTGCCTGTCATGCGCAGGGCGAAACCATACAGCCGGCGCTGATAGTCGTCCACGATGGCCTCGAAGTTTGCCACGGTCGGGGCGGAGTCGCCGCGGGACTGTGCCCTAGCGGGCCGCCCCGGCGTTGTCGCTGAAGGCACGTAAACTCCCGTAAGGAGTGGTGCGAGCGCGCTCATACAGTGCCCCCGACCACCACTGCTAGGGTCGTGGTTTCACGCCCGCGGCAAAAACTCCTGAAGCGGCCGCGTCGGCGCCGGCACGAGCGAAGGGGTTTGCGGTCCCATTCCTAAAGCATCGCCATGGCGCTTTTGCTGGGCCGCCGGGCCCGGACCTGATACCAAGCCGCTTCGCTCGCAAAGAGCAAGCGGCTTTTGCTTTTGGTTCGTCGATCGTAATGAGAGGTGCAGATTCCATGACGCAAGCCATCGAGCCCACTGAGATCTCGCTAGACGCCTACACGCTCTGCAGCTTCCTCCCGAAAATCGACTCGGCTCGCGCGCTGCCGCTCGTGCTCATCGGTTACCGTCAGAGCGAAGATCCCTGGTTCGTGTGGCTCGTTCCGAAGGAAGGCGTGGATCCGGAGGGACTCACGGACGATCCGTATTACGCGAAAGTGCTCAACGATCCGCGCGCCTACTTCACGAAGAAGCTCGCCAAGTACGTCGAGGCGACCGGCTCCGTGAAGCGCGGGATCGAGATGCTGATCGATTGCCACCAGAATCATCTGGCGCTCACGCCGCTGACGGAGTTGCGCGAGCGGCCGTTCCGTCATCCGCTCCAGGTCGAGCTGGTCGGAGCGTTTTAAAGAGCTCGAATCCAGCGACGGTAGGCGATCTTTACCGGAAACGATTGGGAAGCGCGGCGCTCGCGCAGCCGGGCGTGGATCGTCAACCTAACGTCGAGCGCGAGCAGCATTCCGTCGTCCAGCGCATAGTATGCAATACCGTCCATGCGCATGCGTCCCGCTACGGCGGCATCGGCGTGGCCGGGCAGTGCGCCGTCCATCGGCCCATCCGCTTCGAATCGTACGGCCACCGTCGGGCGCCCTTCGATCGGTCCGCTGACTGCCGGCCGCAGGAACCCGTGGAGCAGCGCATGCCCTTCGAGCGGCGAGCTCGCGGCGAACGGCGCCGGGCCGTGCAGCTGCCGCAGGTCCTGGAGCGTGACGCGGTCCAACCTGACAGCGAACGGTTGGTTGAGGATCGTCAGGAAATCCGGATCGTCGTCGACGCTGTCTTCGAATGAGCCGTCTGGGTGCAGGATCTGGACGAACATCGCTTCGGCGCCGCTTTTCCCCTCGGGCCCCGTTCGCGTGTACCGCGCCCGCGCTTCGAAGCGAAGCGAGCCGCCCCGCCGCTCGATCGAGAGACGTTCGGTGCCCGCGTACGCGACGCGCGATACCGCGGCGGTCGACTCACCCCGATAGACGTCTTCGCCGACGGTCTGATACTGCAGGTCGGCATGCGCCGGTGCCGCCGGCGACAACAGCGCGGCAAGCAGGGCAACGCCAAGTTTGATTGTGGGGCTCCGTTTCTTCCGAGTGGTTTCTTCCTCTTAACAGTACCACCCGGTGCAAGAGGAAGCCGCGGCTCTCTACGTTCGGTTGAGCGCCGTCCGGCGCCGCTGACTCAGGAAGAAGCGGACGTCCGCAGTGCGTTCACAGACGACGATCGTGTCTGCGTCGGTGAAGCTGCGTCCGTTGATAGTGATCGTGAAGTCGCCGGCGGCGAGCCCGGCAAGGGTCCGATGGAGGCTGCGCGAGAATTTATCGGGCGGCGCATGCGTGCCGATCGCCTCGCGAACGGCGAACCGGAGTACGTCGCGAATGCGCAGCGGCGTGGCCAGCGCGAAGGCACCCGAGCCGGCGACGGCGACGGCGTGGAGATCGAGCGGAACCTTCACGCGGATCATCAGCGGTCATTTTCTGCCGCATCGAGGAGCTGCCTGCCGCTGGGGATAAATGATTCGGTTAATGTCCTTCGGGAACGTGCCGGCCGACGTGCTGGCCGGCGCACTCGAAACGCTGCTCGCGCAGATGGATGAGACCGACCTCGCCATCTTGTACGAGCGCGAGCTTGCCGCAATGCCGTCGGATGCGTTTCACGCGTTCGTCGAGGCGGTGTTTGCCGCGTTTCGCGAGCGCGGTGAATCGTCTGAAGATGCCGCCGAAGGCGCGGGTACGACGCTCGAGAGTATCGTGCGCCGCGAGCGTGGCGCTCCCGAGGCGCTCATCGTCTATGCGCGCGCTAACCCGGAGCTGCTCAGGGAATCGATCACGCTGTTCGTCCAGCGGCGGCCGGACTTCGTCGCGGTCTTACCGAGTGCGCTGCGCGAAGGGCTCGCCGACCGGCTGACGTCCACGGCATGAGAGAGCCTCCGCGCCGGCGCCGATTAGACGACGACGGGCCGAGCGGAGGGTTACCGCTGTTCCCGCTCATCTTAGTCGTCGTGTTGGCGGGGCTGTTGCTGGGCGGCGCGCTCGCGCACTTTTTCGGCGGCTCGGGCGGTACTGCGGCGCCGCCGAAGAGCGTCGCGGTCGCGCCCGCACCGACCGCCACGCAGGCGCCGTCGCTTGTGCCTCCATCTCCGAGCGCGACGCCGGCATCGCCGCGCACTCCGACGCCGGCGCCGTCGCAGACCCCCACGCATGCGCCACCGGCGAAGGCATCGTCTTTACCGAAGCCGCTCTCGACGCCGAAGCGCGTCGCGCTCGTGACGCCTACCCCAACTGCTGTGCCGCGTCCGGCGGCCTCGCAGAAACTCGCTGCGACGCCGAAAGCGCCGGCTGCGACGCCGAAAGTGCCGGCTGCGACGCCGAAAGCGCCGGCTGCGACGCCGGCGGTGATGGTTGCGGCGACCGGCGACGATCGCGCGGCCTCGGTCGTACGATCGTACCTGGGAGCGTTGAGCCGCGGAGACCGGCCTGGTGCGGCGGCGTATCTCGCGCACGGCTCTCCAAGCGAGACGTTCATGAGCTCCGGCTCCCACATCGAGTCCATTCGCTCGGCGAGCGTTGGTCCGGATACGTACAAGGTGACCGCCGACGTCGAAACGGCGAGCGGCGAATACTACGTAACGTTTACTTTGGAACCGGGCCCGGCGGGCTTACAGATAACGGACCACTACGCGATCAAGACGCAGTAGCCGAGGTTCGCTACCCTAGATTTCCGCGCCGAGACCCGTGTTGGCGCGAACCTGCAGCTGGTCGAACATCTCCTCGGACTCGCGGTCGCGCCACAAGAGCGCGCCGAAAATCGCGCCGACGAACCCGACGGGAATCGAGACGATCCCCGGGTTTTCGAGCGGAAAGCTTGCGCGGTCTCCCATGAATACGGGACTCGCTGCGATCAGAGCTAAAGACGCCCCGAGCCCGGAGAGCATGCCGACCATCGCGCCCGAGCGCGAGAACCGCCGCCACGACAAGGCCAGCAGTATGACCGGGACGTTCGCGCTCGCGGCGACCGCAAACGCGAGCCCGACGAGAAACGCGACGTTGAATCCGCGCAGCGCGATTGACAGCACGATCGCAAGGACTCCCACGCCGAACGCCGCGATGCGCGCTACGAAGAGATGCTCACTCTCGTCGCCCCGTCCGTTTCTCACGAGGCTGAACCAGATGTCGTGCGCAAAGGCGGAGGAGGCAGTGATCGTGAGACCGGAGACCACGGCGAGGATCGTAGCGAAGGCGACGGCCGCCACGAACGCCGTCAGCATCGAGCCCTCGATCCCGGCGGCCAGCAGCGGAGCCGCGAGGTTGCTGTCGGTCTTCGGCACGATGTAGCCTTGTTTCGTCAGCTGTTCGTTGAGCGCGTTCTCTTGCGCGGGGTGATGCGCGATGTAAGCGATGGCCTGGCCCGCATACATGCGCTGGCCGATGCGCTCTTTGCCGACGATCGTGGCGGCTCCGAGACCCATGAACGATGTCGACAGATAGAACGCGCCGATGAGCACCATCGCCCACGCCACCGAAGTGCGGGCGGCCTGCGCGGACGGCACCGTGAAGAAGCGCATCAAGATGTGCGGCAGGCCCGCGGTGCCGAGCACGAGCGCGAGGCCGAGCGATACCAGGTTCCAGGCGCCAGGCGCACCGTGGAAGAGCAGGCCGGGTTGCAACAGATTGACCACGTGTCCGCCGGCGGTCACATGCGATGCTGCGGTGAGAAAGGCGCCGAGCGAGAAGTGATAGTGCGCCAGCACCAGCAGCGAGAGGCCGAGCGCGGCGGATAGCAGCAGCGCGGCGGTGATGATCTGCACCCACGTCGTCGCGAGCATGCCGCCGAACAGCACGTAGGTCAGCATCAGCACGCCGACTGCGATGATCGCGGCGACGTCCCCCAACTGCGGCAGCAGCAGCTTGACGAGTGCGCTGACGCCGACCATCTGCGCGATCAGGAAGAAGAGGGTGATCGCGAGCGTCGAGAGGGCTGCCGTCGCGCGAACGCCGCGGCCGCGCAGCCGGAACGAGACGAGGTCTGCGACGGTGTACTTTCCGGTGTTGCGCAGCGGCTCGGCTACGAGCAACAGCACCGCCAGGTATGCGACCAGCCATCCAACCGCGTACATGAAACCGTCGAAGCCGTAGAACGCGATCAGCCCGGTGATCCCCAGGAAGGACGCCGCCGAGAAGTACTCGCCGGCGATCGCCCAGCCGTTCTGGAGTCCGCCGATGCGCCGGTTCGCGGCGTAGAACCCACGCCGCGTCGTGCTCTGACCCGATGCCCAGTACGTTACGATCAGCGTGATGCCGACGAAGATCGCGAACATCACGAGCGTCTGCTGCGTTCTCATCGTTCAGGGACGGACGTCAAACAACTCGCGACTTTCGTGCTTTCGGATCAGGGCGGCCTGGAAATCGAATTTGCGCGCCCGCCGCAAGTAGAGAGCGAGCAGGATCCAAGCCATCGCGAACTGCGAGAGGGCGAAGGCGTACGCGATCGTGAGCGGACCCCAGAGCGGCCGGCTCATGATGGCAGGCCAGAACCCGACCGCGACGGGCAGAGCGAGATAGTAGACGATGAAGAACAACGTCGCCGGCGTGACGAACCGGCGGCGCGCCCGCACGAGCGCGCGGAATTCGGGTTCCTCCGCTAGGGCCGACCAGTTGCTCGTCCGCAGGTGGTGATTCATCATTCCTCGTCCGGCCAGGCCGCAAGCTCACCGATAGCGGCGCTCCGCAGCACGCGCAGCCCCAGCATGGCGCACTTCATGCGCGTCGGACTGATCCCGATCCCCACGTTCTCCAAGACCGCATCCTTCGAGAGCTTTGCGACGTCTGTCAGCTTCATACCCTTGACCATCTCCGTCAGCATCGAGGCCGAGGCTTGGCTGATGGCGCAGCCCTTTCCGGAGAACCGGACATCCTCGACCACGCCATCGTCGAGCTTCAGCTGCATACGAATCTGATCGCCGCACAGGGGGTTGAGGTCCTCCGCCTCGACGTCCGAGGGCTCCAGGGTGCCGAAGTTCCGCGGGTTACGATAGTGGTCCAGGATATAGTCGCGGTAGAAGTCGTCCAGTTTAGGTTCCCCTAGATTCCGAAGACGCGCGCGGCCTTCTCGATTCCGCCGCACAACGCGTCGATATCCGCCTCGCTATTGTAAATATAGAACGAGACGCGCGCGGTTGCGGCCCATCCCATCTTTTCCATCAGGGGCATCGTGCAGTGATGTCCGGCGCGGACGCAAACTCCTTCGGTGTCGAGGATCGAGGCGAGGTCGTGGGCGTGGACGTCTGAGAAGTTGAAAGAAATCACGCCGGAAACGAGCGCCGGATCGCGCGGGCCATAGATGCTCAAGCCGCGCGGCTCGAACTCCGCCAGCCGTTCGAGCGCGTAACCGGTCAGGAGCCGTTCGTGCTCGCGTACCCACGCCATCCCGAGCGCCTGGAGGTATTCGGCCGCCACGCCGAGGGCGATGGCGTCAGCGATGTTGCTGGTGCCGGCCTCGAATTTGCGCGGCGGATCGTTGAACGTCGTACGGGCGTACTCGACCTTGCGGATCATGTCGCCGCCTGACAAGAAGGGCGGCATCGCTTGGAGCAGCTCGTGTTTTCCGTAGAGGACGCCGATCCCCGTCGGCCCGAGCATCTTGTGCCCGCTGAACGTGTAGAAGTCGGCATTGAGCGCCTTGACGTCGACCGGCAGGTGCGGGACGCCTTGGGCCCCGTCGACCATGACGACCGCCCCCGCGGCATGAGCGCGCGGAACGATTGTCTCGAGCGGCGCGATCGTGCCGAGCGTGTTGCTGACGTGGGCGATCGCGACCAGCTTGCAGCCGTCGAGCAGGCGATCTAGATCGTCGAGCACGAGCAGGCCCCGATCGTCGACCGGAATGAACCGCAGCTCCGCGCCGGTACGCTCGGCGAGCAGCTGCCACGGGACGAGGTCGGAGTGATGCTCGAGCTCGGTTAGAAGCAGCGCGTCTCCGGCGCGCAGGTTGGCGTTGCCCCAGGAATAGGCGACCAGGTTGATCGCCTCCGTCGTGTTGCGAACCCACACGATCTCCGCGGTGTCCGCGCCGACGAAGCGTGCGAGCTTGACCCGAGCGTGCTCGAACTCTTCGGTCGCGCGCGCTGCGATCTCGTACACGCCGCGGTGAATGTTCGCGTTGTATTGCTCGTAGTAATCCACGAGCGCCTGGATGACCGCCTTGGGCTTCTGCGACGTCGCCGCCGAGTCGAGATAGACGAGGCGCTTTCCGCGCGACGTCGGCCGCGCCAGGATCGGAAAATCCGCGATGATCGCGTCGACCTTTTTCGGCGTCGCCGTCACGCTCATGATAATTTTTCTGCGAGGGCGGCGCGGATCTCGTCGCGGAGCGGCGCAGTGGGGAAGCGTTCGATCGCGGGCTCGAAGAATCCGAGCGCGATCATCCGTTCCGCCGCGGAGCGTTCGATGCCGCGCGACTCCATATAGAAGATCTGATCCACGTCGATCGCGCCGACGGTCGCGCCGTGGTATGCCTTGACGTCGTTCGCGCCGATCTCCAGAGCGGGGACGGAGTCGACGTGGGCGGTCGTCGAGAGCAGGAGCGCGTCGTCGCGCAGCCGAGCGTCGCTGCCTTGCGCGTGCGGCGCGATGCGGATGTTGCCGAGGAAGCGTGCTTGTCCGCGCTCGCTCGCGGCCGACTTAACCATCGTCTCCGAGGTCGCCTCGCCGGCGCGATGCTCGACCGTGCTGACGACGTCGACGTGCTGCGACGATCGCGGGAAGAAGATTCCGGTGATGCCGGCGCGCGCTCCGCGATGGTCGAACTCGACGCAGAGATCGCTGGCCGCGAGAATGCCGCCGAGCTCCGCCCCGGCCCAAGAAACCGTCGCGTCGCGGCCGGGACGAGCCGCGCGGCTGGTGATGATCCGCGCTCGCTCGCCGGCGTTCTGCAAGACCGCATAGGTCACGTCGGCGTGCTCCTCGGTGACGATCTCCGCAGCGCCGCAGACGAACGCTTCGCCCTGGCCCGTGATCCGCTCGATGATCGTGGCCCTCGCGCCTCGCTCGGCGAGCACGACGTTCCAGGGGAAGATCGCCGCTCCGGCGGCGTCGCAATGGATGACGATCGGCTCGTCGTACGCGCGATCAGCGCGAAGGTAGACGAACGCGCCCAGCCCCGCGAACGCCGCGGCGAGTGCGCCAAACTTGGTGTGCGCGATCCCAGTCGTCCCAAAGGCCCGCACGAAGAGCTCCGGATACTCTCGCGCCGCGGTCGCCAAGTCGCACACGAGCGCGCCCTGCCCAGCGTTCTCGATGCGAACGTTGCCGCCCGTCAGATCGATCGCATCGGCCGGCGGCGCGATCGTCTCGAAATCGACTCGCCAGAACCGTCCGGGCTTCTCGCGTCCGCTGCGCAGGGAGAAGAAGCGCTCTAGCGCGGCCTTGCGCGCCGAGAAATCAAGCGGCGGACGCACGAAGGAGGAGAGCTTCTCGTAGAGCTCGTTAGCGGTCGAGGTCAGCGTGCTAGGCAATAGAGCCTGCCCTGAGCGGCGTCGAAGGGCGTGACTCCTCGCGAACCTTGTCGTAACCCTCGCGCTCGATGCGATGCGCGAGATCGTGCCCGCCGGTCTTGACGATCCGGCCGTCGATCATCACGTGGACGACGTCCGGAACGACATACTGCAGGATGCGCGGATAGTGCGTGATGATGAGGAACCCCGTGCCCGCGCCTTCGTCGCTCGCGCGAAGCGCCGTGATGGAGTTACCGACGGCCCGGAGCGCGTCGATGTCGAGACCGGAATCGGTTTCATCCAGAATCGCGTACTTTGGCGCGAGCACCGCGAGCTGCAGCATCTCCAGGCGCTTCTTCTCGCCGCCGGAGAAGCCGTCGTTGAGGTAGCGGCCCATGAACGACGGATCGATGCCGAGCTCTTCCATTTTTTCGAGCAGCAGCGCGCGGAACTTCGCCGGCGGCAGATCGCCGGGGCGTTCGGCCTGCCGGGCAGCGTGCAGGAAGTTCGCGACCTTGACGCCCGGTATCGCCGCCGGATATTGAAATGAGAGGAACAGGCCGGCGCGCGCGCGCTTGTCCGACGGAAGCGCAAGCAGGTCCTCACCGTCCAAATGGACGGTCCCGGACACCTCGTACTGCGGGTGACCGGTAAGCGAAAAGGCGAGCGTGGACTTGCCGCTGCCGTTGGGGCCCATTAGGGCGTGAACGCGGCGCGGCTCGACCGTCAGGTCGATTCCCCGCAGGATCTCGTTTCCGGCGACGCGGCAATGCAAATCTTTGATGTGGAGGCCTGGCTGGAGCATGCGATTTATCGTAGCCGAGCCTCTCTTAGAAAGTCAAGGAAAAACTTTACTATCTAGCCCGGTTCGTGCTAGGATAGCGCCGAAGATGCACGTCGACCGCTTCTTTCAAACGACTCGCGGGAAGATCGTGAGCGAGCTTCGCCGGCGCGGCTCGGCCTCGGCGGCGGACCTGGCGCGCTCCTTCGGCCTTTCGCCCAACGCCGTCCGCCAGCAGCTCACGGTACTCGAACGCGACGGCCTGGTGGCCGAGCGATCGGTCCGGCGGGGCCCGACGAAGCCCACCTACGAATTTTCGTTGACTCGCGAGGCGGACAAGCTCTTCCCGCAGGGCTACGACAAGATGCTCAGCGCCGTGCTGCGCGAGCTGCGCGATCAGTTCGGCGCGCAGGGCGTAGAGCGCATCTTCGACGGCCTCTCCAAGCGCGCCGTCGAGCGCGCGCGCCTCGAGGTCACGGCGCACGACCCGGAGCAGCGCGTCGCGCAGCTCACCGAGATGCTGCGCAAGTCTGGCGTCGTGGCCGAGTATAGCCTGATCGACGGCGGATTCGTCCTGCACGAGCACACGTGTCCCTACTCGAGCGCAGCGAAGGAGAACCCCGAGGTCTGTCAGGTGATCCACCACGTGATCGACGAGACGCTCGGCGGCGAGCACGAGCAGACGGAATCGCTGGCCCACGGCGGAAAAGAGTGCCGCTTCGAGCTGCATCCAAAGACGGAGATGGTTGGCTAGATGGACTTTCCGAAGTTTCAGCGCCTCGTCGAAGAGCGTAGCGGATTTCGCACGATGGAGAATCCCACGGCGAGCGGCGAATACTTCAGCGATTCCTGCGGCGACATGTATAACTTCTTCTTGAAGGTCGGCCCGGGCGCGGTGATCGAGGACATTTCTTACTTCACGACCGGCTGCGGCTTCGGCACCGCCACGTGCAGCCTGGTCGTCGAGCTCGCAAAAGGCAAGACCATCGACGAGGCGTCGGCGATCACGACGGTCGACATCGAGAAACAGCTCGACGGTTACCCCGAGAAGAAGAAGGACTACCCCGAGCGCGCGCTCGAGGCGCTGCAGGTCGCGCTCGACGACTACCGCGGGAAGGTCACCGGCGGTTCCGTGCCCGACTACGCCGCGATGCCGCGTTCCGCCGCGCCCGCGCAGCCGGAGCCCTCAGCCGCGCCACCCTCGTCCAACGGCGAAACCGAAAGACTCCTCATCAGGCTACGGTAGGCCTTTCGGTGTCATGCCGAGCTTGTCGTTATCTCTCCGTCACCCTTCGGCGGGCTCAGGGTGACAAAGCGATGGATTCAACGCATTCATAGCGGGACGTGTTGTTGGCGCGGTCCGGCAGCGATTCGAATAGGGTAAGGCGCTCCATCCGCAGCGGGATGGGCGGAAATTCGATCAATGGGAGTGGACGACTCGGCGCCTTGACGCGCGCGATGGTCACGTGTGCTACGGAGTCGTTGTTGAACTCGAAGCCCAGCCCGGCGTAGGCGTGGCGCACGGTTTTGGCCAGTGCACGAAACTGGGCGCCCTGGTCGCGCGCGCCGACGAACACGATGCGCGGCCTTCGCTCGTGCGGAAATCCGCCGAGTTTGTCGAGCGTGACGCCGAACGACCCGGTTCGCGCGGCGGCGCCGAGAGCGGAAACGGCGCCGGCATACTGCTCTGCCGCGACGTAGCCCAAGAACGCGAGCGTGACGTGGAGCTTCTCAGGCGCCTCGTAACGCGCCGCGAAACCGCTTCGGGTAAGCCGCTGCGCCACGGCCGCGCACGCGGCGCGCGCATCTGCATCGAGCTCGATTCCGACAAATAGGCGGCGCTTGCGCTCGTTCACTGCAGGTACGGGTTCGAGCGACGCTCGACGCCGATGGTCGTAGACGGCCCGTGCCCCGGGACGACCGGTGTAGCGTCGGCGTAGGGCATCAGCTTCGTTTGGATCGAATGCACGATGTCTTCCATCGACGTGCCCCCGAGATCCCATCGGCCGATCGAGCCCGCAAACAACGTGTCGCCGGCGAGCAGCGTCGTGTCTTCTGCGCCATGCACGGCGAAGCAGACGCTGCCCGGCGTGTGCCCCGGCGTATGCAGCACCTCGAGGCGCAGCGGACCCGGCTCGAGCAGCTGCCCGTCGCGCAGCTCGCCGTCGAGGGCGACGATGTCCGGCGCGCGACTCAACCCGAGCCACCGCGCCTGCCACGCGAGCGTCTGATAGAGCGGGAGATCCGCCGGATGCAGCAGGCCTAAAGCGCCGGTCCGCTCGCGCAGCTTCCCGAGGTCGCCGATGTGGTCGATGTGCGCGTGGGTGTGCACGAGGAGCTTGGCGCGCCAACCGTTGCGCTCGAGCAGCGCGGCGACCTCGTCCACGCCGTCACCGCCGTCGACGACGACCGCCACGCCCGATTTTTCGTCGGCCACGACCGTGCAGTTGCAGGCGAGCGGCCCCACAGAAAACGTTCGAATCACCATGCTAGTCGACGTGGATGCCGAAGTCGTGGAAACCGCCGTTGAAGTATCCGAGTGGCGAACCCGGGCGCGCGTTGCACGACAGAACGCGCCCGATCAGGATGGAGTGCGAGCCGATCTGGTATTCGTGTGACACCTCGCAATCGAAATGCGCGATCGCTCCGGCCAAGACAGGCGCGCCGGTCGCGTCGACCGCGTATTCGATCGCGGCGAACTGCCGCTCGCGGACCTTGCCCGAGAAGTGCTCTGCGAGACGGCGCTGATTGCCGGCGAGGACGTTGACGCAAAAGACGCGCGAAGTAGAGATGAAGAGATAGCTGCGCGCCTCGCGGTTGATGCAGATCAGGAGCGACGGCGGCTCGAGCGAGACGCTCGCGAAAGCATTGACCGTAATGCCGCGCGGTTCACCGTCCTTCAGCGTGGTCACGACGGTGACGCCGGTCGGCACGCGGCGCATGGCGTGCCGAAAGGCCGCCGCGCTCGTCATTGCCGCCGGGCGCCGATTCCCGTCCCCTGGCCCAGCGGCAGAATCGTCGCGTCGAGCGCGGGATGCCCGAGAAAATGCCGCACGAAGCCCTCCGCGGGCGCGCAGCCGTAGAAGATCGCGAGGCCCGAAAGTTTCAGCATGGGGATCACCAGCGCGAGGTAGCGATCGTAATCCCGCGGGGCGGTCGCGATGAAGACGATGTCGAGGTTGCGATGGGGAAAATTCTCGAGCAGCTCGGTGGCGGGCGTGTTGAAGAGCTCGATGTAGTCGTCCTCGCCGGCCCGACGGAAATACTCGAGCGCGACGTCCGCGTGCGTGACGTCGCGCTCGATCGTCCATATTCGGCCCATGCGAGGCTGCGCGAGCGCCATCGACAGCGTCGAATATCCATACGACGTCCCGACCTCGAGGATTCGGCTCGCCTGCATCGCCGTGACGATGACGGAGAGAAACCGCGCAGTCTCGCGCGTAACAACCGGAACCCCGTCCTTGTGAGCGCGCTGCTCCAGCTCGAGCAGGATCGGATCGGGTTCCACTCAAGGCGCCTTGGGCGCGGCGTAACGCGCGACCTGCGAGCGCTCTGCAGCCTTCACCACGTTGCGCAGCAGCGCTACATTGGTGACTGGTCCGACGCCGCCGGGTACTGGCGTGATGGCACCCGCGACGCGCGCCGCGCTCTCGAAGTCGACGTCGCCTTTCAGCACGCCGTCCACGAGCGTCGTACCGACGTCGATCACGGTCGCGCCCGGCATCAAGTCGTCGCCGCGTATCAGACCCGGCGATCCCGCCGCGACGACGACGATATCGGCCATCTTCAGGTACGGCTGCAGCCCGCGCGACTCCCGATGGAGGATCGTTACCGTCGCGTCTTGCGCGATCATGAGCCACGCCACGGGCGCGCCGACGACGATCGAGCGTCCGATCATCACCGCGCGGCGCCCGCGCAGCGGCCAGTGCGGGCTGCGCTCCAGCAGGAGCATTACGGCGGCCGGCGTGGCGGGCACGTACTCGGTTCCGCTGCCGAACGCGAGGTGGCCCTGATTCATCGGATGCGTGCCGTCCACGTCCTTATGCGGGGGAATCGCATCGGCGATCTCGCGGATCGGAAGACGCGCCGGCAGGGGCTGCTGCAGCATCACGCCATGCGTTGCGGGATCCGCGTGGAGGCGTTCGAGACGAAACCGAATCTCTTGCGGCGTCGCGCTCTCGGGCAACCGGTCGACGGCGACGTCGACGCCGACCCGCTCGCCCGTTCTCGCCAGGTTGCGCACGTACGCGACGCTCGATTCGTTCTCCCCCACGAAAACGATGACGAGGCGGGGATGAATCCCACGGTCGCGCAGCGCACACGTACGTGCGACGAGTTCCGTACGCAAGTCGGCGGCGAGGCTTCGTCCGTCGAGGATCAAGGCAGGCACGCCGTCGGCGTTTCGTCCGTGGAAGGAGGGGCACCTACGCTACAGAGCTCGGCAACGTACCGCTACTTCATCTGGCTGATCGCGCTGGCCGCGCTGGCTGTGACGGTCTTCGTTTTAGAACCGTTCTTCGTCTCGCATCCTGCGAAAACGGCGGGTCCCGCCGGGCTCGTCGGACAATCGGCGCCGGTCTTTGCGCTGCGGGACGATCGTGGCCTGCCGGTATCGCTCGCGGACTATCGCGGCCGCGTCGTGGTCATGAACCTGTGGGCCTCGTGGTGTCCGCCGTGCCGTGCGGAGATGCCGGATTTGCAGCGCCTCGCGGCGCTCTACGCCGGGCGCGACATCGCGATTGTCGGCGTCAACGAGGGCGAGTCGCCGCTGCGGGCCGCCGCCTTCGCCAGCTCGTTAAGAATTCGATTTCCAATTTGGATCGATTCCGGCGAGCAGTACGGCCGCACCTACACGGCGCTCGGCCTTCCGACGACGATCATCGTCGATCGGCGCGGAACGGTCGCGCGCGCCTTCGACGGCGCGCTCACGTTCGATGAGATGCGTGCCGCCGTCGGCCCGTTGATGGCGAATCGGTGAGCGCGTCGGTCGTCGTCGCGCTCGCGGTCGTGGCGGGCGTGGCGGTAGAGATCGCGATCCCGGGACGCAGCGTCTATCACGCGGGATGGTACAACGTGGCGCTGATCGCGCTCGCGATCTTCGGCGCAGTCGGGGTGCGCAGACGATTTCGCGCCGCTCGGACCCCCGCCGCGCGCGCGGCAGTCG
The DNA here is from genome assembly GCA_963752825.1 of Vulcanimicrobiota bacterium. Lineage (GTDB taxonomy): Bacteria > Vulcanimicrobiota > Vulcanimicrobiia > Vulcanimicrobiales > Vulcanimicrobiaceae > Cybelea. The sequence continues at coordinate 3,055,581 of CAVVZF010000001.1, read as the reverse complement.
TGGCGCTGACGATCGGGACGGCCATCGTTGCGGTCGCCGGCGTCGCCAGCGGATTGCTCGGCCCCGACGATCAGACCATTGTCGGCGCTCCCGGCCAACGGGTCCGAGTCGAAGGCCTCGGCGTGCTTTCTTTTCCGTTCGCGGGCTCGTCTACGGGCACCGTGGAGGTGACGCTCGAGCGTCCGCTGCGCGCCGCGCTGCCCATCGGCGCGCGTTCGAGCGACGCGGGAAGTTTCATTCTGCGCGGCGTTCCTCGCGACGTCGCATACGTCGAGGCGCGTGACCCACGCGGCGGCCGGCTCACCGTCACGCAGCCGCTGGGTGCGGTGTTCCTGTCGCCCGTGCTCTTGATGCAGCATCGGCAAAACCTCGCGGGACTGGACCTGCCGTTCGATTCGTTCAACGTGCCGGCGGTGCGGCGCGTGGTCAAAGCCGTGCTGTTTACGCCGGCTCAGGCGGCGATGCTGCTGCGCGGCCGCAGCCGGCCCGGCGAAGCGGCAGTCCTATTCGCGGTCGACGACGAGAACGAGCGGCTGCTGCCGGATGCAATCGTGCTGAGCGACGGCGGCCGGACCGTTCGGGCCGGCGGCCTGCTGCTGCGCGCGACCGTAGGGTCCTATCCGGCCGTCGAGGTCGTATCGTCGCCCAACCTGATCGCGACCGCGTTCGGCGCGCTGCTCGTGCTCGGCGGGATCATTGGCCTGCGACGATAGCGCGGACGTTGCGCAGGACGATCGTACCCTCTGAGAGCTCGATGTCTTTTGGACGCAGCACGTAGATTGATATCAGGTGCGCCGCGTCGGTTTCGGGCGGAAAGCGCACGACGACGCTTCGCCAGCCAGGCCGGCCGAGATCGGCCGCCTTGACGAGCGTATCTTCGTTGATCGCGTTGCGGACGTTGACGCGCACGCTCGCGTCGCTCCCGTCGTCGAGGAGATCGAACGCGAGGCCGATCGTGTCGCCCGGGAGCGGAAGGTCGGCCGTCGCATACGCAGCGCGCTCCGACGCGCCGAAGGAGAACGACAGCGAGACGCAGCTGTGGCAACCGGCGTCCTTGACCAGCGAACCAGTCCCTCCGTGCGGCAGCGTCGTGAAGCGCGCGTGCTCGGCAAAGGCCAGCGCGACGTCGTGCGATCCGACGGTGACGCGCGTGCCGGCCACGGCGGCGCCGATGCGAACCGAGACCTGCGCGTCGCGCGAGGCGGCGCGGTATTCGCCGCGGGCATCGATCGATCCGGAGCTGGCCGTCCATTGCAGGACGGGCGGAAGAGCGAGCGCGTAACCGTCGCGGTCGTACGCGTGCGCCGTCAGCGCGATCGTCGCGTTCGGATCCACGTTCGGTCGCGACGGCGTGATGCGCGTGCGCGCCGGCGCCGCGGCGACTTCGACGGGAACGCTGCCGCGGAGATTGCCGTCACGCAACGCGATCTGGCCGCTGCCCGGATGGAGCGCGATGAACTCGCCATCGCGGTACTCGCCCAGCCAGGGCGGATCGACGTCCGCGCGCGCGGCGCCGCCCTGCGCGACGTGGTTGGCCGCATCGACGGCTGCGACGCGCAGCGGCACCTCGGCGCCCGTCAGCGCGCGAACGATGCCCGGGCGCGACACGAGCTTGATCGGCGGCCCGGCTGGTGCCGTGCTGTATACGAAGATGCCGTCGGCGACCGGGCGCTCGCGCCCGTCAGAAGGCGAATTCATCACGTCGGCCTCGCTATCGCCGAGGCGCCGGGCGACGATCGTCGACGATCCCCCGCCGTCGAACAGCAGGCCCTCCGTCGCGCCGAGCGCGCGCATGAGCGCGGCGAACTCGGGACGCGTGACGCCCACGCTGACCTCCGCCTGCCGCCCGTCGACTTCGACGAGAAAGAGCCGCCCGCTCGGAGCGATCGCGGCTCCGGAGCAGGGCATGCGCCGCGCATTCTCCACGCGATACGGCGCATCACCGTCGTCATACCACGCGCCGTTGTGGAGGATGAGCGCGCCGCCGCCGACGGCGGCGGTAATCGCGTCGAGGCCCAACGGCGAAAGGTCTCCGGTGACCGAGACCATGGCGTTTTCGTCGGGAACGGTGATGAAACTGTAGTCGTTCGGGCCAATCGCGACGTAATAGCCGGGCGGCTGCGGCTCGAGATTGTTCGCGACGCCGGTGACGCGATAGCGCGTGAGCGGAGGCGTATCGCTCAACGGCTCGACTTTCACGAGCGTGACGTCGTCTTGTGGGCGCACGCGGCCGTACAGCGGCGTAAGCAGCGAGAGTCCGCCCCCGGCGGGCATCTCGTCGATGCCGTCGAGAGGCATCGTGCGCTCATCGATTTCGATCTGTCCCGAGAAGTTGAACTCGGCGATGTGCGCCGTTCCATCGTGGGTGATCGCGAGCGCGAAGCGCTTGTAGGGCGGCTGCACGAGCACGCCGGCGCGCACGACGATGCTGATCGGCCGGTTCGTTTGGCCGATATCGAAGAAGTCGCCGTTGATACCCGCGACCGCCCGCGTGCGCCGCGCCATCGACCCGATCGTTTCGCCGCGCGATTCGAGCGAGTCGTCCGCCAGCACGGTTCCAAGATGGACGTCGCCGCGGTGCGGTTCCACGGACACGACGTGCACCGACAGCGGGCCTACTGCCGTGAGGAGCTGGTAGTCCGCATACGTGACGCCCGGCGCGAGGCTCTCGATCGTCGGCGCCTCTTGGAGGATGCGTGGAAACGGCGCATCGGGCGCGATGCGCGCCGGCAGCACGTCCTCGCGCGCGGCGGCGCTCGCGCCGGCAGCCAACGCGAGCATCAGACCGAGAAACAAGGATTTCATTTCGCGCGACTCATGCCTGAGGATGCCAGACGGCTACCGCGAGCGGGTATCCGCCGGTCGCGAACGGCGCGTGTGCGGTGCGGCGGAGCGTGCGCGTATCGAAGACGTCGACGGCGTCGGCGCCGGCGCACGGCACGTAGAGCCGCGCGCCGCGCTCGTCGTAGAAGGGCTTCCAAGGGATGCTGCACGTCGTCAGCGGAGCGTGCTTTGCGCGCAGCGTCGCGGCGTCGAGCACGTCGACTTCGCCGAGCTGCTCGTCGGTGACGAATAGCGTGTGCGACGCGGGATCGAGGGCCGCGCCAACGGGAAACGCAAGGCGTGCGCTACGCGCGACGATATGCGGCACGGGCGTGGCCAGCTCGAGCGCCACGGCGGCACCCGGCGCGGCGAACGGCGAACCCTCGCTCTGGTTGGAGATCGCGTACAGGCGCGTTCCGTCGGGCGAGAGCGCGAGCGCGAAAACCCGGGGCACCGCCCCGAAGCGCCGGACGACGCGCATCGAACGCGTGTCGACGGCGGCCACCGTACCGTCGCTCGTGTTCGCGACGTAGACGACGTGCCGGCCGGCGTCGACCGCGAGTCCCTCCGGCGTCGCACCCGTGGGCACGCGCGACACGCTTCCGTCGACGCTCACGCGCGTCAGCGCGCCGTTGCCGTCGATATCGCGATTGGTGACGAAAATCGCGCGCGTCGCCGGGTCGATGACGACGTTGTCGCCGAGCGCAACGCCTCCGATATGAACGACGGCCCACGGGGCCAGCGTCGCGAGCGTCAGCGCGGAGCCCTGCGTGTCGGTAGCGGCGATCCTGCCGAGCGAATCGACGGCCGCATCGCTGGGCGCCCCGCCGGTCGCGAGCACGCCGAGCACCGAGAAGTCGTCCGCGGCGTGGAACACGACGCCGCCGTCGTACGACGCGACTACCAGGAACGAATGCGCGGAGTCCGGCGGCGTCCCGATTCGCAGGTTCGTGGCGGCGAGGCCGTGCGTGTTTCCGGCCACGAGCAGGGCGCTGCCGGGCAGGGCGCGTTGCGGAATCTCATACACGCCGTCGGGCGAGAGCAACCCGGGGCCGAGCACGACGGCGTGGTAGGGCGCGCCGAACCCGTTCACCCGCAGCGGGAGGGTGCTTCCGGGAAGGTACGGCCACGCGGTCGCTGCGATCTTGCCGGAGGCGATGCGCGGAGACGGCGTCCGCGGCACGCTTCCGGCAAAGGCGAGCCACGCGAGCAGAAGCGCGCCGATGCGCGACGGCGCCTTAGCGTGCGACATCGGTTAGCCGCCCTTAGCGAGTCCCACGGCGAAGAGCACGAGCCCAAGGCCGCTCAGGACGCAGCCCGCGGAGAGCAGGCGCCGCCCGCCGGAGAGCGCGGAGATCGACACGAGCACGATCGAGATTTCGAACGCCGTCGTCGCAAACTGCAGCAGTTCGTAGGACTTCAAGATGCGCTCGGAGCGTTCGTCGTCATCGTTGGCCTGGTTTTCCAACGCCTTCGCGCGCTCGAGGACGGCCGGCGCTTCGGCGTTTTCCGCTTCCGCGACCGATTGCAACCGCGCCTTCGTCTTCGCGTCCTTGACGAGGTCGCTCGCGATGAGCGCGCCGTAGATGTTGAAACGGATCTGCTTGGCCTCATATGCATTGAACGTGTCGCTGGCGCGAGCTTGCGTCAGGATAGCCTGGTTCTTTGCGGAGAGGGCCGAGATCGAACGGTGATGCGCGAAAAGTGTGCCCAGCGCCGCCAGCACCGCGATGATGGCCGCCGCGAGCGAGACCAACCGGTTGCCCGCGTTCGCTTCGATGGCAGGATTCACGTGGCCGTGCCTGCGCGCTCGCCCAGCTCCGCGACCCACGCCAAACCCTCGACGATGTCGGTGCCCGGCGCCACGGTCGTTTGCATCGACTTGTGCGGGTCGAATACGAACGTCGCCAGCCGGAAGTCCCCGAAGGTGCCGGCGACGATGGCCCCGTCCGGATCGACGGCAAACGCGCGCCGCTGCGCGCGATCGAAGACGACGAGGTGAACGCGAAGCTCCAGTGCGCGCGCCCGCGCGAGGCGTTCCGTCCACGGCTCACCGACATCCGTCGTCCAGCAGATCAGCCAATAGCCGGCTCGCCGATACGGCACGAGGCCGGCCGGATCCAGCATGCAGGCGTCGTCGACTCGGACGGCGGGAATCGCGCGATCGAGGGCCGCGAAGCGATCGTCGTCGGCCGGCGATAGCGCGAACTCATCGTCGAGCGTCTCGAGCCGCCGGTCGATGTCGGCCGGAAGATCGTCGTAGGCGATCGCGATCCGCACCCGCCGCTCCGCGCGTGCCGAGCGCGGCACGAGCGGCTCTCCGGCGACGCGAATCGGGGCTTCGTTACGGAGCTCGACGGACGCGTGCAGGCTCCCGGCGCGATGCTGGTCCGCGAGCGCAACGATCTCGCCGCGGAAATCCACGATCTGACTCTTGCCGCAGTACGCGACCATCCCGAGCTCCGAGCCACACTTGTTGGCGGCGACGAACGGGACGCGATTTTCGTACGCGCGGACGCGGGCCAGCAGGTCGGCCTGGACGTTTTCCAGCGCCGCGGGATCGCGGCCGCTCGTCACCCACGCGGTCGGCATGACGAGAAGCTCCGCACCTCGATCGACGAGCGTGCGTGCGACCGTGGGCAGGCGCCCGTCGGCGCAGATCATCACGCCGAGCGTCGCGATGCTCGTTCGCACCGGGGCCAGGCGGTCTCCGCGCGAGAACCAGCGCCGATCGAAGTGCCACAGGAACAGCTTGTCGGCACGACCGGCGAGCGAGCCGTCAACGTCGATCACAAAGGCGCTATTGCGGGCTGCGTCTTCCGCTCGCGCGGCGGCGCCCGCCACGATCACCGTTTTAGTCGAGCGCGCGATCTCGCCCAGTCGCGCGAGAGCGTTGGCGAGGGCTGTGTCGTCCAACGGCGCGTCACCCAAGAGGTACGCGGGAAACGTGGCCTCGGGCAAGACGACGACGTCCGCGCGCGAGCAGCGGCGCACGGCGTCGAGTGCCGTTTCCAGCGCGGCCGCAGAATCGGCGCGGTCGTGCGCGCGCAACTGGACTGCTGCGACGGCAATAGAGCGAGTCATTGCTTGCCGCTGTTCGGGGCGGCGAAAGCCCCGCCCCTCGTCGGCGTTGCTTTGGAAGGCCGGCAGGCTGCGCTCGATGAAATTATCGTTCCCCAATGGGCCTTACCGCGCCATAGCGGTACCCGAAGGGAGATGTTTTCATACGTGAGACGCTCGCTACCAACGCTGTCGCTGACGATTGCTGCTGCCAGCACCGGTCTATTGTACATGGCGCCGAGTCACTCCGCATCCGCGCTCGCCGCGACTCCGACCGCCGCCTCGACGGCCACGCCGAGACCGGCGAGCACGAAGAAGGACGCCTGTGGCGCGACCAAGAGCAAATGGGCGCACCTGCAATGCGAAGACTTCAACAGCTCCGCGCCGGGAGACGAGTATTTCGGGCGCATGAAGATGAGCTATCTCGGGATCGACAACACCTATAAGGACGGGTCGGTCAGCGCGGGAGCCTATACGAATGATCCGCGGCTCATTTCGAAGCTCGACTTTGCGACCGAAGCGCTCCGGCGCTGGGCTGCCAAGTATCCGAACGATCCGCAGCTGGCGCGCTCATACTTCCTCGGCATTCAGGTTCTGCGGAAGGTGTACACGCAAACCGAGCAAGACACGGCTTGGGACTTCATGCAGATCCTGGTCACCCGTTACGGCAACACGTACTTCGGCAAGACGATGAAGGCGAGCCTGAAGAACGGCTTCACGGAGCACTGGTTCGCGCTCGCACAGATCTGCCCGACGCCGCTACCGCTGGGTGTCGGCGTCATGCCGGAGGTCACGCCGGACGTCACGCCGACGCCGTCGCCGGCTCCGGGTCGCCCAGCGGTGGTCCTGATCACCCCGTCCTGCGTTCAGCACGCACCCGGATAAAAAAACCGCCGCCGGGAAAACAACGAAAGCCCCTGCATCGGCAGGGGCTTTCGATTTGCTATCGGGGTGAAGCCTAGATCTTCAACCCGATTCCCGCGTATGGGCCGCTTTCGGAGAATCCGATCGGCGCGGCATTGTAGTTCCAGCCACGATCGCCCATGAATCCCGCTTCCAGGAAGAGCGGGAAGCCTTGGAACGTGTAGGATACGCCAATGTCATACTTGAGGATGTTGTAACCGACGTTGAACGTGCAGCCGGTTGCCACAGCCGGGGTTCCGCATCCACCCGGCGTGCTCTGATAGTTACCGTTGACCCCGAAGAAGTAGATCGCGTGGCCATACCACGAGAAGACGTGATCGAGATCGGGTAGCTTCTCGAGTCCCACGCCGGCCCCGTTCTCCTTCGGATAGCCGTAGTTGTTTCCACGCCACATGTAGGCGCCAACGATGTAGATGCGTGGCTTCAGGACGCGAATCCCGAGCCGAGCGTCGAAGTCGTAGTCGCGACCGGTGAACGTGGGAACCGAAGACGTGCCGAGGCCGCCGATCGTCGTCACGAGGCAGTTCGGATTACCGGCGCCGCCGCAGAAATGCTGCCAGTTCCACTGACGATAGTCGACTTCGACCATCCAGGGGAGGTTGGCGATCGGGAACTCGAGCGCTCCGTGGAGACGATACGAGAACCCGCCCGTGTTGTTGTTGCTGGATGAGCCGGGGACGAACTCGTTATACACCTTCGGTGAGATGATGTAGTCGCCCGCGACGTAGAAGTCGTAGTAGGGCGGCGTCACCGGAACCGGTGTCGGAGTCGGCGGCGGCGGGGGCGGCGGGGGCGGCGGGGGCGGGCTAGGTGGCGGAGTAGCCGGAATGTAGCGCACGACGACCAGACGGCGATCGGGTACCCACTGGACGTAGGCCCCCATGCCCTCCGAGATCACGCGCACCGGCACGAGAATGATGCCTTGGTAGATGAGCGGCGGCACGTCCAGCGGACGCGACTCGCCGTTGATGATCACTTCCGGCTTGCCGACGGTCACCTTGACCTCGGCGCCGGCCTTGCTGACCGTCACCGTCTTACTGCCCGCGTCGTACGACACGGTCGCACCCATTTGCTCGAACATCGAGCGAAGCGGAATCAAAAGCGTTCCGCCCCGAACCAGTGCTGCGAGCACGCGACCCTGCTTTAGGATGTCGGGCTTGGCATAGACGTGGTGGTCATTGTAGAGAATCGGGTACTGACCCGACGGCGGCGAACCGAAGTTCGCCGGAGGAGCAGCCGTCGCGCCCTGGTCCTGCGCTACCGCGTTGGTTCCAATGTTGCCATGCGATGCGGCGGGATGGGCTGCGACTGCGTTGAATCCAAGGCCGGCTGCTAGCAGCACGGTCAGGACTCCGGTGCTCAGTCGCTTCAATGTGTCCTCCTAAGCTGTTAAATTCGGACGTTAGGCTTGCCCGGCGGGGCCCGTAGGCCCGTAGGGCAATCCTTTGGCGTCCTCTTCGGGAGGGGGCGATTGGCTCCCCTGCAGTAGAAGCCGGTTCAGGCCAGCTTTTCCCTCAGTTTTGCTAGGAACTTGGCCTTCTCAATGATGTACCGCTCGTGGGTTCCTTCGGCGACCGCCTCTTGCTCGTCAAAGACTTGCACGGCGAAGCTCACGCGAGGTCCGTCCAGCATGACCACTTCGACCTCCGTGCGCACGATAAACCCCACCGGGACGGGCTTTTTGTGCTCCAGGTCGATGTGCGTGCCGAGCGTAATTTGGCCGGGCTTTAAGATCGGCTCGACGCAGTGAATCGCGGCACTCTCTACCAGCTGAACGAGCATCGACGTGGAGAGGACGTCGACTCCCTTGTTCCCCGCCTTCTCGGCGGTCATCCACTCCTCGACGCGGCTCTGGAGGCTGTACGAGCGCCCGATGTCGAGTTTCACGCTCATGCCACCAGGGAGATACGCCCTGAAGCCGATTACCTCATGCCAAGGTTTAGTGACAAGTAATGCCCGGTGAGGCTACAGGCGCCCCTGCGGGACCCTTTGAATCAAAAGCCGCTGGGCTCCGTATATCAGACTATGAAGGACGGCATTTTAGAAAAGCGATGCTACACATGAGATTCGCTCACGCGTCGGGGAAGGCGACGCTGCTGGCGCTCGCCGCGGCGCTGGCGCTTCCAGCACTGGCCGCGTGCGGGAAGAAGCCCGAGGCGGGCCAGATGCCGCTGGCGGTCGACGCCGCCGCGGCCACGCGCCAGAACCTCGCGACCTACGTCACGCTGGACGGCCAGATCGCACCGCTCGAGCAGTCGACGCTCGCGTTCCAGCAGAGCGGCACGATCGTCGCGATCAACGTCAACATCGGCGACATGGTGCACCGCGGCGCGCTGCTGGCGCGCATCGACCCCTCGACGCTCCAGGCCCAGCTCTCTCAGGCGCAGGCGCAGGCCGCGCAATACTCGGCCTCCGCGCAGGGTGCCGTCGTGGGATATCCGGTGCAGGTGCAGGGCAACGAGGCCACGCTCCAGACCGCGAAGGCTTCGCTCGCCAACGCGAAGCTCGTCTACGATCAGAACAAACAATTATACAAGCAGGGGTACGTCTCGGAGACACAGCTGCAGCAATCCCAGGCGAACTACGTTCAGGCCGAACAGACGTATAATAACGCCGTCGTCGGCCTGCGCAACAACGTCGTGAGCGCGCAGAACGTGAAGGCGCAACAGGCGCAGGCCGAGTCGGCCGCCGCGCAGGCGCACGTGCTCGGCACGCAGCTCTCGCAGACGTATCTCTACTCGCCGTACGACGCCGTGATCGCGAATCGCTTGGTGGATCCGGGAGCGTTCGCCTCGCCCTCGCAGCCCGTGCTGCAGGTTGCGCGGATCGATACCGTTTGGATCAACGTCAACGTACCGGACGAGGATCTCGGCTACGTGCATTCGGGCACGTCCGTCACGTTCCAATCGACGTCGCTGCCGGGGCGGACGTTCCACGCCCCCATCCAAACGGTCAACTCGGTGCCCACGTCCGGCACCCTCTCCTACCTCGCTCGAATCGAGCTGCACAACCCCGGATACGTCTTGCGCGGCGGCATGCTGGTTGCCGTCACCGTTACCAAGGCGCGCGCGGTTGGCGCGGTTGTCGTCCCGCGCAGCGCCGTGGCTCAAACGCCCAACGGAGACGCCGTCTACATCGTCGCCGATAACAAGGCGCAGGCGGTCCCGGTTCGCGTCGGCGTGCAGACCGATACCCTGTCGCAGGTGACCAGCCCGCGCGTGCAGCCCGGCACGATGGTGATCACGACGCGTCCCGACGCGCTCAAAGACGGCAGCCTCGTGGCCGTCACCGGGGCCAGCTCCGCAGCCTCCAACGGCGCGGTGCACTGACGATGCGGCGCGGAAGGACTCCCGCGCGAGCGCTCGTCACGGCGCTCGCGCTAGGCTCGTTCATGACGGGTGCGGCCCTGGCGCAGAGCTCGCCCGATCAGGGACAGGTCGTTCCGGGCGTGCAGATGCCCTCGCCGATGCCGCAGCCGACGGTCAGCGGGACGCCGATTCCCTACCCCGCGTACGGAACGCCGGCGCCCGACGTCGCATTGCTGAAGCCGAAGAACGGCGTGCCGCAATCCATTTCCCTTTCGGACGCCGTCCGGATCGGCGTCGCCCTATCGCCGGCCTTTGCGCTGCAAAACGCGCAGTGGGCGGCGATCCACGCCAAGTACGCCGCCTCGGTGCAGGCGTACTACCCCGGGCTTAGCGCGACGGCGCAGACGGCGAAGTCGTACAGTAACGGCACGACGTCGTCCACCAGCGGCGGCTCGGCGCGACCGACGAGCAGCCCGGCGATCGTCCCAAACGCAGCGTTCGGGCTGGCGACTCCGTCGGCGTATTCGCAGGCCACGGTGACCAACGAATCCGTGGGCATCACGGTCCAGCAGCTGATCTACGACGGCGGCCGGACGATCGCCAACATTCGCTCCGCGAAGGCGGCCGACATCGCCGGTCGCGCGACGCTGCTGCGGCAGCTGCAGACGCTCGCGTTCAACGTCGCGACCGCGTACTACGCCGTGCTGGAAGATAACGCGACGGTCACGGCCGACGCGCAGCTCGTGCGAGAGTTCGAGGTCAACGAGGCCTCGGTCGCGGCGCAGATCCGCAACGGCGCCGCCGCACGGTCGGATATTGCCGCCGCTCAGTTCCAAACTGCGCAGGCACGCGGCCAGCTCGTCACGGCGCAGGGCACCGCGATCGGCGCCCAGGCGACGTTCGCGACGACGCTCGGGCTCGACGCCGATTCGGAGGTCGTCCCGAAGCAGGTCACGTCGCAGCCTCCGGCGCCGAATCCGAACTATTCGGCCTCGCTCGCGCGGGCGCTGGTCATGCGTCCGGACTACATATCGGCGGCCTACAACGTGGAATCCGCCAAGGAGAACCTACGCTACGCGAAGCTCGCGCGTTTTCCGGTGCTGTCGGCCGGTGCGAGCGATAACCTGAACAAGCAGTTCATCAACTGTTTCTCCACGACCGAGGAAAAGAAACACATCGTCGTTCCGGTATCGGCGTGTCCCGGCCCGTCGAGCTGGTCCAACGATAAGGGCCTGGGATTGAACCTTACGATTCCGATCTACGATCAGGGCGTGACCAACTATAACGTCGCCGTTGCCGCGTCGCAGGTCGATCAGGCGGTCGCCACGCTCAACAGCACGAAGCTGACCGTCGAATCCGACGTGCGCTCGGCGCTCGCGACGTTGATCTCGGCGCGCGCGTCGCTCGTGCAGGCCCGCTCCGAGCTCACCTCCGCGCAAGTGTCGCTGGATGCGACGCAGGCTCAGTACAAGGTGGGCGCAACGACGATCCTCAACGTCGTCACGGCCGAGGCGAATCTCTCGACGGCGCAATCCGCGTATATCACGGCGCTGTATGGTGTGCAAAACGCCGAACAGAACTACCTCTACGCGACGGGGATCAGCGACGTTCAGATATAATTGAAGCTTCGATGATTCCCGGGATCTCCGAAACGCCGGCGACGATTTCGGATCCGGTTAACGCCGCGATCCTCGCCGTCTCGGAGGACCGCCTGGCGGGATTCCAAGCGGACCCGTTCGGCGAGATCGCTTCCCGCACCGGAATCCCGGTGGAGACCGTGATCGAGCGGATCGTCGCCATGCTGCGGGCCGGGACGATTCGGCGGGTCCGTCAGACGCTGCTGGCGACCAGCCTGGCTCAGGGCGCGCTGTGCGCGTGGGAGGTCGCGCCGGCCCGGCTGGATGCGGCCTTCGACTTCATGTTCCGCGAGGATCCTTTCTCCGGACACGTCGTGATTCGCACGACGGACGCCGTGTCGGCGGGCAGCCGTTATCGCTTGTGGACGACGCTCAAAGTGCCGCAGGGTTTCTCCCTGCGAAAGCACGCGCACTGGCTGCGCGATGCGGTCGGCGCGAAGCGCTACCGCTTGATGCCGGCCAAGATGCTGTTCGCCCTGGGCGTCGGGCACGTTCGCCGGCGCGGCCTCGAGCCGGGCGCGCGGGCGCCGGAGCGCGCGCGGCCGCTAGAAGCGTCCATAGTCGAGCTGTCGGACCTGCAATGGCGAGCCCTCGTCGCGCTCAAACGCGAATTCTCGCCGGATGAGATCGTCCGCGACCTGTGGCCGGCGCGCGCCCGGGAGGCCGGTGTCGATTTCGAGACGTTCGTGGACGTCGCCCGGAGCCTGGAGCAGGTCCGCGTCATCGGCCGGTTCTCGACGTTCCTCGAGCACGTGAAGGCGACGGCCGGCAACGAGCGTGCGACGCGCTACAACGCCCTGTTCCATTGGGCCGTGCCGGCGGGACGCGAGATCGACGCCGGGTGCGAGGTGGCGCGCCATTACGTGATCACGCACGCATACTGGCGCGAGGGCGGCCCCGAGTTTCACGACGTCAACGTCATGGCGGTCGCACACGGCATGGAGAAGGCGGCCGTGCTGGCGCACAAAGCGGCCATCGACCAGCACCTGCGGGAGGCAGGCGTCGACTTTTCGTATACCAACGTCTTCTGGGGCGGGCGCAGCGAGATCAAACCGTCGGAGATCGCACCGAGCGCGTATCGCGCGTTTTGCGAATCTCGCGGAATCGATCCCGAGACGATGCGCGCCGAACCGGGGGAAGGAGCGTCTGCGTGAACGCCAAGGCGTTGTTCGCGCTGGCCATCGTCGTGGTCGCGCTGGCCGGATGCACGAAGACCTCGACGGCGGGCGGCGGCGGGGGTGCGGCGCACGCGTGGACGCAGCCCGGCGTCTTCCGGTTCTCCGAGGCTTCGGATCCCAAGAATCTCAACCCGATCCTTGACGCGGCCACGCCGATGCTGGATCTCTCGATGTTCATCTACTCGTGGACGATCCGCTACGACGCGAAGGGTCACCCGGTGCCGGATGCGGTGCGCGAGATTCCCACGGTCGCTAACGGCGACGTCAGCAAAGACGGCCTGACGCTGAAGTACAAGCTGCGACCGAACATAAAGTGGCAAGACGGAGTGGCGCTGACCTGCAACGACCTCAAGTTCACCTGGCAGGTCGTGATGAACCCGCACAACAACGTCGTGACGACCGACGGCTACTCGAGCATCGGTAGCATCGACTGCAGCGACCCGTCCGTAGCGGTCGTTCACATGAAGAAGCTCTACGCGCCGTACCTGCAGCAGCTGTGGAGCGTGAACGGGAACGCGCCGATCCTTCCCGCACACATCCTCGCGAAATACAACGACGACAAGGGGTCGTTCAATACCGCCCCCTACAACTCGCTGCCGATCGGCAGCGGCCCATTCAAAGTCGAGGCGTGGAACCGCGGCCAGGACGTGCGGATGGTGGCCAACCCGTACTTCTACCTCGGCAAGCCGAAGCTAAATGAGGTAATCTACAAGATCTTGCCCGACGAGAACACGATGCAGACGCAGCTGCAGACGCACGAGATCGACATGCTGGCCATCGGCTCGGCGATGAAGTGGCCGCAGTACGCGGCGCTCGCCGCCGATCCCGCCAACGGGCTCGTCGCCGTCCGCGTCGACTCCTTTCTCTTCTCGCACCTCGACTTCAACCTGCGCCATCCGATCGTGAGCGACCGCAACGTGCGCGTCGCGCTGGCATACGCGACCGACCGCCAGGAGATCATCGACAAGATCCTCCACGGCTCGGCCATCCCGGCCGAGACCGATCAGTCTCCGAAGCTGTCGTGGGCGTATACCAACGATATCACCCACTATCCGTACGACCCGGCGAAGGCGCGGGCGATCCTGGATGCCGACGGCTGGAAGGTCGGGCCGGATGGCATCCGCGTGAAGGATGGGCAGCGGCTGGAGTTCACGCTGAGCACGCAGACCGAGTCGAACTACGGAAAGGCGTTGCAGACGGTGCTGCAGCGGCAGTGGCGCGAGGTCGGCGTGCAGGCCGACATCAAGAACTATCCGACCAGCCAGTTCTTCGAGAATTCGTCAAACGGCATACTTCAGGGCGGTCACTACGACGTCGCGGGTTTCAGTTGGGCGGCCGCCGCCGACCCCGACGACAGCCCGATCTACTCCGGCGATAACTTCGCGCCGCACGGGCAGAACGCGATGTTCTGGGACAATCGCGTCGCGACGGCGGCGATGAACGATGCGCTCTCGACGATCGATCAGGCACGCCGCAAGCGCGACTACGTCATCGTGCAGCAACAGCTGACATACGACGTGCCGACGATCATCATCAACTTCGCTAGGGTCCCTTACGTGTACAACAACGACCTGAAGGGCTTCGATCCGTCGCCGGTGATCTCGGCGTTCTGGGACCCGTGGAACTACTCGATTTAGGAGCATGTTGGCAATGAAAGCACAATTGGTCTTGGTTGCGGCTTGCGTCGTTCTCGGCGGGCTCTGCGCCTGCACGAAGACCGGCGGCCTGTCGAGCGGAGGGCGAACGAACTCGTGGACCCAGCAGCACGTGTTGCGCTTCGCGGACGCGGGCGACGTCAACACGCTCAACCCGCACTTTGGACAGTTCGCCGACGTCGGCAACCTATCGTCGATGACGATGGCCTATCTGATCAAGTGGGACGAGCACAACAACCCCTACCCCGAGCTCGCCACGCAGGTGCCGACCCAGGCCAACGGCGGCGTCAGCAAGGACGGACTGACGATCACGTACCACCTGCGCCGCGGCGTGCGCTGGTCGGATGGAGCGCCGTTTAACGCCGACGACGTCGTATTCTCGACCAACGTCGTCAACAATCCCGCCAACAACGAGGTCTCCCGGCTGGGATGGGATCACATCACGAAGATCGACGAGCCGGACAAATACACGGTCGTCTACCACCTGAAGACGCCTTTCTCGCCGTTCGTGGTAGTGTTCTTCTCGAGCGCGGGCGCCAACCCGTGCCTCCTTCCGAAGCATCTGCTGGCGCAGTATCCGAACATTAATCACGTTGCCTATAACTCGCTTCCGGTGGGCATTGGGCCGTTTAAGTATGTGCGCTGGGAACGCGCGCAGGACGTCGTGCTCGTTCCCAATCCGCTCTACTGGCGCGGTCAGCCGCGGCTCAAGGAAGTGATCTTCAAGATCGTTCCGGACCGCAACACGGTGCTCGCGCAGCTCCAGTCGCACGAGCTCGACATGTGGCACCTCGTGCCGGGCAACTATCTGTCGCGCGTGCAGGCGGTTTCCGGCATCACGGTCCTCCGCCAGCCGAGCTATTTCTACAATCATCTCGACTTCAACATCCAGCATCCCGCCGTCAGCGACCCGGTCGTGCGCCAGGCGATGCGGCTGGCGATCGACCGCAAGACGCTGATCGACAAGATCGGCCGCGGCGTGGGAATTCTGCAGGACGTGACGACGCCGAAGAACGCGCCGTACGCGGTGACATCGATCCCACCGGTACCGTTCGACATCGCGCAGGCCAACGCGCTGCTCGATAAGGACGGATGGGTGCGCGGTCCGGACGGAATCCGCGCGAAAAACGGCGTGCGGCTCTCGCTCGACTACGCCGCGACCGCAGGATCGCCGGACGTTGACGAGGGCATCGAGCTCGAGCGAACGTGGTGGAAGCAGATCGGCGTCGACATCTCCGTTCGCCACTATCCCACCGCGCTGATGTTCGCTCCGCTGCAGCAGGGCGGCATCATCTACGGCAACAAGTGGGACATCGTCGGCTTCGCGTGGCTCAACGACGCGATCGGCGACGTATCGGCGATTTACTCTTGCCACTCGTTCCCGCCCAACGGCCAGAACGATCTGCGCTGGTGCAACCCTCGCGCCCAAGTCGCGATCGACGCGCTCTTCACGCACTACGATCAAGCGCAGCGAAACGGCGACCAGCTCGTGATCCAGCGAGAGCTAGTCAAAGACGTTCCGACGATCGTCACGGCGCTGCGCGAGGATATCTTCGCCCACAACAGTGACCTAAAGAACTTTCATCCGAACGCGATCACGCCGTTCGATAACATGATGAACGTCGATATATAGACGCTGCCAGCAGGACGCAGCCTAACAGCGGGAGCGAGCGCAGCAGCGACCACGCGGGGACGGCGGCGAGCAGACCGCTGTCGCGTTGCTCGGCGAGCCACACCGTCGCCGGCGAAGCGCGGAGCGGCGCGTGAAAATCTCCGAGCGCGTCGGGCCAGATCGGCATGGGATGGCGCACGGCGACGAACGCCGCGACCGTGAAGAGCGCCGCGACCGCGATTCCCGTCGGCATCGCGCTGCGCAGGTCGGCGCCTTCGCCGAGTGCGACGAAGGCCGCAAACGCCGCGGTCGCAAGGAGAAGCGACTGCACGATTCCCGTCGGGCGCTGCGCGAGGCCCAGCCAGTCGACGCAGACCAGCAGCGTGCCCGTCAGCGCCAGCGTGCGTGCGCCGGCGCGCGCGCGCAGCGCGCACCACAGCGCCGCCGCGTACGCGACGACTAGATCGTGTTCGTGGACGAAGCTCGCGACGAACGGCGCGAGCGCCGAAACCGCGGCGAAGCCTGCGAAGCGATCGCGAACGCGCAGCGCGATCGCGACCCCGGCGGCCAGCGCGATCGCCGCCACGGCCGCGCCGGCAGCGGTCGCAGCGATTGGATTGGCGCCGAGACCGTGGGCGATCGACGCCGGGCTGAACTGTATCGCGTCGAGGCGTTCCGCCGCCGCGTGCGCCGCGAGCAGGCGCGCGTACGCGATCGGCCACGCCCAGCTCGCGGCGAGCGCGCCGAGCGCGTACGTGGCGATCAGGCCCCCGATCAGCGCGAGCGTCACGCGGTTGCGGCCGAGCTGCGAGAGCAGCCCCAGCGCCGCGTTGGGCTGCGTGAAGGCGACGCACGCACACGCGACGGTCGCCACGAGAGAGCGATCCGCGAGGGCGACCAGCGCGCACGCGCCCGCGAACGCGGGTAGCGCGAGCTGCCCGAGTGCGAGATCGCTGGAAATCGGCGCGAACGCAATCGCCAGCAAAACGGCGCCGAAAAAGGTCGTGGGCTCACGCTGTGCGCGCGCGCCGCGGAGGACGGCGACGACCAGCGCGAGCAGCGCGATCGCGAGCACGGCCCACCACACGCGCGTCCCCGCGGCGTAGGACCATCGCGCGGCGATTCCCCAGACGAGCAGCGTGGCGGGCGGCCCGACGAACGGCAGCAGTTCGTCGCGCGTCGCATCGACGCCGCGGATGCGCCGCTCGCCGTTCCAAATCGCTCGTCCGTACGGATCGGCGCCCGCGTCGCGTGCGATACCGGCGGACCAGTACGCCTCAAAATCGCGCGCGAGCGGGCCGGGCGTGCGGACGGGCCGCGCGGCCAACACGGCGATCGCGATCGCGACGCAGGCCGCAAGCAACAGCCATCGGCGCCTCACCACGCCGTGGTCGCCGCCGCGCCTGGCGTCGCGATCAGATGCGCTTGCGCCATGACGAAGAAGAGGCCCAGCAGCGTCGCGAGATACCACACGCTGACGCGCAGGCGCGCGGCGAACGTCATGCGTTCCGCGCGCGGATCGACGTGACCCCGCCACGCGGCCAGCATCGCCGGCAGTCCCAACAGGCCGATGATCGCGACGAACAGGATCGGGACGTGGAAGAAGACCGCGAACGCCACGAAGAGCGCGAATCCCACGATCCAGAGCGGCGGCCATAGGGCTCCGATGATGCGTCCGCCGTCGAACGGCGGCATCGGGATCATGTTGAACAGATTCAAAAACGCGGACAGATCGGCGCACGCGTACCAGAAGCGGTCGTGCTCGGCCTGTCCGAGCACGTAGCAAACGGCCGCGAGCCCGAGCCCGGTGAGAGGTCCGGCCAGCGCGATGTACGCGTCCTGCTCGAGATCCTCGGGCGGTGCGCCGGCGGTGAACGCCCCGAGCATCGGGACGAAGGCGGGCAGGCGCGCCGGCAATCCATATGCGCGAAACGCGAAGTAGTGCCCGAGCTCGTGAGCGAGCAGCACCAGCATCACGACGACCGCCAGCTTCCAGCCGAAGATCACGACGTAGATCCACAGCGAGAGCAAGAAGGTCCAGCTCACGCCGATAAGCTTGGCGCCGAAGAACAGCAGAAACTTGAACTTCAGGACGAACGCGAGCATCGCCGCGAGAACCGCGCCGATGCCGCCGCTCGCGCGCCGCCGCGCGGGCGCCGGAGATTCGGGTTCCTGGCCGGACGATGGGGGCAGGTATTGCACGAGCTTCTCTTCAACCGCGTCGCGTGCCGGTCATCGTGATCGTGGGCGGAGGTTTCGCGGGCATCGCGGTCGCGCGACGGCTCGAGCGGCGCCTGCGCGCCGGCGAAGCGGAGATCGTGCTCCTCAGCCGCGACAACTATAGCCTCTTCACGCCGATGCTGCCGGAGGTGACGTCCGGCGAGCTCGAGGTGCGTCACGTCGTCACCCCGATACGCGAGCAGCTTGCGCGGACGCGATTCGTGCTCGCCGACGTCGACACGGTCGACGTCGGGCGGCGAGAGGTCACGTACCATCACGTGCTGACGGGCACCCGGATCATCCAACGGTACGATCACCTGGTTCTGGCGCTCGGCTCGTCGACATCCACGTTCGGCCTGCCGGGCATCGCGGAGTATACGTGGCCGCTCAAGCGGCTCGAGGACGCGGACGCGCTCCGCAACCACTTAGTCTGGCTCCTGGAGCTCGCGGACACGGTTGCCGACGACGCGCGGCGCCGCCGGCTCCTGACGCTCGCCGTCGTCGGCGGAGGGTTCACCGGGGTCGAAACCGCCGGCGAGATCGTCGAGCTCTTCCGCAGCGTCTTGCGTTTCTACAAGAAACTGCGCGTCGACGAGGTGAGAATGATCCTCGTCGAGGCGGGCCCGTCGCTGCTGGCCGGCCTACCGCCGAAGATGGGCGAGTACTCGCGCCGCGTGCTCGAGCGCAGGGGCGTCGAGGTGCTCCTCGGCGACGGCGTCGCGAGCGCCGACGAACGCGGCCTGACGTTGCAGAGCGGACGCCGCATCGAGTCGGAGACGATCGTCTGGAGCGCCGGCGTAAAGCCTTCGCCAACGATCGCATCGATCGCGTTGCCGACGACCAAGCGCGGCGCGGTGAACACGGAGCGCGACATGCGCGTCCGAGGATTCGACGACGTGTGGGCCCTCGGCGATTGCGCCGCGATTCCGGACGGCTCCGGCGGCGTCTTTCCCATGACGGCGCAGCACGCGATTCGCGAGGGGCCGCTGCTTGCAGACAACATCGTCGCGGTTCTTCGCGGCGAACGCACCAAGCCGTTTCGTTATCGCGCGCTCGGCATGATGGCGGCGCTCGGTGGCCGCAAGGCGGTCGCGCAGCTGCCCGGGAACGTCGTGATCACCGGCTTCATCGCATGGTTCTTCTGGCGCACGTACTACTTGCTGCGCCTGCCGGGGCTCGACCGCAAGCTGCGGGTGGCGTTCGACTGGACGCTCGAGCTGCTCTTTCCACGCGACACCGCGGAGCTCCGATTCGGCGAGCGCGAAGGCGAGGAAGCGGCTACCAAGAGATAACCCGCTCTATGTAGAACGCTCTTTTATGCTGCGCGAGCCGATCGAACGTCTGATCCGGGACCCGAAGGAATTCACCGACAGGGTGCGCTTTCCCGACCCGGCGGAGATCCGGATCTACGACGAGACGCTGCGCGATGGCGAGCAGATGCCCGGCGTCTGCTACACGCCGGAGCAGAAGCTCGAGATCGCCAAGGCGCTGGCCGACATCGGCGTGCACGTGATGAGCGTCGGCTTCCCGGCCGCGTCCCAAGGGGATTGCCGCACGCTCCAGCTCGTGATGGACGCAAAGCGCCGCGGGCAGCTCGGCGACGTCGAGATCGTGGTGATGTGCCGCAGCAACCGTAACGACATCGACGTAACCGTGCGCACCCTGCGCGAGGTCGGCGTGGAGCCGCGCGACGTAACGTTCTTCATCTTCACGAGCGGCAGCGATCTGCACCTCAAGTACAAGATCGGTAAGACGCTGCTCCGCTACGAGGGACGCGACGAGCGAGAATGGCTCGATCTGCCCCTATCGTTCTATCGCGCCGCGAACATCCGGCTGCAGTGCGCCGCGATACGCCACGCGCGCGAGTGCGGGGTCGAACGCGTCGAGTTCGGCGCCGAGGACGGCAGTCGCGGCGACGTCGAGTACTTCATCGAGTATTTCAAGGCCGGCCTCGACGCCGGAGGCACTCGTCCAGCCTGGCCCGACACCGTCGGAACGCTCACGCCCGAAGCCACGCGCTGGTACTGCTCGCGCATCGTCGCCGCGCTGGCCGCCGGACTTCCGATCGTCGCCCACCTCCACAACGACTACGGCCTCGGCACGATCAACGCCATCGTCGCAACGTCCTGCGGTTTCAAGGTGATCTCCGTTACCGCCAACGGTTACGGCGAGCGCGCCGGAAACGTCAAGCTTCACGAGTTCGTCGTAGCGCTCCGCGTGCTGTACGGCATCGAGTTGCCCGGCTTCAACTACGGCAAGCTGCGCGATCTCGCGCGCTTCATGGAGCGGATGAGCGGGATACCGCTGCAGCAGCACGAGCCCATCGTCGGTTCGAAAGTGTTCGCGCACGAGTCCGGCATCCACACGCAAGCGATGCTGATCGACCGCCGCATGTACGAGGCCGTTCCCGCGGACCTCGTCGGCGGTGCGACGAGCTGGGTCTTCGGCAAACACACCGGCGCCGCGCTGGTCGAAGACACGCTGCGCCGTCAGCACCGGCGCCTCGCGCAGGCGGGCGTCGAGCCGAGCTCCGAGCTCGCGCACCGAGTCACCGACGAGGTCAAACGTATGCGCGAGGAGCGCGCCGCCTCGAGCAAGAGCGAAGAGACGATCGAGCTTTACGAGTCGGCTATGCGCCGGCTGTCGCTGAGCGAAGACGACGTCGTCGAAATCGCCCTCGCGCTCGGAGCCCCGGCTAGGGCGTCGTAACTCCTCTCGGTGTCATCCTGAGCCCGTCGTCGGACGCTCGTCGCCCACATCCGTGTGGGCTCCTGCTCGCGCGCTTTCCGCAACACCAAAGGAATACGACATCCTGTCTTTTGCGGAAAAGTCGCGCGCCTCGCTGCGGGGCTACGAGTCTCTCCGCGCATTACGGTCTCGTGAAGTCATCCGTCGCCGGAATTAGGCTTGGGAGCCGAGGCGCCAGGTAGCGACGAACGCTTTGAAAACGACGGCGAAGTCGTCGTGCACGAAGCGAACGCTGCGCGAGCCCGTGCGTTCGAAGCTCGGGATCGTCGCGACGAGGTGCGCCTGCGCGGCGCGGACCAGCTGCACGTCCAGCGCGATCGGTGGTTCGAAGCGGAAGAGCTTGGCGCTCGGGGCGTCGCGCACCGCGTTTTCGGCTGCGCCGCGAATCGCGCGGCTCGCAGCCGCCGGCGTCATCGAGGCGGCGGCGCGGTTGCCGATCGAGTCCTTAACCGCGACGCCGCGAACCCAGGGCATCTGCTTGCGAACCTCATCGACCGTCGTCCGGTCGCCGGACACGAGCAGCAGCGAAACCCCGTGATAGCCGAGCAGCGCGGCGTTGATCGTCGCCTCGCTGCAGGGCACGCCGTTGAGCCGCACCTCGTAGATGACCGACGGCGTGTACGTGTGGCACAGCACGGCGTCGGCGGCTCCAGCCGCGCCGTGATACCCGACGAAGAACGCTCCGCCGAAACCGCCGTCGGCATCCTGCACCATCGAAAACGGCTTGCGGTTTCCGAATACGATGCGGACGTCCTCGGGTAGATCGTCGAGCAGCAAATTGCGCATCGGTCCGTGTCCGTCGTTGACGAGAACGCCGGTCGCGCCGCCGGCGCGCGCGCCCTCGATGGCGCTGCGCACCTCTTGCGCGTAGTAGCGCCGGTAGATCGAGTAGTCGGGATGCGGCGTGCGGGCATCGACCTGCTCCCAGGCGCAGACGCCCGCGACGCCCTCCATGTCGCTCGAGATGTAGAGCCGCATCGCGTCAGGCGATCGGATCGGCCGCCGCGGCGATGCGCGTCGCCGCGACGAAAGCTTCGAAGACACCGACGTATTCGGCGCTCGCGAACCGCACCGCGCGCCCTCCGACTCGCAGGAACCCCGGCATGAGCTCGATGAAATCGGCGTGCTCGACGTGTGCCGTCTCGATCGTCAGCTCGAACGGCGGTTCGAAGCGAAACGGCAAAGCCCGGTCGACACGTCCGACCGCCTCGCGCGCACCGGCTCGGATCGCGGCCTGCGCGTCCTGCGGCGTCATCGAGTTGACGGACGTGTAGCCGATGGCGTCTTTTACGGCCACGCCCACGGTCCACGGCAGCGCTTTCGTCGTCTCCTCGACGATCGTGCGGTCCCCCGTGATCAGAACGACCGGAACGCCGAAGGTGCCCGCGAGCGCGGCGTTCAGCAGCGCCTCGCTGCAGAGCGTGCCGTTGAGGCTCACGGAATAGACGGCGTCGGAATAGGTGTGCGCGAGCGTCGCCGCGTCGCCGGCCTTCGCGTGATAGCCGGTGAAGAACGCCGCGTCGACGCCGGAATCGATACCCGCCGCCATGCTCCATGGCTTGGGGGAGCCCGAGATGACACGCAGATCGTCGTCGTCGGGCAGCTCGTCGAAGAGGAGATTTCGCATCGCCCAGTGCGAGTCGTTGACGAGGACGCCGCGGGCTCCCGCCTCGCGCGCCCCCTCGATCGCCGCGCGCACCTCGCGCGTCATGTAGCGTCGGAAGACGGGATACTCGTGCGCGTCGCTGGGATCGACTTGCTTCCAGGAACAGACTCCGGCCGTTCCCTCCATGTCGCACGAGATGTAGAGGTTCACTTGCCGAGCGCCTCGCGCGCCTGAGCGAGGCCCGTCTGCGCCGCGACGTTGTGGGGGTTTGCGCGCAGCGCGCGCTCGTAGAGCGGAATCGCCTGGTCGAATTTGTTCGCGGCAAGATACATGTCGCCCAGCTGCGTGAGCGCGACGTCGTCGTTTGGGTGCTCCGTGATCCGCCGGCGCAGCGTCTGCAACGCCGCCATGACGGGAGCCGGCGGACCGCCCTCGACGGCATCCTGCGAACCCTGCCGCTGCGCGGTCGCGGCGCCTTGCGGGGGGGCGACCTTACCGAACACGGACCCGGTGACGCCGAATCCGACGGCGACGAGATACGCCATCGTACACAGAAAAATCGCTCCGATCACTACGACGATCGGAACGTAGATTCGAGGAGGCAATCCCCCGGAGGCTTCTGACGGCACGAAGAACCGGTTAGACGCGCGGCGAATGAAATCTTTTAGCGTGTTGCATACCGAAGCCGACCTGCAGTTGCTCTTCGCGCGCTTGAACTATCAGTATTTCAATGGCGAAGTGCCCGACTCCCGGATCCGCTACAACGCGCGCTTTTCGAATTCGGCGGGCCGAATCACGTACGGCGCCCGGCCGATGCTGATCGAGCTCTCACCCAAGCATTTCAAGCAGCATCCCGAGGCGCTGACGGACACGCTGCTTCACGAGATGGTGCACGCATGGTGCTACGCCAAATTCCGCGACACCGGCCACGGCGCTCGCTTCAAGCGGAAGCTGCACGACTGCGGCTTGGAGTCGATCTACCACGATCTTGGGAGCGTCGCTCCGAACAACGAATCGAGTAAGCGCTACATCCTTCGCTGCGAAAGGTGCTCCTTCGAGGCGCTACGTCGCAACCGGCCGCGTAAGGCGGCGAGCTGTCCGCGCTGCAACAAGCGCGGCTTCGATGC
Organism: Vulcanimicrobiota bacterium; assembly: GCA_963752825.1. Taxonomy (GTDB): domain Bacteria; phylum Vulcanimicrobiota; class Vulcanimicrobiia; order Vulcanimicrobiales; family Vulcanimicrobiaceae; genus Cybelea. The sequence goes on along the minus strand of CAVVZF010000001.1, from coordinate 3,031,683 downwards.
CCGCTATCCACTGACGATCTACGAGATCGTCGAGATGCGCGCCGCGGGAACGACAATTGACGTACTGCGCGCCGCCCGAAAAGGTGGATAGTATGAAGATGGCCGAGAAAGCAGCCACGCGCGTCGAGTCCGACTCGATGGGCAAGATCGACGTCCCCGCCGACAAGTATTACGGCGCGCAGGCAGCGCGTTCGCTCGTGCACTTCGACATCGGCGATGGCGCGTGGCCCCGCGACGTCATGCCGAAACAGGTCGTCCACGCGATGGCGGTGCTCAAGAAGGCCGCGGCGCTCGTCAATCAGGAGCTCGGGAAACTCGATGCGGAGCGAACGCGGCTGATCGTCGCGGCGGCGGACGACGTCGTCGAGGGGAAGCTGGACGCTCATTTTCCGTTGCGCGTGTGGCAGACGGGTTCGGGCACGCAGACGAACATGAACGTCAACGAGGTGATCTCGAACCGCGCCATCGAGCTCGCGGGCGGCGAGATGGGCTCGAAGAAGCCCGTGCATCCCAACGATCACGTGAACATGTCCCAGTCGTCCAATGACACGTTTCCCACTGCGATGCACGTCGCCGGAGCGGAGGGCATGGCGGAGATGCTCCCGGCGGTGCAGGCTCTGCGCGACGCGCTGAACGAGAAGGCGAAGGCCTGGACTCGCATCGTCAAGGTCGGACGGACGCACCTGCAAGACGCGACTCCGCTCACCCTCGGGCAAGAGTTCTCCGGCTACGTCACGCAGTTGGACCGCGCGATCAAGGCGTGTAAGGAGGCTTCAGACCCGCTGTATGACCTCGCGATCGGGGGGACTGCCGTCGGGACGGGGCTGAACGCGCATCCGGAGTTCGGCGAGCGGACGGCGCGCAAGATCGCGGAGCTGACGGGTCTTCCGTTCCGTTCGCACCCGAATAAATTCACGGCGCTCGCGTCGCACGACGACTTCGTCTTCGCCTCGGGCGCGCTCAAGATGCTCGCCGCGGCGCTGATGAAGATCGCGAACGACATCCGTTGGCTCGCCTCCGGGCCGCGCGCGGGAATCGGCGAACTCGTGCTTCCGGAGAACGAGCCGGGCAGCTCGATCATGCCGGGGAAGGTCAACCCGACGCAATCGGAAGCGATGACGATGGTATGCGTGCAGGTCTACGGAAACGACCTCGCGGTCAGCTTCGGCGCGTCGCAAGGCAACTTCGAGCTCAACGTCTTCAACCCAGTGATGATCTACAATTTTCTGCACTCGACGACGCTGCTACGCGACGCATGCACGATGTTCCGCGAGCACGCCGTCGAGGGTCTCCGGGCCAACGAGGAGCAGATCAAACGCTACCTCGACGAGTCCCTGATGGTCGTTACCGCTCTCTCGCCGCACATCGGTTACGACAAGGCCGCCGAGATTGCCAAGAAGGCCCATCGTGAGAAGACGACCCTCAAGAGCGCGGCTCTCACGCTCGGACACGTGACCGAGGCAGAATACGACCGCATCGTCGTTCCGAAAGAGATGACCGCGCCGCGCTGAGGTGACAGCGCGGTTACGCTACAATTGTCGCCACACGAGTGTGACGGCGGCGATCACGAGCGCGATCGCGACGACGATCAAGAGCTGCGGCGACGGCAGCCGGAGCGAGAGCCGCGCGCCGATCGGGCCGCCCAGGAGGCCGCCGGCTACGAGCGGCGCGACGTCGGATACGACGACGTCGCGCTGGAGGATATGCGTGATCAAGCCCGGCGGCGAGGCGAGCAGGATTGCGAATTGGGATGTCGCGCTGATCGCGTGGGCCGGCAGCTCCGAAAAATACAGGAACGCCGGCACTAAAATGATTCCGCCGCCCAGGCCGAACAGACTCAGGAATATTCCTACGATAAAGCCGAGACCGAGCGCGGCGCGGTACGACATGCCTTTGATCTCGTGAATGCGGTGCGGCTCCGGCCGTCCTGCCATGCGCCGCTCGGCGTTCCACGCCATGTCGACGGCCACGCCGATCAGCAAGATCGCGAGCAGCACGTCGAAGATGCGGGCGGGAATATGCAGCGACAGCACCGCGCCGAGGATGCTGCTGGGCAGCCCGCCGAGCGCGATCAGCAGCCCGATCTTCAAGTGGACGCGCTGGTGGAGCAGGTAGGTGAACGTACCGCTTGCGCTGTTGGCGACGATCAAAACGAGCGACGTGCCGGCCGCGTCGGCGGGTGAAAAACCGAGCAACAAGCGGAGAATTGGGACCAGGACGAAGCCACCGCCGAGCCCGACCATGGAACCGAAGACGCTTGCCGCGAACGCGGCGAAGAAGAGCTCTAACGGGAAGCGGAGGTGGCTTAGTTCGATCGTCCGATGTACCGGCGATCGCGCGTGTCGATGCGGATGACGTCTCCGGTCTCGACGAAGAGCGGAACGTTGACGGTCGCCCCCGTTTCGAGGCGAGCCGGCTTGGTCGTGTTCGTGGCGGTGTCGCCGCGGAAGCCGGGGTCGGTCTCTACGATCTTCAGCTCGACGTGCGCCGGCAGGTCGACGCCGATGGGTGTGCCGTCGTGCAACTGCACGTCCACCACCATGCCGTCCTTCAAGAAATCCGCGGGATCGCCGATCAGGTCGCGCTGAAGCGTCACGTTCTCGAACGTCTGCTGGTCCATGAAATGATAGCCGTCGGCGTCGTTGTAGAGCATCTGCATCTCGCGGTTGTCCACCATCGCGCGTTCGAGTTTCTCGCCCGCGCGAAACGTGCGCTCCAGCGTCGTGCCGGTCTTGACGTTCTTCAGCCGCGTCCGCACGAAGGCCGATCCCTTGCCCGGCTTGACGTGCAGAAACTCGATGACGGTCCAGAGCTGACCGTCCACGACGATGGTCACGCCGTTGCGCAGATCGTTTGAGGAAATCATGGGTGCTGAGAGTACGGGCCGCGGGAAGGCGAGCCCTTGCCGATGGGACTCTCCGTCCCAGCCCATAAGCGAGCGATGTTGTCGCGATGGCGGACGAAGATAATGATTGCCGCCAGGAGGCCGTACGCCGTTTCCGGGACCGAGCGCGTGAAGCCGTAGATCGCGATCGGCGCGAGGGCGCTGCCCAGCAGCGAGCCGAACGAGGAGTACCGCGTCAAGGCAGCGCCGGCGATCCACCCGCCAACTGCGAAGATTCCCGCAGGCCAACACAGCGCGAACACGGCGCCGAACGAGGTCGCCACTCCCTTGCCGCCGCGGAATCGCAGCCACGGCGAGAAACAGTGGCCGAGGACCGTACCCGCGGCGACGAGGCTGCCCATCAGCTGGTCCGACGGCGGAAAGTTCTCCATGTCGAGATGCCCGCGAAAGAAGCTCTCGGCCCAGAGGGTCGGTCCGAAGCCTTTGAGCGCGTCGAGCAGGAGCACCGCGATCGCGCCGGCCGCTCCGAGCGTCCGCAGCGCGTTCATCGCGCCGATGTTGCCCGAACCCTGCGCGCGGATGTCGGTGCGATAGAATAGCCGGCCGATGATGTAGCCGAACGGAATCGAGCCGATCAGGAACGCGCCGATGAAGGTGGCGACGACGATCGCGATCACGGTCAGGAGGATCCCGATCGCGACCGATTGCGAGAGCCCGATGTCGCTCACTTAGCCGTCCCCGCGCTCGCGACGGGCGACGAAGCGCAGCGTCAGTGGAACGCCTTCGAAGTCGTAGTGCCGGCGGATGACGTTCTCCAAGAAGCGTTGATAGTGTGCTTGCACGAGATCGGGATCGTTGCAGTGTAGCACCACGATCGGCGGATGCGTCGCCGGCTGCGACGCATAGTAGATTCGCAGGACGCGACCGCTCACCGTAGAAGGCGGGTGGGCGATGACGGCGTCGCGGACGATCGTGTTGAGCTGCGGCGTGGGCATCCGCCGGTCGAGATTTTCCGCCACGTGGGCAACGACCGGCATCAGGCTTCCCAAACGGCGGTGCGTCTTGGCCGATAAGAACGTGATCGGCGCGAAGGATGCGAACGGGATGGCCTCGCGCACGGCCTCTGCCAACTCGGCCTGATTGAAGTCGCCGCGCTGCTCGCGCACGAGATCCCACTTATTGCCGACGACGACGAGCGCCTTGCGCTCTTCGATCGCGATGCCGGCCAGCCGGCGGTCCTGTGCCAATATGCCGCTCATCGCATCGAAGACGAGGAGCGCGACGTCGCAGCGCGCGATCGCACCCAGCGAGCGGAGCGCGGCGTAATATTCGATCGCGCCGTGCGCTTCGGGCTTCTTGCGCACGCCCGCGGTGTCCACCAGCCGAAAGGGACGCCCGTGCCACTCGAACTGCGTGTCGATCGCGTCGCGCGTCGTGCCCGGCGCCGCGGAGACCAACGCGCGTTCCTCGCCGAGGAGCGCGTTGACCAGAGAGCTCTTGCCCACGTTCGGCCGTCCAATCACCGCCAACGCGAGCTCGCCCTCCGCCGGCGCCTCGGCGCTCTCGGGCAAGAGGTCGACGATGCGGTCGAGCAGATCTCCCGTCCCCTCGCCATGGATAGCCGAAACCGCAACCGGCTCGCCGAAGCCTAGCCGCGCGAATTCGGCTGGGACGCTCGCCGCGGCGCTCTCGCCTTCCGCCTTGTTGGCGACCAGCACGATCGGCCGGCGCTTGTGCCGCAGTATGCGCGCGACGTCGTCGTCGAGGGCATGCAGCCCGGTTTGCGCGTCCACGACCATGAGCACGACGTCGGCCTCTTCCGCAGCGGCCTCGGCCTGCCGGCGAGTCGCCTCGGCGAGCGCGGCGCCGTGGGCCACGGCGGCGGTCGGGTCGATCCCGGCGGTATCGACCAAGCTGAAGACGCGGCCGCGCCAGTCGCAGAGCGCGTACAAACGATCGCGCGTCACGCCTGGAGTGTCCTCGACGATCGCCACGCGCCGGCCGATCAGGCGGTTGAAAAGCGCGCTTTTGCCCACGTTCGGCCGTCCCACGATCGCGACCGTGGCGGGCCGGAGCGCCCCGTCGGTTCGAGGCTTCTCGAGCTCGTGCACCCGGCTCACTTCGCAGGAAGACCGAGCGAGACCCGGGCCGGAACGGCCGAGGCGTCGAGCGAACTGCGCAATCCAAAGACATGCCCAGCATTTACATCGAGACCTTCGGGTGTCAGATGAATGAGGCCGACTCGCGGTATATCGCCGAGCGCGCGGTCGATGCGGGATACAGCGTAGCGCGCGCGGCCGAAGACGCCAACGTCGTGGTTCTCAACACGTGCACCGTACGCGACAGCGCGGAGCGCCGCGCGTACGGACGCATGAATCATTTCAACGCCCTCAAGCGTCGCGATCCTTCCATGCGGCTCGTCGTTACGGGATGCCTGGCCGAGCAAGACCGCGATCGGATGCAGACGCTCGCGCCGCACGTCGACGCCGTCTTCGGCACAAAGGAGCTCGTACGGCTAGGCGATCAGCTCGCGGCCTGGTCCCTCGCCCTTCGAGACACTCGCCCTCAGGATGACATGGGCGCCGAGATGTTGCGCTTCGCCATGGGCGGGACGGCCGACGCCGTGACGGGCGAGTTCTCGCACCTGCGCGCCTTCGTCACGGTACAGCGAGGCTGCTCGTACTACTGCACGTTTTGCATCGTGCCGCACGTGCGCGGCCGCTTCGATCATCGCCCGAGAACCGGCATCCTTGCCGAGGCCGAGGAGCGGGTGGCGCGCGGCGCGCGCGAGATCGTCCTCGTCGGGCAGACGGTCAACGCGTGGCGCGACGCGGCTGGGGCGGATTTCGGCGACCTCTGCCGCGACGTCGCGCGGCTGCCCTCGCTCGAGCGGCTGACGTTCATCTCGCCCCATCCCAAAGACTTCACCGAGAAGATCGTCGAGGATCTGGGCGGCATCGCGCAGCTCAATCCGCGGATCCACCTGCCGCTCCAGTCGGCGAGCGACGTTCTGCTGCGGCGAATGAATCGCAAGTACACGTTAGCCGGCTTCGACGAGAAGGTGCGGGCGCTGCGCAGCCGGATCCCCGGCTGCGCGATCACGACCGACATCATCGTCGGCTTCCCTGGGGAGACGGAAGCCGACTTCGAAGCCACGCTGAACTACGTGCGCACGGGCGTCTTCGCCAACGCCTTCACGTTCATCTACTCGACGCGGCGCGGCACTCCCGCGGCGCGATGGGAACAGCTGCCGAAAGACGTCGTGTTCGCGCGCTTCGAACGGCTCGTCGAAGCGCAGAACCGCGTTACGCGCGCCTATCACGAGAGCAAAGTCGGCGGCGTCGTTCGGGCGCTGATCGCGGGCGAGTCGAAGAAAGACGCGAGCAAACTGACCGCCAAGACGCCCGACAACGTCACGGTCGTGGCGCCGAAGCCGCGCGCCTACGGCGCGCAGACGCCGTGGCTCGACGTCGCCGTCGAAAGTGGTCACGTGTGGGGCTGCGTGGGGAGAATCGTGGGTTGCGCGGAGCGCTTTGAGGATCCGGCTACCGCGGCGCAAGCCGCCCACATAGACTTGACGGCGCTCGACCTGCAGCCGCTGCGGCGGTGAAGGCGTCAGGGCCGAAGTACTCGCCGATGCTCGAGCAGTACTTCGGGATGAAGTCGAAGCACCCCGAGGCGATCCTGCTCTCCCGCGTCGGAGACTTCTACGAGGCGTACGGCGAGGACGCCGAGGTCGTCGCGCGAGCCTTGCAGATCGCGCTGACCAGCAAAGAGGCCGGGGCCGGAAAGCGCATAGCGATGGCGGGCGTGCCGCACCACGCGCTGTCGCAGTACCTCGCGCGCCTCGTCGCGCAGCGCTTCGTCGTCGCGCTCGCCGAGCAGCTGGAGGTTCCGCAGGCCAACCGGCTCGTGCGCCGCGACGTCGTGCGCCTCGTGACGCCGGGAACGCTGATCGAGGAGCAGTTCCTCGATGGCAAGCAGAACAATTACCTCGCCGCGATCGCCGCATCGGGCGAGACGTTCGCGCTCGCGTACGCTGATGTTTCGACCGGATACTCGGCCGCGACCGCGATCGAAGGCGAGAGTGCGTACGACGAGCTTCTCGCGGAGTTGACGCGCATCGGACCCGCCGAAATCGTCGCCGACGTCCCTGCCGACCTGCGCGCGGTTCTCTCCGCGTCGCTCGAGGGAAGCGGCGTTCGGCTGACGACGCCCGCAGTAAGCCTGGTGGACGCACGCGAGCGCACCGCGCTCTTGGGCTTCTCGATCGGCGAGTCGCTGGCCGTACATCGCGCCCTCGAGGCGCTCGGCGCCTTCGTGAGCCGCACCGGCGTCACCAACGGCGAGCGCGGCCTGAGCGAACCGCAGCTCTATCGGCGCCGGCAGTTCCTCGCGATCGACGCCGCGACGCGCAAGCATCTGGAGCTCACGCAAGCCCAAGGGCAGAATCCGCGCGCCACGCTGCTCGCGACGCTGGACATGTGCGCTACGTCCATGGGGTCCCGCATGCTCGCGCGCTGGATCCTCGCGCCGCTCGTCGACGCCGAGCGAATCGCTGCGCGGCACGACGTAATCGAGGCATTGCTGGACGAGCATTCACGGCGCGGCGCGATCCGCGAAGTCCTCCGCGGCGCGTTCGACCTCGAACGCATCGCGCAGAAGATCCGTTTTCGCCGCACGACCCCGCGCGATCTGGCGTCGCTGCGGCGAACGCTTGAGACGCTGCGGCCGCTGCGCCAGCTCGCGTTCCCGCCACTGGCGCCGCTCTTCGAACGCATCGGCGACTTCGGCGAAATGCTCGACGACCTTCGGCGCACCCTGGTCGAGGAGCCGCCCGCGCAGATCACCGACGGCGGAGTGATCCGGCCCGAGGCGAGCGCGGAGCTCGCGGAATGCGTTGCGCTGCGCGGCGACGCCCGTACCAGGCTATCGGAGCTCGAGCAGCGCGAACGCGAGCGCACCGGTATCAAGACGCTCAAGGTGAAGTACGCGAGCCCCTTCGGTTACGCGATCGAGGTGAGCAAGAGCTACGCGCAAAGCGTCCCGCCCGACTACGTGCGCCGGCAGACGCTGGCCAATGGCGAGCGCTACGTGACGCCGGAGCTCAAGGAGCTCGAGCTCGCGATTTCAACCGCGCAGGCGCGCCAAGAGGGCCTGGAGCAGGAGCTGTTCGACGCGCTGCTCGAACGCCTCGCCGCCGAGATCGAGCATTTGCTCGCGGCCGCCGACGCAGTCGCCGAGATCGACGTCCTCGCGGCGCTCGCACAGTGCGCCGCCGAACGCGGCTACGTGCGCCCGACCTTCACCGACGACAGCATCGTCGTCGTCGAAGATGGGCGCCATCCCGTCATGGAGGCGGTTCTCCGGACGAACTTCGTTCCGAACGACTTGCGGCTGAGCGTGGCCGACCATCGCTTCATCTTGCTCACCGGCCCGAACATGGGTGGCAAGTCGACCTATCTTCGGCAGGCGGGACTGCTCGCGATCATGGCGCAGATCGGTTCCTTCGTACCCGCGGGGAAGATGCGCCTCGGCATCATCGATCGCATCTTCACGCGCATCGGCGCCGGCGACGATCTCGCCTCGGGACAATCGACCTTCTACATGGAGATGGCGGAAGCGGCAAACATCTTGCGACGCTGCACGCAGCGCTCGCTGCTGTTGATCGACGAGGTCGGGCGTGGCACGGGGACGCTCGACGGTCTCGCCATCGCGCAGGCGATCTGCGAGTTCCTCTTGGGGCTCGACGAGCAAGCCCCGCTCGTGCTCTTCGCGACGCACTTCCACGAGTTGTGCGCGTTGGCCGAGCACTGGAAACTGGTCGCGAACTACCATATCACTGCGGTCGAGAATCGGGCAGCCGGCGGGGCGCCAGTGTTCTCGCATCGCGTGCAGCCCGGGAGCTCGTCCCGCTCGTTCGGAATCGAGGTGGCGCGCATGGCGGGGCTGCCCGAGGCCGTCATCGAGCGCGCGCAGGAGGTCGCCGACGCCCTCTCGGGGGACGCCGACATCGAGGAGCGCGTGCCATTGCGTAAAAAGATATCGAAGCGGCCGGCCGCCGAGCGACAGCTGTCGTTCCTTACGCCGGACGTGCGAAGTTATGAGTAATTTTTCCGTTCGGTGGGGCTTCTGTGCGGCGCTTGCGGTGATTTCCGCAGCCGTTGCCGATCCGTTGGTCGAGTTTGCCTCCAACGCGGGCTGGTTCGGGCGCGGAAGCTTCACCGACCATAGCAACCTCGACGTGGTGCCGGCGCTGCTCGCCGGCGTCGCGCTGATGGCGCTCTATCTCTTCCGGAGGGCGCGACTGGTCGTCTCCGGCCACGCATTTCCGCGCGGCGTCGTCCCACTTCTTCCGGCAATCTTCGCGCTCCAAGTCGCGGCGCTCTATGGAATGGAAACGGCCGAGCAGTTCATCGTATATGGACATCTGCTCGGTCCGGCCGTGTGGCTCGGAGCCCCGCTGCTGGTCAGCCTGGCGGTGCACGGCGCGGTATGCGCCGGCGTTTCCCTCTGGTTCGGCCGCTCGATTCACACGCTCGCCGCGACGACGCTGCGCGTCGTCCGTCTCATCCGCGCGATCGCGACGCTCGCCGTGCAAAACTCGGCCGTCCGCGCGCACCGCGTGTTCGAGGCGCGCTGCTTCAAAGACCTCGCGCCGGTTCTCTGCAGCATCGGAGAACGCGCGCCTCCCGTAGCCGCGAGCTAGTCCACACAAACTAGACTCACGCGAGCGGTGGCGTGCATCGCCGTCGGTCGCACGCCACTACGGAGATTACATGTCATTGAAAAAACAACGCGTCGCGGCCGTTGCGGTCGCCGCCGCGATCGCGCTCGTCTCAGGGTTCTTGCTCTACCGGTTCGTTTTCCGGCAGCAAGTCGTCACCCAGACGGCGCGCCACTACTTCGGCCAGCTCAAACTCAACGTGCTGATCCTGGGATACCAGTCCGACGAGGAGACCACCGACACGATCATCCTCGCCCATCTCGACGTCGCGCGGCGCACGGCGACGCTCGTGTCGATCCCGCGCGATACCTGGGTGCCGATCCCCAAACGGGGCTCGATGAAGATCAATGCGGCCTACGCCTTCGGGGGCGCGCGTTCTACCGCACGCGCGGCCAGCGCGCTGATGGGAGGGATCCCGATCGACGCCATCGTCGCGCTGCAGCCCGAGGGAGCGTCGAAGATCGTCGATGCGATGGGCGGCCTAGACGTCAACGTCGGCGAGGACATGGACTACGACGATAACAGCGGAGGGCTGCACATTCACCTGCGCAAGGGCGAGCAGCATCTCACCGGCGATCAGGTCGCGGGGTACGTTCGCTTCCGTCACGACGCGGCTTCCGACTTCGGGCGCGTCAAGCGCCAGCGGCAGGTGCTCAAGCTGATGATGGATCAGCTCAGCCAGCCGCAGAACTGGGCCAAACTGCCGCACATCCTGCAGATCGCGCGTAAGGACGTCAACACGACCCTGACCAACGGTCAGGTCGCGTCGTTGCTCACGATCTATCGCAACGTACCGGACGACAACGTCCGGTCATTCACGCTGCCGAGCAAGGCCGGGTGGGTCGGCGACGCCTCTGTCGTCTTCGCGGATCAGCGCTGGGCGAAGCTGATCGGCGCGTTGCTCTTCGGCCGAGGGGACCCGCCGCAGGATGCGGTCTTGGTCGCCAACGCGACCGGCAACACGGCCTTCGATCGGACGATCGTCGGCGCGCTGCGCGGCGCCGGCTGGAACGTGCCGACCTTCGTCGACGAGAAGGTGAAGCGCAGGAGCATCGTGATCGGCGGATCGCCCGCCGCGCTCGCGCTGGCGAAGGCCTTCGCAACGGCGATTCGGCCGGGCACGACGACCGCGCTGATCATCGGCGCGGACCTCGCGCCCGACACCGATTAGCGCGGTGCCTAACCTCCCAGCTGCGGGAAGACGAGCTGCGCCGTCGACACGAGCGTGAGCAAGCCGACGATGATCGCGGTGGCCCAGGCGATGACGTTGAAGGTCCGGCTGTTCGTCCAGCGCCCCATCAGGCGTTTGTTGTTGATGAGCAGCAGCATGAGCACGAGCACGATCGGCAGGAGCATGCCGTTGAGCACCTGCGAGTAGAAGATGATAGCTCCAAGCGGAGCGCCGGGAATGATGACGGCGCCCGCCCCGATGACGATCAGCGCGAGGTAGAACCCGTAGAAGATCGGCGCGTCGAAGAACCGGTGGTCGACGCCGCGCTCGAACCCGAACGCCTCGCAGACGTAGTAAGCGGTCGATAGCGGCAGGATCGAAGCGGTAAAGACCGCCGCATTGAGCAGACCGATGCCGAACAGCAGCGCGGAGAATTTGCCGGCGATGGGCGCGAGCGCGGCCGCGACGCCGCTGACGTCGTTGTTCACGCTGATTGGGTGCGCCGCGTGAAGGTTGTGGACCCAGATCGTCGCGGCACAGGCCACGATGATGAAGTACGCGATCACGTCGGTCCATATGCCGCCGGTCACCACGTCGAGGCGCGAATAGGCGTAATCGTCCTCCCGGACGCCTTTTTCGACGACGGCGGCCTGGATGTAGAACTGCATCCACGGCGAGATCGTCGTGCCGATCACGGCGATGATCATGATGATGTAGGCTTTCGACGCTTGGAAGTGCGGGATCACGCTCTGACGCAGCACGTCGCCCCACGGCGGATGTACGGCGAATGCGCTGATCACGTAGGCGATGTAGACGAAGCAGAAGGCGAAGAAGACGCGCTCGACGACCCTCGCCGTACCGCGCGTCACCGTCGTGAAGACGAAGATCGCGGCGCCCGCCACCAGCGCGATCTTGAAAACCTCGGCGTTCGGCACGTGCAGGTAACCGCCGAAGATCGGGGCCGAGGATGCGACGCCGGCGAACTCGGTCGCGGTGTTGCCGATGTCGCCCAAAACGAAGAGCAGCAGACACCAGAAGGTTATCTTGACGCCGAAGTTCTCGCGGATGAGGTCGGCCAGGCCCTTCCCGGTCACGGCGCCCATGCGGGCGCACATCTCCTGAACGACGATCAGCGCGATCGTAATCGGGATCAGCAGCCACAGCAGCGAGTAGCCGAACTGCGCCCCGGCCTGCGAGTACGTCCAGATTCCGCCGACGTCGTTGTCCGCGTTGGCCGTGATGATGCCGGGCCCGACGATCGAGAGAAACATGATGACGGAACGCCATAGGCTCGGCCGCGCGAGGCGCGCGGTGGTTGCCGTCTGCATCAGAGGTCGATCCGCTGGTCGACGATCAGCGCGGTGCCGCGCATCGTCGGAGGCAACCCGCCCGGGATCGAGGGAAGGCCGACCAGCGCGTAGCGGCGGGCCTCGACGAGCATCGCGGTATGCGGCCCCGTGGCGAACTGCACGCCGCCGAAGGCGTCGCCGTAGATCGCATCGACGGGCGTTGTCGCCCACGTTCCGGTGAGCTCGTAGCGCCCGTAACCGCCGACCGCGAGCAGCTTGTCGCTGAAGTGATGCGTCCAGCTGAACACGGTCTGCGGCGCCCGCGTCGCCACGGTGTCCAGCGGCTGACCCGCTTCCGCGCGCCGGCTAAGGTAGTCTTCGATGCCGTCGAATGCGAGGTCGTCGCTCTTGAGGTGCCACGCCACGTAGAGACCCGCTTGACGGTCCTCGCCGAGCGTGCCAAATCCGTTTTTTTGCAATAGGAAGAATCCATCGACGAAGCCGCCCTGCGATGCGTTGGCCGCGGTCTCGGGAATGAGCTGCCTCCAGTTTCCAAAGCTGGCGTGAACCTCGAGAGGCTTGCCGTTGTGGTCGTACTTCAGACGGACGCCGGCGCGGTTTGCGCCGATGACCGTGTTGTCCACGAGCTGATACGTCGACTTGAGCCAAATGCCGGGCCATGACCACGCGATGCTCCACACGTTCTCCGGTATGCCGTACGGCAAGATCATCGTCGCATAGGTCGGATCGAAACGGTGGTACTCGAGCTTAACGACGTCGTTGTTCGTGACGTGCTGCGCAAGACTGAAGTGCTCGTAGTTTCCGAAGTGCGACGTGCCGGGATAGCTTACCAGGCGCGCGTCGTACCAGGCGCGTCCAAGTTCCACGAGTGCGTCCCAGTTCTTGACGGGATGGAAGAAGGCGCGCGCGCCGCCGATCGTCTGCACCTGGTCGGCCAGCGTGCTGCTGAAGAGCCGCCCCTGCGCGCCCGGGTGAATCTCCTGATCCGATCCGAAGAAGGTCGTCGTCGCGATCGGCGCGCCGCTCGACCAAACGTGTGCGATTTGCACCGAGAAGCGCCCGGAATCGCCCCGATCGAGCACCAGCGAGCCCATCGTCAGGCGGACGTTCGTCCCCGCAAGCGACGGGAGTGCGGCATCGGTCAATTCGAACGTGGCGTCTCCGTGATGGAGAACGCCGTCGGCACCGAACAGCGGCAGCGAGGACGGGCTCGCGGGCCAGGACTGAATCGACGGCATGCCTGGGCCGAGCGTCTCGGCCGTCTGCGCGCCCGGCGATGGGACCACGGACGTCAGCGGCGGCGGCGTAAAGACGAAGCGATCGCTCTGGGTCAGGTCGAAATAGCCGCCGCGAACCCGCCAGCTGCCGTCCGCCGCGGCGACGGATCCGCCGAGCACGCTGGCGTTCAACACGCCGGCGTCGTCCTGCCCGGCGTGCGTTGGGAAAACGATCGAGTAGGGCACGATACGCGAGATGGCGTGGTCGTTCAGGTTCGGGATCGGCGGCTCGCCCCAGTACAGCGCGTTGGTCGTGCTCCCCGTCAACGCGCCGATGCCTAATGTGGCACCGAGGTCCACGGCTCCGGCGTGATAGAGTCCCGAAATTTCATACTGGGCGATGCCGGCGACGCCGGGCGTCACCGGCGCGCTCGTAAACCAGTCGTACGGCGACATCGGCGATATGGGCGAGCCGTGCGCGAATTCAAAGCCCTCGGGCGGCGTCGTGCCCGGACCGCCGGTCGCCTGATCGACGAAGACGTTCGATCCGCTAACCTTCAGCGCGAAGCGCGGCGTGGCCGTCGGCGATGGCGATGGGCTCGCCGCGGCTGCGGCGGCGACTTGAGCGTTCGCGAGCAGCACCACGGCCAACGAACTCCCTAGCTAACCAGAGCTCGCCAAAAGCTAAAGCTGGGGCTGCGGTCACCTTGATTCGCGCGCAGCGAATCGTCGTGGTAAGTCGAGATCGGACGCAGCGTGCGTCCGACAACGTGCAGAAATGCCAGAATCCCCTTCATGGCACGTACCTCCTATTGCTTTACGGTTTGCCGCGCCGAACGGACGGACACGGCAGGTGAAAGGCGGCTCATCGCGAGCCGCTGACGAGATCGACTGTCTGGTCCATCATCCATGGCGAGGCATCACCCCCTTTCCCAACAAAAAAACTGTCGCCGCTCCTCGCAGGCCGACAGTTCGAGAAACTTCGCGCGGCTGGCCGCGCCATCTCCCTCAGTGTCGAGCTTTAGCACTGCACAACGTCGGCCCTTCGACTCCGCTAAGGGCCAGCCGCGTTAGATTCCGCCTTGATTCGGCGGAGTCTGGTCACCCGTTGGGGTCTCTCGACCTTTCCGGGCAGCGGCATCCTTTCGTGCAGACGCCTCACCTAACGAGGAATCCTTAACCAGGATACTCCCGACCGAGGGTTTGTCAACCCCTGGCTCGATACCCCCGGAGGGTATCGCGTTGACGCCGAGAAGCGGCCGGCATGAGTCACACCATCGCGAAGAAGGCGCAACTCTTGAACCGCGTGCGGCGAATCCGCGGGCAGATCGAGGCGGTCGAGCGGGCGCTCGAGGCAGAGGAGGGCTGCACCGTCGTGCTGCAGCGCATTGCGGCGACGCGCGGAGCGATGAACGCGCTGATGTCGGAGGTGCTCGAAGAACACGTTAGGACCCACGTCCTGACCTCCAAATCACGCGCGCACGTGAGCGCGGCGGAAGAGCTCGTCGAGGTCGTAAGGACGTACCTGCGGTGAGGTTGGGTCCGGCGCTGCTGATCGGCGCCGTCGTCGCGGTAGGCGTTTTGCACACGCTCGTCCCGGATCACTGGCTGCCGATCGCCCTCGTCGCGCGGCAGCTCAAATGGACGCGCGCGCGGACGGCCGGCGCCGCGGCGGTCGCGGGGCTCGGCCACACCGTGTCCACGCTGGCCATCGGCGTCGTCGTCTGGCTCGGCGGCGTCGCGTTAGCCGTGCGGTTCGGCAACGTCGTATCGCTCCTGGCCGGCGTCGCACTTATTTCCTTGGGCCTGTGGATTGCGATCGCGTCTCTGCGCGAGATTCGCGCGGGGCCGCACGCCCATTCGGCGGGCGTCCGCGGAAGCGGCACGGCGCTGCTGTTCATTCTGGGTTCGTCTCCGATGGTCGAGGGGATCCCGGCGTTTCTTGCCGCCGCGCGATTCGGCGCGGGGCTGGTTGCCGAGATGGCCGCATGCTTCGCGATCAGCACGATGGCGACGTACGTCGTGCTGTGCGTCTCTTCTCAGGCGGCGCTTGCGCGTCTGTCGTTGGGATCGTTCGAACGCTACGGCGAAGCGATCAGCGGCACGATCATAGCAGTCGTTGGCGTCGTGTTTCTCGTATGGTCACCGGGATGATCCAAAAGTTAGACGCGGTGACGATCGGGCAGATCGCCGCCGGCGAGATCATCGAACGGCCGGCCTCGGTCGTCAAGGAGCTCGTCGAGAACGCGATCGATGCGGGGGCGACGCGCATCACCGTCAACGTCGAACGCGGCGGCCTCGACCTGATCGAGGTCATCGACGACGGCAATGGCATAGCGGCGGGGGAGCTGGCGCTCGCACTGCGCCGTCATGCGACGAGCAAGCTGCGTGCGGCGGACGAGCTGGAATCGATCGCCACGCTCGGCTTTCGCGGCGAGGGGCTCGCCTCGATCGCCGCGGTCGCGCGAACGGAGATCGTTTCCCGCTCGCGCGGCGACGAGGTCGGCGCGCGGGTGAACGCCTTTGCCGAAGAGGTCGGCTCGACGGAATCGGCGGCCGCGCCCGTGGGCACGCGCGTTCGCGTCGCCGGGCTCTTCGAGGAGCTCCCGGTGCGTCGCGAATATCTGCGCGCGCCGAGCGCCGAATTCAATCGAATCTCGTCGTGGTTATCGAGTTTCGCACTAGCTTACCCGGAGGTCACGTTTACGCTGCGGCACGACGGCAAGGAAGTCTGGGTGATGCCGGCCAGCGCACAGGAGAGCGAACGGCTCGCGATGGTGTTCGGCCGGCAGGCGGCGCAGACGCTCTTGCCGCTCGACGGCAGCGCGGCGCGCACCCTAGAGGGCAGCCTCAGCGGCTACGTCAGCGCGCCCGGCTACGACCGGCCCGATCGCCGGATGCAGCTGCTCTTCGTGAACGGGCGGCTGCTGCGCAGCGCGCTGCTGGCGGGCGCGTGGACCAGCGGCTACTCGACCTTCGCGATGCTGGGCCGCTATCCGTACGGCGTGCTGCAGCTGAGGTTTCCTCCCGAGCACGTCGATTCCAACGTGCATCCCACGAAGAGCGACGTTCGGCTGCGCTATTCGAGCCAAGTCTTCGACTCGGTGCGACGCAGCATCGCGGCCACGCTGGGCGGCCACGCCCGGGGGCGGTTCGCGCAATACACCGCGGCTGAGGCAGCAACGGACATCTCCTTCGCGCCGGCGCCCGGCAAGGGCGGCACGGAAATTCTCGCGCAACTGCATCGCACCTTCATCCTGGCCAGCGACGGCGAGGGGTTGCTCTTGATCGACCAGCACGCAGCGCACGAGCGCATCGCCTACGAGGCGATCGCCGCATCGAGCTACGGCGCGGGTGCGCCAAGTGAACCGCTTCTCGTACCGCTCGTCGTCGAGCTCGATGCGGTGCGCAGCGCCGCACTGGACGGCGCGCTCGAGGCGCTGCGCGAAGGCGGCCTGGAGATCGAGCCCTTCGGAGAACGGACGTATCGCGTCGTTGCGACGCCAGCCGGCTACGGCGCCCGCGCATTCGACTTGAACGAGTTCCTCGACGACCTGAGCGACGAACCGAAGCAACGCAGCGTCCGCGAACGCGTCTGGGCCTCGCTCGCATGCCACTCGGTGACGCGCGCCGGCGATCCGCTCGGCGTGGAGGAGATGACGAGCCTCCTCGCGCGCCTGCAAGGCTGCCGAAACCCCATGCACTGCCCGCACGGCCGGCCCACGATGGTGCGTCTGAGTCCCGAGGAGATCGCGCGCATGTTCAAGCGTGCCTGAGGGCGTCCTCATCCTCGCCGGCGCGACCGCCAGCGGCAAGACCGAGCTCGGCATCGAGTTGGCTCGTGAATTCGATGCCGAGATCGTCGGGGCGGACTCGCGGCAGATATATCGCGACATGCCGATCGGCACGGCGACGCCGTCTCCGGTGCAAATCGCGGTGGTGCGGCACCACCTCGTCGGGTTTGTGGATCCCGCCGAGCGTTATTCCGCCGCGCGCTTTGCGAACGACGCGGTTGAGGCGATCGGCGAAATTCACGCTCGCGGCAAGCGGGCCATCGTCGTAGGGGGGACCGGTTTCTACATCCGCGCGCTCACCGGAGACGTCGAGCTGGGGCGGCGCTACGACGAGGCGCTGCGCGCGCGGCTCGCGCGCGAGGCGCAGTTGCATCCGCCGGAATTCCTGCACGGCTGGCTCGCCCGGCGCGACGCTGCGCGCGCGGCCCAGCTGCACGCGTCCGATACCTACCGCGTGCTGCGCGCGCTCGAGATCGCGCTCGGCGTAACGGGTGCGGCCGCGCCCGTCCCGCGGCGAACGCTCGCGAGCGAGGGCATTCCCTGGATGCTCGTCTTTTTGGACGTACCCTGGGACACAATCGATCGGCGCATCGCGCAGCGCACCAATCGCATGCTGGACGCGGGATTGATCGAGGAAGCGGAGCGCATCGGCAACGGCGCGGCCGCGGCCAACGCCGTCGGCTATCCGCAAGCTCTTGCGTACCTGCGCGGCTGGTATACGCTCGCCGAACTCCGCAACGGCCTCGATCGCGCGACGCGCCGCTACGCGCGCCGTCAGCGCGCCTGGTTTCGCGGCGAGGCGGCAACACTGTGGCTGCATCCCAAGACGGTGGCGCGGCAAGTACGGGAAAAGCTGGCGTGGTCTGCGAAGCGCGAATGATGCGCGTTCCACTCACGAAGATGCACGGGGCGCACAACGATTTCGTGATCCTCGATCGACGAGCCGCGCCGCTGCGCGATCTGGCGACGTTCGCTCGATGGGCGTGCGATCGCCACGCGGGAGTCGGGGCGGACGGTCTCATCGCTCTCGAGCCGTCGGAGCGCGCGGACGTTCGCATGCTGACGATCAATGCCGACGGATCGGAGGCGGAGATGTGCGGCAACGGGATCCGCTGCGCCGCGCGCTGGCTGGACGAAACCGGTCATCCGGGCCCGATCGCGTTCGAGAGCGGCGGCGCCGTAGTGCGCGCGGAGATCGTAGCGCGCGAGCCGGAGTATCTGGTTCGAGTCGCGATGGGGCGGCCGCAGATTCGGCCGATAGCGCTCGCCGAGCTCGACCGAGCCTCGTTCGTCGATCTCGGCAACCCGCACGTCGTCGGGTTTGTTGCCGACGTCGACGCGGTCGATCTCGAATCGCTCGCAACGCGGATTCAAGCTGAACCGGCTTTTGCGTCAGGCACGAACGTGCACGTCGCGGTTCCGCTGAGCAGACGGTCGATGCGGGTGCGGCATTGGGAGCGAGGCGTCGGATTGACGATGGCCTGCGGAACGGGGGCCGTCGCATGCGCCGCGGTCGTGCTGAAGCGCGGCTTGGCAGAGTCTCCGGTCGAAGTGCGTGTCCCGGGCGGGCGGCTCGTCGTCGAATGGGACGGCAGCGGAGACGCGTATTTAACGGGACCGGCGACGCGCGTCTTCGACACGGACGTAGAGATTTAAGGTGGCGCTAGCGTCGTGCGATGCGCGCGGGCGCATCGCATACGATCCGCGACTCGTTCCCCTCGCCGACGGCGGACTCGTGCGCGAGCCGCGCACCGAGGAGCTCATCGAGGCGCCCGAGGGAACGGTGCCGATGCTCTTGCCGCAGCGGCATCCGTTGACGACGATCGGCCCGATTGCAGGACGCACCGCGATGGCGGTCGCGCTGCCGGCCGGCTACACGAGACTGCTGCTGCCGGCCTACGCCGCCGAGCACGGCGCGCCCCCGCTGCCGCTGTTCGGCTACACGTTCGCGTGCAGCATCGAGGATCGTCTTAACGTGGCCGCGATGCGGACGGACGAGAGCGAGGATTGGGAGCCGCGCCGCTTTGCGGAAGGCGAGCTGGAGGCGCTGGTCGCGGCGCGCGTGGAGCGAGAGCCGGACAACCGCGTGCTGCGCCAGGTGGCGCTGTGCTCGCTCGAATACGGCTGCTTCACCGCGCAGAACGTGTTCCGCGAGCGTGGCGAAGCGGCGTTACCGGTGTCGCCCAACTGTAACGCGCGCTGCATCGGCTGCATCTCCGAGCTGGAGCCGAATGCGGGCATGCCGTCCCCTCAAACGCGCATCGCCGAGGAGACTACGGTTAGGGACCTCGCATGCATCGCGATCCATCATCTCGAGCGGGTCGAGGACGGCATCGTTTCGTTCGGGCAGGGGTGCGAAGGCGAGCCGCTTCTGCGGTCTACGACGATCGTGCGCGCGATCGAGACGATTCGCGCGAGGCGCGCCAACGGCACGATCAACCTCAACACCAACGGCAGCATGCCCGCGTCGCTCGAGCGCTGCATCGACGCGGGCTTAGACGCCGTGCGAATCAGCTTGAACTCGTTCCGCTCGCGTGTCTACGCGGCGTACTATCGCCCTCTCGGATATGGGCTGGACGACGTGCTCGAGTCGGTGCGGCTGGCCGTCAGCCGGGGGCTCCGCGTTAGCCTGAATCTGCTGACGCATCCCGGCGTAACTGACGACGAGGAAGAGGTCGCGGCGATGGAGGCGTTCCTGCGCTCCTGTGCGGTCGCGATGGTCCAGACCAGGACGCTCAATATCGATCCCGCGCGCTATTTTGAGGCCGTCGGGCGGCCGCGCGCGCCGATGGGGCTGCGCCGCGCGATCGAAGCGATGCGCGCGCTGACCGGCGTCGGAAACTTCACGCATACACATTAGGCGGATCGCGGCGTGAATCTGTGGCAGATCCTCGTGGTCGTCGGCCTCGGCATCGCGTACGGCCTCGTCGAGCCGGGGCGGTTCGCGTATGCGTTCGGCCATGCGACGCTCTACGTTTTCTTACCCGCCCTGCTTTTCGAAGCCGCCTGGAACCTCAACTATCGGGCGATCCGGCGGCAATGGATTGCGATAGCGACGCTTGCCGGACCCGGCGTGCTGCTGACGGCGCTTGTCGTCGCGGGCGCCCTTTCGATCGTGCGGGTGCCGTTTGCGCCGGCTCTGCTGGCCGGCGCGATCCTTAGCGCAACGGATCCGATCGCCGTCGTAGCGGTGTTCCGGCGCCTCAACGTTCCAAAGACCCTCGCGACGATCGTCGAATGCGAGTCGCTGTTCAACGATGCGGTCGCTGTGGCGCTGTATCGCGGCGTGCTGGTCGCGCTGGCGCTTGGAACGGCGAGCGCGGGCGCGATCGCGATCGTTGCGGCAGCGACGCTGGGCGAAGCTGCGGGCGGATTGGCCTTCGGCATCGCGCTGGCGTTTGCCGTCGCGCGTGCGTTGCGAGGACGGCGCAACGTCCTCGTACAGATCGTGGCGACGATCGTCTGCGCGTACGGCGCCTACTTTGCCGCCGACGCCCTTCACTTGTCTGGCATATTCGCGACCATTTCCTGCGGGATCGCGCTGCGATTCTTCGAGCGCTCGTGGATCACGTTGAGCATCGCGGAAGACGTGAATCGGTTCTGGGATGTCGGGGCGCTTCTGGCCAACGTGCTCGTGTTCTTCATGGTCGGCGCCGCGGTACAGCTCGGACGCGTAGCGCAAGAGCCCGTCTTCGTCGTCGCGTGCATCGTCGCGGTCGCCGTCGCTCGCGGCGCCGTCAGCGGACTGCTCCTGCCCGGGCCGTATCCCCGCGAATGGATCAACGTGGTGCGGGCGGCGGGGATGCGCGGGGGGCTGTGCCTAGCGCTCGCGCTCGCGATCCCTCCGGAAATTCCCTACCGGGAAGCGATCGTCGACGCTGCGTTCGCGGTTTCGCTTGCGACGCTGGCGGCCGGCGCTTACACGCTCGTGCCGATCGTGCGAAGAGTTAATACGTCACGAGCAAGATTGCGCCGATGATCCGGTCACATTCCGAGCGGGTACGCCTCCTCGCCGTGGAGGTGGACGTCGAGGCCTTGCTCTTCGGCTGTCTCGTCCACCTTCACTCGCGTGACCAAGTTGATGAGCCACAGCATCGCGTACGTGAAGCTGAACGCCCAGGCGCTGCAGACCAGCGCCGCAACGAACTGCTTGCCGAGAAACGCCGGATTCCCGCGAAGCAGGCCGTCGGCGCCGTTGGGGTTCCACGCCGTCGACGCGAACACACCTAGCAACACGATGCCGAGGAAACCGCCGGCACCGTGGACGCCCCAGACGTCGAGCGCGTCGTCCCAGCCCAGCATGTTCTTCAGAGCGACGGCGTAGTAACAGACCACGCCTGCGGCGATTCCGACGATCACCGCGGTCGTCGGCGAAACGTACCCTGCGCACGGCGTGATCGTCGCGAGGCCCGCCACCGCACCGGTAAGCAGCCCGATGAACTTCGGCTGGCGCCCTCGCGCCCACTCGACGAGCAGCCACGTGATGGCCGCAAAGGACGCGGCGATGTCCGTGTTGAGAAACGCCGCAGCCGTAACGGAGTCGACCCGCAGCTCGGATCCGGCGTTAAATCCATACCAGCCGAACCAAAGCAAGCCGGTTCCGAGCGCGATGAGCGGCACGTTGTGCGGCTTGTTGTCGATGACGTGGCGCCGGCCCACGTAGAGGACCGACGCCAAAGCGGCAAATCCCGCGGACGCGTGAACAACGATGCCGCCGGCGAAATCGAGGCAGCCCCACTTCGCCAAGATCCCGTTCGGGCTCCAGAGCATGTGTACGAACGGAAAGTAAACGAAGATCAACCAGGCCGTGAGGAACCAGAAATAGGCTTTGAACGTCACACGGTTGGCGAATGCGCCGGTGATCAGCGCGGGGGTGATGATCGCGAACATCATCTGATAGGCGATGTGCACGACCAAGGGAATTCCGGCATCGTTGCCGGTAAACATCGTGTGGAGGGTCACGCCCCTCAAGAGTGCATATGTAGCGGGATTCCCGATGATGCCATGCCAGTCGGGTCCGAAGCTCTCCGAATATCCGAACGCGAACCACAGGACGGTCGTCCAGCCCAGCGACATGTAGCTCTGCATCATGATCGTCAGGACGTTTTTGCGCTGCACGAGACCGCCGTAAAAGAACGCAAGCCCCGGCGTCATCAGCATGACGAGGCTCGCGCAGAGCAACATGAACCCGGTATTGCCGACGTTGACGGGCATAGACGCAGCGTTCATGAAGTTTCCCCCGGCTAGCAATGATAAAGGGCGCCGACGACGCCCTTAGCCAAAGGCCCGCGGTTTTCCGCTAATTCATGAAGGACAGACCGGCTCCGATGTAGTGTTGCTTCTGGCCGTTGATAACCGTCGGCGAGAAACCGTAC
This sequence comes from Vulcanimicrobiota bacterium, assembly GCA_963752825.1. GTDB lineage: Bacteria > Vulcanimicrobiota > Vulcanimicrobiia > Vulcanimicrobiales > Vulcanimicrobiaceae > Cybelea. The sequence continues at coordinate 3,009,244 of CAVVZF010000001.1, read as the reverse complement.
TCGACGTCGAGTTGGATGTGATTGCCGAAATCGCGCTGGTAGACGAAGTCGATGAGACTCTTGGCGGGCAACCCGGGGCCCGCGGCGGAGAAATACGCGTACTCGGCGGAGATCTGCGACGGGCCGCCCGGAAGCGCAGCGCTCAGCTCCAGGCTCGGAATGAATGCGAAGTAGGACTGAGCCGCGCCCGCCGCATTGGCACCACTCAACGCGTTGAAGCTCAGCGTTCCAGCGAGGCTGAATTCCGGACTGATGGTGTAGCCCCAATCGAAATCGCCGGTGAACTGCGCGTTCCCAGCGGTGAACGCCTTACTTCCCGTAGGATAGGTGATCGCCCCGTACACGCCCCAGTCGGCGTTCGAACTATAGCCGAGCTCGTACTTGGTGGCGAGGCTCACGTCGCTGGTACCGGTTAGCGCGGGTTGGCCGACAGATGACGTCTCGCGACTCGGGACACCGAACTCGAAATCGAGGTGCGGGTCGGCGGTCCCAATGCGCAGCAGCGATTGAGGATAGTTTGCGCTGCTGCCGCCGCCGGATCCGCTGGTCGTAGTATTGGTATAGCCGTTCTCGAGATCGAAGTGTCCGGTGCGTACCGTGCATACGCCGGTCGAGACGGTCGGACGGTTGACGATCGACAGAATCGAGCCGCAGGGATCGCTTGGACCGCTCGGCGTTGGAGACGCGGAGGTCGCCGGCGACGGTGAGCTCGACGGGCCCGCCGCAGGCTGACCGAACGCGAGCCCCGTCACCGCGGCAATCCCGCACGCAAACCCGGCGGCGCCGAGGAACGTGGTACGAAGCATAACCTGGCAATTATAGAGCGAAGCGCCAAGTCCGAGCAGCCGTCACTCGGATTATCCGACCGGACATCCTTTCGGATCATCCGACCGGCGGATAGCACGCGCGCGCCGGTTGGGCTATTCTGAAACCCGTGGCCGTAGAAATCGGAGTCATTTTGCTGACGATCGTGGGCTTCGTCCTGCTAGACCTTTACGTGCTCGGCTGTGAGAAGGTGTAGGGCGTGGGGTTCGACGACGCATTGGGACTGATGCTCACCGTCGCGGGACTAGCGTATCTCGTCTTCGCCATGCTGCGGCCTGAGAAGTTCTAACGATGACGGCGATCGGGTGGCTCCAAGCCATTGTTTTTTTCCTCATCATTCTGGCGCTGACGAAGCCGCTGGGCTCGTACATGGCGCGCGTCTTCGCAGGCGAGCGCACGTGGCTGAGCCCAGTGCTCGTGCCGGTGGAGAGGCTCGTCTATCGCATCTGCGGCGTGCGCGAAGACGAGGAGATGGCGTGGTACGCCTACGCGCTCTCGATGCTGGCCTTCTCGTTGATCGGCCTCGCCTATCTCTACATTCTGCTGAGGACGCAGAAGTGGCTGCCGTTCAACCCCGCCCACATCGACAACATGACGCCCGACTTGGCGTGGAACACCGCAATAAGCTTTACGACGAACACCAACTGGCAGTTCTATTCCGGCGAGACGGCGATGAGCTACCTCTCGCAGATGGCCGGCCTGGCGTGGCATAACTTTGTCTCGGCCGCCGTGGGCATCGCGATCGCCGTCGCTGTCGTGCGCGGCCTCGTGCGGACCAACATAAAAACACTCGGAAACTTTTGGGTGGACCTCACGCGCTGCTCGCTCTACGTCCTGCTCCCGATCTCGATCGTGATTGGACTGTTTCTCGTGTCTCAAGGGATGCCGCAGAACTTCCACGCCTACCAGAACGTGAAGTCGATCGAGGGCTTCGCGCAGTCGATCACCGGCGGCCCGATGGCGTCGCAGGAGGTCATCAAGGAGCTCGGTACCAACGGCGGCGGCTTCGTCAATGCGAATTCGGCCTCGCCCAACGAGAATCCGAACCCGCTGACCAACCTGGTGGAACTGCTGCTGATCTTCTCGCTGGGAGCCGGCCTGACGTACATGTATGGCAAGATGGTGAAAGACACGCGACAAGGCTGGGCGATCTTCACGGCCATGGCCATCCTGTTTTTTACCGGCTTCGCCGTTGCCTATTGGGCCGAGGCCGCCGGTAACCCGATCGTGCATCACCTGGGCGCGATCGGCGGCAACATGGAGGGGAAGGAATGCCGGTTCGGCGTCGCGGCCTCGGCGCTTTTCGCAACGGTCACAACGGACACGTCGTGCGGAGCGGTCAACTCGATGCACGACTCGTTCACCGCCCTTGGCGGCCTGATTCCGCTGGTCGACATGCAGTTGGGCGAGATCGTCTTCGGCGGCGTCGGCAGCGGATTATACGGCATGATTGTCTTCGTCGTCCTGACGGTCTTCATCGCCGGCTTGATGGTCGGGCGCACGCCGGAATATCTCGGCAAGAAAATCGAGCGCCGCGAAGTGCAGTTCGCCATCCTCGCCGCGCTCGTGACGCCGGTGCTTTGCCTCGTTCCGACGTCGATTGCTGCGGTCCTACCCGCCGGATTGGCGACGCTCAATAACGGCGGTCCGCACGGCTTTTCGGAGATCCTCTACGCCTTCACCTCGACGAACGCGAACAACGGCTCGGCCTTTGCGGGTCTCGGCCCGAACCTGTTCTACAATCTGCTAACCGGCGTGAACATGATGTTCGGCCGATTCGCGGTCGCGGTTCCGGCGCTCGCACTCGCCGGTGCGCTGGCCGGGAAGAAGGCGGTTCCCGAAAGCGCGGGCACGTTCACCACGCACTCGGGGATCTTCGTGGCGTTGCTCATCGGCGTCATCGTGATCGTCGGCGCGCTCACGTTCTTGCCGGCCGACTCGCTCGGGCCGATCGTGGAACATCTGCTCATGCTCCAAGGAAAGACGTTCTAATGCTCAGTCAGAGGCGCTTGGAGCGGCGTCGCCAAGCGCGCTCGCTCTTCGATCGCGCCATTCTAACGCGTGCCCTCTGGGATTCCTTCAAGAAGCTGGATCCGCGCTGGCAGGCGCGCAATCCCGTCATGTTCGTCGTCGAGGTAGGCGCCGCGGCAACGACGATCTTTTTCGTGCGCGACATCGTTCGCCATGGCGGCTCGCCCGGCTTCGACTTTGCCATCGCCGCATGGCTGTGGTTCACGGTGATCTTCGCGAACTTCGCCGAGGCCGTGGCCGAGGGCCGCGGTAAGGCGCAAGCCGAAACGCTGCGGCGGACGAAATCCGACGCATACGCGCGATTGCTCCACGACGACGGAGCGGAAGAGCGAGTCACGAGCACCAGCCTGCGCAAAGGCGACCGCTATGTGGTCGAGGCCGGCGAGATCGTTCCGGCGGACGGCGACGTGATCGAGGGTGCGGCGACGGTCGACGAATCGGCGATCACCGGCGAATCCGCGCCGGTCATTCGCGAGTCGGGCGGCGACCGCAGCGCCGTGACGGGCGGCACGCGCGTGCTCTCGGACCGCATCGTCGTGCGCGTGACCGCGAATCCGGGTGAAAGCTTTCTCGATCGCATGATTCGCTTGGTCGAGGGCGCGCAGCGGCAGAAGACGCCTAACGAGATCGCGCTGTCGATCCTGCTCGCCGGGCTCACGATCATCTTTTTGATCGCGGTCGCGACGCTGGCGCCCTATTCGCTCTATGCCGGCACGCATCAAAGCGTGACCGTCCTCATCGCGCTGCTGGTCTGCCTGATCCCGACGACGATCGGCGGCTTGCTCTCCGCGATCGGGATTGCGGGCATGGATCGAGTGATGCAGCGCAACGTCTTGGCGATGAGCGGTCGCGCCGTCGAGGCCGCCGGCGACGTAGACACGCTCCTGCTCGATAAGACCGGAACGATCACGCTCGGCAATCGCCAAGCCGTCGAGATCATCACCTCGGATGGAATCGATGCGAAGGATGCCGCCCGCATCGCGTACCTGTCCTCGCTGGCCGACGAAACGCCCGAGGGGCGTTCGATAGTGGCGCTGGCCCAGCAGGTCGGAGCGCGTGACGGCGAAGCTCCGGCAGGGTCGGTCTTCGTGCCCTTCAGCGCGTACACGCGCATGAGCGGGCTCGATCTCGCCGACGGCACGAAGATTCGCAAGGGCGCGCCCGACTCGATCCTTGCGTGGGTACGCGACGCCGGCGGAAATCCGTCGACCGCGCTCGCCCCCGTCATCGAGCGCATCGCCCGCAGCGGCGGCACGCCGCTGCTGCTGGCGCGCAACACGCTCGTGATTGGCGTGATCTACCTGAAAGATATCCTCAAGCCGAACATGACGGAGCGCTTCGATCGCCTCCGCGCGATGGGAATTCGCACCGTCATGATCACGGGCGACAACCCGCTCACCGCCGCGACGATCGCAAAGGAAGCCGGAGTCGACGACTTTCTCGCCGAGGCGACGCCCGAGGCGAAGATGGACCTGATCAAGCGCGAGCAGGGCTCCGGCCGGCTCGTCGCCATGACGGGAGACGGCACGAACGACGCGCCGGCGCTGGCTCAGTCGGACGTCGGCGTCGCGATGAACTCCGGCACGCAAGCGGCCAAAGAGGCCGCCAACATGGTCGATCTCGACTCCGATCCTACGAAGCTCATCGAGATCGTCGAGATCGGCAAGCAGCTGCTCATGACGCGCGGCTCGCTCACGACGTTCTCGATCGCCAACGACGTCGCGAAGTACTTCGCGATTCTGCCCGCGATGTTCGCGATCGCGTACCCGGCGATGGCCGTACTGAACGTCATGCGCCTGACGACGCCGCAGAGCGCCATCCTCTCGGCGGTCATCTTCAACGCGCTCATCATCGTCGCGCTCATCCCGCTCGCCCTGCGCGGCGTCCGGTACGAGCCGAAGGGCGCGAACCGCGTGCTGTTCGAGAACGTCATGCTCTACGGCTTCGGAGGCATCATCGTCCCGTTCATCGGCATCAAGCTGATCGACGTCATCCTGGCGGCGCTCCACCTCACATAGGAATGAAAGGTCATGATTAGGCACCTCGGCACCGCGGTTCGCGTGACGATCGTCTCGATCGTATTGCTGGGATTGATCTACCCGCTTGCGATGACGGGGTTCGCGCAGGTGCTATTTCCCCGGCAGGCCAACGGCTCGCTCGTCACCGCGAACGGAAAGATCGTCGGCTCAGCGATCATCGGCCAGCTCTGGACGAAGCCGCAGTACTTTCAGGGACGTCCATCCGCCGCCGGCAAAGGCTACGATCCGACGTCGACCGGCGGCACGAATTACGGACCGACGTCGAAGAAGCTCATCGATTCGACGCGCAAGACGATCGCGCAGCTCGAGAAGGAGAATCCGGATGCGGTCGGGCCGCCGCCGATGGACCTCGTCACCTCGAGCGCGAGCGGCATCGACCCGGACATCAGCCCGCAAGCGGCGTACTGGGAGTCGCCGCGCGTCGCGAAGGCGCGCCACACGAGCGTCTCCGCGGTCGACGCACTCATCGCAAAACACGTGCAAGGCCGTACCTTCGGCTTCCTCGGCGAACCGCACGTGAACGTGCTCGAGCTGAACCTCGCGCTCGACGGCCTCAAACCGCAGTAATTTACTCCTCGGGGAGCGCGGTCGCGACCGGTTCGGCCGGCGGCAGCAGAATCAGCAGCTCTCGCGCGCCGGCGTCGAGCAGTCGCCGGGGAAACGACGGGCGCTGCGCCCAGCGCGGAGCCCGCTGCGCTCCCGCCAAGGCGATCGTCGTCTCGGGCCGCATGCGAGAGATCTCGATCAGGCGGCGCGGCACGTCGTCCGCGACGTCCTCGATCCATTCGATGTTCGTCTTGCGTGCCTCGGCGCGCAGCGCGCCGATGACCGCGGGGTCGACGTGCGCGCGGCGCTCGACGACGTGCGCGATCGCGAAGTCGATGGCGAGCCGAGCCGCGATTCGCCCGGCCCGTCCGATCATGGGTAGGTCCACCTCGCGCGACCCGATCGCGAGGAGGAGGCGCTCGAACGGCGACGCGATGCGTTCGCGATGGCGCGCGCGCAGCGCCTCCCGCAGCGCGAGCTCGCGCAGCGCGTGGAGATTTTCGATCCGAAAGAAGTTCGCGAGCGCCGTCTCCGTGCGGTCGAGGGGGTAGATCTTGCCCTCGCGCAGCCGCTGCCGCAGCGTCTCGGGCGTGACGTCGATGAGAACGACGTCGTCCGCCAGTGCGAGGATGCCGTCCGGCAGGGTCTCGCGCACGATCGTCCCCGTGAGGCGCAGGATCGTATCGCCTAGGCCCTCGAGGTGCTGCACGTTCAGCGTCGTGAGGACGTCGATTCCGGCCCGAAGGACGGCGAGCACGTCGTAGAAGCGCTTCGGGGCGATCGAGCCCGGCGCGTTGGTGTGGGCGAGCTCGTCGATCAGCGCAACTCGCGGCTTGCGCGCGATCAGCGCGTCGCGGTCGAATTCCTTGCACAGGATGCCGTTGGCGGGAACGATCTTGGGCGGGATGACCTCTAGCCCATCGAGCAGCGCGGCCGTCTCCTGCCGCCCGTGCGTCTCGACGAAGCCGACCACGACGTCTACGCCCTCGGCCTTGAGTTGGTGGGCGCGGTCGAGCATCGCGTAGGTCTTGCCGGCGCCCGCGGCCGCGCCGATGTACACCGTGAGCTTGCCGTAACCCATCCGCAGCCGATCCCCGGCCGTGTGCGAATATGGCGAGCGCGCCGGGTTTTCGCCGAGGTACGTTTGGCCGGCGCCGACGATGAAGAGATCGTAGGGAACCGGCGTATTGGCGAGCTTCGACGCGATCTTGCCGTGGGGGAGCGCGACGAGTGAGGCGCGCAGCGTGTCCTCGGGGACGCGCGCCGCATCTACGGTATCGTGCAGCATCTCGCCGCCGAGATCGCGCGCGACTCTTTCGAGCGCGTTCTTGTCGACGCCGGGAGTCGGCACGACCTCGAGGCCGAGATCGAGGGCGTGCGCGACCGCGGCCGTTCGGCTGAGATACGGCGCTAGATCGACGTTCGGGTACACGAACGCGGCCGCCATCGACGTGCGACCAGTCCTGACGACCGGCAGCGTGAGGTTGTCGACCGTGCGCAGCAGCAGCTCGCGCAGCATGTAGAGCGTCTGCTCCTTGAATACACCGTTGAGCGCGCGATCGATGTCTTGCTCGTTGACGATCTTGCCCGCCCGAACGCGGCTCTGAAGCAGACGCGGAGATACGTCCAGCGCGACCACCTCGTCGGCCGCCTGGAGAAACGACAGCGGAACGATCTCCCGCACGGGATAGCCGATGAGCGCCTCCGCCGTCGGCGCTACCGTCTCGACGTGCTGGATGTTCAGGGCGCCGATCACGCCGATCCCGTGCTGCTTGAGTGCGAGGGCGTCTTGCCATCGTTTAGCGTGCGGCGCATCGCCGAGGTTGTCGTGCGCGAGCTCGTCGAGGATGACGACGTCGGGCCGCTCGCGCAGCGCCGCCTCATAATCGAAGTCCTCGAAGACGAGGTCGCCGATCGTGATGTGGCGAGGAGGGATGCGCGGCAGGCCGGAGGCGGCGATCTCGAGGTCGGGGCGCCCCTTCGTTTCGATCCAGCCGATCGCGACGCGTTTGCCGTCGGCCCGCAGCCGGCGCGCGTCCTCCAACAGCCGGCGCGTCTTGCCCGAGCCCGGTGCGCTCGCCACGTACACGACGAGTCGCGCGCGTCCTCCGAGCTCGCGTAGCAGCTCCTCCGCTTTCGTCGCGCGATCCATCGGCGCAGCCTTCTCCGCTTCAGGCAAGGCGCCCCCGCCGCTCCCCCAGAAACGCGGTGCCGTGGCCCTGCTCTGCTACGGACTGCTCATCGTCGCCTGGATCGTCGACTTGCTCACCCCGCAGCTGTTCATTGCGGCGATTTTGTTCAACGGTCCCATCGCGCTGAGTAGCCTCGCATTGCAACGACGCTTGACGACGAATCTGGTGATCGCGGCAGAGGTAGCGAACGCCATCGCCGGTTACGTCAACGGAGTTCAGGCCGGGCACCACTGGGACACGATCGCCATCGGCGATCGCTTTTTGCTGGCGGCATCGTTCATTCTGGTCGGTTATCTGAGCATCCGGACGCAAGAGTATGCACGCGAGGCCGGCGCCTCCGCCGGAAGGATGCGTCAGATCGAAATCGAGAAGGCCCTGCGCGGCGCCGCAGGGCGGGTACGCGAAACGCTCAATGTAGAGCTGGTCCAGCGCGCTATCCTGCGCGAGTCGGTGGCGTTGCTCGGGGCATCGCGCGCGACGTTGATCGCCCGCGAAACGCCGTTTGGGCCGCCGTTGGTGCTCACGTATGAGGCGGGCGACGCGGATATCACGATCGAGCGCCGCGCCCTTTCGAATGAGATAGCGTCGCTCGCGACGCGCGCCGGCGAAGAGCGGGACGTTTTCGCGGTGACCGATAACGACGTGCTTGGGCGGCTGACTCTGGAGGCGCTGGGCGCGAGCGAGGCGCTGGCGACGTCGATCGGGACGAGCGGCGGCGTCCAGTACATCCTGCTCGCTTCGGTCGGCGAAGGAAAGGCCTTCGTCTCTGATGCGCGCGCGACGCTCATGAGTTTCGCGGAGCAGGCGTCGATCGCGCTGGAGCAGGCGCGCCTCTTCACGCAGCTTGGAGAGCGCAACGAGGAGATCGCCCGCCAGAAAGATGAGCTGGCCGATCGCAGCGACGTGATTCGCGACATCGTGTACGCCTTGGCGCACGACTTGCGGACGCCGCTCGCGGCGGCGCACGTGACGATGAATCAGGCTCTCTCGGGTGCATACGGCGAGCTTCCCGAGCGCTATCGCGGCATTCTGGGTACGGCACTAGCGGCGAACGACGACGAGCGCCGCATCGTCGAGACGTTGCTCCTCGTTGCGCGCTATGAGGCCGGCGAGTCCTCGACGGTGCGCGAGCCGGTGCCGTGCACGGATCTGGTGACGGGGGTCGTCGAAGAGTTTCAGCCCGTCAGCGAGATCAAGGGCGTCGAGCTGCGCGCCGACGTGCGCCCGCATTCGCTGGTGATGCTCGGCGATCCCCACGAAATCCGGCGCGCAATCATCAACCTCGTCGCAAACGCGCTGGACGCGACCCCGCGAGACGGTCACGTAGTGGTGCGCTGCTCCGCCGATCCGGCCGGGCTGGTCATCGCTGTGGAGGACGACGGCTACGGCGTAGCTCCGGAACGCCGAGCGAACCTCTTCGAGCGCTTCGGCGGCGGGCAGTTCCGCGGTGGAACGGGCCTCGGGCTATACATCGTTCGGCGGATTGTCGAGAAGCACGGTGGAAGCGTCGCGTATGCGCCGCGAGAGCCTCAGGGGAGCACCTTCACGATGACGTTGCCCGCGACGACAGGCTGACGTGGACCAAAGCACCCGCATCCGCGTCGTCATCGTGGAGGACCACGCGCTGACGCGCGCCGGCCTGCGTACCGCGCTGCAGGCGTCGTTCGACGTCGTGGGTGAAGCGGCGGACGGACGCGCCGGTTGGGAAACGATTGCGCAACAACGGCCTGACGTGGCCGTGATCGACATCGGCATTCCCGCGATGGATGGCGTGGCGCTCACGCAGAAGGTTCGCGCGGAGCTGCCGTCGACGCACGTCGTGATCGTGACGATGATCGACCTCGAAGACGAGGTGCTGGCCGCGCTGGCGGCCGGCGCCGACGCCTACTGCCTGAAGAGCTCCGATCCCGAGAGGATCGTCGATGCCGTCCGCATCGCAAGCGAAGGCGGGGCGTACTTCGATCCCATGATCGCGCACGTGGTGCTCGGACGGTTCTCGACGACGAGGTCGAACGACGCGCGCCTTTCCCCGCTGACGCAGCGCGAGACGGAGATACTTCGCCTCATCTCCGACGGGCGCGCGAATTCGGAGATCGCCGAGCGGCTGCACATCGGGCTGGGGACCGTGAAGGGGCACATCCGCGACATTCTCGAGAAGCTCTCGGCGTCGGATCGCACGCAGGCGGCGGTGGTGGCTCTGCGCAAGGGCTATATTTAGGTTCCCCTAGGCGCCGAGGATCGTCCGGATTCGTTCGGCCGCGCCGTTCTTGACGATCACGATCATCGCGTCGCCCGCGCGGAGTGTCGTGTCGCCGGTCGGAATCTCGAGATCGCTGTTGGGCCTGTCGACGGCGACGACGACGGAATTGTGCGGGAAATCGATCTCGGCAAGCCGTTTACCGTCAACCGGAGAGCGCTCCGGAATCGCGAGCTTGACCAGCTGCATGTCACCCTTGCCGAACAGATGCATCGTCTCGAGCATCGAGCGGTACTTCGAGGCGTTGACGTGTTCGTTGAGCACGTCCAGGATCAGCTCCGTCGACGAGATGACTATCACGGGATCGTCCGCGTCCAGCGAACTGAAGATCAGCTTGTTGGCGGGGTTGTTGACGCGGGCGATGCAGCGCGCCTTCGACTTTCTCTTGGAGAGCAGAACGACGACGAGGTTGTCCTCGTCGTCACCCGTGTCCGCGACGACCACGTCGGCGCGCGCGACGCCGGCCGCCTCCAGCACGAGCGGATCGCAGCCGTCGCCCACCACGGTGACGTGCCGGTCGATCAGACGCTCGAGCATCTTGGCCTTGCGCTCGTCCTTCTCGATGACGACAACCTCGTGACCTTGATTGAGCAGCGCCCGGCTCAGATACGAGCCAACCTTGCCGCCGCCGACTATCAGGATGAACACGCGCTACGCCGAGACCTTGGGCCGCTCCGCCGTGTCGCGAAATCGCTCGGCGAACGCGGAGATGGCCTCCGGCGAGACGACGGCGCTCAGCTCGTCGCCTTCCGCGAGCACGAGATCCTCCGTCGCAACCATCACGTCGCGGTCCCCGCGTCGAACCGCGGCGATTCGGATCTTCCCGCGTTCCTCGATCTCGCCGACGCGCTTCCCGGCGTCGGCGGCGGTCACGATGACCGAGACCGACGAGAGCTTACCGAGATCGAAGGTTTGCATTTCCCAGGGCGTCTCGATGAGGACGTCGCGGATGAGTTTAGCGCCCACGGTCGTGGGACAGACGGTCTGCACGCCGAGCTCGCGATACATTTGGCCGCGCGGCGGATCGTAGATGCGCGCGACGATCCGTTTGATCTTGAACATCCGCTTCGCAATCAGCGCGGCCATGATATTCCGGTTATCGCCGTTGGTAACGGCGATGAATCCATCGGCGGTAGCGGCGCCGGCTCGCTTGAGAACATCGTAGTCTATGCCCGTGCCTACGACCTCGTGTCCCTTGAACTTCGCTCCCAGGCGCTTGAATGCGGCCGGATTTTCGTCTACGACGATGACTTCGTGTCCGTCGGCGTCCAGCAGTTTCGCGAGTGCAGAGCCGACGCGTCCGCACCCGACGATTAGGTGTCTCATGAGTTCACTGTGAGCTTCAGAGTCTTCTCAGGTTTACCCTCGTTTCGGCGCCCCCCTTGCCGGAGGGGGCAAAGGAAGCCGGCGCGGCTCTGCGAAACTTCGGGAGTTCCTCGGGGCGTGGCTCAGCTTGGTAGAGCGCTTCGTTCGGGACGAAGAGGTCGCACGTTCAAATCGTGTCGCCCCGAAATTTTCTCCTCCCTCCGGGGCCCGGGAGACCGATTGTTCTCGAAATTCAACCTGGCGGCGCGGCGCGTGCTACGCGTAGCGGAGCAAGAGTGCCGCAACCACAGCCATTACTACGTCGGTGCAGAACACGTGCTCGTCGCCCTGCTCGAAGAGCGCGACGCCGCGACGCTGCGCGCCCTCGATGAGGCGGGGATCGACGTCCCGGAAGTACACGCCGAAGTACGCCGAGCGCTCGGTACGGGCGACGAGCGGCACTGGGAAGGCATCCTGATCACACCGCGGGTTCGGCGGATCATCGCCCTCGCGGAGGAGCGCGCCGCGGACCGCGAGGTCGGCCCGATCGATCTCTTCGAGGCCCTGCGCTCGGAGGGTGGGAGCTCCGCCGCGGAGATCCTGCGGCGCGCGGCGTCCCGAAACACCGCCTCGACGTTGGAGTAACGACGTTAGTGGAGCATCTGCAGCAAGCGGTTGTGGCGCTCATCGACCACTACGGGTATTTCGGCCTGTTCGTCGGCCTCGCGCTCGGCAATCTCGGTGCGCCGATCGGCACCGAACTGATCCTGCCCGCCGCGGGAGCTTTGGTGGCGACCGGCCACTTGAGCAGCCTGTGGCTCACGATCCTCGTAGCGCTGATCGGCGAGTTAACCGGGGGTTCGATCGGGTACGCCGTAGGACGCTACGGGGGTGTGCCGCTCATCGAGCGCTACGGTCGTTACATTCACATCACGCACGAGCGGTTGCAGGTCGTCCATCGCTTTTTCGAGCGGTGGGGCACCTTCGCGATCTTCGTCTGCCGGTTCTTGCCCGTCTTGCGCGGCATCGCCGCGATTCCGGCGGGCATCGCCGAGATGAACGTTGCGCTGTTTTATCTGTGGACGTTCCTGGGCTCGCTGATTTTCTGCAGCTTCCTGATCCTGCTAGGAAACGCGCTCGGCGCGCATCTCGGCGACGTGCTGCCGCTGCTGCATCGCGGTGCGTACGTCGTGCTGGGCGTCGCCGTCCTCGCGGTCGTCGTCGTCATCGCGGTCGTGCGCGCGCGGCGCCCAGTGGGCGCGGGGTGACGGCACTAGATACTCTCGCGCAGATCCCGGATGCACCGGGCGTATATCTGATGGTCGGACGCGACGGAGAGATCCTGTACATAGGGAAGGCGATTTCGCTGCGCAATCGCGTACGGTCGTATTTTCAAGAGGGCGCGGTGCACCATCCGCGCACGACGGCCATGGTGGAGAAGGTCGCGGACGTTCGCACGATCGTCGTCACCAACGAGGTCGAGGCGCTGATCCTCGAGGCGAACCTCATCAAGCGGCACCAACCTCCGTTCAACGTCCGGCTGCGCGACGACAAGCGCTATCCCTACCTCAAGGTCACCAACGAGCCATTTCCGAGGGTCGTGTTCACGCGCATGGTTCGCAACGACGGGGCGCGCTACTTCGGGCCGTACACGAACGCGCACGGGCTGCGCGAGCTGATCGATTTGGTGCGTCTGGTCTTCCCGCTGCGTACGTGCCGCGAACCGATCGACGGCCGGCGCAAGCGCCCGTGCCTGCAGTACCACATCAAGCGCTGCCTCGCGCCGTGCGTCGGCTATCAGACCGAGGAGGACTACGATCGCACGATCGACGAGGTCGTGCTCTTCCTCGAAGGCAAGCAGGAGTCGCTGCTGGCGCGGCTGCAGCGCGAGATGGCGGAATCCGCCGAGCACCTGAATTTCGAGGCGGCCGCGCGCATCCGCGACCGCATCGTCCAGGTGCGCCGGGTCACCGAAGTTCAGAAGGTCGTCTGGAAGTCGCGGCTCGACATGGATCTCATCGCGAGCGCACGCGCGCAGGGACAGGCCTGCATGCAAGTCTTCCTCGTGCGCGGCGGCAAGCTCATCGGTCAGGAGCACTTCATTCTAGAGGGCGTCTACGAACAGTCGGACGAAGTGCTGACGAGCGAGTTTCTCAAGCAGTTCTACACGGCGCGGACGGCGGGTGCGCCGGAAGACAAGAGCGTCTCGCTTGCGCGCGTCGCTCGCGACAACGAGGTGCCGGTGCCGGAGAAGCGCCGGACGCCAGCGCAAGCGGCGGCCGTGCCGAAGGAGCTGCTCGTTTCGGCGCTGCCCGAGGAGCGCGCGACGATCGAGGCATGGCTTTCCGACGTCAAGGGCCAGCGCGTTCGCATCCTGCAGCCGCAACGCGGCGCCCGTGCCGAGTATATGCGGCTCGTGCAGAAGAACGCGGAGCAAAACCTGAAGGCGTTCTTGGCGCATCAAGAAGTTCAGGAGACGGCCCAGGCGCGCGCCCTCACCGACCTCGCCGACGCGCTCGAGCTTCCCGAGCCGCCGCACCGCATCGAATGCTACGACGTCTCGAACATTCAGGGGACCAATCCGACGGCGTCGATGGTCGTTTTCGTCGAGGGCCGCGCGAAAAAGAGCGAGTACCGCAAGTTCAAGATCCAATACGATCGCGGTCCCAACGACTTTGCGATGATGCAGGAGGCACTGCGGCGCCGGCTGCGCTACTTGCGCCGCGAGACCGATCGCACCGAGACGCCGCTCGAGCGGGAGCTGGCGAAGAAAGAGAAGTTCAACAAGAAGCCCGACCTGCTGCTGATCGACGGCGGGAAGGGACAGCTCAGCGCCGTCGTCGACGTGCTGGAGGAGCTGGACATGACCGGCCTGATCGTCGCCGGGCTCGCCAAGGAGCACGAGTGGCTGTATCTGCCGAATCAGCCGGACCCGATCGTCTTGCCCCCCAACTCTCCGGCCCTGCACCTAGTCGCGCGAATACGCGACGAGGCACACCGTTTCGCCGTGACGTACCACCGCCAGCGGCGGGCCAAGTCAATGACGCGCTCGGCGCTCGACGCGCTCGCCGGCGTCGGCCCCGTGCGCCGCAAGCGCCTCCTCTCGGCGTTCGGCTCTCCGGCCGGCATTCGCCGCGCCGGCCTCGACGAAATTGCAGCCGTCAAAGGGATGACGCCCGCGTTAGCCGCAAAGATTAAACAAGAGCTGGAAGGAGGCTACGGATAGTGAACTGGTTACTACGGTTTCTCATCAATGCCCTCGTCTTCTACTGCATCGGGAAATTCGTTCCCGGTTTCTACCACGACGTCAACGTCTGGAATGCGATAATCGCGGCGATCGTTTTCGGTCTGGTCAACATGGTCATCGGTCCGATTCTTCGGTTGATCTCACTTCCTCTCACCTGGATCACGCACGGCCTATTTGCCTTCGTGATCAACTATCTGCTGTTCGTGATCACCGTGCGGTTCATCCACTTCTACGATCCATCGAGCGGTGTCAATCCCTGGCTCGCCGACTTGTACGGCGCGATCATCATGACGATCGTTTCGGTGCTCGTGGCGATGGGTGGTCGCCAAGAGGCGTCGCGCGCGTAAACATCTCGAAAACGCAAGGCGCCGGACGCCTGCAGTCCGGCGCCGCAACTACCGCTTGCTTCAAGGTGTTATAATGGTTTGTCCATCATGGGGCTGAAATAGGTTCGACAAGACAGTCCGTGGTCGGCGTCAGCAGGCGGAGTTGCGAGCACTCCTAAAACGATCGCAAACGGCAATATCTGCCAACAACGAATACGCACTGGCTGCCTAATCTAGGCTAGTCACCGGACGCGGAGAGTCGGCCCGAACCGCTCCGCACTCCGGTCACCAACTCGGGCTGGCACGGGCGTTTGATCCGGCGCACGCGCGAGAACAAGGATCTGCAGCGAACGGTAAGCCGCGCCTCGGGGCGTCCGTTCGATCAAGATAAATTCGAGGCTGAGCCTGGAGAACGCGCCGGTCAGGCTGCTTGGACTCGGGGGGCAGCACCCCGACAGCTCCACCAACCTTTTGCTTCGACCGCCGGATTCGGCAGCTGCTTGCCGAACCAGGCCCCGCCATGACGAAGCTACACGACATTCGACTCGCAATCACAGGCACGCTCGCGCTGGCGTTGCTATCAGCGGGGTGCGCCGGGCTGGTTGCGAGCGGAGCCCAGCATGGGGTCTCGTGGATGGCGCCGCAAGCGACGCGACAGCGTCTGATCTACGTCTCGTCCGTCCTGACCAACGACGTCTATGCCTACTCATATGCGACCCATCAGCTCGTGGGAACGCTCACGGGGTTCACTACGCCATATGGCCTCTGCGTTGACAAGTCCGGCGATATCTGGGTCGCCAACGACGGCGCCTCTCAGCTGCTGGAGTACGCCCACGGCGGCAGCAGCCCGATCGGGACGCTCAGCGATACCGGCGAATATCCGGAAGGCTGCGCGGTCGATCCAACCACCGGCAACCTCGCCGTCGCGAACTTCTCGAGCAAATCGGGCGGTGGAAACGTCGCGGTCTACGCGAACGCCAAGGGCATCCCGCAGACGTACACCGACTCGAGCATCGTAAACTATCGCTTCTGCGGCTACGACGCGAAGGGCGATCTCTTTGTAGACGGCGTCAACAGCAGCTCAGTCTTCGTGCTGGGCGAGCTTCCTAAAGGCAGCAGTACCTTCACGAACATCCCGGTCAAGCAGCCAATCGAGTGGCCAGGTGGCGTTCAGTGGGACGGCAAGCACGTCGCCGTTGGCGACACCGATACCGTAACGGTGTATCAGATCAACCCGGCCAACGGCAGCGTCACCGGATCCACGAAGTTCGACGGGGCGAACTACGTCAACATGCTGGGTCAGCGGTTCGGTCGGGACGCGCAAGGACGCGAGAAAGGCGCGCGTCATCGCGCCCAGCCAAGACGCCGGCACGCTCGCGCTCTACAAATACCCCGCGGGCGGCGCGGCGCGGTGGAGCATCAGCGTTGCGGAGCCGTTTGGCGTGACGGTGAGCAACTAGCGCTTCATTCGTAGTCGGGGGCGAAGTAATCGTTCTCGAAGCGGTGGCGGAGGAAGAACTTCGCCGGGTACGGGGCCTTGACGAAGACGAACGGACGCGGCGGCTGCGTGAAGTCGAAGCAGTCGCCGGCGGGCGACGCGGCGCGCGCGTCCGCCGCGGCGAGATGCTGCAGACCGTAGAGGTCCTCGGCGAAGCGCAAGACGCTCGCCGTCTCGTAGTGAACGTGCGAAACGTGATCCTTCTTCGCGTACGGCGAAATCACCAAGAGCGGAATGCGGAATCCCACGCCGTCGTAGTCCTTGTACTTCGGAGCGACGTGGTCGTAGAAACCGCCCCAGTCGTCCCACTGCACGAAGATCGCGGTCGAGTTCCAGAACTTGCTCGCGCCGACAGTGTCGACGATCGCGGCGACCCATGACGGTCCGTAGCCGCCGCCGCACTCGAGGTGGTCGGATTCCGCGCACTCCGGCGTGATCCACGTGAAGTTGGACAACTTCCCGGCACGCACGTCGGTGATGAACCGCCAGTTCGGTGACACGACGTCGTGCCTCCAGTCGGGGCCCTTGAAGATGTGCCGAATCGCCTGATAGGCGGACCACGTGCCGCCGTTGCCTCCGGCGTCGTTGCCGTAGCGCGCCGCGTAGAAGCGCCAGGATAGGTGCGCCGCATCGAGCTCGTCGCCGAGCGTGGTGTAATCGAAGCAGGCCTGCTGCTGCGGACCGTTAGGGTTGCGACTCTGCGTGATCGTCGCGACCGTATCGTATTTTCCGCCCGCGCATCCCCAGATGAGCGTTGCCGGCAGATCGACGCTCGACGCCGCCTGCGCGGCGATCACGTACTGGTGTGCGACGAAGCTCTCGTCGAGTTGCGACTGAAACATGCGATCCCCGACGACCCATTCGTGAGCCATGTCGAAGTACGGCTTCGATTCATCGTGGGGTACGTAGACGTACTGCGGGTTCGCGGGCCCGCCGTACGCGATCTCGTTGTTGAAGCCGTTCATCCGACACCTGGTTCCGGGAAGCGTGCCCCTGCCGTTGCAGGCGGCGAACATCGCGTACGCGGAGTGATCGATGACGTAGACGTTCTTGAGCGATGAGGGCTGCAGCGCGATCGTCTGCCCATACGAGTTCAGCCCTTTCGAGACGGTGTCCGCGCCGGGATAGCCTTGGAAGAGGTTGTCGAAGCTGCGGTTCTCCTGCACGACGTAGATCACGTGCGTAATCTTGCCTGCGCCGGTGCCCGCGAGAGCGCGCACCGCGTTGCCGGCTTGCATGTAGGGCAGCGACGCTTGCGAAGCCGGCGCGCAGCTCGCCGAGGCCAGGAGAACGAACGAGGCGATATAACGCAGCCTCATGGCGCCAAGTTCCTCGGGCCCAAAGCCTCGGCCTGCGCGATAATGTCGTTCCGAACCGAGCTCGGAGTGCCGCCGGATTTAGCGTTCGGTGCGCTCGTGGAGAGCTTCGCGGCCGACGCCGCGCGGCGCGCCGAGCTTTCCGGAGCGCGGGCGCGTGCGATTGTGGCCGCGGCGCGGGAGGGTTTCGCCGCGATCGTCGTCGAGGCGCTCGCCGAAGCGCGCGAGCCGATTCGGATCGTGGCGGCATGCACTCCGGCGCACCTCGAGCTCGCGCTGTTCGAGCGCGGCCTTCCGATGGACGACGCGCTGGCGCGGCGCGATCCACGCTGGACCGAAATCTGCTGCGGTGTGGACGCGGCGCACTGGCGTTGTCACGGCGCGGCCGGCAGCGAGCTTCGGCTGATGGCAAATCGCACCCACGCGGCCGAAGACGCGGCGAACGCAACGGCACCAGCGGACGAAAGCGTGCCGCTCGCGCCGCAGCAGGAGTACACGATTCGGCGCTTCGCGCCCGATGACGCCATTGGGGTGGCGCGCGCATTCTACCTGACGTATGGCTATGCGTACGATCTCGCCGCCGTCTACGTTCCGCAGCGGCTCGTCGAGCTCAACGAGAGCGGCGCGTACACGTCGATCATCGCGCTGGCGGGTGACGGCGGGGTGGTTGGTCACTGCGCGCTAGCGCGCGACGGCGACGCGCCCATCGCCGACGTTGCCGGCGCGATCGTGCTGCCGGCGCATCGCGGCCGTAATCTGCTGAACCGCATGCTCGAGCGGGCCGAGGCCGAAGCGGCCGCGCTCGGACTCGCCGCGTATTACTCCGAGCCCGTGACCGATCACCCGCGCACGCAGATCTCGAGCGAGAGCTTCGGCGAAAGAGCCTGCGGCCTCACGCTCGGCGAAGCACCGCGCAGCTTCGTCGCGCGGCACATGCAGCTGTCGACGACTACGCAGCGCCAAAGCTGCATGCTCTACGTCAAGCCGCTGCGGTCGCGCGAGCCGCGGGCGATCTACGCACCGCCGCGGCACCGCGCGATCGTCGCGAGCATCTACGGACAGCTGGGTCTGCCGGTGACGTTCTCCGACGGCGCGCGGAGTACCGGGCACGGCCTCTTTCACACCGGTGTTACGCGCCGCGACGGCATCGCGAGCGTCGATGTCGAGGCGATCGGGAATGAGACTCCCGAGCTCGTGTGCCAAGCCGTAGAAGACCTGCGCGCCACGCAACGGCTCGGCGCGATCTACGCGTCGCTCCCGCTCCAGGATCCGGGCACCCCCGCTCTCTGCGAGGCGCTAGAATTGCGCGGTTTCTTTTTTTCGGGCGTCGGCCCATGGATGCTCGGCGGTTACGACGCACTGCGCCTGCAGATGCCGCTGACGCCGATCGATCTCTCGGCGATCGTCGTCATCGGCGAGTTCGGAAAGGTGCTCCTCGACTATGTCGCCTCGGAGCGCGAGCGCTGCGCCAGCGCCCGCGGATAGTTGGCCTTGAGTAGCCGCGAGAGCGCGCGATCCGCCAGAATTCGTCCGCCGGTTTGGCAGCCTGGACAATAGTTGGTCTCGTTATCCGCATAGCGTATGCGCTGCACTGTCTCGCCGCAGACCGGGCACGGCTTCCCGTAGCGGCCGTGCACCGCCATACCGTCACGGAAGGCGGTCACGTTTTTCGGGAACTCGCGCTTCGCGTCGCCGGCGAGACGGTCGATCCAGAGGCGCAACGTCGCCTGCGTCGCGTCGAACAGCCGGCTCCACTCTTCGGAGTCGAGCTTCTGCGTGAGCATGGTCGGCGAGAGCCGGGCGGCGTGGAGGATCTCGTCGGAGTAGGCGTTGCCGATGCCGCTCAGTGCGCGCGGATCGGTGAGCGCGCGCTTGAGCGTCCGGTTCTCCGACGCAAGCGCGTCGCGAAACGTCTCTCGATCGCACTGTAAGACGTCGACGCCGCCGGGATCCAGGGCAGAGAGGGCCGGTTCGCCCGCGACGATGTGCAGCGACGCCCGCCGTTTCGAGCCGGCCTCCGTCAGCACGAGCGTGCCGTTGGGAAAATCGAGCGCCGCCAGCGCCGCGCGCGTTTTTTGCGCGCCGGCCGCGGTCCACTGCAGTCGGCCCGCAATCATGAGATGCAAGAGGATCCAGTAGTCGTCGTCCAGGCCGATGGCGATGCGCTTTCCGATGCGGCGCAGCTCGCGGACGCGCCGGCCTTCGAGCTCGGACGGAGCCGGCGAAGCCGTTCGCAGCACGAACGGCTTGCCGATCGACACGCGCACGAGCGGCTGGCCGAGGATGCGCGACTCGAGCGCCGTGATATAGGCGGCGACGTCCGGCAGTTCGGGCACGTCCGCGTAACACGCGCGGGCATTGGCCGAGTTGCACCAAGCGACCGCCTTCTGCTACGATTCTTGGTAATAACTGCGCTCGTGGAGCGGAAAGGAATGTCACTATGCCACTGGCTCGACGCGTTTGGGCCGAATTTCTGGGCACGTTTTGGCTGGTCTTCGGCGGTTGCGGAAGCGCGGTGATCGCCGCGGCGTTTCCCCAACTGGGCATCGGATTCGTCGGCGTCGCGCTGGCGTTCGGTTTGACCCTGCTGACCATGGCGTACACGATCGGACCGATCTCGGGTTGCCACATCAATCCCGCTGTGACGTTTGGGCTTTGGCTGGCGAAGCGATTTCCCGCGCGGGACGTGCTGCCATACATGATCGCACAGGTCCTCGGAGCGATCGCCGCGGCCGCGGTGCTCTATCTCGTTGCGTCCGGCAAGCCGGGCTGGGTGGCCGGCCAGTTCGCGAGCAACGGCTACGGCGCGCTTTCTCCCGGCGGTTACGGAATGGGCTCCGCGATCATCATCGAGATCGTCCTGACGTTCGGCTTCATCACCGTGATCTTGGGAGCGACGGACCGGCGCGCGCCGGTAGGCTTCGCGGGTCTGGCCATCGGTCTCGCGCTCACGCTCATCCACCTCATCAGCATTCCCATCGACAACACGTCGGTCAATCCCGCGCGCAGCACCGGTCCGGCACTCTTTGCGGGCGGAGCGGAACTGTCGCAGCTCTGGCTGTTTTGGATTGCGCCGCTGGTCGGCGGCGGTTTAGCCGGCCTCGTCTATCCGACGTTGTTCGGCGCGGAGACCAGCGGAGAACCGATCGTCGGGAAGGCTAACGTAAGCACCTAGCTCGCGCAACCCTTTGCGAAACGGGGAGGTCGAAGGCCGGCAAAGCAAACGAAGGAGTCCGCGATGAGCGTTGCCGTGCCGGCCCAGGTCTCTCCCGTCGAAACGCGCGAGGAGTTGCTGTATCTACTAACCCGAGCCTCCGAGCTCGAGCACGATCTCGCCTGCTCGTATCTCTACGCGGGATATTCGATCAAGACTCGGCCCGAAGAGGGCGGAGTCACCCACGACGAGCTCCTGGCCATTCGAGCCTGGAAGCGTAAGATCGCTCAGGTCGCGGTCGAGGAGATGCTGCATCTCGGGCAGGTATCGAACATCCTCACGGCGGTCGGCGGCGCGCCGCACTTCGCGCGGTCGAACTTTCCGCTGCCGGCCTCGACGTTTCCGTTTGGCATCGCGATCACGCTGGAGCCGCTTTCGCAATCGCTGATCGAGCGATTCGTGTGTTATGAATTTCCCGAAGATGGCGTGCTTTCGCCCGAGCAGTTGGCGGAGTACGCGCCAATCCTGAAACATACGGCCGCTGCTGCCGATCAGCTCGAGATGATCCGGCTGCAAAACTCCGTGGAACCCTTCGACATAGATTTCCGCACGGTCGGCGAGTTCTACCACAAGATCGAGACCGCGTTCAGCAACATTCCGGCGGGTCGCCTGTTCATCGGTGACCCAGTCACCCAAGCCAATCCGCAGTATCTCGATCTGCCAAAGGATCTGATCCGGGTCGTCGATGCCGATTCCGCACGCCGGGCGATCGAGATGATCATCGAACAGGGCGAATCCCCGTCGGCGCATCATCCCGACGCGCACTTCGTCGTCTTCGCCGGCATCCGGCGCGAATACGAGGACCTTGCCGCGAAGGCTCTGGCCAAAGGGCGCATCTTCGAGCCATTCCGTCCGATGATCGAAAATCCCAGCACCCGCGGGATCGGCAGCGTAGCTGGAACGAACCGCATCACCAACGCGGTCGCGCAAGAGCTCGCGGGGCTCTTCAACAGCACGTACGACTTGATGCTGATGATGCTCGCGCGCTTCTTCGCCCACGGCGGTGAGACCGAGGACGAGTTCCGCCTTTTGGCGCGCGGGACGCTGCGGATCATGGCCTCGGTGCTGCGCCCGTTGGGCGAGGCGCTGGCAAAGACACCGGCCGGGCTGGAGTATCCCGGCCGCCGAGCCGGGCCGACGTTCGGCTTCACCGGGCACATCCATCTGCTTCCGCACAAGAACGCCGCTTGGATCTACTTTCTCGAACGGCTCTACGATCTGTCGATGCGCCTGACGCGGCTCGCGGATGAAGCATCGCTGCCGCAGGAGGTTCAAGAGGCCGCGGCGGCGCTCGAATCCGTCGCGGAGCATCTCACGCCGTTCATTCCCGCGCAGTTCGCGATGGTCGTGCGCTCTGAGGCGGACGAGCGCAACGAGCGCACGACGATCCGTCCGGAAGCGGACGGCCCGTACATCGTTCGCAACCTGCGCAAGCTGACCAACTCCAAGGGCGAGACGCTGCGGGTGCGTCCCGTCGTTGCCTTGTGTCGCTGCGGCGGCTCGAACATTAAGCCGTACTGCGACGGCACGCATGCGCGCAATGGTTTCTGCAGCGCGAAGTCGCTCGAGCGGACGCCGGACCGGGCCGACACCTACGCCGGCAAGGAGATCGTCGTGCTCGACAACCGCGGTACGTGCTGCCACTTCGGCAACTGCACGGACCATCTGCCGCAGGTCTTCCATCACGAGGGCGACCCGTTCGTGACGCCCGACGGCGCCGGGCCCGACGCGGTCGAGGAGATCGTACGCGCGTGTCCGTCGGGTGCGCTCGGTTTCATCAAGGACGGCGTGAAGTACGAGGGCGAGCGGCGCGAGCCGGAGATCTACGTGGTCGAAAACGCGAGCTACTACGTTCGCGGCGGGATCGAGCTCGAGGGCGAGCCGATGAACAAGGGCGCGCTGCGCGAGCACTATGCGCTATGCCGCTGCGGCCAGTCCAAGAATAAGCCGTTCTGCGACGGCTCGCACTGGTACGCGGGCTTCAAAGACGAGGACAACTAAGGCACGTCAGCTTTTGGTCATGCCGCGCGCAAGGCGGCGCCAAACGGTACTCCAAACCAAGGGGCCTCTGCGTTCTGTCACGAGAAAGGTTTGAAAAGATGCACGCACACCGTCTTTTGGGCGCCTTGTCGCTCGTTGCTGGTTCGGCCGTGGCGGCGGGATGCTCGAGCGGCGCCCACGCCCTTCCCCCCGCGAGCTCGGTGCCCGCACTATCGGGCACTCGCTCGGGTTGGCTGTCGCCCGAAGCAACACGCGGAGGTCAGCTCTTCGTTGCCGACCAGCCAAATCAGCGCGTCGCGATATTCTCTCAGAAAACCGGCGCCTCGACCGGGCAAATCACCGACGCGATCGCCGGCCCCGACGGCTTGTATATCGATCCGAGCGGCACGCTCTACGTTTGCAACTTCGGCGCTGGTACGGTGACCGAATATCCAAAGGGGCAGACGACCCACTCGAAGACGCTGACCGGCACCATCGGTCCCAAGTACGTCGTCGCCGGCCGCGACGGGACCGTGTACGTTTCCGATTTTGGCGACGGCTCGCACAGCAATCTCTACGAATATGCCGGCGGAAGCACGACGCCCACAACGACCATCCCGTTCGCGACGTTCCCAGCCGGTGTCGCACTCGATACCCATAACAAAGTTTACGTGGCATACAACGATTCCACCAACACCGATATCGAAGTGCTGAAGTTCAGGCCGGGGTCGACTAGGGGAAAGAACCTTGGCATTCACATCAAGAACGGCAACGCGGGCGGCCTCGCGTTCGACAAGAAGGGCGATCTGC
Source organism: Vulcanimicrobiota bacterium (assembly GCA_963752825.1). Taxonomy (GTDB): domain Bacteria; phylum Vulcanimicrobiota; class Vulcanimicrobiia; order Vulcanimicrobiales; family Vulcanimicrobiaceae; genus Cybelea. The sequence goes on along the minus strand of CAVVZF010000001.1, from coordinate 2,985,658 downwards.
TGCTCGACGATCAAAGCCTGCCGGGCGTCGACGTCTTTCCGCCGGGAGCCACCACGCCGTCGCAGCAGATCAAGGGCTTCAACCTAGCCTACCAAATCGCACTCAACCAGAGGAACTCGCACCTCTTCGTGAGCGATCCGTTCGGCCCGTCGGTTGCGGAGGTCGCCTATCCGTCGGGAACGCCGATTCGCGGCTTCTCCAGCGGCCTGGCGGGAGCGTTCGGAGTCGCGACGAGTCCGGACAGTCCGTATTAAACGCCCATCGCAGTTCGCCGAGCTGGCGCGTCTCTTGCGCCGGCTCGACGATCCCGAGTCCGTGCGCAGGAGCCCGCTCGTGCACGGCGCGTTCGGCGGACCGCGAGCTGCAAATGTCCCCATCGACGACAACCTGACGCTGCTGCGAATCCGCGCGGCGGTGCTATCGGCGGTGGCGACGCTCGATACGGAGCTCAACGCGCGCAACGTGCACTTCGCGCGACAGCGCGCGATCATCACGCGCTGCGACTTGCGCGGAGAGAAGCACGCCGCGGTGGCGGCCGATCTCGGCGTCTCGCTGCGCGAGTTCTATCGCGAACGGCGGCGCGCGCTGGAACGCCTGCTGGCCAACCTCGAGTCCAACTTGCGCGAAGCGCAACGGCCGGTGCGAACCCTGCCGACCCGCTTCGAGCTCGAGCTGGATCGCGTTGCGAACTTTCGTCTGGTTGGGGCGTTCGGCGCGGCCTTCGAGTTGCTGGAGCACATCGCGAGCGAGGCGACCGATCCACACGACGGCGTACGCGCCTGGTGTTACGGCGTGGAAATCGCGAGCGACATCGGCGACAACGAGCGCGCGCTGCGCCTGTTTGCGCTCGCGCTGCGGCACGCTCGGGAAATTGCCGACGAGTTGGAGCCGATCGGCGAGGTCAATCTGCAGATGGCGTCCGCGTACGTTGCCTGGAATGCCGGCAACGACCTCGCGGACGCGACCGCGCACCTCGAGCGGGCCGCGACGGCCGCGGAACGGCTACCGCCCACCTTAGAGCGCGACCACGTCAGGGCGGCAGCCGGCGCGCTGTTCCATCGCGCAGAGTTGTCGTGCCTCCACGGCGATCCGGCGGCGGCGCTGCACACGCTCGGTCGCGCGCGGCGGCTGATCGACCGGTTGCGTTACAAGCCCGACGATCTGCTCGGGCGGCTTTTCATCGAGCTCGGCGTCGTGCACATGCTGGTCGTCGGCGGCATGCCGCGTTCGATCGAATATGCGCTCGAAGCGCTGGACGTGTTCGAATGTGCTCGTCACGCCGAGGGAGTCGCGGTCGCGAGCGGTTTACTCTGCTCCGCGCTGACGCAGTGCGGCGAGTTCGAGCATGCGCTGGCGCTCGGCTCGATGGCGCTCGAGACCGCGCGCACCGCCGGAAACCCAAAACTGATTGCGGATAAGGCGCTGCTGCTCGCGCAGGCATACGCGCTCGGCGGCGATCCAAAGGCCGGCCTGGCGCTTGCGCGCGAGGCCGCGACGGTGGGAGGGACCGCGCTGTTCGCCGTCCGAGCGCCGCTAGCGATGGCGGAAGCGCATTTGCGCTGGGCGACGCCGAACCGGCGTTAACCTACGCCGGCGAAGCCGCCCGCTACGCATCGGCGCGCGCGATGGAGCGTTACACCGGAATGGCCGCGCGCATCGCCGCCGATGCCTACGCGGCACTCAACCTTCCGCTGCACGCGCGCGAGCAGGCCGATCTGGCGTTGTGCGTCCTTTCGGCCCACGGTCATCCGCACTCGCTCGCGCGTGCTTACGCGACCGCGCAGCGCGTGGGGATCGGCGGCCCGGCGCTGCGGCTGGCGCGAGAGATCCGCGACACGCTGCGGGCGCCCGACGCTAGGGCGCAGCTGGCGGCGCGAGGACTGGCGTAGCCGCCGCAATCTCCACCGGAAAGTTGACCGATCGTGCGATGAAGCAGAGCCGATGCGCCTCCTCGTGGAGCGCCACGGCGCGCGGGCTGTCGGCCTCGGCCGCGAGAACGACCTCGGGGTGCAGCACGACGCCGACGAATCGTCCCGACCCATCTGCATCTTCGCGCATCGTACCGGTCGCGCGATCGCGATACTCGAGCACCGTGATGCCATTGATCGAGCAAAGGTGCAGATACCACAGCATGTGGCACGACGACAGGCTGGCGACGAGCAGCTCCTCGGGGTTGTAGCGTGCGGGGTCGCCGCGGAACGCCGGATCGCTCGACGCGGGTATCTCCGGCTTCCCTTCGACGGCGATCGTGTGACCGCGGCGATAGCTGCGATAGTTCTTCGTACCCTCTCCGCCGGCTGCGCTCCACTGCACGTCGACCGCGTATGCGTGTGTGTTTTCCAAGAGGCGCTGTTCAGAAGCCGGCTCAGTACGATCCTGCCTCAGCCGTAGCTGAGCCGCACCGAGAGGTTACCCTTCGAAGTACATACTGACATGGACAGAACGTCCGCAAGGTTCGCCCATGGAGTACGAGAATGCGCAGAAGCGGATCCTAGAGGTCTTCACGCGATGGAAGGCACCAGGCAATTTCAAGATTGAGCTGTTCGTGATTCGCGTGGGAGACTGGGGTAGTTATATGTTGCTGGACTACGATGATCCGACGGCCGTTCACAAGTTCTGCTCGATGCTTCCTGCTTTTGTGTTCGAGGCACGGTCGAATCCGCAGAGCGCCCGCCGGGCCGTGGGGCAAGAAGGCTTTCGGGGGCTTGGGTGCTAAGCCGAAGCGAACGCGACTCGGAACAGGTTCGCGCGCCTTTTGCTCTCGAGGTTTTCATATGAGAAAGATTCTGGCGATGTGCTTCGCAGCGGCGTTGATTCCCACGGCCGCCGCGGCCCAACTCTCTACGACACCTGGTTATACGAACTTCGACCAGCAGCAGCAAGCAAAGCTACGCGGCTCAATCGGAACCTGGACGTGCATTGACAGTCCGCCAAGTAAAAAGCCCGATATCGAGACCACGAAACAGGAGGGGAACTTCTTCGTTACCCGTGAGACCGGCGATACCCCGAACACATCGTACACGCGCTGGAGCCACTCATACAAGATGTTCTACACGGTCGAGATCGACGATAACGGCGGCACGACCGTCTCATCGACGAAATCCCTCGATCCGATGAACGCTTCCTGGCTGACGGTATTTCCATCACGCGATCCGCACGGCAGGGCTTTCTTTCCGTTCACCGTCGTGACGACCGCCACGACGATTACGAGCAAGGGACAGTATTACGATGACAAGGGAAGATTGAAGACATCCAGCTCGGTCTGCACTAAGACGAACTGACCTCCTACGTTCGCGCGTAAAGGAGCAAAGCGGATCAGGACTTCTGGTTCGAGCTTGCGCGTGCTATTCGCCGGCTGCGTTGCTATGGCGGGGTGCTCGCAAGCGACACGTTTCCAATATGTCCCCCTCGCGGGGCGCCTGGCTGCCCGCCCAACCACGACGATCTTAGTTGGTTGTTAGCCCTTGTAGCTGACGACGATGCGGAGAATCGTGTGGTAGACGCGCTGCCACGTGGTCGGAATCGGGAAACCTTGCGACATGAACTCCTGAGGATCGAATTCGCACGTCAAAAAATGTTCAGTCTGCCCCGGCTTTACCATGATATAAAACCCGCGAGTTATCAGCGGTAGATTTTGGAAAACGACCTCAGCACCCTTCGCGTCGTAGAAGTTGCAGTCGGTGTCGGCAGGAACCATTGCCGAGGTGGCATTACGGAGGGTGAGCTCTACGTAAAACCGGCGAACCGACTCGTTTGTCTCTGCTGGAGGCCGAGTAGCAAGCGAATCTCCTGGAAGATAGCGACAACGATTGACGCCGAGCTTCCGCGTCGCGCGGTCCGCGACGACGGTCAGCGGAGATTCGTTTTTCACGGTCAGGAGCGGGTGTTCGGTGCGGTCCACGAGCCAGCAAGTCAGAGGCCCTCCCGACCAAGGCGCGGGTGGCGTCTGCGGCTGCCCGGCGGCATGAAGGGCGTAAGGGCAAGCCACGAACAGCAAGGAAAGCAGCGCCAATGCGATACGGCGCCTCCGTCCGCACGGGCTGCCAGAGACCGCGCGTCGTTCCGTTTGAGCGAAGCTCATGTTACCTTCGCTCGTTATTCGCCGCCACTTTCTCGTTATCCGCGACGTAGAATCGTGGCACAAGACCCATTCGACGAGTATTAGCATCCGGGGCAGCTCCAACTCCCGTGCGTCGACGGCCCTCGGATCGCTTGACCTCCTGCGCCAAAGCAGGAACTGGCAATCGCACGTGTGTCGGCGATGGCGTTGCTGTCCCCGCACGACCGTGCAGCACCAGTCGAGATTAACAGGCCCCCGTTAGAACGGATCGGAACTCGATGGGATGCTACTACGCGCGGTAAGATCCGCCGACGCGGAAAACTGGGCGCGCGAGCACGGCTTCACGCAGCTGGCCCACGCCCGCTGCGGTTTCCGCGAGACGGAGCGCCTCGTCAAGTTCTGCAAGACGCTGCGCTAGCATGCGCGTGATCACGTTCAACGCCAACGGAATACGCTCGGCCGCGCGACGCGGCTTCTTTGAGTGGGCGAAGACGCAGGAGCCTGACGTCGTCTGCATCCAGGAGACGCGGGCACAGGAGCATCAGCTCTTACCCGAAGCGGCGGCGCTTCCGGGCTTCACCGGCTACTTCGTCGACGCCAAGCGGCGCGGCTACAGCGGCGTCGCGCTCTATTGCCGGCAGGGCCCGATCGAGGTGAGACGCACGCTGGAGTGGGACGACATGGACGCGGAGGGACGTTTCGTGCAGGCCGATTTCGGCGCGGTAAGCGTCTCGTCGCTGTACATCCCGTCCGGGATCAGCGGACCACCCCGGCAGGCGTTCAAGATGGATTTCCTCGAGCGCCTCCTCGCGGTGCTCGCGCGGCTGCGCCACTCGGGGCGCGAGCAGATTCTCTGCGGCGACTTCAACATCGCGCACAAGCCGATCGATACGTATAGCTTTGGCCGCAACAGCACGGTTAGCGGCTCTCTGCCGGAAGAGCGCGCTTGGATGGACACGCTGCTCGAGCAGGTCGGCTGGATCGACGCGTTCCGCGCGGTTAACCCGAATCCGAAGCAGTACACGTGGTGGTCTAACTGGCCGGCGGCGTGGGAACGCAACCTCGGCTGGCGGCTCGACTACCAGCTCGTCACGCCGGGTCTGGCGGACCGCGTTCGAAGTGCCTCAATCTATAAGGACGCGCGGTTCAGCGACCACGCGCCGCTGACAATCGACTACGAGATTTAGCCGTAATAGGAGCGAGCACGATGAGTGTAATCCTGAAGAACTTCGAAAACGCCGACGAACGCCGCAGCTTTCCGCGCGGCGAGTTCGAGCTCGTGGAGATCGGCGGCCTGAGGATCGGCCGCGCCACGTATCAACCCGGCTGGAAGTGGTCGCGGGATATCGGCGCGGCGACTAGCGCTGCGCTGTGCGAGGTCGAGCACGTCGGCCTGGTGCTCGCGGGGCGCGCCACCGCGGCCCTGGCCGACGGCAGCGTCATCGAAATGAAGGCCGGGGATCTGTTCTACATCCCACCCGGACACGACAGTTGGGTCGTTGGCGACGAGCCGTACGTCTCGCTGCATTTTCTGGGCGCCGGGGATTACGCGGCGAAGAAGTAGGCCGCTAGCGCTTCCCGAGCGCCGCGAGGATCTTCGGCGGAATCAAACAGATCAACGTACCGCCCGTCGCCGATGGATCGTCGAGCTCTATGCCCGCGAGGCCGCCCTTCTTGAGCTCGATGCTCGCGCCGCCGACGAGCCGCCCGACCGTCGCGCTCATGCTCGGCTCGTGGCCGACGAACATCACCGATGCGGTGCGGTCGCGCTGGCGCAGGATCGCGGCGACGCTGTCGGCGTTGAAGCCGTGAGCGACGCGCGCGTCTTCGACGAGCCCGTCGCCGATGCGCAGCCGGTCCGCGACGATCTCGGCCGTCTGGCGCGCCCGCAACAGCGGGCTCGTGACGATCGTGTCGACGTCCAAGTCGAGGTCGGCGATGCCCCGCGCCTCGCGCTCCATGCGCTTCTCGCCGTCGGGTGTGAGCGGGCGGTCGTCGTCGCCGCCGTGCCACGCTTGCGGCTCGACCGCGATGCCATGGCGTAGGAAATAGCAGTTCATCGCCTGCAACTACGCACACGATATGGACACCACCTGGCAAACACGACTCCTCCACTCTGACGCGCGCATCCCCGAAGGCTACCGGTCGCTGGCGACGCCGGTCTATCGCGGATCCACGACGCTCTTCCCTTCGGCCGCCGGGGTAACGGATCGATGGGATCAGGAGCGTTTTGGTTACACCTATGGCCTGTACGGAACGCCCACGACGCTCGAGCTGGCGGCGCGCATCTCCGAGCTCGAGGGCGGCGGACGCACGATCCTGACCCCGGGCGGACAATCGGCGATCTCGCTGATCGACCTCGCGCTGCTAAAAAGCGGCGATCACATCCTCGTACCGCAGAGCGCGTACCGGCCGAACCGCCAGCTCACGACGGCGCTGCTCTCGCGCTTCGGCATCACGGCGACGTTCTACGATCCCGAGATCGGCGCCGAAATCGCGTCGCTGATGTGCGACGAGACGCGCCTCGTTTGGACCGAGAGCCCGGGCTCGGTGACGATGGAGGTGCAGGACGTGCCGGCGATCGCCGCCGCGGCGCGCGCGCGCGGCGCCCTCGTCGTACTCGACAATACCTGGTCCGCGGGCGTGCTCTTCGATGCGTTCGCGCACGGCGTTGACGTCACGACGCAGGCGCTGACGAAATACGTCGGCGGTCACAGCGATCTGCTCTTGGGTTCGGTCACCGTGCGCGACGAGGCGCTGTATCAGCTCCTGGGCGCGGCGCGCCAGGTGATCGGCTGCGCCGCATCACCCGACGATTGCAGCCTCGCGCTGCGCGGGCTGCAGACGCTCGCCGTGCGCCTGCGCGCGGTCGAGAGGTCGGCGCTCGAGATTGCGCGCTGGCTGGCGGAGCGGCCCGAGGTGGAGCGCGTGCTGCATCCGGCGCTGCCGTCCTGCCCCGGGCACGAGTTCTGGAAGCGCGACTTCACCGGCTCATCCGGCGTGTTCTCGATCGTGTTTAAGCCGGGGCCGACGTGGGAGCAGGTCTGCGCCTTCGTCGATTCGCTGCAACTCTTCGAGGTGGGTTACAGCTGGGCGGGCACGACGAGTCTCGCGGTCGCATACACCATCGCGCCGTCCGGTGGCCGGCCGGCCTACGATCACAGGCTGGTGCGATTTAGCATCGGCCTCGAGACAACCGAGGATCTTATCGCGGATCTGGAGCGCGCGCTCTCGGCACTGAAGCGCTAAAGCCGAGGCGTTTGACGCCTATCGCGCAACAGGCCTCAAGGCGGCGACGGCCGAGCGGTGCGCGCAATAGTATTCCGAGGATGCCGGTCGCATCGTAGGCGGCGTCGTCGCGAATCACTGCCTGATGGACACGATGGGATTCGCCGAGGGATACTACATAAGACCCTCGGAACTTGCGCTTGGCCGCGGCTTTCCGAGCGAGCGCTCGGCCTTTCGGGCAGCGTAAGCTAAAGTCGTTGGGATGATGCGGGTCCCAACTAAGGAGGAGCGTCGCCGGGAATTGCTAGCGATAGTTACGATTTTCGGCGACACCTCCGAAGGTGGCTTAGGCGGTGTACTACGCCGTGACATTCGGTTGCGGTACCCTATTACGAACTTAGTACCGTCTTGCGAGTAGCGCATCCCCAAGGCGTTGTCGCTAGCTTATTGAGGGTCAAATTATTAACAATGCTAGCACGCGCCCCCGTTTTTCTACTACAGACGCTTTGAATGATGACACTGCCTTACGCGGGGCGAATTTGGACCCAGCGCATAAGACTTCGAGAGTGACCCGATCGGGCGCTGCCACTAGCGACCGAGGTCGGCCAGACTGAAGCGGGGCAGGGCACTGAGTCCGTACTTGTCTAAGTCTCCCGATAGAATTTGACGCGCGCGCGCTTGCCCTTTGAACCAAAGCTTACTCAGCCGGTTTTTAACGGGCAAGCGTTCATAGGATTCAACGTACCGGGCTGAACAAGTGGGAGGGTTGATTGCGATTTCCGATCGTCCGACTGGGTTTTTCGCTCATAGCAATCGCCGCCGCCGCTGCGGCCTGCGGCGGAGGGACGTATCCAATAGAACCTTCAGGCGGATTTCAACCGGCGGGGCGCCCGCTAAGTGGGAGCTCGCCCATCCAGCACGTGATCGTCGTGATCCAGGAGAATCGCAGTTTCGACAATTTCTTCGCGACCTATCCGGGCGCGAACGGCGCGACGAGCGGACAGGCCGCTCCGATGCCCACGCCGATCCAGCAGTCGTGTGCGCGAAGAGGCCAACCGGTCATCACGCACCCCACGACGCTGCAGCTCACGAAGGTGTCGTTAGTAGGGGCTGGGTTCAAGAACAACTTCGGAGAGGACAACGACCTCGATCACATCTACGGCGGCTACCTCGCCGAATACGACAACGGGAATATGGATGGGTTCGACCTCGTACTCTTCGGTGCCGATGGGAGCGGTCCACAGGCGGAGTGCACTTACGCGTATCAGTACGTCGACCCCAGCGACATCAAACCGTACTGGGACATCGCAAAGCAATACGTGCTTGCCGACAACATGTTCGATACGCAGGGCAGCTCGAGCTTCACCGGACATCAGGACCTAATCGCGGGAGGCACCGGCGTCAACTACAAGGCCAACAAGTACGGCGATAATAGCATCATCGACAACCCCTTTAACATGCCGTGGGGCTGTCGCGATTCGCCGCCGGGCACGAAGACATCGCTGATAACGACCAGCGACCGATATCTCGAGCTCGCCGGTCCGCTTCCATGCTTTACCTACAAGACGATCCGTGATCAGCTCGACGCCGCGAAGATCTCGTGGAAGTATTACACGATCGCCCCGAAAAAAGGCGGCGGCGGCATCTGGAGCGCGTTCGACGCAATCAAAGCAGTTCGCGAGGGACCGGAATGGCAAACGAACGTAACGAAAAGCCCGACCATCATCTTTAAGGACATCAAGAACGGCAAGCTGCCGTCCGTGGCGTGGGTCACCCCGGACGCGTGGAACTCCGATCACCCCGCCGAATACATGAACGTCGGCAAGAAAAAAGTCCCGGTCGATAACGGTCCCTCGTGGGTCGCGTCCGTCGTGAACGCGATTGGCACAAGCCAGTACTGGAAGTCGTGTGCCATCGTCATCCTGTGGGACGATCCCGGCGGCTTCTACGACCACGTCAAGCCGCCGTTCCTCGATAACCAGGGTGGTCTTGGCTTCCGCGTCCCTATGCTCATAGTCTCACCGTACGTTCAGGCGCACGTCGAGCACACGCAGTACGAATCGGCAAGCATTTTAAAATTCATCCAGGAGAACTGGAATCTCGGAACGCTGCCGCCGTCGCCGGACGTGCGCGCCGCGAGCATCGGCGACGCCTTCAACTTCAGCCAGACCCCGCGACCATTTCACAAGATCAGATCGCAGTACTCCGAGTCGTTCTTCCTCAAACAGAAACCGTCGGAGCTTCCAGCCGACACCGAATGAGAACGCCTCCTTTCAAAGCGCTCTCGGCTGCGTCCATCGTCTCCAGAGATTTTTTACCGCGGCGCCACTACTAGTCGGCGCCTAAAGCCTGAACTGACAAGCAAAGAGCAGCGGCGTCTCCTACCGTCGATTATCAAATAAGATAATGGCAAAGCATTCACGAGCGAGCTGATGCTTAAGTGGAGCGCCTAACGGAAGATCGACCTCCACTTCGTCGAGCCCGGTAAGTTCGAACCAGAATGCAGGCATCGAGAATTTCAACGGAAACTCGCGGTGCGAGCTGGCTTGTTGATGGCAGCAACGTTGTGATGCTCGCGACCGAAACTCGCGCGGCAATCGCACTGCGATCCCCGTGACCGGCCAGGTAGTTCCACAAATCTACACCGACCGGTTCGCCGGGCTTAGCTCTCTGAGGGATCACGCGCTTTGCGCTAAGTAGTCTCGACATCAGGACAGTCGAGGGAGTTTCTTCATTACGCCAGGATCTGCGCGCCGACCAATCGTGTAGCATTTCGCCCCATTCAGTCCTGCTTAATTTGATTCTAGTAGCCGCCCGCTGCATATGGATTTGTCAGCCCAGTGATCGAGTACTGCGATCCGAGGCTGTCGTATTCGTTTACACTTGAGTTGGGTAGGGGTCCATAGGGGGAACCATACGGGCCTATGCAACTATAATACTGCGTCGCGTTAGCATCAACGTTGTAATCCTGCATGTACTCTCGATTCACGGCGTCGCAGTGTTTATCATGACTGCTATAGATCCATCTCCCATGCGTTCCGCTGGTTGGCGCTATATATCGCTCGATGAAACGAGTTGGCAAGGTACTGTAGCCGCAAACACACATCTCGCCCAAATCTGTCCCGTCAGTTAACGCAATCTGGGCTGGAAAGGGCGGTGGGCACGAGCTGGAATCGATGCATTGGCTATAGCTCGGGATATGCGTATTGAAACATTCGTAACTCGGTCCTTGAGTGCATGTGAACACCGTGCCGCCATTGTCTTGCTCTATCGTTTGATAATACGGCTCGCCACTGGGAGAGAACGCCATGGAAGTTACTGCTTGCTGATCCGGCAGCGTGTAGATGGCATCGGGCGTTGTATCGCTTCCGCTAAATTCCTCGACTTTACCCGTATAGACTGAGCCCGCTGACGAATCGACTGCGACGTATAAGTTCCCCAACGGGCCGAAGGCCACTGTATAAGGATACTCATCTGCGGTGCGCTGCAGGTTCAAAGTATAGAGCACGTTCAAGTCCTTATCGTATACTACTACCTTTTCATTAGTCATCTGATATACCACAGCAATGCGGCCATCGAACGGCGAGACGCGCATAAAGATAGGGAGGTTTTCGGTATTCACCGTCTTGTCCGGCGTGGATGTATTCGTTAGGGCCGGAAAGCGCAGAATTTGATTCTTTCCGCCTCCGCCTGTGTCGAGTGTCAACACATAAACGTGGCTGATTGTGGTTGCGTGGCGTACACGATGAATAAGAGGAAGCGCACTCGAAGGGTTGCCAGTGACATCAGATCCGCTACAGGCGGTTAGCGCTACTACTAACGAGAGAAGTAGCTTGTTCATTATCGTTCCTTTCGCTGTATTTGCTTATGCTTTCGAGATATCAAATCTTTGTCGAACCGTTTGCCTGGTAACTGCTGTTACCGTCGATGAATAGCTGAACAGTCTTGTTGCGGTCGAGCGCCGCCATTTGTGGCTTATCGTCGGCCCGGGCGCTTTTGGTTGCGTTTTCAAGTCAGCGCGATTTCCCGTCCCGGAAGCTCCTACGGCATGCTGTTACCCAGCGTCGGCGCGGGTCCACTTACCGAGCCGCCTTCAGCGCATCAAACGTGGATCTATTCAACAAGCCCCCGGTGAGGGGTCTTACACAGGAGTCTAGGCCACACAAGGCCAGATTCACACACGGCGTTGCTGTTCGGCAGTCTGCGTTGCCGGCTACAATGACAGCAGCGGCGTGCGGTTGCAGCAAACTATAAAACGGGATCACGGTGCGCACTGTTAGCACGGAATACATGACTTGCCGCGTCCACTCTGAGCGACATTATGACGACCAACGGCCGGGATTATCCGGAGTTGGTTCGCTCCGGCTCTTTCTTCCGACTGGCGTTTGTCAATCGTTGTATAGCCCTCCGATTACTTCGCGTACGTGACCAACATTGTATCCGGGACTATTTCCGCCTACGAGGTCGACCGAACCACCGGCGCACTGACGCAGGTACGGCGGTCGCCGTTCGGGACACACAAGAACCCTTGGGGAGTAGCGTTGGTTCCCGGCAGGTTCGTCTATGTGGCTAATGGGGTCGGGACCAATCAGCGCAGCCGCCTTCGCAGTAAGGTGACCGCTTATATGATCAACCCGACCAATGGCGCGCTGACCCGAGTGGCGGGGTCGCCGTTTTCGGCGGGTACGACTCCCGCGGGTGCAGCGGTCGATCGCATGGGCAAGTTCCTCTATGTGACAAACGCCAACTCCAACAACATTTCCGCTTATGCGATCGACCCGACCAGCGGCGCGCTCACCCCGGTGGCGGGATCGCCGTTTGCGTCTAATACTCCCTCTCGCGTAGCAACCGATCCGAGGGGCGATTTCGCCTATGTGTCAAACAGTGGATCCGATACCGTCTCTGCTTATGCAATCAATCCGACCAGCGGCGCGCTGACCCCGGTGCCGGGCTCGCCGTTTGCGGCTGGCAGTGGGCCTGGAACTGTGGCAATCGATCCTATGTGGTCGTTCGCCTAAGTGACAAATGGTGGATCCAACAATGTCTCCGCTTATACAATTGACGCGACCAGCGGCGCGCTAACCCCGGTGGCGGGGTCGCCCTTTGCGGCCGGCAACACCCCTATAAGCATAGTTGCGAGGAAATAGCGACGTAGCGCGCGGAGCGCTTAGGGAACCGCGAACGATCCCTCGATTACGAGCACGCAGTCGCCCGAGAGGCGCACGCGGTTGCCGCGGTCCTCGACCCACAGCTCGCCGCCGCGCGGCGAGAGCTGCCGCGCGAACATCGATGGCTTTCTGAGGACGCTCGACCAGTAGGGCGTCAGCACGCAGTGCGCGGATCCCGTCACGGGGTCCTCGGCGATGCCGAGCTTCGGCGCGAAGAAACGCGACACGAAATCGCAGTCGCCCTCGAATCCGCGCGCCGTCACGATCAGACTCTTGAACGGCAGCTCGGCGACGCGCGCGATGTCGGGACGCAGCTCGCGCACCTGTACCGGATCGCTCAGCACCGCCATCCCGCGATCCGCCTCCCAAAGCTCGCCCGGCCGCACGCCGATCGCGCCGGCGACCATCTCCGGATCGAGCTCGCGCTGCAGCGGCAGCGCGGGAAAGTCCATGCTCAGGCGTTCGCCGTCGCGCGACACCTCGACTGGCCCCGAGAGCGTCTCGAAGCGAACGCGCTCGCGATCCGGCTCGAGCAGCTTGAGGATCACGTGGCCGGTCGCAAGCGTGGCGTGCCCGCACAGCGGCACCTCGGTCGCCGGTGTGAACCAGCGCAGCCGGTACGCGCCGTTCTCCCGCACGAAGAACGCCGTTTCGGCGAGGTTGTTCTCCGCCGCGATCGCCTGCAGGGTCTCGTCGCCGAACCATTGCTCGAGCGGACAGACCGCAGCGGGGTTTCCGGCAAACGCCGAGCGAGAGAACGAGTCGAGCTGATAGAGCGGAATCTTCACGCCCTACAGTTCGCTAATGCTTGGTGCAGACTCCGTGTTGCGTTACCACCTTACCCGAGGGACCGGGTCCTTGCTGATCCATCGAGTATTGGGTGGTTTTCGTCATGTGCAGCACCGCGGTTCCGTGATCGTTGGGGTACTGGTCCGCCCACTTCGATCCGTCAAACGCCGGCGATGTGCTCATGGCCGTGAAGTAGCTCCCGTCGGTGCCGACGCCGGTAACGATCCACCGCGCGTGCTTGGCGTCATAGCCGAAGAACGTGGTGCCCGTGCCCGCCGCCTGACCGGCCTGGGCCGGATAGCTGGCGTCGATGCGCAGCCAGTTGCCATACAGGGTGTCGACGTCGGTCTCATGATACGTCTTGCCGTCGCTCGAGTGCGTGATGCACGTCCACGTTCCCACGAAGCCCGTAACGGTCGACTGCTGCGGCGAAGACGCCCGCGCAACGGCGGCGACGCCCAGCGCGGCGACCGCGCCGATCGCCGCATAGCGAAATCCTCTAATCATGGAAAGCCCTCCTGGAGGAACCGATTCGGTAGCGGGCAAGCGCGCCCTTGTTGGCGTGTGACTTTGCCGCGCCCCGGAGCGAATAACGAGCCGGAATGACTTCGCACAGCGCGCAGGACGCGTTCCTCGCCTCGCTCGACCGGCATCGCGGCATCCTGTTCAAGGTCGCCGACGCATACTGCCGCGACGCCGCAAGCCGCGAGGACCTCGCTCAGGAGATCGTCCTGCAGCTATGGCGCGCCTACCCGCGCTTCGACGGCCGCGCGCGATTCTCGACGTGGATGTACCGGATCGCGGTCAACGTCGCGATCTCGGCGTATCGCAGCGAACACCGCAGGGCCGAGCGCCTCGAACGCGGCGACACCGCACGGCTCGAGCGGCTCGCCGCCGCGGACGCCGAGGAAGATGAGAGCGCCGCGTTGCTGCATGAGATCATCGAAAGGCTCGACCCGTTGAATCGCGCTCTCATGATTCTGTATCTCGACGACCGCCCGTACGGCGAGATCGCCGAGATCCTCGGCATAACGCGGACCAACGTGGCGACCAAGATCAACCGGCTCAAGGATCTGCTGCGGCGCAGCGTCGCCGCGCAAGCCGCCCACTAACATTTGGAGAAACGCATGGAAATCCAGGAACTGAAGAATCTCTGGGAGCAGAGCGAACGCCGTTTCGCGGCCAGCCTGCGGCTCAACACGCTCTTGCTGCAGCAGGCCAACCTCCGCAAGTCGGAAGGCTCACTGCAGCGCCTCTCGCGCGGTGTCGCCGCCGAGCTGGCGGTGAACCTCGTGGGCCTCATTCTGATCGGGTCGTTCGCCGCCAATCACGTGCGCGAGCCGCGCTTCCTCATCCCGGCAGTCGCCCTGGGCGCGTACGCCGTCGCCGTACTAATCGCCGGCGTACGCCAGCTCGTCGCGATCGCCGGCGTGGACTACGACGAGCCGGTCGTCGCGATCCAGAAACGGCTCGAATCGCTGCGCCTCTTGCGCGTGCGCACCACGCTCGCGGTGCTGCTGTTCGCTCCGCTGATGTGGCTGCCGCTGTTGATCGTCGCGTTGCGAGGCCTTTTCGGAGTCGACGCATACACGCTCGACGTCACGTGGCTCGCCGCCAACGTCCTCTTCGGGTTCGCGGTGATTCCCGCAGCGATATTCGTTGCGCGGCGCTACGCAGACCGACTGGGACGGACGGGTTTGATGCGTGGGCTCGCCGACGCGGTCGCCGGGAGAAGCCTAGCCGCCGCGCTCGATTCGCTGGATTCGGTCCGGCGTTTCGAGCGCGACGACTGAGGCGCCTCACCGCAAGACGAGGCGCGACGTTACCGTTCGCACCCGAACCTGCCGTGGCACGTCGCGCTCATGCGCGCCGCGTCCGACGACGTCTGGCCTAGTCTTCCCTGACCGCCTCGACGTCGAGGATGATGTCGATGTCGCGGCTGACCACGATACCGCCGTCGGGCATCGAATCGTTCCAGCTGACGTCGAAGTCGTAGCGGTCGATGCGTGTCCGCGCCGTGAAGCCGGCGCGCGTCTTCGGACCCTTGTCGACGCCGTCTTCCCACCACGGCGTCTGCCACGATCCGAGGTAGCGCGTTCGCAGCGCCACGGGCTTCGTGATACCCCGAATCGTGAGGTCGCCGGTAACGAGATAGTCGACCGGGCCGGTCTCGTCGACGCCGGTGCTCTTGAAGTGAATCTTCGGATACTGCTCGCAGCTCAGGAAGTCGGGGCTGCGCAAGTGGTTGTCGCGCATCTCGACCCCAGTCCAGCAGCTCGACGCATCAATCGTCGTCTCGACCGCGAGGCGCCGCGGATCGGCGGGATCGAAGTCGAGTTTCCCTTCGATGTTCTTAAACGCGCCGCGCACCCACGTGATCATCATGTGTCGTGCGCGAAACTCGGCGGCGCTATGCCCGGGCTCGAAAAACCACTTCATCGTAATACCTCTATGATCGCGTGTGAATAGTCCGTCGGGCTGGGAATCCCTTTGCGGCGACCGCAGCCGCGGCGAAGGCCAGCAAAGCCGAGACGAGCATCGCGGCGCGGAAGCCGTAGAGATACGCGGGCGCGGCCGTAACGACGACGCCGAGCACCGCGACGCCGATGAGTCCTGCGGTGCGCGCCACCGCGTTGTTGATGCCCGATGCGACGCCCGAGTGCTCGACGGGCACCGAATTCATCACGGTTGTCGTCAGCGGTGCGACGAAGAGCGCGCCGCCCAACCCGAGGATCGTCGCCGCGGGGAAGAACGTCGTCCAGTACGATCCGTCCGTCCCCGGTAGCGCGAACGCGACGAATCCGAGTCCGGCCAGGATCCCGCCGAGCACCAGCGGCGCGCGCGGGCCGACGCGGCCAACGAGGCCTCCCGACCAGCGCGATGCCGCCACCATGATGGCGATGAAGGGCAGCAGCGCGGCGCCCGCCGCGGTCGGTGAATAGTGGTGGACGTTGATCAGAACGAACGGGACGAAGTAAAGGCTGCCTCCGATCGCCGCGTAGAGGAAGAAGGTGTAAACGTTCGAGACGCTGAAGCTGCGCACGGCGAAGAGATCGCAGCGCATCATCGGGTCCTTGACGCGTCGCTCGTACATGACGAAAACCCAGAGCAGCACGAGGCCAAGAACGACCACCCCGACGGCCGCAGCCGACACGTGTACGGCGTTCATGTCGATCAGTCCGTAAACCAGTAAGCCCAGTCCGAGCGTCGCAAGCGTCGCGCCGCCGACGTCGATATGGCGGTCGGCGGTCTCGTCACGGCTCTCGGCGACGCAGAGGAAGAGGATCGGCAGGACGATCGCGGCGATCGGCAGGTTGATCACGAAGACGTATCGCCACGAAAACGTCTGCGTCAGCCATCCGCCGATGACCGGTCCGGCCGCCGAGGTGAGCGCGGAGAAGCCCGACCACAGCCCGATCGCGCGCCCCCGCGCGTCGGCCGGATAAGCCGCGCTGAGCAGCGCCAGGCTTCCCGGCGTAGCGAGCGCTCCGCCGATGCCCTGTACGCAGCGCGCCGCGATGAGCCACGCGATGCTCGGGGCCAGCGCGCAGCCGATGGACGCGACGGCGAACACGGCGATGCCGATGCCGAATACCAGGCGCCGGCCGTACAGATCGCCTAGCGCACCGCCGAGCAGGATCAGCGCGGAGAGAAAGAGCGCGTAGCCTTCGATGACCCACTGCGTCTGCCCGGCGGTCGCATGCAGCTCGCGCTGGATGACCGGCAGAGAAACGTTGACGGCCGTGCTGTCGATGAACGGCATCGCCGAGCCGAGAATCGCCACGACGAGCACCCATCCGGCCTTCATCCATCGCGCCCTTGTCGTTCCATGCGGCGGCCTCCTACAATAGACCCGATGAGCTCGGCACTCGATCGGCCGCTGCGCGCGGCGATTCTCGCCGCAGCGGATAACGCTTTCGTGCGTCGCGCGGTCACGCGTTACGGCATGCGTCTGGGGGCCGGCCGCTTCGTGGCCGGCGAAAGCGCGGTGGAGTTCCTGCCGGTGGCCCGCGAGGCGAACGCGCGAGGCTTTGCGGTCGCGGCGACGATCCTCGGAGAGAGCGTGCGCGATCGCCCGGAGACGATAGCGGTCACGAGCGAATACTGCGAGCTGCTGCGAGCGTTTGCCGCGGAAGGTAGCGACGCGAACGTGGCGTTCAAGCTCACGCACGTCGGGCTCGACATCGACCCGGAGGTCGCGTTCGACAACGCGTCGCGTATCGCGTCGGTCGCGGAGAAAAGCGGCAACACGGTCCGGATGGACATGGAGCAGTCCCGCTGCGTCGATCCTACGCTGGCGATCTATCGCCGATTGCGCGAGCGCTGCGACAACGTCGGCTTCGTGCTGCAGTCGTATCTCTATCGCAGCCGTGACGATCTACTCGCCGCGCTGCCGCTCGAGCCGAACCTCCGCATCGTCAAGGGCGCGTACCTCGAGCCGCCCTCCGTCGCTTATCCGAAGAAGGCCGACGTCGACCGCAACTACGTCGAGCTCATGGAGCTGGCGCTCTCGCACGGCGGCTACACGGCCATCGCAACGCATGATCCGAAGATCGTCGAGCATGCGGTCGCGTGCGTGCAAAGACGCGCCTTGCCTAAGCGAGGGCGCTTCGAGTTTCAGCTGCTCTACGGCATCGCGACGCCGCTCGCGCGCAGCCTCGTAGAGCGTGGTTATCGCGTGCGCCTGTCGATTCCGTATGGGGCGTATTGGTTTCCGTACCTGATGCGCCGTTTGGCCGAACGGCCCGCCAACGTCGCGTTCTTTCTGCGTAATTTATTTCATGTGTCATCCTGAGCCTGTCGAAGGATGATCGGCGGAATTTGGTCGGCGGCGCTGACGCCGATCACGTCGCAACTCGTCCCCGACGTCTCGATGGCGCTGCCCTATTACGGCGAGCTCCTACGACGCGGCTGCGACGGCCTCAACCTGCTCGGGACGACCGGCGAGGCGATGTCGTTCAGCACGGATCAACGGATCGAGTTCATGGAGGCCGTGGCCTCTAGCGGGTTGCCGATGGACCGGACGATGGTGGGAACCGGGGCCGCGTCCATCGCTGAAGCGGCGCGCTTGACTCGCCACGCGTTCGCGTGCGGCTTCGCCGCCGCGCTCGTGATGCCGCCGTTCTTTTTCCGCGACGCCTCCGACGACGGGATCGTGAGGTTCTTCGAAACGCTTTTCGCGAGCACGGACCCGCCGGGCTCCAGCGTTTTGCTCTACAACTTCCCGAAGATGAGCGGGATCACGTTCCATCCCGAGCTCGTCGATCGCCTGTTGCGGGAGTTTCCGGGCGTCATCGCCGGCATGAAGGATAGCTCGAACGACGCGCGGCTGCAAACCGACATCCTAGCGCGTCACTCCGAGCTCGCCGTCTTGCCGGGCTCGGAAGCCGATCTGCTCGCGGCCAGGTCCCGCGGCGCAGTGGGGTGCATCTCCGGCAGCGTCGCGCTCTGGCCCGAGCTGACGCGCGACGCATTCGCAACTGCGGACCAAGCGTGCGGAGCGACGCTCACGCGGGCGCGCGCATCCCTCGACGGTGTTCCGTTCATTCCGGCGGTCCGCTACGTCACAGCGCGCCTGCGCAAGGATCCGTCGTGGGAGCGCCCGCTGCCGCCGCTGCTGCCCCTGGACGCGCCGCAGCGGCGCGCGCTCGACCGTGCGATGGAGCCGTTTGCGCCGGTGCTCCGTTACGACAGCGCGTAGGCGGTTAGGTTGCCGTTTTCGTCGGAGCAGTAGACCCAGCCGTTGACGACGATCGGGCTCTCCCAGTGCACGGGACCGATCGTGCGGCCTGCGCCGTGCATCGCGCTGCTCCATAACTCGTTGCCGCTGCGCGTCCTGAGCGCGACGATCGCGTTGTCGAACGCGACGAAGACGATGCCGTCGGCGACGACCGGCGACGTGCCTTCGCCGCCGGTCGACCCCGCGCTGGACTGCCACATCAGCTTGAGGCTGCTGATGCCCTTGCCGTTCGTGTGCAGACTATACGCCTCGACGACGTTGGAGAATCCGAGGAAGACCCACGCGTTGTTTGATGCATCCGTCCACACGGCCGGGGTCGAGAAGAGACCGCCCGGCAGATCGATCAGTTGCAGCTCGTTGCCCACGCCGGGAAGGGCGGCCCGGTTCACGAGCTTCAGCACGGCGTCCTTTCCGCCCTGAACGAGCATCCACGGCGTCTGGCTCGACGCCTGCTCGGGCAGCATCACCGGCGACGTGCTCCCGAGATCAACGTCGCCTAGTTGCAGCTGGTTGTAATTGACGGGCGTATAGCTGCCGAGGAGCGACGAGAGATCCTCGGAGAGCGAGATGACGGAGTCGCCGTAGTTGTGGCCGCCCTTGTTGGCGCTGAAGTCGCCGTTTCCGGTTGCCGCGTAGATCCGGCCGTTCATGGAAGGAGCAGGGTCGACGACGGCGCCCCCGCGGGCCCAGATTCCCGAGCGCTGCTGCCGACACGAATTCGGCCCCGGCAACTGCCGCTTGAGGCTGCACAGCGAGTTGAACACGGTGGCCGTGCCGTCGCTCAGGCGAACGGCGACGACGTGTCCGTCGTAGGGCGGTGCGTCGCCGAGATAGCCGGACGTCACCGCGTAGAGGTAGCCGTTGGCGACGTTGAGCGGCGAGGCGTCTTTTTCCGTGTTCGGCATGCGCGTGATGCGTGCGGGAAATCCGGGCGCGCGTTCCTCGTGCCCGGTGGAAGCCGACACCTTGTGGACCTTGCCGTCGACGCCTGGTACGTAGATCGATCCGCTCGACGGATCGGCCGCGGGCGTGGAATCGGTGATTTGGGCGCCGTGCGTTGCAAAGCGCCAGATGATTCGTCCCGATGCGGCCTCGATGCCGAGCGTCACGCCGTCCTTGGTCGTTTGATAGAGCATCGAGTGATATACGCGCCCGATCCGGACCCGCTGGAGCAAGATCGGCGTGGAATCGGCGACTGCGCCGAGCGAGATCTGCCAGCGCTCGTGCAGGCGATGCACGTTGCCGACCGTGATCGTGCGTTCCGCGGAGTTGAAGCTGCTGCGCGCCGGATCGTAACCGAACAGCGGCCAGTTCGTGGCCGACGCGCGCGCCGCTGCGGCCGTGATGCCAAGTATAACCAGGAGGCCGGCGACGCGCCTCACCATGCGTCCTGGTTGGCGGATGCCGCAGGACGCGCCTGCCGGCGGCGGGTATGACAAACCGCGTGAGTTTCCGGCACCAACGTGCGATCTGCGCCCTAGCGGCCGTCGCGATCGCCTGCTTCGGATGTGCGGGCCGATCTTCCGTCGCCAACGGGCGTTCGATCTTCCGAGAGGGCAAGGACTCCGACGGCGTTGCGATTGTCGCGGCGACGCCGCCGCTGCGCCCATACTGCGCGGCATGCCACGGCGCGAACGGCGCCGGCGGCGTGCACTTTCCGGACGGCGCGACCAGCGCCGACTTGCGCCACAACGCGCTCGTCACCCAGCAGCGTCACCCCTACACGCCGGCGCTCCTTGAGCGCGCGATTTCGACGGGGATCGACAACGACGGGAAGCCCCTCGATCCCGTCATGCCGCGCTGGCGGCTGAGCTCGCGCGACCTGCACGACGTCGCGTTGTACGTGCTGACGCAGCTGAAGTAACGCCGTAATGCCCGAGCAAAGCGACCCGGCGAATCCGGCGCCCCCCGTGCAGGACGTCGTCGCCGACGTTCCCGGATGGCAGCAAGTGCGTCCGCGCATTCCCGATACGCAGCAGCGCAGGACCCTCGAGAAGCGCCGCAGCGTTCGGGAGATCGTGTTCGGCGTGCAAGACGGCATCCTGACGACGCTCGGGATCATCACGGGCGTGGGCGTGGCCGAGGGCAACCGTTCCGCGGTCTTCATCAGCGGTTTCTTGGCGCTGCTCGCGGGCGCGCTTTCGATGGGCGTCGGTGAGTATCTGGGCCGCAAGTCCGAGCGCGAGGTCGTGCAGGCCACGATCGACATGGAGAAGCGTGAAATGGCCGAGGACCCGCAGGGCGAGTTCACGGAGCTGGTCGCCTACTACAAGCTGAAGGGCTTCAGCGCTCAAGAGGCCGAGATGATCGTCAAGCGGCTGACGCAGATGCCGGAGATCTATCTGTACGAGATGGTGCGCGACGAGTTCGGGATCGATCCGCGCGAAGCCGAAGACGCCGGCCTGCGCGCCCCGCTCGCGATGGGTTTCTCGTTCGGCGGCGGTTCGCTCGTCCCGATCCTGGCCTTCATGCTGCCGCTCTCGATGTTCAACGCCACGCTGACCTCGCTACTGTTCGCGCTCGTCGGCCTCTTTGGGGTCGGCTACTATGCCGGAACCTTGAGCGAGCGCAACCCGGTGGGCAAGGGCATCGAAGTGGCGCTGTACGGATGCGGTGTGTTCGTGATCTCGTATTTGGCCGGACACTTCGTCCCGCCGCTCTTCGGCCACGCGCCGGTGTCGGTCGGCGGCTGACGCTGGTTACGCTGGCGCACGCGCTGGCCGCCGGAGTTTTTCAAGCGGCGGCGTTTTTCTGGGACAGCCTGTTCGGGCTGATCTTCGGTTTTCTCGTCTCGGCGATCGCCCAGGTCATGCTCACGCCCGCGACGATGCACCGTTACCTCGGGCCCGGTTTGCGCGGACTGCTGTACGGAACGGGCTTCGGCATCATCTCGTCCGCCTGCTCGTACGGTGCGACCGCAGCGGCGCGCGGCTTCTATCGCAACGGCGCGGACGCCCGCTCGGTCTTCGCATTTCTGGTCTCGTCAACCAACATGAACGTCGCCATCGTCATTCTCTTTTGGTCGCTGTTGGGCTGGCGCTTTGCGTTCGCGGAGTTTTTCGGCGGCGTCATCATCATCGCCGTCGTCACGATCGGGCTCTCGCTGCTGTTTCACACGACCGGACTAGCGCAACTGCAGCGCACATATATGGGGGCTGCTGGTGAGAGTGCCGAAGATCGTTGCGAGCATCACGATTCGCTCGCGCGCGGCGGTAATCGCTGGGCCGACGTCGCGTCGACCGCGCTCGCCGACGGTCGCATGCTGCGCACCGAGCTGATCGTCGGCTATCTGATCGCGGGCTTCGCTGCGGCACTGGTACCACCGGGATGGCTCGCGGAAGCGCTGCACGCAGTCGGGACGGTTCCGCTCGTGGGCTACGCCCTGCTGCTTCTCGCGGGCCTGCTCATTGCGGTGGCGACGTTCGTCTGTTCGATGGGAAACGTGCCGATCGCGCGTTATCTCGCAAATGCGGGCATACCGCTTGGCGCGAACACGACGTTCATCTACGGCGACCTGCTGATTCTGCCGCTGATCGCGATCTACCGGAAATCGTTTCCGGCCGGCCTGGTTTGGGCGTTCATCGCGCTCTTCGTGCCGGGCGCGATGCTCGCCGGCGCGGTGATGGAACGGGTCGTCGGCGCGACCGGCGGCGGCATGATGACGATGCCTTCCATGGCGCTCAACGACCGGTTCACTCTGATCTCGAACGTCGTCGCGCTCGCCGCCGTCGCGACGCTGTGGGTCGCTACAGTGTTGCCGCGCCGCGAAACGAGCAGTTAACGGCCGGCTGCTCGCCGAATCTCGACACCGGAGGTTTGAAATTCGTGAGATCGACTGCACTATCCATAGCCGTACTCGTTGCGCTCAGTGGTCAGGCACCCGCAGCGCACTCCGAGCGGCATCTCGTCTATGAATTCGGGTTCAATACGAAGGTTGCGACCTCCGGAAACGGCACCGGGACGACCACGATAGACATCATGGGACCCGCCAAGGACGGTGGCGTCATGATCAGCGGCACGGACTATTGGTGGAACACGGTCCGGCCCCGCGCGACGAACACGTGCGAGGTGTATCCGGACGGTGGCGTGTCGTGCCAGCAAGCACCGTATGCGATATCGCCGATACAGTTCACGCTGTTCCCGCTGCTGGGCCGAAACTATTTCCACCCGCTGTCGACCCATGGCGGACATGCCAACTGGTCGCGCACCTATCAGGTAAAGGCGGCGATCCTGCCCGGCGCCTCGGGCTTCGCGAGTCAGCTCACCACGTTCAACTGCGTCTACACGTTGAACGGAACGGGCAAGATCGCCCACGGGGGCGGCGCGATCCTGGTCGAGGCGAATGGCAAGCTCACGCAGCAGGGCGGGCGCTACCTAACCGCGTCTTCGAAACAGCGGATTGCCTACGACCCGGCCGCCGGAATACCCACGGTCGTCCGCGACGTGCGCACCCACCTACCAATGCGCAGCGTGTACAGCAACGACCTGGTGGAGCTGAAGCTCAAGAGCGATTCGCGCTAGAAGTCATACTCTAGCTGGGCGCGGTTGTACTTGAATAGCGGCAGCCCGCCCAGTAGTTGCGTGTTCGTCTGCGTTCGTTGCGCGTAGCGGTAGCGCAGCAACAGTCCGCGGTATCGCCCTGTGCGGACCGCGCTCAGGTGGTAGCGACCGTCGAGCGTCCAGATCTGGGTGCGCTGCGGCGCGAGCACGTTGCCGTAATCGTACCGGGCATTGGTGGCCGCGAACACCCAGCGCTTGTCGTCGGAGGTAAAGGTCAGCGCGACCTTCCAGGAACTGCCCGGCGAACGGCGGTCGGCCATGCCCTGCGTGACGCTGGTCGTGAAGAACGGGTCGGTCGAGTAGCTGTCCGTGTACGTGCTTGCCCAGCCGCCGTAATAGATCTGCGTCGCGCCGTTCGGACTCGCGACGCACTGAGCGGCGTTCAGCGGAAGGAAGTATGCCAGCGTCGCCCCCTTCGTGACGACCTGATACGAGCCGTTACACGTCACATTCTTTGGCAAGAGAATCGTATCGGTGCGCCACGGGATCGAGTCGTAGCCCGCGGTCAAGCGAAAATTCTTGGTGAGGTCGGCCCCGATCTTCAGGCCGACGTCTTGGCTCGCGATCTTTCCTAGGTACGACCGGCCGGCGTTGTGCTCGAAGCCGCCTTGAAGCGAGACGAACGGCGCCCAGCTCAGTTTCTCGAACGTGTAATCTCCGTCGAACCACCAGATGTTCGCGAGGTCGCTGATTCCGTAGAAGAAGCCGTCAGCCGAGAGGCCCGCACCCGTATCGGCGTACTCGGCCCTGGCGTACGCGAAGCCGTTGGTCTTCACGCCCTGGCCGCCGGGGATGTCGATGTTGCTCGGCAGTCCCCTGACGCCGGCCGGATAGCTCGTCAGCAGCGTCTGCTCGCCGAAGTCGGAGCTCGTGCGGTTTTCGAACGCGAGCATGTCCGCGGCTTCGAACGTCCAGTGCGCGCGGCCCGAGTACGCGAGATCCGCGCCCGAAAACGCGGCCGGCTTGAGCCGCGAATCCGACGGGTTGGCCCACGGAGAGCGGAAGAGCTGATTGCCGAGCGTTCCGTCGAAGCCGTACGCCTTATACTCGAGATACGCCTCGTCGAACGTGCTCATCGCGAAGCCCGGCAGCGTATCGTCCGAGTTGGTGCTCGGCGGAATTTGCGTGACGCACTCCGCGCCCTTCGCGTGATTCGCCGCGACGACGCACGGACCGCTCAGCGGATTGGCGTAGAAGTACGAAGCGCCGAGGTTCCATTGGGCGCCGGGGAATCCGTAGTCGGCATCGAACGCGATGCCCGTGTTCCACGCGGCCTCGTTGACGCCATTGGAGTTGTACGGCGCGCCGGGCGCGTAGTCGAATCGCGTGCCGGGATTATTCGATGCGTTCTGGCGCGTAAAGTAGAAGGAGCGGACGTATCCGTCGTACGTCAGGGCCTTCGGCGCCGGCGACGGCGTCGAGGTCGCCTCCGGGGCAGTACTCTCTTCGTCGCTTTCGGGCGTCTGAGCTACAGCAACTCCAGCTCGGGCCACGAGTGCCGCGAGCGTCACCGCGGCGATCTTCGATTTCAACGCCGATGCGCGCGTGCTTCGCAGCGCGGCCGGCTCGATATCTGAACCAGGCCTTGGAGCGGCGTATGCATCTCCAGCGTCACTGTAGGCGGTCGTCGCGGCGGCGACGGGCTACGTTCCGGGCCTTTCGGATACGATCGTCAGGGTCTGGGAGTCGACGCTGTAATTTCCGGCGGAGACGAGATTGTTCGGATAGGCGCAGATGACGCTGT
The DNA here is from genome assembly GCA_963752825.1 of Vulcanimicrobiota bacterium. Taxonomy (GTDB): domain Bacteria; phylum Vulcanimicrobiota; class Vulcanimicrobiia; order Vulcanimicrobiales; family Vulcanimicrobiaceae; genus Cybelea. The sequence goes on along the minus strand of CAVVZF010000001.1, from coordinate 2,960,369 downwards.
TGTTGGGCCCGTAGATCACGACGAGGTTGGGTGCTCCGCACGGCGTCTGCGTGAGCTGATAGCTGGCCAGCAGCTTCGCGCCAGGGCTGCTCGGCTCGGCTTGATATGACGTGTACGTCGCGTTGTTGGCGGCGACGATCGAGCCGTAGACGGCCGAGGTCGCACCGATCGCGAACGCGCCCCAGAATCCGCCGCCCCAATAGTACGGCGCCGGATACCAGGCGTAGCCGCCGTTCCAGCCCCACGCCGCGTAGCCGTGATACACTGGGTTGGTCACTGCCGCACCGTGATAGACGACGCCGTTGTTGGCGTAGGTGCTCGCGTGATACGTCTGTCCCCAAGCGTTCGTCGCGGTGGTTGAGCCGCTGTACGTGTGATTGTACGCGTTGCCGCTGCCGTAGTGGCTGTACGAGCCGTTGGGGCCGCTGCCGGTGGACCCGTGATAATAGTTGCCGTTTGCGTTCGCACCGCCGGAGGTCGTACGATTATAGTTTCCGTTAGTCGCGGTCGTCGTGCGGTTGTAACCGTTGCCTGTGTTGTTGACCGTCGTCGAGCGGTTTGTGCCGTACGGCCCCGTGCTCGAATGGCTGGCGCTTTGCGGCGCGCGTGCCGGCGCGCCCTCGCTGTGCATGTCGAAGCCGCCAGCCGGCCGCGAGTAGCCGCCCCGGCCGCCGGCCGCGGCGCTCAGCGGAACGAAGGCAAGGAGCAGCGCGATGACCGCCGTGCGTTGAACTTTCACTTGTGCACCTCGTCGACGACGCCGGTGAGCGTCACGTACGTTCCCTTTTTCGTGCGAACGGCGAGCAGCACGCCGCGGGGTGGAAGCTCCGTCGAGGAATGGCTCAGCTGCTGCCTCGTCTTGCTCGGATTCAGCCACACGGTTCCGGACTGTAACGCAATATGTGTCTTACGACCGTATTGCAGGAGCGTCGCGTCGTAGGGCAGGCACTCGAGGAGCTCGCCGACCTTCGTGCACGCCGCGTCGCCCAGAACGATCGTTCCCTGCCCGTCGGCCGACGTGATCGCCATGCTCCCGTTCTTGATGCTAATCCGAACGCTCGTGTAGGTTTTCTGCGATCCGTCGCGCTGCACGACGCGAGCGGTTCCCGTGGCTCCGGCCGGCCCAAATAGCGCGGCAACGGCGGGCGCCACGGCGAGAGCGGCTAAAAGAACGCGACCCAGGAGCGTCTTCATGGTCTTCATAGTGTACGCCCGGCATTCATCCCGGCAGTATCCCAAAAACGCAAGTCCTGCCGTTTTGGGATAGAGCGCCGGACAGGGAATTGCTATCATGGTGCGATGGCAGAGGCAGCGGCGGCCTCAAAACCCAAGGCCGTCTCGACGCTCGAACTCTTCGGCGTCTTTCTTCTGATCGGTGCAACCAGCTTCGGCGGCGGCGTGGTCGCGTATCTGCGCAGCGCGCTCGTCAGCAAGAAGCGCTGGCTCGACGACACGGAGTTTCTCGAGCTGATGTCGTTGAGCAACACTCTTCCGGGACTCAACGCCACCAACATGGCGATTCTCGCGGGCGATCGTCTCCGCGGCACGCTCGGCGCCGTCGCGGCGATGACCGGGATGTGCCTCCCGGCATTGATCTTTATGACCGCAGCCGGCATCGCGTATGGGGCGAACGGCAATCGTCCGCTGGTGACGGCGGCGCTGCACGGTGTCGCGGCAGCCGCGACCGGGCTGATCGCGGCCACCTGGTTTCAGATCGGAAAGAAGACCGTCAAAGGGTTCTGGGACGCATTTTTCATCCTCGCCGCGGTGCTGGGCATCAACCACTTCAAGCTATCGGTTCCGGTCGTGCTGCTCTCGGTCGGCGCGCTCGCGATCTTCGCGTATCGCCCGGTCAGGAAAACCGATCGCCCGCACGAGGACACACACGCGTGGATCAGATCCCTGCAATAGCGCGCGTCTTCGGCTACCTGTCGCTGCTGACGATCGGCGGCGGCATGGCGGCGTTTCCGGAGATGAAGGTCCTCGTGGTGGGCGTGCACCACTGGCTGACCGACGCGCAGCTCATCCACGTCTATAGCGTCGGGCAGCTGTCGCCCGGGCCGAACATGATGATGGTGGCGACGATCGGCGAGCGCGTGAGCGGTATCCCGGGCGCGCTAGTCGCCGCGTTCGCGTTCTTCGTGCCGACCGGAATCCTGACGTTCGTCGTCGGGCGCGTTTGGAACCGGCTAGCGGCATGGCCCTGGCGCACGTCGATCCAGCGCGGGCTCGCGCCGGTTGCGATCGGGCTGGCGGTGGCGGGCCTGATCACGTTCGGCAGAGGTGCGGTGACGGGCTGGATCACGCTGTTCGTCGGGCTGGCCGTTTTCTACGCATCGCTGCGCACGCGCGTGAATCCGGCGCTGCTCATCCTCGGCGGAGCGGCGGTCGGCGCGATCGCGCTACGCTAGACTTTCATATGCCGACCGCCACCGAGTTTGCGCTGCGCGTCCTGGTGGGCGGCCTGCTCGGCGCCTTGATCGGATTCGAGCGCCAGTGGCGTCAGCGCGGGGCCGGAGTGCACACCAGCGCGCTCGTCGCGATCGGCGCCGCGCTCTTTACGCTGTTGGGACCGGTCATCGGCTCGGACAGCGAGACCCGCATTCTGGCCAACATCGTGACGGGCGTCGGCTTTCTCGCCGGCGGCGTCATCCTGCGCCAAGGCGCGAGCATCACCGGCCTGAACACTGCCGCGACGATCTGGGCGACCGCCGCCGTCGGGGCGCTCGCCGGGGTCGGCCAGTACGCTCATGCGTTCATGGGCGCCGGCGCGATCGTCGCGTTCAACCTCGCGCTGCAGCCCCTCGTCGAGAAGATCGACTCGCAAGCCACGGTCTATCAAGAGCGGCACGGCGAGAAAACGTACCGGGTCCACGCCGCCTGCGACGACGCCGCGGTCGAAGACGTTCGCGCGGCCGTCATGGACGTCGTCAAGGCAAGCAACCTGATTCTGCACAGCATATCGACCGGATCGACGGACCAAGGGCAGGAAGTCAAAGTCGAGCTGCGGCTGCCGCATCGAGATGATCCCGTCGTCGAGCGTTTCTCTAGCGGGCTCGCGCAGCGCGGGGGCGTGCGTAACGTCAGATGGAGGATGTTGGATTCATGAACCCGGCAAAGATTGTCGCGATCGTGTTGCTCGTGTCGCTGATGTTGCACACCGGGCTGCAGGTCAACGTCGCCCACTTGAAGACCGTCCTGCGAGACTACGGACTGCTGGGCCGAGCGTTTCTGGCGAACTTCATCATCGTTCCGCTGCTGGGCGTGCTGTTCGCGCGCATCGTATTTCACCTGAGCGAGCCGATCGCAACGGGAGTTTTGCTGATGGCGATCTGCCCGGGCGTCCCGTTCGTCGTGCTTTCGGGCGGCCGAAGAAAGGGCGGAAGCCTCGGACTCGCGGTCAGCCTGGCCTTCCTGCTGCCGGCGCTGTCGATCGTCACGGTCCCGATCACGGCGAGCCTCGTGCTCCCGGGGAGTCCAATTTCCGCGAATAGCGTCATCCTCTCACTGGTCCTATTCCAGCTCGTGCCGCTGCTGATCGGAATACTCGTGAGCGCACGCGCGCCGCAGGCCGCGGCGCGCCTGCAACGGCCACTCCTGATCGTTGTACTCGTCGTCATCCTCGCATTGCTGGTGGTGCTCGGCGGACCGATCGCGCGGGCGATCGGGACGGTCTACGGCTCCCTCGGCATGCTCGCATCGGCTTGCGTCGTGCTTGCGTCGCTAATCACAGGGTGGATCCTCGGCGGACGCGAGCGCGCCCACCGGCGCACGCTCAGCGTCGGGACGGGGCTCCGCAACATCGGGCTCGCGGCCCTGCTCGCGACGAGCGTCTTCGGAAAAGGCGACGTAGCGGCAGCGGTCCTGACCTACTTCATCATCCAGATCGTGCTGGCGACGCTGCTCGGCGTCTTCTACACAAAGAGCGCAGCCACGTGACCGCGATCTAGTTTCCGTCGTCGCCGTAAATTAGTGCCGTCTTCGTCGTTCCGGACGTGATCCACCCTTCCAGCGGCAGTTGGATGTCTTTGAAGAACTGGTCGGCGACCTTGTCCGCTTCTTTGCCCTTCTCGTCGTCGATCGGATGATACGACCAGCCGAACTCGGCGATCAGCGGCTCGAACCTGTCCGGAACCGGCCGCGCCCAGACGGCGAGCGTCGCGGCGGCCGTCGTATGATGGCCGAAGAAGAAGTTGCCGAGCTTGGCCTCGATCTCGAAGACCTTCGCGCCGTTGACGATCGTCATCGTTTGATCGAAGTTGATGTTCAACGTTTTCAAGTGAGGAAATGCCTCGGCTAGCTTGTGCAGCGGCAGCTCGACGTTGAGCTCTGGCGACTCGAGTATGCAGTTGTTCGAGTAGATGCTCGTGATCGTGCCGGGCGATTCACCGCGCAGGATCTCTTCCTTGAATTTCTTCTTCTGTTGTTGCGGGAAGGTCGACGTGCTGTCGAACGACTCGGCCTTGTCGCGATCCCCGTGGCGAGCCTTAAACGTCACCTCCCAGCTCTCGTCGGGCCAGAGCGCCTGGCGCAGTTGGCGGATTCGAAAGATCAAGCGATTCTTTCGGAGCGTCTGATCCGAAGTATCGTAAAATTGCACGATCCGGAGCTCCGCTTCGATCGGGTCGAACGGCTCATACCGGACGTGAAGCTTAGCGGCGATCTCCTCGAGCAGCTTGTTGAAACCGAGCAGCGCTTGTCGCGTCGGGAAGCGCTCCGCCTTCAGCAACAGTTTGAACTCGCGATGCGTGATGCGTGCTGCGACCGCGGATTCCGAGCCGGCCATAGTTATCTTCCCCTTTGACGCGCAAGTGTACCGCGCGGGTGGTAGAGCCCTCTATCCCAAAAATGCAGACTTGCACGGCCCGCCTCCTGCCCGTAAGATACTGACGGATGATCGATACGGCACGTGAGGGCATGGTTCGGGTCGAGCGGGGAACGTTTCGCATGGGTTCCGACCGGTTCTATCCGGAGGAGGCGCCGGTGCGCGACGTTTCCGTGGACGGCTTTTGGATCGACGCCTGCGCGGTGAGCAACGCTCAATTTTCAAAGTTCGTCCGCACCACCGGTTACATCACCGTCGCCGAGAGGCCGTTGAATCCGCCGGACTATCCGGGAGCGCTGCCCGAGAATCTAGTTCCCGGCGCGCTGGTGTTCCATATGACGGCGGGTCCGGTCGACCTGCGCGACTTCTCGCAGTGGTGGTCGTGGGTGCCGGGCGCGTGCTGGAAGCATCCCGAGGGTCCCGGCAGCTCTATCGACTCGCGGCCGGATCATCCCGTCGTTCACGTTGCGTATGAAGACGTCGAGACGTACGCGCGTTGGGCTGAGAAACGTCTCCCGACCGAGGCCGAGTGGGAGTACGCGGCGCGGGGCGGGCTCGACGGCAAGGACTTCGTCTGGGGCGACGAGATGGAACCGGGAGGAAAGCCGGCGGCGAACACGTGGCTGGGCGAATTCCCCTACAAGAGCTCGGCGCGGCACGGGCCGCGCACGATGCCGGTCGGAAGTTTCGCGTCCAACGGTTACGGTCTTTACGACATGGCCGGCAACGTGTGGGAATGGACGAGCGACTGGTTCGTCAACGACCGGGCGTCGATGGATTCGCCGTGCTGCGCCGGCGGCGCGCGTGACCGCAGCTACGACCCCTGTCAGCCACAAATCCGTATCCCACGCAAGGTCCTCAAGGGCGGCTCGTTCCTGTGTTCGCCGAGCTATTGTCTGCGGTTCCGGCCGGCCGCGCGTTCGCCTCAGATGATTGACACGGGCATGTCGCACCTCGGCTTTCGCTGCGTCCGGGACTAGTCGCCATCAGCCGGCAGTCCGTTGACCGATTCGTCGACGTCGCGTCGGTGGTGTTGATATCCGTCGCGGCGGTGCTGTCGGCGATCTGCGGCTATCAGTCCGGACGCTGGAGCGGCCACCAGGCGATGTACTATAACGTCGCCAACGCCGACCGGATCCAGTCTTCGGAGGAAGCGGATCGCGCCAACGTCCTGACCGCCATCGACGTCGCGCTGTTCCTGCAGTACATCGACGCGGTCGACGCCGGTAACGCGCCGAAGGCGCAGTTCATCTACGAGCGCCTGCGCCCCGAGATGAAGAGGGCGATGGATGCTTGGCGCGCCACCAAGCCCCGGAGCAATCCCAAAGCGCCCTCGTCTCCCTTCGTGATGCGCCAGTACTCTCTGGCGACGAAAGCCGAGGCAAAGCGGTTGGAGGATGCCGCAGGTGTGAGCTTCGCCCAGGCGCAAACCGCCAACCAGCACGCCGACAATTTTCTGCTTCTGACGGTGATCTTTGCGGGCGTCTCATTCCTGGGCGGGATCAGCACGAAAATGGTCTACCCGCGGCACGCGGTCCTCGTCGGGCTCGGTGTCATGGGGCTCGTCTACGGCGCCGTGCGGCTGGTCGAGCTTCCTTTTTTGTAAGGCTGCAATTCCAGGATAGACGGTCCGGGGGGCCGGTGCTACGCTAGCCTCTCATGACGCCGCTGATTCTCTCGAAGTTCGGCTTCAGCACGCTTACCCTGGTCGACTACATCTCGCTTATCGCGGCAACCACAAACGCGTTCAACGGTGCCCTTCTGGCCCGCCGTCCCGACCACTACAAACACTTCACCGTCGCCGGAATCATCATCTTGGCCTACGCAGGCGGAATCGGCGGCGGCATCGTGCGCGACGTCCTGGTCAATAGAATCCCGTCGCCGCTGATCAACCCGTGGTACCTGTTCTTGTGTACCGCGGCGGCGGCGTTGGCGCTCCTCATCGACTTCAACACCGAGCAGCGCTTCAAAGACGGGCTCTTCCAGTTCATGACCGCCTTCTCGCTGCCGTGGTATGCGATCGTCGGGGCGCAGGCGGCGCTCTCCGTCCATCTCGGGTACGCGGCCGCAGTGCTCATCGGCATCATCGCGACGACGGCAGGGCGCTGGATCATCGACATCGCCTGCAACGTCATTCCCAAGCAGCTCGTTCGCGGCGAGTTCTTCGTGACGTCGGCGGCTTTGACCGGCATCGCCTATGTGGTCTGCAACGCCGCGCTCGGCTGGTCCGTCGTCACGTCGACGTTAATAGCGTTCGTGGTCGGTTTCGGCTTCCGGCTGGCGTCTCAGGCGCTGGGCTGGGAAGAGTGGGAGCCGTGGGAGCCCGCTCCGCTCGAGAGAGGCGAACGTGAGCGAAAGACGCTCGGCGAGGGTCTGCGGACAGAGCTGTCTCAGGGTAGTTCGGACAAGCACTAAGGCTTTAGGAGGTTCACGTGGCGAGCTCCAATGACAATCGCGACAAAAAACAACGCGAGATACTGCCGATTCCGGATAAGGCCTATGCCGGATTTATCGCGTACGACGCCAAGGATCCCGACTCCAAATTTTCGCCGATCGAGCCCTTGCGGCCGCCGGAAGCGGCGCCAAACGTCCTCATCGTCCTGATCGACGACGTGGGCTTCGGCGCGTCGAGCGTCTTCGGTGGCCCCTGCGACGCACCCACGGCGGAACGAATCGCCAAAGACGGCCTGCGCTACACGCGCTTTCACACGACGGCCCTTTGCTCGCCGACACGCGCTGCAATATTGAGTGGACGAAATCACCACACGGTTGGAATGGGCGGCATCACGGAGATCGCAACCTCGGCTCCCGGCTACACCTCGATGCGGCCAAACTCAATGGCGCCGCTGCCCGAGATTCTTCGGCTCAACGGCTACTCGACGGCGCAGTTCGGCAAATGCCACGAGGTGCCGGTGTGGGAGGCCAGCCCCGTCGGACCGTTCGATCGCTGGCCGACCGGCTCCGGCTTCGAATACTTCTACGGCTTCGTCGCCGGGGAGACCAATCAGTGGTATCCGTCGATTCACGAAGGCACGAAAGCCGTGGAGCCGGCGAAGACGCCCGAAGAAGGCTATCACTTCATGGAGGACATGACGGACCGCGCGATCGCGTGGGTGCGGCAGCAGCGGCTGCTCGCGGGCGACAAGCCGTTCTTCATGTATTTCGCGCCGGGTGCCACGCACGCGCCGCACCACGTCCCGAAAGAATGGGCCGACAAATATAAGGGAAAGTTCGATCAAGGCTGGGACAAGCTGCGCGAAGAGACGTTCGCGCGACAGAAGAAGCTCGGGGTGATTCCACAAGACTGCGAGCTAACGGCGCGCCCGAAGGAAATTCCGTCGTGGGATTCCCAAACGCCTGAATTCCAACGCGTACTCGCGCGTGAGATGGAAGTCTATGCGGGCTTCTTCTCATTTGCCGATCACCACATCGGCCGGCTGATCGACGCGCTCGATCAGATCAAGGCGCTCGACAATACGCTGATCTATTACATCATCGGTGACAACGGCGCTTCCGCCGAGGGCACGCCCCAAGGTACGTTTAACGAATGCATCCCCTTTAACGGAATGAACGCCCTTGAAACCGCGGAGTTTCTCACCGCGCGCATGGACAAGCTCGGCGGCCCCGAGTCGTACAACCACTACGCGGTGGGCTGGGCTCATGCTATGGACACGCCCTACCAATGGACGAAGCAGGTCGCCTCGCACTGGGGCGGTACGCGCAACGGCACGATCGTGCGCTGGCCGAAGGGCATCACGGCCAAGGGCGAGGTACGCCATCAGTTTCATCACGTCATCGACGTGGCGCCGACGATCCTCGAAGCCGCGCAGTTGCCCGAGCCCTACATGGTGAACAGCGTCGGACAGGTTCCGATGCAGGGCGTCAGCATGCTCTACAGCTTCGACGACGCCACGGCGCCCGAGCGGCGGGAAACACAGTACTTCGAAATGTTCGGCAACCGAGGAATTTATCACAAGGGCTGGACTGCCGTAACGCGGCATAGCACGCCCTGGCTCATGACGGGCCGGCCGCCGTTCAATGATGACGTGTGGGAACTCTACGACACGAACAAGGACTGGTCGCAGGCTCACGACCTCTCGAAAGGGATGCCGGACAAACTTCACGAGCTCCAGCGTCTTTGGCTCATCGAGGCCACGCGAAACAACGTGTTGCCAATGGACGATCGCACCGCCGAGCGGTTTAATTCTGACGTAGCGGGAAGGCCGGTGCTGGTGCGGGGCACCTCTCAGGTTCTCGCTAACGGCATGGGCGCACTCAACGAGAACGGCATCGTTAACGTCAAGAATAAGAGCCACTCGATCACCGCTCAACTCGTCATTCCCGAAGGGAAACCGGCGAACGGAGTCATCCTATCGCAAGGCGGAATCGGCGGTGGTTGGATGTTCTACGTCAAGGACGGAAAGCTGACATATCTCTACAATTTCGTCGGGCTTCGCCAAACCGTGATCGAGTCCACGCAAGCGCTTACTGCCGGGACGCACCAGGCCAGGATGGAGTTTGCCTACGATGGCGGCGGCCTCGCCAAGGGCGGTATCGTGACGCTCTACATCGATGGCAAAGCCGTTGGCAACGGCCGCTTAAACGAGACGGTTCCGATGGTTTTCTCGGCCGACGAGACTTCCGACGTCGGCGTCAAGCGCGGCTCTCCGATGACGCCGGATATGCCGCCCGAAGACAGCGCCTTCAATGGCACGGTGCAGGCGGTAGTTATTGAAACGAGTGGCGAAAGCGCCGATCATCTCCTTGATCGCGAACAGGTGCTCAACATGATCCTGGCGCGACAGTAGCAGCATCCAATAATTGAGGTTGGTTCCTTTCGCGGCCGCCGTTGAGGCGGCCGCCGGGCTCGGGCTCATCGTCGTTCCCTCGCTCGTTGCCTGGCTGTTGATCGGCAGCGATCTGTCCGCGCCGGGCGCCGCCGTCGGCCGCGTCGCAGGATTCGCCCTTTGCGGACTCGCGCTCTCGCGCTCCGCGCGGGGACTTTTTCTGTACGATCTGCTCGCGGCGGTATTCTTTGTGTATCTGGGAGTGCGCGGAGAGCTGGTCGGCGTATTGCTCTGGCCGGCCTTCGCGCTGCACGCCTGCCTCGCCATGCTACTCGGGCGACTGGTGCTCGGGAGTTCCGGTCGTTGAGAAGACGATCTGATCCCAGCGCCAGAGCTGCTCGAAGAACGCCCGCGAGCGGTCGCGGTCGGCCGTCGCGCGGCCCATGTCGCGGATGCGGCGCCTGCCCTCGATCGCCTCGAGGAGGCGCTCTTGCTGCGCGTCGATCGGGAGATAGAGGTCGGTAAACGTGTGGTTGCTATTGATCAGCACGGCCGATGCACCCGCGGGCAGGCGATCGTGCACGACGACGGTGTTCGGCGACCGTATCGGGACGTACTTGAGCCAATCATCACCGTCGAACGACACCGCGTGCTTGCGCGCGCTGTCTGGGTTCCCGTAGGCGATGATGCTATGGCGTACCATCGTGCCGCGAAATAGCTCGATGGCCGCGTACTGTTCGTCCCGTTCCAGTTCGGCGAGCCGAGCGCCGTGCGGCGATGAAGCGAGAGCGCCGCACCACGGGAGATAGGGCGCCTGGCGCAGCCAGCGCCCGAAGATCAAACCGGCGCCGCCCAGGAGCTCCATGAGCTCGGGCACCGAGTAGGCACGATCTCGCGGGTGAAGGAGCGCGTCGGCGACGCCGGCCCTGGTCGCGAAGTCGGGTGAATTGCGGAGGAGCGGCACGAGCGGGTGGTCGGGCGGAAGCGATTTCAGGCTCGCGACGAGGTCGTCGACCTCGCTCTCGCTCCAGCCGATGCCGAGGCGCCGGCAGTACTCCTGCAGCATGTAGACGCCGGCGCGGCCGTAGGGCGCGTACACCATCAGGTGCATCGCGCCGCCCGGCCCGAGCACGTCGCGCAACGCCCGCAGCCCCGTGTCCGGGTCGGAGAGGTGATGTAGTACGCCGGTGCAGGCGACGAACTCGAAGGTTTCTCCGAGCTCGGCAGCTCGTTCGACGGGTCGCTGGTGCAACTCGAGATTGTCGAGCGAGTGCTTGCGTTTGAGTTCTTGCGTGAACGCGAGGCTCGCCGCGCTGACGTCGATGCCGACCACGCGAGCGTTCGGCCAGCGCACCGCATAATGGGCGGCCTGAGCCGTACCGCAGCCGGCCACGAGAATGCTCCGATCGTCGCGGTAGGTTTCGGCCGGCCAGAAAAGATGTGAATCCGCGCGACGGCGGTGGTCGTCCCAGCGCTGGCGGTAGCGTTCTAGGTCGTCAACTGGTGGCGGGTATGGGTGACTCTCGTAAAAGTCACCCACCCGCGAATCCGATGGGTTAGCCGTGCGGCGTTTTCACCTGTTCCATTACCGAGTCCAGGTTGAACGACGCCGGTTTCTGGCGCGGCGGGAACTTGACGAAGTCCGCGATCTGCTGCGCGACCACGGCCTGCATCAAGTACAGCTGAGGCGCGTGGTCGACCACCCAGTCCCAATAGGTATTCGCGTTAAAATCCGCCCGCTCGAACGGATCGCGCCGCAGGCTGACGATATGCGGCAATCGCAGCTTCACGAACGGCTCGGCCCATTGGTTCATCTGGTTGGCGCGCTGCACCGACAAATTGAACTTCCAGTCGCCGACCCGTACCGCGATGACGTCGCCGTCGTCGCTGAAGTACATGATCGCGTTTCGCGGGCTTTCCTTGGTCTGGCCACTAAAGTAGGGGATCATGTTGTAGCCGTCGAGATGGACGTTGAACTTCTTCCCGTCCACCGTGCACCCGTCCAGAAGCTGCTTGGTGATGTCCGGATTACCGGCGGCGGCCAGAAGCGTCGGGAACATGTCGATGTGCGAGACGATGCCGTTGTAGATCGAACCCGGCTTAATCGTGCCTGGCCAGCGGATGAAGCATGGCACGCGCCACCCGCCCTCCCAGTTGGAGTCCTTTTGCCCGCGGAACGGCGTGTTGGCGCCGTCCGGCCAGGTGTCGTTTTCGGGGCCGTTGTCGGTCGAGTACATCACGATCGTGTTGTCGGCGATGCCCAGCTCGTCGAGCTTCTCGAGCATCATCCCGATCTGTTCGTCATGCACGACCATGCGATCGCTGTACGGGTCCTGGCCGCTCTTGCCGAGATTCTTTTCCGCGACGTGCGTCCGGAAGTGCATCGCGGTGGCGTTGTACCAGAGGAAGAACGGCTGATTGGCTTTGGCCTGCTTTTCCATCCACGCGAGCGCGCGGGCGGTGATCTCCTCGTCGATCATTTCCATGCGCTTCTTGGTGAGGGGTCCGGTATCTTTAATCGTTTGTTTTCCGACGCGACCCCAGCGTGGATCGGTGGTCGGGTCGTCGACGTTGGTCGCCTTGCAATCCATCACGCCCCGCGGCCCGAACATTTCTTTGAACTTCGGGTCCTTCGGATAGTCGGGGAGTTCGGGTTCTTCCTCCGCGTTGAGATGGTAGAGGTTGCCGAAGAACTCATCGAACCCGTGCACCGTCGGCAGAAACTCGTTGCGATCGCCCAGATGGTTCTTGCCGAACTGGCCGGTGGCATAGCCGAGCGGCTTGAGCATCTCGGCAATGGTCGGGTCTTCCTTTTGGAGACCGACGGTGGCGCCGGGCATGCCGACCTTCGTTAAGCCCGTCCGGATCGGGTTCTGACCGGCGATGAAACAGGCGCGGCCGGCGGTGCAGCTCTGCTGCGAGTAGTAGTCGGTGAAGAGGCCGCCCTCGTTGGCGACGCGGTCGATATTGGGGGTCCGGTATCCCATCATGCCGTTGCTGAACCGGCTAATGTTCCAGATGCCGATGTCGTCGCCCCAGAGTATCAGGATATTCGGCTTTTTTGCAGGCATTGCAATATACGCTCCCTCTTTTGTTGAGATCAAAAGTGTAGCGAAAAAAACTCCTTACTACTATCCGAAAAGTGCACCCGGCGTTTCGGGGCACGTTGCGCGGGCCCATAACAGCGCTTAAGATACCGGCATATGCCTCCGCGTCGCCGATTCGTCCGCGGCCTCGGTCCGGGGCTGGTCTCCGGGGCCTCCGCGAACGATCCGACGACGGTGGGCGCGATCGCGGTCGTGGGCGCGGCGACTGGCTACGGCTTGGCGTGGCTCGTGGTCTTGCTGCTGCCCATCCTCGCACTCGTCCAAGCGATCGCGGCATCGGTCGCGACGATGTCGCAGATGAGCCTGCAGCAGGCAATTCTCCGGACGTTCGGCCGGGGGCCAGCGATCGTTGCCGCGGCGGCGATTGTCCCGATCAGCCTGTTCACCCTGGGCGCCGACGTCCAGGCGGGCGCGCAAGCCTTGACGCTGCTCACGCATCAACCGTTCTACTATTTTGTCGTTCCCATCGTCGCAATCGCCGGCTGGCTGCTGGCGACGAAGTCGTATCTGCGGATCGAGCGAATCCTGGCGTCGTTGACGCTCATCTTCCTGTGCTACGTCGCGAGCGCGATCTTGGCGCGGCCCGACTGGGGACAGGTGCTCAACGCGATTCTCGTGCCGCGCTTCGAGGTCTCGCCCGTTTTTGCGAGCGGCGCAATCGCGCTGCTCGGCACGACGCTGACGAGCTACGTCTACTTCTGGGAATCGATCGAGGTTGCCGAGCGGCGACCGGCGCGGTCGCAGCTGCGCGCGGTCAACACGGATGCCGTCGCGGGGATGCTCGTCGCCGGCTCGAGCTTTCTCTTCATCTTGATCGCGACGGCCGCGACGTCCGGAAAGCACCACCTTGGGTGCATACGGCTGCCGATGCCGCGGCCGCGCTACGGCCATTGGCGGGCTCGCTGGATCAGATGGTCTTCGGCATCGGGCTGCTGGCGTCCGCCGCCATCGCGATTCCCGTGATCGCCGCGACGAACGGCTACGTCGTTGCGCAGGTTTTGGGCTTGCGTTACGGATTGGCGAACAAGCCCGGCGAGGCAACCGCGTTCTATGCGGTCATCTTTCTGTCGCTGGCCGTCGCGGCCGCTTTCGCGCTCCTCCCCGTACCGACGATGTCGCTGCTGTACTGGGTCTCCGTCGCCGCCGGTCTGGCGACGCCGATTACGCTGGCGTTTACGCTGCTGGTCGCTCGCGATCGCGCCACGATGCGGGGACGGCCGATCGGCCTGCCGCTAGCGATTGCGGGTTGGGTCGTGACGGCGCTCGTAACGGCTTCTGCGCTCGCCTTCATCGCCTCCGCTAGGCTGTAAACGCGACGACGTCGTTCTCCTCGCGGTAGCTCGTCCACCACAGTTCGCCGTCGAACGTGAGCGCGCGCGCTTCGGCGTTGATCGGCGCGATTGGTTCGGCTTCGGGCGCGTTCTTGTGCAGGTCGATGCGCGCGAACGTAAGGTTGTCGAACTCCTCGTCGGCAGAAAGCATACGACAGTCGCCCGGCGCCCGGAACGCGAAGCCGCCGCAGCGCGTCGGCAGCGCGATCTCGCGGCGCGTGGTGCCGCCGTCATCGAGTTCGAGGATGCGGCGTTTGCCCTGTTGGCACAGGTAGAGCGTCAGGCCGTCGGCGGCGAGGTGCGATCCCGTGAAGTCCGGACACGGCGTCTTGCTTGCGGCATCGAAGCCGCCATCCGGGGTGAAGCGAAAGAGATAGCGGTCGTCGTCGTCGAGCGCAACCACAACGCGGAGCGCGCCGTCCAGCGAGGCCAGGCCGAACGGTCTTCCCGGAGCCTCGACCTCGTGCGCCACGGTCCATCGGCGGCCGTCCATCCCGTAGAGCTTCCCGGTGTCCCAGGATCCGATCCACAACAGGCCGTCGTGGAAGGCCAGCGGTTGCGGACGCCCGCCCGGTGACGGGCGGCGCTGAACTTCGTTGATCTGCATGGGTCGTACGACGCCTAACCGGGCCCCGCGGTTTCAGAATCCGCTGGGCGCTCGGGAGCGTTGAACGGGAAGTGCGGACTGACGATTGCAGCGAAAGCAGGCGCGGTGGAAGAGGCGAGCCGGCTCATGGAGCGCGTGCGCGCACGTGACGCCGATGCCTTCGAAGTCCTCTACGACGAGTACCATCGGCTCGTCTACGGGCTCGCCGTGCGCGTCGTTGCCGATCCGAGCGCCGCTGAGGACGTCGCGCAGTCCGTGTTTCTGAAGGTCTGGGATAGTCCGGCGCTCTTCCGCGGCGGAAACTTCGGGGCGTGGCTGGCGCGCGTCACACGCAATCGCGCGCTCGACGCCCTACGGGCGCGCAGCGTGCGTGCCGAGGGGGATCTCCCGGCTTCGCTGCCTTTGGATGAGCCACTCGAGGACACGGCGATCGCCCATCTGGACGGCGAGCGCGTGCGCGACGCCCTGCGGCACCTCCCGCCCGAACAGCGCGAGCCGATCGAGCTCGGCTTCTTCGGAGGCATCACGCATCAGGAGATCGCGCGCCGGATCGGGCTGCCGCTGGGAACCGTGAAGACGCGAATCCGGACCGGATTGCGCCGGCTGCGCAACGTCTTGGAAGGGGCGACCACCGTATGAGGCCGCACGACGAGATGCTCGATGCGGTGGCCGTCTACGCGCTGGGCGCGCTTGCGCAGCACGAGGCCTCCGAAGTGGTCGCCCATCTGCGCGATTGCGCGGAGTGCCGCGCCGAGTACCGGCTGTTGCAGCCGGCGGTGACGGCCGTCGCCTTCTCCGCGGAGGCCTGCCCCGACGCCGCGTCGGGTGCCGCCGTCGCGAGCCCGCTGCTCAAAGCGCGCATCATGAAGCAGGTGCGGGGCGAAATACGACGCCCGAACGAGATCCGGCCCTGGCCCGCGTACGCCGCGGCGGCGGCCTGCCTGGCGCTCGCGATCGTCGCAGGTGCCTTCGATCTATCGCTGAGCGGCCGGCTCAATCGAGAGCGCGCGCAGGTCGCCGAGCAAAATCAGACGATCGCCGATTTCATGGCGCCCGACTCGCGGCGACGCACGTTTGCGCACGGCGAGGTGCTGATGCGCGGCCAGCGACTCTACATCGCGATGCACGACATGCCGATGCCGCCGCGGGGCAAGGTCTATCAGGCCTGGACGCTGGCGAAGGGCGCGAAGAGCGTTTCTCCGTCGAAGACGTTCATGCCGGCGGCAACGGGCATGACCGTCGTCCGCCTCCCCGAGGCCGCCACCACGCTGGCCGCCGTCGCGGTCAGCATCGAACCGGAGGGAGGCTCGCAGCAGCCGACCAGCAAGCCGATTGCGATGGTCAGCCTGCAGTAGCAATCCGGAGAAGCGCCTCGGCCGTTTCTTTCGAGTCTTACCTCTTGCAAGAGCTACGGCTCGGAAAGGAACCCATGAAGAACCTTCGATTGACCGCGATCGCGGCGGTCGCCCTCGCGACGATCTTTACCGGCATCGCTTTGGCCAAACTGATGCCCAACATCGTCGATCAGCCGACGCGTTTCAGCGGCTCGTGCTGCGTCTACACCGGAGCGCCCGCGCTGCAAGTGACGCTCTCGATGATCGAGGCCGGCGGAGGCCCGAGCAGCTTCGATACGGCGACGCTGCTGAAGGTGCTTGCGGGCTCGCACTTCGACGCCGAGGTGGCCAAGCTCACGAAGCAGTACGGCAAGGATCAGGTCGCGCAGTTTCTCAAGACGTTCGACTTCGTCGTCGCGGACTCGCTGAAGATCGTCACCGCGAAGAAGGTCGCGCTTCCCAGCAAGCCGAGCCCGGATCCGAAGGACGGTCCCGCCCTGGCGGGCGCGCTTTGGGCGGCGGGACAGACGGGTGAAGCCTACAACGTCGAGGTCATGCTCGATCGTGCGGTCTCGCATCCGATCCACGTTCAAGTGATGCTCGACATCGACAAGAAATACGGACTTGCGGCGGATGCCCAGTATCACGCAATCCTCACGACGGCGATGAAGGATCTCGCCGCTGCCTATCACCTCAACGCGATGGGCCAGATGCAAAGCATGTAGCACCACGCTCGTGCAGGGTGGCGCTGCCGAGTACAACGAAGCAGGTACGAGGATGTATCGAAGTCGTTTTGCCGGCGCCACCCTCGCGGCCACGCTCGTCGCGTCAGCACTTGCGCCTGCCGTGCGGGCGTCAGCGGCGCAGAACGGGCTGGCCTGGGACTCGGTGACCAAGTTTTCAAAGAGCGGCGACGCCGCGAACATGCGGCCCGGCGCGTTCGATCAAGATTACGCGCAGGCCGCGGCGGTCGCGCCGCCGCCGGAGGACACGGGCGGCGGGATGTTCGGCAAGATGAAGCAGGCCATGGCGATGGCGCAACACCTGCAGGCGCTGCTGCAGAACGGATTCGCCGAGCGCCACTACGTGGCCGGTTCCAAGGAGCGCATCGATGAGGTCTCCGACCAGAAAGCCGCGATCCTCGACTGCGCCGCCGGCACGATCACGACGCTGGATCTGCGCCGCAAGACGTATCGCGTCGAGTCGCTGAGCGCGCCGTCCGCGCCGGGCTCGGGCGGCAGCGCAGGGACGCCGCAGCCACGCGCGACCAGCGACGTGACGAGCATCGCGATCACGATCGCGAATACCGCCCTCGGCGCGCGCAACGTGGGCGGGCAACCCACCAACGGATTCAGCTCGGAGATGAGCTTTAGGGAGACGAAAGCGTCCGGCGAGTCGCAGTCGTACAACGGCGATCTCGTCGGCTACTACAGCAGCTATGCGAATCCGTCGCCGGCGTGCGAGCGCCCCGCTCCGGCTGCTCCCGGAAGACAGTCGCCTCCAGATGCGGCGCAGACCCTAACGACGATGACCGCGGGTTTCACGCGGTTCACGCAAGCGCTCGCACTCGCGGGCGCCGATCCACGCTTTAGCCTCAAGCAGAGCGGGCCCGCGCTGCCGCGCGGCAGGTTCGCGATGTATCAGGCGGCGACGATCGGAGGCGGTCCCCAAGGCGGCGCAACGTTCGTCAGCGAGCGCGGCAACCTGCGTCCGGTATCCGCTAACGATCCCGTTTTCAGCGTCCCGGGCGACTTCACGCGCGAGCAGTAGCGTGAAATACGTGCTTTACTATCAGTCGTCGCCCGATGTGCTGGAAAAGGCTCCGCTCCACGCGGAGGCGCATCGCGCCCGCTGGCAGGAGTTCGCCGCGGACGGGTCGCTGCTGATGATCGGCCCTTTCGCGAATCCGCACGAAGGCGCGATGGGCATCTTCACGACACGCGAAGCGGCGGAGCGGTTTGCGCAGGGCGATCCGTTCGTGCTCAACGGCGTCGTCTTACACTGGGTTGTCCGCGAGTGGGCCGAGGCGCTCTCACCCTGAACCCCTGTCACCCTGAGCCCTTCGACTTCGCTCAGGACAGGCTCAGTCGAAGGGCATAGGCGGCGCGACCGGCGCCGGCGTCTGACGCGACGGCGGGTGGAGCAGCGACATCGAGAGATACGCTCCGATCCACGAGCCCAGCGCCGCGAAGATCACGTAGGTCCAATCGCGCGTGTACGTGATGACGGCAAACGACGAGAGCAGATACCAGACGCTACTCCACGTGGCAGCCGAAACGCGCCGTCGGCCCGAGACCGCGGCGGTGAAGAAAACGTAGACCGCGTCGGTAGCCGCCGTGCTCGCTACCACGCCGAGCGCCAGCCATACGTGAAGCTGCGTAAAATGCTGCACCATGCGCCGCAGTTCTCCGCCCGCGTTGCCCTGCGCCTGTTAAGCCGGAGTTAGTGTAACAGTGTTTGTGAGGGCGTTTCCCCGAACATCGTCCTGTAGTCTGCCGTGAAGTGGCCCATGTGCCAGAAGCCCCAGTCGGTCGCGACGTCGATGATGCGGGTCGCGTCGCGGTGTCCGCGCTGCAGCGTCCGGTGAACGCCGTTGAGGCGGATCCGCTTGAGGTAGTCCATAGGGCTGTAGCCCGTTACGGCCTCGAAGGCGTTGATCAGCGAGCGCGAACGCATTCCCGATACTTGGCTCAAATCGAGGAGCGTCAGCGTCTCGTCTACGTGCTCGCGCACGTAGGCCTCGCAGACGCGGACCGCGGCGAGGCGCCGGTTGAGACATTTCGAGGGCTCGACCAGCCGTTCGTCTCGGTTATGCGCGGCCGACGCCAGCAGCGGAATCAGCGTACCGTAGAGGCTCCGGCGTGAACGTGCTGCGTCTCCGGGACTCATGGAGAAGGTGCGCTGCATTGTCGCGCGTAGGCATCGCGCGAGTACCGGTTCGTCGGCTAACCGCGATGAGGGAAAGCTTTCGAGAAGCGTCAGAGCGTCGGGTGCCGCAGGGAATTGCTTCGCCAAAGACGGTTCATCGATGCCGATCACGTAAAACGATGCGGGGCCCGACGTACAGACTTCGACGAAGTCGCGACTGGAAACGACCCTCCGAGCGTCGAGCTTGGCTCCCGACGAACGCGCCTCCGTTCGCGGGTCGGCGACGATGCCCACCAGCGCTTTCTGCCGGGCTACTCGCGCCTCGCCCTTGAAGCCGACGTTCATCTTTCGCAGCGCCAAGCGGAGCGGACCGGCGTCGACGAAACCGTAGCGCACCTCGAAGTCTCCGGGCTCCAGCTGCGCCCAAGACACCGTCTCCGGGGCGTACGTCCCTTCGAACGCACGCTCGAGAAAGCGAGAACGCTCTAGTTTCATTGCTTCAGAAAATAGCGCCGAAAAGCGCAGCGGTGACGAAGACGGCGAGAGGAAGTTAGGAAGGCCGGCCGGAGAACTCCCGTAAGAGCTCGCCGACCAAGCTCTGCCTAGCGGTTTCGGCGCGCTCTGACGCCTCCCTCTCCAACTCGCCGAAGATCCTTTTCATGTCGCCGGCGAGGCTGGGGCTGTCGAATCCGGCCCGCCGCCAGCGGGCTCGCAGATCCTCGTCGATGCGCTCGTGCAGGGCTGGGTCGGCCTCGTTAGCGTTGCGGAATCGATCCTCGACGCCCTCGCGCTGCGCCTCGGCGAGCTCCAGGTCAAACAACGCGGAGTCGGCCCACACCGCTTTTGCGTTGCGAAAAATCTGGATCGCGCCAATTCCTTTGCGTCGCAACTGATCGTGCTCCCAATCGCACTCGTCGACGCATCGCGCCAGCGCGGCACGAATCGTGAACTCCATGATTCGGTTCAGGAGCGCATCGTACGAGACGCGATCGGCGATGCAACACGACTCGCCGATGCGCGCCGAGTAGAGCGGTCTGTTCACACTAATTCATTGTAACGCCGAGCGGACGCGCGGCCATATCCCAGAAGTGCAACGAGCGGCGGCTTTTGCGACTTTGGGATAGACCGTGACAGCCGGCCGCCGGTACAATCGAGTCCAATGAAGCGCTTTGTCGTCCTCGCACCGCTGCTCGTGTGCGCCGGTTTAACTGTGACCGCGCGCGCCGGCGCCCAAGAAGCCACTCCGCCTCCCGCGACGCCGGCCCCGGCCGCCAGTCCTACGTTCATGGACCGGCAGTACGATGGCGCGCTCCACGTCCTGGCCGCACCGTACGTGTGGGCGCCCACCGTCGGGGGAACGTTTCAGTACACGATACCGAGATTGCCGCGCCGCGCCGGTAGCACCGGGCAGGCCAACTTCCAGGTAGCGCCGGTAGACTATCTCCCGAAAATCAATTCCGCGGCGATGTTCGCATTCGACGCCCGCAAAGGCGGCATCGACCTCTTCGGCGACTACATCTATCTCAACGCTACCGTGAGTGCGGCGGCCTCGGCGACGTTTACGGGACGATCCGGCAGGCTCCACGTGCCCGTCAGCCTTAGCACCGACGCGCGCCTGCGCGAATCGATATGGGAGGCGGCGGCGGGGTTTACCGTGGCCCGAGGCCACGACGCGGACCTGAGCATCTTCACGGGCATGCGCGAGTTTCCGCTGAACTTAACTTTCGGTTACAGCGCTACGGTCGGACGACGTCGCCCGTTCAGCACCTCGGGTTCCATCCTCGTCGCGGGTATCGCCCAAGACGTTATCTTCGGCCTGCGCGGAAAGGCGTACTTCGGTGACGGGCATTGGTACGTCCCGTACTACGTCGACCTCGGAGGCGGTATCGGTCAACTGAACAACACGACGTGGCAGGCCTATTCGGGCGCCGGCTACACGTTCAATCACGGCCAATCGCTGATCGTTCTGTACCGCGATTTGACATACAACGACTTTCCGCCGGTCTCGCCCGTTCAAAAGCTTTCAATGTACGGGCCGCTCCTCGGGTACACGTTCAACCTCTAGGGGGTCACCTTGCTCCTCGCCACGACGGCGGCGATCGTCGCGCAAGCTCCCGAGCCGGCGCCGACACCGGGCGCCACCGCGTCGCCTGGGAGCGGAGATAACGCGGATACGGGTGGCTTCGACCCGAGCAAGCTGACGCCGGCGCAGCAGGAAGCGTTGCGGCTCGCGGTTATCAAGACGTCGCAGAATCCAGTCGGCAACATCACGGCGGTTCCGTTTCAGAACAACTTCAACTACGGCGTCGGCCCGTATACCCGCTTTCAATACAACCTCAACGTGCAGCCGGTCGTGCCGATCATGTTGAGCCGCAACATGAACCTCATCGCGCGAACGATCATCCCGGTGCTCAATCAGCCGTCGTTCGCTCCGCCGGGAGCGTGCGCTTCGCCCGTGGGATGTCCGTCGACGTTCGGGCTGAGCGATTTGCAAGAGCAGTTGTTCTTCGCACCCAAGACCAAGCCGGGGCAGCTCGTCTGGGCCGTGGGGCCGATCTTCCAGTTCCCGACGGCCACGCCGAACACGCTCGGCTCGGGCAAGTGGTCCGCCGGGCCCGACGCGGTCGCGTTGCTCATGCCGGGCAACTGGGTAATCGGCGCGCTGGTCACGCAGCTATGGTCCGTCGCGGGGCTGCCGAACCGCCCCAACGTGAGCAGCTTTCTGGTTCAGCCGTTCGTCAACTACAATCTCAAGGGCGGATGGGCGATCAGCTCCGCACCGATCATCACCGCGAATTGGACCTCGGCGCAGAACAAGTGGGCGGTGCCGGTGGGCGGCGGCGTCTCGAAGACCTTCAAAAACGAGGGTCAACTCATGCAGCTCAGCCTGCTCTACTACAGCTACGTCACGCGTCCGCTTACGTCGCCGCAGACGACGCTGCGCGTGTCGTGGAGCTTGCTCTGGCCCGTCAAACGCGGCATCGACATCCAACAGCTCATACAAGAAGCGAAGTGAGTGCAGGTGCGGCTTATCATCCGGAGGTTCGGGCGCCCATAATGGTCGTTGCCGTCACCGAGAAACTCGCGATCGGGGGACTGATCTTCACAAGCCGTTTTCGAACCAAGCCGGGGGCGGCGATCATCGCATGCGCCGACAGCGCGATGGCGCTAATATATATCGCGATTCTCGCCGCCCGTTTCGGCTAAGGATCAGCCGTTCAGCGAGCGCTGACCGACGACGCGGCCGACCGGCGGGGTCGTGTCCTTACCGTTGCCCCAGGTGCCGTTGAAGCTGTTGTTGTCGTCGTTGAACCAGAACGCGAACCAGCCGCTGCCGGTCGGACCGGTCCAGGTCGCGCGCACCTTGTCTTTTGTCCGGAACTTGCCTTGGATCAGAATCGCGCCGGCGTGGCAGACGACCGACGGGCCCGACTGCGTGCAGCGCATCAATCCGATGAAACCGCCCGGGCCGCCCGCGCCGGTCACGTGCCACGCTCCGGCGGCGGTCACCGGTGACGGCGGCAGCACCTTGTTGCCGACGAACGACCCGTTTGCCGCGCGCCCGTTGTAGCCCCACGTGCCGTTGAAGCTATGACCGTTCGCGCTGACGTAGACCGTCAGCCAACCGGCGCCGCCGGGGCCGTGCCACTTGCCGTTGATCTGCGTGTCGTTGACGAACGTGCCGGTAAACCCGTTGCCGTTAGCGGCGTTGCTGCCGACGATGCCCATGCCCGACTGGCTCAGCGTGATCGTCGAGGTGCTCCCACCGTTCAAGCCCGTCTGCTGGACGGTCCACGTTCCGGTGACGTTCGGCGGCGCCGCGAGCGCCGGTGCGACGGACGTCGCAAAGATCGCCGCGACGCAGGCGAATGAAATAGCAAAACGTTTCACAGGTAATCTCCTCCCAGCGTCTAGTGTAGGAGAAGCGCCGCTCAGCCGCTATCCCGAAATTGCATTTGTCATCCCGAGCGGAGCCGAAGGGTTACACGATGTCGTCGGGTTGACCGTGGTGCTCGTCCCACTGGTCGTCACGATTTTCGTCCAGGCTGCTCTCGCCGTACTTCTGCTGCTCCTGCCGCACGGCTTTGGCTGGATCGATGGGCTGCTCCGAGCGCGGCGCCACATCGGGCGCGATCGCGTCGTCATCGTCGTCGGGGTACGGGAATTTGTCGCTATCCATGTCAAGGCCTCCGTTTAAACGCTATTTTACCCCGAAGCATCACGCGCGCCGCGTTCCAGCCGGCGGCGCCCATCACGCCGCCTCCCGGATGCGCGGCCGCACCGCACAGGTACAGCCCGCGAACCGGCGTCGCGTAGCTTGCGAACCCCGGCACCGGACGGAACGCGAAGAGCTGGTGGAGCGGCATCGCCCCCTGGAAGATGCTCCCGCCCGTAAGGCCGAACGTCGCTTCTAATTCGACCGGGGTCAGGATTTGACGATCGATCACGGAGTCTTTGAATCCCGGCGCGTAGCGTTCCACGACGTCGAAGCAGCGGTCGGCGTACTCGTTGCGCCGCGCGTCGGTCCACGCGCCGTCCGCCAGCCGGTAGGGCGCATACTGCGTGAACATCGACATAAGATGCTTGCCCGGCGGCGCGACGGTCGGATCGAGCGACGACGGCATCGTGCACTCGACGACCGGCTGGCGCGAGAAGCCGCCGTACTTCGCGTCGTCGTAGGCACGTTCGATGAAGTCTTGATCTGGACAGAGGTGCACCGTTCCGAAGTGCTGCGGCCCAGGCTCGTGCCCCGGAAGTGCGCTGAAGCTCGGGAGCCGCTCGAGCGCCACGTTGATCTTGCACGACGCGCTGCTATACGAAATTCGCGCCACGGCGGCGCTGAACTCCGGAGGAAGCTCGCCCGGATCGAGTAGCTCCTCAAACGTTACGTGGCAGTCGACGGCGCTCGCGACGCGTCGCGCCTGGAATTCGTCGCCATTGCGAAGCGCAACCCCCGTCACGCGTCCGCCGCGCGTCAGGATCTTGGCGACCTCGGCCTCCGTGCGAATCTCGACGCCGAGCGCGGTTGCCGCCGCCGCGAGCGCCTGCGTGAGGCCGCCCATGCCACCGCGTACGTAACTCCACACGCCGCGTTTGCCATTCGTCTCGCCCATCACGTGGTGGAACAGGACGTACGCCGTTCCGGGCATCGACGGCGCCATGAAAGCGCCGATGATCGCATCGGTCGCGATCGTCCCCTTCAGTTCCTCCGACTCGAACCAGCGGTCGAGAATCGGACGGGCGGCGCCGGTGAGCACCTCGACGGCCTCGCCCATGCCTGGACCGAGCTGCTGCAGCGCACGGCCCATCTTGCCGGCGTCGAACAGCTGTTCGAGGCTCGGGCGAATCAAGTTCGGCGGGACCTGCGTCAGCGTCGGCTCGACGACGGATGCCACCCGTTCGAGCATCGCTTCGTATTTCGGGTAGTTCTCGGCGTCGCGCCGGCTGAACTTCGCGATCTCCGCGGCATCGTCCGGTATGCCGGCCCCGAGCATCAGATAGCGTCCGTCCTCAAACGGCGAGAAGGACGCCGGGTTGCGTTCGATCGCCTCGAAGCCGAACTCGTGCAGCTTCAGATCCTCGATGATCTCCGGGCGGAAGAGGCTATTGACGTAGGCCGCCGTCGAGACCTTGAATCCGGGGAAGATCTCCTCGCTGACGCAGGCGCCGCCGACGATGTAGCGGCGCTCCAGCACGAGCACGCGCCAGCCCGCGCGCGCGAGATAGCATGCCGTGACCAGCCCGTTGTGGCCAGCGCCGATGATGATCGCGTCGTATTTCACGTTAAGCTGCCTAAATCTTTAGCCTCACGCCAACGAATGCGTTGAACGGAGTGTTGAGCGAGCTCGTCTGGTCGTTGTAGGTTCCGAAATACGGCTCGTAGGGATACCGCAGGAAGGTCTGCACGTTCGCTCCGGGGTTGTACGCGTTGCCGACGGGTGGCGTCGTGGGGCCGCCAATCAGGTTGGTGTACAAACACGTCTGATTGCTCCAGTAGTAAGTGAACGCGGTGTGCTGGCCGCCGAAGCACGTCTGCAGTAGGTTCGCGAGGGTCAGCGTGAGGCTCACGCGCGGGGACAGCTCGTAGCCGATCTGCAGGTGCCCGAGCAGCTGCGCGGGCTCGCGGAACGCGCCGATTGCGTCGAACTGTCCGGTGTACGGATCGGGAATCGAGAGCGACGCTGCGCAGTGGGGGTTGTTTGCGTTGAACGGGCTGCCGCCGGACGCGCCGTACGGATAGCGCGGATCGCCGGCTGTCGATCCCGGCAGCGGCGGGCCGCATCCCGAGGCCGGATCGATGCCGGCCGTCGTCAGCGGCGCGCCGTAGCGGTTGCCCGCGACGAACTGGAGCGACGGCGTGATGGTGAACTTGTTGTGTTTGTAATTGAGCAGCAGCGTCGCAACATAGGGATAGTTGTACGCGTTGACGCCCGAGCCGATCGGCCCCGGAAATATCGAAAACGGCAGGTACGACGCCGTCGGGTCGAACAGCGAAAACGACGGCGAACGCCAATACGGATTCGCGATCGTGCCGGCAGGACAGTTCGGAGCGGGGATGCCTTTCTCCGTGTAGCAGGGCGCGGGCGGCTTCCCGTCGCTCGTCGTCCCGCACATCGGCTCCCCGAACTGGCGCTTGCCGTACGCGTTTCCGCCCGGCGCGCACGCCGCGGTATAGGCGTTATACCCCGAGATGCCGGCATTGATCGGAGAGATCACGGTCGTGCCGTTGGGTAGCGTGCCGTATTTTACCGTCGCATAGGTATAGGCGAACGAGAGCTGGCTCGAAAAACCGTTGCGGCTGAAGTCACCCTTGTCGAACTGGAACTCGAAGCCGGAGGAGGTCTGATATCCGGCGTTGAGCCCGGAGGTCAGGCCCGTAACGAAGTTGATGTAGAAGTTTTCGATCTGGTCCTGAGTCTGGCGCAGAAACGGCGTCAGCTTGAACGACATGTCCGTTCCCTTGAAGTGGTGCTCGATCGACAGGTCGCTGTTGTACGAGACCGACGGCGCGACCTCATGACCCGGCGTCGTGAATCCGAGCGGGTAGAACTGCGCCAGCGTGTCGGGCAGGTTCTGCTCTAGGCCGTTATACTGTTCGTACGCGGAGCTCGGCTGTTCGTTGTAGCGCCCGTAGCTGGCGCGTATCACCGTGTCGGGGCTCAGCGTGTAGGTCGCGCCCACGCGTGGTTGCGGGATGTTGTAGTCGAAGCTGCCTGGGATGTTCTGCAGATTGGCGTTTTCGTATTGGCTTCCGAACGCCGAGCAGGGTTTCTGCCCGTTCGTGCTCCACGAGCCGCCGACGAGCGCGCTGCGATCCACCAGGGTCAGCGTCTGAGTGTCGAAGCACGTGTCCTGGTTGAACGCGTTGAACCAGAAGGCGCGGGCGGGCCCGGTCACGGTGTTGGCGCCGACGAAGCTGTAGTTGTCCACGCGGACGCCGGCGTTGAAGAAGAGCCGGTCGTTGGGGCGCCACTCGTCGGTGAGCGAGTACCCGGCGAAGTACGGCGTGACCGTGTTGTTCAGGCCGTACGCGCCGTTCTCCACGACGTAGAATCCGCACGGGCCGCCGCCGCACGTCACGCCGGCCAGGTTCGGCAGCGGCGTGCCGCCGTAGATGCTGGAGAGCGACGCGAACGTCGGCAGCGTCTTTCCGTAGACGACGCCGCTGGCGCCGCCGTCGCTGCACGTCGTCGGCGTCGTCGTGTACGCGCTGCCTGGGCCCGAAAGCGCGTAGCACGTGCCGCTGTTGGGATTGTTCCGGTTGACGAGCACCGCGAAGCTGTCGGCGTAGCCGAACATCTGCTCGTTGTAGATTCGCGCGCCGGTGGCAGTCGTGTACGAGCCCTCGGCCTCGATCAGGTCCTGCGGGCTGATCTGGTCGGTGAACGAGAGGCTGACGCCGCGCGTGTGATTATTGATCTCGTAGTCTCCGGAGTCGTAGAAGGCGTACGGCTGGAGCGACATCATGGGTCCGTTCTCGATCCAGTCGGAGTAGTACGTGTAGCCGTACACGCGCATGAACGCGCTCGAGCTGAAGTTCCTCTGGTACTGCAGCTTGACGATGGCCTGGCCGTTGTAGCCGCGATCGCGCTGATTCCACGGGTCGGGGATAGCGCCGAACAGCGGATGCGGCGGCGACGACGGGTAGAAATAGGGCGTGACGAGCGACGCCGGGTTCGCCGACAAGAACGAGCCTAGCGGGCCGCGATATTGGAAGCTGTCGAGGTAGTAGGGCGGAAACGCGCCGACGGTGTTGATCCAGTTGTAGTAGCCCTCGTCGTTGACCGAGCTCAAGAAGGTCGTGAAGATCTCGTCGTTGTCGTAGAGCAGCTGGATGTCGTCGCGCAGCCCGTCGTGCTTGTGCGGGATCGCGATGTGGAAGTTCGCGACCGCCGTCCGGGTCGCCACGTTGGCCGCGTTGATCGTGCCGAAGCCGGTTGGCCCGAGGATCCAGCCGGGCGTGCCGCCGAGGCCGACGTTGGGCGATCCGTTCGTGTAACACGATGGCAAGACGGTCTTGGCCAACGCGCTCGGGGCCGGACACACTCCGATGAGTTGCCCGAACTCGTTCGTATATGTGGCGCCGCCGAACTGATCGATGTAGCGGTGATCCTGGTTGTAGCCGCCGATGCCGACGTAATAGGAGAAGTCGCGATCCGGCGTCGCGCCGCCGGCCTCGACGTTCAGGCTGTGATAGAACGTCGGCGTTCCGACGCTCGCGTTGACCGTCGCGTAGCCGGGGAAGGTTCCCGTCTTGATCACCTGGTTGACGAATCCGGCGAGCCCCTGCGCCTCGGCGTTGGACGGTGTGGCGCCCGTGTACACTTGCAGTTCGAGCTGACCGAGCGAGGACAGCGAGCCGGACGGATAGTTGTCGAACGCGCGATTGACCGGGATGCCGTCGAACTCGTAGCCAACCTCGTACGCGTCGCCGCCGCGTACGTGGACCGCCTGCAGGTAGCCGTTCTGGTTCGCGGGCACGTAGGCGCCCGGTACCGATGCTATGGCCGAGTACGCGCTGTTGAGCGCGCCGCCGCCGCCGAGCACCGCCGTGCGCTCCTGCTGCGCGGCGTTCACGGAGTAGAGGTCGGCGGTGGTGCCAGGCCGCACGAGGCTCGACGCGCTGCGCGACGTCACGCTCGCGATCGTCTTGAGCGCGATGCGCATCGAGAGGGTCAGCGTCTGCTGCGCGTCCGCGAACACCGAGATGCCCGCGTACGAGGCCGGCGTGTAGCCCGGCTTTTTCAGGGAGATCGTGTACTCGTCGGGCGCCAAGGAGACGAAGGCGAAGTGCCCGCGCGCGTCGGTGGTCGTGCCGGCGTTCTGCGAGGGGCTCGTGACGCTCACGGTGACGCCGGCCAGCGGCGTCGCCGTCCCGAATTCGGAGACGATTCCGCTGATCCCGCCGGTCGTGCCCGCCCGCCCCGGCACGGCCGCGGCGATGCTGAGAGCGATTGCGATCGCAACGTATTTCAATTTCATCGGCACTCACCTGTGTTGGCATCCGGTGGTAAATGATGCGCCGCCAAGAACGCGCGATAGGCATCCATCGCGGTTTCGAACTGCGCGTGAATCGCCGCAGCCTCGCGGTAGTGCGGCGGCAGAGGCGGCCCCTGCGAGAGCGCGATCACGCCCTGCAGAATCGTCAAGCGCTCACGTAAACGGTCCGGCGTGAGCTGATCGTCCTCCGAGTTGACGACGCCCGAAGTAAACATCGAGTGCAGCGCGCGCGCCTCTCCCAGCGAGTCCAGCCGGTTGAGCGCGATGTCGATCGCCGATAGCTCGTCATCGAGCGACTTCACGAACTCATAGCGCGCGAGGTACTGCGCCTGTGTCCAGGCCGCGCGCGGATCGGGCCGCACCTCGAGCGTCTGCTCCGCTACAACCTTGTCATGCTGAGCCTGTCGAAGCACCGCATGAAGGCGCACCGTGTAACGGCCGGGCACGACCGTCGGCCCCGCGCCGCCGCGGTTCCATTCGCGGGCTGCCAGCCACGGCACCGGCGGCGTCTCGGTGAGGTCCCACGCGGTGCGCTGCACGCCCGCGTCGCCGGATGCGTCGAGGCAGCGAACGCGCCGGTTGCTCGAATCCAACGCGTCGATCCACGCATGCGCCGGCGACGGCAGGTAATACGTGATCAGTGCGCCCTCCGCGGGGTCCTCGCCGCTGTACGATCCGGCCGCCACGCAGCACTCGTCGGGGTGCGTTCCGTAGCCGCTCGTCCACCAGCGGTACCACGTGTACGCGGTGCGCAGCGGGAAGAGCGCGGGCGCGGCGGCTTCCACGGCCCTGCGCAGGCCACTTATCGCGCCGGCGTCGTCCAGGATCCAGAATCCGCGCCCGTGCGTCGCGACGAGCAGGTCGTGACGCTGCGGCTGCACCCGCAGGTCGTGCACCGCGACCGGCGGCATGTTCAAACGCAGGCTGTGCCAGTGCGAGCCGCGATCGAGCGAGAACCAGACGCCCTGCTCGAGTCCGGCATACAGCACATCGGGGTTGGCGGGGTCCTCGCGCACGACGTGCACGTATTGATCGCCGGGCAGACCGGCCACGATCGAGCGCCACGTGCCGCCGGAGTCGTCGGTTGCGAGCACGTACGGGCGCGGATCGCCCATCACGTGACGGTCGACGGCGACGTAGGCGCGGCGAACGTCGAAGCTGGAGGCCTCGACCGTGTCGATTCTTCCCCACGGTGCGACGTCCGGCGGCGTGACGTCGCGCCAATGAGATCCGCCGTCGGTCGTCAGCTGCACCAGGCCGTCGTCGGTTCCCACCCAGACGCATCCGGGTCTCAGCCGCGACGGCGCGATGTCGAAGATCGTGTCGTAGAACTCGGCGCCAGACACGTCGGTGTTGATCGGTCCACCCGCGACCTGTTGTTTGCTCGCGTCGTCGCGTGTCAGATCCGGACTGATCGGCGACCAGGTGCGCCCGAGATCGCGCGTCTCGAATAGCACGTTCGCGCCGTAGTAGGCCACTAAATTGTCATCCCGATCTTGTCGCCCTTCGACGGAGTTTATCCCGAGCGCTTCGACTCCGCTCAGCACAGGCTTCGTCGAGGGGCTCAGGCTGGAAAACGCGATCGGTGCCTCCCAATTCGAGCGGAACGGCAGGCCCGCCAGGGCGCGCCCGTTCGTGTCGGTCGAGTCGGGCGTAATGTCGTAGTTTTGGCGCGAGCGCACGTCGTAGATGCCGAGCTGGCCGTTGAGCTCGTTGACGCCGACGTTCCAGATCGACGACGGGTCGCCGGGCTGCGGCCACACCCACGAGCCGTCGCCGTCGTTGCCGACATCGCGCCAGTCGGAGTTCTCGATGCCGAGCGGGCTCAGCGAGTCCGACGGGCCGCAGTAGGAATCGTTGTCTTGAATTCCCCCGCAGACGCGATACGGATTCTGTTCGTCGTAGCCGATCCGGTAGATCTGCGCGATTGCGACGTTATAGCGCCAGTCCCAGGTCTTCCCGCCGTCGATCGAGATCGGGGCGCCGCCGTCGTCGGCCTCGATGATGCGCCGTCCGTCGCCCGAGATCCACAGGCCGTGATGGTCTTGATGCACGGCCGTCTCGACGTCGTTATACGTCTTGCCGCCGTCGCGCGTCTCGATGAGATCCTCAGAGGAGAAGAAGACGCGGTCGGGATTTGATGGATCGACGGCGAGCCGGCTCATATAGAACGGGCGCTGATTCACGAGCGTATCGCGTGTCATGAGGCGCCAGCGCACGCCGGCGTCGTCGGAGCGCCACAGCACGCCTTGCTTCGACTGGATGACGGCATAGACGCGATTGCCCGCCACGGCGACGCCGATCCGGCCCGTCTCGCCTTTCGGAAATCCATTGCCGCGCAGGCGGCGCCAGGTCGCTCCGCCGTCCGCCGACTTGAACAGTCCGTCGAGCTCGCCGCCGCTGGTGAAGCTCCACGGCAGGCGCCGAAACTGCCAAATCCCCGCGAATACGACGCTCGGGTCGCGCGGATCGATGGCGACGTCGGACGCCCCGCTCGACGCGCCGAGATACAGTGTGCGGTGCCAGGTGCGGCCGCCGTCGGTGGTGCGATAGATGCCCCGCGCGGTGCTGTCGCGATACGGATTGCCTACCGCGGCGACCCACACGCGCCGCGAGTCGCGTGGATCGACCACGATCTGCGCGATGGCCCACGTGTCGCGTAGTCCGGCGTTGCGCCAGCTCCGTCCGCCGTCGTGCGTCACCCACACGCCGTCGCCGTACGAGATGTCGTTGCGCAGGTTCGGTTCGCCCGTGCCGGCCCAGACGGCGTTCTGGTCGCGCGGATCGATCGCAACGGCGCCGATCGCGCCGACCGCGTCCCGTGGCCAGACGTCGCTCCACGTCAGGCCGCCGTTGGTGGTCTTCCACACTCCGCCACCCGCCGCGCCGAAATAATACAAATTGGAATTTTCGTCGGTGCCCGCGACGCCCGACACGCGACCGCCGGCGACCGCGGGACCGATGTTGCGCCAGGCCAGACCGTGCAGCGACGGTAGCGCGACGCCGGCCGCGAGCAGCAGCCCGAGCGTCGTCTTAGGCCTCCATCACGCCGCGGTAGTGACGATCGAACGCGCCGAGCAGGCCCTCGGCGTTGGAGTATGGACCCGGCGAGTAGGCTCGCGAGCTCAGGCCCAGCTGCGTGAGCTCGTTGACGTGCCAGTCCTGGCGGTTCGTGACGTCCCAGAACTCGACGACGTCGCTCGGGTCGAACGCCGGATCCGCCATCGTATCGGGATCGAACAGGAACGCGCACGTCACGCGCGTGCGATCGGCGGCCAGCGGTTCGACGTAGTGCACCATTACGTAGTCGGGATGGGTGCTCAACATAAACGACGGAAAGATCGTGTAATAGTAGGCGCGGTGCAACTCGTCACCCGAAACGGTGCCGAGCGGCGGCCGCGAACTATGCCCGCTCATGGTGAGGCTCGTCCCCGGCTGACGCATCTCCGAGTAACCGCCGAGGAACGGCCCTTCGGAGAGGTCGTTTCGTCCGCTATCCGACGGCGAGAGCTTGTCGAGCTGCGGATGTACGAGCGGGCAGTGGTAGCATTCCGAGTAGTTCAAGAAGATCAGCTTCCAGTTGCACGCGATGTCGTACGTGACGCGGCGCGCGGTCTTCAGCCCGCTGACGCTCCAGCGGGCGAACCGTCCGATCAGCGGCGCAAATGCCGTTGCGAAATCGGCGCGCGGATCCAACGCGGCGAATACGAACCCCTCCCACAGCGCGACGGCCGCCTCTTTGAGCGGATACTCGCTGCGCTCGAAGCTCGGCACCTCGGCCATGTTGCGCGCGACCTTCAGGGTGCCGTCGAGGCCGTAGGTCCAGCCGTGGTACGGACACTGGATCGAGCCCTGGAAATGCCCGGACTCGCGCTCGCAGATGCGCGTGCCGCGATGCCGGCAGACGTTGAAGAACGCGTGCACCGATCCGGCCGCGTCGCGCGTGACTATCAAGCTCTCTCCGGCACGCGTTACGGTGAAGAAGTCGCCGGGGCGCGCGAGCGACTCTTCGCGGCCCAGGCACAACCACTCGCGGCTAAATATGCGGTCCCGCTCGGCCGCGAAGATCTCGGGTGACGTGTACCACGAAGCATCCAACGTCTTTGCGCCGGCGCCAACATTCGGCCTTGAGAACGTTTGCATGGCAAGGGGTTCCCCAATGTTTGACGGAATGGCCCGTTAGGCAGCGGTTTATTTGGCTTTTGGCAAATCCAGCGATGAAACCTTCGGAAAATCGTGCCCTCGAGCCTTCGCTTCCCCGCGCGGCGTACTGGGACGCGGAGTTCTACG
Source organism: Vulcanimicrobiota bacterium (assembly GCA_963752825.1). GTDB lineage: Bacteria > Vulcanimicrobiota > Vulcanimicrobiia > Vulcanimicrobiales > Vulcanimicrobiaceae > Cybelea. The sequence continues at coordinate 2,927,719 of CAVVZF010000001.1, read as the reverse complement.
CTCGCGAGCAGCGCGCGATCTTTTGGGACCAGTGGTTTTACGTGGGCCGCGCCGAGAGCCTTGCTGCGGAGGGCGCGTACCGCGTGCTCGACGTGGCGGGCGAGAGCGTCATCCTGGTCCGCGATTCCGGGGCCCTGCGGGCGCACGTGAATCTCTGCCGGCATCGCGGGAGCCGGCTTCTGTGCGGCGATGGAATTCTACGCGGCGCGATTCGCTGCCCGTATCACTCGTGGGCGTACGCGCTCGACGGCAGGCTCGTCGCGTCGCCCTTCGTCGCGGCGGAGGACGTGCCGCTCGAGGCGCGGCGGCTGCATCGCGTCGGCGTGGCCGAGTGGGGCGGCTTCGTCTTCGTTCATCTCTCGCCCGAGAAGGCGGACAGCGCCGGCGCGACGCTCGCCGCCCAGCTCGGCGCGATTCCGCAGCGGCTGTCGCGCTATCCGCTCTCCGAGCTGCGGACGGCGCGCTCGCTGCGCTACGACGTCGCGGCGAACTGGAAGGTGATTCTCGAGAATTACAACGAGTGCTATCATTGCGCGGGCGTGCACCCAGAGCTCTGCCGCGTCGTTCCCGCATTCAAACGGCACGGCGGCGCGGGACTCGACTGGGACGACGGGATTCCGCACCGCGAGGGGACCTGGACGTTTACTGCGTCGGGTACGAGCGACCGCGCGGCGTTCGCGACGCTGAGCGCCGAAGAGAAGCAGCGCCACAAGGGCGAGCTGATCTATCCGAACCTCATGCTTAGTCTCTCCGCGGATCACGCGGCGGCGTTTTCGCTCTGGCCGCGCTGGCCCGCGGAGTCGACCGTGGTGTGCGACCTTTTGTTCCATTCCCGCGAGATTGCGAAACCGAGTTTCGATCCGTCCGACGTCGCCGAATTTTGGGATCTCGTCAACACGCAGGACTGGAGCGTCTGTGAGGGCGTGCAGACCGGTATGCGATCGCGCCGTTTCGATTTTGGGTACTACGCGCCGATGGAGGACGCGAGCCTCGACATCCGCCGCTATCTCGCTTCCCGCATGCCATGAAGGAATACGACGTCATCGTTCTCGGCCTGGGCGGCATCGGAAGCGGCGCGGCCTACTGGCTTGCGAAACGCGGCGTACGCGTGCTCGGGCTCGAGCAGTTCGAGCTCGGTCACGCGCGCGGTGAGTCGCACGACCACTCGCGGATCATCCGCTACTCATACTTTTCGCCCTCGTACGTGCGGCTCGCGAAGGAAGCGTACGCTGCGTGGGATTCGCTCGAGCGCGACGCCGGTGAGCGGGTAGTCTACAAGACGGGAGGACTCGACATCCGCCCGCGAGACGGCGCGATTCCGCTCGAGCCGTATGCGGAGTCGATGCGTTCGTGCGGCGTGCCGTTCGAGCGTCTCGACGCAGCGGAGATCCGCCGCCGCTGGCCGGCGTGGCGGATCGACGACGAGATTCACGGGCTATTTCAGCCCGACGGCGGTCTGGTGGCGGCGATGCGCGCGACGGCGGCGCACCAGCGCGCGGCGGCGGAGCACGGCGCGACGCTGTTCGAGCGCGCGCCGGTCACGAACGTCCACGCTTCGGATGGCGAGGTCACGGTCGAGGCCGGCGGCGAACGCTACCGCGCCGGCCGGCTCGTTATAGCCGCTGGGCCGTGGACAGCTCGTGCGCTTTCGTACTTTGGCCTACGCGTGCCGCTCGAGGTGACAAAAGAGCAGGTCATCTACTTCGAGTCGCGCGATCTCGACGGCTTCGCGTTCGGACGATTTCCGATTTGGATCTGGATGGACGACCCGGCCTACTACGGCTTCCCGGTTTTCGGCGAGCCCGACGCTGTCAAGATCACGCAAGACGCCGGCGGAAGGCCGACGGACGCCGACACCCGCGGATTCGACGAGGACCCGGACATCACGGCACGCGTTACCGCGTTCCTCGAGCGCTATCTTCCGGGCGCGCTCGGCCCGGTGCGGCTGATCAAGACCTGTCTCTACACGCTGCCGCCCGACCGCGACTTCATCGTGGATACGCTGCCGAAGCATCCCAACGTCAGCGTCGCGGTGGGAGCGGGACACGCATTCAAGTTCGCGAGCGTGATCGGCCGCATCCTGAGCGAGTTCGCACTGGACGGCCCTCCCAGCGTCACCCTAAGCTTAGCCTGTCCTGAGCGAGCGCAGCGAGTCGAAGGAAAGGGTGACGAAGCCACTTGCTTCAAGGTCGACCGCCCGATCCTGCAGATGGAGTCACCGCCAAAGACGTATATGGTGTAACGGCGCGCGTCACAGATCGCGGGGTCGCGCGTTTTCGAGAGGGTGTTTCTTTACTAAGGAGGCTTTGATGAAGGCACGTTTGATCGCCACCGTCGCGGTGGCTCTTTGCGCGTCTGCCGGGATTGCGCGCGCGGACGAGCAGGCGACGTACTATGGCCCGCTGTCGGCAACCGAGAAGCAGTTCGTGGCCTCGGTGACGCGTGACCTCATGGCGCGCTATCCGCACGCCGCCGACGCGGAGAAGGCCGGATACGTGCGCTATACGAGTCCGGACGACACGGGCGCGATCAGCTATGCCAACCAGCAGTGGAACGCCGACCCGACGCATCCGAGCCAGCTCTGGTACGATAAGGACGGCAACCTCATGGGCGCCGACTTTTCCGTGCCTCGCCCGAGCAGCGAGCCGCGTCCGCAACTTTGGGGCATCAATCCAGGCCGCTGGTACGAATTCAACGGACACGTGCACTACGTCATCAAGGAACCGAGTAGCGGCAAGATGGTCTACGACCAGTGGATTTGGAACAAGGACTTCCAAGACGCGGGCGGCAGCTTGAACAAGCCGTCGGCCGACACCGTCGCCAAGCTCGGCCGGGTTCCCAGCGCGGATTACGTCTCGACTATCTTCGAATTTCCGACGCAGTGGGACCTGATCGTCTGGGTGACGCCGCACGGCGACGATCCGTTCCACTGGTAACGGCGTGACGCGGCGAAGTCACGCGGTTCCCGCTCGCAAGAGCTCGATCTCGCGCTGCTTGGCATCCCGATCGCGAATGAGCGTTTCGACCTGAGCTCGCAGCGTTCGCGCCTCGATGTGGTCGTAGGCGGCGCCCGCACGCTCGACGAGCGGGACGATGCTCTTGACCTCGTCGGGGTCGATATCCGCGCCGCTGTGATGCGGTCCGTAGAGGGCTATCGCGACCAGCCGATCGCGTAGGAACACGGGCATCGCGAGCACTGCATCGCCGACGTGTACCGGCGATGTGTCGGAGGGCCAGGCAACGTCGGCGATGCGGACCGCCGCGCTCTCGGACAACAGGTGCAGCACGAGAGGGTCGTCGGAGGCGAGACCCGCTGCCGACGCATCGGTCGAACCTATGCAGAGTCCACGGACAAAGCGCCCGCTCGCATCGTCGCGGTGGAAGAGCGCCGCCGACGTGAGATCGAACGCGCGTACCGGTTCGTGCACCAAGAAGCGGTCGACGACGTCGTGAGACTCGGCCCGTCCCACCGCGGCGGCCGCCTTGACGAGCCGTTCCTGTGCGAGGTGACGTTGCCGGAAAAACGTGCTGTCGACCACTCGATCGACGTTCCGATGCAGCATGTTCAGCCACGAGCCGATCGCCAGTGCGAGGATGATCTCCGCCGTTAGCGTAAAGCGCGTCTCGGCGAACTGCTTGGACATGAACCAATCCAGGAGCAGAAACGTTCCGGCGATGATCGTCGTGATCGCCGCATAGATCAGCGCGCGGCTGATCGCAAACTGAACGTCGAATACTCTGCGCCGGACCACGGCGTATGCGACGGATATCGGGATGAACACGGCGAGGGCGATCAGACCATCGGAGAACCAGGCCGGCATCGAAAACGGCACGTTGATGGCGGCGATACGCAAGATCAAGACGATGGGGAACACCAGGATCCAGCGGAGTCGCTGGCGCTCGTCGCCCCGGCTCTGGGCCAGCGTGATGATGAATACCGCCGCGGCGACGAGATAGACGAGCGACGTCGCCAGCACCAAGGCGTTTACGAGCGACTGCGACGGCAATCCGAAGAAGCTTACGCGTACGAAGACGGAGAGCCACGCGAGCGGAAAAAGCACCGCGAGCGCGACGGCGGCGCGGAGGAGCGGCCGGCGCCACCCCTCGGCCTTGCCGCGCGGGAACAACAGCGCGAACACCGTTGCCAGCGCGCAGCTGGCTCCGCCGAGCGAGGCGAACGTCAGAGCGTTGAACCAGTAGAACGCGCTCCATCCCGGCCAGTAGAATCCCAGGTCGCCGTAGTAGCGCAAAACGCAGTACAGATAGAACGACCACGTCATCGCGCTCGGCCGGAGCAGAAGAACGGCCGATCCGACCAGGAGAAAGACCGCGTACGAAGCGACGAGCCCCAACAATCGAGTCCGTTCTAGCGCGGTCATCGTGGTCGGCTGAGGCAGGATAGTGACCGCTCGAGTCTCGCCGTCGTGCAGAATCCGCAGCGTTAACGGCGGCGGCGGATCGCGGAAGAGGCCCGACGGCATCGGGGGCATGACGCGGTCGCGGGGAACCAGTGAAGCTCGCGCCGCGGCAGAGCCCGGCGCGACTCTGCGTATGGTGCCGTCGTAACCGACTGATAGGATTCCGTTGCTCGGGCACGCCGACCAGAGACAGGTTAGTTTCGGCGCCAGCGTTCCGAGCGTCCAAACGGCGATCGCGACGACGATGGCGGTACGCGCCGTGCTAGACATCGCTCGCGCGTCGAATCAGACCGAGCCGTTTCGCCATAGCGTCGTCGAGCGGCCGGATCGAGGTCGCCGGAACGAACAGCGTCGACATCGCGGTGACCGGGGCGCTAGGGAGATCCGCCAGCGCGATCCGCGCGATCATCGGATCGCATGCCGGGTGCCGAGCGGCTTCGTACACCACGACCTCGTGATCGCGTGGATACGACTCGAGCAGCGTCTCGGCGAGCACGGCGAGGCCGCGGCGATTCCACGCCTCGTGCTGCTGATGGTAGCCGCTCTCGGCGATGACTCCGACCTGCCACAGAACGAGGTTGCTCCTCGGATCGGGCTCCAGGCGGCGCAAGAGGAAGTACGTGGCCTCGTAGCTCCGGCAGCCGTTCACCGTCGGATCGATTCCAAGATCGGCAAACAGACAGTCGACGGCCGAGATTCCCGCGAGCATCTCCGCCTCGAAGCCTTCTTCGCGCGCCCGCCGCACCGACTCGTGGAGCGGGTACGCGGTTACGCCGGGGTGTCCGTACGAGACGGCACAGACGCGAACCTGCGAGCGCACTGCGCCGACGATGCGCTCGACCATCTCGCGATACGTCTCACGGCGCTCCTTGCCGACGGCGTAAAAGTGGGCGAGCGACTCGGTGTTGGGATTGAGCGTCCGCAGCCAATACTCGGCGACGGGATCGGAGACGAGTGAGAAGACTTTCTCGGCGTGCTTGATTCGGGCGCACGCCTCGAGCGTGGCTTGCCCCGGAGCGCGGATCCCGATGCCTACTGCCGAGAGCGACCCACGCCGTTGGCCATTCACTTCGAATCTTGAGTATAGTCGTCCTCGATATGATTGTACTCGGTCATGAAGGTGACGCCGACGCCATAGAAGGGGTCCTTAGACTTGCCCCTCGAGTTGTTCTTTGCAAGCTCATCGAGGACTTCGTCGAGCACGCGCCGCGAGTCGTTCTTCAACAGCGCTTCCGCCTGCGCGGCGGTGAGCCCGACCTTGCTCGTCAGGTAGTTGTTGAACTCCGCACCGCTGCGTTTCTTGAAGTCGCGGTAGCGCTGGAGCTCTTCGGCATCCGTGGCCAACTTGAGCAAGTATTGAATAAACACCGGTCCGGACATGCTTACACCTCCGCTGTCGAACTGCTCGGAAGCCCTTTCCGGGCGTGGGAGTAGCTCCCTGCTCGGGGTAATAGCTCCGCCGATGTGCCGCGGCGCCGATCTGATCGTTGTGGGAGGCTCGATTCACACGCTCGAAGGCGGCGCCGCCGCGGAAGCGATCGCGATTCGCAGCGATCGTTTCGTCTTCGCCGGCTCGCGCACCGGAGCGATGGCGCTGCGCGGCGCCTCGACCGAAGTGCTCGACGCAGCGGGAACGACGGTGTTGCCCGGGCTGGTCGACGCGCACGTGCATCTGACGCGTCTCGGATTCGATCTCCTTAGCGTCCGTCTCGAGCGTTTGACTTCGAACGAAGAGGTCGTCGCTAAGGTCGCTGCGTTCGCTCGAACGTCGGCGGACGCGTGGATCCTCGGCAGCGGTTGGGACCAGAACCTTTGGCGGGGTGGAGCGTTTCCGACGCACCACGCGCTGAGCGCCGCGATACCCGATCGGGCCGTCGCGCTATCGCGCGTCGATCGGCACGCCGTCCTCGTCAACGCGCGCGCGATGGCGGTCGCGGGGATCGATCGTTCGACGCCGGACCCCGCCGGCGGACGAATTCTGCGTGACGCATACGGCGATCCGACCGGCGTGTTCGTTGACGCAGCGCAGGCGCTCATCTACGATAAGATCCCGGAACCGGCTCCCGACGAACTCGTCCGCGCGACCCGCGCCGCGATTCGCGAATGCAACCGTTGGGGAGTCACTGCGGTCGCCGAGCCGGGGGCCAACGACGCGGCCCTTGCAGCGCAGCGAGAACTGATCGAGCGAGGCGAGTATACGATTCGCAACCACGCGATGCTCATCGACAAAGCTAAACTTCTCGACGCGCATCTGCGCGTTGGAATCGTGGACGGAGCGCACGGCGGACGGTTGTGGGTACGCGCGGTCAAGATATATGCCGATGGGGCGCTAGGCTCGCGCGGGGCGGCGCTGCTCGAGCCGTACTCCGACGATCCGGCGAATAGCGGGTTGATTCTCGCGCCGCCGGAGCACGTGGTCGCCGTGGCGGAGCGGGCGCTGCGGGCGGGATTTCAAGTCTGCACGCACGCGATCGGCGATCGCGCGAATCAGCTAGTGCTCGACGCCTACGAGACGGCGCTGCGCAACGTACCCGCCGACGATCCGCGGCTGCGCATCGAGCACGCCCAGGTTCTCAACCCTGCGGACGTTCCGCGCTTCGCGCGGCTCGGCGTCATCGCGTCGGTGCAGCCGACGCACTGGATCAGCGACGTCGCGTGGGCGCGGGAGCGCCTCGGTTCGGAACGCATGCGGGGAGCTTACGCGTGGCGCGCGCTCCTCGAGGCTGGAGCGGCGCTCGCGAGCGGCAGCGACGCGCCGGTCGAACCGGTAAATCCGGCGCGCACGTTTCACGCAGCGATCGCGCGCGCGGACGGGCAGCACATGACGCGCCGCGAGGCGCTTGCCTCCATGACGATCCGGGCGGCGCACGCGAACTTTCAGGACGGCGTGATCGGGTCGATTGCGCCGGGCAAGTACGCGGACTTCGTCATCCTGGACCGCGACTGGATGAGCGTGCCGACCGAGGAGATCGTGGCGACGAAGATTCTCGCCACGTACTTCGGCGGGCGCCGCGTCTACGGCCGATTCATCGATCGAGGGCCGCCGTGATCGCGGTATCTTCGTCCCACTGAGCGCCGAGCGCCATGATGTCCGAAAGCCGTTCGCCGAACCGATCGGTCAACGCGGCGACGATCCGTTCGTATTCCTGCCGTTCGGTGTACTCGCGCGCCGCCCCGAGCGCAGCGAGCCTTGCGTCCACGAAACCGAGTAGCATCGCCGCGCGTTCCTGCGCGTCGGGGCGCCTGGGAGACGAGGGCTGCAGTATTCCGACGGCCGCGAAGTGCTGCAGGATGAACGCCGTGAGCACCGTTGCCTTGACGTCGCGCGCCGCGGCGAGCGCTAACGACGCATGAACCTTCGCGTCGTCGAAACAGTCGAGCGCCACGAGGTAGGCGGCCATGTTGCTCAGGTCATTGGCCGCCGAGCGGCGGTTATGCGTGGCCTCGTGGCCGATCCGAGCCTCTTCGGCGCGCTGCAGCGCCGCCGCGGCATCTCCTGCCGCGAACTCGACCTCGGCGAGGTGTCCGGCGATCGACGCCGCGGGGCGCTCGAGACCCAGGGGCAAGTAGTGCGCGAGCGCCTCGGCATAGAACGAGCGAGCACCCTCGATGTCGCCGCGCCGGCTTCGCGCGGTTCCAATGTCGCCGAGCAGCAATGCCTCGAGTCCGCGATTGCCGAGGCGACGCGCGGTCGCGAGCGCCTCGGTGAGCAAGACCTCGCCTTCCTCGCCGCGGCCCAGCGCGCTTAGCGCGCTGCCTGCCGCCTCACGAGCGCGCGCTATCTGCAACTCGTCAAGCTCGTCGCCATGTTTGAGGGCCTGTTGCGCAGCGGCGAGGGACGTTTTGTATTCTCCGAGCGCGCCGCACAGACGACCCTCCGCGATGTGCAGTTCAGCGACGACCGCGGTTGGCGTCTCGTCGTCGACCAACTGAAGTGCCGAGCGAACCCATCGCCGGCCCTCCACGGGCGACAGCGAATACCAGACGCGCGCGAGCGCCGCCGCGAGCCGGCGCCCCGTCTGTAAATCATGTCGTTCGGCGAGCGACCATCCGAGCGCGACGCGAAAGTTGTCCAGCTCGTTCGCGGCGTCCTCGAACCAAACGCGTTCGTTGGCAGCGTACCAGTCGCGGTCCAGCCGATCTGCGACGGATAGAAACGCCAGCGCGTGCCGTCGCGAGAGCATCTCGTGCTCGCTGCGTTCGCCGGCGCGCTGGTGGGCGTATTGGCGCGTGACCTCGAGCATATGGTAGCGTGCGGCGCCGTGCGAGAAGTCGGCCGACACGAGCGATTGCGCGATCAAGGCGGCGATCAGCTCCAAGATATCCTCCGCCGCGAGCGTTTCGTCGGCACAGACACCGGTTGCGGCCTCGAGCGTGAACCCGCCGGCGAACACCGAGACGCGATCGAACAATAGGCGCGCCTGCGACGAGAGGAGCGAGTAGCTCCAATTGATCACGGCCCGCATGGTTTGATGGCGAGAAGGCGCGCTGTCCGCAGTGCCGGTCAAGAGGTCGAACACGCGATCGAGCCGCTCCGCGATCTGCCACGGCGACAAGACGGTCGCCCGCGCTGCGGCGAGCTCGAGCGCCAGGGGCAACCCGTCGAGGCTGCGGCAGATCTCGACCACCGGCACGACGTTCCGCTGCGTCACCGCAAACTGCGCGTCGGCGGCTTGCACGCGATCTGCGAAGAGCGCGACGGCCCCGTACGACAAGGCCTCTTGCGGCGACACGCTCGCGCGTTCGGGAACCGAAAGCGGGGGAATGCGATACACTCGCTCGCCGGAGATTGTTAGGGGCTGGCGGCTCGTGACGAGCAGGCTGATGCCGGGGCAGTCGCGCAGCAGCGATCCGATCGTGCGGCGCGCCTGCGCGATGACGTGCTCGCAGTTGTCGAAGATGATGAGGAGCTGCTTTTCGGCGAGATATGCGAGCAGGGTCGTGAGCAGCGGCCGCTGCGACGACTCCTGCACACGCAGCGCAGCGGCGAGCGCGTTCACGACGAGCGATTCGTCGTTCAGCGGTGCGAGCTCGACGAAGCACACGCCGTCGCCGAATTGATCGAGCATCTTGGTCGCCACCGCGATCGCCGTGCGGGTCTTTCCGGCGCCGCCGGTTCCCACGAGGCTGACCAGTGGCGCCCCCGCCAGGAGCTCCGCGATCTCTTCCACCACCTCGTCGCGGCCCACGAAGGAGGTCAGCTGGCGCGGCAGGTTATGGGGCGGCGCGGTGAATTCGAGCGAGCGCGAGCCGCGCACGCGCCGCGCCGAGAGCTCCAGGGTTGCTCGCGCGTCGTCCGGGAGCCTAAGCGCGTCGGCGAGGCGCTCGAGGGTCTTGCGGTACGGAACCTTGCGGTAACCGCGCTCGAGCGCGCTGACGGCCTGAACGCTGATCAAGGCCCGCTCCGCGAGCATCTGCTGCGAGAGGCCAGCGCGCAACCGGAACTGCTTGAGGAGGGCGGCGAACTCGAGCGTAGGCTTCGCGCCCTATCCGCCGGGTGCGGGCGCTATTCCGAAGGGAGGATCGGTAGAGCTGCCGACCGGCTTCGTGAAGACAATTTTTCCGCTCTTAGGACTAACGGCATCGACGTAACCACCCGCATCGGCAACCCACAGCAGCTTGTGTTTGTGATCGAAGTTCAGGTTGACGGGCAGGTCAAAGCCGGTCGAGAACAGCGAGCAGTGCGAGGTCTTTTTGCACTTGTAGATACCCACCGCCCGGTCTATGTAATAGAGGTTGCCGTCCTGGTCGAACGTGATTCCCTGCGCGTTGGCAAGGCCGGTTTGGATGATCGTGCCGCTGCCCCGGCAGCTCGAAAATTCTACGATCGACCCTTTGCTGCCGTTCGGATCGTTGAAGGCCCAGTAGCAGTTGCCCTGATGATCGATTCCGACGCCGGTGCCTTGCAGCGGATCGTTGCCGTACGTCAGCGTTCTAGCCGGATTTCTTTGACGATCCAGATACACGCTGACGCTGCCGGCGCCGCCGCTACTTGTGGAAGCGTTCGAAACGGCCACGAGCCGCCGGTCCGACGTCACATAGACGTTGGCCGGAAATTGGCCGGGGTCGTTCAGTGTCATACGCGGCTCACGCTCGGGCCCCCGGTCCCTCGATCGGTAGACGAGGACGTTGGAATTGCCCCCGTTCGCTACGTACCACCAGCCGTCAACCGTCGCGATGGTGCCCTGCGGCGACGAGACGCCTTGCTTCAGCGTCTCAACGTACTTCAGAGTGAATCCCTTGCGGCGATAGACAATCAAGTCTTCGCCGTAGAGCTGCGCCAAATACATCCACTTGCCGAACATCAGGGTGTTCGGCTGCGGATGCGACAGGGACGTGAGGTCGACGGCGTTCGAAGGGATGCTCGGCGCCGCGCCGCCGGCGCAGCCGTACAGCAGAGAAACAGTGAGAAGGGCGCCGGCACAGAGCCGGCCGGAAAACGCAAACACGGCGTAGGTTCCTTCCAAGGGCGTTCCGGTTGTCCCTGGGCGAGGGCGCCCGCCCCGCAAGAGCAATTTGCGGGACGGGCGCGTTGTAACGAAGCCCCGAGAGCTAGATATTGTTGGTGATGTCGAGGTCTGCGTAACCGAGCGTCTTGCCGCGCTTGCTAACGTAGCTGAACGTGGCCGTGCAGGAGCCCGTCGTAGGGCCGGCGGTCACGGTCCACTGCTTTCCTGTGCCCGGCGCGAGGGTTGCGATGCCGGACGCGCCGCCGCAGTTGTCGGACTCTTGCAGAGTACCCTTCTTGTCTCTTGGAGTGCGTACGGTAACCGTATCGGGACCGGGGTTCGAGGCATTGAAGGTCACCGTGCACGGATCGACGCGAACGCCGCCATGCGCGGTGCAATGATCTTTAACGGCCGGGCTCTGTTGCATGGCCGAGGCGAGCGGGGTCATCGGCGACGACGAGCCGCTGCAGCCGGCGATGAGGCCGATCGCGGCAGCGGCGGCAAACGAGCCTAGCAGATAACGGATTAAGAAAGATTTTGCCACGGGTCGTTCTCCTAAGAAATAGATTGTTGGAAGAAGCTGCGCGCGTTACCGGCGGAAGGATTAACGCGCGCGGACGGCATCATACCACGCGGTCAGCGCGGGCGTAATCATGCAGTTATGACTGTGTTAGGAAGTGTGAGATAAAGTGTGAGAGCGGCGCTCGGCAGCTCTGCGGCGTCCGGCGAGATAGATCGCCGCGCCGCCCAGCAGCACGATCGCCGTGAGGCCGATCACCTTCGCCACCGCGAGCGTCTTATTCGGGTCGTCGTCGGCCGGGAATCCGGCGAAGATGATGGCAACCAGCGTGGTGGCCAGCCCGATGAGAGCCGAGATGAGGACGGTCCACTTTCCGCCCCAGATTCTGATGGTGATCGGCGTCTGCGGTTCGGCGTGCATCTTGAGCGCCGAACCGAACAAGAACACGAAGGGCATGAGCGTCGTGATGACCGTCGCGCTGACGAGCACGTTGTACGCCCCGCGTACGCTCGTCCCGCTCTGACCCAGAAAGATCAGGATCGCCGAGACGACGCCTTGCGTCATCAACGCTGCGACGGGCGAACCCCAGCGCGGGTGCATGCGGCCGAAGGCCGCCGGCAGATAGTCGTCAATTCCCGCGACGAACGGAATGCGCGCGATCGCTCCCGACCACACGCTGGCGCTTCCGAGACAGCTCAGGCCGACGAGCAGCGCCGCGACCGGCGTGAGCGCGCCCCAGCCGAATCGCGACGCGATCTGCCCGATCGCCTGCATGACGCCCGAGGCGGGGTTCACGTCTTGGGGCGCCACCGCCGTCAGCACGCTGACCGTCCCCGCGATATAGATCAGCGCGACGGCCGGCGCCGCGAGCGCGAGTCCGAGGGGAATGTTGCGGCGCGGATTGCTGATCTCCCCGCCCATGAACGACGCCGCCTCCGGGCCGGTCCACGCGAACGCGATCACGGACCAAAAGATCAGGTCCTTCAGCTGGAAGCCGGGCCGGATCGTCTCCGCCGTGATCGGCGTCGCCGAGCCGAATCGCCATAGAGCCGCCGCGCCGAGCGCGATAAGCAGCAGCGTGATCGTCCAGCGTGCGATGCCGCCCGCGTTGTTCAACCATTTTCCGATCGCCAGGCCGTAGACATTTACGACCGTGGCTAGGGTCAACCCAGCCAACGCAAATGCGATGAAGTACAGCGGGGTGCGCGTCAGCGCGCCCGCGTGCGGGCCGGCGGCGAAGGCGGCATTGCCGGCCGCGAAATAGAGCAGCGCCGGAAAATAGGGCAGCGTGCTGGCCCAGTAGGTCCAGCCGGTGAGGAAGCCGGCGAACGGCCCGAACGCGCGCTTGCTCCAGACGTAGAGACCGCCTTCGTCCGGGTGATGCGACGAGAGAAAGACGACAGCGATCGAGAGCGGCGTGAACATCGCGAGTCCACCGATGATCCACACGACCACCGCGCTCGGCCCGCTCGCGGCCGCCGCCGCGACCCATTGCAAATTAGAACAGGCAACGACGAAAAACAGCGCGACGTCGAACAGACCCAGCGTCCGCCGCAGCTCCATGGAACGACGACGTTCCACACGGGGATGGGAGTCGCCCACCGGCGCGGTGCTTCACGCCGATGGGCGTTGGTTCATGACGTTACGAGTCTAGTAGGGGTGAGCCCAGTGCCCGGCCACCCAGTACCAGCCGTTAGGACCTTGGCGCCAATGTCCCGGACGCCAGACGGCGCCGGAGTACGGCACGACGGCGTAGTGACCGCGCACCCACACGTAGCGGTAGCCGTTCCACTGCCAATAACCGCCCTGCCAGTAGTAATTCGGCCCCGGCGACACCGGAACGGTTTCATAGACGGGCGCCGGAGGAGCCGTCTGAACGTAGCCGCCGCCGTAGACCTGCGCAGCGGCCGGAACGGCCGCGGACAGCGTCGCGGCGCCGAGTGCACAAGTTAGAAGGAAGCTTCTTAGGTTCATCATGCATCTTCCTTACCACGCCGGCGGCCGCGCCATGCGCTGGGCCGGATTAAAGCACGATTCAAATCTCGTGAGAGGCGTCGGCGCCGAGTGGCTGCTTCCACAATGCAACCGCGTGGTCGACGCACTCTTCGCGTTCTTCCTGAAGACGCCGCTGCGTCTTTCCCATCGTCGGCGGAAGAATGATCAGCAACACATCGCGGTCGTGCGCCTCGCCCAGAGCGTCTTGCAATGCGCGCAGGCGTTCCGCGGACGCTTTGAACGACGGATCGAAATCGGCGAAACGCTCGAGCGCGTACCGGAGCCGTTTACAAGCGATGCGAAAATCGTGAAGCCCCTGCTTGTCGCGACGCTCGAGACCGGACGCGAGCGCTTCGACCTCACGCCGGCGAGTGTGCACCACGCGCTCCACGATATCGTGGAGTTCGCTTACGCCGCGAAGGTCGACGCGTTCCGGCTTCACAGTTGTGGCTTCACGGTCGTTAGGAAAGGAAGCTCATGCGCCGCAGCCGCTTGCGGGCCAGGCGAGTAGCGAGCTTTTCGTGCTCGAGGAGCTGGTCGACCAGCGGACGCGCGATATCCGACTCGCTCGGATCCGTGGTGCTTTCCAGCAGCCGCCGGATGATCGCCACGTCTCGCGCAGCGTCGGTCGCCGCGGCGGCGCGCTTGACGCGGCGCACGAGGCGGGGATGCGGTTCGAGATCGGTCACGTCCTCGAGCAGCGACCGAAACCGCCTCCCATTGGTGCGCACGTCGTGCAAGTGCTCCTCGTTTGGCTCAACGACGAACCGCCGGCGCGCTCTTTCCAGTGCTCGCCGCTCGTGACGTAGCGTCTTTTCTAGCCACTTGTTTTCCAACGCGCTGGCCCCCGAGTTCGACGAGGGTATTTTGGCCGACCTTCGCGAATTGTAGATTCAGACGTGAGATCGCCGCGCCTGCCCTTCCTCATCGTGCTTGTGGCAATCGTCGCCGCCGGCACGTGGTACTTCCTCTCCCATCGCGCGGCGCGAAACGGCGAAACGATCGCCGTCTACTACACGAAGGAAAACGGTACGACGCTCGGAGACGTTCGGGTTTCGATGCGGCCGCGACAGCCGGGTGAAAGCGCAGCCGAACATCTTCACAACACCGTGCTCTATGCCGCCGTCGAAGCGGTCGCGGGGCCGCCGAACGACGTCCCTGCCATTCGATTCCCACCGGGGACGCGCGTCCTTGGCGTCACGGTCGACGGGTCGACGGCGACGGTCGATATATCAAAGGAAGTGGAGCGCCAAGCCGGCGGGACCTTCGGAGAGAACGGCGAGTTCAAAGGGCTGGTCTATACCGTAACCGGAGTCCCCGGCATCGACGCCGTCTCCGTCGCGGTCGAGGGCGCCCGGCTCGAAACGCTTCCGGGAGGACACTTGGAACTTGATCAACCGCTGCATCGCTCGGACTGGTAACCGCACCGCGTTCGCGTTGCTCGCGCTGGCGCCGCTCGCGCTCGCGAGTCCGGCGCTCGCGGACGGCTCGATCAACGCGGTCTATCAACAGCAAACGATTCGCTTCACGCATCTTTCGTCCGCGTACGGTGCGCCGGCGATCGGCGTGGACGATCCGGGATTCAAAGCGCTGCTCAAGGCCACCGGCGCGCTACTGACCTGGAAGCCGGGGGAACGCTACGTCCTGATCACGACCTCGGCGCCGGTCGTCGTGAGCTTCGCACTGGGCGATCGGCGTTATGACGTCGGGCCCATCACGCTCGAGAGCGCCTTCGCGCCGTTCGCGCGCGGTGACGAGGCCTATCTGCCGCTCGACGACGTGCTGCGTTCGCTCGACCTGGCGTTGCGTCGCGACGGAGCGGTCACCATACTGCAGCCGCAGCTCGCCGGGCTCGACGTGCGTCAAGATGGCAACCGCACGACGCTGCTGGCGCACGGTGCCGCGCCGCTGCATCCGCGGGTCGTGCGTGAGAGCGACAGTGCCGTGACGTATGCGTTCGACGGCGTCGGCACGACGTTGACCGGCACTCGTCAAATCAACGCCGGCGGCGTCCGCAGCGTGCAGATCGAGACGAGCGGAACCGTGCGCGATCCGCGCACGCTCGTTACCGTGACGCTCGCTCCGGGCGCGGTTGCCGAGGCGCCGCGCGAGGAAGAGCGCGACGTCGCGCTCGCGTTCGACGGCGCGGCGCCGGCCGCTCCCGCCGTGGCCGAAGAATCGCCGACGCCGGAGCCGGTGCCGTCGGCGCCGGCATCGAGCGGCCCGACGCTCGTCACCGGCGTCACGATGCAGCCCACGGACGGCGGCGTTTCGGTTGCGATCGCGATCGCCGGCAACGCGACGTATCAGTGGCACCGGCTGCGCGATCCGGACAACCGCTTTTGGGTCGATATCGAGGGCGCGCAGCTCCAGGGACCGCCGCTCGAGCAGAGCGCTCCCGCCCCGCTGACTTCGCTGCGCGTGCGGCAGAACGATCCCATGACGGTGCGCGTCGCGCTCACCCTGGCCGGTTCCAAGGCCGTTTCGGTCGCACCGTCGGCGACTGGTCTCGAGATCATCGTGCAGGCGCAGGAAGTTGTCGACGCGCCTCGCTCCGGCAGCGGAAGCGTCGGGAGCGTGGTGTCCGAGGGGCAGCAGAACCCGGTGCTCGTGACTCCGGCGCCGCTGCAGCCGGGCGCGCTCGGCCCCGACAACTCCGACGCTAACTGGAAGTTCGGCCCGCGAAGCAATTACGTCCCGACCAATCCACGCTTGATCGTGTTGGATCCGGGCCACGGCGGCAGCGATCGCGGCACAATTCACGGCGGCATTGCCGAGGCCGACCTCACGCTCGACATGGCGAAGCGGCTGCGCGACATCCTCATCGCTCGCGGCTGGGAGGTGAAGATGACGCGCGACACCGACGTGGACGTCTACGCGCCGGGCGACAGCGCGCGCGACGAGCTGCAGGCCCGGGTGGACGTCGCCAACAAGGCCGGAGCGCGGCTGTTCGTCAGCCTCCATGCCAACGCGTTTATCAACTCGGGACCGTACGGTACTACGTGTTACGTCTCCAAGCCCGAAGACGTCGCGTTCGCGAAGATCGTCGAGACGCAGCTCGCCGCGGACGGAACCAAGGACGACGGCATCGTCAAGAGCCACCTGTACGTGACGCTCCACACGCGCATGCCCGCGGTGCTCGTCGAGACGGCGTTCCTCTCGAACCCGAGCGACTACGCGCTGCTCACGTCGGCCGCCTGGCGCCAAAAGGTCGCGCAAGAGATCGCCGACGGCATCGGACAGTACACGCGCGACTATCCCGTTCCCAATCAGCCCGCGCAATAGCGCCGATGATCGGGCTGTTTGACTCGGGTCTCGGCGGACTCACCGTGCTCGCTCGCCTGCGCGAGCGGATGCAGTTGGTGGATACTATGTTCTTCGCGGATCAGGCGCACGTTCCGTACGGCGACCGCACGCACGCGGACCTCCTCGGCCTATTGCGTGCGAACTTGGCGCGCCTCGACGCGTACGGCGTCGACGCCGTCATTATGGCGTGCAACACGTCGTGCGCGATCGCCGAGCGCTACGGGTGGCCGCCGTCGCGCGCGCCCGTGCTTGACCTCATCGAGTCGGCCGCGATCGCGGTAAAGCGCGGCGGCTTCCGGCGCGTCGGGGTCGTGGCGACGGCCGCGACGGTCGGGGCGGGTTCGTACGGACGCACGCTGCGCGCTCACATCGGAGGCATCGACGTCGTCGAGGTGCCCGCGCCGGCGCTGGTGCCGCTCGTCGAGGCGGGCGAACTCGACGGCGAGATCCCCCGCGAGGCCGTCGCGGAGGTATGCACGCATCTCCCGTTGGATCTCGACGCGGTCGTGTTCGGCTGCACGCACTATCCCGTGCTCGAAAATCACTTTCGAGCCGCGCTCGGCGCCGGGGTCGCACTCGTCGATCCGGCGGCGATGCAGGCCGACCGCGCCGTCGCGCTCCTCGGGGAGCGCGCGCGCGGAACCGGCCGCTCGACCTACATCACTAGCGGCGACGACGCAGCATTCCAAGCCAACGTTGCCCGCTTCATCCAAAGCAATCTCCAACCGTCCCCATTGTCGTCCTGAGCCCTTCGTAAGCCAATTGTCCGAGCAATGAAGCAATTCATCGCGTTCCCTCCTGTCGAACACGTGCCCGCTCATTTTAGCGAGCCGACAGCAATCCGACGTGGAACAGCGAGAAGAAGAACGCGGTCGTCGCCACTGCGAGCGCGACCCCGGCCACGACCTGCATGATCGTGTGGGCGCGCAGGTAGACGCGCGCCCAGCAGACCATCGGAATCAGGATCATAAACGGCAGCGGCTGCCGGCCGTAAATCAGCGTCAGCGCCGTAAGCGGGGCGGTGATGCCGAGAGCGTGCGTGCTGATCTTCCAGTAGCGCGTGATGTATTGGACGATCAGGGTTGAGACCAAATAGCCGAGCATCGCGGCGATCATCAAGCGGGGCGCATGCACGATCCACAGCGCCGCCGCGCCGAGGCTGTAGAAGATGACGAACGCGGTGAAGACCATCTCGCGCTCGATCCGAACCGACATGTCCAGATCGGAGATGCGGTCGGTCCCGTAGAGCCAGAAGACGTAGAGCATGGGCCCGAGCGACGTGAAGAAGGTCGAGATGAAGAGCAGGCGCCAGAAGTCCCACGTGTCCTTGGCGCCAATAAGCGCGAGGATGACGAAGAGCGCGAGCGCCGTCAGGAACGGGTTGAAGATCGTCGACAGAATCCGCGCCAGGTCGCGCCAGACGCGCCGTTTCTTGATTGGAAGGAGCGAGCGCAGCGGCTGCTCGAGTCTGTCGGATTCGGACACGGCGAGGTATTGGTCGGCAGGCGCGCCGGAGCCTGCGGTCGTAGAGAGCATGCCGCCGACGCCTTTTCTAAAGGAACACGAGGTAATTTGAGCCCGCTCCTGTTAGCAGCCGCCGCGTCTAAGGTCGTTCCCTCGGCCGCCGCGACGGTATTGCCGAATGCCGCCCTTCCGCCGAATGCCCCCATACCGACGCCTGCGATCGAGCCCAAGACATGGATCGCCCAGCACTGGCCGTGGCTCACGCACGGCTTCGCCGGCATCTTCATCATCTCGGCACTCCTGCTGATCTTCTTGCTGGCAGTTCAGACGACGAAACAGGAGGGATTGACGGGTTCGATCGGCGGCCGAGTCGAGAGCGCCTATCGCGGCCGCCTCGGCGCCGAGGAACAGCTCAAGCGCCTGACCGGAATGGTGGCGGTCGTTTTCGTTGTGGTCGGGTTCGTGCTCTCGCTAACGGGCATTTAAGGGGCGCCCTGGCGAGTGCCGCTCCTCGAGGTCGGTAATCTCCGGACGACGTTTCGGACCGAAGACGGCGTCGTTACCGCGGTCAACGGACTTTCGTTTTCACTAGAGGCCGGCGAGACCCTCGGCATCGTCGGCGAATCCGGATCCGGCAAGTCGGTCACAGCGCTTTCGGTGATGCGCCTGTTGCCACGGACTGCCACGGTGACGGCCGAGCGGATTCTGTTCAACGGCGAGGAGCTGCAAGCCAGGAGCGAGGCCGAGATGCGGCGGATTCGCGGCTACAAGATCGCGATGATCTTTCAAGACCCGATGACCTCGCTCAACCCGGTGCTCACGATCGGAGAGCAGATCTCCGAGGCCGTGCGCCTTCATCTCGGGCTGGGAAAGCGCGAGGCTCGAGAGCGAGCGATCGAGATGCTGAACAAAGTGCGCATCCCGCTCCCCGAAAAGAGGCTCGGCGACTATCCCCATCAATTCTCCGGCGGCATGCGGCAGCGCGTGATGATCGCGATGGCGCTTTCGTGTAACCCTCAGCTGTTGATCGCCGACGAGCCGACGACGGCGCTGGACGTCACGATCCAGGCCCAGGTGCTCGAACTCATGAACGACCTTCAGCGCGAGACCGGCGCGGCCATCATCCTCATCACGCACGATCTCGGCGTCGTCGCAGAGTTCTGCAAGAACGTCCTCGTGATGTATGGCGGCAATCTCGTCGAGTACGCCTCGGCCGAGCGGCTTTTTGCGGAGCCGCGAATGCCCTACACGCAGGGGCTGCTCGCATCGCTGCCGCGCCTCGACGACAGCGAGCACCGCCGGCTCGAGCCGATACAAGGCCAGCCGCCGAATCTTCTGCGGCTTCCGCCCGGGTGCGCGTTCGCGCCTCGTTGCGCGTACCGCATGCCGATCTGCGACCAGCCCGTACCGCTTTACGACTTCGGCGGCGATCACGTCGCGCGCTGTTACCTGTACGACGAACGGGCTCGCGACCAGCGTCCCGAGTCTGCGGCGGCCCTTCCGATCGTGCCGGCATCGTGAACGACGGGGCGCTCGTCGAGGCGACGGACCTCTTCAAGTACTTCCCGATCTACGCGGGGCTGACGTCGCGGCACGTGGCGGACGTGCGCGCCGTCGACGGCGTCAGCTTTACCATCAAACAGGGTGAGACGCTCGGGTTGGTTGGTGAGTCGGGCTCCGGTAAGACCACCATCGGACGACTCCTGCTGCGCCTTCTCCCGGCCACGCGAGGCGAGATCCGGTTCGAAGGCCAGGACGTGCTCGCCATGAACCGCGGCGAGCTGCGCCGTCTGCGCCGCTCGATGCAGATCATTTTTCAGGATCCCTTCGCCTCGCTCAACCCACGGATGACGGTCGGCGACATTATCGCCGAACCGCTTCAGATCCACGGCATCGCCAAGGGCAAAGAAACGGAGCGCCGCGTACGCGAGCTGCTCGAGCTCGTGGGCCTTCAGCCGTATCACGCCAATCGCTACCCGCATGAGTTCTCCGGAGGCCAGCGCCAGCGCGTTGGCGTCGCGCGCGCCCTCGCGGTCAACCCGAAGTTCATCGTCTGCGACGAACCCGTCTCCGCTCTCGACGTCTCGATTCAGGCCCAGGTCATCAATCTGCTCGAAGACCTCCAGGAGAGGTTCGGGCTGACCTATCTGTTCATCGCGCACGATCTCTCGGTCGTGCGCCACATCTCGAGCCGCGTCGCCGTTATGTATGTCGGGAAGATCGTAGAGCTGGCCGATCGGGAGGCCCTCTATCGGAAACCACTCCACCCGTACACTCAGGCGCTGCTCTCGGCGATTCCTATTCCGGATCCGGTGCTCGAGAAACGCCGCAAGCGCGTCGTGTTGACTGGCGACATCCCGTCGCCGGTAAATCCGCCCTCCGGCTGCCGCTTTCACACGCGCTGCCCGGTCGCGTTCGACCGGTGTGTGACTGAGGAGCCGCCACTGCGCGAATACGAGCCGGGACACTTTGCGGCGTGCCACTGGGTCGAAGAGCATGGCGGTCGGGCGCCCGAGCTCACGCGATAAAAAAGAGGGCGATCGCACCGCGATCGCCCTTCTCATCTGCTCCCGGAGCCTAAGCCTTCTTTTTGCGGCCGCCCTTGCGCTTCTTGCGCGCGACTTTCCGCGCGACCTTGCGAACCTTGCGTCCAGCTTTGC
Source organism: Vulcanimicrobiota bacterium (assembly GCA_963752825.1). Taxonomy (GTDB): domain Bacteria; phylum Vulcanimicrobiota; class Vulcanimicrobiia; order Vulcanimicrobiales; family Vulcanimicrobiaceae; genus Cybelea. The sequence continues at coordinate 2,906,907 of CAVVZF010000001.1, read as the reverse complement.
GGGCGCCCTTGCGAGCTTTGCGCGCGCCCTTGCGAGCCTTGCGCGCGCCCTTGCGAGCGCCCTTGCGAACCTTGCGCCCGGCCTTGCGAACCTTGCGCCCGGCTTTGCGGACGGCCTTGCGTACCTTGCGGGCGACTTTACGACCCGCTCTGCGCACTTTGCGCGCCTTCTTGCGACCCGCGACGGCCTTCTTTACGGCGGCGGCCGCTTTACGACGGCGTGCTTTACGACGAGGCTTTGGAGCCTCCATCGGCATGTCGCCGCCAAGTATGGAATCGGAGTCCATTCATTCCTCCTCGCCCCCGGGGACGATTAGCGTTAGTGGACAGCGCCGTTGCAGCGCTTTTGAGCGAATCATAGAGGATTTTTCCAAATGATGCAAATTCACGTGCGCGCGAATATTTGCGAATTTGCGGGGTTCTTGACCCTGGCGGTATACTAGGGCCCGTGAAAAAGCCCCTGATCATCGTGGAATCGCCCACGAAAGCGCGGACGATCAAGAAGTTCCTGCCCGCGCGCTACTCCGTGAAAGCATCGGTGGGGCACGTGCGCGACCTTCCGAAGAGCACGCTGGGCGTGGACGTCGAACACGGTTTTGCGCCGAAATACCTTACAATTAAGGGAAAAGGCGAGGTGATCAAGGAGCTGCGCGGCGCCGTCAAAAGCGCGACCGACGTGTACCTCGCGACGGACCCCGATCGTGAGGGCGAGGCAATCGCCTGGCACCTCAGCGAGCTCCTGCGGCTCTCCGACCCGAAGCGGATCGAGCTTCACGAGATCACCAAGGACGCCGCCTTGGCCGCTCTCAGACACCCGCATCACATCGACATGGACCGCGTTAACGCCCAGCAGGCGCGGCGCATTCTGGATCGGCTCGTAGGTTATAAGATATCGCCGCTTTTGTGGGCGAAGGTCCGCGGCGGGCTGTCGGCGGGCCGAGTTCAATCGGTCGCCGTCAAGCTCATCGTCGACCGGGAACGCGAGATTGCAGCCTTCGTTCCCCGAGAGTACTGGACCGTCACGGCGCTGCTCGCGCCCATCGGTGCGCTCGCCGACTCGGGCTTTTCCGCTGATCTGGTGTCGCATCGCGGAGAGAAGCTCGAGATTGCGACGCGGGCCGCCGCCGACGCGGTCCTGCGCGCGCTCGACGGTGCCGTCTACCGGGTTGCATCCATCAAGAAACGCGAGCTGCGCCGCCACGCGCCGCCGCCGTTCACGACCTCGACGCTGCAACAGGAGGCGTCGCGAAAACTCAAGATGCGTGTGCGGCGGGCCATGCAAGTTGCGCAGGCACTCTACGAGGGCGTGGACCTCGGCGGGAGCCAGGGAACCGAAGGTCTGATCACCTACATGCGTACCGACTCGACGCGGATCAGCGATGCGGCGCGCGCGGCCGCCGAGCAGTTCATCGCGAGCACGTACGGCAAGGAGTTTCACGCCGGGACTCGCCATCGCGTGCGCCAGGGCGCGCAAGACGCCCACGAGGCGATCCGTCCGACATCGGTGCTGCACACGCCCGAGAGGCTCGCCGGCGTGCTGAAGCGCGACGAGCTGCGCCTGTACTCGATGATATGGGAGCGGTTCGTCGCCTCGCAAATGGCGCCCGCCCTGCTCGATCAGACGGTGGTCGACGTCACGGCGAACGAATACGGATTCCGGGCGACCGGGACGACCGTGCGGTTCCCTGGGTTCACGCGCGTCTACGAGGAGAGCCGGGACGAGGAGTCCGCCGGCAAGGGACGCGTCCCGATTCCCCAATTAGAAGAGAACCAGGAGCTGGATTGCCGCAAGCTGGACCCCAAGCAACACTTCACGGAGCCTCCGCCGCGCTACACGGAGGCCGCCTTGGTGAAGGCGCTCGAGGACAATGGGATTGGGCGCCCGTCGACCTACTCCGCCATCGTGGAGACCATCCAGGCGCGCGGCTACGCCACGCAGCAGGACCGGCGCTTCCTTCCGACCGAGATCGGCGCCGCCGTCAACGATCTGTTGGTCGAGCATTTTCCGAACATCGTCAGCCTGGACTTCACCGCGCAGATGGAAGGCGACCTCGACAAAATTGCGGAGGGACACGAGGACTGGATCGCGTTGCTGCAGCGATTCTACGGCCCCTTCGAGAGCGATCTGGAAACGGCCGAAAAGAAGTTGCCGCGGCTGGAGCTGCGCGACGAGCCGACGGATGAGATCTGCCCGAACTGCGGGCGCCCCATGGTCATCAAGACGGGCCGCTTCGGAAAGTTCATCTCATGCACTGGGTACCCCGAGTGTAAGACCACGAAGCCGATCGTCAAAGAGACCGGCGCGGAGTGTCCCAAGTGCGGCGGCGCCATCGTCGAGCGGCGTTCGAAGAAGGGCCGCCTGTTCTACGGCTGCGCGAACTATCCGAACTGCGACTTCATCTCATGGGATTCCGTGGCACGCGAGCGCTGTCCCGTTTGCGGGTCGTACGTCGTCGGGAAAACGCGCCGTGGGGGCACCGTCCAACTGCAGTGCGCGGCCGACCGCGGCCACGACGTCAGCGCGCTCGCGACCAGCGAGGCCGCCGCAGCGGAGCGCGAACCAGTCGAAGCATGACCCTCCGCTTGACCGTGATCGGCGGCGGGCTCGCGGGATGCGAGGCGGCATGGCAGGCTGCGCGCTGCGGCGTCGGCGTGGATCTCTACGAGATGCGTCCGCAGCGCAGCGGGCCGGCGCATCACACCGGCGCGCTGGCGGAGCTCGTGTGCAGCAATTCGCTGCGCGGCGCGTCGCTCGAAAACGCCGTCGGGCTGCTGAAAGAGGAGCTCGCGCGACTGCACTCGCTGATCGTGGATTGCGCTCGTGAAAGTGCTGTACCGGCCGGGGGCGCGCTGGCGGTCGATCGCGGCTGCTTTTCGAGCCTGGTCCAATCGCGGATCGTAGCCGAGCCGCGGATTCGGCTGCTCCGCGAGGAAGTGCGCGCAATTCCGCTCGATCGCCCCGCGATCGTGGCGTGCGGCCCGCTGCCGAGCGCCGAATTCTTAGCGCAACTGGATGCTCTGCTCGGCGCCGGCGGCGAGAGTCGGCGGCTGCACTATTACGACGCGGCATCCCCGATCGTCGCGGCCGATTCGATCGACGAGTCGCAGATGTACCGCAAGTCGCGCTACGACAAGGGGGGAGGAGAAGACTATCTCAACATTCCTTTGGATCGCGCTGCGTACGAACGGCTGCTGGCCGATCTGCGTACGCTCGAGCGCCATCCCGCGAAGGAGTTCGAATCCACGCGCTATTTCGAAGGCTGTCTGCCAATCGAAGAGATGGCCGACAGGGGCGACGACGTGCTGCGCTTCGGGCCGCTGAAACCCGTAGGGTTACGCGACCCGCGCACCGGCCGCGCGCCGTACGCCGTCGTGCAGCTGCGCAAAGAGAACGCCTATGCGACCGCCTACAATCTCGTCGGATTTCAGACGCGCCTCATCTGGCCCGCGCAGCGCGAGGCGTTCGGAAAGCTGCCCGGCCTGCAGCGGGCGGAATGGCTTCGGCTCGGCGTCATGCACCGTAACACGTTCATCGACTCGCCGCGCCTGCTCGACTCGCACTTGAAGCTACAGGGAAGCAAAGCGCTCTACTTTGCCGGGCAGATCACCGGAGCGGAAGGCTATGTCGAGGCGGCGGCGTGCGGCGCCATGACGGGGATCCATGCCGCGCGCGCGATCGCGGGCTTGGCGGCCATCGATTTTCCGCGCGAGAGCGCGTTCGGCGCAGTCGTCGCGCACTTGCAGAATCGTCAGACGCCGGACTTTCAGCCGGCGAACGTGACCTGGGGCGCGTTTCCGCCCCCTCCGGAAGAAGACGCTCAGATGGGCAAGCGCGAGAGGCGAAGGATGGCGGCGGCGCGCGCGCTGGCCGCGATCGAATCCTTGGCCGCTGAAACCCTCTTTGCGCCGGCGGGGTAGTCACGCTAGCATGAAGCTTCGGTCCACCACGATTCTGGCGGTGCGGCGCGACGGCAAGCTCGCGATCGCGGGCGACGGCCAGGTGACGCTCGATAAGACGATCGTCAAACACAGCGCGCGAAAGGTTCGCAAGACGTCCGGCGGCAAGGTCCTGGCCGGATTCGCCGGCTCGGCGGCCGACGGCATCACGCTGCTCGAGAAGTTCGAAAGCAAATTCGCCGAGTTCAAGGATCTCACGCGGGCGGCCGTCGAGCTCGCCAAGGACTGGCGGCAAGATCGCGCGTTGCGACGTCTGGAGGCGCTGATGATCGTCGGCAACACGGAGCATCTGTTCGTGCTCTCCGGAACCGGCGACGTGATCGAGCCCGACGAGGGAATTGCCGCGATCGGCAGCGGTGGCCCGTACGCACAGGCCGCAGCCGCCGCGCTGCTGCGCAACACGCAGCTCGACGCCGCCGAAATCGCCCGCAAGGGCCTCGAGATCGCCGCCGAGATCTGCATCTATACTAATGCCGACATCATCGTAGAGACTTTGCCGTGACGAGCGCGATGACGAGCGTCGATCCAACCGCACTCACGCCGCGACAAGTCGTGGCCGAGCTCGATAAGTACATCGTCGGACAGGCCAAGGCGAAGCGCGCCGTCGCGATCGCGCTGCGCAACCGATATAGGCGGGCGCGCGCTCGCGAAGACCTGCGCGAGGAGATCACTCCGAAGAACATCCTGATGATCGGTCCGACGGGTGTGGGCAAGACCGAGATCGCCCGGCGCCTCGCCGCGCTCGTCGGTGCGCCGTTCGTCAAGGTCGAGGCCACGAAGTACACCGAGGTCGGTTATGTCGGACGCGACGTGGAGTCTATGGTGCGCGATCTCGTCGAGGCATCGATCCGCACCGTGACCGAAGAGCGCCGCGAAGAGGTCCGCGAGTTAGCCAAGCGCCACGCGGTCGAGCGCGTCATCGATGCGCTCCATCCGGAGACGCGTCCGCCGGGCCAGTCGCAGGCTAACCCGTTCGGCGCCGCGCTGGGATCGATCTTCGGGAGCGGCCTCTCGGGACAGCCGTCCCACCCGGGCCCGTCGGTCTCCGTTTCGCCGGACGCGCAGCGCGTTCGAGATCAGACGCGCGGCGAGATCGAACGCGGATTCTATGACGTGCGGCTGATCGAGATCGAGGTCGAAGAGAGCCCGACCCTGCCGATCGGCGTGATCGGCGGCAGCATGGACCAGGCCGGCGACCTCGGCGAGATGCTGGGCGGCATCCTGCCGAAACGCCGGACGCGCAAGCGCGTGACGGTCGCCGACGCGCTCAAGATCTTCGAGCAAGAAGAGGCCGCGAAACTGATCGACATGGACGCCGTGAAACGCGAGGCGCTGCGCCGTGCGGGCGAGGACGGCATCATCTTCATCGACGAGATCGACAAGGTCGCTGGATCGCAACAGCAGCGTGGTGGTCCGGATGTGTCGCGGGAAGGCGTCCAGCGCGACATCCTGCCGATCGTCGAGGGGTCGACCGTAAATACGAAACACGGGCCGATCAAGACGGATCACATTCTCTTCATCGCGGCGGGCGCGTTTCACATCAGCAAACCGTCCGACCTGATTCCGGAGCTTCAGGGACGGCTGCCGATTCGCGTCGAGCTGGACTCGTTGACCGCCGAAGACTTCAAGACCATCCTGACGCAGCCCAAGAACGCGTTGGTCGAACAATACAAGGCGTTGCTTGCTACCGACGACGTCGCGCTCGAGTTCCGGGACGATGCGATCGAGCAGCTCGCGACGTTTGCGATGCGCGTCAACGAGCAGACCGAAAACATCGGCGCCCGGCGCCTCCACACGGTGCTCGAGCGCGTCCTCGAAGAGGTCAGCTTCGCCGCTCCGGAGACGACCGGCACGGTCGTCATCGACGGCGACTACGTGCGCGGGCGGCTCGCCGACGTGGTCGAGAATGCAGACCTTTCTGGGTATATTCTCTAAGGATATTCACATTACGCCCGGCAGGGTGAGCAGGCCGGCGCAGAGGATGGTTCTCCCATGAACAAGTTGATTGGCGCGTTCACCGCAATCCTTAGCGCAGCGATCGTGTTGTCGGCGTGCAACGGCAGCAACGGCACTGGCCCCGCTCCGGCGCCGAGCGGCACGTGCGGCGGTCCTCCGAATCAGCTCGAGGTGCTCTATCCGATCCCAAACAGCACAGGCGCACCAGACGCGCTCGGCAACGTCTACGTTTCAACGAAGGGTGCATTGCCGCCGAGCAACAGCTTCAACTTCTTCCTCGTGCAATCGAACGGCGGCTCGACGTTTACGGGCAACTTCGCTCAGATAAGCGAGGGACAGATCCCGACACCGCACGCATCGCCGTCGTACTCGAACCCGGTGTATTACCAGTCGTCGTTACCGCCAAGCTATATCATCGGGCCCGCTCAGGCGGTCAGCCTGTTCTGGAACGACGGCGGCACGAACTGCAGCCCGCACTTCCTGGTGGCCTCTTTCACGACGAAATAGCGTCCTCGAGGTCTGGGCTGTTCGGCACAAAGTAGCGGGCGGCGATACGAAGAATAGCCGCCCGCAATGCCCTATATTCGGGAGATCCTCGCCGAAGGTCATCCGACGCTGCGCAAGGTCGCGAAGAAGGTCGACCCGCGCGAGATCGACGATCCGCTCTTCCAGCAGCTGCTCGACGACATGTTCGAGACGATGTACGCGGCTCCGGGCGTCGGCCTCGCCGCGCCGCAGGTCAACGTTTCGAAGCGGCTGTTCGTGATGGACGTCAACGACGACGAGCATCCGCCTGCGGTCGTGATCAATCCTAAGCTGGAAGCAATGACCGAGGAGGTCGAGCTGCGGGAAGGCTGTCTCTCGGTGCCCGGAATGATCGGCGACATCGTCCGCTACAAACGCGCGGCTGTCACCGGGCTCGACCGCGCGGGCCGCAAGATTCGCATCGAGGGGGAGGGGCTGCTGGCGCAATGCCTGCAGCACGAGGTCGATCATCTCAACGGCGCGCTGTACATCGACCGGGCGAAGAACGTCCGTCCCGCGGTCTCCGAAGAGGACAAGGAAACGGCCGAGGTGTGAGGACGCTCTTTCTCGGCACCGCCGCGTTCGCGGTGCCGAGTCTGCGCGCGGTTGCGGCCCGCACGCAGCTTGTCCGCGTGGTGACCCGCCCCGACAGTCCTGCGGGACGCGGCCAGCGGCTCACGCCGAGCCCCGTCAAGCGCGCCGCGCTCGAGCTCGGCCTCCGCGTCGACGAGCCGCTCGCGTTGCGCGCGTACGCGGCGGAGCTGCGGGATGAGGGCATCGACCTCGCCGTCCTCGCGGCATACGGACGCATCTTGCCGGAGGAGCTGCTCGATGTGCCACGCCTCGGCGCGATCAACGTTCACCCGTCGCTGCTGCCGAAGTATCGCGGGGCGACGCCGATTCAGGCCGCGCTCCTGCGCGGCGACGGCGAGACCGGCGTCAGCATCATGCTGATGGATGCGAGTCTCGACACCGGCGACGTCGTCCTCCAGGAGCGCGTGGCCATCGCGCCGGACGAAACCTATGGCGAGTTGCACGACCGCCTGGCCTCGGCGGGCGCGGACGCGCTGGCGCGAGCCATCGACCTCGCGGAACGCGGCAAGCTCGAGGCAACGCCGCAGCGCGGCGAGCCGAGCTTGACGCGGCCGATCGCGCGCAGCGATCTGACAGTCGATCTCGGCTGGCCGCCGCAGCGCGTCGTCAACGCCGTGCGCGCTTACTCCCCGGGCCCCGCGGCGCGGGCGAGCATCGACGGCGAGACCGTCAAGATCCTACGCGCGCACGTCGCGCCGGAGGGCGGGCTCGTGATCGACGAGTTGATCGCGCCGAACCGCGGCAGGATGAGCGGGACGGCCTATCTCCAGAGTCGCCGATCGCGATGAACGCCCGCGAGCTCGCGCTCAGCGTCGTGAGCGACGTGTTTCCACCCAAAGGATCGCGGGCCGTGGAGCGCGGAGCGCAGGCCTCGTTCGATTACCGCGCTCGCCGCGCTCAGCTCGGCGAGCGGGATCGCGCGTTCGCCGCTGAGCTTGCATACGGCGCGATCAAGATGCGGCGCACGCTCGACTGGTACCTCGAACCGTTCCTCGCGTCGCAGCGCGAGCTGCCCCCGGTTATCCGCGAACTGCTGCGGTTGGCGATCTACGAGTTGATCTACACGCGTGCCGACGAGCACGCGACCGTGTTCGAATTCGTGAATGCCGCCAAGCGGCACGCGCATCGCGGCCTGGGCAACCTGGTGAACGCCGTGCTCAGGAGCTTTTTGCGGCAGCGACCGCCGCCGCCGCTGCGCGAGCAATTCGCCGACGAGCAGGAGTATCTCGCGACCCGCTACTCGCTGCCGACGTGGCTCGTGCGTCAATGGAATCGGGTCTTCGGTGCGGGCACGGAGGCGATTGCCGCGGCGGTCGACGATCCGGCGCGTGGGGCGCTGGTGATCAACGCGCTCAAGGCCACGCCGGACGAAGCGGCGCGGCGGCTCGCGGCGGCGGGAATCGAAGCGCGGGGCTCGGCGATCGTGCCGGAGGTGCTGTTGTTGGAACGCGGCCGGCCGGCGCCGAACGACGACGGCGCCTGGTGGCCGCAGTCCGAGAGCTCGGCGATGGCCGTCGACGTGCTCGGTCCGCAGGCCGGAGAGGCGATCCTCGACGTTTGCAGCGGTCGCGGCAACAAGGCGCTTCAGATCGGCGCGCGCCTGGCCGGACAGGGCGACCTGACCTGCGTCGAGCGGGACGCGCGCAAGGTCGCGACGCTCGTCCGCCGTCTGGATGAGGGCGGAGTCGTCGCCGGCGTCGTCACCGGCGACGCCACCGCCGAAGCGCTGCTCGGCGAGCAACGCTTCGACCGGGTCCTCCTCGACGCGCCGTGCTCGGGAATCGGCCTCGTCGGCCGGCACCCGGAGACGCGCTGGAAGAAGCAGGGAACCGACGGCGAACGGCTGTCGCTAACGCAGCGAGCCTTGCTCGAGCGAATGGCCCGCCATGTCTACCCGGGCGGCGCGCTGGTCTATGCGGTTTGTTCGACGGATCCACGCGAGACGACGGAAGTGATCGACGACTTTTTAGCGCGAGAGAACTTCGAGCGCGGCTTGATACCCGCCGCGTACAAGATGCTGCTCACCGATGACGGCGATGTGCTGGTTCCGCCCGGCATGGAGGGACGCGACGGCTTCTATATCGCGCGCGTCCAGCGCCGCCCGTGAGCGTTCTGTCGAAGATCGAACAGGTCTGCGCGACGTTCATCGAACGCGCCTTCGCGAAGACGTTTCCGAGCGACCTGGAGCCCGCGCAGATCGCTCGCAAGCTCGTGTCCACGATGGAGGCGCAGACCCGGGGCGACGAGGGGCGCCTAAGCGCGCCTGGCGCGTACGCCGTCTACGTGAGTCCCGACGACCTCGAGCGGCTCGCCGAGCACCGTGAGTACCTGGAGCGAGCCTGGGGGGAGTTGCTACGCGACCTGGCCGCTCGGGTCGGAATTGCATTCGAGGACGGCGAGGCGCGCGTGACGATGGGAGCGCGGGCCAGCGTTCCGCTCGGCGCGATAGCGATCGAAGTGGGAGACGCGACGAGAGCCTCCGGGAAGTTTTGCCTCCGCATGGTCAAAGGCGTTCCGCCGGACGGCGTATATTCGATCGAGGGAAAGGCTCGAATTGGACGCAGCGAAGAGAGCGAAATCGTTCTCGTGGACCCGAGCGTTTCTCGCGCGCACGCGGTCGTGGAGATACGCGGCGGCGAGCCGATCGTCCGCGATGTGGGATCGACCAATGGAACGTACGTGAACGGGCGCCGCGTGCGCTCGCAGCCGCTGCGCGACGGGGACGAGCTGCTTTTCGGAGCTACGAAGATGAGGTTCGAGGCTCCGTGACGCTCCTGATCGCTGCCGCCGCCGACTTCGAACGGCAGATGCGTTTCGGCTCGCTGGAGATCACGGCGGCTCTCGCGCTCGTCGCGCTGCTGACCGCGCGTCTGCCGGCGCGGGCGGCAGCGGAGATTGGCCGCGTCACGCCGGTGCGTCTGCGGCTCGAGATCCTCGAGCGCGGGGCAAACCGTTCCTTCGAGGGTCGCCCGCCGCTCGAGGTCGGGCGGGACAAAGGGACGGAGATCGTGCTGCGCGACCCCGAGGTGAGCCGCCGTCACGCGCGATTCGAGAGCCACGACGGTACCGTCTTCGTCGGCGACCTCCAGAGCAGCAACGGCACGTTTCTGAACGGCCGGCGAGTCACCGATGCGATCGAGATCCGCCCGGGCGACGAGGTCGACGTCGGGGCGACGCGCATCGTCGTCAAGTCGGTGCGTCCGGGATGACGCTCGCGATTCGCGGCGACCGCACGTCGTGCCTGAGCCTCCAGCTCGGGCCGCGCACATGGCTCTTGGCGATCGCGCGCGGCTTCGGCAGCATCGGCGGGGTCGCCACCGAGGGCGCACTCCTGGCGCGGCTTCGAGCCGAATGCGAGCGCCGCACTCGCAGCGCTCGCTTCCGCTCCGCGGTCGATCGTCCCCAAGCCGCGGCGACGGCGATGCACGGCGTGTTGGCGCGCGTGAACGGCGACCTCTACGCGTGCACCGCGAGCCACGAGGACTACATCACGGCGGCGTCGTCGTTGACGGCCGTCGTGATCGTGCATGGCCACGCGTACGTGATGCACGCCGGGTCAACCGCAGCCTACCTCGCCCGCGAGGGCGAGGTGATGCCGCTGTGCCGCGACGACGTCTTCGAAGAGCGCCGCGGTCCTCTGCTCGTCCGCGCGTTCGCGGTCGCGCCCGTTCTCGACGTCACGATCTCTAGCGCGATGCTGGCGCCGGGCGATGCGATCGTGCTGCTCGGCCGGCGCATTCGCGGCGACGCCGAGCGCCGCGCGGTACTCGCAAGCCTCGCGGCCGGCGATCCGGGCGAGGGCGTCCTCATCGCGCGATTCGATCGCGACGACGTCGCGCCCGACGCGCGCGTGGCCGCGCCCCCGCGGGCTCGTGCCCGCATCGCCGCGGCGATCGCGTTCATCGTCTCGGCGGTCACCGGGCGCTGGTAGTCGCGCGGCGCATCGCACCGATGGCGGGGGCGCTGGCCGTCGCCGCGCTGATCCTATCCTTCGCGCCGCGCAACACGATCGGTCCGCCCTGGGTCTTCGCGCTGCTGGCCGCGCTGGCCGTGGTCTGGGTGCTGTGGCAGCCCTCGAGCACCGTCCGCGACGACGCGCTGCCGGCACTGGCCGTCGTGCTCGCTTCGCTCGGATTGGCGCTGGTCGATCGGCTCTCGCCCGAGCTCGCACAACGCCAACAGGCGTGGCTGGTCGTGTCGCTGCTCCTCGCGATCGCGCTCGGGCCGATCTTCTCGAGCTTTCGCCGGTTCGCTGCGTACAAATACCTTTGGGTCATCGCTTCGCTGGTGATGTTCGCGTTGCTGCTGTTCTTCGGCGAAGAAGTCAACGGCGCGCGTCTGTGGATCAAGCTGGGGTCGATCGAATACGAGCCGATCGAGCTGATCAAGCTCTTCATCGTCCTCTTCTTGGCGGCATACCTCGCGGAAACGGCCGACGTGATCGGAAACGCGCGGCCGTGGTCCCTGCGCGCCAACGTCAAGTACCTCGGGCCGCTCTTCATCGGTTGGGGCGTCTCGATCGCGATCTTGTTCGTTCAGCGCGACCTCGGCATGGCAACGCTGCTGCTCGCAACGTTCGCGACGATTCTGTACGTCGCGACGCGTCGCGCGGACATCGTGCTGTTCGGGGCGCTGCTCTTCGTCGTGGGCGCGTTCTGGGCGGTGCACCATTATCCGTACGTGCACGCGCGCATCGCGGTGTGGCGCAATCCGTTCTCCGATCCGTTCGGCGCCGGATACCAGTCATCGCAGGCGTACTACTCGCTCGCCGCGGGCGGCCTGTTCGGCAGCGGGTACCGCCTCGGGCATCCCGGAATGATCCCCGACGTGGCAACGGACTACGTCTACGCGGCCTTCGCCGAAGAGTTCGGCGCGATCGGGGCGCTCATCGTGCTCGTCATCTTCCTGAACCTGGTGCGGAGGATCTTCGCGGCGGGCCTGCAGCAGCCGGACCTCTACACGAAGCTACTGGCGACCGGTCTCGCCGCCACGCTGGGCTTTCAGGTCGTCATCATCGTCAGCGGCGTGATCGGGTTGCTTCCGCTCACGGGCATAACGCTGCCCTTCATGTCGTACGGCGGCAGCTCGCTCGTGGCGAACTTTCTCCTGATTGCACTCGTCTGGGCGATGAGCTCGCGTCCGCAGAACACCGCGTGAGGATCGCGTGCGTACTCGCGCTGGCGCTGCTCGGCGCCTGCGCGAAGAGTTCGCACGGCGCGGCGGCTTCCGCCTCCGCATCCGCCGAGGCGGCGAATCCGGCGTCGGCCAGCGACGGGGCCGTCGTTTACATGGCGAACTGCTCGAGTTGCCATCAACCCGACGGCGAGGGCGTGAGCGGAGCGTTTCCGCCGCTCGCCGGCAACCCGGTCGTGACCGATAACTCCACCGCGGTCATCGCCATCGTCAAGAACGGCCTTGACGGCAAAGTCGTGGTGAACGGCCACGCGTACAGCGGAATCATGCCGCGCTGGGGCGGCGTGCTCTCGGACGAACAGATCGCCGCGGCGATAACGTACGTCCGCAGCTCCTGGCACAACCACGCGTCCGGCGTCAGCGTCGCGCAAGTGCGCGCGGTCAAATAGAGACGACGCCGCAGTTTCGCGGCTCGCGGAGCGGGGCTCCGAACTCGCGCTCGAACAGCGATTCGACGAACTCGAGCATGGCCGGATCCGCATGGCGCAGGCGCGCGCGCGTCGCGCGCGGCCACGGCGACGCCGGATCGTTCGCCTCGACGTATGCGCGCAACGATTCCGCGAAGTACTCGTCGACGCCGGTCGCCGCGTACGGCGTGACGAAGCTCGTCGCGCTCGCGAAGAGCGCGCGAAGCCGCGGATCGATGCCGCTGCGATAGACGCCGCTGCCGAGCGCACAATCGAGCGCATGGCCGAACTCGTGTGCCACCGTCATCGGGCTGCGCGAGCGCAAGAATAGCGCCCGCTCCTCGACGACGAATAGCCCGGCAGGCGGCGCCGGCCACGCATCGACGTCGATGCCCAGGCGCGCCAGCGCCGGCGATGCCTCGCGATAGCGCTCTCCCGGGCGCAGCAGGAGCACGCGAATGCGGCTGCGCAACGCGTACGCCAGCGCACCGCCGCCGAAGCGCAACAGCGTCTCGATGACCGCCGGCTCCGGCGGACGGCGGCGATCGCCCGCCAGAAGGCGCCGGGCGACTGCGGCTGCGTCCGTGTGCATCCGCGCCATCGTCCCGCAGCGAGGTTGCCGCAACGTGGCACCGCGGTTTCAGAATTTTTTCATGCCTGGGTCCTAGGGTGGTCCCACGCTACCCCGGTCCTCGCCAAAATCTCTGGAGGCTAGTCATGAGGAGTTCACGCATGCAACCAGTCGCCGTTGCTGCAATTGCCGTCTTTACGATCGCCGGCTGCCATGGCGCGGGCGTCGTTCCTCCGCAGGCCGCGGACACCACGAATCAATCGGCCGGCCTAGCGCTGCCCGATAAGGAATCCTCGATCCTCAAGACGCTCAAGAAGGAGGTCGTCATCGGATCGACCGTCGATCCGAAATACGGTCAGCTGAATCCGTACGGACTGACCGTCGCGCCGTCGACGACGGGCGACTTCACGAAGGGCGATCTCGTGATCTGCAACTTCAACGACAAGAAAAACGTGCAGGGCACGGGCTTTACGATCGTCGCGCTGCACCCGAAGCCGGGCTCGAAGGCGTCCTTGGTGTCGCACGACAAGACGCTCGTCGGATGCGACGCGCTGGCGCTCGGACCCGCCGACGACATCTGGGCCTCGGCGTTTAGCGCCAACGACAACCCCGTCCTGTCCGCGACCGGAAAGCTCGAAACCGACATCAAGGGTAAGCCCTTCGACCACCCGTTCGGTCAGGTCTTCGCGCCGGGCGGAAGCCCCGCGTTCTACGAGAGCAACGCGGGCGACGGAACCGTCGTGCGCATCAACCTCGGCTCGAAGTTCACCTACGACGTGATCGCCAAGGGCTTCGCCGTCAACCACGGCAAGCCGGGCGGCATCTTCGGCCCGTCGGGCCTCGCGTACGACGCCAGCATCGACACGCTCTACATCGTGGACGGAACGAACAACACCGTGGTCGCGTTCGATAAGGTCAGCACGATTCCGAACGGCGGCATCATCGTCGAAAAGGGTGGCCTGAAGTTCAAGGGTCCGTCGGCGCGCCTGGCGCGCGTGCTCTTCGCGGGCGCCCCGCTCAACGGCCCGATCAGCTCGGCGCTGCTCGCCAACGGCAACCTTGCCGTCGGCAACACGGCCAACCCGAGCGGACAGAACATCATCGTAGAGATCTCTCGATCCGGAAAGGTGCTGGCCACGCGCAACGTCGACAAGGGCGCGCTCGGCGCGATTTTCGGGATGGTGGCGACGGGACCGTCCGCCGACACGAAGCTCTACTTCAACGACGACAACCATAACGATCTACGCGTATTGGAACGATAGGAGAACATGAACGCATTACGCTTTGGGTGCGCGCTGTCCGCTTGTGCGGCGGCCGTCGCCTTGGGAGCGTGCAGCAGCGGGGCCTCGGCCCCGCTGGTCGCGCCCGTCACATCGCTGACCCAATCCAACTCGCTCGCCGCGCACGCGAGACACACCGTGGGGCTCGGCAAGCTGCTCACGACCAAGGACGGAGGACAGATCTTCGGCTTCGACATCGATCGCAACGGCACGGACGGCGTGCTGGCCACGGCGAGCGACGTTGAAACGTTCGATCAGAACAGCGGAACGATTCTGAAAACCTTCCCTAAGAAGCTTCCGCCCGGGACGTCGTACGGCTTGAACGCCATATTCGCCGGAGACGTCGCGCTCGTCACGCGCTACGTCGTGCCGCAAGGGCAGATCTACGCGAAGCGCTTTTACGACGTGATGAACCCCGTCACGAAGGGGAAGTTCACCGGCGGCTGGACGTCTCCGATCAGAGACATCAACGTGCAGGCTGCCGGCGTCAATCAGGTGACGTCGACGGACGCGCTCTTCGCCATCGAGCTCAAGAAGCAAGACAGGCCCGTCGTGGTCGTGACCGACGTCGCGAAGAACACCGTCAGCCACGTCTTCCACCTCGATCCCAACCTGTTCGGCGGTGGAAACGATCCGCAGTTCGGGCAGGACACGACGACGAACCAAGCGGTGATCGCGCTGTCGCCGGACGGCGGCGCCGTCGGCGGAGACCCGCCGCTCAACGTGATCGTCGACCTGTCCACCGGCAAGGAGACGCGCTTCAACGGTTTCAACAACGGCTTCTTCCACGCAGGCGACGTCAACGGCTTGGCCGTCGATTCGACGACGGGCATAGCGGCCACGACGACGGAGCTCAACGCGCAGGTCGAGTTCTACAACCTCGCGCAGCAGACCGGCACCTTCGCGCAGCTGCCCTGTACGACCGACACGTCGCAGATCAACAGCGGCTCGGGCGTCGCAAACGACCCGGTCAACGGCCTGTTCCTGGTCACCGATACGGACTACGCCTGCGGCTCGGGCAGCGCAATCGTCGTCTACGACGAGAAAGGCAATAACGTCGAGACGATCACCGGATTCAAGTTCGCGATCGGCGAGCCACCGCCGGCGATCAATCCGGCGACGCGCACGGGCTGGGCGTTCGGACCGGCCTTCAGTCAGCTCCAGCAGTTCTTCTATTAGCTGGCACATAAACAGTAGTCGCGACGGCTAAACCAACCGGGCGGGGGTATAATGCTAGGGTGCCCGGCCACGTGATCTCCATTAACCCTCTCCCGCTACTCATAGTGGTCGCCGGAATGCTCGTCGTCATCTTCGCACTGATTGCAGCGGCGACGCATGTGATGCAAGGGCGATCCTGGTCGAACTGCGCCACCAGGACCTGAGAGTCGTCGCCTTCCCGATGACTCTGTCGACGGGTTGCTTTATTCAGACAGAGCTGAAACCGTTGCGGTGTTTGCGGTGCGAGCATGAGGATCAGAGCCACGCTTGCGCTAACAAAAATAATAAATGGAACGGAATGAGCCATGGACAGGTGCAGGATTGGGGGGAGGTCCTCCCCGCAGTGGCTGCTTCTCGATCTGCAATGCTCAGCGGTCCATGCACGCTAGTCCGATATCGAGAGGCGGTTCGAATGCGCGACCCTAGCGCGTTAAAACCGTAAACCCCGGATCCTTTGCGTGCGGCGGGGGCACGACGCGGATCGTCACGTGATCGTGTCGTGCTCCATCGGCGGCATCGACGCGCCACGTGCCGAGACGCAGCGGCCAGAACGCGGTTCCGGTTGCGTCGAGCGCGAGCGTTTCGCTGCCAACGCTCCAGCGCACCGGTCCGCCGGAACCCACGGCGCGCAACGCGAGCTGCTGTTCTCGAGCTTGCACGGCGTCGCCGGCATCGTTGCGGACGAACACGTCGCCGTCGTGCGGAAAGACGATGCGCAGGCGTCCCGGAGCGTCGCGCGGCTGCAACGCAAGCCACGCATCGTACTGCTCGCGCGACTGCGCGGCTGGCTGCCGTACCGCGGCGAGATCCTCGGGCCGCACCCACTCCTCGACGACGGCGGCACAATCCGACCCGGGCGCGTGTCCGGTCGTGGTGCAGATCGGCACGCGCACGAATCCACGCGGGGGCGGAAACGCCGGCGGCTCGTCGCGCCGCTCGTAGAGGTGCAGCATGATGCGGTTCCACAGCGGGCCGGCGCCGGTGACGCCGGAGACGCCGCGCATCGCGCTGCCGTCGAAGTTGCCGACCCAGACGCCGACCGTATCGTCGCGAGTGAAGCCGACGGTCCACGTGTCGCGGAAGTCCGACGACGTGCCCGTCTTGACCGCCGCCGGGAAAGGCATCTGCAGCACCGAGCCAACGCCGAACGACTTGGCGCGCGCGTGCGGATCGGCGAGCATGTCGGTGACGAGTTGCCAGTCGCTCGAATTGCCGACGCTGCGCGCGCTCGCGCTTCGATCCACGAGCCGAAGCGGCACCGCGACGCCCCCCCGCGCCATCGCGGTGTATGCCTGCACGAGCTCCCACAGGCTCACCTCGCCGCTGCCCAGCGTGAGCCCGAGACCGTAGTACGACGCCGGGTGAATGAGGTGCGCGAAGCCGAGGTCGCGCAGCCGATCCAGAAACGCGCCGACGCCGAGCCGCGACAGCACTTGCACCGCCGGCGCGTTGAGTGAGTTCGCCAGCGCGTAGCGCACGCGCACCGGTCCGCTAAAGCGTCCGCTGTAGTCGGCGGGTTGATAGAGCTTGCCGCCGGGAATCGCGTACGAGGCGGGCACGTCGGCGAGGATCGTCGTCGACTCGATCGTGTGCCGCTCGAGCGCGAGCTCGTAGGCGAATGGTTTGAGCGACGATCCGGGCTGGCGCAGCGCTTGCACGCCGTCGTTGCTCCCGAGCGCCTCGACCGAGAAGTAGTCCGGCGAGCCGACGTAGGCGAGCACGTCGCCGCTGCGGTTGTCGACGACCAGCGCGGCGCCGTCCGTGACGTGATAGCGCTGCAGCGCCGCGATCGCGTCCTGCGTCTGCGCCTGCACGAAGCGCTGCAGATCGCCGTCGATCGTCGTGCGCACGCGGCCCGGGCGGCAGTCGGACTGGCGGTAGAGCAGGAAGAGCGCCTGCGCCGCGGCGTCGATCCCATAGTCGTGGCGGCGAATGGCGAGCGTTTCGGCGAACGCCTGCGCGGCGCGCGCCGGCGCGATTTCGCCGAGCTCGACCATGCGTCGGAGAACGAAACGCTGGCGCTCTCGAAGCGCGCCGTAGTCGGCGTCGGGCGCGAGGCGGGCCGGATCGTTCGGGATGGCCGCGAGCAGCGAGGCCTGCGCGAGATCCAGGTCGCTCGCGGGCTCGCCGAAATAGGTTTGCGCCGCGGCCTCCACGCCGTAGACGTTCCCGCCCATCGGGACGCGATTCACGTACGCCTCGAGCACCGCGCTCTTGCTGGAAGCGATTGCGATGCGCTGCGCCGTGACGATCTGCGCGAGCTTACCGCGAATCGTGCTGGGCTCGCCGCGCAGCAGGCGCGCCAGCTGCATCTCGATGGTCGAGCCTCCGCTTCGGGCCTCGCCGAAGATCGCATAGTCGCGCGTGGCTCGGACGAGCGCGGGCACATCGACGGCGCCGTGATGCCAGAAGCGCGCGTCCTCGGCGGCGACGATCGCCTCGAGAAACTCCGGGGAAACCGACGCCAGCGGCACGCTCATCGCGTGTAGGGCGTCGGCGCCGAGGACCGTCCCGAGCACGCCGCCGTTGCGGTCGGTATAGGTCACCGATCCGCGCGGCACGTTGAGCTGCGCGACGTCGATGCCGGCAACGCGTAGCGCAACGATCGCCGCCAAGACGCTAACGGGTAGCGCCGGCGCAAAGAGTTTCATGACCTGTGCACGGAATGTACGACGGCGGGGACTGGAGTTGCTCCCAAGTAAGGAGGTCGCGGTTGCGCTTTTTGGGCCTGCTCGTTGGCGTTTCTGCGGCGGCCGCAATCGCTGCGTGCGGCGGCCCGGTGCTCAACGCGAACCGGCTCGGGCCGGTGACGGCGCTCCCGCGGCCGCAGCTGCCCGCGTGGATCGCGTCGATCTCGCCGACCGATAAGGCCGACACGCTCGCGCAGATTCGCATCATCTTCGACAAGCCGGTGGCGCCCGTCACGGCGCTCTCCGGGCCCGGACCGCAGGACGTGGTGAGCCGCGTGAGCGTCGAGCCGGCCCTGCGCGGGCACTTCGTCGTGCTCACGCCGAAGATGATCGGGTTCGTCGCGGAGCAGGCGCTGCCGATCGGAACGCGCGTGCGGATCACGCTGGCCGCGGGCCTGCGCGACCTGCAGGGCGACGAGCTGCAGCACGATCTCGCGTGGACGTTCGAGACGAAGCCGCTCCGCTTCACCGACCTACCGCAGACGACGGCGCCGGACGACGAGTCGACCCCGCCGCCGGTGGGCTTGCGCCCGACGCTCTCGGTGACGGCCAACGCCGCGGTCGACGCGTCGTCCTTGGCCGAACACGCGGCGCTGGTGGCGGGCGACGAGAGCGTCTCCGTAACCGCCGAAATTAAGACGCAGCCGACGCCGTACCCCGGCAGCAACGCACAAGAGCTATTCGATCCGTCGCTGAACGAGTGGACCTACCAGCTGCGGCCGGTGCACGACTTGCGGCGCGGAACGACGTACGCGCTGCAGATCGATCGCGGCGTCACGCCGCAGTACGGCAACGTTCCGACGAGCGATCGCTTCAGCGGCGGGATCCGCACCTACGATGCGCTCACGATCGTTCCGACCGCGGCGCCGAGCCCGAACGGCGGCGGCCGCTTCGCGCGCGGCGATCCGGTCATCGCGTTCTCGAACCCGCTCGATCCGAAGTCGATCGCCGGCCAAGTAACGATCTCTCCCTCGCCCGCTGCCGTGAAGACGCTCGTCACCGTGCCGGCTCAATCGAACACGATCGCGATCGACCCGTACGCGCTCGATCCCAACGCGACGTACACCGCCACGATCGGCGCGAACGTGAAGGACGCGTTCGGTCAGACGCTGGGCACGCCGCAGCAGGTGACGATTCGCACGTCGGACTTCGCGCCGGGCGCGTGGGCGCCGACGGGTACGACGGTCATCCCGGCCGGCGCACCCGTCGCGTTGAACTTCTACGCCACCAATCTTCCCGGAAACGCCTATCGGGCCGCGTACGCGCGCATCGATCCGCAGCAGCTGCTCGGCTTTCGCGCGCCGCTCTCGATGCTGCCGGGATGGAAGAGCTGGCCGTCACGCACGCTCGCCGGCGCGCGTACGAATTCACAAAGCGTCGTGCGCGTGCCGCTGCGCGACGAGGCCGGTGGCGATTACGGCGCGTTTGCCTACGGCTTCCGCACGGCGCTGGACTCGCCGGACTCCGATCCTTGGCTCACGGGCATCGTGCAGATCACGAACCTCGGCGTGTTCGCGCAGTGGTTCCCCGCGCGCGGCATCGTGCTCGTGCAGCACTTGAGCGACGGCGCGCCGGTGCGCGCCGCGGCCGTGACGGTCTATCGGCTCGACGAGGACAACAAGACGCCGCCGCAGCCGTGCGCGACCGGCTCTACCGATGCGAGCGGCGAGCTCGACATTACCGGCGTCGACGTGGAGCGCTGCTCCGTCGGAGCGACCAGCAACAATGCGCCCAACATCGGCGTCGTGGCGAGGGAGGGCGCCGACGTCGCGACCGTGACCGCGTGGAACTACAGCGGCGTCTCGCGCTTCGACGTGTATGCCGGCTGGACGAGCGGCGCGCCGCTCTCGCGCGGCACGATCTTCACCGACCGGCAGATGTATCAGCCCGGCGAGCGCGGCGAGCTCACCGGACTGGCCTACTACGTGAAGGGCAATCAGATAGCGGCCGACGTCAATGCTACCTACAAGGTCAGCCTGGTCGATCCGAACGACAACGCGTCGCCGCTCGGGCAGGTGCGCACCGACGCGTTCGGCGTGTTCTCGATGCCGATCGCCTTTTCGAAGCAGCAGTCCCTCGGATACTACGGCCTCAAGGCCACGGGCACCAACGGCAACGAGATCGACGGATCGCTGCGCGTCGCGCAGTTCAAGCCGCCGAACTTCAAGCTCACGCTGACGCTCGGGGCGACTTCCGCGACCGCTGGGTCGAGCGTGCATGCCGGCGTCGCGGCCGCCTATCTGTTCGGCGCGCCGCTGCAGGGCGGCACCGCCCATGCGTACGTCACGCGCGACGTCGCGACCGTGCAGCCTAAGGGCTGGGACGATTTCTCGTTCGGTCCGCAGTGGTTCTATCCGGAGCAGACGCCGTCGTTCGACACCGACGTTCTGCAGCGCGATCTCCCGCTCGACAGCCAAGGCAACGCGTCGCTGGATGTAGCAGTGCCTTCCAACCTGCCGTTCCCGATGACGTATCGCGTCGACATGGAGACGAGCGACGTCTCGAATCTCTCCGTCGCCGACTCGAAGAGCTTTCTCGCGCTGGCCTCCGACGGCGTGATCGGCCTCGCCTCCGATACCGTCGGCAAGGCCGGCACGGCGATGCCGATACGAGCGATCGTGACCGACGCCGACGGCAAGGCGATCGCGGGCCGCGGCGTGCACTTCCAGCTGCAGAAGATGACCTACACCTCGGCCACGCAGGAAGTCGAGGGCGGCGAGAGCGCGCAGCAAGCCATCAAGTACGACACGGTCGCGACGGCGGACGTGACCTCCGCCGACAAGCCGGTCAGCGCGTCGCTCACGCCGCCGGACGCCGGGCCGTACCGCGTCCGCGCTACCTTCCCGGGCGCAAAAGGCGACGCGAGCGCGACGGAGATTCAGGTCTTCGCGTTCGGCGCCGGGGAGGCGGACTGGGGCCTCACCGATACCAACGCCGTTGCGGTCAAGCTCGACAAGAAACAGTACGCGATCGGCGACACCGCCGCGGCGCTCGTCGCGTCGCCGTACGCGCACGCCGACGTCTACCTCGCGGTCGTGCGCAACGATGCGATCTATCGCACGACGCTGCACGACGTCAGCGGCGCGGTTCACGCCACGTTCCGGGTCACCTCGCAGATGCTGCCCAACGCCGCCGTCGAGGCGGTCGTCGTGCGGCGCAGGTCGCCCCCGGATGCGAAGGGCCCGAACACGCTGGCGCTGACCGGCTTGACGGGCTTCAACGTCGATCTCGCGAGCCGGTACCTCAAGCTCGCGATCGCCCGGCAGAACGCGACGGTGCATCCGGGCGGGCCGCAGCACCTCGACTTCCGCGTGACCGCGCAGAACGGCTCGCCGGTTCGCGGCGAGGTGGTCGCGATGGTCGTCAACGACGCGATCCTGCAGCTCTCCGGCTATCGCCTGCCGGACGTCGTGCAGACAGTCTTCGCACAGCAGCCGATCGCCACGATCTTCGCAGACAGCCGCGAGAACGTCACCTTAAAGACGCAGACGGCGCCGCTCGAGAAGGGCTTCGGTTACGGCGGCGGCTTTCTGGCCGGCGCGGCGAGCACGCGCGTGCGCGCGAACTTCCTGCCCATGCCGTACTACGGCGTATTGCCGACCGACGCCCAAGGCCATGCGAGCGCCGCGTTCAACATGCCCGACGACCTGACGACGTGGCGCGTGATGGCGGTCGCGCTGTCGCAAGACACCGCGCACTTCGCGACTTCGGACACGACGTTCGTCTCGAACCAGCCGCTGATCGCGAACCCGCTGCTGCCGCAGTTCGCCCGGCCGGGCGATCGCTTCAACCTGGGCGTCTCGATCGCCAATCAAACCGGCGCGGCCGGCGCGCTCGACTTGATCCTGAAGCTGACCGGCGCGCTGAGCTTCGCGCAGGGCGACCCGCGCACGAACCACGCGTTGGAGCAGGCCGCGACCGGCATCTCCGCGTTTCGCTTCCCGGTGAACGTCGGCACGCCCGCGCCGACGACGCTCGCGGCCAACGCCGCGCTCGGTGGGCGGTCGGACGCATTCAACGTGCCGTTCACCGCGAGCGACCGCGCGATCACCGATTCGGTGATCGACACCGGCGTCGCGCGCGGCGAGGCGTCGGTTCCGATCGACTTGAGCTCGGGTGGATCGCTGCAGATCACTCTGGCCAATTCTGTCGTGCCGCAGTTCGCCGTACCGGCCGAGGGCGTGATGGCGAGCGACGCGTTTCTGCTCGCGGATGAAGCGGCTGCGCGCCTGACGATCGCGAGCGCGCTGCAACGCATGCGCGGGCCGTACAACCTCAAACTGTCCTTCGATCCGGCCGCGGCCGCCGCGACGAACCTGCAGCGGCTGCTGTCGCTGCAGCGCGCCGATGGAGGCTTCGGCATGTTCGTCAACGCGCCGGACAGCGATCCGTTTGCGACGGCAGCGGCGCTCGAGGGGCTCGTCTTCGCGCGCACGCAGGGCGTCGCGGTCGACGCCGGGGCCGTCGGCCGCGCGGCGAACTTCATGGCGCAGGCGCTGGCGAATCCGGGACGCTTCAAGTGGTGCTCCGACGCGCTGTGCAAGGCGCAGCTGCGCTTCGAGGCGCTCTGGGCGCTCGCGGCGGCCGGGCGTCCGCGCACCGACTTTCTCGCCGACATCGTCGCGCAGTCCGACACGTTCGATAGCGCGACGCAGATTCGACTGGCGCGCTTTCTGCTGCGCACGCCGGGCTGGCGGAGCCAGGGGACCGAGATGGCCTCGCGCCTGCAGCAGACGCTCTACCTGACCGGTCGCTACGCTGTCGCGAACCTCTCGTATCGCTGGTCGTGGCGCGGCTCGCTCGTCGAAGCGCAATCGCAGATGCTGCAGCTGATGCTCGAACGCCGCCTGCCCGCCGATCAGATCGACGGCGCCGTGCGCGCGCTGATGGCTCAGAAGTGCCGTTGCGGCTGGGGGACATCGGACGGTACCGCGTCGGCGCTGGTCGCGCTGAGCGCGTATGCGGCGACGGAGCGGCTCGTTCCGTCGACGGCGACCGCGACGGTCGGGGGCGCGACGGTCGCGACCGCGCGCTTCGGCACGACGGCATCCTCGCAGACGGTGACCGTGCCGGTTTCAACGCTGCAGGGCAAGAAGATCGTCGTCAAAGGGACGACCGTCCACTACACGGTGCTCTACACGTATCCCGTGCCATCGGACGCGCCCGGCGAGCTCGCGGCGTTCCGCGTGGTGCGCACGCTCAACGATCCGTCGAGCTCGGCATCGACGAGCGCGGGCGCGGCGCTCGCGACGATGGACCTCGGGTCGGTGGGTCCCGTCAGCGTCGCGGCGGGACGCGTGTTCGACGTCGGCGTGCGCGTGATCGCGGACCACCCCGTCGACCGGTTCGTGATCGAGGATCCGCTGCCGGCCGGCTTCGAGGCCGTCGATACGAGCTTCAGAACGGCGCTGCAGGCGGTGGTGCCGCAGAGCAACAGCTGGCAGATCGACACGAGCCAGATTTATAGCGATCGCGTCATGGCCTACGCATCACACCTCGATCCCGGCGTGTACGATTTGCACTATCTCGTGCGTTCGGTGACACCCGGAACGTTTGCATGGCCCGGCGCGCGCGCATATCTGCAGGATGCTCCCGAACAGTTCGGGCGCAGCGCCGCCACATCGCTGCGCATCGGCCAGTGAAACAAAGGTTCGTATTGCGGAGACGAGTAATAGCACGGCCGGATGGAATGTAACCGCGCTGCGTTCTTGACCGGTTCCCTCGCGCTGGCGACCGGCGCATTCGCTCGGCCTGCCGATGCGGCCACCGCGCCGCCGGCGAGCGCGACGCCCGAGATGCTTCTCGGGCAGCTGATGGCCGGCAACAAGCGTTTTGTGGACAACGATTTCCCCGCGATGAACCGCGTCGCCGAGAAGCGCGAGTTGGTCGTCGAAGGGCAGGCGCCGTTCGCGGCAATACTGAGCTGCGCGGATTCGCGCGTCATCCCCGAGCTCGTCTTCGTTCAGACGATCGGTCAACTGTTCGTGACGCGGGTCGCCGGAAACTATCCGGACGACCTCGTGACGGGGTCGATCGAGTATGCGATCGAGCACCTCGGCACAACCGTGATCCTGGTGCTCGGGCACGAAGGCTGCGGCGCGGTCAAAGCCGTGTACTCGGCGCTGCAGAAGAAAGAACAGCTGCCGAAGCATCTCTCGGCGATCCAGCAGCTGATCGCTCCAGGGATCGCCGACGTCGTGGCGGCGCGCGGCAGCATTGAGGAGGCGATCGAGGCCAACGTGCGCGCCGCCGCGGGGGCGCTGGGCAACAGCCCGCCGATCATCGCAAAAGAGGCCTCCGCCGGACGCATTCGCGTTGCCGGCGGAGTCTATCACTTGAGGAGCGGAGCGGTTAAGCTGCTGCAGTAGTCCTTAAGGACAATAGTACTTCGCCTGCGCGCTGCCGGCGATGCTGATCCCCGTGCTGGTGGCGTTCACCCAGTAAATATAGACGGGGCTGCCGTTGGATCCGGTCTGCGTTACGTCGATCGTGAGCGGCGTCCCGCCCTGGGTGCCGTTCCAGAAGTTGTTGACGTAACAGCCGTTGCGATTGATGGGAAGGCGCGCCTTGGCGCAGATCGCGCCTGGTTTGCACACTTTGTCCGGCGAAATTACGTCAGCCTGGACAGTGCCCTCGGCCGGAGCGACCCCGGCTCGAGGCGCCATGGCCGGATTGAACGTAACTGCAGCCAAGAGGAATGACGTCAGGATCATTGTTATCGTGTTATCTCCTTGCGACGGTCTGCGATATGTGTACCAGTAGGATAACCGGAAGCGTTACGCTCGCCCGCAAGCAGGCGACGCGTTTTGTGCAACTTTTAATGCCCGGTTTTAGTATGAATAGGACGCCCGCTTGAACTATTATTTTTAATAATGTACGATTTATCAGTTCGACCAGCCCCTGCCAGCCCCCCCCGAAAAGCCACGGTATATTTGAGGAAAGAGGAGGCCACATGAGCACCTACCGAGCGCCATTGCGCGACATGCAGTTCGCCCTGCGCGAGCTCGCCGGGATCGAGGGGGTCGCGGCGCTGCCCGGCTGCCAGGATACGCTCGACGTGCTCGATTCGGTCCTGGAAGAGGCCGCGGCGTTCGCCTCGGGCGTGCTCGACCCGCTCAACCGGATCGGCGACAAGGAGGGCTGCACTTGGAACGCCGGCGCGGTAGCGACGCCGGCCGGCTTCAAGGAGGCGTACCACAAGTTCGCCGAGGCGGGCTGGATCGGGTTACCCGTTCCGGCGGAGTACGGCGGCCAAGGATTGCCGCAGCTGCTGCTCGGGCCGACGCTCGAGATGTGGAACGCGGCCAACATCGGCTTCGCCAACGGGCCGCTGCTCAACCAGGGTGCGATCGAGGCGATCGAGCTCGTCGGCTCCGAGGCCCAGAAGAAGCGCTTCATCCCCAACCTCGTTTCCGGGAAGTGGACCGGCACCATGTGCCTCACCGAGCCGCAGGCCGGCTCCGACCTGGCGCAGGTGCGCACCCGCGCCGTTCCGGCGGGCGACCATCACAAGATTTCGGGGACGAAGATCTTCATCACCTTCGGCGAGCACGACATGGCCGAGAACATCATCCACCTCGTCCTCGCACGGCTGCCCGACGCGCCGGAGGGGACGAAGGGTATCTCGCTCTTCATCGTGCCGAAGTTCCTCGTTAACGCCGACGGCAGCCTGGGCGAGCGCAACGACGTCGTCTGCACGGGTATAGAGCACAAGCTCGGCATCAACGGCAACCCGACGTGCACGCTGAACTACGGCGAGCGCGGTGAAGGCGCCGTCGGCTACCTCGTCGGCGAGCCGAACCGCGGGCTCGAATACATGTTCATCATGATGAACGCCGCGCGCTTCTCGGTCGGCGTGCAAGGCATCGCGCTCGCCGACCGCGCCTACCAGAGCGCGCTCGAATACGCGAAGGAGCGCGTGCAGGGCCGCGACCTCAAGCCGGGCTCACGCGCGCCCGAACCGATCTTCAAGCATCCCGACGTCCGGCGCATGCTGATGTGGCAGAAGGCCACGATCGAGGCGATGCGCGGCTTAGCGTACGTCACGGCCGCGTCGCTCGACTACGCGCTACGCCATCCGGACGAGCGCGTGCGCAAGGAGCACAAGGCCTTCGTCGAGCTGATGATTCCGGTCGTGAAGGGCTGGTGCACCGAGAACGCCGTCGAGCTGTGTTCGACGGCGCTGCAGGTCTTCGGCGGCATGGGCTACATCGAAGAGACCGGCATCGCGCAGCAGTACCGCGACGTGCGCATCATCACGATCTACGAAGGCACGACCGGAATTCAGGCCCTCGATCTCATAGGGCGCAAGCTCCTGCGCGACATGGGCGCCGGCGCGCGCAGCGTCGGCGCGAAGATGGAGGCCGTCGCGAGAGAGTGCGGCGCGAACGCCGATCCGACCGTTAAGCGCATCGGCGAGGCGCTCGGCAAGGCGCTGCTGGTGCTGCAGGAGACGTCGCAGTGGATCGGGATGAACGCGATGGGCGATCTGAACAAAGCCTTCGCGTGTGCCGTGCCGTATCTGCGCCTGTGGGGCGCGGTCGCCGGCGGGTGGCAGATGGCGCGCGCCGCGCAGATCGCGGCGGCGAAGATCGCGGCCGGCGACGCCGACGCGGAATTCTATCGCGCCAAGCTGGCCACGGCGGCGTTCTACGCGACACACGTACTTTCACAGTGCGCCTGGTACCAGCGCCAGATCGTGGAGGGCTCGGGCGACGTCATGACGCTCGAGGAGACGCAGTTCGACCTCGATCGTAAGCTTACGGCCGGCGTATAATGATTCCGCAGGAACGGCGCGATGATGTACGCGTCATCGCGCTCGATAATCCGCCGGTCAACGCTCTCTCGTTCGCCTATTGCGCGAAGCTGAAAATACAACTCGAGGCCGCGTACGCGGACGACGCGGTCGAAGGGATCGTCTTCACGGGCCGCAACGGTCTCTTCAGCGCCGGCGCCGACGTCAACGATTTCAAGAACGAGCTGCCGGCGGGTGCGGTAACGATCCGCGACGTGATTCACGCGATCGAGACGAGCGGCAAGCTGCATATCGCGGCGATCGACGGCAGCTGCTTAGGCGGCGGGCTCGAGCTCTCGCTGGCCTGCGACTACCGCATCGCGACGGCGCGCTCGAAACTCGGTCTGCCGGAGATCAAGCTCGGCCTCCTGCCCGGCGCCGGCGGGACGCAGCGGCTTCCACGCCTGGTCGGCGCGCGCGCCGGGCTCGAGTATATGCTCAAGGGTTCCTCGGCAAACGCCGAGCGTGCAATGGAACTCGGCATCCTCGATGAGGTCGTCGAGGGGAACGTCGTCGAGCATGCGGTCGCCAAAGCGCGCAGTCATCCGCCGAAACGGCGCATCTCGGCGATGCAGACGAGCATCGCGCCGGGCGTTCCCGACCAAGCCGGACCGTACGTCGTCGCGCAGGCGCACAAGATGGTGCCGCCCGAGAGCCGTGGCGGCCTCGCCGCGCACAAGCTAATCGACGCCGTCCAGGCCGCGGTCGAGCTGCCGTTTGCGTTCGGGCTCGCGCGCGAGGCGCGGCTGTTCGACGAGCTCGTTCGCTCGGAGCCGTCGCTCGCATTGCGCCACCTCTTCTTCGCGGAGCGCGAGCTGTCGAAGGTGGACGGCGTGGACATCGTTTCACAAGCTCAGGATGACAGGATTAAAAAGGCCGGTGTCGTCGGGGCAGGCACGATGGGCAGCGGCATCGCGATCGCGTTCGCGCAGGCCGGCATCCCGGTCGTCGTCGTCGACAACAACGACGAGGCCGTCGATCGCGCGCGCCAGACCGTGATGGGCATGTTCATGTATCAGGTGCAGAAGGGACGGCTGACTCAAGAAGAGGCTTGGAAGCGCGCGCAATCGATCGAGTTCACGGAGGATTGGAGCCGCCTCGCAGACGCGGACGTCATCGTGGAGGCGGTCTTCGAGGATCTCGACGTCAAGCGCGACGTCTTCCGAAAGCTGGACGAGATCGCGAAGCCCGGCGCGCTGCTCGCGACCAACACGTCGACGCTCGACGTCGACAAGATCGCCAAGGCGACGAAGCGCCCGGAGCGCGTGCTCGGGCTGCATTTCTTCGTTCCGGCGAACATCATGCCGCTGCTCGAGATCGTGCGCGGCCGCGCGACGTCGCAGGAGAGCCTGGCGGCGGCGTTCCGCCTCGGCAAAACGCTGCGCAAGAAAACTGTGCTATCCGGCAACGCGTTCGGCTTCATCGGAAATCGCATGATCTTCGACTACCTGGGCGAGGCGACGGCGCTGGCCGAAGAGGGAGTGCCGCCGGCGCGGATCGACGCGGCGATGAGAGAGTTCGGCTTCCCGATGGGGCCGTTTGCGATGAGCGATCTGTCGGGGCTCGACGTCGGCGCCGCGATCGCGCGCGCGCGCGGCGGCTCGGGTGCGCGCACCGACGTGTTGGAGCGCCTGATCGCGATGGGTCGCCTCGGGCAAAAGACCATGGCCGGCTACTTTAAGTACGACAAATCGGTCGGTAAGGGACGCGACCCGATCCGCGATCCGGAGGTCGAGACGCTCTTCGCCGACGCCGCGCGCGAGGCGGGCGTCGCGCCGCGCGACGTCTCCGACGACGAGATCCGCGAGCGCCTGCTCAACGCGCTCGTCAAGCGCGGCACGCATCTGTTGGCAGAGGGCGTAGCGTTGCGGCCCGGCGACATCGACATCGTGTACGTCTACGGCTACGGCTTCCCGCCGCATCACGGCGGGCCGATGTGGTACGCCAAAGAGCTGCGGCGAGACGAAAGCAAACGCGAGGGAGTGTTGGCGCATGCCTGAGGCCGTCATCGTCTCGGCAGCGCGCACGCCGATCGGCCGCGCATTTCGCGGCGCGTTCAATCAGACGCCGGGCGCGACCATGGCCGGGCACGCGATCGAGCACGCGATGCGGCGCGCGTTGGTCGACCCAGGCGAGGTTGACGACGTGATCGTCGGCTGCGGTCTGCCGGAGGGCGCCACCGGCAACAACGTCGGGCGCACGGCGGCGCTGCGCGCCGGGTGTCCGGTCAGCGTGCCGGGACAGACGATCAGCCGGTTCTGCGCGTCGGGACTCGACGCGATCGCCGCGGGGGCGAAGCGCGTCGTCGCAGACGGCGCGCGGATCGTCGTCGCCGGCGGGGTCGAGTCGATCAGCATGGTGCAGAACGAGGTGCACATGCACTTCATCACCGAGGAGTGGCTGCTGCGCCACGCTCCGGATCTCTACACGCCGATGCTCTTCACCGCCGACTTCGTCGCGAAGAAGTATGCGGTGTCGCGCGAGCGGCAAGACGAATACGCGCTGCAGAGCCAGCAGCGCACGGCCGCCGCGCAGGCCGCGGGGCGATTCGACGCCGAGATCGTGCCGCTGCCGTCGTGGAAGTACGAGCAAGACAAGGCGACCGGTAACGTGGCCGAACGTCGCGTGGAGCTGGCGAAGGACGAAGGCAACCGCCCCGACACGACGCTGGAGGGCTTGGCCGCACTAAAGAGTGCGGTGCCGGGCGTCGCCGACGCGAGCGTCACCGCCGGCAACTCATCGCAGCTCTCGGACGGCGCCGCCGCCGTCGTCATCATGGATGTCGCGCTGGCGCAGCAGCGCAACCTCACCCCGCTGGGCATCTATCGCGGCTACGCGGTTGCGGGATGCGAGCCCGGCGAGATGGGGATCGCGCCGATCTACGCCGTTCCGAAGCTTCTCGAGCAGCACGGGTTGAGCATCGGCGACATCGGATTATGGGAGCTCAACGAAGCCTTCGCCGTGCAGACCGTCTACTGCCGCGACACCCTCGGGATTCCCAACGACCGCTTCAACGTCGACGGCGGCGCTATCTCGATCGGCCATCCGTACGGCATGAGCGGCGCGCGCATGACCATGCACGCGCTCATCGAGGGCAAGCGCCGCAGCGAGAGATACGTCGTCGTGACGATGTGCGTCGCCGGGGGAATGGGAGCCGCGGCGCTTTTCGAAGTCGTTTAGGGCGTTACTTGTGCGAGAAGGCCGTGCACCAGCCTTTGGGGCTGATCGATCCGTCCACGATGCTGCACGTTCCGTTCGCCGATGCCGAGCTGCCCGGTTTGAAGAAGCGGCACTGCGAGCACTGCTGTCCGTGACTCGGAGTGCTTTGATATTTGAATTGCGCCTTGGATCCCCCCGCGTCGGCCCTGGTCGTTTCGGCGACGAGCAGTCCGGCTAAGGCGGGCAGCACGACAGCGCCGGCGACGAACCGGCCGCGAGTCATGCCGTCGTTCGACTCTTTCATTCAGATCGTACCTCCTACCAAGAACCCTTTTTCCAGAACGGCGGCGTTTCTTGCCTTTCCGGTGGTCGGGTAGGCATCGCCGGCCTCTCACTCCCGCTTAATGGTACGCTAATCGTGGTTCGATGCTTTGCCTGGCGGATTGGGTTTCAATTGGCGTGAGGGGAAAAAGACACAATATGACAAGCAAGTGGTTCACTAGCCTGATTTCCGGAGTTGCCCTCGTGGGGGTGACCCTGACGAGCGCATTCCCGGCCGCAGCCGAGCAGGCGCCCGACAAAAACGGGCCCGCCGTCGCCAGAGTCAGCGTAATCCAGGGCTCGGCGGTCGTCCAGCGTGGCGACAGCCACACCCAGTCGGCCGCGGTGCGCAACACGCCGCTGCTCCCGGGCGACTACATTTCGACCGGCCAGACGTCGCGCGCCGAGGTTCAGTTTGACGGCGAGACCGCCGTACGGCTAGGCGGGAACGTTCAGGCGCGGGTGACCGACAACGATCCGAACAACCGCCGAATGCAGCTCGCTGACGGCACGATCGAGGTCGGCATGGTCCGCAACGGACAAACGATTGACATCGACACTCCGTCGGTCACGGTGCGGGTCCACGAGGCCGGCGACTACCGGATCTCGATCGGCAAAGACGGTTCCAGCTGGGTAACGGTGCGCCGCGGAACGGTCGACATCGTCACGTCGCAGAACACGTTTGCACTGGAACAGGGCCGCACGCTCGTCGCGCGAGGCTCGGCGTCGAACCCGACGATCACCTATACGTCGGCGGTCGCGTTCGACTCGTTCGACGATTTCAACGCGCAGCGCGACCAGACCATGGTCGCCGCGCTCAACGCGAGCCCGAACCTCAACCCGAGCATCGCCGGTTACGACAACCTCGACGCCTATGGCCAGTGGCAGGACGTCGCGGGCTACGGCCAAGTTTGGGTGCCCGATCAGACGTCCGGATGGGCTCCGTATCGTGACGGCTCCTGGGCCTGGGAGGGCGGCTACGGTTGGACGTGGGTCGGTGCCGAGCCGTGGGGCTGGGCGCCGTATCACTACGGCCGCTGGTTCTGGGCCAACGGCTACGGCTGGGCCTGGTATCCGCCGGCCTATGGCTACACGCCCGCGTGGTCGCCGGCGCTCGTCGGATTCTACGGATTCGGCGGCGGAGTGAGCCTCGGAGTCTCGTTCGGCTTCGGCTACCCGTACGTCGGCTGGTGCCCGCTCGCACCCTATGAGGCCTACTATCCGTGGTATCCAGGCTGGGCCTGGACCGGCTTCGGCTGGGGCTGGCCGTGGTACGGCTATGGCGGTTACGGCTATGGCGGTTACGGCGGCTTCTACGGCGGCACGCGCATCGTGAACGTCACCAACATCACCAACATCTACCGCAACTTCCGCCACGGCGGCAGCAGCGGAACGCTGGTCGGCCACTTCCAGCACGGCACGGTCTCCGGCCACACCGTCGCGGTGACCTCGCACAACCTGGGGGGCCACGTCGGAACGATTCACGGCGCGCTGCCGATCCGGCCGACGGCCGCCAACGAGCGCTTCTCGAACAGAAGCGTCGCGCAGACGCACTTTTCACGGGCCTTCGACTCGCCGCGCTTCGCGTCGAGTCACGCGGTGGCCGCGCGCAGCTCGTTCG
Organism: Vulcanimicrobiota bacterium; assembly: GCA_963752825.1. Taxonomy (GTDB): domain Bacteria; phylum Vulcanimicrobiota; class Vulcanimicrobiia; order Vulcanimicrobiales; family Vulcanimicrobiaceae; genus Cybelea. The sequence goes on along the minus strand of CAVVZF010000001.1, from coordinate 2,874,622 downwards.
CCGAGCAGCAGCGTGACGTCACCCGCGCGGTCCAGGGAACGACCGCGTCACATCAGGCAACGCCGGTGACGCGCACGAACGCGGCAACGACGCACGGAGCCGAGTCCACGATGCGGGGCGCCGAGACGACCCGCAGCGTGACCGCTCCGAGCGGTTCGTGGGCGCGCTTCAACCAATCGCGCGGCGAGACTCGCTCTACCGGCTTCTCCGGCGCGCGCGAGAGCTCCGCATTCAATCGCTCGAGTTCGAATGCGCGCGCGATGGCGTCGAGCGCGGCGACACGCAGCGCGCAGCGGGCACCGTCGGATTCGTGGGGCCGCTTCTCGCAGTCGCGTGGTAACGTCCCCGTCACGTACGGCGATCGCGACTCGTACTCGCGCGGCTCGTACCCGTCGTATTCGCACGGATCGTACCCGTCGTATTCGCACGGGTCGTACCCGTCGTATTCGCACGGATCGTACCCGTCGTATTCACGCGGCTCGTACCCCTCCTACTCGCGCGGATCGTACGGCTCGGCTCCGTCGTACTCGCGCGGATCTTACTCTGCGCCCCGTCAATCCGGCGGCGGCGGTGGTGGTGGTGGTGGTGCTCCGCGCGGCGGAGGCGGTGGAGGCCACAGACCGCCTCAGTAACTCGCACCTTCGCACGGAAAAGAGGGCGGCGCCAAGGCGCCGCCCTTCGCTTTGAAGAAAAGCGGGCGGCAATCTGCTTCTCCGCACACCTAAGGAGCCCGAACGTTTTTATGAACAAAGCACGCTTCTCGCTAGGCGTCGCGGCACTTAGCCTGCTCTGCTCCGCGCCCGCCCTGAGCATCACGTCGCATCCGGCGCACCCGATCAAGGTCAACAAGTGCAATCCGCAACGCAACACCTACACCCAAACCGGTTACGTGCCGGCGTACTATCCCGGCGGCGTCGGCCCGTACTGGGGCTGGCCCTCAGTCTACGGTTACGGCTACCGGTATTACCAGTATCCGGTGTCCGGCAATCCAACCCTCGCAATTGATTACGTGAACGTCACCGAGACGGTGATGAAGGACATCGAGTTCGGGTTGGTCGTTCGCGGCAACCTCGTCGCCGAGGTCCGCGACGTCGGTACCTTCTCGCCCGGCGCCGAGATCAAGCACGAGTTCGGGATCAGCCGCAACGTTTTCCCGATTCAAACGAGCTTTCCGGAATGTGTTCCGCTGAAGATCACGTTTGCCGACGGATCGAAATGGAAGAATCCGCATCTGCCCGCGCTGCGTCGCTCGATCTACGGAGAGCCGCCGCACTAGTCACAGCGCCCCGGACGTGGGCCCCGAGAAGGCTCCAGCTTTTTCGCAAAAGACAGGATGTCGTATTCCTTTGGTGTTGCGAAAAAGTGGAGCAGTAGGAGTGCGCACGGATGCGCACGACGGGCGTCTTCAAGGGGCCCACGTCCGGGGCGCTGTATAGAAGAAATGCTATGACTCAGGATTTGTCTGCGGTACAGGCGAGCGATAACGTCTGGGAGATGGCGCAGCGCCAACTCGACGAGGTCGGCTCGCTCATCGGTCTCAACGAGTCGCTGCACGGTTACTTGCGTGTGCCCAAGCGCGTGCTCGAGGTATCGGTCCCGGCGCGCATGGACAACGGCGGTTTTCGCATGTTTACCGGGTATCGCGTGCAGCACAACATGTCGCGCGGGCCCGGCAAGGGCGGCATTCGCTTTCACCCGGACGTGACGCTCGACGAGGTCAAGGCGCTCGCGATGTGGATGACGTGGAAGTGCGCTCTCGTCAACATCCCGTTCGGCGGTGCGAAGGGCGGCGTCATCTGCGACCCCAAGCGCATGTCGATGCAGGAGCTCGAGAATGTCACGCGCCGCTTTACGAGCGAGATCTCGATCATCATCGGTCCGGAGAAAGACATTCCCGCACCGGACGTCTACACGACGCCGCAGATCATGGCCTGGATCATGGACACGTTCTCGATGCAGCACGGCTATTCGATCTCGGGAGTCGTGACGGGCAAGCCGCTCGCGATCGGCGGCTCGCTCGGGCGCGACAAGGCGACGGCCCGGGGCTGCATGTACGTCGTCGACGAGGCGATGGAGACGCAAGGCAAGACGATCGAAGGCACGCGCGTTGCGATCCAGGGGTTCGGCAACGCGGGCATGTACGCCGCGCAGCTGATGGCCGAGCGCGGCTACCGCGTGGTCGCGGTGTCGGATTCGCACGGCGGCGTCGCGAACGAGCGCGGGCTAGACATCAAGGGTCTGATCGTGCACAAGTCCGAGACCGGTTCGGTCGTTGGGTTCACCGGCGGGGAGCGCACCGACAACCGCGAGGTGCTGGAGTTCGACTGCGACGTGCTGGTGCCGGCGGCGCTCGAGAAGGTGATCACGCGGGAGAACGCGCCGCGCGTGCGCGCGTCGATTGTTGCCGAGGCCGCCAACGGGCCCACGATGCCCGACGCGGACGACATTCTGTTCGACCGCGGCATCATGGTGCTGCCGGATATCTTGGCCAATGCGGGCGGCGTGACTGTATCCTACTTCGAGTGGGTGCAAGACCTGCAGGCTAACTTCTGGGAGGAAGAGGAGATCAACGAGCGCCTGAAGCGCAAGCTGACGCGGTCCTTCCGCGAGACGCTCGAACAGGCGACCCGCCACGGCGTTTCGATGCGCAAGGGCGCGTACTGCGTCGCCGTCGCGCGCGTCGCCGAAGCGACGAAGCTCCGCGGCCTGTATCCCTGACGCAGCTCGGGCTTTTCGGAGGCGGCCGGCGCACGCTGGTCGACGACGAGACCGGCGCGATCGTCTACGTTCCCGGTTTCATCGATGCGCCGACCGCGCAGCGATGGTTCGACGCTCTGCGCGACGCGGTGCCGTGGCGGAGCGAACGGCGGCGCATGTACGATCGCGATGTCGACGTTCCGCGGCTCGTCGCCGGCTACCGGCTCGACGACGAAAACCCGCCCGCCGCGCTGAGCGAGGCCGCTGCGCGCGTCGCAAGCGCGACCGGCACGCCGTTCAACTCGGTCGGGCTGAACTATTATCGCGACGGACACGACAGCGTCGCGCCCCACAACGACCATTTGTATGAGATCGTCGAGGGGCATCCGATCGCGCTGATCTCGCTCGGCGCCACGCGCCGGATGACGATCCGCAGCAAGGGTCGGCCTCGCCGCGTCTTCGACCTGGACCTCGAGGGCGGCAGCCTATTGCTGATGAGCTACGAGACGCAGCTGCACTACGATCACGGCATCCCGAAGAGTCGCGTCCCACTGGGACCGCGCATCAGCGTCGCGCTGCGCGTACGGCCGCGCTGATGGAGTCGCGCGCCGAGCCATGGGCCGCCGAGATCGAGCTGACCGCCGAACGTGCCTCCGAGCTGGTAGCGGAGCAGTTTCCGCAGCTCCGTGCGCCATCGCCGGCGCCGCTTGGCGAGGGCTGGGACAACGCGGCCTTCCTCGTCAACGGCGCGTGGGTCTTTCGCTTCCCGCGGCGGGCCGTCGCCGCACGGCTGATCGAGACCGAGGCGCGAATCCTTCCGCTGATCGCGCCGAGGCTTCCGCTGCGGGTCCCGGTTCCGTCTTTCGTCGCGACGCCGACCGCCGAATATCCGTGGCCGTTTCTGGGCTACGCCGTGTTGCCGGGCACGCCGCTTTCTCGAAGCCGACTGCGCGGGCGCGACGAAGCCGCATGCGCGAGCGGGCTGGGAGAGTTCCTGCGCGCGCTGCATGCGATCGACGCGCAGCCGCTCGTCGCGGCCGGACTGCCCGGCGATACCATCGGGCGTCTCGACCATGAGCGCATGCGGCCGAAGTTCGTCGAGCGACTCTGCGCGCTGCAGGCCGCCGGCTTGGTACGCGACGGTGCCGCCCTCACCGCGTTTCTCGATCGGATCGCCCCTGTTGGCCCGCGACCGGATCGGCTCGCCGTCGTGCACGGCGACCTGTACGCGCGCCATGTCCTCGTTGACGAAAGGCTACGCCCCGCCGGCGTGATCGATTGGGGCGACGTGCATCGGGGCGATCCGGCGCTCGACCTCGCGTTCGCATTCAGCGCGATCTCCCGGCGGGCGCGCGGGGCGTTCTTCGCGGCATACGGGGCAGTCGATCCGCGCACGCTCGAGCTCGCGCGCTATCGCGCGCTCTACCACAGTGCCATGGTCGCGCATTACGGGTTGCGCATCGGCGACGCGGAGCTGATCGCCGTCGGGACGAGAGGTCTCGAGCTAGGGCTTTCCTAGGGTGACGCGGATGGCTCGGGCGTCGGGCCGTAGATCGCCTCGGCCGCGGTGCAGATCGTCCTCGAGCCGAGCTTGAAGTCGACGAGGGCTTCGCCTTCCTCCGTCGTCGCGGTTCCGCCGACGGCGACGGCCGTGTCGACCGGCAGGGCGACGCGGTTGTAGAGCAGGTCGGTCTGCCGCGTCAGCGCGCCGATGCTCCGGTCGGTGTTGAGCTGGTCGTCGAACCACTTGCAGGTATCGGCCGCGCCGCCGGGCAGGCCGGCGAAAGTGTACATGATCGTCTGTGCCGGCGCGGCCGCACAAGTCAGGGCGGCGATTGCCGCGAATGCCGCCGTCGCGGCCATCGGACGCTTCATGCTCGCCTGATACTACGCGCTAACGCGCCGCCCTGTTTCGCGGCGGGCGTCGGCGAGCAGGCGCCGCACCTCGTCGTCGCTCGTCTGCTCGAAGTTCGCGTAGTACAGACCCACGGCGTGGAACGGCTCGGGCGTGCGCACGCAGACGACGCGATCGACGACGCCGCTCAGCGCGGCGACCGTGCGCGGCGCGGCCACGGGCACGGCGGTGACGATCGCGGCCGGGCCGCGGCGCCGCAGCGCCGTCGCAGCAGCGCGCATCGTGGCGCCGGTCGCGAGCCCGTCGTCGACGACGATGACCACCTTGCCCCGAAGATCCGGCTCAGGCCGCGCGTCGCGATATGCAACCTCGCGGCGCTTCAGCTCGTCGATCTCGCGCCGAACGACGTCTTGCAAGGCCTCCGAGTCGATCCCGAGCGTCGCGATCAGCTCCTCGTCGAGCACGCACGTGCCGTCCCCGGCCAGGGCCCCCATCGCGAGCTCCTCGTGCCCCGGAACGCCGAGCTTGCGGACGACGTAGACATCGAGCGGGGCGCGAAGCCGGCGCGCGATCTCGTAGCCGATCGGGACGCCGCCGCGCGGCAGCGCCAGCACGATGATGTTCGGATCGTCAGCGTACCGCGCCAGCAGTTCGGCGAGCTGCCGGCCGGCATCGGCCCGGTCGGCGAAGAGCTGCATGGGCCCAGTGTTCCCGCAGCGCCGGGTGGATTACTCGGGGACGCCGTGATCGTGTGCGATGATGTCCTGCATGGTCGGCACGCCGCCGCTCGGCGGCGGGCAGCTGCGCGTCGGCGGCAGCGGCTCCTTGTGGAAGGCGTTGGGTGCCTCGGACAGGTCGAACATGTCGCTGATCGAGTTGGCGCCGACGTCGCTCGTGCCCAGCGATCCAAGGTCGAAGGTCTGCTCGATGAACTTCAGGATGCTGCCGAAGTCGTACTGGGTGTGGCCGACGGTGTGCGGCTTGACGTACGGGGAAATCACGACCATCGGAACCCGGAATCCCAGGCTCGTGTAGTTCGTCTGCGGCGCCGGGACGGGATCGTACCAGCCGCCCCAATCGTCCCAGAGTAAGATAATCGCGGTGTCGTTCCAGTACTTGCTCGAGCCGATCGCGTCGACCACCGTCGTGATCCAATGCGGCCCATGGTTGCATCCACTCGCCGGGTGATCCGATGTCGCGAGCGTCGGGATGACCCACGAGACCGACGGCAACGTCCCGTTCTGCACGTCGCTCAGCACACTGGCGTTTGGGTAGCTCATGCGGCTCTTCCAGTCCGGGCTGTAGCGCACTTTTTTGATACCGTCGAAGCCGTTCCAGACACCGCCGGAGAATTCGAGGCTCCGCACACGAGCGACGTAATACTTCCAGGATACGCCCCGCGCGTCGAGCAGGTCGGCCATCGTCCGGTACTGCGTAAAGCAGGGGAACGGACCGCCGAACTCGTCCACGTGTCCGTCGGTCTTGATGATCGCGGTCACGGTGCCGTGCGGAGCGTCGCAGCCCCACGGCGTGGCATCGGGCTGATCCGTTAGCGATTCGTCCGCGTTCAGTCGCGTCGTACCCGCGATGATCTGCTGGTGCGCGATGAAGCTGCTCGCCGTAGCGGTGAAAAACATACGGTCCGCGATCGCGTACTGGCTCGCGAAGTCCCAATACGCCTTCGTCTCGGAGCGGACGACGGCGCGATATGGATACAATTTAGCCTTCGGTCCGTACAAGGCCTGGCCATGCGTTATCTTATCGAATCCATCCATTTGACAGACGTTCGATGCGTTCGGGTCGCACTCGACCTCGAACGCACCGTGGCTGTGGCTGATATCCGTGCCTTCCCCGTAAACATCCGTACTTTCGAGCGTCACCTGCCGGATGGGTACGATGCCGCTCTTCGGGCACCAACGCGCCGGCTTACATTTGCCCGTCGTCGCCGTCTCCGCGCCCGGAAAGCCCATGAACAGGTTGTTGAAGCTGCGATTCTCCTGCAGCAAGATGATGATGTGCCGGATCGCGTGCGCCGGCTGCGTCGTGGGCGGCGCCGAGGCGACGCTGCTGGAGTTGTTGCATCCCGCGGCGCCCGCGAGCATGCCGACGACGAAGAAAAGGCCGAATCGTTTCACTCCAACCTTCGAGTAGTGGCCTTGAATAAGCTATTCGGGGACGCCGTTATCGTGGTCGATGATCTGCTCCATGCTGGGTGAGCCGCCGCCGCCGCTGCCGCAGTTTCTTTCCGGGGGCAACGGTTCTTTGTGGAACGCGTTCGGTGGCTGCGATAGGTCGAACATGTCGCTGATCGAGTTCGCGTCCTTGTCGCTCGTGTTCAGCGATCCCAGGTCGAACGTCTGCTCGATGTACTTCAGGATGCTGCCGAAGTCGTACTCGGTGTGGCCGACCGTATGCGGCTTGACGTAGGGCGAGATCACGACCAACGGCACGCGGAATCCCAAGCTGGTGTAGTTCGTCTGCGGCGCCGGGACGGGATCGTACCAGCCGCCCCAGTCGTCCCACGCGAGCAGAATCGCCGTGTCGTTCCAGTACTTGCTCGTGCCGATCGCGTTGATGACGGAAGTGACCCAGCGCGGGCCGTGGTTGCAGCCGCTCGCGGGATGATCGGAGTCCGCGAGCGTGGGGATGACCCACGAAACCGCGGGGAGCGTGCCATTCTTCAGGTCGCTAAAGACCTTGGTGTTGGGAAAACTCATGTGGCGCGTCCAATCCGGGCCGTAGCGCACTTTCTTAATGGCATCGAAGCCGTTCCACACGCTGCCGGAGAAGTCCGAGTCCTTTCCGGTGATGCTGGCGACGTAAAACTGCCAAGAGACGTTGGCGGCGTCGAATAAGTCGGCCATCGTCTTGTATTGCGTGAAGCACGGGAACGGGCCGCCGAACTCGTTCACGTGCCCGTCGGTCTTGATGATCGCGGTTACGGTGCTCGGAGGGGCATCGCAGCCCCACGGCGTGGCGTCGGGCTGATCGGTCAGGGACTCGTTCGCGTTAAGCCGCGTCGTCCCGGCGATGATCTGCTGGTGCGCGATGAAGCTGCTCGCCGTTGCGGTGAAGAACATGTTATCCGCTATGCCGTACTGGCTCGCGAAGTCCCAGTACGCCTTCGTCTCGGAGCGGACAACGGCGCGATACGGATAGAGCTTGGCGGGTGGTCCGTAGAGCGCCTGACCGAACGTGATCAGGTCGAATCCGTCGTTTTGGCAGACGTTGGAGGCGTTCGGATCGCATTCGACCACGAACGCGCCGTGACTGTGACTGATGTCGGTGCCTAGCGCGAACTGATTGCTGCTCTCCAGCGTGACGGATTTGACCGGCACCTTGCCGCTCGGCGGGCACCACTTGGCCGGCTTGCACAGGCCGGTCGTCGCCGTGGTCGCGCCCGGAAAGCCCATGAACAAGTTGTTGAAGCTGCGATTTTCCTGCAGCAAGATCACGATGTGCCGAATCGAGTGCGTCGGCTGCGTCGTCGGCGGCGTGGAGACGCTGCTCGAGCTGGTGCAGCCGGCTGCGCCGGCGAGCGCGGCGCAGAGAAAGAAAAGGCCGAAGCGTTTCATGGAACCTCCAAGCGTGGTGTTCGTGAGGTGTTTATTCGATGCAGGAGAAGCGAAAATCTTGTCGCAGCCTGCTTGGTGACTATGGTTACCGTTCGCTCTGCTGCGCTTACCTTCGTCAGCATCGTGTTGCTGACGCCGGCCGCACGCGCCGTCGACACCATTCCGTTCACCGAGGTCAAGGGCGGCCTGATCCAGGTGCAAGGCTCGGTCGACGGCGAGACCCCGGTGCCGATGCTGATCGATACCGGAGCCGGAGTCGACGTGCTGTCGACCGACTTCGGCCGCAAGCTCGTGCTCGTTAACGGTAAGTACGTCAGCCTGCGCCTCACCGGCCAGCGAGTCGACCTCCCGATCGGGACGATCGTTTCGCTCGCGGTCGGCGGCGTGAACGTCGACGCGCCGCACGTCGGAATTTGGAACGGGCTCGACGGCACCGGAATCGACGGACTGATCGCCGCAACGGCGTTCCGGAACATCGCGACGACGTTCGACTTCCGCAACCATCAGGTGATCGTCGAGGACGCGCAGACGTTCCCGGAGCGCGTGCGTGCCGGCCTCAAGGTGCCCCTGGTGTTGCAGGACGATCTGGGCATCTCGCTCGGGCTCTTCGCGCGCTTCAATTTCGGCAACGGTAAGACGGGATTGTGCGAGATCGACACGGGATCGCCGGGCATCACGATCGACAGAAGCCTCGCGCCGTCGCTCGGGCTTAACCCCAATGTCGGGACCGCGAAACTGTCATCCATCGCGCTCGACGGCGTGCCGCAGACCGCGATCGAGCAGCCGGCCGTAACGTTTGCCAACCTGATCTACGACTGCAACGTGGGCAACTCGTTCTGGGCCGGTAAAGCGTTCACGCTCGATCTGCCCAACCGCGTGTTCTACGTGTCGACGCCGTCTTAGAGTTTCCTTAGGTGGAAGGCCGCGGCGGTTAGAAGGCCGCGGACGGCGGGTATGAGGGCGGCGTGGTAACTCCGCCGGGCGCACCGCCGGCGCTGACGGTCGTCGCCCAAAAGTTCGCCGAAACAAACCGCGGCATTGTAAGCTTTCACCTGCACCGCGTATTCGACGTACACGCGGGCTTCTCGAAGCGCCACGAGGAGCTCGACATGGACGGCATCTACAGCGACGGCGCGATCGTGAAGGTCCACGTGTCGAGCTACACCATCGACGGGAAGACGGCGGACGCCGCGACGCAGGCGACGCTGGTGCAGTCGTACGAGCATCCGGCCCCCGGCGCGGTCTTCAACGCCCCGTTCGATCCGCGCTACGTTACGGCGTATCAGTACCAGAGTGCGGGGCCTCAGAAGATCGGCTTTACGTCGGCCGTGCGCGATGCCGCGCATGGAAACGGCAGCTTTTCGTTCGACCCAAGCGGAAACGTGCTCAGCTGCACGTATCAGCCCAACGCCCTGCCTCCACACGCGAGCTTCGGCGAGGTGACCGACCGGCGCTCGGAGGCGCTGCCCGGTTATTGGGCCGTCGTGGAGGAAACGCAGCAGTATAAAGGCAGCTACGGACCGTTTCCGGGCGCGGGAACCGTGGAGATAACCTTCTCGGACTTTCGCCGCTTCAGCGACCTTCAGAGCGCGCTCCGCTCCTTGCCGAGTTCTCAGTAGCGGCCTTCGGCGCGGCAGGCTTTAGCGTCCCTGCAGAAAACCGTGACGGCCTACAGGGGGAGCAGATGACAGGGCGCAGGACGCTATTTTTGAACCCGCCGAGCTTCGAGGGGTACGACGGAGGCGCGGGTTCGCGCTATCAATGCCGTCGCGAAGTGCGATCGTTTTGGTATCCGACGTGGCTCGCGCAGCCGGCCGCGATGGTACCGGGCAGCCGGCTCGTCGACGCGCCGCCGGACGACCTGACGATGGATCAGGTGGCGCCGTTGGCCAAGGACTACGATTCGATCGTCATGCATACGAGCACCCCGTCGTTCAACAACGACGCGCGCGTGGCGCAGCGGCTGAAGCAAGAGAATCCGGACGTCCTAATCGGCATGGTCGGAGCGCACGTCGGCGTCCTTCCGGAGCAGTCGCTGCGCGGGGCGCCGGCCGTCGACTGGGTCAGCGTCGGAGAGTTCGACTACACCTGCGTCGACGTGGCCTCCGGAAAGCCCATCGCCGAGATCGACGGCCTCGCGTACCGGTCGAACGGCGAGATCGTGCGCACGCCCGAGCGCCCGACGATCACGGACATGGACGCGTTTCCATCGGTGCTCGACGTCTACCGTCGCGATCTGACGATCCCGAACTATTTCAACGGGTACCTGCAGCACCCGTATATCTCGCTCTACACCGGGCGTGGCTGTAAGTCGAGGTGCACGTTCTGCCTCTGGCCGCAGACGATCGGGGGGCATCTCTACCGCGTGCGCGGTGTGGACAGCGTCGCCGCGGAGATGGCGCGGGCCAAGGAGCTCTTCCCCGAGGTGCGCGAGTGGTTCTTCGACGACGATACGCTGACCGACAACATCCCGCGCGTCGAGGAGGTGGCGCGCCGGCTGGGCCCGCTCGGGATCACGTGGTCGTGCAACGCGAAGCCCAACGTGCCGCGCTCGACGCTCGAGATCCTCAAGGCCAACGGCCTGCGGCTGCTGCTGGTCGGATACGAGTCCGGCAACCAGCAGGTGCTCAACAACATGAAGAAGGGTACGCGGCTCGACATCATCCGCCGTTTCTCGAAAGATTGTCGCGAGCTCGGCATCAAGGTCCACGGCACGTTCATCTTGGGCATGCCGGGCGAGACGCCGGAGACGATCCGGGAAACGATCAACTTCGCGTGCGAGATGGACCCGGAGACGATCCAGGTCTCGCTCGCGGCGCCCTATCCGGGCACCTATCTCTACAAGCAGGCGCAAGAGAACGGCTGGCTCGAGGCGCAGAGCAGCGAGCTGGTCGATACGCACGGCGTGCAGCACGCCGCGCTCAACTATCCCGGCCTAACCTCGACGATGATGTTCGAGTCGGTGGACGAGTTCTACCGGCGCTTCTACTTCCGTCCGCGCAAGATGTTCTCGTTGCTCGGCGGCATGATCGGCGACCGTCAGGTGATGAAGCGCCGCCTGCGCGAGGGCGTCGAGTTCTTTCACTTCCTGCGCGAACGTAAACGCGAACAGAGCGCCACGGCGTCAGAAGAGCTACTTAAGGCTTAAGATCGAGATGCTGTAGGCCGGGAGCGCAAGCGGCACGGACGTGCCGACTTTGCCGAGGCTGCGTCGCTCCGCCCCGGCCCACTCGTTATCCTTGGACCGATCGTACTGCGCCTTCCCATAGGTCGCGAGCGCGGCGGTGAAGCTCGTTTGGTTCGAGCCCTTCACGCGCGCCTCGACGTCGACGGTGCGAAGCGTGTTGTTGAACACGGCAAACGCGTATCCGTTGCCTTCGGCGAAGCCGTACGCGCGAACAGCCGGATGCAGCGCGGGCGGAACGGTCGTCGTTCGGACCTGCGAGCCGGCGGGCACTTCGCCGGCGAGTAGCGCCATGACGCGCGCCGTCGGGAACGGCGTGCCGCCCGGAATCTCGGGCGCGCCCTCGCAGCCGTACTCCGGCAAGTCGTCCGAAAAGAGCGCCTCGGTTCCGAAGTCTTGCCAGCCGTAGAGCTTCTTCGAGAAGTCGCCGTTTTGATCGCAGCTCCCGTAGGCGAGCCAGAACGTGGACATGGGCACGCCGGCGTCGGCCAGAGTACCGAGCATCTGTCCGACGTAGAGTCCGTTGACGATCGAAACGGATTGCTTGCCCTCTTTGCCGGCGTCGTTGTTGTACTCGCCCAGATAGATGGGAGTGCTCGCGGGAACTCCGGCGGCGGTCATCTCGTCGCGCAGGCCCTCGAGGTCGCGAGCGAACCTGTCGATCGCCGCGCCCAGCAGAAAACGGTCGCTGTCCTGGTTGTACTCGGGATAGTAATGCACTTCGACGAAGTCGAACGGCTGCGCCTCGCGCAGCACGACGTCGTTCCAGGCGCGATCGGAAGGCGTGTCGACGACCACGCCGAGCTTGACGCTCGGATCCGCCTTCTTGACGGCCGGATAGTAACCCTTACGAACCGCGGCCGAATAGGTGTGCGGATCGTGCGGATGCGAGTGCAGATCGTACTCCCACGAGCCGTACACCTCGTTTCCGACCGTCCAAAACGCGACGCGATACCCGCGGCTGCGGGCATGCGCGACCCACGCGGCAGCCTCGCTGGGCAGGCCGCCCGCGTTGCAGGCGCGATTGCTTCCGTAGTTGAGCGTGATCGCGATGTCGATCTTCAGCGGTTCGGCGACGCGCTGCATCAAGTGATCGAACGTGGAGTTCGGCGTGATGTACCCCTGATTGTCGCAGAGCGACCCGCCGTCTTCCCAGTGATACGCGTCCGATTCCGATCCGCCCGGAAAGCGAACGAGCTGGATCCCGCTCCGATGCAGCGACGGGTTGACGAAGCCGCGGAGGAAGTCATACCAGGTGTCGAGCGAGGCGCCGTAGAGGTCCGGCGATACGGTCGGTCCCTTCGAACGCGCATCGAGCTCGACGACCGGCGTCTCCGAACCAGTTGGCGGGAGCGCCGGGTACGCCGGCGAGGGTGCTACCGGAAGGCCGCGATTGCCGCCGCAGGCCGTCACGAGGGTCAAAGTCAGGGCTGGTCCCAGCATCGATCGCCGTTGCATCGCGTCCTCCAAAGGCAAAGTATAATGCATGGACGAGAGGCGATTTGACGAACATACGTTCGCATGATACAGTCGGTGGCGTGAACGCAAGGGCAGTCGCCTGAGCTGGCTTTCACGCCTGCGCACCTCGCTCGGCAAGGCGCGCGAGGCATTCTCCGCGGTGTCGCGGCTCGGCCGCCCGGAGCGGCCATTGACGGCCGAGTTCTGGGACGAGTTGGAAGAGACGCTGATCCTGGCCGACTTCGGCGTGCCGACGACGGCGAAGATCGTCACCGGGCTGCAGACGGTCGCGCGGCAAGAGGCGTGGACGATGGCCGATCGCGCCGTCGCGCGATTTCGCAAGGACGTCGAGCGCTTTCTCACGCTGCCGGGAGCGGAACTGCGACTCGATCGCGCGCCCGCCGTGATCCTGATTGTCGGCGTCAACGGCAGCGGCAAGACGACAACGATCGGCAAGCTCGCGATGCGCTTGCGCAAGGCCGGGAAGCGCGCGTTGCTCGTCGCCGGCGACACGTTTCGCGCCGCGGCCGCCGAGCAGCTCGCCGTTTGGGCCGAGCGCAGCGGCAGCGCGCTGATTCGCGGCGCGGAAGGCGCCGATCCGGCTTCCGTCGTCTTCGACGGCGTGCGCGCCGCAAAGGCGCGCGGCCTGGACGTCGTGCTCGTCGACACGGCCGGGCGGCTTCAGACCAAAACGAATTTGATGGAAGAGCTCAGGAAGATCCGGCGCGTGATCGAGCGCGAGTTGGGCGAGCCGCCCGCCGAAACGCTGCTGGTCGTGGACGGGACGAACGGGCAGAACGCGATCTCACAGGCGAAACTCTTCAATGCCGCGACGAAACTCACCGGAATCGTCATCACGAAGCTCGACTCGACCGCGAAGGGCGGCGTGCTCGTCGCTATCGTGGACGAGCTCGAGGTGCCGATCACGTTCGTGGGTCTCGGCGAGGGGCCCGACGACCTGCGCCCCTTCGTCCCCGCCGAATTCATCGACGCCCTGTTCGAAGACGAATGCCACCCACTTGGCACTCCGCCGTGAGAGCGTGATACAGGCTCAGGAGAGAAAGGAACAACATGGCAGCAGAAGACGAACGGCAACTCGCCCTCACCAACGCGCTGGCTCAGATCGAGCGGCAGTTCGGTAAGGGCTCGATCATGCGCATGGGCGACTTTCAGGAGCGCATGGCGTTCGAGATCGTGCGGACCGGTTCGATCGCGCTCGACCTGGCGCTCGGCGTCGGCGGCTTTCCGCGCGGCCGAATCGTCGAGATCTACGGCCCGGAATCGAGCGGCAAGACGACGCTCGCGCTGCATGCCATCGCCGAGGCGCAGAAGCCCGGCGGCACGGCGGCGTTCATCGACGTCGAGCACGCCTTGGACCCGAATTACGCCGCGGCGCTAGGCGTCGACCTGGACAACCTGCTCGTGTCGCAGCCGGACACCGGCGAACAGGCGCTAGAGATCGCGGAGATGCTGACGCGCAGCAATGCGGTCGACGTCGTCGTCGTCGACTCCGTCGCCGCGCTGGTAACGCGCGCCGAGCTCGAGGGCGACATGGGGGATGCGCACGTCGGGCTGCAGGCGCGGCTAATGTCGCAGGCCCTGCGCAAGCTGACCGCCGCGATCTCGCGCAGCAAGACTGTGATGATCTTCATCAACCAGCTGCGCGAAAAGGTCGGCGTCATGTTCGGCAATCCCGAGACGACCTCGGGGGGCCGCGCCTTGAAGTTCTACGCGTCCGTGCGGCTCGACGTTCGCAAGCTCGAGACCATCAAGGTCGGGCAGGACATCGTCGGCACGCGCACCCGCGTCAAGGTCGTGAAGAACAAGGTCGCGCCGCCGTTCCGGCAGGCGGAGTTCGATATCACCTACGGTCACGGCATCTCGAAGATGGGCTCGATCCTCGACGTCGCGCTCGATCAGAACATTGTGGGCAAAAGCGGCTCCTGGTACACGTACGGCGAGCAGCGCATCGGGCAAGGCCGCGAGAACGCCAAGGCCTACCTGGAGGAGCACCTCGACCTCGCCGCCGAGATCGAGGCGAAGATCCGCGAGGCGCTCAGCAAGACGGCGTCGACCAACGGCAAAGCCCCCGCCGCCATCGCCGACTAACCCTTCGACTCGGCTCAGGATGACATGAGGGCCTACTCTACGGCGCTGGCGCTGTTGGCGCGACAGCGCTGTACGGAGGCGCGTCTCTGGCAGCATCTCGAGAAGAAGGGCTTCGAGGCCGAGGCGGTGCGCCAGGCGATCGACCGTTGCAAAGGCGAGGGCTTCTTGGACGACCGCCTGTACGCGCGCCTGTACGTCGAGGGCCGGCGTAAGCCGGTCGGTAACGGACGGCTCGTGGGCGAACTGGTGCGCAGAGGGATCGACGGCGACGCCGCGGCGGAAGCGGTCGCGTCGCTCGAAGCAGACGAAGGCTCGCGATGCAGCGCGGCCTTCGCCCGGCTGCGCGACAGGCATCCCGAGATATCGTATCCGTCGGCCGCGCGCCGCTTGGAACGGCTCGGATTCCCGGCCGCGACTATTTATCGAATACTGCGCGAGCACGCCGCGCGATCCGGAGCGCTGATCCCAGCGTCATCCTGACCCTTCGACTCGGCGCTTCGCGCCTCGCTCAGGACTGCGCTTCGCGCAGGCGCTAAGGTAAGTCTCATGGGTGCCGGGCGGCGGGCACTCCATCCGGCATGTCGTCGTACACGATCCTCGTAGCGGAAGACGATGCGGCGATCCGCGAGCTGCTGACGCATCATCTCGAGCGCGAGGGCTTCGCGGTGACGTGCGCCGCGGACGGCCACGCGGCGCTGCGCCGTGCGCGCGGCGGGGCCGACCTCGTCGTCCTCGACGTCGGTCTGCCCGGCGTGGACGGCTACGACGTCGCGCGCACGCTGCGGCGCGAGGAACGCACGGTGCCGATCGTGATGATCACCGCCCGCTCAGACGAGATCGACCGCGTGCTCGGGTTCGAGCTGGGAGCCGACGACTATCTCTGTAAGCCGTTTTCGGCGCGCGAGCTCGTCGTACGAGTCAAGGCGATCTTGCGCCGCAGCGGCCGGGCCCTCGCGCAGGCCGGTCCGGTGCTGCGCTTCGGCCGATTGGAGATCGATCAGGGCGCGCGCGAGGCCCGCGTCGACGGTACCGACGTACGGCTCAAGCCGCGCGAGTTCGCGCTGCTCATGGAGCTCGCCGGCAACGCGGGCGTCGCCTTGTCGCGCGACTGGCTTCTGCAGAGAGTCTGGGGATTCGATTTCAACGGCGACGAGCGCACGATTGACGTGCACGTTCACCGTTTGCGCGCAAAGATCGAGGAGCGCTGGCATCTCCCGCCGCTCCTGCGCACCGTCCATGGGTTCGGCTATAAATTCCTTCGCCCGTGACCCCGCGGAACGTCGTCCATGAGCCCGGAGCAGCTCGCCCGGGCGATGGTCGCCACGGTCGGCCACGAGCTGCGCACGCCGTTGACGTCGATCCGCGGCTACCTTGAGACGCTGCTCGACGGCGACTGGGACGGCCCGACGACGCGGCGCTTTCTCGAGACCGCCCGGCGTGAGACGCTGCGACTGAGCCGCTTGGTTGAGGGCATGCTCGAGTTTTCGATGCTCGAGCTGTCCGCGGGGGAGTCGTGCGGCCGCTGTAACGTTGTCGAGCAGATCGAGGCGACGGTCGAGATGGTCGCACCGCTCGCGGCGGCGCGCCACGTCACGATACGGACCCATCTACCCGAGGCCGCGCCGGCACGCGTCGACGGCGACGCGTGCGTCCACGCGCTGGCAAATCTCGTTGAGAACGCGGTGAAACACGGCAGCGAGCGCGGAACGATCGACGTGCACTGCGACTGCGAAGAGCGGTTCGTTCAAGTCGCGGTCGAGGACGATGGCAGCGGCATCGCGCCGGCACAGCACGAGTCCATCTTCCGCATGGGCACGTGCAGCGCAACTCCCGGCCGCGGCGGGCGCGGCATCGGGCTCGCGGTCGTCAAGGCGATTGCCGAACGCGCGGGCGGCGACGTGCGGGTCGAACCCTCGGCTCTCGGTGGCGCCCGGTTCGTGTTGCGCTTCCCGGCGGGATAACGGGGCCGGTGCGTCGTAGATAACAGCCCGTGGCAATGTCCCGGGTGACCTTCGCGCATGCGAGTGAAGCCGAACTCGCGCGCCTCTTCGACTTCTATCGAATCACCTGGGAATACGAGCCACGAAGTTTCCCCATCGCGTGGAACGAGCAGGGCCGTCCGGTGGAGTTTTTCACACCGGATTTTTATCTTCCGGAACACGACCTCTACGTCGAGCTCACGGTGGCCAAACCGGCTCGGAACACGAGGAAGAACCGCAAGCTGCGGCTGATGCGGTCGCACCATCCGCGCGTCAACGTCAAGCTCTTTACCCGCCGCGACGTCCAGCGCGTCTTTTCGCGCTCGATGAAGCGCGCCTCGTGATCGGCGAGCCCCTGTTCGACTCGCGGTCCATCGCCGACCGCGTCGCCGCCATCGGCGCCGCGATATCTTACGATTATGTGGGTAAGACGCCGCTCATGATCGGCCTACTCGCCGCGGCCGCGACGTTTCTCGCCGACCTGGCCCGCGCCGTTACCATCCCCTGTCACCTGGACTTCATCTCCGTTAATAAATATGGCGACGCCGACGGCATCGCGCTCGAGAAGGACGTGGCGATTCCGGTGACCGGCCGCCACGTCATCCTCGTGGACGACACCGTCGACACGGGCCTGACCCTGCAGTACGTCTACAAGACGCTGATGGAGCGGGGGCCGGCCTCCCTGGCCGTCTGCACGCTGCTCGACCGGCCGCACAGGAGGATTGTGGACATTAAAATCAAGTATAGGGCCTTCGAGGTCCCCGACGTATTCGTCGTGGGTTACGGCCTCGATTACCTAGGACGCTATCGGGAGTTACCGGCGTTGTACGCACACGGGACCTGGCCCGCGTAAAATGGGTCGCTATCTTCGCTTGAGACTGTTGCTGGCATGGCTCTGCGCCGTCGCACCGGCGATAGTACCACTCCCGAGCCCGGCGCTCGACCTACGCTCGATCGAACAAGCCGCTGCCGACTATCGGAGTCCGAACGAGCGCCTTCAGGATATGTTCCGGGCCGCGCTCCTCGACACGAGCCGGCTCGCGCAGTACGCGCCCGACGGCACCGCCTACATCATGACCGGCGACATCCCGGCCGAGTGGCTGCGGGACGCGAGCGCCCAGGCTCGGCCCTATCTGTTCTTCGCCAAGGAAGACCCCGAGGTGCGCGGCTTGCTGCGTGCGATCATCGCCCGCATGGTGAAGTACCTGCAGATCGATCCCTACGCCAACGCCTACACGCTCGACTATCGCGTCTGGGAGCAGAAGTTCGAGCTCGACTCGCTAGCCTATCCCACGGCGCTCGCGTGGAGCTATTGGAAGACGACCGGCGACACGTCGATCTTCACCAGCGACTTCTCGAAGATGCTCGACGACGTGCTCGTCACGATGGAGCGCGAGCAGAACCATCCGCGCGACTCGCGCTACACGCACAAGGAGCTGCCGGACAGCGGCCGAGGCAACCCCGTCGGCTACACAGGCATGATCTGGACCGGCTTCCGGCCGTCCGACGACGCGTGCTACTACAACTACCTGATTCCGTCCGAGATGTTCGCCGTCGTCGCGCTGAGCGACATGTCGGAGATCGAGCTGAACGTCTATCACAATCTCGTAAAGGCTCGCGAGGCCAAGGCGCTGCGCGACGAGGTACAGCGCGGGATCCAGACCTACGGCCTCGTCCTCGTACCGAAGTACGGCTACATCTACGCCTACGAGGTCGACGGCCTCGGCCACGCCAAGTTGACCGACGACGCCAACATCCCGAGCCTCCTGGCCGCCCCCTACTTCGGCTACACGGCGCCCAACGACCGCTACTATCAGAACACGCGCCGCTTCTTGCTCTCGCAAGACAACCCGTCGTTCTATCAGGGACACTGGGCGCGCGGCATCGGCAGCTACCACACGCCCGACCATTGGGTGTGGCCGCTCGCGCTCATCGTGGAGGGCATGACGGCCACGAGCGATTCCGAGAAGCGCGACGTCATGGCGCAGCTTCTCGCGAGCGATCCCGGCGATCATCTGCTCCACGAGTCCTTCAACCCGGACAACCCGCAGCAATACACGCGCCGCAACTTCGGCTGGCCGAACGCGCTCTTCTCCGAGTTCGTCATGACGCAGTTCGAAGGGACGGCGCAGATTCCGATGGGCGACACCAGCGACCTCGAGTTCCGAACGGAATAGTCGCTCCGCCCTCCATCGGAGCCTGTCCTGAGCGAGCGAAGCGAGTCGAAGGGCTCGTCGGTCGGAGCTTCCTCGGCATCACATCGCGAGTCGTCGATGTTCAATCAAGCCTTAGCAGAACAATCTGATTGAGGGGTGAAGCGAAAAGCAGCGGTGGCTTCTAAAGCGGACATTATTCTTGGGATGCAGTGGGGCGATGAGGGGAAGGGCCGCATCGTCGATCTGTACGCCAAGGATTACGACGTGGTCGCGCGGTTTGCCGGTGGCGACAACGCCGGACACTCGATCGTAGTCGGGGACCGCGAGCTGGCGCTGCGTATCGTGCCCTCCGGCGTCCTGCATCCCAACGTCGAGCTGTTCATCGGCGGGGGCACGGTCGTCAATTTGCGCACGCTGCTCGAGGAGTTCGACGCGTTGACCGCGATCGATGTGGACGTCTCGCGCGTGAAGCTCTCGGACCGCGCCCACGTCGTATTTCCGCATCACGTTGAGCGCGACAAGGCTGCCGAGGCGCAGCGTGCGCAGGCAATCGGCACGACTGGCCGCGGCATCGGCCCCGCCTACGTCGACCGCGTCGCGCGCACGGGCACTCGCATCGGCGACTTGCTAGTTAGCGATGACGCGCCCGAGACGCGGCGGATTGCTCCGCATGTCGTGGACGGCGTGGCGTACATTCACGACCGTCTCGCCACGGACAAACGCGTGCTGATCGAGGGCGCGCAAGGCTCGCTGCTGGACGTGATCTACGGCACGTATCCGTATGTGACGAGCTCAAACACGATCGCCGGCGGCGCCTGCACCGGGCTCGGGATCGGACCCGGCACGATCGACCGCGTCATCGGCGTCTTCAAGGCTTACTGCACGCGGGTCGGCGCCGGGCCGTTTCCGTCGGAACTGCTCGACGAGCGCGGCGAACGGCTGCGCCGCCAGGGCGGCGAGTTCGGCACGGTCACCGGGCGCCCGCGGCGCTGCGGATGGTTCGACGCCGTCGCTGCGCGCTACGCCGTGGCGCTCAACGGTGCGAACAGCGCCGTCATCACGAAGCTCGACGTGCTCAGCGGACTAGAGCGCGTCGGCATCGTCACCGGCTACCGGCTCGCGGGGAAGGCGGTCGGATTCGCCGCCGCCGGCGCGCCCGGACTCGAGATCGAGTGCCAGGAGCTGCCGGGCTGGAACGAACCGATCGGCGAATGCCGGCGCATCACCGACCTGCCCAAGGCTGCGCAAGCCTACGTCGAGCGGCTGCGTGAGTTGATCGGCGTGCCGATCGAGTTGGTCTCGGTCGGCCGGGAGCGTTCGCAGCTGGCTCGTTAGCTCGGCATTGCGGGAGTTTCCCTGGCATGGCCGCGCGGTTTCACTTCGTCCTCCAGGCGCTGCTCGACCGGGGCAGCCGCATCGAAGAAGAGAAACGGCATCGCTTTACGCTGCGGCGACGCGAGCTCGACGATACGGTGCGCGATCGCGAGCGGCTCGCGGCCGCGCTCGTCGAACGCGCCGTGCGCACCAGCGATGCAGGGAGCCTCGCCGTCTTCGACGTCGCCGTTGCGGCGCGGCGGCGGTTCGCCGTGTGGGCCGAGGGGGAGCTGGAGACCGCGCGCCGGGAACTGCTGGCCGCGCGCCGCGACCGCCGGGTCATCGAAAGGCTCCGCGACCGGCGCCTGCGTGCGTTCGAAGAAGAAGAGGCGCGCCGCGAAGAGCTCGAGATCGAAGAGGCCAACGCGCTGCGCCGGGCGCCGTAGACGATGCCCTGGAGTTTCTGGGCGAGCTATCTGCTCAAACTCGGCATCGTGGGCGTGCTGCTTGCCGTGCTCTACGCCGCGGCCCGTGCGTTTCGCCGGATGTCCTGCTTCGCGCATCCGGCCGATCGGAGGATCAGGGTGATGGACACCGCCGTGCTCTCGCAGCACGCAGCAATTTATCTGCTGAGCGTCGGGGCGCGTTACTTCCTCGTCGGCACGGCGGGTGCGGGGATTGCGACGCTCGCAGAGTTCGCGCCGGCGGAGCTGGGGAACCTAACCCGCGGGGATTAGACGTTGAAGTAGCGGAACTGCGCGATCTTGTTGCCGAGAGTTTCGACGAAATAGACCTCGCTGTCGTTGCCCAGCGTCAACGCCGTCGGACCCGAGTTCGCCGTCGGAATCGGATAGTACAGCACGCGGTGCGATTTGAAGAAGAACTGCCCGATCCTGTTGAGCTTGGTGTCCGTGAAATAGAAGTTTCCGTCAATTCCTTGCACGAGCTGATCGGGAGTCATTGACTGCGTGCCGAGCGAATAGGTCGCCGTGACGCTGCCGGTCAACGACATTCGTGCGATCTGTTTGGCGTGCTGTTCGATAAACCACACCGCCTTGTCCGTGCCGGGCGCGATTCCCATCGGAACGGATCCCGCCGTCACCGGAAACTCGGAGAGCGGTTTTCCGCTCACGGGAATGCGTCCGATCGCATTGGTACCGGACTCGGTGAACCATAGGGCGCTGTCGGGGCCGTTGGTGATCGACAGCGGCTGCGCGTTGCCCGTGAGGTGGAACTGCGTGAATTTTACGAACGGCTTTTTCTTGATCTGCTCGACGCGCCACACCGAGTTCGTTCCCGTGTCGGTTACCCACATGTTGCCGTCCGCTCCGAGGGCGATGCCGACGGGTCGAGCGGCGGCGTTGGGGAAGGTGTACTCGGTGTAGGGCGGTCCGTTGACGGTGATCTGCGCGACCTTCGCGAGTTTTGTTTCGGTGAACCAGACGTTTAGGTTCGGCCCAGGACCGGAGGCGATGCCGTTGGGCGTCGAGTTGTGTGACGGCGTGACGTTTTCGGAGATCTGTCCCTGGAGATTGAGCTGCCCGATCTTGCTCGCCTTGAACTCCGTGAACCACAGGTTGTCGTCTGAGCCGAGCGCGATGCCGACGGGGTCGCTCGACGCGGTGGGTATCGGGTACTGGGCCGTGACCGCGGGAGTCGGCGTGGGGGCCGGCGTCGCCGTGCCGCTCGTAATGGGCGTCCCCTTGCCGCACGCGGCCAAAAAGCCCACGGTCAGGAAGGCGAGCGGTAGGCGCGCCGTTGACAACAATCTCTTCTCCTCGGAACGGAAGCGGCGATGAATCAGCCCTCCGTTATTGGCAGACCGTGCCGTCTTTCCCGCATTCCTAAATATTTAGTTGACAGACCCGCCAGGATGCGCTACCATCCAACTAAATCTTTAGGAGTAGCAAGGAGACGACATGACCTACAGGACCGATTCTTCACGCGGCGAGCTCACCCGCAGCTCCCGGACCCGGGTGCGGCTGCCCGAGCCGATGGCACCCTCACGGCTGTTCCAGGGCTGGGGCCCGACGGTCTAGAGGGCGGGCGCAATGGCACGACGACGCTCCGCCACCCTGACCGAGGCCGAGCTGCGCCTCATGGAGGTGTTATGGCGACGCGGACGCGCGAGCGTCGCCGAGGTGACGGCCGCCCTGCCGCCCCCTCCGATCGCGTATAACAGCGTGCTGACGACGATGAGGATCCTCGAGCGCAAAGGCTATGTCGCGCATGACGAGGCCGGCCGCGCCTTCATCTACCGGCCGCTGCTCGGACGGGAAGCCGCCGCCGGTCATGCCGTCGGACACGTGCTGTCGCGTTTCTTCGACAACAGCGCGGGCAGCCTGGCGCTCCGTCTCATCGAGAACGAGCGCCCGTCCGGCGACGAACTGGCACGCCTGAAGGCGTTGATCGAGCAATACGAGGAGGGCGAGAAGTGATGGGTCTGCCGCAGGCTTTCGTGACGGTCGCGAGCGTGCTGTCGGCGATCGTGCTCAACGCGCTCTGGCAAGACGCGCTGCTCGTCGTGTCGATTTG
This sequence comes from Vulcanimicrobiota bacterium, assembly GCA_963752825.1. GTDB lineage: Bacteria > Vulcanimicrobiota > Vulcanimicrobiia > Vulcanimicrobiales > Vulcanimicrobiaceae > Cybelea. The sequence continues at coordinate 2,851,760 of CAVVZF010000001.1, read as the reverse complement.
GGCTCTTCTGCGTCTGTGGCCACGGATCAACGCGGCGACGCGCTACGTCGTGTGGAGCGCGACCCTCGTTGCGGCCTTCGTCGTTCCCATCGCTACCACGCTCTCGTTTTTCGCGGTTCCGCGGCCCGCGCCGGCGGCGGTCTCGACCGCGCGTGTTTCTCCATGGCATGGCGCGCGAAACGAGCGTGTGGCGCGGTCGCCCGAGTCCCGACCCGCTGCGGCGCGCGTCGCGCGCGTCCCCGAGCGCCTGCGCGTGACGATGCCTGCGCCCCTCGCGGTCGCGGTCTTCATCGCGTGGCTCCTGCTCGCGTCGTACGCGCTCGTCCGGCTAATCATCGGTCTGGTGAGTCTCGAACGGCTCAAGCGTGACGCGCTCCCGCTGCCCGTCGAGTATCGCGACGCGATGCCGCAGTGGACCCGTGCGAACAAGGGCGCTCGCGACGTGCGGCTGTGCGTAAGCGACGACGCCGACGTCCCGGTGGCCGTCGGACTCTTCGACGCGATGATCCTCGTGCCGCACACGCTGCTGGATCGTCTGTCGCAGGGCGAGGTCGATCAGATCTGCCTGCACGAGCTCGCGCACCTGCGGCGCGCGGACGACTGGAGCAATGGTTTTCAGCGGCTGCTGATCGCGTTGCTGGGTTGGAATCCGGCCGCGCAGTTCATCGGTCAACAGCTGGACCTCGAGCGCGAGGTCGCGTGCGACGACTGGGTGCTCTCGTTCGTCGGTACGGTTCGTGCGTACGCTCTCTGCCTCACGAAGATGGCCGAGCGCGCCACCTGGCCGCGCCATCCGATTCCCGCGCCGGGCGTGTTCGCGACGCGCAAACACATCTCGCTGCGGATCGAACGGCTGCTCGGCGCGGGGCGCAACATCGCGACGAATCTCTCGCTCGCGCCGGCGGCCGCGGCGATCGCCGCCGTCGTCGCGCTCGCTTTGGTCATCGGCGTCGTGGCCCCGTCGGTCGCAGCTCCGTACGTCGCGAACGTACAGACGACAGCCGCCACGCAGGCACCGAGGGTTGCCGCGAACGCGACCCACGCTGCCGCGGTTCCCGCTCGGGAAGTCACGCGCACCATCGTGCGCGAGGTGCGCGTGGCGGTTGCGGCAACGCCGGCCCCCGGACAGACCGTTGAGCCGCATTCCCAAAGCTCCGGCAACACGGTTCCAAGCGTCGCCGTGCCGCGCGTTCCAAAGGCTCCCGGCGTCCCGAATGTTCCCGGCGTCCCGAGGGTCACGGTCCCGGGCTACGACTCCAAGCAGCTCGCCGAGACCGTCTCGAAGCAGGTGCGTGACAATATCAACGCGGCGATGGGGCGTCCGGCGGCATCGGGCAGCGCAAGCAACTGCTCGGGATGCGACTTCGGCGGCGTCAACTGGTCGGGGCGCGACATGCGCGGCGTCAACTACACCGGCGTCGACCTGAGCCGCGCGAACCTGATCGGAACGAACTTCTCCGGCGGTAGTTTCAACGGCGTCGACTTCACAAAAGCGAATCTGACCGGCGCCTCGTTCCGCAACGCGCGTCTCACGGGCTGCGATTTCTCGGGCGCCAATCTTTCGGGCGTCGACTTCGCCGGGGCGCGCCTGTCCGGATGTCAGTTCACGGCTGCGCTGCTCGCATCGTCCGAACTGCGCGACGTGCTGAACAGCTGCACGGGCTGCGACTTCCGGCGGGCGAACTTGGCTGGATTGGATCTTTCGAACGTCCGCGCCAACGGAGACGATTTCAGCGGCGCGGATCTGCGCGGCGTGAACCTCTCCGGCGCGCAGCTCACCGGAATCGATTTCGGCAACGCGCGATTGGATGGTGCCAACTTGACCGGTACCACCTTCAACGGCTGCGATCTGAGGCACGTCGACCTAAATCACGTTGACCTCTCCAGGGCCAAGATGATCGGCACCGACTTTTCGAATCGACGAAGTCCGCCGCCCTAACATAGCGCTCTAGCCATCAATTCTAGCTGAAAAATCCGCCTCGCGGTGCGGGGCTTGGTTCCCTGCGTCCTCTCGATGTCATAAAAATGGAGAACAACCGAAATGATTGCGATACTAGCCGCACTCTTCGGCCTCGCCGTCGCAGCGGCGGGCAGCGGACTACCCTTGAACTGCGTGGGCTGCTCCTTCGCCGGCCGCGATCTGCACGGGGCGGATCTCTCGGGCGCCGCGTACGTCGGAGCCGACTTCGCCCGCGCCGACCTGCGCGGCGCGAGCCTGCGCGGCGCGAACCTCGCGGGCGCCGACTTTAGCGACGCCGATCTGCGCGGAGCGGATTTCCGCGACGCCAAGCTATCCGGCGTCGACCTGCGCGGCGCGCGCATTCGCGGAGCAAATTTCGCCGGCGCGCGGCTGGCCGGCGTCGATCTCCGCGAGGTGTTGAGCGACGCGGGCGAAGTCGAGATCCGCGGACTGCTCGGTCACTGTGCCGGCTGCGAGATGCGCGCCGCGGTGCTCGAAGGGCGGGATCTTTCGGGCGTTTCGATTCCGGGCAGCGATCTGCGCAGCGCACGCGCCCAGGGCGTACGTTTCAGCGGCGCGGACCTGCAAGGCGACGACTTTGCCGGCGCGGATCTACGCAACGCCGATCTGCGCAACGCGAAGCTCTGCTATGACAACAACTCGTGGATCGGCTGCGCTGATTTTCGGGGGGCGGACGTGCACGGAGCCGACCTGCGCGGGGCGCTGATCTGCCGCGGCCACCGAGAGTCCAGCCCGTGCGAACCGGTCGACGCGGCCACGCTGCGGCGCTACGCGAAATCGTCGCTCGACGGCGCTCTGCTCTGATGGTTACCGTAACGCTGGCGGTGACGCAGACTGCACCCTCGCTGCAGCCAACTGTTTCAGTAGACGCGTGGAACAAGGCCACGTCGGCCCCGCTCAAGTGGGACGTCGGTCATGCGCGTGCGTCGCAAGACGGGACGATGGTACACGTCATTACGGACGGTAAGTATCTCTACGTCCGATTCGACGCGCAACAGCGCGAACCAGTGATGGCCGCCCAACACAGCGACGATACGGTTGCGGGAGGCAGCAACATCAACGGCGGCATCGCTTGGACCGACGATGCCGTCTGGGTGGACCTCTGGCCGACCGGCCCGGCGGGCTTTCAATACCAGTTCGAATCCAACCCGAACGGCGCCCACAACGAAGCCTCGAGCGAAAACACAGCCTTCGCGCCGGCATGGGAATCGCGCGGCGCGGCAACCTCCGGCGGCTATGTCGTGACGATGGCCATTCCGCTGCGCGTCATTCACGGCGCGCATGCCGGGACGTGGCGCGTGCAGTTCGTGCGCTACGTACGCTCGACGGGGGAACTCGACGTCTGGTCGTACGATCAGTCGCAAACCAATCCGGACGATCCGGCTCGCGCCGGACGGCTCGACGTACCGCTGGTTGCGAAACCGCCGCTGCCCAGGCCGCGCATCGGCATGTATGCGCTGGGCGAGATCGCGAGCCCCTCGATCGGCGGCAGCACGTCTCGCGTCGGGACCGACTTTTCAATTCCGGTTACGCAGACGGCGGCGATTTTCGGCACGCTGCACCCCGACTACTCGAATGTCGAGATCGACCAGCAATCGATTTCGCCGACCGTCTATCAGCGCATTTACTCGGAAGTCCGGCCGTTCTTCACCCAGGCCGCGCCGTATTACAACAACTTCAACTGCGACGTCTGCAACGGATTTCGAACGATCCTCTACACCCCGGCGATTCCCACGCCGTCTCAAGGTTATGCATTCGAAGGGAAGGAGGGTGCGTTCGGATTAGCCGGATACGATGCAATCGGGGACAGCCGAAACGACTCCGCCGAGGCGCTGAACTATACGTCGGACGACAATCACTGGAATGCGGCGCTGCAGCACGTGGTTGCCGACGTCCCCGGCGTCGTCGACGTATCGAACGAGGGCGGCGTGAGCTGGTTCAACGGAAAGTATCTCTCGGCGTACGCGAACTACGCGACCGACCGCGGAACCAACGTGCTCGATCCTTCGCAAGGCAACTGGCTCGACGCGGGCGGCGGCTTCATCAGCCAGCAGTATGCGCTCTTCGGCTCATACCGCGACGTTGGGAGCTACTTCAACCCGGTCGACGGCTTCGATTCCCATCCGGGCATTCGGGGTTATGGCCTCTACGGTGCGCGGGTGTGGACGTTTGCGCCCAGCGATTTCTTATCGTCGATCGGCATCTCGGGTTTCGTGGACCGCTACCAAGGAAGCACGACTCCCGGCATCGCGCAGAGCGATAACCAAGTGCTGGTGGATTTCCTGACCAAAAGTACGGTGGACCTTCAGCTCTATTCGGGATCGGATTACTGGCGCTTCGGCTCTGACCTCACGCCGATCTCGCAGAACGCCGGCTTTAGCCTTACGTATCATAGCGGTATGCAGAATAACCTCAACAACTTTCCGACCCACGGGTCGTCGGCGACGCCGACGTCGATTCAATGGTACACGGGAAACTACGGCATCGGCGGTCGCCTCGACACGTGGTTCCGTAACTCGACGATTCGCGTCGGCAGCCGTGGCGCGCTCACGCTCACGCTCGACGATACGGCCCAATATTTCCGCATGGGATCGCCTAACATCCAATGGTTCGAGGAGATCGCGTACGCCTATCAGGTGAGCGCAAACTCGTCGTTTGCGATCGGCGTACGGCGCGTCGTCGGCTTTCCGCCGCAGCCCAATGGCGGCGGCGATTGCGAAGGCTCGTGCTCGAACATCTCGATTGCGTACCACCTGCGTTTGCGCCGGGCCGAGATCTACGCCGCCTACGGTAATCCGAATACGCTGATCACGATGCCGCAGGCGATCTTCAAGCTAATCTTCTACGCCGGGGGCGAGAAGGGGACGTGAAACCGTTCGGAGCCAGGCACGGTATCAGGGGCATGCGCTTTTTCGCTTCCGTGACATTGGCTTGCGTGCTCTATCCCTTTGCCGCGTCGGCGGCACCGGTTGCGCCAGAGGACCTCTTTAAGCTCACGTTCTTGAGCAACGCGGCGATCTCGCCGGACGGGCGCCTCGTGCTGGTGGAGGCGTCGCGGATGAACGGTCCCAAAGACACGTACGACCGCTCGATCGAGCTGGTCGACGTAGCGACCGGCCGCCTGAAGCACAACATCACTGCCCACCTGGGCGACGGCGACTATGCGTGGATGCCGGATAGCCGCGGCTTCGTCTTCGTGCGGACGGTGGAGAAGCAGAAGCCGCAGCTCTATCGCTACACGTTAGCCGGCGGCGCGATAACACGCCTCACGCATATCGCGGACGGCGTGTCGGCGCCCGTCGTCGACCATGCCGGCGACCGCATCGCCCTGACGGTAACGGCGACGGATCCGGCCCCCAACGCGCAGGTGGACTTCGCCAGGGCCGGCTTCACGCCGAAGAGCTCGCAGCGCAAGAGCGACATCGCGGTCATCGACGAGCTGTTCTTCGAGGCGAACGGTCAGGGCTATACCTACCAGCAGCACCAGCACATCTGGACAGTGAACGCGGACGGGTCGCATCCAAAGCAGCTGACGTCGGGCAAGTACTCCGAGAACTTCGACGACTGGTCGCCCGACGATCGAACGATCTTGTTCGATTCGTTGCGTTACGATTCGGTCGACGGTGGACCGAGCGATGTCTACACGATTCCTTCCGTTGGTGGTTCCACGCGGAAAGTCGCGTCGCCGCTGCCGGCCAACAACGGCGTCTTCTTCGCCGCAGACGGCACGAGCGTGTATTTCCTGAGCGGTGACGTCAAGGACGCCGCGGAGCGGCCGGCGCTCGTCGCGGCCAACCTCGACGGGACAGGCCGGCGCGTCGTTAGTGAGCGCAACGCCGTCGCCTGGGGCGACACGTTGTTGGCCGACATGAAAGAAGGCGGCGGTTTCTGCGCTTGGCGGCTGCCGGGCGGGAAACGCGCGCTGGTCAACGCCGACGGTCCCGGCTACGCGAACCTGCGCATGCTGGACCTGGGAAGCGGCGAGGTGCGCGCGATTACCCCGGCGCGTGGAGAGGCGTGGTCGTGTTCGATCTCCACCGATGGCAGCAGCGTCGCCTATTTATATAGCGACGCCACGCATCCGGCCGATGTCTACGTGGCCAATGTGAGCGGCGGTGCGCCGCACCAAATCACGAACGTCAACGCAGCCTACCTTGCGAGCGTCACGCTATCGCAGCCCCAGGAGTTCGCGGTGAAAGACCCTGCGGGATTCACGGTGCAGGCCTGGTTCATGCCCGCGACCGGCGGCGCGCCCGGAGCGAAACATCCGACGCTGCTCAACATCCACGGCGGTCCCGAAACGCAGTTCGGCGACACGTTCTTCCACGAGTTTCAGCTCTATACGTCGGAGGGCTACAACGTCGTCTTTCCCAATCCCGCCGGGAGCACCGGGCACGGCTATGCGTTCGAGGAGGCCCTCGAGAGCAACTACGGCGACGCGATGTTCGCCGACGTGCAGGCGGTGATGGACGCCGTCGTGCGGCGCCCCGACGTCGACGCGACGCGACTCGCCGTGCTTGGCGGCTCGTACGGCGGATATGCGACGCTGTGGGTGATCTCGCACACCGATCGCTACAAGGTTGCGGTCGCCGAGCGCGCGGTGAGCAACGTGCGGACCGAGAACCTCACCGCCGACTTCGCGGCGAAGAACGGGCTGGGCGGCGGCTACTACAACTGGGGGCCACCGTGGGATCCGGCCAGCACCGACTACGCGCGCTTCTCGCCGCTGACGTACGTCGCGAACGTGCACACGCCGCTGCTGATCCTCCACGCCGACGGCGACACGCGCGCGCCCATCGATCAAACGCTCCAAGAGTACACGGCGTTGAAGATCTTGGGGCGAACGGTCGAATACGTCGCGGTTCCCAATGAAAACCACGACCTGTCGCGCACGGGTTCGCCGATCCATCGCGTAGAGCGGCTCAACCTCATCCTCGATTGGCTCAAGCGGTACGTCTAACAGTCACAGGCAGGGGTCGCGGGGCGTCCTGGCAGTAAGGATACATGCCTTGAAAGCCGCCCTTGCCATGCTGGCGGGCGTGCTGGCGCTCGGCGCCAGCCCGTCGCCGCCGCCGACGATCTACCGCATCGTCACGCGTCCTTTATGCGCGCAGCTGCACGACCGCATCGCGCCCGCGATCGGCATGATGCTTCAGAACGACACGACGATCAAGAAAGGCCCGGATTACTTCAAGCAATACAACGCGGCCTCGCTCGACGGGCCGGGTCCCGGCACGAAAACCGATCCGGTCAACCGCGATCCCGGCAACGGCACGTCGAACATGTCGCAGAACATTGCGCTGCTCGGGATGGAGAATCTGATCCGCCCGATCGCCAACAACATCATCGCAATCCAGACCATCCTGGACAGCCCGCAGCTCACCAAGGGAACGGGTCGCGAGGACGACGACAAGCGGTTGAGCGACATCCGCGCGAAACTGCTGCAGGCGCTGGCGGTGCAGAACGCGTCGCTCGACATCATCAGCGGGTTCGTCGACACGCAGCAGATGGCGGATCTGCAGCATGCCGACGAGGGCTACATCAGCTCGATCAGTCAGCCCGACAACCGCAACGCGAGCATCTCGACGCCCGGTCCCGATCCGCTCACCGCCAATCCGAACTACGCCGGGCTTCCGCCAAATCCGTACACCATCGATCCGGCGTCGATCCCAGGCTTGACGCTCGGCTACAATCCGGTAACGCGGCTGCAGGACGCGCTGACCTGGACCATTTCACAGGCGCAAACGCGCGAGAACGAAGCGGCCAAGGCCGTCATGGCGAGCGCCGTCTTGTGCGGTAACGCGCCCGCCTCACCGGCTCCCTAATCTTCATGTAGCGTTCATGCGGCTGGGGTAGCATCGGCCCGAGCTGCTCGCGCCCTCCGGCGAGTAGCGAGTGGGTTTCTCGATTACGCGGCGCTGAGCGCGATCGTCACGATCGCGCCGCCCTGCGCGGCGTTCGCGAGCTCGAGGCTGCCACGGTTCGCCTCGACGATCGTCCGGGCGATCGACAACCCGAGGCCAGTTCCGCCGCGCGGATGCGCCGTGTCGCCGCGCCAAAAGCGCTCGGTGGCGTGCACTAAGGCGTCGGCGGAGAAGCCGGGCCCGTCGTCCGACACCTCAATCGTGACCGTTTTCGCGTTACGAAACGTCCGCAGTCGAACGGTTCCATCGTGGCGACCGTACTCGATGGCGTTGTGCACGACTGCGAGCAACGCGCGCTCGAGCGTGGCGCGATTCGCTCGGGCGAGCACCTCTCCCGGGGTGTCGACGCATACGATCATGCCGCGCGTGGCGGCGGCAGGGCTTACGCGCTCGCCGAGATCGCGCACCAGCTCGCTGGCATCGAGCGTCTGCTGCTGGCGGGCATCGACCTCGGCGCGCGCCGCCGCCAACAGCTCGTCGATCACTTCTTCCAAGCGCGCCGACTCGCGGGCGATGGACCTCAACGCGGCGCGGTACTCGTCGCTCGTGCGTTCGCGGCGCAGCGCGAGTTCGGTCTCTGCGCGGAGCACCGCGAGCGGTGCGCGAAGCTCGTGCGACGCGTCTGCGACGAAGCGCCGTTCGCGTGAAAACGCCGACTGCAGCCGGTCTAGCATGCGGTCGAACGACGCGCACAGTCTCCCGAGCTCGTCCCTGCCGTCCGCCCGCAAGCGGCCGGAGAGGTCGTTGCCCTCGATCCGCTCCGCGAGCGACGCGATTTCGCCGACCGGCGCGAGGACGCGGGCCGCCACGCGGCGCGACACGACGATGCCGAGCGCGATTAGGAGCAGACCGACAGCGATGGAAACGATCGCGGCGTCGCGAGCGAACTCATCGATCCACGCGGCGGCTTGCCAGACGGTGACCGTGCCGTAGGTTCGGCCGTCGCGCGCGACCGTTACGCTAGTGGTCTGCAGGCCGCTGCGCGCCGCACCGGCGGGAAACGGATCGCCGCCCACCTGCGTGCCCGCGGCGTTGTACACCGCAAACGGCGTGTCGGCGTGCAGCGTCCCGAGGGCACGCAGATCGCTCGGGTCGAGCGAGACGCGGCCGCCGTGGACGTCGACGGCGGTGGCGATCGTCTGCGCGTCGGAGTGCAGCCGGCCTTGTAATCCGAAGCGCATCGTACGGTCGAGCGCGACGATGGAGAGGGTCGCGAACAGTGCGACGGTAACGGCGACGATCGTCGCGACGGTGATCGTAAAGCGTGCGCGGACGCTCAATCCGGATGCTCGAGCCGATAGCCCAGTCCGCGCAGCGTGTGCAGCAGCTGAGGCTCGCCGTTTTCCGTGAGTTTCTTACGCAGCCGGCGCGCGTAGACGTCGAGGACGTTGGAAACGTGGTCGCTGTCGCGATCCCATAGACGGTCCTCGAGCATCCGCCGCGTGACGGTGCGGCCGACATTGCGCATCAACACCTCCAGAAAGAGGCTCTCCTTTGCCGTTAGCATGAGGTCACGTTCGCCGCGACGGGCTTGGCGAGTCTCGGCATCAAAACTAAGATCGCCCATCTTGAGGATCGTGTCGATTCGATTCGGCGGACGGCGCGCAAGAGATCGCAGGCGCGCTCCGAGCTCGTCGAAGGCGAACGGCTTGCGGAGGTAGTCGTCGGCGCCCGCGTCGAGCCCGGCGACGACGTCGGCCGCGCCGTCCCGCGCGGTGAGAATGAGCACCGGAACGTGGTTTCCGGCGGCGCGGATCCTGCGCAGGATCGAGAGTCCACCTTCGCGCGGGAGGTTCAGATCGAGAACCAGCGCGTCGTAGTTTGCCGTCGCCAGGTATTCGTCGCAATCGCGTCCGTCGGCGAGCGCGTCGACGACATACCCGTCCTCAGAGAGCCCGCGCCGAACCAGTGCGCGCAACGGTTCGTCGTCTTCGATGACCAGGACCCTCACGGGGTCCACTTTAGCCGTTGGACCCAATCGCCCCGCGGGTCGGAGTAGACGACCCAGATGTCGTTGGTCGCTTCGTCGATTCCGACCGTATGCAGGCCCGCGTGGCCCGTGTCGAGCCGCCCGGCGACCCGCGGGGCGGCGCCGTTCTTGACCCCGATCACCGTGACGACGCCGCGCCCGGCGCAGACGACCAGGTCGCCGCGCGAGCCGGTGCCGCACTGATCGATGCGCGGCTGTACGGCGACGTCGCCAACATGCGCGCCGTCCGCCGTGTAGGCCGAGAGTACGCCGTTGACGCCTCCCACGATCACCTGATCGGCGGACGGCGAGAACGTGAGCGGATGGTTGTCCCGCAGTTGGGGCGTCTTGACCACCTTGACGACCTTGAGCGTCGCGGGGTCGATGACGGCGAAGCCGCCTCCGTTGGCGAGATTCTGGTACAGCACGCCGGTCATCGGGTCGACCGCCGGCGACTCGAGATCGTCGGCGGGCATGGCGATCGTGGCGATCTGTTTCATCGTCACCGCGTCGATCACATAGACGGAGCCGCCGCCGTCCTGGTCGGCGTAGATGCGCCGGTGCGACGGATCGTACGCGATGGCATCGATGTCGCCGGGCACGTCGACGCTGCCGACGACCTTTGCCGAGGACGGATCGACCTTGGATATCGCTCGATCGGTGCCGTCGCCGGTGAACACGGCGCCGGTGCTCGGATCGACCGCGACGCCGTGCATCGGCCCGACGTCGACCTGCGCCAACACTTTTCCGCTGCGCGTGTCGACGAGTAGGAGACGGTCGCTGCGCGTGTGCGCGGCATACGCACGATGGCGCGCTTCGTCGACGGTGACGTAATCGAACCCGCTGAAGACTTGAACGCGCTGCGGGGGTGCGGCTAGCGTGATCGGCATGGATGAGCTCCTTACGTTGACGGGCGCGCCCGTTGCGGGCGCGGGTTGAAACCGGGCGGCGGCGCAGACGGCGCGTTCGTCAGCGTGGCGGGCGTGATGCCCAGCGCCGCGCAGCTCATCGCCGGCGGAAACGCATTGACGACCGAATCCGCGATCTCCGCCTGCGCGGCGGGAATCGGCGCGGCGGCGCCGGCCAGACGCGCCGGATCGAAGCCGCCGAGAAGATCGGTGAGGGACGGATCGGCGTCGCGCGGACCGCGCGGCAGATACGTCTTTTCATCGGGCAGCGACGCGAGCGGCGGCACGTCGAAGAGCGTCTCGCCGAATTTCAGGATCGACGTCTGATCGCCGGCATCGTGCACGACGGCGCCGTCGCGGGCGAAGGGCGAGATCAGGATCAGCGGCAGGCGCGGGCCATCGCCGCAGGGCCGCTGGTCGGCGCACTGCCCGGCCTGCGGCGGCGGGACGTGATCGTAGTAGCCGCCCGGATCGTCCCATGTGACGATAATCGCGGAGTCGTTCCAGTAGGGACTGCGCGCGATCGCGTTGACGAAGGTCGCGACGAAGGCTTCGCCGACCTGCGCGTCGCTATCGCCTGGACCGGGGTGATCGTCGTCGCCCCGGTAGTGGCCCTGCACGTATGGGTCCGGATTCGCCGGCTTCCACCCAAATCGGTTCTGCGAGGCGCCCTTGATGTAGAAGATGCCGCGGGCCGGGAGCGTGCCGTCTTGGAGCGCCTGCAGCATGGCGTGAACCTCGTGCTCGTTCTTCCAAAACACGTCGTTCTGCCGCAGGTACCCGAAGTATTGCGGCGCGTTGTGATGCGTCTCGTAGCCTGGCAGCGCCTGGGTGGGCGAAATGTAGCCCTCCTGATACCAGCCCCATGGGATTGGCGCACGTCCGCTCGTCACGACCGCACCGAGATCCTGGGCGACCCCCTGCGTCTCGTTCGTCGCCTGGGTAGCGTCCACGCCGGCCAGCGCGAGCATCAGCGTCGCGTATTGCTGTGATATCTGCAGCTGCTTGTCGCTCTCGGAATACGGACCATACGCGGGATCGAGATCGTTGGTGACCGGCACGCCGGGCCCCGCATCGCTCGCCGCGGTCGCGCTCCGGGCATCCCGCGCCCATTGCGTCTCGCCGGCCTGGCCCGCAATCAGCTCGATCGCCGACGGCGTGGACGGGCCGACGATCGCGCTGAAGATCCGGTCGTAGAGCACGAACGAGCGCGCGTACTTCCAGAGGAAGGGAATCGTGTCGCAGTCGTAGTGCGCCATCGTCAGCAGGCCGACGTCGCGAGCGGCCTGCGCGCCGAACTTGCGCTGCGAAACGCGTTCCTGCGCCGAAACGAACGCGTCCATCGCGCCGCCGTGCATCTTGTCATAAATCAGCGGCCGCGCCTGGGATGGGGACTCGGTGTCCGGATCGGTGATGCGAAACGGCGTTACCCATCTCTTGCCGATCGAATCGTATTGCCGGAAGCCGTGGGCTTGCGCCTCGGGCGATGCGAGGTTGTCGGCGCCCGGATAGGTCCCAAAGTAGTTATCGAATGAGTGGTTCTCCTGATAGATAATGAAGACGTGCTTGACGCGGGCGCGCAGCGCCGCGAGCACGGCCTCGCTGCCGGCGGCTACGGTCGAAGGCGCGAGCGTCAGCGCCGCGAGGAGGAACAGCATCCGTTCATCGTAGGGCGCCGATATGAACGCAAGATGAAGCGCATTCTTATGGGGTTCTTTAACGGCGGCATAAGGCATTCATAAGATTCGTGCGCCATTGTCGAAACATGCGCTCTGCACGGTTTCTGCTTGTGCTTCTGTTCCTGCAATTGGCGGCGGCGCCGGCTATCGCGGCCGGCGGAGTCACCGTATCGGGCCGGATCCTCGACACGCAGGGCGGTTTGCCCGTACCCAACGCCACGGTCGAGCTGGATCGAGGCGGCCAGAGAATCGCCACGGCGACCACCGACGCGGGCGGCAACTTCAGCATCCACGGCATGATGCCGGAGACGTACGTCGTGCTGATCCGCGCGAACGGATACGAGTCGACGCGGCTCACGCCCGACCTCCTCGTGACCAGCGAGTCCACGAACGTTTCGTTTCAGATGGCGATCAGTCGGCAACGGCAGGGCCTCAAGCAGATCGGCTACGTCCAGGCAGGCGGCAGGATGGCGCTGCAGACGACGACGACGATCAACACGCACATCGACACGTCGATCCTTCAGAGCGAGAACTTCCAACGCCTAGGCGACGTGCTGACCACCGTTCCCGGCGTTATCACGTCGACGAGTTCATCGGTCGGCGACGACATGTCGCTGTCAATCCGCGGCTACGATTCTACGGAGACCGCTACGCTGCTCGATGGACATCCGATCGGCCCGATCGGCGCGTTCGGTAACGGCTACAATTATAACGTCTCGCCGTTCTGGGGATTGAGCGCTGCAGACGTAGTCTTCGGGTCGGGTGCGACCGGCTTGTTCGGCGCGACGACGATCGCGGGCGCGGTGAACTTCCTCACGATCAACCCGACCCAGGAAAATCACTTGTCGGTCACGCAGGGCGTCGGCAGTAACAACAAGGCCATGACCGGGCTGCTCGGTACCGGGACGATTGGCAAGCTGGGCTATGCGATCGCGTGGGGCTCGCAGGGCACGACCGGCAACTTCCCGGGCGGTTACATCCAGCAGACCGCGCTGCTGCAGACCAGCGTCGTCAACCCCGGCATCGGCCCGCCGTATCGCCCGGCGGCCGACGCGAGCCCGCCGCCGCCCGACTTGACGCACGCCAACGCGTACAACCAGGTCAACTACTATCCGGTGAGCGGCGGATACGTCCAACGCAACTTCGTGGGCAAGCTGATCTACAGTTTCTCGCCGAAGACGACCCTGCAGTTCACGGCGTATTCGGCCAACGACTGGTCGAACTCGACCGGCGAGGGCGACAACGACTACGAGACCTACCCCTACGTGCTCTACGGCGCTCAGCAGACGCTCGCGGCGATCAAGGCGGCCGGCGGGCGCAACACGATCCTCGTCAACGGCACGCCACGCACGTGCCACGACAGCATCACCGTGCTTGTGAACAATCCGGCGGGATACACGTGCATGACGCCGGCGGAATACGCCGTAAACTTCTACGGGCCGTTCGGCGGCAGCATCGACCGCTGGCGCACGCTCGGGAACCAAGACTACGACGCGCGTGCCACGCAGCAGCTCGGCGCGGGAACGATCACGCTCGAGGGCTTCGTCGACGCGTACAACTACAACGAGCAGAAGGGGCCGGGCGCGGCGATCGGACCTTACGGTCCGGGACCGAACTACCTCGACCTGTACGGCAACCGCGGCTACCTGCTCAGCGACGATTTCGCGATGTCGAAGAACGATTTCGGATTCGGTTACAGCTGGCTGCATCAGGCCAACACCAACGGACAGTTTCCGTATTCGCTGCCGAACGGCGTGACCTATAATACGTTTGGGACGAATCCGCCGCTCTATCTCGCGACGGCAAGCTACTTCGTGCGCGACGCGTGGCAGCCCAACGACAAGTTCTCCGCGTTTGGGAGTTTCTGGATCCAGCGCTCGCTGGACACGCGCTCGACGCACTTCGATCCACGCGTTTCGCTCATCTATCGGCCGGATACGAGCGACGTCATCCGGCTCACGGGTGGCCGCTCGTACAGCGAACCCGATCCGTCGCTGATCGCTTTTGCGCCGCCGATCTACGGCGCGCCGTCGAGCATCAACTGTCCGCCGGCGACGAGCGGCACCGGCGCGCTCGTCTCGATCGCATCGGTGGCGAACCCGACGCTGCAGCCCGAAACCGCCGGAGATCTCGAGCTCGCCTACGGGCACCGCTTCAACGCCACGACCAACATTCAGGCCGACGTCTATCAGTCGCTCGAGAGCCAGGCGCTGCTGAACGGGAACGTCTCGATCATCGGCTTCCCGGGGATTACGGTGCCGCAGAACTACATCGACAAGGCCCTGCAGCGGCTGAGCTCGTGCCCGGGGTTGAATCCCACCGAAAAGAACCTCGCCTTTTCGACGACCTACAACGCGTCCTCGGCGCGGTACCGCGGCATCGTGCTTTCGACCAACGTCGGGATCACACGCAACGTCGGCATCAACGCGGCGTTCGACGTGCAGTCCGCCGCCTACGTCGGGATTCCACAAGATATCCTGATCGCCAACACGAACCTGCTGGACGGGGGCCAGATCTACGGCGTCCCGTTGCGGCAGGGGACGGCTGGGGTCTACTACCAAGACAACCACGGCATCGGCGCGCGGCTCGACGCGACGTACATCGGCGCTAACAACTCGTGGAACCGGAATCCCTTCTGGTTTGCTAACGCCAGCATTTCGAAGACGAGCGGCCAGGTGTCGGTAAATCTCGGCATCAATAATATTTTCAATAGCGTCGCGCAGCAGTACGGCTACATCGGTTACGGAGTCTACATACCGCAGAACTTCTACGGCCTTGCGGCCCAAGGCGGTGCGACAAGCGGATTGCAACAGAGCAACGAGGAGTACGGTCTCCCATTCCGTCAGTACTGGCTCACCGTAAAGGTCGGAATTTAGTGATGGGCAATGACGTGATCGCGATGAACCTCACGATCGCCGCCGTCGATCGCTGGCTCGAAAACTCTTCGGCCAGCAGCGGACAGGAGGTCGGCCGCGAGATTGCGGCGATGTACCGCGAGATCTATTGCGTCCTGGAACAGATCTCGCCGGACGACGACGACGACGACGAGGACGACGACGAGGAACCCGCCATTCGGCCGCCTTTCGCGGCCGCTGTTTGAGGCGCCGGGATTTCGGGAACGATACCGGCGTAACGAGTAGCTTACATACGCAAGAAACCGCGGGGCCTGTAAAGTGCAGGCCTCGTTCTCTTTGAAAAGAACTTGGGCTCCACTGTGCGTGACGTAACCGAAGCCTTGCGGCTGCCCTCGCCCGCGCCGCGGCCCCAATCGATCGCCTTCGATGGCGAGAAGCTCTGGATGGGCTCGATCGAAACGAGCCGGCTCTACGCGATCGATCCGCGGCAATGGACGGTCATCGAAGAGGACAGGGTACCCGGGAGGCCTTGGGGTATGACGGTCGTCGGCGACGAGTTGCGCGTCATCTGCGGCGAGGGCGACGACGACGATCGCGTCGTGCGCCGGTTCGTTCCGGGACACGGGTTCAAGACGCAGGATTCCTTCCGTTGCCCGGACGGCACCGGTTCGCAGCTGAGCTACGACGGCACCTGGCTGTACGTGAGTCAATGGTACAACCGGCGCATCCTCGGGCTCGACGATCGCGGCAACGTGATCCGCGAGATCGGCCTCCCGCATCAGGTGTGTGGACAATGCTACGTGGACGGCGCCTTCTATCTGGTGTCGACCGACGACGAGGAAGCCGGGGAGTATTTCCTCACGAAGGTGCCGGCCGACGGGAAGAATCGCAGCGAAGACTTGGCGCGCATTCCCTTTGCGGCGCGCGCGCTTTCCTACGACGGCGCGCGCTTCTGGACCAACCACCGCGAGGCGAATCAGATCGTCGCGTTTGAGCGCTGAGCGCTTCGCTTCGCGCGATCCGCACGCGCGGATCGCCGTCGCGGTGCTACGCGCCATCTTCGGCGACGCCTACGCGCGCGAGTTCGGCATCGAGCTCTGGGACGGGACGCGCGTTCCCGCCGCAAAGGCGGAGCGCTTTACCCTGCGCGTCAATGCGCCGGGCGCGCTGCGCGCGGCGTTCACGCCGCCGATTGATCTCTCCGTGGGGCGAGCCTTCGGCGCGGGACTGCTGGATGTGGACGGCGACCTCGAATCCGCGGTCGACGCGTTCTATCGCACGGGTGCACCGCGCGGCCGGCGCCTCTTCGGACTGTTGAGACTGCTGTCGCGGCTGCCGAAGATGACGCCACCCGGCATGCGTGAGGCGCGCTTGCGGGGACGGGTCCATTCGCGCGCCCGCGACCGCGCCGCGATCGGTTTTCATTACGATCAACCGATCGAATTCTACGGCAGCTTCCTCGATCGCGACATGGTGTATTCGTGTGCCTACTGGGACGAGGGCGCGGCATCCGTGGACGACGCGCAGTCGGCTAAGCTCGACTACACGCTGCGCAAGCTGCGCTTGCATTCCGGTGAGCGGCTTCTGGACATCGGGTGCGGCTGGGGCGCGCTCGTCGTGCGCGCGGCGCAGGGCTTCGGAGCGCGTGCGCTCGGGATAACGCTGAGCGAGAAGCAGTGCGACGAGGCGCGGCGGCGAGTCGCCGCGGCCGGCGTCGCAGACCGCGTGCGGATCGAGCTGCGCGACTATCGCGACTTGACGGGCGAGCGCTTCGACAAGATCGTCAGTGTCGGAATGTTCGAGCACGTGGGTCGCGCGCGCGTCGCGGAGTACTTTCGCGCCGCATATGAGAGTTTGAATCCGGGCGGTCTGTTCCTCAACCACGCGATCGCGGATCGGAGCGGCCGGCAACGCGGCGGCCGCGTGACGGGATTTCTCGAGCACTTCGTCTTTCCCGACGGCGAGCTGATTCCGATCTCGGAATCCCTAGCGTTCGCAGAGCGGGCCGGATTCGAGGTGCGCGACGTCGAGAGTCTGCGCGAGCACTACGCGAAGACGCTGCGCGCTTGGGTGGCGAACCTGGAGCGGAATCGCGACGCTGCAATTGCCGCCGCCGGCGAGCAGAGCTATCGCCTCTGGCGGCTCTACATGGCGGGCAGCGCGCAGGGCTTCAACGTCGGGCGGATCGGCGTCTACCAGTCACTGCTGGCACGGCCGCATGCAGACGGCCACGTCGACCTCCCGCCAACGCGCGCGGACCTTTACGAGTCGAAGCCCTCGATCCGCTTGTAGAGCACGTATGCGTACGTGGCGGGGATGACGGCGATACCGATGACGACGGCGATCAGCGCCGGAGGCGCCACGGAAGGCACGAAGCTCGTCGCGATCAGGAGCAAGCCGCCCGCGACCATGAACCGTCCGGCGAGCCGATTGGTCCGCAGCCTACACGTGTGGTACATCGGGAAAGCCGAGCTCATCGCGAACAAGAACGCTGCTGCCCGTCCGCAAGATCTCGCCGACGTGGCCTATTTAGAGTCGGGATCGGGGTGACGAGTTAAGCTCGAACTCTAGGTTCGGGTCGGCGGTAAGGGTGAGCGGGTCGACGCGAACCGCGTCGCCTTGATGGTAAGCGGCGGCCGCGATCATGGCGGCGTTGTCGGTGCAGTATTTCGGCGGTGGGACGAAAACGGGAACGCGGTGGCGTTCGCCCCACGATCGAAAAGCCGCCTGCAGCGCGGAGTTGGCGGCGACGCCGCCCGATAGAACGGCTGCGTTGTAGCGGCCGCGCTCGAAAGCCGATTGCACGCGCGCCATTAACACGTCGACCACCGCCGCCTGAAAGGACGCGGCGACGTCGGAAGCCTTCGCATCGCGGCCGGCCTCGGTTTCCAAAAAGTAGCGCACCGACGTCTTCAGGCCAGAGAAAGAAAGATCGAGCGAATCGGCCGCTGGTCGATGGCGCGGAAACGCATAGGCCCGCGAGTTTCCGTGCCGCGCCAGGCGGTCGAGTTCGGGTCCTCCCGGATAGGGGAGGCCCAGAAGCCGCGCCGTTTTGTCGTAGGCTTCGCCGGCGGCGTCGTCGTGCGTGCGCCCGAGGACGCGCATTGCCGTGGGCGACTCGACGGCCACGAGCTGCGAGTGACCGCCCGACACGAGCAGAACCAGCAACGGATACGGCGGCGTCTCCGCGCGATCGAGGAAAGCTGCGAAGACGTGTCCGTGCAGGTGGTTGACGGCGTAGAGCGGCTTGCGCAGAGCGAACGCCGTCGCCTTCGCCGCCGCGACGCCGACCACGAGACTGCCGATCAGGCCCGGACCGCGCGTCACCGCGATGCCGTCGATGCCGGCATATTCGACGCCGGCGCGATCGAGGGCGTCTTCAATGACGGCGGAAAGCAGCGCCACGTGGCGGCGGCTCGCGATCTCCGGAACGATCCCGCCATACTTGGCGTGGAACGCATCCTGATTCGTCGCGACGCTCGACAGCACGCTGCACCCGTCGCGCACGATCGCGGCCGCGGTGTCGTCGCACGACGTTTCGATTCCGAGCATCAACACGGTCGCGCTACAGTTGGCCCTGCGGGAGGAGCGCGCCTTCAGGTGCGGCAAACGACCGCAGCGTGAGCGCGCGCGTCTACGGTTCCGGTGAGCGAATCGCCGTTTATGAGATCGACGATTCGCAACTCGCCGTCGGCAGCACGCTCGGTGGCCCCAAAGGCGCGATCGTCATCAAGGCCTCGGGAGCGATCGAAAAACTCTTTTCTACCGATCTCGGCGAGACGGTGATGGCCGGCGTTTCGGTCCAATTCTGGGATGGCCCGACCGGCGCGGAGCGCGTCAAGATCGGCGGGAAGTTTCTGATCTATCCCGATTGCCAGCAGTACGAGTATCGGATCGAAGACGGCGTCACGGTGCTCGAGACGCTCTTCGTGCTCAATCGCTACGGCGTGGGTAGCCTTGTCGATCCCCTGACCGCTTATCTCCGCGTCGAAATTCGTAACGATTCGGGCGAGACGCACGAGCTGGACAGCATGACCGGGGCGCTCTTGCGCGGCACGACCGAGCGCGACGTGCGCGCAGTATTCGATAGCAATCTTCGCGCGGTCGTCGCGTGGAATGCCTCGGCGCCGAACGCCGCGCGGGCGATCGGCTCGTCGGGACCGCTCACGAGCTTTGAAGTGACGGACGACCACGGCGCCATGAACCGCGCGCACTTCGTAGGCCGGCTCTCCGGCCGGATCGAGGCCGGCGGGAGCGAACCCATCGCGCTCTTTCATCACCGGCTCCGCCTCGCGCCACGATCGCGCCGGCGCTTTTGGTTCACGATGGTCGCGTCGGCGCGGGGCGCGCGCGACGTGCGACGAGCCTATCGCAGCGCGCCCTCGGTCGCAAACGCTCACGCGCAGACGCGCCGCCATTATAGAGAGATCCTAGATCAGGCCGTGGTCGTGACGCCGGATACCAACGTCAACCGCGGCGTGCTCTGGGCCAAGGCGAACATGTTGCGCACGCAACTGTGTGCGCCGACCGGCTGGTGTTTCGTCAACGACCCGACGCGCTCGAACAACAGCGTGGCCCGCGACACGGCCTCGTTCGCGTTGGGGTCAGATTACGTCATGCCCGCATTTTCGCGTGAGTCTGTGCGCTGGTACCTGCGTCACGCGCAACGCAGCGGTAAGATCGTTGAATATTACGACGTGCGCAATGGCGAGTCCAACGACTACGGGCTGAACGTCAACGACGACACGCCCCTGATGATCTTGGCCGTGGGCCACTACTATCTAGCGACCGGAGATTCCGACTTCGTCCGCGAGTCGTACGCGGCGGTAAAGCGAGCCGCGGACTACCTGCTGTCGCAGCGGGACGAACGCGGGTTGGTCTGGTGTACGTCGACCGGAACCGGGATGCAAGGCATCGTCGGTTGGCGCAACATCATCGACGACTATCGGATCTCGGGTGCCTCGACCGAGGTGAACTCGGAATGCTACGCCGCATTCGTCGCAATGGCCGGGATGGCGCGCCTCGTCGGAAAGGAGAACGATTCGCGCCGCTACGAGCGGGAAGCGGCGGCGCTGCGCGAGGCCATCAACCGCCACCTCTTGGATCCCAAGACCGGACTCTACTACCTGAACATCGACGTGGACGGCACGCCCCGCTCGAACGTCACGTCCGACATGCTGTTCCCGGTCTTTCTCGGCGTCGCAGACCACGACACGGCTGCCCGCATCATCAGCCGGCTCAGCGTACCTCCGTTTTGGACCGAAGCCGGCATTCGGACCGTGCCGCGCGACGATCTCGAATATAGCCCCACGCGCAGCTGGGGGCTGCTCGGCGGGGTGTGGGTCGGCATGAACTTCATCTTCGGGCTGGCGGCGGCGCGCTTCAATCCGGCGTTCATGGCCTACGCGCTGGGCGCGAGCTTCCAGCACTACTCGCGCGATCCCGGCCGCAACAACACCGTGCCTGGTCAGTTCTCGGAGTGGCTCCACGGAGAAACGCTCGCCAATCAGGGCATGATGCTCTCGCCGTGGTACCCGCCGCGCTACGTTTGGTCTGCGATCGAGGGAGCCGCGGGGTTAGAGCTGCGCGGCCG
Source organism: Vulcanimicrobiota bacterium (assembly GCA_963752825.1). Taxonomy (GTDB): domain Bacteria; phylum Vulcanimicrobiota; class Vulcanimicrobiia; order Vulcanimicrobiales; family Vulcanimicrobiaceae; genus Cybelea. Next base: position 2,830,851 of record CAVVZF010000001.1, on the reverse strand, counting down.
CGGCTTGTCGTGTAATCCACGCCTGGCACCGAACTGGAAGTGGCTCGGCGTCCGTAACCTGCATTTGCGAGGAATGTGCTTGAGCTGGTTTATCGTGCGGCTCCCCGAGCCGACGCTCTACGCAAACTTCGAGTTTGCGACCGAGTGCGCGCATCATTTCTACGTGCACGACGTTACGCCGCTGCTTCGTCTCGGCGACGACGTGACCGAGATCGCCCTGCGGCGCGGGCGCGATCTCGTCATCTTCATGGGCAACACCGCGGAACGAACCGTCACGACGCCGCTGCGCTTCACGCGCTCTTTACCCGGGCGTTACCACGCCCGGTATTTCACGAGCATGCTGGGGGAGTGGGTGCGCCACGAAAACCTGGACGGTCGCGACCTGGAACGCGGCTTCGCGATCGACATCGATGCGTTGGGATTCTCCGTCATCGAGCTTGAGCGGGTCAAGCCCTAGTCAAGAATCACTGGCGTCGGGATCGACTTGTGAACGCGGCGCCTGCGTCAGGCCCGGCTTGAGCTGCGCGTCGGTTACCGCGTCTTCTTGGAACATGTGCGTGAGGAGCACGCGGACGATTCCGGCGAGGGGAACGGCGACGATTAAGCCGATGAACCCAAAGATTTTCGCGCAGATCAGCAGTGCGAAGATCACCGCCAGCGGCGTAATCTTCACGCTGCCGCTCACGATGCGAGGCGCCAGGAGGTGCGCCTCGAGCTGATTGATCACCGTGAAGGCGACTATCACGCCGATCGCGGCGCCCGGGCCGTTGAAGATCAATGCGACGATGACGCCGGGGATGGCGCCGGCGATGGGCCCAATGTAGGGAATGACGTCCATGATGCCAGCCCAAACGCCGATAATGACGGCGTATCGAACGTGCAGGATCACGAGGCCGACGATGGCGAGGGTGCCGACGACTGCCGCTACGACGATCTGGCCGCGAATGAATCCGCCGATCACCTGATCGACGTCGTGCAGGATGGCCACGACTCGCCGGTGCGAGTGCGGCGGGAAGCTCTGCAGGAAGAAACGCTTGATGGTCGCCGACTCGGCGAGCATGTAGATCGAGACCACCGGTATGGCGATCGCCAAAGCGCCGATGCCGATGATGATCTCGAGCGCATTGACCACCCTGGAGGTATACGCGATCGCGTTGCGTTGCAGGTCGGCGCCGACCTGGGTCGGCAGCTTAATGATCCAGCCCTGAGCGCTCGCGGGTAGGATCGTGAAGAATGGGTTGTCCGGACCCTCGACGTAGCCGCGCACCGATCGTTCGATGATCGGCGAGTCGTGCACGAGCCCCTCGATCTGCAATACCGCTGGCGGCACCAATAGGTAGAAGACGGCCGCCACGATCAGCAGCCCGCTGACGTACACGATCGAGAGCGCCGCCCACAGGGGAAGCCGGCGGTTGAGCCAGGCGATCGCGGGATACACGAAATACGCCAACAGAACGCCGCCGACCAGAACGACGGCGATGCCGCTGAAGTCCTTCAGTATGGCCACGCTCTGCGCGAGCAAGAAGTAGCCGATCGCGATCGCCGCGAGGAGCTTGAACCAGGCGTCCGCGGCGTTACGCCAAGCCGGCCCCCGTTCCATCAAGGGCTCTCTTCGTCGCTGTTGGCCACATCCTGTTCATACCAGTCCCGACCCGCGACGCTGACGGCCGACTGTCAACAACTAGACGCCGCAATCGCGGCTCGTTAGGGCGACTTCACCGAGAAGTGACAGGTAAAACGGCCGCGATATGGGTGCCGAAGCCCGGTACTATCTCCACGTCGAGCTGAGCGCCCAGCCGCTGCACGAGCCACAGACCGCGTCCGTGCTCGGTAACGATGCGGTCGATCATGTGGAGGACAGCGCGCCGGGAGCGCCAGTCGAGCGCGATCTCGACCGGCCCGGCTGCGTTCTGCGCGACGTTCGCGGCGAGCTCGCCGAAGATCAGCTCGGCGGCCTTGAGATCGCTCTGGGGCGCGGCGGCCGCCTCGATGCAGGCCAAGAACTCGCGCCGTGCGACGCGAGCGGCGCGCCAGTCGTGTGAATCGAACGTCCAGCGGTTGGATTGTACGAAGTTCAGCGCGAGGATCGCGACGTCGTCCGGCGATTGCGTGCGCATGCAAAAGCTCTCGACGAACCGTGCCGGGCTGCCGACGAAGAACACGGCGTCGCTGCTCAACGCCTGGCGCAGCGTTTTCTCTCCTGCGAGTGGGTCGCGAGTGGCCTCGGTCAGGCCGTCCGTGTAGAAGACCAAGAGGGTGGCGTCGTCGAGACGCTTGGTGACCGGGCTGCCCTCCTCGCCGATGGAACGTAGCCCGATCGGGAGGCCTTCGGCCTTGAGCTCATCGAGTGCGCCGTCACGACGCCGTAGGATCGGATACGGGTGCCCGGCATTTGCATACGTGATCGTACCCTGCGTGGGGTCCAGGATTGCGACGAACGCGGTGGCGACCGAGCCCGGGAAGCGGCGAAGCAGAATTCGTTCCGCCGCGTTGAGAATTCGCACTGGATTGCGCTCGTACATCGCTATGACGTTGATGGCATGGCGCAGCTTTCCCATGACGATCGAGGCCTGTAGCCCGTGGCCGGTCACATCGCCGACCGTGAGCAGCACCCGGCGATTGTCGAGCTCGAAGGCATCATACCAGTCGCCGCCGACGCGCACGTCCGAATCGGCTGGGCGGTAAACGGCGCTCAACGATGCTCCTTCGACGCTGGCCAGCTGAGCAGGCAGCGTCGCCCGAGCACCGGAATCGCTTGCAAGACGAAGCTACGCGCGGAGGATCCGGCGGGGCTCCGAACGTGGAAGGTCGTGCTAAAACGCTCGGCACAGCGTACGCTCTTACGCCACAACTGTTCGATCTGTTGGAGCTCGGCCTCGTCGAGTGCGCCGGCGATAGCGGACACGGCGGGCCGGCAGAGCGTGATAGAGCTGACGCGCCCGGATGCATCGGCTTGCCACAGCGCATCTGCCATCCGCGCCACGACGGCCGAGACCGATGCGACGGCCTGCTCGGTAATCGGAGGGTGGCTGAACTCGTGCTCCTCGGCCTGCTTCATGTCCGTTATTGGGGAATAAATACGCTGTCGCGGGACGGATTCCGTCGGAGAGGCGCTCTTTCGCATCGCGGACATGGAAGGGCTGGTTCGGTTCGGGCCCATTGGGGAACGATACCCCTTAAAGCGTCTCGCGGCCCCACGAGAAGGGCCGCTGAATGAGGAGAAAACATGGCGGGAGTGCTCTGGACGATAATCGTGATCTTGTTCGTGCTGTGGCTGATCGGATTCTTAATTCATATCGGCGGAGGTCTAATTCACCTCATCCTGGTTGTCGTGATCATCCTGATTATCATCAACCTGCTCACCGGACGAGGCGCGCGCATTTAGCAGCGCAGCGTAGAGGAGTAAGTCTCATGGCAACGCGCAAGAAGAAAAGCACTTCACGTAAGCCGAGCACGTCGCGAAAGAAGACGGCGTCGCGCAAAAAGAGCAGGTCACGCAAGAAGACCACGCGCAAGTACGGGCCCAAGGCCGGCAAGAAGGTCAAGCGCGCGATGCACGAGATGAAACGCGGGCAACTCAAGTCGGGGCGTTCCGGGAAAAAAGTCACAAGCCGCAGACAGGCCATCGCGATCGGCCTGAGTGAGGCGCGCCGCGCGGGCGGCAAAGTCCCGCGCAAGCGCTCCTCTAAGAAGTAAAGGAAGCGGAGGCCCCTACGCCGGGGCCTCCAGCTCCGTTGCCTTTGACAACGGTCCGCGGTCGGTCGTGACGCAGCCGCACGCGTGCAGCGCTTTGTCGACCAGCACCTTCGACAGGTCGTCGTCGCCGCAGATCTGAATGTTCGAGCCTGTCTGCGGCATGTTGATGAGCGCGCGCACGAGGCGATGGCTGTCGAGCTTGTGCGCGAGCTGTTCGGCGCCGCTGCGCGTCGCGCTGCCGCGTTCGCCTTCGACGGCATCGACGATGACGGCGTCCGCACCCGAACCTACCGCCGCCACCGCACGGTCCACCTGTTCGCGCGGCACCGCGAGAACCAGCAGGTCGGATTTCATCGCCTGGGCGTAGGGCAGCTCGCTCTGCGCGCCGACGGCGGCCGCCGCCTGGCCGGCACGATCCTTTGCGCCGGGGTCGCCGAACGTTATCTTGTGTCCGCCGCTGCTCAGGAGGCGGCCGATCGCCCGAGCGCGGTCATCGGAGCCAACGATTCCTATAATCATGGCATACGCTTACCCGGCAAGCTGGGCGCGGCCTGAGTTTAGCCCCCGGCCGCTTGAGGACGGTGGACCGAGGTGCTATACTTTATGGCCGTGCCCCGGGCCAGCGGCGGCGGTGGGAACCCTTACGTGACGACGTGAGATGCGATTCCCTGCGTAGGCGGCGGCCACGAGGGGGCGCAAGCGGAGTCCCTTCCTTTTGAATCTCATCGACGTCAACAACTTCGACGCCATGCGCATCGGCCTCGCGTCGCCGGAGCAAATTCGCGCTTGGTCCTTCGGGGAAGTGAAGAAGCCCGAGACGATCAACTACCGCACGCTCAAGCCCGAGCGCGACGGTCTGTTCTGCGAGAAGATCTTCGGTCCGACCAAAGACTGGGAGTGCCACTGCGGCAAGTACAAGCGCATCCGCTTCAAGGGCATGATCTGCGATCGCTGCGGCGTCGAGATCACGCGCGCGAAGGTGCGGCGCGAGCGGATGGGCCATATCGAGCTCGCGACGCCGGTTAGCCACATCTGGTACCTCAAGGGCGTCCCGAGCCGCATCGGCATCCTGCTCGACATGTCGCCGCGCCAGCTCGAGAAAGTGATCTACTTCGCGGCGTACGTCGTGATCGATCCGGGCGACACGACGCTGACCAAGCGCGAGGTTCTCTCCGAGCAAAAGTACCGCGAAGCGCGTGACAAGTTCGGCAACCGGTTCAAGGCGGGTATGGGCGCGGAGGCGATCCGCGAGCTGCTGCGCGACCTCAACCTGCGCCGTCTGCAAGAAGACCTTCGCAAAGAGTTCAAGGAAACGACGGGACAGAAGCGGCTGAAGGCGATCAAGCGGCTCGAGGTCGTCGAGGCGTTCCTCGCCAGCGGCAACCGTCCGGAGTGGATGGTGCTCGCGGCGGTGCCCGTGATCGCGCCCGAGCTGCGGCCGATGGTTCAGCTCGACGGCGGCCGGTTCGCGACGTCCGACCTCAACGATCTCTATCGGCGGGTCATCAACCGCAACAACCGGCTGAAACGGCTCCTCGAGCTGAACGCCCCCGAGATCATCATCAAGAACGAGAAGCGCATGCTGCAGGAGGCGGTCGATGCGCTGATCGATAACGGGCGGCGCGGGCGTCCAGTCACGGGGCCCAACAATCGTCCGCTCAAGTCGCTTTCGGACATCTTAAAAGGAAAGCAGGGACGCTTCCGGCAGAACCTGCTCGGCAAGCGCGTCGACTATTCCGGCCGGTCCGTCATCGTGGTAGGCCCGACGCTCAAGCTGCATCAGTGCGGTCTGCCCAAAGAGATGGCGCTCGAGCTCTTCAAGCCGTTTGTGATGAAGAAACTCGTCGACCGTGGGCTCGCGCACAACATCAAGAGCGCGAAGCGCATGGTCGAGCGCGTGCGTCCGGAGGTATGGGACGTACTAGAAGAGGTCATAAAGGAGCATCCGGTGCTGCTCAACCGCGCCCCGACGCTCCATCGTCTGGGCATCCAGGCGTTCGAGCCGGTGCTGGTCGAGGGTAAGGCCGTGCACCTGCACCCGCTCGTGTGCACTCCGTACAACGCCGATTTCGACGGCGACCAAATGGCCGTGCACCTTCCGCTTTCGGCGGGCGCGCAGGCCGAGGCGCGCATCCTGATGCTCTCCTCAAACAACATCTTGCTTCCTGCGTACGGTAATCCGGTCTCGATTCCGACCCAGGACATGGTCCTGGGGCTCTACTACCTCACGTTCCAACGCGAGGAATACAGCGGACCGGCGAAGGCCGCGATTCCGGACGACCCCGATCGCTTCGAGCGCAGGAAGAGGAAGAACGCGCCGGCGGCGGATGCTGCCGGGGCGATTCCGACGTTCTTCGACGGCAAGGAAGCCGTGATGGCGTACGAGACCAAGCAGATCGGCCTGCAAGAGTGGATCTACGTTCGCTGGAACGGCGATCTGATCAAGACGACGGTCGGGCGCGTGATCTTCAACAGCGCTTTCCCCGAGCGGTGGAACCACGAGTTCGTCAACCGCATCGTCGACAAGGGCGGCCTGAGAAAGATCATCACGGATTGCTACCGCACGCACGGCAACTCCGAGACGGCGCGCTTCTTGGACGCGATCAAGGACCTCGGCTTCCACTATGCGACGCTCTCGGGGACGACCGTGTCGATCAACGACGTCATCGTTCCCGCGAACAAGGACGAGATCGTCGGTAAGGCGCAGGACGAGGTCGACGAGCTACATCGCCTCTACGAGCAAGGCTTCATCTCGCAGGACGAGCAGTACAACAAGACGATCGACGTCTGGTCGAAGGCCTCGGACGAGGTGACGACCGCGATGCAGTCGTCGCAGAACCCGCTCAACCCGGTCTTCATGATGGCGACCTCGGGTGCGCGCGGTTCGATCGCGCAGGTGAAGCAGCTCGGAGGCATGCGCGGCTTGATGTCCGACCCGTCGGGCCGGATCCTCGAGATCCCGGTGAAAGCGTCGCTCAAAGAGGGCCTGACGGTTCTCGAGTACTTCATCTCAACGCACGGCGCGCGCAAGGGTCTTGCGGACACCGCGCTGCGCACGGCGGACTCCGGCTACCTGACGCGCCGCCTCGTCGACGTCGCTCAGGACGTGATCATTCGCGAAGAGGACTGCGGCACGACCAACGGCATCGTCGTGAGCGACATTCGAGCCGGAAAAGAGATCATCGAGCCGCTGGCGGACCGCATCATCGGGCGCCGGGCGGCCGAGGAGATCCGGCTAGATCCCAAGCGTCCGACGACCGCGATCGTCACGCGCAATGCCGAGATCGACGAAGAAAAGGCTAAGGCGCTGCTCGACGTGGGAATCTCCGAGGTCAAGATTCGCTCGGTGCTCACGTGCCGCTCGAAGTACGGCGTCTGCTCGATGTGCTACGGACGCGACTTGGCGGCCGGGACCAAGGCCGACATCGGTACCGCAGTCGGCATCATCGCCGCGCAATCGATCGGCGAGCCGGGCACGCAGCTCACGCTGCGGACCTTCCACACGGGCGGCGTCGCGACCGAGGACATCATCACGGGTCTGCCGCGCGTGGAAGAGATCTTCGAGGCGCGCAAGCCCAAGGGACAGGCCACGATTGTCGAGGTCGCGGGCACGATCAAGCTCGCGGACGAGAAGAACAAGCGCGTCGTGTACGTAGTAGATAGCGCCGGCGAGGAACACGAGTACGATATCCCGCCGGGCACGCACCTCATGGTGGCGGAGGGCCAGCGCGTGGAGCCGGGCGACCAGCTTAACGAAGGCTCGCTGAATCCGCATGACATCCTGCGCGTGAAGGGCGAGACGGCGCTGCAAAACTACCTCGTTCAAGAGGTTCAGAAAGTGTATCGCTCGCAAGGCGTCGACATCAACGACAAGCACATCGAAGTGATCGTTCGATCGATGCTTCGCAAGGTGAAGATCGTCGAGGGCGGCGATACCATGCTGCTCCCCGGCCAGCTGGTCGAAGCGGCCCAGTTCAACGAGGCCAACGAGCGTATGAAGGCCGCCGGCAAGGAGCTGGCGACTGCGAACCCGGTGCTGCTCGGCGTGACGAAAGCGTCGCTCGCGACGGAGTCGTTCCTCTCGGCGGCGAGCTTCCAAGAAACGACGCGCGTGCTCACCGACGCGGCCATCAAGGGCAAGTACGACCCGCTGCTCGGCCTCAAGGAGAACGTGATCATCGGCAAGCTCATCCCCGCGGGGACGGGCATGTCGCGGTATCGCAACGTCGACATCGTGCCGCAAGGCCAGGACGTCGACGAGGACGGCCGCCCACGCCACGAGTACGAGATGCCGTATGCCACGATGACCGCCGACGAGGCCGCACTGGCCGAAGTGATGGGCGGCGGAAACGGCGACGGGATGAGCCGCCTCGTGAGCGCGTACGAACGTAATCGCGAGCCGCTGACCGTGCAGTACGAGGGCGAGTACGAGGACCACGCCAACCCGCACGCGTCGCCCAAGAAGACGCAGTACGATCGGCTGAAGGGCATCAACCCCGAAGACCTATAGCCTCCGAATGTCATCCTGAGCGCGCCAAGGGCGCGCAGTCGAAGGCCGAAGGCCCCGCCACGGCGGGGCCTTTTCCTTGCCAGGCGAAAGGGTGAGCTGGGCCGATCGATGAGATATTTTGTTGGCTGCGTTATCCTTGCTTTTGCGGCGACGGCGTTGGCCGGCCAAGTAGGTGCGCAGACTGCGCCGTCACCTGCCGCCAGCCAATCAGCCGCGGACATCAAGTTCACGAGTCAGGACGTTGCCGCGCTGCTCAAAGCCATGCAGGATGCCCAGACGAGTCCAAAGTTTCGCATCGAGGTGATAGGTAAGGACCCGTCGCAGATGCCCAGCTACGACCCCATCGTTCACTACGCCGGCATCGATGCCGGAACTGGTGCAGCCGTGATCTGGTTAGTCCACTCGGCGCCCAAGACCAAGGAGGGAGCTACGGCGTTTTTGAGCGCGATGGAGCTCGCGTGCATGGACACGGGCTTCGCGGGCCCTCACTGGAAGGCGATCTATGACAAAGTCGCGGCTTCGGACGCCGCTCTCCCGGCGGAGGTCGCAAATCGATATCAGGGTCGCCTGCAACTCACCGCGCGCATCCAGGGGATCATCGACGCCTCGAAATGACGGATGCCAAGGCGGCGCTGTTCATTAGCCGAGCCGGCGCAGATGCGGACTTCGCCGCGGTCATCGGTGAGATCCACCGTCGACAGGAGCGATATCGCGAGGCGGAGCCGCTGATTGTGCGCTCGCTGGCACTCAGCGCGAAGGCACTGGGTCCCGATCACGAACTGACGACCGCAGTGCGCGAGGATCTGCGCAATCTTCGCTCGAGGCGCTGACGCGGGTGTGAGAACGGCACTGCTTTGCGTTGCGATCTTTGCGACGAGCTTCGGCTTTGCGCGGGCGCAGCTCGCAGGCGACGTCAGTCCGACCAAACCTAAGAACGTGTACGACGAGGCGACGAAGACGCCGGGACAAACGGAAACCGCCGAGCCAAAGAATTCGAAGGAACGCCAGCGCGAGCGAAGTGGCGAGCTCGAAGAAGAAGAGGACGAGCTCGAGGCCGCGCAGGCCCGCACGGAACAGGAGCGGACGGCCGCGCAACAGCGTGCCGCCAAGGCGCGCGCAAGCTATCTGGGCTACCTGCAGACCGGCGATCCCGGCAGCCTTCCGCGTCTTTACGAGACCGATCGCGTCAGCGTCCTTGGCTCGCTGAGCGCCGGCTTCGCACCGTTCGTCTCATCGAATAACGCCTTTCACCCGCCCCCGGGCTCGATCAACGCGACGCTTCCGTCCAATCCCGATTGGGCCGAGGCGTACGTCGAGCCGGGAATCAGCGCCGCGTACCGCCTCGCGCATCACGCGTATCTGTATGGAGGCTTCTCCTATCTGGAGAGCGGTACGATCGGCACGGACTACTTCGGCAGCCCGCACACGTGGTATGGCCTCCCCGAAGAGCTGTACGCGGGACTGCGTTTCACGCATCTCTTCGGCGGCGACGCGACGATCGATGGCTCGTATGGGCAGCAGAACTACGTTAATGGCGGCGGCATGCTGCTCGCCAACGGCGCGACCAACGGTTTCGATCGCGGCGCCGCGTACGTGAGCCCACGCAGCGCGTGGTTACAGGCGGGGCTATTGAAGGCAACCGAGGGCGATTTGAGCGGGCAGTTTTTCTATCTGCGCCCGAGCGAAGCTCCCTCGGTGTTCGACAACACGAGACTCACGGGAATCAACGTCGTCTGGAATCCACCCGGGCAGCTGCGCCTCGGAGCGCAATACATCTATTCAACGTCTGACATCCTCACGAGAAACCAGATGTCGACGTACGAACTGCGGGCTCGGCTCCATCCGTTTACGCAAGACCCATACTTCTGGCTTCAGGCGGACTACGCGATCCAAGGGAAGCCGTCCCTGTCCGCGGACGGCTGGATGGTTCAAGCGGAATACAACTTTCGAAAGATGTGGTGGAGTCCGCTCCTCAACGTCGGGTTTTATAGCATGTCCGGCGCGAACCCCGCCAACGCGGTGCTGTGGTCCGGGTTCGATCCGTTTTATTTCGGCGGATCGGTGCCCGCATGGCTGCCGGGCTTCGCGCTGCAGACCGTGCTGGCGAACACGAACCTGCGCGACTTCGACACGTCCATCACGTTCTCGCCATGGAAGCAGGACGCGCTGCAAGTCAACTACCTCGTCGCGAACGTGAATCAGCTCAACAGCATCCTCACCACGCTCCCGCCCTCCACGCCGCCCGCTTCCGGCGGCGGCCTTCCGAACTTCGGCTACGGGCAAGAACTCGGCGTGAGCTATACGCACAACGTGACGGCCGCGCTGAGCGTCAACCCATTCTACGCGTTCGTCTGGCCCGGCAATGGGATCACCGCGAACTACGCCACGCACGGAGGCTCGGCGCGCAACTGGACGTTTGTCGGAATCTCGTTCAGTGCTTCCTACGGGAATTAGAACCTCGACAATTTCGAGGCTAGGCTAATCGTGGCGCCGATCGCATCAGTTTCGCCGCCGCGGTCTGACGAACGAAATGAGCAGTAACACCGCGACGTTGGCAGCGAGCCCCAAGAAACCGGCATTGATGCCCCATGGCGAAATGTCGAGCGCCGCCAGTGGGATTGCTACCGCGAGCCCGACGGCAATCCCCGCTCCGACGGATAACGCGCTTGCGCGCTTGTAGAGGAAAGCGGCGACCGCTCCGGGCGCGAACTGCGTGATGCCGTTGTAGTAGAGCAACAACAGCTCGACAACCGTTTTCTGCGCGGTCAGCCAGACACCGAGCGCGAGCAGCGCGACGACGATGACGAGGATGCGCGTCAGCATCGTGCGCGACGCATCGCTCGTCGCCACTCCGAACGCATCACCCGCCACGTTCTTGGTAATCACGCTCGCGCCGGCGAGCAACAGCGCAGAAGCAGGGACGAGCGCCGCCAGCGCGCCCGCTCCGGCAATGATGCCGAGGACCCAAGACGGATAATGTTGGGCAACCACGAGCAGAAACGATTGGTCCACCGCGGTGCCCTTGAGACCAGGCTGAATGAGCGCAGCCGAAAGGCCGGCGAAGGTCATGAGAGTCATCAGTGCTTGATAGAAGGGGAGGAACAGGGCGTTGCGGCGCAGCGTGTCGGCGCTGCGGGCACTGTAAACCGCGCTCCAATTATGCGGTCCCATGAAGAAGCCGATCGCGGACAAGAGCGCGCTCGAAACGTACCAGGCCGTGCCATGAAGCGCGCCGCCGGGGGGCAGAGCGAGCATCTGTGGGTGCAGTCGCAGCACGCGATCGAACATGGCGGCGGGCGAGCCGAAGAAGCGCATGGGAATCGCGATGCCCGCGAACGCCACCGCGCCCAGCACGAGAATGTCTTTGACGATGCTTGCCCACGCGGTGCCGCGTAACCCGGCCGTGAAGACGAAGAGCGCGAGCACGATGAACGCTACGCAGACCGCCGCGGTCGCATTGTACGCGCCGTAGCCCGCGATGTGCAGCAGCATCTGCAAGCCGCTGAGCTGCAGAGCGACGTACGGCACGACCATCACGAACATCAGGATGGCGATGCTCACGCCGAGCGCGCGGCTGTTGTACCGTGTCTCGAAGAAGTCCGCGCCCGTGAGCAGGTTGTGCTCCTTGGCGACGCGCCAGACGGCCGGCGTAAGGAAATATGCGAGGACGTAGGCGCAGGCGCCGTAGGCCATCGCGTAGTACGCGGGCGCACCCTGCGAATACGAGAGCCCGGCGATGCCGAGGAACGTGAAGGTCGTGTAGATTTCGCCGGCCATTAGCACCCACAGGAGAATCGTTCCGAACGAACGACCGCCGACGATGTACTGCGCGGGGTCCATCTTGATGTGACGAACACTGAATAGCGCGAACGCGATCGCGCCGAAGACGATGAGCGCGACGATGCCGAGGGCCAAGGCCGCGTGGCTCACCAGCGCCGCTCCGTGCGCCCGATCATCCATAGAAATGCCGGCGTGAGCAATACCCACACCACGATCCAACTGAGGAGGAAGGGGAGGCCGAAAAACCGTGGCTCGACGCGGTTGACGAGCGGCACGGCGAAGGTTAGCGCAACGACCGGAATCGCCGCGAGGAGCGCGCGCAGCACCTCCGCGGTGTTAAGCGCGGTGGCCCACATGCCTGCCGAAAGAGGGACCGGCGGCGCGGCGGCGCATCAGCCAGGCATGCAGCAGCGCCGTTCGTACGTCGGTCCGATCGTCGTTATCGCGATCGTCGTCATCGTGTTTCTTTTTATCGGTGGTACGTATAACTCGCTCGTCTCTCTGGGACAGGCCGTCGACGCGCAGTGGGGTCAGGTGCAGAACGTCTATCAGCGGCGGGCCGACCTCATCCCGAACCTGGTCGCGACCGTGAAGGGCGCGGCCAACTTCGAAAAGAGCACCTACGAGGATGTGGCAAAAGCGCGCGCCAGCGTGGGGCAGATCTCACCTCAAGTGGTGCAGAACGCCATAAACAATCCACAGGACTTCGCGAAGTACGCGGCCGCCCAGGACTCGCTGGGCACCGCGCTCTCGCGCCTGCTCGCGGTGGTCGAAAATTACCCGCAGCTGCGAGCCACCGAAAACTTCCAGACGCTTCAGGCCCAGCTCGAAGGGACTGAAAACCGCATCGCGTTCGAGCGCCGCAAGTACAACGACGTCGCGCGGGCGTTCAACACGAAGCGCGACACGATCCCGACGGTGTTCGTTGCGGGCCTTTTCGGTAATCGGTTCAACGAGAAGCCGTACTTCCAGGCGCAGCCGGGCGCGGCGCAGGCGCCGGTGGTTAACTTCTCGCCGTGACGCGAGAGGAGCGTGCGGCAATCGCGCGCGCCTTGGCCGATGCGGAAGACGGTACCAGCGGTCGCATCGGCGTGCGCGTCGTCCCCGACCGCGATCTCGACGCATTCGAGCGCGCAAAACGTGAGTTTACGCGGGTAGGCTTGCATCGGCACGCGCACGCGAACGCCGCGCTAATTTTGGTGGCTCCTGCGGCACGGCGCTTCGCAATCATCGGCGATCGCGCGTTACACGAACGGGTCGGCGACGCGTTTTGGAGCGACGTTGTCGCGGAATCGACGCCCTACTTTGCGCGAGGTGCGGTAGCGGACGGCATCATCTATGTGGTCAACAGGCTAGGCGGGGCGTTGCATGCGCACTTTCCGACGACCGAATTAGAGAGCGGACCGTGAGACCGCGTCTCGCTCTCCTCGTTTTGCTTGCCGTTGCGATCGGATGGCCGCTCTCGACCCCGGCTCAGGGTTTCAAGATTCCGCCGACACCGGATCACTACGTCACCGACAGCGCCGGCGTCCTTTCCGACGACACGCGCGCGGCGGTCGAGAACGAGCTGCATGCGTATGAGACGGCGACCGGGCATCAAGTCGTCGTGTGGATCGGACAAACGACCGGGGATGTTCCGCTCGAGACGTGGACCGGCGAGACCGCCGATCATTGGAAGATTGGGCGACGGGGCCACGATGACGGCGCGGTACTCTTTCTCTTTATGCAGGATCACAAGGTTCGCATCGAGGTAGGCTACGGTTTGGAGAGCTCGCTGACCGACGCAGATTCGCATCGCATCATCAGCGATGTCATCGTGCCTCGAATGAAGTCCGGCGATCCCAACGGAGCCGTGTCGAGCGGAGTCGCAGCGATGCTCACGACGATCACGCCGGCATATAAGGGCGTGACGCCGCCGCCGGAGCAAGCGCCGAGCGCGCCCGAGGGCAACGTGCCGACCTTCCTGACCGTTGTGATCGGTTTGACGTTCTTGTTCCTGATCTGGATGGTCATCATGGCGGTGGTTCGCATGATTCGCTACGGCTATCTCATCATGCGTGAGGGGCCGAAGGCGGCCAAGAAAGACATGAAAGGTTGGCCGGTCTGGGCCGGCGGCGCGTTCGTCGGCTCCGGATTTGGCGGGGGCGGCGGTTTCAGCGGCGGATTTTCCGCCGGCGGCGGCGGCTTTGGCGGCGGGGGCGCATCGGGCGGCTGGTAATGGTCGCCCTGCTGCTCGCCGCGGCGTTGTTGCAATACGACGTGCTGATCTCAGCGGGTCATGAAGGGCGGCCGGCGAGCTGCGCCAGGTTTCCGCGGCACCGGTGTAATCTCGGAGCGGCCGGCGAGCGCGAGTGGACACCGGTAGTCGCCGACGCGGCGACCGAGATTCTCCGCCGACACGGTGTGGCGGTGGCGCGGCTTCCCGCGGATTTCGACGGAGAGTATCGCGTGGACGCAGCACTTTTCGTTCACTTCGACGGGTCCGATCCGCCGTGCCGAAGCGGGGCGTCAATTGGATATGCGCACAAGCGGGATGCGCGCGCAGCCGGCGAGTGGCGCAGGCTATACGGCGCGGTATGGCCGTTCGAGTTCCAGCGCGATAACTTTACCGAGAATTTGAGTGAATATTACGCGTTCGCACAGGTTCGAGCGCGCGAGAGCAGCCTCGTCGTCGAGCTGGGCGAGATTACGTGTCCGGAGCAACGGGCGTGGCTCGCCCCCCGCCTTCACTGGGAGGGCGCAATGCTCGCCTACTTCGTGAGCCGGCTTATCGGGAAAGGCGACGTTCCGAAGCCCTAGAACGAAATCAGGTGCGCGTTATCGAGGGCGGCAGGCGCGTGGATGCCGGTGTTTTTGCACCGGTCGAGCGTCCGCGCCTCGTCGAACGGCTCTCTGCCTCGGCCGGCTATCCGATTACTCTGTTGATTGCTCCGGCGGGCTATGGGAAATCCGTCGTGCTGCGCCAGTACCTGCACAGTTTGCACGAGTCGCACGTTCGCTTCTCGCTGCATGGCGAGCATTCGGCGCTTCTTAGCTTCTTACGAGGCTTCGCCGAGGCGCTGCGCGATTTCGCGCCGCATGCGATCAACGCGCTCGCCGGCGCGTACGAACGGATGACCCCGTCTCCGAAACGCAGTGGCGATCTGGCGCGCTGGATGCACGCGCACGTCGACTCGTTCGACGGCGTCATTGCCATAGACGACCTTCACGTGGCCGACGCCGATCCGGACGTCGCCGGGTTCCTCTGCTCCCTGATCGAGCGCTCGAAGGGGCGTATTCGATGGATTATCGCCTCTCGCTCGACGAGGAACCTCCCGATCGGAACGTGGCTCGCCTATCGGGACGCAGAGCTCGCGATCGGCGAAGAAGAGCTACGCTTTACTCTCGACGAGGCTCGGTCGGCCGCGAGCGGACTCGGGCTGACGCGGCGAGACGACGAGCTCAACGAGCTGCTCGCGCTCACCGAGGGGTGGCCGGCGGCGATGAGCTTCGCGCTGCGGACGTCGATGCGCTCGTCGGACCTGCGCAACGTTTCCGCATTGACGCGTGAGATGATCTACCATTTTTTGGCGGAGCAAGTCTATAGCGAGCTCGACGAAGATGAACGAGCGCTTCTCGAGGTGGCGATCGCGCTGCCGACGATCAACGTCGTGGTGCTCGAGCGAGCGGGGTTCGATCGTGCGCTCCCCATCGTAGAGAGGTTGCGTGAGCGCACAGCCTTCGTCTACGAAGAATCGCCCGGCACCTATCAGTGTCACGACCTCTTCCGCGAATTTTTGCGGCATCAAAGCGCGCTAGGCGGAAAGCAGGCACAACAGCGCGTCCACGAACGGGCTGCGCGTGCATTCGAGGCCGGCGGCGACATCGAACACGCAATCGCGGCATACGTACTCGCCGCCTTACCGGGCGACGTCGTTCGTCTGCTCGAGCGCGACGGGTTCGACATGTTGGAGCGGGCTCGCGGCGACATCGTGGCGCGGGCTATAGAATCGCTGGACGAGACCAGCCGGCGCCAAAACGCGACGATCCTGGCTTTGCAAGGAGCGCTGCAGGCGACCGCCGGCAAATTCGCACGCGCCGAATCACTCCTGCGACGTGCCTTGGCAAAAGCGGGAAACAATCGCGACCTATTTGCGATAACGAGCCTTCGCCTCGCATCGCTAGTCGCCAATCAGGGAGGCGATGTTACCGAACTTTTGCGTGCGGTCGGCGACGATTGTGAGCAGGACGCCGCGCGTCGAGTGGAGGCGCTATCGCTTATGGCCGGCAAGGCCGCAGTAAGCGGCGAATTCGAGGTGGCGAGGACAACCCTCGAGAGGCTAGAGCCGCTGCTCCTCGGGATCGACTCCGAGGTTGTGCGCGCGAGAGTCCTACACCACAGTGGAATAGCTTTTCACCATCTCGGAATCGCCGACCGAGCATTCGAGGTACTAACGCTGTCAAGCGAGGTTGCCGGGGATCTGCATTTGTACAGTATCGAAAGCAGAGCAAATGCAGTGCTGTCCAATTTGGTGCTTCACGAGGAAGACGACGTCGACCAACAACTGCGGTATGCCGAACTTGCAGTGGATGGTGCGACTAAAGCAGGCGACACTTTCGCGCTTCAAACCGCTCTTCTCCAGGTGCTGAGTGCCCAGATGCGCCGAGGCGACGTTGAAAGGAGCATCGCAACCGAGCAGCGGCTGGCGGGAATAAAAACAAACGATTTAGCCGATCGCTTCTTATCGCTCTTTAGATCGGAAAGGCTCGCCTGGGAAGGGCGATTTGCTGAAGCCCACCAGCTCGTTGCTTCATGTTGGTCGCAGATGGCCTTTAGCTTCGATAGGGTGGTATACGGAAGCGAGTACGCGCTTTTTCTCGCCCTCGATGAAAGGCGCGAAGAATCGTCAAAGACGACGCGCGAGATATTAGCGCTACTGAACTCGTCGACCGTTACAGGTCGTTTCCGAGTACGATCGATTGCGATTGCCAAAGCGCTTTCAGCGTTGGCGGAGGCGATCAACGGCCGGGCGATGCATGCGGATCGGATCCTACGGGGCATCAAGGCGGGCGATGACTTGGTGATAGGACTCATTGCGACGACAGTTCATAACGTATTGTTGCGATTGAGACATCGGAGCGATGCAGGCGAACGCCGGGTCAGAAACGGTATCGTGGATCTGAGCAGCCTCGGTTACGCAGACGTTGCGCGCTTACTAGGCGCGGTCGACGGTGCGCTAAGCGCGAGGTGGGATCGCGTTCCGAGGACGCAACTCACGCCGTCCGAAGTTGACGTGCTGAAGCTGCTGGATGAAGGCCTCATTCCGAAGGAGATTGCCCTACGAAAGGATCGCAGCGTTTGCACGGTCCGAGTCCACATTGCGAACGCCGTCGCCAAACTCGGTTGCCACGGGAAGTCCGAGGCCATCCGGCGAGCGCGCCAAGAGGGAATCATCTAACCGCGCCATGCAGCGATGGTCTAGTGAATGTTGACTATGCCCCAATGATCTTGAGTGCGGTAGGTTGGGTCCGAGACAGCTTCATACAGGGAGGATTTCAACTGTGCTTAGCCTAGCAGTGGCGCTCATTCTGGCTCTCTGCGTTAGTCCGCCAGATCCGCTCTAAACGGCGCAAGACCTAACCAGGGGGCCGGTTTGTGCGCCACCCAGTTGGCACTCGTCCATGCCAAGATCTCGGCATGGACGAGTACTTTATAGGGGCGGGGGCGCTCCTGACGGCCGGGCCGAGCGGATCGATTGCGGGGGCCGCCCTCCATGCCCGAACCGACGCCGGCTTGGCGGCTCGCATCAAGGCGGCCGTGATCGACTTCGAGGCGACGCGGCTGGGAGAGCTCTCGCGCGTCCTGGTCGTGGCGGCCGGGTGGAGCAGGCCTCGCTTCCGGAGCGAGGTCGTGGCCCGCCTCCAGGCCGAGCACGAATGTACGCTCGCGGATGTGATGGTGGTGCTGGCGGAGGCCGCCGGCACCAACGAAATCCACGTCTTTGCTCGCTGGCGCCCGGATGACGAGACCTTGGAGACGCTGAGGAAGCGCGGCATTTGCGCGGTAGCTCATCCCCTCGAAGCAATCGGGCAGGCCGCTCTAGTTTGCGGCCAGCGGGTGGACCGGTGGGGGGTTCAGGCGGCTCCAAGGGTGGCAAAGCACGATGCAGCGTAGAAATGCATATCATGCCCAATGCCCGCGTTGCGGTCATCGACGACGACCGTATGGTTCGGGAGATGTTGGAACTGGGGCTCTCCCGCGAGGGCTACGAGGTGCGGACGGCGACGGATGGCTTGGCCGCCCTCGAGCTCGTCAAGATCTTCGATCCGGAGCTCATCGTGCTCGATATCATGATGCCCAAGATCGATGGGGTGACGCTGCTCCCGCGGCTGCGCGAGATCACGCAGGCCCCGATCCTCATGTTGACGGCCAAGGGCGGGACCGAGGATAAGGTCCGTTCCCTCAGTTCCGGCGCCGATGACTATCTCGTCAAGCCGTTCGTTTTCGAAGAGCTGATCGCGCGCCTCCAGGCGAAGCTGCGCCGTCCGCAGCTCATCGAAGAGAACGTGCTGCGGTGGCGAGACATCTCGATCAATCCCGGCACGCGCGAAGCCTGGCGCGGCAAGGAATCGCTTGAGTTCACCCAGCGGGAGTTCGATCTCCTCGAGGTGTTCATGCGGGAGCCGCGCCGCGTTTTCAGCAAGGACCACTTGCTCGAGATCGTCTGGGGACACGACTTCGAGGGCGGCCCGAACATCGTCGAGACCTACATCTCCTATCTCCGCGCGAAAATCGACCGTCCGGGCGAACCGGGCTCGTTCATTCGAACGGTCCGCGGCGTCGGCTACGGCCTTTCTCAATAGAGGATCGCGTCCTTGAAGCTCGCAGCGCGCCTTTCCGCTCTCTACGCGGTGCTGCTCGGCGTGACGGTCGTAATCGTCATCCTCGCGTCGTCCATCGCGCTCGTCTTCGAGCTCTGGCGCTTCTCCGGCGATGTGACGGTCGCGAAACACGAAGAGGCCCGCATCTTGGTCGATCAATATCGGCGCGAGGGCATGAGTCTCAAGCAAGCCGCGCCGGAGATCGTCAATGCGCTCAGCGGAATCGGCCTGCGCGTGACAGTCTTCGATTTGAAGGGTCACTACCTCGCCGGCGACAAGACGCTGCGCCCGAAACCCCTCCCCGCCGTGTTGGCGGCCGGCGGCATGCAGCATTTCATCCCGCTGCTTGCCAAAGGGAGACCGGTGCCGCCCGACCCGACGCGGCTCGAACCGCTGTCGCTCACCTATGTAGAGGGGGGCTACGTCGGTTTTGGTCCTTCGTTTCCGCTGCTGCTCGTCTCGCTGATTCCATACTGGCGAATCGTTCTGACCATCGGCGCGGTCGCGATCCTGCTATCGTGGTTCGTTGGCCGGGTGTTCGCCCAGCAGTCGCTACGGCCGATCAATGAGGTGAGCGACTCGCTGCGAGCGCTCGCAGACGGCGACTACACGCAGCGCCGCTTCGTGATGGCCGGCGGCGACGAAATCGCATCGCTAACCGCGGCGTTCAACGATGCGGTCGCCAGCGTCGCGACGGCTATCGACCATCGGAAGCACGCCGAAGAGCGCATGCGACAGTTTGCCGCGGACGCCTCGCACGAGCTGAGGACGCCGCTGACCGTGATCGGCGGATACATCGACGTGCTGCGGCGCGGCGCCATCGAGGAGCCCCGCATCGCGCGCCAGATCCTCGCCACGATGTCGATCGAGAAGGAGCACATGCGCGGCCTGATCGATCGGCTCATGCGGCTCGCCCGCCTCGACTCCGAGGCCCCGCCCCACATCGAAGCCGTTGACGTTGCCGAGCTCCTACGCGGCCAATGCGAGGCCGCCCGCCGTCTCGACGATCGGCGCGTCGTCGACTACAGCGTCGAGGGCGTCCAGACGGTACAAGCGGATCGCGGCGAGCTGGCCGAGGCGGTTTGGAACGTCATTGAAAATGCGCTCAAGTACGCTCCGGATGCTCCGATTCACCTGCGTGCCACTCGCAACAACGGCCACGCGATCATTCGCGTGAGCGACGAAGGCCCGGGCATGTCGGAATCGGAACGGGTGCACGCCTTCGAGCGCTTCTATCGCGGCGATCAACGCGGGGAGATCGCTGGGACGGGCCTCGGCCTCGCCATCGCAAAGCGCGCCGTCGAGCGCGCGGGCGGCGACATCGCGATCGACAGCGCGCCCGGCCACGGAACGGCCGTAACGATCACGATCTAGCGTTTCCCAGCGCGGTTCAAGGCTTGCGGCCGCGCCAATTCCGTATAATCGCGAAGACATGTTGCGGCGCTGCGTTGGGGTGACGGTCGCCCTGCTCGTGCTATGCGCGGCCGGCACGCTACCCGCGCGGGCGCAATCCGAGTCGGCGGAGATCGACATCGTCGTGGTCGATGCGACTACCAAGCAACCGCTCGAACTCGCGCGCATCCTGCTGGACGGTCCCGTCATTACGTCGGAGCTTACCGGGAAGAACGGCAAGGTCACGTTCACGGACGTACCCGACGGCATCTATCGCGCGCGCATCGTCAAGCGCGGCTACCAGAGCCTGACCTCGGCTTCGTTCGAGGTGCTCGACGGGCGCGTCGTGACGGTCAACTTCGCGCTAGCCCTGGAGAACGGCGGCCTCAAAGTCATCGGGGAGGTGACCGCTAAGGCGTCGGCCACCATCTCGAGCAACAGTATCGATCAAAACTCCGCGCAGCGGCGCCTCTCTACCGATCTGGCCGATGCGCTCAACAAGCTGTCCGGAGTAAGCGTCTCGACGTCGAGCGACGACAGCGATGCGACGCAGACGATTTCGCTGGAGGGGCATGATCCGACGCAGACGCAGCTGACGCTGGATGGCATTCCGCTCAACGCGCCCGGGTCGGCCGGCAACCTCGCCGGATTCGCGACGGATCTGTTCCAGGGCGCCTCCGTCCACATGGGGCCCACCTTGGGTGGCCTCGGCGGCTCGGTGAACTTCAGCACGCTGCAGCCGACGCTCAGCTGGCAGACGCAGCTGCAGATGTCGGCCGGGAGTTACGGTCGCAACAACTATTCCATTGCGGAAACCGGTTCGCTCGGAAAGCTCGGCCTGGCCGTGCAGACCGTCAGCCGCCTGTATCCAAGCCTGGTGGACGGGGACTTCTACGAGGATGCCAGCGGCCTCAGCTACTCGCACGACGGCGACAGCACCATCTCCGGGAACCTCATCAGCGCGCGCTACGAGTTCGGTGATTCCGACTCCCTGACCGGCATGTTCATGAACTCCAACCGCAGCACCAACGTCGTGTGCACGCGCTATCCCGGCGATCCGGCCACGACGCTGCCCTGCGGCTACGGACCGAACAACACCGATACGAGCAACGTTCAGCTCTATTCGCTTACGGACAACGCCCTGCTCGGGGCTACGCAGATCCAGACCTCGCTCTTTTCCTTCGATTCCAGCGGCGTCTTGAACCAGCTCGCGCGCTATGTCAACGGCGTCCCGTCGCCAACCGGCTACTCCACGAATACCAAGTCGAGCGGCTATACCGTGAATGCGACGCTTCCCGCGCAAGAACGCCACACGATCTCGATCCAGGCGTATGGGACGTCCTCGCAGTTCGCGACCACGCCGCTCGTCCCTCAGGCGGAGCCGTACTACAGCGGCTCGCAGTCCACGAATTACTCCGTGCTGCAAGCCACCGACACGATCCACTCCAACGATAAACTGACGCTCTCGGGCTCGGCCGGGCTCAGCACCGCGACGGGCAACAGCGGCGTCTCCGAGCTCGCCGGCGTCGCGGCGACCTGGCGGCCGACGTCGCGCGACAGCTACAGCGCGTCGTTCGCGCTCGGCGGGGCGGCAGCCACGCAGGGGCGCCTGCAAATTCTGAGCGATCCGGCATCGCTGCGCTTCGACTGCAACGGAAAGGTCGCGTACGGCAGCGCGCCGGGCCAACAGCCCCAAAACAGCTCGTCAACGTCGGCACGCCTCACCTACACGCACCAGCTGCACGGCGGCAACGTTTCGCTCACGCTCTACCGGCAGATGCAAAACGGCGTGCTGTTGCCGGTGTACGTCAATGGTGTCGTCCTCAATCAGCTCGGCCAGTTGCCGCCCGGATATCTCGCGCAGGTCGCGGCCCTCTACAACTCTCCGGCCGGGTGCAACGCGCCACCGGACACCCCGTTTGCGGCGCAGCAGCTGTACTTCACGACGCCGATTGCCGGCGCGCAGCGGCTCTATCAGGGCGCAGAGCTCACGGGCTACTTCACGTTCGGCGACCTCGTCGTCCAGGGATACTACAACGTCACGGGCGCGCAGGCCGACTCGAACAGCTACCTGTTCGCCAATCCGTGGTCGATCACGATTTCGGGTCAGCAGCTTCCGAACGTTCCGCTGATCAAGTCCGGCCTCGTGCTCGACTACAAGCCGCCGCGGTCGATGTTCGAGTGGCTGGCCGACATGCAGCACGTGGGCGCGAACAATCCGAACAACCTTCCACCCTACACGACGTTCGATGCGGGCGTTACCGCGCAACTGACGCA
This sequence comes from Vulcanimicrobiota bacterium, assembly GCA_963752825.1. Taxonomy (GTDB): domain Bacteria; phylum Vulcanimicrobiota; class Vulcanimicrobiia; order Vulcanimicrobiales; family Vulcanimicrobiaceae; genus Cybelea. The sequence continues at coordinate 2,808,335 of CAVVZF010000001.1, read as the reverse complement.
TGGAACGCTGACGCTCGCGGCGAGCAACATCACGAACACGTATGCCGGCGTCTTCGCCAGCCCCGCCAACGCCGTGCCGTTCACTACCGCAGGCGGCATCGTGATACCCAACATCGCTCGGCCGCTCGTGCCGCACACGATCTCGGTCACCTACTCCGTGAAGCTCGGCCAGGGCGTGTCGTCGCAGACCGCGACCGCGTTCCGCGCCCGCGGCACGGGCGGCGGTGGCTTCGGCGGACCGGGCGCTCCCGGCGCACCGGCCCCTCCCGGCGGTCCCGGCGGTCCGGGTGGTGCGCCCGGCGGAGGCCGCGGGTTGCAGTCGCTCTTCTCGCCGCTGCCGCAGACGCCGCCGGCCGACCCGTTCGCCGTGGCCGCCAACCCCGCGACGTGCAGCGCCGATGGCGCCGCCAAAGCGCGCCAGTTGGCCGGCGAGCTCAAGGCGTTTGCGGCGCGTGTGGAAGCGGCCCGCACGGCCGCCGGCTACCCGGCGACGATGCCGGCGCCGGTGCTGACGGATGCGACGATCACGTACCACGGCCTCGGGATGACGTATGCGCTCGCGATCACGCCGAAGGGCAGTGGGATGCTGCGTGCCGTCGCCGGCTGTCTCTCGCTGCACATCGCGAGGGCCGACGACGTGACGCAACGCAAGCTCTTTGCGCCGTCGAGCTCGCTGTTCTTCGTAGCGCAGCTGAACTTCATGCCAGCCGTCGGTCTGTACGTGGTCGCGCGGCAGCCGCGTTCGGGTCAAGAGATGTTCCGCGTCTACAAGCTTCCGACGACGCCGCCGAAGGATCCGTTCCAGCTGCGCGCGTCGCAATCGTGCACCGCCGACGTGAAAAACCTCGCGACGCAGTCGCTGCTCGAGCTGCGGAACCATTTCGCGAACGGAGCCGCAACGCCGAGCTGGACGATCACGGCACACGCCGCGAAGGGCGGCACGTGGTACGAGCTCGATCCGGGCGATCCGACCGTGGTCCCGGCGCTGGTAGTCTGCGGACGCATCGCCGCGACGACGACCGCCGAGCTCGCTACGCGGGGCCTCGACGGCAAGCTTGTCCCCGAGCTAAACTACGCGGCGAGCCTCGGCCTGTATCTCATCCGTCCGAACAATCGTCCTACTCCTTAGAGCGCGGCGTGAAGGCGACGCCGGCCGTCGTGCCTCCGCTTAGGCCATCCGTAAGACTGTACTGATACGTGACGTTGGTCGGAGTGTACTTGTAAACGTCGATGCGGCCGCGCTGATAGACCGCGGTCGCAAACGTGGTGCCCTCCTCATTCAAATGCCCAGTCATCGTTTGCAGTTTGAGCTTGAACGGGCCGCCGATGAGTTTACAGTGTGGATTGCAGCCCTGATAGACGTAGAGGTCGCTGCCGTATCCCGACCAGCTGATCGAGAGAATGTTGCCCTGCGCGTCGATCTCGAGGCCGCCATAGGCCTTGTTCTTGTAGCCGCTCGAAAGCCGTCCCGCACCGCCGCAGTGCTTGAAGAACGTCAGCGTCGAGACGAACTGGCTGTTCACGGCGGATGCCCAACAGTCGCCGTTGTTGGCCATCGCGACGCCGGCGACTTGCACCATGTTGGTGCTCGTGAGGTTCCGCGTACAGCCGTGGGCAATCGTGCAGACCGAGATGCTCCCGTTGCCGCTATTGTCGAAGATGTTCGCAACTGCGATTCGTCCGGTTACCGCATCGTTGCTCGCCGCGTCCAGAGCCTGACCGTACCGATCCTTAACGGATCCCAGCTTCCGGCCGCACATGCGCGGTCCGCGGAAGACGGTAACCGAGCTCGTGAAGCTGTCGGGGACCATCAGGTCGCCGGCGGCGTCCACGCCGATCCGGTCCGCATAGCCGACCCCACTGACCCGGCAGTACGGCCTGGGACGACCGTTTTTGCTGCGATATCCCAAGATCTCCGAACTCGAAAGACCGGTTTGCAGATCCACGTAGATGCCGCGCGGCGCCACATTCGCGGGAGAGAGTTGTTCCGGGGTCTCCGATTGAAACGCCGTCGTGTTCGGCAGCGACCAGCCGTTGGAGCAGGCTGACAATAACGGAAGCGCGACGATCAGTGCGATCGTCGGGCGGTACCGATATAAAAACGTCATGCGCCTCGCTTCGCTACGGCGGCGCGGTTCCATCGTGCGCGAGTGGCCGGTGGGACCGCGCCGCTCGAGGCCGAAGCAGCGGGGCGTGGGCGTCTCGTACCGCCGATGAACTCGCCGCGAGTCCTGATCGTCGGAGCCGGGCCTACGGGGCTCGTCCTAGCATTGAACCTCGCGCGGCGCGGCGTGCCGTTTCGGATGATCGCGGAGGCCGGGGGACCGGGCGAAGAGTCGCGTGCGATGGTCGTGCAGGCCCGCACGCTCGAGTTCTACCGGCAGCTGGGATTCGCGGAGGAGATGATCGGCGAGGGAATCATTGTGCCGCATCTGCATCTGCGAGAATCGACCGGCGACGGGCGGCTGCGCGAGATAGTCCGGCTGAATTTCACGGATCTGGGCGACGGCATCAGCCCGTATCCGTTCGCGCTCACCTACCCGCAAGACGACCACGAACGCTTCCTCATCAAGAAGCTAGCCGCGGCGGGCATCGAGGTCGAGTGGAACACCAAGCTTACTGCGTTGGCCCAGGGTGACAGAGTGCGCGCGACGCTGGTCGCTCCGGGCGGAAGCGAGGAAGTCGAGGTTGATTATCTGTGCGGCTGCGACGGCGCGCACTCGGCTGTGCGCACGGCGCTGGCACTCGGTTTCTCCGGCAAGACCTACGAGCAGCTCTTCTTCGTGTGCGACGCTGACCTCGACGCGCCGTTCGATCAAGATCTCTACGTGACGCTCGGCGAGCACGCCTTAGCATTGATGTTCGCCGTGCGCTCGACGGGGATGCGGCGATTGATCGGCTTGGTTCCAACCGGGCTCTCCGAGGCTGACGTCGTGACGTTCGAGAGCATTCGCGCGAGCGTCGAGCCGCTGTTGGGAGCGCACGTAAGCAGAGTCAACTGGTTTGCGACCTATCGCGTGCACCACCGCGTGGCGGACCATTTCCGCGTCGGGCGCGTCTTCATTCTGGGCGATGCGGCGCACATTCATAGCCCTGCCGGCGGCCAAGGCATGAACACCGGGATCGGCGACGCGACCAACCTCGGATGGAAGCTGGCCGACGTCATCACGGGCCGTGCCGCGCCGTCTATCCTCGATTCGTTCGAGGAGGAGCGCATTGGCTTCGCTCGCGCCCTGGTGGCGACGACGGACAGAGCGTTTACCGCGATCGTCGCGCCGGGGACGCGCGGCCAGCTGACGCGGCGCGCCATCGCGCCGCTAATTCTTGGCGCGGGCACGTGCCTAGCACCGATCCGGCATCTGTTCTTCCGCATTGTCTCGCAGACGGAAATCCATTACCCCGACTCGACGCTCAGCGAGGGCAAAGCCGGCGGCGTTCGCGGCGGCGATCGGCTGCCGTGGGTGGCGAGCCTCGATAACTTCGCGCCCCTGCGGTCCCTGGACTGGCAGGTGCACGTGTACGGAGACGTTGGGGCGCAAATCGCTGCGGCGGCCGCGCGCAACGGCATCCGCGTGCACGCCTTCCCTTGGGACACCGGCGTGCGGCGTGCGGGCCTGGCGCGAAACGCCGCGTATCTGGTGCGGCCTGACGGTTACGTCGCGCTGGCGATCGACGGCGACGACGCCGCGCGCTTGCAGTCGTATGCGAACCGGGTCGGATTAGTCAGCGTTCCGGCGAGCGGCCCAGCGCCCTAGCGCGGTCGACCATTTCGCGCATCCGCGGATGTTCGCCGCGAATCGTCGCCACCCAGGGCTCGAAGCGCGGCACGCTCTCGCCGGTGCGGAAGAGGAAGTACCAGACATTCATGTCGCCCATGAGCGCAAAGCGCTGCTTGAAATCCTTCGCGAGGGCGGCGTACGAATCGAACGAGCGCAGATACCTCGCGAAGCCGCCGTGCTCGCGGTCGGCTTCCAGCATCGCGCCCGCGTTGCGAATCGTTGCGTGGATCTTGCGCGGCATGCGCAAGACGCCGGACGTTGCGAGCACCCGCTCGACGTCGACGTCATCGTACGCGGCCACCGTGCCGGGATCGAAGCCCGCGAACGCCTCGCGATAGGCATCCCAGTGCTGGGCGATCTGTTTCCAGCTCACACCGGCTTGGAAAACCGCCCGCGTCATCACCTCGAAATAATCGGCCAACGAACTGGGGGCGATTACGTCCGGAATCGTCTCGGCCACGCCGGCGGCCTTCGCCCTTCCGTCGCTGAGTCCGGCGCGGGGCCGGCAGGGACGGGCGAGTCCGAGGTCGCAGAACGCCGGACACAAATGCTGCTCTGGTCCCCCGCTAGGATTCTCGGAGATCTCGGTTGCGAAGTCCGCACGGTCGGCAGAGTCTAAGGAGTTTCTGGTTTCGTGTACGTCGATGAAATGCTCAACTGTGTGGACTGCGGACGTCAGTTCGTCTTCAGCTCGGGTGAACAGCGGTTCTACGAGCAGAAGGGGTTCCAGAACAAGCCGAATCGCTGTCCGGATTGCCGCCAGGCGCGCAAGCAGATGCGCTCCAGCGGGGGCGGCGGCGAGCGCACGGGGCGCCCGCGCGAGATGTTCACGGCTACGTGCAGCCAGTGCGGCGGCGTTGCCGAGGTTCCGTTCAACCCGCGTGGCGACAAACCGGTCTATTGCCGGGATTGCTTCGCTTCGCGGCCGTCGTATCGCTGAACAGACTCAGAACCGCAACCCCTAAGCGCTCCTACGACGCCGTCATCATCGGCGCAGGTCACAATGGCCTCGCGTGCGCCGCGCTCTTGGCGCGCGCGGGCCATCGCGTTGCAGTCTTCGAGCGGCGTGGCGCGATCGGCGGCGCCGCGGTCAGTGAGACGGACGTCTGGCCGGGATATACTGTCTCGACGGCCTCGTACGTTTGCAGTCTGCTCGACCCGTGGCTGGTCGAGGAGCTCGACCTTCGCTCCCACGGGCTGACGTGTTATCGCAAGGACCCGTACGCGTTCACGCCGCTGCTCGACGGGCGCTCCCTGCTGCTCGGCACCGAGCGCGAGCAAAACGCGCGCGAGATTGCCGCGTTCGACCCGCGCGACGTGGCCGGATTCGAGGCGTACGTCGAGCGCACCGATTGCCTAGGGAGGGCGCTCTTCGATTCATTCTCGAACGACGAGCCTTGCTTCGACCGATTCGATTCCGAGACGCAGCGGATCTTGCTCGGCTCGGCGGCCGACTTGGTCGAGCGCTACGTGTCCACGCCGGTGCTGCAGGCGGAGCTCGTCAACGACGGCTTGATCGGCACCTATCTCGGCCCGCGAGATGCGGGAACCGCATACGTCCTCGCGCACCATCTCGCGGGGCGCGTGCTCGGCGTGCAAGGCGCGTGGGCCTTCGTGCGCGGCGGTATGGGTTCCGTTTCGCGCGCGCTCGCTGCGGCCGCGATCGTGCACGGCGCGGAAATCTTCCCCGACGCGGCGGTCACACGCATCGTTATCGACGGCGCAGGGGCCGCCTGCGGGATCGAGACCTCCGAGAGCAGCGTGCGCGCGCGCGCCGTTGTCTCGAATGCGCATCCGCGAACGACCTTTCTCGATTTGCTCGACGCGAACGTCGTCGGCCGTCCGCTGCTCGACAAGCTCGAGTCCTGGCGCAGCGTCGGACCGTCTTTGAAGCTGAATCTCGCGCTCGGCGAGCTTCCGAACTTCAGGTGCCGCCCGGGAAGCGGCCCGCAGCCCCACCATCACGCCACGATCCACGTCGCACCCTCGGTCGACTATCTGCAAAAGGCGTACGATGACGCGCGCAGGGCGGGCGCGAGCGAGGAGCCGTTGATCGAGTGCTTTTTGCAGACGCCGACGGATCCGTCGCTGGCTCCGCCCGGCAAGCACATCCTCTCGATCTTCGCGCAATATTTCCCGTACGATCGGAAGGACGGGTGGTCCGCGACGCAGCGCGCGGCCGCCGCGGACAAGATCGTAGGAATCCTGGCGCGTCACGCGCCGAACATCCCCGGCGCGATCGAGGCGCGTCAGGTCCTCGCCCCGCCGGATCTCGAGTCGCGCTTTGGGCTGGTCGGCGGTCACATCTTTCACGGCGAGTTGCTGCCAGGGCAGATCTACCAAGACCGCTTCGCGACGCGCACGCCGGTGCGCAACCTGTATCTCTGCGGCTCGGGCGCGCATCCGGGCGGTTGCGTGAGCGGATTCCCCGGAAAACGTGCCGCGCGCGCTATCTTAAGCGATAGGCTGGCGAGCGCCGGGTAAGGCGTGCGCAGCGCCCGGAAACATGCAGGCCACAAACGGCTGGTAAGCTCGTGGGATGCAGATCACATGGAAACCGGCGCGCGACGGCGCCGACGCAGCGCGCGCGAAGCTTCCCGACAGCGTCTTCGCCTTTCCGAAGGAGCGTAAGGAGCCGTTAACCGACGCGGCGCACGTGCGCAGCGCTATCGCCCGCTTCGGCGAGGTGCGCGGCGTTAGCGAGGTCGAGCGCGCCCAGGCCTTTGCGAACATCAAGGTCGCCGCCGCTTATTTTGGCGTCACGCTGAGGGCGACGAGCTGGCACGATCTCGTCGGGTAGCGGGAACGCTTCCGAGCAGAATCAGGACAACGGACGGCACGGGAGTTTCGCGCCCAGGCGCCTCTCAGTAACCTTTACGCGACGCGGTTGTAGAATACGGCATGAACAGAAAATTTCTGGCGCTGGCGCTTACGCTCAGCGTGATTCCGATTGCGGCGGCAGCCGACGACGACAACGCGCCGCCCCAGCTCACCCCCGCGCAGCGGCAGGCGATCCATCAGACGTTCGAACGGTTTGCCACCCAGGAGGAGCAGCTCCACCTGCAGATGCGCTCGCAGATCCTGAGCTCGCTGACGCCCGTGCACCTGCGCGCCGTCGGAGCCACCATCGGCGACCTGGCCATCGCGGCCAACCCCGATCCGGCGGCCGCCGCGAAGCGCCTGGACATGATCCTCTCGCCCGGGGAGCGGCAGCGCGTCCTCGCCACCGTGTCGTCCTTCTTCCAGCAGGCCAAGCAGCTCCACGACCAGATGCGCACCGAGCTGAACAGCGAGCTGCCCGCCGGCGCCCATCCGCCTTCGTCGGATCGCGACAAAGAACACCGAATGACGAACATGCGGCCCGACGCGGGCACGGTGCTCCTGGCGGCGCTCTCGCCGCATCCACACAGGATGGGCATGGGCGATCACGCTGGGTTCATGATGCACATGGAGGGTGCACCGCCGCACTAAGAAACAACGAGGGGCGTGAGGCCGGTCTCGTGGCGGCGCACCCTCTGGCTCATGGTAACGGTGCAGGCGTTGATGTCCTTCGCCTTCTCCGTTTCCGGGCCGTTTCTACCGCTCTACGTCATTCAGCTCGGCGTTAAGCCGATCGCGGCGGTCTCGATCTGGGCCGGGATCATCGCGTCCGCGAACTTCCTGCTGGCCGCGATCTTCTCGCCGTTCTGGGGCGGCGTCGCGGATCGCACCGGGCGCAAGGCGATGGTCATTCGCTCGTGCGTGGCGATCGCAATCTTCACCGCGCTCATGGGACTGGTTCAGAACGTCTGGCAGCTCTTTGCGGCGCGGGCCTGCATGGGGATCTTCAGCGGCTTTTCGGCCGCCGCGATCGCGATGGTCGGCACCGCGGTGCCGGAGGAGAGCCTCGGCTTCTCACTCGGATGGATGGCGACGGGCCAACTGATCGGCGGCCTCTGCGGGCCGCTGTTCGGCGGAGTCCTGGCCGACCGGCTTCACGATTATCGCTCTTCGCGACCTCGGCGGTCGCGCTCGCCGCCACGCTCGTGTGCGCGCTACTCGTCCGCGAGCCCGCCAGGCCGGCGCGGTCGCGCGATGGGCAGGCTTCGTTCTGGAAGAGTCTGCGCGAGATCGCGTCGCATCCCCAGCTTGCCCCGATGTTCCTCGTCGTGCTGCTTGCGCAGGTCGTCGCGTTCGGCGTGCAGCCCATCGTCCCGCTCTTCGTGCGCGCGCTTACCAGCAACGCTTCCGGCATCGCGACGGCGACCGGCCTTGCCTTTGCCGTGACCGGACTCGCGGACCTGATCGCCTCGCCGTTTTTGGGCAAGCGCAGCGACCGCATCGGATATCGCCGGGTGCTGCTGATTTCACTCTGCGGCGTCGCCGCATTCACGATTCCGCAGGCGTTTGTCCGCGGCGTCGCCGCATTCGTCGCGCTCCGGTTCGGCGTCGGACTCTTCTTGGGCGGGGTGCTGCCGACGGCAAACGCGCTCATCGGCCGCCTGTTCCCGCTCGAACGGCGCGCTCAGGTTTACGGGATCACGTCGAGCGCCACGTTCCTCGGCATGTTTTCCGGCCCGCTGCTGGGCGGAGCGATCGGCGCGCGACTGGGCTTCGAGGCGGTCTTCTTGACGATCGGTATGCTCGCCCTCGCGAACTGCGCGTGGGTCGCGGTCAGTGTGCGGGCGGCTCCGGAGGCCGTACCGATTCGCTGAAGGCGCGCACGAGGCGCTCGATGCCCGCGCGATCCTCCTGGTCGAAACGCGCGAGGATCGGGCTGTCGCAATCGAAGACGCCCCAGAAGCGCTCGCCGGCAAAGAGCGGCACGACGATCTCCGAACGCGAAGCCGTGTCGCAGACGATGTGATCGACGAAGGCGCCGACGTCGTCGACGACGAGCGTCGCGCGCCGCGTCGCTGCCGCGCCGCAGACGCCGCGACCCGGCGGGAGCCGCGTGCAGGCCGGACGCCCGGCGAAGGGTCCGAGCACGAGCTCGCCGGACGGCGCCTCGAGATAGAAGCCCGCCCAATTTACCTCGGGCAGCTCGTGATGGACGAGCGCGGCGAAGTTACCGGCGTTGGCGACGAAGTCGGTCTCGCCCGCCAGCAGCTCGCGGACTTGGCGCTCGAGTTGGTCGTAGTCTGCGGAGCCCGTCACGGCGCATACGGATCGCGGCTGTAGATCGGCGAGCGCGCGCCGTCGACCGTGACGGCATACCACGGATCGCCGGTGCGCTTATGGAGCAGGTCGAAACGCTCGCCGCTGCGGCGGACATGCGAAACCATCACCGTGTAGCGCAGCGGTGCGTCGGCGATCAAGCGCGGCATGTCCGTCGCGCGAACGAGATACGCGCCTCGCCCGCCCGGGGCGTTGAACAGCGTCGCCATGCCGTCGGGATCGACGACGACGGAGCTGGCCTGATCGATGCCGAGCGCGTAGACGGCGTGCGCATTCGGAAGCAGCCGATCGTGCAGAATTCGCGCCAGGAACGCGACGGTTCGGCCGAAGCGATCGCGTACGGCGAAGTGCGTGTCGGTGATCGTATCGGCGAGCGCGGGCCACGCGAAGAGGCCGGTCGTGAAGCTGATGCGCGGCTCGAGCGGGTTCGCGACGGCGTCGGTCGTGTGCGTGTTGACGTTGAGTCGATCGCCGGCGACGCTGTCGTAGACGACGGCGCCCTGGATCGCCAGGCCGGCGCTGCCGCCGCCGACGACCCCGCCGCGCGCGTAGAGGCGGCGCACCGCCGCCGCGAGCGCGCTGCCCTTCCACGCGACGTAGTGCGCCTGGTCACCGCCCGCGAAGTAGACCGCGTCGGCGCCATCCACGAACGGCGCGACGGCGTCGACAGCGTCGCGCGAGGCGCAGGGCGGGATGAGTATCGTCTGCACCGATGCGAAGTCGCCGTCGCGATAGAACGGCCGGTCGTAGATGTCGCGATCCGACGCGCGGAGCACCACGATGTTCCCGCGGCGCGTTGTCGCATTGCCGGCGAGGCGCCGATGCATCCAGCGCAGCGACGCGCTCGGCGCCTCCAGCGCGCCGCCACCGTCGAGCAGGAGGCCCGGTCCGTACCGACCCGGCGTCTGGGCGTAATCGCCGTAGCGCGGGAAGATCGTCACGGAACAGGTCGTGGACGCGATAAGCGCGAGCGCGGCGAGCATGTCGAAGCCTTTCTCGCCGGAGAGAGGGCCCTCCGCCGGCGCTTGGGAAGAGCCTCCGCATGCCGCGGACGCCGGCCCTCCTCGCCGCCTCGATCCTCGCCTCGTGCGGCGGCGCGAGCCTGCCGAGCGCGATGCAGTCTTCCGGCGCAGGCGGGGCCGCGCGTGTATCGCCCGCGATTCCGATGGTGGGCGGTTGCCAGATCTTCCCATCGAACAACCCGTGGAATACCGACATCTCGCAATATCCGCTCGATCCGCTGTCGAGCGCGTACATCGCGGCGCTGCCCGGCAATCTTCACCCGGATTTCGGGCAGGATCCGCACTACGGCATTCCGTTCAACATCGTTTCGAGCACGCAGAAGAAGGTGCCGGTCAGGTTCGTGTACGGATCGCAAAGCAATCCCGGCCCCTATCCGATTCCGGAAAACGTGCAGATCGAGGGCGGCAAACATTCCACCGGCGATCGCCACGTGCTCATTCTGCAGCAGGTGAAGTGTAAGCTCTACGAGATGTGGGACGCATATCCGATCCACGACGGCAAACGCTGGCGCGCGGGTTCGGGAGCGATCTTCCCGCTCGATACGAACAAGCTGCGCCCCAACGGCTGGACGTCGGCCGACGCCGCCGGGCTTCCGATCTTGCCCGCGCTGGTCAAATGCGCCGAGGTGCAAGCCGGAACGATCGAGCACGCATTGCGCGTCACGTTCAGCGAGACGCAAGAAGGCTACATCCATCCGGCGACCCATTATGCGAGCGACAGCCGCGCCAAGACGCTCCCGCCGATGGGGCTGCGCATCCGCATGAAGGCGTCGTACGACATCTCGCACATCACGGGTCAGGCACACGTCATCGCGGTGGCGATGAAGACGTATGGGATGTTCGTCGCCGATAACGGTTCGAACTGGTACTTCCAGGGCGAAGGCGGCAGGGCGTCACGCTGCTGGAACGACAACGACCTCGATCAGCTCAAGAACGTCCCCAACACCGCGTTCGAGGTCGTGAAGACCGGGAGAATTCTTCGGAAGTAGGGCGTTAGCCAAACTGGTCATTTAAGATGCGTTAAGACCGAGTTGGCAAGCCCCTTGGTTTTGAATCCGCGCGCAATGATGCAGGTAATCGCGCGCGGTTTTGCATATATGATTTCCTGAAGCACCCCCACCGACGTGAACTTCGACGGAGCAATCGTTGATGAACCAGATCACCGAAGGCGACGGCTTGCATTCGAGCTCCTGGCTGAAACGTGGCGCTGCCAAGCTAGTCCTTGGCATAGGTTTTTTGGGGTTCGCAGCCTTCTGTGCACTCGCAGTGCAAGTGTTCGCTAGATATCAATACGTCGTCGATAATGGAGTAGTGTGGCGCATCGACCGGATCACGCAGCAGGCGTGCCGCGTGATTCAAAGCCGCGTGAATTGCGCGGCGCCGGCGCGCAGCACGAGCACTAGCATCAGTATCAGCCCAAGCCTCAGCACGAGCTCGAACTCGCATCGTATCGTCTTAAGGAAGAAGACCTAAGACCACGCCGATCTTTGCGGTGATTCGGGAGCGAGGCTCCTCGTGGGACTGGTCCCGGCCAATGCGGCAGCAGAGAGAGTGGCAGGCGCACGCGCAGTTGATGGATGCCCTAGTCGACGAGGGATTCATCCTCGCGGGCGGCCCGCTGGGCGGCGAAGACGACGCGCCGCGGGTATTGCACATCGTTGCTGCGGCCGACCTCGCCGCCGTCGAGGCGAAGCTGAACGAAGACCCATGGACGGCAATGGGGCTGCTGGAGACCGTCAGTATCGACCCGTGGACCGTGCTCCTGGGCGAGGTGCGTCGCCCACCATAGGCGGCGCTTTGGTTGCGATACTGCTTGGCGCAGACAATAAAAGGGACCGCCCCGTACGCGAGCGGTCCCTGCCCTATCCCAAGCGTGCAGAACAGGAGCATGTTCGCGCTTCGAAACGAGAACGGCGCTCCCCCTGGTACTTTCGTACCATTTTTTTGGCGCAGAGACGGCAAATTCCAGAAGATCTCAGTAATGGTGGGGCACAATGCGTCAGTACTGACACCGTAAATTCTTGGCCACGACGATTCTCTATTGCTTGAGTTCCTGCAGCGTGTTCGTTTTCGTATCGGTATAGAACAGCGCTGTATCGCTGTCGCTCGTGCCGGTAGCAAGGAGTCCGAAGACGTGAGCAGTCGTGCTCGCGTCGATTGTTTTGGTGTCGAGCACCTTTCCCGTCGGCGTCAACTCCACAAGCTTGTTTCCACCTTTGGTATTTGCAACGATGAGGTTTCCGTTCGGTAGAAGAGCAGAAGCTACGGGCGCATTGAGCGGCGGGCCGCTAAAGACGAGAGTCGCGCACGTTTTCTTTGGGTGAACGCACTTGAATTTCTTACCACCCTGTTGCACGACGATCTCGTCCTTCTCGAGTAGGTTGCTAGCGTTCGAAACGGCGACGACCGTGTTATCGACCCCATCCACGATATAAAGTGTGTCGTTGCAAAGATCACCAGTTCTTGTGCTATTGTACTGAACTCCGGATGGGCCCAAGACGTTCCAACCGGAGCCCTTATTGACACCGAAACCGGTCATCACTTGGGTCAGTTTCGCGTGGCCGGAGCGACTAACCGGGAGGAACGCCAACTTGATGATAGAGCCGGCCTTAGAATCTGCAATGTAGATGTCCTCAGGCGCGTAAGGTAGACCGCAGAATGCATCGGCGTCGGCGAACGGAACCTGGATGGGAGAAGCGTAAGTCTTCTTGAGCGCGCCGGTCGGATCGAACTTCGAAACGCGACCGCTGATCAGCCCCGCGCCGTAGACGTAATTTGTTGCAGTGACTGCATCGCCGTCGCAGCCCTCTATCTTGCGGCTTTGCGCAAAAGTCCTTAGCTTGGAGTGCCGGTGTGGATCGAATACCTCGATCGTGGTACCTTTCCCAGCTGTGCCCGCAGCATCGTCGAAGTTACAAACGACCAGCTGCCCTTTCGTGAGCCCAAAGGTCGATCGGGCCACCGAGATTGCGCGCGGGCCCATGTCGCCATTTACCGGATCGACAGTCGAGCCAATTGTCACGTCCTTAGTAAGCTTTTTCAGGATCGAGGTCGAGTCGTCTGGAACGAAGGAACTCCCGCCTGGCGCGGAGACTTGCGACGTGTAGGGGACTGTGGTGTTTCCTCCGCACGCCGACGTTGCAAAGAGTGTGCCAGCGGTCAGCATGAGCACGCGACTGTTGAAAGTTAGCATCCTAATCAGTTTGCTCCTAACGCGGTGATGACGAAGCGGGCTTCGAAGTGCTTCTTTCGTCGCCTGCAAGAGCGAGCGACCGCACGCTCCAGTCGCCCAGGCATCGACGAATACTACGCAAAAGGCAATGCCGATCCCGGAAAATGGCTGCCTCCTGAGGGGATCGCGTGGCTCATGAAAAGTGTAAAGTAATGAATCCGACTGGTTTAGGGAAATTCGTCGGTGCTCTGGTTGCAGTCGCGATATGCTCTGCATGCGGCGCCCTTCCCTCAACCGCTGCGTTTAATGTTTCATACGTCGGTAAGACGCTCTTCTTGAACGGAAGGCCGGTAACGGCGGCGCGCGTGAATCTGAGCCCGCTGCGCCGTTCCGCGACGTCCGTTCCTGACCGGCATGACCCGAGGACCTTTGAGTACGTCATCGGCTCCTACGGTAGCTACGCCAGCATCTTCGACTATCCGAAGAGCGATAAGCAGATCGGTACGATCAATAACGTCGGCGGCCAAGGCTGCACGAACGTCCTCCACGGCTATGGGAAGAAGACCTTCTGGATCGTCGCGGACGTTGATCAGATCACGGAGTACGAGGTCCGTCAGAAGCCGATCAAGACGCTCGACGCGCCCGCCGCTAGTATGCCATCCAGCTGCGCCATGAATGCTAGCGGCGACCTTGCCGTCGGGATCCTAAACAGCACCGACGAGGGCGACGTCGTGATCTTCAAGCACGCGAGGGGCCCCGGCACCATTTACATCACGCCGTTGGACGAAGAGTTCTTCGACGGCTACGACGACCGGGGGAATCTCTTTGCGGACGGATTTACCCGCATCCGCTCGGGCTTCGCGCTCGTCGAACTCCCGAACGGCAGCCGTAAATTCCAAACGATCAAAACAAGCAACGCTGTGGGGTTCCCTGGCTCCGTGCAGTGGGACGGCACGTACCTCACCGTCCTCGATCAGAACGCGAACACGATCTATCGGTATACCGTCAGCGGGACGAAGGCGACGTTGAAGGGCACGGTATCGCTCAAGGGCGCCGGCGACTGCGCGCAGAGCTGGATCGTGAAGGGGATTGTCTACTGCGGGGACTCGGGCAACGACGACGGCGAGGTTTTCAAGTACCCGGCCGGCGGTTCACCGATAGCGGTCTTTACGGGCAACTTCGACATCCCGCTCGGCATGGTGGCAGCGGCTAAATAATTTGGCATCGGCCATTTGGAGAGACATATGAAGCGAACACTCACCCCGTTTTTCGGCGCCGCACTCCTGGCGGCGACGATCGCCGCAACACCGCCGGCGGTTCAGCCGCCGGGTGGCCCTCAGCCCCAGCCCGGGGCACCTCCGCCAATTTCCGCGCCCAGTGCCGCGCCGACGGCCGATCCCGCGATGCTGGCTCGCGCGAAGGACTGGTTCGCCCAGCTCCAGTCTGGCAAAGTTGACCGGTCGGAGCTCGCGATGACCGCCAACGCCGCGCTGACCGACGCCAAGATCGCCACTGTCTCGCAGGCGATCGGCGGCCTAGGGTCACCGGCTAGCTTCGTGCAGACGAGTGCCGGTCAGCAAGGCAACATTTCTTACGCGATTTACGTGCTGACCTTCGGAAACGGCACAAAGCTGAACTTCTTCTTCGCCGTCGATTCGCAGGGGAAGGTGGAAGGGCTGCAGATCGGACAGCCGCAGCAGTAGTCCACAGCGATGCGCTGCGCATAGCCATCGAAGCCGAGCTCGCATCGCGCGACGCGAGGCTTGTCCGCGATCCGAGGCCGCGACACACAAGGGATTCTGCTTTACTGAACTGAAGGCGCACTGTACAGGGATGGAGCTCCCTTAAACCGCCGGGTTCGGCTGATGGCTCCTGTCGCACGACGCTTTCGACGGGGGCTTTTGATTTGCAGCACTTACTCGATACCGATAACCTGTGGCTCGTTGCCGGCGTGTGGATGACGTTGGCCGTCGTCAGCGCGTTTATCGCCATCCGCGTCAAGATGCCGGCGGCGCTTGTCGAGATCGTCATTGGAATGCTGGCCGGAAACCTCATCCTGCTGCAGACAAACGCCTGGATCGACTTCGTTGCCGGCTTCGGAAGCATTCTCCTCACGTTTCTGGCCGGCGCCGAGATAGATCCCGCAGTGCTCCGCAGGCAGCTGTTGCCCTCCACGGCGATCGGCGCGGCCTCCTTCGGCGTGCCGTTTCTGGCCGCCATGGCGTTCGCGTATTTCTTCGGGCATTGGACGCCCGATGCGTCGAAGATCGCCGGCATCGCCATGTCTACGACGTCGGTAGCTGTCGTGTACGCGGTGATGATCGAATCGGGCCTCGCCGGCAGCGAATTCGGCCAATTGATTCTAGCGGCGTGTTTCTTCACCGATCTGGGCACCGTGGTCGCGCTCGGGCTGCTCTTCGCGAACTATAATCTCTGGCTGGTGGCGCTCGTCGCGGGGATCGTAGCCGCGACGGTGATCGTACCGAAGGTCCTGCCGGGGATGATCGATCGCACGCGCCGCTACGTCAGCGAGCCCGCGCTGCGGGTGCTCTTCGCCGTGATCCTCTTGCTCGCGGCGCTGGCGACGTACGCACGGAGCGAAGGAGTGCTTCCCGCCTACTTCCTCGGCCTGGGATGCGCGGGAATCATGCTCGCCTATCCAGATGTAAAACGGCGGCTCCAGAGCATAACGATGACATTCTTGGCGCCGTTCTATTTCCTCAAAGCAGGTACGTACATCGAGTTTGGTGCGGCCGTCAGCGGCGCGGGCCTGATCGCCGTGTTGTTCTTCGTCAAGGTGATCGCTAAGATCGGCGGAGTATTCCCACTCGCTCGATATGCATTCCGCTACCCGGGCACCAGTGCCAACTATCTGACGCTCATGATGGCGACCGGACTGACGTTTGGCACGATTTCGAGCCTCTACGGGCTAACGCATCACTACATCAGTCAGGCACAGTACACGGCACTGGTGACGGTCGTTATCTTGACCGCAATCGTCCCAACGGCGGTGGCGCAGGCGCTCTTCAGGCCGAACGAGGAGCCAGAAGAAATGGAGGCGGAGGTACCATAGGGAAGATCGTCGCGTTCATCTAGGCGCTTCTTGGGCTGTAGCTGAGCTCCAGGGGCGCCGCCCATGACGCGGAAACAGGGAGCATGACGCTGTCCATACTCTTGACGTCGCCGTGGGACGTGCGCGTCGATGTGATGCCGCACAGCCTCGATGTCCCGAAGGTGACGCCACATCGCTTTTCCTGGAAACGAGCCGGGATGGTTGGACATCCGCGTGGGCCGTGGCACGTTTTTCCCCAGCGGCCGGACACGAGCGACGACGGCGGTACCTCGGACGAGGCCGAAGTCATCGTACCGGGCGCCGACGAGGAGCGGTTCGCGAGCCTCCACGGCGTGCTCGCCCGAGACGCCAACTACGACGCGGTCGCCGCGCGGATCGCGGGAGACAAGGGCTACGCGGGCATCGTCGAGACTCTGCGCGCGATCGGCGCGCAGCGTCCCGATGCGATGTGGCTCGTGCACGCGTGGTGGGTCGATAGCGTTGCCGAGTGACGGTCTCGCACGCCACCGCGTCAATCGCGGTCGATTGTGTGACGAACTCTGCGATAAAGACTACCGGCAGCGATACTGATGTCGTATGGACCACGAAAACCTCTACGCTATAATCCGGGGGTGACCGTTTCTCGCCTCGCTTTGTTAAGCGGGTTTTTGTTCGTTGGGATCATCGTCGCAGGCACCCTGCTTGATCACTTCATCGGGCCGAGTCGCGGTCTGCAAAGCTCGATAGAGCGAAACGCCGTGGTGGCGGCCGCCGTCGTCGTGGCGACCTGGCTGACCCTCCCGATGAAAGGAGTAACGCTGCGATAGTGCTCGTGCCGGCGTTGACGTGGAACGCGTGCGCGCCACGGCCGCTACCTAAGGATACTCGACCGCCTTTACTTGCCGGAGATCCCGCTTCGCTTTGTCCGCGCTCGCCCCGTTGGCGGGCATGGTCTCCGAGAGAGCGATGCCGCGACGCCCGTCCGCCCACAGGATCGCGAACACCTTGCCTGCGGCGGTCCTTTTCCCGCTGTCGAAATCGATCTCGACGAACGTTGCCGCCCTTCCGTTCAGCAGCCTTATCTGCGTCTTGTTGCTGAAGAAGGGAGCATCGGCGCTGTCCCCTGCGCGCACCTGCTCTTCGAAGACCTGTTCCCATCCGGGCAGCGGTCCGTCGTATGACTCCATCTCAAGCTTGATCTGGTCCATGTTCGGATAAATGACCCAGGCCGCGACAATGAGTGGATCCGCTGAGAGCTGTTCCGGCGTCGTCCGGCTGGCTGGCCAGGCTCCTTCGGGACGGGCCTCAGGAGGGGCCGTGAACGTCATCGCCGCGTCGCTAAAGACGTGCGGATCGGGCGCCGCAGGTTCTGCAACATGTGCCGAGGCCATTCCGGCCACAGCGGAGAGTAACAGCGATAAAATCAAAAGCGTTTCCGCCTAACGGCATTCTACATTGCGATAATCGTCGTCGAATTCCTCCAGTCTTGCTTTGGTGATGTGGGGGTGATTCTGGATCACTATTTATATTATTGCCGGCCTTAGCTTGTCGCGAAGCTCTTTTTCAGCCTTTTGTGAACGGGCTTCTTCGCCCGTATCTGGATCATTATGACACTGGTCTATAGCGCCGCATTTGGCGAGGGTAGTGAGTACTATCTTGCGCCACCTATTTGTGAGTAGTCGTCAGGTGCGCTCACGATCAGGTTTGTTGAATCGCTCGTCGCGAGTTAAGTACTGCGAGGCAATCCGCTGCGAATTCGCCGAGTAGCTGTAAGACGGCGACCCAAACAAGACGTCAGCGACGTCTTGCGTGTTTTCGCCAGCGACATGTGACATCAGCAAAGAATCATCCAGTTCCAAATCGTACGGAATTTCTACGAGCCGCACCGCGTTCGCCGTGCATAGCTCGCGCTTTCGCTGATCACGCTTCTTCATTTATCCTTCGCTATGCTGCCACGGCCAGGCCGCCCTACCTGAAAGCCCGCAAAGCAAAACGGCTTCGCAGCTATCGTCGAAAGAGCAGACTCGGACTCGATCAGGCGCCAGGCGCTTCACGGTGTTAACGAAAAGACGGTTCCGTAGCTGCTCGCGCCTCCTTTAGAGGTCGTGCCGTACAGCGTGCCGTTGACGCTGACGAGGCCCGCGTACGGTACGGCGCCGTCTCCCGAGCCGCCTTTGAAGCTGTAAAGCAGCGTTTCCGTGCCGGACGGTGTGATCGAGAAGACGGTCCCGTCGTCGTTTGCGCCCCCATAAAGAGTCGTGCCGTAGAGCGTGCCCTTGACGTTGATGAGGCCCGCGTCCGGCTGTTGGCCGTCGCCCGAGCCGCCCTTGAAGCTGTAGAGCACGGTTTCCGTGCCGGACGGCGTGATCGAGAAGACGGTTCCGCTGGCGTTTGCGCCGCCGCCACGGGTCGTGCCGTAGAGCGTGCCCTTGACCTTGAGGAGGCCAGCGTACGGGTATTTTCCGTCTTCCGAGGTGCCGAAGCTATGGAGCACGGTTTCGGTGCCGGACGACGTGATCGAGAAGACGGTTCCGTCGAGGTTTGCGCCGCCATAAAGGGTCGTGCCGTAGAGCGTGCCCCTGACGTTGACGAGGCCCGCGCTCGGCCGTTCGCCGTCTCCCGAGCCGCCTTTGAAGCTGTAGAGCACTCTTTCCGTGCCGGACGGCGTCATCGAGAAGACGATCCCGTAGAGGCGTGCGCCTCCATAAAACGTTGTGCCGTAGAGCGTGCCCATGACGTTGAGGAGGCCCGCGTACGGCTGAGCGCCGTTGTGATAAAGGCCGAAGCTATAGCGCACGGTCTCCGTGCCCGGCGGAGTGATCGAGAAGACGGTTCCGTCGCCGCCGCTTCTGCCCCCATGAAGGGTGGTGCCGTAGAGCGTGCCCTTGACGTTGAGGAGGCCCGCGTACGGTACGACGCCATCTCCAGAGCTGCCGAAGCTGGAGCACGGTTTCCGTGCCGGATGGCGTGATAGAGAAGACCGTTCCGTCGCTGCTGTTTGCGCCTCCTTTAGAGGTCGTGCCGTAGAGCGTGCCATTGACATTGAGGAGACCCGCGTACGGATATTCGCCGTCTCCCGAGCCACCTTTGAAGCTGTAGAGCACGTTGTACGTATTACCCGGGCGCGTTCGCTCCGCCGCGAGTCGGCCAGGCGCTGCGCTTAGCGGCGTGCCGCTTCCGCCGCACCCTGTGAGAAATGCCGCGGCTACGAAGATGCTTAGCGCGCAGCGACTGAAATATGAAATTCTCATCTGCCTTACTCCCTGACGCTTGAACGCATCGGCGGCTGAGAACGTTCGGCCCTTAGCCCTCGATTCCATCGTAAGCCGCGTCACTTATGTGTCCAAAGATTCGTCCAAATCCGCGCCAAGTACCCCAGCTAGCGCTGACAAGCGACCACTCTAAGGCGTTCGCGAGCGTAGCGCGCGCGGCCGGCATCCGGCAACCGCGAGCGATTCATGGCGGCCCGGATACGAGGTCAATGCGGCGAAAACCCGCATAAAATAAGGGAAATGGCGTGCGCGCCCGTAGCTCAAACTGGATAGAGCAGAGGACTCCTAATCACGCCCAAACGCTATCAGCCTCGATCAGGCATAGTCTGCGCTGAGGCGAAACAAGGAGTTCTCGCTCAACAACGATCACGCTCACTCACGCTAAATCTGGCTGAGTGCAACCAAACTGCAACCACGCTCGCATGGTATCCGATCCCTCGAGAGATCCTGGCTCAAACCCCTATTCTCCCGGCATCAGGTTGGTATCATTATTCTGGATCAGCCATTCTATGCCGCGACTTAGGGTGTTCCAGTGACGTATAGAAGAACGGGATTGCACAGCGCCCCCGGGTTGATTTAGGCGTCATTTGCGATCCTTCGGCCATCCTGTTAGTTCCAGCGCTTCCTGGGCGGTTGTAGAGCTTTGTAGCGTTCAAATCCCCTGGCCGGTTACGACTGTGCCACAGATAAAGGCCGGCTTGCCGATCCAGTTGGTTGCCGCAAAAGCAATTGAGCCCGCCGTTTTGAAGCAGGCCCGTGTTGCGATGCTTTCGGCATGGCCGCTTCACGGCGATAACGAGAAGATCGTTCCCTCGTTGTTTGCGCCCCCGCGGATGGTCGTACCGTAGAGTGTGCCGTTGACGTTAAGGAGGCCCGCAATCGGCGCAACGCCATCCCTACCTTTGAAGCTATGGAGCACGGTTTCTACACCGGACGTCGTGATCGCAAAAACCGTCCCGCATCCGAGGAGCTGGTTCTCGACCATACACCGCGCGCCGGTGCCTGAACCACCCTCGGCGGTAGTGCCGTAGAGTGTGCCGTTGATGTTGATTAGGCCCGCATACGGTTCTTCGCCATCTCCGGGGGGGCCCGCGAACCTATGAAGCACAGTTTGCTTGCCGGACGACGTGATCGCGAAGACCGTTCCGCATCCGGCACTTACGTTGCAGTTCGCGCCCCCTTGTAGGGTCGTGCCGTAGAGTGTCCCGTTGACGTTGATGAGGCCCGCGTACGGGTTTGCGCCGTCTTCCGTCCCTCCTTTGAAGCTGTGCAACACGGTTTCGCTGCCGGACAGCGCTATCTTGAAGACCGTGCCGCGGTTGTTTCCGCCCCCATTATAGGTTGTGCCGTAGAGCGTGCCGTTGAAGTTGATGAGGGCCGCATACGGGAATTTGCCTTCCCGCTTGCCGCCCACGAAGCTATGGAGCACACGCTCTTTGCCGTTCGTACTCATCGCAAAAACTGTCCCGCAGCCGGAATGGCCGGAATAGCTGCACGAACCCGAACCACCAAACTGCGTAGTGCCGTAGAGCGTGCGATTCACGTGGATGAGGCCCGCACCTGGGTTTGCGCCGTCGCCAGAGCCGCCACCGAAGCTGTAGAGGACGGTTTCTTTGCCGGACGTCGTGGTCGAGAAGACGGTTCCGCAGCCATAGCCCGAACAGCCGCTACCACCCGCGTACTGGGTCGTGCTGTAGAGCGTTCCGTTGACGTTGATGAGGCGCGCCCGGGGTCCTGTGCCATCTCCCAAGCCGCCGAAGTTGTGGAGCACGGTTTCGTTGCCGGACGGCGTGATCGCGAAAACTGTGCCGCAACCGCCATTTGAGCTGCAGTCCGCGCCTCCTAGGTAGGTCGTGCCGTAGAGCGTCCCGTTCACGTTGAGGAGGCCTGCAACCGGGCTTGCGCCGTCATCAGGACGGCCTTTGAAGCTGTAGAGCACGCTGTACGCGGGACGCAAGCGCATTCGCTCCGCCGGCAGCCCCGCGGACGACTGGCTGAGCCGCGTACCGATTTGCGGCGCAACCGACGTTGGCAGTGACGAAGAAAGACCGTTGTTGCCTCCGCCGCAGGCGGCGAAAAGTGCTGCGCCAAGGCATGCGCCGACGAAACTGATGACATGCTTCATATTTGTGCTGCAGCCCAGGATCATGGCGTCAGCTCGAAGATGGTCCCGCAACCGGGTGGGACGAAGGTAGTGCATACATTGCCACCTCCCCCAACCGTTGTGCCGTAGAGTGCGCCGTCGACAGCGATCAGGCTGGACTCCGGATCGATACCGTCACGTTTTCGTTCAAAAGCGTGGATCACGTGTTCCACCCCCGCGGCCGTGATCTGAAAGACGGTCCCGTTTTCGTGTCTACCACCGCCCACGGTCGTGGTGCCGTAGAGGCCGCCATTTAATTCGAACAGGCCCGCCTCGGGGAATCCGCCGTCATTGCCGCCTTTGAAAAAATAGATCACGGTTTCCTTGCCGGATGGCGTAATCTCAAAGACGGTTCCTTGGAGGTGAGCACCATAACTATGGGGCGTAGTGCCATAGAGCGTGCCCTTCACGTTGATCAGTCCGGCCTCCGGGTCGAACCCGTTAGCGCCTCGTCGCCCGAATCTATAGAGTACCGTCTCCCTGCCGGAGGCAGTGATCTTGAAGACCGTTCCGAGATTGTCTTTTCCGCCGTTGGCGGTAGTACCATAGAGGGCGCCATTTAACTTGGTCAGGCCCGCCAACGGGGTTGCGCCGTCCTTTTCGCGTTGCTCGCCTTGGAAACTGTAGAGCACGGTTTCCTCGCCAGACGTCGTGATCCGAAAGACCGTCCCGCACCCGGAGGAGCCGCTGCATCCAGTGCCACCCGCCCTTGTCGTGCCGTAGAGCTTGCCGTTCCAGACGGTCAGGTTCGCGTTGGGAGCGAGGCCATCGGGAGCACCCTTGAAGCTGTACAGTACGGTTTCCTCACCGGAAGTCGTAATCTTAAAGACCGTGCCGTCGTTGCTCGTACCGCCCCCAGCGGTTGTGCCGTAGAGCGCGCCATTCACGTCGATGAGGCCCGCATAAGGATTGGCGCCATCCTTGCCGCCTTGGAAACGGTAGAGCACGGTTTCCTGACCGGATGTGGTGCTCTCAAAGACGGTCCCGCACCCGGAGGAGCCGCTGCACCCGGTACCACCGTATGCCGTAGTGCCGTACAGGGTGCCATTTAACTCGATCAGACCCGCAAACGGCTGTGCACCATCATCGCCGCCTTTGAAGCTATAGAGATGCGTGAAGTGCGCAGCATTCGGGCGCGTTTGCGACACGAACGATGGCTTCAAACGCTGCAGCGCCGAACCTGCAACGGCGGATTGCGCAGTCGACATCTGCGGAGCGCCCGACAAAGGCGTTGACGAAGAGAAGCCGTTGTTGCCTCCGCCGCACGCGGCTAAAATCGCGCTCAAAAACGCTGCGACCAGATTGCTCATTGAAACGCGCATGGGCTCAACCTCCGGATCGTGAAGCTGCCGAACGCAAAACGCGACAAGCGAAAGCCGCAAAGCATCGGGATGGCTTCCCTCAGGCCAGGATGCGCCTTCTTGCTAGCCTTGTCAACGGTCTAGTCTTGACTGACCCAGTTTCCATCATCGGCTTCTTGATCTACCCCGGTGGAAGGTCGCAGCGATAGCGGGTCAATGCTCTTATTCTGGACCAACTTCATGCGGCCGACTTAGGTATTCCAGTGACGTTTAGGAAACGGCACTTGGGACTCTCAGGTTCTTTTGCCGTTTAAGGCGAGGTGCCTCGAGTGAATGAATCAAAGCCCCCCGCAGGAGGCCGCTGTGTCCCTAGAAGTGCTCAATACCGTCGCTTCACTGCTTACCGTCGCCATCGTTTCAGCCACGGCTATAGCGGCCTTGATTCAGCTGCGCCACCTGCGAGCCACGAACCTAATCAACTCGATGCTTAACATTGGGGAAAATATCAACAGCGCAGCTTACAACGAAGCACTCGACTTCGTGCGACGGAACCTCCAAGCAGCGCTCGCGGATCCTGCATTTCGCGATTACGAAACAGCCCTTTCTCGCAGCCTTGCGCCCCCGGAGGTAAGCCCTCGATATGTCAGCTTGAGGCGCTCCGCGATATTGGTTGGAAACACGTACGAAGAGTTAGGATATCTCGTGAAGAGCGGACTCGTTGACAGGGCATTATTTCTGGATCGCTATTGCTGGAAAATCCTAGCGGCTTGGAAGTGCTTGGAATCATACACCGCCTTCGGTCGCGACGTGATGGGAACGAATAAAGCCTGGGAGCTCTTTGAGTATCTGACGGTCCTCGCGGAAGACTGGCTTCGATTGCATCCAACGGTGTATCCGAAGGGCGTCCGGCGAATAAGGCTGCACAATCCGTGGCCGGCACCGCCGCCTGCTGAAGTCAAGAGCCAGGACCGGTGAAGGACCTTCGCAGTCCGGTGCTCCCGAGTATCTGCCAAATGATGAGATATCGCTTGGACCAGGACACTGAGCCGCGGGAGCTAGGTGGGAATGGACACTCTCATGCGCCAGCAGTTATGACTATGGCGTTTTTCTGGATCATTGCAATGATTTTTGGCGCTACATTTGGCGATGGTAATGAGCAGCAAGATTACGGACAGTCCCACTGCGTGCGTGCATGGCTGATATTCAAGTGGTCTTTAACGTAGGAGCCTTTGGCGTCAGGCCATTGGCGAGGATCGCAAGCGGCATGCCTTCATCAAGTCGGCGAAGGGCGACTCAAACAAGACATCAGCGATGTTTGCTATTACCACCTTCGGTTCGGAATGGATCTGGATGAATGTCTATTTCAGGCCGCCGCCCGGACTTGGCACGAAATCCTTCCAAGGCACTTTCGGCATTTTCTTTCGGAGTGTGGTTGCCTGCGGCGTTTTTTCGCCGAGTAATAGTTGCAACGCCTCGACGCGAACCCACCTACGTCACCAGGTCGTATTTTTAGCGCGTATCGCTCCGTACGGTAGCAGTGCAAATCGCAAATGAGCGATGCAGGAACGACTTGATCACTTACCTTTGCTGACTGTCGCGCCGATCGGCTGCGAGAGGGCGTTACAGCCCTACGATTAGCGTCACCCCCTCGCTTGCGCCCAAAAGTTGTGCGGGGAGAGGTGCACAGCCCTTAGTGACAAATACCTACAATAGTGGCACCCTGGTTCCGAGGGGCGAAGAGAATGCGTTTTCTAACCGTCGTGGTTTTTACATTGACTATGGCCGCAGTGGCCGCGCTGTTCGCAGGATGCTCCGGCGCGGGATCGCAAGGTGCGACCCCAGCGCTTCCCGCCTCGGTGATGAGCTCGAGCCAATCGCTGTCGACCCACTATCGAGTAACGCAGCGTGCGAGTATCTCCGCGGATCTGTTCGTTGACGACAGCGGTCGACACGCGGTCGAGATCCTGACGAACGGGAAGTGGAAGAATGCCGGAAGCATCACCAATGGCATCGACGGTCCCGACGGGAACTGGGAGGACACAAAAGGACACCCCTATGTTGCTAACGAGGCCGGCCCTGATATCACCGAGTACAATTCAAGCCACTCGCTGGTCTACAAGTATACTGCCGTTATCGATCCAGTCGACGTGAGGACTGACAGTCGCGGGAACGTCTACGACGCCGACTACTTCGGGTCTGACGTGAACGAATTCGGGCAGAAGAGCAACACCCCGATAGCGACATGCGACCCTGGTGGTTTCGTCGAGGGCGTTGCAATCGATACGAAGGGCGACGTGTTCGTCGCTTTTTTCGATGGTCTTTACTCGTATGTCACGGAGTACGCCGGTAGCCTGAGCGGGTGCAAGCACACGAACCTGGGCGTGACTGTACTTGAGCCGGCCGGCATGATTTTCGACAAGAACGACAACCTCGTCCTCTGCGACCAAGGCGTTCCGGCAGTTGACGTTATCGATCCGCCGTACAACAGCGTTTCCGGCACGTTGGGATCGGGCTACAGCGACCCACTCCACGTCACGATCAACGCGAAGAACGATCAAGCCTACTTTGCTGACTCGGGCACCGGCAAGGTTTACGTCTTGAGCTACCCGGCTGGCAAGCTGCAGGCGACGGTTGGCTCGTCAAACGGCGTAGAGGATGCGTGGAGTGCCGTCGACAGCCACAACTACGTCCCTTAAATCTCGAACGCCCAGAAGGCCGCGAATGATCCGCGCTTTGCGAGGGCGTTGGCCTGGTCAATGGGCGGCAGGCTAAGTTTCCCCAGTCCAACGCGCGCAGGTGTATCATGGATATCAAGCGGCAGCGCTTTCTTTTTATTCCAAACCTCTTGCGACGCATCAGCGGAACACTCGTCTCGCGCTCATACAGGTGACAAGTGTTCCAGTATTGCGGAGCGCGTTTGCGGCTTGAGTGGCGCGCGTTTGCGGCTTGAGCGCGCCACTTGACATCCATGATACGCGCGCGCGCGTTGAGGCTGGGGACCATGAGCTTCGATGAAATCCTTGCTTGAGGTGATGAGCGCATCGGGCGTTCCGTCTCTGCCGACTTTGGCGACGGTCATCGCGCAAATGTCGACCGTCTTCAATACGTCCGTGCCGGGCTTCGGCTCATAGCTCGGGGATTCTAGCCGATCCCGTCCGTTACCGAAAAGTGTTAATCCGTCAGGCTATTCCGTCGCACTGGTTCCCCGATCATCCCTCCCGATCCCGACCCGTCCGTGACAAAATGTGACATGGGGAAACGTTAGCGCATGTTCCATTTGATTTGCGTGCAGTGTAGCCGTAGGGCTACGCACCCCTCGGATAGCCGTCAATGATGCTTACGCGGGCGAAGGCGCGCGCCATCGACGGCATGGTCCGTTTCCCCCAAGGCGGCAAGGATATGCCCTGGCACGCCGATCGCCCGGCAATCGCCTTCTACGACAGGCTCGCGAGCGACGGCCGCTTAAGCGACGTGCTTCGCGCCGACGCGCGTGCCGCGAGCGGCGCGGTTCGGAATCTCGTGCTGGCGCATCTCGAGAGCGCCGAATTCAAGCCGTTCGGCGACGCCGATTATTCCGACGCGGTCGGGCCGACGATCCACCTGCCGACGTCGCACGGGCAGATCGATCCCTGGGCATCGGCCGGCGTCACCGAAACGGACAACGCGTTCTATCGCCGGGTCGACGAGGGCAAGGTGACGAGCGTGATCGCGTAACGCAGCGTCGCGCTCGTCGATCTGTTCCTATTGCTTGGTGCAGGACTGGTGCGACGTAATCAGCTTGCCCTTGTGCGATTGCCAGCTGCTGACCATAGTGTATTGCCGGCTCGAGTCGGTCTGCAGCGCTCCCTTGAAACCGTTTCGTCCGGGATACGTGAGCGTCCACGCAGACCCGTTCAACGCCGGCGACATGCTCGTTTCGATGGCCGAGTATCCGAGGGGATCGATTTCGATCATGACCCACTGGTGAAGCCGCGCTTGGTAGCCGATGTACACGTCGCCGGGTTCCGTGGTTTTTCCGCCCATCGTCATGGTCTCGGTGCCGTGCAGCCAGTGCGGCCCCTCGTTAGTCACGACGATCGTGCCCGTGGTCGTCGCCTGCTTTCCGTTGGGCGCGCCGCTGGTTACGAACGAAGTCGTGCACTGCCAGGATCCGACCAAGAACGCCAGGCTTGCCATTTGAGCTGAGTTCGAGGGCGGGCCTGTAGGGCCGGCGGCAATGCAAGTGACCAACAATCCTGCGCTAAGCGCGATCAATCGTTTGTTCATGCGCATCGCTCCTTAATAGCACTCGTAAACGTATTCATAGGCACATCCCCTGTACGGATAGCAAACGTACTCGTACACGTAGTAGCAGACGTACGCGACCTTTTTTAATTTCAGGGATCGTCGTCCCGCGTATGGCGACGTTGCAGACGACAGTGTGCTTTGCACGATCGCGGGAGTTTTAAAGATGGAAGAGGGTACGACGTGCGGTGCGGGTACGGACGCTCGCGCGGGGAGCAGACTACACGCAAAGAGCGCAACTGCGATGACGGATATCTTGCGCAACATAACGCCTCCAATCGTTTCAATAGAATCCGCTGGGGCTAACTCGTGCGTTATTCACAACAGCTAGCCGGGCTAGCTGTCGCACGCTCCGAGGGTACCACATCGCTTGGGGAGGGGGCAACCCTCGCCGGTATTGCCCCGGCCGGTCGTCGCCGGTAGCCGGCCGAAGCTTGACGTTCATCGGCGCAGTTCGACCCCTACGAGTGCCCGACCAGGATTGCAGGGCTCTTGACGCGGTCCAGCGTGCGCTTTACCGCTGCCACGTCGTCTACGTTTGTATCGAGCCCGTATTGTGCTGACATTACTTCGTATCCCGCCGCCTGCAACGGCGGAATTACCTTACTAAAGCACGAGCGGTCTGCCCAAATTCCATGGCAGAATACGATGCTGGGTTTTGCTGTATTTCTCATATCGCGTTCACCGCTTTCATGATGAAGTCGAGGACAACGGTCGGTTGTGAGAGCATCGGGCAGTGACTCGAGTCGAGCTCGATCGTGGTTGCTCCCATGCGCTTGGCGACATAACGCTCCAGGTCGGGGTGCACCGAACGGTCGTTTTTGCCAACGATGAACCAACTCGGCTTCTTTTTCCACGCCGGTGGGCCGCTAGGATGGTTGAACAGGTTCACGTCGGGGGGATTTGCCGTTGCCCAGACGATCTTCTGTTCCGCTTCCGGAAGATCGCCGCAGAAGTCCGAGATTCCGTCGGGAAGCATCCACACGCGACCGTCTGCTACAGCAATTTGCTTGAAGACGTCGGTCTTCGGAAACCGATCTTGTTGGATCTGCCCGGTCTCGCCTTCGTCGGGGCCGAGCGCACAGATATACACAAGGGTGCGGACGCGATCATCGTTCCCTGCTCCAGTGATGACCTGACCACCGTACGAGTGCCCGACGAGAACGGCGGTATTACTTACGGCGCCAGCCAAAGTCAGCTGGCGGCAAGGAGCGTGAGCGAACCGGCAAGCCGCTCTCGGCAAATAGCGTTCTGCGGATCCACCGGTTCCTGCATCGGGTGTTCGCGTGGGCCGGAACGGATGAACCTCATTTCTCGCAATGTCGTCCGGTCGGTCGAAGCACCGAAGGCCACCGCATCGCCCGCACGACCTCTTTCGCCGGCGCAAGTCGTGCTGTTGCTCAAAGCCGCTGAGGAGACACGGCTGCACTTCTTCGTGACGGCGGCGATGACTGGAATGCGTCGCGGTGAGCTTGGTGCTCTCACGTGGGACGCACTTGACCTCGAGAAGGGCAAGGCGATCGTGCGGCAAGCCATCGGCGAGGATCGTCGCGGCGGCACGTTCGTGAAGTCCACGAAGAGCGGCCGCGAGCGTATTGTGCCGCTGAAGCCGCGAGCGGTCACGGCCTTGCGCGCGCATCGCAACTCGCAGGCGTGGGATAAGCGGATCAGTCGCGGCGCCTACGATGACCGCGGCTTGGTGTTCGCCGACGAGCTCGGCGGCGTTCTCGACCTCGACATGGTCAGCAAGACCTTCGCGAAGCTGGCTCACTCGATCGGCGTCAAGGCTCGGGGAATCTCGCTTCACTCGCTGCGTCACGGTGCCGCGACGATGGCATTCAACGGTGGCGCGGACGTGCGCACCGTCTCCTCGCTCCTGGGCCATGCGTCGCCGTCGACCACCCTGAACGTCTATGGCCACGTGATAGCCGGAGCGAAGGAGCGCGCGGTCAGCGCGATCGAGGATGCCCTCAGCCTAGCCGAAGCGAACGCGACGGGAGGTGAGAGCCTGCCAGCCTAAGCGTTAGCCGCCCTCGATGCAACGGATATGCAACGGAGGGCCAAGATTAAAGGAACAGAGAACCCGAGTAGACCCGAAAGATCCTTGTAAAATAAAGACAAATCACGTGCGCGCCCGTAGCTCAAACTGGATAGAGCAGGGGACTCCTAAGCCCAAGGTTGCCAGTTCGATTCTGGCCGGGCGCACCACCCGCCGCAACGGGAGCTAGTTCGTTCGAAGGCTGATCGTGACTCCGGCGGGTTTGTCGACTCCGTGAGTGAGCTGATAGAGTGAGCTACCTCCGGCGGGGTAGTCGAAGTAATATACGGCACTGTCGGAAAAGTAGACGTCGCCTCCGACGATTTCCGTAGCCTGTGCACCCGGCTTGTTGTTGTAAAACGCGTATGGGCCGCTCGGAGAACTCCCCGGGTCCCAGTACAGGTTCGTCATCCCCGCGTAGTATGCTTGCCCGTGTGTAAGGGCGATTCGATAGACCTCGTATTCGTCGAGCGCGAAGAACTTTCCGTCGAATTGAACGCCTTGCACGCCCCATTTCCAGCTAGGGTTCGGTCCCGGTACGCGGATGTTGACGAGCGCCGTGCCGCCTTTGGGCAGCCACGCGAAGGCTTGGCCGTCGGTGCCGAGCAGGCTTCCATTATTGTCGTAAGCGCAGCCTATAAAATTGGAGACCTGCGAGTCCTTGTAAATCTTCGGCGTGCCGCTGCCCTTGGCCCAGATCGCGATGTTGCCTTCGTTTGATCCATCGTTGTTGGCCACAGCGAGGCTTCGTGTCGTCGGATCAACGGAGCAGGCATACGGCGAATCCGGCGAGTCGTCGAGTTTCCGCAGCGGCTTCGTGCCTCCATGAGCGAACTCGAAGATTTTCTTCGTGGTATAGTCCGTGACGTAAACGTTGCTACTGCTGTCCGCGCACTCGCCCATTGGCTGTGTGACGCTCGTGAGCGTCCCAACCAGGGTGTGCTGCCAGTAGCGGTAGACGGTCACCTCACCGTTGCTATCCGAGACGTACAGAAGGTCTTGCTTTGAAACGCCGGCGTCCATCCAGGATCGGTATGCGGGCGCTGGAGCCCCGGGTAGTACTCCATTCGCCACACCCTGCTGTGACGACGCGGCGCAGCCGCAGAGGCATGCGACCGCGCAGAGCAGCAGAACGAAACGTAGACGCCGGCTCACGGGCTCACCGCCGCACCTACCGGCGTCGAATCGGTGACTTTATTGTAGTCCGTCGGGGGGCTCCCGGCCGGATACGGCCAGACGTATGTCGTGCTCGGAGTGTAGCCGCAGAAGTCGTTATCGGAGCCGGCTATCTGCTTGCCGAACTGCACTCCCTCAACCAGATCGCAGATCGGGCTTCCGCTATAGCCTTTTAGGTTGGTGCGCCGCTCAATCGTTCCGCCCTTCGTTCCGACCTTTACGGAATAGAGGCAACTAACGTACGAGTTGCCGCAAGACTGATCGCCCACGATGAGATCACCTTTCTCCCGATCCCATTGCACCATACCCGGGAAATAAACGGTGCCGCCGGTCAACGCTATCGTCTTGGCAGACGACGCGCCTTTTGCAAGCTCCGATAGAATGAAGTTTCCACTCTGATCGCGTCCATCGAAGAAGAGATCGCCTGCGCTATCGTAACCGCCAAAGTTATAAAAATATTGCTTGGGGTTTGAAAACTCTTGCGGAT
Source organism: Vulcanimicrobiota bacterium (assembly GCA_963752825.1). Lineage (GTDB taxonomy): Bacteria > Vulcanimicrobiota > Vulcanimicrobiia > Vulcanimicrobiales > Vulcanimicrobiaceae > Cybelea. Next base: position 2,777,452 of record CAVVZF010000001.1, on the reverse strand, counting down.
TGGACGACCCTGGCGGGTACACCAAAACCGCGCCGCTCGCGCTGTCCGTGCCGAAGAGGCTCATAACGGCAAGATCTCCGGTCGTCGCATCCCAAGCGCATCCGTCCGGGTACCCGGTCGAGTCGGTAAGCGCGTTTTCGAGCTGCCCGCGGTGCGAAAGCTCGTAAATGGTCTGCGCGTTCGTGTCCGTCACCCAGACGTTGCCCTTGTTGTCGGAACACTCTCCCTGGGGTTGAGAGAAACCTGTGATCGTACCTACGACTTTAAGCTCCGGCAGTTTATAAATATAGACGTCGGCCGTGCCCGAGTCCGAGACGAACAGTAAAGGCGAGTGCGTGTGCGCTAGCTCGGCCGATAGCCAGGTTCGGCGTCGGTCGAGGCGAGATGCGCCCGCCCATCTCGCAACGGAAGTGGGCATACGGTCGGAGACCAGGCCGTCGAGCGCCTGCGGCGTAGCGGCGCCGCAGGCACTGAGCATCAAAACGACCGGAATCGAGCACAGATATCGGCGCATTTCGCGCGTTTTCACTGAGCGCCTAGACTGATAGCAATGCCATAGGCCCGATCGAGCCCCTTGGTAATCTGGCCAACAGGAATGCCACCCGCTGGATAGTTCCAGTAGTCGACGGCGCTACTATTGCTGCTCTCAGCGGCTCCTACGACTTGGGCGCTGTGAGACTTCACGATCGGTTTATACATCGCGACTTGGTTGACGTAGAAATCTCCGGGATTCAGTTGCGTCGAACTGATGTAACTCGCCTTAACGTTAATGGTGTAGCGGTAGAGAGTGTCGTACGCACCGACGACCCAATACTGTCCGTCCCAGAAGACCGACTCGACGCGATCCCATGCCCAGCTCCGAGAAGGGCCAGGCAAGTTCATCAGTAGCAGCTTGACCCCGTGTTTCGGGAGGTAATAGAAATACCCGTAGTAGTAATCGCTAAAGCCGGAATAGTCTGCGGCGAGAAGGTCTCCGCGCCTGTCGTATCCGCACGCGATGAAATGATCGTTGGTGGCCGCGGTGTATAACACCGGCTTCCCGGTACCACGCAAATACACGGCGATGTTGCCCGCTTTATCGCTATACCCGCCGTAGTTCGCGACGGCGAGATCTCCGGTCGATTGATTGACGGCGCAGCTCTGAGGGGTGTACGGGGAATCGTCGAGCCTTTTGATGGCTTTCGAGCCGCCGTGAGCGTATTCGGAGATCTTGCTCGTGTTTTGGTCGACGATGTACACGTCCCCGGCGGCGTCCGTGCATTCGCCCATCGGAGTTGTGAATTTGCTCAGCACGCCCACGAGAGTGTGCTGCCAGTAGCGATAGACGTTGACGACGCCGTCGCCGTTTGAGACGTAGAGCAGGTCTTGCCGTTTGACGCTTTTGCCCATCCAAGAGATCCCGTGCGAAGCCGGCCGAACGATCGCGCCACTAGACGGGGCGTACGCTAAAGGCGGTGCGCCCGGCGATGAGCCTCCGCAGCCACTGAGAAGCCACGTTAGCCCAAGGATACCGGATAGTCGGTTAAAGTTCATCATTGCGCTCCGAGGCTGATCGCGACCCCATAGGGCCGGTCGAGTCCCTTCGTTAGCTGACCGATGGGATTCCCGCCGGCGGGATAGTTCCAGTAGTCGACGGCGCTCGAGCTGTTGCTGTGCGCGGCACCCACGATTTCGGCAGTGTGAGATCTCACCAGCGGATGGTATATTGCGACCTGATAGACCGTTGCATTTGTGCCGTATAACTGAGTGGAACTCACATAGGTCGCCTTGACGTCGATCGTGTATCGGTAGAGCGTGTCGTAACTTCCGACGACCCAATATTTTCCATCCCACGTGACCGATTGTACGGCGTTCCATTGCCAGCTCTGATAAGGGCCCGGCAACGTCATCGGAAGCAGTCTCACGCCGTGCTTGGGGAGGTAGTAGAAGTCCGCGTAGTAGAAGCCGCTGCCGCCGTAAGAAGCCGTTGCAAGCATGTCTCCGCGTCTGTCGTACGCGCACGCGGTGAAGTGGTCCCCGCTGCCCCCTCCGTATAGCACCGGCTTACCGCTGCCGTGCGAATACACGGCGATGTCTCCGCTCGTCCTATTGCTGCCGTAACTCGCGACGGCGACGGCTCCGGACGACAGGTCGACGGAGCAACCCTCGGGCCAAAACGTGGGGTCGGCGAGCGTTTTGACTCTCTTTGTGCCGCCATGCGCGTACTCGTAGACTTTGCTGACCCGCTGATCGGCAATATACACGTCGCCCGCGGCGTCGGCGCACTCGCCGAGCGGGTTCTTGAAGTTGGTTAGCACTCCCACCAGCGTGCGCTGCCAGTAGCGGTAGACGTTGACGACCCCGTCGCCGTTGGAGACGTAGAGAAGATCCTGCTGTTTGACGCCTTTGCCCATCCATGAGACGACGTGCGAGGTTGGGCGAACCGTCGCGGCGCCCGGCAGAACCCCGACCGGAGGCATGCCGCCTTGCGGGGAGGGGCTCACGCAGCCGGCGGAAACCCCAGCCGCGAGCATAGCTGCGGATCGGGCGACGCCGGAAATCCTCATGTGACCGCTTCCTTTGCCGGTGTGGCGGGCTGGAAGGACTGTTACGGCCTTGGGAGCGGTGAGTCCGCCTGCTTCCTAGGTTAGCCCGGTCGGTTGCGTGGCGGCTCACGGGTATGCTAGCATGGTTTCCGGAACGGACCGGCGGTCCGTTTTATTCATGTTGTGGTAGACTACTGATGGCAAAGAAAGAGACGCGTGTAATGGTGGTCCTAGCCTGCACGGTATGCAAGCGGCGCAACTACAACACGCAAAAGAACAAATCGAAGACGACCGATCGGCTGGAGCTCAAGAAATACTGCCGCTTCTGCCGCTCGCACAACCCGCATCGAGAGACCAGATAGGGCGGTAGCTCAACACATAGGGCGGTAGCCCAACAGATAGGGCGGTAGCTCAATTGGTAGAGTCCTGGTCTCCAAAACCAGTTGTTGCAGGTTCGAGTCCTGTCCGCCCTGCCACCCTTCTACTCCGCTCAGGGTGACAATATAGAAGTGAAACTTTGGTGAACGAACAACAGAAGAGAACGGCCCAGACCCTCGCAGGCGGCGACTTCATTCGCGGCGTGATCGCTGAGCTTCGCCGCGTGACCTGGCCGACGCGCGACGAATGGATCTCCGCCACCGTGCTGACGATCGTTCTGGTCATCGGAATCGGCTTGTTCACCTTCGTCCTCGACCAGCTGTTCGGCTGGCTCTTGAACGTGATCCACCCAACGACGGGATAGTCAGACCCATGTACGACATCGAACGCCAAGACATCGAGACCGCGGAGCCTGCGGCCAACGAGCCGATTATCGACGACACCCGGATGGGCGACGTCGCAGGCGTGACCGAGGAACCCGCGCCCGAGATCGAGCTTACCGAGACCGAGCTCGCCGAGGCCGAGCCCGGCGCCGAAGAGGCACCGGCCAGACCCAAGGACAACCGGGCCTGGTTCGTGGTGCACACCTATTCCGGCTACGAAAACAAGGTCAAGGCCAATCTCGAGCGGCGCATCCACTCGATGGGCATGCAGGACAAGATCTTCCGCGTGCTCGTTCCCATGGAGGACGAGGTCGAGTTCAAGGACGGCAAGCGTAAGATCACGCCCAAGAAGGTTTTCCCGGGCTACGTCTTGGTCGAGATGATCATGGACGATCAGTCCTGGTACGTCGTGCGCAACACACAGGGCGTGACCGGCTTCGTCGGTAGCCCGGGGCCGGGCGAGAAGCCGGTGCCGCTACAGGACAAAGAGGTCAAGACGATCCTCAAGCAGATGGGCATCGAGGCACCCAAGCTCAAGATCGACTTCAAGAAGGGCGACCGCGTGAAGGTCACGTCGGGCCCGTTCTTCGACTTCACCGGCGTCGTCGACGAGATCGCGCCGGAGAAGGAACGCCTGCGCGCGCTGATTTCGATCTTCGGCCGCGAGACGCCGGTCGAGCTGGAGTTCTTCCAGGTAGAAAAAGTTTAAGACACTGGGAGCCATACCCCAGCGCCCAGGTCCAAATTGAGGGGGAGAAACGTTCACAACGCTTCGTAAGGAGAGATAAGTGGCCAAGAAGGTCGTAGGGAAGATCGGCCTACAGATTCCGGCCGGCAAGGCAACGCCTGCGCCGCCGATCGGTCCGGCACTCGGACCCTACTCGCTCAACATCATGGACTTCTGCAAGCAATACAACGAGCGTACCGCTTCGCAGGCGGGCATGATTATTCCGGTTGAGATCACGGTCTTCGAGGACCGTACGTTCACGTTCATCACGAAGACGCCGCCGGCGTCGTTCCTCATCAAGCAGGCCTTGAAGATCGAGTCGGGCAGCAAGGAGCCGAACCGCAACAAGGTCGGAAAGCTCACGCAGAGCCAGCTCGAGGAGATCGCCAAGGTGAAGATGCCCGACATCAACGCCAACGACATCGATGCGGCGAAGAAGATCGTCGCGGGTACCGCCCGCTCGATGGGCGTCGAGGTGGAGGGATAACATGCCGCAACACCACGGGAAACGCTTCAAGACACTCGCCGAGAGTTTCGACAGCAAGCGCCTCTTCTCGACTCCCGAGGCGATCGCGATCGTGAAGCGCAACGCCAACGCGAAATTCAACGAGACGGTCGAGGCGCACGTCCGGCTCGGCGTGGATCCGAAGAAGAGCGACCAGAACGTTCGCGGCACCGTCCTATTGCCGCACGGGACGGGGCGCACGGTGCGCGTCGTCGCCTTCGCCAAGGGCGACAACGCCAAGGCCGCGCAGGAGGCCGGCGCCGACGTGGTCGGCGATCAGGACTTGATCGACCGCGTGAAGGGGGGCTTCACGGAGTTCGACGTGGCGGTGGCCACGCCGGACATGATGGCGCAGGTCGGCAAGGAACTGGGACGCATCCTCGCCCAGAAGATGCCGAATCCGAAGGCCGGCACCGTCACGTCGAACATCGGCGCGGCGATCCGCGACATCAAGGCTGGTAAGGTCGAGTTCCGCCCCGACAAGACGGGGATCATCCACACGATCGTCGGCAAGGCGAGCTTCGACGAAGCGCACCTGGTCGATAACATCACGACCCTGCTCGACGCGATCGTTCGCGCCAAGCCGGCCACCGCGAAGGGCACCTACCTCCGCAGCGTCACGCTGGCGAGCACGATGGGCCCGGGCGTGAAGGTCGATCCGAACCGAGTAAAAGCAACCGCCTAAGAGGCGCGTCCTTCGCCCTTCGACTTCGCCGCTACGCGGCTTCGCTCAGGATGACAGCGCTCAGGATGACATAGCGCGCAGCTTAGCTTCGAGTTCGGCAATGCGCGCGCGGGACTTGTCGGCGTCGATGTGGTCGTACGCTGCGGCGGCGCTGCGCGCGATCGCTTCGAGTAGCCGGCGCTCGTCGCTCGTTAGCGGCAGACGGTTGCTGCGCGCACCGTAGAGCACGAAGCCGAAGACCGCGCCGCGCATGACGAGCGGCACGATCAGCGACGGCGCCTTATCGCCGCCCGGCAGGATCGTTTCCGCACGCGGGCGCCCGTCCAGTACGATCGTCCCGAGCTCCGCGCGCAGCTCCACGATCAGCGGATCTTCCGAGTCGATCGCTTCCGCTTCGCGCCGGCTCCAACCCCGATCGGCGGCGCGTTCGAACGCGCCGTCCTTATCGTTTGCTAGGAAGAGCGCGGCCGAGGTGAGCCCCAGAACGCGGACGGGCTCGTCGACGAGGAAGTCGATCAGCGTGGTCTCCGACGACGTGTTCGCCAGCGCCCGCGACGCGGTGCGCAGCGCCTCTTCGGCGCGGCGCTGATCGCGGAAGAAGAAGGCGTTGAGAAAATCCTCGACACGGCCGTGCATCGCGTTGAGCGAAAAGCCGATGAAGAGCGCCGCGAACAGGCTGAGATAGATCGCTGGGCGCGTGCTCTCGAAGAGCTGCTCCGCCCACCATTCGAGAATGCCGAAGAGCAGCAGGAGCACGGCAGTGATCGATCCGTAGATCGCCGCTCGGCCGATGACGAACCGGAAATCGATCACCCGCTCGGAGAGGAACCCGTAGACGACGAAGCTGCACCCGACGAGCCCAAACCACGGGCCGAGCGCGTCGGTCCAGTGCTGCAGCTCGAGCAGAACGACGGACTGGTTGCCGAACACCGTGTAGAGCACGTTGGCGATCGCCCAGGTGAAGTCGAGGATCGGCGAGAGCGCGATGCCCGCGATCACCCACGTGACGCGGCGGCGCTCGAGCCCGGTGGCGCCCGACGCGATGTACGCGAGCCCGCACAGCACCACGGCGAGCAGAAGCACGTCGGAGAGGCTCATGAAGAGCTGCGTCGGACCGGGTATGCCGTAGCGCTGGAAGACCATCCAGACGATCGGGTCGAGCCACACGAGAAAGACGACGAGCGAGAGCACCAACGCGAGTCCGAAGAACCACGGCCAGGTGCGGCTCGAGCGGCCGTACAGCCGTTGCGCGAAGATCAGGATCATCAGCTGGGCCAGCGGATAGACGACTTGGATCGCCATGTCGCTTGCGACGCTGATGGGCCAGCTGGCCAAATCGAGGGCCGTCTGGTTCGTCTTCACCAGCATCAGCATCGTATAAAAATAGAAGGCGAGCGTAATCGGACGCGGCCGCAGCAGGAACAGGACGCTTGCGAGGGCCAGCGACAAGAAGAAACTCAAGGGGATTCCGACGTCGCGCGTCAGCTTCGCGCGCGGCGAACGATCCAGCGAGCTGGCTGTAAGGCGCTCCACGTAGAAGCGGCCGTTTCGCGACGCGCGGACGCTGATTGTTGCGTCGGTCGGCGCGCCGCGCAGCAACGCGAAACGCTGGGGCGGCGTCAAGGACTGCAGGTCGATGCGATCGCCGGTACGCAGATCGCCGGCGCCGGGAGCACCAGCCTCGACCTCGATGCGGTCCGTGTTGCCAGTGAAGACGATCGGGTAGTAGCCGATGTGCGTCGCGTTGTTCTCCACGACGAAGAACACGAGCACCATCAGTACGGTCCCGATCGCGACGACGGCCAGCGAGAGCCGGTCGCACACGAAGTCGACGACGGACTTCAGAAGTCCGCTATGCGAACGTGACGTGTCCCGTGCGAATGCTGTAGATTCCACCGACTACCTGTACGTCGCCGCGCTCGGACGCATCGGCGATGATGCGCGAGCGGGCGGGCATAGCCTTGACCGCGAGTTTGACGTTCTCGGCGACGGCGCTTGCGTGCCAATCGCCCGCAACGTCGCGCGTCGCCTGGACCGCCGGAGCGAGCGCGTTGACGAGCTCTTGGATATGGCCCGGTTGTTCGACGCCGTCCCTAACGTACTTTAGCGCGGCTCCCACTGCGCCGCAGCTCTCGTGCCCGAGCACCACGATGAGCTTTGACTTCAGCGCCTCGACTGCGAACTCGATCGAGCCGAGTCCGTCGGAGTTCAAAAAATTTCCCGCGACGCGAACGACGAACAGGTTCCCCGGCTGCTGATCGAAGACGGTCTCGATCGGCACGCGCGAATCGGAGCACCCGAGCACGACGCCGAACGGACTCTGGCCGTTTGCCAACCCAGCGATGCGCGCGCCGAAGCCTTCCCAGCGTGGCGTGCAGGCGACAAAACGCGCGTTGCCGCCCTTGAGCAGCTCGAGCGCGTCCGCCGGCGTCAGCTCCGCCATGCGGACGGTTTCTTGCGGGTGTGACATACTTGCGTAAAGTACGTCACTGAAGTAAGCTGCCCTGCGTGACAGGGCGGCGAAACAGGTGACGAATGCGGTGGCTTCCTTTTTGTATGATGGTCCTGGGCTTGAGTATGATCTGGTTGCTCCTGGTCGTCGGGCCCGTTGTTATCGTAGGCACTCTGCTCATGGAAAAGTTCGCGCCAGACGCGCTTGCGGCCGTTCCCGGGCGCGCATATCTGCTCATTTACACCGTGGCGACGCTAGCGTTTGCGTTGATCGCTGGACGCTCGCTATGGCGGCGAGGGATACGGTGATCCGTGATACAATCCATGCGTGAAGCGCAAAGAGCCCCTAAAGCTAATGCCGCTGGCCGACCTGAAGAAGGTCTTGGCCGAGATCGTGAACGCTCCCGCCGATGCGGTTGAGCGAGCTAAGGCTAAGACGGTAAAGAAGAAAACCAAAAGGACCGGCGACTAGGCCGGTCCTTTCAGTCTTACTTAAGGCCACTTGGGCCAGGGGTAAGGTCTCCGTTGGCATCATAGCATCGCGCTGAAGACTCGGGAAGGGGGTAAGGTCTCCCACCAACGCCCCCTCTGCGATTCGTCTGCGCGGCCGAACCGTTCCCAGTGGACCAGGAGGGAGTCGAACCCTCAGGCATTGGTTTTGGAGACCTTACCCCTCCAAGCTGGCCCAGCGCCCCCAGCATATCAACGCTATGCGAAAAGCGCAAGGTGGAGGGCACAAGACGCGCATATTGAGGGCATGGAGGGACAGCTAATTACTATTGACGGGGGCGGCCTGATTACCTATAGTGTGATGGTCAGGCGATCTGGAAAGGTAACGATATGGGTTATGAAGTCTTCGAGCGCAAGGTACAGCGGGTGTATGGCCCTGCAGTCTCTTTGCAGCGATTAGGTCGAATAGTGCTAAACAAGCCGGCCGCGTCGTATCTGACTGAGCAGGGCGCGACCAGCGCGCTGATTCTTTTTGACCAGGAGAACCATCGGTTCGCCATCAGGCCCATCTTTAGAAAGGACCCACGGGCTTATCCCGTTCGATTCGGCAATAAAAGGGCCACGCTCGGCGCAACGATTAACGCCAAGTCCTTCTTCGACACCATTGGTCTCGATTACGAGCAGACGCGACAGTACGAGGCTAAGTGGAATGAGGAGGAAGGTTTACTGGAGATCGAGATTCCGGCCGAGAGGTTTAAGGCCCGACAGACTTCGTTGGTTCGTTTGCCTTCCAGGCACAAAACAGCATGAAAGGACGCGAGAACTATAGATTCGCGCCCTTTTAAGCTGGTTCCACTTGGTGTCAGGCAAAGTGGATCAGGGTTACGGGTGGATTTTACTCTGATGTCTGTAGCCCCGTCAATGCCAAAAAAGAGACTCGGGTAGCAGCCCGAGCCTCTCCCAAGCCCTAACTTGAGTCCTCGAAAGGAGGTGAAGGTCCACAGTGTTCAGCCCCGATAAGCGTCGCTGGTGCGGCGAACCTCAAACAAGCTAGGTAGGCCCCGCCAGTGCGGCGGGGCCCTTTCTTTATGTCATGCCTGTCCCTTTGCCGTCAAGGCTTTGTACGTCAGTCGGCGCCCCTCAGCCCGTTTCGTGGCCTTGGCAAAGCGCGGTCCATCCTCCTCGGTGGCCACCCAAAATGTACCACCGGTGGCCGGTTGAAAATGTACCAGGGGTCGGTGGCCACTTGAAAGTGTACCACTGCGCGTGAGGTGATCCAGCCCGAGCATGCCAGGGCGGCGTCGCAAGATGCCGTTTATGAACCGACTGAGCATGGACGAGCGACAAACAATCATCGGTCTGCTGCGCCTCCGGTGGCCAGAGCGGCGGATCGCACGAGAGACCGGCTTCCACCGGGCGACGGTCCGGGGCATCGCCCGCGAGCTTGCCGCCGAGCCGACCGAGCCGCAAAGTGTACCAGAAGTGGCCACCGACCTGGCGCCGTCCTCGCGCAGCTCCTGCGAGCCGCATCGGAGCTTCATCGAGGCAGAGGTTGTCAAGGGCCGTAACGCGGTCGCAATCTACCAGGATCTGGTCGAGCATCATGGCTACGACGGCGCTTACAACGCGGTCAAGCGTTTCGTCGGCAAACTGCGACCAACTGAACTGAAAGTCAGTTGCCGGTTTGAGACTGATCCCGGGCAAGAGGCACAGGTTGACTATGGGGAGGGTGCGTTAACGCGGCACCCGCGGACCGGAAAATATCGCCGGCCACGGCTATTCGTGATGAAGCTGAGCAATAGCCGTCGTGCATTTCGGCGGGTCGTCTGGGAATCGTCGAGCGAGATCTGGGGCAAGCTCCACGAAGACGCATTCGCGAAGTTCGGTGGCGCGCCGCATACGGTCCGACTCGACAACCTCAAAGAGGGCGTACTCAAGCCGGATATCTACGATCCCCAGCTCAATCCACTTTATGCCAAGATGCTCGAGCACTACGGCGTGGTCGCGCTGCCATGCCGGCCGTATGCGCCTGATCTCAAGGGGAAGGTCGAATCGGAGATCGGCTACACGCAGAAGACGGCTTTGAAAGGGCGTCGATTCGAGAGCATCGAGGAACAAAACGCGTATCTCGACCACTGGGATGAGCGCTGGGCGATGACGCGCATTCACGGCACGACCAAACGCCAAGTTCGCGCGATGTTCGAAGAGGAGAAGCCATTCCTCCAGCAACTCCCGCTGACGCGGTTCGAATACTATCGGGTCTCCGAGCGCACCGTTCACTTCGACGGGCACATCGAGGTCGACGGCGCGTACTACTCAGCGCCGCCGCGCTATGCCGGCCGTAGAGTGCCAGTTCACGTCGGCCGTTTGTGGCTGCGCATTCTTGATCGAGAAACGCACGAGTGCGTGCGCGAGCATCCCATCGCACTCTACAAGGGGCAGCGGCGAACGCACGAGGCCGATCGGCCCAAGCAAACGCCGATACAAGTCGAACAGCTCGCCGCGCGCATCGGTGGCGCTGGCCTTGGCTGTCGAGCCTTTGCGAACAGGCTCGTAGAGGACCGCGGCGCCATTGCGCTACGGGCGCTCTACGGATTGCTCGATCTGCTACGCCGCTACGATGCCGGAGCCGTCGATCGCGCCTGCGCCTTTGCCGTGTCCTCGGGCATCCCCAGCTTCAAGTTCCTGCGCACCTATCTCGCGCATCACGCAACTCCGCTCAAACTCAAGAACGAACACCGCATCATCCCGGAGATCACAACATACGCAGATCACTTCGCGACGCTAACGCAAGGAGCACCCTCATGACCACCGATGAACTGGACCGCTCGCTTCGGCAACTGCGATTGGGCGGCATGGCCGATACGCTTTCGATCCGATCCCAACAAGCCAGGGCCGACAGCCTCGGGCCACTCGATTTTATCGGCCTGCTCGTTCACGACGAGCTGCAACGGCGGCGTGACCGGCTGATCGAGCGGCGCATCAAGGCCGCCGGCTTTCGCGACCAAAGAACGCTCGATGCCTTCGATTGGAAGTTCAACGCGCTCGACCGAGCGCTCATCTTTGAACTGGCCAACTGCCGATTCATCGAACAGCACGAAGACGCTCTGCTGCTCGGCAATGCCGGCGTTGGCAAGAGCCACATCGCCCAAGCCATCGGCATGGCCGCCATCCACGCCGGTTTCCGCGTTCTATATCGGGAGGCACACGTGCTGTTCGAGGATCTGCTGCTGGCCAACGCCACGGGCGAACGAACCGATGCGATCGCAACGTACAGCGAGATACCGCTGCTCATCATCGACGACCTGGGGATGCGAAAGCTGCCCGCCAATGCTGCCGAAGACTTGCTCGAGATCGTGATGCGCCGCTACGAACGTACTTCGACGATCCTAACCTCGAACCGGCCGCTCGACGACTGGCCTCAGCTCTTTGGCGACACACCGGCCGTTGCCGCCTTCCTCGACCGGCTGATGCATCATTCGCACCTCATCGAGATTCGAGGCAAGAGCTATCGGCTTCACGAGCACAGCCTCACTGCCCGAAACCGGCAGGCAAAGGCCACGACCTAGACTAAGCTACAACGAACTTTACAACGCTCGGGCTGGTACATTTTGAAGTGGCCACGCCTGGTACAGTTTGAAGTGGCCGCCGGGGCATCCTCGTTCTCGCGCTCATTGAACCGATACACTTGCTCAGCGAGATAGCGGTCCAGGTGGCGCGGGTTAACGTGCGTATAGGTTCCGCCGATCGTGCGCTTCAGCACCGCCCAAAATGCCTCGATATTATTTGTATGAACGTCGCCACGGACGTATTCTTCGAGATGATGGCTCACCGCCGAGTGTTTCAGGAAAAACTCGTTAATATGTCGGTAAAGCGTGGCAGCATCTGTGTAAACCGTGGCGTCGTGGTGTATGCTCTCGCGCAGCTTCGGCAAGATCGTCTTTGTCAGCTTGCGGTCGGGAACGGCCCAGGCGCGAACGCGGCCTTTGCGCTGCACAATGCCGAATACTGGCGTCTTGTTGTCAAACCGGACCGAGGCCCGAGTACGGGTTCCAGCGCGTTCCTTCTTCGAGCGGTTCTTCCACTTGCCGCCGATATACGTTTCGTCAGCCTCGACGGTTCCCGTGAGCATCCCGTCCGAATGGTCGCCCATCATCTCGCGAATCCGATGCAGCATGAACCAGGCCGTCTTTTGCGTCACCTCAAGGCCGCGAGCTATCTCATACGACGAGATTCCGTTACGGTTGCTCGCGATCAGCCAGACGGCCGGGAGCCACTTGGTGAGCGGAATCGGGGAATCCTCAAAGACCGTGCCAACCTTGGCCGAGAATTGCCGCTTGCACTCGTTGCAATACCACCGCCACACCTTCGGCATATAGGCGACCGCCGTCGAGCCGCAGCCCATCCTGGGGCAAGCAACGCCGTGCGGGAAGCGAATCTGAACGAAGAAGTCATGCGCCTTCTGCGGATCGGCAAACTGCCGAACGGCTTGGAGCATCGTTTTAGGAATCGGCTGCTTGTCCATACCCCTATTCTACAGGAGCAAGGTACTTGAGTCAAGTATGTTACACCCTTTCTTGCAAAAGGCTTGCCTTCCCGGCTAGGCTTGTGGTAGTCTAGCCGACGGCTCCAGAGACCGTAGCCGGCCCGCAAGGCCTTAATCTATGACTACAGAGGACGCAACAACGAGATCCCGCTTCGCCGCTCGGCAAAGCGGGCATCGAGACGAGGCGCCCTCGCGACGGGGCGCTTTTTGAATTTCGCACACCGTCTTGAACTGAAAGCAGCACGCATGCCGACCGCTCGAAAAGAAGCCGCCATCGCCGAGCTTAGCGACAGACTCGCGGCGTCGAAGAACCTGTTTTTCACGGACTACGCCGGACTGAGCGTGGCCGAGATCACCAAGCTTCGCGGCGAGCTTCGCAAGGGCGGCGACACGTACGCCGTCGTGAAGAACACGCTCTTTCGCATCGCGGCCGGCGATCTGGCCGAGCAGCTCGAGGCGGTCCTCGCCGGCCCGACCGGCATCGTCTTCGCCGGCGCCGATCCCGTGGCGCCGGCCAAGGCGCTGCGGACCTTCAGCGACACGGTAAAGAAAGTCGCGGTCAAGGCCGCGTACATCGACGGAAAGGTCGTAGACGCGGCGCAGGTGGATACGCTCGCAAAGATTCCGCCGAAGCCGCAGCTGCTCGCCAACCTCGTCGGATCGCTCGCCAATCCGCTTCGCGGGCTCGTCACGGTGCTCTCCGGAAATCAGAGCGGCCTCGTGCGCGTTCTCGACGCGATTCGCGAACAAAAAGCCAGCGCAGTACCCAACGCTTAAGAGGAATACAGACACAACATGGCAGTTGCCGAACTCATCGAACAAATCGACAAGCTCACCGTTCTCGAGCTCGCGGATCTCGTGAAGCAACTCGAGGACAAGTACGGCGTCTCCGCGGCCGCGCCGGTCGCGATGATGGCCGCCGCTCCGGGTGCCGCCGCGGCGCCGGCCGCCGAGAAGACCGAATTCGACGTCGTGCTCTCAGAGGTGGGACCGGAGAAGATCAAGGTCATCAAGGCGGTCCGCGAGCTCACCAGCCTCGGGCTTACGGAGGCGAAGGCCTTCGTCGAGAGCGCGCCCAAGGCCGTCAAGGAGGGCGTCAATAAAGACGAGGCCGAGCAGATCAAGAAGAAGCTCGAAGAAGCCGGCGCCAAGGTGGAGATAAAGTAACGCAGTCCGGCACGAGCGGACCGGCGTGGCTCCAACTGCTGCCGCTGGTCGTCGTGGTCGCGATCTTGGCGATACGCTTGATCCGGCCTCAACGCATCAGCGTGACGCGGATGTGGATCGCGCCGATCCTCCTCTGCGCGCTCACGGCATGGGCGATCTACGCCAACCAGCTCCTCAACCCGGCTCCGCCGGCGGAGATCGCACTGGGTTTGATCGTGGGCGCCGGCGCGGGCATCCCGTTCGGCATCCTGCGCGGCGTGCATACCGACGTACGCCCGACCGATCGGCGCGGGGTGATGTATCTCGGGTCGTCGTGGGTCACCGTGGCGATTTTTGCCGGCGCCTTCGTCCTGCGCTACGGTGCCCGGATGCTGATGCCGCAGCGGGGAAGCCTCGCCGCGACGATCGGAGACGCGCTGCTCGCCTTCGCGATTGCATTCATCGCAACGAGCTACTTCGTTATCTTCAGAAAATACGAGAAGCTGGTCGGCGCGAGTTAGACTTATACCCTAAATTTGCAGCGGACCCCGGCCGGCGTTGCGCCCAGGATGCGGCGCATGCAGCGCGCCATGTGGCTCTGGTTAGAGAAGCCGGCCGCCAGCGCGACGTCTGCCAGGGCCGGATCGCCGGCCTGGAGTAGCTCGGCCGCGTATTCGACGCGGCGGCGGATCACGTACTGATGCGCGGGCATGCCCACGGTCTGCTTGAACAGCGTCTTAAAATGTGACGGGCTGACGCCGGCGATCTTCGCGAGCTCCGCCAGCGACAGATCGCTTGCGAGGTTAGCACGAACGAAATCGAGAACGCGCGTGAGCCGCCGGCGCGGCAACAACGCATCGCTGGGAGGCTCGGTGGGCGCATAGGCCCGCAACAGATGCGACGTCAGCGCGATGCCGAGGCTGTCGCCGTACAGACGTCCGAGCGGCTCTACGGATTCGAGCTCGGCCTTGACGGCCCAGCCGATGTGCTCGATGCGCGGGTCCCGGACGTGGAGCTGCGGAGCAATCGACACGCGATCGGGATCGACACCCATCGCTTCCGCCGTCGACAGCACCAGTGCCGGGCTCAGATACATCGAGAGCTTGATCGTGGCCGATTCCGTCTCCCAGACGCGGGACACGCCCGGGGGCACGATCTTGACGTCGCCCGGCACCTGGAGGCGCCGCAGGGTTTCGCCGTTGCAGCGACTCGTAACGAGGACCGGCCGCCCGATCTGCATGCTGACGTTGTGACGCACGAACTGCTGCTCGGAGAGGCCCGCCGACGCTTCGTACAGGATAGCGTCGAAGCCGTCCCAGTGCCGGCCCGCGCTGCTCCTCCGCACGCGGAAGACCATCTCGCGGTCCTCGTGCCCCCTCCACGCGCGCTCTTCCCACATGTCGAATTAGTGGAAACGCTGCGGTCGCTCGGGTTGTGACCAATTGTGTTCTAAACCGTCCGAACGTGACAGACGGCGCAAGCCCCACCCGGTACGCTTGACACAAAACACCGACCAGGCTGGAGGTTTGCGTGAGAGATCGAGTCGTGATTTGCGTCGCCGCATTGCTCGTCAGCGGCTGTTCATCATCCGGCGCCGGAAACGGAGCCATCGTTGCCAATCCGAGCGCGTTCTCGCCGGCCTCGAGCGGGGGTTACACGGTCACCGTCTTGCCGTCGCTGGGTGGAACGAACAGCGCAGCGAATTCGATCAACGGCCGCGGCTGGCCGATGGGGACGTCGTTCCTATCCGGTAACATGACGATGCACGCAGCGCTGTGGCGCGACGGGAAGGTGACGGATCTCGGTACCCTGGGTGGTCCGAACAGCGCGGTCGAGTGGCCGGTGGAGAACGATCGCGGTTACGTCTCGGGCATCTCGGAGACGTCGCACAAGGACCCGCTCGGCGAGAGCACGAGTTGGAGTTGCCACGCGTTTCTGCCCGACAACGGGAGCTCGGGCGATACGTGCCTCGGGTTCGTCTGGCACGCCGGGCACATGCACAAGCTTCCGACGCTGGGCGGCAACAACGGCTACGGCGCCGGCATGAACGAAAACGGCGAGATCGCGGGCTGGGCGGAGACGAAGAAACACGATCCGACGTGCAAGGCACCGCAGGTGCTGCAGTTCCTCCCCGCCGTTTGGAACGCGGTGAAGCGCACGGTGCGCGCCCTTCCGACGCTCACGCTGCACGGCAGGACCGAGCCGGACGGCGCCGCTACGGCGGTCAATAAGTCGGGCGAGGTCGTGGGCATCTCGGGCATCTGCGATCAGGCCGTGGGGCGCTTTACGGCACGCCACGCCATCGCGTGGATCAACGACAAGCCGATCGAGCTGCAGACGCTTGGGGGGACGGCGTGGAACACGCCCGTCGCGATTAACGACGGCGGGCAGATCGTCGGCTTCTTGGATAAAGACCTGAGAGACCGCAATGGCAATCCGAACTTCATCTCGGTGATCTGGACCGATCCGTCATCTCCGCCGACGAAGATCGGTACGCTGCCGGGCGATAACATCAGCGAGCCGACTTCCATCAACAACGAGGGAACCGTTCTCGGTGTGTCCTTCCCGAGCTCGCACGTCTATGTCTGGCAGAACGGCATGATGACCGATTTTACAAAGGTGATTCTGCAGTCCTACCCGCAGCTCGAGCCCGTCAGCGTCGGCGGGATCAACGACAGCGGCGAGATCGCCGGACAGGCGTGTCAGCTCGTGAGCGGCACGTGTCCCTCGTCCGGGGCCACGTTCGTCACGTTCCTCGCCGTGCCCAACCAGGTCCGCTAATGCGCTAAGAAGGCCACTAGGAGCAGCGCGACGATGTTGAGCACCTTGATCATCGGGTTGATCGCGGGACCGGCGGTGTCTTTGTAGGGATCTCCTACGGTATCGCCGGTGACCGCGGCCTGGTGCGCGGTCGAACCCTTGCCGCCATAGTTCCCGTCCTCGATGTACTTCTTGGCGTTATCCCACGCGCCGCCGCCCGACGTAAACGAGATCGCCACGAAGAATCCGGTGACGATCGAACCGACGAGGATGCCGCCCATCATCTGCGCGCCCGTGTCGCCCGAGAGCACGTGGAAGTAGGACAGCAGCACGACCAGGACCGGAACGCCGACCGGGATCAGCGCGGGAACGATCATCTCGCGCAGCGCCGAGCGCGTCACGATGTCGACCGTGGTCGCGTAGTTCGGGAGCGCGGTGCCCTCCATGATGCCGGGGATCTCGCGAAACTGGCGGCGCACTTCCTCGACGACCGCGCCACCCGCGCGCCCGACCGCCTCCATCGAGAGCGAGGCGAAAAGATACGGAAGCAGGCCGCCGATGAAGAGACCGGTGAGCACGAAGGGGTTGCCGATCGCGAAGAGATTGCGGACGGCCTCGACACACGCGGCCTCGGCCGCGGGGCACTTGTGGTTGGTCAGCTGTTGGAGGAACGACGCGAAGAGCACTAAGGCGGCCAGCGCTGCCGATCCGATCGCGTAGCCCTTGGTGACGGCCTTGGTCGTGTTGCCGACGGCGTCGAGCGGATCGGTGACATCGCGGACGTCGTGCGGCATGTCGGCCATCTCCGCGATGCCGCCCGCGTTATCGGTGATCGGGCCGAACGCGTCGATGGCGACGACGATGCCGGCCATCGAGAGCATCGCCATGGCCGCGATGCCGACGCCGTAGACTCCCGCCATCGCGTAGCTCACGAGGATGCCGATCACGATTACGATCGCGGGCAGCGCGGTCGCCTGCATCGAGACGGCAAGCCCCGCGATGATGTTCGTCGCATGGCCCGTGATCGACGCCTTGGCGATGCGCTGTACCGGTGGGAACTGCGCTCCGGTGTAGTATTCCGTGATGAACGTGATCAAGCCGGTGATGACCACGCCGACGACGGCGCAGATGAAGATGTTGAGTTGGCTCACATCCGTGCCCGCAAAGACGCGCTGCGAAACGAAATAGAAGCCGATCAGCGCGAGGACGCCGGCGACGGTCATGCCGCGATAGAGCGCGGCCATTATCTTCGCGCGGCGGACCTGTCCCACGCCCACGAACATGGCGCCGATGATCGAGGCGACGATCGAGACGGCGCCGAGCAAGAGGGGGAAGGTCGTGGCGCCGGGCAGCTTCGAGCCGAAGAGCAGGTTCCCGAGCAGCATCGCGGCGACGGTCGTGACGCAATACGTTTCGAACAGGTCGGCGGCCATGCCGGCGCAGTCGCCGACGTTGTCGCCGACGTTGTCAGCGATGACGGCGGGATTGCGCGGATCGTCTTCCGGGATTCCGGCCTCGACCTTGCCCACGAGATCGGCCCCGACGTCCGCGGCCTTCGTGTAGATGCCGCCGCCCAGACGGGCGAAGACCGAGATCAGCGAGCACCCGAACGCGAGGCCGACCATCGCGTTGAGCGAGCTCGCGGCGTCGCCGTGGTTGACGCTCAGGAGGATTGCGTAGTAGCCGGATACGGCCAACAGCCCCAGACCCACCACGAGCATGCCGGTGACCGAGCCGCCGCGGAACGCGACGTTGAGCGCCGGGCTCAACCCGCCGCGCGCGGCCTCGGCCGTGCGGACGTTGGCCCGTACCGAGACGATCATGCCGATGAACCCCGCCGCTCCCGAGAGGATCGCACCGATCAGGAATCCGATGGCGGCTTCCTTGCCGAGCGTCGGAGCGAAGAGGATGACGATCGCGAGCACGATCGCGACGATGCCGATGGTCCGGTATTGGCGCTGCAAGAACGCCATCGCGCCTTCCTGGATGGCGGCCGCGATCTGGCGCATGCGCTCGTTGCCGGCGGGCTGCGCGAGCACCCAGAACGTGAGCGCGACTCCGTAGAGCACCGCGAGGGCGCCCCCGATGAGCCCGCTTGCAATGGCTGTCTGTGCGGTCATTATCTTCCTTAGAAAGGGGACGAGGTAAAAATACCGGCCCCGGAGGGCCGACCGGCCTGGCTACTCCGGCGGGACGCGCAAGTCCTATTCGGCGGCTTGCCGCCCGCATGCAGAAGGCCCGCCGCAGGCGAGCCTTCTAGCGTCGCGCCGTATGTCGCTACAGCGAGACCCGCACCGTGACGGTAAGGTAATCCCTTTTGCCATCGTTCACGGTAAAATGGCCGCTCCCGACGACCAAGGCGGTGATCGTAAACGTGGTATTCCGATTGCCCGTCATCGGGGAGATGAGGATCAAGCCATGGGTATCGTTCTTCAGCGTGAAGACGTCCTTGCGACCCCCGCCCACCTCATGGAAGCGGCAGTTGACGATTCCAGCCAGAACGATGCGGATGTGGTAGCCGCAACTGGAGAAAAGCTCCCCGCGCTCCTCATAGCTGGGCACGATGCCCCGATCCAAGCTTTGCTGGGACGACGCGCCGCTCGCCGGGAGGGATGGCGCGGTACCGGAAGATCCGCCATGGCATCCAGCCAGAATAAGCGAAAGCGAAACCATTCCAGTAACCCACCGTACGCGTTGCATTTTGTGGTGGCACTGCATGGTAGTTACTCCTTGTTTGCACGCTTGGGTACCAAGAGAATTCCCGTTCGCATCATAAACCAAACGAGGGAAACCCTGCCATAATTAACCGGTCGCTCCCCTGCGAACGCACCGAATTCCTGGTGCTCGGCTGCGGTCCGGCGGGCGCCACGGCAGCGCGCGAAGCCGCGCGAGCGGGCGTCCGAACGCTCGTTCTCGAGCGCGACGCGGTAGTTGGAGAGAAGCGTGTCTGCGCCGCCGGCTTACGGCCGGGCTTTTGCGAGACGTTCGACCTCCCGCGGAGCCTGATCCATTGCGATACGCCGCGACTGGCCCTCTTCGACCCGGCCGGGGCGGAACACGAACTGTTCTTCGGGCCAGGGCACACGAGCACGCGCGAAGAGCTCGACGGCACGATGGCGGTCCGCGCCATAGACGAAGGCGCAGAGGTTCGGACGCGCGCGCTGTTTCGCGCGATCGCCACCGACGGGGAGCGCCGCGTAATCGAGTACGCGGATCTGGCCGGCGAAGGGCGGCGGGCTGTCGCCGCGCGCGTCGTGTTTTTTGCGCTGGGCGCGACGGCCCGAATGGAGGACTCGGCGTTCGGCCGCCTCGCGATGTTGCGCTGGCGCGAGGGGTTGATGACGACGCTGCAATATCGCGTTTATCCAGAGCGGCCGGCCGCCGCCATCGCCTACCGCAGCCTCGAGCTGCACTACTATCGCGGCCGCGACGGGCGGCAGATCATCGGGTGGATGTTTCCGAAGCGCGATCACCTGGCGATCGGCTTGGGCGTGATGGGTAAGATCGGCGGCGAGCCGTTGCGCACGGAACTCGACGCGTTTACGGATCGCGTCCGCGCGCGGCTCTACCCCGACGCCGGAGTCAGGGCCCTCAAGAGAGAGGGTCATTTGCTGTATGGCGGCAAGGCGCGGACGGGCGTCGCCGACGGCGACGTTCTGGTCGGTGGCACGGCGGCCGGACTGGTGGACGCGACCAACGGCGAGGGAATCTTCGAAGCCGCGATGAGCGGTCGGTTCGCGGCCGAGGCCGCGGTGCGCGCGATCCGGTACGGCGAGCATGCGGGCGCGCGCTACGCCGCACTGATCGAGCGCCGGTTTGCGCGACGCCTGGCGCACCGGGTGAGGCTGATGCGCTATCTCGAGCGGCGTCCACACCGTTATGGATTGCTGTTCCAGCAGCTCGCTAGGACTCCGGGACTGGGCGAGGTATTGCTCAAGGAAGATTGCGAGCGAAAGATGAGCGAGCGCCTGTACCTTTATCGTGAAGCGCTGCGATTTGGTCTTCGCACCTTCGCATGCCGTGATTGACTCGGGCCTTTCGCGCGAAGAGGCCATTCATAAATACCTGCACCTCGTCAAGTACGTCGCCGGACGAATCTTGGTGAATCTTCCTGCGAGCGTCGACATCAACGACCTCATCAACGATGGGGTGTTCGGATTGATGGACGCGATCGCGAAGTACGACAGCTCGCGGACGGTTAAGTTCGAGACGTACGCCATAACACGTATCAACGGCGCGATCATCGACGCCCTGCGTTCTCAGGATTGGGTTCCTCGAACGATTCGACAGCGAGCGCGAGAGGTGGAACGCGCGCACGAGCGGCTCGAGCTCGAGCTCGGACGCTCACCGAGCCGCGAGGAACTGGCGCGGCGCTTAAGGCTCACGCCGGCGGATCTCGACCGGCTCCTGCAGCGCGTGCGCGCACGCTCGATCGTGCCGCTCGAAGCGGCAAACGCCGTTCTGGACGAAGAGAGCGACGTGGCGGCGGAACTCGAGCGCGAGGAGATGCGGGCGGAACTCGGACGAGCGGTCGATGCGCTGCTGCCCCAAGAGCGCGTCGTGATCCGCGGCTACTACTTCGGCGGCGAAACGCTCAAAGAAATAAAATCCGCGCTCGGAGTCTCGGAGTCGCGGGTCTCGCAAATTCACGCCCAGGCCGTTCGCAGGCTGCGCCAGCGTTTGCGTAGCTAAGAGGGCACGCGGCGGCGGATGCGGTATCCGCCTCCGGTGATGAAGAATAGCGATGTTAGGTGCCGCGTGATGGCCTTGTGCGCAGGGCTCGCGGTGCCGGCGGGATGCGCCGTTCCGGATAGCGTGCCCCAGCAACCGTCAGGCGCTTCCAGCGCCGCGGCGTCGCGCGATGCCTCGTGGATCGCTCCCGGCGCGCGCCTTCACAACCTGCTGTACGTCTCCGACGTGGGCACCCGCAAGGTCAACATCTACTCGTATCCCGACGGAAAGCTCGTGGGAGCGTTGTCGGGTTTTCAACGGCCGCAGGCGATGTGCGTGGACAAAGCGGGCGACGTTTTCGTCCCGGACTTGGATGCGTTCGAGATCTACGAGTATCCGCACGGCGGCAAAAAACCCACGGCCGTAGTGAAGGATCCGGGCGAGGATCCGGACGACTGCGCGGTCGATCGCAGGACCGGAGCGCTCGCGGTGGCCAACCTCAGCACGCCGTACTCGGGACCGGGCGACATCGTCGTCTACGCTCGCGGCAAGCGGAAGGTGTTCAGGGACCCGAACATCCGCTACTACCTGTTCTGCGGATACGACGATCGAGGTAACCTCTATTTGGATGGCATGAGCAGCGGCAATTTCAAGTTCGCCGAGCTTCCCAAGGGGAGCACGAATTTCGTCGCCATAAAGCTGGATCAGAAGTTCCGCTTCGGTGGCGCGGTTCAGTGGGACGGGCATGACGTGGCCGTCGGCGATTACGAGTCGAACGCAATCTATCAGTTCGAGATCGACGGTCACACCGGGACGAAGGTGGGAGAGACCCGGCTCGACGGCTCCGACTATGCGATCGGCTTTTGGATTGAGGGCTCGACGGTCATCGGGCCGAACGACGACAGTACGAGCGTGATGTATTGGAACTACCCGTCCGGCGGCGCGTACACGAAGCAGATCAGCGGCCTGCACACTCCTTGGGGCGCGGTCGTCAGCGTAGCGAAGTAACGCGCGGCATGAGACGGTGCCCGCTCGGCGTCCTGTCGGCATGCGGCGCGGCAGCGGTGCTGGTCGCCTGCGGTCAGCTGCAGCAGGCTCAGAGCGAGCCGCCGATGGCGAGGGCGCCCAGCGCAGCGCGCGGCGCTTTCAGCAGCTCGCCGATCCAGCACATCGTGCTCATCGTCCAGGAGAACCGCAGCTTCGATAACTTATTCGCCTTGTTTCCCGGCGCCGACGGCGCGACGCAGGGCAAGATGCGCGTGAAGCGTGGGGGCCGCTGGGTGGATGAGTGGACGCCGCTGCAGTCGCATCCGCTGGTCATGCCGACCGACATCCAGCACTGCCACGCCGCGTTCCAGACGTCGTACGATAAAGGGAAGATGGACGGGTTCAATCTGGTTCATTTCGGCGTCTGCCGGCATCCCGGCAAGCTGGTCGGCACTGCGGTCTACCAGTACGTCGAGCAAGACCAGATTCAACCGTACTGGGACATCGCCGAACAGTGGGTGCTGGCGGAACACATGTTCCAGACTCAGGGCAGCGGAAGCTTCACCGCCCACCAGGACCTGATCCGCGGGGCAACCAGCATCAATTCGTACGAAAGCCTCATCGACGATCCGCACGGTCAGCCGTGGGGATGCGATGCGCCGCCGAACACGAGGACCTCGTTGATCACCTCCAAGGGCAAGTATCTCGACGGGCAAGGGCCGTTTCCGTGCACGAACAAGTTTCCGTCGTCGACGTACTACGCTACCCTGCGCGACCTGCTCGACGCCAAGCGCCTATCGTGGAAGTACTACACGCCCTGCTTCAGCACGACGGACGGATGCGTGCCCGACAAGAAATGCCCGCTCTGCGCGGGCGATACGCTGAACGCGTTTGACGTGATTGCCTCGGTGCGGTACGGACCGGAGTGGAGCTCGAACGTGTCGATGCCCGAGACCAACATCTTCAACGACATCCGCAACGGTACGCTGCCCTCGGTGTCGTGGGTGATTCCGGAGGACGACGAGGACGACCACCCCGGCGAGCGAGTGGATAAGGGCCCGGCGTGGGTCGCCAGCGTCGTCAACGCGATCGGCGGGAGCACCTACTGGGATTCGTCCGCGATCTTCGTCGTTTGGGACGACTGGGGCGGCTTTTACGACCATGCGGTCCCGCAGCAGTTCCGCGACAACCTCGGCGGGTTGGGTTTCAGGGTTCCGTGCTTGGTGATTTCGCCGTACGCAATACCCGGCTCGCCGAGCCAGGGGGGCTACATCTCGCCGACGCAATACGAGTTCGGCAGCATCCTCCGATACATCGAGGACAACTTCGGCCTCGGAAACCTCGGCACGACGGACGTGCGCGCGAATAGCATCGGCGACGTGTTTGACTACACGCAGCGCGCGCGCCAATTCAAGCAGATCGGATCGCGGTATTCGATTCGATACTTCGAGAGCCGCGGCCGATCCGTTCAGCACGGCGACCCGGAGTAGACAGAGGTTCCTTACGTCGGCGCGCCGAGAAAGCTTGCGGTGCGGTTCTCCTTCTTCACGAGATAGCCGAGCGCCGCGAGCGCAAAAACGCAGACCAGCACAATCGCCGTGACGAGCGCCATGGCTCCGCCGTAGTTGAGAGCGCCGTTTGCTAGGGGCATTTTTTGCGCGAGCGTCGCCTCGATCTGGGCCACGCCGGCGGCCAGCAGGTTCCCGAACTGGTAGGTGAAGCCCGGAAACGTGCCGCGTGCCTCGGCGGGTGAGAGTTCGTTGAGGTGCGCGGGGATCACGCCCCACGCGCCCTGCACGCCGAACTGCATGAAGAACGCGCCGGCTGCCAGCGCAACGACGCCGGGGCTGAAGGCCCACACGGGCAGCATGCCGAGTGCGAACGCCGCGCACAGCATGACGACAACGCGCCTGCCGGTACGCTCGGACAGTATGCCCCCCGTGATACCGCCGACGATCGCGCCTAGGGCGGCCACGATCGAGAGCGTCGTCGTCAGGTTCGTCGGGAAGCCGTGCTGCTTCTGCAGGAAGGTTGCATAGAGGTCTTGGGTGCCGTGCGACATGGCGTTGAGCGCGGCCATGAACGCGATCGCATAGAGAAACAGCGGCCAGTGCGCGGCGACGCTCTTTAAGAGAACGTGCGGCGTGAGCGCGATGCCTTGGGCGCGATGCGCGAGCCAGGCCTCGGACTCCGGTACGCCGGTGCGGATGTAGAGAATCAACCCGGCGGGCAGCGCCCCGATGATGAAGAGCGCGCGCCAATCCCAGTGCGTGAAGGTAAAGACGAGGTAGAAGGTGAGCGCGGCGAGCAGGTACCCGACCATGTATCCCTGCTGCAGAAAGCCGCTGTAGAAGCCGCGCCGGTTCGGCGGCACCGCCTCCATCGTCAGCGCCGCTCCGAGGCCCCACTCGCCGCCCATGGCAACGCCGTAGAGCGCTCGCAGCACGAGAAACACGGTGAAGTTCGGCGAGAAGGCCGTCAGCAACTGGATTACCGAGTAGAACCCGATGTCGATCATCAGCGGCGTGCGGCGCCCGTAGCGATCCCCGAGCCACCCAAAGATCAACGCGCCGATCGGGCGGCACATCAGCGTGAGCGTTATGGCACCTGTCACCTCGGCGATGCTTCGGTTAAACGTCGTCGCGATGCGCGAGACGACGAACGTCAGCAGGAGGAAGTCGAACGCGTCGAGCGTCCATCCCAGGAAGCTCGCGATGAACGTTCGCCGGGCGGCCGAAGTCAATTCTTGTTGGGGTGCAGGAACATCCGGCCGTGCGGATAGACGAAGTCGAATCAAAGCCTCCGAGAGCTAACTTGCTAACGGATTCGAGGCTCGTCCCGCCCGTTCATGCCGGGCGGAGGCTTACGGCGAGCTGCTCGGGGACGTCGTCGGCGAGGGCGTCGGAGAGGGCGTCGGCGTCGTACCCGGCGGGATCTGCGCCCCGTACATCGCCAGCAGCCAGATCTGCGTGTGTCGCACCGTTACCTTCGGCACCGAGAACGAGAAGCCGACCGTTTGGCCTTGCGGCGTCGTGAACTTCGAGTAGTTTGCGAGGAGCTGATCGACGCGCTTGCCGCGGACGACGCTCTCGTTATACAGCTGCAGCGCGAAGACGCGGCCGCTGTATTGGATTGCCGGCAGCGTATATTGCACATTGGCGGCGCCGTTCAAATCGAAGTCCATGTTGCTCTGCAGCCGGATCGCCACGAGCGGCGTGATGTGCATGAAGAGCGGGTTGGGGTTCGTCATGCTGGGCACGTCGCGCGGCAACGGCTCCATCTGGAGCGTCATCAATCCCGCGGGCGTGGGCGACGGCGTCGGCGAGTCGTCGCCGCTATCGTCGCTGCTATCGTCATCGGAGGAGGCGGTGGGCTTGGGCGTCGGCGTCGGACTCGCCGTCGGCTTTGCCGTGCTCTTGCCATTGGGAGAGGGCGACGGTGAGGGCGGCGGTATGTTGAAGGCCAGCGTGCAGGTGTACTGCTGGTTGAACTGCAGGACCGCGGGGCACTTCATCCCGCTGGGCCCCTGCCCGATGGGATACTGCGCCTCGTTCGGCGCGAGCGTCGCGCCGGGGTTGGCGAGCTCCTCGCGGCCGTTCGGACCGACGGTCGGGCCGGCCAGCGTTCCGCCGTTCATGCTGCTCGAAAGGCCACCGCCGTTGATGCCGCCGATCGAACCGGCCTGCGAGACTGGCGGAGACATGTCGCCCATCCCGCTGTCGAAACCCGATCCCTGGCACGAAGCCAACACGAGCGCGAGCGCCGCAAAGACGGCGCGAGCATCACACCTCATCATCTTATTCCTTCGCCTCGACCACTGCATGCAACTCCTCGACGAAGGACTCAACCGATGTCGTGCGTTTCTCGTCGATTCCGCGCTGATTGACGTTCACGGTGCCGTCTACAACCTCTTGTTTGCCCGCGACCAGGATGTACGGCACCTTCTGGGTTTTCCAGTGCCGAATCTTGTATCCAAGCTTCTCGTTGGCTTCGTCCACCTCAGCCCGAAAGCCCGCTCCCCGCAGCCGCGCCACGACCTCCCGCGCATAGCCCGCTTGGTGCTCGGTGATCGGCGTCACGACGACTTGGATCGGCGCCAGCCAGACCGGGAACGCGCCACCATAGTGCTCGATCAGAATACCAAAGAAACGTTCGAGCGAGCCGGCAAGTGCCCGATGGATCATCACCGGACAATGGTCCTGGCCGTCGGCGCCGCGGTACTTGAGCCCGAAGCGAGCAGGCAGCACGAAGTCGACCTGGACCGTTCCCAGCTGCCATGGGCGGCCGAGCGCGTCGCGCACGTTGACGTCGAGCTTCGGTCCGTAGAACGCGCCGCCGCCGTCGTCGACCTCGTACGGCAGCTCGTAACGCTCTAACGCGTTGCGGATGGCCGCCTCGGCGATCGCGTCGGTCTCCCTGCGGTCGGCTTCCGCGCGTCGCGACAGCACGTACGCAAACGTGCTGAAGCCGAATGCGCGCATCAGACGCAGCGCCTCGTCCAGTGTCTGTTCGAACTCGGCCTGAAGCTGCTCCGGCGTGCAAAACAAATGCGCGTCGTCCTGCGTGAAGCCGCGAACGCGCGTAAGCCCGTGCAACACGCCGGAGCGTTCGAAGCGGTACACGGTTCCGAACTCCGAGAATCTCAGCGGCAGGTCGCGATAACTGCGCAGCCGGCTCTGGTAGATGAGGATGTGGCCGGGACAGTTCATCGGCTTCAGACGAAAGCGCTGGTTCTCCACCTCGATCGGACCGAACATGTTCTCTCCGAAGTTCTCGAGGTGTCCGGAGATCTCGTAGAGCCGTTCGCTCGCGATGTGGGGCGTCACGACCGGCTGATAACCGCGTTCGCGCAGTCCTACGCGGACGAAGTTCTCGATGATGCTACGGACGATCGCACCCTTGGGATGCCAGAAGACGAGTCCGCCTCCGGCCTCCTCTTCGATCGAAAAGAGGTCGAGCTCGGCCCCGAGCCGGCGATGATCGCGGCGCTGCGCCTCCTCGGCGCGCGCGAGATAGTCGTCGAGCTCCGCGCGATCGTGCCACGCCGTGCCGTAGATACGCTGGAGCATCGCGTTGTGCTCGTCGCCGCGCCAGTAGGCGCCGGCGACGCTGGTGAGCTTGAACGCACCGATGCGGCCGGTCGAATCGGCGTGGCCGCCGCGGCAGAGATCTGTGAACTCGCCGATGGTGTAGAGCGTGATGGGCTGATCGGCGGAGATCTCGCGTGCGATCTCCGCCTTGTAGGGGTTGCCATCGAACGTCGCGATGGCCTCGTCGCGCGTCACCTCGCGGCCGGTCATCGGATAATCCGCGGCCACGATCTCGCGCATCCGGGCCTCGAGCCGCTCGAGATCCTCAGGCGTAAACGGCGTCGGGCGGTCAAAATCGTAGTAGAATCCGTTCTCGATGGCCGGCCCGATCGTGGGCTTGGCTTCGGGAAAGAGGTCCTGCACGGCATAGGCCAGGACGTGGGCCGCCGTGTGGCGCAGCGCGGCCAGCGACGGCCGGCGATCGTCAGAGGTGGCTTCCGCGATCATCGGGCGCGGCTTCGGAGTAAGTAGCTCGGTCATCCTTGTAGTTCGGGCAGGCCGTAATTTGGCTTAGCATGACAAGCCAGCCTAAGACGGGGCTGGGGAGGGCGGGCTAAGCGAGGCCCCGCAGGCCTTAACATGGGGTTAATCGAGCTGGATTACAACTAAAGACACCCCTCGAACTTTATGACTCAGGGCGCCTTCTCTTCGCCAAAGGAGCGTTTTTCAGTGACAGGATCGTGGATTCGCCGTTTCGGAGCGTTGGCCGTGGCCGCAGCCTTGTGCGCCCCGGCGGCAGCCGCAACGCAGCTTACCGGAGCCGGGTCGACCTTCGACTATCCGTTCTTCTCCAAGGCCTTCTACGTCTATAGCGGCAAAAACGGGGACGTTACCGTCAATTATCAGTCGATTGGCAGCGGGGGCGGGATACAGCAGTTTACCGCCAAGACCGTCGACTTCGGTGCGTCGGACGTTCCGATGAGTGCCGCAGAGCTGGCGCGGGCCGGGCAGCCGGTGCTCCAGATTCCGGTGACGCTTGGGGGCGCGGCGATCGCCTACAATCTGCCGGGCGTGACCGCGACACTTCGACTCACCCGCCAGGTGATCGCCGACATCTATCTCGGCAAGATTCTGAAATGGAACGACCCCCAGATCGCCCGGCTCAACAAGGGCGTGAGCTTGCCCGACACGGCGATCGTGGTCGTGCACCGCTCCGATGGTTCCGGCACGAGCTACATCTTCACCGACTTCCTCAGCCACGTTTCGCCCGAGTGGAAGAGCAAGGTTGGGACCGGCAAGAGCGTGTCGTGGCCGGCGCCGAGCGCCATCGGCGCGAAGGGCAACGAAGGCGTCGCGGGACAGGTCCGCAGCACGCCTGGATCCATCGGCTACGTCGAGCTCGCGTACGTCGTCGAGAATAAGATGCCCGCGGCTATGATTCAGAATCGCGCCGGCAAGTGGGTTGCGTGCTCGGAAGACACGGTCGCCGCGGCCGCCGCCACTAAGCCGGAAGTTAGCTCGACGAACTTTTCGATCGTCGACGCGCCGGGTGCAAACTCGTATCCAATATCGGGCTATTCTTGGGTGATGGTCTACAAGAAGCCGGCCGATCCAGCTCGCGCAAAGCTGCTCTACAACGTCCTTTCGTGGCTCGTCGGACCTCAAGGGCAGTCCAATGCTAAGTCCGTCGATTACGTGCCACTGCCTGCGAACGTGCAAGCCGCAGCCCAAGCGACACTCAAGCAGATGCAGCGCTGACCCTTCGTCCTTCGACAGGCTCAGGATGACACGCTCAGGGCAACGGCGGTAAGGATGACACGCTCAGGATGACAGCTGAGCCGCAGTTCAGACGCGTAGCGCGTTTTGTTAGTCCCACCGATCGCGGCTTTGCCGCGGTCGTCTACGGTGGGAGCTTTGTTTTTGCGCTGCTGATCATCGGACTATTCGCCACGCTACTGCATGGCTCGTGGCAATCGATCGTCACGTTCGGGCCTTCGTTCATCTGGAAGAGTGCGTGGGATCCGGTGACTAGCAGGTTCGGCGCGCTGCCGATGATATACGGCACGGTCGTGACCTCGTTCATCGCGATCGTGCTCGCGGCGTTCGTCGGAATCATGGCGGCAGTCTTCCTGGCCGATTTCGCGCCGCTGTGGCTGGCAACCCCGCTTTCGTTTCTCATCGAGCTGCTAGCGGCCGTGCCTAGCGTAGTCTATGGCCTATGGGGCCTCTTCGTGCTCGCGCCGTTCGTGCGAACCGCCATCGGGCCGGCACTCCAGCACGTGCTCGGATGGCTGCCGCTGTTCTCCGGGCCGATCTACGGCGTGGGACTGCTGACGGGTGGATTGATTCTGGCGCTGATGATCGTCCCGACGGTGACCGCAATCTCTCGCGATGTAGTCGCGGCGATCCCTCGAGACTTGCGCGAGGCCTCGACCGCTTTGGGTTCGACCAAGTGGGAAACGGCGATGCGCGTGGTGCTCCCAGCGGCGCGCGTCGGAATATTCGGTGCGTGCGTCTTGGCACTTGGCCGAGCTCTAGGGGAGACGATCGCGGTAACGATGGTGATCGGCAACCGGCCCGAGATCTCGGCCTCGCTTTTTGCGCCGTCGTACACACTCGCCAGCGTCATCGCCAACGAGTTTACCGAGGCGACAACGGACGTCTATATCAGCGCGCTAATCGAATTAGGGTTGATCCTGTTCTTTGTCAGCGTAGTTGTCAATGCCCTCGCCCGCTTCATGATTTGGAGCGTGCGAGGCTCGGAGCGCATCTAGTCGTGGTGAACTCGTGGAAGCGTTAGCGGAGCGAGACTCGTTAGCGCGTTATCGGCACCTGGGGCGCCGGCGTATTTATTCGCTGCTTGGGACGGCGTTGACGTTGGGCTGCGCGGTATTGGGCGCGGTCTCGCTGTTGGCGATTCTGGGCTATGTCCTGCGCCAAGGGATCGGTGCAATCAACTGGGAGTTTTTGAGCCAGCTTCCGCATCCAATCGGCGTCTCTGGCGGCGGCGTCGTTAATGGCATCGCGGGGAGCGGCATCATCATAGGTATCGCAACGCTGATGGCGGTGCCAATTGGGCTATTGACGGGGATCTATCTCGCGCTCTTTGGGCGCGGCCTAATACCTGAAACGCTGAGGTTCCTCGCGGACGTCCTCTCAGGAATACCGAGCATTGCCATCGGCCTATTCGCCTACGCGTTACTCGTGGCACCATTCAAGCACTTTTCGGCGTTCTCTGCCTCGTTTGCGTTTATGATATTGATGCTGCCGCTGCTGGTGCGCACATCGGAGCAGGCGATTCGCTCGGTGCCTGCTACCGTGCGCGAGGGCGCGCTTGCGCTCGGCATGTCGAACCTACGCGCTACGGTACGAATCGTGATTCCGACCGCGATGCCGGCAATTATAACTGCCCTGCTGCTGGCGATCGCGCGCGTCACGGGCGAAACCGCCCCGCTGCTCTTCACGGCTTTCGGCAGCCAGTTCTGGGAGACGAACCCGAGCAACCCGATGGCGGAGCTCTCGCTTCAAGTCTTTACCTATGCAATCTCGCCGTATCCAAGCTGGCAAGCCCAGGCATGGGGTGGCGCACTGCTGTTGATTGTGGCGGTTTTCGTTTTGAGTTTGGGCGCCCGGTTTATGCTGCGCCGCGCGATGCGGGGCCTGGACACATGAGTGCGACGATTGCCAAGGAGCTGCTCGCAGCCGACGATTTGAGCGCCTATTACGGCGAACGTAAGGCGGTCGGCAACGTCTCGATCGCATTTCGGCGCAAGGCCGTCACGGCGTTGATCGGGCCATCAGGCTGCGGCAAGACGACGCTGCTGCGGTGCTTCAATCGCATCCACGAGCTCAGCTTCGATGCGCGAGTCGAGGGAGGCGTGTTGCTCGAGGGCCAGGACATATACGACACCGGGGTAGATCCGATGGCGATCCGTCGCCGCATCGGGATGGTATTTCAGCGCCCGAATCCGTTTCCAACGCTCTCGATCTTGGACAACACGGTGTGCGGGCTGCGTGGCCTCTCCGCGCGGCAACGCCTCGATACGGCGGAACGCGCGCTGCACGCGGCGGCCCTGTGGGACGAGGTGAAGGACAAGCTGAAAAGCAGCCCGCTGCGCCTTTCCGGCGGCCAGCAGCAGCGGCTCTGCATCGCCCGAGCCGTCGCGGCGGAGCCCGAAGTGCTGCTGATGGACGAACCGACCGCGTCGCTCGACCCGATCGCGAGCGGTGTGATCGAGGAGCTGATGGCGTCGCTTGCCGAGCGCTTCACCATCGTTGCGGTGACGCACAACATGCAGCAGGCGGCGCGCGTCTCGGACGTGACCGCGTTCATGCTCGCCGACGAAAGCGGTATCGGCCGCCTGATCGAGGTGGACGATACGGCGAAGCTCTTCACGACGCCGAGCGACCGCCGGACCGAAGACTACATCACGGGCCGCTTCGGCTAAAAAAGAGCGCGCGACCGGTGAAGCCGCGCGCCCTCGTGTTTCGGGTTTAGTGAGTTACTACTTGACCTGCGGCATGCCTGCGATGCCGGCTGGTTCCGAGTTGCCCGCCAGCGTGGAGAACGTCGTCGTTTGACCTCTCTTGTACCCGACGACATTATCGTCTTGGTTCGTCTGGAAGTAACGTCCGCGATATGTGAACCCGCCGAGCGTGGGTCCGAAGCTCTCGATCCCGCTCGTGATCGTGCCCGACGGGGTCGTCGTGCCGTACGCGTAGATGTTGACGTCTGACGAAGCGAAGTTCGAGACGTACATCACGTCATTCCGCCCGAACTGGACGCTGATCGGCCCGTTGAGGTCGCTCAGCCCCGCGTTCTGCGGCGTCGACGATCCCTTGGGAATCTCGAACACCGCGTTGCTGGAATCGCAGGCCACCCAGATGTTGTCGTTTTTGTCGACGCCGACGCCGACGGCTTGCCCCTCGGTGGAGAAGCTGATCGTCTCGTACGGCGAGGTCTGGCCCTTCGCGTACGCGGTGATCGTGTTGTTGTTGAGGTTGGACACGAAAACGTTGCCCGAGGAGTCGACGGCGATCCCATACGGCCCGCT
The DNA here is from genome assembly GCA_963752825.1 of Vulcanimicrobiota bacterium. GTDB lineage: Bacteria > Vulcanimicrobiota > Vulcanimicrobiia > Vulcanimicrobiales > Vulcanimicrobiaceae > Cybelea. Next base: position 2,745,154 of record CAVVZF010000001.1, on the reverse strand, counting down.
GATGCCGTTGCTGATGGTGAGGCTGGGCGAGGTCTGGCCCCTCGGGTAGACGGTGACGGTGCTGCCGCCGATATTGGCGACGTAGAGCGTCGCGCTGTTGTCAACGGCGAGTCCGAACGGACTGTCGATGCCGCTCGTGATCGAGCCCGTGGGCGACGAGTTTGCCTTCCTCTGATTGTACATCAGCACCTCGTCGGTGCCCTGATCCGAGGAGAACAAGACCTGCCGGGGATTGGCCGGCCACAGGTGCGGAAGATGTGAGTGGTGCGGAACGAGGGGCACGAGGATCGGACCGGCCACCACGGGCCCGGGCAAGAGGCGCATCCCCGGCGGGACGTGCACCGATTGCGAGCTGAGGGACGACGGCGAGCCGGGCGCGAGCGAACTCGGATTGTTGGAGCATCCGGCTGCGAAAACGAGCGCCACGGCTCCGACGAGTGCGCGGCGTGATAGAGCTTCCAGCATGACTATCCTCCGAGATGGTGATTGGTGCTAAAAGTACTGCCCATTACTGAGCGCAACGCCTTGGCTGCTGCCGAAAACCTCCTCTACCAGCCGCGGCTCGTAGAGTGGGTAATCGGTAGCGTAGACCAGACCATTCAACGTCGAGACGAACAACCTGTTTTCCGATTCCGTAATGGCGAGCTGAACCGGAGTCTGCGGAACGGCGACTTCGAGCTGCGGCGTGCTGCTTCCGGGCAAAAACTCGTCGATGCGGTTCGCCGCCCCCGTCTCTATGGCGAGGATGATGCCCGAGTTCGCGACGATCAGGCTCTGCGGCTGGTCCAACTGCATGCTCAGCATCTTCCCCTGCGTCGAGCCGGGCGCGAACGTCTCGATGCTGCCGATTCCGCCGTTCCGGTACGCGACGTAGAGATTACCCTTCGCATCGAAGTCCATGCCGTCGGCTTCGGTGCCGCCGGTCTGTAGGATGCGGGACACGCTCGTAGTGCCGTGGCGGTATTCGATCACGCCGCCGCTGTTCGCGTTGCTTACGAAGAGGTTGCCGCTGGCGTCGACGATCGGATAGAGCGGACGGTTCAAATCTTGCGAGTATGTGGCGAACGGGGTCAGGGATCCCGGAGCGTAGGCCGTGACCGTGTCCCCGTACCAGTTGGCGACGTAGAGATTCCCGTGCCGATCGACATAGAGGCCGTACGCGGAGCTGACGCCGTCGGTGATCTTTCCGATAGGCGGCGAGTTCCGTTCCTCGCGGAAGATCAGGACCTCGTTTCCCGCCGCGGCGTAGATCAGGTTGCTGTGCTTCTTGACCTCGGGCGAAAGCCACCCGCGCGCTCGCGGCATGGGCGGCGCGAGCGCCGCCGGGGAGACCACGATCTCCGGCGACCGCAGCGGCGCGGTGGCGCCGTTCGCGCACGCGACGAGCAGTGCGGCGAACGCGACGAGCGTGCCGCGGCCGGAGTGTGCGATCATGGCGCGAGGCTAACCCCTACGCCTTCGATCGTGTATTTGTCGTCGCCGGCTACCTTGCGGATCCTCCCGCCGGCCGGATAGTGATAGAACAAAGCCTCGGTCCATCCGACCGAGTGAACGGTGTATGCGTTGGTGACGATGACGTCCGGCGCGTGAATCGTGAAATCGTCGACCGTCGTCGCTCCCTTGAGTTTGGTCGTGCCCTGCAGCGTGCCGCCCGATCCCGAGATGGCGAACCGGTAGATGTTCGTCGTGGTTTGGTCCCCGACCGCGAGATCGGTTCCGTCCCACTGCACCTGACCGGGCTGGCCGATAGTCTGGTTCAGCGTAATGTTGGTAAACGTCGAGCTTCCCTTGGGAAGCTCGGCCAAGACGAAGCCGCCGCCGCGGCTGCTCGGGGCGAGCCCGTCGACGAAGAGATCGCCGCTCGCGTCGTAGCCGCAGAAGAAGTATTCGAAGATGGCCGGGTCGGAGTACGTCGTCGGCGAGCCCTGTGCGTTCGCGTAGATCGCGATGTTGCCCGCCGTCCCGGTGTTGCCTTCGAAGGTCGTGACCGCGAGATTCCCGGTCGACGGGTCGATCGAGCAGCTCATCGAGCGCACCGCGACCTGGACCAGCTTGGCCTTGGGCTTCCTGAGGCCGTGCGCGTATTCGACGATCTCCCCGCCGTTGAAGCCCGGAACGAAGACGTCGTTGGCCTTATCGACGCACATGCCGTTCGGCTCGTTGCTCTGATACAACAGCCCGACCAGCTTGCGGTGGGTGAGCGAATAGGCCCGGATGAAGCCGTCACCCGGGTCGGCGATGTAGAGGAGATCCTCATGGCGCGCGCCGGGGTCCATCCAGGATTGCCCGGGAGCCGGAAGGGACGCATGCGAAGCGCCCGGCTGCGCCGTTCCGGGCGTCACAACCGGCGCCGGCGCGAACGTGCAGCCGCCGAGCGCTGCGGCTAAGCTCGCCGCCAGCAGGCAGCGGCTAAAACTCGAAACGATCATCGCGTTGCTCCTCGCTCCCTATCCGCTCGGACCGACGAGTTCTACGCGCCCCGCCTCACTTCCGCGCCCAGAAACTCGATTTGCGCTATTCGTAGTCGGGGGCGAAGTAGTCGTCGGTCAGCGGTCGCATGAAGAACTTCGGAGGGAGCGGCGCCTTGATCTCGACAAAGTGCCGCGGACGCTGGGAGAAGTCGAAGCAGTCGCCCGCGGGGGACGTGGCCCGGCGATCGGCCTGCGCCAAATGGTCGAGGCCCCACAGGTCCTCGGCGAAGCGCAACACGCTGGCCGTCTCGTACTGCGCGTGGCTGACGTAGTGCTGCTTCGCGTAGGGCGAGATGACGAGCAGGGGAACGCGAAAGCCGAGGCTATCCCGGCCCAAGTACGGCGGCTTGACGTGGTCGTAGAGGCCGCCCCAATCGTCCCACTGGACGAAGATCGCGGTCGAATCCCAGAACTTGCTCTCGCCGACCGTGTTGACGAGGGCCGCCACCCACGAGGGTCCGTACCCGCCGGGGCAGTTGACGTGATCCGAATCGCTGCAGACCGGCGTCACCCACGTGAAGGCCGCGAGCTTGCCGGCGCGCACGTCGGTGATGAACCTCCAATTCGGCGAGATGACGTCTTTCTTCCAATCGGGTCCGTAATAGATGTGCCGGACGGCCTGATAGCTCGACCACGTTCCCCCGCTGCCGCTCGAACGGCTGCCATACTTGCTCGCGTAGAAGCGCCACGAAAGCCTCACTTGGTCGAGCTCGTCGCCGAGCGTCTGATAGTCGAAGCAGGCCCGTTCGTATTTCCCGCGAGTACGACCGGGGCCGATCGTCGCGACGGTATCGCTGGGCCCGCCCTCGCAGCCCCACCAGCTCAATGGAAGATTTACGGCCCAATGCGCCTGCGCGGCGATGATGTACTGATGCGCGACGAAACTCTCGTCGAGCTGCGATTGAAACATGCGGTCGGCCAACACCCATTCGCGCGCCATGGCGAAGTACGGCCGCGACTCTTGGTGCGGCACGTAGGCGTACTCGGGGTAGCTGGGCGGCCCGCCGTAGCCGTACTCCTTATCGAAGCCGTTCATGCGGCAGTCCGTCCCGGGAATTCTCCCCGTTCCGTTGCAGTCGGTGAACATCGCGTTATCCGAGTGGTCGAGCTGATATTGTTTCGCCAAGCTCCACGGGACCAGCTTGACCTTCTGGCCGCGAGAATTCCGTCCGTAAGCGTGCGTGTCTGCGCCGGGATAGCCTTGGAACAGGTTATCGAAGCTGCGGTTCTCTTGCACGATGTAGACGATGTGCTCGATCTTGCCCGCGCCGGTTCCATCGAGCGCCTGCAAGGGCGCGCCGTTCTGCATGTACGGCAGCGCCGACCGTGACGCCAGGGAGCAACCCGCCGCAACGATGCCGGCGCAGAGGCTGAGCGCAAGATGCGCTAGGGTCGAGGGTCTCATCAGTGAAAGGATGTTACGGCAGGAAGTCGACGTCCTTGAAGTCGCCGGTCTCGACCGGGAAGCGTCCGGATCGAATCGCGGCCTTGAACTCGGCGAAGTCGCGTTCGACCTGATCCGCGTACGCGCCGGCGTAGCGCGCGATGGCGCGGTCGACGCGATCCGCGCGGCCCAGGTAGCCGGCGATCGTCGCGGCGTCGCCGGCCTTGGCGTGCGCGCGGGCTAACGCCCAGCCGCAGACTGCGCCGTAATCGATCAGCATGCGCGGCCGGAATGCGTCGACGTCCACGGAGACCTTCATGTCGCGCAGCTGGCGGACGTAGTAGTCCTGCGATCCCGGGACCTCGGTCCAGCCGAGAAAGATGTCGCTGGCGGCCTGCATGAGGCGCTGTCCGGTCACGACGCGCTCTCCTTGGTGTGCGAAGAGAGTCGCGCTGCCCGGCGACTCGATCACCGAACGGCGCGCCTCCTTGATCTGGAGGAAGAGCGGATCGATCCCATCGGCGAGGAAGAGCGCGACCGCGCAGCGTGTGCCGACGCTGCCCACGCCGACCACCTTCACGGCGATGTCCTGAAAGGCATAGTGCTCGAACAGGCGCTGCCGGTCGGCGATGAGCGTCCGGCGATAGCGTTCGAAGAACGCGTGGATCATCGCGTCCCATTCGTCGAGGTATTGATGGAAGTGATACACGAGCGGAGGCTCGTCGACGATCGTCGCGTGACCATCCGCGATCGCGGTGAGCTTTGGAAAGACGGCCTCGGACGTGCGTCCCCGGGCGTAGCGTTCGACGTCCTGCAGGGTGCCGATCGCGTCGGCGTTCTTCCGAAAGAAACCGCTCAGGTCGTCGAATCCGATTCGGGTGTACCAGACGTCCACCGGCGAGAGCACCGCATACCCAAAGAGCCTTTCGCGGTACGAGGCAACCGCGCTGCGGACCGCGCCGCGGGCGACATCCTGTGAGAAGCCGCGGTCCCGCCCGGCCAGAACGAGGCTGACCGCGAGACGCTTGACGTCCCACTCCCACGGGCCGGGATAGGTTTCGTCGAAGTCGTTGATGTCGAAGATCAGGTTCCGTTCCGGCGTGGCGAAGCCGCCGAAATTCATGATGTGACAGTCGCCGCACAGCTGAACGGTCACGCCGGTCGATGGCGTGGCGAGCAAGTCGCGCGCCTGGACGATCGAGCAGCCGCGGAAAAACGCGAACGGCGACTGCGCCATCCGCCCGTAGCGCACCGGCACGAGGCCCGGGATCCGTCCTGCGTTCGACTCCTCGATCAGCGCGAGTGCGTCGACGCCGTCACCGCGATGCTTCCACGTCGCCTGACGAGAGCGCGGACAGGCGGTGCGAAGCGCCCGGCCCGCAGCGAGGCGCTGCGCGCGCGTGGTCATGCGCGGCGCTTTCGCCGATGGGTCCGCGTTAGTCCTCGATGGCAGACTTCAGGCGGCTCAGGGCGTCGTCCCACTGCGCCGAGATCCGCGCCAGGTAACGGTGGACTTCGTGAAGGCGCTTCGGCTCGAGCCTCCAGAGGCGCTCCCGGCTGCGCCGCTCGCTGCGCACGAGTCCGGCCTGGTGCAGCGCGAGCAGATGCTTCGTCACGGCTTGACGCGACATGTCGGCGCCGGCGGCGAGCTTGGTGATCGACAGCGGACCCGACTTGCACAGCTTTCGGACGATCTGCAAACGCGTCTCGTCGCCCAGCGCCGCGAAGACCGGGACGAGGCTCACGATCGCAACAGCACGTACTTCTCGACGACGGACAGCATCAAGCCCCAGCCCTCTTCGTTGGCTTCGAACGCGTCGGTCCGCCGTGCGATCGGAAGGGCGTCGAAGCCGGACTCTACGACGGTGAGCAGCGTGCCGCCCTCGACGGGCTGCAGCGTGAACGTCACGAGGGTCATCGGCTCGTCCGAGTAGTCCATGGTGCGATCGATCGCAAACGGATGCCAACGAAAAGAGAAGAGCGTCATCGGTTCGATGCGTTCGACGTGCAACGCCATCTGCGTGCCGGTATGTTTTTCTTGGATCTTCGCGACCTCGACGTCGGCCTCGGTGGGCCTGATCCGCCCCGTTATGTTGGCCCCTGGCGCGAACGCGCCGCCGAGCTCGAGGCCGAACCACCGGCCGAACTCACGGGCATCGCTGATGGCGCGCCAAACGCGCTCCTGCGGCGCGCGAATCAGCACGCGCTTCTCGATCCTATCCGTGGATGATATCATGCGCAACCTCCTGGTTGCGTGTGAGGATACCACCCATTCCTCGAAAACGCAACCTTCAGGTTGCGTTTTGGCCTACCAGCGGACGACGACCAGGCCGTTACCTAGCGCGTGCTTCCATCCGCGTACCATCTGCAAAATCTTTCCGCTCGGCACGACGTGTGACGATCCGCCGCCGCCTCCTCCGCCGCCGCCGCCGTACGGCTCGACCACCGTGCCGCCGCCGCCGCCCCCGCCGCCGTAATAGCCGCCGCCGGCTCCGCCGCCGCCCGGCGCCGGAGCCTCGGCGCCACCCCCGAGGCCGCCGACGCCCGCTCGCCCGTTCTCACCCGGATGGCCGCTGGCTTCTTCACACGATCCGGGAGGGCCGCCGAATCCCCCGGAGCGCTGCGTTCCGCCGCCGCCACCACTGCCGCCGCAGCCGTAGCCCGAGCCGCGTGGTCCGTCGCCGTCGCGGCCGGTGCCGGCGACCGTCCCGCCGCCGGCACCGCCCGCGCCGAACCGCTGGCCGAACGCGCCGCCTTCCCCGCCGCCCCCACCTGCGACAACGAGCTTTTCGAGCGGCGAGCTGCCGCGTCGCTGAACGTCGGAAGCGCCGCCCCCGCCGTAGCCCGGACACCTGCCCCGGCAGTCGCGTCCCGTGCCGCCGTGAGCGCCGCCGTTGAAGCCGCCGGCCTGACGCAGGCCGGCGCCGCCGACATTGACGATCAGTCGCTCGCCGGGCGTTACCGGGACGACGGCGACGACGCGGCCGCCGAGGGCGCCGAATAAACCCCCACCGCTTGCGCCGCGCGCATCAACGGTGATGCGCGTGACCGTTTGCGGGACCACGAACTCCTGGGTCTTTCCCGTATAGAGAAACGTCCGGCTCGTCTTCGGCGACCGTGCGCCCGCGTCGAGCGCCGGCACGACGCCTCCGCCCGCGCGACCGCCGCATCCCGGCAGCGCCGAAACGAGCGCGGCGGCGAGCAACGCCGCCGCCGTGCGGGGCGCTGCGTGCGGAGATCTGATCCGGGAAGGCACGGTCTCCTAGTAACGATTCCGGCGGGGCCGATGTTACATGCATAACGAAGGACGTGGGCGGCGCTGTTATAACGGAGGAGGCTGTCGTGTTTCAGGGTCGAGTGGCATTGGTGACCGGCGGCGCGCGCGGAATCGGCGCGGCCATCACGGAGATGCTGGCCGCCAGCGGTGCGGCGGTCGCCGCCGGCTACAGTCGCGGAAAGGAAAGCGCGGAAAAGTTTTCACGGCAGATGGCCGGCAAGGGCGCAACGGTGTCGATCCATCAGGGGCGAGTCGACGATGCCGACGATTGCAACCGCGTGGCCAAAGAAGTCCTCGATCGCTTCGGCCGCATCGATTATTTGGTGAACAATGCCGGGATCACGGTCGACAAGACCGTGCGGAAGATGACGGTCGACGATTGGCATCAAGTGCTCGACGTCAATCTCTCGGGTGCGTTCCAGATGACCAAGGCCGTGCTCGAGCACATGATCGAGCGCGGCTCGGGCCGGATCGTGAACATCAGCTCGGTTATCGGCGAGACCGGAAACATTGGCCAGGCGAACTACGCGGCGTCGAAGGCAGGTCTCTTCGGGTTCACCAAGAGCTTGGCGCTCGAGATGGCGCAACGCGGCATCACGGTCAACTGCGTCGCGCCCGGCTTTATCGAGACCGAGATGGTCGCCGCGATCCCGGAGGTCGCGCTCTCGAAGCTGGTCGAGAAAATTCCGCAGCGCCGTTTAGGCCGCCCGGAAGAGGTCGCTCGCGTCGTGCGATTCCTGCTCGAAGACGAGTCGAACTACATCACCGGAGCGGTCTATTCTATCAACGGCGGCCTGGATATGTAGCGCGGCATCTCGCGCAGAGCCGCGAGTACGATGCGAGAAAAGTCTAACAAGGGAGTGGGCGGCACGCTGAGTAAATCTAGCGCGTGAGTAGTTTACCTCTCAAAGGACGCGTCGGCATCGTGACCGGGGGTTCGCGCGGCATCGGCGGCGCGGTGAGCGCGCTGCTGGCCGAGGACGGCGCGAGCGTCGCGGTGCTCGGCCTTCCCGAAGACAAAGCCAGGACGCAGCGGCTCGCCACGCACCTCAACGGAGCGGCCTCCAGGCTCGAATTCTACGAGACGGACGTCGGCATCTACGACCGCTGTCGCGAGGCGGTCGCCGCCGTGCTCGACCAGCACGGGCGCATCGATTATCTGGTCAACAACGCGGGGATCACCCGCGATCACACCGTCCGTAAGATGACGGTCGACGAATGGGAAGCGGTCCTGCAGGTGAATCTTTCGGGGCCGTTTTTCATGATCAAGGCCGCGCTCGACGCGATGCTCGAGCGAGGCTTCGGACGTATCGTTAACATCAGCTCCGTGGTAGGCGAGAGCGGCAACTTCGGACAGGCAAACTACGCCGCCGCGAAAGCCGGGCTGATCGGCCTGACCAAGACCGTCGCCCTCGAGGTCGCGAAGAAGGGCATCACCGTCAACGCGGTCGCTCCGGGCTTCATCGACACGGACATGACCAAGGCGATGCCGTCGGAGGCGATCGAGAACGCCATTGCGCAGACGCCCAAACGCCGCCTCGGCCGTCCCGAGGAGGTCGCCCGGCTGGTGCGCTTCCTGCTCGACGAGAAGGCGGGTTACATCACGGGCGCAGTCTACAACATCAACGGCGGCTGGTACATGTAAGTGAACATTGCACCGGAAGAGCTCCGCTACGGCATCGACGTCACCGGCCTCGATCCGGCGTCGCTCAGCGATGCGCTACGCGCGGTCGTCACCGACGTGATGATGGATCCCTTGCGCATGAGCACGTGGCTTACCGGCCTGGCACTGGCGGAGCAAAACGTCGCGATGAACATGCTGCGCCGCTTAGGCGGACAGCCCCCCTTCGAGTCCGCTCAGGGTGACACTGCGAGCGGATCCACGCCGAGTGATAAACGCTTCGCCGAGCCGGAGTGGCGCGAGAACCCCTTGCTGGCGGGCCTCGTCGAAGATTATCAGGCGCGCACGAAGGCGGCGCTGCAGCTCGTCGATGCCACGCGCCTTCCCGAGGCAACGCGGCGCAAGGCGCGCTTCGCGATGCAGCTGATGTGCGACGCGTTTGCGCCGAGCAACGTGCCGTGGCTCAATCCGGGAGTCGTGAAAGAGGCGACCGAGTCGGGCGGACTCAGCCTCGTGAAGGGACTGCAAAACTTCCTCGACGACGTCGCCAATAACGGCGGATATCCGCGCCAAGTCGACCGTTCCGGTTTCGACCTGGGCGTCAACATCGGCGCGACGCCGGGGCGAGTCGTGTTTCGCAACGCGCTCATCGAGCTGATCGCCTACGAGCCGCAGACGCCGCAGGTGCACGAGCTGCCCCTGCTATGCAGTCCTCCCTGGATCAACAAATTCTACATCATGGACTTGGCGCCGGGGCGGTCGTACGTCGAGTGGGCCGTTCAGCACGGCCATCAGACGTTCATGATCTCGTACCGCAATCCGGACGAGGGCATGTCGCGGTACACGATGGACGAGTATCTCCGCGAGGGCCTGCTGGCCGCGCTCGACGTCGTGCAGGAGATCACCGGCGCCCCGCGCGTCAACCTCACGGCGCTCTGCCTCGGGGGAACGCTGGCGCTCGTCGCGCTGGCGTACCTCGCGGCACACGGTCAGGGCGACCGGATCGCGTCGGCGACGCTGACCAACACGCTCGTGGATTTCAGCATCCCGGGCGACCTCGGCGTCTTCACCGACGAGGATACGATTGCGCGGCTCGAGCAGCGCATGCGCGAACGCGGCTATCTGGATCCCGCCGAGATGGCGCGCACGTTCGACTGGATGCGGTCGAGCGATCTGATCTGGAGTTACGTCGTCAACAATTGGTTCAAGGGGAAGCAGCCGCCGGCATTCGACATCCTGGCATGGAACAACGACTCGACGCGCATGCCGGTAGCCATGCACTCGCAATACCTGCGGGCGTGCTACCTGCACAACGCGATCGTCAAGCCCAACGCGTTCTCCATCGCCGGCACGCCGATCGACCTCGGGAAGATTCTGACGCCGCTGTACATATTGGGGGCCGAGAACGATCACATCGCACCGTGGCGCGCGACGTATCTCACGACGCAGCACGTCGGCGGCGAGTCGAAGTACGTGCTCACGAACTCGGGCCATATCGCGGGCATCGTCAATCCGCCCGGCGGCAAGAGGACGTGGCACTATACAAAGCCGCGCGCGCTGCGCGGCGAAAGCGCTGACGAGTGGCTCGAGACGGCCGACCGTCACAACGGATCGTGGTGGATCGACTGGGCGCAGTGGGCCGAGACTCACGGAGGCCCCCTGCGGGTTCCGTACCCGCTCCCGCAAGGCGAACCCGCCCCGGGCCGGTACGTGCGCAACGAGTCGGGCGAGCCGTTCGATAGTTCTCGCGCCGCGGGGAGTCGAAGTACAGTGCGGTCATGAGCGACGAGGAGAAGGGCGGCACGGGCGCGGGCTGGCGCAGCCTCGGGGACTTCATCCGCAGCCAGCGCGAGCTGGCCAACCTCTCGATGCGCCAACTGGCTGAGATCGCGAAGATCTCCAATCCGTACCTGAGCCAAGTCGAGCGCGGGCTCTACAAACCGTCCGCCGACGTCCTGAAGAACATCGCCAATGCGCTGCACATGTCGGCCGAGACGATGTACGCGCAGGCCGGCCTGCTCGACGACTCCCCTGACCGGGACGAGAGCCACCACGGCGTCGAGCACGCCGTGAAGCTCGACCCGCAGCTCACCGTCGACCAGAAGGAAACGATCATCCGGATCTACCGAAGCTTCATCGGCCGCGAGTAAGCCCTTCGACTCGCTCCGCTCGCTCAGGACAGGCTCGGTGACCTCGGCCAGGGGGCAGGCAGGCCAAGAGGTGTTGACAAGCACAGCAGATGCTTGGTATACTTAGCGCAAGCACAGCACCGAGAGGAGAAATCGTTTCAATCATGTCCGTCAACGTATCCGAGTATATGAGCAAGTTTCAGGAAGAGGGGCTCGCCGCGATCAAGCAGACGCAAGACGCCAGCCTCAACGCCATCAAGTCGTTCCGCGAGTTCACCAAGGAGATGACCGAGAAGCCGGGCAGCATGCCGACCCTCGAGAACATCCCGACGCCGACGCAGCTCGTCGAGCTTTCGTTCGGCTTCGCCAGCCAGCTGCTCGAGCTGCGCAAGGCCTTCACGCTGAAGATCGCCGAGATGATCGTCGACACGCAGAAGCAGGCCGAGGCGGGCTTCAAGGCCGCGACGCCGAACCGCCCCGCCGGCAAGTAAACTCGTAACAACCTGTGGGATCGAGACCGCTCGCGTAACGCGAGCGGTCTTTTTTATGCTGCCAAGAAGCACGCCGGCATGAACGTCGCGCGCACGATTACGATCGGGGGCACGCTCACCGTCAATCGCGTCGGCTTCGGAGCGATGCGGCTCTGCGGCAAGCACGTCTGGGGATGGCCTGCGGATCGCGAGAACGCGCTGCGCGTCCTGCGGCGAGCCGTCGAACTCGGCATTAACTTCATCGACACGGCAGACGCCTACGGTCCGCACGTGAACGAAGAGCAGATCGCGCAGGCGCTGTATCCCTATCCTTCCGGCTTGGCGATCGCGACCAAGGGCGGCTCCACGCGCCCCGGCCCGACGGAATGGGGGCGCGACGGCCGGCCCGAGCACTTGAAAGACGCCTGCGAGGCGAGCCTGCGGCGGCTGCGGCTCGACTGCATCGACCTCTACCAGCTGCACGCGGTCGATCCGAAGGTGCCGCTCGCAGAGCAGGTCGGCGCCTTACGCCAGCTCCGCGAGGACGGGAAGATCCGCTACATCGGCTTATCCAACGTTAACCTCGAGCAGTTGCGGCACGCCGAGCGCGTCGTTGAGATCGCTTCCGTGCAGAACAACTATAACGTGGGCAATCGGTCGAGCGAGCCGATTCTCGAGCACTGCGAGGACAACGGCCTTGCGTTCATCCCGTATTTTCCGCTTGACGCCGGCGACATCGGCGCGGTCGAGGCGCTGGAGCCGATCGCGAAGGCGCGCGGGGCGACGATCTTTCAAATGGCTCTGGCGTGGCTGCTGCGCCACTCGCCGGCGACGCTGCCCATCCCGGGCACCGCCTCGCTCGAACATCTCGCGGAGAACGTCGCGGCCGCCGAGCTGATGTTGACGGACGACGAGCACGCGGCGCTCGAACGCGTCGCTCCTCCCGCAGGGTAGAACTCACCAATCGCGCTATTTGCCTACCCGCAGGTTGACGATATACGACCATAACCCGAAGACCTTGAGGATCCAAACGATTAGCGCGATGACGACAACCGCGTTCAAGAGGGACTTTATGGAAGAGGCCATCGGGACATAGCTGTTGATTAGCCACAGGATAACTCCGACCACGATCAGGACGACGACGACTTCGATTAGCGGCATGCCCGATAGTACCCAAGCGGCGCGCAGGTCATCGACGGTCCAAGCCCCTTACCCCTGGAGTAGCCAAGCTGGCTGAGATAGGCACCGCTCGGTAGAATAGGCCGCCCCGGAGAGTTCGCTGTAAAAGAGCGAGGGAGCAACATGATTACCCTACGTTTAGACCACGTATTGAACGTGGGCTTGAGCGCTGTGCTGTTGTCGGGGTGCGGCGGCCGGATTGGGATGCCGGCGGCTCCGATGCAACGGTCGGCTACACGGCCGATGTCGTCGCTAAAGCCGAGCTTCAGTTTGAAAGATGAGATTCTCTCGGGTAGCTATAGCAGCATGTGCGCGCGTTCGAAGCTCGAGTTCGTCGCAAATGGCCGCGCGATCGGACCGATCAAAGGGACGTTCCTGGCGTACGGAACGTGGAAGGTCGGGCCCAACGAATGGCAGTTTCAGGAACAGTTCAAGATAAAATCGCGCACGGCGACCATTGAGGGTTCGGTCCTCGGCACGGAGGCGGGAGGCAAGTCGACCTGCGAGGACTTCAAGGACCGGCCGCTGTTTTATTTCGCGCATCACCAAGAGGGGCGCGTACGTGCCGTGATCGGACACGAGCATTTCAGTCGCGTGTTCCTCGAACAGTTCCAGCACGGCGTGCGGGCCGGCGGCGTTCCCGGACCCGCCGAGGGGTCGTAGTGGAAAAGCTCCGGCCCATCGCCCAAGATGCAAACCGGAGCCTTTCTCCCTATGACCGCCTATCGGCGGCAATGAAGGAACGCAGATCGAGCTAGGATCGTCTCACTGGGTGATGACCCGCATCATCGAACTGCCGCTGATTGGGACATTGTTCGGTATCCCCGGATAGTTCAAGAGCGTGGTAAACACGCCGGTGACCTGGACTTTGACGTAGTAGATCGTGTTTTGCGGCGGGCCGGCCGTTCCCGACGTCGCGCACGGCTGCGGCGCCGCGCCGTTGACGACGCAGACCTGCTGCACGGTGATGCCGCCGCCGGGTGCGGTCCAGTTGGCGAGGCTCTGGCCGTCTTGCAGGGCCGCGTTCGTGATTCCGCCCGTATCGAAGGCCGTCGTGAGATCTTGCGCGCCGTACTGCGCGCCGGCGCGGGCTGCGTTCGCCGCGAGGATGGAGAAGAACATGAAGCGGCCGATCTCGATTAGTCCAACGAGCAGGAACGCGAACACCGGCGCGACCACGGCGAACTCGACGAGGCTCGTACCCGACTCCGCGCGGCCGGCATGCGTGCGCGTCACTCCGCCAGCGCCGCCCGCTTGATCAGCGATAGGCCGCTCGGAGGACCGGGCAGCGTGAGGTTTACGCCGACGAGCGTCTGCAGATTCGACAAGACGAACACGACGTATTGCCCGAATGTAAGGTTCGCCTGGCCCAAGATTTCGCCGAGCGCGCTGGGCGCGTAAACCAAGCCGGCGAGGCTCAGATTCCCCGAGGCGTTGAATGCGACGGGATTGGTGTTCCCCGGCACCTGATAGTAGAGGACGCCGGCAGTGTTTCCGGTTGTCGGCGGAGCCAAGAGCGCCACGCTTCCGTTGAATCCGGCCGGGCCGCCGCTCGACGTTACGTACATCGTCACGCCGTTACCGGCGAGAACTCCAGTATTGTTCACGGGGCCGGTGAACACGTAGATTCCGGGGTTCATCGTGACGATGCCGAGGTTGTTCTCGAACGTGCTGTAGCATCCGGGATTCGCCGTCGTGGGCAGGACGGAATAGTTGACGAACGACGTGCAGTTGGTCGCCGGCGGCGGATTCGCCGCGAGGTACGCGCATTGCGTGATCTCCGGGCACGGGTCCGCGACGGGGAGCATCGGTTTGGGCTGAGCGCCGAGGAAGAGCGTGAGGAGGTTCTCTTGGATCGCATGAGCGTAGCCGAAGCTCTTGACGTCCAGGACGGCGCCGAGGGACTCCACGGTCGAGCTGTTGGCGAGGATATTGCATTTCGGCGCGACGACGACGTCGACGTTCATGTTGAAGGTGGCACTTTGGCTGAGCAGGTAGAGACAGCCGGCGTTGTCGGACGTGACGATGCCGACGGCTTGCGTCGTCTCCGTCATCCCCGAGGCGAACCCGAAGAGGCGGCTGAAGTACGACGGTACGCCGGTACGCGTAATTTGCGCGTACACCGCGCAATTGTTACCGGAGAACGGGCCCCTTTGCGGCGGAGTCTGCACGGTTATCGTGACCCCGTTCGACCCGTTCGTGAAGCCGTTGTCCGATGCGTCGCCCTGCGCGGCGCTCGTCGCGGCGCCGGAGTCGGCGCAGTTGGAGTAGACGAGCTGTTGCGCGCCGCCGACGGCGGCGGCGTCGACCGCGTTCTGCTGTTGCCGTTGCTGGTATTCCCAGTAGCCGACGTCGATGGCGAGCCCCGCGAACCCCATCAATACCGCGAGCGTGAGCGCTATGAGCGGCAAGATCGCGCCGCGCTCGCCGATACGAACGCGCACTGAAGGGATCCAAGCCGTTTTACTCACCGTTCACGCATGCCTCGCCCTAGAATATGGTCGGCGACGGACGCCTGAAGGCGCCCGTTCCGCGGGACGATTATCGCACGGCGTTACGGCGTTGAGGCGTTAACGCAACGTCCACGTTAGGTTAGAATCGTACTCGCGAGGCTGCTTGCCTACTTTCGCGCGAGCGACACGGCGACGCCGGCGCCACGGCCGACGCTGGTGAGCACCTTGAGCGGCTGCCCGCCGGCGGGATAGGCCCAGATCATAACCGATCGATTCGCGGAGTTTGCGGCGACCATATCGCCGCCCTGTATCCACATCGACTCGACGTCGGCTCCGCCATAAAGCTGGATGATGCCGACGTTCTTGGCCTTGGTCCCGCTGATCTTTAAGAGGAAGATCGAGTTGATGCCGTTGCCGAGCGCCAGGTCCTTGCCGTCCCATCGCATTTCGCCGCGGGCGCCGTAATCGGAGATCGGCGGCATCTTGATCTTTTCGAAAGTGCCGCTGCCTGCCGGGAGCTCGATAAGTGCGGCGCGCGACGGCTCCCGTTTCGTAACGCCATTGACGAAGAGATTGCCCTTGTCGTCATAATCGCAGGCGGTGCGGTCGAAGCCGCCCGGGAAGGGGTAATACGTGGGCCTCCCCCTGGCGCCTCGGAAGATCCCCAGCTGAGTTGAGATCACCGCTAGGTTACCGGTCGCCGGATCGACGGAACACTGATCGGCAGAGTCGTTCACGGTAAGCGTTCTGATCGGTTCTGTGCCCGCGTGCGCGTATTCAAGTATCGCGGTGCTGGAAGGATTGGAGGACTCGTTCGTGACGTAGACGTGCCCTCTTCGGTCGGCGCACTCGCCGCGCGGAAACGTCAGCGCGGATTTGTCGACCTTTGACTTAAATCGCCCCTTGGGATACGTATAGATGAGGATATTGGGATTGGAGTTTTGCAGGGTCGAAACGTAGAGCAGATCCTGCTTGGAACCCTTGTGGGCCAGGTCGAGCATGCCCGGTTGCGCGCCGGAAGAGGCGCCGGGCAACGAACTCTGTGTAAGCGACTGTCCGCCGCACGCTGCCAAAAACACCACCAGCCCGGCCGTCAAGCAGCGACGGCCAACCCGAAATACCATCATCAATGCGTTACCTCCGAGCCGGAACTTCGACGAGAAAGCCGCCGCTCCCACGAAGGCAAGCGGCGGTCACGGTCCTCCCATCGTCGTCGTCCCGTACGGCAAACCGTTTTCGAAAACCACGGCGCTCTGACCAAAACGAGGAGGGCACCCGATTGGGCGCCCCCCTCGTCCGTAATCCGGAGATTAGATGGTGTTGGTAATAGAGAGGCCTGCGGATCCCATCACCTTGCCGCGCTTGGTCGCGTAGTGGAACGTTGCGGTGCACGAACCCGTCGTGGAACCGGCGGTAACTGTCCAGTCGTCTCCGGACCCTTGCGTGACCGTTGCGATGCCGGAAGCGCCGCCGCAGTCATCGGATTCGCTGATGGTGCCCTTCTTGTCTTTGGGAACACTCACCGTCACCGTATCGGGTCCCGGATTGGAAGCGTCGAAGGTGATCGAGCATGGATCGACGTCGATGCGTACGTCGCCATGATGACGGCAACGAGTTTTGTCCGCTGGATTCACCAACGGCGCAAAGAGGCTGCGCACGTCACCCGCGGATTGATTGACGCGCCCGCGAATCATAGCACCATGGAGTTTTCACGTAATCATGCACTGCCAAGTGTGTCACGAAGTGTATAGGAACTGTGTGAGAGGCGCTCAGCCCGCCGAGGCAGGAGCCGCTTTACGACGAAACGCAGTCGTGCGTATGCGCACGTCGAAGTCGATTTACAGCATAGTTTACGTCGCAGCGGTTCTCGCCAGCACGACGTGGGCTGTGCCTGCGGCTCCCACCCTGCCACCGGCAGCGAGTGCCATCGGGCGATGGTACCGGTCCCTACCCGGCTGGGGGTGCTACGCGCCTCCTTATCCCGCGGCGTATCAGGTAAAGGTTCCAATCGGTCCCGAAGTCGATGCCGTCCTCGGCAACCCACGCGAGAACCCAGTGAACTTCAGGATGAGAGCGCAATTCACGTTTGCGCCGCTCGACGTACCGTTTACGCGCATCGGAGCGATATATGATCCGGCCCACCGGATCGGCCTCTTTCAGGAAGTGGGACAGGACCGGGGCAGCTTTCTGTCGATCGCTAACGTCGGTGCGCCGCCGGTCACCGTGAAAGAACGGGACCTGTCGGCTTTGGCAATGGGCCGCAGGGTTCACCTTGGCGACACGCTCGATAAAGTCCGCGTCGCATTCAGTGTGCCGTCGACATTTCATCTAACGACGACGAAGGGTTGCGCATTTCCGCAAGCGGCCGCGTACAGCGCGGTGATCTTCTACGGACCGCCTCACCATCCACCGATTCCCGAACGTTACAACTATTGCCGGAACGTCGGCCCGGATATTAAACAAGACCAAACGTTAGGAACTGTCGTCTTCCGCGCGAATCGCGTAGCCGCCTTAGAGTGGAATTACTCGGCGTGCGCCTATTGAGCGTTCGCGACTTGGAAGGTTTTTCGCGATGCGTGAGGCCCGTGCCCCCGGGGGGGGGCGGTGCGCTCGCCGGGACAGAAGGCATCGTTAAGGCTCTGCAAAAGGAAGTTCCCCGCAAGGTTCTTGAAACGTCCGCGCTCAATCTCCGGTTCTTCCGCTTTCGCACCTGTACTCATTGGTCAACCGTAATTGACGAGGAGGAGTCCGGTCATGTTCGTTCCGCGCGCAAAGCATATGGTTGCGGCGTTCGCGATCTCGTTGCTCACGAGCTGCGCGGGCGAATCATCGACGCCGGCAACCAGGTCCGCAACGGCGCTCGCCGGCAACGCAACGCATCTGTACGTCACGCTTGAATATACCAGTGCCTATCCTAGGGGAGCCGTCGCCGTCTTCCGGGCGAGTGCGAATGGGGATGTCAAGCCTCTCCAATACATCGCCGGCTCGAACACGAAGCTGTACGTTCCCACCGACGTGGCGGTCGACGCTGACGGAAACATTTACATAGCAAACTTCCAAAAAAACCATGACTCGGTCACGGTCTACGCAGCAGGCGCGACCGGCAATGTTGCACCGATCAGATCCATTGTAGGATCGAATACCGGATTAAACCGCCCGTGGGGTATCGCCTTGGACCCGATCAACGGCGACATCTACGTTATGAACAAAGAAGGCTTGAACATATCCACCAACAGCGGTACGATCACGTGGTATGCCCCGGGCTCCAACGGAAACGTCGCGCCGGTCGGGACCATCGCTGGTTCGAAGACCGGGCTTGACGGCCCAGCCTCAGGTGTATTCGACGCAAGCGGAAACCTGTATGTGCCAAATGCTCGGAGCGACTCCATAAGCGTCTTTGCGGCTGGCAGCACAGGCGACGCAACGCCGATGCAGATGATCACCGGCTCCCATACGCGGTTGCATGAGCCTTTCCAACTGACCCTGGATTCGAGCCTGAATATCTATACGGCAAACTATTCGACTCCTATGAGCCTTACCGTATATGCTGCCGGTGCGAATGGCAACGCCGCTCCGATAGAAACGATTGCGGGCGATAAAACGAAGCTGGACGGCCCTGACGGCATCGCTCGTGACGGTAGCGGCAACGTATATGCCGCAGATTATTTGTCGAACCGGGTAGTGGTTTATCCGCCCGGCGCAAACGGCAACGTCGCGCCGAGCCGCCAGATAATGGGCGCCAAGACCGGCGTCATATGCCCATCGGGAATGGTGATCTTCTGATCCTGGCACACCACTCGTGTTGGCGAGTAGGTCTGCGGGTCGAAAGAAGCATCTTAGCAGGCGCTCTACAGACCTGTGCCCCCAAGCCTCGTTGCAAGTCGCACAATTTGGTCACGGGTCATGTTGGGACGAATCTCATGCTGAAATCGCCATTCGTCGATTCGGCCTCGCAAGCCAAAGACGTATCGGTGTAAGAACAATATGGCAAGGTAAACGAGGACGAGCCTAACGACGACAGATTTATGCGCCCTCATCGCCGTATTGGTTGAGGGAATAACCGCTGGGTCGTCTATATCCCGGCGGGAAGCGACAACACGCCGTCGAAGGTTCGGTCGCTTAGGAAGAGGGCAAGCTGCGGGCCGTTGGTGCCCGTGCGAAAGGTTGGGTTTCCCCGTGAGAAAAGCTCTGATTTTGTTCGCTTTAGTCATTGGACTCGCCGCACCGGCTACTGCACAGCCGATGACGGGCATGGCGGCCATGCAGTATTACGTCGGCACGTGGTCTTGCCAAGCGGGGCCGATCGGCAGTCCCCCCAGTACAGCGACAGCAACCTTTACTATCGACTCCGCCGTCATGCGCGAGTGGGTTGTCGTACCGGCGCAGGGTAAGATGACGAGCCCCTACGTTCTTAGTATTGCAACCACCTATGACGCGAAGAATGGTCGCTACGTCGAAACATTTCTGGACAATATGGCCGGCTGGACGGTCTCGACTGCACAGCCATGGACCGGAAACACCGAGCAATGGACAGATCAATCGTCAAGCGACGGCAAATTAGGTCACAGTCAAACGGTCCGTACTGACCAGAACAGCTTCAGCTTTATGAGCTATCCAACGGTAACCAGTGCGCAGCCGAACTTTAAAGGGACCTGCAACCGGTCGTCGTAAACTGCAGTCCTGAGCCACAGCGCGTTTATCGCCACCGAGTCGGAACTCCGTGCCGTGTTGCGACCTCGAACTCGAGATTTTCGGACACCGTCTCGATACCGGACTGGCGGATGCGCCGCCCCGGGCTACCGCCGCCGCCGAAAGCTGTTGTAGATTTCGACTAGGCGATTTATTTCCAAATTGGCACCTGTGTATGCAAGTCGCGCTGATTCGAACTCATCTGAATCCACATCGCGCACTGCGAACCACGCTTCCCACGCACGTTCTTGCACCTCGCGTGCGGCCTGGATGGCGTCGAGCACCGATTGCGGCGACTTAAATTCGTTCTTACGTTCCTGCATGCCGACTTCAAACGCGCCCTTCGCGCCTGTCCTCTTACGTCTTCCCTGGCACCAAGCACGGCGCGCAGGTGCTTGTCGATGGGGCTTCCGATGCCTTCGGTTGATTCCTTCGAGACCTTAACAGACCATTAAGCGCCTAGAAAAACGCTTGCGAGGACCACTCGATGCGGCATAGTAAACGCTCCGGGTATAAGGGCGGCTGGCAAGGTGTGAATGCCGGCGCTCTTCTATTTGTTCGCACATCCGTGGGAAAGCGAGACAAGTATTTGCCAGGCTACTTCACGCGTGGCCGAACTAGTATCCATGCCACGCCTGAGATCATTACGATCATCAGCTCGTACATCCAGCGCGTACTGGCCTCGCGGGCGTCCTGCCCTCTACTGCCTATGGGAGTGCCCGGTCCCGCCGGCCACACGTGCACATATCGGCCTCCAGCGGCGTCAGTATATTTTGTCAGGAACCATGAATAGTTCGCTACCAAAGCTCCTAAAAACAGTATCAGTATTGCGATGCGGTACGGGTTCATGACTTCTTCTCACGACTTCTTGAAACGTTGAGAATCCGCCCTCTATTGCAGTGTCTCGCATCGCCAAAGGGTCAGAGTGGCTGGCGCTCGTTTAGGCGGGCGCCTTTTCTTGCCGACGACCCGTCGGCGCAATTGTACCGACTTACGAAAGCAACAACGGCCTCGCAAAGTGCAAAGCTGTGCCCTTGGACGTCGCAAAAGAGTAACTCGATCGCAGGATAGGCCCGCTAACGCCGAGGAAGGACGGGCTACCGAGCCCCTTCTTTCGCGTTAAGAAAGGACTGAGTAGCACATATGTTCAGAAATATGTCCCTCGCATTGTTGCTGGCGGGGTTGGTGTCGCCGCTGGCCTCGCTTCCTGCCATGGCCGCCGATCACAAGTTCACCGTGGACAATAAGGGTGGCCACCAGGTCGACCACCTGTACATTTCGCCCATCAGCTCTAGAAAGTGGGGACACGATCAACTCGGCCCGAACGAGGTGCTGCCCCCCGCCCACCACATAAGCTTTCAGATAAATACCGATTGCGAGTTGGATGTACGCGTCGTCTATCACGACGGGACCGTTCACATCGATAGGGACGTGGACACTTGTAAGTACGATCTCACCTTGAACTACTAACGGGGCACAGAAGCAACGCGTCCGGAGCGCGTCTCCCATGGGCGGACCTTTAAGTCTCGGAGCGAACCCTCGTTCGCCTTCTGGCTAGGCCGCCGCAATACGGGCGGAAGCTCGATGACCCCGACGTCGACGAGATTACAGCAGAGAACGTGCTGAAGCGCCTAAGTCCAGACCAGCGAGCTCCTATGCTCACTTGGCTTCGTATGTATTACGACGAGACGAGGGCCAGCGCTACGGCGTCATCAAGAGGCGCCGGATCGCACTAGACGGCATTGAGTATTGGCTTGTCGCGGTTCCAATGCGAACCTAGACCATGAGGACAACGATAGAGGCCGATCGCGATCGTATTCTCGACGTGAACAAATAGCCCAAGAAGCTCCGAAACCTTATCTCTGAGCTCGATCGCTTCTGCGATTGTGTCGTCTAAGATTATCGGCGAATATCGCCTTCCGCGATGTGCCTCCGAAACAGCGAGCCACGGAATGATCTGAATCGGGATGGCCTCGCTACGCGAAGTCGGGTCCGTAGAATTCGGCTTTTCTATGGTGGGCGGTGTAAGGATTGAACTTACGACCTCTTCCGTGTCAAGGAAGCGCTCTCCCACTGAGCTAACCGCCCTCGATTTCTAGCGCACGGGAACGGCCCAGACTTCGAATTCCGGAACGCCGGCCCTGCTCGAATCGAATTTTCTTCGGGTTTTATCGGTTTGACAAGTGCTTACGTGCGTGATAGAGTTTCGCGTATTACTCATTCCGGTTGTAGGAGGCACGATGGACAATACTATGCTTCAGGTGTGCTCCCCCGCGACGCAAGTCGACCGCGGGTCGACGTGCCTTGGACCTTCGGAGGTTGAGCCGACGTAGAGTTTGTCGGTTTCTCGACCTCACGAAGGCCTCCGCGATCGACCGGGGGCCTTTTCATTTCATTACTTCACGCTGAACTACGAGGCGAATCATGGATTCTTGGCTGCATGCCGAAATTCGGAAACGCCGTGAGGACGCCTTGGAAAACGCCCGCCGCGGCAGGCTCGCCAGCCTGGCCGCTCGTGGACGAAGTACGAGGGTTCGCACGCGCATCGCCGCCGGCGCACAGGCGATGAGCGACGCGTTGGCCGCGCTAGCGCGCAGCCTGCGCGACGGCGAGACCGCATAACTATTATGGGAGGGCGCCGGTGATGCCGGTGTCGGCGCCCTTCCACTCCGCTTGGAATCGCGCGCGCGTCGCGGCGGCTTGCGCGGCCTGTCCCTGCGCCGCCAGAGCCGTAGCCAACCCGTACAGCGCGCGGGGATCGTTCGGATAGCCCGCCAGCGCGCTGGTGAACGCGGAAACCGCTCCGGCGAAGTCGCCCTGGCGCAACGCGAGGGCGCCGAAGACCTCGTCGGCCGGAAACAACGGGATCAACTCGCCGCTGAAATCGGCGCGCTGAATATCGCGAGCGCGAGCGATCCAGCGCGCGGCGTCGTCACGCCTTCCGTCGGCGGCAGCGGCTTCCGCCAGGAACAGCTGTGGCAGATAGCCTTGCGCGGTGTTCCCGCCGGCCACTTCCTTGGCGATCGCGCGTGCCTGTGCGATGCGTCCTAAGCGCAGCGCGGCCCAGCCGCGCACGCTCGGATAGCCATAGGCGGCTGCCTTCGCGGCATAGGCGTCCTCGTAACGCCCAAACCGCAGCGCCGTTACCGCATCGAAGTCCTGATCGAACACGCCGGCCATGCGTTGCGCCCATGTCCGCGCGGCGGAGTAATTCCCGAGCATCATCGCGGCGGAGTAGCCGACGGCCACGTCGTGTCTGGCATAGCGGCGCGCGTGTTCGGCGTCCAGGCCGCCTGGGAGCTCGGCGACTAGCGCGAACGCGCGATCGCTCGACGCGACGGCCTTGCTATAATCCCCCGTCTCGATCCAGTAGTGCGCCGGCATGTGCGCCAGGTGCTCCGCCTCGGGCGCAAACGTCGTGGCATCCAGCCGCTGGGCGCAGGCACGGGCGGGAGCGCGATCCGGCGCGAGATCGTAGAGATGGACGCAAAGATGGTTGGCCATCGCGCTCCTCGGATCGGCTCGCAAGACGCCCGCGACGATCTCGAGCGCCTCGCGCGAGGTCTCCGACGCGAGTGCGCCGTCGCGCCAGGCGAGCCCGCCGGCTTCGATCAGTGCCTCGGCCGCGATCAGCCGAGCGTTTTCGTCCGCGGACTCGCGCGCGAGCTTTAGCATCCCTTGGGCGTACGCCGCGTCGTCGGTCGGCCAGTCGGCGAAGTTCCCGCGATAGCGCCGCGCCATGATCGCAATAAACTGACGCTCGCGGGGTGATGCACCCGCGGCGAGCGAGGCGGCTTGCCGGATCGCCTGCGCCCCGCGCTCGAAGCGTTGCGCCGTCATCGGCGTATTCAGATCCGGGCCGCTTGCGAGCGCGACGCCCCAAAGCGCCATCGCCAGACGCGGATCGAGCGCCGAAGCTCGTTCGAACGAGCGTGCGGCGTCGTCGCCGTTGTAGGCATAGTAGAGGAAGAGGCCGCGATCGACCGCGGCCTGCGCCTGAGGATTAACGGTCGAGACGGGGAGATGGACCGAGGTGGCAACCGGCAACAGGGCCGCAAGAGCGACGGCAATGAGGCTCACCTGGAATTGTTCCACGAGCGTCGCCGCGCTTCGTGCTGGACAGCGCGCACGACGGTAGGGTAAGATCCCGTTTTGTCCAAGGAGCCGTCACCGGTACGGGCGCGTAGCTCAGCGGGAGAGCATCCGCTTCACACGCGGGGGGTCGCTGGTTCGAACCCAGCCGTGCCCACCACGCCGAGCCGGTAACCCGGTCTTGGCGCTGTAGCTCAGTTGGTTAGAGCGTCGCCCTGTCACGGCGAAGGTCGTGGGTTCGAGCCCCATCAGCGTCGCCATCGTCACGAGCGCATCGCATTGCAGAGCGACCATGCGATGCGCTCGCCGCAATAACGTGCCAAGGTAGCTCAGTTGGTAGAGCACGCGCCTGAAAAGCGCGGTGTCGCCAGTTCGATTCTGGCCCTTGGCACCATTCTTTTTTGCTAGCGCAGCGTGCGGTCGAAAAATTCGACCGTTCTGCGCCAGGCGGTCTCCGCGTGTTCGGGGTGGTAGTGGCCGAGGCCACCCTCGCCGGGCTTGCCGGTGTTGTAGAAGCCGTGCCCGGCGTCGTAGCGATGAAACTCGTATTGCGCGCCGGCCGCCTTGAGCTTGGCCTCCAGCGCGTCGACGCCCTCGATCGCGAAGAACTCGTCGCGCAGCGCAAAGTGCCCCTGAATCGGCACGCGGATAGTGCTCGGGTCGCCCGCCCCCGGCGGCGGATTTCCGTACCAGATGCTGGCGGCGTCGAACTTCACGCCGTACATGAGGCAGAGCATCGCCAACGCACCGCCCATGCAGAAACCCGTCACGCCGACGCGTTGCGCGCCTTGGTCGCGCAGATACTGCCCTGCACCGGCGCCGTCTTGCGTCGCGGCGTCGCCGAAGTCCAGGCCCTGCATGAGATGGTTAGCCTCGTCACCGATCGCGGCGCTGCGTCCGCGATATAAGTCCGGCACCAGGACGTTGAAGCCGTGCGAGGCGAGCCGATCCGCCGTCGCCTTGATGCGATCGTCTACGCCCCACCACTCCTGGAACATCACGATTCCGGGAGCGTGGTCGGGGCGCGGCGCTTGCGCGAGGTAACCGGGAGCCGTCTTGCCGTCCGGGCGCTTAAACTCGACGGCCGCTCCCATCAGCGACGTCCTGCCGTCGCGCCCTCTTCGGCGTCCTGGCGCTCGAGGTTCTCCACCCTCTCCGCCAACAGCCACGCGTTCGCGGCTTTGATCTGCTCCGGGCGCACGCGCGCGACGAACCAGTTGTAGAGCGTCTCGTCGGTGGGATTGCTCCGCAGGGCTTTGTCGAATTCGGCCGGGGCGATACCCCAGCGCTCCAACATGCCCTGGTCCATCGGACATGGATAGATGTAGTCGTGGATCGTCCCCGCCGCCGACGCGCGGCCCTTGTCGGATACGCGAAGCAACCAGAGCACTTCGCCGATGCTCTCGCGCCCGCGGCGCGGAAAGGTCATTCCATCACGAAAATCGGTAGGCATGCGGCCCATAATGCGCGACGGCTGCGGCGGGTTGCACCGCTCCGCCAAGCGAACGGTGCGTGGCGATGCAAGACGCAAAGGCGCCGTCGCGCCACGAGCCGCGATGGCACGCGTCGCTGGCCGTCGTGGCGGCGATGCTGTTATACATCACGCTTCCACCGCGCCTGACGATCGGCCCGGTGTGGGCCGCCCCGGCGATCGTGCTACTGCTCCTCATTCCGTTATCGATTCTGGTGCCACGGCGCCACCGCGAGACGCGGCGGACGCGATTCTGGAGCATCACGCTCATCGCTATCGTGAATTTCTTCAACCTCGCCTCCGTGCTCTTGCTCGTCGGCGGGCTGTTCCGTCCAGAGAAGGCGGTCCTGCATTCGGCCGCCATTCTATTGCGCACCGGCGCGCAAATCTGGGCGACCAACATCCTCGTCTTCGCGCTCTGGTTCTACGAGCTCGACGGCGACGGTCCGGATGCTCGCGCCCACGCCGGCTCAGCGACCGAGTTCGAGAACGCGGACTTCCTCTTTCCTCAGATGACGATGGCGCTCGCCGGCGGCGACGGCATGCAGTGCATCGACAAGAACTGGAAGCCCCAGTTCATCGACTATCTGTACCTGGCGTTCACTAACTCGACCGCCTTCAGCCCTACGGACACGATGCCGCTGAGCCGCTGGTCCAAGGTCCTCATGACGGTGGAGGCCGTGATCTCGCTGATCACGATCGCGATCGTTGTGGCGCGCTCCATCAATGCGATCTCCTAGGCGCCGGGATTTTGCGGGGGAGCCCAACTCTGGGCCGCGGTTCGGGGTTGTAGGACGGAGTATGGAGCGGCTAGAACCGGAAGGGTCGCCGTGCGCGGGTATGATGTAATGGCAGCCTGCGACCTTCCCAAGGTTGATGCGTGGGTTCGATTCCCACTACCCGCTGTGGCGACGTAGCCAAGTGGTAAGGCAGGGCTCTGCAAAAGCCCCATTCGGCAGTTCAAATCTGCCCGTCGCCTCAAGATTCTCTAGGTGATGCGGGTCGCGGTCGTCGGGGCGGGTGCCATCGGCGGATTCATCGCGGCCGCACTGGCGAGAGCCGGCGCGGCCGTGGCGCTGGTGGCGCGCGGCGCGCACCTCGCGGCGATCCGTCGCGGCGGGCTACGCGTCGAAAGCGATCTCGGCGCCTTCGCGGTCACGGTGCAAGCGGGCGACGATCTGCGCGAGCTCGGCGCCTTCGACGCGCTCTTGCTCGCGTTCAAGGCGCATCACTGGCCCGAGTTCCTGCCGCAGCTGCGTCCGTTTGCCGGCACGCCGGCGACGATCGTGACGCTGCAAAACGGCGTCCCGTTTTGGTTCGTGCGCGAGCCTCCGCTGCGCAGCGTCGATCCCGGCGGTGCTATCGGCAGCCTCTTCGCCGACGATCGCGTGGTCGGCGGCGCCGTCCACGTATCGGGCGAGCTGCCGGCACCAGGCTTCGTCCGGCAAAGCGGGGGTCTGCGCTACGTTCTCGGCCCACCCGGCGGCGCCGACGATGCGCGCGCCGAGGCGATCGTCCGCCTCTTCAGGAGCGCGGGACTCGCGGCCGAGCTCGATCCGGACATTCGCGCCACCGTCTGGCTCAAGCTCGTGAACAACGCGGGCCTCAATTCAGTGAGCGTTCTGCGCCGCGCTCGGATCAAGCCGATGCTCGCCGACCCCGAGGCGCGCGCGCACGTGCGCCGGTTGATGACCGAGGCGTTGCACGTCGGGCAGGCGATGAGCGTCGTGAAGGACGTGGACGTCGACGCGCGCATCGAGTACGCGGCTCGCCTCGACGACGTGAAGACGTCGATGCTGCAAGACTACGAGCGCGGGCGCCGGCTCGAGCTCGAGCCGATCGTCGGCGCGATCATCGAGCTCGCGGAACGCCATGACGTTGCGGTCCCCAACCTGCGCGAGGCGTACGCCGCGCTGCGGCAGGCCGAAACGGCTGCGTCGCCGGGGTGATCGCAGCGTCGCCTGCCGTCGTTGACGTCGGCGAGCTGGCCGGAGTCGGCGCCAAGACAGCCGCGTTGTTTCGCGAGCTGGGCATCGACACGGCTCGCGGGCTGCTCGAGTATCTCCCGTTCCGTTACGACGACCTGCGCTTCCCCACGCCCGCGGCGCGGCTCGGCGAGGCGGGCGGCGAGGAGAACGCGGTCGGGACGGTCGTCGCCGTCAAGGAGCGGCGCGTCCGCGGGCTCGAGATCGTCGAGGTCGAGCTGAACGACGACGCGGGCGGACGTTTCGTCGCGAAGTGGATCGGTCGCAATCGCTACGTCTACGGGCGCTTCAGGGAAGGGATGCGCCTCTTCGTGCGCGGGCGCATCGAGCGGAACTTTTCCGGGCCGATCGTCAGCGTGACGCACTACGGCGTGCTCGCGGAGGGTCAGGAGTATCGCGGCGAAATGGTCCCCGTCTATCGCGCGAGCAAAGACTTGGCGAGCCGCAAGATCGCGGCGGTGGTGAAGAAGAACCTGTCGCGTTTGCTCGAGTCGTCGCCGGAGGACCCGCTGCCGGCGTCGCTCGCGGGCGCGCGGCGTTATCCGCCGCTGCGCGAAGCGTATCGGGCGGTGCACGCGCCGCAGACTCCCGAGGAGGCGCAACGCGCCCGCGAGCGCTTCGTGTTCGCGGAGTTCCTCACGCTGGCGACCGCGGCGCAGCTGCGCCGCAGCGAACGCGAGCGCGACCACGATGCGCGCGCGCTGCGCGTTCCGCCGGACTTGCTGCGGCGCCTGGAGAGCACACTGCCCTTCGCGCTGACGGAGGCGCAGCGCAAGGTGATCCTGGAGATCTGGGCCGACATGCGGCGCGACGTGCCGATGAATCGCCTGTTGCAGGGCGACGTCGGCAGCGGCAAAACGCTGGTCGCGGCGGCCGCGGTGCTGCTCGCCGCGGAGAACGGAATGCAGTCCGCGCTGATGGCGCCCACCGAGCTTCTGGCGTGGCAGCACGCCGGCAAGCTCGCGCCGCTGCTGCTGCCGTTCGGTCTGGGGGTCGAGGCGCTCTTCGGTAGCCAGAGTGCGCGGTCGCGCGCCGCGGCGCTCGAGAAGCTCGCGAACGGCGAGGCCGCACTCGCCGTCGGCACGCACGCGCTGCTCGAGGAGCGCGTGGACTTCGATCGGCTCGGCCTCGCGATCATCGACGAGCAGCACCGCTTCGGCGTGGAGCAGCGCGCGCGGCTGCGCGCCAAGGCGATCTCGCCGCACACGCTGCACATGACGGCGACGCCGATCCCACGCACGCTCGCGCAATCCGTCTACGCCGACCTCGACCTCTCGATCATCGACGAGCTGCCGCCGGGGCGCACGCCGATCGAGACGTTCGCCGTCCGTACGAGCCGGCTGGAGCGCGTTTACGACTTCGTGCGCGCCAACGTGGCGAAGGGTCACCAGGCCTACATCGTCGCCCCCGCCATCGACGAGAGCGAAGAGGGGACGCTCACGAGCGCCGTAGCGGAAGCGCAAAGGCTCGCGGCTAATGTGTTCGGCGACCTGCGGCTGGGGCTGTTGCACGGCCGCCTCGCATCGCGTGAAAAGGAGGAAACGATGGCGCGCTTCGTGCGCGGCGAGCTCGACGTTCTCGTCTCGACGACGGTGGTTGAGGTGGGGGTCGACGTCGCCAACGCGACGACGATGGTCGTGCTGGACGCCCACCGCTACGGCCTTGCGCAGCTGCATCAGCTGCGCGGACGCGTGGGCCGCGGCGCCGCGAAGTCGTACTGCGTCCTCGTCTATCCGGACGACGCCGGCGACCGGGAACGCCTCGAGATCTTGACGGGAACCACCGACGGGTTCGAGATCGCCGACGAGGACCTCCACCTGCGTGGGCCCGGCCACTTGGCAGGCACCGTCCAGTCCGGTGCCGCGGATCTGCGTTTCGGCGATCTCGTTCGCGACATCGACGTGTACCGTGCGGCCCGCAGCGCCGCGGAGGCGATCGTGGCGCGGGATGCTCTGCTCGAGCGCCCCGAGCACGCCGGGCTGCGCGCGGCACTCGAGTCGCAGCCCAGTACTCGCGCGCTGGTGATTTCGTCATGACGCGGCGAGCCGGCATCGTCGCCGCGCTCGCGGCTCTGGCGATCTGGGCGGCGACCGCACGGGCGACCTGCGCGCCGGCAGACGTCGCGCGCACCACGCTGGCGAACGGGCTGCGCGTCGTCGTGATCCGGGACACGCTCGCGCCGGTCGTGACCGCGATGCTGAACTATCAGGTCGGCTCCGACGAGCAGTGGATTCCGGGCTTGGCTCACGCCACCGAGCACATGATGTTCCGCGGGAGCGCCACGCTCTCTTCCCCGCAGCTTATGGACTCGGTCAGCGTTACGGGCGGCGATTTCGACGCGCAGACGCAGGCCACCGTGACGCGCTACGTCTTCACCGTTCCCTCGGCAGACTTGGACATTGCGCTGCGCGCGGAGCGTTCCCGGGCCACCGGATTGCTGGTTGCGCCGGATCAGTGGAATCAAGAACGCCGTGCGATCACGCAGGAAGTGCAGCAAGACAACAGCAACGCGTTTTACCGGCTGTTCGTCAGGATGCAGGATCGGCTCATCGGCGGAACGCCGTACGCCAAGAACGGGCTCGGGACCGTCGCCGACTTCGCGCACACCGTCAACGCGACGCAAATACGCCGCTTTTACGAACGGTGGTATCACCCGAACAACGCCGTCTACGTCATCGCGGGCGACGTGGACCAGAAGGCGACGATCGCGCAGGTTCGCGCGCTGTTCGGCGGCATTCCGAGCGCGCGGCTTCCGTCCCGCTCGGCCGTTCGCTTGGGCCCGCTCAAAGCCGCGACGTATCACGACACCTCGGACCAGCCGTTCACCGTCGCGGCGTTGGGCTATCGCTTCCCGGGCTACGACAGCCCCGATTACGCCGCGGGTCAGATTCTCGGCGACGTGCTGTCGAGCGAACGCAGCACGTTCGGCGGGCTGCCGTTTACCGGCAAGGCGCTCGCAACGGAGTTCGTCGTCCAGGAGTACCCCAAAGTTGGGATCGCGCTCGCGGCGGGAGTCGTGCCGGTTACGACGCCGCCCGAGACGATCGACCGGGAGATGCGCGCGCTTCTCGAGCAGTACAAGAGCGCCGGCGTGCCTCCCGATCTCGTCGCCGCGGCGAAGCTGCGCGAGGTCTCTCAGCTCGAGTTCAACGCCAATTCGATCCAGGGCCTCGGCGAGGAGTGGAGCGATGCCGTCGCCGTGCAAGGGCTGAGCTCGCCCGACGACATGATCACGCGTTTCGAAAACGTCACGGCGGCGGACGTGAATCGCGTGCTGCGTAGGTACGCCGATGACAACAGCGTCGTGGTCGCTTATGCCGTGCCCAAGAATGCGGGGGCGACGAGCGCCGGCGGCCCGATGGCAAAGGAGGACGTAACCGTTCCTCCCACGACGCACCAGCCGCTGCCGAGTTGGGCCCAGCACGTTCTCGACCGTCTCGGGGTGCCGGAGCAGACGCTCAATCCGGTCGACATGCGGCTTTCCAACGGCATTCGTTTGATCGTTCAACCGGAAAACATTAGCCACACCGTCTTCGTGGACGGACAGATCGATAACAATCCCGGGATGCAGGTTCCGCCCGGGAAGGATGGCGTCGACGACGTCACCGAGGGGCTTTTCGATTACGGAACGACGACGTACGACCGCCTTGCGTTCGCGGAACAGACCGACGCGATCGCCGCGAACGTGTCGGGCGGCACCGACTTCGGTCTCGACGTCCTGAGCTCGCATTTCGACCGCGGCATGCAGCTGCTCGCCGACAAGGAGCTCCATCCGGCCTTCGCGCCGGGGGATTTCGCGATCGTCCGCGATCAAACGGCCGGCGAACTCGTCGGTGCGATGACGTCCCCCGACCATCTCGCGGATGTGGCGCTGAACAAGGCACTCTACCCGCCCGGGGATCCGGATCAGCGCTTCGCGACGCCCGCGAGCGTCCGGGCACTTACCCTCGACGACGTCAAAGCGTGGTACGCGGCCGCGTATCGTCCGGATCTGACGACGATCGTCGTGATCGGCGACACAACGCCGCAAGCCGCTCGCGCCGCGGTCGAAAAATATTTCGGCGGATGGAGCGCGACCGGGCCGCGGCCCACGACCGAGCCGCCGCCGGTTCCACCCAACGCCCCCAGTGCGACGAACGTGCCCGCAACCGGCCGCGTCCAATCCTCGGTTCGGCTGGAGGAGACGCTCCCGATCGTACGCGCGGATCCCGCCTGGGCGCAGCTGCAGCTGGCAAACGCCGTGCTGACCGGCGGCTTCTATTCGTCGCTGCTGTTGCACGACTTGCGGGAGATTCACGGATACGCCTATTCGGTAGGAAGCCGCGTTGGCGCGGGCCGCGTGCGCGCGACGTTCAACATCGACTATGCGTGCGATGCGGTGAACATCGTGCCCGCGGAGGCGCAGGTGAAGGCCGTGCTGGGTCGACTCCAGCGAGAACCGATCGAGCCGGAGAGACTGCTCCGCTCCAAGGCGTTGCTGATCGGCGGGATTCCGATCCGAGAATCCAGCTACGACGGCGTCGCGTCGCAGTTGATTCAGTACGCGACGCTCGGCCTTCCCCTCGATCAAAACCTGCTCGACGCCCGCGCAGAGCTCGGCGCAAGCGCCGCGAGCGTGCAGGCGGCGCTGGCTCGATACGTCCGCCCGAACTCGTTCGTGCGCATCGTGACCGGTCCGGCACCGCGCTAAGAGGTTCGCTTCGCGTGCGGCGTCGAACGCGCCGAAGATGGACGCCGTTCGCGGGATTGGTTTCGATCTCGACCATACGCTTGCGATCGACAACCGGCTCGAGCGGGTCGCCTTCCTCCGCCTGCTGGAGCGGATTCTGGCCGAGGGTGGACGCTACGAAGGCACGTTGACCGACGAGACCGACGGCATCGACGAGCTGCTGACGCGGCAGCGGCGTGGCGAGTTTTCGATCGACGACGCCGTGCGCCGCTTCGTCGCGGCGCACGGGGTGCCGCCGGCGAATTCGCACGTCGAGTGGTTTCGCCGCACCGCCCTTGCGATGGTGGACGACTTGGTCGTCCCGCTTCCCGGCGTGGAGCAGACGCTCGAAGCGCTGCGCCGGCGCGGCATCGCGATGGCGGTGCTGACCAACGGCTGGAACCCGATGCAGCAGCGCAAGGCCGAACGAGCCGGCTTCCACGAAACAGTCCTCGTGAGCAGCGAGATCGGAGTGCAGAAACCCGCAGCGCGCGCGTTCGAGGTCCTCTTGGATGCCCTGAAGACGCTGCCCGACGAGACCTGGTACGTAGGCGACGATCCGCGCGGCGACGTGGCGGGCGCGGCGGCGACCGGTCTGTGCACGGTGTGGATCGACTGGGAGCGCAAGACGTACCCCGCCGACGTGCCTGCGCCGGGCTACACGATCGCGCGCTTCGAACAGCTGTTGGCGCTGCTTCCCACACCTGCGCGGATCTCGTGATGCGGCGGGCGGCGGCGTTCGCGTTCACCGCCTGCGTGCTGCTCGGCGCGGCAACGCCGGCGCCGTCGGGCTACCAGAGCCGACTCGTGGACCTCGCGCGGCGTTACACGTTTTGGGAGTTCGCGCAAAATCCGACGTCGGCGACCGACGCGGGAATTCACGACTACGACGCCCAGCTCGCGGACTATTCGGCGGCGACGCAGTCGGCCCAAATGGCGCAGCTGCGGCGATACCGCAGCGAGCTGGTCGCGCTGCAGCCGCTGCCCGGCGCGAGTCCGCACGAACGCGTTGATTATCTGCTGATTCGTTCGAATCTGGAAGCCGACTGGTGGGACCGGACCGTTCTGCGCGGATTCCAGCGCAATCCGGCGATCTACGAAGGCGAATGCAGCAACGGGATCTTCTCGATCGTCAAGCGCCGATACGCGAGCGACGACGTGCGGCTCCGAGCCGCGATCGCGCGTCTGCGAGCCTGCCCGCGCGTGCTCGCGCAGGGTCGCGCCAACCTGACGGAGACCGTGCGCGAGTTTGCGCAGATCGCATCGGAAGACATTCGCGACGGCGACTCGCTCTACACGACGACGCTCGACGAGGTGGCCAAAGACGCGTCCCCGGCGGTGCGTGCCGAGCTACCGGCGGCGCAGCGAACGGCCCTCGACGCGCTGCACGGATACCGCGCGTGGCTCGATGCGCACATGAGCGGCTTCCGCGCGGGCGGCTTCGCCGTCGGTCGTAAGCAGTATGACTGGTATCTCCGGCGCGTCTTGATGTTGCCTTTCGATTCTTCCGAGGTCGCGCGGATCGGGCGGCTCGAGCTGGCTCGCGACCGCGCGCTGGAGCTGTGGGAGCAGTCACGCGACGCGCACGAGCCGGCGGCCTCGCCGCCGCCGTCGTTCCCCTCGAAGGCGGCGTTTTTGGCCTATTATGAGAGCAGCCTGCAGAAGATCATCTCGTTCCTCGACGCGCACCAGATCGTTACGATCCCGTCGTATATTGGCCCGTTCCACATCGTCGAGGTGCCGAAGGCGCTCGCGGCAACGTATCCGGGAGGCTTCATGAATCCTCCCGCGATGTTTTCCAGCGATCCGCAGGGCTTCTACTTCGTTCCTGACTTCAGCCCGAGCAACCAGAGCTTTTTCGTGGAACAGGCGCGTCAGTCGGTGCTGCCGCTGCTCGGACACGAGGGCATTCCCGGACACTTCATGCAGTTCACCTACGCGTATCACAACCCCGACTTCGTGCGGCACGTCCAGGGCGACGGCGTCTTCGCCGAAGGCTGGGCGTTTTACGGCGAGGAGATGTTGATGCGTGAGGGGCTGTACGAGGACGACCCCGGGGCGCGCAAGCAGGTCATTCACCTGATGCGTCACCGCGCGACGCGGATCGGCGTCGACGTCGGGCTGGCGACCGGGGAGATGACGCTGCCTGCCGCCATCGCGTACTTTCAGAGGAACGCCGGGATCGATTACGATACGGCTCGAGGCGAGGCGACGCGCTTCGCGATGGGGCCGGGACAGGCGATCGACTATCTCGTCGGCAAGACGCAGATCGAGACGTTGCTCGGGCTCGTCCGCGATCGCGAGGGCGACGGCTTCACGCTACGCAGCTTCCACGATCGTCTGCTGTCGTACGGCACGGTGCCGTACTCGACGATTCGCTACGAGTGGCTGGGCGACGACAGCTGGCTGCGCCCGGCGCAAGCGCCCCTCGCTCCCCTGGCGTTCTAAGGAAGAGGACCCACAGATGCCGCGGATTACAGGAGGGTCGCTGGGAAGTAGAAAGCTGCGCTCGCCCAAGGGGGTGAACGTCCGGCCTACCCCGGGCCGCGTCAAGGAGTCGCTGTTCTCGATCCTGATGCACCGCCTGGAGGGCGCGCGCGTCCTAGATCTCTTCGCCGGCACGGGCGCGATCGGTTTCGAGGCCGCCTCGCGAGGGGCGTCGCGCGTCGTGTCGGTCGAAGCGCAGCGCGACGTGGCGCACGCGATCGAGGAGGCCGCCAAGAACCTGGGCGTGGACGACGTCGTGTCGGTCTTTCAGGCTCCCGCCGAGCGCGCGCTCTATCGCCTGGAGGGTCCGTTCGACATCGTGTATCTCGACCCGCCGTACGCCGATCCCGTGCCGCTTCAGCTGCTGCGCCTGATGCGCGAGCGCGAGCTGCTCGCGCCGGACGCCCTGGTGGTCTACGAACACGCGGCCAAGCGAATCTTGCCGCAGATACCCGGGTATCGCTCCGTGCGGGAAGAAGTCTATGGCGATGTGGCGCTCGCGTTTCTGTCACTGGAATCTTGACGAACGGTAAGCTTCGACGCGTTACGCGCGCCGTCTATCCCGGATCGTTCGATCCGCCGACGAACGGTCATCTGGACGTCATCGAGCGCGCAGCGCGATGCTTCGGCGAGCTGCTCGTCGCCATCGTCGTCAATCCTCAGAAGCGCGCTCCGATGTTCTCCTTGCAGGAGCGCGAGGACATGCTCAAGGCATGCGTCTCGAAGCTGCATAACGTCCGAGTCGAACACTTCACGGGGCTGCTCGCCGACTACGTGCGCGCGACGCGGGCCGACGTCATCGTCAAGGGCTTGCGCGTGGTTTCGGATTTTGAAAGTGAGATGTCCACAGCGCTGATGAATCGCTCGCTTTCCGAGGTCGACACCCTGTTTCTGATGTCGGACCAGAAGTACTCGTTCGTCAGCTCCAGCCTCGTCAAAGAGGTCTTCTTTCTCGGCGGCGACGTCGCCGCGGTAGTCCCCGAACCGGTGCTTCGCCTCATGGCGGAGAAACGTACAAGCTTACAACGGAGGTAGTAATGTCGGTCTATCGCGTGTTGGACAAACTCGAGGCTTACGTACACGAGGGAACCTGGTTGCCCGCCGGTTACCGCATTCTGTCGGAAGAACGGCTGCTCGAGCTGGTCGAGAAGATTCGTGCGTCGCTACCCGAGGAGGTCGGGCGGGCAAAGGTGATCGCGAAGGATCACGAGCGGATGCTGCGCGTGGCGCATGAGAAGGCCCAAGCGATCGTCGACGAGGCGGCCAGCAGGCACGAGGAACTGCTCGATCAGAACGAGCTGGTGCAGCGTGCGCGCGCGGCGGCCGACACCGTCGTGCAGGAAGCCGAAGAGCGCGGCCGGCGAGTGCGGGAGGGGGCCGATCGCTATGCCACCGACGTGCTGACGGAGCTCGAGAATCGGCTCTCTGGCGCGCTGGGCGCGATCCGCAAAGGCCGCGACATGTTAGAGCGCCAGCGCCAGGCTCCGGATCGTCCGCTTGACGAGGCAGCCGCCAAGAGCAAGCGAGCGGCGTTCGACTCACAAAATCCCGCCGAGGAGACCGCCACTCTCGAATCGGTCTAAGTACCTGCTCGATTGGGGTAAGAACGCGGACATGAAACAGATAGCAATCGGGCTCGCGCTCGCTGGGTCGCTAGCCATGCCCGCGATCGCCGATCAACTGGGCGGGATCTCCGGTTACGTAGTGGACGCCCACACCGGCCAGCCGATGGCGAACGCGCAGTTGTACTACTATCGCTCGCCGTATCGCGACGAGGGTCCCAACGAGATCAAGGAGCTCAAGACGAACAGTCGCGGATTCTTCAGCGACATCACGCTCGAGCCGGGACGCTATGTCGTGATGGCGCGCTTACCCGGTAAGGTCGAAGGCTGCGCCGTCGACGACGTGATGGGCGGCGAGGTCGCGCGCTTGAAAATCGAGATCGGACACGATGCAATCATGTGCAGCGGTCCGCGCGTTCATCCGGCGCTCGTCGATCCGAACGCCACAGCGAGTGTGTATCGAATATAAGCTAGACCGGTGGGGCCGGGACGTTGTGGGCGAAAGCCTCGAGACGCGCGCGGTCGATCGCCCGCACCCGTCCCCGGTCCAGTTCGAGCGCGCCTGCGTTCTTGAGGCGTAGCAACGCGCGCGCGGCCATGTCGCGCACGGTGCCGGCGGCCGCAGCGATCTGCGCCTGCGAAAGGTTTTCGACGCCGGGAAGGCCGCGAGCCATCCCGACCGATGTCCGAGCGTAGCCGAGCAAGAACTTCGCGACGCGCTGCAGGACGTGCGCGAACGCGAGGTCCGCGATCGTGTCGATCGAACGGCGGCGCGCCTGCGACGACGCGATCAGAAAGCCCAGCGCGAGCTCGGCGTCGTTGCGCGCGGCGTGAATCACGGCCTCGCTCGGCAGCGTCAGGATCGTTACGTCCGTGAGCGCCTCCGCGCGCGTCGTGGCGCCCCCGCCGTCGAACGTCCCGCTCTCGTTGAGCGTGTCGTGCGTGAGACGCTCGCCGATCGTGTGCGTCTTGCCGTCCGGGGAGAGCAGCGTGTAGATGACTTTCCCGCCCTTGACGATGCCGAGGTACGGCCAGGCCTGGCCTTCGTCGAAGATCGTATCGCCCGATTTATACGTCCGCTCGGCCATCTGTTCGGCGAGTTCCTTGATCGTACTGGCTTTGGCAGAAGTGAAGGCCGCGACGTGCGAGAGGAGGGCCTCCCCGTCGGCGTTCTCGTCGATGCGTTCGAGACGAATGGTCCAGCGATTGCCGCCGAGGTTACGCGCGTCCCAGGAGAAGCGGCCCGGACGCAGCTGCGTCATCTCGTTGCGCAGGGCGCGCGGGTCCGTCTCCTCGTTGATCTCGAGTGCCGCGCCGATCTGGAGCTTGTCGAACGTTTCCAGAATATGACCGGTCTTCGTCGCCGGTAAGAGCGACCGGGCGTCGAGCGTGACCGCAGCGGGTCGAGTGATCGGCATGACTTGCCGGTCTTAGTGACCGTGCGCGACGGCGCCTGCCGGGGACGCCTGCGAGCGCGCGCGGAATACTCGTTAGCGATATGAGCAATTCGATTTCAGACAACGACGTCGTCATCCTGGCCGGAGCCCGGACCCCGTTCGGCAATCTGGGCGGCGCGCTGGCGGGCGTCACCGCCACGGATCTCGCGGTGTTCGCCGCCGAGGCGGCGATCGACCGCAGCGGCGTCCACAAGGATGTGATCGACGAAGTCGTCTTCGGCAACGTCATCCAGAGCAGCGCCGACGCGATCTATCTCGCGCGACACGTCGGGCTGCGCGCCGGATTGCCGGTCGGCGTCCCGGCGCTCACGGTCAACCGGCTTTGCGGCTCGGGCCTGCAGGCAATTCTGTCGGCCGCGCAATCGCTCGTGCTCGGCACGGCCGCGTACGCGCTCGCCGGCGGCACCGAGAACATGAGTCAGGCGCCGCACGTTGTGCGCAGCGCTCGCAAGGGCTTTCACCTCGGCCAAGATGTGAAGTTTGAGGATTCGCTCTGGACCGCGCTGATCGACTCCTACGGCAACACGCCGATGGCGGTCACGGCCGAAAATCTCGCGAAGAAGTACGGCGTGTCGCGCGAGGAGTGCGACGAGTTCGCGCTCGCGAGTCAGGAACGCGCGCTCGCCGCGCAAGACAGCGGCTACTTCGCGGAAGAGATCGTACCCATCTACGTCCCCGGGCCCAAAGGCGCGAGCGTGAGGATCGACAAAGACGAGGGTCCGCGCCAAGGCCTCACGATGGAGAAGCTCGGAAAGCTACCGGCCCGCTTCGTGCAAGGCGGGGTGGTGACGCCCGGCAACGCGAGCGGTATTACGGACGGAGCCGCCGCGGTAGTGCTGACGACGCGAAAGCGCGCGATGGCGGACGGCCTGACGTGGATCGGCCGCATCGTATCGTCCGCCGTCGTCGGCGTCGATCCGTCGATCATGGGGATCGGTCCCGCGTTTTCCATTCCGAAGGCGCTGCAACGCGCGAACATGGCGCTGAACGACGTCGCGGTCGTCGAGATTAACGAAGCGTTCGCGCCGCAGGTAATCGCGTGCT
Organism: Vulcanimicrobiota bacterium; assembly: GCA_963752825.1. Classification (GTDB taxonomy): domain Bacteria; phylum Vulcanimicrobiota; class Vulcanimicrobiia; order Vulcanimicrobiales; family Vulcanimicrobiaceae; genus Cybelea. The sequence continues at coordinate 2,706,675 of CAVVZF010000001.1, read as the reverse complement.
TGCGCGAGCTCGGGGGTGGGCAATCTTCGGCGGCCGTACCGCTCAATCCGCACGGCGGCGCGATCGCGCTCGGACATCCGCTCGGAGCCTCCGGTGCGCGTCTCACGATCACGGCGTTGCACGAACTGCGCGAACGCGGCGGCGGATACGGCCTCGCCTCCGCCTGCATCGGCGGCGGGCAGGGAATCGCCGCGCTCCTCAGTGCAGAGTAGGCGCCTGTGGGACGTCTTCGCGCTTCTCGTCATCGCGTTCGCGCTTTGGAAGATCTTCGTGGCGCCGAGGTCGTTTAAGGCGCCGCGCAGCTTTCCGGCGCCGCACGCGGTGTACGAGCGGCTCGACGGAGACGCGTTTCGCGTGACGGCCGAGCGCGGCCGCGTCGTGTTCCTGGATTTCTACGCGACGTGGTGCGCGCCGTGTAAGATCGAACTGCCCCTGGTCGAGGCGTGGTCGAAACAGCATCCCGAGGCCATCGTCGTGCCCGTCGACGTTGGGGAGCCGCGTGCGGTCGCACGCGATTTCGCGCGCCGGCTCGGGTTGCGCGGCGTCGCCCTCGACGAGCGCGCGAGCGCTCGTGCGCTCTTCGGAGTGGAAGGGTTCCCGACGGTCGTCGTCATCGATCCCGAGGGCTATATTCGCGCCCAATGGCAGGGCCTCAATCCGGCGATCGCGCCGGCGATGAGCAACGCCTACCACAAACTGTCATCCTGAACTGTGCCTGTCCTGAGCGCAGCGCGTAGCGCCGCAGTCGAAGGGGAGGGTTAGCGGCCTTTCCAGACCGGCTTGCGCTTTTCCAGAAACGCGCCGGTGCCTTCGCGAATGTCCTCGGTATCCACGAGCGTTCCGAACTCCAGCGCCTCGAGCTCGAGCGCGTCGTCCATGGAGAGGTGCGCGCCGTTGTTGATGACGCGCTTACACGCGGCAATCGCGAGCGGCGCCTTCGAGGCGATGACGTTCGCGATGCGTTTCGACTCGGTCATCAGTTCCGACGCCGGAACGACCCGCGCTACCAACCCAACGCGCAGCGCCTCGCGCGCGTCGATCATCTCGCCGGTCAGGCAGAGATACGACGCCATCGCCTTGCCGGCGAGACGCGTGGTGCGCTGCGAGCCGCCGTAGCCTGGGATCAGGCCGAGGTTGACTTCGGGCTGACCGAACTTCGCATTTTCACTCGCGATGAGGATGTCGCCGGCCATCGCGATCTCGCACCCGCCGCCGAGCGCGAATCCGTTGATCGCCATGATGACTGGCTTGCGCAGACGCTCGATCTGACGGGTCAGAGCCTGTCCCCTGCGCGCCTGCTCCGCCCCGGAACCGGCCGTCGCCAGCGCGTTGAGCTCGGAGATGTCGGCGCCCGCGGCGAAAGCCTTTTCGCCGGCGCCCGTCATAACGATCGCGCGCACGCTCTCGTTGCTCTCCATGTCGCGCAGCGCCTCGGAGACTTCCCGTAGAAGCCGGCTCCGTAAAGCGTTGAGGACGTTGGGCCGATTGAACGTGATGATTCCGATCGGCGCTTCGACGACGGCCAGGATATCTTCAAATGACATGCGTTAACCTTTAATGATTCGATAAAGGATAAAGGTTCTTTCGTTGCATTGCAGGGAAGTGCCCTCCGGCCTATACTACAAAGGACGTGCGGGAGGTTAGAGTGGCGGTTCGGACGGCGTACCACGAGGCACTGGAAGCGACGCGGCTCGACGTCGTTCGTCTCGGCGCGCTCGTGGGCGATGCGATTCGCGTCGCCGTCGATGCGCTCAACAACCGCGACGCGGCGTCCGGGGCGCGGGTCGTGGCCGGCGACGACACGATCGACGACCTCCGCCGCCGAATCGAGGCGCACTGCATCGAGTTGATCTGGCGGCAGCAACCCGTCGCCGGTGAGCTGCGCGAGATCGCGGCCATGCTGGAAATCGCGACCGATCTCGAGCGCGTCGGCGACTACGCGGTGGACATCTCGAAGAACGCGATCAAGCTTTCGGACCAGCCGATGCGGCCGCAGCGCGTCGAGATCGATCGAATCGCCGCCGTCGCGCACGCGATGCTCCTCGACGCGATGCGCGCCTACACCGAGCGCGACGCCCAGTTGGCGAGCGAGGTGATCGACCGCGACGACGAGGTCGACAAGCTGTACAAGCGCAGCATCAAGCTGCTCCAGGAGGAGATGCGCGCGGATCCGGAGATCATCCGGCCCGGCACCCGCTATCTGTTCGTTCTCGCATCGCTGGAACGGGTCGGCGACCGCGCGGGCAACATCGCCTGGCACACGAAGGATATGATCGGCGCGCAGTGACGCCGCCGCTCCCACGTTCCGAATTCGCGATAACGCAGCGCTACGTCTACCTCAACCACGCCGCCGCCGGCATCTTACCGCTCTGCTCGACCGTGGCGATCGAGGCCTTCGTGCGGACGCACGCCGACGCGGGCGTGCTCGGCACGTTTCCCTACGATGCGGCGCTGCCGGAGTATCGCGAGAAGATCGGGCGTTTCATCGGCGCCACGGGAACCGAGATCGCGCTCGTTCCGAACACGAGCTGGGCCGCGAACATCGTCGCGCTAGGGCTCGACTGGCAGCCGGGCGACGAGGTGCTGCTGTGCGACAACGAGTTTCCCGCCAACGCCGTTCCATGGATCGCGCTGCGCGACCGCGGCGTTATCGTGCGGCAGCTCGCGACGGAGCGGGAACGCCTGACGCCCGATGCGCTGCGGCGCGCGCTCTCGCCCCGGACGCGGCTGGTCACCGTCTCGTGGGTCTCCTACGCGGACGGCTTCCGGCACGACCTGAGCGCGTTGGCGGAGGTCGCACACGAGGCCGGCGCGCTCTTGTGCGCGGATGCGATGCAAGGGCTCGGCGCCTTTCCGCTCGACGCGCGTGCGGCCGGCGTGGACGCGCTGTATGCTGGTGCCGCGAAATGGATGCTCGGGCTGCACGGCGTAGGGTTGTTGTACGTGCGCCGGCAATTTGGGGAGCGATTGCGCTTGACGATGCCGGGATGGCGCTCGCTGCAAGATATGTGGGACTTTCACAACTACGACCAACCGTTTTCGAGTGATGCGATGCGCTTCGAGGGCGGCACGCCGAACCTGATCGGTGCGCTATCACTGGTGTCGTCGATCGGTCTGTTCGAACGCAGCGGTCCGGAGGCGATCGCGAAGCACATCCTCGACTTGACGGAGCAGCTCTGCGACGGCCTGCGCCGCCTCGGTGCGGAAGTCCGCTCGGTTCGCGGCGAGGGCATCTCGTCGGGGATCGTCACGTTCCGCCTTCCCGGACACGACAGCGTCGCCGTCGGGCGCGTCCTGCAAAAGGACGGAATCATCACGACGTATCGCAGCGGCGGCATCCGAATCTCGCCGCACGGCTACAACACGGCGGATGAGATCGACGCGGCGCTGGAGGCGCTGGAGCAGCAGATCCACACCCCGATTCGAGCGTGAGCGGCGTGCTTTCCGCGATCCTCCTGGCCGCGTTGAGCGGCGCGCCCTTCCCCGCGCCCGGCGCCTACCGATACACGGCGTCGGTTAACAACGGTCAGGCGGTCGGCTCCGGGTCATGGTCGGTGAACGTCACGCAAGACGCCGCGCAGACGACGGTCGCCGAATCTATGAGCGGCGACGTCATGGGACTTCACATTAGAGCGACCGCATCGCTCGTCCTCGGTCCGGACCTCGCGCCGTTGCGCTACGCCGGGCAATATGCGTTCAATGAAATCGACCAGCCGGCGCGGGTGACCGTCGTGCTGACGCCCAGCACGGCCACCGTCGCCGCCGCTGGGACCGGTCAGTCGCAGCGGCTGACGCTGGCCGCGAACACGCAGCGCTTCGTGGTGATCGAGCCGGGCTGCCTCGCGGGCCTCTTCGCGCTGCCGGCGCAGATGGCCGCGTGGAACGATCCGACGGTGACGTGGATCGCGCCCTTGAACGCTCAAGCGCAGCTGCTCTCGGCCGGCTCGACGTCATCGGCGCCGCGCCCTGCGAACCTTCCGGCACAAGAGGCGGTGCTCTCGATCGACCATCCGATCGCGCTCACGATCTGGTACGATCCCTCAACGTTGGTGCCGGACGAAATCTCGCTCCCGTCGCAAAACGCGGTATTAACGCGCGTCCGCTAATTTTTAGCGGAACGCCGCAACGCAAACCGGATGATGGAGCGACGAGCGGTTTCGAGGCGTTATGTCACGTGGCCGAAGCGATAGATGACGTCATCACGGCGTCCGTCATTCCGTGAATTAATTTCTTGTCGACGGGTGCGATCGTCGCGAGCACGCCGCCGAGCGTGACGCTGTCTTCGCCCGTGACGAAGTAGTACGGGCAAAGCCTCACTCGCCCATCGTACTCGCGGATCTCGTCGTGCTCGCGGTCGAAGTAGTTCTGACGCACGCGCTTGCCCTTGTGGAAGCGCTGCAAGATCCACGGCGTGCGCTCGTATGACGCGAGGGCCATGTCGATCGTCGCCTGCCACTCTTCGCGCGTCATATCGTCGCCGATTTTCACGCCGCGCGAACCCCACGCGAGCTCCGAGAATCCCGACGGCTTGACGACGTAGGCGCGCTCGCTCTTGGGCAGCGCGCCGAGCTGCCGAAAGTCGGAGACCGGTGCGCCGGCGGCCTGCAAGCCCGCGACCACGCCCTGCGGCGGCATCGCACGCGGATCGATCACCCAGGTCTGCGGGAAGAGGCTGCGCAGTTGCTCGTAGGTCTCGCCGCCCAACTCGGCCTTCCAGAGCGACTCCAGCGCGTGATGGTGCAGCAGCGCGAAAGCCGACTTCTCTTCGAGCGAGGCCTTCGGCGGCGGCGTCATCTTGACGCGGTTGTGGCGCGCCGCATAGAGCATGAGCTCCTGTTTGGGAACGTTGAAGAGGTCGAACAGCTCGAAGTTGCGATAGAGCGCATCGAGCTTGGACTCGCGCCCGTCCTCATGACGCATGAAGAGACCGTCCTCAGTGAACGTGATGTCTTGGGGCCGGCGCAGCCACGCGTCGGCGGCGCGCAGGCGGCGCAAGGCGTCCGCGAGCCACGCCATCTCGGCGCGGTAGTCGGCCGACTCTTCGGAGACGACGATCGCGACCGTCGGGAAGTCGACGCCGGTCGCATGGCGCAGCATGGCAGCGAAGCCGAGCGGGATGCCGTCGACGCCGCCGACGCTCTCGATGCCGAGCTGACAGTATGCCTCTGTCATCGCGCCGACGAAGCCCATGCCGCCCGGAATGCTGTCGAGCTCGGTCGCGACAAAACCATCCGCCGTCAGAATGAGATCCGGACGGATCACGCCGGGCAGCTCTTGCTTGAAGCGGTTTTGCCTCCCGAGCTTGACGATCTGCTCCGGCTTGCCTTGGTCCAAATACTCCGCGATGAAAGCCGGCGCGGTGCCTCGGACGCTGCGATTGTATAGGTTGTTGAGGGCGCGGTAGAAGGCGAGGAGGCGGGGGCCGAGACGCTCGATGGCAGCGATCTGATCGGCGGCCAATGCAAACGGCTCGGGGCTGACGCGCCAGGCGATACGCTCGTTTTCGTCTTGAACCCGGAAGAGACCGGGGGGTATCGCTTCGTATAGGTGGTGCGCTTGCTCGCGAGCCGTGAGGTTGGGAACCGTCGCCGTACACGGCATAAATAAAGAACGTGCTCCTCTATCGACAGCCGTCGGGGATCTTGGACCTATTGAAGGCGATGTAGCGCCGGCGCATACGACCCCCTAGAGTCCGGGGCGCGGCAATTGGGTTGCGCTTAAGCTCGTCGAGCGTCACTTAATCGTGATGGCTCCGGGCGTGAGGAGGGCTCCCTCGACCTGAACGACGCCGCGCGAGTAGTCCAGCGTCAGGTGCAGCGTGCCGGCGAGTCCCACGCGCGTCAGATCCAGGCTCTGCAGCACGCGCGAGACGCGCTCGCCCGAGAGAAAATGGAGCTCGGTAGAACGCTGCACGGAGCCGCCCGGAGCCGAATAGGTCAGCGTGACGGGAACGATGACCTCCGCGGCGCCGTTGGCCCGCAGCGCGCCGGTGACGCAGTAAGCGATCGTCACGGGCGTGCCCTGAACCGACAGCGTCTCCTGGGTGCACGACGGCGCGGAAACTCCCGCTCGAGCGGTGCCGGCCGCCAGGACGATGAAGATCGTCAGCGTTCGTGCGATCATCTGGCTATTCTCGAGCGAATTCGGTACGCATCGGCTCGGTACCCGTCGAAGGGGCGGCCTCGATGAAGATTCGCGTGCTCGCCTTCGCCCGCTTGCGCGAGATCTTGAACGCGGGCGAGACCGCGCTCGAGTTGCGCGCGGGCTCGCGCGTCGGCGAGGCGTGGGCCGCGCTGGCCGAGAGCTATCCGGCGCTCGAAGAGCATCGAGCGTCCACGCGCGTCGCCTGTAACGGAACGCTCGTCCCGCCCGACCACGCGTTGCGTGACGGCGACGAGATCGCGCTCTTGCCGCCGGTCGGCGGCGGCTGAGGACGAACGCGGTGTTTGCCATCGTCCGCGAGCCGATCGATCCGCGCGCGTTCGAGAACGCGTTTCGTCCGGGCGACGGCGGCGCGGTGACGTTTTTCGGCATCGTGCGCGGCCGCGCGGACGATGGGCGAATCGTGAACGGCCTATCGTACGAGGCGTTCGAGCCGCTCGCCCTCGACGAATTCGAAAGGATTGCGGTCGAGGCGCGCGAGCGTTGCGGCGACGTCGCGCTCGCGATCGTTCATCGCGTTGGGGAAATCGGCGTTGGGGAGATCTCCGTTGCCGTCGTCGCGTCTGCGGCGCATCGAGCCGACGCGTTCGATGCGTGCCGTTACGCCATCGACGAGCTGAAGCGGCGCGCGCCGATCTGGAAGAAGGAGCGCTATGCCGACGGCACCGAGCGGTGGCGCGAAAACCAAGCCGCTCCGAACCTCTAGGTGGCCAAGGTCGAGCTGTTCCGTCTGCAGGCCGAGCGCAACCCGCTCGCCGTGCTCTGGTACGAGCCGCGGCGGCCGCGCGGGGTTACACTCGTCGCCGGTCACGGCTACTCGTCGAGCAAACAGAATCTCGACTTTTTATGTTCGTTCTTGGCCAGCCACGGCTACGGCGTGTATAGCCTCGATTTTCCCGGCCACAAGCTGGGAGCGAGCGGCGGCGAGCTGCGCGGCGTCGAGGACTGCATCGACGCGATGCGGCGCGTCGTCGTGTTTTCGCGGGGGCGCGGCGATGGAGACGTCTATACGCTCGGCCACAGCATGGGCGGCATGACGGCTATATTCACGGCCGCGCTGGACCCCGAGATCCTCGGCACCGTGGCGATCGCGACGGGTTACGGGCGTCCCACGTCGCTCGAGGCGCTGCGGAAAGTGGGCGCCACGGACTTTCGCGCATCCTACGTCGTCGGCGTCACGCTGCCGGAGCTGGTGACGAACGTCGACGCGCGCTTCGCGCAACTGCTCCCGCGGCTCGCGGGACGGCCGGCGCTCTACGTGGCCGCCGCCCGCGACGGAATGGTCAGCCCGCGCAGCGTACGCGAGCTCTACGAGCACGCGCCCGAGCCGAAGACGTTCGCGACGATCGATAGCGATCACACCTACGCCGCCGAAAACGCCAAGGCGACGGTGTTGGAATGGCTGCGCGAGCGGCACTGAGCGCGCGCGCCCTGCGCCGCTATAGCCGACACCTGCTCATTCCGGAGGTCGGGCTCGCGGGTCAAGAACGCTTGTCGTCGGCGCGCGTCCTCGTCGTCGGCGCCGGCGGTTTGGGATCGCCGGCGCTGCAGTATCTCGCGGCGGCCGGCGTCGGCCGCATCGGCATCGTCGACGACGACGTCGTCGACGAAACGAACCTGCAGCGTCAGACGATCTTTTCGACCTCCGACGTCGGACGCAACAAGGCCGAGGTCGCTGCGGAACGTCTGCGCGGCCTCAACCCACTCGTTGCGTACGACCCGATCCCGCTGCGCTTCGCGCCCGGCAACGCGCGCGAGCTGGTGCGCCTGTACGACCTCGTGCTGGATTGCACGGACCGCTTTCCGACGCGCTACTTGATCAATGACGCGTGCGTCCTCGAAGGCCGCGCCGACGTCTACGGATCGATCTTCCGTTTCGACGGACAGGTGAGCGTCTTCGGCGCACCCGGCGGCCCGTGTTACCGGTGCCTCTATCCCGAGGCGCCGCCCCCCGAGAGCACGCCGACCTGCGCGGAGGGCGGCGTTCTCGGCGCGCTGGCGGGCATCGTCGGCGCCTGGCAGGCCGGCGAGGCGCTGAAGATGCTGCTCGGCGTCGGCGATCCGCTGATCGGCCGCCTCATCCTGCTCGACAGTCTGCTCGCGCGGGTCCACGAGGTCCGCTTCGAACGCGATGCGGAGTGCGCGCTGTGCGGCGAGCGGCCGGCGATCCTCTCGACGCAACTGCAGTCCTACGAAGAAGTGCCGGCTCCCACGCACGTTCCCGAGGTCGATGCGGGCGGCCTCGACGAGGCTCTTCGCGACGCGGTCTTGCTCGACGTCCGCGAGCCGCACGAGGCGGTGCTAGGCACGCTCGAGGGTGCGCTGCACATTCCGGCTTCGGAGCTCGAGGCGCGCATGTCGGAGCTCGACAGCGCCGTGCGCTACGTCGTCGCCTGCCGCGTCGGTGCGAGATCGCTGGGGGCGGTGCGGCGCCTGCGCGACGCCGGGTTCACGCGACTGGTGCATCTGCGCGGAGGCCTCCTCGCCTACGCGGCACGACATGCGGAGTTCGAGTTCTTTTGAAGACGCGGGCCTTCGGCCGTAGCGGAATCGATCTGCCGACGATCGGCCAGGGTACCTGGGACATGCCGGAAACCGGCACACGCGCGCAGGAGGCACGGCGCGCGCTTCGGCGCGGAATCGAGCTCGGCATGACGCACATCGACACGGCCGAGATGTATGGATCGGGCCGGGTTGAGGAGCTGATCGGCGACGCGCTGCGCGGCGTCTCCCGCGATCGCTACTTCATCGCGACCAAAGTACTGCCCGCGAACGCGAGCTATCGAGGTACGCTCGCGGCGGCGGAGCACAGCATCGCGCGACTTCGTTGCGAGCATCTGGATCTGCTGCTGCTTCACTGGCCCGGCACGCATCCGCTCGAAGACACGATGCGCGCGTTCGACGATTTGGTAAAAGAGGGTAAAGTACGCTTCGTGGGCGTGAGCAACTTCGAGGCCGACGAGATGCTCCAAGCGCAGACCCATCTGCGGGCGCCGCTTGCGTGCAACCAGGTCCTCTACCACCTCAACGAGCGCGGCATCGAGCATCGGCTCGTTCCGCTGGCGCGGGAGCACGGCATTGCAATCGTTGCGTATACGCCGTTCGGGCGAGGCAGGTTCCTGCGCTCGGGCAGGCCGTCGCGAGAGCTGCTGGAGCGCGTCGCGCGCAAGCATGGCGCGACCGTCCACCAGGTGGCGCTCGCATTCTTGACCCGCCAGGCGCATGCGTTCGCGATTCCGAAAGCCGCGAGCGTGGCGCACGCCGAAGAGAACGCCGCTGCGGGAGCGATCGAGCTCGAGCCGGCCGATCTCGCGGCGATCGACGCCGCGTTTCCGCGCGGCGGAGACAGACCGCTTGCGACGCTATGATGATGAATACGGACGAGCTGATGGCCATCAAACGACGCGCTGTCCGGCGGGCCGTCGAGCTCGGCGCCGGCGACGTTCGGGTCGTGGCGGCGCGGTCCGACGCGGAGTCTCGACGGCGCATGGCGGCGGCGTTCGAGCGGGGCGATCTGACGACGTGGTCCTACGACGGCGAGTACGCGCGGCGAGCGACGGACCCGGCCACGCTGTTGCCGCAGGCACGCAGCGTCGTCTGCGTCGCGGTGCCGTACGCGACCGCACAGCCGAGGGCGCGCTCAGGCCTGCGCGGCCGCGTCTCGAATTACGCGTGGTCGCGGGACTATCACGGCCGGCTGCGCGCGCTGCTCGGCGCCGTTGCGCGCGAGATCGACGAAGCCGCGGGAACGCAGGCGACGGCCGTCGTCTGCGACACGCGTCCGCTGGCCGAGCGCGCGCTGGCGGCGCGCTCGGGGCTGGGATGGATCGGAAAGCATACCAACCTGATATCGCCGGTGCTGGGCTCGTTCGTCTTCCTCGGCGAGGTCGTAACGACGCTGGAGTTGCCGCCGGACACTCCGTCGCGTAAGAGCTGCGGCGCGTGCCGGCGCTGCGTGGACGCGTGTCCAACGCAGGCCTTGCGCGGGGACTATACGATCGACGCGAACCGCTGCATCTCGGATCTCACGCAGCGCACGGACTCGATCCCGGCAAACATGCGGCCGCTGCTCGGCGACTGGGTGTGGGGATGCGACATCTGCCAGCTCGTGTGTCCGCCGACTCAGTCCGCACGCCACACGGCGTCGTCGGAGTGGTCGCCGTGCGACCTCGAAACCGCGCGGCCGTCGCTCCCCGACCTGTTGCGCCTGCGCAGCGGTGCCTTCAGGCGGCGTTTTCGGGAGACCGCGATGGGCTGGCGCGGTGCGGCGGTGCTGCGCCGCAACGCGGCCGTGGCGCTGGGCAACGCCCTGGACCGCTCCGCGGTCGGCCCGCTGATCGAGAGCCTGTGCGCGGATCCGCACCCGATGGTTCGAGGTCACGCCGCGTGGGCGCTCGGACGGATCGGCTCGCCCGACGCGCTCGCGGCATTGCGGGGACAGCACGGCGTCGAAGTCGATGCGGCGGTCCGCGACGAGATTCGCTCGGCCCTACGGCCGTTTGAAACGAGGTGATGATGAAGATTCTTGCGCCCTTAGCGCTCATCGGTACGCTCGCGCTTCCGGTGCGCGCCGCGCCCGCGAGCGACCTTATGTCGCGGATGATAGCCTTGAATCCGAACCTGCACGCCTTCACCGCGACGCTCCACGCTCGAGTGGCGATGAAGACCTTTCCGTTCCTGACGGCAGAGCTGGTCGGCACCTACTATTACAAGGAGCCCGACAAGACGAAGGTGGCCTTCACGAAGGGCGTCCCCATCCCGGGGCTCGCGTCCCAGTTCGACACGCTCTACGCGCACATCGAGGACCCATCGAGATGGAAGCACGTCTACGACGTCACGCTCGTCTCGGACGACGGGAGGACGGCGGTGTTCAAACTGATGCCGCGCAAGCAGGGCAACGTCGAACACATCGATGCGACGGTCGACGATCGGCGAGCCACCGTGACGTCAATGCGCTGGAACTATGCCAACGGCGGATACGCGGAGATGACGAACACCTACGGCCGCGTGCAGGGCTACGTGCTCGTCGTATCCCAGACGGGGCGCGTCGACGAGCCGGGGTACGTCGCCGACTTGGCGTCGACGATCGACAACTACACGATCAACCCGACGTTACCGGACAGCGTGTTCACACAGTGACGGTTCTCTCGTTGATTGACGGCTTCAGCCGCCCGATCACCTATCTGCGCGTCTCGGTCACGGATAAATGCAATCTGCGCTGCGTCTATTGCATGCCGGAAGGCGGTCTGCCCTGGCTGCGCCGGGACGAGATCCTCACTTACGAAGAGATCGCGACGATCGTCCGCGCAGCCGCCTCCGTGGGCGTTTGCTCCGTGCGCCTGACGGGCGGCGAGCCGCTCGTGCGGCGCAACCTGAGCCGCCTGGCGGCCGCCATCACGGCGATTCCGGGGATCGAAGATCTCGCCCTGTCCACCAACGGTTTACTCTTGGAAGAACAACTCGACGAGCTGGTCGCTGCCGGCGTGCGCCGGATCAACCTCTCCCTGGACACGTTGCGCGCCGACCGCTTCGAGGCGATCGCGCGGCGGCCGGGGCTGGACAAGGTCCTGCGCGCGATCGATGCCGCGATCGCCGCCGGCCTCGCGCCGATCAAGCTCAACTGCGTGGTGATGCGTGGGCACAACGACGACGAGCTGACGGACTTCGCCGCGCTCGCGCGCGACCGCCCGATATTCGTGCGCTTCATCGAGGTGATGCCGGTGCACGAGAACGTCGAGCTGCAGCGCGACACGTACGTTTCATCCGATGAGATCCTCGAGCGCATCGCTGCGATCGGCGAGCTGCGGCCGGTGCCGGGCCCTAACGGTAACGGGCCGGCCCGCTACTTCGCGTTCTCCGGCGCGGCCGGCGCCGTCGGGGTGATCAGCCCGCTTTCGCACGACTACTGCGAGCGCTGTAACCGGGTGCGCCTCACCGCGGACGGGCGGCTGCGGCTGTGTCTCTTCGGCGACCACGCGATCGACTTGCGCGCGCCGCTTCGCGCCGGCGCGACGATCGATCGGATGGCCGAAATTTTGCGTTCCGCGATGCTGATCAAGCCGGAGCGCCACCACCTGCGGCTCGGAGAGACGTCCTCGCGGATGCGCGCGTTCTCCGAGATCGGCGGCTAGGGCACCGTCACAACGTGAGACCCCCGCCCGTTGACAAGCCGATGGAGGACGTGTATCCCGGCGCGGCGCCGGCGGCCGTCGCGCGAGCCCGTGCGGAGTCGCTGGTGCTGGAGTATCAGGTCAAATTGACCCGGTACCTCCGCCGAATGGTGGGCGATGCCGAGGTCGCGCTGGATCTGAGCCAAGACGTCTTCTTATCCGCCTACCGCATGCTGCAGGCGGATCCGCAGCGCGAGCTGACGGCGGGATGGCTGTACCGAGCCGCCACCAACGCGGCGATATCGTTCTTGCGGCGGAAGAAGGTGCTTCGCATGCTACCGCTCGATCGCGACGTCGATCGCGGCGCGTGGCGCGTCGACGAACGCAGCGCGGCATCCGTGGACTTGCAGACGGCGCTGGCGCAGCTTCCGCCCCAACAGTCGGCGGCGCTGCTCCTGACCAGCTACGTCGGATACTCGTCGGCGGAGGCCGCCGAGTTGTTGGGAACGACGTCGGACGCGATACGGCAGCGGGTCTGCCGCGCGATGCGCGTGCTGAGAACCGTAATGAGTGAGGAGACTACAAGATGACGACGCGATGCGATTGCGCACGCGCGGAAACGCTCGCCGGCGCGATCTCGCTGGGCGAGGCGGACGAGGCGCAGCGCGACGCCTATCGATCGCATCTCGCCACGTGTGGGCGCTGCCGTGCCGAGCTGCGCGGCGAGCGTGAGATCGAACGAGTGATGGCAACCGTTGCCGAGGCGCACGAAGGCGAACGGTGGGAGCCCGATTTACGTGCCGCACGCATGCGGCCCCGCGAGAGGTATGGCGCGTGGCGCTGGGTCGCCGCGCTGGCCGCCGCGGCGGCGCTGATCGTCGGCGCGCGCGCGATGGAGAGGCACCCGGGCGCGACGGTGACGGCGCAGAGCAGCGCGGCGACCGAACGGGCGGCGGCACGCGCCGTCGCGGTGCTCGACAATCAGACCCCGCCGCGCCGCCAGCACGAGGCGGAGTCGCTGGCGTTCGCACCGGCAGCGGGCACGATGGAGTTGCGGGTACGGCTCGACGGGCGCGGCGGTGCGAGCCGCTGCGTCGTCACGAAGAGCTCCGGCAGTCGCGCGCTCGACGCAGCGGTGTGCCGCGCGGCGATGCGAAGCATCTCGACGCGACGCTAGGGAGAACGCCGGCGAACGACCGAACGGCCCCGCCATGGCGGATGGGCCGTTCATCTACCGCTTTAATAAGGACTTACGCCTCGACGATCACGCCGGACTAGCGGCCGCCGCGGCGCAGGGCGTGGTCCTGCCGCTCCTCGTCGTCGATCCGGCGACCAGCGAGAGCCTGCGAGCGTCGCCGCGCAGAGCGGCGTTTTTCTGCTCCGCCGTGCGCGCGCTCGATGTCGAGCTGCGCGAGCGCGGAAGCCGGCTCGTCGTGCTCCGCGCGCCTACCGAACAGGCCGTCGTGAAGGTGGCGCGCGCGGCGGGTGCCGCGGGCGCGGCGTGGAGCGCGTCCTACGACGACGCCGGCATGCGGCGCGATTCGTCGTTACGCAGCGCGCTAGAAGAAGCGGGATTGCGCGCGCTGGTGGTTCACGACGCGCCGGCCGTCGCGCCCGAGGAGAGCGCCGAGGCACGCAGCGCGGAGGGACCCGGCTACCGCGCCTTCGCGCCGTATTTCGACGTCTGGCGCGAGCTGCCGATCGGGTCGCACGAATATCCGCTACTGTTGCGCTTTGCCGGCGGCGAGCTCGACGGCGAGCCGCTGCCCGAACCGCGCGAGTTCGGCGCCGGCGAGGTGCCGGCCGCCGGCGGTTCCGCGGTCGCGCGGCGCCTCTTCCAGACCTTCGTGCGCGAGCGCGCGCCGCAGTATGCGATCGATGCCAACGTTCCATCCGAGGACGGAACGTCGGGGCTCTCCGCGCACTTATCGTTCGGTACGATCTCGGCTCGAGCCGTCGCGCTAGCGGTGCGCGAGCGTCTCGCCGATCCGTTTGCGATTAGCGAGCAGAGATTCTCGCTGCGGTTGTTTTTGCGCGCGCTCGCGCATCGCGACTTTTTCCTTCAGCTATCTTGGTTCAATCCGCAGACTCGCGACGAGCCGCTGCAGACCAAGATGCGCGGCTTTAAGTGGGAGGAATCACATCCCGCGCTGGAGGCGTGGCGCACCGGGACGACCGGCTATCCGCTCGTCGACGCCGGAATCCGGCAGCTGCACGAGACGGGATGGATGCATCCGCACGTTCGCGCCGTAGCGGCCTCGCTGCTGTGCTTCGATCTCGGCGTCGATTGGCGCGTGGGCCGCGCGGAATGGGACCGGTTCTTGATCGAGGACGACCCGGCGCTGGCGACGGGCAACTGGCAGTGGATCGCGGGCGTGGGCGCGGACATGGCGCAGTATCCGCGGATTTACAACCCGGAGCGGCAGCTCCGGCGCTACGACCCCGCGGGACTCTACGCTCGGCGCTGGATCGACGAGCTCGCGAGCGTGCCGTTCGAGGCGTGGCAGCCGCGAGCGCGACCCGGGGGACAGCTGCGCTTAGCGCTCTTTGCCGAGGGCGAGTATCCGCCGCCCGTGGTCGACCACGCCGTCGCGGCACGCGCCTTTTTGCGGCGCTATCGCGAGTTCGTATCGCTCTGAGGCAAACGCTCGTCGAGCCAGCTCGTCACGACGGGTATGCGCACGTCGTCGCCGTTCCAGGTCTTGATGCCGTAGTAGACGCTCGCGACGAGGAAGAGCGGTGCGAGCAGCGGCACGAGCACCCACGCGGAGAAGCCGAGGAACGGAATCTGCGCAATGAGCGACAGCAGCGCCCAAAAGCCGAAGAAACCGACGTTGAAGCCTAGCGCCTGAAACGCTTGGCGGCGCAGCGCGCGCGACTGCTTTCGGTCGAGGAGCGAGACCAGCGCCAGCGGCCAGAGCGGATAGCCGAGCGCGACGAGGGCGCGGCTTTCGACAGGGTCGGGCGCCGTCGCGACCGTGGCCGCTCCGCGCACGCTCGCGGGAGCGGGACGCGGCGGCACGGCTCCGGGGATTTGCTGGCGCGTGGCGGTGGCGGCCTCGACCTTGGCCGCGAGGCGGCAGCTTGGACAGCCGCCGCGCTCGTCGCGGCACGTGGCGCAAATCGGCTTACCGCATTCGATGCAGGGCGCTACCGACGGTACGTTCGAGTGAAAGTAGCAGTCCATTTTGGTTCGTGCAATCCTCCGCACCCTCACGTACCGGGTCGCGCTAGGGCAGGTTTCACCGGCGGTGGGCGGCAAGAGCGTGCGGCGGATGAGCCGTCGCTCGATTTTGCATCGCTTGGCGCGCGAGGCGCGCCCGTACTACCCGCGCATAGCGCTGGCGATGGGAATGGGCGTGCTGGCCGGCGTCCTATCGATCGTCCCGCCGCTGGCCTTTCGGATCATCATCAACCAGGTGCTCGTGCCGCCGCCCGGCCACACGCCGGACCTGAAGGCGCTCTACCTTGCCCTGGGGTTCACGGCGGTTGCGCTGGTTCTCGCCAACGCGGCGATCTACGGGCAGACATATCTGACCGCATGGAGCGGCCAGCACCTCGTCGCGAGGCTGCGCGTACGGCTTTTCGAGCGTATGCTCAACTTGCCGCTGGGCGAGTTCGACAAATGGCGCCCGGGCGAGCTGATCGCCCGCTTCGCGACGGACCTGCAGATCATGATCGACGCCGTGAGCGTGTCGGTGCCGCAGCTCGTCGTTGCGCTCGCCACGTTCATCTCGTCGTTTGCGACGATGATCTATCTCGACTGGCTCCTGACGCTCTCACTGGTCCTCGTTGCGCCGGTCCTTTCGTTTGTCGTGTCGAATTTCCAGCGCCTGATCACAGCCGGCACGCATCGAGCCCAGCAGCGCATCGCGGATCTCACCGCAAACCTCTCCGAGATCCTACAGGGCCAGCGCGTCGTCAAATCCTTCGGGCGCGAGCAGTTCGAGGTGCGGCGGTTCCGCAGCCGCAACGACGATTTTTTCGGCGCCTACATGAAGCTGACGCAGTTCATCCAAACGCAGCCGCTCGTCATCTCGACGATCATGGTCGCTGCGGTCGTGGCGATCATGTGGCTCTCGGTGCGCGAGGTTCTCGTGGGCCGGCTCGATACCGGCAAGGTCTTCATGTACTGGGGCCTGCTGGTGAACCTGATGAATCCCATGAATCGCGTCGCGGCATTTTTCGGCGACATCGGCAAGGCGATCGTCGGCGCCGGACGCGTGTTCGAGCTGCTCGATCTGCCGGTCGAGGTAAGCGACGCGCCCGGCGCGATCGCGTTACCGGCGGTGCGCGGACGCATCGAGTATGCCGACGTGACGTTCCGCTACAAGCCGGCGGAACCGCCGGCGCTCCGGCACGTCAACGCGACGATCGACGAAGGTGAGATCGTCGCTCTCGTCGGCCCGTCGGGCGCCGGCAAGACGACGCTCGCGAACCTCGTGCCGCGCTTCTACGAGCCGCAGGAAGGACGGCTGCTGCTCGACGGCCTGGACGTCGCGAAGGTCAGGCTCGCGGACCTGCGCACCGCGATTGCGATCGTTCCCCAAGACGTGCAACTGTTCCGGACGTCGATCTTGGAAAACATCCGCTACGGCCGGATCGGCGCAACCGACGCCGAGGTTCGAGCCGCCGCCGCCGACGCGAACGTGGATGAGTACGTGCAGACGTTTCCCGATGGCTATGCGACCGAGGTCGGCGAGCGCGGGGTTCGCCTCTCGGGTGGTCAACGTCAGCGCATCGCGATCGCGCGCGCCGTGCTGCGCGACCCGCGCATCTTGATTCTCGATGAAGCCACGAGCGCGCTGGATAGCCATTCGGAAGCGATGATCGAGGAAGCTCTCGACCGACTACTCCCCGGACGTACGACGCTGATCATCGCGCACCGCCTCTCCACGATCCGGCGCGCGCACCGCGTTCTGTTCATCGAGGCCGGACGCGTGATCGAGATGGGGACGCACGACGAGCTGCTCGCGAAGGGCGGCCCTTACGCACGGCTGCACGCGGCGCAGTTCTCTTTTAGGGCCCCTTAGGGGCGCAAAGCCGGAAAAGGACGAGGTCGGGGCGAAGAGGGCCGCCCATGCAGGGGACGTCCTCCTTGAAGTCCCCCCTCTTCAGTGATGGGTGCCCCTGAAATCCAGCCTCTCAGAAAGGAACTCCAGTTGAACCAGGGATTCACCGTGTGGCTTACCGGTTTGTCCGGCGCGGGTAAGAGTACGATCGCCGAACGGCTCTCCCCCGAGTTGAGCGCACGTGGCTGCAGCGTCGAGGTGCTCGACGGCGACGAAGTACGGACTCATCTTTCCAAGGGTCTGGGATTCAGTCGCGAGGATCGCGACATCAACATCGGACGCATCTCGTTCGTTGCGTCCTTGCTCGTGCGGCACGGCGCGGCCGTGATCACCGCTGCGATTTCGCCGTACGCGCAGGCGAGAGCCGATGCGCGCCAGCGAATCGGAAACGAGCGTTTCATCGAAGTTTACGTGCGCTGCTCTCTGGACGAGCTGGTTCGGCGCGACGTCAAGGGTCTGTATGCCAAGGCGCTCGCCGGCGAGGTGCAGCACTTCACGGGCGTTTCGGATCCCTACGAAGCGCCCGAACGCCCCGACGTCCTGGTGGACAGCGAAGTCGAGTCGGTCGAAGAGAGTGTATCGAAAATCCTTTCCGAGCTCATGAAGCGCGGCTATCTGAGTGCCGGCGCGAAGGCGGCGTTATGATCGCACCTCACGGTGGAAAATTGATCAATCGCGTCTTCGACTCTCCGCAGGCCGAGTCCGAGTTGCGCGATGGCGCCAAGGGGCTTCGCAGCTTCACCCTCACCGGCCGCGAGCTCAACGATCTCGGCCTGATCGGCAACGGCGCCCTGAGCCCGCTGACTGGTTTCATGACGCGCAAGGACTACGATCCCGTCGTCATGGCGATGCGGTTGGAGAACGGCTTGCCGTGGAGCATTCCCGTCGTGCTCGCCGTCGACCGCGAGGAGGCGCCGGTCCCCGGCACGCGCGCGGCGCTCTACGACGGCGAAGGCGTCCTCCGCGGCGTCATCGACGTCGAGGACGTCTTCGAATACGACAGGCTGCACGAGGCGCGCAACGTTTATCGCACGGAAGAAGAGAAGCATCCGGGCGTCGCCGCGGTCCTCGCGCGTAAAGACGTCCTGGTCGGCGGCCCCGTATCGCTGCTCCCGCGCAAAGCCGATCCGGAGAGCCTCTCGCCGGCGCAGACGCGCGCGGAGTTCGAGCGTCGCGGCTGGAGGACGATCGTGGGATTCCAAACGCGCAACCCCGTGCACCGGGCGCACGAATACATTCAGAAGTGCGCGCTCGAGATCGTGGACGGATTACTTCTGCACCCGCTCGTCGGCGAGACTAAGAGCGACGACATCCCCGCCGAGGTCCGGATGCGCTGCTACCGTGCGCTGCTGGAAAACTACTACCCGGCCGACCGCGTGCTGCTCAGCACGCTGCAGGCGGCGATGCGCTACGCCGGCCCGCGCGAGGCGATCTTCCACGCCATGATGCGCAAGAACCACGGCTGCACGCACTTCATCGTCGGCCGCGATCACGCGGGCGTCGGCAGCTACTACGGAACCTACGACGCGCAGAAGATCTTTGACGAATTCACGTCCGAAGAGCTCGGCATCACCCCGCTCAAATTCGAAAACAGCTTCTACTGCAGGCGCTGTCAATCCATGGGCTCGAGGAAGACGTGCAGCCACGATCCCGAGAACCACGTCACGCTGAGCGGCACTCAGGTACGTCAGATGCTGCGCGACGGCCAGCTGCCGCCGCCGGAGTTCTCGCGGCCGGAAGTCGCGCAGATCTTGATCGAGGCTGCGCGGGAGACGGCTTCAGCTTAGGCAGAGGTTCCCTAGGCGGCGTTTTCGTGCGCGGGCGGGCGGCGCTGATGAAGGGCAAAGCGGTTGCCCTCGGGGTCGCGCGCGAAACAGGTGGAACACGCCGGAAACTCGTGGATCTCGCTGACTTCGACGCCGGCGGCCTGCAGGCGTTCGCGCATCGCGAGCAGATCGTCTACTTCGAAGGCGGCGCCCGTCGACGCCCCCGGCTCGAATCCGAGGCCCTCGCCGTTTCCGATTCCAAAGGTCGTGTTGCCGACGTTGAACTCGATCCAATGGTCGCCGAACGCGTCGCCGGGGACCAAACCCAGCGCGTCGCGATAAAAATCGCGCGCGCGCGGCACGTCCCGGACCGAATAAGCGACGAACGCGATGTCTTTGACCATTGGCGAATCCTCCTACAGAGCCGTCGTTGGCTTCATTGACGCGCGAGGGGCAACCTCTAGCCTTGAACGAAGAGCACAGGGCCGCAGACGGCTTTAAGGCAGCCAGGGAGGGCGCTTCATGCTCGTGCTCAGCCGCAAGGCGAACCAGTCGATCATGATCGGAAGCGACATTCGCGTCATGGTAGTCGGACTGGACCGCGATCACGTCAAACTCGGAATCGAGGCACCGCGCGGCACGCGCGTGCAGCGCCTGGAAATCCTCGATAGACCGGTAGGAAAAGTGCCCGCCGAGGCAGATAATCCCCGTGATGCCGGCGGCTCATAGCAAGGAAGCGAGCTCCGGTACGGCTGGCGGAACGATCTGCCGGCCTCGTTGAGCGTTGACCTGGGTCTATCAAATGCCGAGGAGATGACACCCCCTTGAATCTGAGCTACGTTCTCGTCGGGTTCATCGTCGGCGCGTGTACCGCTTACAGCGGTGTAGGCGCCGGCGCGATCACGACGCCGCTCCTCATCTTTCTCGGCGTGGGCACGGATAAGGCGATCGGCTCCGACCTGCTCTTCGCGCTCGTGACCCGGCTGGTCGCGATGATCGCTCACGTGCAAAAGCGGACCGTGCAGACCTCGGTGCTCTGGCGGCTTTCCATCGGCGGCCTTCCGGGCGCGATCATCGGCGTGGTCGTCAGCGCCCACCTGCACAAGACGCTGGAGGTCCACGAACTCGAGCGCGTCTTGCGCATCGCCGTCGCGGCCGCGCTGCTCATCTCCGCGGCGGGAATCATCTTCAATCGGCGCCTGGCGAGCGACGTGCCCGCCGACGGCAATCCCGAGTATTTGCCGAGCGCGCGTCTGGCTGCGATCGGCTTCTTCGTCGGCCTGACCGTGAGCATAACTTCGATCGGCGCGGGGTCGCTGACGCTGCCGTTGCTCCTCCTCGTGGCGCCGGTCGTCGCGCTGCGCCGGCTCGTGGGAACGGATCTGGCCTTTGCGGTCGTCGTGCTCGTGCCGTCGCTGCTCGGTCACTGGCGAATCGGCGACGTCAATCCCATGATCGCCGGATCGCTGCTCCTCGGGTCGATTCCCGGCGTCTTCGTCGGTTCGCACTTGCTGACGAGGCTCCCGGAGCGCTGGTTCCGCGGCGCTCTCGCCGGCGTGCTGGTCATCGTCGCGCTCGCACTACTGCCGATCGGCTTCACGCACTCCTAGGGACTTCCCAGCCGCTCGCGAGCGATGAGTTCGCCGGCGCGAAAGAGACTTTCGAACGTCCCCGCATCGCTCCACCAGCCGTCGAGCACGTCGTACTCGAGGCAGCCGTCGCGGATGTAGCAATTATTCACGTCGGCGATCTCGAGCTCGCCTCGAGCCGAGGGTTTGAGCGTGCGGATGAATTCGAAGACGCGACCGTCGTACATGTAAAGGCCGGTGACGGCGTACCGGCTCTTCGGTTGCGCCGGCTTCTCCTCGATGGCAACGATGCGCTCTTCGTCGAAGACGGGCACGCCGAAGCGCTGCAACTCCTCGACCTCCTTCAGGAGGATCCGAGCGCCGGACGGCTGGTCCGCGAAGCGGCGCACGTACGGTTCGACGCTATGTTGAAAGATGTTGTCGCCCAGGATGACGACGATCCGCTGGCCGTCGGCGAAATGTTCGCACAGGCGTAGCGCGTCGGCGATGCCGCCCTCACCCTGTTGGTACGCGTAATAGATGCCGCGCAGGCCGAACTCGGCGCCGTTGCCGAGCAGGCGAAGAAAATCGCCCGCCGAGTTTCCACCCGTCACGATCATGACCTCGCGAATGCCCGCGGCGCACAGCGTCTGCAACGGATAGTAGATCATCGGCCGATCGTAGACCGGCAACAGATGCTTGTTCGTCACCTTGGTCAGCGGGTGCAGCCGCGTGCCGAGCCCCCCGGCCAATATGACGCCTTTCACGGGGTCGATGCCGCCTTGAGTGGGCGCCACCAGGGTTCGTTGGTGCGGTACCACGCGACGGTCTGAGCGATGCCTTCAGCGAACGGAATCCGCGGCTTCCAGCCCAAGGCGTACAGCTTCTTCGCGCTGACTGCGTAGCGGCGATCGTGACCGGCGCGATCCGTCACGTGGCTGACGTGCGTTTCCATCGATCTTTCGCAGAGGCGCATCAGCTCGCGCGTCAACTCGAGGTTCGTCTGCGGCGCGCCCCCCGCGACGTTGTAGACGTTTCCCAGCTTGCCGCGTTCGAGCACGTGGAGGATCGCCCTCGCGTGGTCTTCGACGTGTAGCCAGTCGCGGATCTGCAGGCCGTCGCCGTACACGGGCACGGGGCGATCCTCGATCAAATTCGTGACGAAGAGCGGGACGATCTTCTCAGGGTATTGATTGGGGCCATAGGTGTTGCAGCCGCGCGTGACGAGGACCGGCACGCCGTACGTCGTGTGGTAGGCGAGCGCCATGAGATCCGCGGCCGCCTTGCTGGCGGCGTAGGGACTGCGCGGCGCCACCGGATCGGTCTCCAGCGATTCGCCCCGTGCGACGTCGCCGTAGACTTCGTCGGTGGAAACTTGGAGGTAGCGCGTCACGCCCAGCTCGCGCGCGGCCTCGAGCAGCACGAGCGTCCCCAGTGCATCCGTCCGCAAGAACTCTTTTGGCTCGCGGATGGAACGATCGACGTGCGTCTCTGCCGCAAAGTTGACCAGGGCGTCCGCGCCGCCCGCCAAGGCCGCGCGCACGGCACCGGCATCGCAGACGTCCCCCTTGGCGAACCGGTAGCGATCGTCCGCTTCGACGTCGCGCAGGTTATCCGGGTTGCCCGCATACGTCACCGCGTCGAGATTCATGATTTCAACGTCGGGTCGCTCGCGCAGAACGAGCCGAATGAAATGGGAGCCGATGAATCCGAGCCCCCCGGTGACCAGCCAGCGCATGTCTCGCTCTACGGAGCCGATTTCGCTGCGCCCTGCTCGGGCGAATCGGCGACGAGCGCGGCGAGCTGCCGCCGCGCCGTGAGATCGAACCGATCGAAGATCGCCGCGATATGGGTTTCCACGGTGCGCTCTCCGATGAAAAGCTCCGCCGCAATCGCGCGATTACTCTTGCCTTGCGCCGCGAGGCGCGCCACCTCGAGCTCGCGCGCGGTCAGCTGATGCCGGCCCGCGCGATGTCGTGCGCGCTGCCTGGCGCGCGCCAGGTCGCGCGCGCTGCGCAGGAATCCGTGGCGCCGATAAAGCTCCTCGGCGTCGGCGTAGCGTCCCTCGAGCTCGAGAGCTTGGGCTCGTTCCCACGGCCACCCGTTTTGCTCGAATTGGGCCGCCGCTTCGCCAGCGAGCACCTTGGCGCCGACGGCACGCCGGCCACTCGCGAGTCGAGCATCGAAGAGCGTCAGATACGCCCGTGCGGCGCGGTTGGCCGAGTCGCCCGCAGCTTCGGCGAGGAGCTCGCGCGCTCGTTCGCGTTCGCGCGCGTCCGCGCTGCCGGCGAGCTGATCCAGCAGCCAAAACGAGAAATCCACGGAGTGCAGCGCCGCAAGCGCGCGCGTGCGTAGGGCAGCGGCTTCGCCGCGGCGCTTGGTCGCATCGTAATAGGCCGCGACGCACCCGGCGAGCAGCCCGATTCGCTGCGGCGAAAGCCTCTTGCAGGGGCGCGAAGGGCGGACACAGCGACTCGAAACATGCCGCGCGCCCGACCTCGGCGCCTAGGGCGAGGACCCGCGGCGCGAACTCGTCGAGCAGACGAGTCTTTCCGACCCCCGCTTCGCCCCACAGCAAAGCGGCGGCGCTCTCGCCTTGCGCGGCGCGCGCGTAGAGGCTCTCCAGGAGCTCCAGCTGGGCCGCCCGGCCGATCAGCGGGCTCCGAGACGCCTGCATCGTTCCTCCGTACACCTCCCGATGCAAAGGCGCACCTCGCATTGCTATAGTGTTCAGAGCTTTTTCTGCTACGGAGGACGACACCTTGACTACTAGCGCACTCCCCCTCGACCCCACGAAGCTCGAAGCCGCCGTCGGACGCTTTCTGAACGACGTCGGCGCGGTTCTGACGGCGTCGTCGGTCTTGATCGGCGACCGCCTTGGTCTGTACAAGGCGCTCGCGAGCGATGGACCGTTGACTCCGCGCGAGCTCGCCGATCGGACCAAGACGCACGAACGGTACGTTCGCGAGTGGCTCGCGAATCAGGCGGCGGCAGGGTACCTGAGCTACGACACGGCGACGAAGCGATTCGCGCTGCCCGCCGAGCACGTTCCCCTGTTGGCGGACGACAAAAGCGAGCTGAATATGTGCGGGCTGTTCGGGATGGGACAGCCGCTCTTCGCGGACGAGCCGAAGATCGCGCAGGCGTTCTTGACCGGCGAGGGTGTCGGCTGGCACGAGCACGATCCGCGACTCTACGGCAATACCGACCGAATCTTCCGTAATGGATACGCGGCGCATTTGGTCTCGGACTGGATCCCGTCGCTCGACGGCGTCGAGTCGAAGTTGCGCACGGGCGCGTTGGTGGCCGATATCGGCTGCGGATACGGCACCTCGACGATACTGATGGCGCGGGCGTATCCGATGTCGCGGTTCGTCGGCTACGACTATCACGAGCCGTCGATCGCGGCGGCGCGAAAAGCGGCTCGCGAGGCCGGCGTCGAGGATCGCGCGCGCTTCGAGATCGTATCGGGTGAAGCTACGCCGAATCTCGCGTTCGATCTCATTTGCTGCTTCGACTGCGTGCACGACATGGGCGATCCGGTCGGCGTTCTCTCGCGCATCCGCCAGGCACTCAAGGCGAACGGCACGCTGATGATCGTCGAGCCGTTCGCCGGCGATACGCTCGAAGCGAACCTGACGCCGGTGGGGCGCATTTATTATGCGGCCTCCACGATGATCTGCACGCCCTCGTCGGTCGCGTAGGAGGTCGGGCTGGCGCTAGGGGCACAGGCCGGCGAGGCGCGGATGCGCGAGGTCGTGGGCCAAGCGGGCTTCGGGCACTTCCGGCGCGCGGCGGAGACGCCATTCAACATCGTGTACGAAGCGCGGCCCTAACCTGCCGCCCCTCTGCTCGCTTCGGCGCCCTTGGAGCGTGGACGGCCGCGTGATATAATCGCGCGGCTGTCTCACTCACTTCACCCCGCACGGAGGCGGGGTGCCGATGGCTCCGCGAGACGGCCGCGATTCCAAGATGGGCAGCGGCCGGGGGCCAGAAAGGTATACTCGAATGACCGTCGTGTCCATGCGGGAGCTCTTGGAGGCGGGCGTCCATTTCGGCCATCAGACGCGCCGATGGAACCCGAAGATGAAGCCCTTCATCTTTCAAGAGCGCAACGGCATCTATATCATCGA
This sequence comes from Vulcanimicrobiota bacterium, assembly GCA_963752825.1. GTDB lineage: Bacteria > Vulcanimicrobiota > Vulcanimicrobiia > Vulcanimicrobiales > Vulcanimicrobiaceae > Cybelea. The sequence goes on along the minus strand of CAVVZF010000001.1, from coordinate 2,681,864 downwards.
TTTAGCCCTCACCGTGCAGCGGTTGCGCGAGACCTACGAGGTCGTCAAGCAGCTGGCGCGCGAGGGGCGCGTCATTCTGTTCGTCGGCACGAAGAAGCAGGCGCAGGACGTCGTCCGCGAGGAGGCCGAGCGCGCCGGGACCTTCTACGTCAACCAGCGCTGGCTCGGCGGCACGCTGACGAACTTCGCGACGATCCAGAAGCGCATCGCGCGCCTGCGCGAGCTCGAGAACATGAAGCTCCAGGGCGACTTCGAGCGGCTTCCCAAAAAAGAGGTCGCGAAGCTGCAGGACGAGATGAACCGCCTCGAGCGCTTCCTCGGGGGCATCAAGGACATGCACCGTCTGCCCGACGCGATCTTCGTCGTCGATCCGAAGAAGGAGCGCATCGCCGTCTTGGAGGCGAGGAAGCTGAAGATTCCCATCATCGCCGTGATCGACACGAACTGCGACCCCGACGAGATCGACTATCCGATCCCCGGCAACGACGACGCCATTCGCGCCGTCAAGCTGATGGTCGGCAAGATCGCCGACGCCATCATCGAGGGACGCACGGAGAGCGAGAGCTCGTACGATCAGTCGGCCTACGAAGGCTCGCCGCAGGAATACGCCGAGGAGAAGGCTCCCGCGACCATGGCGGAGGCGGGGCTTTGATTTCCTACCAACCGAGGCCCGAAGAGATCAAGACGCTGCGCGATGAGACCAGCGCGCCGATGATGGATTGCCGGAAGGCGCTGCTGGACGCGGGCGGCGACCCCGAGCGCGCGAAGGCGCTGTTGCTGGAGCGCGGCGCGGCGCAGGCGGCGAAGAAAGCCGAACGTTCCGCTAACGAAGGGCTGGTCACCAGCTACATCCACGCCGGCGGCAAGATCGGCGTGCTCGTGGAGCTCAACAGCGAGACGGATTTTGTCGCACGCAACCCAAAATTTGCCGAGCTCTCGCGGGACCTGGCGATGCACATCGCCGCGATGTCGCCGCAGTACCTCGACCGCGAGATCGTGCCGAGCGACGTCGTCGAGGGTCTGCGCGCGGAGTTCCGCGCGGGTGTTCCATCTGGGAAGCCGCCCGAGGTCGCCGAAAAGATCGTCGAAGGGAAGCTGAACAAGTGGTTCGAGGAGCACTGTCTGCTCGATCAGGCCTTCGTCAAGGACGACTCCATGACAGTCGGGGACGTGGTGAACCGGGCGATCGGGGCGCTCGGCGAACGGATTCGCGTGCGGCGCTTTACGCGGTACGCCCTGGGTGAATGATCTGACGGCGGCGCCGCCGCGGTTCTCGCGCGTCCTCCTGAAGATCTCGGGGGAGGCCTTCGCCGGAGACAGAGCCGGCGTCGACGTCAACACGACCCGCATCATGGCGGAACAGATCGCCGAGGTCAGCCGGGCTGGCGTCTCCGTCGCGATCGTCGTCGGCGGCGGCAACATCTGGCGCGGCAAGGTGCACGAAGAGGCCGGCATGGATCGCGCGACGGCCGATTACATGGGAATGCTGGCGACCGTCATCAACGCGCTGGCGCTTCAGGACGCGCTCGAGCGGATGGGAGTCGCCTCGCGCGTGCAGACCGCGATCGCGATGCATCAGGTCGCGGAGCCGTACATCCGGCGTCGCGCAATTCGCCACCTCGAAAAAGGGCGCGTAGTCATTTTCGCCGCGGGAACGGGCAATCCGTACTTTACGACCGACACGACCGCCGCGCTGCGCGCCGTCGAAGTGAACGCGGAGGCGATCTTGAAGGCGACGAAGGTCGACGGCATCTACTCCGCCGATCCGAAGAAGGATCCGACGGCGACGCGCTTCGAGCGTCTAGAATATATGGAAGTCTTGCAGCGCGGGCTCGAGGTCATGGACTCGACGTCGATGGCCCTGTGCATGGACAACGCGCTGCCGGTCATCGTCTTCGACATGACGGTCGAGGGAAACATCCGGCGCGTAATTTGGGGCGAACCGATCGGCACGTACGTCGGCCGCCGAGATGCGACTCCGGTGGGGGCGAAAGCGTAGGCATGACGGACGCATTCTTCAAAGAGATCGAGTCGCGCATGCACAAGTGCGTCGAGGCGACGCGCCACGAGTTTGCGTCGATTCGCACCGGCCGCGCCGCTCCGGCGCTGCTCGATCGCCTCGTCGTCGAGGCGTACGGCCAGCCGGTGCCCGTAAAGCAGGTCGCGGGCGTCTCCACGCCGGACTCGCGCACGCTGGTCATTACTGCGTGGGACAAAGGCGTCGTTCCCGCGATCAAAAAGGCCATCGAGAAGAGCGAACTCGGGCTGACCCCGGCGGTGGACGGCTCGGCGATACGGTTGATCATTCCGCCGCTGAGCGAAGAGCGGCGCAAAGACCTCGTGAAGCTCGTCAAAAAGAAGGCCGAGGACGGGCGCGTCGCCGTGCGCAACGTCCGCCACAAATCGCACGACGAGCTTCGGACGCAGCTGAAGTCGCACGCAATCACCGAAGACGACAGCAAGCGCATGCAAGATTCGCTGCAGCGGCTGACCGACAGGTACGTCAAGGAAATCGACGCGCTCGTCGGAGCCAAAGAGAAAGAGATCATGGAGGTGTGAGCGACGACTTGATGCTCATGCCGGAGGTGCAGGCGCGACGCGCGCTCGCGGATCGGGCGATTCGTCTACACACGCTGGTCCCCTACGGCTCGTGGATCGGGTGCGGCACCCTACGCGTGCTTCGCTTGGCCCTTCGCCAAGGTCAGGGCGACACGGGTGAGACCGAGGTTGAACTCACGGTCGGCTACGAGTCGTATCGAAACGCATGAGCATCTCGCTGGCCTCCCGCGAGCGGATCGATCTCGATCGCAACGCCGTGCCGCGCCACGTGGCGATCATCATGGACGGCAACCGGCGCTGGGCCAGGGAGCACGGCGTACCGGCGATCGAGGGACACCGCCGCGGCATGATCGCGCTGCGCCGCGTCACGCGCGGCGCGAGCGACTTGGGCATCGGAGCTCTCACGGTCTACGGTTTTTCCACCGAGAATTGGAATCGCGAGGCACGCGAGATCTCGCTACTGTTCGAGCTCTGCGTGCATTTCGCGCGCGGCGAGCTGGCCGAGCTGCGCAAGAACAACGTTCGCGTTCGAGTCATCGGCGAATGGGAATCGCTCCCCGAGGCACCGCGGCGGGCGCTGGCGGATCTGCAGGCGCAGACGGCCGCGAGCACCGGGCTGCTGCTGAACCTCGCCGTCAACTATAGCTCGCGCGCCGAACTGGAGCGAGCGGTGCGTGCCATCGCCCACGACGTGGCCCGCGGCGCCATCGCGCCGGAGGCCGTCGACGAAGCGATGATCGGGCGCTACCTGTACACCGCGGACCTGCCCGAGCTCGATCTCTTGATTCGCCCAGGCGGCGAGCAGCGGCTCTCGAACTTCCTGCTCTACCAGGCCGCGTATGCCGAGCTCGTCATGACCGACGTTTATTGGCCGGACTTCTCGAAGGATGATCTGATACGAGCGCTGATCGAGTTTCAACGGCGGGAACGGCGCTTCGGCGGGACTTGACCGAGCGTCGCATCGTCATGGGCCTGATCGTGGCGGCGATCGGGCTCTCGTGCGTCTTCGTTCCTTGGACCTTTTACGTGCTGCTTTTGGCGATCGGCCTCGCCAGCATCTACGAGTTCAACTACATGTGCTCGATCAAGGGGCAACCGCTCGAGTATCCGGTCGCGGTGCTCGGCGTCTGCGCCTACGTCGCGATGGCGGTGTTCGGCGTGCTGCACAAGTGGGAGGGCATACTGCTCGCGGCCATCGTGATCGTCGCGTTCTGGATCGGAATGTACGGCGAGCAGAAGGGCTACTTCGCCCGCACCGCCTACACCCTGCTCGCCGTGCTGTACATCGGCAAACTGCTGACGTACTTCGTCTTCATCCGGCAGATCCCGGTGACGGGCGTGTGGTTCACCTTCTACGTGATCGTGCTGATCGCGCTCACGGACGTTTTCGGCATGATCGTGGGGACGAGCTTCGGGCGCCACAGCCTGACGAAAATCTCGCCGAATAAGACGATGGAGGGATCGGCGGGGTCGCTCTCGATCGTCGTGCTCGTCGCGATCGGCGCCACGTGGATTCCGCAGCTGCATCTGCAGTGGTGGCAGGGCGGCGTGCTCGGCCTCTTTACGAGCATCGCGGCGCAGGTCGGCGATCTCGTCGAATCCGCGTTCAAGCGGGATGCCGGCGTGAAGGACGCGGGCGCCGCGATCGCGGGACATGGCGGCGTGCTCGACCGTTTCGATTCGTATTTCTTGGGCGGCGTCACGTTCTTCGCGACGCTGCATCTGCTTGGGATTCTGCCGATCACGTGAGTCCGCGCAAGCGCGTCGCCATCTTGGGTTCGACGGGTTCGATCGGCACGCAGGCGCTCGACGTGATCGCGCGTCATCCTGACGAGTTCGCGGTCGTCGGACTGGCCGCGGGGCGCAACGTCGACCTGCTCCACGAACAAACCGCGCGCTTCGGCGTGGAGATCGCGACGACGGCGCAGGACGGAGCCGCGGGGTTGCTGCGCGTAGCCGTGGACAGCAACCCGGAGATCGTGCTCGCGGCGACCGACGGCTCCGTAGCGTTCGAGGCGGTATTCGCGGCTGTCGACCACGGGACCGACGTTGCCATCGCGAACAAGGAGCTGATCGTTGCGGCCGGCGCGCTGCTCGTGGCACGCGGACGCGCGAGCGGTTCGCGGATCCTCCCGGTCGACAGCGAGCATAGCGCCATCTTTCAATGCCTCGTTGGCGAGGAGCCGTCGAGCGTTGCCGCGATCGTGCTGACCGCGTCGGGCGGCCCGTTCTGGCGCGCATCGCGCGAGGCGATGGAGCGCGCGGACGTGGCCTCGGCTCTCGCGCACCCGACCTGGCGGATGGGCACGAAGAACACGATCGACTCGGCCACGATGATGAACAAAGGGCTCGAGGTCATCGAGGCGAGCCGGCTGTTCGGGATGCCGGGCGAGCGCATCAAGATCGTCGTGCACCCGCAGTCGGTCGCACACGGGTTCGTGGTGTTCAACGACGGCAGCGTGAAGTCGCAGCTGGCCGCGCCCGACATGCGTCTGCCGATCGCCTACGCGCTCAGCTATCCCAAGCGGTTGCCCCTCGACGGCGAGGGCCACGACGTGTTGCGGGCGCTGGGTGCCAAGCAGGGAGACGTCGCCCTGCGTTACGATTTCGAGTCCCCCGATCCGCAGCGGTTCCCGTGCGTCCGGCTCGCCTACGAGGCACTCGCCGGGGGCGGCACGCTGCCGGCCGTCCTCTCGGCCGCAAACGAAATTGCCGTAGAAGCGTTCGTTGCGGGAAGAATCGGATTCGGACGCATTCCCGAGGTCATCGAGGGCGCGATGACCCGAGCGCGGCCAGAGGAGGATACCCTGCAGGGGATTCGCTCCGCGGATCGCTGGGCTCGCCGGACCGCCGGAGAGATCGTCGGGGCCATCGAAGGGTCAACCAGTCAGTGAGTTTGTTAGCCGTGGTCACCCTGGTCGGATTCGAGAAGGTCCTTACCTTTCTCGTGATGCTCTCCGTCTTGATCGTGCTGCACGAGCTCGGTCATTTCGTGATCGCGCGCCGAAACGGCGTGCGGGTCAACGAGTTCGCCATGGGGTTCGGTCCCAAGCTGGCGGGTTGGACCAGCCCGCGCAGCGGCACGCTGTACTCGTTGCGCATCTTGCCGATCGGCGGTTTCTGCGCCATGGAGGGCGAGGACAACCGCGTTTCCGAGGCCGAGCAACAACGAGAGTTTCGCACGCAGGGCTCGATGCCGGAGAGCAATTTCCAGGCGAAGTCCCCGTGGCGGCGGCTCGCGATCATTCTCGCCGGGCCGCTCGCGAACTTTCTGCTCTGCTATCTCATCCTGCTGACGGGAGCGCTCGCCTTCGGCGTAGCGAGCGACAAGGCGCAGCCCGTCGTCGGAATGGTGTCGGCCGGATCGCCTGCGGCGAAAGCGGGAATTCAGCCCGGCGATCGCATCGTGGCGATCGACAACGTTCCGATCGCGAATGGAAAGAGTCTCGTCGATACGATCCACGACGCGCTCGGGAGGCGCCTCGACCTCGCGTACGAACGCAACGGCATTCGCACGAAGGTGTACGTCGTTCCGCGACGGTGCCCGCCGCAGGTGGGAAGGAAGCTGGGCTGCATCGGTTTCTCGCCCGTACCGGCGTACGAGCGCGTGGGCGTGATGGAAGCGGTGCGCGAGAGCGGGAGCGGGTTCGTCTCGATCGCGAACGAGACGTTCGGCGGCCTCGGTCTGCTCGTAACGCAGTTTTCGAAGTATGCTCCGCAGATCGCGGGACCGATCGGAATGGGCGAGGTCGCGGCGACCGTTCAGGACTGGGGTTGGGGGCCGTATTTCTCGCTCGCGGCGACGATCTCGTTCGCGCTCGGGCTCTTCAACCTGCTGCCGATTCCCGCGCTCGACGGCGGCCGCGCCGCGTTCATCATCGCGGAGCTGATCCGCGGGCGCCCGGTGGATCCTGAGAAGGAGGCGATGGTACACATCGCCGGCTTTGCGGCGCTGATGGCGCTGATCATGCTAGTGGCGTTCCACGACATCGTGCGCATCGTCAGCGGACAGGGAGTGATGTAGTGCTGCGCGTGCGGCGCAAGAGTAACCCGATCTTCCTTCAGAACAAGACCGGGAAATCCGACGCGAAGAGCGTGTGGATCGGGGGCGATCATCCGGTCGTCGTGCAATCCATGACGACGACCGATACCGCGGACGCGGACAAGACACTCGAGCAGGTCTACGGCCTCGCTATGGAGGGCTGCGAGGTCGTCCGCGTGACGGTGAAAGATCCGCCCGACGCCGCGGGGTTGCCCGCGATCGTCCATCGCTCGCCCGTGCCGATCGTGGCGGACATCCATTTCGATCACAAGATGGCGCTCGCGGCGATCGAAGCCGGCGTCGCTAAGCTGCGGCTGAATCCCGGCAACATTCGGGATCCCAAGAAGGTCGTCGAGGTCGTCAGGGCCGCCAAGGCGCGCGGGATTCCGATTCGCGTCGGCGTCAACATGGGCTCGCTCGCGCCCGATCTGGAGAAATCGCTGGGCCATACGTCCGAGGCGATGGTCCTCTCGGCGCTGCGGCACGTCGAGATCTTGGAGGAGCACGGGCACACCGACATCGCGATCTCGCTCAAGGCGCACGACGTCGCGACCACCGTGCACGCCTACCGTCTGATGGATCAGCGGCTGCGCGAGCGCGGCACGCCCTACGCGCTGCACCTCGGGATCACCGAGGCGGGCCTGCTCCGCGACGGGACGATCAAGTCGTCGATCGGCCTGGGCATCCTGCTCTGGGAGGGCATCGGCGACACGATTCGCGTCTCGCTGGCCGACGATCCGATCGAAGAGGTTCCCGTGTGCTGGAGCATCCTCAAGTCGCTCGGACTGCGCGAAAAGGGATTCGAGATCACCGCGTGCCCGTCGTGCGGGCGCGCGGAGATCTCGGTGCTCGAGCTGGGCCGAGCGGTCGAGGCGATCGCGAAGTCGTACAGCGCGCCGGTCAAGGTGGCGGTGATGGGGTGCGTCGTGAACGGCCCGGGCGAATCGAAGATGGCCGACGTCGGCGTTGCGGGCGGCAAGGGCAAGGGCGCGATCTATCGCGCCGGCGAGTTGGTCGGGACCTATCCCGAGGGCGAGCTGCTGGGCATGCTGCGCCTCGAGATCGAGAAGGTGATCGCCGAGAAGTATCCGGCGTTTGCCGGCGAGATCGGCGCAGCGGTGGAACGCGCGGGATGATCGCGCGGACTAAGAACCTCTACTCACGCATTCGCTGGCAGGGGCTGGTGCTGATCGCCGTGCTCGCGTTCGTCACGTCGGCGGCGCTCGCGTTCTCGCGCCCGACGGAGATGCTCGTGAACGGCGAGCGCGTGGACAGCGACGTGCAGCCGGTGACGACGGCGAGCAAACGCGCTTACGTGCCGTTGCGCACGCTCGCCGATGCGCTCGGCGCCGAGACGCAGGTCGACGACAAGACCGGCAACATCGCGGTCGTGCTCGGCAACACGTCGCTGCGCCTGCGTGTCGGCGACACGCACGCGATGCTCAACGGCATGCCGCTGACGCTCAAGCACGCGCCCTTCCGCGTGCGCGGCCGTGTGATGATCTCACTGGACGCCGTGGCTCGCGCGCTGAACGTGCGCGCCCGTTACGACTCGCGCAACGCCCGAATCGAAGTCGTCACGCCCGGCATCGGCGAAACGCTGTAGGCTATCACTCCGCGCAGCGATCTCACGACGGCATGCGGTAGCCGTCGACGATGAGCAAATCGGTTGTGCTCAGCCGTTGGCGCAACTCTTTGGCCGGAGCATACTCGGCCGACTGCCACCACTCGTGGGCTTTCTCGTAGGTGGGGAATTCGAGGACGACGATCCGCGTCGGCTCCCACGAGCCCTCCAATACGTTCATCTGACCGCCCCGCACGAGGTAGCGTCCTCCATATTGCGCGACCGTTTTTTCCGCGATCTCCTTGTAGCGCTCGTACTCTTGCGGATGCTCGGTGTGGACGTTGACGATGACGTATGCCGGCACGTCGACTCCTAGGCGAACTCGCTGAGGCCGGCAGGCTCCTCGACCGGAACGACCTCGGCCGGATTCGATTTTCTGAATCCGTATGCGAAGAAGAAGACGAGCCCGCAGATCAGCGCGATGACGAACCACGTCCAGGTCGCTCGCGAGAGACCGAAGATCGCCAGGAAGAGCGAGAAGATGATTCCGAGCACCGGAAAGAGCGGTACGAAGGGTACGCGGAAGCTGCGCGGCAGCTCGGGACGGCGCTTGCGCAGGTAAAGCACCCCGGCGCAGACCACCGAGAACGCGATCAGCGTCCCGATGTTGACGAGGTTGAGCAGGTTGTTGAGCGGCACGATCAGCGCCAGGATCGCTACGGCGGCGCCAGTGAGCAGCGTCGTCGTCATCGGCGTCTTGAAGCGCGGGTGCACCTTGGCGACAGCCGGCGGCAGCATGCCGTCGCGCGCCATCACGTAGAAGATTCGCGACTGACCCAGGAGCGACGCCAACGCCACGCTCGTCGTGCCGGCCAGCACCCCGATCGTGATCACCCAGCTCAGCGCCGGGACGTGCAGGGGCGCGAGCGCGTAGACCAGCGGGTTCTTGATCGGCACCTGACTCCACGGCACGGCGCCCACGAGCACGATCGCCGTCGCGCAGTAGATGACGGTGCCGATCGCAAGCGCGCCGATCACGCCCACGGGCACGTCGAACTGCGGATTCTTGCACTCTTCCGCGGTCGTCGTGGCGGTGTCGAACCCGATGTAGCTGAAGAAGACGTACGCGCCGATCGCGATTATGCCGTAGGGCTGCGCGGACGACGAATAGTCGGCGAGGCCGCCGAAAGGCCGCAGCCTCCCCCACCCGACGGGATTGAAGTTGTGGAGGTTCGACGCGTGCATCAGGAACGCGCCGGCGATGATGAAGACGATCAGCGCCGAGATCTTCAGGACGACGAAGACGTTGTTCGCCGTCGCCGACTCGCGGATGCCGACCGAGAGCAGGACGCTCAGGCCCACTACGAAGAGTGCCGCGAGCACGTCGTACTGCGAGTGCAGAAGGTCCCAGCTCGAGGGCAGCCACCACGCTCCGTGGACGATCAGGTTCGACTGCGACGCCCACGGCGGCAGCGCGAGGTTGGCGCCCTTGGCGACGTCCTGGATCGCCGCCGAGAACTGCTGTGCGACCGGCGCGGCGCTGATGCCGTATTCGAAGATCAGCGCGAAACCAATGATCCACGCGAAGAGCTTTCCGAGCGTCGCGTACGCGTACGTGTACGCGCTTCCGGCCACCGGTACCATCGCGCCGAGTTCGGCGTAGCAGAGCGCGGCGAAGAACGACGTCAGCCCGGCGAGCAGGTAGGAGACGATGACGGCCGGTCCCGCGCCCTTGACGCCCGTGCCGATCGTCGTGAAGATGCCTCCGCCGATCATGGTGCCCAGGCCGATCGAGACGAGATCCTTCGCCGTAAGTGCGCGGCGTAAGATCTTGCGCGTGCCGAGCTCGCGCAGTTTCGTAGCGTCCGTCGTAGCGAATAGCTCGGACAGAAACGACATTGCGGCGTCAGTTTCGGAGCGCCCGCCGGGCGGACCTACGCTTCGGGCGGTTTACTCGATGGATTCCAGAGATGATCAGGAGCGCCGAACGCGTCGTTGATCCAGCGTGCCCACACGAAGAGCGCGTCGGAGAGACGATTGAGAAAGCGAAGTCCGGCGTCGCTTGGCGCTCCCTCGCGCTCGTGCAAACCGACGGCGAGCCGCTCCGCGCGGCGGCAGATCGTCCGCGCGAATTGGAGCCTCGCCCCCGGAACCGATCCGCCGGGATGGATGAAATTCGCGAGCACCGGAAGATCCCGCTCCGCCGCGTCGATCGCGCGCTCCAGCGCCGTGACGGCGGATGCGTCCACTCGCGGAAACGATCCCTTCCGTTCGGCCTGGGGCGTCGCGAGCTCGGTGCCGAGGTTGAACAGCGCGTCCTGCGTCCACGCGAGCCAGGCGTCGAGACGGTCGGCGCGCGCGCTCGTCGAGTCCGGCGCGCGAAGTTCCGAGCGCGCCATGCCGATAGCGCTCGAAAGCTCGTCCACGGTGCCGTATGTCTCGATGCGCAGCGCGCTTTTCTTGATGCGCGAGCCGCCGATCAAACCGGTCGTTCCGTCGTCTCCCGTTCGGGTGTAGATGCGCGTGCGTTTCGGCATTGCTCTAATGCTTACGAGGGTGCCGTGCAATCTCCCGGCGAAGCGGGGCCGGTCATGTCCGAAGCGCTCGCTCGGGACGTCGTCAAGGAGATTCCTCCGAAGGCGGCTGACCTCTCCGCATGGTATACGGCCGCCTGCCTCAAGGCCGAGCTGGTCTCGTATTCGCCCGTGCGCGGCTGCGTCGTTCTGCGTCCTTACGGCTTCGGGCTGTGGGAGAACTTACAGAAGCACCTGGACGAGCGGTTCAAAGCGACGGGGCACGAAAACGCGTACTTCCCGCTCTTCATTCCCGAGAGCTTGCTGATACGCGAGGCGGAGCACGTCGAGGGCTTCGCGCCGGAGGTGGCGTGGGTGACGCAGGGCGGGAGTGAGAAGCTCACGGAGCGCCTGGCGATCCGGCCGACGTCGGAAGCCATCATCGGCGTAATGTACGCGCAGTGGATCGAGTCGTATCGCGACCTGCCGATTCTGATCAATCAATGGGCCAACGTCGTGCGCTGGGAGAAGGCGACGCGGCCGTTCCTGCGCACGATGGAGTTTCTCTGGCAGGAGGGACACACCGCACACGCGTCGGCGGCCGAGGCGCGCGAGGAGACGCTGCGGATCCTCGAACTCTATCGCGACTTCGCGGAAAACGTCGCCGCGATACCGGTCTACGCGGGAAGAAAGAGCTTGAGCGAACGCTTCCCCGGAGCGATCGAGACGTTTGCAATCGAGGCGCTGATGCCCGACGGCAAGGCGCTGCAATCGGGGACGTCCCACGATCTCGGACAGAATTTCGCCAAGGCGTATGACATCACGTTCGTCGACGCGGATCGCGCGATCAAGCACGTGCACACGACGTCGTGGGGCGTTTCGTGGCGCATGCTCGGCGGGCTGATCATGGTCCACGGCGACGACCGGGGGCTGCGCATTCCTCCGAGGATGGCGCCGATCGAGGCCGTGGTGATTCCGATCGTGCGCTCCAACGACGATCGCGCCATCGAAGCGAGCCGGGAGACGGCGCGGCGCCTGAAAGAGGCCGGCTTCCGCGTGCGCGTGGACGAGCGCGACGAGCAGCCCGGATGGAAATACAGCGAGTGGGACCTGCGCGGCGTGCCGGTGCGCATCGAGATCGGTCCGCGCGACGTCGACGCTCAGACCGTGGTCCTCGCGCGACGCGATCGCGATCGGGATCAGGCGGGCCGGCGACAAAGCGTTGCCCTGAGCGATCTCCCGGATAAACTGCGCGCGCTTCTCGAGGACATTCAGAGCTCGCTGTACGCGCAAGCGAAGGCGCATCTCGACGCGCATACCTTCGTCACGGCCAACCGCGCGGAGTTCTTCCGGCTATGCAAAGAACGAGCCGGCATGGTCGACATCGCGTGGTGCGAGCGCCCCGAGTGCGAGGCGCACGTGAAGGCGCAAACCACCGCGACCACCCGCGTGCTGCGCTCGCTCGACGAACCCGGCGCGGTCTGCGTCGCGTGCGGGGAGCCGGCCAAGGTCAGGGCGTACTTTGCGCAGTCCTATTAGGATGATTGCTGCCGCGGCGCTGACGCTCGCGGTGACGAGCGGCGCCGCAACGGCCTACGCGCCGAGCGTTGCGGATCTGGACGCCGCCGCCCGCGCCGTCGGAAACCGGCGCGATGTCGCGCAGCGCATCGGCCTCGCCGTGTTCGGCACGCGCTGGTCCGCGCAGGTGACGCAGATCTCCGCGAACCAGGTCGGTTCGCACTTGATCGTCGGCATTCGAATGTGGGGCGTCAAGTTTCATCACCCGATCACGCGCGGTGAGTTCGTCGACGAGGTCGTGACGTTGGTGGAGCGCACCTTCGCCGCCGCGCCGGCGACCGAGGAGATCGACGTGTGGGCGAGCGTCCCGATCGCGGTGGCGAAGGGCGTGGTCGTCAGCGGCGACCTCGCGAAGCCCACGTCGCGTACCGTTTTCAGCCTGACCGTCCGCCGCGGGGAGACCTCCGCTACGGTTCGCGCGCGCGCGAGCGCCGCGAGCGACGGCGTCTTCTGGGATCCGGCGTGGTCCCGCACGGCGTTCGGGCCGTCGTGAGCCATCGCAAGACGACCCTTCCGAACGGCCTCCGCGTGCTGACGGAAGCGATGCCGGGCGTGCGCTCGGCGACCGTCGGCATCTGGGCCGACGTCGGCTCCAGCGTCGAGAGCCACGAGCGCCGGGGCATCTCGCACCTCGTCGAACACATGCTCTTCAAGGGGACGTCGCGCCGCAGCGCCCGGCAGATCGCGGAGACCATGGACGGCGTCGGCGGAAACCTCAACGCGTTCACCGATAAAGAGATGACCTGCTATTACGCGAAGATCATCGATCGTCACGTACCGCTCGCGCTCGACGTGCTGGCCGACATGTTCCTGCACTCGACGTTCGACGCCCAGGAGCTGAGCAAAGAGCAAAAGGTGATCCTCGAAGAGATCAAGATGTATGAGGACTCGCCGGATGAGCTCATTCACGACGTCTTTCTTCAGACGATGTGGAGCGGGTCGAGCCTCGGCGAGCCGACGATCGGATTCGCCGACACGGTCGTGCGCGTGACGCCGGACGACCTGCGGGCGCACATGCGCGCGCACTACGCGCCGAACTCCGTGGTCGTCGCCGCGGCAGGCAACGTCGAACACGACCGATTCGTCGAGCTCGTCGCCGAGCAGTTCGCCGACTTCGAGGGCGCCTGCACGCCCCCCGAACCCGAGGGACCGACCACCACGCCCGGCGCACACGTCCGTTACAAAGACAGCGAACAGGCACATGTCGTCGTGGGGACGCGCGGCATCGACGTCCGCGACGACCGCCGCTACGCGTTGTCGCTGCTCGACACCATCCTGGGCGGCGGGATGTCCAGCCGGCTCTTTCAGGAGATTCGCGAGCAGCGCGGCCTCGTCTACAGCGTCTACTCGTTCCAGGCGGCCTATCGACGCGCCGGTCTGTTCGGCGTCTACGCCGGAACCTCGCCGGAAAACGCGCAGCCATGCATCGACGTGATCCTCGAGCAGTTCGCACGCGTCCGCAATACCCCGATCGACGCCGCCGAGTTCGCGCTCGCCAAGGAGCACATCAAAGGCAACCTCACGCTGTCGCTGGAATCGACGTCGAGCCGAATGATTCGCCTCGGCCGCAACGAGTTCGCGCTGGGGCGCCAGGTCAGCCCCGAGGAGATCGAACGCCGCATCGACGCCGTCACGCCCGACGACGTGCAGCAGCTCGCGCGCGAACTGCTGCTCGACGAGAACCTCGGCCTGTGCATCATCGGCCCGGTAGACGAGTCGGTCATCACGTGGCGCAACCACGCCGCATAACGGATGCACGCCTTAGAGCCGCATTTGTGGTCGGGAAAGCTCATCGGGGCGATGGCCATCACCTTCGTCGTACAGGGCGTGACGATCGGCGCGTATTCGGCGCGGCTGGCCGGGGTTCAGACGAAGCGGATCGCGACGTCGATCTCGCTCTTCAATTTGTTCGTCACGACCGGCCGGCTCGCGAACCTCCTCATGTTGTTCTTCGTCGGTCCCCTCTCCGACGAGGCGGGAAACGCGGTCGCGAACGTTGCGGTCTGGCAGCACGTGTTCGAGCTGCAGCTTCGGCTCATCGTGCTCGCCGGCACCGCCGGGATGATCGTCTTTGCCCTGCTCTTGCCGATGTTCACCTATCTGTTTCGGCGCGGCGTGCATTCGTTCGAGGCCCGCGGTTCCGTGCCGCATTCGCTCGCCCGACTGCTGGCGCCGGCGGTGATCGCCGACGTGCTGCGTTCGCAGCGGTTGCCATCGTGGGCCCAGCTCCGATCGTTCGATTGGCGCGCACTGCCCAAGCGGCTGCTGATCTTCAACGTCGTCGTGATGTGCGTGTACGCCATCGGCGTGCAGGCCTCGTACCTCGCATCGGTCTTCGATACGAACGTCGCGCGAACCGCGGTCGGCCTCTCAGGCGTGATCAACGGCATCGGGACCGTCGCCTTTACGCTGTTCGTTGACCCGACCTCGTCGATGATCAGCGATCAGGCGATCCACGGTAAGCGCAGCGTCGCGGACGTGCGCTCGATGGTCTTCTATCTGTCGCTGACGGCCATCGCCGGTTCGCTCCTGTCGCAGGTGATTCTCTATCCGGCTGCAGTAATTATCGAAGTGGTGGCTCGATTTGCCGCGCATGTTCGTTTGTAGATTCGTCGCCGCGGCGTGCGCCGCGGCGCTGCTCGCGGGCTGCGCCGGCTCGATCGAGCGTTGGATCGTCAACACGCGCGTCCATCAGGGCGACGTTGCGATGCTTCACGGCGACGTTCACGACGCCGAGCTGGCGTATCGCCTCGCACTTCGCGTCGACCCGAAGGACCCGAGGGCGCGCACGGGCTACGTCGATGCGGCCGCCGAACTGGCGCGGCTGCAGTACGGCAAGGGGAGCTTCGACGACGCCTTGGGGACCGTGGACGCCGGGCTCACGGTGGATCCAGAGAGCGCGCCGCTCGCCGCCCTCAAGGCGGCCATCGAGCAGGCGAAGCTGCAGCGCGAGATCGTGCTGACGAACTACCCCACGTATCATACGGCCGGGCTCGAGATTCAAAGGGCGTACGCGCAACTCAACGCGATGAATGCCGTGCTGCTGCGAGACCTCAAGCGCTTCGGCTATACGTTCGACACCAACGAGCTGACCGCGGCGATCAAGCGCAGCTACGAAATGCAGCTCGAGCTGTCCAAGGACACGAATCGGCTCATCGTGTACCGGCAGCTGGTGAGCTCGGGCGTCCCGGAAACGCCGGCCGAATCGACCACGTTCGGCGCCGCCTCGCTGCTGCCGCTGCCGTGATCGCCTGGCTCGAATCGCTGTCCACATTCTGGGCGGGGGTCGTGATCGTCGGCGGTTTCCTCCTGTCCACGCTGTTCGTCGGCTACCTCGTGGCGACGTTTACCTCGCTGGAGATCCGCGCGGCGCACAACGACCGCGCCGGCTTCATCCTAGCGGTGATCGGCGTGATCTACGCGGTGTTGCTGGCGTTTATTGCCTTCGGCGTCTGGGAGCGCTTTCAGCAAGCGGAGGAACGCACATACGATGAGGCCGGATCGCTCGCGACGGTGTATCGCGATGCCGGCTCTTTCCCGGGCGCTCGCGACGAGCTGCGTTCTACGCTTCGGGCATACGTGCGCTCGGTCATCGATCACGAGTGGCCGCAAATGCGCCGCGGCGCGCGCTCGCCGATCTCCGACGCCTTGTTGGAGGCCGTCGATCGCGACGTGCGCGCGCTCCCCGCGTCATCGCCGCAGCAGCAAGACGTTCAGGCGCAGATGCTCACCGCCATGGACACCGCCCTGATGGATCGGCAGACGCGCCTCACTATCGACTTCAATGGTATCAACGGGATCCTGTGGGCCGTGCTGATCGTCGGCGCGTACTTGACCGTGGCCTTCACCTATTTCTTTGGCTTCGACCGCGCGATCATGCAGCAGCTCATGATCGGCGCACTCAGCCTCATGATCGGTCTGGTGCTGTTCCTCGTGCTCTCGCTGGACTTTCCATATCGCGGCAGCATCGCCGTCGAACCAGAGGCCTTTCGGTCGCTGATCGAGACGTTCAAGGCGATCGGATCGTAACGCCGCACAGACCGTGGCGCTCGAGGAATGCGCGCGCGGTTCCGGCGCGCTCGGCCGAGCGAAATGCGCGCCACAACCCGTTGCCGGCGGGCGAGGCAAGTGCCGGATCCGTTTGGTAAACGGGCCACGCTCCGAGCTCGGCCCGTACCGGGAAGCGCTGCAGCCAGACGCACAGGTCGCGGTTGGCTCGCATGCGTCGATCCTCAATCGAGATGAAGTACCGAGCGCCCTTGCGGATCGCGCTCTCCTCGTCGAACGGCGTCCACACCGCCGGGTCTTCCTCCCAGCCGAAGCGATCGATGTAGTATTGCACGTTCGGGCCGTAGTGGCCGATGACGACGATCGCGTCCTTCGGCAGCGCGGCGTTCAGCGCGGCGGCGTTGCGGTAGACCTGCTTGTCGTAGCGGTAGTACGCCGCAACGGCGGCGCGGCTCTGAACGAGCACGGCGATCGCGACCACGGGCGCTAGCGAAATCAACGCGTAACGCGCCGCGGGCGCCGCATCCGCGCGGCGCACGGCCGACACGTATTGCGTCAGGGCACCTCCGACGGCGAGCGCGCAGAGCGGCAGCAACGGATAGAGATAGTAGTCCACTCGCTCGACCGTCACTACGACGTAGGCGTACGCCAGCCCGCCCGCGAGCCAGCCCCACAGCAACGCCTTGCTGCGCGCGTCGACCCAGGGCAGAGCGCAGAAGGCCACGATCGACGTTACGAACGCGACCTTGCCCAGCATCGTGCCGGGCAGCATGCCGAGCGCCGCGGAGAACTGCGAGGCCTTGGCCGCAAACGCGCCGGCGTGCTCGAAGGCCGTGATCAGGGCGGGCAGGACGTGCAGCCGCGTGATCCCGCTGGTCCAGTGCCACTCCGCATATGACGCGACGCGCCGGTCGTAGAGCCACAGGACCAGCAGCGGAACCACGATCAGGACGACTACCGGTAGCGGAGGCAGCGGCTGTCGCGCCCGGAAACGCTGCCAGAGCATCCCCGCGACCGGGGCGAGCGCCAGCACTGCGACCGGCTTCGCAAGATACGCGAGCGTGAGCAGAATGGTAGGCCACGCCAGCCCGCCCCCGCCAGGCGCCCGTTCTCCGCTGAGGTGTCGCGCCGTCGCATAGAGCGCGGCGGTGAGAAAGAACACCATCGCCGCGTCGGGCATGAACGTGCGGCCGTAGTAGACGCTGCCCGGAAAGACGGCATAGAAGAAGGCCGCCACCAGCCCCGCGACCGCGCCGCCGAACAGCCACCGCGCGAAATACCCCAACGTCACAATCGTCGCCAAGCTAAACGCAATGCTGACCAGTCGCCCGAAGACTTCGTGAATGCCGAAGATCTTGTACAAGATCGCAACGATAAACGGAACGATCTGCAGCTCGAGCTCGACGTAGTTCGGGGGCGGCCCGTCGTACATCGCCTGCGGGCGCAAAATATCGAACTGTAGCCCCGCGAAGTTGCGCGCGATCGCGGCGGTGTCGCCCTGGCGCCATCCCGGGTGATCGAGCAACGGATTATGAATGCCGTGCAGCCGCAGCGCGAGCCCGATGAGGACAATCGTAACCAACCCGGCATACCAATATAGGCCAGGTTTTGTCAATCGATGTGGCGGAACGTCCAATATTTGTTCAGAAAGAAGTTGACGAAAATACCGGCCAGCGTCGCGACGAACCAGGTGCGGTGCCCGTGACCCAGCCAGCGGCTAACGAACGCCGACACGACGAGGCCTACGACGAGCGCCACGCCAGACACGCTCAAAAACTGGGCGCCCTCGCGCATCGCGTGGCCGGTCGAACGGAACGTCCAGATGCGATTGAGGTAGTAGTTGGAGACGCCTCCGGCCAGGAACGCCACGGTGTAGATAACGCTGTACTGCAAAGCCTGCGCATGATTTGGAACGAGGCGCTGGAGCAGGGTGAAGATCGCGAGGTTGACGATGAAGCCGGACGCGCCGACGATGCCGAATTTGACGAACTGGCGGACGCCGCGGCGCCGATAGAGCGACGCGACCACGCTACGCAACCCAGTACCAGTCGGCGAAGAGCACCGTAAACAGGCCGAGCAGCGGAAGCGAGAACGCGAGGATCACGTTGTTGACCCACGGCCGGTCGCCCCAACGCGCCAAAATTGCGAACATCGGGAAGAGCACCAGCGCGAAGCGCGGCATCGACATCAGGTTCGAGGTCGACATCGGCACGAGGATCGACAAGGCCATGTACGCGATGTACGAGGGCCGCAGGCTGTGCAATCCGGCGAGCAGCACGAAGATCATTAGCAGCGTGAATGCAATTTCAAGCGACTGATTCGCGACGAGCTGAGCGCCGGCGTGGTGCGCGAGCTTCCCGAATGCGTTGGCGAGGCTGACCCACGGGGGCGCGAGGTGCCGATTCCAGTGAATCTGCACGTGCGAGAAGTACAGCGGGTCGGCACGGAGCACCCACAGGTAGGCCATGTAGATCGCGAGCCCGAGCGGGATGAGCGCTCCCGCGGCGAGATCGCGGAGCGCCCGCGGACGAAGCGGCCGCTCCTGGGTCATCCACTCGATGACGAACGGCACGATGAGAAGGATGCCCTCGACGCGAGTCAACGCGGCGAAGAATCCGAAGATTCCGGCCATCCACCACTGCCGCGAGCGCATGTAATAGAACGACGCGACGGTCAGCATGAAGAAGAGCGATTCCGAATAGACCGCCGTGAAGTACACGGCCGTGGGGAAGATCGAGACGTAAAAGATGGCCCGGCGAGCGACCGCGCGATCGTATTCGTGCTCGAGGAGCTTGTACAAGTACAGCAGGCCAAAGAAGAAGGACGCGTTCGAAATGAGCAGACCGGCGATCAGGTGATTGCCGGCGAGCGAGCCAACGATTCGAATCAGCAGCGGGTAGAGCGGGAAGAACGCCATGTCCGTTCCCTGATAGCCGAGCGTCGCGATGTTGAGGTAGTGGACGGCGTCCCAGCGGCCCCAGACGGCGAGCAGGATGTGCGACGACTCCTGGACGTGCGTTCCGGCGCGCTGGACGATGATGACCGCGGCCAGTTCCGCGATCACGATAATCGCGAGCCGCGTGGCGGCGAAGTCGATGAGGACCTCGCGAACCGTCTGGTTGAAGCGTGCCGCGATCAGCACCTTGCCGACGCAGCAAAGCGCGACGGCAACGAGGAACAACCGCGCGCCGTGCGTGAGCTGGGGTGCGACGACGAACGTGACCCAGAGAATCAGAAACGGAGGCCACGTCATCGCATCGTAGCGCAACGAACGCTCGAGCGTTATGCCGGCGCGGCGAGAGAAGTAACGCGAGTAGGCCATCCAGGCCGCGACGGCGAGCGCGATGCCGCCGATCGTTCCGGTCAGCAGCCCGAGCTCGCCGATGGCTCCGTGGTGGCGCGGAACGATCAGCGCATACCACGCGAAGAAACCGAGCGTGAGCCCCGCGAGCACGACGGCGACGAGCGCCGCCCACCCGGCGATCAGCAAGTCGCTCGGGCGGAAGAGGCGCGAATAGAACGATGGCGAGAGTTGGGTACCGGCGGACACGCGGTGACTGTGTTTAAGAGGAAATGAGCCGCATCCCTTTGTAGGTCACCGGCGATGGCACGGCCGATGATGCGGACGGTGCTGGACCACCCGGTTCACTCGCTCGATTTCGTCAAGGTCACCGAAAGCGCGGCTCTCGCGGCGTCGCGTTGGATGGGGCGTGGCGAGCGCGACGCCGCGGACGGCGCCGCCGTGGAGCGCATGCGCGAGGCGCTCGGCGAGATGGAGATTTCGGGCCGCATCGTTATCGGCGAGGGCGAGCGCGACGAGGCCCCCATGCTCTACATCGGCGAGGAGGTGGGCAGCGGTGGGAAAGAGGTCGACATCGCCGTCGATCCGGTCGAGGGCACCAACCTCGTGGCGAACGGGCTCCCCAACGCGATCGCGGTAATGGCGATCGCGGAGCGCGGAACGCTGTTGCACGCGCCCGATACCTATATGAAGAAGCTCGCGGTCGGGCACAAAGCGGCCCCGTACGTGTACATCGACGCGCCGGTGCACGAGAATCTCGAGGCGGTCGCCAACGCGTTGGACAAGCCGATCAACGACGTCTGCGTGATCATCCTCGATCGTCCCCGCCACGCCGACCTCATCCGTGACGTGCGCGACGCCGGCGCGCGCATTCGCTTGATATCCGACGGCGACGTCGACGCGTGCATAGCAACGGCCATCGAGTCGACGGGCATTCACGTCGCGATGGGAACGGGCGGCGCGCCGGAAGGCGTGCTCGCGGCCGCCGCGATCAAGTGTCTCGGCGGGAACTTCATGGGTCGCCTCCAGCCGCGCAACCCGCAGGAGGCGCAGCGCGCGATCGATATGGGCTTCGGCGATCTCGAGCGCGTACTCGAGCTCGACGACCTCGTTCGCAGCAAGGACGTGATCTTCTGTGCGACGGGAATTACCGACGGCGACCTCGTCCGCGGGGTGCGTTTCTTCGGCAATCAGGCGTGGACGCACTCGATCCTGGTTCACTCGAGCGGGACGGTCCGCTTCATCGAATCGACACACCGGCTCGGCGCGCGTCCGGCCGGGCGTTGATGGAAAGCCGCTCGCGCCGGCACGAGCTGATCGTCATCGGTGCGGGCTCGGCGGGATACGCCGCCGCCCGGACCGCGCGCGACGTCGGTTGCGATGTGGCGCTGGTTGACTCCGGGCCGCTCGGCGGCCTGTGCATTCTGCGCGGCTGCATGCCCAGCAAGACGCTCTTAGCCTCGAGCGATGCGCTGCAGGATGCGCGCGACGCGCGTGCCCTCGGAATAGACGTCGAGGAAGCCAGCGTACGGATGGGGTTTATTGCGGCGCGCAAGCGCGCGCTGGTGCAAGAGTTCGCCGACTATCGCATCGAGGGCATCGAGGCATTCCCGCTCTACTTCGGCGCGGCTCGATTCCTTTCGCCGACGCGGGTCGCGGTCGGCGACGAGACGATCTTAGAGGCGCCGACGTTCGTCGTCGCAACCGGCAGCGTCGTCGCTCCGCCGGCGCTCCCCGGCCTCGCGGAGACGGGCTATGTCGACAGCGACGAAGTACTGGAGCTCGAGGAGATCCCGACGTCCGCCGTCGTGCTCGGCGGAGGCTACACGGCGTGCGAGCTCGGCCAGTTCCTGTCGCGAATGGGGGCACGAACCACGATGCTGATCCGCAGCGGTCACCTCCTGACGCAGAGCGACGACGACGTCGGCGACGCGCTGACGGGTTATTTCCGCGACGAGGGGATCGCGGTCGTGAGACACGCGACGCTCGTGAGCGCGCAGCGGCGCGGCGCGGAGAAGGTCGTGCGTTACGTCGCCGACGGCACGGAGCGCGAAGCCTCGGGCGAGGCGATCTTCTACGCGCTCGGACGCGTGCCCAACGTCGCGGGGCTCGGCTTGGAGCAGGCCGGGGTCGCCTACGGAGCGCGCAGCGGAATCGCGGTCGACGCAACCCTGCGGACGACGAATCCCAACGTGTACGCGGTGGGCGACGTTACCGGGGAATATATGCTCGTGCACGTTGCGATCTATCAAGGCGAGGTCGCCGCGCGCAACGCCTGCACGAATGCGGGCGAGGCGGCAGACTATCATCTCGTGGGAGCCTACACGGTCTTCACCGATCCGCAGGTCGCGGCGGTCGGGATGAGCGAGAAGGACCTGCAGCGCGAAGGCATCGCGTACGTCAGGGGCCGATACGACTTCGCCGAGCACGGCAAGGCGCAGTGCTTGGCCAAGACCAAGGGCTTCGTGAAGATGATGGCCGACAGCCGCAGCGGCCGCATGTTGGGCGCCGCCGTGATCGGGCCGCAAGGGTCCGAGCTGATCCACGAGGTGATCGTCGCGATGAGCTTCGGGTCGACCGTGGATCAGTTCATGCGCATCCCGCACCTGCATCCGACGCTCGCGGAAATCTGGACGTATCCTGCAGAGCTCTGCGCGGCGCAGCTGGGCATGAAGATTCCGGGAGACGAGCAGGTAGAAATGGCGACTAGTATCCCGGCCGAGCGCGTGCCGTGAGCGCGGCTCCCAATCGATTGCGGGTTGCCATCCTGCAGACGAAGCCGGCGAAGGGACAATACGCGCGAAACGTAGCGAGAACGGCGGAGGCGTTCACGCAGCTGGCCGGCGATCCGCCCGACCTGATCGTCCTTCCCGAAGCGGCATTGACCGGGTACTTTCTCGAGGGCGCGGTGTACGACTTGGCGCTAGAGGCCGCGCGCTTCGCTCGCGACCTCGCCGGCATCTGGCGCAGCGCCTGCGCCGGCCGCGCCGTGGACATCGCCGCGGGGTTCTACGAGAACGACGCGGGGACGTACTATAACAGCGCGGTCTACCTCCACGTCACGCCGGACGGCGAGCGAATCGTGCATCTGCATCGCAAGATGTTTTTGCCGACGTATGGCGTGTTCGACGAGGAGCGCTTCCTGTCGCGCGGGCACAACCTGGGCGTCTTCGAGACGCGCTTCGGGTGCATGGCTCTCTTGATCTGCGAGGACGCGTGTCACGCGATCGTTCCCACCATCGCCGCGATCAAGGGTGCACGCGTACTCATCGTGCCCAGCGCATCGCCGGGCCGCGGCATCGAGAACGACGGCGAGCTCGGGAGCATCGCACAGTGGCGCGAGATGCTGAGGCTCGCGGCGATCGAGCACGGGATCTTCGTGCTGTACGCCGGGCTGACCGGGTTCGAGGGCGGAAAGGGAATGAGCGGCACGTCGTGCGTCATCGATCCGCGGGGCAGCGTGCTCGTGGAGGCGCCGCCGTTCGAGCCGTGCATCCTACGCTGCGATCTCGACCTGCGTGAGATCGATCTGGCGCGCGCGAGCCTTCCGCTGCTCGGCGACCTGGGCTCGGCGCTGCCGGATCTCCTCTTGGATGAAGAACTGCCGTTGCCGCGAGGCGGCCGTGCTGCCGATCGTTGAGCCGCCCGTAGCGGTTCCGGGCCCTCCGCGCATCGACGCGGCGGTCGCCACGGAGTGGCTCGTCGCGTTCTTGCGCGACGAGCTCGTCGTGCGGCGGAAAATCCCCCGAGCGGTGTTCGGACTTTCGGGAGGGGTCGATTCCGCGGTCACGGCGTTTCTGTGCGCGCGGGCGCTCGGTCCCGAGAACGTCTACGCGCTCCGCATGCCGTACAAGACGTCGCAAGCATCGAGCCTGGCCGACGCCGCGTTCGTGGTCGACGCGCTCGGAATTCACTGCGCGACGATCGACATCAGCGCCGCTGTCGACGGCTATCTCGAATACGAGCCGGATGCGGATGCGCGCCGGCGCGGCAACGTCATGGCCCGGACGCGCATGGTCGTGCTGTTCGACCAGTCGGCGAAGCTGGAAGCCCTGCCGATCGGCACCGGAAACAAAACGGAGCGGCTTCTCGGATATTTCACGTGGCATGCCGATGACACGCCTCCGGTCAATCCCATCGGCGACCTGCTGAAGAGCCAGGTGTGGGAGCTCGCGCGCTATCTCGGCGTGCCGGAGCGATTGATCGAGAAGGCGCCGACCGCGGATCTCGAGGCCGATCAGACGGACGAGGCCGATCTCGGCATCAGTTACCGGGATGCCGACGCGATCTTGAATCTCATCCTGCTCGGCTACTCCGACCTGCAGCTCGTCGAGCGCGGCTTCTCGCCGGCACAGGTGGCGCTGGTACGCGGGCGCGTCGACGCGACGCACTGGAAGCGGCACCTGCCGACGACGGCGATGCTGAGCAACACCGCGATCAATGAGTTCTACCTTCGTCCGGTCGACTTTTGACCGCGCTCGCCATGCGAAAACCCTTCTTCCCTGTCGGTCTCAATTTGGATGGGCGCCGCTGCGTGGTGATCGGCGGCGCCGAGGATCGCGAGGCCGTCGAAAAGGAGGCTGCCCTGCGCGAGACGGGTGCCGAGGTCGTGCGCGTCTACGATCCGCGCGAGTTACGCGACGAAGACCTCGCCGAAGCGTTCTTCGTGATATCGACGCCCCAGGACGCGGCGCTGTCGGCGCGCCTGCGCGCGCTCGCCGACCGCGATCGCTTCCTGCTGTGCTGCATCGATCAGCCGCGCTACGGCTTCGTCGCGATGGCGGCGATCGCGAAGGCTGGGCCGGTGCGCGTGGCGATCTCGACCGCCGGCCTGGCGCCGCGCGTCGGGAAGATCTTGAAGAACGCGCTGCAACGGGCCATGGACGCGCGCTTCGCGCGTTTCGTTGGACGGCTTGCCGAAATGCGCGGCCGGACTCACGCGGCGCATCCGCGGCCCGAAGAATCGGACGTGCGGCGCAGCGCGATGATCGAGGCCGCGCGCGGATTCGAGGCGGATGTACGATTCTTGTATCCGGCCTGGCTCGACGAGACCGATGCCGAGCGTTGAGCTCATCGCCGTCGGCACCGAGATCATGCTCGGGCAGCTCGTCGACACGAACACGGCGTTCATCGCTGCGCGCCTCGCCGAGGCCGGCATCGATGTCCACGCGACGCATGCCGTCGGCGACAATCGCGAGCGGATCGCGGCGGCCGTTCGTTCCGCGCTGGGCCGCGCCGAAGGCGTCATCACGACCGGCGGTCTCGGCCCGACGATCGACGACCTCACCAAAGAGGCGGTGTGCGACGCGCTAGGCCTCGGCGTGGAGCTCTACGAGCCGGCGCTCGCGCACATGGAGGCGGTGTTCGCGGCGCACGGCCGGCCGATGCGCCCGAACAACCGCAAACAGGCAGAGCTTCCGAAGGGAAGCCGCGCGCTCGATAACCCGAACGGAACGGCGCCCGGCTTCATCGCCTTCGCGACGAGCAAGAGGTTCGTCGCGTGCATGCCGGGAGTGCCGCGCGAGATGAAGCCGATGCTGGAGGGCCAGGTCGTGCCGTTTCTGCGCGAGAGATTCGGGGCACGCGAACGGATCTACACGCGCGTGCTGCACACGATCGGGATCGGCGAATCGGAGATCGACCATCGCATCGACGATCTGTTTCGCAGCTTCGAGAACCCGAAGGTCGCGGTGCTGGCGCACGACTTCCGCGCCGATGTGAAGGTTACGGCGAAGGCCGCTTCGGAGAGGGAGGCCGAGGCGATGATCGCGCCACTGCAGGACGACATCGAGCGGCGGCTGTTGGGTCACGTCTTCGGTCGCGACGACGCGACCCCGGCGAGCGCGACTCTCGCGCTGCTGCGCGAGCGGGGCCGAACGCTGGCCGTCGGGGAGTCGTGCACTGGCGGCCTGGTGTCTGCGGCGCTGACGAGCGTGCCTGGAGCCTCGCTGAGCTTCAGGGGCGGTGTCGTCGCGTACGACAACGACGTCAAGATCTCGCAGCTGGGCGTCGATGCCCAAACGCTGAGCACGCGTGGCGCGGTGAGCGAGGAGGCAGCGCGCGAGATGGCGCGCGGCGCGCGCGAGCGTCTCGGCGCCGGCCTGGGCTTATCGACGACCGGCATCGCCGGCCCGGAAGGCGGCACGCCGGAGAAGCCGGTCGGCCTGGTCTGGATCGCTCTCGACGACGGGGAGACGCGCGCGTGGCAGCTGCAGCTCCGCGGCGATCGCGATGCGATCGCGAGACGCGCAACGACCGCGGCGCTCGGGATCCTGTGGCGTCACCTCAACGATTCGCGGCGATAGCCTCTTCGAGAACGGCGATCGCGCGCATCAGCTGCGATTCCTCGATGACGAGCGGCGGCGAGATCGAGATCGCGTCGCCGTCGGTTCCCGACTGTAATAGGATGACGCCGCGCGCAAGCGAGCGCTTCACGACCGCGTTGGCCGTCGCCGCGTCCGCGAGCGCGACGCCCCAGAGCAATCCGCGGCCTCGAACGTCGCGCACGCTGTCGTAAGCGCGCAGAGTCTGAAGCTTCTCGCCGAGCCGGTCGCCGAGCATTGCGGCTCGCGCTGGAAGCGCGTTTTGCTCGAGCTCGTCGATCGTGGCTAGCGCGGCCGCGCAGCCCAGCGGACTGCCGAGATACGTGGAGGTGTGCAGCGCCTCGCCGGTGGAGGGCGGCCACGCATCCATGACCGCTGCGCGCCCAACGGTGGCGCTCATCGGCAGTCCCGATGCCATCGCCTTACCGATGCACACGATGTCGGGAACCACGCCCTCGCGTTCGATCGTGAACCAGTTACCCGTACGACCGAAGCCGGTAAAGATCTCGTCCACGATCATGACGATGCGCAAATCGTCGCAGACGTCGCGCAGCGCCGAGAGATAACCGGACGGCGGGACGACGCAGCCGGCACGTCCCTGGATCGGCTCGATCAGCAGCGCAGCGAGATCGTCGTGTCGTGCGAGCAGCTCGCGCGCGTTCTCGGCCGCTGCGTCGCCCGAGATTGCGCCGTCGCGCGGATAATCGAGTAGTAGCGGCTCGCCGATCAGCACGCGTTCAAACGGCCGGCGAAAGCGCTCGATGCCGCCGACGGCCAGCGCGCCGAACGACAGACCGTGGTACGCGCCGCGGTACGCAGCAAAACGCGTCTTTCCGGTCGCGAGGATCGCGGTCTTCAGCGCGGCCTCGATCGCCTCGGAGCCCGTCGTTGCGAGAAAGCTCTTCTCCAGTTGCGCCGGTAGGATGCCGGCGAGGCGCTCGAAGAGCCGCACGCGCAACTCCGTGGGATGGACGTCGCCCATGCCGTGCATCAGCCGCCGCGCCTGTTGCGAAATGGCCTCGGCGACGCGCGGATTGCAATGCCCCACGTTGGCCACGCCGAACGCCGCGGTGCAATCGATGTATTCGTTGCCGTCGGCGTCCGCCACCGTCGCGCCGCTCGCCGCGTCCCAAAACACCGGAAAATCGTCGGCCAGAAAAGTGACGTTGCGAGACTCGTACCGCTGCAGGAGGCTCGCGAGCGCCTTGCTGCGCGGGCCGGGTATGCGGCTCACGTCTCGTTGCTGACCCAGCGCACGAATTCCGAGATGCGTGGACGGCCGCCGTGAAAATCGCCGAGGACCGGCGCCTGCAGCGCGCCGAGATGCGCCACGCGCGCGGCGCCCATGCGCAGCGCGGCGTCGATCAGGTCGGGGCGCGCCGCGCCGAGGGCGAACGCTTCGAGGGCTACACCGTGGCGCCCGAAGTACTCGGCAACCTGCGACGGCTCGTCGACCGCGCGAACCGGAAGCGTCCGAGAGATGAACGGCGGCGGCTCGTCCCACGGCGGATCCATGACGAGCAGATACGTCGATTCCGCACCGCCCATCGTCACAGTACCGGAGCCCGCGCGAAATGCAGCCATGTCGCGGGCCATCGCGAGCCGCGCGATGCGGCGTTCGTCGAGTCGTCCGACGGCGAGTTCGTTGGATGCCGCCGTAACAGCATCGGCGAGCAATCGGCCAAATCGTTCCGGCGAGACGTCGCCGCCGCGCTCGACGAAAAGGGCGTGCAGCGATAGGCAGCCTTCGGTCTCGTACAGCAGCAGGTCGGTAGCGGCGCCGCGCGCGGCCGCGCGCGCAGCGGCTGAATCTCTCAGCGCCTCGCGCGGCACGTATCCAGCGCTCGCTTTGGATCCGAACGGGATGAAGCGCGTCGAGTGCGGCAGCCGTGCTCCGATCGCCGCGACCGTCGCGTCGGCGCCGAATGCGACCACGGCGGCGAAGCCGCCGAGATCGAACGCCGGCCGCTCGCCGTTCCAGGGCATCGCTGTGGCGGATGCGCTGAGCTCCGGCAGCTCTTCGGCCAGTGTCGAGAAGAACGCTGAAACGAGACGATCGTCCCGATCCTTGACGAGTACGTCGCACTTCGCGCATAGCGCGAAGACCGCCGGGACGATCGCGACCCCGATCGTGGTTTGGCTCGACAGCACGCAGACGCGCCCGATCGGTAGGGCACGCGCGTGTGGCCGGCCGGCGCGTTCCACAAAGCGATCGAGCGCGTCGAGGCATCCGAGCTCGTCGGCGATGACGGCCTCGATTGCGTCGCGACGCAGCGAGCCAAAGAGGCTATCGAACGCATACTCGACCGTCGCGGGCGAGTACCCCATCCTCGCGCTCACGGCGTCGCGCGCACGAACGCGCGGCGCGAAGTCCGCGCCGCTCCAGCGAGCGGCCGCGGCGGAGATCGCGGCGACGATGGAACGCACCGGCTTCTTAACCATCGCTTCATCTCTTCAGGGGGGCCTGGAACGACTCCCCGAGGTTCTACGGCGCGGCGCGGCAAAGGGGCCCTGCGATGTACCGAGTCTGGTTCTCGCGGCTGTTTCTCACGGCGGTCGCTGCAAGCGCCCTGGCCGGAATCGTCGGGGGCACGGCCTGCACGCGCTGGGGCCAGCCGGGTCCGGTCACGCCGACGCTCGCACCGCTGACGTCGATTTACGTTAGCGCGAGCACGGGAAGCGACACGAGCGGCAACGGTAGCCTGAGCAACCCGTTCAAGACGCTGACCAAGGCTGTGGCGGTGCTGGACGCCGCGAAGTCGCTGTCGCCGAACGGGGTCACGATCTTCCTCGGGGCCGGGGACTACGACGCCGCGAACGGCGAGAAGTTCCCCATCGTCGTGCAGAAGAGCGTTTCTGTCACTGGAACGAACTACGGCGCCGGCGTTAATGGCGGCTCCTTCGTCAACGGCTTCGGCGAGGATACGATTTTCGAGCGCATCGTTCATACGGCGAGACACAGCGTCTACACGACCGTCGAGGTCGTCCCTCCGGCGAGCGTCACGCTGGGCAGCCTCTACGTCGGGGCCTCACAGGTGAGGCTGCCGAACTCGCGCGCTCTCTACGCGTCGGTCGACGTCATCGGCACGCTCTCGGGATTGACGGCGAGCTTCGGCGCCGGGATCGTCTCGCGAGCCAACAACCTCAACGGCATGCTCGTGGCGAGCGGGACGCTGACCTGCGACTCGTGCCAGATCCGCGGGAACGGCTTTGGGATCGGGGCGCTGACGGTGCCCCTTCCGACCGCGTCACCCTCCTCGGGAGTTCCATCGATCACGCTGACGCACAGCGGCCGCGGCGACAGCACCATCGGCGCGAAGCTGGCGGACATCCTGACGGACGGGAGCGCGAACGTCAATGTGTCCGGCGAGACCTTCGCGCGCCAGGGATACGCGTACACCGATTCGTTCGTTCCGGTCGTTCCGAGCTCGATACGCGGAGGCATCGATTTCGGCGGCGGCGTCGCGGGCTCGAGCGGCGGCAACGATTTCATCGGCGCTCGAACCACGGAGATCTTCGTCACGCGCCGGAACGAGACCGTGAGCGCGCTGGACGATACGTGGAATCCCAACCAGCAGCGCGCGAATCGTAACGGAAGGTACACGCGCAAGATCCCGTTCGGATCGGGCACCACCGGCAAGAACGTCACGATCGTGCACTCGGCCGTCGGCTCAACCGTCACCGTCGGCCCCGCCCCGGCACCGACGCCCACGCCGTCCACGACTCCGTCGGGATCGCCGAACCCGACGTCGACGCCGACATAGCCGCAATTTTTTTCGATGGCTGACACCCTGCAGAAGATCTACGCCGCGAGGGCGGCGACGCTCGAGCAAGAGCAGCAGCGGGAGCCGTTCGATGCCCTGCGCGCGCGCGCCCTCGCGCGGATGGGCGAGCGCCGCGGCTTTCTCGCGGCGCTGCAACGCGCCTCCGGCAACGCGATCGTCGCGGAGATCAAGCGGGCTTCGCCGTCGGCCGGATTGATTGCGCGCAGCTTCGACGTCGAGGCCATCGCGCGCGCCTACGACGCCGCCGGCAGCGACGCGATCAGCGTGCTGACCGAGCGCGACCACTTTCTCGGAGAGCTCTCGTACCTGGACGCGGTTCGCGCCGTCAGCGGGTGCCCGCTGCTACGCAAGGACTTCATGTGGACCCGCTATCAAATTGCGCAGTCCGGCGCCTACGGCGCGGACTGCGTGCTGTTGATCGTGGGTGGAATGGACGACGCGGTCTTAGGCGAGTGCATGGACGAGGCGCGACTCTATCGTCTCGACGTGCTGGCGGAGGTGCACGACGAGCGCGAGCTGCGCCGCGCGGTCGCGGCCGGCGCAACCTTGGTGGGCATCAATAATCGGAACTTGCGCACGCTCGAAACGGACCTCGCGGTGAGCGAACATCTATTGCCGAAGGTGCCCGCAGGCGTGTTCGCGGTCAGCGAGAGCGGCATGCGCGACGCCTCGGACGTCGCCCGGCTCCGCGCCGCCGGGGCGCGCGGATTCCTGATCGGCGAGGCGCTGATGCAGTCCGACGACCCGAAGGCGCTCGTCGGCGCGCTGCGGCGCGGCGCCGCCGGCCACGCCGTCCTATAAGAGGAAGAAGATGCCGGTGCCCACGAGGGTGCCGAGTATGGCGACCGCCCCGGGCGCGGTCCGGCGGCCGAACGACGACGCGGCGAGCCCTCCCAAACCCAGTCCGACGATGCCGGTACCCGGATAGATCTCGCCGTGCTGCAGGTAGCAGGTCAGCAGCACGCCCGCAAAGGCGAAGAGGAAGATGACCAGCGGCGAGGAGCGCGCTTCGAGCGCGATCGCAAGGAGCAGCAGGAGCGCCAGCGCGAGCAGGGCTTGCCGCAGCGCAAACGGCTGACCCGCCATCCC
The DNA here is from genome assembly GCA_963752825.1 of Vulcanimicrobiota bacterium. Lineage (GTDB taxonomy): Bacteria > Vulcanimicrobiota > Vulcanimicrobiia > Vulcanimicrobiales > Vulcanimicrobiaceae > Cybelea. The sequence continues at coordinate 2,651,102 of CAVVZF010000001.1, read as the reverse complement.
GATGCCGAGGAAGAAGGCCGCAATGGCGACGGCGCGCAGTTGCGTCACGAATCGGAAGTTTCGCTGGGCAGAAACCAGGCCCCCCGCATCGCAAAGGCGCAGCGCGGGTTCTCTGGTAGTATAGCCGCATGACGACGATGACGACACACGGCCCCGATACGGTGGCGCCCTTTACCAACGAGCGGGTCAACGACTTCAGCGATCCGGCCGACGCGTCAGCGATGCAGGCCGCGCTCGAATCGGTGCGGCGAGATTTCGGGCGCTCGTATCCCCTCGTAATCGGCGGCCGCAAGATCGAGACAGAGAAGAAGATCCGGTCGATCAATCCGGCGGATCCGAAGCAGGTCATCGGCCTCGTCAGCAGCGCCTCCAAAGAGCAGGCGGTCGAGGCGATCGCAGCGGCGGCGCAGGCCTTCGAATCGTGGAAGCGGCTGACGCTGGCGGAGCGCGCGAGCTACATCTTTCGGGCAGCGGAGCTGCTGCGCGAGCGGCGCTTCCGTTACGACGCGCTGTTGGTCTACGAGGTAGGCAAGAGCTGGATTGAGGCCGACGGGGACATCGCCGAGGCGATCGACTTCCTGGAGTTTTATGCGCGCGAGGCGCTGCGTTTCGCGCGTCCGCAGCCGGTCGTTCCGCTCGACGGCGAGCGCAATGAGCTGGTCTATATCCCGCTGGGAGTCGGCGCCGTGATTCCGCCGTGGAACTTCGCTGGCGCGATCATGATCGGCATGACGGCGGCGGCGATCGTTACCGGGAACACGGTCGTGCTCAAGCCGTCGAGCGATTCGGCGGTCACTGCCGCGTGGTTCGTGGATCTGCTGCAAGAGATCGGCGTGCCCGACGGCGTCGTGAACTTCGTGCCGGGATCGGGCGGCCAGATCGGCGACGTCATCGTGACCAGCCCGGAGATCCGCTTCATCGCATTCACCGGATCCAAAGAAGTGGGTCTGCGCATCAACGAGCTGGCCGCCAAGCCGCAGCGCGGGCAGAAATGGATCAAGCGTGTGATCGCGGAGATGGGCGGCAAGGACTCGATCGTCGTGGCGGCCGACGCGGACGTCGACGCCGCGGTCGAGGGCGTCGCGGTCTCGGCATTCGGCTATCAAGGGCAGAAGTGCTCGGCGTGCTCGCGGGCAATCGTGGACGAGAAGATCTACGACGAGTTCGTCGATAAGCTGGCACAGCGCGTGGGCAAGATCGCGGTCGGAGATCCGGCCGATCCCGCGAACTACATGGGCCCCGTCGTCAACGAGGGCGCGCTGAAGTCGATCGAACGCTACATCGACAAGGGACGCACGGAAGGCCGGCTGATCTCGGGCGGCAAGCGCATCGGGCAAGACGGGTACTTTCTGGAACCCACCGTCATCGCCGACGTCGCCCCCGACGCGAAGATCGCGCAGGAGGAAATCTTTGGGCCGGTCCTAGCCGTGATCAAGGCCAAAGACTTCGACGATGCGATGCGGATCGCGAACAACACGGAGTTCGGCCTGACCGGCTCTCTTTACACGAGCGACGAGGGTAAGATCCGGCGGGCGCGCGAGGAGTTCTTCGTCGGAAACCTTTACTTCAACCGGAAGAGCACCGGCGCGATGGTCGGCGTGCATCCATTCGGCGGCTTCAACATGTCCGGCACGGACAGCAAGGCCGGCGGCCACGACTACCTGCTGCTGTTCATGCAGGCGAAGTCGATCTCAAGGAAAGTCTAAGCCGGGGCTTCCCTGTAGCAGATCTCTAGTTTGTTCCCCTCGGCATCTTCGAAGAACGCCGCGTAGTACACCGGGGTGTACTCTTCGCAAACGTGCGGCGCCTCGAACGCCGTCGCTCCGGCGTCACGGGCGATCGCGGCGAGGCGGTCCACCTCCGCGCGGCTGGCGGCCCGCAGCGCGAGCCGCGTGCCGTTCGGCCGGTGCTCCGGGTCGAGGTCGATCCCGAAGAACGGCGCCGAGCGATCCTCGCCCGGTCGGTAGTAGCAGATGGAATCGGCGTCCTCCACGATCCGGGTGAAACCCATCGCAGGTAATAAGGAGTTGTAGAGGCGGCGAGCCTTATTTAGGCTGCTGACGCGTGCGTCGACGTGGTCGAATAACATGCTCGGGCCGTAACTGCGTCTAATGCGATTCTAAGTGGTCGCCGGCGCTGTCGTAGATAGCACTGACGTGCACCCCCAGGCGGTGGATCCCGATCATGGCGATGAGGGCGATGAGCGCGATCAGAATGCCGTACTCGACCGCGGCGGCTGCGGATTCGTCTCGCCCGAGGAATTTGAGTGTAGCGAGCATGGTGCTTCCCCTGGTGGAATTCGAGGCAAACCGAGAACCGCACGGCGGGCGGTGCCCCAAGGACGAACGCTTCGCTTGCTAGGCAGGTTTTCCCGGCGGAGCCAGGGGGCCGGCCCCCCGGAGGGCGTTCCTTGACACCGCCCTAGTGCGGCGATATGATAGCCGTCGGCCCTGACGCCGGCGCTGCTCCTCGACCTCGAGTCGGTGGGGCGGGGCTCCGGCCGGTCGGGTGCTTTCGTTCGCTCCTTGAAAACTGAACAGTGCAGCAAGCGCATAAAGTCTGTGGGTCTCCGACGTCTTTAAGACAACGTCGTATGGCAGTGTCTTTTGAGGTCGCGAGATTTCGTACAACAATAGAGATTGAGAGCCATCATCAAGGCTCCATAATTTTTTATGGAGAGTTTGATCCTGGCTCAGGACTAACGCTGGCGGCGTGCCTAACACATGCAAGTCGAACGAGGTAGCAATACCTAGTGGCAGACGGGTGAGTAACACGTGGTCAACCTGCCTCCGTGTGGGGGATAACTAGCCGAAAGGTTAGCTAATACCGCATACGATCGCCCTGGGGCATCCCTAGGCGATGAAAGGAGCAATCCGCACGGAGAGGGGACTGCGTCCCATTAGTTAGTTGGTAGGGTAACGGCCTACCAAGACTGCGATGGGTAGCTGGCTTGAGAGAGCGACCAGCCACACTGGAACTGAGACACGGTCCAGACTCCTACGGGAGGCAGCAGTGAGGAATTTTCCGCAATGGGCGCAAGCCTGACGGAGCGACGCCGCGTGTGGGAAGAAGGCCTTCGGGTCGTAAACCACTGTCGAAGGGGACGATATTGACGGTACCCTTGGAGGAAGCCCCGGCTAACTACGTGCCAGCAGCCGCGGTAAGACGTAGGGGGCAAGCGTTGTCCGGAATTATTGGGCGTAAAGCGCTCGTAGGTGGATCGACAAGTCTGCAAGCAAAGCCCCGGGCTCAACTCGGGAATCCGTGTGGAAACTGTCGATCTAGAGGTAGTCAGAGGATGATGGAATTCCCGGTGTAGCGGTGAAATGCGTAGATATCGGGAGGAACACCAGTGGCGAAGGCGATCATCTGGGGCTAACCTGACACTGAGGAGCGAAAGCTAGGGGAGCAAACGGGATTAGATACCCCGGTAGTCCTAGCCGTAAACGATGGACACTAGGTGTAGGTGGTATCGACTCCATCTGTGCCGCAGTTAACACAATAAGTGTCCCGCCTGGGGAGTACGGCCGCAAGGTTAAAACTCAAAGGAATTGACGGGGGCCCGCACAAGCGGTGGAGCATGTGGTTTAATTCGACGCAACGCGAAGAACCTTACCGGGGCTTGACATCCTGCGCTATCCTAGGAGACTAGGTTTCCGGGCAACCGGACGCAGAGACAGGTGCTGCATGGCTGTCGTCAGCTCGTGCCGTGAGGTGTTGGGTTAAGTCCCGCAACGAGCGCAACCCTTGCCGCGTGTTGGTCGCAAGATCTCTCACGCGGGACCGCCGGTGACAAGCCGGAGGAAGGTGGGGATGACGTCAAGTCAGCATGGCCCTTACGTCCCGGGCTACACACGTGCTACAATGGGAGGGACAACGAGTTGCGAACCCGCGAGGGCAAGCTAATCTCACAAACCCTCTCTCAGTTCGGATTGAAGGCTGCAACTCGCCTTCATGAAGTCGGAATCGCTAGTAACCGTAGATCAGCTACGCTGCGGTGAATACGTTCCCGGGCCTTGTACACACCGCCCGTCACGTCACCTGAGTTTAGTGTACCCGAAGCCGCCCGTGCAACCGTAAGGAGCAAGGCGTCTAAGGTATGCTAGGTAAGGGGGACGAAGTCGTAACAAGGTAGCCGTATCGGAAGGTGCGGCTGGATCACCTCCTTTCTAAGGAGTGCATGTCGTTGGATCGTGCTCGCACGATCGCGACGGCGTACTAAACCTATAGTCGACCACAGACTGAAGCTGTGTCATCCTTGTAATCCTGAGCGAAGCGCCGTTAGGCGCTGTCATCCTGAGCGAAGGCGCGTAGCGCCGGAGTCGAAGGGCGAAGGGTGAAGGGCGACCACAGACAATGCAGCGAGCCGAGGAGTCTGAAGATCATCTCGATCGTAAGGCCGGAGGCTCGCCGACAAGATGCGTTAAAGCCTGCACTGTTCAGCTTTGAGGGAGTGAACCCTCAATGATCCTTGAAAACTGTATAGAGAAGAACTTTCATGTGTCGCGAAGAGCGATACATAAAAGCGGCCTCCTTCGACAGCTCAGGAGGACACAGCCATCCTATTTTCAGGATGACGGTGTCGTCGTGCGCTATGCGCAAGGGGGTGCAATTTTGCGTTAGTCAAAATTAATAAGGGCATGCAGGTGGATACCTTGGTTCCACAGGCGATGAAGGACGTGCCAAGCTGCGAAAAGCGTCGGGGAGCTGCTAAGAAGCGATGATCCGGCGATATCCGAATGGGGCAACCCCCATGCCGTCATGGGCATGGACACCACGATGAATACAATAGTCGTGAGTGGGCGCACCCGGTGAACTGAAACATCTAAGTAGCCGGAGGAAAAGACATCAACCGAGATTCCCCTAGTAGTGGCGAGCGAACAGGGAATAGCCTAAACCGTTCATGTGCAAGCATTCGGGCGTTGCATGAGCGGGGTTGTACGGCAGCCGTCTCGGAGCCGAATCTCCGAGCGCGAGTTAGAAAATCGATCGTTAGTAGAAGCCGGCTGGAAAGCCGCACCACAGAGGGTGAAAGTCCCGTAGATTAAAGCGATCGATCTCGCGGAGCTGTTCGTGAGTAGGGCCGGGCACGGGAAACCCGGTCTGAAACTGGGAGGACCATCTTCCAAGGCTAAATATGCTGTGGAAACCGATAGCGTACTAGTACCGTGAGGGAAAGGTGAAAAGAACCCCCGGAGGGGAGTGAAAGAGAACATGAAACCGCGTGCCTACAAACCGTGAAAGGCCTATGCGCAAGCATGGCTGATCGCGTGCCTATTGAAGAATGAACCTGCGAGTTACTTGTAACGGGCTTGGTTAAGGTGTTGAGCCGGAGCCGTAGCGAAAGCGAGTCTGAATAGGGCGTTCGTCCGTTGCAGTAGACCCGAAACCGAGTGATCTATCCATGGCCAGGGTGAAGCGTGATTAACCTCACGTGGAGGCCCGAACCTGTTGTTGTTGAAAAAACATTGGATGAGCTGTGGATAGGGGTGAAAAGCCAATCGAACTCGGAGATAGCTGGTTCTCCCCGAAATAGTTTTAGGACTAGCGTTACGCGTTAACCCGTGGGGGTAGAGCACTGACAGGGCTAGGGGTCTTACCGGATTACCGAACCCAATCAAACTCCGAATACCGCGGCGAATTGCGTAGCAGTCAGACTGTGGGGGATAAGCTCCATGGTCAAAAGGGAAACAGCCCAGATCAACAGCTAAGGTCCCTAATCGATGCTCAGTGGTAAAGGATGTCTTGTCGCTCAGACAACTAGGAGGTTGGCTTAGAAGCAGCCACCCTTGAAAGAGTGCGTAATAGCTCACTAGTCGAGTGATGGGGCGCCGAAAATCCAACGGGGCTCAAGCATCGAACCGAAGCTTTGGGATGTCTTAAAAAACATCGGTAGGGGAGCGTTGTGGTGTAGGCTGAAGCGCGACCGCGAGGACGCGTGGACGAACCACAAGTGCGAATGCAGGTATAAGTAGCGATAAATGCGGGTGAGAACCCCGCACGCCGGAAGTCTAAGGTTTCCTGAGCAACGTCAATCGTCTCAGGGTGAGTCGGGAGCTAAGCCGAGGCTGAGAAGCGTAGGCGATGCACAAGCAGTTCATATTCTGCTACCACCGACGACCGTTTAAACCTGGACGAATAATGTCATCGATCCCTTCGCAGTGCGAAGCCGCGAGGGATTTTCGTTCGAGCGCAAGGAGCGATGAAGGAGTGGTCTATGGACCATGACTGAAGAGCGACGCAGTGATCGGCGAAAAAACCCGCGGGGTGGCATTATTAGTTCAGGTTTATGAGCCGAGGGGGTGACGCAGGAGGATAGGTCAGCGCGCGGATGGATGTGCGCGTCTAAGCCGGTAGGCGGTGCTGTAGGTAAGTCCGCAGCACGTAACGCCGAGAAGCGAATGCGAGGCTCTTCGGAGCCGAAGTGACCAGCTCCACGCTGCCAAGAAAAGCCCCTAGGTAGATCGTAGGTGCCCGTACCGTACACCGACACAGGTAGACTGGCAGAGCATGCTAAGGCGACGGGAGAATCCCTGTTAAGGAACTCGGCAAATTAACCCCGTAACTTAGGGAGAAGGGGTGCCTTCTTTGGTCTAGTGTTTACCACGAAAGCTAAGGGAGGCGGCACAAAATAGGCCCAAGCGACTGTTTAACAAAAACACAGGTCTCTGCGAACGCGAAAGCGGACGTATAGGGGCTGACTCCTGCCCGGTGCTGGAAGGTTAAAGGGAGTCGTCAGCGCAAGCGAAGCGGCAAACTGAAGCCCCAGTAAACGGCGGCGGTAACTATAACCGTCCTAAGGTAGCGAAATTCCTTGTCGGGTAAGTTCCGACCTGCACGAATGGAGTAACGACTTGGGCACTGTCTCAATGGGGAACCCGGCGAAATTGCAGTACCAGTGAAGATGCTGGTTACCCGCAGCAGGACGGAAAGACCCCGTGAAGCTTTACTGTATCCTGATCTTGGGTTTTGAGATTGTTCGTACAGGATAGGTGGGAGTCGATGATCCGGCGGCGCTAGTCGTCGGGGAGACAACGTTGGGATACCACCCTAATAATCTTGGAATTCTAACTAGCCGCCGTAATCCGGTGGTAGGACATGGTCAGGTGGGCAGTTTGACTGGGGCGGTCGCCTCCCAAAGAGTAACGGAGGCGCCCAAAGGTTCCCTCAGGACGGTCAGAAACCGTTCGTACAGAGTGCATAGGCATAAGGGAGCTTAACTGCGAGACGGACAGGTCGAGCAGATGCGAAAGCAGGGCTAAGTGATCCGGCGGTTCCGAATGGAAGGGCCGTCGCTTATCGGATAAAAGCTACTCCGGGGATAACAGGCTTATCTCCCCCAAGAGTCCACATCGACGGGGAGGTTTGGCACCTCAACATTAGGGGTGAAATGATGGAAACATCATTTGAAGTTCCGGCTTATAACGGTGAACTCCGACTGGCTCGTGGGCGAGCCAAGGACAACACCGTGGGAAGTCTGACGGAAACGCAGCGATCGCTGATCGTCGGGTGTCTGCTCGGCGACGGCACGATGCGCTGTAAAGCCAACGCGCTTCTTGAGATCAATCATTCGTATGCTCAACGAGAATACGTGGACTGGAAATACCGCGTGCTCTCGAATCTCGTAGCCACGCCGCCAAAGGCGCGGTCTGGCAACGGCGGGCGGATAGCATACCGGTTTACGACCCTCAGCGTTCCAGAATTGACGCCGTTCTTCGAGGCGTTTTATCTGGGAAATCGCAAGGTCGTCCCCCGGCTCGTGCTAACGCCGCTGTCGCTAGCAACCTGGTTTATGGATGATGGGTGCAAGAGCCGCCGGGCGATATACCTGAACACCCAGCAGTTCGATCTTGGCAGCCAAATGCGACTGCTGGACGCGCTATTGGAACAGTGGCACCTCGATGCCACGCTGAATCGAGACAAATGCTACCATCGCATTCGTATAGCGGTGTCGAGTGTTGGTCGATTCATCGAGACCATCGGGGCATACCTTAGGCCAGAGTTTAGGTATAAGTTACCGTTATGACCCTGTAACGACTGATCCATCCGTCAAAGTCGGATGGTGAGATAGCTGTCGCTGGCCGCGAGGCCAAATCTATGGCGGCTATCATACGCCGGCCCCTCGCCCGAGTTCTCGGGCAGGGTGAAGATATAGTCTGCGCCATCGGAAACGATGGATTTACGCGCGATGTCGGATCGTCGCATCCTGGGGCTGTAGTTGGTCCCAAGGGTTGGGCTGTTCGCCCATTAAAGCGGTACGCGATCTGGGTTCAGAACGTCGTGAGACAGTTCGGTCCCTATCCGCTGTGGGCGTAGGAGATTTGAGGAGATTGGACCCTAGTACGAGAGGACCGGGTCGAACGAACCGCTGGTGAACCGGTTGTTCCGCCAGGAGCATAGCCGGGTAGCTATGTTCGGATCAGATAAACGCTGAAAGCATATAAGCGTGAAACTGACTCCAAGATGAGATCTCAATCCCGAAAGGGTGAAGAGTCGTGGTAGACTACCACGTTGATAGGCCGGAGGTGGAAGCGTCGTAAGACGTGGAGCTGACCGGTACTAATCGCTCGGAAATTTTGACTAACTAACGCTCGGCGTGACGCCTGGAAGTTCTTCTCTGTACAGCTTTGCAAGCGTCCCGACGCGATTGGCTTGAGCTCCGGCTCGCCATCGCGGCGGGATCCAAGGTTTCTGGCGCCCATGGCGGCGGGGTCCCACCCGTTCCCATCCCGAACACGGCAGTTAAGCCCGCCAGCGCCGATGATAGTCGGGCCGCAGGGCCCCTCGAAAGTAGGACGGTGCCAGATTTATTCGAAAGCATGAGCCCGCTGTAAACCGCAGCGGGCTCGTTGCTTATATTTCGGGAGATCTCATATGCATCGCGCGTTGTTCTGCGCCCTATCGCTCGGCACGCTGCTCGTTTCGACCGCCGCGGTCGCCGCCGCGGATACCACGGCGCCGGAGGTGGCCCAGGCGGAGCAGCTCTACTCGGACGGCAGGGTCAAGGAATCGCTTCAGATCTTGGACGGGTACCTTAAGGATCATCCGCGCGATGCCGCGGCGCTCGTCGATCGCGGCGACGATTATCAAGCTCTGGACAAGTACGAATCGGCAATTGCAGATTACACGGCGGCACTCGCCGTCAACCCCGACTTCGCCTACGCGTACGCTTCGCGTTGCGAGTCGTACCTGGACCTCGACGAATACCAAAACGCGCTGACCGATTGTAACAAGGCCATCGACCTCAAGCCCAATCTGGCCTACGCGTACCGCGTGCGCGCCCTGGTCTTTCTCTACAAGGGTAACCCGCAAGCTGCCGTCGCGGATGCCGGCGAGGCAATCAAGATCGTTCCGGCGAGCTCGAATGCGCTCGTAACGCGCTGCCGAGCCTACTTGCGGTTGAGCAAGTATTCGCTGGCGCGCGCCGATTGTAACTCCGCCGCCATCATCAATCCGAAGAACGACGACGCGTTTTTCTATCGCGCTCAAGCCGAGTACGCCCAAGGCAACTTGACCGAGGCGGTCGCCGACTTCAACGCTGCGCTGAAGATAGACTCAAGCGATACCAACGCATATTATTGGCTCGCGACGATAAAGCTGGAATTGGGCGAATATGCCGCGGCCTTGCAAGACGCCGACGAGTACCTCCAGAGTAATGTCGACGACGCGGACGGTCACCTGCTGCGAGCACAGATCGAGGTGAGGCTAGGGAACACTGCGGAAGCGCGTACCTCCGCGACCAACGCGTTGCGGCACTACCGCATCGACAACGACGAATCGGGGGCCGCGAAGGCCCAGGCGTTGCTCGACGCTCTCGGCGCGAGCGGCACGCCGGCGCCGCAGTAAACGGAGCTTGATTGCATGAGCGACCTTCCGAATTTCAAGCAGCCCGGCGCCCTGCGCGAGCTGCACTGGCACGCGATCGCCGCCGAGTGGGCGTACGTCGTTCGGCACGTTCAGCATCACCGACTGGATGGCGAGCACGCCGCCAGAAGTTCTTGCGCAGAATCTCAGCCTGCCCCCGGACGCGATCGCGCGCCTCCCGAGCGGTGGTCGAGAGGATGCCGCACGCCTTTGCCGCCGGCGAAGGTCGTGCCGTAAAGTGAGGACCGCCCTTATGGCAGCGCGACGCGCTCGAACTGCGCTCGAAACTCGTCGGGGCCGAGCTTCGTCTGCGCGGCGAGAGCCGCGAGCCTCTCGCGATCGGTGAAGTCGGCCGGTTCGAGATAGACCATGTAGTCGCGCGCCACGCGATAGGCCTCTGTGGTCAGATCCACTTGCCGCGTGAGAATTCGCCCCGTCGCCGGATCGAGCAACTCCTCGAGCGAGAGCGGATGCACGCGGCCGCCGGAGAGTGCGATCAGCGCGCCGCTTCCGCCGTCGAGCAAGTAGCGAACGGCGCCGAAACCCAGCGTGCGCGTGTAGTCGACGTCGAACGGCAGCGGCTTCGCGCAACGCAGCTCGTAGCCGATGTCCTTCGCGTGAACGGTTGAGTCGAGCCCGATCTCGCTCAGCCGGCGGCGCACCGCGTCGCGCAGGACGATGCCGAGCGGGACGTCCGCCAGCGCCACGTTCCCAAATGCGTCGTGAGGGAAGTTCGTCGCGCTCAAGGCGACATCGTCGATGCGCTCGGCGACGCCCTCGGCGACGACCGCCACGCCGTGTTCGCGGCCGAATGAGCGGCGCTTGACGATCGCGCCGACGATCGTGTCGGCAACCGCCGCGAGTCTGGCGTGTTCGGGAAACTCTTCGGGCAGCACGGCGAGCGTCGAGCCGGCGGCCTTGCACATGCCGAGCGCGAGCGAGCCCGACTTACGGCCCATGCAGACGACGACGTACCAGCGCGCCGTCGAGCGCGCGTCTTCCATCAGGCTCTCGAGAATGCCGGCACCGACGGAGCGCGCGGTCTCGAATCCGAACGTGGGCGCGTTGTCGGGCAGCGGAAGGTCGTTGTCGATCGTCTTGGGGACGGTCGCGACGCCGATCCGGCCGCGCGTGCGCTCGGCGATCTTCGCGGCGCCGAACGTCGTGTCGTCGCCGCCGATGCAGACGAGGTAGCGAATGTCCAGCGCGCCGAGCGCGTCGACGCAGCGCTGCAAGGTCGCCTCGTCTTTCGCCGGGTTCGTGCGCGAGGTGCGTAGGATCGAGCCGCCGCTCGTGTGGATGCGCGACACGCGGTCGAAGGTGAGCTCGACCGTCTTGGGCGTTCGTCCGGCCGCGAGGTTGCGGTATCCGTCGTAGATGCCGATCGCGTGCAACCCGCGCTTCGACGCTTCCATCGCCGCCGACGCGATGACGCCGTTAATTCCGGGCGCCGGTCCGCCTCCGACGAGTATCGCGAGGCGCTCAGCCATGCGCGGGTCGCACGCGGTAGACCGCGCCGGCGTCGTCGTCGCCGACGAAAAGACTGCCCTTGGGCCCCACCGCGACGCCGGTCGGGCGCCCGATGCGCGAGATGCAGCCGCTCTGAAAGCCGGTCAGGAAGTCGGACCACTGCGTCGTCGGGTCGCTCCAATCCACGCGCTTCGCGGGGCGGTCGCCGTTCATCGGGACGAAGACCACGCGCGGCGGCTCAGCGCTGCACCCGTCCTTTACGTGCCACGAGCCGTGAACCGCGACGAACAGCCCGCCGCGGTAACGCTGCGGAAACGCATATGGCCCCGACTGTCGTTCGGGATAGAACGTCGCGCCGATGATCGTCGAATACGCCGGCAGCTCGACCACCGGCTCGACGGTGTTCGTGCAGGTATATCCGGGCCAATAGGCGTGGCGGTTCTCCTCGCAAACGGGCCAGCCGTAATCGGCGTCGCCGGGGTGCGCGGAGAGGTCGTCTAGGAACTCGTACGGATGCTCGAATGGGAGGTCGTCTTGACCGGCGTCGCCGACCCAGACGGATCCCGTCGCCGGATTGACCGCCAGTGCTATCGCGTTGCGAATACGCTTGGCGCGCTGCGCGAAATCGGAACCGTCGGGGTTCATCACGGACACGGCGGCTCGGGTAGGATCGATCTCCGTACACGGCTTCTTGCCGTCGTCCATCGTGGCGTTACACGACGATCCCGCAGCGGCGTAGACTCGCCCGGCGGTGAAGGCGACCGACGTTGTCCTGTGGATGTCGCCGTCGGTTCCCGGCGCGACGGGACCTTGGCGCACGTCGGCGATGCGGCGAATCTGTCGCGCCTTGCGCTCGCCGTGATACGGGATCGCCCAGACGTGGTGGCCCGTCGCGACATAAATCTCGCTGCGTTCAGCGGCAAATGCGACGCCGGACGCCCGCTCGTCGTCGAGCGTCGCGAAGACCTGCGGCGTGCCGGGACGGCTTTCAGCATCGGCGACGATATAAACGTCGCTTCCGGTGGTTCCGATCAAGAGATCGCCGTTGGGCAGCGGCGCTAACTCTCTCGCGCCGTCGATCTGCGCGATTTGCTCGACGCTGAAACCCTTGGGTGCGTGCAGATCCGGCGCGGGCGCGACGCCGGCGCACGCGACGAGTGCGGCTAACAACGGTAGGGCTGGATTGGAACCTGCCGGACGCATCGACTCTCCTTACGGGTCATATCTACCCTTGGAGGCCGATGCGGTTAGCGCCTTGCGCTCTTATGACGGTTCGCTAGTGAGGCGGTGCCGCGGGAGGCGGCCCTTGATCGGGCGGCGCCTGTCCACCCGGCGGCGGGCCTTGATCCTGCTGCGGGGGGCCTTGGTACTGCTGCTGTCCCTGCTGCGTTTGGCCTTGACGCTGCTGCATCGCGGCGCGATGCGCGCGCATCTCCTGCTGGAACTGGTTTTGCTGATCGCTCGACAGCACGCCCATGATCTGGCGGCGCAGCTCGCGCCTCGCGTTGGGATCCACGGCGCTGCCTTCCGGATGCGCCTGCGAATACTGGTCGATCATCGATTGGACACGCTGCTGTTGATCGTTCGAGAGATTGAGATGCGAGAGTCGCCGCTGCCAACGATGTTGCATTCGGTCGTGACTCGGCTCAACGGCTCGGCCTTGCGATTGCGCGGGATTCTGTGACTGCGGGGGATACTGGTCTTGCTGGGCATAGGCACCGAGCGGCATGGCAAGCGCTGCAGCGAGAGCGCCCACCGCCAAGAGGTTGATTTTCATAGCCACGATCTTAGCCGCCCTAGGCTAATGGCGCCTGAACGTCCGATTAGGACCTAGCAAGCGGCCTAATCGCGACCGCATTGACCGAGTCCGAGACGTGGCCCTCGAAGCGCTTGAAGTTGTCGAAGAAGAGCTGCGCCAGCTTGCGCGCCTGCGCGTCGTAGGCCGCCTTATCCGACCAAGCGTTACGTGGGTTGAGCACGTCCGCCGGCACGTCCGGAACGGTTGTGGGAATTCGCAAGCCGAAGAAGGGCTCCGTTTCGTACTCGCTCGGAATGCGGCCCTCGATCGCGGCGTTCACCATCGCGCGCGTGTGGGCGATCGACATGCGCCGGCCCACGCCGTACGGCCCCCCGGTCCAGCCCGTGTTGACGAGCCAGCACTCCACGTCGTGTTCGTCGATCTTGCGGCCGAGCAGACGCGCGTAGACGGTCGGATGATGCACCATGAACGGCGCGCCGAAACACGTCGAGAACGTCGCCTGCGGCTCGCTGACGCCGCGCTCCGTCCCGGCGACCTTGGCCGTATATCCCGAGAGGAAGTGATACATGGCCTGTTCGCGGGAGAGCTTCGAGATGGGAGGCAGCACGCCAAATGCATCGGCCGTCAGCATGAGGATCGTCTTGGGATGACCGCCCTTACTCGACGGCACGATGTTCGGGATGAACGACAGAGGATACGCCGAGCGCGTATTCTCGGTCTTGGCATCGGAATCGACGTCGAGCGCGCGCGTGCGCTGGTCGAAAACGACGTTCTCGAGGACCGTTTCGAAGTGGTTCGTCGCGGCCCAGATCTCCGGCTCCGCGCTCGCCGAGAGGCGAATGACCTTGGCGTAGCAGCCGCCCTCGAAATTGAAGACCCCGTCGGCCGACCAGCCGTGTTCGTCGTCGCCGATCAACGGCCGGCGCGAGTCGGACGAGAGCGTGGTTTTGCCGGTTCCGGAGAGGCCGAAGAGGATCGCGACGTCGCCGGCCTTGCCGGCGTTCGCCGAGCAGTGCATCGGCAGAGTGTCGCGCAGTGGAAGCAGATAGTTCATCACGGTGAAGACCGACTTTTTGATCTCACCCGCATATCGCGTGCCGCCGATCAAGATGATGCGCCGCGCGAAGTTAACCAGGATGAACGTGCCCGAGCGCGTTCCGTCGCGCTGCGGATCGGCTGCAAAGAGCGCGGCGTCGACGACGGTAAATTCGGGAGCGAAGCCCTCTTGCGGCCGCTCCGGCGTGATGAACAGATGGCGCGCGAACAGATTGTGCCACGCGAGCTCCGTGTAGACGCGCAGCGGCACGCGATAGCGCTCGTCGGCTCCGACGTAGCAGTCGAGACAGTACGCTTCCCGTTCCGAAAGGTATGCCGCCACGCGGTCCCATAGGGCGTCGAACCGCTCTGGGGAGATTGCCTGGTTCGAGTCGCTCCAGTCGATGTGGCTCTCGCTCGAGGGTTCCCGGACGAAGAACTTATCCTTGGGCGAACGGCCGGTGTGCGGCCGCGTGTCGACGATCAGCTGGCCACCGGCGCCCAGCACGCCTTCTCCCCGCGCGATGGTGTGCTCGATCAGCTCGGGCGCCGAGAGATTCTCCCAGAGCTTGACGACCTTGAGTTTTTCGGGAACGGAAAGAATGACGACCCCTCCTCTAGTCCGATAACGCTTCCACGAGACCTTACCCGCACCGGACGGGCGAGCCTGCAGGCAGCCTTCGCACGGAGTCCAATGCACCGTGCATGCGACCGATGCTTCTCGTTGTAGCGCTCGCGGTAATCATGCTGGACAATGCCGCTCGCGCTAGCGCAGTATTGCCCTTTCACTTTGGATTCTTCGCTCCGGGACCCCTGGACGCGATCACGGACGTGGCCGGGGTCCGGGTCGCGCATGTGACAAAAATCGAAGGCAGCGACATCCGCACGGGAGCGACGGCCGTCCTGCCCAACGCGGATCCCTGGGATCACAAGGTTTCGGCCGCCTTCTTTGCCTTCAACGGCAACGGTGAGATGACGGGCACGCACTGGGTCACCGAGTCGGGCTACCTCGAGGAACCCGTGGTTCTGACCGACACGCTGGACGTCGGCCGGGCCGCGGACGGCGTCGTGAGCTGGGTGATCGAACATCATCCGGCCGTCGGGCGCGGCGACGACGTTCCGCTGCCCGTGGTGGCCGAGTGCGACGACGCGCTGCTCAACGACATTCAAGCCAGGGCGGTAACGGCGTCGGACGTCGTCGCGCTGCTCGATGCCGCGGCGCCCGGACAGTTCGCGCGCGGCAGCGTCGGCGCGGGCACCGCGATGAACGCGTTCGGATTTCGCGCCGGCATCGGTTCCGCCTCGCGCGTTCTTCCCCGCGACGCGGGCGGCTATCGCGTCGGCGCGCTGGTCAACGACAACACCGGAAGCAGCCGCCGCCAGCTGACGATTCTCGGCGTCCCCGTAGGGGAGCGTCTACGCAACGAGTATCGGCCCATCTTTCGCGAACACACCGCGCTGAAGGGCAGGCTCGGCAGCGGCAGCATCATCATCGTGATCGCTACCGACGCGCCGCTGGACGGCCGTCAGCTTCGCGCGCTCGCGCTGCGCGCGGCGTTGGGAATGGCGCGCACCGGTCTCACCTCATCCGTCGGCAGCGGCGACTTGATCGTTGCCTTTTCGACGTCGCGCGTTTTCGAGCGCGTCGCCAACTTCACCGTCGAGGCGCCGAAGCAGCCGATCCTCGAGGACGACGACGCGCTCGACGCGCTGTACACGGCGACGGCCGAGGCGACGCAGGCGGCGATCTACGACGCGCTCTTCGAGGCGAAGACGATGACCGGTCGCAACGGCACGGTCTTCGCGTTACCGGTCGATCGCGTGCTGCAGATGCTCAGGGCGGCGAACGCGATCCCGAGCCCCTAACCGGTCAGGCCGAGCAGCGCGATCCTGGCCAGCGTCGCGGGCGAACGCGCTATCTCGAAGTCGCACAGCGCCGCGCCGATGGCGGCCTGATTTCGATTCGTAACGTACCATAGCGGCTTCGGAAACGGCGCGAACGGCGCGTACAGCACGGCCTTCTGAGTGGCCGCCAGCAAGCGGCTGTTGTGTACGACGCCGCGCCCGCTTGGAAGCGCCTTGCGGTCGTCGCCACGGTACGCGCCCCACGGCAGCTGCGGGAGCGAGAATCCGACGCCGCTCCAGGCGTTGACGCTGACGCAGCCGTAGCGCAGCGCCGCGATCGCGTCGTCCATGCCTGCGGCGCGCGGACCCGAGCGCGCAATCAGGTTGACGGCGAGATCGCCGGCGAGGCGTTCGTTGGCGAAGGCGACCGCGCGCTCGAGATAGGACTGCGGGTCCCCCGGCAGCGCGACGACGGCGAGCAGCGTGCAGAAGGCTTCCTCACGAAACGCCGGCTCCGCGAGATCGTCGGCCGCGACCTCGAGCACGGCGCGCGCAACGTAGCCGTCGCCGCTGCGGCCGTAGCGTCGCGCTTGCCGGCGACCGACGAGTCGATCGAAGCGCTCGGCCGCACAGGGATAGTACGCGGGGCGGTCGGGCGCGTCGCGCAGGAGGCGCTCGATGCGCGAGAGCAGCGCCGCTCGCCTCTCCCACTGCGCCGGCAGAATCAACACCTGCGGTGCGACGCAGTTGAATCCGGCGTTGTGCAGCTTGGCAGACACGATGTTGGCGGCGGCGGCGGCGATGTCGGCGTCGCTCCAGCGATCCGGAACCACGATCGTCGGGGTCACGTTGCCGAGCTCGCCCGTGACGCGTTTTGAGGACCCCGCTTCGGCGACGACTCGCTCGTAGGTCGCAAAGCCGCCGGTGACGTGAACCCGGTCCGCCAGCGGATGTGCGCAGAGGTAGGCACCCACGGCCGCGTCCCCACGCGCGACCGCGAGGTATCCCTCGGCGGCGAGCGGCGCGAGCGCCTCCTCGACGATCGCGCCGAGATCGTCCAGCAGCGGATGCAGCTTGAGCATACACGCCGCGCCCTCCGCAGCCAGCGCGTAGAGGGCGTCGAGCGGGCCGATGGACGTGATGTTGCCGGCGCCGAGCACGACGGCGACGCGCGGCTCCGGATCCGGCCGCAGCAGCGACGGCTCGGCCTCGGGGCACATCCAGACTTCCGCGTGAACGCCGGGCAAAATGAAGCGGTCGTAACCGTCCTCAGGAAAGACGCCGGCGACGACCTGCCCGCCGCGACGGCGCCGAATCGCCCTGCGATCCGGGCCCGGATCGACCGAGCGCTCGATCCGGCGCAGCGTGGCGACGTAGCGGCGCAGAGCCGCAGCGAGCGCCCACGGGCCGGTCATCGCCTCTTCGCCCGCGGCGGGCGTTCCGGTCACTCCCTTGAGCGCCGCGGCGGCAGTGGTCCAGGCCCGCGCGACGCGTCCGGTGGCGTGGCGGCATGCGGAAAGGAGCTCGATCTTCCGGGAGACGGGAAATGACGCCCAGCGCTTCGCGCCCGCGCGCAAACGCGCGAGCTCCCTATCCAGCCGGTCTTCTACCGCATCCACACGCGAGAAGATATCGTTCGCGGAGTACCGTAAAACGCATTCACGTGAGTCAGTTCGTCCATCTGCACGTCCACTCGGAGTATTCGCTTCTCGACGGAGCGTGCCGCATCGACCGCCTGTGCCGGCGGGCGGCCGAAGAAGGAGCGATGGCCGTGGCGCTCACGGATCACGGCGTGATGTACGGCGCGATGGAGTTTTACTACGCAGCGCGCGAGCTCGGACTCACGCCTATCCTGGGATGCGAGGCGTACGTGGCGCCGCGCGGCCGCCTCGATCGCACGGCTCGCGAGGAGGCGCACGTCACGCTGCTCGCCGCCGACCTGATCGGCTACCGCAATCTGATCGCGCTGGTCTCGAAGGGCTTTCTCGAAGGCTACTACTACAAGCCGCGGATCGATCTCGAGCTGCTGGCGCAGCATCACGATGGTTTGATCGCGCTCTCCGGCTGCATGTCGGGGCTGGTCGCGGCACCGCTGCTGCGCAACGACTACGTCGCGGCTCTACGCAACGCGAAGACCTACGTCGAAATCTTCGGCGACCGCTTCTACATCGAGGTCATGCGCCACGGCATGAAGGAGCAGGACACGATCAACGACGGGCTGGTCCGAATCGCACGTGAGCTGCAGCTTCCCATCGTGGCCACCAACGATTCCCACTACCTCGAGCAGAAGGACGCGCCGGCCCACGACGTTTTGCTGTGCATCGGCACCGGCAAGACCGTTTCGGACACGAACCGCATGCGCTTCTACGGCGATCAGTTCTATCTGAAGAGTGACCGGGAGATGCGGGAGCTCTGGAGCGACCTTCCCGAGGCCTGCGACAACACCGTGCAGATCGCGGAGCGAGTCGACATTCGAATCCCGGAAAAGATCTTCCATCTGCCCCAGTACCCCGTTCCGCAAACGCCGGCGGAGCCGGAGAAGAGCGACGCGGATTATTTGCGTGACATCTGCGAGGCCGGGCTGCTCGAGCGGTACGGGGCGGAGCGCGTCGCGGCCGACCCCACGCTGCGGACGCGGCTCGACTACGAGCTCGACGTGATCACGACGATGGGATTCTCGTCGTACTTCCTTATCGTCTGGGACTTCGTGAAGTACGCTCGCGACCGAGGCATTCCGGTGGGGCCGGGGCGCGGCTCCGCCGTGGGATCGCTCGTCGCATATTGCCTGCGCATAACGGACCTGGACCCGCTGCGCTTCGATCTCCTGTTCGAGCGGTTTCTGAATCCGGAGCGCATCTCGATGCCGGACATCGACACGGATTTTTGCGTCGAACGGCGCGACGAAGTGATCGAGTACGTCACCGAAAAATACGGCAAGGATCGCGTGGCGCAGATCGTCACGTTCGGCACGATGGCGGCGCGCGCCGCAATCCGCGACGCCGGGCGCGCGCTGGGCGTGCCGCTCCCCGACGTCGACCGGATCGCGAAGCTCGTTCCCTCCGGGCCGGGCGGTATGCCGATCGCGCGCGCGATCGAACAGATCGCCGAGGTCAAGGCTCTCTACATGACGCTGCCGGAGATCCGCAAGCTCCTCGACACGGCGAAAGAGATCGAAGGGCTGGCGCGCAACGCCGGCACGCACGCCGCGGGGGTCGTGATCTCGGCGGGCCCGTTGACGGACTACACGCCGCTCGCGCGGTTCGGCGACGGCGGCGTCAACACGCAGTACGACATGGACTGGATCGAGCGCATCGGCCTGCTGAAGATGGACTTTCTGGGCCTGCGTAACCTCACCGTCATGCAGAACGCGGTCGCTGAGATTCGGCGGACCGTGGCCCCCGATTTCGATCTGGGCGCCGTCTCGTTCGACGACGCCAAGACCTACGAGATGCTGGAGCGGGGCGAGACGATGGGCGTGTTCCAGCTCGAGTCCGAGGGCATGAAGCGCGTGTGTGGTGAGCTGCGGCCATCGCGCTTCGAGGACATCATCGCGCTCGTCGCTCTCTATCGCCCGGGGCCGATGGACTGGATCCCCCAGTACATCGCGAACAAGCACGGCCGCTCGAAGCCGAAGTACTTGCACCCCAAGCTCGAGCCGATCCTGGCGGAGACCTACGGCACGCCGGTCTATCAGGAGCAAGCGATGCAGATGGCTCGCGACATCGCGGGCTTTTCGATGAGCGAGGCCGACGAGCTGCGCAAGGTGATTGGCAAGAAGCAGAAGGAGAAGATCCCGCTCTATCAAGAGAAGTTCGTCGCAGGCGCGGCGGCGACGTCCGCCATCGACCGGCCGCTGGCGGAGCGGCTCTTCCATTTCATCGAGCCGTTCGCCGGCTACGGTTTCAACAAGTCGCACGCTGCGGCGTACGCGCTGATCGCCTACCAGACCGCCTACCTCAAGGCCAACCGTCCGCTGCAATATTTCGCGGCGTTGATGGCGTCGGTTAAAGACAAGACCGATAAGCTGGTCGAGTATATCGACGAGGCGAAGAAGGTCGGCATCGACGTCTTGCCCCCCGACGTGAACGAATCGCTCGTCGACTTCGCCGTCGTCGGTGACGCTATTCGTTTCGGGCTGGCCGCCGTGAAGGGCATCGGCGAGGCGGCGGTGCGCGGCATCATCGAGACGCGCGAGACGAACGGCCGGTTCGTCGATCTCTTCGACTTAGCGGCCCGCGTCGACGCCAAGCAGGTGAACCGGCGCGTGTTCGAGGCGCTGATCAAGTGCGGCGCTCTCGATGGAATCCCGGGGAACCGGGCGCAAAAGCTCGCGGCACTCGATACGGCGCTCGAGCTCGCGGCGCGGACGACGCGCGACGCGGAGCTCGGTCAGGTATCCTTGTTCGGCGAAGCGCAGGAGCAGGGGCCGACGCTCGCGCCGAAACTGCCTAACGTGGCGGCGCCGACGACGCGCGAGATGCTCGCGTGGGAGCGCGAAACGCTCGGCATCTTCGTCTCGGGCCATCCGCTCGCCGAGATCGCACCGGCTCTGGCGCGGGCGGGCGCAATGCCGATCAAGGATCTGCAGAAGGTTCCGGACGACGCCGCCGTCACGATTGCCGGCTCAGTGGCGAGCGTGCGCCGCACGTTGACCAAAGCCGGACAGCAGATATTGATCGCGCAGGTCGAGGACACGACCGGCGCGTGCGACGTGGTCCTATTTTCCAAGGCGTATCCGCAGCTGCATCACTTCTTCGAGAACGATGCGATCCTGATCGTCAAGGGACGGCTGCGCCTGCGAGAACGTCCGGGTGCGACCCCAGGCGACGAACCGCGCATCGAGTGGTCGGTCGCGGCGAACGAGGTAACGCGGTTCGTCCCGCCGCCCGCGGCCGTCGCCGCGCAGGGAGCCCGCGGCTGGCATGTGGACGTCACGGACCGGGAGCAGATCGATCGTCTCGCGCGGCTGATCGACGAGTGGCCGGGCGAGGTGCCGGTGGTGATGCACGTGCAGGGGCGCTCGCAGCGCGTCGCACGAGCGATCGCCAGCGACGCGCGCGTGCGCGGTGAGCTCGAGCGCATCTTCGCGCCGCAAAGCGTCCGCGAAGGCGCGCTGGACGCGTACGGATGAACGTAACGTACGCGTCGGACTCCGCCGCCCTCGCGGACATTCTGGACGGCGCATGGGATCCTTCCGCCAGGCTCGTCTCGGACGTTGCGGAAATTCTCGCCGACGTGCGCGAGCGCGGCGACGCCGCCGTCGTCGACCGTACGCGCCGCTACGACGACGAGGGCTACGGCGCGTCGAAAGTGCGCGTACCGATTCCGATGTTGGAGGCCGCGCGGGCGCTGGTGGCCCCTAAGGTCGCGGCGGCGCTCGAGCTCGCGCGAGTACGGATCGCGCGCTTCCACGAGCGCCAGCGTCAGCCGGATATCGCATACGTCGAGGAGGACGGCTCGCGCTACGCGGTTCGGCGGCGGCCGCTGCGCTCGGTCGCGGTATACGCCCAGCGCAGCAGCCCCGCGTGTGCCGTCCTGATGGGCGCGGTTCCGGCGAAGATCGCCGGAGTGCCGCGGGTAGTCGTGCTGACGCCGCCCATGAGGGACGCGCACCTCGCGCCGGTCTTGTTTGCGTGCGCGCTGTGCGGCGTCGACGAGCTCTATGCGGTCGGCGGCGCCCAGGCGATCGCCGCCGCGGCATTTGGCACCGATTCCATTCGCCCCGTCGCGAAGATCGTCGGGCGCGGCGGAGTCTGGACGACCGAGGCCAAGCGCCAGGCCTTCGGGCGCTGCGGCATCGATGCGCTAGCCGGACCGGCGGAAGTGCTGATCGTCGCGGACGAAGGGGCGAATAGCGAGTTCGTCGTCGGAGAGCTGCTCGCGCAGGCAGAGCATCGCGGCGTGACGCGCCTGGCGGTGCTCTCCGAGTCGCGACCGTTGCTCGAGGCGGTCGCGCAGCTGATCGACACGCTCGATCTGCGCACGCTCGAGCACAGCGAGCTCGTGAGCGCGACGATCTCAAACCACTGCCGCCTGATCGCGGCGAACGACCGCAACGAACTCGTCGACGTGCTCAATCGCTTCGCGCCGGCATACCTCTGCCTGCAAGTGCGCGACGCGAGCTCGTACCTGGAGCACGTCATGGCCGCGGGCACGGTGTTCGTGGGCGACGTGACGCCGCTGGTCAGCGGCGAGTATCTCGCCGGAAGCAGCCGAGTCGCTCCCACTTCGGGAACCGCGCGCTTCGCGTCCAGCCTTTCGTTGAGCGATTTCACGCACAGCATCACCGTGGTGGAGAACAGTCCGGATCGCGTGACGAACGACGCGGACCTCCTGGCCGCGCTGGCCGAATCCGAAGGGCTGCCGCATCACGCTCATACCGCTCGACTGCGGAGCGATAGTTGAGGGGGCCGCCCCTGCTCGTCGCATTCGACGTCGACGGGACGTTGGTCGGTCGCGATCTGACGATCTCCCCCCGCGTTCGCGACGCGGTCGCGCGGATGCGCGATGCCGGCATCGCGGGATGCCTCGTGACGGGCCGGATGTACCGCTCGACGCTTCCGTTCGTGCGCGAGCTGCACTTCGACGCTCCGGTGATCTGCTATCAAGGTGCGGCGATCATTGATCCGGCAACCGACGACGTGCTCGACCACGTCGCGCTCTCGAACGAGGTCGTCCGAGAGCTCATCGCAGCGACGGAAACGGACCGTATGCACCTGCAGCTGTATCGCAACGACGAGTACTATTGTGAGACGCGCAACAAATATTCCGAGCTCTACGCGTCGCTGGCGATGACCGAGCCGGTGATCGTGCCGTCGTTGCGCGAGGCCTTCGCGTACAGCCCCGCTACGAAGGCGGTGATCGTCGCCGACGCGCCGGCGGCGCAGCGCTATGCGGAGCGGCTAGCGGAGCGGCTACGCGGCCGCGCCTACGTGACCCGCAGCCTGCCGGAGTTCGTCGAGGTGCTCGATCTGGCGGTCGACAAGGGGGCCGCCTTGCGGTTCGTCGCAAAGCGGCTCGGGATCGGAACGGACGATACGCTCGCGATCGGGGACTCGTGGAACGACGCTCCGCTGCTGCGCGCGGCGGGGTTCGGCGTCGCGATGGGCTCGGCGCCGCCGGAGTTGCGCGAAATCGCGGATGCTTGCGTAGACGATCTCGCGCACGACGGCGTGGCGCAGGCCATCGACGCCTACGTGCTGGGGGTTGCGTGACGGCGCGCAGGCGCAAACGCTCGGCGGCGGCGCGCATCCGTCCGTTCTGGATGCCGATTGGACTGGCAGGCCTGGCCGCGGTGGCCGCCGGCGCGTTCGCGGCGACGTGGTCGGGTTTCGATCCGAAGAAGGTCGAGGTCGCGGGTAATCACCGGATCTCGACCGCCCAGATCCTGCGCGCGGCCGCCATCGCGCCGCACGTCAGCATCTGGCTCCAAAACGCGCGAGCGATCGCGCGGCGAATCGAATCGATTCCGTACGTCGACACGGCCCGCATTCATCGCGTGCCGCCGGCGTCGCTGCGCATCGCGGTAACGGAGCGCGCACCGTTTGCGATCCTGCAGAGCGATACGGAAAGCGCCGTCGTCGATCGCGACCTTCGCGTTCTCGAAGCGCCGGCCGGTGACGAAACGCTGCCGGTGCTCATCGTGCGGCGGGCGCCGGCGCTGCGGCCGAGCGCGTTCGTCGTGACGCGCGACGCGGTCGAGTTGCGGGATGCCTACGAGGCGATGGCCGCGCGGCAGGTCGTGCCGCGGTCGCTCGCGCTGGACCGTTACGGTGGACTCGTCGTAACGCTGCGCGACGGCCTGCGGGTGCTCATCGGTCAGGAGAGCGACCTGGGGCAAAAGCTGACGCTCGTCGACGCGATCCTCGCGCAGGTCGTGCGCGGCCAGCGCCGCGTCGCGGCGATCGACGTGCGTGCGCCGGCGGCACCAGTGGTCGTGTACCACTAGCTCGTCGCTAGTCAGGTAGTTAGTGGCTAGTCAGGTCGGCGTAGACGACGACTTGGCCGCCGATGAGCGAGAGCTTGATCTGATCGTTGGTCTTGACTTTCGAAAAATCGACACTGGCCCGCCCCGCCGGCAACGTGGTCTCCTTGCCGTCGATGACGACCTGCACGTGCTTTGCGTCGACGACCTTTTCTACTGTCGCGGTGTATGTGCCGTCCGGGAAGGTCGCCGGATCCACCATGGCCGCGCGCGCGCACAGCGGAGCTAGGCATCCGGCCAACAGGGCAATCGATAATGCGATGTTTTTCAAGAATACGGCTCCTCGTGTGAGTCAACGGTCAAGAACGAATCATAGCGCAACTTCGCCCACCGCTGGAAGGGGTGGCAGCGAAGCTCGTTATGGGATTTCTTTGAGCTCTTTTTGATTCACCCCTGGCATCGCAAACGAGCTTCGTGCAGACGTGCACAGGTTGTCCACACCCCGTCGCGGTTGTCCTCAAGGAGATGCCCGAATGCTCGCCAAGGAGTGCAGGCCAGGCCGGGTCCGGGCTATCGCTAGTAGGAAATGGCGGCGGAAACCACAATATGTCGTGGTTAATGAAGCACGAGACCGTTTGCGGGCTCGACATCGGCACGACCAAGACCTGTACGGTCGTCGCGATTGCCGGCCCCAGCGGCCTCGAGATCGTCGGCATGGGCGAGGCGCCGTCCCTGGGAATGCGCAAGGGCGTCGTCGTCGACCTCGACGAGACGATCAAATCCATCGAGGCGGCGACCGAGAAGGCCGAGCGGATGGCCGGCATCCACTTCGGCGAGGTCGTCGTCGGGATCACCGGCGACCATATCCGCAGCACCAACAACCGGGCCGTCGTCGCGGTCTCGGGAGAAGATCGCGAGGTTACGACCGGCGACGTGCGTCGCGTGATCGATGCCAGCAAGATCATCAACTTGCCCAGCGATCGTCAGATCATCCACGCGCTGCCTCGCTACTTTACGGTGGATGGGCAAGAAGGCGTGAGCGACCCGATCGGGATGGCCGGCGGAAGGCTGGAGGTCGACACGCACATCATCACCGGGAGCATCAGCTTCATCACCAACGTGCTCAAGTGCGTCCAGCGCGCTGGTTTGGAGACGACGGGGGTGGTGTTCGAGCCCCTCGCGAGCTCGGCCGCCACGCTGTTGCAGGAAGAGAAGCAAGTCGGGGTGGTGTTGCTCGACATCGGCGGCGGCACGACCGACATCGCCGTCTATTCGCTCGGAAGCGCGATCTACACGGCAACGATTCCGGTGGGCGGCAACGTGCTCACGAGCGACATCTCGCTCGGCCTCAAGACGACGCTCGCCGAGGCCGAGGAGGTCAAGAAGCGCCTGGGCGCCGGGCAGGGCGACGAGAGCTTCGCAGTGCGCACGCTCGACGGTCGCTCGACTCGAGAGCATACGACCGCGGAGCTGAGGCAGATCGTCGTCCCGCGCGTCGTCGAGACGCTGCGCATGGCGCGGCAGAAGATCGTCGACAATGTCCCGCGCGATCTCGTGTTGGGCGAAATTGTCATCACGGGGGGCGGTGCGCTGCTGCCGAACATCGAACCCCTAGCCGAAGAGGTCTTTGGTCTGCCGGTGCGGATCGGGACGGCGAACACAATCGGGGGTTTAACCGATACGATGACCGCGCCCCAATACGCCACGGCGATCGGGCTCGTTCTCTTCGGCGCGAACGGCGACCGTGACGACGCCATGCGCGTCGGACGGCGACGCGGCGGAATCATGGCGCGAGCCCAGCGCTGGCTGGCGGACCTGTGGACCTAAATCTCTTTCATCGAACGGAGGAACCCCAAGCAATGGCTGAAGTACGACGTTCTGTAGCCGAGCCCGAGGACGCGGCGGCCATCAAAGTCATCGGCATCGGAGGCGGCGGCTGCAACGCCGTCAATCGCATGATCGCGGCCGGACTCTCCGGCGTCGACTTCTTCGCCGTCAATTCCGACGTGCAGGCCCTGCGGGGCGCGCTCACCGAGAACCGGGTCCACATCGGAGGCGGTCAGACGCGCGGCCTGGGCGCAGGCGCGAACCCGACGCTGGGGCGCGAGGCGGCGGAAGCCTCGCGCGAAGACTTGGGTCTGATCCTCGACGCCGCGGACCTCGTGTTCCTGACCGCCGGCATGGGCGGCGGGACGGGTACCGGAGCGGCTCCTGTGATCGCCGAGCTCGCGCGCGAATCGGGCGCACTCACGATCGCCGTCGTCACCAAGCCGTTCGCGTTCGAGGGCAAGAAGCGCATGCAAATCGCGGAGAACGGCATTGCGGAGCTCGAGGCCAAGGTCGACACGCTGATCACGATTCCCAACGAACGCATCCTCCAGGTCATCGAGAAGAAGACGCCGCTCAACGAGGCGTTCTCGTACGCCGACGACGTGCTGCGTCAGGGCATAGCGGGAATCAGCGACCTCATCACGCAGCCGGGCCTGATCAACCTGGACTTCGCCGACGTCAAGACGATCATGACCGATGCGGGATCGGCGATGATGGGCATCGGCGAGGGGAGTGGCGAGCACCGCGCCGCCGACGCCGCCCAGAAGGCTATCGCGTCGCCGCTGCTCGAGACGACGGTCGAGGGCGCGCACGGCGTGATCTTCAACATCACCGGCGGCCCGGATATGGCGATGTACGAAGTGAACGAGGCGGCGGAGATGATCAGCCGCGCGGTAGATTCGGAGGCGCAGATCATCTTCGGCGCATCGATCGATCCGACGATGTCCGGCAAGGTGCGTGTCACCGTGCTCGCCGCCGGATTCGGCACGCGGCGCGGTTATCGCGCGGCGCAGTCCGGATACGCGTTCGATACGGGGAGACTCGACGCGGTGGCGCCGGTCACGATGGACGATATCGACGTGCCGGCGTTTCTGCGTTACCGCGGCTAAACCGCGCCGTTCTCGCGTTTGTCCGGAGGGCCCGTGTTGTCAGAACGGATAAACGCCGACGAGACGCAGGAAAGGGTCCGCGTAGACGCGCTGGACGCGCTGGTTGGCGTGCCGCTACCCGTCTTGCACGACGGGTTCGTGCGCGTCGTCGACTACATGGGCGGCGACACGGCGATCGTTCAGGCGGCTCGAGTCTCCTACGGAGCAGGAACGAAGCGAATCTCTGAGGATCGCGGCTTGATTCGTTACCTCATGAGACATCGGCATACGACGCCGTTTGAAATGTGCGAGATCAAACTGCACGTACGCGTTCCGATGGATTGTTGGCGCCAGTGGATTCGGCACAGAACCGCCAGTGTCAACGAATATTCTACGCGCTACTCCCTAGCAATCGATGCGGCGCAGTCGACGCCGGAGAACGAATGGCGGCGGCAGGCGGCGCTGAACCGCCAAGGAAGCGGCGAGGCGATCGACGTCGACACGGGGTCCACGCTGTCGGAGAGGGAGCGGCAGCTCCAGGAGCTTGCGCGGCAGGTTTATGAGGAGCGCATCGCGGCGGGCGTCGCGCGAGAGCAGGCTCGCAAGGACTTGCCGATTTCGACGTATACCGAGGCGTATTGGAAGATCAATCTTCATAACCTCTTACACTTCCTGACGTTGCGCATGGATAATCACGCGCAAGAGGAGATACGCAGCTACGCGACGGTGATCGGCCAGAAAATCGTGGCGGTTTGGTGCCCGTTCGCGTGGGAGGCTTTCGTAGACTACGAACTTGAATCGATGCGCCTTTCTAGGTTAGAAAGACGAATAGTTCGTCTGCTCAACGCCGGCGAGGAGTCGGTGGCGATATCCGAATTAGAGAACGCCGGGCTTCTGAAGAAAACGGCTGAGGGTCTAGCTCGAAATCGCGAACGCGCCGAGCTGGAAGAAAAGCTGAGGGAGTTTTGCATCGATATTCCTTGGCTGTAGAAGCACGGGTCAGACGTTGATCGGGCGCCTGCGCGGTCTCGGGCCGCTCTACCACAGCTACCGCCTCTTCGGAATCGAAAATCAACAATGCCCGGAATACGCCGTCAACCAGCGGGTGAAGGAGCCGATCATTTTGGGCTACATCGCACTCGCGCTGGGAAAGAGCCGGCGGTCCGTGGACGACGATGTTTCGTTCGCCGAGCTGTTCTGTGCCGACGCCTACTACGCGATGCTGGCGGCGTGGCTGGGGGCGTCGCCGGCGGTCGGCATCGACAACGATCGGGACGGATTCAGCAAGCCCGCGACCGAGATCGCCCGCCGCCTCGGCCTGCGCGTGGAGTTTCAGCGGCGCGACGTCAACGACTTGAACGAGAGCGACGCGTACGACGTCGTAGCGAACATCGGCGGCCTCTACCACGTGCCCAATCCGATCGATATCCTACGGAAGTCGTGGGCCATGGCGAGGCGCTACCTGATCGTGCAAAGCGTCGTCTCGCTGGCGAAGGAGAGCGCCGAGTACTTCGAGGCGCCGGCGCCGGGCTGGACGCACGGGAGCCGATTCAGCGCGGATTTTCTCTTCGCCGCGGTACGTGCCGAAGGCTATCGCGTGGTCGACTCGTGCCGCAACGTGCTCGAAGGCAACGAACGGCCGGAAGATCGGGGAAGCGTATACATGCTCATCGAGAAGCGTCGGGCGTGACGGCGGCGTCTTCGCTCGTCGCCGCGAGCCAGGCCGCGCCGATCGTAGCGATCAACGCTGCCCACGTCGGTACCTTGACGGCGAGCCAGGTGAGGCTCGCGCGAGGCAGCGCGTTCACGTAGGCGATCCACGCCGCGCCGGCGAGATCGCTCGGGCGGAAGGTATCCGGGGTCGTCGCGGTCAGCGGCGCGGGAGGTGCCAACTCGAGGAGATAGATGGCTGCAGCGACGCCGCCGAGGGTCGCGAGCGATGCAGCCGCGCTCGGGCGCAGGCGCAGCAGAAGCGCGGCAACGACGAAGAGCGAGGCCAAGAAGAGCTTCTTCGTGATCCAAACCAGGATCCACGGTACCGCGAGGAGACACAAGGCGACTACAGCGACTTGCCGTGCGTTGCCGCGCAGCGCGTACGCTAAGACGAGCGTTGCGGGAATCGCGAACGGCAGGTCGACCATGTGAACGTACGGGCCGCCGGTGACGCTGCAGGCGGCGGGAACGAAGACGATGAGCTCGGGACGCGCGAGACGGTCCCGCAGCCGGCGCCCGAGCCACACGCCGACGACGAGCATCGCGGCGTAGGATGCGTCGCCGAGCACGAGCGCGGCCCCGGCCGGCACGCCAATCGTGTGGAGAAGAAAGGTCAGGCTGTACTGATAGGGATGCGCGACCTCGGCGGCTGCTTGCGCGGGGACGACGCGCAAAACGTACTCAAGGGTCGCGGCGACGCCCGCGCTCCACGCGCCGGCGGCCAGGAGAACCGCCGCGGTCGCCACGAGGGCGACGCGGCTGCGGGGCACCCAGAGCAATAGCGCTATGCAGACCGGCAAGCCGAGATGCGGCTCGATCATGACGAGTGCACCGAGGACGCCGGCGACTGCGGCGCGCCGGCGGGCCAGAGCGACGCCGCAAAAGGCCAGCGCCACGAGCGCAAAGGGCACGACTTGACCGGCGTTGAGCAACACGTAACCCGCGGGAAGCAGCAGGGCGAGCGCGGCGACGTCGAGCGGGACGAGCGTGCCCAGCGCGACGATGGCTGCGACCGCCGCGGTCGCGATCGCGACGGCATCGAGCTGCCGCGCGGTCGCGAAGGTCAGGCGCGCCGCAAGCATGAACGGCGGAAAATCGTACGGGGGTAGCGGCGCGGGTGTCACGCGCGCGGGATCGTTACGATAGATCGCCCCGCTGTCGACTGCGTGCTCGCAGCGATGGAGGGGCTCGTAGCGATACGGATCGGCGCCCGCATCGAGCGCCGCGCCGGCGCAGTAGAAGTCGGCGAAGTCGTAGAGTTGGCGCCAGGGGAGCGCATCGCCGAGTCGCGCGACGTCACGCAGGGCCGCGACGGCCAGTAGGGCGAGCGCCACGAGCACGATGCCGCGCAACGCTTTCATGCGGCTCGCGCTCCGGGACCGATTCTCAAGGCGAGCACGAGAGCCGCAACGAGCGCGGCCCACGCCGGTATCTTGATCCCCATCCAAAGGATGTCGGAAGAGCTGCGCCGGACGGTGTAATCGCGCCAGGCCGCCTCCGCAAGCGCAGCCGCCGGGTAGGAGTGCGTCATGGCCGCCGGGACGCGCAAATGGGGCGGGTGGAGCTCGAAGAGGTAGAGCACGACGCCGATCGCGCAGAAGAACAGCCATGCGCTCGAGCGCTCTATGCGCAGAGGCACCAGAATCGCGGCGCAAACGCACAAGCTTGCCAAGAAGAGCTGCTTCATGCCCCACGCGAGGATCCAAGGAATCGCTAGGACACACAGCGCGGCCGCGAACGCCGATTGCGTGCGCCCGCGGGTACTCGTCGCGAGCACGAGCAACGCAGGCAAGGCGAAGCAAAGCTCCTCTTGGTGGACGAAGGTGCCGCCGATGACGGCGCACAGCGCCGGGAGAAAAACGACGAGCTCCCGGCGGTCGAGCGCCGCGGCGGCGCGCGGTGCGGCGTACAAGCCGATCGCCACGACGACGAGATAGGAAAGAGCTCCCCCGAGCCGCGCGAGCGCCGCCGGTGCGTGAGCGTATGCCAGCACGTACGTGAGGCTGTATTGGAACGGAAAGCCGATCTCAGAGGCTGCGTGCGCGGGCAACACGCCGGTCACGTATTGGACGAGGCCGCGTTCGCCCACGAGACTCGCGGCAACGAGCGCGAGCGCCGCGGCGGCGAGCAGAAGCGTGCCGCGCGCGCGCGGCACGAAAAGGAGCGTTGCCGCCATCACCGGCACGGCGAGGCTCGGCTCGATGGCGGTCGCCGCCGCGGCGACTCCAGCCAGCGCGTCGCCGTAACGGCGCAGGAGCCATCCGCAGCTCACGAGCGCTAGCAACGCAAACGGGACGATCTGCGCGGTATTGAGCGAGGCGAAGACGACCGACAAGATTAGCGACGCCGCGACGACCACGATCGAAATGCCCAGATCCGCGAGTGCGACCGCACAGAGCGCCGCCGCAGCGACGATCGCGACGGCGACGATGCCGCGGGCCGGTCCGCTCGAGAGCCGGGCGAGCGCCATGAATGGGACAAAATCATAGGGAGGTTGCGGGGCGGGAAACGCGACCGCCGGATTCTTTTGGAAGATTTGGTCCCGCAGCGTTGCGCCGGTGTTCACGAGGTGCTCGCAGCTATGCAACGGTTCGTAGGTGTACGGGCTTGCATGCCGATCGATCGCCGATCCGGCGCAGTAGAAGTCGGCAAATTCGTCCATGGTTTTCCATGGCAACGCGCCATCCAGCCGGCTCACGTCGCGTAAAGCCGCGATGGCCAACAACGCCGCGAGCACGCCGAGAACCAGACGATTCCGCTCTTTAACGACGATTCCGTTCAACACATCTGTACTTTCGTAAGGCGACGGGAAACCATTGCGCTTTGAGGTTACGTGGTGTATAAGGAGGGGACCGGGGCGGCGCGTCCGCGCGGTCACGGATTCTTGGCGAACGAAGCTGAGGTTTGGGTGTGGCTCTTTGCTTTCGTGCAACGCCGTTGCGCCGCGAGCGCATCGTCGCGGAATACTTTTACCTGTGTCGGCGCGCGGCTCGCCGCTTCATGCGGCCGGGCCTCGATCGGGCCGATCTCGAGCAGATCGGCGCGATCGGCTTGATTAAAGCCGTCGACCGTTACGATTCCCTGCAGCGCGCGCCGTTCGAGGCGTACGCATGGCTCTTGATCGTCGGCGAGCTGATGCACTACGCGCGGGACGGCGAACGCGTGCTGCGCGCGTCGCGCAATGTGCGCGAATTGGAGCGGCGGTGGGCGAGCGCCGAACGCGAGCTTTGGACCCTGCTCGGCCGCGAGCCGCACGAGTCCGACGTCGCCCTAACGATGCATGCGACGGCGGCGGAGGTTCGCGAAATTCGCGCGTATCGCGCCAGCAGCCGCGTGGTCTCCCTGGAGCTGCTGCACGACGCGGAGCGCGGAATCGCGCCCTACGGCATCGAGGACGTTTTGGATCGGCTTACCGTGGAGAAGATCCTCGACGGCCTCTCGCCGCTGGAAAGGCAGATCGTGCGCTCGATTCATCTGGACGGCGTCACGGTCGTGGAGCTCGCGGCGCGGCTCGGATACTCGCGTCGGCACGTGACTCGCCTGCATCGCGGCGCGATCGAACGGCTGCGAACACTGATGGAGTAGCGACCGATTGCGCCGCCGAAGGAGATCGCGTCATGTTCCGTTATCTGACGGCGGGCGAGTCGCACGGGCCGGCGCTGGTGGGCATACTCGACGGCATTCCCGCGCATCTGCGGCTGGACGTCGAGGCGATCGATGCGACGCTCGCGCGGCGACAGGGCGGCTACGGGCGCGGTGCGCGCATGAAGATCGAGCAGGATCGCGTCGAGTTTCTCGCGGGCCTGCGGGGCGGCGAGACGCTCGGCTCGCCGATCGCGGTGGTCGTGCGGAACCGCGACTACGAAACGCCGAAGGTGCGCGCGCTGATGGATCCGATCACCGGCGCGGGTGAAGCGCTGACGAATCCGCGCCCGGGACATGCGGACTATGCGGGCGCGCTCAAATACCGGCAGCGCGACCTGCGAAACGTGTTAGAACGGGCGAGCGCGCGCGAGACGGCGATGCGAGTCTGTCTCGGTGCGATCTGCGCGCAGTTCCTCTCGGCGCTCGGGGTCACGACGCGCAGCTACGTCACGCGCATCGGCGCTGTCGAGGCGCCGGAGCTCGAGGACTGGGAGCAAGCCGACGTAGAGGAGAGCGACGTGCGCTGCCCGCATGCCGAGTCGGCGCGCGCAATGATCGCCGCGATCGATGCGGCGAAGACGGCGGGCGACACGCTCGGCGGACAGTTTCTGATCCGCGTCGACGGAATGCCGATAGGCGTGGGGAGCAATCGTCAGCCGAATCAACGGCTCGACGGCATTTTGGCCGGAGCGATCGTCGGCATGCAGACGGTAAAGGCGGTGGAGATCGGTCTCGGCGCGGGCGTCGCGGCGACGCCTGGGTCGCGCGCCCACGACGTGTTCGCGCTGGAGGGCGAGGACGTAGTACGGAGGAGCAATCGCGCGGGCGGCATCGAGGGCGGCATGAGCAACGGGGAACCGATCGTGGTTCGCGTGTCGGTGAAACCGATCCCGACACTGACGAAGGCGTTGCCCTCCGTCAATCTTCACCGGGGCACCGGCGCGCCGGCGACCATCGTTCGCAGCGACGTGTGCGTCGTCCCAGCGGCCGCGATCGTCGCTGAAGCGATGGTTCGGCTTGCTTTGATGGAGCCGGTGCTGGAAAAATACGGCGGCGACTCGGTCGAGGAGACGCTGGACAACGTGCGCCGCAGCCGGGATGCTGCCGGGCGGCTCTTTTCGCGCGAACGATGAGACGCCACGTGGCGTTGGTCGGCTTCATGGGATCGGGAAAATCTACGGTAGGACGAAGGCTCGCGCGGCGGTTGAGGTGCGCCTTCGTGGATACCGACGTCGTCGTGGCGCGCGATCACGGCCCGGTGCCGGCGATCTTCGCGCACGAAGGCGAGGCGGCGTTTCGGCGTTACGAGCAGACCGCAATCCGCGCTGCTCTCGAGAGCGCGGAGCCTTCGGTACTCGCCGTGGGCGGCGGCGCGCTCACGGTTGCGGCGAATCGCAGCCTGCTCGCAAGTCGCGCGTATCGGGTCTTCATTCGCGTCTCGCCCGAACAGGTGCTGGCCCGCCTGCGCACGGCGAAGCAGGCGCGGCCGCTGCTCGGAGAGACACCGACGCTTGCGGCGATTCGGGCGCTCTACGACAAGCGGATGCCGCAGTACGAGGGCGCAGATCACGTCGTCCGGGCGGATCGTTTGAGCGGGCGGCAGGTGCTCGACGACATCGTCGAGTGGCTGCGGCGCAGTGAAATACGGTTGGGAGCCTCGTGAGGGACGCGTCCGTCAACGACGATCTGGGATATCCCATCGTCGTCGGCCAGAACGCGCGCGCCGACGTGGCGGCGTTCGCGCGCAAGGCGGCGGGCCGGACGGTCGTGCTCAGCGACGCCAACCGCGCCGTTGCCGCGATTGCGCGCGGCATCGCGACCGCGGCCGGCGCGGCCGCTCCGCTCGCCTTCGTGCTGGGCGAGCGGCGTAAGCGTCTGAGCACGGTCGAGCGCGTGCTCGAGGCGATGCTGGCGGCGGGCGTGGAACGCGACGCCCTGGTGATCGGCGTGGGCGGCGGAGTGGCGAGCGACGTCTTCGGCTTCGCATGCGCAACATACATGCGCGGCGTGGCGTACGCGCACGTCGCGACGACGCTCGTGGCAATGGTCGACGCCGCGATCGGCGGGAAGACCGGCGTCAACCTACGCGGCGGAAAGAACCTGGCCGGGAGCTTTCGGGATCCCGTGGGCGTGTTTTGCGGCGTCGCCGCGCTGCGCACCCTGCCGGAGGGCGCGTTGCGCGAGGGCCTGGCCGAGATCGTGAAGGCCGCGATCATCGAGGGCGGCGATCTCTTCGAGTGGCTCGAAGAGCTCTCGCCGCACCCGCTCGCGCGATGGCCCTGGGCCGCGCTCGTCGCGGAAGCGGTCAAGGTCAAGACCATGAGCGTCGCGGACGATCGGCTCGAGAGCGGTGCGCGGCAGGTGCTCAACCTCGGACACACCTTCGCGCATGCGATCGAGCGCGCATCGGCCTATCGGGTCACCCACGGCCAGGCGGTCGCGCTCGGTCTTCGTGCGGCCGGTCTGCTCTCGCTTCGGACCGGCCGGTTCTCCGAGACCGAGCACCTGCGCGTGCTGACGCTCCTGGCGCTGTTTGGATTGCCGCTCCATACGTCGCTCGACGGCGACGCGGTGCTCTCGGCGATGCGCCACGACAAGAAGACGCGCGCGGGCCGTCAGCGGTTCGTCCTGCCGCGCGCGATCGGCGACGTGGAGTACGGCGTGGAGTGCGCGCCGGCGAGCGTGCGCGCCGTGCTGCGCAAGCTACAGAAGCCCCCCGGTACGGGCCGTGCGCGCGGTTGACGCGCTGCCGGCAATCCGCTCGTCGCATTTCGACCTGCCGCTGACCTACGACGCCGGCACCTTGGAACTGGCGGTCGGCGACGTCGTGCGCGTCCCACTGGGGAGCCGCGACGCCGTAGCGTTCGTCGTTTCGCCCGTGCGCGAATGGGACGAAGCCGAACACGCGCTGCGGGCGGTGCGCGAACGGCTGGACGTTCCCCGGGCGTTCGACGAAACCGGCTTGCATCTCGCGAAGTTCGTCGCCGAACGTTATCTGTGCACGCTGGGCGAGGCGCTGAGCGCGGTCGTACTTGCCGATGCCGTACCGCGGATGCGCGATTCGTTCGTCCTCGGCGCGCGGCCGAGCCCGCAGCGTTTTCCGTCGGTCCCGGCTCGCCTGATCCGGCTGATCTGGGAAGAGTTTCCCGACGGCTTCGCGCTCGAACAGCTGCTGCGCCACCCCGAGGCTCGTCGCGCCGCCGACCGGCGCGCGCTGCTCGCGCACGTGCGCGCGCTCGTGCGCTCCGGCGTGCTGCGGCGGGAGCGGCGGCTGGTGGAACCGCGCACGTCGGAGTATCGCGTCCGGACGCTCTCGCTCGGCGACGGCGCGATCGCTGGGAAAAAGGCCGAGGCCCTGATCGCGTTCGTGCGCGCGAACGGAGAGATCGCTCGCGCCGACGCGCTGCTCGCCGGTTTCAGCAATAGCGTGATCGCGCGCGCGGTGCGCGCGGAGGCGCTGCGCGAGCGTTACGAACG
Organism: Vulcanimicrobiota bacterium; assembly: GCA_963752825.1. Classification (GTDB taxonomy): domain Bacteria; phylum Vulcanimicrobiota; class Vulcanimicrobiia; order Vulcanimicrobiales; family Vulcanimicrobiaceae; genus Cybelea. The sequence goes on along the minus strand of CAVVZF010000001.1, from coordinate 2,615,452 downwards.
GCCTAAGCCGGGACCGCGAACGGGCGCCGCCGCGGAGCCGGGCGTGTCGCCGACGCCGGAACAGGAGCGCGCCCTGCAATGGATCGCTGCGGCGCTCGACCGGAGCGGCTTCGACGCGGCGCTGCTCCACGGGGTCACGGGAAGCGGCAAGACGTTCGTGTACACCAGGGGGATCGAGCGCGTCGTGCGTCAGGGGCGGCGCGCCATCGTGCTCGTACCCGAGATCTCGCTGACGCCGCAGGCGGCGCAGCGGTTCGAGGCGGCCTTCGGCGATCGCGTGGCTGTGCTGCACTCCGCGCTCTCGCAGCGCGAGCGCTTCGATGCGTGGCAGGCGTGCGCGCGCGGCGAGATCGACGTCGTCGTGGGGGCGCGGAGCGCCGTCTTCGCTCCGTTGCGCGAGGTTGGATTGATCGTCGTCGACGAGGCCCACGATCCGTCTTATCGGCAGGAGACGGTGCCGCGTTACAACGCGGTGGAGGTCGCGCGGGAGCGAATGCGCTACGAGCGCGGCCTGCTCGTGCTCGGGAGCGCGACGCCGTCGCTGGAGAGTTACGCCGCGGCGGAGCGCGGCCAGATCGCGCGTCTGGAGATGCACGAGCGCGCGACGGCTCAGCCGCTGCCCGAAATCCGCGTTGTCGACTTACGCAAGGAGTTTGAGGCCGGCAATCGCGGGATCTTCGGCAGCGCGCTCGTCCAGGCGCTCGGCGAGCGGCTGAAGCGTGGCGAGAAGAGCCTCCTCTTCGTGAACCGCCGCGGCAGCGCCGCCTCTCTGATCTGCCGCCACTGCGGGACATCGCCCGAGTGTCCGCGTTGCAGCGTCGCGCTCTCGGTGCATCGCGCCGAGCGGCTGTTACGCTGCCACTACTGCGATTACCAGGCGCGGATTCCGCGCGCGTGCCCGTCGTGCGGCGTCGAGAGCATCGCGGAGCTCGGGATCGGAACGGAGCGCGTGGTCGAAGAGGTCACGCGCCTGTTTCCGCAAGCTCGCGTGGTGCGCATGGATTCGGACACGACGACACGCATCGGTGACCACGCGCGCATCCTCGCGTCCTTCGAGTCCGATGGCGACGTTCTCGTCGGAACGCAGATGGTCGCCAAGGGACTGGACTATCCGACCGTAACGCTGGCGGCGGTCGTGGCCGCAGATCTTGGTCTGCACCTCCCTGATTTTCGGGCGGCGGAGCGCAGCTTCGCGCTGATCGCTCAGGTCTGCGGGCGCAGCGGCCGTGGCCGGCGCGGCGAGGCGATCGTGCAGACCTACGCACCCGAGCATCCTGCGATTCGCTTCGCGGCCGAGCACGATTACGAGGGCTTCGCCGCGGCGGAGCTGCAAGAGCGGAGCGCGGCGGGGTTTCCGCCGGCGCAGCGCCTCGCGTACTTGGGCGTCGTGGGGCGCGATCGGCGGCGCGTCACGGAGCGCGCCGCGCGTTATGCGGCGCTGCTGCGCGAGGCTGAGTTCGTGGAGGTCTTAGGGCCGGCGCCGTATCCGATCGTTCGCGTCAACAACGAGTGGCGCTATCGAGTGGTCCTTCGGACGACGAGACGCGCGGCGCTGCGCGAGCTGATTCGCACGGTGATTCTTCCGCACGCCAACGCCGACCGCGCCACTCGCCTCGCGATCACCATCGACCCTTGAGCGGGATATATCGCGAGGCTATTTCTTGCGACGGGACTTGGACTTAGCGCCCTTCGCCGGGGCGGCGGTAACGCGCTTGGCTGCCTTGGCGAGACGCCCTTTCTTTCGCGCGGCCTTGTTCCGGTGCACGATCCCCTTGGCCGCGGCCTTGTCGAATGCGCTCTCGACCCGACGAGCCGCCTCGGGCTCTCCCGACGCGACCGCGCCCTTGAAGAGCGTCTTCAGGCGGCCCTTTACTGCCTTGTTACGCGCCTCGCGCTTCTCGGATTGCAGCACCCATTTCTCGGCGGCCTTGATGTTCGGCAAAAAACGGTTTCCTTTAATAGAAAGAGTGACGACAACGGCGTGTATCATAGCAGTTGCTCGGAAGCAGTGTCTACCACGGCGCTAGCTTGGCGCGCTAGCTTGGTTGGAGGAGGATCTTGCGATAGCTGGCGTAGCGGCTGGCCGCGATGCGGCCGTCGGCGACGGCTGCCTGGACGGCGCACTCCGGCTCCTGCAGGTGGGTGCAATCGCGGAACCGGCAGCGGGCCGCGGGCCCGCGCATCTCGCGAAAGGCCGGCACGAGAGTCTGCGCGTCGATCTCCCCCAGGCCGAACTCGTTGATGCCCGGGCTGTCGATGAGGAAGCCGGCGTCCAGGCGGTAGAGGCGTCCCGCCGTGGTGGTCTGACGCCCCAGTCCGTGGCGAGAAACGGCTCCGATCAGCGTGTCACCGCCGAGCGCCCTAAAGATCGTGCTCTTGCCCACGCCGGAGTTGCCGACCAGCATCGCGTGGCGATCCCGGATCAGCTCGCAGAAAGCTTGGAGATTCTCGCCGGTCTTGGGATTGACGCAGATCGTCGGGTACTCTAGGCCCCGATACAGTTCCGTCAGGCCGGCGGTCAGCCCGGCGTCCCCCAGATCGGGCTTGGTCAAAACGACTGCGGCCGCGACGCTCTCGAGCTCGGCGAACGCGAGGAGCTGGTCCAGTGTGACCAGCCGCGGCGACGGATTGGCGAGCGCCGTCACGGTGACGAGCAGGTCGACGTTGGCGGCCATCGTTTTCGTTCGGCCGACGGCGCTGCGGCGTTCGAGGGTAAACCCGCGCTGCTCGATGCGCTCGACGACGGTCTGACCGTCTTCGAGCATGCGCACGTGTGCGACGTCGCCCGGAACGGGCATGAAACGCTTGCCGCTCATGCGCCGCAGCTGCGCGAGGCGCGGCGTCGTTTCGCCGTCGATCGAAATCCATGCGGAGTTTTTTCCGGTCGAGACGACGAACGCGCGATGGAGCGTGGCTTATATGACCTTGAGCATTGCCGGAACGCCCGACGAGCGCGACCGCGAAGCGATCGACGAAGCTGTGCGCGCGCAGGGCGGACGGACGACGTGGCGAGTGCATCCGAAGATCGGCCGTTCGTACGTGCTGATCGAGAGCGCCGGCGCCGTCGACGCGCAGGCCATCCGTGCGCTCTCGGGTGTGCAGGCGTACGAGTCGGCGATCATCGCCTTGGCAGTTTCCCCGGCCGTCCAACAAGCCTTGCCTGGCCTGCAGAAGGCGCTGGGCGGCCCGGGCCGCCCGGCCGGAGTGCTCGCCTGCCATCCGTTTTCCGGCGGCGCCGTGATCGAGTGGGATCCGAACGTCTCGAGAGCCGACCTGGTCATGGGCCTCATCGACCTCGAGCTCCGGCGCTTTGCCAGCGGTCGCACGGCGGAGGTGCTCGCGCCCCTGCCCAAGTCCACGGTCGCCAAGATCGCGGCGGAGGGTCTTGCGGCGCCGGAGGTGCGCCTCGATCGCGTCCTGGAGGCTTTGGTCGATGACGCTTAGCGCGCTGGGCAACGTCGGCGTATCGGACCTCATCGATATCATCGCGACGAGCGTCTTGATCTATTACGTATTGCTGTTGATCCGCGGTACGCGCGCCGTTCAGATTCTGATCGGCATTTTGGTCATCGTCGGGCTGCTCGCCGTCGCGAATCTGCTGCATCTGTCCATGCTCGGAACGGTGCTGCGTCTCATCGTGGTCGGCGCCGCCGTTACGATCCCGATCGTGTTTCAGCCCGAGCTGCGGCGCGTGCTCGAGCAGATCGGCCGCGGCGGTTTCTTCCGCATGGAGCCGGCCGACGGCGAGCCGGGATGGGGCCGCCCGGAAGACCGCGCGATCCTAGCGATCGCGCGGACCGCATCGCTGCTCGGACGCAACCGGCGCGGCGCCCTGATCGTGATCGAGCAGCAGAGCGGGCTCAAAGAGTACTGCGAGAGCGGGACGATGCTGCACGCCGACATCTCCGAGGAGTTACTGCTCTCGATCTTCGCGCCGGCGTCGCCGCTGCACGACGGCGCGGTCGTGGTGCGCGAGGGGCGCATCGAGGCCGCTGGCTGCGTCTTGCCCCTCGCGGAGCGGCCGCTCGAGAACCTTCGAATCGGCACGCGTCATCGCGCTGCGCTGGGTTTGACCGAACAGACCGACGCCGTCGTGCTCGTAGTTTCCGAACAGACCGGCGCGATCACCATTGCGCGCGGGGGCAAACTGTCGCGCCCCATCGATGACGAACAGCGGCTTGTGAGAATGCTGCTGGCGATCACTCGGCCGCCGCGCCGCGAGCGCCGCCGTCCCAACGACGTGATCTCGAACCTGCGCACGCGCCTGCGCGCCGGGCGCAGCGAGCGCGAATCGCATGCAGTTCATTGAAAAGAACTTCTCGCTGAAGCTGCTGGCGCTGGGACTCGCGATCGCTGGCTGGGCGTACTTTCGCTTCGCGAACAATCCCGGAACCGCCGCGTCCGACCAGCAGTTGTCGATTCCGATCACGGCGGTGAACCTACCGTTGGGCTATGTGGCGCGCTTCGCGGACCATCAAGCCGTCGTCACCGTTGCCGCCAAGGGCGGCGAGCCGGCCGTGAATCCCGAGGAGATCAAAGCCGTACTCGATCTCTCGAATAAGGGAACGGGGATCTATAACGTCCCGGTACAGCTGGTCGCTCCCGACGTCGTGGTGCAGAGCCTGAGCCCGGCGTCGATCACGTTGACGGTCGAGCCGATCGAGCAGCGGCCGTTCCCGGTCACGCTGCATTACGTCGGCGCGCGCACGGGCGCCATCGTCGTCGCGAACGCCCGCGTGGAGCCGCAGACGGCGGTCGTGCGCGCGGCGGCCTCCGTGCTCGGCCAGGTATCGGCCGTGCAGGCCGAGGTCGCGCTGCCGAGCGCGCCGGGAGACGTGGATGAAATGGTGCGGGCGGTCGGCGTGAACTCGGCAGGCAGCGAGGTTTCGGGACTCTCGGTCGCGCCGAATCTGGTTCGCGTGGAGATGCACTCGGTCGCCGCCAACGGACGGACCAAGTGAGCCGGCTCTTCGGGACCGACGGCGTGCGAGGCGTCGCCAATCGCGAGCTCACGCCCGAGCTCGCGATGCGCATCGCGCGCGCCGCGGCGAGTCTGCTTCCGGACGAGACGGGGCAACGGCCGGTGATCGTCGGAAGAGATACGCGCGTCTCCGGGACGATGTTGGAGGCGGCGATCGTCGCCGGCATCACGTCCGTCGGAAGGGACGCCGTATCCGTCGGCATCGTTCCGACGCCTGCGATCGCGTGCATCACGCGAACCGAGGATGCCGCGGCCGGAGTCGTGATCAGCGCGTCGCACAATCCGATTGCGGACAACGGTATCAAGTTCTTCGGGTCCGACGGGTTCAAGCTTTCGGACCGCCTCGAGGACGAGATCGAGGCGCTACTGGAGTCGAACGCGTTGCCGCGCCCGACGGGAACCGCGGTCGGCGTGGCCAGGGTAGCTCAGAATCTCGCTCGCCACTACTACGCGGAGCTCTACGACGGTCGCCCCCACCTGCGCGGGCTGCGCGTCGTCGTCGACGGCGGTTTCGGCGCGGCCTACGCGATCGCGCCGTACGCCTTGCGTAAGCTCGGCGCGGACGTCACGGAGATCAATTGCGACAACGACGGCGCTCGCATCAACGTGCAATGCGGCGCGACGAATCTGCAGTCGCTGCAGGAGGAGGTTCGAATCGAGAATGGCGGTCGACGTAAGCGTCGGGCGATTGGCGTCGCGTTCGACGGCGATGCGGACCGGGTGCTGTTCGTCGACGAGACCGGCGCCGTCGTCTCCGGCGATCACGTCATGTTTGCGCTGGGCCGCGCGATGCACGCGCAGGGCGAGCTGCGCGGCGACACGATCGTGGCAACCGTGATGAGCAATATCGGGTTCGAGCGTGCGCTTCGACGGCACGGCATTACGCTGCTGCGCACGCCTGTCGGCGACCGCTACGTGCTCGAGCAGATGCGCGAGGGAGACTATGCCCTGGGAGGAGAGCAGTCGGGGCACGTCGTCGACTTTCGGTACAACACGACCGGGGACGGGCCGCGCACCGCGGTGACGCTGCTCGCGCTGATGGCCGGGCAGGACGCGACGCTGCACGAGCTCGTTCGCGAGGTCGTTATTGCGCCGCAGGTGCTGGTCAACGTGCGCGCGGGTGATCGCGACGTGCTGACAGCACCGGCCGTACGCGAGGAGATCGCCGCGGCAGAGGCCGTGCTGGACGGCTCGGGTCGACTCCTCATCCGGCCGTCGGGGACGGAGCCGCTCATACGCGTGATGGCCGAGGGTGACGATCGGGATTTGGTTGCGGAACTGGCCAGCCGGGTTGCCGCGCGAATCGAGCAGGAGGTCGAACGCTCCGGCTCGCGCTAGCGTTTCAGAGTAGCTTTAGAACCATGGAGTACAAAGTGGCGGAAGGGCGACCCAGGTTCACGCCGAAGCGCCCGACCCAAGGGGCCTCCCAAAGGAGCTAAACGGCTCAATAGGGTGACCCCGACGCCTAAGTTTAGGTCACTGAGTCGGGACGTTGCGTCCCGAGCGGGGGATTTCTCCGGTAGGGGTGAGTGGGCCGGTCGGCCCTAGGGCGATCTTTCACGTCCGAACCCGTCAACTAACCCCGCAAGTGTCGTGAAAGAGGAGCGGTTTCTTGCGTCATGCGTTACTTCTAGGGGCCTTGGCCCTGTTGGTCGGCGGTTCGAGTGCCCTGGCACGCGCCGACTCCTCCGGTACCCTGCAACTCGATTACACCGGCTCGTCGCGTGCGCTCAGCGCCCAAGCCCTGAGCCCCGACGTCGCCGAATGGACATCCCACCTCATCATTTCCGCGCCGCAGCGCCATCGTATCGGGATCGGCCGTTTTGCCGGCGGCGTGCTGGCCCGTACGTCGCGGATGGCCGCGGAGCTCACGCGCAGCGCGCTGCGCTTCTTGGGAGTGCCGTACTCGTTCGGGGGGACCTCCGCATCGGGGTTTGACTGCTCGGGCTTCGTGCAGCACGTCTTCGCGATGCTCGGGATCGCGCTTCCGCGGACCGCAGACGCGCAGTACGACGTCGGACATCGGGCCGTGGGAGGCCCGCATCCCGGCGACCTCGTGTTTTTCGATACGTATGGCGGCGTCTCGCACGTCGGAATCTATCTCGGCGGCGGCAAGTTCGTTCACGCGAGCTCCAGTCGCGGCGTGACGGTGAGCCGGCTGTCGGAATCGTACTGGGCGGCCCGCTACGTGGGGGCGAAGCGCCTCATCGCCACGCGCTAACAGGGGCTGCCCTTCGACTCCGCCTGTCCTGAGCGACACTGAGCCTGTCGAAGTGGAGTCGATGGCTCAGGATGACAAGGTGGGTGGTCCGCCCATCTGTAACGCCTGGCCCGTTGTTTTTGGCATAATAGCCCAGGACGATGGGGTGTAGCCAAGCGGTAAGGCAGCGGACTTTGACTCCGCCATGCGTTGGTTCGAATCCAGCCACCCCAGCATCGCCATGGCGAAGTCAAGGTCCGGTGCCTTACCGCAGCGCAGGCGCGAAGCGCCGGAGCAGAATCTCAAAAAATAGGGGTCCCCGAAGCGCAACGCGCTTTGGAGAAGGAGGCAGCGGACTTTGACTCCGCCATGCGTTGGTTCGAATCCAGCCACCCCAGCATCGCCATGGCGAAGTCAAGGTCCGGTGCCTTACCGCAGCGCAGGCGCGAAGCGCCGGAGCAGAATCTCAAAAAATAGGGGTCCCCGAAGCGCAACGCGCTTTGGGGAAGGAGGCAGCGGACTTTGACTCCGCCATGCGTTGGTTCGAATCCAGCCACCCCAGCATCGCCATGGCGAAGTCAAGGTCCGGTGCCTTACCGCAGCGCAGGCGCGAAGCGCCGGAGCAGAATCTCAAAAAATAGGGGTCCCCGAAGCGCAACGCGCTTTGGGGAAGGAGGCAGCGGACTTTGACTCCGCCATGCGTTGGTTCGAATCCAGCCACCCCAGCATCGCCATGGCGAAGTCAAGGTCCGTGCCTTACCGGATGACATTACTCCGCTCAGGATACCGAGAGGACTCAGGATGATGCTGGGAGGTCGACCTTTCGCGGTCGCCCTGGTGTGCGTTGTTGCTTCGTGCGTGCCGGTGAAAAACGCGAGCGTGTTGCCCATGAGCGGCAACGCGGTGCGATCGACGGCGCCGAGGTTTGAGAGCGAGCATCGCTGGGGCAACGTTAGCGACAATCGCTGGGAGCCGATCACGGCTGCGGATCCGAGCTCGAACTGGGTCTATCAGATGACGACGGATCAGCGGCCGGATTACCTGCTCGTTCGCGCGTCGAGGGACGGCGGGCAAACGTGGCTCAAGGAGCGGCGGATCTGCCGCCGCGGCGTTCGCGTATTCTTCCAGTACGACCCGCAGATCGCGGTGGCGGAAGGCGGCATCGTCGATGCCGTCTGTCTCGACGGATTTCGGCCCGGCGTCGTCTTCACGCGCTCGCGCGACCACGGTGCGACCTGGAGCCGTTCCATCCGGCTCGACGGCACGCTGGCGTACAGCGATAAGCCGACGCTCGTAACCTCGCACGACGGCAAAGACGTCTACGTCGCGTACAACTCGCGTTACACGCTCTATGTCACCGCGTCGCACGACTACGGCCGGAGCTGGAGCGCGCCCGTGAGAGCGACGGCCGCGCACTACTGGTATTACTCCTACGGGGGCACCGTCGCGCCCGGCGGAGGCGTTTGGTTCGCTACAGACGGCGAGACGGGTCGAGATCAAAGGGGTGCGGGCCACGTCGAGCTCGTCACGTCGGCCGACGGCGGCGCGACGTGGCGGGAGATCCCGTTCGTGGTCAGCCACGAAGGCGCGCCGTGCGTCGAGCGGCGCTGCTACCCCGACTTCTACACCGCGCAGGACGCCGTCGCCGCCGACCGCGGCGGCGAGCTCGTCTTCGTCTTCGCGAAGAACGCTCGCAAGCAGGGACCGAACTCGCTGTACGTGAGTCGCTCCGCCGATGACGGCTCGACCTGGAGCGCGCCGGCGCTGCTGAACGCGCGCGGCAACAACACGAGCCCGGCAATCGTCGCGGGTCCGGCGGCCGGCGACTTCCGGCTCGTCTGGCAAGACAACCGCAACGGCCCGCATGCGTGGAACACCTGGTACGCGCACAGCACGGACGGCGGCGCGACGTGGAGCGCGGCTTTGAGGCTCTCCGACCGCGGCGGCGGAGCGCGGTACAAGCACGGCGACGGATACGACTTTCCGTTCGGCGATTACCTCGGACTCTCGGTCGATTCGCGAGGAGTCGACCATCCGATCTGGGGCGAAGGTTCGGCGGTCTACGTCCCTGGGGGAACCTGGTGGACGCGCGAGGCAATATAGCTCGGGAGCAACACCGCGGCGGCGCATCACAAGCACCTGTACGATCTCTCCGGTTCGTGCACGTATCGTCAAGGGCAGTACACGACGTGTGCGGGCTGGGGCTCTCCCAAGGGCATCCGGGCTTTCTAGGCATCATCAATGAGGAGCAACACTTACATGAACTTGAAAACGTTGTGCGTCTCCATCGTGGGCGTCTGCGCGAGCCTCGCGCTCGCCGCGTGCGCCGGCAGTTCGAGCGTACCGAGCGGCGTTCAGACTTCACAAACGCAGAGCGCGGGCATCGCCGGGGCCGCGCACTCGGCGTGTCCGCAAGGCGCCTTCGGCAAGGCGACGTGTTACGCGCTAAAGGTAGACAGAGGCATTCAGCCCGCCTGCACCGGCGCGACGTGCGGCTGGGCGCCGATCGATCTGGAAACGCGCTATAAGCTGCCGATCACCAAGGGATCCGGTCAGATCGTCGCGATCGTCGACGCCGGCGACAACCCGAGCGTGGCGACCTCGCTCTCGACGTATCGCACGCAGTTTGGTCTCGGCACGGCCAAGTTCTTCAAGTACAATCAGGAAGGCCAGCAGAGCAACTATCCGACCTACACCGGCTGGTCGATCGAGATCGCGCTCGACGTCGAGATGGTGTCGGCCGCATGCCCGCTGTGCACGATCTATCTGGTCGAAGCGAACAGCTCGTCCAATAGTGACCTCAACGCCGCGGAGCTCGAGGCCGTAACGCTCGGCGCGCACATCGTCAGCAACAGCTGGGGCTGCTACGGCTCGATCGCGTGCGTCGACTCGAAAGACTTCGATACACCCGGCGTTACGTACGTGGCGGCGTCGGGCGACAGCGGGCTGGGCGACGTGGGAGCGCCGGCCGTGTTCGACAGCGTGGCGGCGATCGGCGGCACGCAGCTGGAGAAGAGCGGATCGACGTACACCGAGTCGATCTGGGACGGCAGCACGTACGGTTGCTCGACGGGTATCAAGAAGCCGAAGTGGCAGGCGATCATTCCCGACAGCATCTGTGCGTACCGAGTCGCGGACGATGCGTCGTCCGAGGCCGGCTGTTCGCCGGGCGTCGCGGTCTACGATCAGTTCGACGGCGGCTGGGGCGACGTTTGCGGCACCAGCGCCGCTTCGCCGCTGGTCGCCGGCGTGTTCGGGTTGGCCGGAAACGCCACGCAGCAACACGGCGGCAAGACGTTCTGGAAGAGGAAACATCACAAGGACCTGTGGGACATCTCCGGTTCGTGCACGTACCGTCTCCGTAAATACTCGGAGTGCGCGGGTTGGGGCTCTCCTAAGGGGATCGGAGCCTTCTAGCGAGGTTCGATGGCGCGATCAACGGCGACGTTACACGTCACCAATGGCGACGGAGCGCTCTATCTTCTGAAGAAAGCGGGGATCCTCGGGACGCATCTCGCCTGGCGCGACGCGCTCAACGAGGGCCCCGCGCCGGCGGGCCTTTCCCTGGAAGAGACGAGCGCCGTTCGCGCTAACTACCTCGCGCAGCGCGGCTTCGCGAGCCCGATCCGGCTGATCCACGACTTCGCGCGACGCGACGCGCAGTTGCGCAGCGCGGGTGACTTCGAAGAGGTCGTGCTCTGGTTCGAGCACGACCTCTACGATCAGCTGCAGATGCTGCAGGTGCTTACCGCGCTGGAGGAACTCGACCTCGAGCCGGGCCGCATCGCCGTCGTGCAGACCGATCACTATCTCGCGAGCATGACGGTCGACGAGATCCTCCCGCTGCTCCCCAAGCGGCGTACCGCGACCGCCGCGATCTTCCGATCGGCGCGGCGCAGCTGGGAGCGCTTCACGTCGGCGTCGCCGGCCGAGCTCTACGCGGCGGCGGGAGAAGACGCGATCGGCCTGCCGTTCTTGCGGTCTGCGCTGCAGCGGCTGTGCGAGGAGTACCCATGGTCGCGTGACGGTCTGTCGCGCACGCAGCGCCAAGCGCTGTACGCCGTTGCGCAGGGACCCGCGCGCGAGGACGAGCTGTTTTCGCGCGCGCAGGCGCGGGAGGAGGCGTTCTTTCTCGGCAAACGCTCCTTTTCGAAAGTGCTGGAGGATTTGCGCACGGGCGCCGGTGCGCTGATCGAGGGCGAGGACGGAACGCTCGCGCCGACGGCGCTGGGCCGGCGCGTGATCGCGGGCGACGCGGATTGGCTCGACGAGCATCCCATCGATCGCTGGATCGGCGGCGTGCACCTCGTAGCGGAACGCATCACGCGCTGGGACGAAGACTCCGGACGGTTCTTATGAATATCTCATCGATCCGTCCAGGCGACGCCGGCTCTGGCCGCGAAGGCAAGCGTCGGCGATGACGCACGACGAATTGGGTATTGACCTGAAGACCGAAGACGGCGGCGATAGGCTCGTCTTCCGGCTGCGCGGCAGCCTCGATCTCGCGACGGCGCCGACGGTGCGAGCGGCGCTGACTGACGCGACCGACAGCGGCAGTCATCACATCGTCGTCGATCTGACGCACCTCGAATTTCTGGATTCGACCGGGCTCGGCGTGTTGATCGGCGCGCATCGGCGCACGGCGGAACACGGCGGCTCCCTGCGCCTGATCGTCCGCGACGGCCCGATCTCGCGCCTCCTGAACATCACTGGGTTGATCGGCGTCTTCGCCGCGTACCCTAGCCTGGAGGACGCCCGAGCCGATCGGGGGCGACTGGGCGCTTCGGCCTAGTTGTTAAACGCGTCGTCGAGCAGTTCGACGACGTGCAGGACCCTGGCTCGATAGCGCGCTTCGCGTAGTCCCGCCGCCACCTGAATCGCACAGCCCGGGTTGGCGGTCGCTACGATCTCCGCGCCGGTGCGGCGGATCGCGGCGACCTTGCGGCGCTGCAGGCGCTCAGCCATCTCAGGCTGCGTGAGGTTGTAGATGCCGGCGCTCCCGCAGCACACGGCGCTTTCGTCCATCTCGACGAGGCGCAGGCCCGGGACGCGCGCGAGCAGGCGTCGCGGCGCGGCCGCTACGCGCTGCGCGTGCACGAGATGACACGCCTCTTGATACGTAACCGTCGCGTCGATCGCGCGCACGGGCGCGCCGAGATCCATCGCATCGAGCACCTCGGTAACATCGCGAACTCGTTGCGCGAAGCGCGCGGCGCGATCGGCCCACTCCTCGTCGTCCGCGAACAGCTCGCCGTACTCCTTGAGCGCGCTCCCGCAACCCGCGGCATTGACGACGTACACGTCGGCGCCGCTGCGTTCGAAAGCGGCGATGTTGCGCTTGGCGAGCTGCCGGGCGAAGTCGACGTCGCCGGCGTGCACAGCGATCGCGCCACAGCAGCCCTGATCCGCGGGGACGGTGACCGATAACCCGGCGCGCCGCAGCATGCGCAGCGTCGCGTCGTGCACGTGCGGGAACGCGAGCGGCATGATGCATCCGGCGTGCAGCAAGGCCAGACCCTGCGGCTGGGGCGCTTCGATCAGCTGCCCGCGCGCGACGAAAAACTCGCTCGGAAGCGGGGGGGCGAGCTTCACCGCGCGCGCCGCTCCGAAGAGCCCGGCGAGGGAGATCAGCCGCGTGCGCTGCGCGAAGCGCACCAGCCGCGCGATGCCGCGCAGCAGGTTCGTGTCGCCGAAGAGCCGGCGCAGCAGCGGCCGCAAGTCGCGGCGCGCGGGCTCGCGGGATGCGCGCGCTCGCTCGATCTGACTGCGCGCGGTTTCGACCAGCTGCCCATAGCGCACGCCCGACGGGCAGACGGCCTCGCACGCGCGGCAGTCGAGGCACTGCCACATCTGGTCGACGAAACCGGCGCTCAGGACGTCCAGGCGCGACTCGCCGACCGCCTTGATGAGACTAATCCGGCCGCGAGGACCCGAGGTTTCTGTCATAGTTTCGAGATAGGTCGGACAGGATGGCAGGCATAGGCCGCAGCGGATGCAGGTGTCGTAGATGCTCGGGCGGGGCTGATCGGCTCCGCTATAACCAGTGATGGCGTGCTGGGTCATCGGCGTAGCTCGCTTCGCCCCCGATGAGCGAGAGTTCTCTAGCGCGAACCGTCAGCTTTTGGAGGAAGCGTGAGCAAACGAATCAAGGTCGCCGTGACGGGAGCCGCCGGCCAAATCGGTTATGCGCTGCTCTTTCGCGTGGCCTCGGGCCAGATGTTCGGGCCCGACACCGAGATCGAGCTCCAGCTGCTCGAGCTCGAGCAGGCGCTCGGAGCCCTCGGCGGCATCGCGATGGAACTGGAAGATTGTGCGTTTCCGCTCCTGAAGGCGGTGCGCTTCGGTTCCGACGTGAACGAGGCGATGCGCGGCGTCAACTGGGCATTGCTCGTCGGCGCGGTCCCGCGCAAAGCAGGCATGGAACGCTCGGACCTGTTGCGCGTCAACGGCGGGATCTTTAGCGACCAGGGCCGTGCGATTAACGAAAACGCCGCGGAGGACGTGCGCGTGTTCGTCGTAGGGAATCCCGCGAACACAAACTGTCTCATCGCCATGAGCAACGCCCCGACTGTCCCGAACGATCGCTTCTTCGCGATGACGACGCTCGACGAGCTGCGGGCTCGCGCGCAGCTGGCGAAAAAGGTCGGGGCCGACACGACCGCGGTCTCGCGGATAGTCGTCTGGGGCAACCATTCGACGACGCAATTTCCGGATTTTGCGCACGCGAAGATCGGCGGCAAGAACGCGCACGACGCTATCGGCGATCGCGGTTGGCTCGAGGGCGAGTTCATGACGACCGTCCAGAACCGCGGCGCCGAGGTGATCAAGGCGCGCGGCGCTTCGTCGGCGGCGTCGGCCGCCAACGCGGCGATTGTCGGCGTCTACAACCTGACCCACGACACGCCGCCCGGCGAGTACTACTCGGTTGGCCGCTGCTCGCGGGGAGAGTACGGAGTCGATCCCGGGCTGATCTTTTCGTTTCCGTCGCGTACCGAAAACGGCGTTTCCCGCATCGTGGAGAGCATCGAGCACGACGAGTTCGGGCAGCGCAAGCTTGCGGCGACGCTCGAGGAGCTGCGCAGGGAGCGCGAGGCCGTGGAAGAGCTGGGATTGATACCCGCGAAGTAGCGGGAATGCCCGACCCTCCGAGCGATCATTTGGAACTCGAGCTCGTCCACGTGAACGTGGCGTCGGCGGCAGGTGCCTACACGGTGGGCAGCGCCTCGTTCTTTCGCTATATCCTGCGGCTTGGAGAGCTCGGCTTGCCGCTGTCGATCGCAGACCAAGAGGCCGTCGACGTGCTCTCCGCCGTTCCGCACGCCCTGGGTTCCGAGCAGGACGTGTCGTCCGTTTCCGGACGAGGTTGGCGCGTCGTGCCGGCACAGGGCGACTTGGATTGGCCCGTGCTCGAGGCGACGCCCGGGCGCCTGCATAGCGCGCTGGAGCGCGCGCGCCACCTGTTGTGGACGCACGCCGCGCGCTTTCAGGTCAGCGCCGGCGAGATCGCGGCGATAGAAGAAGAGCTCGACGCCGTCTATGGCGTCCTGATGCGCGCCGAAGCTGCGGGCGTCGCCGTCAACATCTCCTACGTAGCCTAGACTACCTTCGGTGCGCGTTCTCTTCCAGATGCCCCTGCGCGGCGCGGGCGGCGAGCCGATCTCGTTCGCGCGCTCGATTCACTCGCACGGCTGCGCGCGTCTCCCGCCAGCCGTCGTCGAGGAGTCTCCGCTCGTCTACCAGCGCGCCTTTCGCGCCGGGCAACGCGTCGTCGACGTTAGCATGCGCGGGAGCGACGGCAGGCTCGTCGCAGAGACTGAAGGGAAGCTTTCGCGGCGCGACTCGGCCGCGGTGGAGGCGGCGATCCGGCGCATGTTCCGCTTCGAGGCTGACCTGTCGCCGTTTTACGCGCGGATTGCCGGCGACGAAGCTCTCGGGTGGGCCACAGCAGGCGCGGGCAGGATCCTCGCGAGCCCCAGCGTGTTCGAGGATGTGATCAAGACGATCTGCACGACGAACTGCGCGTGGTCCGCGACGATCCGAATGACCGGCGCGCTCGTGGGTTTCGGCGGGGGCGCCTTTCCCGAACCAGACGCGCTCGCCTCCGCGCCCGATTCGTGGTTTCGCGACGTCGCGCGCATGGGCTATCGCGGCCCGTACGTGAAGAAGATCGCGCGCGACGTAGCGGCCGGCGCGCTCGATCTCGAGGCGCTGCTAGACGAGCGACGTTCCGACGCGGAGGTCGAGGAGACGCTGCTCGCGCTGCCCGGCGTCGGTCCGTACGGCGCCGCGCACGTGATGCAGCTCCTGGGGCGCCATCGGCAACTGATCCTCGACTCCTGGACGCGCCCGAAGTATCGCCGGCTCGCGGGCAAGAAGCGCGCGGCGGACTCGACCGTACGCCGCGCCTTCGCGCGCTATGGCGAGTACGCCGGCCTGGCGTTCTGGCTCTACCTGACGCGCGACTGGCTGGAAGACGACACGTAGCATGTCGAGGTGCAGCGGTCAGCGCCGTCTTCGAGACGCACCACGACGTCGCGAGCAATCTGCGGCGCCACCGTCACGGCGTGCCCCTCGTGACGATCGTGCTCATCCGTCGCGCTTCGAGGTCATCGTGCGCCTCAGGTGCTCAAAGGAAGCGACCCCTTAATCGATAATCTCCTCGAATGCGGAGTTCGAAGTGGGTTTCGGCGGTCGTATTCGCCGCCGTCTGTTTTCCATTGCCGGCCGCCGCGGGGACAACCGGCGGCATTACCGGTCGGGTCGTGGACGTGCAGACGCGGGCTCCCATCGCCGGCGTGACCGTCACCGCTGCATCGCCGTCGCAGACCGCGACGTCGACGAGCGATGCGCGCGGCACGTTTCGCTTCCTGACGCTCGCGCCGGACACGTACACGCTCTCGTTTTCGCGCAACGGTTACGATCCGTTGGCGCAGCCCGGCCTCACGGTGGTCGCCGATCAAGTGCAGACGTACAACGCGACCCTCAACCGCTCGCTGAAAACCATCGCGCGCGTCGTGGCGCAGTCCGCGGCGAGTCTCGTCAAGCCCGGCACTACCAGCGACGTGTACTCGGTGAACGCGGCCGGTCAGCAGGCTGCGCAGGGACTGAGCGGCCCGGGCAGCCTGAACAACGCGTACGGCGCCATCGCGTCGGTTCCGGGCGTGGCCCTCGACACGAACGAGCAGGGCTGGTGGCAGACGCTGAAGGTGCGGGGCGGCGACATCGACCAGGTCGGCTACGAACTCGACGGCATTCCCGTGAATCGCGCGTACGACAACGCGCCGCAGACGATGCTCTCGAGCCTGGGCAGCCAGGAGGTGCAGGTTTACACGGGCGGCGTACCTGCGAGCTCGGACGCGCAAGGCATCTCCGGCTATGTGAACCAGGTCCTCAAGACCGGCACGTACCCCGGCTACGGCGACGGCAATCTCTCCGTCGGTTATCCCGCGTTCTACCATCAGGCGTCGATCGAGGCGGGCGGCTCGACGCCCGACCGCCTGTTCAGCTACTACGTGGGCTTCGGCGGCAGCAACCAAGATTTTCGCTTCGTCGACAATTCCGACGGCGCGGGCATCCCGTTCTCGTTCTTTTATCCGGTCAGCGCGCTGCCCGGTTACACGTGCGGCCTGACGTCGTGCACGGCGCTCGCGCACTCCAACGGCTACGTGTACACGGGCGCGCCCTCGCCGGTGCTCTTCACGACCGGCCTGGGGTTTGCGCTCGCGACGCAATCGCTGCGCGACAGCATCATCGACCTGCACTTCGGGATCCCGCACAAGGGCAACGGCCTGCGCGACGACGTCCAGGCACTATGGATGACGAGCGAAAACCTCAACCAGTACTACAGCTCGATCAACGACTTCGGCGCCAACACCCTGCAGGCGCTCTTCGGTCCGCTCGTGTGGGACGACAGCTATCTCTACCACGGCGCAACGATGCAGCCATTTAATCAGTCGCAGCTGACAAAGTACTTCGTGCCGTCGAGCCCGCCGCACGCCTTCCAGGGCCCGCTGCCGTTCGACATCCGCGACCCCAACGACAACGGCGTCGCCGTCGAGAAGCTGCAGTACCAGCACGAGTTTACGCCCTCGTCGTACGTCCGGCTCTACGGCTTCGCGATGTATTCCAACTGGGACATCAACGGCTATAATTCGACGGCGCAGCCGTTCTACGGCTGGGAGCTGCCGTACTTTCTGCCCGACCACACGTACGGCTTTCACCTCGACTACGCGAACCAGCTGAGCGCGCAGCACCTGCTCAGCGTGACCGGCAACTACACGTACTCGAAGCTGCAGCGCTGGGACGTGACGTTCTTCCCCTCGGACTGGAACATCACGAACTTCGTGGGGACGAACGGCAAGTGCTACGATCCGTCGAGCGGTGCCCAGATCGGGTGCTACGACCAGACGCAGGGAACGCTGACCAATCCGTCGCCGCCGCCGACCTACTCGTGCAGCTCGAGCCCGAGGCCACCGGCGTGCGCCGCGGGCGTCAACCCGCGCTGGCTCGTCACGAACACGACGTTCAACGGGAACCTCAACCAGGTCAACTCCGCGTTCACGGGCTACTCGATCGCCGACCAGTGGCGGCCGGACGACCGGCTGAACGTCAATCTCGGCCTGCGCGTCGAGGACTTCCAGTATCTGTTCGGCGACACGAGCCCCAACGATCCGGCCCGGGCGTTTTGGTTCAACGCGTACAACGCTGAATTTTGCTTTGCGCCGGGCGTCAACAACAACAAACCGATCGACCGCACGAACGGCGGTGTCGGTGCGTGCCCGGTCGTCAACGGCGTGCAGACCGTCCCGCTCGCTCAGTCGCCCTACGGCGCGCTCGTCAATTCGAGCGGCGGGTCGTACACGACGGCGCGCTTCCAGCCGCGCCTAGGCGTGACGTACACGCTCAACCCCGACAACGTGCTTCGGGCGTCATTTGGGATCTACGCGCGCCCGCCCAACTCGTCGTGGGTGCAGTACAACACGCTGCAGCAGAACCTGCCGCTGTTCCTCGGCAACCACTTTTACGGATACGGCTTCAACACGCCCGATCACCTGATTCGGCCGGATACGTCGTACAACTACGACCTCTCGTGGGAGCGCCACCTAAAGGGAACGGACTGGAGCTTCAAGGTCACGCCGTTCTTCCGCGCGACCCGCGATCAGCTGCAGAACTTTTACATCGACCCGCAGGGCGGGTTGGAATCCGGCCTCAACGTCGGCAACCAGCAGAGCAGCGGCGTCGAGCTGGCGATCTCAAAGGGCGACTTCTCACGCGAGGGGCTGAGCGGCCAGCTCGCCTTCACGTACACGCACAGCCAGATCCGCTACCAAAACTTCAGCGGCACGTCGCAGAACGTGATCGATCAGCTCAACGGTTACATCCTAAACTACGACTCGTTCCTGCGGGGGCACGGCGGCTTCGCGTGCTATTTCTACGAATCCAACGGCTCGCCGGGCGCGGGGACCAACAACTGCAAGCAACCCGGCGTCGTCGCGAACCCATACTACAATCAGCCGTACCAGAACATCTTCACGGACACGGCCTGGTATCCGACCTACGACGTGATTCCGGGGCCCGTCGCCGCCGCCAACGGCTACGCCGTGCCGTACATTGCGGCGCTGATCATCAACTACAGACACCGCCGTTTCAACGTGACGAATTCGTGGAACTTCTCATCGGGCGCGGAGTACGGAGCGCCGACGGCCTGGCCCGGCTACAATCCGACGTCATGCTATAAGCCTAGCACCGCATGGACCGCCGCGCACGGCGCCGCCGCCGATCCGGCCTCGTGCGACGACTTCGGCACGCTGCCGGTGTTCATTCCGGACAAGTTCACCGGCGGATTCGACAATCTCGGCGCGTTCAAGGAGCCGTGGCAGCTGCAGATGGGCCTCGCGTTCAGCTACGACGTGACGCCGCGCGTTACGGCGAGGCTGAACTTCACGAACCTCCTCGACGTCTGCGGCCAGCGCGGGTACCCGTGGGACAATCCGTGGGTCTGCGCGTACGGGTCGCTGCCGACGAACTTCCTGTATCCGGCCGGCAACTTCTATCCGAACTCGAACTCCTCGCGTCCGCCGCCGCAGCTGCAGTATCCCTACGCGTTCTGGTTCAACGGAAACAACACGGGCTTCTTGGGCGTCACGGCGCCGATGCAGATCACCGGCTCGGTCAACGTCAAACTGTAGAAGGAGACCAGATCTCAAGAGGGCTGCGCGGCTGCAGCTAAGATAGAGGCGAGAGCCGCGTTTGTCGTCGTCTCATCGGGCTTCGAGATTCGTAGGGAAAGGAGTCTACGTTCTCTGATGAGTTCGACGTTTGCCAGCAGGGCGTCAAGATCGTCGAAAACGGAAAGAAAGCGTCCGGAGAGACCGTCCGCTTTGCCTGCCGCGAGGTCGAGAATTAGGCCTGCGGGCCGTTCCATACGAACGTCGAGCTTCTGCTCAAAGATCTGAGAGAAGCAAGGAATCCATCTTTTCCCTTCGGCAGCGTTAAGCGACCTCTCCGCCATCGACGTGCGAACGGTACCGGGTGAAATGCAGAAGGCACTCACGCCGTGTCCTCGGACCTCTGCAGCGAGAATTTCCGTGAATCGTACCAGGGCCGTCTTGCTCGTGTTGATAATCCGGCCCTCGCGACGATAGATCATTCCCGGAAGGACCGCGCGAGAGAACAGCGCTGGCCCGCGCAGATTAACCTCGAGCGTCTCCCACCACTCGGTGGGATCGCTCTCGCAGAAGGGCCCGATCGGCCAGCATAGGCCCGCTGCATTGACTAAAAAATCGATGGGCCCAAGTTCGTGTTGCACCGTCAATACCGCACGCTCGACGGCGCGGGGATCTGGCTGCGCACCGCGCTGGTCGAATGCGCCGAGGCTGCGGCTCGTACCAAAGATGGCTACCTTCGCGCGCAGTACGCGCGAACCAAAGGGCGCCACGGGCACAAGAAAGCCATCGTCGCCGTTGCTCACTCGATTCTGGTGATCGCGTACCACGTGCTCCTAAGGTCCGAGCCGTACCATGAGTTAGGCGGTGATTACTTTATCGAGCGCCATCAAAAACGCGGCATACCAACGACGCCTCGTCAAACCGCTCGAACGCATGGGCTACGGCGTCACTCTCACGGAGAAAGCTGCGTAACCTGGATTTTCACCGCAGATTGTCGTACGCTGCCGCTCGCCCGATCGGTTGGCCCGGGTTGGCCGTAGCGCCGCAGCCGAACCATTCAAGCCGGAAGGTTTACAAACCTAAACAGTTAGGTTATGCTGCGACGTGTGCCAACCGTCGTCGAGGTAAGCGGCTTCGCGGTTCGCGTGTTCACGAAGGATCATGGCGATCCGCACGTTCATGTCTTTCATAATGGATCGCTCATGAAGATATGGCTTTCGCCGGTGCAGCTTGATTCGCGCTGGGGCCGGCGGCCACGTGCGGCCGAGATAGCGATGGCTCTTCGAATCGTCGCCGAGCATCGCGGCGCTTGTCTGAGGAAATGGAAGGAAATCTATGGCTAAAACGATTGAACCAATGCTTGAACGAGTCCGCTACGGCCCAAAACGCGACGTGATCACGCTGCACCTTTCGACTGGCGCGCTTGTCGAGATCCCCCGTCTCGCGGTCAAGGAATTGAAGGATCTCAATCGAGTGCAGTTGCAAGCTCTGAGGCCCGATAACGCCGGCGCTACGCTCTCACAGCGTGATCTCGACATCGACATTTATCTTCCGGGGCTGCTGAGCGAGCTGCTGGGCGTTAAGCCCGGTGCCGTTTTGGGACGCAAGGGTGGGACAAGCCGCTCGCCGGCAAAGCGGCGAGCGTCGCAGCGGAACGGGCGCCGCGGCGGCCGGCCCAAGAAGAAGCTTGATCGCGTAGCCTAACTCACCCTCGCCTTGATTCCTCATCGAGAACAACACCATTCGCTGTTCCCGATTCTGGACCAATACCACAAATCAGCATGGCCTGCCCGCCTTTCCATTATACAAGGGAATAAAGATCTCTCTGCTGCCAGGTTAGTACTACGGGATGGCTCGGAAACAGCTTAAGCTCCTGGAGTTGAAGCCATGACCGCAGCTGCAGATCCGCTGCCATCGTGGAATGAGGGTCGACCGATGCGACGAGTCCCGACTTCGTCCGGGAGGAGGATCGTATCGCGGCCTTCGATCAGGATGGCAGGATGTGAGTCGAGCACCCGTTCTACACGCAGGTCGCATTCGCTCTGGACCGGCCGATTTGGCACCGCAGCCTCCCAGAACGGCACTATGAGCCCGCTTCTGCGTTCATAAAATCCGGTAGGTTTCGCAAGTCTTTATACGTCCAACATCGATCAATGCGCGTCGCGATCGCTGGCGTCGCATCGCGAGCGACCGTGCCGACTTCGCCGCCACGCGACTTCATATCTCTTTTGAGGGGACCATGCTGCTTGAATACTAGCGTAGCTGTCGCGGGGCAAGCTGGTGCCACACCAGCGACAGTGGAGGCCTCTGAAACGGGTTGCGGAGAATCTATGCAGCCGCCGCCGTAACCGGCCGTTCTCGTGAGGAGGAGGATCATGAAGGTCTTGCAGCTCGGTGTCTTTGCAGTACCTAGTTGCGTGGCATCGGCGGTGTTGGCTGGCTGCGCTGTCGGATCACCCGGTACGGCACCTGTCCCCTTCCGGCCGGCAAATCGAATTCTCGCAAGTCCAGTCAAAAGCAACGGCTTCGAGACGGTCTACAGCTTCAAAGCCAACTCGAAAGCCCCCGTTGGTGCCAATCCGAGCGATCTAACCGCTTTCCACGGGTTGCTATACGGAACGACCAGTTGGGGAGGCCCGAAGGCTGACGGCACCGTTTTTGCGATGGACACCTTGGGCAAAGTGCGCGTGATCTATCGGTTCAAGGGCGGTTCAGACGGCATGTATCCAAATGGCGGCGTGACCGTCATGAACGGTGTGCTGTATGGCACGACCGCTGGCGGCGGTAACGGCTGCACTACCGGACCGAACGGAGTGGAGGGATGCGGAACGGCCTTCTCGCTGACAACGTCCGGTAAAGAGCGCGTGCTGTACCGCTTCACTTGGGGATCGGACGGCGCCAGCCCGATTGGCGACCTAACGATATTGGACGGTCAACTCTACGGCGTTACCTGGACGGGCGGCCAGCAGCGAAGATGCGGGGACGCCGCGAGCGGATGCGGCACCGTTTTTGAGGTGAGCGCGTCTGGCAAGGAACGCATCCTGTACCGATTCAAGGGAGGCAAAGACGGAGCGTTCCCGGAGGATACGTTGCTAGCGCTTAATGGCAAGCTTTTCGGTACGACACATAACGGCGGTAAGCGCGGCTGCTATTCAAGCAGCTGCGGAACGGTGTTTGACGTTAGTACGTCCGGCGCGCACGACGTCGTTTACCGGTTCAAAGGTGGTAGCGACGGGGGCAATCCTATCGCGGGCTTGATCAGCGTCAGGGGCGTTCTCTACGGCACGACGTCGGACGGAGGTTCCGGATGCTTCAGTTTTGGCTGCGGAACGGTCTTCGAAGTGGGTACCTCCGGCAAAGAAACGGTGGTCTACCGTTTTAAGGGTCGGCCGGACGGCGCATATCCCACTGCTCGCCTCACTTTGGTCAGCGGCACGCTCTACGGAACCACGCAGTCAGGGGGAAAGCAGTGTGGCAGCGGGGACAACCTCTATGCCGCAGGGACGATCTTCCAGCTCGCGGTATCCGGCGCCGAGAAGGTACGCTACTCTTTCAAATGCTGGACGCCGGGCGATCCCAACGGCATTGTTCCGACCACGCCTATGCTGGCGCTAGGAGAGCGACTCTACGGCACCACGAGCTTAGGCGGCCGCTATAACGACGGAACCGCTTTCACGTTGAACTCGCAGTAATAGCCAATGGGACCAGCTGAGCGAGGGATTTTGACGACGACGACGTGCGCGACCCGAGGTTTTGCCACTCTGGCTGCCTGCACGCTGGGGACTTCGCCGGGACCGGGACGATACCGGTAATCGGGGCCTTACCCGTAACATGGGTCTTCGCGGCGCGCGACCCCCAACTCGTACGATTGTCGCAAATGCGGCCCTATCGCTCAACATTGCCGCAGCTGTAGAAAAAGCCAAACGGCCTTACAGAATAAGGCGGCTTTATTAGTGGAGATGCGAAGACTCGCACCTCCGAATTGGCTAGGGTGACGCCTTTGGAGACGGATGCGACGTCGCGTTGCTGTGGCTCATGGCGTTGCTGTGGCTCATGGCGTTACCGTGGCTCATGGCGTTGCTGTGGCTCATGGCGTTACCGTGGCTCATGGCGTTGCTATGGCTCATGGCGTCGCCATGGCTCATCGCATTATGCGAAGCCGAAGGGGAAGGAGTGCTCCCTCCATCGGCAAGGGCGACGATTGGGTAACTGGTTGCGAGAATCGCTGCGATTGCGAACGCGGGGATCGAAAAAGACTTCATATTTCATGCCTCCTGAAGGTAAGTGTTGTCTATGGTACGTCGCACAAATGAATTCGGATGAGTGCGATTAGACTCTGAGCCGCAACGTATTGCCCTGCGCAGTAATAAACGCAGTTCCGTGCATTGGACGAGACGTGGCGTAAAGGTGCAAGTCTACGTACGAGGTTCCGGTAGCTGCGATTGTGACTGGTACGTGCCCCACGGCGCAAAGACGCGGGCTGCAGAATGCCGCCGTCCAGCCGGGCGGAGGCTGCGCTGCCACGATAACGGAAGACCCTACGGGCCCGCGCACCGCGACTCGATAGGCGAGCGTTCCTTGCATCGAAGTCAGCGTTGCTGCGAGAGCGAGCGAGATCATCGCTCTGCCACTAGAGCGGCGACCGTTGAGGTGACTTCGGCATCCTGGCCCTCGCCGATGACCGTCTTTCTAACGCGTCCGTGGCGATCGAAGATCAGCTGCGTCGGCCAGTACTGAATGCCGTAAGCATTCCACAACTTCTCGTCGTTGTCGATTGCGACCGGCCACGTGATACCTTGCGTCGCGAGCGCCTGAACGACATTCGTCCGTAGGCGTTCAAAGGGCGTCTCCGGAGTATGAATACCAACGATGAGCAGATCCCTCGCAGAGTAGTGAGCGCGCAAAGACCGCAATCCCGGCACGATGTGCTTGCAGTTGATACAATCGAACGTGAAGATGTCGACAATGACGACCTTACCCGTGTACGACGCCGCCGAGGGTCGCGACCCGATCCACTGCGAGGCGTTGAAAAGCGGAGCAAAGGCGCTTTGGACTAGTAGGACGACGGAAAACAAGACTGTCATATCTCAGGTACGATTTGCCCAGCGTATCGGATGAGTGTTTATCAGCGGCAGTTATTGGCCGCCGCCTGTGTCGAATGCAATCGCTGGGCAGTTAACCACGAACCCTGCCGGCTTTGCGATCGACGCAACATCGGCGTACGACGTCAGCCGCTTGGCTTGCACGTCGCCCACGACAAAGACCGACCAGAGCGGTGAGTAGCCGTTCTCCGCGGAAGGATTGGCGATATCGGGTACGAGCGAAAGAACGTTGAATGGCGAGCCGATGTCGGCGGCGTTCGCCAACGTCGCATCATCGCCGAGCGGAGTCTTGAGCGCAAGGTAGGCTAGGCCTTGCACGTTGTTTCCAATCTGCGGTCCGTTTGCGATTACGCCAATCGGGATCGCTCCCGCCGACTCCGCTTTCGCGAGGCGGGGTACATACGTCGCTCGCTCAACCGAGGCAGCGATTGGATCCGATGCCTCAGTGCTCAGGTAGAAAACCGGTTTGCCGTCGACGAAGCCGCGCGCAAGGACGAGCTTCACCGTGTTATTCGCAGTGTCGATCGCCACGACGCGATCCTCGGTATTTGAATGCGTCGTTACATCAAACGGTCCATCACCGGTCGCGACGATCGGGGCATTGAGTACACCCTCGCGGCCGTCGACCTCAATGAATGGGGAATAGGCGTCGTCCGCAACGCCGCCGGGCCTTGCAGACTTTGGCGGAAACCCGGTCGCGCCGGGGACATATGAGCGCGGCGGCGAGAAATCCGGCGCGCCCGGAAACTGAACGATTCCGGCGCTTGTGGTTGCCTTTGCGATCGCGGTGTCGCCAAGCTTGGCGATATCCGGCGCGTAATCAACGCCTTCCTTTCTTGCGACGGAGACTTCGGAGGCGTCTGTGACGACGTACCAAACCGTCTCGCCCTTGGCCAGACCGCGATGAAGCGGCAACGTCACCGTGTGCTTGCCGTCATCAACCGAGACAATGCTCTTGAAGAAAAACGCCGAATCCGGCTCCGTCGCCGCGCTTGCGGCATGAGTTCCGACTAAAAGGGCTACGGCGCAAGTTGCTATTACAGTATTTCTCATGCTGAGGAGTACGCTCCTAGGTGTATCGCGGATGAGTGATCGGCAGAAATCATCCATCGGAGCCGGCTCCGGCGTTCCTTTAGCGGATGATTAGGCCGCGGGCGTCGAAGTCTGTACCTCATCATGCCGGCGGCGGAGGGAGATGAGGCTTTGGCTGCGGCGTTTGCGGAGCACGAGGGCTGGGCGTTCGGCGAAGCCTATCGCCGTTACGCAGCCTTGCTCTATTCAGCCGCCTATAACGTGCTCCGTAACGCTGACGACGCGCAAGATTGCATAGCGGACGCAGTCGCAAGGCTTTGGCGATCGCGAGGCGCGTACTCGGCGTCCCGCGGCAATTTGCGAAGCTTCCTCGTCGTCTGCGTTCGCAACGAAGCGATCTCGCGTCGCCGGAGCCAGGCTCGCACAATCCGTTTGGAGGAGCGCCTTGCCGCGATGCCCGTAGAGCACGAGCAGTTGCCGGTATCCGATCCGATCGAACGCGACCGGGTTCGTAGCGCGCTGCTCGCGCTTCCGCGAGAACAGCGCACGGCTCTCGAACTGGCGTACTACGAAGGAAAGACGCACAGCGAGATCGCAGCCGAACTTCAAGAACCGCTCGGTACCATCAAAAGCCGCATCAAGCACGGCCTGCGAAAGCTCGGCTCCGCCTTGGAATCGACCGCAGGGATTGAGAGGGATCGCTCGTGATGTACGAGCACGTTGAGGATCGCGCCGCGCTTTATGCGCTTGGCGCACTTGCCGATGACGAACGAGCGGCGATCGACGCGCACCTTCGCGAGTGTTCCGCCTGCACGGAGGCGGTTGGTGCCGCGGAGGACGACGTCGCACTGATCGTTTCGTCGGAGCCGCAACGCCTTGCGCCGCCTGCCCTCGACGCCCGCATCGGCCGGCTGGTGCAACCGCGCTCCCTCGAAGCGATGCGCCGTTCTCGGCGTCCGGCGTGGCCGTCCGCGACAGCGATTGCAGCAGCGCTGTTACTAGGACTTCTGCCCTCTGCGTACTTCTGGTCGGAGAACCGCATGATGCACGGCGCGATGCTCGCGCAAAGCAACGCGATCGGTCGCCTCGCGAGCGCTCCGCATCGGACGGCGCACTTTCGGCTGGCCAAATCGAGCCCGCCCGCGGAAGTGATGTACGCGCTCGACGGCTCGTGGTACGTGGTTGTCGTACGAGACGCGTCGAAGTCGTTCTCTGTCGCGTGGATGCACGACGGCGTGCAGACGATGCTCGGCGAAACCGTTCCGAACGGTAGCGTCGCGATGCTTTACCTTCCGAAGAGCCACCGCATGGATCGGCTCGCGCTGATGGATGGCGCTCGCGTCGTTGCCGAGGCTACGCTCTCATGGCAAAGCACCGTTCCAAATCGGCGCTCTGCTCGATCAGGATAGAGCGACACGCGACGTCAGATTTAAGCTGCTCGCACGAAAGGCGCTTAGCGCGCTTCGAGTAGAAGGCAACTCGGAAAGCGGTTTTGTCTTCACGTCGGCTGTCGGCGCCACTTCGGAAGAGCAACTTCCTCCTGCGCGTCTTCAGACCGTTGCTCAGGCAGGCGGAATTGCCTGACGTAACGTTCCACAGCCTACGCCACACTGCGAACTCCTTGCTCATTGAGGCGGGAGAAGATCCACTCGCGATCGCAGGGAGTTTAGGGCATTACGACACGCGGATGATGTTCGAGCGCTACGGCCGCCTGTTCGAATCATACGGCCAAGCGCGTTGCCCAAACCGCGGACCGGATCTTTGCGGCGCCCGAACCTAATTGTCGTACGATCATCGTAAATGCGGCCGATCGATTCGCTCAGCTGCGCAGAAAAAACGCCAAAACCCCATTACAGAATCAGGCGTTTTCGTTAATGGAGATGGGGGACTCGAACCCCCGACCCCTTACATGCGAAGTAAACGTCCCTCGAAACCTAAATTGCGTACGAAACGCAAGAAATAGCCGATTTTCCTTACTGCGGCAACCTTTTTGAGACCGATTTTTCGTGCCAGCGTTCGCGCCTTCCGCCAGTTTCCGCGCGAGTTGTCGTAAGATTGTCGTACGGAATTAGGCGGCTGCTTGGCGAGCACTTTCGCTCCGGCCTCACGCCTGCGTCCTCGCCGTGAAACGAAGATGGCGCCACCGCCGCATCACGGTCGCTCCGCCACAGGCGCAGAAAACGCGTTTGCAGATCGCTCAAAGAGAAACGCCCTGTCCGATATGGAGAGGGCGTTCGTCTTTATTTATGCGGTCCACGGTGGCTCAGAGAAGGTGCGTGTCCGTGTGACCCTGCATGGTCGAATACGACTTACGCTTGTGCCAAACGAGCCTGAGTGCTGTTCTCAGCAGTCGTCGCTGCGCGCACGTGCGCGAAAACTAGCGCGTGGCCGATAAGATACGTCGGCACAAGCACCATCGGAATGAGAGCCCAAGGCAGCGTCGTCATCTCGGTCGAGCCGACCCCCGCGTGAATGAGCTGTAGCGGACCGTTCGCCGACATCATTCCCAGCACCACGGCTGCGATGAGATCGAGCGTACCGAAGATATTCCACTCCAGCACGCGCACGTCGCGCGGGTTTCGCGCCGCCAAACGCGCAACGGGAAGGGCGAACAGGCCCGTGATTATGTCGCCGATGCCGGCTGAGTAGGGGAAGGGCCCGCTCATACGACCATCGGCAGCGGCGATAAGCATGAAGACGCCGAGCACGCGCATCGCGTTGAGCGCGATGATCGTCGGCACCGGAATCGCCATCAACGCCGAGCGCCACACAACGGACGTTGCGGCCAGTCCTGCCGCAATCAGCGGCAGCATGAAGAACACGGGCAGGACGAGCGGTGAGGTGCGCAGCGCGCCGGACACGGTGATCCCGACGACCAGCGCGACCCAGGCGCCGATACCCGCGCCGAGGGCCAGGCGCGAGCCCAGACGGATCGGCAACAAGTTGAGAACTGCCGCGAACAGCACACCGGCCGTAGCTCCGATGGACAAGGTGCGAAGAATTTCGAGCATGGGTACTCGCTTTCTAATGGTTACTTGCGTGATACAAGTGACTATAGCACATTGACTTGCATAATGCAAGTTACTATACTTGCCATATGCGACACGCTAGCTTGGCCGCTCAACCGTGCCCGATTGCCCGAACGCTCGACCTCGTTGGAGAGTGGTGGACGCTGCTTATCATCCGCGACGCCCTCCTCGGTGCTCAGCGGTTTGAGGATTTCAAAGCGACGGGCATCGCCGACAACGTCCTCTCTGCCCGTCTCAAGAAACTCATCGAAACCGGTATCTTCAAACGGCAGCGCTATCAGACGCACCCGGATCGCTACGAGTATCTGCTTACCGAAAAGGGCCGCGCGCTGGCGCCGGTCGTGCTGGCCCTACGCTCTTGGGGCAAACGCTTTACCAAAGGACGCGACACGAGCCACGTCGTCCACAAAGCCTGCGGCGGCAGCGTCGAGCTCGGTTTCCATTGCCCGAAGTGCGATCGGGGAATAGAAGGTACGGAGATCATCCCCGGACGCGCGTACGGGAGCGCGTCCGGCTGACCGCAGGGTGAGCGTGCGGCGACTTCCAGCGTCGGTGACACCGCATCGACGAACGTCAACGGCCTTGGATCATGTTGGCACCGCCGGAGATCGCCTCTATTTGCACGCTCCTGTTCCTCGATCCTAGTTGCCGTACGATTGTCGTAAGCGCAGTTCACTGCTCTACGCTGCAGCGGAAGCTAAGACGCCAAAAACCCTGATATGGAAGGGCGCTTGTCAAGCCGCTTGATCTGAAGTTTTTGGGCCATGTGTCTCCTCCGTTGAAACGCAAGGAGGTGCAGGGCATCGGTCAGTGGACGATCTGCTAGCGCTCGACGGTGAATCAGACTGATATTCGCGGATTTGAATACCGCATGACATTGATGCGTCGGGGAGCTGCCTCGGTCTTACGTCGCGCATTCGCAGGCTTAGCGCATGGGTTTTTTCGAGGATTCTCCTTGCCGTTGATCGAGATCGTCCGCTGACCGCTGTCCTGCACCTCCTTTTGTAGCTATGCCGCTGTTTTGTGCGGCTGTGACGACTTGAGAACCTGACCGATTGCCCAGATAAAGCCTAGTAGTTCACGAGCGACGGCCACAATCGCCTGGGGTCGCGGCTTCCCTCGCGCGGTCAAATGGCGATAGCGCTTGTGCAGACGTTGCTGCGCGTTCCAGGCTACGGTGCAAGCTCGAGGATCCACACCACGTTGGCGCTGACGCAGCGCGGGTGTATCTAGGGGCCTATGCCGGTAGTGCCAAGCCGTCTCCACTACCACACGGCGCAGGTGGGCGTTTCCGGTCTTAGTAACGCCTCCGCGACGAACACGTCCGCCGCTGCTGTGCTCGGAGGGCACCAACCCAGCGTAGGCCATCAGCTGGCGGGGCGTCTGAAAGCGGCTGATGTCGCCAACCTCGCTGACCACCGTTACAGCAGTGATCAGCTTGATTCCGCGCAGCGCTTGCAACGCGGCGATGGTCTGGGCGTGCGACGAGCTTTGAGCCACTGCCTCCAGCTCGTGCTCTAACCGCGCGACTCGTCGGCTGATCTCCTCAAGGTTGTGCCGGTACTCAGTGAAGACGAGCTCCTGCGCACGATCGCCCCAGCGCAGGGTGTCAAGCCAACGTTGATACTTGATCGACCATGCGCGAACGCTCGCCGGCGACGTCACGCCCAGGCGCAACAGAAACTTGCTCAGGCGATGGCGAGCGCGCAGATGGTCCTGGATCGCATCCTCGCGCGCGCGCACCAAATCACGTAACGCCTCGTGCTGCGGATCGGGAACCCACGTCGCGGTCAACTCACCGCTGCGCAACAGGCGCGCGAGCGCGAGCGCATCACGGCGGTCGGTCTTGATGCGGTCGCCGGGTTTGCGGGGGATCAGCGAGGGCGCAACAACTCTGCACTCGATCTTGAGCCGCCGCAAGAAACGGTAGACCACGTAGCCGCACGGGCCGGCCTCGTAGCAGACCCGCAGGCTGCTTGGTGAGCCAATCTTGCGTAGGATTTTGCGCAGGTCGTCGAGACTGTTGTGGATCACCCCGAGCGACCGAGGAGCAGCTCTGCCGCTGTCGGCGACGGCGATCGCAATCGTCTCCTTGTGGACATCCAGCCCGATAAACCTCAGGGCTTCATTCTTGGCCGTTGATGCGGTATTGTTGTTCATAGCCGGTCCCTTTCGCGTGTAGCTCTGTCTGGTAGTCTTGCCACGATAAACTACGTCTTCGCGAATGGGGCCGGTGCTGATTCTTACGGCACGCGGCGCAGACGCCGCTTGCGATTGCGTGGAACCGCGATTCACGCGACGCCGACGCGCGAGCGCCAGCCCTCCCATATTGTCTTACGCTGTAAAGCGCTTTCGTCGCCCAGATGCGGGACTCGTACCTTTGACCACTTATACGGATTCTTAATGCTCGCCGATCCCTCGGCAGTCCACGAAAAAGCAAAACGCCAAATCCCTCAAGGAATCGGACGTTTTCGTTAATGGAGATGGGGGGAATCGAACCCCCGACCCCTTACAAGAGAAGGAGAAGAGCCGCGCGTTTAGCGGTTGCCCATACGGTCACGCGGGTGGGCCTCGTCGTAGGCGCGGCGCTTGTGGCCCATCGCGAGCTGCAGGTAGACGCCGGTCGTGGCCAAGCTTTCGTGCCCGAGCAGCTCGCGTACGGTTTCGAGATCGACTCCGTTTTCGACCAGATGCGTTGCGAACGAATGGCGAAGCGTGTGCGGGCTCGCGTGCTTTTGCACGCCGCTGACGCGGTAAATGTCGCGGAAGATCCGCCACACGTGCTTGGGCGTCAGCGCGGTGCCGGTGCGTCCGAGGAAGAGCGCCGGATCGGCGCTGCGCGGGCGCACGCGGAGGTAGTCTTGGATGGCCGCCGCCGCCGCCCGATTGATCACGACCGTGCGCTCCTTGTTACCCTTGCCGGTGACCCGGATCGTGCGCTCGGCCAGGTCGACGTCGGCGAGCCGCACGCCCGCGACCTCCGCGCGCCGGATGCCGCTCGCATAGAGCAGTTCGAGAATCGCGCGATCCCGCCGCAGGGCAACATCGGTGCGGCCGGCAAGCGACGTCCGGAGCAGCTTCATGACCTCGTCGACCTTGAGCGGGGCCGGCTTGCGCTTAGCCACCGACGGGCCAGGGATCGCGAAGGCCGGGTCGCTCTCGAGCACCCCCGTGATCTTCAAGAACCGGTAGAGCGCGCGGATCGACGAGAGCTTGCGACAGACGGTTCGGGCGTCGTAGCCGTGCGTATCGAACATGTACGCGATGTACTGCCGGATCCGCGACGCCGTCACGTCGCGCAGCGATGCGTCGCCGCCGTTGCGGCCCAGGAACTCCGAGAACTCCTTGAGGTCGCGCGCGTAGGCCGCCACGGTCAGCGGACTGCGTTTGCGCTCCGTCAGCAGGTACCCGGCCAGGTCCCGGACCAGCGGGTCGAGGTCCCCGGGCAGCACCGCCTCGGCCACGGGGCGCGGCTTCTTCGCTCGGGCTGAATGCGACATAATAACAGTTTTATCGCATTGGCGAGAAGATGCCTTCCCGCCCATACGACAAAACTGTCGGAATGCGACACAAGGGGGCTATGAGGTGTGCTGCTTCTCTTTCGGGTGGTCCGTGGTGGTGGCATTTAGCATGGCGGTGGCGGTGCTCGCGGGCTGCGCGGGAACGCAGCCGCCGGTCGGCATGCCCGGCGCACGGCCGCAGGCCGGCATGCCGGCGCGGCGTGCAACGCAGCAGCCGATTCAACATCTGATCATCGTCATTCAGGCGGACCGCACCTTTGATGACCTGTTTTCGGGATATCCGGGCGCAAATGCACCGGGCTACGGTTGCGCGAGCGGCGGCGCCGCAGAGCGGGCGGGTGGGCACGGGACCTGCCCTCCGGGGGACACGCGGGTTGCGCTGAAAGCAAAGCGTCTGGCGGCGGCATCCTGCCGGCTGTCGTCTACGTTCACGGACTACTTCAAGGTTGCGTGGGACGACGGCAGGATGGACGGCTGGAATCGGCTGGACCCAGCGGATCCGCTGTGCCCATACACGCACGTCGAGCGGAGTGATACGCAAAAGTACTGGGCACTTGCGAAGGGCTATGCTATCGCCGACGACATGTTCCCGTCGACGCATTTCGGTTTCTTTCCGGACCAGCTCTACGTCGTCGCCGGCACGTCGGAGATCGCACGCAAAGTATGGGTGGTCGGCATACCGGACGAGGCGCCCTGGGGCTGCGACGCACCGCCGGGGACCGTCACGACCGTTCTCGCTCGCGGCCGCATTGGCTTCGGACCGTTCCCGTGCTTTACCCAGTTCCCGACGATGGCGAATCTATTCGATAACGCGGGAGTCAGCTGGCAGTTTTACTATGACGCCCGCGACGTTTTCAACTGGAACCCGTTCGAGGCCATTAAGTACGTCTTCCGGGGCCCCGACTGGAAGCGCGACATTAGCTCGCCGGCCACGAACCTCTTGGGCGATATCGCGCACGGCGATCTCGCCGCCGTCTCCTGGGTGCTCTCGCCCTACGACAATTCGGATGCCCCCGGAACGCGCGACGGGCCGCGTTGGGTGAAGTTCATCGTTGACACCGTAAGGAAAAGCAACTATTGGCAGAGCACGGCGATCGTCGTCATCTGGAATAACGAGGGCGACGGGCAGTACTACGACAACGTCGCGCCGCCGCAGCTCGACGACGTGGGCCTCGGCTTCCGCGTACCGATGATCGTCGTGTCGCCGTATGCGAAACGGCACTACGTATCACACACGGAATACGAGTTCGGCAGTCTGCTAAAGTTTATCGAAGAGAACTGGAACCTGCCGTCGCTCGGCGGCTACGCGACCGATCGGCGCGCGAACAGCATTTCGGATATGTTCGACTTGAGCCACTAGGGCGGGCAGGTAAGGATCCAGGCCGTCAGCTGGAGCTTCTTCAGTATCGCAGTGTCGTGGTTCTTCACTGCCTCGGGGCAGTTGTCGTGGAGAAACCGCCGCTGGTTGCTGTAGTACTCGACGTCGACGACGAGCCGGTTTGTGTTCGTATAGACGTCGAACTGCTTGCACCAGCCCTGCGCGTAACACTGCTCGACCACGGCGAAGTCGAACACCTTGACGAGGTCCTTGACCTGGCCGTTGTCGCCCTTCTGGTCGGCGGTGAGCCCGCGCAGGTGCGCGGCGTAGGCCACCCACGTGTCGTACTTGAGCTGCTCGGCATAAGTGAGCGGGAACCCGGTGCGGTTCTGATAACCGTCGAGATTGTCCGGATCCACGCCGTCGAACCCCTTGCTCTTGCAGAGGTCGAGGCGCTTGGCCATGATCGGCTCGAGGATCTTCGTCGCGCGAATGTCGAGCCAGCGCTCGCCGTGCCAGTGGCCGTCCGGCCTGCCGAGCACCCTCTTCGGGAACTCGTGCGCGTCGGGACGCCAACGCTCCCACGTGCCGACGTCCACGTAGCACATCACGGCCCGCCCCATCTCGTGCAGCGTCTTCACGACGGACGCGGGCGTGTCGAACATGTCGAGGTCGTAGATGTCCGCGTTGACGTGCAGATCGAGTCTGCCGTCGTACTGGATCTGGTACGACGTGCCGGGAGCCGGAATCCAGCGCGCGCGCAATGGCGAAGCGCCGTCCGGCGCGACGCCGGGCGCGATCGGCGCAAGCGGCACGGACGCGCCGCCGCAGGCAGACAGCAGCGCCGCCAGCGCGAACCGCGCAAAGAAGGCCCGAGCACCCATCGAAGAGCCTACTTCGTGAGGCTTCTTCTGCTTCTTCTTCCCATCGCTGCGCTTGCTTCGTGCAGCTCCGCTCCCCCTTACTCGACGACCGTCGGCATCCTGAAGCCGGGCGCTACGCTCGAGGTGCGCGTCGCGCAGGCCACGGTCAACGTCTACCAGCCCGAAAACGGCCAGCGCCGCGACCTCTTCACGGTCGCAGCGACCGTGCAGGCGAAGGCCACACCGCCTCCCGCCCCGCGCCTGCGCGTGACGCCGCGCGGCGTCGTCGTGAATGCCGCGAGCCCGCTGCAGTCGCTGCTCGTGCGCGTGCCCGACGCGGTGAACCTTGCGGTGCAGTCGCGTCAGGGCGATGTCAACGTCACGGATATCCGCGGCGATGCCGTCGTGGTCGCGTCGCGCGGCAACGTGACGATGCTGTTGCCGGCCTACGGCCAGGCGGCGGTCGGGCAGGGCAACATCAGCGCGACGATCGGATCCACCGATTGGCCGGGCACGCTGCACTTCTCGACGCAGCGCGGCGACGTCGTGCTGCGCATTCCCGCGACGGCGGCCTTCATCGCGCACCTCCACACCGACGGGGGCACGCTCTTCACGGACTTCCCGCTGCGCGGGACGTCGCAGGGTCGGTCCGAGACGATCGACGGCAGCGTCAACGATGGTGACGCACGCCGGATCGACGTCGAGACCGCGGCCGGCTCGATCCGGCTGCTGAAGTTAGAGCCCCAGCCGTGATTGCGCGAGCAAGGCTTCGCGCGCCTTGATCAGGCGCACCATCGCGTCGTTGTAGGGCGTCGGCGTCGCCGTGCGCCGCCCGAATGCCACGACGGCGCCGTTGATGTGGTCGATCTCGCTCGGATGCCCGGATTCGAGGTCGTAGGCCATCGAGCTCTTGGCATCCGCGCCGAGCGCGATGACCTCGGTGACGTACTGCCACGGGTTGACGAACGGGAGGTTGATCTTGAGCGCGGCCGCGACGCTCGCCGTCTCTTCCGCCAGCGCTTCGGCGAGGCGGGCCGCGTTGGGATCGCGCGGTATCTCGCCGGCGTCACAGTCCAGCAGCGCCGACAGGGCGTTGACCGACGCGTTGGCGACGAGCTTGCCCCATAGGTGCGGGCGGATGTCGTAGACGACCGACGCGCGCAGGCCGCTGCGCGTCAGCAGGTCCGTGACGGTGCGCGACGTCGTCGTAGACGCGCTGGTCGAACCGATGATCGTGTTGCCCTGTTCGGAGCTGCGCACCCGGCCGGGCGCGACGGTCTGCGAGGATTCGGTCGTGATGCCCAGGATGACCGGCACCGCGCCACCGAGTGCAGTCTTGATCGCGTCCTCGTTGCCCACGCCGTTCTGCAGGGAGACGACCGGCGCGGCCGGGTCGAGCTCGCCCGCGAACGCGCGCAGCGCCCGGAGCGTGTCGACGGCCTTCACGAAGAGAAACAGCACCTGCGACCCGTACAGGTCGTGAGGGCGCCGCGCGACCGCGACCTTACGCGCCGGCTCGTCGTTGACGCGCAGCCCGTCGCGCTCGACGGCGCCGGCGACCGCCGCGTTGTCGTCGAGCATCGTGACGTCGCAGAAGGCGGCGAGATGAAATCCGAAGAGCGTGCCCATCGCGCCCGCTCCGATGATCCCGACGCGCGGCCGCTCCGCCATTTACGGTGTCGCCCCTAGAATTGGTATTGGAGGCCGAACGTGTTGCGCCGCGAGGCATGCGTGATGTCGCGCTCCCCGAAAAACAGCTCCATCGCCGGCGTAACGTGGAGGTTGCCGTAGAGATCCACCATCGGATAGGTGAGGTCGTAGATCCGCGTCTCGAAGCCCAGGCCGTGCAGGGGGTTGTACTGCCCGAGCACCCCGATCTGCGAATACAGCACGCCGGCGCCGAAGGTGAAGTTGCCCTTCTGCTGCTGGAGCACGGCGTTCCACGTCGTGTTGTTGCCGATCGCGTTCGCCCCGACCATCACGTTGGTCTGCGCGTGCGGCAGCAGCACGAGGTTGATGTCTCCCAGCGGACCTTGGCTCGGCGTCAGCACCGGGTTCAGACCGGGGTTGTGCTGCGGGGAGAGGCCGCTCAACCGCACCTGAAGGGCAACGAGATCGTGCGCGAGATTGGCGAGCTTGGCGTGCAGGTTCGCGCGCGCCGCGGGCGAGATGCCGGTGCCGCCCGGAGGAACGCTCCCGGCGGGAGCCGCGCTTCCGCCCGGTGCCGGCGTCGCGCCCTGGTCGACCCCGTAGACGTGACTCGTGCCGCCCAGCTCGGCCAGCAGCGAGTTGGCCTTCTGCATCAGCGCGTCGAGGTTCGCGATGGTATTGCGCATCTGGGCCTGGGTCTGGGGATCGCCGGTGACTGTGCGGAGGTCTCTGGTCATGGCCGTGATGGTCGCCGTGGTGTCCGCGATGTTCTGCATCGTGGCGAGAACGTTGGCCTTCAGGCGCGGATCCGTCGCGAGGCCCTGCAGCGCGTTCATCGAGTGGTCGAGCGCGAGCGCCGTGGAGTTGAAGCGGTCGAGCAGCATCCCGACCTTACTGGAATCGGTCGTCGCGGCACCGTTCAGCGTCGCCGAGAGCTGGTCGATGTTCGCCCCCGCAACCAAAAACTCGCCGGACAGTTGCCGCATGTCGGCCTTCGTGCTCACGGCGAGGTCGTTGGCGTTGTTCAGCGTGGTTTGCAGCGTGTTCAGCAGCCGGGGCGTGCGCGCCTCGAGCATCGTCATCACGCGGTCGAAACGCCGAATCTCGCCCTGACCCTCCTGCAGCAGGTCGGCGATCGTCGCTGTATTCGTGCCGTGGGGCTGCTGCTCGATCGGCAAGACATGACGCGGCAGCAATGCGAGCGGCGGCTTCTGCCGCGGCGGCACGATCACGACGGACGGCGTGCCCGTGAGCGGCGCGGAGATCAGAAACCGGGATTCTGCCGGAATGTCGATGTCGCGGTTGATGGCCAGGATGACGTCGACCGTGTTGTCGGGCAGCAGCTCGATCGAGTCCACCGAGCCGAGGTCCACGCCGCTGAAATAGACCAGGGCGCCGGGCGTGACGCCCGCGGCAGACTGGAAGTGGACGCCGACGCGATATCCCGTGTGCCGCGTGCCGAAGTCCGTGATGACGTAAAAGATTCCGAAGAGTAAAAGCAGCGCGACGATCGTGAACGCACCGACCTGGGCCTGCCTGGTCATGGCCTTGCGTATTGGCGTTTGGGGGCAAAGCGCCTCGCGGCCAAGCGGCCAAGCGAGGGCGTCGTCTGTTATGAATAGGAGGAGGCAGCGGAGCCATCGTTGTAATCTCGTGGGGAGGCCCATGACAGTACCCGAGCGCGCACCCGAGATTCAGGAAAAGCCCTTCGAGCTCGATGCCTTTATCATCAGCCTCGAGGGTGATTTCGACCTTGCGGAGCGGGCGCGATTGCTCGATGCCTTCGCGATCGCCACGAGCGCCGCGGTCGTCGTGGTCGATTTGAAGAAAACACGGTATCTGGACTCGACCGTTCTCGAGTGCATCATGGCTTTGAGGCGCGCGGTCATCGAGCGCGGAGCGAGGCTCGTTCTTGTGGGTCTCAGCGCGGACATTCGTCGTATCGTCGAGATATGTGACTTGCAACGCCTTCTCGAAATTCGCACCTCCCTCGACGACGTCACGAAGGGGTGGAACGGCAAAGAGGCCCCTCGCATGCGGCGACTGTCGCTAATCGCCCGGCCGCTCGAGACCGCGGATACGACAGAACTGAGACGGAGTGACGCAGATGACGCGACTTAAGCGCGCCGACGACAACGAAACCGTCGTCTCGCAGCAAATCGGACACCCGGGGGAGGCGCAGCGTTTCACCGTCAACCTCTCGTCGGAGATCGCCCACGAACTGCGCGAGAGCGCTGGGCGTCACCGCGTGAGCGAGAGCTCGATCGTCGAAGTCGCGCTGCGTCAGCTCCTGCGGCGCGTCAGCGGGGCGGCACTCGGAGTTTTCCTTCGTGACCGGGGAGCCTGTTTGCGCCGGCGTTCCTGACGCGCGCCGCTCGAGCGGCTCTCGATCTAGATCGGGATCGGTCCGATCTCGGACCCGCTGAGAAACTGCTGCACAATCGGGTTGCGCGAGTTGCGAATGCCGTCCGCGCTGTCGTACGCGATGATCGCGCCCTCGAAGAGCATCGCGACGTAGTCGGCCATCGCGAAGATCGATTGGAGATCGTGCGAGATCACGACCGCCGTGCCGTTGAGCTTCTCCCGCAGCCGCAAGATCGTATCGGTGATGAGGTTCGTCACGATCGGATCCAGGCCGGTCGTCGGCTCGTCGTAGAGCACGAGGTCGGGACGCGTGACGATGGCGCGCGCGAAGCCGGCGCGCTTGAGCATACCGCCGGAGAGCTCAGCCGGGAGGTTGTCGTATGCGCGGGTCAGTCCGACGCTATCCAGCGCGTCCATGACGGTACGCCGGATCTGCGCCTCCGAGAGCGGCGTGTGTTCGCGCAGCGGCAGCGCGACGTTCTCCCCTACCGTGAGGCTGTCCAGCAGCGCCGAGAACTGAAACGAGAGGCTGATCTTCTGGCGAACCTGGTTGCGCTGCTCTTCCGTCATATGGCAGATGTCGTGCCCGCGCACGTAGACGTGGCCGGCGCTGGGCAGCAGTAGGCCGTCGAGGAGCCGCAGGATCGTCGACTTGCCCGCTCCCGAGAGGCCGATGATGCACGTGACCGCACCGTCGACGATGTCCAGGCTGCAGTTCTTGAGGATCACGCGCTCGCCGAACGCCAGGGTGGCATCCTCGATGCGGGCGATGATCTTCCCATTGCTCCTCATCTCACTAACCGAAGAGGAAGAACGACAGCACGAAGTTGGATATGAAGATCAGGATGATCGCAAGGACGACGGCGAACGTCGTGGAGCGGCCGACGCCCGCCGCGCCGCCGCGCGTCGAGAGGCCCTGATATGCGCCGACCATCGCGATGATCGTCGCGAACACGAAGGCCTTGAGAATTCCCTTCAACACGTCCTCCATACCGATGGACTGGCGTACTGAGGAGATGAACGACTCGTAGGAGATGTGCGCGTAGACCTGGGCGATCCACATCCCGCCTGCGATCGAGACGACGTCGGCGAAGACGGTGAGCAGAGGCAGCATGACCAACAGCGCGACGAGCCGCGGCACCACCAAGAAACGTGCCGGCTCCAGGCCCATCGAGCGTAACGCCTCGATCTGTTCGGTGACGACCATCGAGCCGAGCTCCGCGGCGATCGCAGCGCCGACGCGTCCCGCCACGACCACCGCGGTCAGCATGGGACCGAGCTCGCGCACCGAGGCGTACGCCACGGCGCCCCCGACGACGTTGGCGAAGCCGTACGCCACGGCTTGCTGCGCCGATTCGAGGGATATGACGGCGCCGGTGAAGAGCGACGTCAGAAGGACGATGACGAGCGACTGCACGCCGAGCAGGGCCGCCTGCGAGATCGTTTCTTCGACGCGGATCCGCAGCCGCGCCATGAAGCCGAGCGACTCCGCCGAGAGCAGCGTCAGGCCGCCGGCGTATTCGAAAAAGTCGATCGTCGCGCGACCGAAACGGTCGAGGAACTTCATCGCTCGGCCTCGGTGAGCGCGTTTAGGATCTCCTGCGTGGCCTCGATCCGTTTCACCGCAACGCCGCGTTCGGCCGCCAGGTTGAAGTGCACCTGGTTGACGTGCTCCAGCCGGCGGTCCACGTCGCGCAGATGCGTGCGCGCCTCGCCGTTGAAGCCCTCGAAGTAGCGGTGCGCGGCCGCGAGATATGCGGCGCGCACGCGATCGTCCACGGATCCGCTCGCGATCGCGGCCTCCATATCGCGCTGTGCGCGCTTCATTGCGCGGTCCGTCAGATGGAACGCGCGGACGCGCGCTACGAGCTCGGCCAGCCCGGCGTCAACCGGCATGAACCGGCGAGGTTGCCCCGAGCGCGGTGTCCTGCAGCGCAAACAGCCGGCGAATCCCGAGATCCGCGAGGCCGAGCAGCGTCTCGAGCTCGCGCCGATCGAAGGGCGCGGCTTCAGCGGTTCCCTGCAGCTCGACGAACCGGCCGGCGTCGGTCATGAAGACGTTCATGTCGACGAGGGCCTTGCTATCCTCGTCGTACGCGAGATCGAGCAGCGGCTGCCCCGTCACGATGCCGACGCTGACGGCGGCGACCATGGCCACGAGCGGCCAATGAGCGCGATCGCCGGCGTCGAATCGCGTGCGCAGGGCCAACGCGAGCGCCACGCAGGCGCCCGTAACCGCGGCGGTGCGGGTTCCGCCGTCCGCCTGGATCACGTCGCAGTCGAGCCAGATCGTGCGCTCGCCGAGGCGCGCCATGTCGGTTACGGCGCGCAGAGCGCGCCCGATGATCCGCTGAATCTCGTGCGTCCTGCCGCCGAGGCGGCCCTTGGAGGCCTCGCGCTGCGTGCGCTCCTGTGTCGCGCGCGGGAGCATCGCATACTCGGCGGTCACCCAGCCGACGCCGCGTCCCTTCATCCAAGCCGGGACGCGATCCTCGATCGATGCGGCGCAGAGTACGCGCGTGTTGCCCACACTGATCAACGCGCTGCCTTCCGCATACTTCAGGAAGCTCGGCTCGATCGTCACCGGACGCAGCTCGTCCGCGCGCCGGCCGTCGCTGCGAATCATTCGACTGTAACGGTCTTGGCCAGGTTGCGC
The DNA here is from genome assembly GCA_963752825.1 of Vulcanimicrobiota bacterium. Classification (GTDB taxonomy): domain Bacteria; phylum Vulcanimicrobiota; class Vulcanimicrobiia; order Vulcanimicrobiales; family Vulcanimicrobiaceae; genus Cybelea. The sequence goes on along the minus strand of CAVVZF010000001.1, from coordinate 2,574,569 downwards.
GGCTGGTCGACGTCCTTGCCTTCGAGATCGGCGATGTGGTACGCGAGCAGCTGCAGCGGAATGACGTTGACGATCGGCGAGAGCAGCTCGTCCACCTTCGGCACCCAGAAGACGTGATCGGCCACGCTGCGCGCCTCGGCGTCGTCGCGATTGGCTACGACGATGACCGGCGCTTCGCGCGCCCGCGACTCCATCAGATTCGACAACATCTTCTCCCGCACGCGATCCTCGGTGACGATGCCGACCACGGGCACCGTCGAATCGAGCAGCGCGATCGGGCCGTGCTTCATCTCGCCGGCGGGATAGCCCTCGGCGTGAATGTACGAGATCTCCTTCAGCTTCAGGGCGCCCTCGAGCGCGGTGGGAAAGTTGACGTACCGGCCGAGGAACAACACGCTGTGGGCGCGGCGCAACTCGCGCGCGACCTTGCGAATCTCGTCGGACGTGTTGAGCACCACGTCCACGGCCGCCGGGAGCAGCTTCGTTCCGTCCGCGATCTCCGCCAGCCGGCGGGAATCGGTCGTGCCGCGCAGCCGTGCCAGATAGAGCGCGAACAGCGTCATGGCCGTCGCCTGCGCGACGTAAGTCTTGGTGGCGGCGACGCCGATCTCGGGCCCGCCGCGCGTGTAGAGCATGCCGTCGGCCAGCCGCGTCAGGTGCGAGCCGAGCACGTTGCATATTCCCAAGACGCCGCAGCCCGCCGCTTTCGCGATGCGGACCGCCTCAATCGTGTCGGCGGTCTCGCCCGACTGCGACATGGCGATGACGAGCGTCGTGGAGTCGATGACGGGATCGCCGTAGCGGAACTCGCTGGCGAGTTCCATCTCGACGGGCAGATGCACGAGTGACCGCAGCAAATACATCCCGACCATCCCGGCGTAGTACGCGCTGCCGCAGCCCGTGATCGCGATCTTGCTCAGGTTGCGGAGGCGCTCGGGAGTGATGTCGCCGAGCTCGGCGCCGAAGCCGACGGTGCCGTCCTGCTCGACGCGCCCGCTCAGCGTCCGTTTGATCGCGTTGGGCTGCTCGAAGATCTCCTTGAGCATGAAGTGCTTGAAGCCGGTCTTCTCGGCGGAGCCCGCGTCCCACGTGATCGCGATTGGGTCGCGCTCGATGCTCGCGCCGGCGTAGTCGGTGAGGCGAAAACCGTCACGCCCGACGACGGCGATCTCGCCCTCCTGCAAGATGACCTCGCGGCGAGTGTAGGGCAGAATCGCCGGCGTGTCCGATGCGACGAACATCTCCCCGTCGCCGATGCCCAGGACCAGCGGGCTCGCGCCGTTACGCGCGAAGATGAGGTGTTCCGGGTCGTCGGAGGAGATGACGCCGAGCGCGTAGGCGCCACGGACCTCGTGGACGGTCCGGCGCACGGCCTCCTCTAGGTTGCCGTCGTAATGCAGCTCGATTAGGTGCGCGAGCACCTCCGTATCGGTTTGGCTGCTGAACACGTGGCCGAGCTCGATCAGCCGGGCGCGCAGCGACGCGTAGTTCTCGATGATGCCGTTGTGCACGACGGCGATCTTGCCGCCGCAGTCCAGGTGCGGATGGGCGTTGGCGTCGGACGGGGCGCCGTGCGTCGCCCAGCGCGTGTGCCCCACGCCCACGGCGCCGGCTAGCGTGCTGCCGTTGGCGAGGCGCTCGGCCAGCCGCGACAGCTTTCCCTCGGCCTTCGAGCCCGCGAGGCTTCCCGACGCGTCGATGACAGCGATGCCCGCGCTGTCGTACCCGCGGTACTCGAGTCGGCGCAGCGCATCGAGAATGATCGGGACGCTATCGCGCCCGCCGATGTACCCGACTATCCCACACATCGCAGCTCTATCTTACTTGATCCCTTCGCGGGTCCGGCGATACTGGATCTTGCCGTCGGCGATCTCGTCCAGCGCGATCGAAACGGGCTTGTTGGGATTGATCGTCTCGGGGTCGACCAGCGGTTCGCTCGCGAAGTACTCGCGGCGATCGGTCGCCGGCAGCTGCTGCACGCGTATCCAGTTGTTTAACTGGCGGGCCCGCTTCGTCACGATGTTGACGAGGCTGAATTTGGAGTCGGCGTGCTCCAGCAGGACGTCGAGGTCGCCGAATACGGACTTGCTCATATGATTTCCGATCGTGTTCCTTCTTGACTCATTGCGATCATGACGTCTCGACGCGCCGAATCGAGTCGTCGGGGTACCGGTGGATGCGAAAGCGCTCCGCCTGCAGGATCGCCTCCAGGTCGCGCACCGCCCACTCCGGATGGTCTTGCTCGTTGACGACGATGTAGTCGAAGCTCCGGATGAACTTCATTTCCTGTTGTGCGATCTCGAGCCGCCGGGCGATCTCCTCGTTCGTCTCGGTGCGACGAGCGAGCAATCGTTCGCGGAGCTGCGAGAAGCGGTCCGGAACCAGGAAGATCAGGACCGCATCGGGGTACGCCGCCTTGACGGCAAGCGCACCGTTGACCTCGGGCTTCATGACGACGTCGTAGCCCTCGGCTAACCGTTCCTCGACGTAATCGCACGGCGTCCCGTAAAGGTTGCCGTTGTACTCGCGCCACTCCAAGAGGCGGCCGCCGCCCCGCAGCAGCTCGAACTCCTTTCGCGAAACGAAGAAGTAGTGCTCCCCGTTGCGTTCGTCCGTGCGTGGCGGCCGAGTGGTGGCCGAGACGGAATACCGCAGGGTAGCCCGGCGTTCCCGCAACGCCTCGACGAGCGTATCCTTGCCTGCCCCCGACGGGCCCGATACGACGAACAGCAGACCCGGACCGGTGCTCAACGGTCCTCCCTTCAGGCCGTAAGGCCGCTTGCCCTACTCAGGCCGGAGGCTTACAGAGCACGCTCTGCATCGCTTGCAGGACGTTGGGATCGTCGGGCGCCCCGTCGGGACGGGCGTAGTAGCTGCGCACGGCACGGTTGTCTTGGACCGCGAACCCCTCCGCGAGCAGGTGGCCGCCGCGCAGACGGAATGTCGCGACGCCCGCCGCCCCAGGGCACGGCGGGAAGGGCTTGTTGCTGCCTTGGAGCTTCGCGCCGGGGTTTTTCATGAGCGCTTCGATCGTCACTTGCGACGCGAGATCCGACAGCGTGCCCCCGAAGGCCGTCGTCTCGTAGCGGTATTGTTGCGAACCGCCCGCATTCGTCCAGGCGTTTCGCTGGCCCGCGACGGGGCGCCAATCTTTCGGCGCCGCCGACGCACCGCCCCCGCACGCATAGAGCGCGACGGCCGCGGCGGCGGCCAAGGCTATTCGAGTCGTCACAATAAGAATGTTTTGATGTTGACCGATTGGGTCCTCATCGCCCGGCTCGCTCGGGAGGTCGAGGAGCGCCTGCGAGGCGCGCGCGTGGACGACGCCGGCATGCTCGACGACGGTCGCGTCGGCGTGCTCTTTCGCAGCCGCGGCGCGCGCTCGCTGCTCGCCATCGATCCGTTCGAGTCCCCGCCGCTGCTGACCGTCGAGAACGTGAGCGCGGCAGGGTCGCCGCTGACGATCGCGCAAGAGCCGGGCTTCGCCCGCGCGCTAGCGCGGTCGCTGCGAGGGATGACGCTCGGCGCCGTCAACGCGCGCCGCAGCGACCGTCTCCTGCGCTTCCGCTTCGCGGCGCGCTCGCGCTTCGGAGTCGGCGACGAGTTTGATCTCTACGCGGAGCTCGTGCCGCGTTTCGGGAATTTGGTGCTCGTCAAAGGCGAACGCGTCGTGGCCGCACTGAAGGAGTTCGCGCCGGCCGACAATGCACGGCGGGCGGTCCGCGCCGGCGCGCCGTACGAGCTCCCGCCGCTGCCGGCGCGCGCGCGAACGATCGGCGACTCCGCGCCTGAGGACCGCGATGCGGCGTTGCACGCCTATCGCCGCGACGGGCGGCTGGTGCAGGCCTACGTCGCGCCGCTCGAGGGAGTCGAGGACGCGGAGCATTCGCGCGAGCCGTCGCTCCTCGCGTTATTTGCGGAGCTGCGCGAGCAGCAGATCACCTCGGCCGGAAGCCGGCGCCGGGAACAGCGCCGGCGCGCCGTCATCAAGCGGTTGGACGAGCGCGAACGCAAGCTGCGTGGCGAGCTCGAGGCGCTCGCCCGGAAGCGCGACCGCGCCGAACAGCGCGCAGGCCTGCGCGCCGAGGGCGATCGCATCTTCGCGACGCTCCACGAGCTCGAACTCGCCGATCGGGAAGCCGCGAAGGAGCGCGCGGCCGAGCTGTTCGCCGAGTACAAGAAGCTCGGGAAGAGCGTTCCGCACGTCGCACGACGCGCGCGCACCGTCGCGCGCGCGTTAGAGGCCGTCGAGGCGCTGCGCTGGGAGGCGGAGCGAGCCGCGGACGAGGATCTGGGCGATGTCGAATCCGCCGTCGCGGGGCTCGTAGCACGGGCCGAGGCCCCGCCGCGCGCCGCCGCGCCAAAGCGCAGGCGGGCGCCGCTCGAGTTCCGCACCGAAGACGGGTCGCGCATCGTCATCGGCCGTTCGCCCGCCGAAAACGCCGAGATCACGTTTCGGCTCGCGCGCCCGAACGATCTATGGTTTCATGCGCGCGGCATTCCCGGGGCGCACGTGATCCTGTCGCGCGACGATCGCGCGGAGGCCTCCGACTCCGACGTCAATGCCGCGGCCGCGCTCGCCGCGTTTCATTCGAAGGCGAAGGCGGCATCGTCGGTTCCGGTCGATTACACGCTGCGCAAGCACGTCCGCAAGCAGCGCGCCGCGCCGCCGGGGCTCGTGTGGTACACGCAAGCCAGGACGGTCGTCGTGGAGCCCAGGCCTACGGCAGAGGTTCCCCTAAGGTAGGCGCGCTTCGCACGCCTCCCAGTCGAGATTGGCAAAGAAGGCTTCGATGTACTTGCTCTTCTCGGCCGGCTTGTAATCCTTGATGAACGCGTGTTCCCAGACGTCCATGACGACAACGGGCACGAAGCCGGCGAGATTGCCGTTTTCGTGATCGCTGATCCAGTGATTCGTGATCTGGCCGTTGGTCGTGTCGCAGTACGCGATCACCCAGCCGATCCCGCGCATCCCGCCGACGGCCATGAAGTCGTGCTTCCATTCGTCGAATCCGCCGTAGCTCTCTCCGAGCGCATTGTACAGGCGCCCGGTGCCGATCTCGCGCGGCTCCCGGACCATGTTGTCGAAGTAATACTCGTGGAGGCGCATGCCGTTGTACTCGAAGCCGAGACGGCGCACGAGCTCGGCGAAGCCCGGGTCGCTCCCGGCGGCCTTGCCGGCCGAGCGAATCTCGCTGAGGCGCTCGTTCAACAGGTTGACGTTCTTGACGTAACCTTCGTACAGTCCAAAGTGCATCTCGAGCGTGGCGTCCGAGATGCCCCGCAGGCCGGACAGCTCCCACTTCTTCGGTGAGTAGGGCTTCGTAGGCGTGTAAATTTTCATGACGTCTTGGCATACCCGGCCCTGTTCGGCGCCAAACTAGGGGGCCTCGTCGCCCACATCCGTGTGGGCTCCTGCTCGCGCGCTTTTCCGCAACACCAAAGGAATACGACATCGTGTCTTTTGCGGAAAAGTCGCACGCCTCGCTGCGGGCCTATGCTTCTTCAGAGGTCCCCGGTTGGGCCGGGCGGCCCGTCCAGGATCGACTCGGAAGGACACCCTGTTGAAGCGAGCAACATGTAGCTCGGCACTAGCTTCAACTACCGCGAACGCGAGGAGGCCTGACTGTGAAGAATCCTTTGGATTCGCTTTGGGGGACCGTCATCAGCGGGTTCGTGTTGACGGCGATTCTGTGGTTTATCGCGCGCTGGATCGTGTCGAGCGCGCTCGGAGCGGGCGCATAACATGGAACTCAATCTCGACTGGGTCTTTCGCTGGTTCCACATCATGGCCGGCATCATGTGGATCGGTCTGCTGTACTTCTTCAACTTCGTGAACGTCGCGGCCGTCAAGGAGGCCACGGCGGCCGGCGAGGCCGGTCCGATATCGAAGTACGTCGTGCCGCGCGCGCTGCTCTTCTTCCGCTGGGGCGCGGTCGTGACGTGGATATTCGGCGCGGCGCTGCTCGGAAATTACCACGGCACGGGTGAGAACGGGTTCGTCGGCGCGTTCCTGCTGCACGGCGCGCTGGCGCCGATCGGCATCGGCGCGTGGCTCGGCACGATCATGCTGCTCAACGTCTGGGGCGTCATCTGGCCGAACCAAAAGAAGGTGCTGGGGATCGTCCCCGCCACCGACGCGGAGAAGGCGACGGCGCGGCGCCGTGCGTTCCTTGCGTCGCGCGTGAACACGATGCTGTCGATCCCGATGCTATTCTTCATGGCGACGGGCTTCTCGTCACCGAGTCAGGGGATCTACCACTAGCACGACCTTGCCGATGTGCGCGCTCGACTCGAGCCGGGCGTGCGCCTCGGCCGCGCGTTCGAACGGATAGACCGAGTCGACGAGCGGCCGGATGGGATCGCGCCTCGGCAGCAACGGCCAGATCTCGTCGCGCAGTTTGCCCGCGACCGCGGCCTTCTCGCTGGCAGTGCGCGGCCGCAGGCTCGACCCGAAGATCGCGGCGCGCTTCGCGAAGAGGCGGCCGAGGTCGAGCTCGACGATCCGCCCGCGCGGCGTCGCCAGGCATGCGACGCGGCCGTCCGGCGCCAGGCACTCGAGGTCGCGCGCGACGTAGTCGCCGCCGACGATGTCCACGACGACGTCGACGCCGCGATCGCCCGTTAGGCGCAGCGTCTCCGTTACGAAATCGTGGATGCGATAGTTGATCGCAGACCAGGCACCCAGCTGGATGCACGCCGCGCACTTCGCGTCGCTGCCGGCGGTGGCCATCACCGTGCTGCCGACGGCGCGCGCGAACATGATCGCCGTGCTCCCGATGCCGCTGGTTCCCCCGTGCACGAGCACGGTCTCGCCGCCCCGCAGGCGCGCCCGCACGATCATGCTGTCGTAGACGGTGAAGGCGTTCTCCGGAAGCGTCGCCGCCTCGACAGCGGTCCAGCCCGGCGGAATCGGCAGAACTTGGCCCTGCGGCACGGCCACGCGCTCGGCGTAACCGCCGCCGTTGGTCAAGGCGCAGACTCTATCGCCGGCGTGCCACCGCGTGACCCGCTCGCCGGTACGCGCGATCGCGCCGGCGACCTCGAGCCCCAAAATCGGCGAAGCCCCGGCCGGCGGCGGGTACGACCCCGCGCGCTGCATGACGTCGGCGTGCGAGACGCCGGCGGCCTCGACCGCGATCAACACGTCTTCCGGACCTACCGCCGGTGCTTCACCTTCCGCGACCCGCAACATCTCGGGCGGCCCCGGCGCTTCGAACGCGACGTACTTCACGCGTGTTTCGAGATCAGCATCGCGTCGCCGAAGGAGTAGAACCGGTAACGTAGCGCGATCGCCTCGGCGTACGCGCGGCGGATGCGCTCGAACCCGCCGAAGGCGCTCACGAGCATCAGCAGCGTCGAGCGCGGCAGGTGGAAGTTCGTGATCATCGCGTCGACGATGCGGAAGCGAAATCCGGGCGTGATGAACAGTTCGGTGGCGTGATCGCCGGCCTCGACCCGGCCGTAATCGCGAACGCTGCCTTCGAGTGCGCGCACGACGGTCGTGCCGCACGCGACGATGCGGCGCCCATCCCGCCGCGCTTGCTCCAGCGCCGCCGCGGCGGGCTCGGGGATCGTGTAAGCTTCGGCGTGCATCACGTGTTCTTCGACCGTTTCCGTGGTAACTGAGCGAAACGTTCCGAGGCCGACGTTGAGCGACAGGCGCACGATCCGCACGTGGGCTTCGAGCTCGCGCAGCAGCTCCGGCGTGAGGTGCAGCGAAGCAGTCGGCGCGGCGACGCTCCCCGGGACTCGGGCGAAGACGGTCTGGTAGCGCGCCTGGGCCTCACGTGAGTCGTTGTGGATGTACGGAGGCAGCGGCATGCGCCCGGACTCCTCCAAGAAACGTTCCAGTGGAAGCGCGAGGTCCAGCTCGATCTCGCGCATCCCTTCGTCCATCTCTCGGCGTATCGTTGCCTCGCCGAAGCCGGCGAACAGGACGCGCCGGCCGGCGCGCAGGCGGCGACCCGGCCGGACGAGGGCGATCCAGCGCAGCGCGCGCGGGTCGTAACGAAGCGTGCCGGCGGGATGCAGCAGCAGCAGTTCCGCGCGGCCCCCGCCCTCGCGCCGCCCGACGAGCCGCGCGGCGATCACGCGCGTCTCGTTGAGCACGAGTACGTCGTCGCGCGCCAGCAGCGCGGGGAGGTCTGAAAAGCGCCTGTGCTCGATCGTCTGATCTTCGACCACCATCAGGCGACTGCCGTCGCGACGCGGCGACGGGTGCTGCGCGATCAACTCTTCCGGCAACTCGTAATCGTATGCGGCCGTCGGAAGCACAACGTTACTCGAGATGGGTGACGGCCGCTCCCGGAAAGTAGTACGCCAAGATTTGCTGCGCCGAGCTGCCGGCCAGGGCCATGCCGCGCGCGCCCCACTGACAGAGCCCGACGCCGTGTCCGAGGCCTGCGCCGTCGATCGCGAGCTGCGCGGCGTCGCCGTCACGTTGGAAGCGTTCGATCAAGAGGCTGGGGAGAACGCGCGAGCCGATCGCGCGGCGGAACGCGCTGCCCTGCACCGTGCTGCTGCCGCGCTCGGCCACGAGCGCGAAGGCGCGCGCCCGGCCGCTCGGATCGCGATCCGTAATGCGCACGTCCTGCAGCTGCCCGAACGGAGCGACATTCGTCGAGAGCCGGCTCGCGATCTGCTCCAGCGAAAGAATCGTGGACCAGCGATAGTTCGGCGACGCCGAGCACCACGTGCAGACGACCCCTGTGAGATATGGAATAGGCGCGTTGCCCCACGCATCCGACGACGACTCGGTGTGTCCGCCGCAGCACGACGAGTACGCCACGCTCGCGAACCCGTTGCCGTAGTTGAGCACTTGCCCCGCGGTCGCGGCGACCGCCGCCGTGCCGCCGGGCGTCTCGCCGGCCACGCCGTCGTAGCGTTGATCGAGCTCGGACGGAACGACGTCGTATTGCCGCCGCGGATCGCTGCGCTGCAGCACGTAGGTGCGCGCGCAGATCGATTGCACTTCGAGCGCGGCGGCCGGCCAGCGCGCCGACATCTCGCGCGAGACGACGCTGTAGAGATACTCCTCGAGATCGACGACGCTGACGATGCGGCCGTCGTCAAGCCGGGTGAACGTTCCGCGATACGACCGTCCATCGAACTCGAACAGGTCCGGCGAGACTGGCGCAGCGTCGCCTTGGCCGAGCAGCACGCGCAGCGCCGGCTTGCGCGACCAGCTCGACGGATCGGCGTAGTTCTGCGCGCGGGCGGAGCGAGCGGCGAGGAGCGGGGCGGCGGCGAGCATCACGAACGTGCGTCGCCGCATCACCCGGCGTACTCCAAGGCCGGCAGGGGCCGCGACTCGATGAGGTCGACGCCGCTCGTCTCGGGGATCAGGCAGATGGAGACCAGCGAGATCGCCGCCATGAACATGAGATAGAGCGCGAGGACCCACGAGCCGCCGCCAGAGTATTCGAGGAGCAGGGTCGCGACGAACGGTGCGAGCCCGCCCGCAAAGACTGCCGCGACCTGGTACCCCAGCGATACGCCGCTGTAGCGCACGTTGGCGGGGAACATCTCACTGAGCATCGCGGCGAGCGGGCCGTATGCGGCGCCGCATGGGACTTCGAAGAGGCAAATCGCGAGAACGATCAGGTTCGGGTCCCTCGTGTCGACGAGAGCATAGATGGGAAACGCGAGGGCGAAGATCGCGGCGACCGAGATCAGGAAGACGGGAAGCCGGCCAACGCGGTCCGAGACCCAACTGGCGAGCGGAATGACGACGAGCGCGACGCAGCTGCCGGCGATGTTCGCCGCGAAAAAGACGCTTGGGCTCAGCTTTAGGACCGAATGCGGTCCGGCCCCGTAGCTGATGAGCTGCGTGGTGAGCAGATAGAAGCCGCCGTTGACGACGAAGAACGCCCCCGCGGCAAGCAGTACGCTCCTCAGGTTGTTGGCGAACACCGAACGGACCGGAGATTTGACGACCTCCTTGAGCATTTTGAAGCGCTCGAAGGCGGGCGTCTCCGCGATGCCGAGGCGGATGATAAGCCCTAGCGCCACCAAGATGGCGCTCGCGAGAAACGGGATTCGCCAGTGCCCGGCGGCAGCGACGAAGCTGAGGTTGGCGAGGATCAGGCCGACGGGGACGCCCATCTGGGGAAAACTCGCGACGAAGCCCTTCGAGCGCGCGTGCGCGTGCTCGGACGCCATCAGCACCGCGCCGCCCCATTCACCGCCGACCGCGATCCCCTGACAGAGACGCAACGCGACGAGCAGCAACGGCGCCCACACGCCGATAACGGCGTACGTGGGCAGCACTCCCACCAGAAACGTAGAGGCGCCCATGGTCGAGAGCGTCAAGACGAGCATCGCTTTGCGGCCGAGTCTGTCGCCGAAGTGTCCGAAGAGGACGCCGCCCAGCGGTCGCGCGAGAAACCCGACGCCGAACACCGCATACGATGCGAGTTGGCCGACGAACGGATCGGACTTTGGGAAGGACAGTGCCGGGAAGACGAGCGCCGAGGCCAGCCCATAGATGTAGAAGTCGTACCACTCGATCGACGTGCCGATCAGCGTTGCCGCCGCGACCAGCGCGCTCGACGAGCGCTTCATAGAAGCCGTTCTTGCGCGCCGGCGCCCGCCGCGATGCCGAGATGGCGGTAGGCGGCGGCGGTCGCGCGGCGTCCGCTCGCGGTGCGCGTCACAAAGCCTTCCTTGAGCAGATACGGTTCCACGACGTCTTCCAGGGTTTCCGCGTCCTCGGTGAGCGTCGCCGCGATCGCGGCGATGCCGGCCGGTCCGCCGCGATACTGCTCGACGATGGTGCGCAAGAACGCACGGTCGAGGCGGTCTAGGCCGAGCTCGTCGACGCCCTCCCGGCGCAGCGCCTCGGCGGCGATCGGCTCGGTGATGCGGCCGTCCGATCGCACCTCCGCGAAGTCGCGGACGCGCCGCAGCAGGCGATTGGCGACGCGCGGCGTCCCGCGGCTGCGCGCCGCGATCGTGCGAGCCGCTTCGGCGTCGATCGGCACGCCGAGCACGCTCGCCGAGCGCCGCAGGATGCGTTCCAGTTCGGCTGCCGGATAGTAGTCGAGGTGCTGCACGATGCCGAAGCGCTCGCGCAGCGGGGCGGTCAGCATGCCGGCGCGCGTCGTCGCGCCGACGAGCGTGAACCGCTTCAGCGGAAGCTTCAGCGTCTTCGCGTACGCGCCGCGGTCGACGACGAAGTCGATCTGAAACTCCTCCATCGCCGGATACAGGAACTCTTCCACGACGCGCCCGAGCCGGTGAATCTCGTCGACGAAGAAGACGTCGCCCTCTTCCAGCGACGTGAGAATTCCGACGAGGTCCTTCGGCTTCTCCAGCGTCGGCCCGCTGGTCGGTCGAAAGTTCGCTCCGAGCTCGCGCGCGATGAGGCCCGCGAGCGTCGTCTTGCCTAGGCCGGGAGGCCCGTAGAACAGGACGTGCTCGAGCGGTTCGCCGCGCCGCTTCGCGGCGTCGATCGAGATGTGTAAGTTCTCGACGACGCGTTCCTGACCCACGTACTCTTCGAACGAGCGCGGACGCAGGCTCGCGCCGTAGAGCTCGTCCTCGATGGCGTCGTGCGGATCGACAATCCGTTCCTCATTCCCCGCGCCGGCATCCGCAGGTCCCAGCAGGCGTTTGCGCGCCTTGGGCTCGCTCATGCGGTCTCCTTCGCCGCCTTGCGCCGGTATATCTCCGCTAGGAGCAGTTCGGCGTCGTCGATCGCCGCATTCGCTTCGAGCGTTTCGCGAATCATCGCCTCCGCTTCGCCGCGCTTGTAACCCAGCTGCAGCAGCACCGCCAGCGCCTCGTCGGCAAAGTCCGGAATCGTGCCGGGACGCGCGGCGGGCGCGTCCTGGATGAGCAGAAACTTCGCGACCTTTCCCTGGAGTTTGGCCACGATGTCGCGCGCCTTTTGCTGCCCGATGCCGGGAAGGCTCCGCAGGAACCCATAGTCGCCGCGGTCGATCGCCGCGGCGATCGTCGACATCGGGGCGGAGAACGCGCGCGCCGCCGAACGCGGACCGATCGACGCGACGGTGATCAGCGCCTCGAAAAACTCGCGCTCGATCGAATTCGTGAACCCGTAATACGTGAAGCGGCCGCTGTTGCCGTCGAGATTGACGACGGCATAGATCTCCAGCGACACGCGCGCGCCGGGCGTCGCCGGGATCTTCTCCGCGATGCAAGGCGCAAGAACGATCTCGTATCCGAGCCCTCCCGCCTCGACGATCGCGGTGTCGCCCGTGCGCTCGAGCAGCGAACCGCTGATCCTAGCGAACATGCACGGGGCTGCGCTCGAGAACGTTCAGGAACGCGAGCGCCAGCGCGAGCGCATCGGAGACGTCGTGCGGCTTGGGCGGCCGCCGCAGGCCGAGTAGCCGCGCGACCATCGAGCCGACCTGCTCCTTGCGCGCGCTGCCCGAGCCGACGAGTGCACGCTTGACGCGGGCGTGGCCGAGCGTGTGAACCGCGACACCGGCCTGCGCGCTCGCGAGGCAGAGCACGCCGCGAGCGTGGCCCATGAGCAGCGCCGCGCGCGGGTTCTTGTAGGTCGTGTAGAGCTCTTCGATCACGACGAGTGTCGGAGACGTCTGCGCGATGACCTCGGCAATGCCCGCGTGCAGCTCGTTCAGGCGCTGCTCGAGCGTCGCGCCGGCGCGTGGCGCGACGACGCCGGCCTCGACGAGCGCGACGCGGCCGTTGCGGCGCTCGATCACGCCGTAGCCGGTCGTGCGCAGCGCGGGGTCGATCCCGAGAACGCGCACCACTGCGGGCGACATCGCTAGTGTCGTGTCACTAGGGCGGCGGCGTCCCGTTGACGGTCAGCGTGACCGACGACCCGGGCGGAACGCTGGTTCCCGCCGGCGGCTCGGTTCCCACAACCTTGCCGCCTGCCCCGACGCTGGTCGTGTACTCCGAGTGCGAGATCGAGTAGCCGTACTCTTGGAGCAGCTTCATCGCGTCGAACTGCGATAGACCGACCGTGTCCGGCACCTCTCCCGACACCGAGAGCGTGATCGTTACCGTCGAGCCCTGGGCCTGCGGACCGGCGGACGGCGATTGCGCGACGATCGTTCCGTTGTTCGTGCTCTGCTGGGCGAACCGCACGGCGATCTGGAAGCCGGACTGCGTGAGCGCCTGCCGCGCGGTCGCGTAATCGTCGCCGACCACGCTCGGCAGCTGCGCGACCGGTCCGTTCTGCGCCGGCGACTCGACCGGCCCGTTGGGCACGCCGTTGTTGACCACGAGCCGCACGATGCTGTTGCGGTCGACTTTGCTCCCCTGCGGCACGCTCTGCGACGCGATCGTGTCGGGCGGATTACCCGGGATCGTCTGCGTCGTGTCCAGGGTGATCCCCAGGCGGTTCGCCAGCGCGCGAGCCGCGTCGACCGTCAGGCTCACGAAATTGGGCACGACGATCGGCTCCGGACCGCTGGAAACGATCAGCGTGACGCGGCTGCCCTCGGCGACGCCGGTGCCGGGCTTGGGTTTCTGATCGATGACGTTGTCTGCAACGGTGTTGTCGTGGCGACGGACGATGTTCACCGCGAAGCCCTCTTGCTGCAGCGTGCGCTGCGCGTCGTTGACGCTGTAGCCGCGGACGTCGTCCAATCCACGCAGGGGCTTTCCGTTACTGATGACGAGTTCGATCACCTGATTCTTGTCCACCTTCGTGCCCGCCGCCGGCTCCTGGCGAATCACGCGGTCGCGCGGCACCGTCTCGCTCGCGCTGTTCGTGAAGCGCGTGCGCAGCCCGGCGTTGACGACGGCCTGTTGCGCTTGAGCCGTCGTCATGCCGGTGTAATCGGCCACGACCGTCGCGTTGCCAAGCGGCTTGCCGAACAGGAAGTAGCCGATGCCGGTCGCCGCGATCAGCGCAAGGATCAGCGCCGGAACGGCCCAGCCGCGGCGGCGGGGAGACTCCCACGCCTCGTCGGCGACCGCCGCGCGATCCGGCATCGGCGTGCGCCGCGGGGGCAAACGCTGGGCCCCGCGCTGCTGCGGGTGCGCCGGCGCGTCGTCGGCGATGCGATAGCCGGCGACGGCGGGACGCTCGCGCGCCTCGCGCAGCGCGGTCGCGAGCTCGCTCGCCGATTGAAAACGATGCTCGGGCTTCTTCTGGAGCAGGCGATTGACGATCGACGCGAGTGCCGGGCTCACGCCGGCTGCCGACGTGTCGATCGTCGGCACGGGATCGCCGATGTGCTTGAGCGCGACGGTGACCGGCGACTCGCCGGTGTACGGCAGCGTTCCGGTGAGCATCTGATAGATCACGATGCCCAGGCTGTAGAGATCGGCGGTCTCGTGGATCTCGTGCTCCTGCGCCTGTTCCGGCGAGATGTAGTAGACGCTCCCCATCACGAGTCCCGGTTTCGTAAGCGCCATCGTCTGCTTGGAGACGGCGCGCGCGATCCCGAAGTCGGAGAGCTTTACGACGTCGTCCTTCGTCACGAGAATGTTCGCCGGCTTGATGTCGCGATGCAACAGGCCCTGACGGTGAGCGTACGCGAGGCCGCTCGCGATCTGCGTCGCGTAGTCGATGGCCACCGGCTCGGGGAGGCGGCCGTCCGCCGCGATGATCTCTGCAAGCGAGGGGCCGTCGACGAGCTCCATCACGATGAAGTACGTCGAGTCCTGGCGGCCGACGTCGAACGTGTTGACGATGTTCGGATGCGAGAGCTTCGCCGCCGACTCCGCCTCTTGATAGAAGCGCCGAACGAACTCTTCGTCGGCGGCGTACTGTTCGCGTAGCACCTTGATGGCGACGCGCCGCCGCAGCAGAACATCGGTGCCGCAGTAGACCATCGCCATGCCGCCCTCGCCGAGCTTGCGGTCGAGCCGGTAGCGGTTGTTGAAGATGCGTTCCTCGATCAACTCAAGGGGCCTCTGAAGAGGTCGCCGCGCCGTTCTCCAGGGCTGTGCGCAAGACGTCGCGCGCGATCGGTGCGGCATACGTCGCGCCGTAGCCGACGTTCTCGACGACGACCGCGACCGCGACGCGCGGATGATCCGCCGGCGCGAAGCAGACGAACCACGCGTGGGACCGGCCCTGCGGGTTGGTCGCCGTGCCCGTCTTGCCGGCGACTGCCACGTGGGGCAGCTGCGCCGGAGTGCCCGTTCCCCGCTGCACGACGGCGATCATCATCTGCGTGACCTTCGCTGCGGTCTCGGGCGATACCGGGTTTGCGAGCACCGACGCGCTCGAGACGCTCGCCGGCGTGCCGTCGCGGACGATTTGGCGGACGATGTACGGGCGCGGCTCGCTGCCGCCGTTCGCGATGGTCGCGCCGATCAGCGCCATCTGCAGGGGCGTCATCAGGAGCGCCCCTTGGCCGAAGCCCATCTGCGCGAGCTCGCCGGGCACGATCCCGCCCTGCGCCGGCACGCGATCCGTCTCGGCGGGCAACTCGAAGTCGAGCGATTCGCCGATGCCCCAGCGCTGCAGGTATTGATAGAACGTATCGACGCCCATCTTCAGCGCGATCTGCGCGAAGTCTACGTTGCTCGACAGCGCGAAGGCGTTGGTCAGGTCGGAGTATCCCGTTGCCTCGCTTTCGTTGTCGTGGAGCACGAAGTTTCCGATGACGAGATACCCGGGATCCTCGAAGTGCGAGTCCATCGTCACCGTAGTGCTGTCGAGGGCCGAGGCCGCGGTGAAGATCTTGAACGTCGAACCGGGCGGATAGAGGCCGTCGAGGGCGCGATTGAGCAGCGGCGCGCTAGCGTCGGCGCGCAGCGCCGGAAACGCGTCGTCGAAGTCGTTGGGGTCATAACTGGGCACGCTGGCGAGCGCGAGCACGGCCCCGCTGCGCGGATCCAGCACGACGCCGGCGCCGCGCGGATAGCGCGAGAGCAGCGAAAAAAGCTGTGCTTGAACCGAGGGCACGATCGTCGTCACGACGTCGGCGCCGTGCGCCGGAGCCGGATTCCCGCTCAGCGTCGCGACGAGCTGCCGCAACTGCGCGAGCGGATCACCGCCGAGGTCGGACGGCGTGAGCGCCTGGTCGAAGGCGCGCTCGATGCCGCTCGTCCCGTAGCGTACCGACACGTAGCCGGCAGTCTGAGCCAGCTCCGGTCCCAGCGGGTAGAGGCGCTTGCCGTCCACGGTGTGCGCGATGAGGGCTCCGCCGGTGGCCAAGATGCTGCCGCGGCCCGTGTCGAGCAGCGCGCGGCGCGGATTGTCCGGCCGCGCGGCGATGCGCGGGGCGGCGACGATCTGGACGTAGATTTGACGAATCGCCAGTACGGCGAACAACAGGATGAAGAATCGGGAGAGATCCCGGATGGCGCGGTTGGTCATGCCTCTCGCAAGACGGTGATGCCTCCATACGTGTGCACGGCCATGTGCGGCCGGCCGGCGTCGCCGGAAAGGAGCGCATTGACGACCGTCGCGGCGACGGAGTCGGCGACGGCGCCGACCGTCAGCACGGCGTCGACGCGCCCGTCGGCCAAGAGCGGCAGCGCGACGTACGCGCAGGATGGGAGCGTCGCGAAATGGCGCTCCTCATAAACGCCATCGTGCCACGGCCCGCGCCTGCCGAAGACCTGGGCGTGATAGTCCCAGGCGCACAGCTGTTTCCCTTTCCAAACGAAGTCGTCGCGCACGCAGAGGCGCCGGCACACCGCGCACTGGACGAGCGCCACGGGCGGCTGCGCGAGGGCGTCGACGATCTCTTCGGGCAGGTCCTCGACGTTGATCACGCTCGACTCGTCGATGCGCTCGGGCAACTCGGCGTTCCAGCCGATGCGCGAGAGTAGCTCCACGTCGCGCGGAGGCGCCACGAACGCGTGCTCGTCCTCAGGCGGAAACGTTCGGTCCATCCAGTCGAAGAGTCCGGAGAGTGGTACGGCGACGTCCTGTCGCGTGTCGCCCAGCGCGACGCCGAGCGGCGTCCAGGCAAGCGGAATCAGCCGCGCGGTGACCGGCTCGCTCGAAGTTTGACCCGGGCTCACGGGCGGAAACCGGTTAACGACGGCCAGCGCCGTTGCATTGCCGCCCAGGACCACAACGGCGGCGTCTTTTGGCGCTACGAGCCGATCGTCGCGGTGGCTCGGCGATAGTCTTGCAGGCTGCGCGGCGGGCCGGCCTTGCTTGCGAGAGCCTCCGCCAGCGCCCGCGCCGTATCTAAACTCGTCAAACACGCAATACTCGCTTCGACCGCCGTACGGCGAATCTTGTAGTCGTCGGTGATTTCGCGTGGCCCCTTCGCGTCGTTGATCACCAAGTCCACGGAACGCGACGCGATCAGATCGAGCACGTGCGGCGAGCCATCGGCGATCTTGTTGACGCCTTCCGTTGGGATGCCGGCGCTTTCCAGCACGCTGCGCGTTCCGGGCGTCGCAACGAGCGTGTGACCGAGTGCGGCATACGAACGAAGCACGCCGACGGCCTCTTCCTTCTCCTCATCCGCGATCGAGACCAGAATTCGGCCGCCGCTGCCCGGCAGACGAACGCCGGCAGCCTGGAAGCCCTTGAGCAGCGCTCCTCCAAAAGTTTCGTCGATGCCGAGCACTTCGCCGGTCGATTTCATCTCGGGCCCGAGCATGGTCTCGACGCCGCGCATCTTCGAAAAGGAAAAGACCGGCACTTTTACCACCACGTAGGGCACGTGCGGGCGCAGCCCGGTGCCGTACTCCATGTCGCGCAGCTTTTCGCCGAGCGCGATGCGCGTCGCCGCCGCGACGAGGTTGATGCCGGTGGCCTTCTGGATAATCGGCACCGTCCGGCTCGCGCGCGGATTGGCCTCGATGATGTAGAGCCGCTCGTTGTGCACGACGAACTGCAGGTTGATCAGGCCGCGGATCTGGAGCTCGCGTGCGATGGCCAGGGTGACTTCCGCGATGCGCCGCTCCATACTTACGTCGATCGTCTGCACCGGATAGACGCTGATCGAGTCGCCCGAGTGTATGCCGGCCCGTTCCACGTGCTCGAAGATGCCGGGGATCAGGATGTCGTCGCCGTCGAAGACGGCGTCCACCTCGACCTCGAGACCCCGCAAGTACTTGTCGACCAGGAGCGGGGCGTCGTCGAAGATCGGGGGCGCCGAGCCGGCGTACTCGGCCAGCTGCGCCTCGTTGTGGACGATCTCCATCGCGCGGCCTCCGAGCACGAACGAGGGCCGCACCAGCACGGGGAAGCCTAGCTCGCGAGCAATGGCGCGAGCCTCGCGGAAGCTGCGCGCGGCCTTACCCTGCGGCCGCGCTACGCCCAGCCGCGCGAGCGCGGCATCGAACTGCTCGCGGTTCTCCGCCATGTCGACGGAGCGGCGATCCGTGCCGACGATCGGCACGCCGCGCCGGTGGAGCTCACCCGCGAGATTGATCGCGGTCTGTCCGCCGAACGCCAGGAGCACCCCGCGCGCGTCCGTCGCGCGATACGCCGCCTCGACCTCATCGGCGCCGGGCGGCTCGAAGACGAGCGCGTCGGAGATGTCGAAGTCGGTCGAGACCGTCTCGGGATTGTTGTTGATCACGACGGGCGAACGGCCGGCGTCCCGCAGCGCCCAGGCCGCGTGGACGCAGCTATAGTCGAACTCGATGCCTTGGCCGATGCGGATCGGTCCGCTGCCGACGACCACGACGGCTTGACCGGGCGTCGCGCGCATCTCGTCGCGCTCGCCGCGTGAGAGATAGTAGTAGGGCGACTTCGCCGGAAACTCGGCGGCGGCGGTGTCGACCATCCGGAACGCCGGCGCCGCGTCCGCTTGCCTCTGGGAGTTCCTATCGCCGTGCAGCCGCCGCAGACTCGCGGTCGAGTAACCAAACTCCAGCGCTTCGGTGTCTGCGCCGTCGGCGCCGCCGCGGCGGATGCGTTCCTCGAGCGCGACGAGCTCGGCAAATTCGTGCAACCAGAAGCGGTCGATCGCCGACAGCTCGCGGATGCGCTCGACCGCCGCTTCGCGGTGGGGCGCTCCAGCGCGGCGCAGCAGCTCGCAGATCGCGAAGAGGCGTTCGTGCGTCGGGCGTTCGACGATCGCCTCGAGCTCGGCGTCGCTCCATTCCGCGAGCGGCCCGGTCAGCGTGGCTCGATCGAGGTCGAGCCCGCGAACCGCCTTCAGCAGCGCCGCGCGGAACGTGCGTCCGATGCCCATTGCCTCACCGGTGGACTTCATCTGCGTACCGATCGCGGTGTCGGCGATGGGAAATTTGTCGAACGGCCAGCGCGGTATCTTGACGACGACGTAGTCGAGCGTCGGCTCGTAGGCCGCCTTCGTGACGCCGGTCACCGGATTGGGAATCTCGTCGAGGCGCTGGCCGAGCGCGATGCGCGTCGAAATCTTGGCGATCGGATAACCGGTCGCTTTCGAGGCCAGCGCGGAGCTACGCGAGACGCGCGGGTTGACCTCGATGATCGCGTATTCGCTGCGCTCGGGGTGCAGCGCGAACTGTATGTTGCATCCGCCCTGCACGTCGAGCGCGCGGATGACGTTGATGCTCGCGCTGCGCAGCATCTGGTATTCGAGATCCGACAGCGTCTGCGACGGCGCGACGACGATCGAGTCGCCCGTGTGGACCCCGACGGGATCGATGTTCTCCATGTTGCAGACGACGATGCAGTTATCGCCGGCATCGCGCAGCACTTCGTACTCGATTTCCTTCCAGCCCAGCAGCGACGTTTCGAGCAGCGCCTGTCCGATCAGGCTCGCGCGCAGGCCGGCGTCGAGCGTCTCGCGCAGCTGCGCCTCGTCGTAGACGACGCCCCCACCGGTGCCTGCGAGCGTGTACGCCGGGCGCACGACGAGCGGATAGCCGGTGCGGGCGGCAAATTCGACGCCTTGCTCGATCGCCGTAACGATCGCGCTGTGCGCGACGGGCTCGCCGATCTCTTGCATCTTGAGCTTGAATCGTTCGCGGTCTTCGGCGAGACGGATCGTCTCGATCGGCGTCCCGAGCAGTTGCACGTCGTACTCGGCCAGCTCACCGGCCTCCTCGAGCTCGACCGCGAGGTTGAGGCCGGTCTGGCCGCCCAAGGTCGGCAGCAGCGCGTCCGGGCGTTCGCGCGCGATGATCTCGGCGACCGAGGCGACGGTCAGCGGCTCTAGATAGACTGCATCGGCGACCTCCGGATCGGTCATGATCGTGGCGGGGTTCGAGTTGATGAGGACGACGCGGTGGCCTTCCTCGCGCAGCGCGCGGCACGCCTGAACCCCCGCGTAATCAAACTCCGCGGCCTGACCGATGACGATCGGTCCCGACCCGATAACCATGACGTTGCGGCGGGGCATCCTCGGGCCGAGTCTTTAGGTCTGCCCTAAGCAACTCCCTGGTTCACGGCTGCAAGAGCGTCGTCTGCCAGCCACCCTCGCTGCGCGTAAAAAGGACGCGCTCGTGCATCCGGTTGGGGCGGCCGGTCCAGAACTCGAAGCGTGACGGGGCCAACAGGTAGCCGCCCCACGAGTGCGGGCGCGGCACCTCTTCTCCTTCGAAGCGCTGCTCGAAGTGCGCGAAGCGCTCCTCGAGGGTCTCGTGTGATTCGAGCGCCGCGCTCTGCTCGGAGGACCAGGCCGCCAGCCGATGCCCGCGCGGCCGCGAAGCGAAATACGCGTCGGACTCGGCCTCGGAGAGCTGCGACACGGGGCCCTCGACACGAACCTGGCGCTCCAGCGCGGGCCAATAGAGCACCGCCGCGGCGTGCGGATTCTCGAGGAGCTCGCGGCCCTTGCGGCTTTCGTACGACGTGTAGAATCGCAGGCCGCGCTCGTCGAGCCCGCGCAGGAGCACGATGCGCGCGGAGGGTCGAGCGTTTGTATCGGCGGTCGCGACGCACATCGCGATCGCCTCGACACGATCCGACCCGCCGGCGTCGTCGATCCACTGTGCGAGCAGCCGGAACGGATCGTTCACGGATAACGTCCCAGCCCGAACCCGAGCACGAAGGCGAGCAACATTCCCGCCGCCCCGGCCAGCGCCAACCCGAGCGACGCGTCCACCGGTCTGCGCTGCAGCGACGTGATGCGCCCGAGCCGCGCCAGCGCGTCGCGCAGCTCGGTCGCGTTCTCGACGCGCGCGTACGCGCCGCCGCTAACCTGCGCGTACCCGCGCAGCGCCTCCTCGTCGATCGTCGCCTCCTCGTTGGTCCCGGGAATCAAGCCGCCGTTGGGCGTCCCGATTCCAACGGTGTAGACGGGAATGTGATGCGCGCCGAGCCACTGCGCCATCTCGTTCGGGTCGGTGCCGGTGTTGTTGACGCCGTCAGTGATCAGGATGATCACGCGGTGACCGGTGGGCGGAAGCTGCTGTGCGGCGAGCTTCAGCGCGTCGCCGATCGCGGTCGCGCCGTTGGGGAGCGGAACCTGCTCGAGCGCCGCCTCCACTTGCTGATGGTCGGCGCTGCGCGGCACGACGACCTCCGCGCTGCCCGAAAATGCGATGATCCCGATCCGAATGCCGGGCGGGCTCTCGGCGATGAACGCTCGCGCCGCGGCCTTGGCCGCCTGGGCCCGCGTGGGCACGACGTCGGTGGACGCCATCGAGCCCGAGGTGTCGATGCAGACGAAGACGTCGCCGTCGCGCACGGGCACAGGAATCGTCAGGTGCGGCCTCGCCGCGGCCAGCGCCACGACGGCCAGCGCGACCAGCCACAGCGCCTGCAGCGCGCGCGGTATCCAGGCGCGCGGTTTGATCGCGTGCACGAAGAAGACGACGTTTGAATAGGCCAGGTCGCGCGCGGTTGCGCGCCGTTGCAGCCGATTGTAGAGGAGCGCGAACGCCGCGATCGCCAGCACCCCGATCAGCAACCGCGCCGGGTGGCCGAGGGTCACGCCCTTCGCCCCCGCTCGGGACGGGCGCGCGCCCCGAACGCGGCGGCAAGCGATTCCGTGCCGTTCTCCTCGCGCAGCACGCCGGTTCGCCAATTCGCGCGGGCGAACCGCGACAGCAAGGCTTCTTCGCGCGTTCGCACGGCATCGCGATATGCAGCGCGCTCGCGCGCCCCGACGAACGCGCGCACGACGCCGCCTTCCGCGCCGCGCAACCGCACCATCCCGGCGAGCGGCAGCTCGTCGTACCACGGATCGCGCACGATCAGCGCCGTGCAGTCGAAGTGGGCGCCGAGGTCACAGAGATCTCGGTCGTACGCGTCGTCCAGGTCGTACCAGTCGCTGATCGCGAGGAGCGCCGTGCCGCGCGGCAGCGCGCCGCGCGCCGTGCGCAGTAGTCGCGCGACGTCGAACGCGTCCGCGTCGCCGAAGCCGAAGAGAGCGCGATGCGGGCCGCGCTGCAGCGCCGGCGGGGTGACGCCCGACGCGTCGATGCGGATGCACCGATCCTCGCCGCAGGCTGCGCCAAACCACGTCTGCGCGGCCTCGCGCGCCGCCTCCAGCAGTGGCCTGCGGCGTCCGACGCGCATGGACGGCGACGCGTCGACGATAGCGGCCAGCGTGAGCGCGACGTCTTCGAGCACGACGCGCGTCTGAAGCTCACCGGACCGCGCCGTCGCCGCCCAGTCGATGCGGCGCACGTCGTCGCCGGGAACGTACTGGCGCAGCTCGACGAACTCGTAACCGTCGCCGCGATAGATGGTCGGCGATCCGGCGCCTAGGTGACGGGGCCGGCGGCGCGCGCGCAGCAACGCCTCGCGGATCGTCACGGCGCGGGAATCGCGGCGACCATCGCCTCGATCATGCTATCGGCGCTCGCGCCTTCCGTGACGAGACGATAGTTGAAGCCGATGCGATGGCGCAGCGCGTGCGGCGCGACGGCGCGAACGTCGTCGGGCAGGGCGAAGTCGCGTCCTTCGAGCAACGCCCTCCCACGAGCCAAGAACGCCAGCGCGAGGGTCGCGCGCGGGCTCGCACCGTAATCGATCAGGTCGGATGCGCGCAGCGCGTCGCCCGACTGCGCTCGTACCGTAACGCCGTCGGCGCGCCGCGTTATCGTGACCAGGTCGACGATGTAGCGCTTGAGCTTCTCGTCGATGTGCACCGCGTGGGCCTGCTCGCGCCAGGAGCGGACGTCGTCGAGCGTCGCCACGGACCGAACCGGCTGCGTGTCCGCGACGGCGAAGCGGTCGAGGATCCGCAGCTCCTCGTCGCGCGTCGGATATCCGACGTTGACCTTCATGAGGAAGCGGTCCATCTGTGCGATCGGGAGCGCGTAGGTGCCGTCGGAGTCGAGCGGGTTCATCGTCGCCATGACGACGAAGGGATCGGGCAGGGCGTGGGACTGCGGCCCGATCGTCACCTGTCGCTCCTGCATCGCCTCGAGGAGCGCGGACTGCACCTTGGCGGGCGCGCGATTGATCTCGTCCGCCAAGACCACGTTGGCGAAGATCGGACCGAGCACGGTCGCGAACGCGCTCTCGCGCTGATCGAAGATGCGGGTGCCGACGATGTCGCTCGGCAGCAGGTCGGGCGTGAACTGGATGCGCTTGAACTCGCCCTCGAGCGCGGCGGCGAGCGAGCGGCACGCGAGCGTCTTGGCGAGGCCCGGCGGACCCTCGAGGAGCACGTGACCGTTGCCGAGCAGCGCGAGCAGCAGCGCGTCGATGACGCCATCTTGCCCGACGATCGTGTGCGCGAGCGCGGCGCGCAGGTCCGCGAGGCGCGGCGCGCTCATGCGAGCGAACCCATCGCGCGTTCGAGCGCGAAGCATGCGTCCTGGATCGCGGGCTGCAGGTCGTCGTCGTAGGTGAATGCGCTGCGTTCGAGCGCGACGAGGAGCTCGCGCGTCTCGGGCAGCGACGATTCCCGCCTGCGCAAGACGTCGCCCAGCGTCGCGCCGTCACTCGCTCCGATCATCCGCCAGATCGCCCCGCGCACAGCGACTGCCGACGCGCGCGTTCGCTCCGCGCGCAGAACGACGAGCGCGTCACCGAGTTGGTCGCGGCGCGAGCGCACGATCATGGGAGGCGCGGGTGCGGGGGCGGGAGCGGGGGGAACGACGGGGACGCGCCGCCGCCGGCGGAGCAGCAGCACGATCGCCAGCGCGACGATTGCGATGCCGAACACCCACAGCAGCACGCGGGCGACTGTCGCCGCGGCGCCGAACAGCCGCGCGGCGCCCTGGCGCAGCGCCGACGTGCTGACGCCTCCTACGTTCAGCGTGAGGCTGTTGGTGTACCACTGCTTGGCCTTGCCGTCGCGCTCGTCGATCGCCTGTAGCGTCGCGGGCGCGATCGCGAGCGAGCCAGCCCGATGCGCGACCACCGTGATCGTCTCGCGGTAGAGCGTCCCGCTGCGCCCGCTGATCGTCTGCCGTTCGTCTCCGAGCAGCTCCACGTCGGCGAGCAGGGGCAACTCGAGATTCGCGATCTGCGCGACGCGTTCGCGCACGCGCAGCGTCACGATCAGGTGAAACGGCTCGTCCACCCGCGGCCCGGCCGTGTCGCTCGTCAGCCAGAAGGTTTGCACCGTTAGCCGCGCGAGGTTCTGCGCGTCGATCGTGCCCGGCTCCGCGACCAGAGCCGCGCACAGCGCTAGCGCTGCGGTAACTCGTGTAACCATTGCGCGAAGAGGCGGCGAGCGTCGAACGGGCCGGGCGACGCTTCGGGGTGAAACTGGACGCCGGCGATCGGGAGGGCGCGATGCCGGAAGCCTTCGTTCGTGCCGTCGTTGAGGTTGGTCATCGTGGGTTGGAGCTCGTCGGGCAACGACGCGGCGTCGACCGCATACCCGTGGTTGTGCGCCGTGACGAGCACCTCCCCGGCATCCAAGTCCATCACCGGCTGATTCCCGCCCCGATGGCCGTACGGCAACTTGTAGGTGCGCCCGCCGCAGGCCAGCGCGAGGAGCTGATGCCCCAAGCAGATGCCGAAGAGCGGCTTGCGGCCGGCGAGTCCGCGAAGCAGTTCGATCGTTTCCGCGAGATCCGTCGGATCGCCCGGGCCGGGCGAGATGAAAACGGCGTCCGGCTCGTCCGCGAGAACCTCCTCTTCCGTCGCGTTGTACGGCAAGACCGAGATGTGCGCGCCGAGCGCCTCGAGCTGCGCGAGGATCGCGCGCTTCACACCGCAGTCGATCAGTACGATGCGGCGGCCGTTACGCGCGCCGCGCACGAACGGCTCGCGCGTGGACACGCTGGGAACGAGCGCCTTCGTGCTCGCATCGCGCACGAACCGCGCGAGCCGCCGCTCCGCATCGGCGAGAGCGGCTTCGCCGACCGCGAGAGCCGCCCAGATCGTACCGTGCTCGCGCAGCGTGATCGTGATCGTGCGCGTGTCCGCTCCGACGAGCGTGGGAACGCGCTGTTCGTCGAGCCACGACGGCAGGTCTTGTTTGGCGAGATGGTGCGAAGGATGATACGCGATCTGCTTGATGACGGTTCCCGCCGCGCAGGCGCGTCCGTATTGCGCGGCGCTTCCGGAGACGCCGTAGTTGCCGATCATCGGATACGTGAACGTGAGGATCTGCCCGGCGTACGACGGATCGGTCAGCGCCTCTTCGTAGCCCGTCATGCCCGTGTAAAAGACCGCTTCTCCGAGCGCCGTTCCCGCGAAGCCGAGGCCGTGGCCGTCGAAGCGGCTGCCGTCGGCGAGAAAGAGCGCGGCTGCGGGTCGGATCACGCCGCGAAGTCCTCCGCACGGTAGCGCAGCTCTCCGCCGACGATCGTCGCCAGCACCTTTCTCGGCAGCGTCGCCCCGGCGAACGGCGTGCACTTTCCGAGCGAAGCGAACCGGCTCGGATCGACGACCCACGGGCGATCGGCGAAGATCGTCACGTCGGCCGGAGCGCCGACCGAGAGCGTGCCCGCGCACAGGCCGAGGATGCGCGCGGGGTTGGTCGCGAGCAGCTCGACGAATCGCGTCAACGGCAGGTCGGACAGCGCCGCAGCGTAAGCCCCGACCGCGACCTCGAGCCCGCTGAATCCGGGCGCGGCGCCTTGCGCCGCGCGCTTCTCGCCCTCGGTGTGCGGGGCGTGATCGCTCGCGAAGGCGTCGATCGTGCCGTCGCGCACTCCGGCGCGCAGCGCCGCGACGTCGGCATCGTCGCGCAACGGCGGGTTCACCCGCGCCGCCGGCCCGAGCTCGCGCGCCGACGCGCTCGTACAGTTCAAATGATGCGGCGTCACCTCGCAGGTGGTGCGGATACCGCGGGCGCGCGCCGCCCGGATCGAGTCTAGCGCTGCGCGCGTCGTAACGTGCGCGATGTGCCACGACTTGCCGGTCTCCCCCGCTATGGACAGATCGCGCGCGACGATCGCGTCCTCCGGCTCGCAATGCGAGATGAACGGCTGCGGGAGCGCGCTCGCGCGGCGGGCGGCCTCGCGCAGGACGCCCGCGTCCGCGACCGTGTCTCCGTCGTCGGAGAACGCGACTGCGCCGGCCCCCACGAGCGGCGCGAAGTCGCACGGCTGCGCTCCGCGGCGCCCGCGGGTGATGGCCGCGATCGGAAAGACCCGGCAGCGGGCGCGCCGTTCGATCTCGTCCAGCAGCGAACGCACGATCGCCGGATCGTCGAGAGCCGGCTCCGTGTTCGGCATGCACGCGACGCTGGTGAAGCCCCCGCGCAGCGCGGCCTCGGTGCCCGTTTCGATCCGCTCCTTGTGTGCGAGCCCGGGCTCGCGCAGATGGACGTGCATGTCGACGAAGCCGGGCGCCACGACTGTTCCCGCGGCGTCGACCGTCGCCTCGTCCGCCCCCGCGACCAAATGCTCGCCGATCTCGACGATCGTGCCGTCGCGCGCACGCAGATCGCGCACGGCGTCGAGCGCGTTCGCCGGATCGACGATTCGCCCGTTCTTGATCAGCAGCGCCGTCATTTCGATCGCGCGTTGACGAGAAAGTCGAGCACCGCCATTCGAATACCGACGCCGTGATGAACCTGCCGCGCGTAGCGCCATCCGGCAAACTCCAAGACGGAATCGTCGAGCTCCATGCCGCGGTTGTACGGGCCCGGATGCATGACGATCGTCTCCCGGCGCACGAGGCCGAGACGACGGTGGTCGAGCCGATAGGCTTGGACGTAGTCGGCATCGGAGATCGGCATCTCGACGAAGCGCTCGCGCTGAATGCGGAGAAGGACGACGGCGTCGACGTGCGGCAGCACGGCGTCGAAGTCGCGCTCGATCCGGACGCCGTTTCCCGCGTAGCCGCCGGGCAAGAACGCCTCGGGCCCGACCAGGACGACCGACGCGCCGAGCCGCTGCAGCCCGCGGATCGTGGAATGCGCGACGCGGCTGTGCAGCACGTCGCCGACGATCGCGACGGTGCGTTGGGTGAGGTCGCCGAACTCCTCCTTGAGCGTATAGATGTCGAGCAGCGCCTGCGTGGGATGCGCGTGCACGCCGTCGCCGGCGTTGACGACGTGGCCGTCGAACGCCAGCGCGACGCGCTGCGGGAAACCCGCCTCATGATGGCGGACGACGATGACGGAGATGCCGAGCGCGCTGAGCGTGAATGCGGTGTCCTCGAGCGTTTCGCCCTTCGTGGCGAGACTGAGCTTTTGCGGGGCGAGGTTCACGACGTCGGCGCCGAGCCGCAGCTCCGCGATGTTGAACGACGTGAACGTGCGTGTGCTCTGCTCGAAGAACATGTTCACGCAACCGGTTCCCTCGAGCAGACGCCCGGGCGTCGTGCGCTCGAACTGCGCGGTCCGCTCGAAGATCTGGTCCAGCTCCTCGGCGCTGAGGTCGTCCAGGTCGATGAGGCTACGCCGTATGCGCATCGGCGTGTCCCAGGATCGTCACCTCGTCCGAGGCCGCGGCTTGGGGCGAGAGGACGACCTTCACTCGCTCGTCCGGCGTCGTCGGGCTGATGCGTCCCACGTAGTCCGCCTGGATCGGGAGCTCGCGCAAGCCGCGATCCACGAGCACGCAGAGACGGATCACGGCCGGGCGGCCGAGATCGGTGACGGCGTCCAGCGCGGAGCGAATGGTCCGCCCGGTGTACAGCACGTCGTCCACGATGACGACGACTTTCCCGGACACGTCCACGGGAATCTGCGAATCCGGAAGCTCGTGCGTCACGCGATCGTCGCGATACAGGTTGATGTTGAGGAAGCCGACTGCCGGCGAGCGACCGGAGATCCGTTCGATCTCGGCCGCGATGCGGGCAGCGAGCGCCTCACCGCCGCGCCGGATGCCGAACAGAACCACCCCCTGCTGTGCGTCTTCGGGCTCGAGTATCTGCTGGCCGAGGCGCGCGATGATGCGCGCGATCTCGTCGTGCCGTAGGAGCACGCGGCGCGGAGCGCCCGCCGTCATGCCGGCTCCTTGCCGGCGCGTAACGCGGCCTCGACTCGGGCAAGCTCGCTGCGATAGGCTTCGAGTTTCTCGCGCTCCTTCGCCACCACGCTGCTCGCCGCTTTGGCGACGAAGGCCTCGTTGCCGAGCTTGCGCTCTCCGCGATCGATCTCCGCGACCAGGTGCGCGAGCTGCTTGCGGTAGCGCTCCTCGAGCACGCCGCGCGGCGCGCGAACCGACACCGCGGCGAGCGCCTCTTCGAGGTTGCCGCCGGCGGCGTCGCTGCGCTCGACCGTGGCGCTTGTGAGCAGCGCGAGCAATGCCGCCGTTGGCTCCGGAACGTTCGAGGGGACGTCGATCAGAACGCGTTCGCGCGGATGCAGGCCGAGGTCGGCGCGTGCATTGCGGACCCGCTCGACGGTTCGCTGCAGGAGCGCGAAACCGCGCGCGTCTTCGTCGAACGCCGGAACCTCGAGCGGATCCGGCCAGGTCGCCGTCACGATCGTCTCGCCGTCGTGCGGCAGCGCGAGCCAGACCTCTTCGGTGACGAACGGCGCGAGCGGATGGAGCAGACGCATGGCGTGGTTCCATACGAAAGAGAGCACGGCCGCGCGCGTCGCTCGATTGGGTTCGGCCTTGGTCGCCTCCACATACCAGTCGCAGAACTCATACCAGACGAAACGGTAGATCGTTTCGGCGGCGGCGCCGAAGTCATAGCGATCCAGCAGGTCGCTCATCGCGACGACGGTCTCGCGCAGCCGCGTGAGGATCCAGCGGTCGGCCAGCGTCAGGGCGCCCTCGGATGGCAGCGTCATCGCGCCCGGGAGTCCCTCCGGCAGCGTGAGGACGTAGCGCGTGGCGTTCCAGATCTTGTTGTTGAAGTTGCGCGCCTCTTCGCAGCGCGATTCCTGATACCGGATCTCCTGACTCTCGAGGCGCATCTGGCGCAGGATCGAGATGCGGAAGGCATCGGCGCCGTATCGATCCGCCAGCACCATCGGGTCGATGACGTTGCCGAGCGACTTCGACATCTTGCGTCCCGCCGCGTCGAAGACCGTCGGCGTGATGACGACGTCCGAGAACGGCACGTCGTGCATGAAGTGCAGGCCCAGCATCACCATGCGGGCGACCCACAGGAAGATGATCTCACCCCCGGTTACGAGTACCTGCGAGGGATACCAGCAGCGCAGCTCCAGGGTCTGCTCGGGCCAGCCGAGGATCGAAAAGGGCCAGATTCCGCTCGAGAACCAGGTGTCGAGCGTGTCCGGATCGCGCGTTAGGTCGCTCGTTCCATGCAGCCGCTGCGCGATCTCGAGCGCCTCGCCCTCGCTCTCGGCGACTACCTCGCGGCCGTCCCGCGTGTACCACACAGGAAGCTGATGTCCCCACCAGATTTGGCGCGAGATGTTCCAGTCGCGGATGTTTTCGAGCCAGTGCTCGTACGTGCGTCCGTGGCGCGCCGGAACGAACCGCACGCGGCCGTCCCGGTAAGCATCCAGCGCGGGCTTGGCGAGCGGCGCCATGTTGACGAACCACTGCAGCGAAAGCAACGGTTCGACGACGGCGCCGCTGCGGTCGCTGGTCGCGACCGAATGGCGGTGCGGCCGCGTCTCGACCAGAAAGCCGCCGTGCTGCAAGTCGGCGAGGATGCGCTCGCGCGCCTTGAAGCGATCGAGTCCCGCGTACGGACCGGCCGGCACGTCCGCGCCCGTGATGCGCGCGTCGAGGTCGATCACCGAAGGCGTGGCCAGGCCGTGCCGCGCGCCGATCTCGTAATCGAGCGGGTCGTGCGCGGGGGTGATCTTCAGCGCTCCGGTGCCGAACTCGGGATCCACCGCCTCGTCGGCTAGGATCGGAATCGAGCGCTCGAGCAACGGCGGAATCCAGACCCGGCGCCCGACTGCGCCGGCGTGGCGAGGGTCGCGCGGGTGCACCGCCACCGCAACGTCGGCCAACATCGTTTCGGGCCGGGTCGTGGCGATCTCGATGCCGTCGGTGCCGCCCGGCTCGAACGGGTAGCGGATGCGCCAGAGATGTCCGTCCCGTTCGACGTACTCCAGCTCGGCATCGGAGACGGTCGTCTTGGCCTTCGGGTCCCAGTTGATCAGGCGGGTTCCCCGGTAGACCAATCCCTCGCGGTAGAGTTGAACGAAGACGCGGCGCACCGCGGCCGACAGCCCCTCGTCCATCGTGAACCGCGAGCGCTGCCAGTCGGGGCCGAACCCGAGCCGGCGGAACTGCGCCTCGATCTCGCCTCCGTAGTTCCGTGACCACTCCCACGCTCGCTCGACGAAGCGTTCCCGACCCAGGTCCTCGCGCGCGATCCCCTCCTTAGCCAGCTCACGCACCAGGACGGCCTCCGTCGCGATCGCCGCGTGATCCACGCCGGGCAGCCAGTCGGCGTTCTCGCCGAGCATCCGGTGGTAACGCGTGAGCACGTCCATCGGCAGGTACGTCGAGCCGTGACCCAGGTGCGCCCGGGCGGTGACGTTGGGAGGCGGCATACAGATGATGAACGGCGGTCGCGCCGGGTCGGGCTCCTCGTGAAAGTACCCGTTACGCTCGGAGTGCTCGTACAGACGCGGCTCGACCGACTGCGGGTCGTACTGCTTGGGGAGGTCCATCGGTTGCCCTGCGTTCAGCAACCCCTGTTGTGCCGCCTCTCCGCTTGTGAGGCCTAGGCGTGGCGCGCCGGAACGGCCTTCTCCGCGAAACCGCTCGTCGTCGCACCTCCTGTGCTCCTCCTGCTACCGCGCTCGCCCGGACGAGCAAGCTCGGAACGAAGTGCGCATCCTGCGCTGGTCCGGGCTCGTCGCAGTTTTCGCTTGAGAAGGGCGTTCCGGCGCGCTGCTTCGGATGCGTTGCCGAGCGCGAAGGCTCAGGCCGGCATATCCTTCTTCTGTTCGTGATAGACGAGCGTCGGAGATTCTTTCTTCTCGATGACGTCTTTGTTGACGACGCACTTTTTGACGCCCTGGAGCGACGGCAGGTCGTACATGACCTCGAGCATCGTCTCCTCGAGGATAGAACGCAGGCCGCGCGCGCCGGTCTTGCGGCCCTGCGCCTTATTGGCGATCGCGACGAGCGCCTCTTTGGTAAACTGCAAGTCGACCCCGTCCATGTTGAGGATCTTCTGGAACTGGCGCACGAGAGCGTTGCGCGGCTCCGTCAGAATGCGGCGCAGCGCGAGCTCGTCGAGCGCGTCCAGCGTCACCACGATCGGGAGGCGTCCGATGAACTCGGGGATGAGCCCGAAGCGCAGGAGATCCTCGGGCATCAGCTGCTGCAGCAGCTTGCCGACGCGGACGTCGCGCTTACCTTCAGGCTGCGCGCGGAAGCCCATGTTGTTGGCCGCTACGCGGGACTCGATGATGCGCTCCAGACCGTCAAACGCTCCGCCGCAGATGAACAGCACGTTGGTGGTATCGATCTGGATGAACTCCTGATGCGGATGCTTGCGGCCGCCCTGCGGCGGCACGTTGGCGGTCGTGCCCTCGAGGATCTTGAGCAGCGCCTGCTGGACGCCCTCGCCCGAGACGTCCCGAGTGATCGACGGATTCTCGCTCTTGCGCGCGATCTTGTCGATCTCGTCGATGTAGACGATGCCCTTCTCGGCGCGCTTGACGTCGTAGTCGGCGGCCTGAATCAGCTTGAGGAGGATGTTCTCGACGTCTTCTCCGACGTAGCCGGCCTCGGTGAGCGACGTCGCGTCGGCCATCGCCAGCGGCACGTCGAGGATCTTCGCGAGGGTCTGAGCGAGATACGTCTTACCCGAGCCGGTCGGCCCGACGAGCAGGATGTTCGATTTCTGCAGCTCGACGTCGTCCGCGGTGCCGCCGACGTTGATCCGCTTGTAGTGGTTGTAGACCGCGACCGCGAGCGACTTCTTGGCGCGTTCCTGACCGATCACATACTGGTTGAGGATGTGATTGATCTCCTTGGGCTTGGGGATGTTGCGGAGGCGCAGGTTCTCGTCGACGTTCTTGTAGAGCTCCTCCTCGATGATCTCATTACAGAGCTCGATACACTCGTCGCAAATATAAACACCGGGGCCCGCAATGAGCTTGCGGACCTGCTCCTGCGATTTCCCGCAGAAGCTGCATTTTAGCTGTCCCTTGTCGTCTCCAAAACGGAACATCTCGTGTCCCGGGTCTCCTTCAAACCCTAGGCCGGCATCGGCAGGCCTAGACGATTTTCGATAATCTGGTCGATTATCCCGTAATCCTTGGCCTCTTGCGCCGTCATATAGTAATCCCGTTCGATGTCCTTGAGGACCTGGTCGATGGGCTTCTTCGTGGTCTGCTCGTAGATCCGTGCGACCGTCTGGCGGGTGGCCAGCAGGTCGCGGGCGGCGATCTCGACGTCGGTGGCCTGACCCCCGATCTGCGAGACCCAGGGCTGGTGGATCACGATCTTCGCGTTGGGGAGAGCGTAGCGCTTGCCCGGGGCGCCTCCGGTGAGCAGAATGGAGCCCATCGAGGCCGCGAATCCCATGCATATCGTCGCGACGTCGGGTTTGATGAAGCGCATGGCGTCGTACATCGCGAGGCCGGCGGTTACGCTGCCGCCGGGCGAGTTGAGGTACATGTCGATGTCTTTGTCGGGATCTTCCTTTTCGAGAAACAGCAGCTGTGCGATCACCAAGTTGGCGAGATGATCGTCGATCGGACCGCCGACGAAAACGATACGATCCTTGAGCAGACGCGAATAGATGTCGTACGCGCGTTCGCCGCGCGCGGTCTGTTCCACGACCATCGGTACGAGATGTCCCATGCTCCGTGTAACTACGACGCGGTCCCCGAAGTTTCTTCGTTCACCCTGACCACAGCGTTGTCGACGAGGAAGTCAAGCGTCTTATTCCTCACGATGCCGTCCATCAGGGAGAGCAAATTGTTGCCCAGCGCCTTGCGAATTCGCTCGGGCGGCTGGCCGTAACGGCGCGCCAGCGCAGCGAGCTCGGCGGCCACGTCCGCGGGCGTCGCCGTAATTCCCTCGGCCTTGGCGATCGCCTCGATCAGCAGCGAAGCCTTCACTCGCGACTCCGCCTCCGCGCGCAGCGACTCTCGCGGCTCGCCCGCGTCGTTGGCGGCGGACTCGCCGCGAGCGGGCGCGGCGTCTTCGACGAGGTGATCGAGCTCGCTTTCGACCATCGAGGCGGGGAGCGGAAAATCGTGCGCCGCGAGGACTTGCGTCATCACCGCGTTCGCGACCGAGCGCCGCGCGCGCGCGGCCCCGACCGCCTCGAGCCGGCCCCTGACGTCGGTACGCAGCTCGTCAAAGGTTTGATGATGCGAGATGGCCTTCGCGAATTCGTCGTCGAGCGCGGGCAGCTCGTACTCCTTGAGATCGTGCAGCGTGACGTCGAAGCGCGCGGGTTTTCCGGCGAGCGCCGTGGCGGGGTAATCGTCCGGGAAGCGCACGTCGAGACTCTTGCGCTCGCCCGGCGTCATGCCGACGATGCCCGCGACGAAGCCCGGTATGAAACGGCCTTCGCTCAGCTCCGTCTCCTGCCCCGAGGCACTGCCGCCGTCGAACGGTGCGCCGTCGATCGTTCCGGCGTAGTCGAGCGTCGCGACGTCGCCGAGTTGCGCCGCCCGCTGGACGGGAACGAGCGTCGCGCGTTCCTTCGCAAGCGATCGCAGGCTGGTCTCGACGTCCGCGTCCGTCACCGGCGTTGCCTCGCGCGACACGGCGACGCCCTTATAATTGCGCAGCTCGATCGGCGGACGCACCTCGACGGTCGCCTTGACGCGCGTCGGCCGTCCGGCGTCTTCTTCGAGGATCTCGAGCTTGGGGCGCTCGACCGGTTGAAGATCGTGTTCGGCGAGAGCCTTGGCGTACTCTTGCGGCACGACTTCGTCCACCGCTTCGCGCGTGAGCGCGTCGGCGCCGTAATTCTGCTCGAAGATCTTGCGCGGCACCTTGCCCTTGCGGAATCCGGGCAGGCGCACGTTCTTGACGAGCTTGCGAAACGCGCGCTCTTCCGCCGCGGCAATCTCCTGCCCCGTGATCGAGAATTCGAGCGCTACTTGCGTCGGAGCGAGCCGCGTCAATGTCGAGCCGGTCATAATCATTAGCGGAAGACGAGATTCGAACTCGCGACCCTCGCCTTGGCAAGGCGATGCTCTACCACTGAGCTACTTCCGCGTTTGTCGCTCGCCAATTTTTGGTCCTCGTGGTTCGTGTGGTTCTTGCGGCCGTTTGCTCGGCGCATCCGGCGCCTCGCTGCACTCGGCCTCTGCGCCGCTCCCGCCATCCGTGGCTCCGCGGCGCATTCACACGCCGCGCGAACCACACGAACCCCAAGTCGCAAAAATAGCTCGCTAAGATAATTGCTCTTTTGTTGGGACGCCTGCGATTCTGGCCTCTTGCGTTTGGGCAAGCAGAGACTCGAACTCTGACGGGTCGCCCCACTGGATTCTAAGTCCAGCGCGTCTGCCAGTTCCGCCACTTGCCCGGCGACCCCGATAGATAGAACGCGCTGGGTGCTTTTCCTCCTCTTTAAGGTAGGGCCGCGCCGCTGAGGGGCGAGCCCGTGTTCGCCCGCAGCATGGCGGCGTCGACCGGTTTGCACGTGCTCCGATCCATAGGGTCGTCGCAGATCAGCACCCCTGCGAAGCTCGTGGCGCTCGTCTGAGCGCCGCCGAATTTGTCGCACGCGGGCTGGCGTTGGGTTTCGTTGATCACGTCCCAGCACAGGACGGAGCCGTCGAAGCGCGTGCCCTGCAGGTCGGCTCCCGAGAGGTCTACCGAGATCAGAGGAATTGCGGACAGGTCGCGCCCCGCGAGCTTGCCTCCGGCGAAGTTGCACGAGATGCAGCCGGCCAGCAGCTGACGCAGCTGCTCGTCGGTGACCGACGCGGCGAAGTTCTTGAAGTTGGCCGCCACCATCTGCACGCCGGTGAACGTCGCGCCGTCGAGCTTCGCGCCGATGAAGTTGCACGCCGTGCATTGCGCGCCGTCGAATGCCGCGTTCCGAAGGTTGGCGTTCTCGAAGTTGGCGGCGAGGATGCGCGCGTTGCGAAACGACACGCCGCCGAGATTCGCTTTCTCGAAGTTCACGCCGATATATGTGACGCGGGTGAAATCGGAACCGGCGAGCTGCGCCGCGGCGTAGTTGCAGCCGGCGCAGAATTTGGGCACGGCCGTCGCGCCGGACTGCGCGCCGGCCGAGAGGGGGGTGATCGTCAACGAGCCTGCCAGCAGCATCAGCCGGGCAAGCGAGAGCATCGGCGTTTTCATCACGTTTATGATATTGGCATTTTCCGCCGCGGGCCTTGCCGGCTGCCCGGCGAGCGGTACGGGACGGCGCTCCGCGGTCGTCGCGGAGCTTCCGTAAGCTAGCGAGGACGTTCGGCGCGGTCATCGAACACCTGTTCGCCTCATGGGAAGGCCGCCGCAGTTCCAGCGTGACGAAGAACCGTGGGGCGAACCCGAGGTGGTGCGGGCGGCGATTAAGCGGCTGCGTCCGGAGGATCGAGCGCGCGTTCTCGCGTGGTTGTGCATCTATTACCAAGATGACGGCGCGATGTTCTCGCCGCAGATCAGCCGGCGTCGTAAGCGTGTCACCATTGACGGCACCGAGTATTGGTTGGTGCGCATTCCGCGGTTGTAACTTGTTCCGAATTCGAAAGGCCTTACGAGATCTCGTAAGGCCTCTTTTGATTTTGCACCGCCAGGGACTCGAACCCCGAACCAACTGATTAAGAGTCAGCTGCTCTACCATTGAGCTAGCGGTGCGTAGATGTGCGCCCTCCGGGACTCGAACCCGGGACCAACGGCTTAAAAGGCCGCTGCTCTACCGACTGAGCTAAAGGCGCCCGTCTGGCTGCGCTCGGTGTTTGTATTGAATGGCTGGACGAAGTCCTCCGGCTGCCCTTTTGGGGTGACTGAGGGGACTTGAACCCCCAGCCTCTGACTCCACAGGCCAGCGCTCTAACCAATTGAGCTACAGTCACCACAACTCGCTACTATATCATGCGCCCGGAGGGACTCGAACCCCCATCTTCGAGTTTAGAAGACTCGTGCCTTATCCCGTTAGACCACGGGCGCGAGATTGGTCGGGGCGACTGGACTCGAACCAGCGGATCCTCCCGCTCCCAAAGCGGGCGCTCTACCAAGCTGAGCTACGCCCCGATCGCGTTTGCCCATCCGAACTGTTCGACAGTCTTACGACGATGGCAGTTCGCGCAACGTACGTCACACTTCGCGATCTCCGAAAGTATC
The DNA here is from genome assembly GCA_963752825.1 of Vulcanimicrobiota bacterium. Taxonomy (GTDB): domain Bacteria; phylum Vulcanimicrobiota; class Vulcanimicrobiia; order Vulcanimicrobiales; family Vulcanimicrobiaceae; genus Cybelea. Next base: position 2,538,242 of record CAVVZF010000001.1, on the reverse strand, counting down.
CTCTCCCAAGCCCAGCCTTCTCGTACTAAGTTGCTGATGTTGTGTTCCTTCGCTCCCCGGACATGGTCAAATTCCAAGACTCTCACGTCGGCCTCACCGCAGTCAATGCATCGATGTGAGAGCAGGTAGTCGGTGATTTTCTGCCAATTTCGCGCCCGATAGCGCGTTTGGTTCGCTAACCGCCGCCGGTTGTGGAGGACCCTATTTCTGCGGTAGTGCTGCCTGCAGTAATCGCTCTGGCACGATTTGCAATAGCTGCCGCCCCTTCGACGCGCAATCGATTTGGCGAATAATTCGATCGGAAGGAAGAGATTGCATTTTGGACAGCGCTTCATTCATTGATTGTTGCACGAGACTGTGCCAACAGCTTAGCACGGTGGAAATGTCAAGTAGCTGCTTAAAACAATAAACTATGATAGCCGACGTAGCGTGACATGTCCATCTCGCCCGAATCGCCGGCGAAGAGCTGCACGCCTTCGATCTTCAATCCAACCTCGGCGGCGGCGCGCGCGACGCGGACGTTGACGGCCGGGACGAGGGCTTTGCACCAGGACGCTCCGTGCATGCGCGCGAGCGCCAGCATGCCGAACGCGAGGAACGCGACGACGTACGACGGCGAGAACGACGCGAGCGGCCCGATCGTCCCATCCGGCCAGACATAAGCGTAACCCACGAGCTCACCGTGGACGAGAAACGCGCTGCCGCTTGCATTGGCGGCGAAATATAAGTGGTCGGCGTGTCGCGCACTGCCGCGCGTTTCGGCGTCGAGCGCGTCCAGCGCAAAGCGGTGCCGAACCGGGTCGAGCGGCTCGGTCTCGAAGCGATGCTCGCCCAGCGCGAGCGCCGCGAGCTGCTCCTCCTTCGGAATTCGGCCGGCGAAACGCAAGACAGGCATTCTCGCCGGCACACGCCTGCGCGCGAAGAACGCGATTCCGCCGAGCTCCGCCGGATCGAGAAAACCCGAGCGTGTCACGTCGCCGGCGTCGCGAGCCGCCTCCGCGAGGAGTCGTCCCCCGAGCCCGCGGCCGCGAAACGACGGCTCGACGTAGAGATCGCTGAGATACCACTCCGTCTCGAGCTGATGCGCGACCGCGATCCCAATCGGCGTGCCCTCATCGCGCGCTACCCACGCGCCGTTCGGTGCCACCGAGGCGAGATAGAAGTACAGCCGTCGCGTTTCAGAATCGCTCCAGCGCCGCCGCGCGATTTCTGCGACGTCGTCTTCGTTCGCGCGAGCGACGAGCTCACTCACGGGGGCGCAGCGCGGCGAGCAGCGCGTCGGCGGCGCGCCGCCGGTGGCTGACCGCGTTCTTCTCCTTCTCGCTCAGCGCTGCGAAGCTGCGTCCCGACGGCGAATGGAAGAACAGCGCGTCGTAGCCGAACCCGCCGCTACCCGCTTCGGCCTCCAAGATATAACCGCGAACGTCGCCGCTGACGGCGATCGGCTCCCGGCCGGGCGCGATCAGAGCCAGCGCGCAGACGAAGCGCGCCGTGCGGCGATAGGGTGGCACGCCGCGCAGCTCCGCCGGCAGCGCTGCCCGGCGCTCCGGCCAGCCGATCTGCGCTCCGCGATAGCGCGCCGAATGCAGGCCCGGTCGCCCGTGTAGCGCTTCCACCTCGAGCCCGCTGTCGTCGGCGAGCGCGTATGCCGAGATCCCCGCTTCCTGCAGTGAAGCAGCCAACGCATGCGCCTTGAGCAGCGCGTTGCCGGCGTAGCTCTCAGCGTCTTCCGCGACGGCCGCGTACTTGCGGTACGACGCCAGCTCGAGTTCCGAACCCGCGAAGATCGCCTTGAGCTCGCGGAGCTTACCGGGGTTGCGCGTCGCGACGTAGACCTTCACTCGTTACCGAGCCGCAGCACCGCCATGAACGCCTCTTGCGGCAGCTCGACCTTGCCGACGCGCTTCATCCGTTCCTTGCCGACCTTCTGCTTCTCTAGGAGCTTCCGCTTGCGCGTGATGTCGCCGCCGTAGCACTTCGAGAGCACGTTCTTGCGCATCGCGCTCACGGTCTCGCGCGCGACGATCTTGCCGCCGATCGCCGCCTGGATGGGCACCTCGAACATCTGGCGCGGAATGAGCTCCTTGAGCTTCTCCGTGAGCGCGCGGCCGCGGCTGACGGCCTTGTCGCGTGCGACGATGAACGACAGCGCGTCCACGGGCTCGCCGTTGAGCAGGATCTCGAGCTTCGCCAGCTCGCCCTCGCGGTAGCCGATCACCTCGTAATCGAGAGAGGCGTAGCCCTTAGTGCGCGACTTCAACGCATCGAAGAAGTCCACGATCACCTCGATCAGCGGCATCTCGTACGTCAGGATGACGCGCCCGTCGTGCAGGTATTCCATGTTGCCGAGCGACCCGCGCCGGTTTTGCGTGATCTCCATGATGGCGCCGACATACTCGGGCGGCGAAATGATCGTCGCCTTCACGTAGGGCTCCTCGATCGAGCGGATCGCGCTGGGTGGCGGGAGCTTCGACGGGTTGTCGATCATCTCCACGCTCCCGTCGCCGCGGACGACGCGGAACACGACCGACGGCGAGGTTGCGATCAGGTCGAGGCCGTAGTCGCGTTCGAGCCGCTCCTGCACGATCTCCATGTGCAACAGCCCCAGGAAGCCGCAGCGAAAGCCGAAGCCGAGGGCGACGGAGCTCTCCGGCTCGTAGACGAGCGCGGCGTCGTTGAGCTTGAGCTTCTCCAACGCGTCACGCAGACCGTCGTACTCGCCCTCGTTGGGATAAACGCCGCAATACACCATCGGCACCGCCTTGCGATAGCCCGGCAGCGCCACGTGGGCGGGATCGTTCGCGGAGGTGACGGTGTCGCCCACGTCGATCTCTCCGAGCGACTTGATGTTCGCGATCACGTAGCCGACGTCGCCCAGCTCGAGCGAGTCCGTGGCGCGCATCTGCGGTGCGAAGATCCCGACCTCGGTGCATTCGAACACGCGCTCGTGCTCCATGGACATAAAGCGGGCGCCCGGCGACAGCTTCCCATCGACGATGCGCACGTAGCTGACGACGCCGCGATAGGGGTCGAACTGCGCGTTGAAGACGAGGCCGCGAAGCCGGTCGCGGTGGCCCTTGGGTGGCGGTATGCGCTGCACGATGGCCTCGAGGATGTCCTCGATGCCGACGCCGTTCTTGGCGCTCGCGAGGATGCACTCGCTCTTCTCCATCACGAGCAGCTCCTCGACCTCGCCCATCACGCGCTGCGGGTCGGCGGCGGGGAGGTCGATCTTGTTGATCACCGGGATGATCGCGAGCTCGTGCTCGAGCGCGAGGTGGTAGTTCGCGAGGGTCTGCGCTTCGATGCCCTGCGCCGCGTCGATGATCAGCACCGCGCCCTCACATGCCGCGAGCGAGCGCGAGACCTCGTATGAGAAATCCACGTGACCCGGCGTGTCGATCAGGTTGAGGCGATAGAGCTCGCCGTCGCTCGCGCGATAGTTCAGCGTCACCGGGTGCATCCGGATCGTGATGCCGCGCTCGCGCTCGAGGTCCATCGCATCGAGTGCCTGTTCCTCGAGGTCGCGCGACTCGACGGTACGCGTGATCTCGAGAAGCCGGTCGGAGAGCGTCGTCTTGCCGTGATCGATGTGCGCGATGATGCAAAAGTTCCGGACGTTGCTCGCGACGTCGACCCGGTGCGGCCGATCGGATCTCAGCGCCATGCGACCGGCGGCCTTAGAGGAGCGGTACGCAGCTGTTGAAGACCAGTGTCCCGAGCGCGGGCCGGACGAGCAGCTGCAGTACGAGGATGACGATCAGGAAGGCGAGATCGAGTCCGCCGACCGGCGGGATGACGCGGCGTATCGGCACGAGGACGGGCTCGATGAGGGACGCCAGCACGTAGACCCAACGGCCACGCCGCAGGTCCGGAATCCACGAGATAACGGCGTAGACGAACATCAGCAGAGTGTAGACGTTGACGACCCAATATAGGAGCCGGGCGAGGTCGCAGGCGAGGAGATTCATGATTCCGTGCGAGCCCGCTCGATTGCCTCGAGTTCCTCCGCCGATGCCTGCACCGTCGGCTTGAACCCGGTGACGGGTTTGCCGAACGTGCGCGTATCCGTGCGCGAATAGATGCTCGTGAGCACGACGCCGTCGCCCTCGCGGTTCAGCAGCGCGAGCGCGTACGAGAGCCCGGATTCCGCGTCCGAGAACGCATCGTAGCGTACGAAGCCTGCGTGCGACAGATCGGTTCGTGCCGACGCTTCGAGCGTGTCGATTCGACCGACGGCCGTTTGCAGCGAACTCCGCGTCGTCGTGTGGGCCTCCTCGACGGCTCGCCAACGATCGGCCGCGCCGACGGTCCCGCCGGAGATCAAGCCGTCGTGCAGCCCGAGCAGATGGGCCGTCCACGCCATCGTGGGCCGTACGACGGCGAGGTGATAGACGAGGAGCGCGAGGAGTGCTCCTATGAACGCGGCGACCGCGGCGTAGATCGTTACTGTCGGCATCTTTCCAAGAGAATGAGAGGAACCACGACGAGAGTCAGGTGGATCACGGCGCCCGTAAGTGCTCGCTTACCGTTGCTACCTTCCGGTCCTGGCGGGGTTCACGAGTTTACGCCGCGTGAAGCCCAACTCCCATCATGGCCACGCCATGATACCATACGCTCATGGTTCGCGCCTTGACGATCGCCGGCGTCCTGCTGATGGCAGCGACGTCCGCCCCCATGCAGCTGCGCAGCGGGGACTTCGCCGCCGGCGGCCGCTTGGCACGCCCGCTGATGGCTTCCGAGTGCGGCGGCTACGACCGTTCGCCGGAGCTGGAGTGGAGTGACGCGCCGCGGGGGACGAAGTCGTTCGCGCTGATCGTGCACGATCCCGACGCTCCGATCCCGGGCGGCTTCTACCACTGGGTCGTCTACGATCTCTCCGCCGCGACGCGGCGTCTCCCAGGCAGCGTCAAACTCCCTGCAAGCGAGCTCGGCATGACGTCAGAGGGGAAGGTCGGATACTACGGGCCCTGTCCGCCGCCGGGACCGGCACACCATTACGTCTTCACGCTCTACGCGCTCGATCTCGCGCGGATCGCCGGGCACGCGCCGCTGGACGGGCCGCAGCTGCTGCGAACGATCGGCGGCCACGTCTTGAGACGCGCGACGTTGCAGGGAACTGCGTCGCGCTCGTGAGACTGTGGAGGCGAGATGGAAGACGTCAGCATCAAGGTCCGCGAGAGCGGCCCGTATCTCGTGCGCGGTAAGGTGACCATCACAGACTGTGACGGGAATCGTTACACCGTCGAGGGCGAGAACGTGGCGCTGTGCCGCTGCGGCGGCTCGAGCACCAAGCCGTTCTGCGACGGTTCGCATCGCGAGAACGGCTTTTGCGCCACCGAGCGCGCGGCGCTCGTGAACGAGAGCGCATAATGCCGTCGTACGTACGCGCCGGCTCGGTGCCGCACAAACGGCACATCCAGTTTCGCCGCCCCGACGGCGGCCTGTACGCCGAAGAGCTCTTCTCAACCAAGGGGTTCGAGAGCGTCTACTCACTGCTCTACCACTTGCGGCCGCCCACGGCGACGCTCGACGTGCGGCCGTGGAATCGTCCGGAGGGCCGATTCGTTGCCAACGAGCCGCTGCGAAACCGGCATCTCAAGACGCAGTCGCTGCGCCTTGCGGGAACGGACCCGATCGATTCGCGCACGCCGCTGCTGGGCAACGGCGACGTCGTCGTTTCCGTCGCGCAGGCCGAGGCGCCGGTGGAGTACTTCTACCGCAACACCGGGGGGGACGAGCTGCTCTTCATCCACCGCGGGTCCGGCGTCATCGAGACGCAGTTCGGCGAGCTCGCGTATCGCGACCACGACTACGTCGTCGTCCCGGCCGGCACGATGTATCGCGTCGCGCCATCGAAGCCGACGCGGATGCTCGTTTACGAGTGCGCCGGCGCAGTGACGATCCCGCGCACGTATCGCAACGACTTCGGGCAGCTCGAGGAGCACGCGCCGTACTACGAGCGCGATTTCAGGGCTCCGGTATTGAAAGCTCCGATCGCGGATCAAGGCGAATACGAGGTGCGGGTGACCAACGGCGGCCGCAACGCGATCTACGTCGTCCAGAATCACCCGTGCGACGTCATCGGGTGGGACGGGTACTGCTATCCGTATGCGTTCAACCTCGAGGAGTTCGCGCCGATCACCGGCAAGCTGCATCAGCCGCCCCCGGCTCACGCGACGTTCGAGGCGCCGGGCGCCGCGTTCTGCGCGTTCGTGCCGCGCCTCTTCGACTACCACCCGCTCGCGATTCCGGTGCCGTACAATCACTCGAGCGTGGACTGCGACGAAGTCCTGTATTACGTGAGCGGCAACTTCATGAGCCGCCGCGGGGTCGACGAGGGCTCGATCACGCTCCACGCGGCCGGCGCACCGCACGGCCCGCAGCCCGGCGCGGTGGAGCAGAGCCTCGGCAAGAAGTCTACCGACGAGATCGCGGTCATGATCGACACGTTCGAGCCACTGCGGCTGGCCGAAGCGGCGCTGGAATGCGAGGATCCGCAGTATTTCCGATCCTGGGTGGAGCAGCCGGCGAGGACTTAGCTCGAGGCGGCCTCGATGCGGCCGCCGACGGAGCCGAATCCGATGCGGCGCGCGGTCGCGCTCTCGCACCATCCGCGCAGGATCACCTCGTCGCCGTCTTCCAGGAAGCTGCGCGTCTCGCCGTTTGGAAGGCGCAGCGGATGCTCGCCGTTCCACGTCAGCTCGATCAGGCTGCCTTGCGAGCCGGGAGCCGAGCCGCTGATCGTCCCGGAGGCGAAGAGATCGCCCGGCCGCGTCACCGCGCCGTTGGCCGTCGCGTGCGCCAGCTGCTGCGCGACGTTCCAATACATGTCGCGGAACGTCGTCTGCGAGATCCGCACCGGCGCGACGCCCCGCTCGCGCATCGCTTCGGTGTGGAGGTCGATCGCGAGCGTGATCGCGTAGGCCCACGCATCGCCGGTGCGCAGGTAATCGAGCGGCGCGGGCTCCTGTCGCGGACCCTCGACGCGAAAAGGTTCGAGCGCGTCGAGCGTGACGATCCACGGCGAGATCGTCGTCGCGAACGACTTCCCCAGAAACGGCCCGAGCGGTTGATATTCCCAAGCCTGGATGTCGCGAGCGCTCCAGTCGTTGACGAGCACCAGCCCGAAGATGTGCTCGGGCGCGTCCGCGACGGAGATGGGCTCGCCGAGCCGGTTGCCCGGCCCCGTGACGAAGCCCATCTCGAGCTCGATGTCGAGCCGCCGGCTCGCGCCGAACTCGGGCGCCGCGGCCGTCGCGAGCTTGCGCTGGCCGCGCGGGCGGCGCACGGGCGTCCCATCGACGACGATCGTTGCGGAGCGGCCGTGATAACCCACGGGCACCCATCTCCAGTTCGGCAGCAGCGCGTCGGCGTCGGGCCGAAACATGCGGCCGAGGTTCGTCGCGTGTTCGATCGAGGAGTAGAAGTCGACGTAGTCGCCGATGTCCATCGGCACGTGCATCGTCACGTCGTTGCGCGTCCGGACGAACCGATCGACGTTCGCGTCGCGCAGTCGGGGGTCGCCGTCGCGACGGAGCAGCTGGGAAAGCCGCTGACGCAGCGCCCTCCACAGGCTGCGGCCCGCCGCCAGCAGCGGGTTCAGCAGCGGCGCCTGCAGCAGCTCCGGCTCGCAGCAGTCGTCGAAGTAGCCCGCCGCGGCGAGCTCGTAGAGATCGAGGAGGTTATCGCCGATCGCGACGCCGATTCGCGGCAGCCGTCCGTCCGCGGAGAACACGCCGAAGGGCAGGTTTTGAATCGGGAAGTCGCTGCCGGCCGGAACGGGCAGCCACGCTTCGAGGCGCGTGTCCGTCGTGTCCGACGGCGCGGTCATCGCGCCGACAGAATTCCGAGCGCGGACAGGTCGCCGATCGGCTCGGAGAAGCTGCAACTGCCGTACGCGACGAAGGCGGCGCGCCGAGTCTGCGAGAGCGCTTCGATGCCGATGCGCTCGTCGCGCCAAGCGAACGAATCGTCGTCGAAACGAAACGCGCTCGGATCTTCTTCCGCGACGACGCGCCGCAGCGTCTTCGAATCGCCCCGCGACGCAAACGCGGCTGCGGCGAGCAGATTCAGGAAGCCGTGCATCGCGAATCCGGAGGCGGCGTCGAGCCGTCGCACCGGGTGGTGCAATCCGGCCGTGGCCTTGAACGGCACGCCCGCGTGGCTCGCCGCGAGAATGAAGTCCGCGACCCCCTCGACGCTGGGAAATGCCTCGCTGGTCAGCCCGCCGCAGCGCAGCTTCGCGCCGAGACCGGCGCGCGCGGCCGCCGCCATCGTTTGCGCGAGGCACTGCGGCGAATGCGCCGCGCTGGGAATCTCGACGAACGCGGTGAGCCCGGCTGTGCGGCTGCCCTCGAGGCGGCGGCTCAGCGCATCGATTGCGTCCGGGAACGTCTCGCCTTGCGCCCAAACTCTCGGCGGGATCTCGAGCGCGGCAACTGAGCCGGCCTGCATTGCGGTCACCTCGTCGAGCTGTCCGAGCCCGCCGTCCAAGACGACGGAGAGCGGGACGCCGTCCGACCACGTGTCCAGGGCCGACGCTGGGACGATGAACCGGCCCAGCATCCAGGCGTGCGGGCCCGCTCGCGCCGCCGCGTACTCGGCCTGCGCGGCGGAAACGGAGAGCTGCGCGGGAGGGAAAAGGCCCGCGTAGTCGATCAACGCGTGCAGCGCCGCGCGCACGGAGGGCCGCAGCACCGCCGACGTGTTCATGAACGGCTGCTTTGACAGGGCCGCCGCCGGGCCTTCGCCAAGTCCGCCCGCGATGAGCACCGCCGCCGAAGCCCGCAGCAATCCACTCGCACAGATCGATTGGGACTACGTCGAGTTCTACGTGGGCAACGCGAAGCAGGCGGCATCCTACTACATGTCGGCGTTCGGCTTCGATCAGATCGCGTACGCCGGTCCGGAGACGGGCGTGCGGGGTCGCGTCAGCTATCTGCTGGAACAGAACAAGCTCCGCTTCGTGTTGACGTCCAGCCTCGTGCCCGACGACGAGATCGCCCGACAGGTGATGGTGCACGGCGACGGCATCAAGGACGTCGCGATCCTGGTCGAAGACGCCAAGGCGGCGTTTGAGATGGCGGTCCGGGGCGGCGCGCGAGTGATCGCGGCACCGGCGGTCCTGGACGACGCGAGCGGGCGGATCGTCAAGGCGACCATCGCAACCTACGGCGACACCGTGCACTCGTTCATTCAGCGGGACGGCTACGCGGGGATCTTCGCGCCGGGTTTCGTCGAGGCGCGCAAGACGAACCCCCACGCGGTCAAGCCCGGACTGCAGTTCATCGATCACTGCGTCGGCAACGTCGGCTGGGGCGAGATGGACGCCTGGGGCGACTTCTACGCCAGAGTCTTTGGGTTCTCGCAGCTAGTCTCGTTCGACGACAAGGACATCTCGACCGAATACACCGCGCTGCGCTCGAAGGTGATGACGGACCCGCGGCATCGCGTCAAGTTTCCGATCAACGAGCCGGCACAGGGCAAGAAGAAATCTCAGATCGAGGAGTATCTCGACTTCTATCGGGGCGCGGGCGTCCAGCACATGGCGATCCGGACCGACGACATCGCAGGTACGATTCGGGCGCTCAAAGAGAACGGGGTGGAGTTTCTCGACACGCCGGACTCGTATTACGAGATGCTAGCGGAACGCGTGGGCAAGATCGACGAGGCGCTCGAGACCCTGCGGGACCTGGGCATCCTCGTGGACCGCGACGACATGGGCTATATGCTGCAGATCTTCACCAAGCCGCTCCAGGACCGTCCGACGCTGTTCTTCGAGATCATTCAGCGCAAGGGCAGCCTCTCATTCGGCAAGGGAAATTTCAAGGCGCTGTTCGTCTCCATCGAGCGCGAACAGGAAAAGCGAGGGACGCTCTAGTGTCGCCAATGTTGTTAGCGCGCTCCAAACTCGGAGATAGGTACCGCCGCAATCGCGAGCGCTCGGCGGCGCTCTTTGCGCTGATCGACGACGAGGCGTTCTACGATCGGCCGATCCCCTTGCGTCATCCGTTTGCGTTCTACGAGGGGCACGTCCCGGCGTTTAGCTTCAACACGCTCTGCGCCCGCGGGCTCGGTGCACCCTCGATCGACCCGTCGTTGCAGAAGCTCTTCGAGCGCGGCATCGACCCGCCGTCGCTCGACGCGGCGCGGGGCCACGATCGCGCCGACTGGCCCTCGCGCGCGGCGGTGGCGGCGTTCGCCGCGCAGTGCGACGAGCGCGTCGAGCGCGCGCTCGAGTCGGCGCGCATCGACGATCCGGCCGTGCCGAGCCTGGTGCGCGGCCAAGCGGCATACACGATCCTCGAGCACGAGCAGATGCACCAAGAGACGCTGATGTACATCGTACATCAGCTGGCCTACGACCGGAAGCGCCGGATCGCGGGAAGGCACGAAGACCACGCGCTTCCCCTGCAGCGCTTTCTACGGGTCGAGGCGGGGACGGCGACGCTGGGCGCGGAGCCGGACGAGATCGCCTTCGGTTGGGACAACGAGTTTCGCCGGACGGAAGTACCCGTCGACGCGTTCGACGTTGCGGAGTACCCGGTCACGAACGGCGACTGGCTGCGCTTCGTCGCCGACGGCGGCCCCATCCCGGAGTTCTGGAGGGAACGCGACGGCGAGTGGCTGCTGCGCGGCGCGTTCGAGGAGATCGCACTGCCGCGCTCGTGGCCGGCGTACGTGTCGCACCAGCAGGCCGAGGCCTACGCGAAGTGGACCGGAACGCGCCTGCCGAGCGAGGCGGAATATCACCGCGCCGCGTTCGGAACGCCGAGCGGCGAGGAGCGTCCGTTCCCGTGGGGCGACGAACGGCCCGCGCCGGCGCACGGCAACTTCGATTTCGAACGCTTCGATCCGGAGCCCGTCGATGCGCATCCGCGCGGCACGAGCGCGTGGGGCGTTGCGGACCTGGTGGGCAACGGATGGGAGTGGACCTCGACGCCGTTCGCTCCGTTCCCCGGCTTCGAGCCGATGGCGTCCTATCCGCGATACTCGGCCGATTTCTTCGACGGCAAGCACTACGTGATGAAGGGCGCCTCGCCGGTCACCGCGGCGGAGCTCGTCCGCCGCTCGTTGCGGAACTGGTTCTACGGTGACTATCCGTACATGTACGCGAAGTTCCGCTGCGTCGCCTAATGCGGCCGGCGGCCGTTGCCTGCGCTGCCGCACTCGCGTTGTATGGCCTGACGGCCTGCTCGAAGAGCGCCGGCGGTAGCGCCGCCGCACCCGAGCGCCTGCGGATCGCCCTTCAGATCAACCCGACTCAACTCAACCCGATCCTGGCGCAAAACTCGAACGAGAGCTTCGCGGACGGCTTGATATTCGATCTGCTCGTCACGCTCGATCAGAACCATCGCGAGATTCCGGACCTCGCGGCGACGGTTCCGTCGCTCGACAACGGCGGTGTCAGCCAGGACGGGCTGACGATCACGTATCACCTGCGGCACGGCGTCAAGTGGCACGATGGCGCGCCGTTTACGAGCCGCGACGTCGCGTTCACGTGGCAAGCGATCATGAACTCGCACAACAACGTCGTGTCGCGCCGCGGCTACGACGAGATCGCCTCGGTGGACACGCCCGACGACTACACCGTCGTCATGCACATGAAGCGACGCTTCCCGCCCGCCGTCGACACGATCTTCGGAGAGAGCGATACGCCGTTCCGGGTGCTTCCGGCCCACCTGCTCGCGAGGTACGACAACCTGAACCACGCGGCGTTCAACGCCGCTCCGGTCGGCACGGGGCCGTACGAGTTCGTGCGCTGGCAGCGCGGCGACCAGATCGTGCTGCGCGCGAACTCAGCGTATTTTCGCGGGGCCCCAGCGCTGCGGGAGCTGACGCTCGCGCTCATACCCGACGACAACACGATCGCGCAGCAGCTTCGTTCGCGCGAGGTGGATCTCGGCATCGAGATTCCCGCGGCGGTCTATCGCGACGTCGCGGATGCACCTGGCGTGCGGCGCCAGTTAGCGGACGCGCCCGCGTACACGGCGGTCATGTTCAACACGCAGCGGCCGCCGCTCGACGACGGTCGGGTCCGCCGCGCGCTCGTCTTGGGCCTGGACCGAGCGGCGATCACGCGCGACGACACGTATGGAACCGGGCGCGTCGCGGTCGCGGATCTCTCGCCCTTCTACTGGGCGTTCGACGCTGCGCTGCGGCCGGCGCCCTACGACCCCGCGCAGGCCGGTGCTCTGCTGGACGCCGCCGGCTGGCGCCGCGGGGCGGACGGCATGCGCGTCCGCAACGGCGCGCGACTGTCGCTGGTGCTCGCATACGGACTCGCCAGCCAAATCGTCCGAACGATAACGGCGCAGATCCAGCAGATGTATCGCTCGCTCGGCGTCGACGTCCAGCTGAAGGGCTACGACTATGCGACGCTCTACGCGGCGGCGCAGAGCGGCGGCATCCTCAACGGAGGCAAGTTCGACATCGCGATGTACGCGTGGATCGCAGGGGCCGATCCCGACGATTCATCGCAGTGGACCTGCGCCGCCATACCGCCCGGCGGCAACAACGTCGCGCGCTACTGCTCGCCCGAGATGGAGGCGGCGCAGCGCCTCGCGCTCTCGACGTTCGACCGATCGGTGCGCAAGCGAGCCTACGCGCGCATCCAGGCGCTCTTGCTGCGCGATGCGCCGGCCGCCTTCATCTATTATCAAGCCCTGCGCTACGCGCATGCCGACGACCTCCAGAACTTCGTGCCAAACGGAATCAGCGAGGCGTGGAATGCCCAGGAGTGGCGCCGATAGATGCGGCATGGTAGCCAGCATGACGGAAAATAGCGTGCCGGTTACCGTCGCGTACGGCGACGGTATCGGGCCGGAGATCATGACGGCGACGCTGCGGGTTCTCGAAGCGGCCGGCGCCCGTCTGGATCTGGAGCGCATCGAGATCGGCGAATCCGTTTACAACAAGGGGCTCACGAACGGCATCGAGCCCGCGTCGTGGGAGTCGCTGCGCCGCACGAAGGTATTTCTCAAGGCGCCGATCACGACGCCGCAGGGCGGAGGGTTCAAGAGCCTCAACGTTACGGTGCGCAAGACGCTCGGCATGTACGCCAACGTGCGGCCCTGCGCGTCGCTCCATCCCTACGTCGCCACGAAGCACCCGAACATGGACATCGTCATCGTACGCGAGAACGAGGAGGACGTGTACGGCGGCATCGAGCACCGCCAGACGAATCAGGTCGCGCAGTGCCTGAAGCTGATCTCGCGCCCCGGCAGCAAGCGAATCATCCGATACGCGTTCGAGTACGCGCACGCGAACAAGCGCAAAAAAGTGACGTGTTTCACCAAAGACAACATCATGAAGATCACGGACGGCCTGTTCCACCGGACGTACAACGAGATCTCGGCCGAGTACCCGGACATCGAGCACGAGCACTGGATCGTCGACATCGGTGCGGCCAAGATGGCCGACACCCCCGAGGCATTCGACGTGATCGTGATGCCGAATTTGTACGGAGACGTGCTCTCCGACGTCGCCGCGCAGATCACGGGCTCGGTGGGCCTGGCGGGCTCCGCCAACATCGGCGACCACTGCTCGATGTTCGAGGCCATCCACGGTTCCGCGCCGCGCCGCGCGGGCCAAAACCTCGCGAACCCGTCCGGCCTGCTGCACGGCGCGATCCTCATGCTCGTGCACATCGCCCAGGCGGACGTCGCCGAGCGCGTGCACAACGGCTGGCTGCGGACGATCGAAGACGGCATCCATACCTACGACATCTTCAAGGAAGGCACGTCGCGCGAGAAGGTCGGCACGAGCGAGTTCGCCGATGCGGTCATCGAGCGGCTGGACCTCAAACCGCAGCAGCTCAAGGCGGCCGAATACGACGCGGAGGCGCAGATGAACCTCGCCATCCGGCCGGCCGGGAAGCCTCCCATGAAGCTGCGCGCCGGCATCGATCTCTTCATCGACCGGCGCGACGGGAACCCCGATCAGATCGCGGCCGTGATGCAACGCTTCGACGTGCGCGGCACGAAGCTGACGACGATCAGCAACCGCGGCACCAAGGTCTGGCCGAACGGGAATCCGGACACGTATTGGAGCGACCACTGGTGTTGCCGCTTCGAGGCCGACGGCGAGCTGTTCGGCGCCGAACACGTCGTCAAGCTGCTGACAGCCGCCAATCAGGCCGGCTTCGACGTCATCAAGACCGAAGGGCTGTACACGTTCAACGGGGAGCGCGGCTACTCGCTCGCACAGGGCGAGTAAATTAGAGCCGTTCGAGCAGCGCTTCGTCGTCGAGGCGCGCGAGCTCGGCCGGCACGCGGTCGCGGACGCGCGAGGCCAGCTGCGACGCGAGCTCTTGCCGGCGCAGAGACGATAACGTATCGCGCCGCTCGAGGAAACGCTTGACGAGCGCGCGCTCCTCGCCGCTCAGATAGGCCGTCGGCGAGTATGTTGGCTCCGGTTCCCTCTCGGCGAGGTCGTGCGGCGGCGCGAGGCGCGCATCGCGCACGACGATCGTGCCGGCCGCGAGGTCTCCGAGGCGCTTGTTCTCCGGCGAGATCAGCGCGCTGACCGCCGCCAGGATGTAGTAGCCGACGAGCTGCTCGCCGACGCGGATGAGATTGCGAATCAGCGACGCGCCGAAGTCGATCGGATATCCGCCGTCGCGCACGACCCGCAGGCCGAGCAGCTTCTTGCCCGGCGTCTGTCCGTTCCAGAGCGCTTCGAACGCTATGAAGTAGCCGAACAGCACGATGAAGAGGACCGCCACGACGAGCGCGATCGCGAGGCTCTGGGCGAGCTTGTCGGCCACCGGCGGCGGGGAACGATGCTCTGCGGCCGTACTCGCCGCCAACGCGAGTCCACCGAAGATCGCGACCAGCGTGAGAATTTGGATCGCCTGATCGACGATCAGGGCGAGAAAGCGGCTTCCCAGCCCAGCGAGCTCGTAATTAAATGCGATGCTCTCGGGCGTACGAACCTGTACCGTCCGATCCACACCGGCCAGGTTCGACGGCACCGGCCCGCCAACTCCTGCGCGTTGATGCAAGCCGCTTTCGTCGAGCGCCGCTCCGGCACGTGGCGACGTCTCGACGAGCTCCTGCGGCGCGTCGAGCGCCGCGGCGCGCGGAGCCTTACAGCCGACGAGATCTTCGAGCTCGGCCGTCTCTACCGAGCGGCAACGAGCGATCTCGCCTATGCGCAGGGCGCCGGCTATGACCGAGCGCTGCTCGAGTATCTGAACCGCAGCGTCGCCCGAGCGCACGCTCACGTCTACGCCAAGGCGCCGGAAAGCGGCCTGCGGCGCATCGCGGACTTTTACGCGCGTGCGTTTCCGCAAGAGTTTCGCCGCTCGCTGCCCTACATCGCGATCTGTACCGCGCTGACCGTGGCGTGCGCCGTGGTCGCGTACGTGCTCGTACGCGGGCACCCGGCCGACGCCTACGCGCTGTTGCCCAAGTATCTCGTCTCGGAGCAGATCCGCAAGAGCCTCCACGACTCAAACTTTGCCATCGACCCCGGCTTCGCGCCGGCGATGTCGGCGCTCATCATCGCCAACAACGTCAAGGTCGCGATCATCGCCTTCGCGGGCTCGGTTACGCTCGGTGCGCTGACGCTCTACATCATCGCCACCAACGGCTTGATGCTCGGCGGGATGGGCGCGCTCTTCACCAACGCGGGCTTCGGCGCGGATTTCTGGGCGACGATCGCGCCCCACGGCATCATCGAGCTGACCGCGATCCAAGTGGCCGGCGCGGCCGGCTTGCTGATCGCCGCCGCGATCGTGTATCCCGGACGAATGCGACGGCGGGATCTCATCGTGGCCAACGCGCGGCGGGCGGGGACGTTGATTCTCGGCGTCGCGTCGATGCTGATCGTCGCCGGCACCATCGAGGCGTTCGTCTCGCCGCGACGGCTGCCGGAGACGGCGCGCATCGCAGTCGGGCTCCTCACGGCGATTCTGCTGACTCTGTACTTCGCTATAGCAGGCCGCGGCGCTTCACGCGCAGGTATTCGTCGATCAACGCCGTCGACAGATTCTTTGCCGGCACGTCGATAACGAGCGCGCCGGTGCGCTCGAGCATCGCCTTGGCCGTGCGGCGCTCGTTCGCCAACTCGAGCGCCACGTTGGCGCGGAGGGCTTCGCCGACATCGTGCGGCTCGAGCGACAGCGCGTCGCTCACCGCGGCATCGTTCATGAACACGCAGACCAGCAGGTTGCGCCGCGCGAGCGAGCCGACCTCGGCCAGCAAGGCCGTCTGCGCGAGCGGGTCGATGACGTCGGTGAGAAAGACGATCAGCGACCGCTTGTGCAGATGGTGCCGAAGGTAGGCAAAGGCGCGCGTATAGTTGGACTCCTCGAAGCGCGGCTCGAGGTCGTAGAGCTCGTCGGTGAGTCGCCGGATCGAGGACTTCGTCGATCGCGGCGCCGTGGCGGCGAGGATGTCGCGCGCGAAAGCAACGAGCCCAACGCGGTCGCTCGCGAGTCCGGCGATCGTCGCGAGCGAGAGCGCCGCCTGCACGGCGTAGTCGAGCTTGCGGCGGCCGTCGATGCGCGCCGTCATCAGCCGCCCGCAGTCCAGCAACAGCACCACGTTCTGGCTGCGCTCCACCTCGTGCTGCGCGACCATCAGCTTGCCGCGGCGTGCCGTGGCCTTCCAGTCGATCGATCCGAAGGCGTCGCCGTCGCTCCATTCGCGCAGCGATTCGAATTCGGTCCCCGCGCCGCGCAGCTTCATCCTGCGGAGGCCCGCCTCGATCGTGCGGTTACGCAGGTGGAGCTTGCCGTAGCGTTCGACGGCGGCGAGGTCGGGATAGACGCGGATTGGCTCGGGTGACGCCACGCGGAGCCGGCGGCGCAACAGCCCGAGGGGATTCTCGTACCAAACGTAGAGCGTGCCCAGCTGGTCCGCTCCGCGGGCGGTCGGCGTCACGGGGCGCACGACCGTCGAGCGGCTGCGCGGCGCGACGGTCGCGATCAGCTCGTCGGTGTCGTAGCGCAGCGCGCGGGCCGGCGACTCGACGATGCCGACGCGGACGTGGCGCGACGAGTGGTTTTCGATCCTGTAAACGATCTCGGCGCCGACCGCGAGCGCGAAGCGTTCGGGCCGCTCGCGTACGACGCGCAATGCCGCCGCGGACGGCCCGATCAGCGCGTCGGC
This sequence comes from Vulcanimicrobiota bacterium, assembly GCA_963752825.1. GTDB lineage: Bacteria > Vulcanimicrobiota > Vulcanimicrobiia > Vulcanimicrobiales > Vulcanimicrobiaceae > Cybelea. Next base: position 2,521,122 of record CAVVZF010000001.1, on the reverse strand, counting down.
AAACGTGGCCACCGCGAGCGCGGCGGCGAGAACGATTGCAGGCGGGACGAAGAGCGACACGCCGGGGGACAGAGCGAGCAGCAGCGCGATCGTGGCCAATGCCCAGAGGAAGCGCGGCGTGAACCACGCGGGAAGCCACATCCTCAGGATGACACTGGGAGGGGGACTGGGAGCGTGGCGAGCAGGTCGCGGAGGATATCGTGCGCCGAGATCCCTTCGATCTCTGCATCGGGCGCGACGATCAAGCGGTGGGGGATTACGAAGTCCGCGACGTCCTTGATGTCGTCGGGCGTGGCGAAGTCACGGCCTGCAATCGCCGCGGCGGTTTGTGCCGCCGTCAGCAGCGCGACGCCCGCGCGCGGCGAGGCCCCGAGCGTGAGGCGCGGGTGCTTGCGCGTCGCCGCGACGACTCGATACGTGTAGTCGCGGACGCCGTCGGAGAGATGCACCCGGCGCACCGCGCGCTGGGCGTCCAGCACCTCCGCGGCGTTCGTCACCGGAGCGAGATTGGACGTTTCCAAGGCGCGCGCATCGAAGCCGGCGGCCGTGCGCGCGAGCAGCTCGAGCTCTTGCGCCTCGGCCGGATACCCCGACTCGACCTTGATCGCGAAGCGATCGAGCTGCGCTTCGGGCAGCGGATAGGTTCCCTCGTATTCGATCGGGTTCTGTGTCGCGCAGAGCAGAAACGGCTGCGGCAGCGGGTAGGGAACGCCGTCGATCGTCACGCGTCCCTCTTCCATCGCCTCGAGCAGCGCGGACTGGGTCTTGGGCGGCGTGCGGTTCACCTCGTCGGCTAGTACGACGTTGGCCACGAGCGGTCCGAAGCGGGTCGTGAACTGTGCGGTCTGCGGGTTGAACACCGTCGTGCCCACGACGTCCGAGGGCATGAGATCCGGCGTGAACGCGATGCGCCGAAAGTCCAGCCCTAAGAGGAGGGCCAGCGCGCGCACCGCGAGTGTCTTGCCGGTGCCCGGCACGCCCTCGATCAGCGCGTGCCCACGCGCAAACAGCGCGATCTCCAGGCCGAGCGTCAGCCGGTCGGCTCCGACCAGCACGCGCTCCATCCCCGCCGAGAGCCGCCCGGCGATCTCCTGAACCGATGAGTTCACGCGTGTTCCTTTCGCCGTCGGTAATCGATCATCGCCTGCCACACGACGTCGTCGTCGTACGGGCGCCGGCGCGAGCGGCGCATCAGCTCGGCCAGCGCCGCGATATAGTCCGACGAGTCGCGCTCGTCGGGACCGCTCGGAAGATACGGCGGTGCGAAGGGCACGTTCGCCCCGACCAACGCGATCAGGATCAGCGCCACGACGATCCACACCGCGGCGTGCACCGAAGCCGGCAGCACCTGCCACATCGTCGTGCCGTCGCTGTAGCCGTGGACGTATTCGTCGAACGCCGCATCCCCGTAGCCTGCTATCGCGTTGTACGCGAAGCGCAGATTGTCGGCGTTTCGGAGCTGCGCATTCCCGAACAGCGCAGGCGCCGTCACGGCGACGACCTTGCCGCGGCCGACCCGATAGAACGCCGCCACGACGCCCTTGTCGTTAGCTAGCAACGGGACGCGCGGCTCTTGGAAGGGAAAAATCCAGCCGATGGTTCCGCGCAGCCGAGTTACGCCCGCCGTAAAGGCGTTGTCGGCTAGCGGAATGGCGTCTTCATCCAGCCTGCCCTGAGCCCCTCGACTTCGCTCGGGATAAACTCCGTCGAAGGGAACGGCGCTGCCGTTGCGCAGCGTTGTGCCGACGCCGGGCGCGACGTCTTGCGGTCCCGCAAACTCCGCGTCGATCGCCACGAGCCGTCCGCCCTTTCTCACAAAGTCGCGCAGCCACGCCGCATCGCGCTCGTCGAGCGGCTTTGCCGAGGGGTCTTCCTCGTAGCCCGTGATGACGAGGGTGCGCACCGACGGATCGAGCAGCGGCAGCTCGCGTTGGAAGCGCCGCACCGGCACTCGTGCGGCGCTCAGCACCTCGTAGAGCGCGCGATAGCCGTTCGGGCCCGTGTCGTACGTCGAGTACACGGAGGGCCGCTGCTTGGCCTCACTCGCGCTGCGCTCGTAGCCGAGCAGTGCCAGCACCACCCCGCACGCGACGAGGATGACGACGTCGAACCGGAGTGGTTTAGTCATGCCATCGCCAATTTTTCGTACGCGAAGCGGGCGCGGCTCCATTGCGGCTCGGCGACCGCGCGTTCGGCGTAGGCGCGTTGGACGAAGGGCGCCGCTACGGCGTCGAACGGATCGACGAGATTTGCCTCGCTTGCGCGCAGCTGGCGGCGCAGGTCGCCCACAGTCGCGCTGCGGCTCGCAACGACGACGCCCTTATTGTCGAGTAGCGCCACCGTCGCGGCGAAGAGCAACAACGCCGCCGCGCCGTAGTCCCCGCGGCTCGCAGCATCGCACGCATCTTTGTAGAGCTCGGCGGTCGAGAGCGCATCGCCCAGCGGTTCGCTCCGCGCAGCAGACGAGGTGGCGCGCGTTATCTGGATGTTGCGCGCGAGGCGCACGATCGTGACGAGCAGGACGAGTGCGACGATCGCGAGCAGCACGTCGCCGAGGCTCGCGGCCGTTTGCCTGCCGACGCTGACGCGCTTGAACAGGCCGTGCCAAAATGTCTGCCAGCGGTCGGCGATCCAGCCCCAGATGTGCGACCACCACGGCTTCGGCGTCGTCGCCACCGGCTGCGCGAGTCGATACCGTCCCGGCGTCGCGAGCTCGCGCTGTGCGAGCGCGTGTAAGTCGGGTACCGGGGCATTCGCCCGGGCGCGCGGTACCATGTGCAGATACCCAATCGCGTGCGTCTTGTTGGCGCGCAGCCAGCGATTGATCAGGACCTCTCGCGACGGTGCCGCCAGCGCGGCCGCGACCGCGGCCGCCAGAATCATGCCGGCTGCGCGGCGGTCAGACTGTCGAGCGTCGCCTCGAGGTCGAACGCCTCCCGCCGAATGCGCACGTCGAAGTAATAGACCGCCATCAACACGACGCCGAACGGCGTGAGCGCCAGGTTCCCGATCGCCTGGATGAGCGCCTCAATGCTCGGCAAATGGAAGAACGCGAAAAAAAGGCCGAAGAGGCTGAACAGTGACGAGCCCGCGACCATGGTTGCGCCCGCCGCGATTGCGAACAGGATTGACCTCCAGAACTCGCCGCGGTTGAACACGCGCTGGAATCCGAGCGAGACAGATTCCATCACGCCGCGATTTTCGATTACGACCGCATACATCGAGAAAGTCAGCGCGACAAAAAGCGGTGCCAGCGTCGGCAAAAGCAGCAAAACGCCAATCAACCCGGCGACGAAGCCGAACGCGAACCCTGCTTGCGGCGCGACGGCTCCGAGCGCGGCCGCGATCAAGACGACGGCGACGATCAGGAGCACCGCCGCGACGTACCATGCGACGAACACGAGAAAGTCGACAAAGATTATCCCGATGGTTTGGCTCCAGCGCCGCAGCGCCACCGCGTAACAGGCCCGAAAAACGATCGGCATGTTCCGATAGAGGCGGGCGACGCCGACGGCCACGGCGTTCAGCGCGAACGGCCACGTTGCGTAGGTGAAGACTAGCATCGCTACCACCGCAATCAAGATGGCGGGAGAGTTGAATATTGTCGGGATCGGCTCGGTCGCCGCGCTGCTCGGATGCTGCAGAATGCGCCAGAATGCGTCGAACTCCGGCTGCTGCGCGCGATCGACCAAATACCCCAAGACGGCGGTCGGGATAATCAGCACTGCGACGATCGCCGCGAACGGAATGACGTTGCGGATATACAGCGTTATCGCCCGGTCGAATATCTCGCCGAAGCCGAGGGGCCGAAGCTCCATCGGCGGGCCGTTCTGGCTGGGCGATTGGAAAACCCGCCGTGAGCGGCTCCCGGTGGAGAGGACGGGACGGGCCTGCGCGCGGAAGGCGCGCGCGTGCGCATAGTGAGCCTGTTGCCGAGCGCGACCGAGATTCTCTTCGCAATCGGCGCGGGTGACGACGTCGTCGGCGTCACGCACGAGTGCGACTATCCGTCCGAAGCACTGCGCCTGCCGAGGGTCACCTCTTCCGCCGGACCGGACTTGGAGGATCCGGCCGAGATCGACCGCCACGTGCGCGCCGCGATGCACGCGGGATCGAGCCTCTACGCACTCGATAGCGCGCTGCTGGAGCGGCTCGCGCCGGACATCATCGTCACGCAGGAGCTCTGTCCGGTGTGCGCCGTGTCGCACGAGACCGTCGCGCGCGCGGCCACGCGGCTGCGTTCCGACCCGCGCATCATCTCGCTCGAGCCGTCGTCGCTGGAAGACGTGTTGGCGAACATCGCGCTCCTGGGCGACGTGACGCGCAGAGCGGAGGGGGCGCGAGCGCTCGTACGGGAGCTCCGACTACGCGTCCTTCGACTACGCTCGGCTTCGCCTCGCTTCGCTCAGCCCTTCGACTGCGGCGCTTCGCGCCGCGCTCGGGATGACAAGGGGCAGGTGGGGACGCTCGTGCTCGAGTGGACCGACCCGCCGATGAGTGCGGGCCATTGGATACCGGAGCTCGTCGAGCTCGCCGGCGGCGCGCCGATCTTGGCGCATCCCGGGACGAACTCGCAGCGTCTCGAGTGGGATGCGATCGCTGCCGCCGATCCACACGCGGTGATCGTGGCGCCCTGCGGGTTCGACCTCGATACGACCAACCACGCGATCGCGCGGCTGGACGAAGTCGAGCAGTGGCGCACGCTGACCGCGCGGCGTTCCGGCCGCGTGCTGGCCATGGACGGCAACGCGTACCTCAGCCGGCCAGGACCCCGTCTGGTGGAGGCGGCGGAGATCATCGCGCGATGGTATACTACGGTGGCGGAGCACGCTGGATGACCGGGCCCCGAGCGAGGCGCACAGCGCCGAGTCGAAGGGTCAGGAAAGTCCGGGCTTCATATGGGCAGGGTGCAGGATAACGTCCTGTCGAGGCGACTCGAAGGAAAGTGCCACAGAAACATACCGCCGGACGCTTGCGTCCGGCAAGGGTGAAATCGTGAGGTAAGGGCTCACGGAGCACCGCGGTGACGCGGGCTCGGGTAAACCCCACCCGAAGCAAGACCGCTCGATTAAAAATGGACGGCCCGTCCAACGAGCTACGTCGCATCGAGGCGCTCGGTAACGCGCGCCCCAGAGAGATGGTCATCACCCACTCGTGGGAACAGAATCCGGCTTATAGGCGTGCTCCGCATCTTCGCTCGGGCCGCATACCCGCTCGCTTATTTGCAACTGGTGGGGCAAAAAGCGAGTCGTAGCGAAGGAAGTAACTCCATGAACCAACAGTACTTTAGCCCCGAGATGACGGTGGACCAGGCGTTCCGGATGCATGCCGGCGCCCGCCGTGTGTTCGCGCGCTTTCATCTCGGCGGATGTTCGAACTGCGCGATCAGCGAAACGCACACGATCGGCGCGATCAGCGTGGATTACGGCATCCCGCTGCCGATGCTGCTCGACAGCCTCAACGCGCTCTTCGATGAGAGTCCGCTTGCGATCGGCACGCGCGTGCGCATCCCCGACGAGATCCGCGCGAAGATTCCGCAGCTGGCCAGCGTGCCCGACGTCGGAGAGATCACGGGAGTAGAAAGCGGCGCATATACGGCCGACTTCGGCGAGGTTCGACTGCAGGGGCTAGCCGAAGACTTTATCGCGGTCGAGCCGCAGGCCGCCGCGGGCTAGAGCTCCTTACGGTAGCTGAAGCCCTCCTCGACTCCGTGCCAGTACGCGACTCGTTGTTCCCCTAGCTTCCAGCATAGATAGACCGCCTCCTCATCGAGCATCGCCGGAAAATCGACGAGCCCAAGATCGATGTCCTTGACGACGCATCCGTACGATTCGATCCGATAGATCAGCCGCGCGATTTCGTGTTTGAGCTCGGCGAAACGCGGCGCGGGCAGCGGCGAACGCACGCCGGCGAGGCGCGGCCGCGGCGTCTGAGCGGCGTGGTGATGCAGCGCGGGATCGGACTCCAAGAGTTTGATGGCCAGCTCGCGCCGGCGGCTCAGCAGCTCCTCGACGAGCGGCTCGAGCTTCGGAATGAGGGCGTTGGCGCGTTCAGGCGAAAAGAGCTTCATATGGGTTCCCTGCGCATCGTCTTCGTGACGGGCCTCTCCGGTGCGGGTTTGAGTCAGGCGGTCAAGTCGTTTGAGGATTTGGGCTTCTACTGCATCGAACACCTGCCTCCCGTCGTGCTCGACGCCGCAGTAGCGGCCCTCGAAAACTCCGCGACCCGCGACGTCGCCATCGCGCTCGACGTACGGAGCGACACGAGCCTCGGCGACGCGCGTAGCGCGATCGATCGCATCATACGTACCCATAATGCGAAGGTGCTCTTCCTGGATGCCTCGGACGAGCTGCTCGTACGGCGCTTCAGCGAGACCAGGCGGCGTCATCCGTTCGCGCAGACCGGATCGGTCCGCGAGGCCATCGAGGCGGACCGGCGCGTACTCGCTCCCCTGCGCGAGCGCGCCGACGTCGTCATCGATACGACCAGCCTCACCCACGGCGCGCTCAAGGAGCGCATCGCGGGGGCGCTCCTCAGCGGCGGACCGGTCCGGCTCGCCGTCACGTTCGTTTCGTTCGGCTTCAAGTTCGGGCTGCCGACCGACCTCGATCTGCTCTTCGACGTGCGCTTTCTCCGCAACCCAAATTACGAGGAAGCGCTTGCCGATCAGACGGGGGAGGACGCCGAGGTCGGCGCATTTATCGAACATGACCCCGCGCTGGACCCTTTCCTCGCGAAGGTCGGCGACCTGCTCGACTACCTGCTGCCGCGCTACCTGGCCGAAGGCAAGACTCAGCTCACCATCGGGATCGGGTGCACCGGCGGCCGCCACCGTTCCGTGTACGTCGCACGCCGGCTGATGCAGCACTTTGCGGGCGATGCCCGCTTTGACCTCGCCAGCGAGGCGCGGGATATCGCCAGGGTGGCCTGATGCCGCAACGATTTACCCGCTCGCTGCATTGGTTTTTGCCGGGCCTCGGCGTCAAACGGTGGCTCCTGCTGGCGGCGTTCGGCGTGGTGCTGCTGCTCGATGCCGTCACGCGGTGGTTCATCGCCGAGGGCACCGGAGTGCACGTGAACGAAATTCTCGACGACATCGTCGACGATTATTTCTCGCCCGCATACCTCACGTGGATTCTGGGGATCGCCGGGCTCGTCGCGCTGGTGGCGGGAACGTGGATGTTGCTGCGCTCGGTGGTCCGGATCGCGCGCGACCGCACGCCCAAGGGAGTCCGCGACGCGCTCGTGGGAAGGCGCTTGCAGCAGGGCTATAAGATCGTCGCCATCGGCGGCGGCACCGGTCTGTCGACGCTCTTGCGCGGCCTCAAGCGGCGCACGAGCAACCTCACGGCGATCGTTACCGTAAGCGACGACGGCGGGTCGTCGGGGCGCCTCCAGAAAGAGCTCGGCGTGTTGCCGCCCGGTGACATACGCAACTGTCTCGTGGCGCTGGCCGACGACGAAGCTCTGGTGACGGACCTCTTCCGTTATCGCTTTACCGAGGGTGAGGGGCTGTCCGGACATTCCTTCGGCAATTTGTTCTTGGCTGCATTGACCGGCGTCACGGGAAACTTCGACCATGCTATCAAGGAATCGAGCCGGGTGCTCAACGTCGTGGGACGCGTCTTGCCGGCCACGCTCGGCGTCGTGCGGCTGTGCGCGGAGCTGGACGACGGCACGATCGTCGAGGGCGAGTCGAACATATCGAGCGCGAAGCGGCCGATCAAGCGCGTTTTCTTCGACTCGCCCGCGGCGGCGCCGCTGGACGAGGTCATCGAGGCGATCCGCGACGCCGACGCGATCGTGCTCGGGCCCGGTTCGCTCTTCACCTCGGTCGCGCCGAACTTCTTGGTCAGCCGCATCGCCCGCGAAGTCGCCGACGCGCACGCCGTCAAGATGTACGTCTGCAACGTGATGACGCAGCCGGGAGAGACCGACGGCATGACGGCCGCGGATCACGTCGAGGCGCTCCTCGCCAACGTCGGCGAGCGCGTTTGCGACTACGTCATCGTCAACGATCAGCCGCCGTCGCGGCTGCTCGCCGTGTACGCGCAGGAGGGTCAGGATCCGGTGGAACCGGATGTCGAGCGCATCACGGCGCTCGGCCTCGAGGCCATTCGCGCGGGCGTCATCGGCGAGACCGAGACCGTGCGCCACGACCCCGACAAGCTCGCCACGGTGGTGCTTGCGATCGTCGACCGCACCGTTGCCGATCGCGCCACGCTGGTGAAACCCGCGAGCGCGTATCGCCGGTCGACAGCGTTCGGTTAAGTGTGAGGCTGCGCCGCGAGCGTAAGGTTTAGCGCGAACGGCTTGCCCGGCTCGATGTTCGTGCTCGCCGCGAGCACCTGATAGCCTTTGGCGGCAACGGAGTAATCGGCGATGCCGCTCGGCACCTTATCGATCGAGAACTTCCCTGCCGCATCGGTCGTGGCGGTCAAGACGGTGTCGATCGTGATGACGGCTCCCGAAATCGGAGCGTTGGTTGCGCCGTCTACGATGGTGCCGGAAACGGCCGCGTAGCCGGCGGCGGGCGGAAGCGAGTCGTTGTTGCACGCTGTCGTCGCCGACAGCAGTAATGCGACCGCGATGACGAGTCGGCCGGCAAGCATTTTCATAGGTGAAGCTCTTCGCCGCGCGGAAGCCGCGGCTCCTATGGCAAGCACCGCCCCGTCGTCCCGTGCGGCCGGCCTGACGTACTGCGCGAACGCGCTCGAGGCGATCGGCCGCACCCCGCTTGTCAAGCTGAACAAGGTCGTCGACGGCGCGGCGTGTCTGGTGCTCGCCAAGGTCGAGTACGTCAATCCGGGCGGCAGCGTTAAGGATCGGCCCGCTGTCGCGATGCTCGAAGCGGCGGAGCGCCAGGGCCTCCTGAAGCCCGGCGGCACGATCGTCGAGCCGACGAGCGGCAATACCGGGACGGGATTGGCGATGGCCGCGGCGATCCGGGGATACCGCTGCATCCTCGTGATGCCGGATAAGATGTCGCGCGAAAAGATCGATCTGCTGCGCGCCTACGGCGCCGACGTCGTGATAACGCCGACGAACGTTCCCGCCGACTCTCCGGAGTCGTATTACGGCGTCGCCAATCGCCTCGCTTCCGAGATACCGGGCGCCTTTCAGCCGAACCAGTTTCACAACCACTTCAATCCCGAGGCGCACTACCACACGACCGGGCCGGAGATCTGGGAAGAGACGGACGGCACCGTGACGCATTTCGTCGCGGGAATCGGCACCGGCGGGACCATCTCGGGAACGGCGCGCTTCCTCAAGGAGAAGAACCCGGCGGTTCACGTCATTGGCGCCGATCCCGAGGGATCGATCTACTCCGGCGACATCCCGCGCTCGTACGCCGTCGAGGGGATCGGCATGAGCTATCTTCCCGAGACGGTGGATCTGCGCGTCATCGACGAGATCGTGCGAGTCTCGGACCGCGATTCGTTTCTGATGGCGCGGCGGATCGCGCGCGAGGAGGGACTGCTCGTCGGCGGCTCGTCCGGAACGGCCGCGGTCGCGGCGGTCAAGCTTGCGAAGACGCTCCCGGCCGACGCGATCGTCGTCGTCATCTTCCCCGACTCCGGTCGCGGCTACATGTCGAAGATCTTCAACGACGACTGGATGATCGCCAACGGCTTCATTGCAGACGCGAAACGCCGCGCCACCGTCGGCGACGTGTTGCGCAGCAAGGCGCCGCTGCCGCCGCTGATCACGGTGCAGCAGGACGATACCGTGAAGACCGCGCTCGACCTCCTGCGCAAATACGAGATCTCGCAGCTGCCGGTCATGCACGGACACGAGCAGGTCGGCAGCGTGAACGACGTCGGCGTGATGCAGAGCGTCTTCGATCACGCCGACATCATCCACCAGCCGGTCAGCGAGGTGATGGGCCGCCCGTTTCCGGCCCTGGAGCAGTCCCAGGAGATCGAGCTGGCCTACAAGCTCCTGACGCTCGCCAATCCGGCCATCGTCGTGACCGACGAAGCGGAGCCGATTGGCGTGCTCACGCGCCAGGACATCATTACGTTCCTCTCGACCAGCTCCGATGTCGTTCGCCCTTCGACGAGCTCGGCATGAAATTCGCGACGCGGGCGATCCACGCCGGGCAGGATCCGGATCCGGCGACCGGCGCGACGATCGTTCCGATCTATCAGACCTCTACCTACACGCAGACGCGGGTCGGCGAGCACAAGGGCTTCGACTACAGCCGCACCATCAATCCGACGCGCCTCGCGTTGGAGCGGCAACTCGCCTCGCTCGAGGGCGCGCGTTTCGCGAGCGCCTTTGCGAGCGGCATGGCGGCGACGTCGGCCGTGCTGGGCCTGCTCTCCGCCGGCGATCACGCCGTCGTCAGCGACGACCTCTACGGCGGAACGTATCGGCTGTTCTCGCGCGTGCTGGAGCGCTACGGGATCGCGTTCACGTACGTCGACATGAGCGATCTCCCGGCCGTGCGCGCGGCGATGACGCCCGCGACGAAAATGTTCTGGGTCGAGACGCCCACGAATCCGCTGCTGCGCATCGTGGACATCGCGGCGATCGCGGCGCTGCGGCGCCTCGAGCAGCTGGTCGTCGTCGACAACACGTTCGCGACGCCGTATTTCCAGCAGCCGCTGGCGCTGGGCGCGCAGATCGTCGTGCACTCCACGACCAAGTACATCGGCGGTCACAGCGACGTCGTGGGCGGCGTCGCGATCACCGACGATCCGGAGCTGCACGAGCGGATCAAGTTCCAGCAGAACGCCGTGGGCGGAGTTCCCGGCCCCATCGACGCGTGGCTCACGATGCGCGGCGCCAAGACGCTCGCGTTGCGGATGCGCGAGCACGCGCGCAACGCGCAGGCCGTGGCGGAGTTTCTCGAGTCGCGCGACGACGTGGCGCGGGTGTACTATCCGGGGCTACCGTCGCATCCGCAGCACGAGCTGGCCAAGCGCCAGATGAGCGGCTTCGGCGGAATGGTCTCGTGCGCGTTCGACGATCCGGAGCGCGCCAAGGGGTTCGCGGGACGGCTAAAACTCTTCAGCCTGGCGGAGAGCCTCGGCGGCGTGGAATCGCTAATCTGCCATCCCGGACGCATGACGCACGGTTCGATTCCCGCGGCCGATCGCGAGCGGCGCGGCATAAGCGACGGTCTCCTGCGCCTCTCGGTCGGAATCGAGGACCTCTCTGACTTGACCGAGGATCTTCGTGCCGCGCTCGACGCTACGGCTCGTACAAAGGATACTCTACCGCCGTTACTTGCTTGAGCACGCGACGAGCCTCTTCCGGACTCGAGTAGCCTAGGCGCGCGGTCTCCGAGAGCACGACCCCGCGCTGCCCGTCGGCCCAGACGATGGCGTACTCCTTCTGCGCGTCGAATCCGCTGCCGTAGGCGATCTCGACGAACGTCGCCGGCATTCCGTTGAGCAACGTCATCGGCGTCTTGTTGCGGATGAGGATGCCGTCTTGCGAACTGTGCGTCTGGCTCTCGAACTGGCCCTCCCACTGCGAGGGCTGCCCATCGAAGCTCTCCATCGCCAGCTGGATCGTGCGCGCGTTTTCCTTACCCGGATCGAGAACCCACGCCGCCACGACCTGGAGATCCTGCGAGAGCTTATCCGGCGTGGTCCCCTCCTGGCGGCCGACGAGTACGGCCTCGGGCGGCGCGGTGTAGGTCATCGCGGGATCGGTGAAGACGTGCGGGTCGGGAGCGGGCGTCGGCTGCGCATCCTGCGCGCGGGCCGCTCCGGCCGACGCGAAGAGTAACAGCGAGACGATCAGAAGCGCTTTCATTCCTTGTCCAAGACGGCGGTGAGCGCGGGGAGCGACACCGCGTAACGATATCCGACGTTGCGATGGTCGTCGTCGAATTCCTCGTGGCGCACGTCCAGCCCGAGGTCGCGGATGCGCCGGGCGACGACCCGGGCGCCGATGTCGAGGCTATATTCGTCGCGCCGGCCGCAGTCGAGGTAGCGCAGGCGCAGGCGGCTCAGCTCGGCCTCGTGCCGGGCGACGCGCTCGGCCGGATCGAAGGCCAGCCAGCGGGCGAAAACGTCCGGCACCAGCTCGCCGCTCGCTCTATCGAAGGGCAGATCGAGATCGAACGCCTTCGCGGAGCGCGGCGAGTACGCCGCGGCGTAGGCGAGCATCTCCATCGTCGTGTACTCCGCCGTGCTGCGCTTGGGCTTGCATTCGAAGTCGGCCACGAAGGCCGCGATGTCGAATGCATGCGCCTCCAGCGCGCGCTGCACCGTCGCGAATGCGGGCGGGTGCGCGTATTGAAAGTACGAGTCGCCGCTGTGCGAGGCGAACGCGGCGAAGACGCCCGGATGCTCGAGGACGAGGTGCATCGCGCCGAAGCCGCCCGACGATTTTCCAAGGACCGCGCGTCCGCCTTCGGAGCGAATCGCGCGGTACTTCTCGTCCACGTGTCCGACGACGTCGCGAACCGTGTAGGTGGCGTAGTCGCCGTTGTGAATCGAATCGACGTACTGCGAGCCGCCCAGGCGCGTGAAGCCGTCCACGAGTACGACGAGCGCCGGCGCCATCTCGCGGCGTTCGATCAGGCGATCGGCCCACTGCAGTACGTTCGTCTCCCACGGGCGCGTAGACAGCAGCGCCGCGGCGTCGCCGGTGTAGCCGTGGAGCACGTAGAGCGCCGGGTAGCGGCGCGAGCCCTCGGCGTCGTACGCGGCGGGCCGGTAGACGACGACCGGACGCTCCGACGGATCCCCCAAAGGATTTCCCGCGAGCGCCTCGCTGCGCACGAAATCGATTGCGACGTCCCCCGCGAGCCCGAGCAGTCGCGCGATGCCAGAACGTTCCTGCATGGCGATTGCATTCGTCGCACGAACAGGTCGAGCCTAGTGTGCATGAGATGAGCGAGTTGAAGCGCGCGATCGACTTACGCAGCGCGATCTCGATCAACGTCATCACGATGATCGGAATCGGGCCGCTCGTGACGATTCCGCTCGTCGTCGCCGCGCTGGGCGGGCCGCTCGCGCTCGTCGGATGGATCGCGGGCGCGGTCGTCGCACTCTGCGACGGCCTGGTTTGGGCGGAGCTGTCGTCGCGCTATCCGGGATCCGGCGGAACGTACGTGTACCTGCGCGAAGTATTCGGGCCGCAGCGGCTCGGCAAGGCCCTCGCGTTCCTCTTCAACTGGCAGTTTCTGTTGTACGCGCCGTGCCTGTTGGCGAGCGGCTATATCGGCTTCGCGAACTACGCGGCGTACCTGTATCCGCCGCTGGCCGGCAACGCCGTCGCGCACGATGCCGCGGCGGTCGGGATCGGCGCGGTGACGCTGGCGCTGCTGTACCGACGCACGTCGCAGGTTGCGTCGGTCGGAACGCTACTCGCCGTCGCGGCCGCGCTGACGGTCGCGCTGGTGGCGCTGGCAGGGTTGTCGCATGCGGACTTCTCTCGGGCCTTTGCTACCCCCCAGCACGTGCGCTTCGATCTGGCGTTTCTGGCGGGCTTCGGCAGCGCGCTGGTCATCACGCTGTACGATTACGCGGGCTATGCGGACGCCGCGCTCCTCGGCGACGAGGTCATTCGGCCGCAGCGCACGATCCCGGCGGCGATCGTCGTCTCGATCGTAATCGTGGCGGTTCTGTACGTGCTGCTGCAGGTCGGCGTCCTGGGCGTCGTTCCGTGGCGCTCGCTGCTCGACGCGCACGGTCAACCAACCCCGCAGGCGCAGTACGTGGGCGCGTTCGTCGTCGAGCAGACCTGGGGCCGCGTCGCGGCGGTCGGGGTGACGCTGCTGGTGCTCGTCACCGCGTTCGCGTCGCTGTACGGAAACCTGCTCGGCTTCTCGCGCATCTCGTTCGCCGCGGCGCGGGACGGCGCGTTCCTTCCCGCGTTCGGCAGGCTGCATCCGCGCAAAGACATCCCGCACGTCGCGTTGCTGGTCGTCGGCGGATTGTCGCTCGTGGCGAGCCTGTTCACGCTCGATCAGGTGATCGCGTTCCTCACGGCGGGAATCGTGCTGATCCAGGGCATCGCGCAGATCGTCGCGCTGAGCGTGTTGCGGGCCCGGCGGACGCCCTTCGACAGAGCTTGTCCTGAGCGAGCGAAGCGAGTCGAAGGGCTCGGGATGACGGCGCCGTTCCGCATGCCGCTGTTCCCGCTGCCCGCCCTCGTCGCATTCGCCGGCTGGAGCGTGGCCTTCGTCTACTCGGGCGCCCACGCCATTGCGCTCGGCGTGGGTTGGCTAGTAGCCGGGGCACTCGTCTTTCTGGTCGCTGCGCGCGTGCAGCGCTGGTGGCCGTTCGCTGTCGCGTCCGTGGCCGCGCTCGCGGTGCTCGCGGTTCCACGCGCGAATGCGGCGGCCGCCGGCTGGTCCTCGTGGAACACGGCGCGCGTCGCTTCGGACCGCGGCTACCCGGTCTTCACCGTCGACGGCCGGCCGTTCTTCGTCTATGGCGCCGCGTTCTTTTACGAGCGCATTCCACGCGAGCGCTGGCGCGACGCGCTCTTGGCGTACAAACGGCTGGGCATCAACACGCTCGACTTGTACGTCATCTGGAATTGGCACGAGCCCAGCGAAGGCGTCGCGGACTTCAGCGGCTCGACCGACGCGCGCCGCGATCTCGTGGGGCTGCTGGCGCTGACGCACGAGCTGGGTTTCAAGCTGATCCTTCGACCGGGACCGGTGATTCGCAACGAGTGGCGCAACGGCGGCTATCCGGCGTGGCTGCTGCAGCGCCCGGAGTACAACATGCCACTACACGACGTGCTGGAGGGGCGCTACCCCGCCACGGCGACGCTGCAGAACGCGCGCGCCGACCTTGCGGGGGCCGAATGGCTCGCCAACGGTACGCATCTGCGCAACGCCGCCACGTGGCTGCGCGACGTGCTGCGGGCCGTCGAGCCGTACTCGCGCGACGTGCTCGCCATCGCGCTCGACGACGATCAGGGCGCGTATCTGGACAACGATACCTGGCCGGCGCCGCATTGGCGCGCCTATATCGGTTGGCTGCGCTCGACGGTGCAGTCCGTCGCCGGCACGCGAGTTCCGCTGTTCGTCAACACGTATGAGATGAAGGTGACGGCGGCGTCGCCGGTGTGGGCGTGGGGTAACTGGTATCAGAGCGGCTCGTACCGTATCGGCGCGCACGATCTGGCGGATCTGGACTTCGCGACGGGGTTGCTGCAGACGCAGTCGCGCTTCCCGGTCATGCAGTCGGAGTTTCAGGCCGGATGGTTCCAAGGCGCCGACGAGGGTGCGCCGCGGCCGAGCGACCCCGCGAACACGGCGCTGGCGATCGGCGAGCTCCTGCGTGACGGCGCGCACGGCATCGTGAACTTCCCCGTGCAGGACACGATGTATCCTCACGGTTGGGAGGCGCCGTGGGCGAATTGGTCCTACGCGTGGGACGCCGCGCTCACGCTCGACCTGCAGGCCGCGCCGCGCTACGCGCCGACGCGCGGCTTCGGCGACGTCGTCGCGCGGTACGGCGCGCTGCTCGCGCGCACGCACGTCGTCGCGGACGCCTCGATCGTCTGGCCCGCGAGTCTATACAGCCCGGGGTCATTGAGCAACGACGACTTCGCCGCGCTGGCCGGTGCGACGGTCGACCTGCAGCGCGCGTGCAACGCGCGCGGCCTGAGCTGCACGCTCGTGGATCTCGCGGCGACCAGCGACCGAGCGCTGCGGGCGAAGACTCTTCTCCTTCCGCTGACGCCGACCGGCATCGGCGGCGGACGGATGCAACCGTGGGCCGTTGCGCGCCTGCGCGAGCTTCGTGCGAAGAGTCGGCTTACGGCGAGTTTGTCGTCGATCCGGCCGGTCGCGCGCGATCGAGCGGAGCCGAACACGACGCTGCTGCTTGCCGACGATTCGTCGTACGGCTTCATCGTCGCGATCAATCCGGGCAGCGTTCGCCGCCGGGTTGCGTTCGGGCGCGTTCACCTCGCGCACCGCGCCGTTGCGGTCTCGGCTTTCGACGTAGCGGCCGGGGCCGCACGCGTCGTCCCGGTGGGGGCTCGCGCGCTCACCGGGCTCGCAGAACCGGCAGCGCCGTCCGGGACGCCGCCGCCATTCGCGGATCCGAAGGGCGAGGTCATCGCGAACGGAGAGGTGCGCGTCGTTTTCGCGCCCTTCGCCGGTGCGCGCATCGCGGAGCTCGACGATCGGGCAGGTCGCAACGCGGCGGCGAGCATCGGCCTGCTGCGCGACGCGACCGATCCGCAGCCGCCGGTGTCCGCGCGCGACTTTATCGCGGGATACACGCATGCGCTGCCGGCGGGCACGTTCAACCGCCAGTATTCCTGCGACCGCATCGATCTCGGTACGACCGCTCGCGCGACGTGCTCGTACGACGCGCCCGACCTGCCGAACGGCGGAGCGACCTTCAAGCGCACGCTGACGCTGCGCGGGGGAAGCAGCGAACTGAACGTAGCGGCGGAGTTTGCGCCGCGCGATCCGCGTTCGACGGCGCGCCTGGAGAGCGTTTCGGGCTTTGCTTTCGTCTTTGGGGACCGGGTGCTCAGCGCTTCGCACCGCGATGCAATCGGCATCCTGCACGGCGTACGGCTGGTGCGGCTGCGCTGGCATGCCGGAGACGTGGCGCGCGTCGATTTCCGACAGACGCGCGGCGCCGAGCTCGTCACGCTGGTCTTCGCGCGCCGATCCGTGGAGATGGGTCTCGGCGTATATCGCGTGGGCGGCGCCGCCGAGGCGCAGCGTCTGGTGGACGCGAAACAGCCGTAGCTCCACGGGGAAGTGGCGGAATGGCAGACGCAGCCGCCTCAAAAGCGGCCGAGGCAACTCATGTGGGTTCGACTCCCACCTTCCCCACCATACTTTGAGCACGAATCAGGGCGCGAATCACGCCGACTGGTCACAGTTTGGTCACGAAGGTTTCGAAATGAGGTTAGCGGATGACGTTAGACGCAGGAGGCGCGGTCGGCTACGACGCCGAGCAGTTACGCAGGTACGCCAGAGCGATGGAGTCCACGGCTTGGTCTCACCAGGACAGCTCCGAGGTCCGTAAGATTGCCGACCGGCTTGCAAGCGTCGTGGATCCGCACGGGCGTTTCGGCCTAAAGGAGCTCGCAATAAAGATCCCCAGCGAGGTGGATCGCCTTCCGACGCATCTGCCGTACCAGTCAGACCGGCCCGCGGTTCCCCGCGATCACCGTACCGATGCGGCGCTCGAAGCGTTCATGCGCAAGCAAGAGGCAGCCATCGATGAGATCGAGCGCCAGCAGGCCCGCATCGCCGAAAATGCCGCCCTCTCGCTCGATGACTCGCGGGAGCTCTTTCTAAGAACCGTTGCCGCGATAGATCGCGCTAACGGCGGCCAGCCCATATGGACCCATGACGTGCAATGGGAGAGCAATCTTTCGTCGGCGCAGGTGCGCGACGCGGTGGAGCATTGGCTTGAGGGAGGCGAGCTTAGGTCAGCGATGCAGTCGGGCGATCACGATACTATGCTGCGCCGCTGGAGGGTCACCCCGCGTGGCCGGGATCGAGCCTCGAAAGGTCCGCCCACAACCACCCCGTTGCTCACCGGTATCAACGTTGCCGGCAACGCCGCGATCGTGCAGCAAATGGGGACGGTAAACATCGCGCACATCCAACAGGCACAACTCATAGAAGTCCAAGTAGCGATCGCCAAGATACGGGAGCGGCTTGACGAATTTCCGGGACCGCAACGCGAAGAGATCCGTGAGTATCTTGGTGCAATCGAGGATGAGGCTAACGGCGCACAGCGGCCATCTCGAATGAAAGCCTTGTTTAGTGCGATAGGTCAGGCCGTTAAGGGTACGGGTGACGCCCTTGGTCCCTGGATCGAAGCCGTGGTTAGTGGCGTCGTGGGCGGCCTCAGCTGAAGCTAGACAGAGACACTACCTAACCCCATCGGCACTCGAATCGGCTCGAATCAGGTCATCTGCTCGATTCGGGTAAAGCCTCGCAATCACTGCGTTAAGTCGAGCATCAAGCGGTTGGATGTCGCTCTCCCATTTGTCTGTCTGTAGCACTCCATCGAGGATATCGAGCAGATGCACCAGGTAGATGGTGACGTCGAGGACCTCAAGGTTTGGATCCTCGACGCGGCTGTCGAAGCGTATCGCCCATACGCCGCCGTCGCGCAAATCGAAGACGTCGGCCATTCCGCTGACCGATCCGTGGGCCGTCTGGCTCAACCGGCGGTAGTGGAACGCGTAGTCCCTGGCAGTCTCCGGTTTTTCCTGATCAACCACCATCTCGTAAAATGGGCGCTCCTTGTTTCCGTACCTCGCCGCATAGGCTGGAACCTCGGGGTACTTTGTAGTTATGTTCTTAATCGCTAACTCGATGCTCTTGTAGCGCGCAGAGTCATGGGGATACCCCAACTCGTCGTGTAGCTTCTTATCACGCCACGGCCAAGCTAGGAATTCAAGTCTCGCCTCATCCGGGTTTGAGGCGTAGTACTCAGCGCGCCTTACACATTCGTAGACTGCCTCTCCAGAATCCGGGCCTGTCGGCCGCGATTATGACTTATCGCAATTAGCATAGCGTCAGCGTAGCCGTATGCCTCTGCTGCAAGATACGCCATCCAGACCCGGGCGGGTTCACGCGGCGCACCCTGTGCGTCGAACTCGAACCTGCCGGAAGTGAACATTTCGGGAATCATCTTCGTGGCGTCCTGGTTCAGGCGAAACAGCTCGGCATCGATGCGATCGTCAATCGTTGTTCCACATTCCATGAGACTGATTCTCCCTAGGAAACTTCCTTCTAACGCCCTAACGCCTTAACGGCTACGAGCTCTTTCGCCGCCAATGATTCGATCGAGCCGCGCCGCAGCTGACTGGAGCATCGCCGGCGAAACGTGCGCGTAGGTGTCCGCCGTCACCCGGATCGTTGAGTGTCCGAGCGCCGTCGAAACCGTCTTGAGATCGACGCCGCTTTCCAGCATGAGGCTCGCATACGAGTGCCGCAGGTCGTGCAGGCGGACGCGCGGGAGCTTATAGCGCCCAATCCGCATGCCCCATTTCGGGGCGGTCGGGGCACATGGCACGTTATGGAGCACGCCTGCGGCTTCGATGGGAGGGAGCTGTACAGCAACGCCGGCTGGCGATTCGGCCAAAGCGGTTGCCGGCAGAGGATTAGGAAACTCCGGGCAAGCTACGGCTTCAGAGTGATGACACATCTTCACCGCCCCGTGGTGAGTTGTCATCCTCGACGTTCTTTTGATTCCCGTAG
Organism: Vulcanimicrobiota bacterium; assembly: GCA_963752825.1. Taxonomy (GTDB): domain Bacteria; phylum Vulcanimicrobiota; class Vulcanimicrobiia; order Vulcanimicrobiales; family Vulcanimicrobiaceae; genus Cybelea. Next base: position 2,501,951 of record CAVVZF010000001.1, on the reverse strand, counting down.
CTGACCGTACGCCAAGTCGTCATCGCGCCATTTGTCCTTCAGATCCTTGTGACGCCAGCGGAGTGTAATCGTGCCCTTGGGATGCTTGCCTAGCCAATCCTCCGCACGAACACTCAGGTACTCAAAGTTCTCCCACAATTTGTCGCCCATATCGCGGCGCCGCAACGCGATCAGATCCTGGAGGTTTTCCCAATCGCCAACTATAGCGGGCGACCAGGCCTCGAAAACGAATTCCGAGTTGACTAGGTTGTGTCTAATCAGGCGCCCCATATTCTCATAAACATTGCCAAGCGCAGAGGCCTTCTCAATTAGTTCGCGGCAACCCTCAGTGGCCGCAGCGAAGTTCATGACTTGGTACCGAAACTCCGGATCTCGCATTGCTTGTGGCATTTGTTTGAAAATCAGCTCTTGTGCGGCGAAAAATTCGTCGGTTTGAGTGACCCTGTCGAGTTCCTTGAGTGCCGCCATTTGGTTACCCCTGTGAGCGTGTCGCAGTTGCAAAACAGCGAATACGGCCGTTGCCAAGATGACGAAGAACTGCCCAACCGCGGCTGCAGCACTCCAAAACTCAGCGTGGCCCAAGGGGTCTCTAAGAATCTGGGCGAGCGTCGTCGGTGTCGCACTCACCCCGGGCGCCGCTGCTCTGAGCGCGACTGGAGTGGCGACAATAAGAGCAGATAACACGGCGCCCGTTGCGAAGAGCTTAAGCGTAGCAGAACCCTCCGAGAACCAAACTTGGGCTTCGGGCCAATCTTACAGCGCCCAGCCGCGATCGACAATCCGCCCGCGGCCCATTGCAGCGCGGCTCTGGGCATCTGGCCAGGCCCGGAGCGCACCTGCGGCTTCGACCGGAGCCGGCTGTACAGCGACGAGGGGCCGCCGATCGCCGACGTGGTGCGGAGCCCTGGATTAGGGGGTCTCTGCCATCGAGGCGCGGGTGCTACGATGGAAGTCGGGTTCATCGTCGAGAGTCTTAGCCGCTGATCCCCCTTTCAGGCTGCAGGGAGGCGCAGTAGATGAGAATTCTTCGTTTCAACCACTACGCTCTTAACGTTAGCGCGGCCGCCATTATTCTCGCGGCATGTGGGGAATCACAGGTATCTGAGGGACCCTCAATGCAAGCCGACGTGCCTCGGGCTTCGCGGCCGGCAACGGGAAGCGCGGAGTTCCTCTACGTCGACGAGCGAACTGCAGTCGGCGCCTACCGAATTAACGTAAGAAGTGGCGCACTCAAGAAGATCGAGGGAGCACCCTATTTCTGCGCGTATCAGAGCGATGGTCTCCTTACCGCTGATCCGGTCGCAAACTATCTGTACTGCTCAGCGCTCGATACGGGCATCGTCGGCTACAGCATTAACCCGACTACGGGCGCGCTGACCACTCTCTCTGGGTCGCCGTTTAGTGATCCCTACGGAAAAGCGTATCAGCTCGCGATCACGCCGAACGGCGCATTCCTTTATGCCGGCAGCTTCACTCAACCTAATCAGTATCCAGTCAACAATATTACCGCGTACACGATTGACAGTAGTACGGGCGCGTTGTCCGTAATAAAAGGCTCACCATTTATGAACGGTGAGGTCCAATCCTACAGCATGGTTGTGACGCCATCCGGGAACTTTTTATATCTCACAGAAAGTGGTACGATCGGCCAAGTCTCGGGCTTTTCGATCAATGCTAGCAAAGGCAGCCTGACTCCAATATCAGGTTCGCCCTTCGCGGCGGAGCTTAATCCCCGTTCGCTCGCGGTTGGACCCAGCGGTGCATTTCTCTACGTTCCCGGTTTGGGAAGCGACCCGAGTATTGCCGGCACGATCTCAGTATATGCGATCAATCCAGGCAGCGGAACGCTGAGCGAGATCAAAAGCTCGCCTTACAGCAATTCCGGCGGCCCATATGCAGTCGCTGTTACGCCGTCGGGTAAGTACGCTTACGTGACGCTTGCATATTCAAACGAGGTAGCTGCATATTCCATCGGATTAAAACACGGTGGGTTGACCCAAATTAAGGGCTCGCCCTTCCCGACCGGCGAAGAGCCAATCTATGCCGCGGTTGATCCGTCTGGCAGGTTTCTCTACGTCTCCAACGTCGATTCTTTCAACATTTGGGGCTATAAGATTAGCGCGAGGAACGGGAAGCTAACTCGGGTAAGAGGATCGCCGTTTCCGACAGGCACTTCTCCTCCAGGCGACATAGCCATAGCTGTGCCGCACTAAGAAGTGCCAATGATTGGCTGGATTCCTACGAACACCGAAGACTAAAACCATTAGGCAGGGGCGACGCTTAAACGGCAGACTCTAAGTGACAAGGGCCGCCGATCGGCGAGGTGGCCGCGGAGCCGTGGGCCGAGGCGGCTTCCGAGATCGCGTTTGAGTGCTGCCACGGAACTGAGGCGAAAGCCGCCAACGTCGATTTAGCCTCATTTGCGCAGCGAAGATGAAACCAGATAAGACGGTGTTAGTGGCGAAGGCGGAAACGCCTGGACCCCGAATCTTTTTCCCCTAGGCCCCGGTAGCGAAGAGGGGAGGTGCGCACACATGATTGCTGGTTTTCGCCGCCAAGCGTTTGGCTTTTCCTTGGTCGTCCTTTTGGTACTCGGCTACACGGTGACAGCGGGCTCAGGGGCTTCAGCACAAGTCGAAGAAATTCCATACGTCGTCACAATCGGGCGCTATTTTATCGAGATTGTCTCCGGACTTGGAACCGTGCTCGACACCTACGGGAAAGTCAAGGCCGATCTTCCGTCGCGTCCCTTGACGGGTCACGAGGAATACCTCCTCGGATTCGCCTATTTAACTGGCACAAATGGCAACAAGGTGAACTATGAGTTGGCGCGAGCTCATTTCGACGCGGCAGTTCGAGACCATTACTATAGGGCTTGGATTGGGCTTGGCATCATGTATCGCACGGGGCGGATCGCTGCGTTGGAGGGGCGCGCCGTCATCTCTCCACAGGATCTGAGTATGGCGGCGCGAGAATTTTATAGCGTTATCGAAGAACCCGAAACCGCTGGTGACAGAGTGGCGGAATACGACCTTGGGTACTTCTGGGAGAGTAAGGGACCGTCTAAGAAGTACTACTCAAATGCGCTCTACTGGTACGATAAGTCGAGCGCCCAGGGTTTTGCACCTGCAGCGAGCGCGATTCACAGAGTCTGCGCTACCGCGGAAGGCGTTTCCGGGGATTTAGGGTTTGATTGCTATCGACCAAAGCTCGTGCCGTTGAAAACTCGTAAGCTTAACACTCCTACTCCCATGCCCTAGCCACGCAGCATTGCGCGCGCTCGGCATCGTAGCGCGGCGCTCCCACTGCCGGCCGAGGGGGCCTTGTATAGGCCGGAGATGCTATGATCCACGCGTGAGGTAGACCGATTGGGGCCTGGGGTTAATAGCCCGTAAACGAGTTTTTGGTCACCTCACGCGGTGTTCCATCCATTCCGAACAGTTGCTCGGGCTTCGAGCCCGCATTGACAAGATTGGAGTTGGAAGGTTGGACGAATGCATCTTCGTTGGCATCGACGTCGCAAAGGACCAGATCGACGTTTGCCTGCAGCCCGCGGATATCTACCGGATGACTTGGGTATCGTCCCGACCGAATGAAGCCTCGCAGCGCGGCATATGCGGTGCGCCGTTGGTCACGGATTGGTCACGCACGAAGTAAAACGAGCCTTCGCGACTGCCAACAAGCCTTCTCGCTGCAAACGACGTCGCGCACGAAATGGCGCTGAGTTAAGCGAACCGAAACGAACGAGAACGAGGGTCAAGAGATTCGACTCCCACCTTCCCCATGGGTTCCTAAGCACGAAATCGCCCCGAAAACAGCCCGACTAGTCACAAACTAGTCACGGAGACTCGAATATGAATCTTGTGGAGACCCGTTCATGCGCTTAGACCTTGACACTCGAGAGCTGCGCCGGCATATCGAGCGCATTGCCGAGTATCTACGCACTTGAGCAGGACGTATCGAAGATTAAGAATGCGGCGGAGAACCTGGCGCGCTCGGTGGAAGGCTCGGACCGCGCGTTTGGGCTGATGCTGCTTGCGCGCGCCATTTCGGTGTCCTCGGGCGTTGGGACGTTTCGTCCCGGCCGAGACCTCCAAAGGATGGTCGGGCGAGCGAGCCCGGTCATTCCAAAGGACGCTGCCACTGAGAAAGCCGTTGAAGACCTGCTTGCCGAGATTGAAAAAGTGATTGCTGCACTTGAGGACTACCAGGAGCGCACTGAACGCACCAAGGCGCTACCCCGCGACGAACGTCGCGCTCTTGCGCTGACGGCTCTTAGTTCGCGCCACTCACCTACTACGTCTTAGGTGTGGCAACAGCTCGGACGGGTCGTACTAGCAGCTAACAGGTCTCCGCAAAGGGCAAAACTCCCGCCCGGCTCAGCGTGGCGTAGGCGCTACTTGGCGTATCCCACCCATGCCATCGTGCTTTGGGCAATGCGACCTGTGCTGCGATCTCCGTTGAGAAGATCGGCTGGCACCGTGCCAATTGGCTATTGCGAAGCGAACCCCAAAGCATCGAACCGACCGTTGCGTCGCACGGGCGTGGTGCGGAAGGGCGCGTCCAGCGCCTCCGCGCGCGGCTAACGCCTCCCAGCGGCGCGACAGCGTTCGTTGGTATGGCGCGCAAACCGCGAAATAAGCGTTCTCAACGATGCGAGTGCCCGGCCTCTGTCGGGCGGGCTATGCTATACTGGCCGGTAGACCCTTAGCGCTACTCTCTAAATGTGTGAGGCGCCTGTAATGAGTGTCCCGTTTACCTCCGCGCCCTCGCGGCGCTCGATCGTCGCAACATCGTTCGCGCTCTTAGCTGGATGCGCCGGTGGAATCCGCTCCACCAGCTTCAGCGCCGTGCCCGCAATGTCGTCGCAGACGAGGCTCTTCAGCTTTGGCTCGAACGGGCCGGTGTTGCAAACGCTCGACGTTCCACTCTGGCAGTTTCCGAACGCGGTCGGGACCCTTCTCACGGGAATTCGCGGTAACCTCATCTCGGGCTTTATCGACAACCGAAACGGGTCGAATCTGGGCGTCGTATACAATCGAAAAACGGGCCTCTGGATGCCGATAAAGTATCCCCGATCGGCGAAGACCAGCGTGTACGGCCCGGCCATCACGCAGACGGGCTATCGCCTCGTAGGCAGCTATCAGAAAAAGGGCCAGACGAACGCAGATGGCTTCGTCTACGACTCGACGACCAAGAAGTACCTCACGCTCAACGCTCCGCCAAACCTGTGCGCGCCTAAATCGTGCAACTATACGATCGTTCACAGCAACTACGGCAATACGACCTACAAAGCGGTAGGGAACTACGATGCGGTGAAAGCAGGCTCTGCCCTAGCCCCTTCAGATACATACCCGGCTTCCGGACATGCATTCATCTACGATTCGGCCACCACGAAGTTCGCTACGCTCGAATTTGCCGGCTCGGTCAGCTCGACGGCCTACGGCATTTGGATGGACGGCAAGACCGTCGCCATCGCCGGCGGCTACACCGACAAGAAAGGTACGCACGCGTACGTACGCAACCTCGCCGGAACCAAAATGCTCGTCTACGACTGGCCAAAGTCGATTCTAACCCACTTCGAAGGGATCACCGGAGCGGGCGGACCCGGCAACTACAACGTGGTCGGCGACTACTTTGACCTCAAGAACAAAACCCTCGAGTATGGTTTCTTCCTGCCGATTCGCAACTGGACTGCTGGTACCGCCACCGTCATCGGCCCGGTCAGCGCCAACTCCGTCTACCGCCGCACCGTCATCGGCGTCTACATCGGCGCGGGCCTAAAGAACGGCTATATCACGACGATCCCGTAAAACCGGGAACGTCACAGCCCGCGGCGCGCCATCAGCACGGCTAAGCGTAACGATGCATCGTGTCAGTGGTCTTGCTTCTCAATCATGCAAAGATAAGCGCCCTGGCCATACGGACCGCCGGCTCCGGCGCACGGGATAATGGAGTCGATCTTGTAACCAGGTGGCGCTGTGAATGCAGCGCCGTTCCTAAAGTCATTGCGCGCCTGTATCATATATGAGGTGACCTTCGGGGGCTTCGGCGGCGTTTGACCCTGAGCCAACCCTGCGAAGACCAGGTTCGCCGCGAAAGGTAAGGAGACGAGAACGAGAAGTGTGGGAACCACGGCCATGCGATATTTGAACATCTTCGTTCCTCCATCGTGACTGCAGAAGCTGTTTTACCTTCGTTCGGCCAACGACCCCACAGTTCCGTCGACACCGAAAGCCAAGGGATGTAAGCCGTCTCGCAGCAGCGCTGGCCGCGTGGCGCGACGACGGCTCGCTGGATGTCTTGGACGGCTGCGCTGAAACGCATCGCAAAACAGGCCTGATCGGCAGGCTCGTTGCTTTGCTTAACTCCTTTAATTGGACACTGCGCTCATGGTGAGAACTTGAAAATCGCGCCGTAACCCTTCCTGCCACCCAAAACCGTTTCACCGTAAAAAGCACCGCGTGCAAAGAGAAGAGTGGCGTCAGGATCACTTCCGATCGCCCCACCAGAAAATAGGTAGACGACGCTGAAGCGCGAGTTAGAGGGATCTACCTTATAGATAACGCCGTCTCCGTCGCCGCCTTCGGATGTCGTCCCGTATAGCTTGCCATCGCTACCAGTAGCCAGCGCAGTTTCGGGCACAAATCCATCTCCCCCCAACGAAAAATGATAAACAACGACCTCCCGGTAGATACCGCCGTGTGGTGTTAGCTTATAGACCGTACCGCATCCGGCATAGCCGCAGCCATTACCCTCGCCTCCCACGGGTGTTGTGCCATAAAGAGTTCCATTGCTGGAAAGGGTTACCCCAGCTTCGGGGTTCCCTCCGTCGGTATCGCCGGTGAAAGCATAGATGACGCGCTCCGTATACCCCAACGAAGAAGGCGTGAGCTTAAAAACGGTCCCGCATCCGCCGCCACAGTACGACCCCATGCCATATGTGCCACCGTAAAACGTCGTTCCATACAAAGCGTGGGCCGCGTCAACGGTCAGATTGGTGATCGGCTCACATCCGTCGGGCATACCTTCGAACGTATAAATGACCGTTTCTTTGTAGCGCGAACCGATCGGCGTCAGCTTAAATACCGTACCGCAACGTCCGCCGCCCGTCGTCGTCGTGCCGTAAAGCGTGCCGCCTGTACCCAGCAGCAACGGTCCCCAAGGGCCACCGCCAAGCTTCCCGTGAAAGCTAAGAATAAGGCTATACTGGTAACCCGATCCCGACGGCGTAAGCTTGAAAACCGTACCGGAATTGACCCTTCCGCCTCCGTAGGTGGTACCGTACAGCGAACCCGCTTCGTCCCTAACGAGCGACGCAAGTGGAGTCTCACCGTCCGGATAGCCTTTGAAACGGTAAAGCACCGTTTGCTTATATTTTGATTTACCGGCCACGGGTGTGATCTCAAAAACCGTGCCACAGCCCTCCCCGTGGATGGGGCAGTTCAAGTCCCCGCCGAAGCCCGTAACGCCATAAAGCGCCGTCTTAGGGTCACCTATGAGGCCCCCAACCCCGCCACTGCTCCCGATCTGCTCGCCACCTTTGCCGCCGGGGAAGTCAAATAACGGCACGACGTGAAGCGTTTCAGGAAGAACTGCGAAACGCCCGAGGGCTTCACTCGTCGTGCTCGGCACTGTGGAGTTTAAGCGCCCGCACGCCGAGAAGCCAAAAACGCAAAGGACTAATACGCCCCAACGCATCCGGAATAATACCTGCCTACTGCAGCACCCTTTGAGGGGCGCTAAACTGGGCTGAAGCGTACAGCGTCGTGTTTTGGGCGCAGCGAAGCGTTTCAACGTAGCAAAAACCTCCGAGGCCCCAAGCTCGGGGCTTCAGCTTATACTACAGCGCCCACCCGCCGATCGACAATCCGCCGTGCCCCATTTCGGCGCGGCGCTGGGCACCTGGCCAGGCATGGAGCACGCTTATGGCTTCGATCGGACGAGTTGTACAGCGACGAGGGCCGCCGATCGGCGACGTGGTGCGGAGCCCTGGATTAGGGGGTCACATCAATGAGCAATAGGCCTGCCCGGGCATTGCGCGGCCCAGGAGGCGCGCGATCGGCGACAGGCGACTTCCACATCATCGCGTAAACATGAAGACGCTGTGCCCCGCCCATGGCCGCCTTTAGTCACAAACTAGTCACACACGAAACTCGCTGGCGATTCACGAAGCGAAACCAACGGCGCTTTCGCAAGCGAACCTCTGCACGAAACGAAGGTTATCGCAACGAACTGTTTCTCTCGAAAACGAGGGTTAAGAGATTCGACTCCCACCTTCCCCACCATATTTGTTAGGGAATCTGTTGCTTCTAAGGGGGGGCTGTTGACAAACTGTTGACGTAGCTGGCTGCATATCAAGAAGCGCCGAAGCTCGATGCGTTCTCGCTTGGCGAAATATCGGCGGCGACGGGCGTTCGCGCCCCTTATCAGTGTCAAGGGCACGCTTTACGGCACGACCTTTGGAGGAGGTACGAGAGGCAACGGGACGGTCTTCGCGATCGCGCCGTCCGGCAAGGAAACGGTGCTTCACCGCTTCGCCGGCGCGGGGCGCGGCGCAAACCCGTCTGGCGGCTTGATCAACGTCAGGGGCGTTCTCTACGGCGCGACCGGCAACGGTGGCAGTATCTCGTGCGATGGAGACAATGGGTGCGGGACGGTCTACTCGGTCACGACATCGGGCAAAATGACGGTGCTCCATGGTTTCGAAGGCAGTCCTGGCGATGGGCGCTACCCAGATGCAAGCCTCGTCAGCGTCAACCGCACGCTTTACGGTACGACCTCGTACGGAGGCATGCGCAACTCAGGAACGCTCTTCGCGTTGACGCCTTAGCGCCACAGCCCACCGTCCCGCCCGCGAGGCCGCATCGCGCTAGCCGGTGTTGTAGCTTAACCTCGCAGCCGCGCAGTTCCAGCGATCGCGAGCGCCCGCATCTGAAACCTTGGCGCTTAATAGTACGCTTCTTCGATGTTACCGAATGCGCCTTGTTGCTCAGGTGTCCCATCGCGCCGAAGCCCTGGGGAGACGAAAGGCTCAGCAGCGTGCCATCGGGCGTCAAGTGCGCATTGCATTCGCGGCAAACCGGGATTTTCGACGGGGACGAAGTGCCATCGCGTGCGATGCGCATCGGGCGCGCTGTCACGGCCGGTTCGAAAGCGCACCGCTGGGTGATCGTGCTATACTACCAAGGATGCGTGCGCGCACGAAGCGCCTGCCAATGCTTGGAGAGATCGACTTCCGAAGCAATGGCATCGGGTTTTTGCGTTTGTTCTTTGCTGCCATCGTTTTATGGTCGCATGCCTACGGTATTGGCGGGTTCGGATGGGACCCGCTCGGCCGCGTCGATGACGGGCTGATCGCCGGGATGCTGGCCGTGGGAGGTTTCTTCGTGCTCAGCGGGTTCCTCATCACGCGCAGCTATGAGACCGTGGGGAACGTGCTGCGATTCGTTTGGCATCGCGTGCTGCGAATCTTTCCGGCCTTCTTGGTCTGTCTCGTCGTCACCGCATTTTGCCTTGCCCCGCTCGCGTACGTTCACGAGCGCGGCACGCTGGCTGGGTACTTCGCCGCTCCGGAGTCGCCGCTGACGTACATAACGCGCAATATGCTATTGTCGATCGCGCAGCCCGACATCCGCGGCGTACTGGCGAACGTGCCCGTTCCCTTCGTCCTCAACGGCTCGCTCTGGACGCTGGCATACGAGTTCGGCTGCTATTTGGCAATCGCCGCGATCGGCGTGGCCGGCATCGTGCGGCGCTCGCCCGCGCTCGTGGCCGTCGCGGCGCTCCTACTGTTTTGCGCCTACCTCGGCTTGACGTGGCGCTTTGCGGTGCGTGGAGACACCGTCGGCCTCGATGTCTTCTCGCTTATCGTCTACTTCGGCTTCGGCTCCGCCGCGTATCTTCTGCGCGACCGGATCCCCGCGACCTGGTGGCTCGCAAGCCTCTGCGCGGCGGTTTTGGCCGCTACGCTCTTTACGAAGTCGTTTCTATTTGTCGTCATCCCCTGCGTTGCGTATCTAACGCTGTTCGCGACCATGCGGCTGCCGATTCGTAGCTTCGACCGGCGCATGGACCTCTCGTACGGCCTCTATATCTATGCGTTTCCTATTCAGCAGCTGTTGGTCGTCTATCACGTCAACGCCTTTGGCTTCGCGCCGTACGTCCTGTGCGCGCTGACGATCGCGCTGCTCCTTGCCACGGGGAGCTGGTTTGCGATCGAGCGGCCGAGCCTATCGATGAAACATTTGAGCCAACGTGAGCTGATGCCACGAATAGTCCGAATGGATTCAAAAGGAGGACCTCGATGATTCGTTTGAACTCGCGGGGAATCGCTGGTGAGTCAAGCCGTCGTGGCAGAATAGCGCTTCCAAGCAGGCATCCGCTAGCAGGCCGCGAACGGCCGAAAGTCCATCACGTGTGAGCACGAACGTGCGGAAAGGACCTGCGACATGGCGACAACGACGAAACTCGAACGCGACGCCGTCTCCGTCGATCCGAAGCACTACAGCGTAGAGGCCGATACGGATACCGTCCGCATCGTACGCATTCGCTACGGGAGCGGGGAGCAGTCGATGATGCACCAGCACGCGCGCGGCGTCGGCGTTTTCCTGACGGACGGCGACTTTACGTTTAGGTTCCCGGACGGCAGATCCGAGCGCGTTCTGGCCAAGAAGGGTGACTTCATGAACTTTGACGAGCCGTGGGAGCACGACCCGGTGAACAATGGCGATCAGGCTTTCGAAGCGATCTATATCGAGGTTAAGTAGCCTAGAAATTTAAGGGCGGCGTCTTTGGGGCGCCGCCGCACGCCTGGACATATGTGAGAGGAGCGTTACGCTATGAAGGGCCTCTACTTTTTCGTTGTTTCAATCGGTGCGATCGCGCTGAGCTCGTGCGGTGGCGGCTCGGCCCTCGCTCCCGTTCCGAACGGAGCGCAGCCGGCGTCGCGCGCCGGAAGCTTCGGCGCGGGACCGCTCGCGCAAGAGCACGTTCTCTACTCGTTCAAAGGCGCGCCGGATGCGGCGTTTCCATACGGCGGCCTCCTGGCCGGCAAGGACGGCGAGTTCTTCGGCATCTCGAACGGCGGTGGCACGGTCGGCCCGAGCGGTGACGTCGACGGTACCGTCTATGAAGTTTCGTCGACCGGCAAGGAGAAGGTGCTGTGGGCTTTCAAGGCCGGAAAGGACGGCGCCGGCTCGGAGGCGGGACTCGTCTCGAATAGCGCCGGGGACTTATTTGGAGTGACCGACTACGGCGGCGGCTCGAGCGTCTGTAAGATCGGGTGCGGCACGGCATTCGAGCTTCGCCCGGCGGGCTCGGGTTATACGGAGCGCGTGATTCACGCGTTTGCGGGAGACAAGGACGGCGCGCTTCCGCTCGTCAGCCTCTTGCTCGGCAAGAACGGCGTGCTGTACGGCACCACCACGACCGGCGGCGGCGGAGCGTGCTCGTCGCCCTCCGGATACGTCGGGTGCGGGACCGTCTTTAGCCTGACGCCCACGGGGAAGCGCTACACGGAGAAGGTTCTCTACGCATTTCAGGGCGGGACCGACGGCGAAGCTCCGCGAGCGAAGCTCATCGCCGATAGCCAAGGCAACCTCTACGGCACCACGGAGTTCGGCGGAAATACGAACGCCGCGTGCGGAAAGTCTCCCGAAGGCGAGACAACCTGCGGCTTGGTCTTCGAGGTGACGCCTTCGGGCAGCGAAAAGATCCTCTATCGCTTCAAGGGCGGGAACAAGGACGGCGCGAATCCGCGCGCGGCACTGCTCTCGGTCTCGAAGAGCTCACTGGTGGGCCTCACGCTCTACGGCGGGGGAAACCCGCTCGGCCTGGGGACCGCCTACGAGCTGACGTTCAACGGACATCGGTACACGGAACGCGTGCTGTACTTTTTCGGAGAACATTCGATGGATGGCGCGCGGCCCGACGATCACGAAGGTCTGACCGCCGATAGCAAAGGCAATCTATATGGCGCGACGATCAATAGCAACGCATCGCCATGTGGCTGCGGGACGGTCTTCGAGCTTTCTCCGACCAAGACCGGCTACAGCGAGGCGGTTCTCCACGTGTTCACCGGCGCCCCCGACGGCTTCGATCCTCGTGACAGCCCGACCGTTACCAACGGCTTTCTCTACGGCACGGCGTTTCAGGGCGGCGATCTGTGTTACAAGTCCTCGACCTACGGTTGCGGGGTCGTGTACAAGATCAAACTGTAGCGAGAATTGGCGGCGGCGCCCAAAAGGCGCCGCCGCACTATTGCCGCTTCAGCTCGGGGCTGTTAGCTGATCGTTACGCTGACGCCGGCGGACTGGATGCCGTTGACGACGACGTAGATCGTACTCGCGCCGGTCGCGATGCCGGACGGAACGTCGAACATGGTCGTCACCGTCTTATTCGATCCGATGCCCATGTAGCTGTGGTTATGCGTCTTGCAGTAGAACACGTGTCCCGTCGCGTTGTTCACGATGCGCACGAGCGGCCAGTTCGTGGCCTCCTGAACGTCGTCGCCGTAAAAGTTCGCCTGCGAGTAGCCGTTGAAGCGCTTACCATGGATCGTGTATGTGGTCCCTGGTGACAGCGACGACGGTACCGAGGTAATCGACGGGGCGATACCCGGGTACGGTCGCGTTCCCCCGGAGTAGATCTCCACGTCGGTGCTTCCGTCGGTCTCCAGGATCTGGCCGGTCGGCAGCACCAGCAGCCGCACGTTGTAGCTCGAGTCGTTCGGCGCGTCCGGCGGCGCCGCGATGCTCTTGAGCTTCTTGCCGTTGAAGACGTAAAAGGTCGCCGGGGCGTTATAGCAGCCGGGGCTGGCCACGACCATCACCTGGCCGTTGGGCAGCAGCGACGACGGGGCGTCGGCGGTGTCGATCCCCGCGGGGAACGACGGACCTTGCGTCCAGATCTTCGTTCGGGAGTTGTAGATTGCCGATAGGCCCGTTGCCCCGGCGACCCACACGGTGTTGTTCGGGCGCATGGTTTGCGGACCGATCTCGGTGCACTGGTTGAGGTCTACGGGCAGGTTGCCCGCGGTTTGCCACGTGTTGCTCGTGGGGCTGTAATACTCCGAGTTCGGCTCGCCGATGACGTCCGCGGTCAGCACAGTGCCGTTGCGCATCAGCGTCCAGCCCTCCTCGCTGTTGGGGTCGTGTTTGCCCGTGCCGATCTGCGTCCACGTCATCGACGACTCGTTCAAGAGCGCCTGATCGGACGTGCAGCAGTTGCCCAGCATATACGTGTCGTTCGTGAGCACGGCGCTCTGCCCGTCGCCGATCTCGCTCCAGCCCGTCGGCCCCGTCACCGACGTCCAGGCGTTCGTTGACGGATCGTAGATGGCGCCGAGATTCGTCTCGTCCTGGTGGCAGAAGTTATACTCGCCGCCGTTGATGATCAGCTTGCCGTCGGCCAGAACCGCCGAAGCGAAGTAGAGCGGGCCGTAGCTGGACGGCAGCGAGCCCATCTTGGTCCACGTGCCATTGAGATAGTTGCCGTTAACGTCCGGCGTGAGACTGTACCAATTGGACGTGCAGTAATCCGACACCATCACGGTCCCGTTGGTCATCAGGATCTCGGTGCCCGGCCCGTTGGTCCACGGAGCCACCGCGGTAACCGGGGTCCAACCGCCGGCGCGGGCGCGGCTGCGTTCGGCGCTGGTGATGTGATGGCGCCGCGGCGGCGGATACGCCGGCGTGTGCCGGAAGTGGAACAGCTGCGATGCAGCGGTCATCCCGACCGAGCGATCGAAGGGGACCGCCGATGTGCCGGGCGAGCTCGCGATCGGCGCGCCCGCGTTACCGGTGCATCCGGCGATCAAAATCGCCGGCACGAGCGCGGATAGAAGAATGCCTAAACGTCGCATGATGACTCCTCGTCGAGAGTAGCGCGGAAACTTACGAGCCGTTCGCGATGAACGCCGCGCCTGGTGATAACGTTTTACGAAATGGAAGGGTTCTAGCGCTTCTTCCGCCCGGCGGTCTTCTTGGCGCCGCCGGCCTTGCGCGCGGGGGCCTTCGACGCGGCCTTCTTGCGAGCCGCGCCGCCGCGTGCGCCGCGCTTAGACATCACGGCTTCCTTGAGCGCCTTTGCCGGAAGGAACTTGAAGACGCGCTTTGCGGGCACTTTTACCTGCTCGCCCGTCGCCGGATTGCGAGCCAGGCGCGCGGCGCGATCGCGAACCTTGAACTGACCGAAGCCCGGGATCTTGACCGGCTCACCTGCAACCACCGCCGCCTGAATGTCGTCGAAAACGCCGTCGATCAATGCGACCGCATCCCTGCGCGAGAGCTCGAGCCGATCGACCGCTGAGCGCACCAAATCTAGTTTGTTCATCGGGTCCTTTCGTGAGAAAAAACAGGCTCCATCGTGCTAAATCGCTTCGCGCTGCTTGCTACGAAATGATGAGGGACTCCTTGTCGAAAAGCTACTCCGCTCATGCCCGGCAAGGTCGCGACCTTTCATCCCGGTCCGCTGCGCGGTAACGTCGGCGTTCCCGGCGACAAGTCGATTTCGCACCGGGCGTTGATCGCGGCCGCCCGCTGCGCCGACCCGTTGCGGATTTCGCGTCTCAACCCGGGCCGCGATGTGCACGCGACGTGCCAAGCGCTGATCGCACTCGGCACCCGCATCGAGGGAGAGGGCGACGACGTCGTCGTGCACCCCGGGCCATGGCGATCGCCGGACGGCAGGCTCGACTGCATGAACTCCGGTTCGACCGCCAGGATGCTCCTCGGCGCCTGCAGCGGCGCCGACGTGGCCGCCGGATTCGACGGCGACGCGTCGCTGCGGCGCCGCCCGATGGAGCCCGTCGCCGCACAGCTGCGCGCCTTCGGCGCTAGGATCCAGACGTCTGCGGGCCGTCTGCCGCTCGAGTTGTCCGGCACCCCCGAGGTGGAGACGCGCCGGTTCATCCTCCTCGCGCCTTCCGCGCAGGTCAAATCGGCGCTTCTCTTTGCCGGACTCTTTGCCGGCGTCCCCGTGCGGGTCGACGGAGATCGCGGCTCGCGCGATCACACCGAGCGGCTCCTGCGTTATCTCGGGGCGGAGATCGAGTGGAACGCCCGCACCGTCGCGCTCGACGGGGCGAGCGTCGCGAGCCGCCCCGTGGAGGTGGCCGGCGACATGTCGGCCGCCGCGTTCTTCATCACGGCCGCCGCGATCACGCCGGGTAGCGCGATCCTGGTCCGCGACGTGGGCGTCAATCCGACGCGCACGGGTCTCCTCGACGCGCTGCGCGCGATGGGTGCGAGCATCGAGTTGCGCGACGAGCGGACGCGCTGCGGCGAGCCCGTGGCGGATGTGGCCGTGGCGTATCACGCCTTGTCCGCGGCGCGCATCGGCCCCGACGTCGCGCTGCGCGCCATCGACGAGATTCCGCTCCTGGCGATCGCCGCGGTTTTTGCGCCCGGCACGACCACGATCGATGGCGTCGCCGACCTGCGCACGAAGGAATCGGATCGAATCGCCGCCATCGAGCGGCTGCTCGACGCGGTCGGTATCGGCGCCGCCCCCGAGCGCCACGGTCTCGCGATCACGGGCGGCAAGCCGGCACCCCGCGGGAGTCTGGTCGCGACGCACGACGACCACCGCATCGCCATGGCGGCGGCCGTGCTGGCCTGCGCGGCGGGGCCGATCGCGATCGACAGCGACGCGAGCTTAGACGTTAGCTTTCCGGGATTTATCGCGGCGCTAGAGCGCCTGCGGGTGGGCTAGGTATCTAGGCGGCCGGCTCCGAGGCCGGCGGCGAGGGCTTCTCGCTCTTCTCGGCTGTCGCGGGCTTTTCGGACTTCTCCGCCTTCTCAGGCTTGCTTCCGGCGCCGGAGCCCCTGGAGTCCGTCACGTAGAATCCCGAGCCCTTGAAGAGCACGGGGGCGGCGTTAAAGACCCGGCGCAGGGGAGCTCCACAGCTCGTGCACGGCGCCTCATGGGTCTCATCAAAGCCGTGCCGCACCTCGTGGGTCCGGCCGCAGCGCGTGCAGGCATAGTCATAGAGCGGCATGGTCAGAGTATAGCCCCCTTGGCACTCTCGGTCAACGACTGCTAGAGCCGCCTCGCCGGCGTCAGAAATCGGCCAAAACCGGCGCGTCGCGCCGGTACTCGACCAGACCCTTGAAGTGAATCAGGGAATCGTCGAGCGCGCTGGCCAGCCTGCGGCCGCGTTGCCAGCGGTCGAGCAGCAGCCCGAGCCGGCCATGATAGGCCGGGTACGCGAGCCGCACGTGAATCCTGGTGCACGACGTACGCCGCTCGATCCGGAAATCGATCCGCCTGCGCACCGAGTACGCGCCGACGAGCGAGAGCCGGTAGTTGGCGATGAGATCGTCGACCTCGTAGAGCTCTTCCTCGTTGCCCGGAAGCCACGAGCGGATTACGACCTCGCCGCCGGCATCCAACGGCTCCGGGTTCACGCGCCGCGCGCTGCGCAGGAAGGATAGCCACACGGGCCACTTCTCCACGGCGCAGAGCAGCGCGAATGCATCCTCCGCGGAGCAGTCGACGTCGAGGCTCGAGCTATGTGTGGGAAGACCTGGTGCAAATAGGTCGTCGGCGATAGCCATATCGCCCGCCTTAATCCGAGTTAAGGTGACGAGAATCCTGCGCGAACAGCGCGAAGAGCACGAGCGTCTCGACGCCCATCGGCAGCGCCGCTTCGTCGATGCGAAACAGCGCGCTGTGACCGGGATGGACGGCGCCGGCCGATTCGCTTCGCACGCCGAGACGTATCAAGAGACCCGGGACGCGCTGCGCGAAGTACGCGAAGTCCTCGCCGCCCATCGTGGGATCCGGCGTCTCGACGCGCAGCGCGCTTCGTTCCCGAACGTAGCGAGAGAAGTTCTGGGCGAGAGCCGCGTCGTTGATCACCGCCGGATATCCCCGGACGATGCGCACCTCGCGCTCGACGCTATATGCTGTAGCGATGCCGGCGACGATGCGCCGGACCTTGTCGACGAGCGCCTCGCGAACCGCCGCGTCGTGCGAGCGCAGCGTGCCGCTCAGCGCGATTTCATCGGCGATGACGTTGCTGCGATAGCCGCCGGCGATCGTCCCGATGGTCACGACGGCGCTGGCCAACGGATCGGTCTCGCGCGCGACGACGTTTTGCAAGGCCAGCACGATGGCCGCCGCCGCGGGCAGCGCATCGACCGCCGTGTGCGGATAGCCGCCGTGGCCGCCTCGGCCGCGCACCGTGATGTACAGCTCGTCGGTCGCGGCGTTCACCGGTCCGGGGGCGACGCCGATGGTTCCGACGTCGAGTCGCGTGTCGACGTGCAGCATCGCGATCGCGTCGACGGGCGGCGCGTCGAGCGCCCCCTCCTCGAGCATCGGCAGGGCTCCGCCGGGGCCTTCTTCCGCGGGCTGGAAGAGCAGCACGACCGTTCCGCGCATCTTCGGCCGCATCGCCGCCAGCACGCGGGCCGCGCCGAGCAGCATCGCGGTGTGCGCGTCGTGACCGCACGCGTGCATCTTTCCGTCCACCTCGGATGCAAATGGCAGGCCGCTGCGCTCGCCGATCGGTAATGCGTCCATGTCGGCTCGCAGCGCGACGACCTTTCCGGGCGCGCCGCCTTCGACGTGTCCTATTACGCCGGTCTGCGCCACGCGCCGGTGACGGATCTGTAAAGAGTCGAGCTCTCGCTCGACCAGCGCCGCGGTTTGGTGCTCCTCGAAGCCGAGCTCCGGGCGCCGATGTATCGCCCGCCGCAGCCCCACGACGTGCTCGGCCAGCGTTTGGTCGATCTCTAACGCCATCGCAGGCGAAGTTAACGCACCGGTACTTTCCTTCCCTCCGGCGAAGCCACATCGCCGCGATGATGACGCCGGATCTTGCCTTTGCGATTCTGATCAACCGCACCAGCGCGTACTACAACGCCAATCCGCCGGTCTACATGACCTACATGGAGCGGACCCACGTCATGGCGCCCACCTTGGGACGGACGCAGGACATCAATCGCTCGATCGCGGTGCGGGTCGCCGACGACTACGCCGTCATGCAGGACCTGCCCAACGGCGGCTATCGCACGGGCCAGGCGTTCCCGGTCGTCGCGTATTTCGATCCGCTCTCGGCGTTTACGTTCAGCTACTTTGCCAACCTCAAGCGGGTCGATATCACGCTGCAACGCGGGGCGCCGCTCTTTCTGAGGTTACCCGAAGCCGATCCGAGCGTGACAGTGGTCGTTCCGTACAACAGCTACTGGGCGGCTCGCTACGCGCCCGACTCGACCGACGCCGCCCTGCACCTGCTGATCGACCCGACGCCGCGCGTCCAGCAGGGCTTCTACCCGTCCGAGATCGTCGAGGATTCGGTCACGCATCTGCCGTCGAAGATCGAGATGCGGGTCGTAGACGGCGACGAGATCATCGATCTGGATTACGCGGTGGTCGACGGCCACTGGGTCGTCGTGCACGGGCGATTTAGCGCGACGCAGCACGCCGCGTTTCTCACCTTCAAGGTGATCGCCGACGTGACGTTCAGCGATATCGCGTTTCCGGCACAGGCTCCGGACCCGCGGTTAGCGGGAACTCCCGTGCCGGCGGCGACGCCCACTCCTTAGCGCGCTTCTAGCGCATCTCCGCGGAGGCTCGTACGTAGTCGATGTAGCCGTTGATCGCCCAGCCGAACAGCAGTCCGAATGCGAGCGCCAGCCCACAGAGCAGCGGCACGATCTTAACGCCGCGTGCTTCGACCAATCGGCGCCCGAGGGCGATCGTGATCGCGGCGCTCAAGAGAATGCCGAAAATCCAGTAGGCGGCGCGCTCGCTCACCGCGCAGGCTGCGGCTCGAGTATCGGCTGCGGTTCGAGCGTCAGCTGCTCCGACTTTCCAAGTGGTTGGCCGTTCGGTGATGGATGGTCGCTGGGCGCGACCCACATGTACACGTTGGGAATGAGCAGCAACGTGAGCACCAGGGAGCTCAGCACACCGCCGATCACGACGATGCCCAGGCTGGAACGCGACGCCGCACCCGGATCGAGCGCGATCGCGAGGGGAAGGTTGCCGGCCATTACCGAGAAGCTCGTCATGATAATGGGTCGGAACCGCGTGTGTGCGCTCTCCTTGATCGCGGAAAGCTTGTCGAGCCCGCGCGTTCGCAGCGTGTTGGCATAGTCCACGAGCAGAATCCCGTTTTTAGTCGCGATGCCGATCAGTAAGATGGTGCCGATCAACGAGAACAGGTTCAGTGTGCGATGCGTCAATAGGAGCGCGCCGATAGCGCCGATGGCCGCCACCGGCACGGAAAAGATGATGATGAATGGTGAGACGTAGCTGTTATAGAGCGCGACCATCAGCAGGTAGACGAGGATGATCGACACGATCATCGACAGCCCCATGCCTACGAGCGTCTGATGCATGAAGTCCTGTTGCCCGAGCGGCGCGGGACGAACGACGATGTTTGGCGGCAGGCGGAGCGATGGAAGGCGCTTGAGCAAGCCGTGTTCGACCGCCGAGAGCGACGAGTTGGCCGCGTAGTTCGCATCAACGTGGATGACGTTGTTGCGGTCGGTACGCGTGACCAGCGGCGGCGTCGGCGTCGATACGAAGCGGGCGATGTCGCTGAGGTAGACGATGTTGCCGCTCGAAGACCGGATTGCCACTGACTTGAGCTCGTCGAGAGTCGTTTGGTACGAGCCGGGATAGATCACCTGGACCTGCTCCAGGCCGGCCGTCGTCTCAAACTGCGTCGCCTGGTTGCCGCCGAACGCGGCGCCGGCGGCTTCCGCCGCCTGCCCGAGATCCACGCCGAGCGCCTGCGCCCTATTGCGGTCGAACTGGATCGAGATCTCCGGCGCGAGCTGCGTTCCAGTGCTGTTCACGCTCGTCGCTCCGGGGACTTTCTGTAGCAGCGCCTCGACCTTTTGCGCGTAGGCCGTCGGGTCGCCCCCGGTCACGTCGGTTACGAGGAAGTCGATGGGCTGCGCGTTGCCGCCCGCCGTCGACGTGGCGGGAACGACGACCGCCTGAACGCCGGGCGGCAAGCTCTGCCGCGCGATCTTACTGAACTGCGTGACCCAATAGTCGGTGGAGTGCTTACGGGCGTCCTTCAACCAAAAGTGCACCTGGCCCACATTGCTCTGAGAGACGAAGCCGCCGAACGACGCGGCGTACGCTCCGGCCACCGCGGTGTTGGCGAACGCATCGGACGTGCCGAGCAGCTTTTGCTCGAGCGCAAAGGTACCGTTCTTGACCGTCTGGATCGGGGTGCCGATCGGATAGTAGAGTTGGACGAAGATCTCGCCGCGGTCGACCGGTGGAATGAACTCCTCGCCGACGATTCCGAGGCCGACCAGGGCCAGCGCCAATACGAACGTACCCGTGCAGAAGAGCGCAACGAGTCGACCGTGATCGAGACTCCAGGGCAGGACCCGGTCGGTGTACCAGCTGCGCGTCCGATCGAATTTGTCCCCAAACCAGTTAACGACCGCCCAGGCCTTCCAATGCGAACGCAGCGCCCAGAGCCCGGCCAGCGTGGGCGTGATCGTAAACGACACGAACAGCGACGTGAGCGTCGAGATCACGACGACGATCGCAAACTCGGCGATCTGGCGCCCGACCTGTCCCTGGATGAATGCGATCGGGAAGAACACGACGACATCGACCAGCGTGATGACGACGGCGGCGGCGCCGATTTCCTCCCGGCCGTGAACCGCCGCGTCTTTAGGACTCTCCTTGAGCTCGGTGAAGTGCCGCTCGATGTTCTCGAGCACGACCGTCGAATCGTCCACGAGGATGCCGATCACGAGCGACATACCGAGCAGCGAGATCGTGTCGATCGTCAGACTCATGAGCTTCATGACCGTGATCGCGATCGCCAGCGAGGTTGGGATCGACACGCAGACGACGATAGCGCTGCGCCACGAGCGCAGGAAGAAGATCATCGCGATGCCGGTGAGCAAGATCGCTTCCATCAGGGTCCGGGTCACGATGGAAATCTGTTGTCCGGTGAACTTCGACTGGACGTTGATGACCCGGAAGCTGATCTCGGGAAACTGGCGCTCGATCTGCGGCAGCGCCTTGAGAATGTTGTTCGAGGCGTCGACCTCGCTGCCGGTCGAGGCCTTCTGAACCTGCATGAAGAGCCCCGGCTTGCCGCTAATGTGGGCGTATTGCAGCCGCGGCTCGTAGCCTTCCGAGACCGTTGCGACGTCGCCGATACGCACCACGGCGTTCGACGCCGTCCAAGGATTGACGATGCCCGGCAGCGCCCCGACGCCGCCGCCGTAATTCTCGACCTGGCCGCCGGTACTGTTTGCGATCGCCGAGGCCACCGCACCGCCTCCGCCGCCCGCGGGGATTATGGCCAGGTTGCGGACGGTGTTGAGGTCTTGGATGTCGCCGCGGATGTCGATGGTGGTTTGCCGGTTCGGCTCGTAGGCGTAGCCGCCGGGGACGCGCTGGTTGTCGAGCGTCAGCGTGTTGATGACGTCGTTGATCGTCACGCCCGTGGCGCTGAGGCGATTCGGGTCGACCACCACCTCGTAGGCCGGCGTGACGACGCCGCCGACGTTGACGAACGAGATATCAGGCACCTGTTCCATCTGCGGAGCGATCACGTTGGTGGCATACATCGCAAGACGCGCCAGAGAGAGTTTATTGGAGTACAGTGCCAGCGTGACGACGATGGATTGGGACGGATCACGGAGGTTGACCGTCGGCGGAATGATATTGGTCGGGAGGTATTTTTCCGCTTCCTGAATTGCCTTGTTCGTCAGCGCGAGGTCGGTCGCAGTATCCGAGCTGATGTCGAAGATCGCCGTTACCGTCGCCGAGCCTTGCTGCACGACGGAGTTCATGGTCTGCAGGTCAGGTGTGCCCGCGAGATTCTGCTCGATCGGCTGAACGATGTTGTCGCGCATCTCGGCCACGGAGGCGCCGCTGTACGACACCGAGATCGTCACGGTCGGCTGGCTGACGTTCGGATAGAGCTGCTTGGCGATCGTGGCGGTCGATAGAACGCCGGCAAACGTCATCAGCGCGACGATGACGAAGACGAGGGTAGGCCGATTGATGAAGAGCCGCGTGAGGCTGAAGTTCACTGCTGGAACGAAACCTTCTCGCCGTCGCCGACGCTCGTCTGACCGTCGCTGACCACGCGCGTCCCTCCGGTGATGCCGTTGACGACGGACGTCGTGCCGTCGCTGCCGAGCTCGGCGACCTTGACGGTCTTGATGCTGTTCCCGGATTGAACGGTCATGACGGCGTCGTGGTTGTCGTCGGTGAACGCGGTCGTGGGCACGCGCACGCCCCGCACGGGAGTCGTGGCGATCTGTCCCTGGACGACCATTCCGGGCCGCAGGCGCTGCTGCTCGTTGGCCAGCTGCACCTTCACCTGGAAATCCGTCGAGCCGGGGTTGATTTCGTTCAGAACGCCGACCACGCGCCCGGCGAAACGTCCGGAACCATTCGTCTCTGCGGCGGTGACGCTCGCGGGAGCACCGGCCGCAATGCCGGAGATCTGCTCGCTCGAGGCGTGGAGAACGGCATAAATCGGATTGACCTGCTGTAGGGTGAAGAGCTCGCGGTTGCCGGGATACTCGCCGGGATTGAGGTTGCGGTTGACCACCACGCCGTCGATCGGCGAGACGATCGTCGCCTTGCCGATCTGTACCCGGACTTGTTGCGCCTGCGCGAGCGCGACGTCTTCTTGCGCCCGCGATTGCTGCACCGCGGCCGCCTGCAGCCCCTGGCCCGATAGGGTGCCGTTGGCCTGCACGGTGGAGCGCGCCGACGCGAGGTTGGCATTGGCGGAGTTGAGCGCTTCTTGGTCGTTGCGAACCAGCGTCGACTGCGCGTCGACGGACTGTTGCGAGACGTAGCCCTGGGCGAGCAGATTCTGATCGCGCGACAAATTCGTTTGGTCGTTCGTGAGCGTCTGCTGGGCCTGCCGTACCGCGGCTTCGTCGTTCCGAACCGTATCCTGGCCCTGCGCGATCGAGAGCGAACCCTGATAGACCGTGTGCGTCGTGTTCGCGTGATTACTATTCGCGGTTGCAAGATCGGACTGCATCTGTGCCTGCAGGTCCGACGTGTCGAGCTGCGCCAGGACTTGGCCGGCGCGCACGGGGTCGCCCTCGCGCACGTAGACCGTGTCGGCCGGTTCGGAGAGCGTGCTCTGAATGGCCACGTTTTGGTACGGCGCGATGATCCCGGCGAGGTGCTGCGCCGGTTGAATCGTACCGTAGCTCGCGATGCTCGTCTGGACGAACGGCGCCGCTGCCTGCTTGGCGCTTTGGCCGTGGGCGCAGCCGGCCGCGGCTAGGATTGCGAAGGCCGCACAGAACAATCGCAAGGAGCCGTCGCTTCGTTTCATGGGTTGGCAAGATTGTACCGAAAGCGCAGCTTCTGAATCCTGGAGTGAATCTGAGAATGAGCTTGGCGGGCGACCGCCCCCGCGTACTGGTCATCGACGACGAGCGTGGTTTGCGCGAGCTCCTCGAGTACGGCCTGGCCAAGGCCGGCTTCGAGGTCCGTAGCGTCAGCGAGGGCCTGGCGGCATTGCCCCTGCTCGAAACCTGGGCTCCCGACGTGCTCGTCCTCGACGTGATGCTGCCGGGTCCCGACGGCTTTACGCTGCTTCCCGAGATCCGGCGCCTCACGACCGCGCCCGTGGTGATGCTCACGGCGCGTACGGAGATCGCCGAGAAGGTCGCCGGCTTCTCCGCCGGGGCAGACGACTACGTCGGCAAGCCGTTCGATTTCGAGGAACTCGTCGCGCGGCTGCGCACGCTGCTGCGCCGCCCGAGCATCGAGGGGCGCGAGACGCTGGAGTACGCCGACCTCAGCATCGACACGCCCAGCCGCACCGTGCATCGCGGCAACCGGCGCATCGAGCTCTCCGCCCGCGAGTTCGACTTGCTGCGCGTCTTCGCCGAACACGCCGAACAGGTGTTGACGCGCTCGGAGTTACTCGATCTGGTCTGGGGAGTGGATCGCGACGTCGTGCCCAACACCGTCGAGACGTACGTCTCGTTCCTGCGCGCCAAGCTCGATAGCGGGGAACCCGTCAAGCTGATTCAAACGCTGCGCGGCGCCGGCTATTCCCTGCGAGCCACACCGTCGTGACGACGCGTCTGGCGCGCCGCCTGCAGTGGCTCGCGGCGGTGGAGATCTCGCTCGTGCTCGCGGCCGTCATCGTGGTGAGCGCCCTGCTCGGCTTCGGCGTTTACATTCGGACGATACAGAACGAGCTGACCGGCACGCTCACGCAGCTGCAGGCCGCGCTGTCGCGCACGTCGCTTCCGAACGCGCGGGCCGGCGGGGCATTCGCGGCGTCGCTGTTGCTCGGCGCGGGCAGCGAGATCGTGTTCCTCGATGCGAACACGCGCGTGACCGTGTACCGCTCGCATCGAAGCGACGCGCAGCCGAACGTGACGGTGCGCGCGCGGGGCGACCTTTCGGGCGACCCGCGCCCGAACGGTCCCCTGGCCCGAGTCATCCTCGGCATGGCGACGGCGTTCGGTCTGCAGCCCCTGTTCGCGCGCGCCGGCGATCTCTACGTCATCGTTCGCAGCAACGACGGCGTGCTCGTAGCGACGGTGAGCGCGTTCGTGGCTCCCTTGCTGATCGCCTTAGCCTTAGCGGTGGCGTGCGGTTTCCTGATCGCACGAATTCTCACGCGACAGGCCCTGCGGCCGCTCGACGACGTCACCGCGGCGCTGCAGCGCTTCGCGTCCGGCGATCTGACACCGCACACCATCGCCGCCGACGAGGGCCACGAGCTGGGACAACTAGCCGCGGCGTACAACGGCGCCATCGATCAGCTGGGGCGCGCATTCGCGGCCCGCGATCGCGCGAACGCGTCGATGCGGCAGTTCATCGCCGACGCCGGGCATCAACTACGCACGCCGCTCACGGTCGTTCAGGGATTCATCGCGATCTTGCGCCGCGGGGGCATGGATAGCGAGGCGGATCGCGAGCGCATCCTCGACACGATGAACGATCAGAGCCGCATCATGGGCTCGCTGATCGACAAGCTGATTCTCCTCGAGCGCTGGGAGAGCCCCGAGGCGATCGCCCGCGCCGTGCCGATCGACGTCGGAACGCTCGTCGCGGATTTGGTGACGCCGATCGCAGACGCGCATCCGGACCGCCACTTCGTGGTCTCGACGCAATCGGGCATACTGGCTCTGATCGACCCCACCGAGCTCGGCTACGTCGTGACGAACCTCGCCGACAACGCCGTGAAGTACGGGCTCGGCGAGATCGCGGTCCGCGTGCGCGCGGAGGACACGCAGGCGATCATCGAGGTCGCCGATCAAGGTCCCGGAATACCCTCGACCGACGCCGCTCGCGTCTTCGATCGCTTCTACCGCGGAACGCAGCGCGACGTGTCCGGCTCCGGACTCGGCCTCGCCATCGTTAAGCGCGCGGTCGAGCGCGCCAACGGCACGATCTCACTCGACACGAGCCCGAACGGCTCGCGCTTCACGGTCCACCTGCCGCGCGCCGCGTAGCCGCCGCGAAGGTTTCCGATGGCCCGCCAATGTAGCTCCCGTCATGGCAGACGAAAAAGCAGTATCGTTCGCGGCCGACATCCGGCCGCTGTTTCGTGACATCGACATCGAGCACATGGGCGAGTATGGCGTATTGCTGGACGATTATGCGTACATGTCGCAGAAGACAAACGCCGCGAGCGTGTTGGCATCGTTGAAGGGCGACGGCCGGACGCAGATGCCGCCCCACGGCCCATACTGGTCGGTAGAACAGATCGCGCTGTACCAGCGGTGGATGGACGCGGGCTGTCCGCCATAGACGGCGACGAAGCCAACCTGCGCCGCGCGCTCGAGCTGGCCGAAGTGGCCGCCGCCGGCGGCGACGTTCCGATCGGCGCCGTATTGGTCTGCGGCGACCTTCGGCTCGAAGCCAAGAACGAGAAGGAAGCGCAGCGTGATCCCACCGCACACGCCGAGATGCTGCTCTTACGCGAGGCCGCGCGCCGGCTCGACGCGTGGCGACTCGAGCGCGCAACGATGTACGTCACGAAGGAGCCCTGCGTGATGTGCGCGGGCGCGCTGATCGCGGCGCGCATCGAACGGCTCGTCTACGGGGCGCGCGATCCCAAGGGCGGCGCCGACGGCGGCGCCTTCGATATCCTGCGCTCGCCGCGCACCAATCATCGGCTCGAAGTCACGGCCGGCGTTCTCGAGGCCGAGGCGGCCGAGCAGCTGCAGCGATTCTTCCGCGACCGTCGCGCTCGCATGCCCGAAAAAGAAATCTCGCCCGAGCCCTGAAGCATACCGGCGGAGAGGTGGTCGAGTGGTTGAAGGCACCCGCCTCGAAAGCGGGCGAACGTTAACAGCGTTCCGTGAGTTCGAATCTCACCCTCTCCGCCACTGACGTACTTTTCCGTCGCGGATTGACGAACCCGACGGGTGCAGCCGAAAGGACGGCCATATGGAGAATCCCGGCTTATCCCATATGAAGCGCAACAATGTCTTAACCATCGTGTCTCTGCTCTCGATCATCCTCCTCTCGCTTCACTTGACGGATGACATCGTCTATGGGAGCGATAGGTCACCGGCCTCAAACGTCGTGGCAATCGCTGTCCTCGTCATCTGGCTATACGGGGCGCTGGTGCTCGCCGAGCGGCGATCGGGGCACGCGATCATGCTCCTCGGATCGGTCGCGGGCATGCTAGTTTTCACTGTTCACGCGAGCAGAGCAGGAGGACTGCCGGCCGGCAAGCTGGCTGAGTCCAGTGGAGCGTTCTTCTTCGTTTGGACTCTCCTCGCGCTCGCCGTGACCTCCGTCTTCTCCGCTATCCTCTCAGCGCACGGGTTATGGAATCTGCGACGTTCAAAGGCGCCGAATGCTAATCCAATGAATTGAGAAATCACGCCGTTTCCCCCAATATGCACTCATCCGATGGCGAGGCCGCTAAGATTAGGGGAATCGCGCCCGGAGGGATTCGAACCCCCGATCCCAGCCTTCGGAGGGCTGTGCGTTATCCAGCTACGCTACGGGCGCAGGTCAGCGAGAAGCGTCGGGTGGCGAGCCCGCGCTCGGAATGTGCTTGAAGAGATCCAGCTTGTGATCTACGAGCGTGCGGTAGAATTTGCGCACGCAGTCCGGATGGCCGAAGAAATAAGTCCTAGCGTACGCCAAATCTTCGCCGGAACTATCCGGCACGTAGTGCGAGATCTCGATCTCCTCCATCTGTCCCCGATCGACGGGGTGGGGGCAGAAATCGCACGGAATCGTCGACATGAGATGACACCTTAACCCTTTGCGTTTTGGCTCGGGTAGGACTTGAACCTACGACCAAGGGCTTATGAGTCCCCTGCTCTACCACTGAGCTACCGAGCCGCGGCCCACCTACGCGGTTCCGACACCGCAGTATATCAGGACCCGCGGCCAGCGACAAGCGCTGCAATGATGGCGGAGGCGGCGCGGGGAAGCTACGCCGGGACATGTCGCACCGCGGGTTTTGCCGAGCAGCGCTTCTTCTGGCCTGCGTGGGTTTCGGCGCGCCGCTGTGCGCCCCGGCGGCGCCCGACGCTGCGGTCGAGGCGCTCTTAGCCAAGCACCGCTCTTTCGTTGGATGGCAGTTCGGCGACGGAACGTTTCGCACGCTGCGCCTGGCGCGCGAGCTCGTCGATGCCGGCGGCGCGGTCACGCAACGCGCAACCGAATATCGCACCGGCATCGTGTATCGCAACCACTACGTCTTTCTCAAGCGCGCCGATGCCACCGAGGATAGCGGCTTTACCGGCAGCGTGTTCTGGAGCACCAACCAGAACGGCTTCACGACGCCGCTCTACGGCGACCTGGCCAAGTTCCGCCTGAGCTACGCGTTGCTGTTTAACGAGGGAACGACGGCGCTGCAGGGTGTCCTCGGCGCTCCGGTGAGCGTCGACGGCAAGCAGTTGCAGAGCGTGCGCCTGGACGTTCCGCACGCCGACGCCATCGAGGTCGACGTCGATCCGGATTCGGGCGCGTACGCGCGTGCTGTGGTCGATCCCGGCGGCGACGAGGAGACGACGATTCGTATCTTGTCGTACGCGGACGTGTCGCCAGGAAAAAAGATGATCGGCTCGTTCCGCATCGGCGAGGACACGCACGATGCGTACACGTACACGAGCATCGCGCCGAACGTCACCGTTACCGATACCGACCTGCATCCTCCGCCGGCGGGCGCGACCTGGACATTCCCAAATCCCAAGCCGTTTCCAATTACGGTGACGCCGCAGCGGGTGCTCGTGGACGCGAAGGTCAACGGCGTCGAGGGGCGTTTTATCCTCGATACCGGCGCGAACGCCATCTTTCTCACCCGGGGGTTCGCGGACCGCGCCAAGGTGAGGAAGCTCAACGTGCGCGGCGCAGCGGTCGGACTCTACGGCGCCGCGCCGTCCGACACGCGGCGTGCTGACACGATCGAGATCGGCGGCAACGTGCTGTCGAACGTCGTCGTCGAGGCGACCGACTTCAACTCGAGCGACTATCGTGGGCTCGACCGCCAGAACTACGACGGCCTCCTCGGATACGACGTCTTCGCGGGCGCGCTCGTCACCGTAGACTTTAGCGCGCAGACGATGACGATCGCGAATCCGGCCGCGCAGCGGGGCGACCCCGGCGGCTTGGGCATCCTCACCGACACCTCGGGTTGGATTCCGACGATCCCGATGACGCTCAACCGCAGCATCGTCGTGAATGCGATGCTGGACACCGGCGATCCCGGCGCCATCGTCTTCGGCCCGGACATTCTCTACAAGTATCACTTGAGAATGGCGCGCAACGTGGGCGTGCGCGCCGGCCTGGGCAGCGTCGAGTGCGGCAACGTCGACACGCTCCAGATCGGCCCGATCACGTATTACGGTGAGATGGCCTGCAAGCTCGACACTAGTCTCGTCACCGGGCGCCGGATCCTCGTCGGGCTCGACTTCCTGCGCCACTTTACCGTCGTCTTCGACTATCCGCGCGGCCGGTTGTTCCTGCAGCCGCTGCCTTGAGGAATCGCGGTCGGAGGGACTCGAACCCCCAGCCTACAAGTTCGTAGCCTGTTGCTCTATCCAATTGAGCTACGACCGCTCACCGTTGCGTGTACCTTCGGAGAGAGAGGGATTCGAACCCTCGATACGACTTTACATCGTATAACGGTTTAGCAAACCGCCGCCTTCAGCCGCTCGGCCATCTCTCCCGAAGCGGTCCAAACTATACCACGCTGGCCGCTGCGGAACCTAGCGTGACCGCAACGCCGGCGCCGTCGGGGCGGTCCCGCGGACCCGATCGGCGCTTACGATCCGGCGCGGCGAGCCTCATAGCGGAACCGGCCCGGTTTCCACCAGCAGACGCTCCGATCGTTCATTACGAATGATTCGCATCCGTCGACCTCGGGGTTGAAGTCCTCGTTGAGGCTCTTTGTCGCGGGCCAGTTCACGGCGGGATCCTGCCGCGCGGCCGCGCGCGCTTTCGAGTTTGAAAACTGCCGCTCTTTTGCGATCGTGTTGAGGGCAGCCGCCAGCCTTCGCGCATCGTCCATCGTGCCCGGGCGTTCCTTGTAGTGAGGGCGAGCTCCGCTGCGCTTCCTCCAGCGGGAAGGTGGCAAGCCATCGTCCAAATTGCTCGGCCCTCAGGCGGATGCCGGTCGAACGTGTTTTTGAGCTCGCGCACGGTCGAACCGGCCGGCTCGGCAGGCGGCTGCACCGAAGCAGCTGACGTAACGGCCTTCGCGGGCTCAAAAGTCGACAGGTTTTCCATGAAGCAGACACGCTTTGTCGCCCCGACCCTCTGGGCACTCGGGCTGGCCGTGCTTTTCGCCGCGTGTTCCGGCCCTGGCTCCTCAGGGAGAGTAGTGCCTTCGGGCGTTGCGCCCGGTTCCCAAACGCTCCTACAGCAGAGTGGCGTCGTACGAGAGCAGACGTACCAGCCGATCACGGTCATCGGCCATCCTGAATGGACCCTGCGTTTCGGCTATGTGTCGGCCCCAAACGGCTACAGTCACCTGAATCCCGACGGCAGCTGCTCGGTGCCGCAGTTGTCGTTGCCGAATTGGATCGGTTCGTTCAAAGATGGCACTTCCACGTATTGTTACCAGATGATCGGGGCGTCGCCGATGAAGGCGGCGCCGCCGCGTACCACATTAACGACGCAGATCTATGCGTACAAGCTGAAGTTCTCCAACGGCGACGTCTTCGATCCGACGGCAATCACAAAGAAATGCGACTCGGTTTCACCCTACACGCGTTTCCAAGACTCGCCTCTCTACCACGCTGTGCCGATCGTCAACGGTAAGGTCAGCCTCGGTACGATCCAGTACGAAGATGCGCAGTCCGTGGGCGAGTGGTACAAGTTCGTGAAGGGCGCCAAGAGCTACGCCATCGACCTCAAAAACGCCGGTAAGCCGGTGGTGATCGCCCTGTCGGTGCCCCCCAGCGAGGGCCACGCGATGCCCGTCGCCGGGTTCTGCAACGGCGACGTCGGCTTGGTCGACCTCAGCTGGCTCGCGAGCCAAATCAGTACGACGAAGTGGTCGGTGAAACAACTCTCCGTCGTGCTGCTCTGGGACGTCGTCCAGACGGTCAGCGGTTCGTGCTGCATCGGCGGCTACCACTCGTACTTCCAAAATAGCCAGGGTGAGAATGGAGTTGCGGGCGTGATGACCGTGATCAACCCTGGTTTCTTCGCCTCGAAAGGCATTCAGGACGTCAACATTCCCGCGCACGAGTTCGGGGAAGCGATCAACGATCCGTTCGGCGACAATATCGTTCCGCCGTGGGGTCACATCGGCCAACAGCCAAACTGCCAGGACAACCTCGAGGTCGGAGACCCGTTGACCGGCACGGTGTACGGCGGGGGCGCGGGCATCAAGCTCAAGGGCTTCACGTACCATCCGCAGGAACTCGTCTACTTCAACTGGTTCACTCAGCAGACGAAATACGCCAAGTACGGCGCCGACGACGTCTACTCGATGAGCGGGACGTTCACGTCTCCCGCGAAGCTCTGTACCTCCGTCTAAACGTTCGGCCCGCCGGCACGCAGTCGTAATGTGATCTTGGGCTCGCGCACGTTCGACGCACGACTGCCGGTCTAGCCACTTCTACCAAGAGCACTGTGAACAACCACCACGCGCGAGCTCAAGAGTCGACAGGTTTCTCGTGAACCAGACACGTTTTCTCATCCCGACCCTCTCTGCGATCGGCCTGGCGGTGGTTCTCGCCGCCTGTTCCGCTCCGGGCTCCTCAGGGGCAATAACGCCTTCAGGCGTAGCGTCCGGGTTGCGAATGCCGCTGACGCTGAGTCCGATGCACGCTGGGCAATATGCGTATGTTTCGGACTGGAACACCGGCGACGTTGATGCCTACGCCATCGATGCGAAGAGTGGGGCGCTGAAGTCGCTCGGATTAAGCGTAACGGCCGGCACCGAGCCCCAACCGGTGACGATCGATCCCACCGGCAAGTTCGCATATGTCGCCGGCTATGGTTCGAATAACGTCTACGCTTATACCATCGACTCGGCCACCGGTGCGCTAACGCCGGTGGCGGGTTCGCCCTTTGCCTCCGGGACGGCGCCCGACGGCGTGACGACCGATCCCGCGGGCAAGTTCGCCTACGTGGCGAGCAGTAGCTCCGACAACGTCTACGCCTATAAAATCGACGCGAGCACCGGCGCGCTGACGCCGGTGGCGGGCTCACCGTTTACGGTGGGCGGCTTTGCTCTTTGGGTCGGAGTCGATCCCAAAGGTAAGTTCGCCTACGTCCCCTACTATAACGCCAGCGGTCCCGGCGAGATCGCCGCTTTTACCATTGACGCGAGGAGCGGCGCACTCAAGCCGGTCGCAGGCTCGCCGTTTGCGGCGGGGACGGACCCCAGTTGGATGACGGTCGATCCGAACGACAAGTTCGTCTACGTAACCAATGAAGGCTCCAACAACATCTGGGCCTATGCGATCAACCCAAAGAGCGGCGCGCTTACGCCGGTACCGAAGTCGCCGTTCGCGGCTGGAGCCTATCCCTACTCGGTCATAATCGACCCGACGGGCAAGTTTCTCTACGAAGCCAACATGGTCTCGTTCAACGTTTCCGCGTATACGATCGACGCGGCGGGCTCACTGAAGCCCGTAAAGGGATCGCCATTTTCGACGGGCTTTTACCCGCAGAGCATAGCCGTCGATGCGACGAGCAGCTTTGTCTACGTCGCCAACTACGGTACGAATTATTTTTCGACGGGGAACGTCGTCGGCTACAGGATCGACAAAACCAGCGGTGCGCTAACCCGGCTGAAGAGGCCCTTCGCTGCGGGCACCGCCCACACCGGCGTAGCCACCTGCAACCGCGTCGGCAGCACGTGCCGGCCGCCGCTGCCCTTGTAAAACACAACTACGGCGGTGCTGTCGGGCGGTCCAGCGGACGCTCGGGAACGACCTCGGGCACGAGCGCGGTCCGCACGACGCGGCGGCGAGTGAAGAACGCGTCCAGGCCCGCGACGCGGCCCGTCGGGAGCATGAGGCTGATCGCGGAGAGCAGCGCCATGCACGCGTCGACGGTCGACCAGTCGCTGAACGTCGTCAGCGCGCCGCGAGCCGCCATGTAATCGAGCGGGAGCAGGATGCCGAAGAAACCGCCGAGCCGCGTGAAAAGGCCGAGCACGAGCGATATTCCGACGCAGACCTCGCCGAGCCGCACGAGCTCCGCAAAGATACCGATGTTGGGCTGGACGACGCCGACGAGAAAGTCGTGATACGCTCCGGTCGTCTTGCCGATACCTTCCTGCACGTAATTCACGATGAGGCCGGACGGCGGCATGAACGCGGCGCTGTTGGTGAACTTCGGAATGCCGTGGATGAGCCAGATCAGCCCGGTGAAGACGCGCACGAGCGCGAGCCATCCGCCGTAGGCGCGCGAGGAAGGCAGGTTCACGCAACGATCTCCTTTCGCTCTTTGACCAGGGCCGCGATCATCGCGGCCGCATCCCGGGCCGCGTCGGGCCGGCCGAGCCGTCGCGCGGCCGTGACGAGGCTTGCGCGCATAGGATCGGACAGCGCGGCCTCGATCGCCGCGGGCAGCTCTTCGATGCGCCGCGTGCGCAGCGCCGCTCCCGCGTCCACGAGCACGCGCGCGTTGCGCTCCTCTTGCCCCGGCAGCGGCTTGCACAGCACCATCGGCACCTGGGCGACCAGCGCCTCCGCCGTGCTGAGCCCGCCCGGCTTTGTAACGAGCACGTCAGCCGCGTGCATGTAATCGTAGACGTTTTCCACGAAACGCAGGGCGCGTACCGGATATGCGACGCCTTCTGCGGCGCGCATCAGTCGCCGTTCGATACGGGAGTTTCTGCCCGCGATGACGACCGCGGCGAGTGGCGCGCGCACCGAGCTCAACGCAGACAGCATGCGCGCGAGCGGCGCGATCCCGAGGCCCCCGCCCATCAGCAGCGCCACGTTGTGATCGGCCGGCAGGTCGAGGCGCTCGCGCAGCGCTGCGCGCGACTCGGAGCCCGGCGCGAATTCTGGTCGCACCGGGATTCCCGTCACGCTGATCCGCTCGCACGCGACACCGCGTCCGGTCAGCGCGTCGCTGAGGCTCGCGTTCGCGACGACGTAGCGGTCGATGTTTTGATGGACCCAGAAACCGTGAACCGCGAAGTCCGTGACGATCGCGACCACCGGCGGCGCGTCGGCAAAGGAACGTTTGTATTCCGCCATCGCGCCGCTCGGAAACGCGTGCGTGCAGACGACGGCGTGCGGACGCTCGCGCAACATCAGCGGGCGCAGGTTGGCCGCCGTCAACTGATGCGCCCAGGTGCGAAACCGGCCGACCTCAGTGGCGCGCTCGGCGCGGTCGTAGATGTAGCGATACATCTGCGGGATCGTCTTCACCATCCGCAGATAGCCGTCGGAGACAACGCGCGACACGACCAACGCGGCGTAGTCGTACGAGTCGACGACGGTCGTCTGGGCGGCCGGCTCGTGAGCGCGTAAAGCGGCACCCACGGCGTTCGCGGCCGACACGTGACCGACGCCGACGCTAGCGGACAGGAATAGAACGCGAATTAGTCTCTCTCCTCGGACGACTCATCGTCGCCGTGCTCTTCTTCCGCAAACTCCAGGAACTCATCGAGCACGCGCTGCGCGAGGTCCTCGTCTTCCAAAATGGTCCCTGCGGAATCCGTAACGATGAACTGGCCCTCGCCGTTACCGGCGCCCTCGCCCCAGAGCACCGCGTAGGAGGCCGCCGCGTCGGGATCTTCCAAGATGCCGACCACCTCGAAATCGTACGATGCGCCGTCGCTGGTTTGGACGTGGAGCACCTCGCTCAGCTCCGTTCTGGGCCCCCTTCCACTAGTGCAGGCACCGGGCCACGTTGGCCTGGTGCTCCGCCAGGGTCTTGGCGAACTCATGGCGGCCGTTTCCGCAGTAGACGTAGTAGAGATCGTCGCCCTTCGATGGATTCAGCGCGGCCTCCAGCGACGGCAAGCCTGGATTGGCGATCGGCGTCGGGGGCAGCCCCGCGTGTGCGTAGGTGTTGTACGGCGAGTTGATCTTCAAGTCGGCAAACGACAGTTCGGTCTTATGCTTGGGCAACGCGTATTCGATCGTGGCATCGACCTGCAGGGGCATTCCCAATCTCAGCCGGTTGTAAATCACTCCGGCAATCTTCGGACGGTCCTCCTCGCTCTTGGCCTCCCGTTCCACGAGCGACGCGACCGTGACGGCCTGGGGCACGCTAACGCGCAGAGCGCGGGCCCGTCTCGCGGCATCCGCGGGGAGCTCCCGCAGGAACTGAGACGTCAACATGCCCGCCGCCTGCGATGGCGCGGCACCGAGCGGCACGAGGTAGGTGCTCGGGAAGAGAAAGCCCTCGAGGTTTTTCGTGCGCGCGCCGTCGACGACGATCGCGTCGCGCATAAACTCGCGATAGTAAGCGGCCGCGGGGCCGATTCCGGCCTCTTCGAGGCGAGTCGCGATCTGAGCCGCGGTGAAGCCCTCGGGGATCGCGACCCAAGCCGCGACCTGCGCCCCGCCGCTCACCAGCGCGCGCAGCACGGCATCCTGAGTCAGGCGCGCCGCGAAGCGATACTCGCCGGCGCGTACGGCGACGTCTTGTTTGCGCAGCCTCGCGAGGATCCGAAACGTCCAGACGTTGCTGACGACGCCCTCCTCCGCGAGCCGGCGGGCGATCTCGTCGAACGTCGAGCCGCGCGCGATGATGACTTGCGTGGCCGCGGCCGGATGCGAGCGGTCGCCGTAGAGCGCATAGCCGAATGCGGCCGCGAGTGCGAGCACCGCGAGCGCGCACGCGACGGCTGCGAGAGCGACGCGCCGGACGAGCTTCACTGCGGCGCATTCCGGCGCCGCGCGAGGAACGTCTCGAGGATCAGCGCGGCCGCCACGCGGTCGACGACCTGCCGGCGTCTGCGACCGGGCACGTCCGCCGCGATGAGGCTCTTGTTGGCCTGCGCCGTCGTCATGCGCTCGTCCACGCGATGGATCGTTCCGCTGAAGATCTCTTTCAGATCGTCGACGAACGGCTCCATCGCCCGCGCGGCGATGCCGCGCTCCCCGGCGAGCGTCAGCGGCTCTCCCACGACCAGCTCCGCGACGGCGTACGCGTCGAGATAGCTCTTGATCGCCTCGAGGTCGGCGCGGCGGTTGGTTCGCTCGATCGTCGCCACCGGCAGCGCGAAGCTTCCGCCCGGATCCGCCACCGCGACGCCGATCCTCTTGCTGCCCACGTCCAGCGCCATGATCATCGGTCGAGGGTGCCCAGCGCCGCGAGCGCCTTCGGGCGGCGCCCGAGGTGATGCGCGACCAGCTCCTCGGCCGCGCGCGCGGCAGGCGGGGTCGCGCGCAGCGCAGCCGCCGCGCCGCCCTTGGGTTGGGCGAGGGCGCGGAGGTTCGCCAGATCCTCGGCCGCGAGCTCGGGCAGGTCGCGCCGGCGTTCGCGGCAGGCCGCGTCGAGCAGGCCGCCGGCCGCGGCGTCGAGCCATACCGGGCCGTCGCCCAGCGAGGCGCCGCACTGAACGCACGTCTCGAGCGGGGGCGCCAGGCCAAGCATCTCCAGCAGGCGCAGCGAGAAGCGCGGCAGCAGCTCCTGGGGCGCGGGCGAGCCCGCGACGGCCACGATCGCCCCCACGAGGAGCTCGTAGACGTCCAGCAGGGCCAGGTCGGGCTCGCAGAATCCGTCGATCATCTCCGCTACCACCGAGGCGACGACGTAGCGCTCCGGCTCGACCAGATCCGTCCACGGCGACCGCAGGATCTCGGCCGAGACGACGACGTCGAGCGAGCGGCCGCGGTGCATCAGGAAGTCACACTCATTGGCGAACTCGAGGCGTCCCGCAAAGTGGCTGCGGGTGCGGCGCACGCCTTTGGCGACGGCGTCGAGCTTCCCGCGTTCGCGCGTGAAGAGCGTCAGGATGCGGTCGGCCTCACCGAGGTGCCGGCCGCGCAAGATGACGCCGCGCGTCTTATAGGCGCGCGGCTGCGTCAGAGCCCTCGGATTCCTGCGGCCGCGCGATGCTGCCGTTGGTGTAGATGCGAACCGTCAAGATGCGCCGTCCGTGTTTTCGATCGACGCGCAACCGCGTGTGCTCGTTCGCGTCGATCTCCTCACCTTCGTTGGGAAGGCGCCCGAAGAGCCCGACCGTGTAGCCACCGATCGTCTCGAAGTCTTCGGTGGGCAGCTCGGTGCCGAGCTTGGCGTTGACGTCCTCGACGTTGACGCCGGCTTCGACGACGGCTTCCGTGTCGGAAACCACCGAGATCGGCTCCTGTTCGTCGGCGTCGTGCTCGTCGCGGATCTCGCCCACGATCTCCTCGAGCAGATCCTCCATCGTGACGAGCCCGGCCGTGCCGCCGTATTCGTCGACGACGATCGCCAGCGAGAACTTGTCGCGCTGCATCTCGCGCAGCAGCTCCGATATCTTCTTCGTCTCCGGCACGTGCACCGCTGGGCGCATCAGGAGCCGGACGCTGGTGTGGGCCAGCGAGCCGTTGGCGAGCGCGACGAGGAGCTCGCGATCGTGGATCACGCCGACGATGTCGTCCTTGGATTCTTGGTAGACCGGGAGCTTCGAGTAACCCTCGGCGATGACGACGTCGAGCACGCGCCGGGCCGAGTCGTCGATCGGGACGGCAACCATCTCGGGCCGCGGCTTCATCACCTCGCGCACGATCGTGTCGCCGAACTCCATGACGGAGTGGATCAGCTCGCGTTCGTCCTCCTCGATGACTCGCTGCTCGGCGCCGACGTTGACCAGCGCGCGGATGTCCTCTTCCGTCACGTAAGGGTGCTGCCCGTGCTTGATGTGGAACAGGCGCAAGAGCACGTCGGTCATCATCTGGAACGTGCGCGCGATCGGGGCCAGGACGAACGATACGTAGAACGTGGGCAGCGCCAGGCGCAGCGCCCAGCGCTCGCTGTTGCCGGTGGCGATCGTCTTGGGGATGATCTCGCCGAAAAGCAAAAACACGACGGTCATGACGATCGTCGAGAGCAGCGCCGCGCGCGGCAGCCCGAGCTCGATCGCCGCATACGTCGCGAGCGACGAGCCGGCGAGCAGCGCGATTGTGTTTCCCACCAGGATCGAGGTGAGAAAGCGGTTTCTGTCGTCGACGAGAGGGACGAGGTTCTGCGCGCCGCGGACCTTGCGCTCGGCGATGGCGCGCGCGCGCAGGCGCGAGATCGAGACCAGCGCTGCCTCGGCGGCGGCGAAGAACGCTGCCAGGGCGAGCAGCACGACGAGCGCGACGATCTGGTAGGGCAGGCTTTCCAGGCTACTTCGAACGGGGTCGGTGTTCAAGTGAGCGCCATTATAGCACAACGTGGGGGCGCACTAGCACGTAGATCGCCAAGGCGACGAGCGTGCCGAGCACAGCTCCCCAGAAGACCTCGAAGGGCCGGTGAATGCGTGCCTCGACGCGGCTCTGAGCGACCAAGAAGGCAACGAAATAGGCTAGGATCGCGGCCAGCGGCTTCTGATAGAAGAACGCCAGCATGGTTGCGACGGCGAAGGCCAGCGCCGCGTGGCCTGAGACGGCGCCTCCTTGCAGCGCCGACCCGCGCCC
Organism: Vulcanimicrobiota bacterium; assembly: GCA_963752825.1. GTDB lineage: Bacteria > Vulcanimicrobiota > Vulcanimicrobiia > Vulcanimicrobiales > Vulcanimicrobiaceae > Cybelea. The sequence goes on along the minus strand of CAVVZF010000001.1, from coordinate 2,463,951 downwards.
GATCCAGGCCTTCGCGAAGATCGTCGCTATGGCGACGACGGCCAGCGCGATCAGCGCCACGTTGGCCGGCACGGATTGCACGGCTTCGAAGACCCGCTGGCCGCCGCTGATGATGCCCTGGTAAAAGATCAAATACGCCGACAGCACGGCGCCGACGGCGGCGATGAGCACGGCGCCCGCGGCCGCATCTTTGGCGGTCTTCGCCAACGGGTGGTGCGTGACGGTCAACAAGTCCACGATCGACTCGATCGCCGTGTTCATTAGCTCGAGGCTTAACACGAGGGCCACGAGCGTGACGGTCGCGACGACGTAGAAGCGGTCGAGTCGCAGGATCAGCGTCGCGAGCAGCACGAGCGCGGCGATGAGGAAGTGCACGCGCATGTTCGGCTGCGTCCGCGTCGCATAGATGATCCCCTCGAACGCATGGTGGAACGAGCGCAGGACGCGGCTCCGGTCGATTGGGAGGTAGTGTGGCTCTTTCAATGTGGCCACGGCAGCGCGATGGAAACGGCCAGGCGCCGCTCCTCTTTTTGCATGACGCGCCGCTCGGCCGCCGCGACGTGATCGTGCCCCATCAGATGCAGCAGCCCGTGGATGAGGAGGCGGTAGATTTCGCGCTGGAGCGTCGCGTCGTACTCGTGAGCCTGTCTGCGCGCCGTGTCGACGGAGATCACGACGTCGCCCAAGAGGTGGTCTGCCGGACGTTTTGCCGGCTCCTCGGACGAGAAGCTCAGAACGTCGGTCGCGCGGTCCTTGCCGCGGTACTCGCGGTTGAGCGCGCGGATCGCGTCATCGCCGACGAGCGTGAGGGAGAGCGTCGATTCCCGTTCGCCTGCGGCATCGAGGAGACGCTTGGCGGTCGCGACGAGCGCGCGGCCGTCGACGCCGCTGCGCCGCACGTCGTTACGGTAATAGACCATAGGCGCGCACGATCTTCGCCACCAGCGGATGACGAACGACGTCGTTGTCGCCCAGCTCCACGACGCCCACGTCGGCGATGTCGCGCAGCCGCGCGGCGGCGGCGCGCAGCCCGCTGCGCTGGCCGGCGGGGAGGTCGATCTGCGTGACGTCTCCGGTCACGACCATCCGCGATCCGTTTCCGAGCCGCGTGAGAAACATCTTGAGCTGGTCGTCGGTCGCGTTCTGCGCCTCGTCGAGGATGACGAACGCGTCCGAGAGCGTGCGGCCGCGCATGTACGCAAGCGGCGCCACTTCGAGCGTTCCTCGCTCCATGTAGCGATTGACGACCGTGTCCTCGAGCAGGTCCGCGAGCGCGTCGAAGAGCGGCCGCATATACGGATCCACCTTCTCGCGAAGGTCGCCGGGCAGAAAGCCGAGCCGCTCCCCGGCCTCCACTGCGGGGCGCGACAGAATCACACGCGCGCTCTCGCGGCGCTTGAGGGCGCGAACGGCCATGACGATCGCCAGGTAGGTCTTTCCCGTGCCCGCCGGCCCGATCCCGAACGTCAGCGTCGACTCCTCGATCGATCGCACGAGGCGGCGCTGACCGGCGGTGCGCGGACGGACCTCGCGGCCACGGTGCGTGCGCAGCAGCGTCACCGGCAGCGGGACGGCCGATTGCGCACCCGCGTCCGAGAGCGCGAGCGCCACGTCGTCGGGCGTAATGTGAGCGCCGCCGACGGCCGCCTCGAGGACTCGCCGCACGACCTCCTCCGCCCGCGCCACCGCGACGTCGTCTCCGGCCAGCAATAGGTGATCGCCGTCGGCGCGGACGGCGACGTCCAACGAAGATTCTATCGCCGAGAGATTCCGGTCGTACTCTCCGAAGAGCCGCACGCGGTCGGGAAGGTCGTGGAGATCGATGGAGCGTTGGGCGGTCAACGAGGAAAGTGTTCGTCGCGCAGCCCGCGGGGCTTTCCGAGTACCTCCGCTGCGATCACCGCGCGCACCAGCTGGGCTTTGCCCGCGAACGGCGACGCCCGCCTGGCGCGCGGCTCCTCCGCCGGATGGAGCGGCAGAGGCTCCGGCCTGGCTGCCGGCGGCCGCTTCGGGGCAGGCGCCGGCTGCGGCAGCGGGACCGGCGGCGGTATGCTAGGCAGATGGCGCGGAGGCTGCGGGCGACCCGGCGGGCGCTGCGGCCGCTGCGCTTGCTTGCGGATGGTAGAGACCATGCTGCTCACGACGCCGATGAAAACGAGAACGACCCAGACGAGCGTTCCGAGGTCGCGCACTGCGGCGAGCTACTTGCCCGGGCCGGTGATTGGCGGCGCCTGCGTGTCGGTCGTGGTCTCGGTCGACGTGCCGATCGCGGAGCGCATCTCGGTGTCGGCCTGGACGTTGCGGAGGCGGTAGTAATCCATGACGCCGAGGTTGCCGCTGCGAAACGCGGCCGCGATCGCCTGCGGAATGGTCGCCTCCGCCTCGACGACCTTGGCGCGCATGGCTTGCGTCTGGGCCTTCTGCTCTTGCTCGGAGGCCAGCGCCGCATATTGCCGCTCCGCGGCCTTCGCCTGCGCGATCCGGCGGTCGGCCTCAGCCTGACTCGTCTGGAGCTCGGCGCCGATGTTCTTGCCGACGTCGACGTCGGCGATGTCGATGGAGACGATCTCGAACGCCGTGCCCGCGTCGAGGCCCTTCGCCAGCACCGTCTTGCTGATGCGATCGGGATATTCCAAAACTTCTTTATGATCTTGAGCGGCGCCGACCGCCGAGACGACGCCTTCGCCCACGCGCGCGACGATGGTCGGCTCTCCCGCGCCGCCGACGTAGCGGTCGAGATCGCTGCGCACGGTGATGCGCGCCTTCACGTTGAGCTGAATGCCGTTTTGCGCGACGCCTTGAAAGAACGGCGTCTCGATGACCTTGGGATTCACGAACATCTGCAGGGCCTCAACGACGTTGCGGCCGGCGAGATCGATTGCCGCCGCTCGCTGCCACGGTAGCGGAATCTGCGCGCGCTGCGCCGCGATCATCGCGAGCGTCACGTTCTCGACGTTGCCGCCGGCGAGATAGTGCGACTGCATCTGATCCACGGTGAGATCGAGTCCGGCCTTGCGTGCGCGCACGTAGTTCGTGACGATGACGCCGGGCGGAATGCCGATCAGCCGCATCCGCACGAGCGCGATGATTCCCAGCGGAACGCCTGCAGCGATCGTTCGAATCCACATCCCGATTGGAAAATAGTACAGGAACGCGAAGAACGCGATGATGACGAGGATGATTATGATTGTGCCGCTGACGGCTATCATTCTTAACTCCTATGAAGCAATGGGCTCGACGAACACCCGTCTGCCCTCGACGCGCACGACTCGGATGGGGGTTCCTTGTGCGATGAACTCGCCCTCGGTGAGCACGTCGACGCGACGGCCGTCGATCGAGGCAATCCCCGCGGGCCGAAGATAGCTCACGGCGGTGCCGCTGAGGCCGCGGAGGCTCGTGCGATCGGCGCTCGCGACGTATTCGGGCCCTTGCGCCGCGGCCAGAGCCAGCCGATGCGCCCAGGCGTTCTCCGGCATGGCTCGCACCGTAAGCGAGAACACGATGACGGTGAGCACGATGGCCGTGGCGATCGTCTCGATTCCGACGAAGAAGAACGGCAGACCGAACGCCAGCAGCACGGCCACCAGGAGCGCGGCGCCGCCCAGAATGCCGGGCAGGCCGTGTCCCGGCACGACGTGCAGCTCCCACAGGATGCCCAATAGGCCGAGCACCGCGAGCCCGGCGACGAACCCGTTGGAAAAGCCGGCGTAGATGTGGCTTCCGAAGAAGAGTCCGAGCGCGCCGATGCCGATCAGGCCGGCGATTCCATGCAGCGTCTGCATCTCGATCAGCAGGCCCAGCATGCCCAGCGTCAGCAGCAGTCCGCTCACGACCGGGTCCGTCGCGAAGCGCGCGATCTGCTCGCCCCACGTGAACGACTGCGTGATCCGCGGAGCGCCTGCCAGATGCAGCTGCGACAGCGCGGCGTCCAGCGTGGGAGCCGTTCCGTCCGCGATGCCGGCGCGGACGGCGTCGTCGGTGTTCAGCGTCAGGATCGCACCCGCGCGCTTGTACTGCGGGAGGTCCACGTTCTTGTCGACCATGGCGCCCGCGATCTTAGGGTCGCGATGATTGCGCTCCGCAGTGGATTCGAACTCGCCGCGCAGGCCCGAGACCATTTTGACGGTGGCTGGGATCGGCTCCGCCGCGCCGATCGACGCGCCGGGCGCCATCACGATGCGGCCGGCGGACAACGAGATCAGCGCTGCGGCCGAGTATGCCCGCGCCCCGACGTATGCCACGACGGGCTCCTGCGCCGAAAACAGCGCGTCGCGTATCGCAAACGCGGCCTCCACGAGACCCCCCGGGCTGTTGACGTCGAGGACGATCGCGCGGGCGTTCTCTTGATTCGCCTCCGCGACGGATCGCTGGACGAGATGCGCCATGCCGTCGTCGACGGTTCCGTCGATTGGGATGACGACGATCGGGCGCCCCGTCTGCGCCCCCGCGGCCAGGCTCCCCACGCCGCAGAGCAGCAAGAACGCGCTGAGCGAGGCGCGCAGGCGGAATGCCTTCATGCCAGTAGCTACCTAGGGGCGGCCCTCAAAGTTACGACGTAGGAAACCGCTGAAGAAGTCCATGTACCGATCGTTTGATCCGCAAAGCCGCCAGGTGTTAGGAGAAGGCGAGGGAGCATACCCACAGCGGTCTGTGACCGAGTCTTCGACGCCGCAGATGGGGGCTTTGCGGCCAAACCCACCGGGCAGCGGCGGCTGCGATCGGTGCAGCGACTTCTTCAGCGGTTCCCCAGCTCTTCGGTGACGATCTGGCGCACCAGGTTGCCGTCGGCCTGGCCGCGCAGCTGCGGCATGACCACCTTCATCACCGCGCCGGCGTTGCGCGACTCCGGCGGCAGCTCCGCCAGAACGCCTTGCACGATCGCGCGCACGTCAGCGGCCGAGCGCTGGGGTGGGAGATACGCCGTCAGAATTTCGCGTTCGGCGCGCTCCCTCGCGGCGAGGTCGGCGCGGCCGGCCTTTTCGAACTCCGCGACCGAGTCGCCGCGCTGCTTGACGAGCCGCCGCACGACGTCGGTTTCGTCGGCGTCGGAGAGCTCCTGACCACTTTCGGTGCGCTTGTAGATGAAGCCGGACAGCGCCGAGCGCAGCGTATCCAAACGCAGCTGGTCGCGCGCTCTCATCGCCTCCTTGAGATCGGAGGCGATCCGGTCTTTCAGGTTTCCCACTGGGTTTGGAGCCGAGATTATGCCCGGCGCTTGCGGGCTGCTGCCGACTTCTTCTTGCGGCGGACGCTCGGCTTTTCGTAGTGCTCGTGTTTGCGAGCCTCGGCTAGAATCCCAGCCTTTTGGGTGGCCTTTTTGAAGCGGCGCAATGCGCTCTCGATCGTCTCTCCCGGAGCAATGCGAACTTCCATGTAATCCACCCCCTTTCGGCGCGCAGCGTCTTCGACGCGAACACGAAAAATTAGGCCCTACAGGGCCACTCTCGATACTAGCACAGCTCCAGCGGCAACGTCAAATCAGCGGCCGCGACTCGCTTAGTACACGCAATAGTTTAAGGGTATATGTTCAAACCAATCACGACGGCTTTGCCGTCGTTTTTACGATCCACCTTTCAGACGCAGCAGTACGACATGTAGCCGGACACGTCAGCCGGGCGGCCACTCCATGCTGCGCCCGGCCAACACGTGAACGTGCGCGTGGTCGACGGTCTGCCCTCCGTCGCGGCCCGTGTTGACCACCAGGCGGAATCCCTCGTCGCCGCCGCGCTCCGCCCCGAGCTTCGAGGCGACCTCGAGCAACCGCGCGGCGAGCGCGCGATCGAGCGTCGTGATCTCCCGCACGTTGGCGTAATGTCGTATCGGCATTACCAGCAGATGCGCCGGCGCCTGCGGATTGAGGTCCTCGATCGCGACGACCGAATCGTCGCGATGAACCGTGTTCGCCGGGAGCTCGCCCGCAGCTATCTTGCAAAAGATGCAGTCGGACATCAATGCGTCCGAATCCAGAAGCTCCACGACTTCGTCGTCGTGTTTCCGGCCTCGTCGGCTACCCGCACGGTCACGTGGATCGGTCCGTCCGGATAGGCGTACGACGGAAGGTATTGGACGAACTGCGCCGTTCGAACGCATTCCGACGTGACGTCGCGCCCGTTGATCCAGAGGAGCACGCTCGACGGACTGACGCCGACCGCGTCCGCCGCGAAGCTCGCATACACCGCGGGCCGGCTGGTGTTCACGGTCGTACCGGCCTCGGGCGCGAAATCCGCGATTCCCGGCGGAACGCTCGACGCGGAGACCGTGTGCGGCGCCGCGGCTTCGGCGGTTGAGTTCCCCGACGACAGCCGCCCGATCACCGCGACGTCGTCGAAGTTCGCGCCTTGTGGAATCCTGTAGCTCCCGACGTACACGCTCGGCATCCGTTCCTGCATCGCCTGGTTCGCCACGTCCGAGCCGATGTCGAACGTCGCGGAGGCGTGCGGTGTGCCGTGCAGCGTGACGACGATGGTATCGCCCGCGCGCAACGGACGGTTCGCGTCGCTCTCCACGCTCGTGATGCCCACGCCGGCGCTTGCGGTGCCGGAAGCGGCCTCCGTGCTGCGGCTGGCCAAGATCTCGCGCACTTCGTTGGTCTCGACGTTGTAGCGAACGGTAACCTGATCGTTCGGCCGCAGGTTGCTCATGGACGCGGCGTTGCCGTTGAGCGAAATCTCCGTGGTGCGGCCGGCCCCGATGACTTGCCCGTCCTCTAAGACGAACTCGTTTCCGGCGATCGCGACGATGTGACCGTTACGCGAGCCGTACTCGTCGACGACGCGTTCGACGCGACCGTCCTTGCGCATCTCCACGCGCGCGAAGTCGCCGGGCCGAACATCGCCGAGCTCACCCGGCGACGTGACGTTGACGTTGACGTCTTCGACGTCAACGATGGCGTTGGCGCCGATCGGGATCGTCTTGATCCCGCCGCCGTAGCCCAGCGTGAGCGTCGGCGGATCGGAGAGCACGTCGACCGCGGCGACGGTTCCGAACCGCTCGTAGCCGCTCGACGTCGAGATCAGACCGTTGGCCGAACGCCCCACAAGCTGCGCGACGATGATTACCGCGTTGGTCTTGCGGTCGAAGTGCGCTTGCGCTCCGAGCACGTCGGTGAAGAAGCGCAGCGGCGCGTAAAGCACGCCCGCCACCTCCGCCGGCGGCGCCTCGAGCTGCAGCCGTCCGCCATCGACCTCGGCCACGCGGCTGCCAAGCACGAGCGCGACGCTCTTCGATCCCACCTGCGTCGTGACGCGATTACCGGAACGGTCGAACGAGAGCCCGAGCGCGTCGAGCGTTCGGCGCACCGGGACGAAGAGGATCCCGTGGTCGAACCGCGGCGGCGGCTGCAGCGAGAGCGTGTCTCCGTTGATCACGATCGCGATCGGCCGCGGCGGCGCCGCATGCGTCGCTCCCAACAGCAGCCCTGCGACGATGCTCAGGGTGAGAGTCCGTTTCATCGTTGCTCCAAAACCTCGCGGTAGACGTCTGCGGTGGCGCGCGCGCAATGGTCCCAGCTGAGCCGCCGCGCTACCTCTCGGCCTGAGTTGATTGCGCGCGAGCGCAGCCCCTCGTCGGCCAGCAGCCGCTCCAGCTCCAGCCGTAGCGCGCCCGCGTCCCGGGCCGGAAACGACCGCGCCGCCTCCTCGAGCGGGCGCGGCACGGCGTCGCGGCACGCGATCACGGGACAGCCGGCGGCCATCGCCTCCAGCATCGGCAGCCCGAAACCCTCACGCAGCGCGGGCTGCACGAAGGCTCGCGCGCCCGCGTAGTAGCGCGCGAGTCGCTCCGCCGGCACGTCGCCCAGCGCGACGATCGCGCGCGAATGCGTCGCGCGTCGCTGCAGTTCCCCGCCGAAGTCGTCGGGTCCGGTCACGTAAAGGTCCACGTTCCAGCGCTCGGCTAGGCTCGACCACGCCTCGAAGAGCGTCGCGAGATCCTTGTGCTCCCGGTGATTGCCGACGTACAGCAAGAACGGTCGCTCGCCGACGAAGGCCTCTACCGGTTCCAGAAAACGCTCGGCGACGCCGAGAGGGATCACGCGAACCTTCGCCCTGTCAACGCGCAAGAACTCCGCGAGATCGTCGACCGTCCGCGCATCGTCCGTGATCACGCGTTTCGCGCGGGCGCACGCCCAGCGCACGACCGTCCGATAATACGGGCCGACCTTGGCCTTGAAGTATTGCGGAAAACGGAGATGGATCAAGTCGTGAATCGTGATGACGAAGCGCGGCGGGAGATTCAGCGGCGCGTACTGGGACATGAAATGCACGAGATCCACGCGCGCGCGCCGTATCGCCGAAGGAAGCCGAATCTGCTCGCTCCACCCGAAATTGCCGCCCTCCGAAAGCGGGACGTACGAGTATTCGGGCGCGACGCGCGGCAGGCGCGCGACGAGCTCCCGAACGTAGGTCTTCATACCGAGGGACATCTGGCGCGTCAAGCGCGCATCGAGCCCGACGCGCGCGAGCGTCACCGCAGCAGCGCCTTCGCGGCGGCGACGGCCGGGTAGACGGCGGAGCGATATGCGACGTACCAGCCGCGCGGGCCGTCGAGCAGGGCCCCGCGGCCCACGAGCAGCCACGCCAGGCGCGGGACGGCAGCCGCGCACGCGGCCAGGAAGGCCAACGCGGCGCGGCGGATGTTCTGCGCCTCGAGCTCCGTGTACAGATCGTATTTCCGGCGGTACGTCGCCACGTCGGGATACGAGTAGTGCAGCAGCGTGCCGGAGAGGTCGGCGACGTCACCGCCGGACGACCAGGTCTCGTGCACCGGCGCAAAGCCGGCCGCCGCCGGATGCGCCTGCAGCGTGACGCGGTCGGTGCGGAACAGGCGCAGCAGCGGCTCGTCGCGCCAGATGCGCATCGGCTTCCCGCAGAAATACGTGGTCCGCTTCACGCGGTAGCCGTCGCGCCCGGGTTGCGCTGCGACGATCGCATCGCGCAGGACGTCGTCGAGCGCCTCGTCGGCGTCCAGCATCAGCGCCCACGGCGTCTCGACCTGCGCGAGCGCGAACCGGCGCGCGTCGACGAAGTCCGTCCACTCGCGCTGCACGACCGCAGCGCCCGCCGCGCGGGCGAACTGCACGGTGTGATCGTCGGAGCACGCGTCGAGCACGAGCAGTCTCACGCCGCGAGGCAGGCTCGTCAGCGCGCGCGGTAGGTTACGCTCCTCGTCGCGCGTGAGGACGACGGCGGTGACTAGGCTTGGGTCCAGGACGCCTCGGTGATCGCCGCGCGGCCGTCGATGCGCTCCTCGTGCGCGAGCGCCGCGCCGATGAAGTCGCGATAGAGCGGCGCCGGGCGGTTGGGTCGTGACTTGAACTCGGGGTGCGCTTGCGTGGCAACGAACCACGGATGCATCTCCAACGGGAGCTCGACGACCTCGACCAGCCGCGTCTTTCCGATCGTGTGATGCCCGGTGAACCGCATGCCGTGCTCCTCGAAGATCGGCCGGTAGCGATTGTTGAATTCGTAACGGTGCCGGTGGCGCTCGCTGATCTCGAGCGTGCCGTAGGCTCGTGCGGCTTGGCTTCCCGCTTCGAGCGTACATGCGTACGTCCCGAGACGCATCGTTCCGCCATACATCTCGAGGTTGCGCTGGTCCGGCATGAAGTCGATCACGGGGTCGGCGCTCGTCTCGTCGACTTCGCTCGTCATGGCCTCGGGGAGCTCGCAGACGTTGCGCGCGAACTCCACGCATGCGAGCTGCATGCCGTAGCAGATGCCCAAGAACGGTATCTTGTGCTCGCGCACGTACTCGATCGCCCGAAGCTTGCCCTTGACGCCGCGCGCCCCGAAGCCCGGCGCTACCACGACGCCGTGCGCGCCGCGCAGCACGTCGAGCCCTTCGTTCTCGACCCACTCCGAGTCCACGCGCCTGATCTCCACGGCCGCGTGGTGGAAGATCCCCGCGTGGTGCAGCGCCTCATTGATCGAGATGTACGCGTCCTTCAGCTCGACGTACTTGCCGACCAGCGCGATCGTCACGTGCCGGCGCGGATGGAGCAGGCGCTCGGCGATGCCGACCCAGTCGTCCAGCTGCGGCACGGCCGCCGGGAGGTTCAGCTTACGCACCGCGGCCTGCGCCAGCCCCTCCACCTCGAGGTTGAGCGGCACCTGATAGATGGTTCGCGCGTCGATGTTTTGGACGACGGCGCTCGGCGGCACGTCGCAGAAGAGCGCGATCTTCTCCTTCAGCTCCAGCGGCATGGGCAGCGCGGACTGCGTGCGGCATACGATCGCGTCCGGCGAGATACCGATCCCGCGCAGCTCGCGGACCGAGTGCTGCGTCGGCTTGGTCTTCAGCTCGTCCGCGGCGCCCAGATGCGGTACGAGCGTGAGATGCACGTACATCACGTTCTCGTCGCCTACGTCGTAGCGCATCTGACGGATGGCTTCGAGGAACGGCAGCGACTCGATGTCGCCGACCGTTCCGCCCACCTCGAGGATGCAGACCTCGGCGTGACTGGCTTCCGCCACGCGCTTGATGTGCGCCTTGATCTCGTTCGTGATGTGTGGAATCACTTGGACCGTCGCGCCGAGGTATTCGCCGCGCCGCTCCTTCTCGATTACCGAATTGTAGATCTGGCCCGTCGTGACGTTGTTCGCACGCTGAAGATTCTCATCGATGAAACGCTCGTAGTGCCCGAGATCCAAGTCGGTCTCCGCCCCGTCTTCCGTAACGAAGACCTCGCCGTGCTGGTACGGGTTCATCGTCCCCGCATCGACGTTAATATACGGATCGAGCTTTTGGATCGAAACGCTGAGGCCGCGTGACTTGAGGAGCCGCCCGAGGGAGGCAGCGGTAATGCCCTTGCCGAGCGAACTCACAACGCCCCCGGTGAAGAAGATATACTTCGCCATCTCGGGTCGTTTCAGTTCGCCCTCCATCGTTTACGTACCTGGCAACCGGTGTTCTGTGCCGCTTCCTCGGGCGCAACATAGGGCTCCGGCGGCCGTTTGGTCGGCGCATCCGGCGCCTCGCCGCACTCGGCCTCTGCGCCGCTCCCGCCCTCCGTGGCTCCGCGGCGCATTCACACGCCGCCGCAGCCCTACGTAACGCCTTCACTCGCTAAGTGGCGATTAGCTGGGGTTGCGAGGGTGTGGAGTGAGGTTTCGAAGGCGGCGTTGGTCGGGTACCAGTCGGCGCGGCCGGACGGCATGAGATCGAACAGATGCCAAATCGGAGAGAGCAAATCGATACCGCGCTCGCGGTCTTCCAGCATCGGGTGCGCGGTGTAGACGTGCCGTATGGTGTCGCCGTCTCTCTCGAAGACGACGACCGTCGAGTCCGGGTTGCCTTCGGAGTCCTCGGCGTCGATCGCGCGCGCGAATGCGGGACCGTCGTCGGACAGAAGCCTCAGCCGATCCCACCCGCGCCGGGCGGCCCAGGCTCGGAGGGTATCGTACGGCGCGCGGGAAGCGATGACGAAATTCGCACGCTGCGTGACGTGCGGCACGATTCCGTTGAAGCCGTCGAGCCAGAGCGAGCACATCGGGCAGAAGTTATCCTCGTCGGCCCAGTACATGAGATGGTAGAGGATCAAATAAGGCTTGTCGTTCTCAAAAAGCTCGGAGAGGTGGACGCGGTCGCCGTTCTCGACGAACGTGTAGTCGGGCACGACCGGGCCCGGCGGCAGGCTGCGCCGCATGGCGGCCACGGCCTCGATCCGATCGCGGAGATCGATCTCCGCCGCACGCAGGCGCTCGCGCGACGCGCGATAGGCTTCGTCCGCACCGGGCATGAGGAGACTCGAATCGGTCATTGCGTCGTTCCTTTCACGTAGCGCGCGAGGCCCGCATAGTCGCGCCCGATCGACATGGTGAAGTTTGGCAGCGAGACTCGCGCGAGTTCCATCAAATTGTCGATCGTGGGCGGGGCGGCTTCCAAGAGAACCACGGCGTTCGCGGTGACAAGGTCTGCAATACCCGGCAGCAGCGCGCGGTAAACGGTCAGACCGTCGGGGCCGCCGTCGAGCGCGATGCGCGGCTCGAACGAGGTCGGATCGGGCGCCGGCAGCAGATCGGCCGTCGGGACGTACGGCAGGTTGGCGACGACGGCGTCATAACGCTCTCCCAAGACGGTCGCCGCCAGGCCGCCGCACACGAAACGGCAGCGATCGCCCACCCCGAGCCGCGCCGCGTTGAGCGCGGCAATCGTGATAGCTTCGGCCGACAGGTCGGTCGCATCCACGAGGGCGTTGGTCTCGGCGGCGATGCTACATGCGATCGCACCGCTCCCCGTTCCGACGTCGAGCACCCGGCCCGCCATGGCGAGACCTCGAAGAAACCCGACGGCCTCGTCGACGAGATGCTCCGTCTCCCGCCTCGGGATCAAGACCGAATTGTTGACGATAAACTCACGGCCGTAAAACCACGCACTTCCCGTGATGTACGCAACCGGCTCGCCCTCGCGTCTCCGCTCGCATACATCAATGAAGAGAGTAAGGTCCGCTTCGGAAAGCTGCGCATCACCATGCGCAACGATCCATTCCCGCGCCCGCCCGATGACGTGTTCCAACAAAATCAACGCATCCGTCCGCGCCGAACCACTCGATTCCGAAAGAACTGAGATCCCGTGCGACAGCGTCTCATCGATGGTAGACGAACCGGCGTCCGCGAGGGAAGATGTAGCGTCAGCCCGAGCTCTCAAACGGCCTCGCCAGCCATTAGTCGAGCGCGCTCGTCCGCGATCAGTTCGTCGGCAATCGAACCCAGATTTCCGTCCATGATTCCCCGAATGTTTCCGAAGCTGCGGTTGATGCGATGATCGGTCACGCGGTCCTGCGGAAAGTTGTAGGTGCGAATCTTCTCGGAGCGCTCGCCGCTGCCGACCTGCGAGCGGCGCATCTCGACGACGGCGTCTTCCTGCTCGCGGCGCTTGCGGTCGTAGAGCGTGGCGCGCAGCATCCGCATGGCCTTCTCGCGGTTCTGCTGCTGCGAGCGTTCCTGCTGCGACGCGACGACGATGCCGGTCGGTACGTGCGTGATGCGAATGGCGGACTCCGTCTTGTTGACGTATTGGCCGCCCGCCCCCGAGGCCTTATACGTGTCGATCTGTAGATCCGACGGCTTGATCTCGACCTCGACGTCGTCCTCGATCTGGGGAAGCACCGCGACCGTGGCCGTGCTCGTGTGGATGCGGCCCTGCGCCTCGGTGGCCGGCACACGCTGCACGCGGTGCACGCCGGACTCGTGCTTGAGGAAGCGGTACGGGTCGTTGCCCTTGAGCGCGAAGACGATCTCCTTGTAGCCGCCGGCCTCGCTCGGGCTCTCGGACACGAGCTCGGTCTTCATGCCCGCGGTCTCGGCGAAGCGCATGTACATGCGCGCCAGGTCGCCGGCGAAGATCGCCGCCTCGTCGCCGCCGGTGCCGGCGCGAATCTCGACGAACACGTCCTTCGAATCGTTCGGGTCGCGCGGCATCATGAGACGCGCGAGCTCGCCCTCGAGCTCCGCGGCGCGCTCGCGCAAACCTTCGTTCTCTTCTTCCGCCAGCTGGCGCAGCTCGCCGTCGCTCTCGCGCGCGAGCGAATCGTTCGCGGCTATTTGCGCGTGCGTTCGCGCGAGCCGGCGATACGTGTCAACGGGGGCTTCGAGCTGCGCGCGCTCCTTGACGAGCGCGGTGTAACGGGATTGATCGAAGGCGCCGCCGAGATTGGCCAGCTGCACCTCGATTTCGTCGAAGCGCCGGGCCATCGAATCGAGACGCGCGGTCAACGCGTCGTTCAAGGCCGGCGCTCCCTAAAGTCCGGCGGCTGCCTTTTTCGCCTCGCGGGCCGCCTTGCGGATTGCGGCCTCTTCCTGCTTCTGCCGCGCCGCAGCGGAGCGCTGATTGAATTTATCGACGCGCCCAGCCGTATCGACGAGCTTCTGCTGACCCGTGAACAGCGGATGACAGGCGGCGCAGATCTCGACGGAGATCTCGGGCAGGGTCGAGCCCGTGACGAAGGTGTTGCCGCACGCGCAGTGCACGCGGGCCTCGGGATACCACTTGGGATGAATCTTGCTCTTCACAGCCCCTGCATTATATCAGGGCGTGCAAATTTGCCGAGTTTGGGCTCGCTCGATTCGCGAAGGAGCCGCACCGGCGGGCCCAAAAACCAGCCCCGTGAAGTCGTTCTCATTCCTTTTTATCGCTGGCTCGGCCAGCGCGGCGCTGACGCTGGCCGGCGCCCTCGGGGGGCGCGTTCCCGCCGTGGCGGCGACCCCGCCGCCGACCCCGCCGCCGATCGGGACGCCGCAGGCTCTCCAGCCGAACGCGTCACTGCCTACGCCTAGCGCGACGCTCGCGCCCGCGGCTCCGGCGCCACGGCCTGCGGCCTCGCCGACCCCGCCTCGGAACGCCCGCAAGGGGCTGGACGGCGTCTGGGAGGTGCAGATCCAGCATCCCAGCACCACCGACTACACCCACTTCAAGATCGCGCAAGAGGGCTCGGCGTTGACCGGGACCTACCTCGATTCGCGCGGCAAGCGTTATCCGTTATCGGGAACGGTGGCGGGTGAGGACGTGCGCCTCATCGTGACCATGCCGGACGGTACCACGCTGCTGCTCGAGGGCAAGCTCGACGGCACGACGGACATGATCGGCATGCTCACGACGGCCGGCAGCGAGCTGCCGTTCACGGCGTCCTATCGCGCAAAAGAAAAGTGGATCGATAACGTCAACGCGTCGCCGGGCGGCATCAGTCAACCCGGCGGTGGTTATACGCCGCCGTAACCCCTATTTAGCGGCCTGTTCGGCGAGGCGTTTTTCGACGTACGGAACGAGTCCGCCGGCGTCGATCAGCGAGCGCATAAACGGCGGAAACTCCGCCGAGCGGTACGTTTCCCCTTTGGTGATATTTCGGATCGTGCCCGACTCGGGCTCCAGCTCGATCTCGTCGCCGGATTCGATGCCGTCGACGGCCTCGGAAGACTCGAAGATCGGCAGGCCGATGTTCAACGCGTTGCGATAAAAGATTCGCGCAAAACTCTTGGCGATCACCGCTGAGGTCCCGGAGCCCTTGATTGCGATCGGCGCGACCTCGCGGCTCGATCCGCATCCGAAGTTGGTGTCGGCCACGATTATGTCGCCGGCGCGCATGCGACCGGTGTACTCGGGATCGAGGCCCTCGAGCGCGTGCTTTCCGAGCTCGACCGGATCGATGATGTTGCAGTACTTGCCGGGGATGATCACGTCGGTGTCGACGTTCTTTCCGTACTTGTGAGCGTGTCCGCGCAGCGTGGCTTCCATCGTTACACTCCAGCGTATTGGACGACGCGGGGATCGGTGATGCGGCCGGTCAGCGCCGAGGCCGCGCAGGTCGCGGGCGAGGCGAGATATATCTCGGCCTTCGGCGATCCCATCCGTCCCACGTAGTTGCGGTTGGTCGTCGAGATCGCGCGCTCGCCGTCGCCGAGCGTTCCCATGTGGCCCCCGAAGCACGCGCCGCAGCCGGGCGTGTTGACCGCGCAGCCGGCCGCGGCGAGCACCGTGAGGATGCCCTCTTGCGCGGCCTGCATCCAGACCTTTTGCGATCCCGGATTGACGATCACGCGCAGGTTGGTCGCGATCCGCTTGCCCTCGAGGATTTGCGCGACGACGCGCAGGTCCTCGATGTAACCGTTCGTGCACGAGCCGATGAAGACTTGATCCACCGGAAGGTCTTCACGCGTCACCTCTGAGATCGGATGGACGTTGTCGGGCGTATGCGGACAGGCGACCTGCGGTTCGAGATTGCCGACGTCGATCTCGATCACGCGCTCGTATGCCGCGTCGGGATCCGCGCGTTCGACCACGAACGGGCGGTTCGTGCGCTCCTTGACGTACGCGATCGTCTTGGCGTCGGCATGGAAGATGCCGTTCTTGGCTCCGGCCTCGATCGCCATGTTGGCCATGGTGATGCGTCCCGTGACGGACAGCTCGTCGACCGTCGTACCGTGGTACTCGATGGCGCGATAGGTGGCGCCGTCGATGCCGAGCTCGCCGACGGTGCGGAGCATGATGTCCTTCGCGTACACCGTCGGACCGGGCTTGCCGCTGTACACCAGCTTGATCGAGGCGGGCACTTTGAGCCAGACCTCGCCGAGCACGAACGCGGCCGCGATATCGGTAGAGCCCATGCCGGTCGCGAACGCTCCGAACGCACCGTACGTGCAGGTGTGCGAGTCGCCGCCGACGATCAGCTCGCCTGGCGCGACCAGCCCTTCCTCCGGTAGCACGACGTGTTCGATGCCGCCCCGTCCGACGTCGAAGAAATGCTCGATGCCCTGCTCGATGGCGAAGTCTTTCATGAGCTTCACGAGCGACGCGGACTGCGCGTCCTTCGCGGGAACGAAGTGATCGGCAACGAGCGCGATGCGGCTTGGATCGAAGACGCGCTTGGCGCCGGCGATGCCGCGCATCACCTTGATGGCCACCGCCGCGGACAGCTCGTTGGCCAGCACGAGGTCGACCTTGGCGTTGATGATTTGCCCCGGCTCGACCCGTTCCAGGCCGCAGTGGCGGGCGAGAATTTTTTCGGTTAGTGTCATGCCCATGATACGAACAGTATAAGGCGAAATAAGGACGAGAACCTCCGATGATGCAGAACGAGCGGGATTTCGGCTTCTCCACGCGGGCGCTCCACGCGGGCACGCCGCCGGACCCCCTCACCGGCGCGCGCGCCGCACCGATCTACCAGACGTCGGCCTACGTCTTCGGCTCGACCGAGCAGGCGGCGGAACTCTTCGCGCTGCGCAGCTACGGCCACATCTACAGCCGGATCAGCAATCCGACGGTCGCCGCGTTCGAGGAGCGCATGGCCAGCCTGGAGGGCGGTCTCGGCGGGCTCGCCTTCTCCAGCGGCCTGGCGGCGCAGCTCTGCACCGTCCTGTCGCTCGCGCAGAGCGGCGATCATCTCGTGTGCACGCAGAACGTCTACGGCGGAACCGTCACCCAGCTCAGCGTGACGATCAAGCGCATGGGAATCGAGACCTCGTTCGTCTCGGCGGAAGATCTCGCGGCCGTGCGCGCTGCCATCCGTCCGAACACGAAGCTGCTCTTCGTCGAGACGGTCGGCAATCCGTCGGGCGTCGTGGCGGACCTGCGCGCCTTCGCGGCGGCGGCGCACGAGGCGGGCATCCCGCTCGTCGTCGACAATACCTTCGCGACGCCGTATCTGTGCCGGCCGATCGAGCACGGCGCCGACGTCGTCGTGCACTCCGCGACGAAGTTCATCAACGGCCACGGTACCGCAATCGGCGGCGTCCTGGTGGAGTCGGGCAAGTTCCCGTGGGACAACGGACGCTTCCCGCTGCTCTCCACGCCGAGCCCGGGCTACCACCAAAAGGTCTTCACCGAGACGTTCGGCGAGTACTCGTTCTTGATGCGCGCGCGCGACGAAGTGTTGCGCGACGTGGGAGCGCAGATGTCGCCGATGGACGCGTGGCTCGCGCTGCTCGGCCTGGAGACCCTCGCGATACGCATGGAGCGTCACGTCGCCAACGCTCGCTCCGTGGCGGCATTCTTGCGAACGCGCCCGGAAGTTGCCTGGGTCCGCGAGCCGCGGCTCGGATCGATCTTCACGTTCGGCGTGCGCGGCGGGCGCGAGGCCGGCCGGCGTTTCATCGACGCGCTCGTGCTGTGGAGCCATCTCGCGAACGTGGGCGACTCGAAGAGCCTGGTCATCCATCCCGCCTCGACGACCCACTCGCAGCTTTCCGACGAGGAGCTGCAGAGCGCGGGGGTCGAGCCCGAGGCGGTGCGGCTCTCGGTCGGCCTCGAAGACGTCGAGGACCTGATCTGGGATCTCGGGCAGGCGCTGCGCTCCGCGGCGCCGGTCGCCGCACAAGCGCCCGCATCGTGATCCTGACGACGCCGTCGCAGCGACGCGACCTGCTGCGGCGGATCCGCAGCGTCGCGATGGTCGGGGCGTCGGCCAACCCGCTGCGGCCCAGCTACACCGTCTTCTCCTACCTACGCACGCGGTCGGACTACGACGTGACGCCGATCAATCCGACGATCGAGCAGATCGACGGGGTTCGCGCGTTCGTGTCACTCGAGGCCTATGCGCGCGAGCGCGGCGCGCCCGACGTCGTGGACGTGTTCCGCCGGCCGGCCGAGGCGCTCGGCGTCGTGCGCGAGGCCATCGCGCTCGCCATCCCCGCCGTCTGGTTCCAGTACGGCATCGTCAACCCGGAGGCGATCGCCTTGGCCGACGAGGCCGGCATGGACGTCGTGGTGGACCGCTGCATGAAGGTCGAGCACGCCCGTTTTTGCGGCGGGCTTTCCATGAGCGGCCTCAACAGCGGCATTATTACCTCACGGCGGTCCTTCGACTCCGCTCGCTAACGCTCGCTTCGCTCAGGATGATAATGCCGACTGGCCTCGAAAGCCGGTTGCTATATGGGCAGCCGGCTTTTTGTTTGGCCAGGCCTCGTCGCGCTGTTGGTCTGGATCGGCCCGGGCGCGCTGTCGCCCAGCGCGGCGGCGGGCGCTCGGCCCACGCCATCGTTTTGCGGACCGCACACCGCCCCGAGCGAGCTCGTCGAGCCTCCCGACGTCGACGTCGCGCAGCTTCCACGCAACGCCACCGGCGAACACGAGTTGATCCTAACCGTTCATACGGACGGCCGCGGCCTCGCACAGCGCTACTGCTATACGTACGTCTGGAACGGCGCGATGCAGACGGTTGCTCCGACGATTCGCGTGCATCGCGGCGCGCATTTCGCGATCCGCATCGTGAACGACATCGCGGGAACCAGCAAGGCCGATCGCGTCGCGTCGACGGCAATTCCCGAGTGCATGCCGATGGCGATGCCGGCGCCGGTAACGAACCACTACGTCGGCTACTTGAATCACACGATCGACGACCGTTACATGGCGGTACCGCCGGGTGACACGAACCTGCACCTTCACGGCTATGAGGGGCCCGAGACGCAGGAGAACATCTTCCTCTCGACGCTGAGCAACCCGCTGCACGCATGCGAGTATCACGTCACGATTCCGGCGACGCAGCCGCCCGGCACATACCTCTATCACCCGCACGCGCACGGATCGTCCGACGACGAGGTGGCCGAGGGTCTCGACGGCGTGTGGATCGTCGAGCCCGACACGCCGCAGCTGCCGCGCTCCGCCGAGCACGTGATCGTCGTGCGCTATCGGATTCCGTTCGTGGCCGACAATCCGTTCGCGCCCGATGGGTCTGCCATCGTGCCCGCGGGGGCTGCGTATGAGGCGTCGCGGCCGGCGGCGCCGCTGGTTTCGTACGATCCGTTCGATCCGCCGCCGTGGCCCGTGACGTTTCCGATGACGGCCGGCGGGGTGACGTCCGATCTAACCGGCTGCAACGGGACGAGCTCCGAGGTGCTCGTCACGTTGAACGGCGCCTATACCCCGGCCTCGCTCGACGTACCGGCAGGAGAGCCGCAGTTGCTGCGGATCGTCAACGGCACGTCCGATTCCGGGACGAGACTGCAAATGCACGACGCGTCCGGGCGCATCGTGCCGTTCCAGCTCGTCGCGCTCGACGGCGTCCCGATCTCGAGCGACCTGCAGCGGCCGCTTTCGAAGTACGTGGCTGCGAACGAGCTGATGCTCACGTCCATGTCGCGTGCCGACATCCTCGTTACGGCCGGTCCCGGCGAGAAGCTGATGTTGTCCTCCGAGCACTATTGCGAGGGCAAGGACGCGTTCTTCGAGATGCATCACGACCTTCTGAAGATCGCGGCCGGCGCTGAAACCGGGACCCCCAGGGTCACGTTACGCTCGAGCCCGGCCGTCGTCGCGGACACGCCGGCCGGACGTCTCGTCGCCTACGTGCGCGCGCATCCGGCGCTCGTCCGGCGCCGGGCATTCTCTTTTACGGAATACTCGCTTCCTAAGAACGGGAAGATCCCGGCGCATCTAGCGTTTTATATCACGGAAATCACGAATCGAGACTTTCACGAGCATCCGTTCTGGCCGGAGTACGCGAGCGGCGCGGTCGTCCCGTCAAACCCCGACATCGTCGTCAAGCGCGGTTCGGTGGAAGAGTGGTACCTAGTCAACACGACGATGGAATCGCACGCGTTCCACATTCACCAGATGGCGTTCGTCCAGAGCCGCAGCGTGCCGGGGACACCGCTGATGGCCGACACGGTCTTCGTCCCGGTCGGTTCGCTGCTGCCGAACCGCCGCGACCCCAACTATCCCCTCGTGAAGCCGCGCATCACGAAGATCATCCTCGACTTCCGCCACGTGCCGCGCGGCACGTTCGTGTTCCACTGCCACATGCTGTTCCACGAGGATCACGGCATGATGGGCATCATCCGCGTCGTTTAGCCCCTATCTATCTGCTGACCGCCACGCCCTGCGCCGAACACTCGCAGCTGAACGTCACGGTCGGCCCGCTCGCACCCGGCGCGACCTCCGATACGCTCGATTCGCCGCTGGCCTGGTAGGTCGCGCCGTCGGCCGTCACCCAGGTGAGTCCGTACGCCGCGACGTTGGAGATCGTGCGCGACGGCTTGGTCTGACCCGCGGGGAATACGGATATCGACGCGCCTTGGTCGCTCCCGATGTAGATGTTGCCGGCCTTGTCGATGCCCATGCCGGGTCCATCGATGTTCGTGAGATCTAGGTTCATGGGTTGCGCTTGCGAGGATCCCGGCGCGATCCTGACGATTCGGAGCGCAAGCTTTGCCTGCTCGGCGACGACGAGATCGCCTTGCGGATCGAACGCCATGCTGCCCGGGTTGAACGCGTAGCCGCCGACGCCGGTGTCGATCGAACGCTCCGGCACGCTTTTGCCCGGCGCGTACACTTGCACCCAGCCTTCGTCCTGCACGTTCTCGTTGACGTAGACGCTGCCGGCCTTATCGACCGCGACGCTCCCGGGATTACCCTTGAAATCGGAGATGGTGAAGAATGGCGACGACGCACCCGGCTTGAATTCGGTCACGCTCGCCGGCAGCTTGTTGGATTGGTTCGCGACGTAGAGCACGTTGTTCGAGTCGACCCACAGCCCGAACGGTCTGCCCGCGCCGTTGGTGATCATGCGGATCTGCTGCGGGTTCTTCATGCTTGCCGTGTAGACGTGGATCTGACCGAGGCCCGGCTGTCCGTCGATGTCGGCGATGTACAGCACGCGGCCCCCGTTGTGCCCGGTGGGATCGGCCTGTGCTAACGCGGGTGCGGCGTGGCTGACGGCTGGGGCTTGATTCTGCGCCGCGTTCGGCACCAACGCAGACGTCCCGGATTGCGCGCAGGCCGCGAGCAGCCCGGCCATTGCAAAGCCGGCCGTGGCGCGCCAGAGAAAAACCATGATTTGCTCTCCTCGTTCTGTAAGCTATTGGTTGCTATGCCGGCAGCCTACAACTAGGGCGTGAAGAGAGTCTGAAGGCTTCCTACTCGGCGTCGGGTTCTTGCGTGCCCTCGGTGCGCTCGGCGCGCAGCGCGTCCCCGACCGACAACGGTTTTTCGAACGGGATAAATTTGCGAGGGGGCTGGGTGAAGTCGAAACAATCCGCCGCGGGCGAGTTCGCGCGCGCGTCGCTGGCGCCGAGCCGCCGCAGACCGAAGCGGTCCTCGATAAAGCGGAGGATGCTGCCGTGCTCGTATTGCGCGTGCGATACGTAGTCTCGTTTTGCGTACGGCGAGACGATCAGCAGCGGCACGCGGAATCCGAGCCCGTCGAAGCCCTCGTACGGCGGCTTCACGTGGTCGTACCACCCGCCCCACTCGTCCCACATGATGAAGATGGCGGTCGAGCTCCAGAATTTGCTCTCGCCGATTGCGTCGACGACGTCGGCGACCCACCCCGGTCCGGTCGCGCTGCCGCAGGCGGCGTGATCGGAGTGCCTGCACGACGGCGTCACCCACGTAACGTCGGCGAGCCGGCCCCGGGCGACGTCGACGATCACCTGCTCCGACGAGGTCACGACGTTCTCGTCCCAATCGGGGCCGAAGCGGATGTGCCGTATCGAACGATACGCTATCCACTGCGAGGAGCGCGAGACGGCATAGAGCCGCCAGCTGAGCCCCGCCGCGTCGAGCTCGTCGCCGAGGGTGCGATAGTCTTGGCAGACGGGAATCGTCGGGCCGTACGTGCGGCGATCGGTCAGCGTCGCGATTCGGTCGCCCGGGACGCTGCACCCCCATGGGCCGCTCGGATAGTCGACTGCCCGGTTCGCTTGCCCAGCGATCATGTACTGATGCGACACGTAGCTCAGATCGAGGTTCGAAGCGAACATTCGATCCGCCAACACATATTCGTGCGCCATCGTGAAATAGAGCTTCGTCTGCGCGCGTGGGACGTAGCCATACTGCGCGTGCGGCGGGTACGGCTGATAGCAATGCAAGACCTCGTGATTGAAGCCATCCATGCGACAGCGCGTGCCGGGAAGCTTTCCCCTGCCGCGGCAGGCCTTGAAGAACGATGGGGACGAGTGCTCGATGTCGTAGCCGGCCGTGAAGGAGATCGGCGCGAGTGGTATGACGTCCCCGTGCGAGTCTTCTCCAGAAGAGCGCGTATCCGCGCCGGGATACCCCTGGAAGAGGTTATCGAAGCTGCGGTTTTCCTGCATGATCCAGACGACGTGCTGGATCTTGAGGGTGCCGTCGACCGGATCGGGCGGAAGCACCGACGTGCTCGTGTGCGCGGCGCACGACACGCACGCAACGAGCAACATCGCAACCACCGTTTTGCCCTGCCACACGGTAACTCGTGCAGCGTAGCACTAGGCCATGAAGGAATTCTGAAGCTGTTCGGCATCGAGCGAACAGCCGCGCGGCGCGGCGTCCCGCTCTCGGCCGAGCAAGACGAACCCACCGTCGCGCTGCACGCCCAGGTCTTCGGTCTGAACGGCTACGCACGACGACCGGTTCGCCAGGTCCACGTGCAGCAGCGCGCCGGCGCTGCCGTGAGGCAGCGTCTTGCGATCGGGTCCGACAACCCGCGCGCGCAGCCACGGCGGCCCGATCTTGCGGCGGGTCGAGGCGTCATCGTAATACTGCGACGTCAGCTCGGTCATGCCGTATTCGGCGAGGATGGCATCCGGTGCGAGCCCGAACGCCTCGGCGGTTCGTTCGTAGAGTTCCGCGCGGTCGACAACGCGCGAGCGTCCTTTGAAGCCGCCGGTCTCCATCACCCGGGATCCGGGCGGCAGCGCGAAGCGCACGCCCGCGCTCTCCATCGCATCGAGCACGTGTACGAGCGCGAACGCGGTCGCGGCCACGAAGACCGCTTGACCCTCCGCGATCGCCGCGCGCGCGTCGCTCGCGAAATCATCGAAGCGGAGCTCGTTACCGGTTAGATACCAGCCGGTTCTCCCTTCGCCGCGCTCGTCGGCGATGCGCCGCAGCATGTATCCCAGCGACGATGCCGGGCGTTCGACCGGGTTCGGCACGAGGTTGAGGTAGCGCCGGCGTGCCCCATCGGAAAGAACGAGCCGATCGAACGCCGCCAGGAGTGCCGCGTCGTAGAGCGCGCTCGTCTCCATGTAGTGGCGCCCGCTCGCGGGTCCGGTCGTGCCGCTGGTTTCGAACGCGAGTGCCGCCCGGGCCGGATCGGACGTCGTCAGCGCCGCCTCTTTGAACGCGGGGGCCGGGACCGCCGGAATTTCCTCCCACGAGCCCGGCAGCGACTCCGGCGTGAAACCGAGACGCGCGGTGTACCGAGCGTACGGCGCGTTGTAGCGCAGCTGATACGCGAACAGGCGCAACGCGAGGTCGTCGAAGGCCGCGTCGTCCAGCGTTTCGCCGCGACGATGCCACCCCTCGATCACCGAGAGGATCTCGCGGTCGAGCGCTTCCGATTCTTCTTGGTAGCTCATTGTTCTCGACTGATCGTTATCGGCACGCGCGTCCTTCGACACGCGCGCTCCGCGCGCGGCTCAGGATGACAAGACGGGAGTTTACGTTACGATTTCGATCAGCGAGAGTTCGGCGGCGTCGCCCGGGCGCACCCGCGTCTTGGTGATGCGCGTGTAGCCGCCGGTTCTGCCTTTCAGCGCCGGCGCGATCTGTTCGACGAGCTTCTTGAGCACGGCGGGCTCGGTGATGAACTCGGCCAAGCGGCGCCGCGCCGCCAGGTCCCCCTCCATCGCGGCGGTGATGCACCTTTCCGCGATCCGGCTGATCTCTTTCGCTTTGGTCGAGGTCGTCTCGATCTTGTCGTGCTTGAAGAGCGATGTGGCCATGTTGCGCAGCAGTGCCTTGCGGTGGCCGTCCGTGCGCGAGAGCCGTTTGTATGCGATTGAATGCGGCATGCGTTTCGTACGCTACGCCTGGCGCAGCGTCAGCCCCCTCTCAGCCAAAACCTGCTTGATCTCGTCGAGCGACTTCTTGCCGAAGTTTCGCATCTTCATGATCTCGTCCTCGGTGAGATCGAGCAGCTCGGAGACCTTCGAGATCCCCGCGCGCTTGAGGCAGTTGAACGATCGAACGGAGAGGTTGAGCGTTTCGACCGGGATGTCCCACTCGTTGGGCGGCGTCTCCGGCAGCGGCTCGGCGCGATTCGTGAACGACACGAACAGGTCGAGCTCTTCCTGCATGATCGACGCCGCCATAGAGAGCGCCTCGTCGGGCGTGATGGAGCCATTCGTCTCCACCTCGACCGTCAGGCGATCGTAGTCCACGCTCTGCCCGACGCGTGTGTCGTCGACGGTGAAGTTCACCTTGCGGATCGGCGAAAAGATCGAATCCAGCGGTATCAGGCCGATCATGTGCTCGACGTTGCGCTGGCGATCGGCCATCACGTAGCCGCGCCCCTTCTCGACGCCGATCTCCATCGTCAGCTTCGCGTCCCTGGACGAGAGCGTGCACAGCCGATAGCTCGGCTCTAGAATCTCCACGTCCGCGTCCGGCACTATGTCGGCCGCGGTCACGTCCCGCGCGCCGCTGACGGAAAGCGTCAGCACCTTGGGCTCGTCGCTGTTGAGCTTGACGGGCAACCCCTTCAGGTTGAGCATCAAGGCGATCGTGTCTTCGACCATCCCCGGGATCGTGGAGAATTCGTGAAGCACGCCGTCGATCTTCATGTAGGTGACGGCCGCGCCCGGAATCGAGCTGAGCAGCACGCGCCGGAGCGCGTTGCCGAGCGTGATGCCGAAGCCGCGCTCGAGCGGCTCGATCACGAACTTGGCGTAGTTGTCGCGCCGTTCGCGCACTTCGATGCTTGCGCCGACCGGCGCTTCTAACATGGTCACGTGTTGTCGTTGTCCTTTATTGCTGCTTACGTTATCCGCCCGTCGCCCTCGCGACGAACGATCGTACGCCTAGCAGCGGAGTTATGCGTTTAGTATTATCGCGAGTAGTACTCGACGATCAGCTGCTCGTCGACCGGAGTGTCGATCTGCTCGCGCGGCGGCGGCTGCAGCACCTTTGCGGTCTTGTCCTGATCGTTCCATTCGAGCCACTCGGGCGGCCGGCGGCTCTGCGCCACCTCGAGGTTCGCCTGGAACACCGTCGACTTCAGGCTGCCCGGCGCGATCGAGATCACGTCGCCCGGCCGCACCACGTACGACGGAATGTTGACTGTTCGTCCGTTGACGCGGAAATGCCGATGCGTCACCAGCTGGCGCGCCTGTGCGCGGCTGGTCGCGAGGCTCAGGCGGTAGACGACGTTGTCGAGCCTCCGTTCGAGCAGCTGGAGAAACGTGCGTCCCGTCTGGCCCGGGAAGCGCGCGGCTTCGCGGAAGTAGTTTTCAAACTGCGTCTCGTGCACGCCGTAGTAGCGGCGCATCTTCTGCTTCTCGCGCAGCTGCCGCCCGTACTCCGAAACCTTGGTGCGCGACTTGCCGGCGGTCTTTTGCCCCGGCGCCGTGCCGCGGCGCTCGACGGCGCAGTTGCGCGATAGGCAGCGGTCGCCTTTCAGGAACAGCTTGATCTTCTCGCCGGTCTTGCTCGCGGCCGTCTCGCGACGGCACAGACGGCAGACCGGCCCGGTGTAGCGCGACATGCTTAAACCCGCCGCCGCTTGGGCGGGCGGCAGCCGTTGTGCGGGATCGGCGTGACGTCCTTGATCATCGTGATCTCGAGGCCGGCTGCCTGGAGCGACCGGATCGCGGCCTCGCGCCCCGCCCCCGGGCCTTTGACGAGAACCTCGGTGGACTTCATTCCGTGCTCCATCGCCTTGCGCGCGGCGGCTTCGGCGGCCATCTGCGCGGCGAACGGCGTGGACTTCTTCGAGCCTTTGAAGCCGAGGTTTCCGGCGGACGCCCACGAGATGACGCCGCCGTGGGGGTCGCTGATCGTTACGATCGTGTTGTTAAAGGATGCGTGAACGTGAGTGACGCCGGCTTGGACGTTCTTCACCTCGCGCTTGCGGCGCGACTTGGTTTGCTTTTTGGCAGCCAAAAAAAGATCTCTCTAGGGCGCAGGGCAATACGGCGCCCACAGGCGCCAAGTGAGTATCTTACCCTAGGAGCGGAAGCGGGGTCAACAAAGGGCTCAGGATGACATGGGGCCCGGCCGTATGACCGAGCCCCAGCTAGCTAGACTCCCTCCGGAGACCCTACGGGTAGAGTACGCGCAGGCCCAGCCCCGCGAAGGGACCGTTGTAGGTGCGGTTGATCGGGGCGTTGGTCTTGTTGGACCAGTTGTCTCCCATCCAGCCGGCCTCGATGAAGACCGGGCTGTTGCCGATCACGTAGTCAACGCCGACTTGGTACTTGAGGATGCTATACGCCAGGTTCAGGCTGTGGGTCGTAAACCCGGTGCTCGGGAACGGGTTCTCGATCTGGAAGTTCGCCGTTCCTGAAACGCTCGGGTAGTACCAAATGCTGCCGAAGAACGATAGCGGCTGGTTGAGATCCGGCAGCTTCTCGCCGCCGAAGCCCACGCCGTTCAGGTTCGGGTAGCCGTAGTTGTTCGAGACCCACAGGTAGCCGACGCCGATGTAGATGCGCGGCTTTAGGACGCGAACCGCGAAGCGGCCGTCCACGTCCTGATCGTACAGGTTCGTGTTGGTCGTAACCGGCGAACTGCCGCCGCCACCGATGATGGTGACGTAGCAGTCCGCCTGCGGGACGCCGCCGACCGTCGTACAGTTATGCGGATACGGCCAGCGCTCGTAGGAGCCTTCGAGCATGAACGGGATGCTCCCGAGGCTGAACTCGCCTCCCCCGCGCACGGCATAGCCGCCGTTGCCGCCGTTGCTGTGGCTGCCTGGATTGAACTCATTGTAGACTTGCGGCGAGAAGATGTAGTCGCCCGCTACGAAGGCCTCCCCAAGCAGGGGACGCGGCGTGGGCGGCGGAGGCGGTGGCGGCGGCGGCGGTGCCGGAGGCGGCGGAGGTGCCGGGCTGGGCGGTGGCGTCGCCGGGATATACCGCACGACGACCAAATGCCGGTCCGGAACCCACTGAACGTACGCACCCATGCCCTCCGAGATCACACGGACGGGAACGAGTACGACGCCTTGATAGACCATTGGCGGCACGTCCAGCGGACGCGACTCGCCGTTGATTACCACTTCCGGTTTACCAACGGTAACCTTGACCTCGGCGCCTGGTTTCGACACCGTCGCGGTCTTGCTGCCTGCATCCCACGAAACCGTCGCGCCCATCTGTTCGAACATCGAGCGCAACGGAATCAACAGCGTGCCGCCCTTGACGAGTGCCGCCAAGACACGACCCTGCTTGAGGATGTCGGGTTTTGTATAGACGTGGTGATCGTTATAGAGAATAGGAATCTGGCCGGACGGCGGACTTCCAAAGTCTGCCGGCGGCGGTGAGCCCGTCTGAGCGACGCCGTTTCCATTGTTTCCTTGCGTCGCCGACGGAGCTGCGACCGCGTTCAACCCGCACAGCGCTGCAATCAGCGCGGCGAGTAGTCCGGTGCTCAGTCGTTTCACGAGTGCCTCCTTATGGATAAACTCAAAATGCCGGTGAGGTGCCTCCTCACCAGCCTAATAATACGAGCGGACGCTTGGTGCGTTGCTGCTCGCACAAACACACGATAGCGGTTATTCCCCTATTGCGCAACGAGATAAACGCCAAAGCCAAGCGATTCCTACCAAAGTCTCACCAAGCGCTAGGCTAAAGGCGACCCGCGGGGCGTCGGCTCCGAGCGTCAGATGGAGGAGCTGCAGGACGAGCCCAGTCAGGCCCGGCGCCACGATCTGCGGCAACACGACCGCGAGGTTCCAGATGCCCATGCCGGCGGCCATGGCGCCCGGGGGAAGCACTCGGCACGCGATGGCCCAATCCGCCACCAGGAAGATCCCCCAGCCGAGCCCGGCCAGCAGCGTGGCCACGGCGACTCCTGCGGTCGCCTGGGTGGCGATGAAGACGGCCAGGCCCACGATGAACCCGGCCGCGCCCAGGGTGGCGACGAGGCGCTTGTCGAGGCGATCCGTGGCGCGCGCCGCCAGTCGTGCGCCGACCGCGCCGAGCACGGTGAAGGCCACGATCAGGATTCCGGTCTCCCGGCTCGCGTCTTTCAGGGCGGTCACGCCGAGGACGTCCGTGACGTAGAACAGCAGATAGCCGAGGAGCGTGTAGAAGCCGACGTAGACCAGCGCGCGCGAGATGAAGAGGTCGACGAACGGCCGCGTGACGCGAAACCTGCGTCGCGCTTCGTCCGGCGCATCGAGCACCGGCAGGTGTGCGGCGTGTGACGCCGTGACGGCGCAGGTCGCCAGCAGGAGCCCGCTCAGCGACGCGCTGAGCGCACGCGCATTCGTTAAAAACGCCGCCAGCAGCGCGCCCACGGCGTTACCGACTCCTTGCAGCGCCGCCATCCAGGATGACGCCCTGCCGATGCGCACGCGCTCGACGAAGTCCGGAATGATCGCCTGGTACGGGCCGATCGCGACGTTGAGCGCGGCCTGCAGAAGGATGAATCCGACGGTCAGCGCCGCAAACGTGCGCGCGTCGTAGAAGAACGCGAGGGCCACGGCCCCGCCCAGCGCCCCCACGACGTAGAACTCTACGCGCCGGCTCTGCCGGCGGCGCCGCGCATCCGACCAGAATCCAATCACGACCTGCGTCACCGCGGCCACGAGTGCGCCCGCCGTCGCGAGGCGGCTGTATGCGATCAGCGCGTCGGCGGGGACGAGCTCTTTCGAGCGTGCCTGCAGCGAGATTCCCAGCAGCGCGCCCCACACGGCCTGCACGCCGAGCCAGAAGAGCGCGAGCGCGAGCGGGTTAGCCGTACGCGCACGCATAGCCGTACTCCGCGAAGGTGTCGACGTCGTAAGCGAGCTCGGGCGCACAGCTTCGAACCGCGAGCGCCGGCAACTGCAAGACGCGCACTGCCATCGCCTCGAGATCCGCCACACTCAGGCGGCGCAACAGGAAGCGGATCAGTACGACGGGGCTGACGAGGCCCGCCATCTGCCATGGCTTCTTGCGTGCGTCGAAGAAGCGCGCCGCGAGCGCCGCGACGCGTTGCGTGCTTCCCTCGGGAAGCAGGAAGACGCCGCCGTTGACGACCCGCTCGCCGGCGAGCGTGATGCCGTACGCGGGCGGCGCATCGGGAAAGCGCCGTTGGAAGTCGGAGAATTCCGCGAGCGCGACGGCGAGCGCTCCGGTGGGAACGCGGGCGGCGAACGCCTCGATCGCCTCGGCCGTGACGAAAGGTAGATCGCTGGTCGCATAGAGCAGGGACTCGCCGTCGTCCGGCCACGCGCGCAGCGCGCGCAGAAGATTTTCGCTGCCCGAGACGCTTTCGTCGACGAAACGGTCGATCTGAGTGCCGCACGCCGCCCGGACTTCGTCTCCGCCGATCACCGCGATGCGACCCACACCCGCCGAACGCAACGATGCGATCATACGCGCCAGCATCGTCTGCCCGCGTACCGGCGCCAGCGCCTTCACGCGCGTCCCGGCACCCTCCGCGAACGCGCCGTCGATCCGGCCGCCGGCGGTGATCACCGCTCTCACGCGGCGGCTATTTCTTGGCGATGACCTTTTTCTTCCCGGCTACGGTGCGTTTCGGACCCTTGCGCGTCCGCGCGTTCGTCTTGGTGCGCTGGCCGCGCACGGGCAGGCCGCGCCGGTGGCGCAGCCCGCGATAGCAGCCGATGTCCATTAGGCGCTTGATGTTGCCCTGTACCTCGCGCCGAAGGTCGCCCTCGACGCGCAGCTGCAGCGAATCGATGGCGTCGCGCAGCTTCTTCTCGTCCTCCTCGGTCATCGCTTTCACGCGCAGGTTCGGGTCGACTCCCGCGTGCTGCAGTAGCTTGCGCGCCGTGGGCGCGCCGATGCCGAAGATATACGTAAGTGCGACTTCGACGCGCTTCTCGCGCGGGAGATCGATACCGGCAATACGAGCCATCTTTTTTAACTATTCCTCATCCTTGGAGTCTTTTAACCTTGAACCTGCTTGTGTTTGGGATTGACCTCGCAGATCACCCGCACGCGGCCGTGCCGCCGAATGATCTTACACTTTTCGCAAATTTTCTTTACTGAAGGTCTAACTTTCATTTTCTTCTACTCTTGGTTTTCTGCTGCGTCATGCTTCCCTTCGCCCTTCGCCCTTCGTCCTTCGGCCGCGGCGCTACGCGCCGCGCTCAGGATGACAACGTGAGGAATGATGTTATTACTTATACCTGTACGTTATTCTGCCGTGGGTTAGGTCGTATGGCGAGAGCTCTACGAGCACGCGATCGCCGGGCAGAATGCGGATGAAATTCATCCGGATCTTCCCGGAGACGTGCGCGAGGACGCGATGCCCGTTCGCCAGCTCGACGCGGAACATCGCGTTGGGCAGCGGTTCGACGATCGTCCCCTCGACCTCGATCGCCTCTTCCTTGGGAGTCGCCGTCTTGGCGGCTTTCTCCGCGGACGCCTTCGCGCGCGCGGGGCGCCCTCCTCGCCGGCGGGCCATCTAGGCGATCGCCTCGCGTGCCGGGCGAAAGCGTTCGATCTCCGGGGGTTCCGCGTAGTCGCGCAGGGTCAGGATCTTCGGCCCGCTCTCGGTCACCGCGATCGTGTGCTCGAAATGCGCTGCGAGTTTACCATCTGCCGTTACGACTGTCCAGCCGTCGCCTAGGATTCGAATCCGCGGGCCGCCCGCAGTGATCATCGGCTCGATGGCCAGGACGAGGCCGGGTCGCAGCTCGAGCCCGGTCCCGGCGTCGCCGTAGTTGGGCACCTGCGGCTCCTCGTGCATGGCGCGGCCGACGCCGTGACCGACCAACTCGCGCACCACGCCGTAGCCGTGCTTCTCCGCGTGGGCCTGTACGGCGGCGCCGATGTCGCCGAGGCGCTTGCCGGGCTGCATCTGCGCGATGCCCATCGTCAGACATTCCTGCGTGACGTCAAGCAAGCGTTGCGCCTCGGCAGAGATCGTGCCCACTGCAACGGTCACGGCGCTGTCGCTCACATAGCCCTCGAGCGTCGTCCCGATGTCGATCGACAGCAAGTCGCGCTCTGTCAAGACGCGCGATCCGGGGATCCCGTGCACGACCTCGTCGTTGACGGACGCGCAAATCGAAGCCGGAAAGCCGTTATAGCCCTTGAACGTCGGCACGCCGCCCGCCGCGCGAATTTGCTCCTCCGCCATGCGGTCGAGCTCGCTCGTCGCGATGCCCGGACGCACGGCCTTCATGAGCGCGGTCAGCACCGTCGCCGTGATCTTGCCGCTGCGCCGCATCAGCTCGATTTCGCGCGGCGATTTCAGCGTGATCATCGCGCCGCTTATGCGCGCTGCTCGGCGCCGATCGCGCCGGCGATCCGGTCGGCCACCGCATCGACGCTCGCGAGCGCGTCGACTTCGAGCAACTTGCCGTTCTTGCGGTAGTACTTGGTCAGCGGCTTGGTCTGCGCGTCGTACACCTCAAGCCGCTTCGCGATGGTGTCGGCGCGATCGTCCTCGCGCTGAATCAGCTCGCCGCCGTCCTCGTCGTCGATACCCGCCACCTTGGGCGGATTGGTGATGGCGTTGTAGGTGCGGCCGTTGCGCGGGTTAGTCCAGCGCGAAGCGAGCCGCTCGATCAGGGCGGCACGGTCTCCCGCGAAGAGCACGGCGGCGCCCAGCGGCTCACGCCGGCGTACGAGCATCGCGTCCAGCGCCTCTGCCTGGGCAACGGTGCGCGGAAAGCCGTCCATGACGAAGCCGCTTCCCGTGTGCTCGAGCTCGCTCTCGATCATGTGGATGACGAGGTCGTCGGGAACGAGCTCGCCGCGGCGCATGTAGCCCTCGGCCTGCTTTCCGAGCTTCGTACCGCGCGCGCGATTCGCGCGCAGGATGTCGCCCGTGGAGATCTGGCGCAGCCCGAAGCGCTGCTCGAGCAGGCGCGCCTGGGTTCCCTTTCCGGCGCCGGGCGGCCCGAGAAAAACCACTCGCATGTGGCGCGCGGCCTTTAGCGTTTGATGAAGCCGCGGTAGTCGCGCATGGCGAGCCGCGCCTCGATCTGGGTGATCGTGTCCAGCGCCACGCCGACGACGATCAGCAGCGACGTCGAGCCGAGATAGAACGTCGTGACCGACAGCCCGCGCTGCAGCGCGCCCGGCAGGACGGCGAGCAATCCGAGATAGATCGCGGCCGCCGTGGTGATCCGGATCAGGATCTTGTTGAGGTAATCGACCGTCGGCTGTCCGGGGCGAATGCCGGGTACGAATGCCCCCGTCTTCTTGAGATTGTCGGCCACGTCGCGCGTGTTGAGCACGACCGAGCTATAGAAGAACGTGAAGACGACGACCAGCAAGAAGTAGACGATGTTGTAGAACACGCCGTTGGGCGTGAACCAGACGTTCAGCCACGCGGAAAAATTCTGCATTCCGTGCTGGATGGCTGCCCAGATTCCGGACCCCGTGATCGCCTGGCCGCGGCCGAACCACGAGAGTGCCTGCTGCGGCAAGAGCAGGATCGAGATCGCGAAGATGATCGAGATGACGCCGGCGTTGTTCAGGCGCAGCGGAATATACGTAGAGCGTCCGGCGAACATCTTGCGTCCGACGACGCGGCGCGCCTGCTGGACCGGCACCCGGCGCTGGCCCTGGTAGAGGAACACGATCGAAACGATGATCACGACGGCGATCAGGATGTACAGCACGAGATTCAGGAGCGACTCCGCGCCCTGGCTGGCAGATGCGTAGGTCTGCTTCACGTACTGCGGGTAGCGCAGCACGATGCCGATGAAGATGATCAGCGAAACGCCGTTGCCGATCCCTTTGTCGCTGATCTGCTCGCCGAGCCACATCAAGAACAGCGTACCGCCGACCATGGCGACGATCGCGTAGAGCAGATACCACATCGACGTGTCGTAGAACACGCCCGAGCGTTCCATCGAGATCGCCATGAACGACGCCTGAACGGTCGCCAGCACGATCGTCAGCCAGCGCGTGTACTGGCTGATCTTCTTGCGCCCCTCCTCGCCGCCTTTCTTGGCCATCTCCTCCAGCTGCGGCAAGACGACGGTCATCAGCTGCATGATGATCGACGCGTTGATGTACGGCGTGATGCCCATCGCGATGATCGACAGTTTTTGCAGCGCGCCGCCCGATAGGAAGCCCAAGAGGTTGTAGAACGCGCCGCTCTGCAGAACGTGCTGCCATGCCTCCTGGTTCACGTTCGGAAGCTGCACGTGGATCATGAACACGAACCACGCGAACGCGAAGAACACGAACGCGATCCGCTGACGGATTTCGGGGACGAGCACCGCGGCGCGGAGATTATCGAACATTATGACACTGGGAGATCGGCGCCGGCGGCGGCGAGCGCTTCGCGCGCTTTCTTCGAGAAAAACACGTCGCGTAGCCGCAGGCCCGCGGGGAGCGCGGCGTTCGATTCCGTGCCGAGGATCTTGACGCCGTCGAGGATGCCTTTGACGAGGCCGCGGTCGCGCAGCGACTCAGGCGTGATCTCCACGGCCGGATCCCAGTGCGCGAGCCGGCGCAGGTTCACGACGGCGAAGCGCGTGCGGAAGTGTCCGGTGTCGCGAGCTTTCTGCGAGTAGCCGCGCCCATGCGGAAGACGTCGCGACCAGGACGTCTGGCCGCCTTCGAAGGCGGGTCCCTTGCCGCCGCCGGAGCGCACGGTCTGACCCTTGCCGCCCTCGCCGCCGGTCTTGACCATACCCGATCCGTGGCCACGTCCGATGCGTTGCCGCTTCGGCCGGCTGCCGGGCGCCGGTTTGAGATCGCCGAGTTTGAGAAGCTGTTTCTCTGCCATGGTTATGCCGTCTCGCCCGCAGCGGTGTAAAGTTCGTTGACCGTCTTGCCGCGCATCGCCGCCACCTGCTCCGCGGTGCGCAGCGACCGCAGCGCCGAGATCGTTGCCATCACGACGTTGATCGGGTTGGTCGTCCCGAGACACTTCGTGAGGATGTCGTGGATGCCGGCCAGCTCGAGCACGGCTCGCATGGATCCGCCCGCGATCACCCCGGTGCCCGGAGCCGCGGGCTTGAGCAGCACCGTCGCGGCGCCGACCTCGTGGCGCACTTCGTGCGGAATCGTCCGCTCGACCATCGCCACCGTAATCAGATTCTTGCGCGCCTGTTCGACGGCCTTGCGAATGGCCTCCGGCACCTCGCCGGCCTTGCCGATCGCGAAGCCGACCTTGCCCTTCCGGTCGCCGACCACCACGAGCGCGCTGAAACTGAAGCGCTTGCCGCCCTTGACGACTTTGGCGACGCGATTGACCCGCACCACGGTCTCTTCCAGTCCGCTCGAATCGCGTTCACGGCCACGGTACTGCATCAGAACGCTAGCCCCGCTTCACGCGCGGCGTCCGCGAGGGCGCGCACGCGACCGTGATACTTATAGCCGCCCCGATCGAACACGACTTGCGAGATGCCCGCCGCCTGGGCCTTCGCCGCGATGGCCGAGCCGACGGCCGCGGCCGCGGCGACGTTGGTACGCGACTGGAGCTCGCTCGCAAGTGACTTGTCGCGCGTCGACGCGACGGCGAGGGTGTGCCCCTTCGCGTCGTCGACGAGGAGCGCATAGATGTGATGCAGCGACCGGCGCACGCACAGCCGCGGCCGTTCCGGCGTCCCGGAGAGCTTCTTGCGCAGCCGAACGTGGCGCGCGCGACGAGCTTGCGCCTTATCCACTACTTCTTGGCCGCCTTTCCGGCCTTGCCGAGCTTCTTGCGAATGCGCTCGCCCTCATATCGTATGCCCTTGCCCTTGTACGGCTCCGGTTTGCGCAGCCGTCGAATGTCCGCGGCCACCTGGCCGACGGCCTGTTTATCGATCCCCTCCACATGGATCTTGGTTTGACCCTCGACGGTCAGCGCCACGCCCTCGGGCGCGGTGAACGCCACGGGATGCGAAAAGCCCAGGCTCAAGTTGAGCCGCTCGCCCGACTTCGCAACGCGATAGCCGACGCCGCTGATCTCCAGGCTCTTGCGAAACCCCTTGCTCACGCCCTCGACCATGTTCGCGATCAGCGTCCGCGTGAGGCCGTGCGCGCTGCGATGCTGCTTCGCGTCGCCCTTGCGATCGACGATCACCTTGCCGTCGTCCAGGCGGACGTCGACCACATCCGTGAGGATGCGTTGGCGTAGCTGTCCTTTCGGCCCCTTGACCAGCACCTCGCCGGCCTCGACCTTAACGTCGACATCCGACGGCACCGTCACCGGCAGCTTTCCTATCCGCGACACGGCGCGACTCCCTTACCAGACGTACGCAAGGACCTCTCCCCCGATGCCGCGCTTGCGCGCGCGCTTGCCGGACATGATCCCCTGCGGCGTCGACATGATGACTAAACCGAACCCGCCGAGCACGCGAGGAATCTCGGTCTTGCCCGTGTAGACGCGCAGCCCGGGGCGCGAGATGCGCCGCAGACCGGTGATGATCTTCTCCTTCTCGGGGCCGTAGCGCAGCTGGATGCGGATCGTCCCCAGCGGACCCTCCGCGAGCCGCTCGAAGCCCTCGATGAAGCCTTCGTCTTGAAGAATCTTCGCGATCGCCTGCTTCGTGCGCGACGCCGGCACGTCCACCGTCTTATGGTTTGCGGTGTTCGCGTTGCGAATGCGTGTCAGCATGTCGGCGATCGGATCGGTTACTGCCATCTGCTGGTCTCCCTCACCATGACGCCTTCGTCACGCCCGGCACCACGCCGGCGTGCGCGTTCTCGCGGAAGCAGATGCGGCACATCGCGAACTTTCGCAGATAGCCGCGCGGCCGGCCACAGACCCGGCACCGGTTGTGCCGGCGCACTTGGAACTTCGGTGCACGACGCGACTTGATGATCAAACTCGTCTTTGCCATTTAGCTTATCTCTGCTTCCCTTGGCCCGACGCCGGCTTCTGGAGCGGTAGCCCCATCGCCGTCAGGAACTCCGAGGCCTCCTCGTCGGTCTTCGCGGTCGTCACGATCGTGATGTCCATGCCGCGGGTCTTGTCGACCTTGTCGAAGTTGATCTCCGGAAACACGAGCTGTTCCCGCAACCCCAAATTGTAGTTGCCACGGCCATCGAACGACTTCGTGGGCAAGCCGCGGAAGTCGCGAATGCGCGGGAGGACGACGTTGAACAGCTTGTCCACGAAGACGTACATCCTGTCGCCGCGCAGCGTGACCTTCGCGCCGATGCTCGTGCCCTCGCGCAGCTTGAACGCCGCGATCGACTTCTTCGCCTTCGTGACGATCGGGCGCTGACCGGTGATTGCCGACAGCTCGCTCACCGCCGCGTCGAGCGCCTTCGGATTGACGATCGCTTCGCCGACGCTCATGTTGACCACGACCTTCTCGAGCTTCGGGATCTGGTTGACGTTCGTGTAGCCGAAACGCTCCTGCAGGCGCGGGCGGATCGTCTGCTGGTACATCTCTCTGAGCCGTTCCACGACCCTACGCTCCCTTGGCCGAATCGCGCGCCGGCTCGCCGCAGCGCGAGCAGATGCGATGCACGGCCCCGTCGGCGGTGCGGCCATGGCGCAGGCGCGTCGGCAGCTTGCATTTCTCGCACACGTATTGCAGCGCCGAGATCGGCAACGGCGCCTCTTTCTCGATGATGCCGCCGGTCTGCATGGCGCCGCCCATGTTGCCGGACTTGGAGCCCTGCTTCGTGTGGCGTTTCACGACATTGACGCCCTCGACCGTCGCCATGCCCGCGCCGGGATGGACCGTCTTGACCGTTCCTCGCTTGCCGCGTTCTTTTCCCCGGCGGATCATCACCGTGTCGCCCTTGAGGATCATTTCACAACACCTCCGGTGCGAGCGAGGCGATCTTGAGGAACCCGCGCTCGCGCAACTCGCGCATGACGGGGCCGAACACGCGCGTGCCGCGAGGATCGAGATTATCCTTCTCGCCCTTGATGATCACGCACGCGTTGTCGTCGCAGCGCACGACGGAACCGTCGCCGCGCCGCATCGGCGCGCTGGTGCGCACCACAACGGCCTTCACGACCTGACCCTTCTTGACGGCCGCACCGGGGATCGCGCTCTTTACCGTGCCGACGACGACGTCGCCCACGTGCGCGTACACGTGGCGACCGCCGCCCGTCACGTGGATGACGAGCAGCTCGCGCGCTCCACTGTTATCGGCGACCTTGAGCCGGCTTTCTTGCTGTATCATCGCGCGCGCTCCACGATCTCGACCAGCCGCCAGCGCTTGTCGCGCGAGAGCGGACGGCACTCCACGATCCGGACGAGGTCTCCCACGTTGGCCTCGTTGCGCTCGTCGTGCGCTTTGAAGCGCGCCGACTTCCGCACGATCTTGCCATAGGTCGCATGCGGCACGCGCGTCTCGGACACGACGACGATCGTCTTGTCCATCTTGTTCGATGCTACGCGCCCCTGCTTTAGGCGGCGGGTGCCCCTACGCTGCTCCATGCTCAGCCTCGGCGAGTCGCTTCTCGGAAATGACCGTCTGAATTTGCGCGTAGGAACGGCGCATCGCCCGAATCTTGCTGAAGTCGGTCAGGTGTCCAGTGCGCAGGGCGAAGCGCAGGTTGAAGAGCTCAGCCTTGGCGTCGCGGGCCTTCTGCTGCAGCTCCTTCACGGTGAGATCGCGCAGTCCGTCGAGCTCCTTGTGTTTCACGCTGCCTCCTCGCGAGAGATGATCTTCGTGCTGATCGGCAGTTTCGAAGCGGCGCGCTGCAGCGCTTCGCGCGCGGTCGTCGGCGCAACGCCCGACAGCTCGAAGAGCACGCGGCCCGGGCGGACCACGGCCACCCACAGCTCGGGATTGCCTTTGCCCGAACCCATGCGCACTTCGGCCGGCTTCTTGGTGACCGGCTTGTCGGGGAATACCTTGATCCAGACCTTGCCGCCGCGTTTGATGTGACGCGTCATCGCGATCCGAGCCGCCTCGATTTGGCGATTGGTCATCCAGCACGGCTCCATCGCCTGCAGGCCGTAGTCGCCAAAGCTCAGCGAGTTACCGCGCGTCGCGGCCCCCGACATGCGGCCGCGCTGTGTCTTGCGCCACTTGACGCGTTTGGGCGTTAACATCTTATTCCGTCACCTCGCCGTTGGCAGGTACCGGCTCCGGCGTAGGTTCCACCACAGGCTCGGGCGCAGGTTGCACCGCCACGGGCTCGGGCGCGGGCTCCAGCACTACCGGCTCCGGCGCGGGCTCCAGCACTACCGGCTCCGGCGCGGGTTCTATCACGACGGGCTCAGGCGCGGGACGCGGCGGCGGGGCCATGCGCGGCTCGCGCCCGCGTCCGCGGCCTCCGCGCTCGCGACGCTCGCGGCCGCGGTCGGCCCGGTCGCGCAGTGCGCCGTCCGAGCGTGACTGGTCCGGCAGCACCTCGCCGCGATAGATCCAGACCTTGACGCCGATGCGTCCGAACGTCGTGAAGGCCTCGACCTGGGCGTAATCGATGTCGGCACGCAGCGTATGCAGCGGCACCTTGCCGTCGGCGTTGTGCTCGGTGCGCGCGATCTCCGCGCCGCCGAGCCGGCCCGAGACCTGCACCTTGATGCCGCGCGCTCCCGCGCGCATCGTCCGCATGATCGCCTGCTTCATGGCACGGCGGAAGGCGATGCGCTTCTCGAGCTGGTCGACGATGTTCTGCGCCACGAGCCGTGCGTCGAGCTCGGGGTGCGAGATCTCCATCACGTTAACGGCGACGTTCTTGCCGGTGAGCTGTTCGAGGTTCTTGCGGATGTCGTCGATGCCCACGCCGCGCTTACCGATGATGATGCCCGGCTTCGCGGTGTTGACGATCACGCGCGCCTGATTGGCACGCCGCTCAATCTCGATCTTGCTGATCGACGCCGACCGCATCCAGCGATTGAACGACTTGCGAATCGCGACGTCTTCGTGCAGCCAGTCCACGTAGTGCTTTTTCTCGAACCAGCGGCTGTCCCACGTGCGGGTGATGCCGAGACGCATGCCGACCGGGTGAATCTTCTGTCCCATCTACGCTTCCTTGGCTTCCTTTGTCGTGCGTTTGCGCCCGGATCGCTTCTTGCGCGCCGGCTTGGCCGCCGGCGTCGCGGCCGCCGCGGTCGCCCGGCGTACTCTCTCCATCGCCTGCACCGATGCGCCCGCCTTCCTGCGGCGCTTGACCGGCGGGTTCTCGCTAACGATCACCGTCACGTGCGAGAGCCGCTTGCGCTTGAACGCGGCGCGGCCTTGCGCGCGCGGATCGAGCCGCTTCGTGAAGCGCCCGCCGGGACCGCCGTCGACCGTGATGCGCGAGATGTACAAGTCGTCGGCATTCATGTCGTGGTTGTTGCCCGCGTTCGCGACGGCGCTGCGAACGAGCTTCTCGATGGGCTCGGCTGCGTAGACCTGCGCGAACTTCAGCAACACCAGCGCCTCGCGCACGCTCTTGCCGCGGATGGCGTCGGCGACGCGCCGCAACTTGCGCGGGGCGGTGCGAACGAAGCGCAGATGCGCGACCGCCTGTGAACTTCCAGTGGTCACGTCTTCACCGTGGCCTTCTCGCCGCCGTGGCCGCGGAAGTGCCGCGTCGGCGCGAACTCGCCGAGCTTGTGTCCTACCATGTTTTCCGTGATGTATACCGGGATGTGGGTCTTGCCGTTGTGCACGCCGATCGTGTGCCCGACCATCGCCGGAAGCACCGTCGAGGCGCGGCTCCACGTCTTGATCACGCGGCGCTCGCGCGTTTCGTTGAGCCGTTCGATCTTCGCAACGAGGTGGTCCGCAACGTAGGGACCCTTTTTCAGAGAGCGAGCCATGCTACTTCGAACCCCGCCGGCGAACGATCATCTTGGTGGTGCGCTTGTTGCGGCGCGTCTTCTTGCCCATCGTCATCACGCCCCAAGGCGTCGTCGGCGGTCGCCCCGACGTCGAGCGGGCCTCGCCGCCGCCGTGCGGATGATCCACCGGATTCATCGCGATGCCGCGCACGCTCGGGCGCTTGCCGAGATGACGCGTGCGGCCGGCCTTCCCGATCACCTGATTCTCGTGTTCGATGTTGCCGAGCTGGCCGATCGTCGCGCGGCACTCGATGTGGATCTTGCGCACCTCTCCCGACGGCATCCGGACCTGCGAGTACTCGTCCTCTTTGGCCATGAGCTGCGCGGAGACGCCCGCAGAGCGCACGAGTTTGCCGCCTTGTCCCGGCCGCAGCTCGATGTTGTGGATCACCGTGCCCACGGGGATGCTCTTGATCGGCAGCGCATTACCGATCTTGATGTCCGCGTTGGGGCCAGACTCGACGAGCTCGCCGACTTGCAGCCCGATGGGCGCGAGGATGTAGCGCTTCTCGCCGTCGCGATAGTTCAGCAGCGCGATTCGGCACGAGCGATTCGGGTCGTATTCGATCGTCGCCACCTTCGCCGGCACGCCGTCCTTGGCGCGCTTGAAGTCGATGATGCGATAGAGCCGGCGCGTGCCGCCGCCGCGGTGGCGCACCGTGATGTGGCCATTGTTGTTCCGGCCGGAGTGCTTCTTCCGCACCTCGACCAAGGATCTCTCCGGCGCGACCTTGGTGAGATCCGAAAAGTCGAGTGTCGTGAGAAACCGCTTGCCCGGCGACGTCGGCCTATACTTTTTTACCGGCATAGCTCATTGTTCAAAGTAGTTGACTCCGCCGAGTTCGATCTTCTGTCCGGCCTTGATCGTGACGATTGCCTTTTTGTAGTCGCTCTGCTTGCCGCTCGTGCGCATCCCGCGGCGCGCGAAATTCCGGGCCTTGCCGCGCACGTTAATCGTGTTGACGTGCAGCACGTTCACCTTGAAGATTTCCTCGATCGCGTGGCGGATCTGCGTTTTGGTCGCATGCGGATGCACGACGAACGTGTACTGCTGGGCGAGCGCGTCCGCCATCCCCTTTTCGGTGATGCGCGGCGCGACGATCACGTCGCGGGCGTCCATCAGTCGGGCTCCTTTTCGCCCGCGAGCCGCTGCGCGAGCGCGTCGTAGGCCGGCACGGTAAACACGATCCGCTCGAAGCGCAGCACGTCCTTGACGTCGAGCGCTCCCTCGTCCGTGACGGCGACGCGCGCCAGGTTTCCGCTGACGCGCCGGATCTCTTGCGCGTTCTTGTCGTCGCGGCTGCACACAATCAGCGTCGCCGGGCCGCTCTTCGCCGCCTTGGCGCTGCCGAAGAGCAGGGCCGCGAAGCCGGCGGTTTTCGAGACCGCGAACTCTTCGGCGTCGAGCAGCGTCACCGCGCCGTTGCGGAACCGGTCGGCCAGCGCGGCCGTGAAGGCGAGCCGGCGTTCCTTCTTATTGAGCGACTCCACGTAATCGTGCGGCTGCGGTCCGAAGACGACGCCGCCGTGCCGCCACTGCGGCGAGCGAATCGATCCATGGCGCGCGCGGCCCGTGCCCTTCTGACGCCACGGCTTGCGTCCCCCGCCGGCGACCTCGTCGCGCTTCTTGGTAGACGCCGTGCCGGCGCGCGCGTTCGCGAACTCGCGATGCACCGCGCGATAGATGACGTCGCGCTTGACCTCGAGCTCGCGCTCCAGGAAGGCGGGCGCCGGCGCCTCCCGCAGCATTAGATGTTGGCTTTCCGCGTCTTGACGCTCTGGCGCACGAGAACCAAGGCGTTCTTCGCTCCGGGGACCGCGCCGCGGACCAGCAGCAGATTGCGCTCTCCGTCCGCACGGACGACCTCGAGGTTCTGCAGCGTCGTGCGGTCGACGCCGAAGTGCCCCGGGCGCCGGCTGCCCTTGGTCGTTCGGCCCGCGTTCGTGTCGCCGTTGCTCGCCGGCTGCCGATGGATCATCGAGCCGTGGCTCGCGCCGCCGCCGCTGAAGTTGTGCCGCTTGATGCCGCCCGAAAAGCCGTGCCCCTTGGAGATGCCGACGACGTCGACGCGGTCGCCCGGCTCGAAGCCGGTCACGGTGACGCTCTGCCCGGGCTCGCCCTCGGGTTCGTCGCGAAACTCGCGCACGAAGCGTAGCGGCTCCAGCCCCTGCTCCTTGAAGTGACCCGCGAGCGCGCGGCTGACGCGGCTGCGCTTGACCGGCTCGAAGCCCAGAGCGACGGCGTCGTAGCCGTGCTTTTCCTTAGTCTTGCGCTCCACGACCGTGCAGGGACCCGCCGCGATCACCGTGACGGGTACGTAACGCCCATCCTCGGTGAACACGCTGGTCATCCCGACTTTCCGGCCCAGAATGTTCTTCAATGCTTCACTTTCGCGCGTTTGCCGGGCAACTGGCCCAGGCGTATTGGTAGTCACTTCCGCCGGTTCGCAAACGCATCGCGAACCGGCGTGAATCGCAACTTCGGCAGTGTACCAGGGCCGTGCGGTAAAATCAAGCCGCGTGATGAGACGACCGCTTACGGCCCTCCTGGGTGCCTCTTTGCTAGCCTTCGCGGTTTCCCCGCCGGCTGCGTCGGCTTCCTCGAAGAGCGTGCTGGACGAGCTCCGCAGGGCGATGCTGAGCCGCGCGATCGCCTCGATTGAGTCGATTCACGCCGTCGGGAGCATGGAGAGCCTCGGCATCTCTGGCCGGGCGCAGGAGTGGGACGACGTTCGCGGCGCGCGGTTTACCGTCGACCAGAACGCCGGGCCGCTGAGCGGGGCCTCGGGCTGGGACGGGAAGGTCGCGTGGAGCCAAGACTACGCCGGTCTCGTGACGATCGACGGCGGATCCGCCGGCCGCATCCAGGCGATCGATCAGGCCTATCTCGACAACCTCCGGTACCTCCGCGCCGACGCGGGCGGCGCGGTCGTGGTGTACGC
Source organism: Vulcanimicrobiota bacterium (assembly GCA_963752825.1). Taxonomy (GTDB): domain Bacteria; phylum Vulcanimicrobiota; class Vulcanimicrobiia; order Vulcanimicrobiales; family Vulcanimicrobiaceae; genus Cybelea. Next base: position 2,421,006 of record CAVVZF010000001.1, on the reverse strand, counting down.
CGGCCAGCGCAGCGCGGACGGCAACCAGTACGACGTGCTCGCCGTCACCCCGCCGAACGGCAGCCAGCTGGACCTCTGGATCGATCCGCGCACGCACCTGATCGACCAAGTGAAGACGACCGTCGGCATCATCTCGATAACGACGCTCTATTCGAACTACCGGCGCGTCGACGGCCTCGTATATCCCTTCGCGAGCTCGACGCAGACCTCGACCGGCAACGGCTTTTCCGAGCGCGTCTCTTCCGTCGAGCTCAACGTGGACGTCGCCGAGCGCATGCGCGTGCCGGGCAGAAACGTACACGACTATTCCATCGCGGGCGGCTTAAGCGTCAGCGTCCCGCTGCAAATCGTCAACAACCACTTGTACGTCAATGCGATGCTGGACGGTCACGGCCCCTATACCTTCGTGATCGACAGCGGGGGCGATTACATCGTGACGCCCGACGTTGCCGCGGCGCTGCACGCAAGAAGCGTCGGCGGCGTGAGGCTGTCCGGAGTCGGCAGTGCCACCGAGGGCGCCGCGTTCACGCACGTCGACATGGTCGCAGTCGGCGCGGCGCAGATCCGCAATCAATACATGCTCGTCTTGCCAATCGCGACGGGGTTCGGCGTCGCCGAGGGAATGCGCATCGACGGGATGCTCGGCTATCAGTTCCTCAGCCGCTTCCTCGCGACGGTCGACTACGCCGGCTCGAAGCTCACGCTGGCCATGCCGCCGCCGGGGCCCGCGGCGATGCCGGACGCCGCGCCGATACCGTTCTTTTTCGATGGGACGATACCGATTATTCCGATCACCATCGACGGCGTCGCGACGACGGCGGAGGTCGATACCGGAAACCGCGTCGCATTGGAGCTGCTCGCGCCGTTTCTCGCGTTGCATTCGGGCATAGCCGGCCTCGCGAAGACGGCCCCGGCGGTGACGGGCTTCGGCGTGGGCGGAGCGTCCTACGCTCGGCTCGGGCGAGTGCCGTCGTTACAGATCGGACCGTACGGTCTTTCCAACGTCGTGACGTCGTTCAGCGTGGCGACGCAGGGCGCGCTCGCCGATCCGTTTACGCCGGCAAACGTCGGCGGCGGCGTTTGGCGCCGCTTCGATCTTACCTTCGACTACCTGCATTCACGTTTGCTTCTCGCGAAGAGCCCGCTCTTCGACCAGCCGTTCGGATACGATCGATCGGGTCTCTTCCTGATCGATTCCGACGGCACGTACACGGTGCTCTCCGTGCTCCCCGGGTCACCCGCGGCCGCAGCCAGATTAGCTAAGGGTGACGTGCTGCTCAGCGTCAACGGCGTCCCCGCGGCGAATCAGTCGCTCGCGGCGTTGCGCACGCTGCTCTCGGGGCCCGCGGACACGGTCGTGCGCTTGCACATCCGCGGCCCCCGCGGCGTGGAACGCGATGCGACGCTCACGCTGGCGGATTACGTTTGAAGCCGCCGTAGGTCAGATACGTCGAGCGTTCCATTTGTTCTATTTCGGTTACGTAAACGCCGAGAGGCCGGTGATTTCTTTGCCGACGATCAAGGCGTGCATCTCGCTCGTGCCCTCGTAGGTCAGTACGGACTCGAGGTTGTTCATATGCCGGATGATCGGATATTCCAACGTTACGCCGTTAGCGCCGAGGACCGTTCGCGCCTCGCGGGCGATCGCGAGCGCCTCGCGCACGTTGTTGAGCTTGCCCAGGCTTACCTGGGCCGGCTGCAGCCGGCCCGCGTCCTTGGCGCGTCCCAAGTGGAGCGCCAACAGCGTTCCCTTGTTGAGCTCGATCAGCATGTTGACGAGCTTCTCTTGCGTCAGCTGGTAGGCGCCGATCGGGCGATCGAACTGCACACGGGTCGTCGCGTACTCGAGCGCGGTCTCGTAACAGGTGCGCGCGGCGCCCATCGCGCCCCAGACGATTCCGTAGCGCGCCTCGTTCAGGCAGGCCAGCGGCCCGCTCAATCCTTCCGCTAACGGCAGCAGCGCTTCGGCTGGGACGCGGCAATTCGACAGCACCAGCTCGCTCGTAACCGACGCCCGCAGCGAGAGTTTTCGATGGATGTCCGACGCCGCGAATCCCTTGGAATCGCGCGGCACGATGAAGCCACGGATGCCTGCGTCGGTCTGAGCCCAGACGATCGCGAGCTCCGCGATGGATCCGTTCGTGATCCACATCTTCGTGCCGTCCAGGATCCAGTCGCTGCCGTCGCGTCGCGCACGCGTTCGCATCCCCGCCGGATTACTGCCGAAATCCGGCTCCGTCAGGCCGAAGCAGCCGATGACCTCGCCCCGCGCCATCCGCGGGAGCCAGGTCGTCTTCTGCGTGTCGCTCCCCCAGCGATAGATCGAGTACATCGCGAGCGAGCCCTGAACCGACGCGAAGCTGCGCACGCCCGAATCTCCCGCTTCCAGCTCCAGGCACGCGATGCCGTACGCCACCGCGCTCGCGCCGGCGCAGCCGAAGCCGTGGAGATGCATGCCCAGCAGTCCCAGGCGCCCGAGCTCGCGGCCCAGGTCACGCGGCAGCGTCCCCGCCTCGAACCATCCCGCGACGTTGGGAAGGACTCGCTCGCGCACGTATTCTCGCACCGTGTCGCGCACGAGGCGCTCCTCGTCGGAAAGCAGACGCGCGACGTCGATGAAGTCGATCGCGTCGGGAGACACCACACTAGCGCTTCAGGACGCGCGCGAGCTTGTCGAAGAGTGCCTCGGTCGAGCGCTCGAATTGATCCTCGAAGCGTCGCCATAATAGTCGGCCGTCCGTATCGGATAGCAGCGCATTCACGCGGTACTCGAGCAACGTTTCCTTACCTTCGCTGGACAGATGAAACCCATGGGTGCCATCGAATCCATCGTTGCGAAAGCGCCAGACGATCCGCTCCTCGGGAACGGCCTCCTCGAGCACGCCGTGGATACCGAGATGCCACTCCTCGGTGCGCCCCGGCACTAGCGGCCCGGGAGAGCGCATGAAGGGTTGCGAGGCGAACGGCCAGATCTGATCGCCCGAGGTGCCCATCTCCTCGAGCAGATGGTAGATGCGGCGCTTCGTACCGTGAAACGATCGCGACCGGAGTTCGTGAAGCTCGATGGGCATGGCCGGTCGTTCGCTTAGCGAAGCGCAGCGACCCCTACGACGCCCGACAGGAGGATCAGCACGGGCGGACTGAGTTTGCTGCGGAGCATCAGGATCGTCACGACCGCCGCGACCGCATACGCCACCGCGCTCACCTGCACGCCGCGCGCGATCGTCCACACGCTGGACCAGACCAGTCCAACGATCGCCGGCGCCAGGCCCTGGGAGATGATGACGCGCCACGGCGACGCCTGGAAGCGCACCCAGAGCGCGTCGAAGGCCACCATGATGGCGCTCGACGGAACGAACATCGCGATCGTCGCCACGGCAGCACCCAGCAATGGCCGCCCAGGGATGGCCGCGTAGCCGACCAGCGCCGCGAATATCGTCGTCGGGCCAGGCACGAGCTTGCCGATCGTGTAGAACTGCGTGAACTGCTGCGACGTCACCCATTGGTAGCGCGTCACCGCATCGTAGTGCATCTGCGGAATGATGCCCTTGCCGCCGCCGAAGCCCAGCACCGAGAGCTGCGCGAAGGTCCACAGCAGATGCAGCAGATTGCCGGCGATGCCGTTCATCGTTTCGGCCTGCGCGTCTTCACGTATTGGTGGACGATCCCGATGCCGCCGAAGACCACGAGGACGAGCAGCAGCGGCATGTGCAAGAGCGACACGGTAAGCGCGGTCACGACCAGCAGCGCGATGCGCGCCCAGTCGGCGCGTTCGTCCCACGCGAGCTCCAGCGCGTTGCCGATGGTCAGGCCGAGCGCGCCCGCGGCGCATCCGCGCAGCGCTCCTTGCACGAACGGGTTCGTCGAGAATCTGAAGTAGAGCGCGCCCGCGATCAGAACGATCATAAACGGAGGGATGCTCGCGCCGAAGAATGCCGCGACCGCGCCGGGGACGCCGCGCACCCGCTGACCGCAGTACAGCGCGAGGTTCAAGATGTTCGGGCCGGGGAGGATCTGTGAGATCTCCAGTCCGTCCATGAAGCAGTCGCGGTCCATCCAGCCGCGGTTCAAGACCTGCTGTCGGACGCTCGCCTTCTGACCTCCGCCGAACGCCGTCGAGGAGATCGCCGCGAAGGTCAGCGCAATGCTGGAAAGCGAGGGGCGAGCGGCGTCACGAGACATCGGCGAGCGGGCCGTCGACCAGCGGCGAGGTGTGCTTGCCCGAGAGGATGTGGATATGCACGTGCTCGGTGTGCTGATACGGCGGCAGAACTCCCAAGCGGATCATGAAGCCCTTGTCGTAGAGGCCCAACGCGAGCGCCACCCGCTGGATCCCGGCGATCAGGCGATGCCAGATCTTGGCGTCGCCGAGGCCGAGGTCGAGGATCGTGGGAAACCATTTCTTTGGGATGATGACGACGTGGTACTCCCACCACTCTTCCTTGCTTTTATCGATGTTGTGGCGGAACGCGAACACGTCGTCGTCTTCATAGACGACCTCGTCGGCCCTCGCGCGCGTGCCGTCGAGCCGCCCGCGGAACGTGTGCTCGGGATCGGGCTTCTCCCAGACGCGCTGCCCGGGCCCGCTGATCAATTCCGAAATCCAGAGAGCCATTACGGACCCTTCATGCACGGCAGGCAGGCGTCCTTTTGAGAACGGTGAAGCTGCGCCGCATGAGCGCTGCGCGGAAACGGGATATTCTTAGTCCCGCTGAGGTCTTGGGCCCGCGGCCGAACTGGACCAAAGAGCCCAAGGCGTGGGAGCACGCGGTGGGCGACAACGAGGTCGTGTACGAAGACAGCCACGTCGTCGTCTTTCACGATCCCGAAGACGAGGAGCACGAATCGGAGCGCATCCCCGGCGAGATTCGGCTGACGCTCCTCGCCAAGAAAGAGGGCGTCGACAGCCTCATGGACCTGGGCGTCGCCGACGAGACGCTCAACGCCGCCATCCTGCACGGCGTCCAACAGGCCGCGCTGCGCCTCGGCCTCGAGAAAAAGGGCTTCGAGGTGCGCGCGCACGTGTATCCGCCGCTGCAGCACCGTCCGGAGCTCGCATTCAAGATTCGCGCCGGCAAGCCGCCGAAGAAGCCCGCCGACTCCCCAGCCTCCTGACCGTTCGCCGCATCGACTACGTGCAGATCGCGATCCCGCAGGGGAGCGAGCAGCGGGCGCGCGCGTTTTACGTCGAGCTCCTCGGCTTCGACGAGATCCCAAGGCCGCCCGAGCTCGCGAGCCGCGGGGGGCTCTGGCTGCGCAGCGGCGACGCCACCTTCATTTGGGAATCGATCCCGATTTTCAGGCGGCCCGCAAGGCGCACCCGGCGTTGGTCTGCGCAGATTACGACGCAGTGTTGCAAAAGCTGGAAGCTCGCGGCGTCGCCGTCGAGCGCGACGAGCACGCATTCCAGGGACGACCGCACTGTTACGTCAGCGACCCCTTTGGAAACCGAGTCGAGTTGACCGCGGAGCCGAGGTGAGCTTCGCGCTCCTGCGACCGGCGGCCGAATATCTGCCGGCGTATATCGCGGCGCTCGAGCGTGGCTATTCGCCGAGCACGAGCCGAGCCGAGAAACGGATCGAGGAGCTCGATGCGATCGTTGCCGACGCGGAGGCGTTCATCGCATCGTGCGAGGACCTCGAGGCGCGCGGCGCACCGATCGTACTGCCGGACGGATCTAGAGTCCCGCGGCTGCCCGGCTTCCAACGCTGGATGTGGGACGGCGACTTCGCGGGCAGCGTCGGGCTACGCTGGCAAGTCGGCACGCCGGAGCTGCCCGCGTGGTGCCACGGTCACGTGGGTTACAGCGTGGTGGAATGGAAACGCGGGCGTGGTTACGCGACCGCGGCGCTCGCGATGATCCTTCCCGAGGCGCGCGCCGTCGGTCTGCCCTACGTCGAAATCGTGACTAGTCCGGAGAACGCCGCCTCGCAGCGCGTGATCGCCGCTAATGGCGGAGTACTTATCGAACGCTTCCGCATGGTCGCGGCCTATCACGGCGGCGGCGCGGCGCTCCGCTATCGCATCGCGCTATAGCGGACTACTCCTGCAGCTTCTTCCCGAACGGCAGCCGCGCCGACAGCGCCGCCTCCTTTTCCGCGAGCTTCGCCAGCGACTGAATAACGAGGATCGCGACGATCGTAATAATGATTGCGTAGATCAGCTCGGCGAGCACCCCGTTGCCCGGTTTTAGAAACAGGGCGATCGCGTCCGAGATAAATTTGTTCCACGCACCCGCCGCGATGAGACCGAAGGCGACGGTCGCGAGCCCGATCATGGTGCCGAGATACGTCGGTTTGAGTTCCATGGAGCTCTATTCAAAACGAATAGGCCCGAAGCTTGCCGCCGCTACGCCTTGAGCTCGATGTCCACGCCCGCGGGCAGGTCGAGGTGCATCAGCGCGTCCATCGTCTTCGGCGACGCCTGGAGGATGTCGATGAGCCGCTTGTGGGTCCGCATCTCGAAGTGTTCGCGCGACTTCTTGTCGTTGTTGGTCGAGCGCTGCACGCAGAAGCGATTGATCTCGGTCGGAAGGGGCACGGGGCCGCTGACGAAGGCGCCGGTGCGCTTCGCCGTCTCGACGATGCGCTCCGCCGACTGATCCAGGACCTTGTGATCATACGCCTTGAGGCGTATGCGAATCATCTGCTTCGCCATTACTTCCTATGTCGAACGTTCAGCAAGATCTATTCGGCGACGGCCGTGACGACGCCCGCGCCTACGGTCCGGCCGCCCTCACGGATCGCGAAGCGCAGGCCTTCCTCGCAGGCAATCGGCGTGATGAGCTCGACGTCCATCTGAACGTTGTCGCCGGGCATGACCATCTCGACGCCGTCCGGCAGCTTGATCGTTCCCGTCACGTCGGTCGTGCGGAAATAGAACTGCGGCCGATAGTTCCCGAAGAACGGCGTGTGGCGTCCGCCCTCCTCCTTTGAGAGGACGTAGACCTCGGCCTTGAACTTCTTGTGCGGCTTGACGGAGCCGGGCTTCGCCAGCACTTGTCCGCGCTCGATCTCGTTGCGGTCGACGCCGCGGAGCAGCACGCCGATGTTGTCGCCCGCTATGCCGGCGTCGAGCAGCTTGCGGAACATCTCGATGCCCGTCACGACGGTCTTCTTCGTCTCGTCCTTGAGACCGACGATCTCGACCTCTTCGCCGACCTTGACCTGGCCGCGCTCCACTCTTCCAGTACCGACGGTGCCGCGGCCCGTGATCGTGAAGACGTCCTCGACCGGCATCAGGAAGGGCTTGTCGACCTCGCGCTGCGGCTGCGGGATGTAGTCGTCGATCGTGTCCATCAGCTTGAAGATCGGGTCCGCATCGGCGTCGCCGCGCTTGCCGCTGGAGTTCAGCGCCTTGAGCGCCGAACCGCGGATGATCGGCGTGTCGTCGCCCGGGAACTCATACTTGCTGAGCAACTCGCGAATCTCCATCTCGACCAGCTCGAGCAGTTCCTCGTCGTCCACCATGTCCACCTTATTAAGGAAGACGATGATCCGGGGCACGCCGACCTGGCGCATGAGCAGGATGTGCTCGCGCGTCTGCGGCATGGGGCCGTCGGTCGCGGCGACGACCAGCACCGCCCCGTCCATTTGGGCGGCGCCCGTGATCATGTTCTTGATGTAGTCGGCGTGGCCGGGACAATCCACGTGCGCGTAGTGGCGCTTGGCCGTCTCGTACTCTTGATGCGAGATGGCGATCGTAATCCCGCGCTCTTTCTCCTCGGGCGCGTTGTCGATCTGATCGACCCCGACTTTTTGCGCCAGCCCCTCGGTCGATAGGCAATGCATGATTGCCGCGGTCAGCGTCGTCTTACCATGATCGACGTGACCGGTCGTCCCGATGTTTACGTGCGGCTTAGTGCGCTCGAACTTTTGCTTTGCCATTCTATCTCCTAATACACGGGGCCAGGCGTTCTGGTTGCCTCTGCCACCCTAACGCGTTAAACGCCCTCAGCCGAGGGCGCACGACCACGGAATACTATCAGGGCGCACGAACCCCTGTCAACGGACGCCGCCGAGAGAATCAGTTGGTCCTCCTGAGAGGCGGAGGCTAGGCCGGAGCGAGCTTCTTCCCGGCGGCCTTGGCGACGATCTCTTCCTCTACACTCTTCGGCGCCTTTTCGTAGTGCGCGAACTCCATCGTGTAGGTCGCGCGACCCTGCGTCGCCGAGCGCATGTCGGTCGCATAGCCGAACATCTCCGAGAGCGGCACGTGCGCGGTGATCACCTGCGCGCCGCCCGGTGCCTCTTCCGTCGAGTGGATGGCACCCCGCCGCCGGTTCAGGTCGCCGTTGATGGCGCCCATGTACTCTTTGGGCGTCGTCACCTCGACCTTCATGATCGGCTCGAGCAGAATCGGGCCGGCGGCGCGGTTGGCTTCCTTCCACGCCATGGAAGCCGCAATCTTGAACGCCATCTCCGAGGAGTCGACCTCGTGGTACGAACCGTCGAACGCCTGGGCTTTGAAATCCATCACGGGGAAGCCCGCGAGCACGCCGCTCTGCGCCGACTCGCGCACGCCCTCCTGGATCGCCTTGGCGTACTCTTTGGGCACTACGCCGCCCACGATCTTCCACTCGAAGACGAACCCGGTTCCCGGCGGTTGCGGCTCGACCCGGAGCCAGACGTCACCGTATTGGCCCTTGCCGCCGGTCTGACGCACGAAGCGCCCTTCCTTTTCGACCATCTTGGTGATCGCTTCTTTATACGCGACCTGCGGTTTGCCGACGTTGGCTTCGACTTTGAACTCACGGCGCAAGCGATCGAGGATGATCTCGAGGTGCAGCTCCCCCATGCCGGCGATGATCGTCTGTTGCGTCTCCTCGTCCGTGCGCATACGGAACGTCGGATCTTCCTGCGCGAGACGCGCGAGCGCCAGGCCGAGTTTGTCCTGGTCGGCCTTGCTCTTGGGCTCGATCGCCTGGTGGATCACCGGCTCCGGGAAGGTGATCGACTCCAGCGCGATAGGCGCTTTCTCGTCGCACAGCGTGTCGCCGGTGCGCGTGTCGGACAGGCCGACCGCCGCCGCGATGTCGCCCGCGCCGATCGCGTCGATGTCCTCGCGGTGATTCGCGTGCATGCGCAGGATGCGCCCGATGCGCTCCTTGCGGCCGGTACGCGAGTTCAGCACGTAGCTTCCCTTGTTGAGCACGCCCGAGTAGACGCGGAAATACGTGAGGTTTCCGTAGGGATCCGTCGCGATCTTGAAGGCCAGCGCGCAGAACGGCTCCTTATCGTCGGGCTTGCGAACGATCTGGTCGCCCGTCTTCGGGTCGCGCCCGACGATCGGCTTGGCCTCGAGCGGCGAGGGCATGTACTCCACGATCGCGTCGAGCAGCGACTGAATGCCCTTGTTCTTGAACGCCGACCCACAAAGCATCGGCAGGACGGTGCCTTCGATCGTCGCCTTGCGCAGCGCGGTCTTCATCCGGTCGATGGGCAGCTCTTTGCCTTCGAAGAACATCTCGAGCAGCTCGTCGTCCTGCTCGGCGATCGCTTCGACGAGATGCTGGCGCCACTCGAGGGCGAGCTCCCGGAGTTCGCCGTCGACGTCTTCCTGGGTCGTGGTCGAGCCGAGGTCGTCCGTGTAAACGATCTTCTTCATCGTGAACAGGTCGACGACGCCGCGGAACTTGTCCTCCGCACCGATCGGCACCTGAATCGGTACCGCGCGCGCGCCGAGGCGCTCGCGAATCTTGTCCGCGACGTTGAAGAAGTCGGCGCCGACGCGATCCATCTTGTTGACGAAGACGATGCGCGGAACCTTATATTTGTTCGCCTGCCGCCAGACCGTCTCCGACTGCGGCTGCACCGCGGCTACCGAATCGAAGAGCGCCACGAGGCCGTCGAGCACGCGCAGCGACCGCTCGACCTCGACCGTGAAGTCGACGTGTCCCGGCGTGTCGATGATGTTGATGCGGGTGTCGCGCCAGGTCGTCGCGGTAGCGGCCGACGTGATCGTGATGCCGCGCTCCTGCTCCTGAACCATCCAGTCCATCGTCGCGGCGCCGTCGTGGACCTCGCCCATCTTGTGGACGCGCCCCGTGAAGAACAGGATGCGCTCGGTGCACGTCGTCTTGCCGGCGTCGATGTGCGCCGCAATGCCGATATTCCTCGTGCGTTCGAGCGGATATTCCCTTACAGCCATGGTGTTAGTTTAAGATAGCTACCAACGGTAATGGGCGAAAGCTTTGTTCGCTTCCGCCATCTTGTGCGTGTCTTCACGCTTCTTGATCGTGGCGCCGGTGTTGTTGGATGCGTCCAGCAGCTCGCCTGCGAGCTTCTCTTCCATCGAGCGTCCGCCGCGGGCGCGCGCGAAGCCGATCAGCCAGCGCATCGCCATCGCTTGACGGCGGTCGGGCCGAACCTCCATCGGCACCTGGTACGTCGCGCCGCCGACGCGCCGCGGCCGCACCTCGACGAGCGGCATCGCGTTCGAGAGCGCCTGCGAGAAGATTTCCATCGGGTCGCGCCCGGTCTTCTCGGCCACGATGTCGAGGGCGCCGTAGGTAATGTGCTCGGCAGTCGACTTCTTGCCACGCAGCATCACCTTGTTGATGAAGCGCGCCAGCACTTTCGAGTTGAAGCGCGGGTCGGCCAAAATCTGACGTTTGGGAGCGGGACCTTTTCTTGGCATTACTTCTTCTTCTCGCGCTTGGCGCCGTACTTCGAGCGGCCTTGCTTGCGGTTGGCCGTGCCGGCCGTGTCGAGCGTCCCGCGAATGATATGATAACGGACCCCCGGCAGATCCTTGACGCGCCCGCCGCGGACCAAAACGACCGAGTGTTCCTGGAGGTTGTGTCCGATCCCCGGGATGTAGGCCGTGACCTCTTCGCCGTTGGTCAGCCTAACGCGCGCGACTTTGCGCAGCGCGGAGTTCGGCTTCTTGGGCGTTACCGTCTTGACTTGCGTGCAGACCCCGCGGCGCTGCGGATTACCGGTCACCTCGAAAGTGCGCGTCGGTAAATCCGGGTGGCCCGGCTTCGGACCCGTGAGGATCACGCGGAACGCCCGCGTCTTGACCTTCTGCTCGGTCTTCTCGCGCCCGCGGCGCACCAGCTGGTTTATCGTCGGCAAAGCTCTCTTCGCGGTCTCCCAAAAGCGTCAATACAGAAACAACGGCCTCACCCGCAGGTGGGACCGAGACTCAACTATACCAAGCGCGCTTTTTGGCGTCAAATGGCCGTGTCATCCTGAGCGCGGCGCGGAGCGCCGCAGTCGAAGGACGCGAAGGCGCCGCTTGCCCGGTTTAGCGATCTAACAGGGGCAGCCTGCAGCGGCCCGTATCTTGCGCGCAATGTCCTTCGACTCCGCTCCGCTTCGTCAGGCTCAGCGTCGCTCCGCTCAGGATGACAAGGGTGAGACGGAGGAACGCCTTGGGGTGCTCGACGGCCTACGCGGCATCGCCGTGCTGCTCGTGGTGTGGTACCACGTCTGGGAGATTTCGTGGCTCGCCACGCCGCCGTGGCTCGCCTTCCTGCCGGCGACCGGCTTCGTCGGCGTCCACCTGTTCTTTTTTCTTAGCGGCTTCGTCATCTCGTATCCCTTCATCCGGGCGCAGATCCGCGAAGCGTCGCCTCCGACCTGGGCGCATTTCGCGTGGCGGCGTTTCATCAAGATCGTGCCGTCATACGTCCTCTCGATCACCGCGGCATACGCGATCGGTTACGCGCAGGTGCAGCCCAACGCATCCACGATCCCGGATTTGCTTACGCACCTGCTGTTCGTGCACACCTGGTTCCCGGACCGCTACGGCACCATCGACGGTGTGCTCTGGACGCTGGCGGTCGAGGTGGAGTTCTATTGCGTCTTCCCGCTGATCTGGGCGTGCTTCAGGCGGAGTCCCTGGCTGACCGCGGGCGCGATGATCGCGATCGCCTGGATCTGGCGAGTCGCGCTCGCGCAGTGCTGCTACGAGACGTACTTCGCGCAGTGGGAGGAGAACTTGCCGGGCTATCTCGACATCTTCGCGTTCGGGATGATCGCCGCGCTGCTTTTCGTGCGATTCGGCGAGCGCTGGCGCAGCTCGCGCGCGACGTATCTTGCTCCGATCGTCGCGATCGCGGGCGGCTATTTCCTGATCCAGCTGCTCGAGAGTCTGTACGCCTTCAGCTTCCGCGACCAGTGGGCCGGCGTGTGGCAGATCAACTACCGGCCGCTGCTCGGCGCCGCATTCGCCATCATCGCGCTGGGATCGCTCGGGAGCCCGCGCTGGTGGCAAATCGTGCTCGACAATCCGCCGCTGCGCTTCCTGGCGACGATCTCATACAATCTCTACCTGTATCACCAGCTGGTTGCACGCGAGCTCTTCGCGCTTCACGTTCCGCCATACGGGGTGGCGCCGCATCACGAGCCCGCATGGCAGGAGCGCTACACGGCGTACGCGTTCGCCCTGCCGATCGCGGTGGCGACGCTGGTGACCTACGGCTTCGAGCGCCCGCTGCTGCGCCTGAGGTTGCCGGCTCGGAGCTCCGGCCCCGCTACTCGAGCGCCGACTTGAAGACGCTTTGCGTGATGTTGTCGACTCCCGGTACGCGCACTTCCTTGCCCTGGAAGCCGGTGATCGTCGTCCAGATCCACACGACGAGCGCGAGGATCCACAGGATCGGCATCAGCAGCCAGAGATGGATCAAGCTCAGCACGAACGAGAGGATGAAGTAGAGCACCCAGATCGTGATCGACTGAGCCGCGGCCCACTTCACGAACTTGTTGGTTCCGCCTCCCACGAGCATAATGATGCCGCCGAGCAGACAGAACAGATAGGCGAGGCCCGCGGCGACGTTGGGCTCGAGTCCGAACGGAGTATCCTTCGGGGGTTGGCTTACGGACATAGTCATGGCCCTTTCGCTGTTTAAAATGTGCTCCGAGCACGGGGGTTGTTGGCTTTGCACCGCGGCCCACCCTTTATCGAGCGCTTGCCCGCGAGAGGCCCGCGGCCGAGACCGCGTGAACGAGTGCGGATGCGCCGCCGGTGGTGGTATCTACTGCTGATCCTTCCGTTTATCGGAACGCTGCTGCCGCCGCTCTACAACCATGCACGCCCGGCCCTTGCCGGACTGCCCTTCTTCTATTGGTATCAGCTCGCGTGGGTGGTCGTAACGCCCGTCCTCCTGGGCGTCGTCGTCGCGTTCACGGGAGAGGGCGACCGTGTCTAGCGCGGCCGTCATTCTGGCCGTCGCCGTTGCCGCCGTCATGGTCCTCGGCTTCGTCGCCGCGCGATGGGGCCACGCGAACCTCGGCGACCTCGAACAATGGGCGCTCGGGGGACGCCGTTTCGGCACGATCGTAACGTGGTTCTTGCTGGGCGGCGACCTCTATACCGCCTACACGTTCATCGCCGTGCCGGCGCTCGTGTACGGCGTCGGCGCCCTGGGCTTTTTCGCCGTGCCTTATGCCACGCTCGCGTATCCTATCGCGCTGGTCGTTTTGACGCGCTTCTGGACGGTGGCGCGAGCCCGCGGCTACGTCACCGCGGCGGATTTCATCCGCGACCGCTATGACGATCGCGCGCTCGAGGTCGCCATCGCGCTCACCGGAGTGGTGGCATCGATGCCATACGTGGCGCTGCAGCTCGTCGGGATGCGCGCCGTGCTCGGGCAGTTCGGCGTGCTCGGCGCCGCCGGAGCTGTGCCCGCTTTGACCATCGCTTTCGTTTTGCTCGCCTCCGTCACGTACGTCAGCGGTCTACGCGCGCCGGCACTAATCGCGTTCGTCAAAGACACCCTGATCTACGTCACGGTCATTGCGGCCATCGTCGTGATTCCGGCGCGCCTCGGCGGTTGGTCGCACATCTTCGCGATGTCGGCGAGCGCGCTCGCCAGTCGGCCTCGGCCGTCCTCGCTCTTTCTCGCGCCGTCGCAATACTTCGCGTACTCGACGATGGTGCTGGGGTCGGCGCTGTTTCTCTTTCTGTACCCACACTCGATCACGAGCGTCCTCTCCGCGCGCAGCCGGGAAGTGATCCGGCGCAACGCGGCCTTGTTGCCGATCTACTCGATACTGCTCGGCCTCTTGGCGCTGCTCGGGTACTGCGCCGTCGCCGCGGGGATCTCCACGAAGGACACGAGCAGCATCGTCCCGCTGCTGTTCGCTCGCTATTTCCCGCAGTGGTTCTACGGGGTCGCAGGAGCGGCGATCTTCATCGGCGCGCTCGTGCCCGCGGCGGTCATGAGCATCGGGGCGGCAAATCTCTGCGCGAGCAACGTCTTCCGCGAGTTCTCCCCGCAGCGCTCTCCGGTGGAGACCGTCGTAGCCAAGGCGCTCACGCTCGTGCTTTGCGCGCTCGCGCTGCTCTTCGTCTTCTTCGTGCCGGTGCCGTACGCGATCGACTTCCAGCTGCTCGGCGGCGCACTCATGCTGCAGACGTTTCCGGCGTTCGTCCTGGGACTCTGGACGCGCTGGTTGGATTCGAAGGCGCTGCTCGCCGGCTGGGCGTGCGGACTCGCCGCCGCGTGCGCGATGGCCTACGATGCCGGCTTTACGTCGAACTACACGCTACACGCGTTCGGCGGGACGCTTACGGGCTTTATCGCCTTCTATTCGCTCCAGGTCAACCTGCTGGTGACCGTGGGGCTCACGCTCGCGTTTCGTGCCGCCGGGGTTGCCCGCGGCGGCGACCGAACTACCGCGGCGGACTTCGCATGAGCGACAGCGTCAATCCGCCCGGCTGGCCGCGCCCAAGCGGCTATTCCAACGGCATCGTTGCGGAGGGGCGTTACGTCGCCATCTCCGGTCAGATCGGCTGGAACGAACGCAACGAGCTCGTCTCGGAGGACTTCCTCGAGCAGGCGCGCCAGGCGCTGAGCAACGTCGTCGCGGTGCTGCGCGCCGCAGGCGGCGCACCCGAGCATCTCGTGCGCCTCACGTGGTATGTCACCGACAAGAACGAGTATCGCGCCGCGCTCAAAGACCTCGGCGCATCCTACCGACAGATCGTGGGCGAGCACTATCCCGCGATGGCGCTCGTGCAGGTCGCCGGTCTGCTCGAAGAGGGCGCGAAAGTCGAGATCGAGGCAACTGCGGTGTTACCGGCCTCGCCGCCGCCCGCTCGGCGTGACGACCGGTGACGGCGTAGGATTCAGGATTTCGTCGAGAGGATCGACGTCGCCGGCCTTCCGATTGACAGCGCGGTGCCCTTTCACGTCCTTCGCCTCGCTGCGCTCGCTCAGGACTACCTGTCCCGTGCGTCCTTCGACTGCGCTCGGCTGCGCCTCGCTTCGCTCAGGATGACACTGGGAGGCTCAGGATGACAACTGGCGGAGTTTGTAGCGCTGGAGCTTGCCCGTTTCCGTGCGCGGGAGTGACGCGACGAATTCGATCTCGCGCGGCGCCTTGAACGGCGCGATCTGCGTCTCGCAGAACTCGCGCAACTCCTCGGCTTTCGCGTCTCCGCCGGCGCAGCCGTCGGCCAGGACGACGAACGCCTTGACGTAGTTCGTCTCTTTCTGCAGATCGCGCTTGCCGACGACGGCAACCTCCTTCACGTCCGCGTGCGCAATCAGCGCCTGTTCCACTTCCGGACCGGAGATGTTGTAGCCGGCGGAGACGATCATGTCGTCCACGCGGGCGACGTACCAGAAGTAGCCGTCGGCATCGCGACGGTATGCGTCGCCCGGATAGTTCCAGCCGTTTTGAACGTAGATCTCCTGGCGCTCATCTTGCAGGTACTTGCAGCCGGTCGGACCGCGCACCGCCAGGCGGCCGACGATGCCATCCGGCACGGGGCTGCCGTTCTCGTCGTGAACCTCCGCCACGTAACCAGGCACCGCGCGCCCCGTCGAGCCGGCGCGCGCCTCGGCCCTGGGCGATCCGACGAAGATGTGCAGCATCTCCGTGCTGCCGATGCCGTCGAGAATCTTCAGCCCGGTTTTTCCGTGCCACTCATCCCACACGGCCTTGGGCAGCGTCTCTCCCGCCGATACGCAGTTGCGCAGCGTCGAGACGTCGCGTCCGGGCAGCGCGGCCGCCATCGCGCGATAGGCGAGCGGCGCCGTGAAGAGCGTGGTGACTCCGAACTCCTCGATCGCCGCGAGCAGCTCGTTCGGCCCCGCTCTCTCGAGCAGCAGCGTCGCGGCACCGGCGTGGAGCGGAAACAGCAACAGCCCGCCCAGCCCGAACGTGAATCCAAGCGGCGGGCTGCCGCAGAACACATCGTCGCCGCGCGGCTGGAGCACGCGCGCGCAATACGTATCGCAGATCGCCAGGACGTCGCGATGGTAGTGCATCGCGGCCTTGGGCGTGCCGGTCGTCCCCGACGTGAACGCGATGAGCGCAACGTCTTCCGCGTACGTCTCGACGTAGTCAAAGCGCTCGGGCTTGCCGGCCGCGAGCCGCTCGAGCGACGTGACGCCCGGCGCGGCATCGCCGAAGTATCCGACCCGAACGCCCCGATGATGCTCGGACGCGCGCTCCAGCTCGTCGCGCAGGCGCAGATCGCAGAGCGCGTGCTTGACCTGGGCCTTCTCCATCATGAAGCGCAGTTCGCCGGCGCGATACAGCGGCATCGTCGTCACCGCGACGCCCCCGGCCTTGAGCACGGCGAACCAGCACGCTGCGAGCATCGGCGTATTCGGCGCGCGCAGCAGCACGCGATTCCCCGGCTCGAGCCCAAGGTCGTCCACGAGCGCATGCGCGATGCGGTTGGCGGTTTCCAACAGCCGGCCGTACGTCCACGGCTCGGCGCCGGGTGCGAGGATGCAGCGCCGCTGCGTGCCGACGGCCGCGACTTGCCGGTCGAGCAAATGGGCGGCGGCGTTGATTCGCTCCGGATAATCGAGCCCGTCGAGGAGCAGCGCCGGCATTCGCTCGGCCGGAGGGAGCCGGTCCTCCGCGAAGCGGTCCCTCACTGTTCCAAGAGCTGTTTCGCGATCACGATCTGCTGGATCTCGTTAGCACCCTCGTAGATGCGGAGCGCGCGGACGTCGCGGTAGAGGCGCTCCACGATCTCGCCGCGCGTCACGCCGCGGCCTCCGAACAGCTGCACCGCGCGGTCGCACACGCGCCCGGCCGCCTCCGTGGCAAACCACTTCGCCATCGCCGACTCGCGGCTGACGCGTCCGTGGCCCGAGTCCTTCATCCACGCCGCGCGATACACGAGCAACGCGCTCGCGTCGACGTCGGTCGCCATGGTCGCGATCGACGCCTGCGTCAGCTGCAGCGCCGCGAGCGGCGCGCCGAACAGCCTGCGAGATTTCGCGTGTTCCAGCGATTCGTCGAGCGCGCGGCGTGCGAAACCGACCGCCGCAGCTCCGACGGTGCTGCGGAAAACGTCCAGCGTCGCCATTGCGATCTTGAAGCCTTCGCCCTCCTCGCCAATGCGGCGCGAAACCGGGACGCGCGCGCGATCGAGCCGGAGCGTGCCGAGCGGATGCGGCGACATCGTCTCGATCCGCTTGCCCGACGAGCACCCCGGCGTCGCGGCATCCACGGCGAACGCGGTCAGGCCCTTCGCGCCGTCGCCGCCGGTTCGGGCGAACACGACGTAGAGATCGGCGATACCCGCGTTCGAGATCCACGTCTTCTCGCCGTCGAGAACGTACGAGTCGTCCTCGCGCCGAGCGCGCGTCGCGAGCGCCGCGACGTCCGAGCCCGCCTCCCGCTCCGAGAGTGCGAAAGCGGCGACGCAACGGCCGTTCGCGACACTGGGCAGATAGCGCCGCGCGAGCTCGGCATTACCGAACAGCGCGATCGGCGCGCTCCCCAGGCCCTGCATCGCAAACGCGAAGTCGGCGAGCGCCGAGCGATGCGCTAGCGTCTCGCGGGCCAGGCAGAGCGTGCGCGAGTCGAGGTCGGCGCGTAGCCCGCCGAAGGCGCCCGGCACGCAGGCTCGCAGCCACCCGCCCTCGGCGAGCGCGCGTACCCAGGCGCGGCAGCTCGCGTCGGCGTTGCGCTCGTCGTCGAGCACGTCGGCCTGCCGCAGCCAGCGCTCCAGGCCCGTGCTAAAGGCGCGGTGCTCCTCGTCGAAAAAAGGCCAGGCGAGCTCGGGAAGCACGCTTCGCTAGTTGCCCTCGAAGCGCGGCGAGCGTTTCGCCATGAACGCCTCGTAGGCGCGCCGGAAATCGTTGCTCTCCATGCAGGTCGCTTGGGCCCACGCCTCGGCGTCGATGGCCTCGTCGAGCGGGAGCGCCCACTCGTATTTCAGCATCCGCTTGGTCATCGCATGGGCGAGCGTCGGACCACGCGCGATCCTGCGCGCGAACTCCATTGCGCGACCATGCAGCTCGTTCGGCGCGCACAGCTCGTTGTAGAAGCCCCATTCGTACGCCTGCGTGCCCGACATGCTGCGTCCGGTGTACAACAGCTCGCTGGCCCGGCCCAGCCCGACGATCCGCGGCAGCATCGCGCACGCGCCCATGTCGGCTCCTGCCAGCCCGACGCGCACGAAGAGAAACGCAATGCGCGACCGCTCCGTACCGAAGCGCAGATCGCTCGCCATCGCGAGGATCGCACCGGCGCCGGCGCACGCGCCGTCAACCGCCGCCACGATCGGCTGCGGGCAGGCCGTCATGGCCTTGACGACGTCGCCCGTCATCTGCGTGAACTCCTGAAGTCCCTTGGGGTCGCGCCGCGTCAGCGGGCCGATGATTTCCCCGACGTCGCCTCCGGAGCAGAAATCGCCGCCCGCGCCCGACAGGACGATCGCCTTGACGCTCCCATCCTCACACAACGCGCGAAAGCGATCGCGCAGCTCCGCATAGAGCTCGAACGTCAGCGCGTTCTTGTGAGCCGGTCCGTCCAGCATGATGGACAAGACGCCGTCCGCGGTCTCGTAACGTGCCTGGGTCATCGGATCCGAAACGGCAAGTCTTCCTCGTACGTATTGCCGGCGCTATTGCGGGCGATCACGCGCAGGCTGTACGAGCGTATGAAGATCGGTGGAGCGTCGAGCACGTCGAGCGCAAACGCGAAGCGCCCAGAGCTGCGATGTGGCACGTTGATGGAAAAGAGGTTGGTTCGCACTTCGACGCTGGCCACGTTCGTACCGGTGACGAATGCTCCCGACCAACGCTCGCCGCGTCGAACGTCTAGCGACGAGAAACGCATCGCGAGAATGCGCGGCAGCGCGCCGTTCGGCTCGACGCGCGGAGTCGGCAACACGATCGGGCCGACTGCGGCATTGGCCGGGACGTCCGGGGGATGCGACGCGCATCCTCCGAGCAGCGCCGCGAGACCGAGCGCTCCGATGCGAAGCAGCACGTCAGCACTCGTACGAAGCGCGCCGGGAAGCCACCTGCTCGCGAGAAGGCGCCTCGCCCGTTCCCGCGTAACGCCCCATTCATGCTGCAGCACGCCGCTCCGCGAAGTCTCGTGCTCGATTACGCAATTGGCATCTGCGGCGTATGGATTTCAGGCGGGTTTTTCCTGGATGCGTGGGCGCACGGCCACGTTCCGGTCGAAAGCTTTTTCACCGCTTACCATGCGGTGTTCTATTCCGGCATGCTGGCCCTGGCGTTGGTCATCGCGGTCTTTGGGCTGCGTTACCGCACACTGGGGTACGACTGGGCGAACGTCTTTCCGCGGCCGTACCGCTTGGCGCTGCTCGGCATCCCGATCTTCGCTCTGGGCGGCATCGGCGACATGCTCTGGCATCATGCGCTCGGCATCGAGGAGGGCGTGGATGCGCTCCTCTCCCCGACGCATCAGATCCTCGGCCTCGGCATCTTCTTCTTAGCCAGCGGACCGATCCGTTCGGTGCTGTCCGACCGAGCTCACTCGACGACGCTCGCGCGTCAGCTCCCGCTGGCTCTCGGATTGGCGACGTGGCTGATATTGGCGCATTTCGGAACGGCCTATGCCTTCGATCCCGGGGCCGGCCGGATCAACGCTCCGCCGCCCATCGCACCCTTCACGCCCAACTACCTCACCGCGCTCGGCATCGGGTATTACAAGATCGCGACGGGCGTGCTGATCGTCATCTTTCAGAGCACCTTGATCGCGGGCTTCGCGCTCTGGCTCGTGGCTCGCATGCACCCGTGCCTCGGCATGCTGACCGTCCTATTGCCGATCGGCAACATCCCCGCCGCAGCGGCCTTCACGAACCAATCGCCGCTGCTGGCCGTGACCGTCGCCCAGTCGCTGATCACCGGCGTCCTCGCCGACGCCTTCATCGCGCGCTACGACCCGCACCCCGCGTTCGGCCACACCCGTGCCTTCCGAACCTTCGCGATTGCGCTGCCGATGACGTACATCGGCATCTTCCTGCTCGCAACGTTTGCGAGCGAGCGTGTCTGGTGGGATTGGAACGTGGCGCTTGGCTCGTGGATCTGGTCGGGGGTCTGCGGCTTCGCCCTGAGCCTCCTGGTTCTCGCGCGCCGCACCGCGTGATCGGCGCCTTCCTGGCGCTCCTCGCCCTCCTCCTCCACGGCGCAGCGGCGTGGCGCTACGGCTACTTCCGCGACGAGCTCTACTTCATCGCGTGTTCCAAGCACATCGCGTGGGGTTACGTCGATCAGCCGCCTCTGGTGGCGTTCGCGGCATGGCTCGCGGCGCCGGCCGGATACCAGCTGCTTGCACTACGCGCGCTCCCACTGCTTGCCGCCGCGCTGACGGTCTATCTCGCGGTCAGGCTTACGGCCGAGCTCGGCGGCGGGCGCTTCGCTCAGTGGCTGTGCGGGATCGCGACGACGCTGATGCCGGCCTATCTGCTGCTCGGGAACACGCTGACCACGAGCTCCTTCGAGCCGTTTTTTTGGACGCTCGCCGTGTTCGTTGCGGTGACGATCGCGCGTTCGAGGGCTGCGGATGCCCCGCCGTTGTGGGCGGCGCTCGGCGTCGTTACGGCACTCGGTGCGTACGCGAAATACTCGATGCTGCTGCCGGTCGTGGGTATCGGCGCGGGGCTGGCGGCTACCTCGGAGAGACGGGTGTTTCTTTCGCCGTATCCGGTTTATGCGTGTGGGCTCGCGGTGCTCATCTTGTCGCCGAACATCGCGTGGCAGGCGGCGCACGGATGGCCGTTCATCGAGGTACTGCGCGGCGATGCGGCCCACCGGCCCGCATTGGCGGCGGGTTACGCCCTCGAGTACCGCGCGTGGTTCGCGAACCTCGGGGCGTTCGCGGTGGAACAGCTGCTCTATACGAACCCCGCCGCCGTGCCGATCTGGCTCGCGGGAATGATCGCGCCGTTCCGGCTTTCCCGGCTGCGTGATGTGCGGTTCGTTCCCATCGCTTATGGCTTCGTGTTTTTGATCGCCGTCGCGTTCGGGGCGAAGGGCTATTATATCGTCGGCTTCTACGCGACGCTGTTGGCGATCGGTGCCGTCGCGATCGAGCGCGCCGCCGTTGTCGTCCGCGGCGTGTTGCTTGCGATGGTCGCCGTCGTGGGCGTCGCGGCGATGCCGCTCTCGCTTCCGGTTCTGCCCGTTGACGGCCTCGTCGCATATACGAAGCTGCTCGGTCTAACCGGCCGCGACGGCACGACGCCGCACCTCATCCAGCCGCTCTTCGCCGAGGAGTTCGGGTGGCAGCGTCTGGCGCGCGACGTCGCCGCGGTGTATTTTTCGCTCCCGCCGGATCTGCGCGTACGCACCGCGATTTACGCCGACACCTACGGCGACGCCGGCGCGCTCGACTTCTACGGACCGCGTTACGGCTTACCCAGCGTGATCTCCAGCCAGAACAACTACTATCTATGGGGAACGCACGGCTACGACGGACGCTCCCTCATCGCGATCGGCGCGACGCGCATCGACCTCTTGCGCCGTTACTATCGCAGCGTCGTGCTCGTGCGCACGTCAACCGAGCCGCATAAGTGGATCGTCGAGGGGCCGGCGCCGATCTATCTCTGCCGTGATCGCGTCGCGCCGCTTTCGCTCATCTGGCCGCACCTGCGCTGGTATGGTGCCTAAAACCGCTTTTTCGTCCTTTTCGCAAGCTCGTGAACCAGCGCAAAGTTCCCGCTGATGAACGCAACCTTCTTCGCGCGCGACCATCCTTTAAGCTGCTTTTCCCACGCGATCGCGTCGGCGACCTCGTGGAACTCGGCGCAGTGTACGAGCTTCACCGGCCGTCGCGTGAACGTATAGCACCGCGGATCGTTGCCCTCCTGGTGTTGAGCCACTCGAACTTCGGGATCGTTTGTAATGCCGGTGTAAAATGAGCGATCCGCACAGAGCAGAACGTAGACGTAGTAACCCTTCATCGTGCGCCACTCTGCGCAAACGGGCTCGATTGACTACCGGCTGCCCTTATTTCGTCCTTCGACTCGCTGCGCTCGCTCAGGACTGCGAAGCACTCGCGTCCTTCGACTACGCGCCTTCGGCGCTTCGCTCAGGATGACAAAGCGGCGCTTCGCTCAGGATGACACCGGGAACTCGTCCCCCAGCGCGTGCTATCTTGCGCGGCTGACTGTGACGCCGACGGGTTCGTGGAGCGAATCGCTGATCGTCTTGGTGGACGAGCCGCCTGCGGGGTAGGGGAAGTAGAGCACGTGCGGCGCGCAAACGTCGCCGGTGATGACGCGGGTGCCCTGGAGCCAGAACTGGAGCACGTCGCACGAATCCGAGAGTGGCGTTGTGCCTTGGAGCGTGCCCGTGCTTCCGCTGATCGAGAACCGGTAGATCTTCGAAGGTCCATAGAGCGACACTTGATCGCCCACCGCGAGATATTTGCCGTCCCACGCGATCGCACCGGGAAGTACGATCGTTTGGTTTAGCGTGATGGCCTGCGGCGTTTGGCTCCCGGCCGGGAGCTCCGCAATCTCGAACGTCGGGTGGTAGGCGGTGCCGTCGACGAACAGGTTGCCCTTCGCGTCATAGCCGATGAAGTAGACGCGAAAGACGTTCGGCGTCACATACTCCTTCGGCTTCCCCTTCGCCTGTTTGTAGATCGAGAAGCCGCCGTAGCCGCTCGCCGGCGGATCGTGCAAGATGGCGAGGTCGCCGGTGGTCGGATCGACCGAGCATCCGTGCGTGAAGCCCGGCTCGGTGTAGGTCTTTATCGGAGTCGTTCCGCCGTGCTTGTACTCGAGCACCTGGTTTGCGCGGCCGTTGGCGATGAACACGTTCCCGATCGCGTCGACGCACTCGTAATGGACGGCCTGGAAGCCGGTCAGCACGCCCTTCAGTTTCCCCTGCGGATACGAGTACACGTTGACGTCATCGTCATAGAGATCGGAGACGTACAGCAGATCCCGGCGCTTCGCATCGGGCGCCATCCACGACCGCGCAGTTGCGGCGTGCTGGCCCGCGGCGGGCAGCGCCGAGAGTCGTGAGCTTCCGCTCCCGCCGCAGCCGGCCAGGAGCCCCAGCGTGGAAAGGATCGCGATCGCGCGCGCGGCCGAGCTTGCAGTCTTCATAAGCAGATGCTACTAAGCGCGGCGCCTCGGCCGCATGGGCAATTTGCCCATATGCTCGCCGAGGGCGGGCGCAAGCTGCCAGCGCGAACGGACGCCGAGCTTCGAGAAGATCGCCTCGCAATGGTGGTGGACGGTGCGTTCGCTCAGCCCCAACGCGGTCGCGATCGCCCGATTCGTCGCTCCGCGCGCCGCCAGCCGCGTGACCTCCGATTCACGCGGTGTGAGCGCGGTCGCCAAGCGTTTGTGGATCGGCATTCCGCTCCACACCGGGTGCAGCGCGTCTATGCTTGCCCCGCATCCGGCGCGGAGCTCGCGCGCGCGGCGCGTCAGTCCGGCCCCGTCCAGCGCTAACGCCTGCAGCAATGGGCGGCCGGCTCGCGCGAACTCGGCTTCGGCCCGCAGCGCGAGCTCCTTGGCGCGCTCCGGCGTGCGACGACGTGCGGCAACGAAGCTGCCGAACAGGTCCTCGTGTGCGCCCAGAAAGGTCGACGCCCCGGCGCCGCACTGCCGCGCCATTAGCGCGCTGATGCGCGGGAGGTGCTCCGGTCGGCCCAGCCGCGCGGCGCGGAGCCCGAGCAGGAGGCTGTTATCCAGCAGCGATAGCGCCGCCAACGCGCGATCCAGGAGTTCGTCGTGCCGTTCGCGCCAGCCACGCTGCTCGTAGAGCGCGCAGAACGAGTCGACGAGCGGGCCGAGCAGTCCCTGCTCGGGCAGAGCGAAGGCGAGGTCGAGGAGGCTCGGATCGCAGCTCTGCTTCAGCAGCGCCTCGTCACCCAGCATGATTCCAAGCGGGATCGCTGCCGCGGCCGCGACCAGCGAGGTCCGCGTCGTGCCCGCGCCGGTCGTCCGTAGCTCGATGAGCAGCGCCGTCGCGCGCCGGAGCTCGCCGGCCGCCAGCAGCGCTTCCGCGAGGCTCACCAGCACGAACGGTGTGGCGACCTCGACGCTGCGCGACGTCACGAGCGCCTCCTCGAGGCACACGACGGCGAGCGCGACGTTCCCGTCTTGAACGAGGGCCGAGCCGTAGTTCAACAGTACGCGCACGCAAAGGCCCGAATCGCCGTGTACCCGAGCCGCCGCCACCGCTCGTTCCAGCGCTTCGAATCCTTCGGCTACCGCGCGGGCCTTGATATGCGCTACCCCGCGCGCCTGAAAATACAGCGCGTCGATTTCGCCGTTGCCTACGCCGACGGCCGGCGCGACTTGGTCGAGCGCGCGGTGGGCCTGCACCGGTCGGTTGCCGATAGCCAGCTCCAGCGCCACGCGAATACGTGCTCGCAATAGTTCCAGGTCCTGCCATGACACGGCTCAGGGTGACACTGGGAGAGGCACGACGACGATTTCGCCGGTGTGCGTTCCGGTCGCGAGCTCGACGATCGCTTCGGCGACCTCGTCCGCGGTGGCGATTCGGCCCGCGGGGTTGCCGCGCGCGAGCAACTCGCGGGTCTCTTCTGCGGTTCGGCCGGTCTTGGCGGTGATGTTCGCGAGCGTGCGGCCGAACATCTCGGTATCGGTGTAGCCGGGGCAGACGGCGTTGACCGTGATCTCCTTCTGAGCATATTCCGCCGCGACCGCCTTGGTGAAGCCGACCACGCCGTGTTTGCTCGCGCAGTACGCGGAGATGTACGGCGCGCCCTCGAGGCCGGCGATGCTCGCGACGTTGACGATGCGTCCCCAGCCTGCCGCGAGCATGTCCGGCAGGGCTTCGCGCGTGCACAGAAACGTGCCCGTCAAGTTGATGCCGACGATTCGGTCCCACAGCGCGCGATCGGTGCGCGTCACCGGCGCGGATTCCGCGATGCCCGCGTTGTTCACCAGGATCGCGATAGGGCCGTTGGCTTTGCGGCACTTCTCGAACGCATCACGCACCTGCGCCTCGTCGGTCACGTCCGCGCGTACCCCGCCGGAGCGGCTGACCACGCTGACGCGCACGCCGTGACGCGCCAGAAGCTCCGCCGCCGCGCGCCCGATTCCGCGCGCGCCGCCCGTTACGAGCGCGTGCTTCCCGGCGATGCTCACTGCGCCTGCGCCGCGCGCGCGATGAGCCGCTCGAGCTGCTCCTTGCCGGGGAGGTACTGTACCGGCCATGCCGCATCGCGATAGCCGAGCTGCGCGGCGGCGTGCAGCGTCCAGAACGGATCCGCCAGGTGCGGCCGGCCGAGCGCGACCAGATCCGCGCGTCCGCCCGCGAGGATCGCGTTGACCTGGTCCACGTCGGTGATGTTGCCCACCGCCATCGTCGCGATCGGCACCTCGTTGCGAATCTTGTCCGCATAGGGCGTTTGGAACATGCGTCCGTAAACGGGCTTCTCTTCAGGTGACGTCTGCCCGGTAGAGACGTCGATCAGATCGGCTCCCGCCGCCTTGAACGCTCGCGCGATCTCGACCGCGTCGTCGCTCGAGATGCCGCCGTCGACCCAATCGGTCGCCGAGATGCGGACCGACATCGGGCGCTCCTCCGGCCAGACGGCGCGCATGGCGCCGAACACCTCGAGCGGATAGCGAAGCCGGTTCTCGAGTGAGCCCCCGTACTCGTCGGTGCGCCGGTTGCGTAAGGGCGTGATGAACGACGAGAGGAGGTAGCCGTGCGCACAATGCAGCTCGAGCATGTCGAAGCCGGCCTGCAAGCCCATCTCGGCGGCGCGCACGAATGCCGACCGTATCGCATCCATCTCCGTTCGCGTCATCTCGAGCGGCACTTGATTCGCGGGCGCGTACCGAATCGCCGACGGCCCGACGACCGGCCAGTTGTCGCGCTCGAGCGGCTCGTCCATGCCCTCCCACATCAGCTTGGTCGAGCCCTTCGGCCCCGAATGACCGAGCTGTAGGCAGATCTTCGCGCGCGACGATGCGTGCACGAAGTCGACGATCCGTTTCCACGCGTGCACGTGTTCCGGCAGGTACATGCCCGTGCAGCCGGGCGAGATGCGTCCGTCGCACGTCACGCACGTCATCTCCGTGAACACGAGCCCTGCGCCGCCCAGCGCGCGCGTGCCTAAATGCACCAGGTGGAAGTCGCTCGGCATGCCGTCGACGGCGCTGTACATGTCCATCGGCGATACGACTATCCGGTTCTGCAGCTCGAGGCCTCGCAGGCGAAAGGGCGTAAACATGGGGGGGACCGGGCACCCGGCGAACCAGCGCTCGATCGAGTCCACGTACGTCGTGTCGCGCAGCCGCAGGTTTTCGTGCCCGATCCGCTGGCTGCGCGTCAACAGGCTGTACGCAAATTGCTCCGGCGGGAGCGTCGCGTAGCGCGCGACGTTCTCGAACCACTCGGTCGAGTTACGCGCCGCATTTTGGAGCTTCAGCACCTCGACGCGGCGGGCTTCCTCGTACTGTCGGAGGGCTTTTGCCAAGTCATCCTTCGACCACCCGGAAGAGGAGGCGAGGGCGTCCATGAGGCCGATCGCGTCCTCCATGGCGAGCTTCGTGCCCGAGCCCACCGAGAAGTGCGCCGTGTGCGCCGCGTCGCCCATCAGTACCGCGCTGCCGTTGATCCAGTGCGCGTTGTTGACCTTCGTGAAGTTCAGCCAGTCGCGGCCGCGCAGATGCGCGCTGTTCGCCATCAGCCGGTGTCCGTGCAGATACGGCTCGAACATTCGCTCGCAGAACGCGATCGTCTTTTCCGTGCCGGCGGAGTCCAGGCCGTGCGCAAGCCACGTCTCTTCGGGGCACTCGACGATGAACGTGCTCAGCTCCTCGTCGAAGCGATAGGCGTGCACGGTGAACCACCCGTGCTCGGTGCGCTCGAAGATAAACGTGAACGCGTCCAGCGGCAGCGTGGTACCGAGCCAGACGAAGCGGCAGCGCCCGCGATCGAGGCTCGGCTGAAAAGCATCCGCATAGGCGGCGCGAACGCGGCTATTGATGCCGTCCGCGCCGACGAGCAGGTCACAGTCTCGTCGCAATGCATCCACGTCCGTCACGTCGGCCTCGAACCGCACGTCAACGCCGAGCTCCGCGGCGCGGCGCTGGAGGATCTGCAGCAGACGCTTGCGCGAGATGCCGGAGAAGCCGTGCCCTCCCGAGCGCATCGTGTGGCCGCGAAAGTGCACCTCGATATCGTCCCAATGCGCGAATGCGTGTGTGATCTCGCGATGCGTCAGTTCGTCGGCGGAACGCAGATTCTCGAGCGTCGCGTCCGAGAACACGACGCCCCAGCCGAAGGTGTCGAGGGGACGATTGCGCTCTAGAACGCGAATCGTCCAGTCCGGAAAGCGCTGCTTCGCCAGGATTCCAAAGTAGAGCCCGGCGGGACCGCCTCCGATACACGCGACGCGCATTAACGACTTACCACCAGCTTACACTTTGATGAGAGGCGCAGACGAATCCCGCTCGTCTGTGGTACGCTTGCGCTCGAACCTGTGATTCCGCCATCCGCGCTCCGCGCAATCGTCGTCGCCCTTTCCATCGTTGCTAGCTTCGGCGCCATCGCGCGCGACACGCGGCCCGCCGCGGCGTCTGCCCCGACGACTATCGGGAGCAGCTTCAACTCGACGCGCACGACGATTCCCGTGACGATCGAAGGGCAGCGCGCTTCCTGCGTGCTGGACACGGGCAGCTCGGCTATATTGGTCTCCCCGGCACTCGCACAGGCCGCGCGGCTTCAGGGACGCGCCGGCACCTTCGAGGTCGCTCCGGACGGCCGCACGTACGTCGATCGGCAGACCGAGATCGCGAGCTTCGGCGTCGCCGGCCACGCGCTGCGCGACGTGCCTGCGTTGATTTCGTCAAACCTCACCGGCTACAGCGCGCTGTGCGGCTACGACTTCTTCACGCACTTCCCGACGCTCATCGACCGCGCGCATCGGACCGTGACGCTGTATCCCAGCCAATCGAAGCTTGCGAAGCTGCACTGCCTAACCGTCGATCTCGCGCCGCACGTGCCGCTTGCGACGGTCGAGATCAACGGCACTTGGCTCAGTCACGTCGTGCTCGATTCGGGCATGGCGGGCGGCGGCGCGCTCTGGGACGGCGTGCGTTCGCAGCTGCGAGAACCGCTGACGGCCGAGGCCGACTACCGGGCGTCGCCGATGCACGAAGGGTTTGCTTGCGGCGCGGTCGCGTCGGTGCGTTACGCGGCGGGCGCGCCGGCGAGCTCGATGCCGATCTGCACGGAGGCTCAACGCCCCGACGGCTACAACGGCATCATCGAAACGAACCTCGCGAGCGTTGCGGCCATCGCCGTCGACTACCCGCACCACAAGATGTGCTTCGACGTGGCAGGTTATGCGCAGGTCACGGCCGCCGGACCCGCTCCGGCGCCCGATCGCGGCGCGTGGTCGCGCTTCAACTACCTCCGCCCTCCGTAACGACGTCGCGCTTGCGCGCGACCAATAGTCCGTCGCACACCGGTAAGAGGACCGCTTCTACGCGCTCGTCGCGGCCCGCCCGTTGGCTCACATCGCGCAGCGCGAGCGTGTCGGGATCGTCGTCGGCCGGATCGACGACGGCGCCGCCCCATAACACGTTGTCAACCAGCACGAAACCGTTGGGCCGAACCAGCTCCACGCAGGCCTCGTAATACGCGTTCACGTTGGCTTTGTCGGCGTCGATGAACGCCACGTCGAACGGCGCGCCGTCTTGGCTTCGAATGCCTTTCAGAGTCTCGAGGGCCGGCCCGATACGCAGGTCGATCTTGTTCGCGACGCCGGCCGCTGCCCAGTAACGGCGGGCGACGGCCGTGTACTCCTCGCTGACGTCACAGGCGAGGATGTAGCCGTCACGCGGCAATGCGAGCGCCATCGTGAGCGAGCTGTAGCCGGTGAAGACGCCGATCTCCAGATAGCGCCGCGCGCCGATCGCGTGCGCCAGCAGCGCCATGAACTGGCCCTGCTCCGGCCCAATCTGCATCCGTGCCTGCGGCAGTTGCGACGTCTCTTCGCGCAGCTCGCGCAAGAGCGGATGCTCGCGCACGGTGGACGCGATGATGTACTCCTGAATCGCCTGGTCGACGAACGTGCTCTTGGCTGTCATGGCCTCGCATCATACACCCCGAGGATGCGGTCCCCTTCCCGCGCGAAGGGCGCCCGAGTCGCTCGGACGCCCCTGTCGCTGCCGCAGCGCAGTTTCGGCTGAAGCTATCCGGTCTTATGCGTCGGTACGCACAGCAGGTTGGGGGTGCCGACCGTCACTTCATCTTGCTTGAGAAACTGATTGGCGTAGGGACGCGATGTCTTGATCGTCGGGCCCTGGATCGCGTAACAGGTGAGATGGTTCGCCGGCGCGGGCGGCGTGAGATGCGGGCCGGACAGAACCTTCTTGGTCACCGGCGTACAGAAGAGCTCGGGTACGCCGATCTTGGTCTGATACGTTTGGAACTGGTCCGTCAGCTCAACCGCGGCGCCGGGCGACTGCCCGAACTTCGCCGTGTAGCACTCGAAATGCGAGAACGTCGTTGCCATTGGCTGGATCAGCGAGGCGTCAGCGGCCGACGGAGCGGTAACCCGCCCCAACGCAAACGCCGACGCCAGCAGCACGACGCCGAGCGCCAAACCGATAAATCGCATGTGGAACTCCTTGCACGCCCAGAAGCGGAAAGGGCTGAGCCTTCCCTAGCATGCAGGCCAAGCATACATCCGGCGGCCCGAAAAGCCAAGGGGCCGCCAGGCTGCGTCTAGCGGCTAGCCGCGAAGGGCTTGGTGGTAGATTTCGTCCAGGTCTTCGACCGTGTTGAGCGTCACCGCGTCCTTTATCGCTGCATCGTCGATCTTCGAGCTCGCGCGCATGCTCTTGGCGAGATCGTCGGCGTGGTTGTAGCCGCGGATCGCCGCGTTGTGGCGCTCGATCGTCGCCTTGTCGGTCTTGCCGTTGGCGACGATCCACTTCTCGAACTCCATGTAGCTCGGCTTGTTCCGGCGCACGAAGTCGATCGTCTTTTCGCGATCGAGACCCAGCGCCTTCAGCGTCATCGCATCGAAACCGGCGCCGCACTCGTCGTAGCCGTCGGGCAGCGCGCCGATCGACGCGAGCGAAAGCTTAAGCCAGAGGCGCGGCACGTGGATCGCGCCGAGCGGCCCAGCGGTTCCGGAACTGACCAAGGGCACGATGTTCGTTCGGGTTTCGGTGGCCATCTGTGTTACCTCCGGATGTTTAAGAGTTTGCGACCGCCGAGCGGCCGTGGCGTGACTTGAACGTGAGCTCGGATACGCCCGATTTGT
This sequence comes from Vulcanimicrobiota bacterium, assembly GCA_963752825.1. Lineage (GTDB taxonomy): Bacteria > Vulcanimicrobiota > Vulcanimicrobiia > Vulcanimicrobiales > Vulcanimicrobiaceae > Cybelea. Next base: position 2,390,548 of record CAVVZF010000001.1, on the reverse strand, counting down.
CGAGCTCGCCGAGGCCGAGCGCCTTCATGCGCTCGTATTGTTCGAACGTCGCCCGCGCGAGCGGCAAGCTGAGATCGACGCCGGCCGCAAGCCCGAGCGCGATGCCGGTGTCCTTCGCCGCATGCGCCGCCGAGAAATAGACGTCGTGGTCGCGGTTCTGCATGTCGGCGCCGTCCGTCTCGAGGACGCGCGAGTTCGCACCCGTCTGCGAGAACACTTCGCGCAGCGTGCCCAAGTCGAGTCCCAGGGCGTCGCCGAGTCCCAGGCCCTCCGCGAGCCCGGCCGTGTTGATGTTCATAACCATGTTCACGAGCGCTTTGACTTGCGCCGCCTTGCCCGCCTCACCGATGTATTTCAGCGAGACGCTCATCTTTTCGAGGAGCGGTTTTATCCGCTCGAACGCATCGCGACGGCCGCCGATCATGAGGTAGAGCGTGCCCTCGCGAGCCTGCGTGATCGAGCTTGCCATGCACGCCTCGAGCGAGTCCGCGCCCTGCGCGCGCGCCATCCGCTCGACGTCCACGTGCACCTTGGGCGTGACGGTCGCGCAGTTCACGAAGATCTTGCCGCGCGCCCCCGCCAGCAGCGAGTCTCCTTCGGTTGTGAAGATGCGATACATCGCCGCGTCGTCGGTTACGACGGTGATGACGACGTCGGACAGCTCGGTGACCCGCGCGAGCGATTCCGCGACCTCGCCGCCCGCCTCGGCGGCCGTTTCCGCCACCGACTCACGGCGAACGTCGTACAAGGCCGCGATCGGATATCCCACGTCGCGCAGTCGTTTGGCGATGTTGGCACCCATTCGTCCGGTGCCGACGACGCCGACTCTTTCAAGGCCGCTCATGCTTAGAAGCGTCGGATTACCCCAACCAGCGATGAATTCTTGCTAGGAGGCAAGGCGAGCAGGCATGCGGGGGCACGCTGCCAAACGTGGGCGGCAAGCCGGCATTCCGCCGGAATCGGAGGAGACAACGATTGCTATGAAACGCATTTTAATTCTTGCTGCCGTCGCGCTGGCGACGGTGATTCCGTCCTACGCCGCCGCGCAGGTAGAGAGCACCCCGATCCCGGCGCCACGCAAGCCAAACTTCTCGTCGATGGAGTTTCTCGTCGGCACCTGGACGTGCAGCACCAAAAGCGCCCGCCGACCGACCGCATACGTTACCACTTCGACGTACACCATGGATCCGACGGGCTATTGGATCAACGAGACGTCCACAACCAACGCCACGTCGTGGATCAGCCGCAAGCTGTCCGTCTATGACAAGATCACGTACGATCCCGACGCGAAGCGCTGGGTCGACGTGACCTACGGCGACGGCGGCGCGTACGGCCTCTCCTTCTCCAGCGGATGGGTCGGAGACAAGATGACGTGGCACGATGTTTCGTTCGCGCCCGGCCCGGACATCGCGACTCAGACCGACAACGTCAACACCAAGGTCAGCAATACGAAGGTGACCTCCTCGTCGTCGTTCACCGAAACGAAGACGGGACGCAAGGTCGCGGTGACGGGGGTGTGCACGAAGCACTAAGAAGGATGACAATATGAGAAAGGCCCCGCGAATGCGGGGCCTTACCTTTTTCAGCGTCCTTCGACACGCGCGCTTCGCGTGCGGCTCAGGATGACAAGGGGAGTTAGAACTCTTCTTCAGCGTTGTTTTCGGTGAAGGCCGGCTCTTCTTCGTCGCCTTCGTAGGCGGGCTTTTCATCCTCGTAGTTGGAGTCTTCCTCTTCCTCCTCGAGCTCGTAGCCCTGCGCTCCCTCGACCTCCTCGTCGGCCGTTTCTTCTTCCTCGAAGACCTCTTCGGCGTCGACCTCGGCCGGGCGCGGCGGCGGCGGCGGAGCAGGCACCGCAGCCGTCGCGTCGAGCGGCTTGCTGTCGTCGATCTCCTCTTCCTCTTCCTCCGGCTCCTCGGGCGCAGCCTCGCCCTCCACGGCGGCGGCTTCGTGCGCCGCGACCGATGTCTGCGAGACGGCGGTTTGCTCGTCGCCCATCAGGAGGCCGTACTCACGCCGCTCGGATTCGCCCATCTCGTCCTCGGGCGTCTTGATCTCGACCTCTTCGCGGTTCTCCGTGAGCACCTTGACGTCGAGCGCGAGCGACTGCAGCTCCTTGATCAAGACCTTGAACGACTCCGGAACGCCGGGCTCCATGACGTTCTCGCCCTTGACGATCGCTTCGTACGTCTTCACGCGTCCTACGACGTCATCGGACTTCACCGTCAGCAGCTCTTGTAGCGTATAGGCGGCTCCGTACGCCTCCAGCGCCCAGACCTCCATCTCGCCGAAGCGCTGGCCGCCGAACTGCGCCTTTCCGCCCAGCGGCTGCTGGGTGATCATCGAGTACGGACCGGTCGAGCGCGCGTGGATCTTGTCGTCCACGAGGTGTGCCAGCTTGAGCATGTAGATGAGACCGACCGTGATCGGGCGCGAGAAGCGCTCGCCGCTGCGGCCGTCGCGCAGCCACGTCTTGCCGTCGGCCGGAAGACCGGCGTCTTGCAGCCACTCGGCGATGTCCTCGGCGTGCGCGCCGTCGAAGACCGGTGTCGCCACGCTCATGCCGAGCATGCGTGCGGCCCAGCCCAGATGCGTCTCCATGATCTGACCCAGATTCATGCGTGACGGCACGCCCAGGGGATTGAGCACGATGTCGACCGGCGTGCCGTCCTCGAGGTACGGCATGTCCTCCTCGGGCAGCACCTTGGCGATCACGCCCTTGTTGCCGTGGCGGCCGGCCATCTTGTCGCCTTGCAGAATCTTGCGCTTCTGCGCGACGTAGACGCGCACGAGGTGGTTGACGCCGGGTGAGAGCTCGTCGCCGTTTTCGCGCGAGAACACCTTAACGTCGATGATCTTGCCTTTCTCGCCGTGCGGGACCTTGAGGCTGGTGTCGCGCACTTCTCGCGATTTCTCGCCGAAGATCGCGCGCAGCAGACGCTCCTCGGCCGTCAGCTCGGTCTCGCCCTTGGGCGTCACCTTGCCGACGAGGATGTCTTCCGGACGCACCTCGGCGCCGACGCGGATGATGCCGCGCTCGTCGAGGTCCTTGAGCGCGTCCTCGCCGACGTTGGGAATGTCGCGCGTGATCTCTTCCGGCCCAAGCTTCGTGTCGCGGGCCTCGCACTCGTATTCCTCAATGTGGATGGACGTGAAGCGGTCCTCTTTGACCATGCGCTCGCTGATCAGGATTGCGTCCTCGTAGTTATAGCCTTCCCACGGCATGAACGCGACCAGGACGTTTTGTCCGAGCGCGAGCTCGCCCTGATCCGAGGAGGGTCCGTCCACGACGACCTGACCGGCGACGACCTCGTCGCCGACGTTGACGATCGGACGCTGGTTGATGCACGTGCCCGCGTTGCTGCGGACGAATTTCAGCAGTTCGTACGTGCGCTCGATGCCGTCGCCGTTGCGCACCGCGACGCCTTTGGCGTCGACCGACGTTACGGTGCCGGCCTCCTCGGCCACGACCAGGCTGCCCGAGTCCTTGGCGGCACGGTATTCCATGCCGGTGCCGACGATCGGCGCGTCGGGACGGAGCAGCGGCACCGCCTGACGCTGCATGTTGGCGCCCATCAGCGCCCGATTCGCGTCGTCGTGCTCAAGGAACGGGATCAGCGCGGTCGCGACGGAGACGATCTGCTTCGGCGAGACGTCCATGAGCTGCACGCGCGCCGCCGGCTCCTCGATATACTCCTCGGCGTAGCGGCAGACTACCGACTCGGCGGGGATCTTGCCGCTCTCCGAATCGACCGGCGTGTTAGCCTGCGCGATGATATACTCGTCCTCGCGGTCCGCCGTGAGATAGACGATCTCGTCGGTCACGACGCCGTCGCGCACCACGCGGTACGGCGTCTCGATGAAGCCGAACTTATTGACGCGCCCGTAGGTCGCGAGCGAGCCGATCAGGCCGATGTTCGGTCCTTCCGGCGTCTCGATCGGGCAGATGCGCCCGTAGTGCGAGTGGTGAACGTCGCGCACCTCGAAGCCGGCGCGCTCGCGCGAAAGACCGCCCGGCCCGAGCGCCGAGAGCCGGCGCTTGTGCGTCAGCTCGGCTAGCGAGTTCGTCTGGTCCATGAACTGCGAGAGCTGGGACGATCCGAAAAACTCCTTGATGGCGGCCACGACCGGACGAATGTTGATCAGCGCCTGCGGCGTGACGGTTTCGATGTCTTGCACCGTCATGCGCTCGCGGACGACGCGCTCCAAGCGCAGCAGCCCGACGCGGAACTGGTTCTGCAGCAGCTCGCCCACCGAGCGGACGCGGCGGTTGCCGAGGTGATCGATGTCGTCCTTGGGGACGACGCCGGTCGCGACCTTAATCAGGCGGCGGATCACCGCGACCATGTCGGCGCGCGTCAGACACTTGGCCGTGATCGGGGGCATCTGGAGGCCCGCATCGGCATACTCGTCGATGACGACGTACGGCTGTTCGACACGAGCGTCGACGTCGCGGTTCGCGATGCGGTAGTGGAACTTGCCGTTGAGCTTGTAGCGGCCCACGCCGGCGAGGTCGTAGCGCTTCTCATCGAAGAACAATGCCTCGAGCAGTTTCTCGGCGTTCTCGGCGTTCTCGGGCTCGCCCGGGCGGAGCTTCTTGTAGATCTCCTTGAGCGCGTCCTCACGCGTCTTGATGTCCTTGTCTTTTTCGATCGAGTTACGGATCAGCGGGCTGTCGTCGAACAGCTTCAGGATCGCCTCGTCGCTCTCCCAATTGTAGCCGAGATCCGGGCGCGACAGCGCGCGAATAAAGGTCGAGACGTAGATCTTGCGATTCTTGTCGATGCGAACGCCGATCGTGCCTTCGGTCTCGTCGTTCTTCGTGCCGTTGTCTGTCTCGAACTCGATCCAGGCCCCGCGGTTCGGGATGATGGTGGCATTGAACGTCGGGCGCGCGTTCGTGTCGACGTCTTGACTGTAGTACACGCCGGGCGAGCGCACGAGCTGGCTCACGATCACGCGCTCGGCGCCATTGATCATGAACGTGCCCTTGTCGGTCATGAGCGGGAAGTCGCCCATGAAGATCTCTTGGTCCGGAATGCCCTTGATCTCGCCCGACTCCGCCGTGATCAGGCGGACGCGCACCCGCAACGGGGCGCTGTAGGTCATGTCGCGCTCGCGGCACTCCTCGATCGAGTACTTGGGCTCGCCGAGCGAATGCTCGCCGAACTCGAGGATCAGGTTGCCGGTGAAGTCCTTGATCGGTGAGATCGACGCGAAGGCCTCCGCCAGCCCCTCGGTCTTGAACCAATCGAAGCTGGCCTTCTGCAGCTCGATCAGGTTAGGGACCTCGAGGACGTGCGGGATCTTGCCGAACGAATGGCGCTCGCGCTTGGGGCCGGGATCCGGGCGCTGCTCGACGGTGAACGCGCCGGTCGGCATCGGGAAGGTCGACGGCATGATCGTCGAGGCGCCATTACCGTCGGTGCCGGCCTTCGAGGCGGCGGCCCGCTTCGGTCTACCCTTGGTAGCCCTCGCCGGGCTGGAAGCGGCCGCTGCGGACTTCGGAGCCGTCGTTTTCGCCATTACTCTCTTTCTGTGCGTTCGAATCTCTCAGTAAAAGGCCGTGAGGGGCGCGGGCCTTTCCGGGCACACCAAAAAGACGAAACACGGGCTCCGTAAAGATGGAGGTGTCTCGCCCTGCTCTGTTCGGCGGCTCATGCGCCCCGGGGCATAGGCCACGAGTTTAGCACCCGTCGCCATCAGCGTCAAGAAACCTGCTTGGTAGGGTAGTGGGTCACTTAGAGATTTGTCGCAGGGTTCCAAAGGCTCCAGGCCATGATACCATAGACTCATGCCTAAACGCTCAAGGAAAGCCCCGAGTGACTTCAACGCCAACGCAGCCCGCATCGTTGCGCTAGCGACCGGCCAAGAACCTCTCAACGGGAAGCGGGCCCCGAAACCCGCCAAGCCGCCAACTCCCAAGAAGAACCCTCATGCGGTCGCTCTGGGCCGCAAGGGTGGCAAGGTAGGCGGTAAGGCTAGGGCGGCAGCGCTAACGGCTAAGGAGCGCCATTCGATTGCGGTCAAAGCTGCAAGGGCGCGGTGGGGCATGAAAGACGACGAGTGAGGTCAGCGCGGACCTTCTAAGGGGGACAAAATGGCTACTGCTCCGGACGATCAGAAGTCGCTTCAAGAGGAGCTTCACCTGATTCAGAAGCTCCTTGTCGTAATTGCTTACGGACAAAACGATCCAAGTGGGGAGCTTCGGAAAGCACATCTTGAAGAAGCCGCTCACGAAGTTGAGCAACGCTAACAGGGGTAGATGAGTTTAATACGCTCACGGCGGTATTTTAGCCTGAACCACTAGGCAGACCCTAATCCCGAACTATCCGCCTCGGCTTAAGCGCTTTAGGCAGCTTCGCTGTCCCGCAGAACCGGTAGTGGGCTAGTTTGGCCGAGGGAGCCCGAAACCAGAAAGACTGGCTAGCCGTATGCAGGGTAGGCTGAAACGGAGGCCCCTTAATGAGCTTGCCGACCGCGATCGTCATCGCAACTGGAATGATCTGTGGCACATTTCTGCTGGGGTTCCTTGTTTCTGTTCTCTGGATGGCCCGCCGCCAATAGGCCCCACCACGCTTGGCAGGGTGGTGGGGGGCCTCCGTAGGTACCGCCGGGCGCTGCGTCGCAGCCAGCGAGGGTTCGGAGGTGCGCCATGTTTCGGAGTTGCGCTGTTCTCTCATTTGCCTTCCTGGCGGGCTGCGCCGCGGCCACCCAGCCGCAGCTGCCGGCCGGCCGGGCGGCCGCGCTCGGGCCGCCGCGCATGGACGCGGCCGCGTGCGGCACGTCGGTCGTGTACGTGACCTCCTACAACAACTCCGTCTACATCTACGATCAGACCCATAACGCCGGCACCCCCTGCGGACAGATCACCGGCGTAACCAATCCCCAGGGCCTGTTCGTGGACAAGCACCGCGACCTGTGGGTGGCGGTCGCGGGAGACTGCAAGACCCAGCTCTCGAGCGCGCTCGAGTTCGCGTCCGGCGGCACGACCCCGATCAAGACCTTGAAAGACCCGGCCGGCTCCGCCTCCGACGTCGCGGTCGACAACGTTTCGGGAACCGTGTACGTCACGAACTTCTTCGACTACACCCACGGCTGCGCGAGCGGTAACAACGGCGCGGTCGAGGTCTACGCGAACGGCAGCACGACGCCGACCGGAACGCTTACCGACCCGCACATGAACTACGCGTTCAACGACGCCGTCGACGATCGCGGGAATCTCTACGTCACGTATCTCGAGCTCAACGGCCCGACCGGAAAGGGCCGCATCGACGAGTGGCTCGGGGGTACCGGATCGCCGACGGATCTCGGAATCACGCTCCAGGCGCCCGGCGGCATCGCGACGACGAACACGGGGGCGCTCCTCGTGTGCGACCAGTCCGTCGCGTGCGGCGACTTCGCTCCCGGCTCGACGACGATGACGAATCTCTTCGGCAAGCAGAATCCCGGAGCGTTCGGCGTCGCGCTCGACAAACGCGAGAGGCATGCCTGGGCCGAGGACCCCGCGGGCACGAGCGGTCAGTTGCAGAGATACAAGTACCCGGGGCCCGATTCGAAGCCGCTGCAACACATCACGGTGACGGGCGGCGGCTACGCCGGCGTCGCCGTGAGTCCGCCGGCTCCCGAGGGCAAGCCATACTAAGCTAGGGCGTGAATCCGTTGCCGTAAAACGCGGCAACCGGTCCGGTGAGCGAGCCTGCCCCGACCTCCGCAACGACGGCGCCGTTTCGCATGTCCATCTCGATGGCAAGCGGCGGTCCGGTCGGCGAACTCGCGATCGGCAGCCAAACGAAGCTGTGATAATTGTGCAGCGCGCAGAACGTGTCCCAACCGGGGGCGTAGCCCGGAGGCAGGTCGAATTCTCCCCGTTGCCGGAACCGCGACAACTCGAACTTCCGAATGGTGAAAGGGTTCCCGAACCAGGTGACGTCCGCGTTGCGTCCCGTTGTCGTGAAGCCGCAGTCCTCACCCCCGCTTATGTCATAGATCAGTTTGCAGCTGTTGGCTGAGCCGACCATACAAGCAAACAGTGAATACGTGCCGAAGGGGGCCTCCACCGGCGCGTAAAGGATTCCGTTTCGCACGGATATTCCGAGCAGCCGCGGACCGGCTTGATGCAACGGATAGATCACGGCGACGCGGGTCGAGCCATAAGCGTACTCGTAAATGGAAACGCCCGATTGCGTTGCGTGCCCGACGTAAAGATTGTCCTGCGCATCTATCGCGAGGTTGAAGTCGAGGCCACCTGGCTGATAGGTCGCCGTCACGGTCGACAGATCGTGCGAGAGCTCTTTGACCTCGTCGGTTCCGTTGTCGGCGGCATATATCACGTAGACGTGGCCGCGGCTGTCGGTCACGACGTCCGACACGACCGCCCTCGCTCTATACTCGGCGATCTTTCTACCGTGCACGTCGAACGCAACGACGGCTTTGCGCAGGCGGTCGGCGACGTAAAGGTTCGTCGTCAGCAGCGCGGCCGCGAAGCAGAGTGCCCAATTCACGAGCGAGCGGGCGCCTGGGCTAGGCGCGCAAACTGACGGAGGTCGCCGGTGCGATCTGTTGGATCCGCGCGGCGAGCGCATCGCCGGTTAGTCCGAAGAGCGCGCGCTGCTTGTCCTGGGAGTCGTGCTGAACCAGGACGTTCGAGACGCCGATGCGCTCCACGCTTACGTCGAGCCCGCGATCCGAAACGAACTCCGCGACGACGGAGCCGAAGCCGCCGGCCAGCGAGTGTTCTTCCAGCGTGATGAAGTGGCGGTGGTCGCGAGCGAGCTCCCGAAGCAGCGCCTCGTCGAGCGGCTTCGCGAAACGCGCGTTGACGATCGTTACGCCTTCCACGTTTGCGTCTAACGCGATGTCGAGGGTTGTGCCGTACGCGAGGATCGCGACGTCGCGGCCGCGCTGCAGCACCTCCGCCTTGCCGTGTACGATCGGCGCGGGCACCCGGTCGTGCCGGCCGTTCGTCGAGCCGCGCGGATAGCGGATACCCGCCGGCGAGTTGAGCGACAGCGCGTGCTCGAGCATCGGCAATAGCTCGGCTTCCGTGCTCGGCGCCATCAGCGTCATGTTGGGCAGCGTCCGCAGGTAGGCGATGTCGTACAGGCCCATGTGCGTCGGGCCGTCGTCGCCGACGAAGCCGGCCCGGTCCATGCAGAACACGACCGGAAGATTCTGCACGACGACGTCGTGAACGACCTGATCGTACGCGCGTTGCAGGAAGGTCGAGTAGATCGCGCAGACCGGCTTGAGCCCGTTGGTCGCGAGCCCCGCCGCGAAGCAGACCGCGTGCGCCTCGGCGATGCCCACGTCGAAGTAGCGCTCGGGAAAGCGTTTGCCGAACTTCGCGAGCCCCGTGCCGTCCGGCATCGCCGCCGTGATGCCGACCACCCGCGGGTCCTTCTCCGCGACGGCGATCATGGAGTCGCCGAAAACGTCCTGGAACTTCGGCCGCGCGGCGGAGCTGCTCTTCTTCGCGCCGTTGCTCGGCTCGAACGCGTTCGCGCCGATCCCGTGAAACGTGCGCGAGTCGCGCTCGGCGGGTTCGTATCCTTTGCCTTTGACCGTGCGCACGTGCAACAGCACGGGGCGGTCGATGTCGATGGCGGTCTGCAGCGCGTCGAGCACGACGTCGTAGTTGTGGCCGTCGATCGGTCCGATGTAGCGGAAACCGAGCTCCTCGAAGATCACCGCGGTCTTCTCCGACGGCCCCATGAAGTGCATCGCACCGATCTCGGCGCCCTCGATCGCCTTCTTCGCGGCGCTCCCGAGCGGGATGCGCTTGAGCACTTCCTTACCCGTGCGGCGGACGAAGTTTGCGAACGGCTTGCTGCGCAACACGGAGAGGTACGACGCGATCGAGCCCACGTTGGGCGCGATCGACATCTCGTTGTCGTTGAGGATCACCATGAACTGGCTGCGCCGGTTGCCGGCGTTGTTGAGCGCCTCGTAAGCGAGCCCGCCGGTGAGCGCGCCGTCGCCGATCACCGCGACGACGCGCTCGTCACCGCCGACGAGATCCCGCGCCGTCGCCATGCCGAGCGCGGCCGCGACGCCGGTGCTGGCGTGGCCCGCCCCGAACGGATCGTACTGCGACTCGCTGCGCATCGCGAAGCCGGAGAGGCCGCCGCCCTTGCGGATCGTGCCGAAGCGCTCTCGCCGGCCCGTGAGGATCTTGTGCACGTAGGTCTGGTGGCTGACGTCCCAGACTAGCTTGTCGTTCGGGAGATCGAGCACGCGATGGAGGGCGAGCGTCAGCTCGACGATGCCCAGGTTGGGCGCGAGGTGGCCGCCGTTGGCCGCGCACGTGCGAACGAGCAGGTCTCGAATCTCGCTCGCTAAGACGTCGATTTCGTCGCGCCGCAGGCGCTTGACATCCGCGGGAGAGTCGATGCGCTCGATCACCATTGGCGCGCTATACGCGGCTACGGCCCGATGCCCTGCGCCACGACGCGCGCGGCGAGCCGCGCCGCACGCGGCGCCTCGCGCGCCAGCCACAGGGCCTGCGGCCAGTTCGATGGTTTCAACATCGCTCGAATCGGGTTTACCCAGTCTGTGGACAACTCGTGCTGCGGCGTGTCGAGCACGACGCGAACGGCCGCCACGCGCGGCGCCTCGACCAGGCCCGTTTCCATGTCCACGCCGGCATAGCCGCGGCCTGCCCATGCCAGACGCGCGGCGCCGTTGACGATCGCGCCGGCCGTCAGCAACGCGTCGAATACCGGCTCCACACCGAGGCGACGCGCGCTCGCCGTGAACGCGGCGACAAGGTCCGGGTCGCACTCGAACTCGCTGCCGTCGGGGCGCCGCACCCGGTGCGGGATCAGCAGGGTTCCCGTGGGCAGTCCGTTGCGCAGGCCGCCCGCGATGCCGCACACCACGACTGTGCCGCCCAGCGGCCGGCGCAGCTTCCCGAGCGCGATGCCGCCCTCGACCACGACGGCGTTCGGTCGCTCGCGGCGCACGGCATTCGCCTCCAACGCCAGGGGCGCCACGATCGTAATTGATTCGGAGGCCGGCGTAGGGTTTCTCTCGTTCACGGTGTACGGGTTTGCCATGAGTACCGCGAGCCAACCTTTCGTCTCGGATATCAGAGAGCTTCGCCGCCGCGCGCAGGAGCAAATGCAGCGCGGCGCAGTCACCGAAAATTACGGCGGCGACGTCCAGCAGACGATTGACCTGCTTCAGACCGCGCTCGCCACCGAGGTCGTCTGCGTCTTACGCTACACGATGCACAACGTCTCGGCAGTCGGCATCGACAGCGAGAGCGTCAAGGAAGAGTTCGCCGAGCACGCGCACGACGAGTACGAGCACATGGAGAAGATCGCGAACCGCATCAACCAGCTGGGCGGCACGCCGAATCTGAATCCGGAAGGCTTGCAGACCCGCTCGGCCACCGAGTACGGTCACGCCCAGAAGCTCATCGACATGATCAAGGAGAACCTCGTCGCGGAACGGATCGCCGTCGAGCATTATCGCGACCTGATCCGCTTCTTCGGCGATAAGGACCCGACCACGCGGATCATGCTCGAGGGCATCCTCGCGCAAGAGGAAGATCATGCCAACGACATGCACGACCTCCTCGTCGCGCACGAAGGGAAGCCGTTTCTCGAGAACTGACGCCGTAGAGCGCCGCAGGATGCATTCCGATGCCTCGGATGCTCGGGAAGCTTCCCCCTAAGCGCGACGACCGGACGTTACTCTTCGGCGAAGATCTCTCTCCAAGGTTGGGCGAGCCGCCGGCGCGTCGATCGCGAGTCGCGCGTGAACTTCAGGTGCTATACTTCGTATCTATGAGGCCAGACCTCACGCACGACCGTCTACCGGGGTCCGAACTCGTCACCGATGGTTTGACCGACCTTGCAGCCGGCAAAGAGTCAGTGCTATCGCTGCTGGTCTCCATTGGCGCGCCGAAGCTCCGCAGATGCGGAATCGACGTTCCGGCTGCCTTCGACGAACCCCACTTGCGCCTGTACAGACTGCTGCAGCGAGAATACGGCGACGCCGCCCATTCGCGATACAACGCCCTAGTCCGGCGGCTTGTCAGCTTCGAACACGCGCTCCAATGCGCGAGATAGCGGACCGCGATCGCATCGCGCGATTCATGCAAGCTATTTCGAGCTACGCCCGCGAGCCGACGCGCCTTTACTTTGCCGGCGGCGCGACCGCGGTTCTTCACGGCTGGCGCTCCACGACTATAGACGTCGACATCAAGATCGTTCCCGACCGCGACGATCTGATGCGTGCCATACCAAGCCTGAAAGAAGATCTTCGGATTAACGTCGAGCTGGCGGTCCCTTCAGACTTCATCCCGGTCCGCGAGGACTGGGAACGACGCAGCCCGTTTATCGAGAGCATCGGATTGCTGACGTTTCACCACTTCGACCTTTACGCCCAGGCGCTTTCAAAAATCGAGCGCGGGCATGCGCAGGATGCCGACGACGTCGCCGACATGTTTGCGCGGGGACTCATCGAGAGCGGCGGGCTGCGCGAATATTTTGCGGCTATCGAGCCAGTGCTCTACCGATACCCTGCCATAAATGCGTCGTCGTTTCGCGAGGCAGTGGCGGCCCGCATCAGGGAACTGGAAAACACCCGGGGGTAAGGCAGCGCCTTGCTCGGCGGCCACAACTTGCGCCTTCCAGCCTTCGTGCTCTGGGAGCGCGCGCACGGCTGATGAAGAGCCTCTGCGCCACGTCCCATCCCGACCGGCCCCGTTAGCCCGGAGGAAGCGCGTTCAGCTTTTCGCGTATTGCTTGCGTCGACGGATGATCCGACCCGAGCGCCTTTTCGCGAATCGCCAGTGCACGTGCGTACACCGGCGTCGTTTCTGCAAAGCGGCCCTGGGCTTCGTATAGAGACGCAAGGTCGCTTAGAACGGCCGCAATCCTCAAGTGATCCGGGCCAAGCGCCTTTTCGCAGATCGCGAGCGCACGCATATATAACGGCTCTGCTTCTCGGTAGCGGCCTTGCTTTTCGAACAAAGCTGCGAGTCCGTGCAGACCACGCGCGACGTTGCCGTGGTCGGGGCCCAGCGTTTTCTCCCAAATCACTAGCGCGCGCACCAGCATAGGCTCCGCCTCTCGGTAACGCCCTAGGTCGCGGTGAACTGACGCCAGGTTGTACAGATGCAATGCAACATAGGGGTGGTCCGGCCCGAGTGCCTTTTCGCGAATAGCCAGTGCGCGCGCATGCAAGGGCTCCGCCTCGTCATAACGTCCTTGGTCGCCGTACACTACCGCAAGATTGCTGAGGCTGTGTGCGACGTCGGGGTGATCTAGGCCGAGCGCCGCCTCTCGAATCGCGAGCGCGCGTTTGTGCAACCGCTCCGATTCTTCGTAACGCGCTTGGTCTCGGTAGATCGTCGCAAGGTTGTTCAGACTGTATGCGACACCGGGGTGCTCCGGCCCCAGCGCCTTCTCCCGAATCACCAGCGCCCGGGTGTGCAGCCGCTCCGCCTCTTGGTAACGCCCGCGTTGCCCATGCACTGCTGCAAGGTTGCTCAGGCTGTTCGCAACGTCGGGGTGATCCGGGCCGAGCGCTTGTTCTCGAATCACCAGCGCGCGTGCATGTAGCTGCCCTGCTTCTTCGTAACGCCCCTGTTCCCAGTACACTGACGCAAGACCGTTTAAGGTATGCGCGACGTCGGAGTGGCCCGAACCGAGCGCCTTCTCTCGAATCGCGAGGGCACGCGCATGCAACGACTCGGCCTCTTCGTAACGTGCTTGTCGCCAGCGGAGCTGCCCAAGGTTATTCAGTACCGTCGCGATATCACGGTCTTCCGGCCCACGTGCGTTTTCAAAGACCGCTAGCGCGTAGGCCCACAGCCCCTCTGGAGCGCTATAGTCGCCACGTTCACGAAGATACGCTGCAACGCGATCGGCCAGCCGGGCAGCAGGGATGAACTGCACATCATCCGACAAGCCGCCAAGCCCAGCGCGCGCGTGAGGAACAAGTCGCTCACACTCCGGCCACGCTGCGAACGCGATGATGCCGAACTCGAGCTTAGGAAAAATCGCTTCGGCGACTTCAACGGCGCGCTGGCTCCACGCCGGCCTCACTTCGCCGACCAGGTCGCGGCCAACCAAGTGCACCAGCCGGTGCATACTATAGCTCCGCGACGTCGCTTCAAAAGACAGCAACGCCAACCGATCGAGCACGCCGAGCGCTTCGTCAGCGCTCGCTTCGCTCATCGCGGCGTGCAGATCGAGCGCCGGTAGGCCATCCGGAAGTACGGGACGCAGCGCGGTGGGACACTCGTCGAGACTCTGCCGGAAGAGCTCGTCGGGGATCGCATCCGGAGCGAATTGCGCGGCAAAGCAGAACAGCGCCGCCGCCCCGGGCGCCTGTTGCTCGGCGCCGGCGACGGCCGTTTGAAACGTCGCAAAGACAGAGCGCGGATACTCGGCGTGACGCGGCGCATTTGCCATATGATCGGCGACGTGCTCGAGATAGCGTGCGGGCGTGAGCATCCGCATCCCACGCAGCGCGGCGGCCGCATGCGAGAGCGCCAGCGGCAGGCCGCCGAGCGCATCGGCGATCGCCTCGGAGTCGGCGTCCCTCAGATCCGCGCGGCCGCTCTCGCTGCGAAGATAGTCGATCGCCGTCTCGCGCGGCCAAACGTCGAGCGAAACGGTGCCGATATCGGAGCTCCAGGCGGCGTTGCGCGACGTTACCAGCGCGAGGGCACCCGTCCGTGGCATCCAGGTGCGGACGAGCCGCTCGTCTTCGAGGTTGTCGAAGATCAGCAAGACCGGCTTCGCGAAGCCGCTGAGCATCGAGCGCACCACTTGCTGCGCGGCGGCGCGCCGGTCGGCGAGCTGGTCGAGGCCACGCACGAACAGCGCTCCCAGCCGCAGCAATCCGTCGATGAGGCCGTCTTCGGTCTGCGCGTTGAGCCACCAGACGACCGCATACCGCTCGCGATTGCGCCAGGCGTACTCGCGCGCGGTGGAGCTCTTCCCTACGCCGCCCAGCCCGTGCACGACGGCGATGCTGCCCTCACCGGCAAGCGCCGCGTCGAGCGCGTCGAGCTCCGCGGTGCGTCCGCTGAAACCGGGGACGGGGCGGATCGCCTCGGCGTCTAGGATTGTTTCCGGAGCGCGCCAATACGGACCGCCGGCTGCCGTGTCGCGCCGCTCGTCGCGAACCGCATCCAGGACGATCTGCCGCACCAGCGCCGGATTGTCGCGGATCGGGACGAGGTCCCAGTATGCGAGCCCGCTCAGCAGCCCGGCCGGCGCGCACTCGACGACGCGCAGTAGGATCAGGCGCGACGTCTTATTGAGAGGATCGCCCGCCAGGGCGTTCTGCCACTCGGCCTGGCAGTGGTCGCTGCCCAGATACTCGGGCGAGAGCAGCGCGAGAACACGCGAGCCGCCGGCGAGGGCCGCGTGCATGCGCTCCATGAAATTCCGGTTGGCAAAGTCCCACTGCTGCAGGGTGACGTCGTAGCCGGCCTCTTCTAAGACGCGGCCGATCTCCGCGGCAAACGGCGCGTCCGCACCGGCTCGGCTGATGAAGAGCCTCTGCCCCACAGCGGCATTCTAGGGCGCGAAGGTAGGGTTTCCCCCCATACTGCGACGTACGGCCGGGCTCTATGATTTGAGCGTGCCGTCCCGAGATGGCCCGGATTCTCACGTCTATGAAAGGACGCAGGACATGTTTTCCAATCCTCGCGCCGCAGCCGCAGTCTTCGCGCTGATCCTGGCGCTCTCCGGATGCTCGAGCCGGGGCGGTTCGGGCGTGCTGCCTCAGGCGCCCGGCGGCGAGCCTTCGGCGCTCCAGGGCCGCGCGGGGGAGAGCCCCGACGCGGGGCCCGTCGAGTTCGCCTACGTGACGAACGGGGGAACCAGCAATATCTCTGCCTATTCGATCAACGCGACGACCGGCGCCCTCAAACAGATTTCCGGATCGCCGTTCGGTGCCGGCCTCGGCGCCATCGCCCTAGCGATCGACCCGAGCGGCAAGTTCGCGTACGAGGCAGACGCGGCTTCGACGACGGTTTCGGCTTACACGGTCAACGCGAAAAACGGCGCCCTCAAGGCCATCAAGGGATCGCCGTTCGCTGCCGGGACCGCGCCGTTAGCCGTCGCGACCGATCCTAAGGGCAAATTCGTCTATAGTGCCAACTATGGCAGCGCCAACGTTTCCGGTTTTTCGATCGACGCGAAGACCGGCGCGTTGAAGGCCGTGAAAGGCTCGCCGTTTGCGGCCGCGTCGAATCCGATTGCGATCGGAGTGGACCCCGCCGGCGCGTTCGTCTACGTCGCCAACTTCGGCAGCAACAGCGTTTCGGCGTACAAGATCGACGCCACCACCGGTGCACTCTCGGCGGTGAAAGGCTCGCCCTTTGCGGCGGGAACGGGGCCGACCAGCGCTCAGATCGATCCCAACGGGAAGTTCCTCTACGTTTCGTGCGACGGCTCGAACAACGTCTACGCTTATAAGATCGGGAAAAAAGGCGGGCTGACGGGCGTCGTGGGTTCGCCCTTCGGGGCGGGATACGGACCGGGTGGGATCTCGATCTCGCCGTCCGGCAAGTTTGCCTACGTTCCGAACTACACGCAGGCGAACGTTTCCGGCTACAAGGTGAACTCGACGACGGGAGTGCTGACGCAGATTTCGGGATCCCCCTGGACCGCCGGGTCAGACGTGACGGGCTTCGCCGTCGACGCCACCGGCAAGTTCGGATACGGCATGAACTACGGTGCGGGTAACGTTTCGGCGTACAAGATCGGCGCCACGGGTGCGCTGACCGCCGTGAAGGGCTCGCCCTTTAGCGCGGAGGTAAACCCGGCGTGGATGGCCATCTGCAAGGTCACGAAGGGCGTCTGCAAGCCGCCGCCGCTTTAGGCGAACTCTCGCGAGGCCTACTTGTACGTGTTGCCGCTCGCCGTCGTGTAGGTCGCGCCCGGCGTGATCGAGGTCACCTTGAACGTGTAGCTGCCCGATAAGTTCGCGACGATGTCGCCCTGGCAGAAGTTGCTGCTCTGGCAGGCGACGATCTCGCCGGTCGCCACGAAGAGCATGACGAACGAGTCGCCAACGGCGGTCTTGATCGTGCCGGTTGCCGTCGTTCCGGTTTTTTTCACGTTCCCGTAGAGATAGTACTCAAAGGTGCCGTTTTCGCAGTAGCCCGAGATGTCGAATTGACTGCCGCTCGGCGGCGTCACGCTGGGGCTGTAAAGGTTCAACTCGCCGAAAGAATTCTTCGCACTGTCGCAGGCGATGTCGGTCCCTTGGTTTTGCAGGATGAGCTTGACGCCGATGGTTACCGGCGTGCCCTTCTTCAGCGACCCGGATGAAACGTAGAACGTGTCGTCCCAGTCGCTGGAGACGACCTGAGCCGCCGCGCTGATATCCCTGGTGTACTTCACGGTCTCGTTCGTCTCGCCGGACATCACATAGCTGCCGGTCCCGAGTTTGGACGTCGCCGAAAACTTAACGGCGACGTACCCGTTCGGCTGACTGCCCTTCTTGAGGTCGATCCTGTCCGAGGCGCTGTCGCTGAATTTGCGCTTGCCGGGGACCTCGCTGTAGCACCCGCTGGCGCTCCCTGGTACGCCGTTGCACCACTGGTGCGAGAAATCGCTGGGGCCGACGATCCCGACCGAGTCGCCCAGGCCCACGCCGAACGCTTTTACCGCCGGCCAAGCGGCGGTCGAAATGGGGGCTGCGGGGGCCGGAGCAACGGAACCCACTCCCCCGCAGCCGCTACAGAGCGCCGCCGTCGCGAGCAGCGGTGCCGGCGCCCTCTTCCCTAGCCAGGCCTGCAATGCCATCCCCTTCACGATAGCTCCGTTTGGCGTGCAGTCATATGTCGGAATCCCGCACTTGCGCGGAGAAGGGAGCCAGAACCGGATGGTGACCCATGCGCAGGTCTGCTCCCACCTCGTGGGCCGGCGTGAAGAGCTTGCAGCGCTCATAGAACGCCGCGGCCTCGCCGCGCGCGGACACGGGTCGCTGGTCTTGATCGAGGGCGAGGCCGGCGTGGGCAAGAGCCGGCTCGTCGGCGCGTTCTGCGAAACGCTCAGCAACGGGCGCGCGAGCCTCGGCTACGGCATCTGCCGCGAGTTCGGCAGCGCGCCGTTTGGCGCCGTCGCCGAGGCCCTGCGCGGAACGGACTGCGTGCCGCCGCGCCTCACCGCGCCGACCCGCGCCGAGGAGCTCATCGGCCTCCGCACGCATCTCGAAGCGGCCTGCGCCCGCCGCAACCGCGTGGTGGTCCTGGAGGACATCCAGTGGGCCGACGAAGGGACGCTGGCGTTTCTCCACTACCTGCTCTCGTGCATCGGCTCGATGCGGCTGCTCGCGATCGCGACGTATCGCACCGACGAGGTGCTCGAGAACCACGTCGCGCCGTACCTCGCGCGCCTCGCCGGCGATCGCGCCACGGTTCGCATCATGCTCGCTCCGCTGACGCCGACGCAAGTCCGCTCGATGCTGCATCTCTCGCTCGCCGACCGCTCTCTGCCCACGGAGCGAACCGAGGAGATCGTGAACCGCTCCGAAGGCAACCCGTTCTTCGCCGAAGAGCTGCTGGCGAACGCGCTGGAGTCGAGCGCGGGCGGCCTGCCGATGACGATTGGGGCCGCGGTCATGGAGCGGATCTCCAAGCTCGGCGACGAGGCCGTCGAGATCGCGACGCGCGCGGCGGTTGTCGGACAGCGCTTCGAGGCAGAGTTCTTGGCCGATACCTTCCGCTACTCGACCGGCCAAGTGCACCGCGCGCTGCGCCGGCTGCGCGACGCGAAGCTGGTCGTCGAGGTCGAGACGCGGCCGGTCAGCTACGCGTTCCGCCATGCCCTGACGCGCGAGGCGATCTACGACAGCATGCTCGCCGCCGAACGCCGCCCGCTGCATGCGCGCACGCTGGAATCGTTCGAGGCGCGCGGCGGCGCGAGTGCGCAAGACCTCGGATACCACGCGTGGGCCGCGCTCAACGCCGAGAAATGCCGGCGTTACAACGAGCTCGCCGGCGACGAGGCCGATTCGGCACACGCGTACTCCGATGCGGTACGCTCCTACGAGCGGGCACTCGAAGGCGACTGCGACGCCGAGACGCGGTGCCGGCTGCTCGTGAAATCCGCGATCAGCGCCTCACGCGACGGCATGGCCGAGCGCGCGACGCAGCTGTACGGCGCGGCCGCGGCCGCGCTCGCCGGACACGGGACGCCGCAGGAGATGGCCGAGATCTATTACGCCATGGGCTCGCAGGCGCGGCTTGCCGGCGACAACCGGCGCGCGCTCAGCATCATCGATCGCGCGGCGCAGGCGCTCCCCGAGCTCGAGGCGCGCGCGAAGGCGATGTTGCACGTGACGTCCGCGTTCATGCGCCTGGATCGCGGCGAGATCGATCTCGCCAGGGAGCTGATCGCGCAATCCGCCGCCGCGGCGGACATGCCGATTTACCACAACGCCGTCGCGTACGCGGCGCTCAACTGCGGCGACGTAGACGCGTTGCGGTCGGCGGCCGGCGCACTCTCCCGCCTATGCGCGCCGCTCGGCCCCGACCAACTGCTGCGCGTGCGCTTCAATCTCGCGTTCAACTACTGCATCCTGGGTCTCGATCCGGATGCGCTCGCCGAGTTCGACGCCCTCATCCCGGATCTCGAGCGCGCGCGGCTCTCATCACTGCAGGTGCTGTCGTACGCGAACGCGGCAATCGTCTACGCTCGCTCGGGACGCCTGCGCGTCGCGCGCGATCTCGTCGAACGCGGTCTCCGAATACCGGAGCCGACGACCACCGGTCCGATCGCGCTCGCCGCCGCGGGGCTCCTCGTCGGGCACGCGTTGGGAGACGCGGAGCTCGTGGAACGCTGTGCCTCGGAGCGCATCGTCGAGGCGGCGTTCGCGAGCCACATCAACTCCACACTCGGACGAATCGCCGGGCCCTACGCGCGCTGGCTGCACTGCCAGGGCGAAGCAGTGCAGGCGCGCGACGTCCTGCGCCGCGCGATCCGCGCGCTGACGGTGCCGCTCGGAGCGACGGAAACGTTCCTGGCCGCCGCCGAGCTCGGCGACATGGACACGCAACGCGCGGCGTGGTCGTTTGCGCCGGAACTCGACGCGCAAGCGCATCTGGACCTCTACGCAGCTACTGCCGCTCACCTGCACGCGCTCGAGGCGCGCTCCGCCGGAAGCGAAACGGTAACGCGCGCTCACGCCGCGGAGGCTGCGACGATGTATCGCCGGCTCGGGTGGGGATTGTACGAGGCGCGCGCTCTCGAGCTGGCCGCCGACCGCGACGCCGAGCAGCCCACCGCGATGGACGGCCCGATCGATCCGCGTCGAATCAACCCGCTGTCGGCGCGCGAGCGCGAGGTCGCGATGCTCGTTGCCGGCGGCGCCGCGAACAACGGGATCGCCGAGAGGCTGGCCGTGAGCCAACGCACGATCGAAAAGCACCTGACCTCGATTTACGAAAAACTCGGAATACGCAATCGCGCGGAGCTCGCGGCGTACGTCGCGAGCGCCCCTCGACCCGCTCGGGATGACACGGCGTTTCAGCGCCGCACGTAACCGTTGTCGCGATACCACGCGACGGCGCGGTCGATCGCGGCGCGCACCGGCGTCGGCTCGTACCCGAGATCGCGCCGCGCCTCGTCCGAATCGGCGTACATCAACTCGCGCGACATGCGCACGCCCTCGAGCGGGACGGACGGGACCGCGCAGGGATTCAGCCGGCAGCGCAGTTCGTCCGCATAGCCGGCGGCGAGCGCGAGCGCATACGGCGCGCGGATGCGCGGCATCGGTTTGCCGGTCGCCTCGGAGAGGATCTGCCAGATTCGGTCCATGCTGAGGTTCTCGCCGCCGATCACGTAACGCTCGCCCACGCGTCCCAGCGTCAGCGCGCCAACGTGCGCGCGAGCCACGTCCTCCACCGCGATCAAGTTCATTCCTCCCGTGCGCGGGGCTTTCGCGACGATGCGCCCGCGCAGGAAGTCGAGCACGAGCTTTCCGGTCGGGGTCGGCTTCCAGTCGCCGGGGCCGATCGGCGCCGTCGGAAGCAGCGCAACGACCGGCGCGCGACTCGCGAACGCCGCGCGCTCCTGCTCGAGCTTCGAGCGATGATAGCCGCTGTGCGCGTGAGCGAGCGTCGCGGAGCTGGACGTCAGCACGACGCGTTCCAGGCCGGCCAGATGCGCCGCGAGCATGAGGCTCGCCGTTCCCTCGACGTTGATCGCTTGCATCGCGCGCCGATCCCGCGGCGCGAACGAGTAGAGTGCGGCGCAGTGCACCAGATAACGGCAGCCTTCGAGCGCGCGCGCGAAGCCGCCGACGTCGAGCAGGTCGCCCTCGACCCACTCGACGTCCTTCGACTCCGCGCCCTTCGACGAGCTCAGGACGCTACGCTCAGGATGACAGGGCGGGCGGAATAGCGCGCGCACGCGATAGCCCGCCGCGCGCAGCTCGCGAAGAACGTGCGCGCCGACAAAGCCGCTCGCCCCGGTGAGGAAGACGCGGTCGCCGCGAGAAAGGGAGGTCAGCATGAAGCTTCCACTCGTGGCAATTGCGGCAATCCTTCCCGTTTTCTTTTCTGGGTGCGCCCTTCGACAGGCTCAGGGTGACATGGGCGGTGCCACGATCGCGCCGCCGGCGTCGGCGGTCGCGCCCTTCGACACGGCGGCCGGTGGCATCGCGCCGGACGAAGTCTCAGCCGCGGCCTATTGCCGTCAGACCGGCGGGCTGGTCGAGACGCGGCGCGCGGTCTACGGCAGCAACGGACCGTCGCTGCTCTTCCTCGCCGGCAAGCGCACTTTCTGTCAGTACACGAAAAAGAGCGACGGCTCGCGCATCCACATCCTGCTCAGCACGCTGTCCACGACGAAACCCACGCTGGCGGCGCTCGCGTACATCCTCAAGCCTCCCATGGGCTCCTGCAACGGCAATCCGGCGTCGTGCTACTGCTCGTTCCTCGGCGGCTCGGACCAATTCGGCGGTACGAACGGCGCGGGCGGCGGCTGGTACAAGAAGAACGGCGTCGATCAAACGCTCGAGGCATGCATCTTTCCGGACGAGTCGTCGATCGACTCGTGGGGCCTCGCCTATCACTCGCACGGAATCATTCGCGGTATCAACCTCGAGAAGGTGATGCGGTACAAGTATCCGCGATGATTCTCAGCGACGGTTATCACTCCATAGCTCGAGGAAAGCTCGCCGACGTTCAGACCTTCCTGGAGATGCGCGCGAAGCCCGCGCTGCGGCCGAGCCCCGACGGTCCCTGGCAACTGGAACGGCTCGAGCGACCGGAGCTCGCGCGCTACCGCGAGGCGGTGCACCGCGTCGGGGACGAGTACCTGTGGTGCGTCCGGCTCGCGATGCCGGACGCGGAGCTCGAGCGCTTCCTGCTCGATCCGCGCGTGGAGGCGTATCTACTCGTGACGGAGGCCGGCGACGAGGGCGTGCTGGAGCTGGACTTCCGCGACGGTCGTGAGTGCGAGGTCAGCCTCTTTGGCGTCGCGGGCTCGCTGATACGCACCGGTGCCGGCCGCTGGCTGATGAACCACGCGATCGAGATCGCGTGGTCGCGGCCCATCGAGCGCTTCTGGCTGCACACGTGCACGCTCGATCACCCCAACGCGCTGGCCTTCTACCGGCGCTCGGGCTTCGAGGTCTTCAAGCGGGAGGTCGAGGTCTACGACGATCCACGCGTGCTCGGCATCACCCGCAAGGACGCTGCCCCGCACGTTCCGATCCTGTAACGGCTAACGAAACGCTGACAGGGAGGCGATTTCGGCTCAAGAACGCTTGCGGCATGAAGCGGGTTCATTCATTTAGGCTTGTCATCGTGTCAGTTGCGCTGCTCATCGCGAGCGCGGCGGCGGCGCCCGGCTCGACACTGTTCCTGTATCAGGACGCGATCGCCACGCCGAACGGCACGACACAGGACGTCGCGGCGTCCATCGTCGTCAAGGCGCAGGCCAACGGCGCCAAGGTCACCGTGACCGCGTCGGGCCAATCGCCCGTGACCGTGGTTCTCGCGCCCGGCCAGGTGCCGGCGGCACCGCAAGGCACGCCGAGCCCGCAGCGCGCGCAGGGCATGCTGATTCTCCAGCGCGTCGCGCTGATGTTCCAGGTGCGTCGCGCGTACCCGGTCAGATCGGAGGTCGAGGTGCGTATTCCCGTGCTCGCTCCGGGGGCTTCGGCGCCACTCGCGCTGCCCGCGCAGCTCACGCAGTCGTCGCACGGCACCACCACTCTGACGGCGATTGCCACGACGTCCACGACGGCGACCGTTGACCCAGAGAAGGCAAAGATCCACGGCATCCTTCCCGCGCGGCGCGTGGCGGAGCGCGTCAAGAACGCGATGACGCCGTCGCACGTCACGCTCCCCGACAAGATCACGGCCAGCGTCCACGCGACGGTCGAGAGCAGCGCGATCGGCACGATGAGCGGGCAAGTCGTTCACGAGCTCAGCGCGCACGGACAGACCACGACGCTGCGCGAAACCTGGTCCCTGCGGCTCTCGCCCTAGTCACCGTCAGGAGCCTGAAATGATCGAGCGCGGGCGATTCGGCGCGGCTCGGACCGCACGAGGGGTGCGCGGTCGTGCTCATGGTGGAGTCGACCGGTATCGTGCCGACGGGCGACTACGCGTTCGGCCCAACGTAGCGCGCGAGTTCGAAGACCTCGTCTCGCCCGAACCCTAGCCTGTGATAGAACGCCTCCAGATGCGGCTCGCGGCGCGGCAGCTCCACCATCACGCTGACCGCATTCGTCTCGCGCGCATGCTCGATGACGCGCTCGACCAGCCGCGCTCCTATGCCACGCTTGCGCGCGCTCTCCTTCACGTAGAGGTCGCTCAGAAACCAGATCCGCCGGCAGTACCACGACGACCAGAGCGGATAGAGCTGGATGAAGCCGACGGCGCCGTCGGCGTCGCGTGCCACGAAGATCACGGACTCGTCGTGCACTAGGCGCTCCTCGAGGAATCGTCGGGACTCGTCCAGCCGATTCCCCCCGGTGAAGAATGCGCGATATGCGTCGAACAGCGGCGCAATGGCGCCGCTGTCGCTTGCCGTGGCGCGCGCGATTCGCGTCAACGGCCGATCGCGAAGAGCGCCATCGCGATCACGAGGACGAAGGCGACGATCCCGGACGCGTGAATCGCGTGCGCGCGGTGCAAGCGCCGGGCGCCGCCATGGTGCGACACGACCCACAGGTCGACGATCGAGACCGCGATGCCGACGATCGCGATCACCACCAGCAGCCACAGCACATGCAGGTATGCCGTTGCGGCGAGCACGATGCCGATCGCGATGTCGCGGATGCCGGTCGCGCGGACGAAGCCGCCGGCTTCGTGCCCTTCGACCCTGACGCCGTACTCTCGCGCCAGGGTGTGCGGAGATACGAGCGCCCAGACGCCGACGAAGATTAGGACGATGGCGATCGCCCAGCCGAGATAGTAGACGGCATTCATCGCTTACGGCAGTTCGCGGCGAGAAGCCCGGCTCATGCCCGCCGCTTGCGTTGGCGATCTCAGTGGTGTCGTTAGTTGCCGAAGGCGGCGCGGACCGATTCGCTGAACGATTCGGTGGTGCGGATGACCGCGGTCGGTTCGTATCCGCAGTGCGCCATGCAGTTCTCGCACGATTCGTGCTTGCCGCGGCCGTACTTCGACCAGTCCGTCTCCTCGAGCAGCTCTTTGTACGAGCTCGCGTAGCTCTCTTTGCTCATCAGGTAGCACGGGCGCTGCCAGCCAAAGACCGTGTAGCACGGTATGCCCCACGGCGTGCATTCGAAGTCGGTTTTACCCTCGAGGAAGTCCAGGTATAGCGGGCTGTGATTGAGGCGCCACTTCTTGCGCTTGCCGCCGGCAAAAGCGGCCTGGAAGATCTCGCGCGTGCGCTTGACGCCCAGGAAATGCTCCTGGTCGGGGGCCTTCTCGTACGCGTACGCCGGCGAGATCTGCATCATGTCGACCTTCAACTCATCGTTGAGGTAATCGAGCACCTCGCGGATCGAATCGGGACCGTCTTGCGTGAAGAACGTCGTATTGGTGAAGACGCGGAAGCCCCGCGCCTTGGCCTCTTTGATTGCCTCGATCGCCTTATCGAACACGCCATCGCGGCAGACCGATTGATCGTGCCTCTCGCGCATCCCATCGAGGTGTATCATCCACACGAAGTAGACCGACGGCTTGAAGAGATGGATCTTCTTCTTCAAGAGCAGCGCGTTGGTGCACAGGAACACAAACTTCTTACGCTTGACGAGCTCCTCGACGATCTGCGGCATCTGCTCGTGCACGAGTGGCTCCCCGCCCGCGATCGAGACCATCGGCGCCCCGCACTCCTCGACGGCGGCAATGCACTCTTCCACGCTGAGCCGCTGGCGCAGGATCTCGTCGGGATGCTGAATCTTTCCGCAGCCGGCGCACGCGAGGTTGCATTGCAGCAAGGGCTCGAGCTCCAAGACGAGCGGATACTTCGTCTCGCCTTTGAGTTTCTTGCCGGCGACGTACTTCGCCACGGCGATCTTCTGCTGGAGGGGCATGGTCATGGAATTGCTTCCTTAAGCCGCAGAGGTTCCGTCATCCTTCGTCCTTCGACTCGCTTCGCTCGCTCAGGACTGGGACGCACTCGCGCCCTTCGACTTCGCTCGCTGCGCTCGCTTCGCTCAGTATGACATTGGAGGAGCCCTTCGCTGCGGTCGCTTCGCTCAGGATGACATCGGAGGAGCCCTTCGCTGCGCTCGGCTGCGCCTCGCTTCGCTGAGGATGAGAATGGGCGGCTTGGGCGAGGGCCATGGTCGGGAAGAGGTGGCGATAGAGGTGATAGTTGATGTAAAAGTCGCCCGGGAAGCCCGTTCCGGTGCATTCCGGTTCGTCCCACGTCCCGTCGCGCCGCTGCCGCTCGCACAGGAAGGCAATACCCCGCGCAACGGCCGGGTGAAGCCTGTCCTGAGCCCCTCGACTCCGCTCGGGATAAACTCCGTCGAAGGGGGCTCGCCCGGCAAGTTGCAGTGCCAGCACGCCCCAGGCGGTCTGTGAAGGCGTGCTGCGTCCGATGCCGGCGAACGACTCGTCGGCGTACGAGTGGCAGCTTTCGCCCCATCCGCCATCGGGGTTCTGCACCGATAGCAACCACGTGACCGCGCGATCGACCATATCCTCACCCGTACCCAGCGCGGCGAGGGCCGAAATCACGCACCACGTGCCGTAGACGTGATTGACGCCCCAGCGCCCGTACCACGAGCCCCAGGGCCGCTGCGTCTTGCGCAGATACTCAAGGCCGCGCACCACGTAACGATCGCTCAAGTCGTAGCCGAGCGCCGCCAGCATCTCGAGCACGTGCGCCGTAACATCTTCGGTCGGCGGGTCGATCATGGCGCCGAAGTCGGAGAACGGCATGCGATAGAGCAGCTCGCGTGTGTTGTCGCGATCGAACGCGGCCCACGCGCCGTTGCGTGAGTCCATCGCCAGCGTCCAACGCCGCGCGCGTTCGCAGGCGTCCGCCACGGCTTCGCGATCGCCGCCCTCGAGCAGTGCCAGCACGACGACCGTCGTGTCGTCGATGTCGGGATATGCGTCGTTGTCGAACTCGAAGGCCCAGCCGTTGCCGCCCGTCTCCGCGCACTTCATGCGCCAGTCGCCGGGCGCGTCGTCGGGAATCTGCTCGCGTAAGAGCCAGCTCACCGCGCGGCGCATCGCCGGATGCGACGCGTTCAACCCCGAGAGCGCTAACGCGCGTACGGCCCACGCAGTGTCCCATACGGGCGACATGCACGCCTGAAAGCGCCAGCCCTCGGCGTCGTCGATGATGAAGCGCCGCATTCCCTCGATGCCCTTACGCATCACGGGATGGTCGAGCGAGTATCCCATCACGCTGAGCGCGATCAGCGAATACACCCACGGCGGCTGGATGCCGCCCCAGCTTCCGTCGGCCTCTTGCCGCTCGATCACCCATTTTGCGACGCGCTCTTGCGCCTGCTCGCGCCGCGGCTGGCGCGGGAGCTTCTCGTATAGCTTCTGCAACCGCTCGACGTACATCAGCCAATGACGGCGCCCCGTCACGCGGGTCGCATGCGCTTGAGTGCCCGGAACGAAGATGTCGCCGACGTTCACGCCCAGCTCGCGCACCGGCCGCCTCGACAGTACGATCGTCAGCGGCGCCACCGTGCCGCGCGCCCAGCACGCGAAGTCGTACAAATTGAACGGCATCCACAGCGGGAAGTCGACCATCTCAGGCGGTAGCGAGGGCACGCCCGACCACGGGTACACGCCGAACAGCGCCAGCCAGATCTTCGTGAAGACGCGCGCGTTGGTCGCACCGCCACCGCGGCGGATCACATCCAGCGCCTTGCGCATCGGCTCGCCGCTTGCATCGACGCCGAGCACCTTCAGCGCCACGTACGCCTCGATCGTCGTGCTCAGGTCCGCCGGGCCGTCGTAGTAGAGTGCCCACGATCCGTCCTCGCGTTGATTGCGCAGGATATGGGCGATCGCTCCCGAGCGCAGATCGTCGATCGGCAGACCTAGAAACCGGCAGAGCAGCACGTGTTCCGCCGTCATCGTCACGTTCGTCTCCAGCTCCCCGGACCACCAGCCCTCGGTCGACTGCGTCTGTAGCAGCCACTCCACGGCCCGTTTCAACGCACCCGTTGTCGAATCGCCCGGGTTCTCCCGCGAGACCGCTCGTCGCTCTACAATCACGGTCGCGCGGTTCTGTGCGGCGAGTAGTTCTTCCGCCGCGGCGGTGCCGCTGCGGACTGCCGATTCCATCGTGTCGGGCCAGCCGGTGTCGGTCCACGACCCCGCGATCGTAATCGCCGGATGCGACGTTCGGTTCGATGTGCGCTTTGCCCCGATGCGCGGCAGCCAGGTCGCCTCCGGGTTGCGCGTCACCGCGCTACGGATGAGCTTCGCCTGCGCCAGCGCCGGTACGAACGCCTGCGCCTCGCTCCATGCGAACGCCTCGAGCTCGGCGGTCGGCACGCGCAGATAACGCTCCGCCGCGCTGAAGCTGCAACAGCAGTAGCCTGGCGCCTTCTCGAAGATCCATTGCAGCGGCGAGTCGAGGGCGGCCGCGAAATCGAACCCGACGCTGCCCGCGTCGTGCCATAGATGAACGTCGATGATCGGATAAGGATCGTACCCGTCGAGGCCTGCGATTCCATAGCGCTCCGGCTCGGCCAACAGGTTGCGAACTTGGCGCGGCGGCACCGCGAGAACGACGGCGTCGAAGTCTTCAGTATCGCCTTTGGAGAGACTCACGGTGACTCGGTTTGCCCCAGGCTCTATGGACGACACCGACGTCGAGAGGTGCACCGCGTCCAGGCGCGCCGCCGCGGCCTGCGCGAGATGCGCGAGCGGCACGGTCGAGAATCCAAAGCGCGCCGCCGACGCGTCGCGCAGAAACGCCGTCTTCAGCACGAACAGCGCGTCGTCCGCGCTGACTTTGTCGAACGGCGCGTTCAGCGCCGGGATGAAGAACGGGTCCCAGAATGCGCGGCGCTCGCCCGCGCCTTGTCCGTTGCGCTGCAGCCAGGATTCAAAGCTGAGCGGCTCCGTCATCCTTCGTCCTTCGACTCGCTTTGCTCGCTCAGGACTGCGAGGCACTCGCGCCCTTCGACTCCGCTCGCTATCGCTCGCTCCGCTCAGGATGACAAGGGAGTTCGCGACGCGGAGCTTTTCGCGCAGCGTCAGATGCGGATAGATCGCGAAGGAGGGCAACAGATGCAGCGGCGCCGGTAAGGGCGCCGCGCGCAGGTGTCCGATCTTGCCGTCGCGCGCGAGGATTCGCGCGTCGAAGCGATGCTGCAATCGCAGCTTGTCCTCCATTCCGACGGACCGCGCGAAGCGCACGAACTCCGTGCAGCATGCTAAAAAGACGTGCTGCCCGTTGTCGACTTCGACACCGTCGAGCTCGAAGGAGGTCGCACGACCGCCCAGCAGCCGGCTTCGCTCGAAGAGCTCCACGTGCGCGCCCGCATCCTTGAGACGCAGCGCCGCCGCGAGGCCGGCGAGCCCGGCCCCAACGACGGCTACGCGCTCGAGAGCCACGACCGCACTACGACTCGCAATTTCTCCGTCTTGGAAAGCGCCGCGCGCGCTCGCAGCGGCAGCCCGGGATCGCGTTCGATCTTTTTGAGGAGCTCCTCGTAGATGCCGGCCATCGTCGCCACGCACGCGGCCGGCCGGCGCGGAATGTGCCGCAGCACTTCGTAGCCCGTCCCGAAATAGCGACGCGCGCGCTCCACCTGATGCGCCACGAAATCGGGCCAGCCGGGAAGAATTTCCCCGTTTGCCAGCGCGTCTTCGTGAATGCCGAAGCGCGCCAGCTCGGCTTGCGGTAGATAGACGCGTTTCATGTCGACCGCGTCTTCGCGCACGTCGCGCAAGATGTTCGTGAGCTGCAGCGCGAGGCCGAGATCGTCGGCGCGCTCGAGCGCGACGGGATCGTCGAAGCCGAAGATGCGCACGCACATGCGACCGACGACCGACGCAACCAAATTACAGTACGCGCGAAGCTCCTCGAACGTCCCGTATCGGGCACGGCTGAAATCCATCTCCACGCCGTCGACGAGCATCTGGAGCTCGGCCTCGGGAATCCCGTAGCGGTCCACCGCCTCGGAGAGGACCCGCAGGATCGGATCGTCGCCGAAGTCGCGGCGCACGCAGCGCGAAATTCGTTCGCGGTGCACCGCGAGGCGAGCCGGCAGGTTCTCGACGCCGACCGCGTCGGCTTCGTCGTCAACCTGCCGCGCGAAGTTGTAGAGCGCGTAGATGGCCATGCGCTCGTGGTAGCCGAGCGAAATGAAGCCCCAATAGAAGTTTCCGGCCTCTCGCCTGGCCATGTCGCGATTGAAACGCTCCGCGCGGTGCCGCTCGGAGCTCGGCATGGCCCTGGCGAGCAGGGCGCGTTGCAGGTTGATCATCTAAGCAGTCGGGCGGGGCGCAAGAGTCTGTAATGCGGCGCGCACCACGAGGGATACCTTCGTGGCGGCCGACACGCTCGGCCGTTCATGCTCGGTTTTATACCCCAACGCCTCGATCGCGTTGCAGATCGCTAGTCCGCCCATCCTATATAAGGCGAGCTGCAGGCGCAGGGCACGGGGCACCCGCCACTCGAGCGCTTCGCCCGAGGCCAGCAGCGCGCGGGCCCGTTCGACCATCGTGCGCGCCGCCCCCGCGGCCCCGCGCGCGGCGACGTCGCTCTCGACGAGGTACCGCCGGCCGATGGCATCGTCGCGGCTGACGTCCTGCGCGTGATTGGCCAGCTGCAGGCCGATGCACACGTCGTCCGAGAGCCGCTGCGCCTCGTCGTCGCGCACGCCGAACACGCTCAAGACCATGCGCCCGACCGGCGCGGCCGAGAGCTGACAGTAGCCAATCAGGTCGTCCCAGGTCGGATAGCGCATGACGAACTGGTCCTGCACGTTCGCGGCGATCAGATCCAGAAACGGCCGCGGCGGCATTGCGTGCCGCTCGATCGTGTCGGCCAGCGCGAACAGCACGGGATGCACCGGCTGCGTGCCGGCGAAGAGCGCCTCGACCTCGTCGCGCCAATGCTCCAGGCGCGGCAGCGCTTCGCCGTCGCGGCTCTCGTCGCCCAGATCGTCCGTCGTGCGGCAGAACGCGTAGATGCGCGCGAGATCGCGGCGCGTGCGCGCGTCCACGAAGCGCGACGCCACGCTGAAGTTCTCGTAATGCTTACGCGTGAGCGTGCGGCAGTAGAGATCGGCGGCCGCGAGGTTAAGCGTCACTGCCGAGCGTCGAAAGTCGAAACTGGATACGCGAAAAGGTTCGGATCGGCCGTCACTAGGGTCATGCCCTCGACGCGAGCCTGGGCTACGAGCATCCGATCGAACGGATCGCGATGGCGATTAGGGAGCGTAAGAAGCGCGAACACGTGATCGAGCGAGATATCGAGCAAATTCGATTGGCTCAACGTCAAAAAGCGCCGGACGAAGCTTTGCACGTCTATGGGAAGATCGAGCTTTCTCAGCCCGCTCTTCACCACCATTTCCCAAACGCTTGCCGTCGAGAGAAAGAGGGCGTTGTTCCCGTCGCGCAGGAGCGTGCGGCTACTTTCTCCGAGCTGCTCCGGCGAAACATTCATCCAGAGCCAGACGTGCGTATCGAGAAGATAGGTCACCCGACGTATTCGCGCCACTCTTCCGGAATGTAGTCGTCGAAATCTTCGGCGATCCAGAATGGACCTATATCGCGTGCGAGCCCTAGGCGGCGCTCGGCAAATCTCTCTTGCGCCGGCACGAGGCGCGCCACCGGGCGCCCTGCTTTCGCGATGACAATCTCCTCGCCGGCTTCGACTTTCTTGAGCAAGGCCGAAAAATGGGTCTTGGCCTCGTGGACGTTCACGCTCTTCATATTGCTAGTCTAGTGGACTAAGTCCCTTGGGTCAACTGCCTCAAGCTGTGGAGCCGCTGCTTTAGCGGCGTCCTTCGACTCGCTGCGCTCGCTCAGGACTGCGAAGCACGCGCGTCCTTCGACTCCGGCGCTGCGCGCCTTCGCTCAGGATGACACAGTGCGTGACACTACTGCGAAGCACGCGCGTCCTTCGACTCCGGCGCTGAGCGCCTTCGCTCAGGATGACACAGTGGGTGACACTTGGCGGAGGGGAGTTCCGCGCAATTCCATGAGCGTGCGGGCGGCGACGCAGAACATCGCGATGCGCAGCGTCTCGATCAGCTCGCGCGCGAGCGAATCGGCGTCGTCCAAGCCGCGGTCCGCCGCCCGCAGAAACGGCCCGGCGATGCCGGCGAGGTCGGCGCCGAGCGCGACCGCCTTCGCGACGTCGAGTCCCGTGCGAATTCCGCCGCTCGCAAAGAGCGTCTCCGTCGGCGCGACGCGCCGCGCGTCGATCAGACAGCGCGCGGTCGGAATCCCCCAGCCCGCGAATGCCGCGGCGACGCGGGCGCGCCACGGCTCGGCGACGCGGTGGCGCTCCACTTCGCTCCACGACGTTCCGCCCGCGCCCGCGATGTCTACCGCCGCGACGCCGGCGTCGAACAACCGGCGCACGTCTTCCCCCGCGATGCCCCAGCCGACTTCCTTGACCACGATCGGAAAGTCTGCTTCCGCGCACAGCTCGCCGATTCGCAGCAGCAGGCCGCGGAAGCACGTGTCGCCTTCGGGCTGCAGCGCTTCTTGCAGCGGATTGAGGTGCAGCACGAGCGCGTCGGCGCGCAACGACTCGACGAGGCGCCGGCATTGCGCGATCGCGTAACCTTTGTTCAGCTGTACGGCGCCGAGGTTTGCGAACAGCAGAACATCCGGCGCTTCCGCGCGGACGTCGAACGTCGCGAGGGAAGCCGGCGACTCGACTAGCGCGCGCCCAGAACCGAGCCCCATCGCGAGGCCGCGGCGCTGCGCGACCGCCGCCAGCGCCGCGTTGATCGCGTGCGCCGCGGCCGTGCCGCCGGTCATGCACGAGACGAGCAGCGGCGCCGCTAGGCGCCGTCCGAACAGCTCGCACGACGCATCCACCTCGTCGAAGTCGAGCTCCGGGAGCGCGCGATGCTCGAACGTGAACGCGTCGAATCCGCTGGCGACACCCTTCGCGCCCACGTCGCGCTCGATGTTGATTCGCAGATGCTCCGCCTTGCGCGAAGGCGTCGCGTCTTCAGGCCGCGCGTTGGGCAACGTAAACTGCAACTTCTTCGAAGGCTCGGAGGTCCTCCGGCGCGGCATGCCGGCGGAGCGCCGCAACGGCCCGCCGGCTCAATCGTTGCGCGAGTGCGGGGTTTGCGGCGACCGCGGACTGTCCGATCAGCTTGCCGGCGCGCGCGAACGTTTGCGCGACCTGCTCGTCCGCGCCGCCGACGATCGCCCCCGCCTGCAGCGCAGCTCCGGTGAGGATCGCGTGCGCCGCGACGCCGTCGTCGGGCAGCTCGATCGCCTCCAGCACGGCCTCGCCGACGAGGCGCGCGGCCCGCAGGCGGCGCCGCGGGTGCCGCACGTCGCTGGCCAGCGTGCGGAACGCGAGCGCAAAGAGCGCGTCACCGGCGTTGAGGCTCTGCCCCAGGCCCCAGCGTGCAACGGTGGACGCCGACCCATCGGCGAGCTCGCCGTGGAGGACCATGAAGCGATCGAACAATGCAAATGCCGCGGCCACCGGCAGCGCGTCGGTCACGTCGAGGGCGTTTGCGGCACACGCCCACAACACGAGCGACGGCCGGACCGGGTCGCGGGCGCCGTCCGGCGGGAGCCGCTCAGCGATGATTCGTCCCGCGACCGCCTCGAACGAAAAGTCGAGGCCACGGAGGTACCGTGCGACGTTTGCGCGATGTTCGTCCAGGGGGAGCGCGGCGGTGGGCGAGGTCATTGCGGGCTCTTTGACCGCGCCTCAAACGGTCCCTCGACGTAGCCTGTCCTGAGCGGAGTCGAAGTGGCTCAGGATGACATAGGTAGGAGATTTGACGGTGCAGATCGGCTCTAACGAACACAAGGAACTCTTTTGCCGCGCGTTCATCGAGTCACACAAGGCGTACGATCCGCAGGACTGGCCGTGGCCGGAACTCGACGAAACGTCGCTCGCACGCTTGCGCGCCATACCGATTTGGACGCTCGCGCTCGAGGTGGAGATAGGTGCCGGCGTGATGCTCGCGGGCTTTGCCAAGGGCGAGACCGATCCGCTGGTTCGTCAGGCGATCGAGCTGCAGGGTTACGAGGAAGATCGTCACGGCCGCATCCTGCATTGCTTGATCGAGCGCTACGGCCTCAAGGTGCAGCCGAACGTGCCGCACCAGGACGTGACGCGCGCGGCGTTCATCGACTTCGGCTACAACGAATGCGTCGACTCGTTCGCGGGCTTCGGGATCTTCCGTCTCGCGCGCGACGCGCGCATTCTCCCGGAGGCACTCACCTCGCTGTTCGTGCGCGTGCTCGTCGAAGAGGCGCGCCACATCGTCTTCTTCGTCAACTGGGTCGCGTGGGATCGTTACCGGCGCGGCCTGCGTGGGCCGGTAATGCAGGCGCTCCCCGCCCTGGTGAGCTACGGCAGCGCGATCGTGCGCCGCGTCAAGGGCGGCGCCGAGATGCAAGGCGGCGGCGAACAGGAGAACACGCTCGATCTGTTCGGCGAGGTGCTCAAAAATCTCACGCCGGCGAGTTTTGTCCGCGCCTGCGTGGAGGAGAACGATCGCTACATGGCTGCGTTCGATCCGCGTCTGCTGCGGCCGCGCGTCATTCCTACGCTCGGGAGATTCGCGCTCGCGCTGCTCGAGACGATCGAGCGCATTCGCGCCGCGTTCCGGCGGCCGGAGCGGCGCGACGCTAAAATTTGAAGTAGATGAACGTCGGCGAGATCCCGGGCCAGGTAAGCAACTCGAGCGCCAGCATCAAGCCGGTGAGCGTGGCGACGCGCGCGACCGGGCGCAGCTGCGGCCACGACGGATCGAACTTCCAGCGATCGAGCAGCAAACGAACGGCGCCGAACGCCACGATGCCGGCCGCCAGCACGGCCTGCCAGCCGGTGAGCAGCGTCGCGCCGGCTCCTCCCGCGAAGAGCTGGCGATACACCGCCAGGGCCGCGTTGAAGCTCTGCGCGCGAAACAGCACCCACGCCAGGGTCACGAGAGTGAACGTGACTGCGACGCGCACGAGTAACACGAATCCGCGAGGCCGCGTATGCTCATGCCCGATTCCGACGAGCCGCTCGAAGCAGAGCATGACCCCGTGGAAGCCGCCCCAACCGACGAACGTCCACTGCGCGCCGTGCCAGAGTCCCCCGAGCAGCATCGTCAACATCAGGTTGCGCAGCGTGGCCCGCGTGCCGTAGCGGCTGCCTCCCAACGGAATGTAGAGATAGTCGCGGAGCCACGTCGACAGCGTCATGTGCCAGCGGTGCCAAAAATCCGTGATGCTCGTGGCCAGGTACGGCATGCTGAAATTCTCCGGAAACACGAAGCCGAGCATGCGCGCGCAGCCGATCGCGATGTCGCTATAGCCGGAGAAATCGAAATAGATCTGCATCCCGAACGCGAACATCGCGCTCCATGCCGCCGGCGCTCCCGGATGCGCCGCGATCGCGTCGAAGTAGCCGTTGGCGACCGACGCGAACTGATCCGCGACCGCCATCTTCTTCACCAGACCGAAGCCCGCGCGCGCGAGGCCGTAGCTGACGTCGTCAGCGCCGGGTGGACGCCACGCGAAGAACTCGCCGAAGAAGAGTCCCGCGCGCACGATCGGTCCCGCGAGCAGCTGCGGGAAGAACGCAAGATACAGCGCATAGTCAAGCGGCTTGCGCACCGCCGCGATCTTCCCGCGGTACACGTCCACCAGGTACGAGATGCTCTGAAACGTGTGGAAGCTGATGCCGACCGGAACGAAGAGATTGACGAGCCACGGATTGCCGTGCATGCCGATCAGCGCGGCGATCGTGCCGCTCGCGAAGTTCGTGTACTTGAAGCTGCCCAGGAACGCGAGGTTCGCCGCGACGCCCAGTGCGAGCAGCAACCGCGCGTTGCGGCCCGCGGCACGCGCGCGCTCCAGCGCGATCGCGATCGCGAAGTCGCTGGTCGTCAGGATCCACAGGAACAGCACGTACCACGCGTTCCAGCGCGCGTAAAAATAGTAGCTCGCGACGAGGATGACGTACCAGCGCGCGCGCCGCGGAACGGCGTAGAACAGCGCCGCCACGATCGCGAAGAATAGCCAAAACTCGTAAGACGTGAAAGGCAGCGGGATGCCGACGCCCACGGCCGCCGCGAACCACGACGGCGAGTGCTGTGCGTGCGGCGGACCCTCGCTCGCTGCGGCCGGCGTAGCGCGGGGACCGGGCGGATCCGCAAGAGCGCGCGTCACATCGGCGCCGAGCAATCGGCTGAAGCGCAGGCTCCCCTCGCGGTTGAGATGATCCTCGTCCGCGAACAGCTCGGGCCGCTCCAGCGCCATGTACTTCTCCGCCGGAATCAACCGCGCGCCATATTCGCGCGCGATGTCCACGAGCGAGCCGCTTGGGATTTGCGAGCCGGCGCGGTGCACGGGCCGCGTCGGGATGCGCACGAAGATTGCGGGTACGCCCGCCGCCGCGTAGCGCGCGACGATCGGCGCGATCCACTGCTCGCGATAGTGCGCGTACGACGGCCTGGGCCTGGGCACGTGCAGCACCTGCATCGCGATCGCGGCGCGCTCGTCCGCCGATAAGCCGAGCGGATAGACGATCGAGGCGGTCGCGAAGTCGACGAGCAGGCCGTCGAGCGTCTCGGAGCGCGGATGCGCCGCGAGAGGCGCGTACGTCGATTGGCCGCGCGCCCGCTCGATCGCGCGCAGACGCGCGAGCGGATCGGACGCGAATGCCTGGAAGTCGTCGCGCAGCTCCGGTCCGCGCAGGAAGAGGTCGATGCCGTGCTCCACGCGCTCGCGCGGATCCGAGAACGAGCCGGCCAGCTTGGGAAGGTCGCTCAGCCGCGTCTGAAAGACGACGTAGCGCAGGTCCATCGGGCGGTCATCGCCGTCCAGGCTCCCGATGGCGCTGTCGTCGTCGGCATACGTATCCACGGCGATGACGATCGCGCGATATTGGTTCGACCCCGGATCGACGGCGCGCAGGAAGAACGGCCAGCAGCGCGGCGTCGTTCCCGGAACTCCCCCGTTGAGAAAGCGCAGGCCGCGGCCGGTCGCGGTCGCGGCGGCGGGGTCGAGTCCGGAGTAGACGCGCGAATCGCCGAGCACCAGCACGTCGCGCCGCGGCTCGTTGCGAAACGCCTTGAACTGCGCGATGGAGGATTCGAATGCGCCCGTGCTCGACGTTGGGTCCAGCAAGCGGCGATACGAGTCGACGCGAAACGCGAGTACGTCGATCAGCGCAAAAATCGCCAGCGCGGCGGGCAAAAGCAAGCGTCGCAAGGGAGTAAGGCCCAAGCTGTTCGCAGGCCGGCGCGCGCAGTCCTATCCGCTGGTTTTCGCAACTGTTTCCACCGCTGCGCTCGTCAACCAGTATGATGCGCGCCGCCCTTTCGCAACGCGAGTCCCCGCCGGTGGCGCTGATCACCATCACGGTAATGCTCGGACTCATCATGGCGATCATCGACTCGACGATCGTCAACGTCGCGATCTCCACGATCGGCGGCAATCTGGGCGCCACCGTGGACGAGGTCGCCTGGGTCGCGACCGGCTACATCCTCGCCAACGTCGTCGTGATGCCGCTCAACGGCTGGCTGACCGCGCTGCTGGGGCGCAAGACGTTCTACGCCGTCTCTCTCGCGCTATTCACGGTCGCGTCGTTCTTCTGCGGCACCGCGCGCTCGATCTGGGTGCTGGTCTTTTACCGGGTGATTCAAGGGATCGGCGGCGGCGCGCTGCAGCCGACGGCGCAGGCGATCCTGTTCGAGACGTTTCCGCCGGAGCGGCGCGGCGCCGCGATGGCGATCTTCGGCATGGGCGCGATGGTCGGGCCGGCAATCGGCCCGACGCTGGGCGGTTGGATCGTCGACAACGCCAGCTGGCCGCTGATCTTCTACATCAACATCCCGATCGGCATCGTCGCATTTCTGATGACGCTCGCGTTCATTCCCAATCCGAAGTACATCGCGCGACCGAAGGGCGGCATCGACTGGGTCGGCCTCGGGCTGCTCACCGCCGGGCTCGCCTCGCTGCAGTTCGTGCTCGAGCAGGGCGAGCGCGACGACTGGTTCCAGTCGCAGACGATCGTGCTCTTCACGGTGATCGCCGTGGTCGCGCTGATCGTCTTCGTCCTGAAAATGTTGCGCGACCAACACCCACTGGTCAACCTGCAGGTCTTCAAGTTCCGATCCTTCTCCGTCGGCTCGTTCCTGGGGATCATCATGGGGTTTGGGCTCTTCGGAACGGCACTGATCTTGCCGCTCTTCTTTCAGACGATCCTCGGCATGACCGCCTTCGACACCGGCATGGCGCTGATGCCCGGCGCGCTCGCGACGGCGGTCTCGATGTTGATCGCCGGGCGCATCCTCAACCACATCGACGGGCGCTGGTCCATCGTCTTCGGAACGCTGCTTTTCGCGTGGTCGACGTGGCTGCTCGGCGGCCTGACGGTGCAGGCCGGATACTGGGACGTGTTCTGGCCGCGCGTCGTGCAGGGCTTCGCGCTCGGCTTTCTGTTCGTTCCGCTCACGACGATCTCGCTCAGCGACGTTCCGGTGCCGGAGCTCGCCAACGCGACCGGCGTTTTCACGCTGCTGCGGCAGCTCGGCGGCAGCCTCGGCATCGCCATCCTCACGACCATGCTCACGCACGAGACGGCCATCGCGTGGAACGTGCTGGCGTCGGGCGTCACGCAGACGCACGGATACCCCACGACGCTGTTAACGCAGATGGTCGCACAGCAGTCCGCCATGATCGCCTACAACTATCTCTTCCGCTGGACCGCGATCGTGTTCGTGCTCTCGACTCCGCTGATCTTCCTGATCCATCGGCAGCGCCTGCAACCGCGCGCGGCGCTCGCGACCGCTGCCGAGTGAGCTACGCTGCTTATCGCGGCCGGGTTGCTCGCGCTAGCCGGGCTGAGCGTGGCGTTCGCGCTGATGAAACGGCGCGCTCTCAGGGTGAGGCAGGGAGGCTAATTCGAGATCACCATCTCCGACGTGCTGGTCATGGTGAGCTTGAGCTTCGACACGAACGGGGCGACGAACGTGAACGGATACGTCACCGTCACCTCGGCGATCGAGCCCGGCGCGTTGTTGCCGTTAGGCAGATTTAACGTTGCCGTAATGCTCGACGCCGTGGTCGCGCCCTCCGAGAGGCTCTGCACGTATGTCTGGACCTCGGCCGAGGTTGCGTTGCAGTGGTCGAGCTGCGTGCACTTCGAGCCGCGCACGATCGCCCAGCGCGCGCCCTCGCGCGCGGCGTCCGCCACGAAGCTGTACGTGTACAGCGCGCGGCCGAAGTCGATGATCCCGAACATGACGGCGAGCAGTACCGCCATGACGACGGTGGTCTCCACCAGCGTCGTTCCGCGCTCGTTATGCCGCGGCGTCATTGGCTGATCACCCGCATGATTGCGCCGCCGCTGACCGGGACGTTGGTCGGAATTCCCGGATAGCTGAGCAGCGACTTGAACGTTCCGGTCACTTGGACTTTTACGTAGTACACGTTGCCGGAGGTCGGCGCGGCGCCGGTCGCGCACTTCGCCGGCGTGCTGCCGTTCTGCGAGCAGAGGTATTGCGCGTTGGCCGTTAGGCTCGACAGGTTCATCGCATCTTGCGAAGCGGCGTTCTGCATGCCGGACGTATTCTGCGCGGTGCTCAGACTCTGGGCGCCATACTGCACGCCAGCCCGGGCCGCGTTCGCCGCGACGATCGCAAAGTATGCGTACCGACCCACCTCGATGAGGCCTATCAGCAAGAACACGAGCACGGGGAAGACGAGCGCGAACTCGATCAGGCTCGTCCCAGATTCGGATCGAACGAGTTTGGATCTTTTCATTGCGACAGCACCACCGTCGGGATCAGCGATGCATTGGCCGGCGGCGCGCCGAAGTCTTCGCCGCTGCTGCCGTTGAAGTTCGCGTAGTTCGCGACGATCACGGTGTAGCCGCCCTGTGATCCGTTGTAGTTGATCGATGCCGACGGCGCGTAGATCATTCCGCTGATATTCGTGCTGCTGCCGTTGAAGTTGATGCCGCTGCTGTTGCCCGATACCTGATAGTACGCAACTCCGGCGTAGCTGCCGGTCGTCGGCGCCGTCAGCGTCAGAGCGTTGACTTTATTGAAGTTCGGCGCCGTCGCACCGGCCGGAATATAGATCGTGACCTTGTCCGCGGTGATCGACGCGCCGTTGAAGTTCGCGCTCCCCGCGAAGACGTACGTGCCGCTCTGCATCGTGATGGTCTGCCCGTTCAGGTTGAGGCTGTTGTAGCAGCCCGGCGTGAGGATGCCGTTCCCGGCGTACGACCCCGTGCACGGCGACGTGGCCGGCGGACTCGACGTGAGCGCCGCGCATCCGGCAATCTCCGGGCACGGGTCGGCCACCGGAAGCATCGGAGCCGGCGTCGCGCCGGTGAACGTACCGCCGTTGTTGCTGCCGCTGTAGTTCCCCTCGCCGATCGCGCCCGCGTCGACCTTTGCCCCGTTGAAGTTCGCGGAGCCGTTCACGAAAAGGCTGCAGCCGGGCGCCTGCACCGTGGAGCCGTTGAAGTTCGTGTTTTGGCCGGTTCCCAGCATGTACATGCAGCCCGTGCCGTTCGCGACGACGGCCGCCGTCGCCTGAGTCGATTCGGCCATCGGATTCTTGCCGAATATCCGGGTGAAGAACGTCGCGACCTTGCTGCTCGTGATCTGCGCCTGCACGGCGCAGTTGTTGCTCGTAAAGTTTCCGCTCGCCGGCGGATTGTTCGCCACGACGGTTACGCCGTTGGTACCGTTCGTGAATCCGTTGTTCGATGCGTCCTTCTGGGCGGCGGTGGTTGCCGCACTCTGATTCGGGCATCCCGAAAAGATCAGCTGCTGCGCGCCGCCGAGGGCGGCGGCGTCCGTGGCTGACTGCTGCTCGCGTTGCACGTAGCGCCAGTAGCCGACGTCGACCGCCATGCCGCCGAACCCCATTAGCGCCGCGAGGCAGACCGCAATCAGCGGCAGCACCTGGCCGGACTCTCCCTTGTGCCTCATCAAAATAGTTCTCCTTACTTCAGGCTGAAAACAAGAGACGTAACGGCCGTGCCTTAAAGGACGACCGAATACCGAGGGCCTTCTTGAGCCCCCAGGGGATTATGCTACAAAAGCGTTAACGCGTCAACAAATTTTAACGGGACCGGCAGGGGAGAGGCCGGCGGAAGCAAAAAAGAGGCCTCACGAGCCGCCGTTTTATCGAGCGGCAGCTTGCTTTGTTTGCAAAACGCTAAAAGGAGCTAGAATGCTTACCATGCTCACGACGATGCTTCGCGACGACAGTGGTGCCACGATGGTCGAGTACGGCCTGATGGTTGCGCTGGTCGCCATGGTCGCCCTTACGGCGGTCAAGCTGCTGGGATCGAACCTCAGCTCGCTCTTCAACACCGTCGCCCAGACCATCTAGGGGCGCGGGTAGTCCAAGGCCGGAGCCAGGGCCGGCCTAAGCACTTACCGTGGGAGGAGCCCAAATGCTTACGTTAGTCATGAAGATGCTTCGCGAGGACAACGGGGCCACGATGGTCGAGTACGGCCTGATGGTTGCGCTCGTCGCCATGGTCGCCCTCACGGCTGTCGTCCTGCTGGGGTCGAACCTCAGCGCGCTGTTCAACAA
This sequence comes from Vulcanimicrobiota bacterium, assembly GCA_963752825.1. GTDB lineage: Bacteria > Vulcanimicrobiota > Vulcanimicrobiia > Vulcanimicrobiales > Vulcanimicrobiaceae > Cybelea. The sequence continues at coordinate 2,349,387 of CAVVZF010000001.1, read as the reverse complement.
CGTCGCCCAGACCGTCTAAGGGCGCTAGGGAACCACCGTCACGGGCTGGACGACGCTTTCCTCACCGAATCCGTCGGTGAAGCTGGCCACGATGGTGTAGCGGGTCGGAACCGTTACGGCGGGCGCGCGCAGCGTCACCACGTCCGCCTCCGCACCCACGCTCAGCCCGGTCACCTCGTGTGACTGGGCGTCGGTCAACGCGATCCGCATGCCGTTTCGGGGCGAGATGATGCGGACGCGGATGGTGTCTCCGCTCTTCACCGTCGGGGTCAGTACCTCGAAGGTTCCGTTTTCATTGCCCGCGGTGGCACCCGTGCCCGTTTCGTCGTCGCCGGCGATCGCAACACCGGCGTCGGGGTGCGTCGCGGGGGAGGCCACTGCGAGTCCCGCCATCGATTGCGCGATCGAGCGGCCGCGGGTCACGTGCACCAGCACGCGCATCTCGCGCAGGCTGGGCACGGCGGGCACGACGAGCTGCGTTTGGCCGCCGTGCGAGAAGGGCCGCTGCGCCCAGATCGTGCCGTCCGCACCGAGCAGACGCACGTAGCCGCCGTCGCCGGCGGCCGCATACGCGACGTCGATCTTCTGCCCTGGCTCGGCGACAGCCGGCGCGACCGTGACGTTTTCGATTTGCGCCGAGCCGGGGCCGCGCACCGGCAGCGCGTTGAGCACGCGCGTCTCCTTGGCCGTTCCGAGCGGGCCGGCCAGCACCAACTGCAGCGTGTACGCGCCGGCATCGTTGGAGGCCGGGATCGCGACCTGCAGCGTACCCGAATGGTTCGTTAGCCCGCCGCGCTGCAGTTGCCGGCCGTCGGGCGCCGTGACGCTGTACGACAACCTGCCCGCGCCGGCTGCGTCGTAGTCGGCGCTCACCGTCGTTCCGGCCAGGGTCTGCGGCGGCACCGCGAAGGCGGCGATCTGCGGCAGCGCCGATCGCAGCACCGCTGCGGCGCCGAGCGCGAGCACGCCCATCACGAGGCACGCCGCGGCGAGTCGCGCGTACGTGGCGCGCGCCGGCGAGCGCGGAGGCACCGCGGCCTCCACGATGCAGTGCACGCCGTCCCCCGCCACTTCGGCGAGCGCGCGATCGAACGAGGGGAAGTCTTTCGGCCACACGGGGATCTGCGTGGCGCTCGTCGAGAGCGGTTCGACCTCGAACGAGACCGGATACGCCAGCATGGCGTCGCCGTCACGCGAGATGACCCACGTGCGGCAGATCAGCGCCGCCGTCGTCCGGTTGACGACGCGCAGCGCGTAGATCGCGACGCCGCGGCGCCGATCGAAGCTCTCGAGCGCGAAGAACGCCGAAACGCTGCCGGCCAGCGTCTGCAACGCCATGCCGGAACCGAAACGCGCCAGCGCGCCGGAGCGCGCCGGCGCGGGCAGCGCGAGCGCCGTGCTCAAATCGCCCCGCTTCTCACTGCGAGATCACCATCTGCGAGGTGCTCGACATCGGCATCGTCAGCTTCGACACGAACGGCGCGACGAAGGTGAACGTATACTGGACGTTCACCGAGACCGTGCAGCCGGGCGAGTTGCTCGGCGAGACTCCCGCCGGACAGTTCGCCCAGGTCGCGGTGGCGTTGGTGGTGTTCGGATTGGTGGCGCCTTCCGACAGGCTGCGCACGTAGTTCTGAACGTCCGACGAGCTCGCGTTGCAGTGATCCAGCTGGGTGCACTGCGCGCCGCGCACGATCGCCCAGCGCGCGCCCTCGCGCGCCATCTGGGCGACGTACGCGTACGTGTACATTCCTCGCCCGAAGTCGACGATCGCGAAGATCAGCGCGAAGATGATGCCCATGACGATCGCGGTCTCCGGTAGGCTCGCGCCGCGCTCGGCGTTACGCACGCCGCTCATTGGTTGCCGACGGGCATGATCGCCGTCGCCGTGATCGGGAAGGAGTGCGGGATTCCCGGGTAGTTCAGCAGCGAGCTGAATGTGCCCGACACCTGCACCTGCACGTAGTAGACCAGATTGGCCGGCACCGCGTTCGCGGTGTTCTGCGGACAGGTCGAGGACTGACCGGCGATCGTACAGGTGATGCTCGAGTGAACGGTCCACGTCGCGAGGTTCTGCGCGTCCGCTAGCGCCGCGTCGCGCGTGCCGGTTCCGTTCGCGCTCGCGTCGGCGGCCGTCTCGGTCGTCTGAGCCGCGTACTGGACCCCGGCGCGCGCCGCATGTGACGCCAGGATTGCGAAGTACATGTACCGGCTGACCTCGATCACGCCGATCAACATGAAGATGAACACCGGCGAGAGCAGGGCAAACTCGATCATGCTCGTGCCGGAACCGTCATTGACGTGTTTGCGTCTTATCATTGTGCTACCACCGCTTGTTTGATGAGGGACTGGCCCGGCGGCGGGGTCGCGAGATCGAGCGCGTTGCCGCCGTTGAAGTTCGCGGCACCGAAGACTAAGACGAGATACTTTCCTTGCGCGCCGTTCCAGTTTGCGGACGTCGCCCCAGGAGCGTAGATCAACCCACTGTAGTTACCGACGTCGCCGTTGAAGTTCGGGCTGCCGTTATTGCTCGGCACCTGATAGTACAGCACGCCCTGCGCGCCACCGGTCGTCGGCGGTGTCATCGTCGCGGCAGCGACGCCGTTGAAGTTCGGCGCCGTCCCGCTAGCCGTTACATAAAGCGTTACTCCGTTGCCGGTGATGTTGGCGCCGTTGAAGTTGCTGGCGCCGGTCAACACGTACGTTCCGCTCATGGTGACGGTCGCGCCGTTGAGGTTCAGGTTGCTGTAGCAGCCGGAGGGGAGCGTACCGTTAAAGCCGTTGCCGTTAAAGCTGGTGCAGTTGGTCGTGGGGGGCGGGTTGGCCGCGAGATAGGCGCAACCGGAAATCTCCGGGCAGGGATCCGCGATCGGCAGCATCGGCTCCGGCAGACCCTCGCTGAACGTCGCGCCGTTCTCGTTAGGAGCCTGCCCGGCGTAGCCGATGTTCAGCACGTGCATGTTCGCGCCGTTGAAGTTGGCCGTGTCGTTGATGAGCATGCCGCACTGCGACGCGTTGACGTTCGCGCCGTTGAAGTTTTGGCTGATCGTCATGCTCAGCAGGAAGATGCATCCGGAGCCCGTCGCCGAGACCTCGGCGACCGCCCGCGTGGTTTCGGCCATGCCGTTCGGGTAGCCGAACAGCCGCGAAAAGAACGTTGCGTTGTGCTGCGAGGTGATCGTCACCGAGACGGAACACGGGTTCGCTGCGAACGGGCCGCCGTTCGGCGGGTTGACGGGCGATACCAGGTTGTTCCCGCCGTTGGCGTAGCCGTTGTTGGCTGCGTTGGCATAGGCCGCGGCGCTGGCCGCGGCCTGGTTCGGGCAGCCCCCGTGCAGCAGCGCCTCCGCGCCGCCGGCCGCGGCCGCGTCGGTGGCGGTCTGCTGCGACTGCTGACGGAACTCTAAATATCCGACGTCGACCGCGATCCCCGCGAATCCCATGAGGACCGCGAGCGCGACCGCGATCAGGGGGAGGACTTGGCCTCGTTCGGAGTTGGATTTCATCGCGTTACAATCTCCGGCGTCATCACGAAGACGACGTCGCTCTGTTGGCTTTGATAGCTAGTGGATGTGAAGAGCTTGCCGAGGATCGGGATCGAGGAGAGCAGCGGGATCTTCGAGATGGTCTTCATCTCGAGCCGGTTGACGAGCCCGCCGAGGATGATGCTCTCGCCCGGCCGCGTGATGACGTCGGTCGAGAGCTTGCTGACGATCAGCGCCGGGATCGTGAAGCCCGAGACCACGACTGCGTTGGCGTAGTCGAGCCGCGAGACTTCCGGCGCGACGACGGCGTGCACCGAACCGTTGCCGAGAACCTCGGGCGTGACGTTGAGCTGCACGCCATAGGGCTGATACTGCACGTTTACCGCGCCGAGCCCGGTCGACGTGACCACCGGGATCTCGCCGCCGACCAGAAAGGTTGCCTTCTGGCCCGGGCTGGTGACGAGGTTCGGGCTCGAGAGTACCTTGGCGTGACCCTCCTGCATCAAGAGGTTGAGCGTCGGCGCCAGCGTGATCGTGCGGAAGAACGGCTGGATCGTGAAGCCCAGCCCGGAGCCGATGGCCGTGGGCGATTCGACGACCGGGAACGACGGCGAGCCGATCGTGTAGGTCGACGGGCTCGCAGCCGGCTGGAACGTCGCCGAGTTCAGCGAGATACCCAGGTTGGACTGCGCCGTCTTGTCGACTTCGAGCACGTAGACCTTGATGTCGATCTGGCTGTTGCTCATCGCATTGATGCGGTCGATGAGCTGGCCGTTGCTGGCGAGGTACGGCCCGGCCAGGCCGCGCGCGCGGTCGAGGATCGCCTGCGCCGTGACCGCGTCGGTCGCGTTACCGCTGACGATCACGTTGCCCCTGCCGTCCGGATCCACGCGGATGTCGCTCGCTCCCGCGATGTTGGCGATGGCGTGCTGCAGGTTGCCGAGGTTCTGCGAGACCGTGACGGCGTTGACGAGGACGGCATCCTGCGCCTTGAGGACCGGCTCGAAGCGGCTCAGGATATCCGCGATCTGCTGGAACTGGGCGCCGTCGCTGACGGTTCCGCGCACTACGATCGAGTGGTCGAAGCTCACGACCTGGACGGTAGGCGAGGCGATCGCGCTGCGCAGCATCTGCGCCACGTCGTCGAGCTCCTGCGCGGTGACCGTCACCTCGTAGGCCTCCCGCCGGCCGCCGGCCCAGATGAAGACCGTCGTGTGGCCGGGGGCCTTGCCGTTGACGACCACCTGCGACGTGCCCACCGGCACGACCCCGGCGATTCGGCCGTCGCCGACGGCGACGCGTGTCAACCCCTCGGCCTTTAGAAGGATGGAATGCCCCGACTGGATCGATACGAGGGTGATCTGGTCGGCACAGACCGGCAGCGCATAGGCAACGATGCCTGCCGTCATAACAAATGAAAGAAAGCGACGACTAATGTAGTTCATCGGAAAGCATTATGCCATGGATTTGGGCGTTAACGCGTCAACGCGATGAATACGTTGAGTTAGAATTGCGGCGATCGACCCCCGGCGTTATTGCCAGCGGGCCGCGGGGATGGCATGATACAGCGCACCAGGAGCAAGGAGGTTTTCCATTGCGGCCTTTTAAACAGGTGGTTCTCCTTGCGCTCTGCTTGCTGGCCTCGACATCTAATGTCGCGGCTGCATCGGCGCAAGGTGTACCGCTCGAAACCGTAGCCCGGAACGCGCACTTACAATACGTGTGGCTCTCGGTTTCGCGTGCCGTACAACTGAGCGGCCCCGGAATCGTGCTGATTATTCGCCCTGGCGATAATCTGTACGAGGTGGACGATCGTGTCGAGGTGACGGCGGTTACACCGCAGTATACCAACAACGACATCTACGTCTCAGACAGGCTTGCCAACCACATCATCCAACTCGCACGGCAAGCCGAACGACTCGTTAGCGCACAGGAAGCAGAAGCGGTAAACGAGGCAAATGAGCTGAGCGAAGAGTTACAACAAGCAGGCGCGGCGCCGATGCGCGGCACGATCGTCCTTAACGTGACTCAGCTGCAAGGAGCGGAAGCGCTCCTCGTTACGGGAACGGCGCCCCCCGGCGCACCCTTGATGATCACGTTGCTCGCTACGCTCTCCTCCGAAGTCCCAAACGTACTGCTCAGCCGTCACGATCTGACGGTAGGGTCGGATGGAAAATTCCAAGCCATCGTGCCGATAGCTCCCGACTACATGCGCGACTCATATATCAACGTACTGGCGACATCGTTGCCGGGCGTCGTGTCGGCAAAATCGCAGCTCCTGATTCACCCATCCAACGCCGGAATCCAGGTGCCGGTGGAAACGTTCCCCGGCGGAATCTGGTAACGGGAGGCCCAATGCTTCACAGCTTAATCTCGATGGTTCGCGACGAAGACGGCGCGAGTATGGTCGAGTACGGATTGCTCATAGCGTTGATAGCGCTGGTCGCGTTGGGAGCCGTAACGACTCTCGGCACCAACCTGAGCGCGTTATTCAACAACACGGCATCCAGCCTGTAGACCCTAACCTACTAACGTCTGTCTTTGACAGTCGACACCAAACCACAACAAGGAGACACAATGCTAGCCACCCTCAAAACCATGCTTCGCGACGACGAAGGCGCGACGATGGTCGAATACGGCCTTCTCGTGGCCCTTATCGCGCTGGTCGCGCTGGGCGCCGTCAAGGTGCTGGGATCGAACCTCAGCTCGCTGTTCAACAGCGTCGCTAACACGATCTAAGAAAAGCAAAACGCAGGGTTGCGGGGCGCGGCCCCTTTAGTCGAGTCGGCCGCGCCTCTCGCAATTCGATGTCTATGTCCGTCGCAATCTGGTTAACACTCGCGGGCTGTTGCGCCGCCGCCTTTTGCGACGTGCGCAACCGGCGCATCCCCAACTGGCTCACCGGAGCCCTCGCCCTCGCGGCGATCGTCGTTCACGCACTCGGCGGCTGGAAGTCGCTGGCCGTCGCGCTCGCCGTCATGGCGGGCATGACCCTCCTCGGCACCCTGGTTTACGCCCGGGGCGGCATCGGCGGCGGGGACGTGAAGCTGGCCATCGCCGGATCCGGCCTGCTCAGCTACCCGCTCTTCATCCCCTTTCTGCTCTACACGGCGGTCGCCGGGGGCGCCCTTGCGGTGCTCTACCTGATCTTCCGGCCGGGCTCCCGGCCGCTGCTCTCGCGGACCCTCAGGATTGCCGCCGGCGGCCTGGAGGGCATCTCCGCAAAACGCGAAACTCTCCCATACGCCCTTGCGTTTGCAATCGGCGCGATTTTGGTCACTCTATCGCAGAGTGTCGCTCCATTTCTAAGGATCAATCTGTCGTGAACACCCGACGCGTAACGCTCCTCATCGCCAGCATCCTCGCCGTAGGCACCGGCTGGCTCACCCTCACCTACCTGTCGTCGCTGCGGCCGCCTGCGGGCGAGCAGCGCACCGTGCTGATCGCGGCACAAGACATCGCCCCGCGCGAGCGGATCACCGACGCGATGGTCGCCAAGCAGGTCCGCGCCGCCAACGCGGTCGAGCCGGGCGCGATCTCCGACCCGAGCCAGGCCGTCGGCTCGCTCGCGCTGATCACGATCCCCGCCGGCACCCAGCTGACGGCCTCGGAGATCGGCACGAACGTGGCCTTCGCCCTGCCGGTTCGCCTGCAGCCCGGCATGCGCGCGGTGAGCATCCCCGTCGACCGGGTCAAGGACGTCTCCGGGCTGATCCAGCCCGGCGATCGGGTCGACGTGATCGCCATCCCGCCCGCGAAGTCGCAGGGCCCGCCGCCGAAGGCGGTCACCATCTTCCGCGCGATCCGGGTGCTCTCGGTCGGGACGTCTCTCGAAAACGCGTCGGCGACGCCCTCGCCCTCGGAGCAGGACGCCGCGACCGTGACGCTCGAGGTCACGCCCGGACAGGCGGACCTGCTCGCCTGGGCCGACTCCAATGCGACGCTGCGGCTCGCGCTGCGCTCGCCGCGTGAGGCCCCGCACACCGAACCCGTCGAGGAGCTGACGCTGGCCGGAAGCGGAGCGCCCGGCCCCGAGCCGATCCCGTCGCTCGGCCCCCCCGCGCCCGTTCCGATGCCGCCGATGACCGGCCCTGGGCCCGCGGCGGCGCCCCGTCGGTTCGCGAGTCCGGTGGAGCTGATCATCGGCGATCAGATCGTCGATCCGAACAACCCCGCCGCGACCAAATGACGGGCGAACCGGTCTTCCTGTTCGTCGGCGCCAAGGGCGGCGTCGGAACGACCACGCTCTGCTGCGAGCTCGCCAAGGCGATGCGCGACAAGGGCGTCGCGATCGTGGACGCCGACCTCACCGGACGCCGCAGCGTCGCGCTGCTGTGCGAGGCATTGCGCAGCCTGGATGCGGCGCGCGGAACATCGGCCATCTCTCGCGTGCGCAACGAAGGCGTGACGGTCGTCGAGCTGGCGCATCGCTACGACGCGGTCTACACGCTGGATCCGGGCGCGGTCGAGATCTGCGCCGCCGATCTCAGGGGCTTCGGCGCGGTGCTCGTTGACGCGCCGCAGCCGCTCGCGGCGGCTACACGCCCGTTCGTCATCCGTGCGACGCGCGTTTTCGTCGTGCTCGAGCCCACGCTCTTGGGCATCGCGGGCGGGCGGACGCTCGTCGCGGATCTGCTGCGCTTCGGCATTCCCGAGGATCGGATCGCGCTGATTTGCAACACGCGCGCCGAGGGCCAGCCGGTTTCGCGCAGCGAGATCGAGCGCAGCCTCGGCGCGAAGGTCGCCGCGGAGATTCCGCCCGCGAACCAGCGCGGCTACGCCAAGAGCATTGCCGCGCTGCAGCGCTACATCCAGTCGCTGCCGCGCGCCGGCGTGTTGACCAACCTGCAGCCGTCGGCCGCCGGGGCGCTGGGCGGCACCCGAGTCCCGCTCGAGCGAACGGCCTCCGTCCGCCCCAACGGCCACTCGGCCCTCACTATCGATCCGAAGCGCGACGACTTCAAACAACACGTGCATCAGACGCTCGCGCGTCAGCTCGATCTTCTCTCCGCGAGCGTCGCCCACACCGACGCCGCGAAGCTGGCCGAGCTCCGCGCGAAGGTCGAGAGCATCACGTCGGAGATGGTGTCGAAGTTCGAGGGGTCCGCGGAAGAGTTCGCGGCCCTGCGCCAGGAGATCGTCGACGAGGCGCTTGGCCTCGGACCGCTCGAGGATCTCATGAAGGATCCCGAAGTCACGGAAATCATGGTGAACGGACCGGACACGATCTATGTGGAGCGTCACGGCGTGATCGAGCGCACGGCCAAGCGCTTCATGAACGCGCGCCAGCTGCGCCTCGTCATCGAGCGCATCATCACGCCGCTCGGACGCCGCATCGACGAGTCCTCGCCGATGGTGGACGCGCGTCTTTCCGACGGCTCGCGCGTCAACGCGATCATCGAGCCCGTCGCGATCGACGGCACGAGCCTGACGGTCCGCCGCTTCGGCAAGCATCGCCTCACGACCGACGATCTCATCGGGATCGGCGCGGTACCGCGCGTCGTGATGGATTTTCTGCAGGCGGCGGTGCAGTCGCGCCTAAACTGCATCGTGAGCGGCGGCACGGGCTCCGGCAAGACGACGTTCCTCAACGTGCTCTCCTCGTTCTTGCCCGAACGCGAGCGCATCGTGACGATCGAAGACGCGGCCGAGCTTCTGCTCAACCAGCCGCACGTCGTGCGCCTGGAGTCTCGCCCGCCCAACGTCGAGGGGACCGGGGAGATTCGCATCCGCGACCTCTTCCGTAACTCGCTGCGCATGCGTCCGGACCGAATCATCATCGGCGAGTGCCGCGGCGCCGAGGCTCTCGACATGTTGCAGGCGATGAACACCGGTCACGACGGATCGCTCACGACGATCCACGCCAACGGCCAGCGTGACGCCCTCTCGCGCATCGAGACGATGGTGCTGATGGCGGGCTTCGACCTGCCGGTGCGTGCGATCCGCGAGCAAATCGCGAGCGCGCTCGACCTGGTCGTGCACACCGCGCGCCTGCGCGACGGCTCGCGCAAGGTCACCGGTGTCAGCGAGATCGTCGGCATGGAAGGCGACATCGTCACGATGCAAGAGATCGTGCGCTTCGCGCAGCACGGCGTGGATAAGGACAATCGCGTCCTCGGCGAGTTCTGCTACACGGGCGTGCAGCCGACGTGCCTGAAGCGGTTCGCCGAGTACGGAATCGAGTACGATTCGCGCGCGCTGAACGGACTATCGGCGCTCCCATCGCTATGGTAACGGCGCTCGTCCCGATCGCCCTCTTTGCCGGCATCTCGGCGACGGTCTTCCTCGGCTTCCTGTCCGTGTGGGGCGCCCTCAACAAGCGCGCCACCGACCGGGTTCACAGCCTCGCGGATCAACTCGACCGCGCGGGCATCAACATGGGCTCGCAGGAGATCGTGCTCAGCACCGTGGCGGGCATCGCGATCGTTTGGATCGCGCTGCTCTTCTTACTCCATCCGACGTTCCTGTTCTCTTTGCTCTTGCTGCCGGCCATCGGCGTGGTGGCATGGCTGGGATTCTCCAGCTACGTGCGCTTCAGGATGGCGCGGCGTCTGGCGGCGTTCGTCAGCCAGCTCGAGCCGGCCACGCGGCTGATGGCGGGCGGCCTGCGCGTCGGCCTCGGCGTCCGCCAGGCGCTCTCGATCGTCATCGACGAGCTGCCCGACCCCGCCCGGCACGAGTTCCGCCGCGTCGTCGGCCTGACGAACATCGGCGCGAGCGTCTACGACGCGATGGACGACATGGCGGCGCGCATGCCGGGTCACGAGACGCTGATGCTCTCGCGCGTGTTCCGCGTGCAGTCGGAGACCGGCGGCGACCTGGCGCGCATCCTGGATCAGCTCGCCGATACGATCAAGGACCGGCGGCAAATTCAGCGCAAGTGCTCGGCGCTTACCGCCGAAGGGCGCATGAGCGCCTGGGTGCTCATGCTGATTCCGATCGGGCTCGGACTCTTCATCGTGACGACCCAGCCGACGATGGGCAGCGCGCTCATGTACACGACGATCGGCCACGTCGTGCTGCTTCTCGTCCTCGGCATGGAAGTCGCCGCCTTTCTTTGCCTCAAGGCGATGCTCAGGATCGACGCCTGATGCTCGAAGCATTCAGCTACGTCATCTCGCTGCTCGCTGGCATGGCGGCGTTTTTCTTCGCGCTCTCGCTGCTGCCGTCCAAGAGCCTGCTCTCGGAGCAGCTCGAAGAGCTGAAGCTGCGCGACCCGTTCAAGCGGGACGAAAAGAAGCTCCCGGTGCTCGAGCGGATGTTCGACACGGAGCGGCGCATCGCGCTCGCCCATCGGCTGGTCGAGGCCGGCTGGTATACGACGACGCCCGCCAAGTTTCTGCTGCGCGTCGTCGGGGGAGCGCTGGCGGGTGCTTTTTTCAGCTTGGTCGTGTGGAGATTCCTCGACCTCGGCTCGAGCTGGACGCTGCCCATGATACTCGGCCTGGCGTTCATCGGGGGCTACGCGCCGTTTTTCTTACTCAATCAGGCGTGCGAGAAACGCAAGGCCTCGATCCAGAAGGCGCTCCCCGAGTTCTTGGACATGGTGTCCTCTACGGTGATGGCCGGGCTCGCGCTCAACTCCGCGCTCGGTTACGCGGTAGACGCAATCACGGGTCCGCTCAGCGAGGAGATCCGCGAGGCCCTCTCCGAAATCCGGCTCGGCCGCGCCCGCGCCGACGCGCTCAAGGCGGTGGGCGAGCGAACGAATCATCCCGCGTTGCGCAACGCGCTGCGCGTCATGACGCAGGCGGAACGCCTGGGCGCCAACATCGCCAAGATGCTCAACGATCTCGCCGACGACGCCCGCCACCAGCGCCTGATGCTGGTCGAGGAAATGGCGGCGAAGCTTCCCGTGAAGATGGTTTTCCCGATGGTGTTCTTCATGATACCCGCCATCGTCACCATCATCTTTGGAGCGGTTGCCGCCAACTACTTCGCCGGAAGGCCATGATCGGGATCGCGCTTGCGGCCGCGTTCTTCGGCTGCATCGCCTTCATCGCAATTCAACTCAGCCGCGCGGTCTGCGCCGACGTCTCGCCCGCGCCCGACGGGCCCGCGCCCGGAACGCCGCCCTACGTCATCCTCGTCGCAGCCGCCGCGTTGATCGGCGGATCGCTGGTCGCATTCGGCGCCACGCCGCTGCAGATCGGGATCGCCGCGATCGTCGTCCTCGCGCTCGTGGCCTGCTGGTGCAGCGACACGATCTGCGGGATGGTCCCCGACGTCTTCACGCTCGCCCCGCTCGCGGCGCTCGTGCTCTTCGCGATCGCGCAGCGGCAATGGGAGCTCGTGGCGTCGGCGGTCATCGTGTTCGTGCCGTTCGCCGCCGCCGCGCTGTTCTCGCGAGGTAACGGCATGGGTTGGGGCGACGCGAAGCTCGTCGCGATCGTCGGCGCCACGCTCGGCGCGCCGCTCGCGGTGTTCGCGCTCGCCGTCGCGTGCGTCGCCGCGGTCATCGGGCATCGGATCACGCGCGGGGGGCGCGGCCCGATCGCATTTGCTCCCTACATTGCGGCGGCGACGGGCATCGCGCTGCCGCTCGGCTTCCTTCGGTGAGCGCGGTTCGGCTCGTAGTGTTTTTCTGGGGCGGGCTATACGTCGCGCTCGACCCCTTCCGTGCGCCGCAGAACGCGGATCTCTACTGGCAACGCTGGCTCGGCGAATACGCGTTTGCGTGGCACCGTCTGCCGACCGCGCTCGGCAGCGAAACCTTCACGGCCTCCGGCGCGCCCTACGTTCCCCAGGAGTGGTTCATCAGCTTCGTGGTCGCGTTCGCGATGCAACGCCACCTGCTCGTGGCGCTCGCGATGCTCATGGCGGCCGTACCGATCGCCGTCCTCGTCTCGATCTACTTCCGCTCGCGCGATCGGGCGAGCCCCGAGGCGATCGCCGCGGTCTTGCTGTTCGCCGGCGTCGCGCTGGTGGCGTCGTTCGGGATTCGCGCGCAGGTGCTGGGCTGGGGCTGCTTCGCAGCCTTTCTCGTTTGCCTCGAGCGTCGCGACCGTTGGGCCTTCGCGGCAGTGCCGATCGTCGCGATTTGGGCCAACGTGCACGCGAGCGTGCTCCTCGCACCGGCGTTCTTAGCGCTGCGCCTGAGCGGCGCCGCACTCACCAACGGACCGCGCGCCGCCGCCCAGGGCCGCTATATCGCGATCCTCGCGTTGACGCTGCCCGCCATGCTGTTTACTCCGCTGGGCTGGCATCTGCCGGCATATGCGGCGGCGCTTTCCGTGAGTCCCATCCGTCACTACATCGAAGAATGGCAGCCGGCCGGCCTAAGCAACGCGGAGTTCCTCTTCGGAGGTCTCCCGCTCGCGCTGCTCGCAGTGGCCGGGGCATGGCGCGGATCGCGCCGCGATTGGCGCGAGATCGTCCCGGATGCGGCGCTCTTCGTCGCGATGCTCCTCGCGGTGCGCAACATCCCGCTGTTTGCGATCGCCGCGGCGCCGCTCGCGGCGCGCGGCGTCGACTCGATGTTTCCCTCGATCTCGCGCGTCGGCGCTCGCATCGCCGAGATGGAACGCTTCGCGCTGGCGGCGATCGGCGTCGCGATCGTCGCTTCCAGCCTGCTGCTGGCACGGGTGATCCGCGAGGAGCCTCCGCGGACCCCGGCGGCCGCGATCGCCTCGCTGGGCGCCGGCGGGCAGCAGCAGCGGTTGTTTTGCGAAAATTTCTCGGCGTGCAGCGCGGCGCTGCAGTACCCGAGCCTGCACGTCTTCATCGACGGGCGGGCAGATCCGTATCCGCTGGGCGTCTGGCGCTCGTACATCTCCGTGGTGAGGGTCGAGCCGCAGTGGCAGCAGATCTTGAAATCGTACGACGTCGACGCCGTGCTAGCGTCGCGCGGAAGCCGCCTGGCCACGGCGCTGGGCAAAGTTGCCGGCTGGAAGCCTTCGTTTGAAGACCGCAGCTTCGTGGTGTTCCGCTATGAGTGACGCGCGGCGCGCCAACATCGCCGCGGCCGTCGTGATCCTGCTGGCCGGCGGGCTCAGCGCGGTCTGGGCGTTCCTCGTGCCGATCTTCCAAGCGCCCGACGAGCCGGCGCACTTCGACTATGCCGCCTCGATTTACAGCGCGGGCCGATTGATCACTTGGGCGGACGGCACGCCCGACTGGATCGTCAGTCCCTACACGAAATATCTGATGCGGGCTTCCGATTTCGACCGCATAGTGTGGCACTCGTCGATGCGCGTGCCGGCCGGGTACGGGAGCCGCGCGTATTTCGCCCGTATGGCGGCCGGCGCTCCGGCATTGCAAGCCTCTGGCACCGGCGACCGCATGATCAGCTACGTCGCACGTTCCTATCCGTTTGGCTTCTATGCGCTCGAGGCGCTGTGGATGCGTGCCGTTGCGCTGCTCGGCGGTTCGCTGGTCACCATGTTCTTTGCGGCTCGGCTCATCTGCGTTTTCCTCTTGATGCTCGGGCTGTATTTCAACTACCGCACCGCCCTGAATCTTGGTCTGGCACGCTCGACGAGCGTCGCGCTCGTTGCCGCGATCGGCTTCTTCCCGCTGACGAGCTTCGTCTCATCGTACATCCAACCCGACAATCTCGCGTACACGCTCGTCTCCGCTGCTCTCTTCTTCGCCACGCAGCTCCGACGCCGCGGGCTGCTGCCGTCCATCGTAGTGCCATTGGGCCTCTCGATCGGTCTGCTCGCAATTACCAAGTATCAATTCTTCGTGAGCGCGGCAGTTCCAACAGCGTTCTTATTCGGCGTCGCATTTGCGCAGAGTAGTGCCGGCCTAGGGCGACGAATCGCCATGCTCGCGTCGTTCGCGGCACCCACTGCGCTCCTGCTCGCCGTACAGTATTTCGTCATCGAACGACCCGGCCTTACGGCGCCAATAGCGCTTCAGTCGGACATGAACTTACGCTACTTCCGCGGCGAACTTGCGCTGGGGTTCCTCAAGGCGATCGGCTACGTCGCGCACACGACGGTCGCGGCGGTGGTCGACTGCTTCGTGTCCGGCGGGTGCGCAGCGACGTTTTGGCAGACGGTTGGCTGGGTCGACACACCCATCGTGATTCTCAACTCGAGCGCCGAGATCTGGATTCGCGCGGCGATCAGTTTGGCCACGATCGCGGCCTTTGCGGTGATCGCCTACTTCGCCGCTCGCAACTGGCTGCGTCTCTTGCGAGCTGCGGCGGGCCGCCACCTTAGCGCCGCATTCCGTCTAGCGTCCGCAGATCCCGTGCTCAACAGCTACCTCTGTTTCGTCGCGATCATGGTCGCGTTGTATGTGCTCACCGGCAACGCTTTCGGCGCAGAGGGGCGCCAGTGGTACCCGTACATCTTCCCCGCGTTCCTTTGCTTCGTGTGGTACGCGCCGCGCGCGCTGTCCAAGCACTCCCGAGGAGCCAGCGCCGTTCTTGCCGGCGTTCTTCTCGCATACGTGCTGCTCGCTTCCGGCTATGCCTTGGCGGACGTGCACGAGCGTTACTATGGGCCGCCGATGCCGGGCTACATAGCCGCGAACCCCAGCTCTGCTACCATTGCGTCTCGAAACGCGGGGATGCTCGGCGCCGTCGTGAGCGCCGACTACCACGTGAATGCGCGCGAACTGCCCTTCGTGTTTCCGACGAGCTCGCCACTGCTCGTCGCAGGAACGGCAATTCTGCCGGAGACCCGCCACGCGCCGCAACTCGTGGCCGTGATCGTCGACTGGCGTCGTCCGGTACCGGTGCTCTCAGGCCAATATCTCTACCTGGCCGCCGAGGCGACGCACAACATACAGGACGGCTACAGTGCGTTTTACGCGACGTTGCCGACGCGGCATTTAACAGAGGGTCCGCATACGGTCGCTGCGTACGCGCAGGCGGACCCTCACCATTACGATCGTGTCGCTCCGACGCGCCTCTTCTTCTTGACCGGCGACGACGGCCGCTTTTCGGCAGCGTACTCGCGGCGCCTCGGGAACGCCCCCCGAGTACCGGGGACTCTCCAGATGGTTGGAGCGTGCAGGGGCTCTGCATCGACCGCCGGTGGCGTCCCGACGCTCGATATCGGCGGAGTGGCGCTGCTCACTGGGGCCCTAAAGGAGTCTTCGTTGGATCCATACTACGGTGTCTGGCTGCTCGTAGACGGGCGGCCGTATCCGGCGCGCTACGACGAACGTGCGCGTACGTTTTCGGCCACGATTCCGGCGGCCGGCCTTGCCGTGGGTCTCCATCGCGTCAGCGCCTACGGAATTACGGACAGCCCGGACCGTCCAGTGCGGCTCGCCCAAACCGCGGCTTTCGCCGTTGCGCGCGGCAGCGGCGCCGGCCAATATCTCCGTCATCCACCCCCCGAATGCACGGATGCGCTCGGGCAGTTAGAGGGACCCAACACATGAAACGCCCCGGCTTTCTCTACGCACTCGCCGGCGCCGCGCTGGCCGGAATGTCGCCGGCCGCGGTGCGCGCGGCCGTGCCGAGCGCGGCCGAACGGGTCCTTTGGCTGCGCCGCGCTGGGTACGGCAGCGACGTCGCCATCCCGTTCTGCGTGGACGGGCGCACGGTGTACGAGCCCGGGTACCGGATGATCTGCTGGCTAATGCGCGACCTCCAAGTGCCGGCCGCGCAGGGCTACGTGCGTGTCGACATCGTCGAAATCGAGGCGCTGTGGGAGGTCCAACAGACGCTGGAGCTCCACGGGATCCGCCGCCCCCTCGTGATCACGAGCGGCTATCGGACCTGGCAGACCAACGCGGCCACCGAGGGGGCTGCGCGCAACAGCCAGCACATGTACGGCAAAGCCGCGGACATGTACGTGGATGGCGTCTCGATGCGCGACCTCTTCGATGCCTGCTGGTCGCGGGAGGTCTCCGGCGGGATCGGCTACTACGATGACCACGTGCACCTCGATTCCGGGTCCCGCCGGTGGTGGGTGGGCGACCTTGCCGTACCAGAATTCGCCTAGGTTCCCGGCGGGATGTGCATCTTTTTGCTCCATGAGGGGTATCAGCCAGCATCATGGAGCAGCTGGTCCGTCCGACGAAACGCGTAGGCCAACGGTTCGCCTGGGGCGCCGGGATCTATCTGGCGCTCAACTTTTTGCTGGTGGTGGCGGAGGCGCAGTGGCATATCCTCGCCCGGCTGACGGTCTGGGACATCTCAGCGCTCAAGACCCTAACCGTGATGCTCAGTCAGACAATGCACCACTAGGCCTGCCGATCCGGGTCTCCCGCGCCCGGGTCGTCCTCTACGGCTCCACGCTTTTTTTGCTCGGTCTGTGGCAGCTCGTGCGCAACACGCTGCACGACCGCAACTTGGCCGACTGGTCCTGCTTCTGGGCCGGCGGCGCCACGGTGGGGACGCGCGCGCTGCTCGACCCGAACCTGCACGCCGCATTCGCGCTGGCGCGCGGTCTCCGCCCGGCGATTTGGCCCTACCTCCCGGCCTTCGCGTGGCTTTACGCCCCCGCGGCACACTTTTCGCTATTTGCGAGCTACGTGGCCAGTGTTATCGTCATGTTCGCGATCGCGGCCGTTGCGGGAATCGTATTGGCCGATGCGTTCGAGATGCCGCGCTGGTTCGGCGTCGTTGCCGTGCTCGCGTGGGCGCCCGTGAAGATCGCCGCAATCGGCGGCCAGAATACCCCGATCGCGCTGCTCCTCATCGCGCTGGCGATCGTGTTTGCCAAGCAAGAACGTTCTGCGTCACTTGGCGCGTGCGTCGGGCTCTTGCTCTACAAGCCCACGATCGCGCTGCCATTTATCTTGGTGCTCATGGTGCGGCGCGACTGGCGCGCCCTGGCCACCGTTGCGGCGTGCGCCGCCGGTTGGTACTTTGCAAGCGTCGCCGCCGCCGGCGGGAATTGGCTCTGGATGAGGCCTTACCTCAGCGCCCTTCACTGGTATTTTCCGCTCGACTTCCACGCGAACGTGACCAACGCGGTGAGCCTCCCGGGACTGCTCATGCGTTTCGGCGTGCCGTCGGCCGTCGCGCTCGGCATCGCGGGTGCGTTGTTCATCGCTGCGCTCCCGCGCCTCGCGCGAATCGATGGCGTCGCCGCGTTCAGCATTACGTCCGCGCTCGCCGTCGCGCTCAGCCCACACGCCTGGCAATACGAGCCGGTGGTCATGCTCCCGGCAATCTTTTATGCGATGCGTGCGGCCACAGAACCACTTAGGACATGGGCCGTTGTCTTTGCGTATACGATCGCGGTCGCGTCAATTTTCACGATTCCGGGGCTAACCTGGAACCTTCTCGTCGTGGTCGTGGCAGGCTTTGCAGCGTTGGTGCTCGTTGCTAAGCGAAGACGTACTTCCACTTACGCGCTAGCGCCGCGTGAATCCGAAACACTGGCCGCGTTCGTGCCGCCAGCGCAACCCGACGCCACCCTCGCCCCTCCGCCGTAATATCGAGCTCTCTAAACAGCTCAAGCTCCTCCTCGAACCGATCCCCTGTCGAAGAGAGCAGCGTCGTCGCCTGCGCGCCGTGCCTTCGGTATCTGTAGGCTTTGCGCTGTGTCCCCACGATGAGGCCGCCTTTGAAAAGGATCCCGAGATTGAAGCGAAGGTCGAGCACGAAGCGATGCCGATCCGAGAACCGCAGGCCATCGATATGGGAACGGCGATACATTGCTGTCGGGCACATGATGAAGTTACCAATCACGAGTCGCTCGATCGAGCGAGAGCCATTTAGTAAAATTGGCTCGCCCTTCGTTCGAATGAAGTCTTTCACACGATCGGGCAAAGAAAAGCATTGCTTTCCGGTTGCGTCGATAATCGTGGCGCCGCAAAAATAGAGGCTCGCATCGGGATGCGCACTCGCAAGGCCTAGCATCATTGAAAGGTACGTCGGCTCTAATTCGTCGTCGGCGTGCAATAGGCAGAGGAGCTCGCTTTTGGCCGTTTCGATGCACGCGTTCCAGGCGTTTCCTATGCCGTGCTCGCCCTGGTTGCGCAAGTATGTAATGCGGGGGTCTCCGGCGCTCTGGACGAGCGATGCCACCTCTTCGCTCCCACCCCGCGTGTCATCGAGCACAAGTGCCTGCCATGTGGCAAAGTCCTGGGTCGCCACGCTCTTGAGAGCGCTGCGGAGATACTCGATCGAACCGCCAGCGAACGGAATCGCTACAGTTACTGTTGGCCCGGCCATGTCGCGACGCAGACGAACTCATTGTACGGAAAAGCTCTTCCGACCCATCGTGGAAACGGGAACGAGTACAGACGCTCTACTCGCAGGTCGAGGTTTGCCGCATGATTTTCCAGACATGAAAAGTCGACGAACCGAACGTGCGTGGGGTCCGACTTAAATCCGGCTTCCTGGGGCGTGATCATAATGACTTTTCCCCCCACCTTCAGGAACGGAAGGTAGTCTCGGACCAGCCTCTCCGCCTCCTCGCGCGCGATATGCTCCAAAACATGCGCCAATAGGAGTGAGTCGAATGATCCCACACGCATGCTCGATGCAAGGAACTGCTCAGGCGTGTATGCCGTAAGCCCCCGCGACCGAGCAATTGCTACACACTCGGAATTGTGATCGACTCCAATGGAGGCCGCTTCTAGATGCCGTAGGTTTCTGCCTATTCCGCATCCGATGTCCAACGTCAGACCGGGGCGAAGGCGACTCAGGTTCCACCGGTAGGGCAGCTGCGTGTTGAGAAGCCGCTTCCATGCGGGCTCGCTCAAACGCCTGAGGCGTTCGGCGTATCGAGGGTCCTCCGTTCCCTTGTCATCGCCCGCTAACCGAGCGGACCGGCTCGATTCACTCAACTAACGTCTTGCGGAGCGCTTCGCGCCGCACCCGTTGGGACAGCAGTTCGCGCGTGGACCTTGCAGCGAACTGTACATCATAAAGTAACGCGTTGAGCACCAATTGAAAGCCCATGAGGAAGGGCAGGACCCCTAGCATGACCGTGCCCGTCGATCGGGGGATGCCCGTCACGGAGCTTTGGATCCACTCAAAGATCGCGAAGCCTGTGCCGAATCCGCCAAGGGCGAGGCCGGCTACAATATACAACGAACCGAGGTTAATGTCAAAAAGAAAGTACTGCAACAGGAGGCGGCGCAGGGAAAGCCATGCCAGTTTTGGCGGAAATGCGAAAATGGTTCGGAAGATAGATAGCGAGCTAGACTCCTGGCCATAAATCGTGTCCATCTCTATCTCGGCAATCGTGGCCCGCTTCAGCCCGTACTCGCATAAGACTGAAATCTCGAAGAAGTAACAGTCCGCGAAGCTCTTCCAATTAACTCCCGGAAGCAGGCGGCCGTTGAACGCGAGATAGCCGTTGGTCGGGTCCAAAATGTTCCAATAGCCCGACGCGAACTTCGCGAACAGTGACAGAACCGAGTTGCCAAACAGCCGGATCGCCGGCATCTTGCCCAGTACGCGCGAGTCGAAGAATCGGTTGCCCTTGACATACGCGAGGTTCGGATCCGCCTCGAACAGCTCGACGATGCTGGGAATATAGCTTGGGTCCATCTGTCCGTCCGCGTCGATCTTGACGATCACGTCGGCGTCCATGGCCAGCGCCTCTTCGAAGCCGGTCTTCATCGCCGCGCCAACGCCGCCGTTGCGCTCACGGATCAGCACACGAACGGATGGATGCCCCTGAAACGTTTGGCGCACGGCCTCGCCGGACTTCTCCGGGCAGCCGTCGTCGACAACGATTACGCTGTCGGAGTATCGCAGAGCACTCCGTACGACGTCGCAGATCGTTCGCCGAGCTCGATACGCGGGGATCACGCAAGAGACGGTCATGCGTGCGAACCCGAGAGGCGCGGCTCGACTGCGAGACGAGCGGGCTCTTTCCGGCACACCAGTATCGCCGCAAGCGCAAATGCGATCAATCCGATCCAGGTCGGCAGGCGCAGCAGCCACATCGCCGGCCGGTTCGTCACGTTGCCGAGCACGAACCGACGCCAGCTCGCCTCCGCTAGCCTCGGATCGATCGGGGGAAACGCGTGTGGGTGACCCAGCGCGTGCACGGGCACCTGCGCGATCGCAAAGAGTCCGGCAATGAGTGCGAGCGATGCGACCGCGGCCACCAGCGCAACCGTCCGGTCGCGATACAGCGCGTAGGCGATGAACGCGACCGGAAAGAGCGGCGCCAGGAACAGGGCCGCCGAGGTGGCCATCATCCATGGAACCGCCAGCAGCAGCAGCGCCGCGAACAGCCACGCTCGCTGCTCCGGAGCGAACGAATACGCGAGCAGACAGGCCGGGACGGCCGCCGCGATCGCCTCGGTGTGAACGAACGTCCCGCCGATCAGCGCGAACGCCGGCGGCACCAGCGCCGCGAAGGCGGCGTTATCGTAGCGGCGCGCCAGGCGCACGGCGACGAACGCGCCCAACACCGTCATCGCGACGTACGAGATGCTGCCCGCCAGCGCGGCCGAGGCGTCGGCGACGCCCAGCGCCGCGAGCACGGTCGAAAGGCTGTACTGGTTGTCGCGCGAGACCTCCGCCAGCGCGTGGGCCGGGAGCACGGCCGTCACATATGCGATGCTCTGCGTCAGCCCGCCGCTCCAGAGCGAGAGCGCCGCGAGCGCGAGCCCCGCGATGCACAACGACCAGCGCATGGCCGGATATGCGATGAAGAGCCCGAGCGCCGCCGGGAGCGCGATCTGCGGCTCGACCGCCGCTACTGCGATCGCGACCGCGGCCCAACCGAAGCGCCCGCGCACGGCGCACAACGCGGCGACGACGATTCCCGCCAGCGCCGCCGGCATGACGTTGCCCGACGCGAAGCATGTCAAGCCCAGCGACAGTGCCAGCGCCGCCCAGGCAACGAGTAGCGGCTGCCGCGCGACGCGCGACAGCGCGTATGCGGCGGCGGCGATCGCCGCCGCGAGCAACATCCACCAGATCGTCGCGGCGGTCTCGAACGAGAACAGCGTTAGCGGATAGAAGAACGCGAGCGCGTACGGCGGATACGGCGCGGGAACCGTCACTTTCGGAGGCGCGTGATAGTACGGCGCCGGAGTGGCGGCCTCGCAGTCGTGCAGCGGCTGCACGTAGTACGGGCTGAATCCCTCGCGCTGCGCCTGCGCCGCACAGTAGTAGGCGCGAAAGTCCACCATCAGCCAGCCACTCCGATCGTCGCCGTACGTCTGCGCCGCGATCGGGAGCAGCGTGCCGAAGCCCGCAATCGAAAGCGCGAGCGCATGGCTCGCGCGCAGCCGCGGCGCGCCCGCCGCGGCGACGGCCAGGACGAGCAGCAGCGCGAGGCCGGCCCACGTCGGGACCCGCACCGCCCAGGCGGCGAAGCTCCCCGTCGAGCTCTTCTGCGTGAACGCGCTCCACGACGCCTCGGGCAGCCGCGCGTCGATCGCCGGCGGAGTCACGTGCGCGAGGACGTGCGGCGCTGCGATTGCGTGCAGCGAATCCACGCCGAATAGCAGCACCGCCGCCGCGATTGCGGCGACCAGCGTCGCGACGAGGTTACCGGGCCAGTAGCGCCACGCCAAGTATGCGATCGGGAACAGCGGCGCGAGCAGCAGCGCGGGCGAATCGAACCAGCCCCACGGCACCGCGAGCGCCAGCAGCGCCACGACCGCGAGCGTGCGCCGCTCGCGCGGCGCGTACGCGACCAGCAGCGCCGCGGCCGGCAGCGCCACCGCGATCTGCGTCACGTGGATGAAGGTGCCGCCGAACACCGCGAACGCCGGCGGGATCGCGACGACGAATGCGTCGTTGCGCGTCCGCTGCGCGAGCAGCCCCGCCACGATCGTGCCAACCACCAGCATAGCGACGTACCAGAGCGATCCCGCGCGCAATGCCGCCGCAGCCGGTACGCCCGCCGACGCCAGGACCGCGCTCAGGCTATACTGCGTGTCGCGCGTCAGCTCGGAGAGCGCATGCGCCGGCAGCACGGCCGTGAAATACTCGATATTCCTCGCGACGCCGAGCGTTGCGAACGAGATTACCGCGAGCGCCCCCAGGACGAGCACCAATGCGACGCGC
This sequence comes from Vulcanimicrobiota bacterium, assembly GCA_963752825.1. Lineage (GTDB taxonomy): Bacteria > Vulcanimicrobiota > Vulcanimicrobiia > Vulcanimicrobiales > Vulcanimicrobiaceae > Cybelea. Next base: position 2,327,001 of record CAVVZF010000001.1, on the reverse strand, counting down.
GATGTGGGCCGCCAGACCGCGAGGGCGATGCAGGCCGGCAGACCCAGATGCGGCTCGATCATCGCGCCGGCGGCGAACAGCGCCGCCGCGCGCAGCCGCCCCTGCCACGCGGAGTACGCCGAGAGACCGATCGCGGCGATCGCCAGTGGCACGACCTCGCCGAACGGCAGCGAGAGCATGCACAACGACAGCGCGAAGACGCCGAGGCCGACGCCCAAATCCATATCGGCGAGCTCCGCGACAGCCACGATGCTCAGGAGGCACGCGAGCAACAGCAGCGCGCCCCACAGCGAGGCGGCGACCCAGAAGGGCAAGAGCCCGAGCGGAATCAGCGCGGCGATCGCATAGCCGGGGAGCGGCGCCGGGATCGTGACGCCGGGGTTCTTCTTGAAGAATTCCTTCGGGCCGATCGTCGTTTCGCACGTGCGCAGCGGCTCCGTGTGATACGGATCGCCGCCGTGCGACGCCACGCGCGCCGCGCAATAGAACGCGCGGAAGTCGCCCATCAGGAAGCCGCTGCGCGTCACCACGCCCGCGTGAATGCCCAGTGCCGTCAGCGCCGCCAGGACGATGGCCGCGTTGATCCAGGCCTTCCGCACGAGCGCTTAAGATCCGGAAGCGAGACGCAAGTCGGGTTCCGAGGAAGCCTGATCGTCGATCGAGCTGACGACCTCGGCGATTCGTTCCAGCACCGTTACGTGCCGCTGCTTGAGGATGGCGTCGAGCGTCGCGACCCAGGGTTCGTGCGCGTCGCCGATCAGCAGGTCGCCGCGATAGACCCGCGCGGCGCTGCGATAGTGCGCGTATGCGGCGCGCAGCTCGCCGCGCTCGTACTGCGCGTCGGCGTCGTCGGCGTGCGAGACGAAGCGGTTGACGTCCACGATGACGTTGTCAAGATCGATCGAGAGGTCCTCACCCGCGCGGAAGTACGCCTCGACCTGCTTGAATCCGACGATGTGCGCGATCGCCTTGCGGATGTTCGAACAGACTGTGCGCAAGCTCTGCGCGACCAGATGGCGTTCGGCGCCGGGCCAGAAGACCTGCCCGAGCTCGGCGCGCGAGGCCGTGCCGCCGGGCTGCAGCGCGACGTACTTGAAGATCTGACGGTCGCGCCGGCGGATCCATTCGATCGGCTGGCGGTCGACCTCGGCCAGGAACCAGCCGAAGAGCCGCACCTGCATCGGGTGCGCGGGCTGGGCGCGGCGGCCGTAACGATCGTACAGGCGGCTGCGCGAGAGCGCTCGCAGCGGGCGATAGCCGTCCGCGGTGTGGATCACGAACAGCCCCTGCTCCTCGAGCGCCTGGAGCTGGTGGCGATCGTCCAAATACGAGCCGCTCATCAGCTTGAGGACGAGGTCCGAGTCGCGCTCCGACACGTGCGTTAGCGACGCGGCGACGAATTCATTGAAGAGGTGACCGTGGCGGGTGCGCCAGTTATCGAACGCCTGGGCCAGCGTCAAGCTGTCCTCGGCCGCCTTGCGCAGCGCGCCGCTGACGACCTGTGGCCATCCGTCCGTGGCCTCGAGCATCCGCAGCACGTCGGGGTGCGTGAACGGCACGCCGCACGTCTCGGCGACGTAGCGAATCCCAGCCGCGTCGAACGCGAGCCGCTCGGCGTCGCAGAGCGAGGCGCTCCCCTGCGAGACCAGGCGCCCGACCTGGAACGGCCCGCGAGCGCGGCACGCGATCAGGAGGCCGACGTCGTCGGGCAGGTCGTCGATCAGGCGCAGGACCGCCGCGACGCCGGCCTCATCCGGCTGGTGCTCGCAGTCCAGCGCGAGCTCCATCGGAGCGCGCGCCGCGAGAGCCTTGACCACCTCGTCGTGCGAGCCGAACGACGTTTCGGCTTCCAGCGCGCGGGCGATCGCGGCCCAGATCTGCTCGGCCGTGCAATTGGCCGTGAGGACGCAGTAGAATCCGTTGGGTGCGGAGTGGCGCAAATATCCGAGGAGCGCCATGGTCTTGCCGAAGCCCGGTGGAGCGACCAAAAAGCGAACAGGAACGCCCCTAAAGCGCCCTAGCCAGTCCTCCAGATGCGGCCGCCGGACGATCGACGGACCTAGCCGCGGCATCCCTGAGATCATGACTCCTCGAGGGCGGTCACTAAGCTGCCCCCCTGGATTTCAAGTGTACCAATTTTTTAACATATTGACAACCAAGCGTTTAGGCGCGCGCCGAATATCCTTTCGGCGCTCGCGTTCGAGTTCAATCATAAAACCACGGTCCGATTCGATTTCCTACGCAAAATGTTCGGCGCTCGGGGCCGCCGGGGCTGTGGATAACGGTTTGGTATCAATTTACTAAACCGCCAGGGCTCGGGCAAGCGGATCGAGGACGCGGGCGCGCCAGCGCAGCTCGTAGTTTAGCTTACGCATGAGGTTGCGCATTTTGGACCGAAAGGGCTGGCGAGATGCAAGCTCCCGGGTGAGTGCGTACTCGATCTCGAGGTCGCGGCGCAGCCGTTCGACGGTCCGCCGGCCCACCGCCGGGTGCGTACCGGAGAAGCGCAGCAGCCGTGGGTATACCGGCGCGTAGTAACGCGCGACGTCGAAGCCGTCGAGCTCGTCTTCCCTCAGCACGTTGCCGGGCGCGCCCAGCGCCGAATACTGGCGGGCCTTCTCGGCGTGCCGGCGCGGATGGAGCGTATGCCCGTAGTGCGCGTACACGTAGGGTAAGGCTACTCTTCTTCCGCTCAAGCCGCGCAGCTGCTCGTGCACGGCGCCCTCCCAGCGCAGCCCGGGTGCGAAGCGGAAGAACATCATGCGCCGCTCGATGGACGTGTAGTAGTCGAACGACGCGAAGAAATGCCACGTATAGCCGTCGACGAAGTCGAATGCCGTGGGCACACGATCGAGTCGCTGCGCGACGCGCGCGACCCGCTCTCCATGCACCTCGTCCGCGTCCACGAATGCGACCCAGTCGCCGGCGGCGTGCTCCGCGTGCAACCGCAGGCACACGTTGCGCGCGGCGGCGAAGCCCGAGAACGCCGTGCGCTCGACGACGAGGCGGTTTTCGCGCCCAAAGCGGCTCGCGCCGAGGGTCGCGGCGTGCGGCGAGGGATCCGGCGCGTTGTCGTTCACGATCAACAGGTTCGCGCTTCCCGAGATCGACTCCAGCATCGCGTCGAGGAACGGCTCCTCGCGCGGACCCAGAATCAGATGCGCGGCGATTGGCACGGCTGTCGGCTCAAGGAGCGCGGCAGGGGCGCACCCCCCTTAATCATGCATGCCGCTTTGGATGCTGTAGACGACGAGGTCCCAAGCGTTGCGAATGCCGGCCAGCAAGAGCAGCAACACCGCGCCGGCCTCGACGTGCGGGCCGAACGGAGCGGTTCTCCAAATCATCACTGCAGCCGTGCCGAGCGTGATGTAGCTCACATATGGCAGCACGACGTACCAGATGAAATCCTCTGAGCCGAGATTGCTCCCTCGCCAGAATCCGTACGCGCCGCTCGCGATCATATAACCGAGCCCGACGGCGGCGACCGCGCCGACGAGCGCGGCCAGCGCGACGGGTCCCGTGTCGGGCATCAACATGAGCAGCGACACGACGATGATGGTCACGAAGAAGACGACGACCGGCGTGTAGAGCGCCCGGGTGACCCGGAAGCCCTCCTCGGTCTGCAGCGAGCGCTGACCCAGAGAGATGACCACGAACATCAGACCCATCAAAGTTGCCGCTATACCCGCCGCAACGCTGTAGAGTTCGTGCCATTGTTGCAGTTTATCGAAGGTCACCGTTAGTGACCTTTCGGGAGCTCCGCCAGCAACGGTACACTCCGCGCATTGTCCAGGCCGTCAACGAAGAGGTCCCCGTGACTATCGTAACCGCAAGACTGCATGAGCGCAAAGTCCGCGTTTCGCATGCGCGACCGTTCGACGCCGGAAAGCGGCCTCATGCTGCGTCCTTCGACTTCGCTCGTTGCGCTCGCTTCGCTCAGGATGACATTGGTACGGTGCCAATCAGATCGGCGAGGTGAAGATCCGCTAACGGAGTTTCCGGCGGCTGAGCGAAGTCGCGGCCCATGCCTCTGCGCATCGCCGTCGATGCCCGCGTCGTCGCCGAGGATACGCGCGGGATCGGGCGGTATGCGCGCGCGATCCTGCGCCGGCTGATCGGCCGCGCCGACGTTGAGTTCACGCTGCTCGCGGAGTTTCGCCTTCGCCGCCGCCATGCTGCGGCGTATGCGCGCGCACTGGGCAGCGACGCGTTTAGCGTGCGCACGCGGCCGCCGCGCGACTGCGACCTTATCTGGCACCCCGCCAACGGGACGTTCATTGCTTCCACGCTGCCGAGCGTCGTGACGATCCACGACGCCGTGCCGTTCCGCTATCCCGACCCGGATCCAAAGCGGCGACGCCGCGCGCAGGAGCCATTTTTGTGCTCGGCGCGCACGGCGAAGCGCGTCATCGCGGTGTCCGCGTTCGGGCGCGACGACGTGCACCGCTTCCTCGACGTTCCGCTCGATCGGATCGCCGTGATCCACCACGGCGTGGATTCGGAGTTCTCGCCGGGTGTGGCCGAATCACTGCCCGGCGTGCTTAGGCATCGGCCGTTTTTGCTCTTCGTGGGGGACCCGATCGCGGAGCCGCGCAAGAACTTTGCGCTGCTCTACGATGCGTACCGCCGGGCGTGGCCCGTGGAGGCTGCACCGGCACTCGCCGTGGCCGGACCGCGCGCGCCCCGGCTTCCCGGTGTCGTTCACGCCGGAAATTTCGCGGACGACATCGCTCTCGGCGGCGAGAACGCGTTGCGAGCGTGTTATCGCGGCGCGCTGGCGCTGGCCCTCGCGTCGTACCACGAGACGTTCGGCATGCCGATGCTCGAAGCGATGGCCTGTGGGACGCCGGTCGTCGCGTCGCGCGCGAGCGCGTTGCCCGAGATCGCCGGCGATGCGGCGCTCTACGCGCCGCCGGACGATGCGCCCGCGTGGGCCGCGGCACTGCGACGCGTCGTCGACGACGCGGACCTGCGTGCTCGACTGCGTGCCGAGGGGCTGCGCCGAGCGCAACTCTTTACCTGGGACGAGAGCGCGCGGCTGCATCTCGAGCTGTTTCGATCGGTGGCCGGATGATTCGCCTCGGCGTCGACGCGTGGAACCTTCCCGGTGATCGGCGCGGCATCGGACGGTATCTGCGCGAGATCCTGCGCGTCTGGTGGGAGCGCGAGCGAGAGCGCGTGGAGGTGACGCTGATCGTCCCCGAGTGGCACACGTGGACGGTGCGCGGGCGCTATCTGCGCGAAGTCGACGGGCGGCCGTATCGCGTCGTCTCGCGCCGCCTCCATACGCGGGCCGGACTCGACACGCTGTGGTTTCCGTTCAACGGCCTCAGCTGGACGAGCTTCACGCTGCCTGCGACCGCGACGCTGCACGACGCGTCGAACTTCGTCGTGCCCGACTACGCGCCCGAGACGCAGACCATCTTTCGCGCGGCGGCGCAGCGCTGCCGCGCGCTGATCACCGACTCGCGCTTTGCGCAGGCCGAGCTGGCACGCGAGCTCGCGATTTCGCCAGAGCGTCTCACCCCGATCCCGCTGGGGGTCGGGCCGCCGCGGCCGGCGGTGCCGGTGGCGCTCGACGTTGCGGCGCTGGTGCCGTTCGTGCTGTACGTCGGAGCACCGGAAGCGCGCAAGGGCTTCGATACGCTGCTCGAAGCGATGGCGGTCGTTGCGCGCGAGCGCTCGGACCTCCGGCTCGTCGTCACGAACTGGTTAGGCAACTGGGCCCTGCCGCGGAATGTTCGGATCGTCGAGCTCGGCCACGTCGACGATGTCACGCTGGCGGCGCTCTATCGCGCGTGCGCGGTGCTCGTGTTACCGTCGCGCCATGAAGGCTTCGGCCTGCCGGTGATCGAGGCGATGAGCTACGGCGCGCCCGTCATCGCAGCCAACGCGGCATCGCTCCCCGAGGCGGGCGGCGATGCGGCCTGCTACGTGCCGCCGAGCGACCCCGCGGCACTCGCGACGGCGATCCTGCGCGTCACCGGTGACGCGGCGTACGCGGCCGATCTGCGCCGGCGCGGCCCGGTTCACGCAGCGGAATTCACGTGGGAGCAGACCGCGCAACGAACGCTCGAGGTGATCGAAGGCGCGATGCGTACGTGAGGCGGCTCCGCTCCTGGGATTCAGTGCCTCATCCGCACGGTGGGATCTGCAAGGGGATACATAAGGGCTTTCAAACTTCGGGTTCGGCTGGCATCGAGGTGATGCGCCACTCCAACGGGCTAGGCAATCAAAGCTTCGCTCGCTTCAGCGGCGACCTGGCGCACGTCCGGCGTCGTGGAATACGTCGCGGACTGTTCAGAGATTCTTCATAAGTCCGCTTCAAACTGAGTCCACTCGCCCGATTTGGGCAACGACGTCCGCCGGAGGCTGCACATGGCAGGTAGCAATGGTCTCGCTGCGCGTTTAATTTACGGTTTGGCCACGATCGCGCTCGCACTCGCCGGATGCTCTTCACTTGCGGGAGCGCCGACAACGGGAGCGCCGACAACGGGAATGCCGACGACCCAAGCGCCGATGACGCTCGGAAACCGGCCTGCGAGTGGTTCGCAGGATCTCTACATCGGAAACATTCTTGGCGGCGTGCCTCTGTATTCGACGGGCAAAAACCCGCATGAGGTCGGCGACATCACCGATAAACTGCCGCGAGTTACCAGCGTCTGGGTGGATCAAACCGGCGTGTTGTACGCATTCACCGATAACCGTCAGTATCCGTATGAGACGATCGAGGAGTTCGAACCCGGAGCCACGAGTCCGTTCTTCTCACTCGTGCTCAAGCGTTATGGTGCGATCGTCGCCGCCGACTCGGCGCAGAACGTCTATGCCCAGGGAGAGAACGGTCAAGGTCAACAAGTGATCGACGTCTATCCGCCGGGTAGTCAGAACTATGCCAATGAGTACGTCGTCCCGTCAATCGGTAGGGTATCAGGGCCCCAGGGCATGGCCTTCGACTCAACCGGCGCTCTTCTCGTCGGGGTCGCTGCGCTCGCGCACAACAAACAAGGCCAAGTCGGAACGGTATTCCGTCTGAATGCAGGTTCGTCGACGTTCGTCAATCTCAACCTCAAGAAGGCCTACGGTGGGCTGATCGCAACCGACGGAGCGGGAAATCTCTACGTGGGCGGCGGGACGTTGATCTCGGTCTACGCGCCTGGCGCAACCAGTCCATCGCGCATCGTGCATACGAAAGACACGGTCGTCACTCTAACGGCCGCTTCCAACGGCACGCTCTACGTCGATACGTATGCTGGAGGAATTACGGTATACGCGCCGGGTAAAGTGAAGTTGAAGAACAGCTTCGTCCCCCAGGCGCAGGTGAGCGGACTCGCACTCGGGCCCGGCTAACCACCGTACCGGAAGGGCGGCACGCAATACAAAATTGTGCGGCCAGCCCCCGTGCCTCCGCCATCACGTACGAGCAGAGTTGACGCGCTTTCCCTAACGGCCAAGACTGACCGCTCCCGCGCCCGTCCTGCATCGCGGTGCTGCGTGGCGTTCGTTACCTCCGGTTTCCGGCACAGCTGAGGCGTTCGATGCAGAAGCTCACGACTATCCCAGGTGGCATGAGGGAGATACCGTCGTTTACTCCGCGTCGGGAGGCCGAGTATCAAGTGGCTGCGCGAGAAAATACGCTCGGTCGTGCCCAACCGGCACCTTCATGAAGGATCTCGGCGGTTTCGTGTAATCGAAACATTCGGGCGAAATGGGGTTTGCGCGGGTGTCGCTCGCCGCGAGTCTCGATAAGCCCCAACGGTCTTCGATGAACTTGAGAATGCTGCCATGCTCGTAGTGGACGTGTGACACGTATCCCGCTTTTGCGTACGCCGAAATTATCAGCATTGGCACGCGGATGCCGAGCCCGTCATAGTTCACCATCGAAGGCGGTACGTGATCGTACCAGCCGCCGTAATCGTCCCAAAACACGAAGATTACGGTAGAATCCCAATACTTCGACTCGCCGATCGCGTTCACCAACGACCCGACCCAATCGGGGCCGGTCTTGCTGCCGCAGCCTGCGTGATCGGAGTTGACGCACGTCGGCGTAACCCAACTCACGGCGGGCAATTCTCCGGCCGAAACATCGCGAAAGAATTTCGTCTGGGGTACGACGATGTCTTTATGCCAATCCGGGCCTTCGTAGATGTGCTTTATGGCTTGATATGCACTCCATAGCCCGCCGCCGGCCTCAACATACGAGGTATAGAACCGCCATGATACTCCGCTGTCGTCGAGCTCGTCGGCGAGCGTTCTGTTGTTCAGACAGGGCGAAATGTCGGGCCCGATCATTCGCTGTTGCGTCACCGTTGGGATCCGGCTTTTCCCTTCACAGCCCCATGGGCCGACCGGAAAGTTCACGGTAGAACTGGCTTGAGCTGCGATGATGTATTGATGCGAGACAAAGCTGCTCGAATCGTAATTCGAAGGGAACATCCTGTCTGCGAACACGTAATGGTTGCCAATGAAAAAGTAGGGCCTTGTTTCGTAGTGAGGCACGTAGCTATACGCCGGGTTTGCGCCGGGGCATTTTGGAGCGCAGCGTGGGACCTCCCGGGCGAAACCGTCCATTTTGCAGTCGGTTCCGGGGAAGCGGCCGCGGCCGTCGCAAGCGGCCAAAAAGCTCGCGGCCGAGTGTTGGAAATCCCATCGCGCCTCGAGGCCAACTTGGCGCAGTGCGATCTTTTGGCCCTTCTCGTTAAATCCATACGGGCGTGTGTCGGCGCCTGGAAATCCTTGGAACAGGTTATCGACCGAACGATTTTCCTGAATGATGACAACGACGTGCTGGATCTTTTGACTTCGAGAGCTTTGCGGCATCGCGCTTGGCGCACCGATCGGCCGCTGCCTGTCATCCTGACCCTTCGACACGCTCAGGGGAAGGACGCCGCACCCTGCCAGCAGTGCGGCAGTTATGTAGCCGCATAACGCGTAGCCGCTAGGACCCAAGCTCTTCATCTGCCTTGCTCCTCGGTGCGTGCACGCCACGCTGACGAGTGTTTCTTTCGACTCAATGAAGCTGAGCCCCGCACCACGGGAGCGACACCGGGAGTGCTAATCTAGCGTAGCGTCGCCATCATATTCGGATGGATCCCAGACATTCGGCTGAGCGAGCTCTTCGGCGAGAGCGGGATCGTTCGCGCGGTAAAAGAGCGGCCAGCTCTGTTTTCTTCGATACGGAGCAAACTCGTCGAACGCGCGCATCTTCGCCAGCCCGACGCCCGGCTTGTCGAGAACGCAAACGTCTTCGGCGCTGCAGCGCTTCAGAGCGCACCTTAGGAGGTCCGGCAGAAGATCGACTTGCGGATCGATGGCTTGATAGTCGGCGAGGCGCACTCGGCTGAGCTCGTCCCCGCGGCTTTGCCGCACGAACACGGCGTACGCACGCAATTGACCGTTGCGAGACGCCGTGAGGATCCATACGCGCCCGCGGCTCAGCGGCCGCGAAAAATGCCACGATAGCGTGGCGCTGTCTCTGCTCGCCAAGAGCGTGCCGGATTTTTGCCGGAGCAGTTCCTTCCAGAACGCATCGAACCGGGGATCGAATCGGTCGGTCGTTTCGATAGTGTAGGACGATCGCGGTTTTGGAAGCCGCGTGCCGAACGCGCGGTCTTTGATTCCCAGCGCCGCACCGGCGAGCGGCCCCAGGGCCCCCGCCAGCGGGACTTTCAACCTCCGCAACGCCCTCGTTGCAAAGGCGCGATAGGCAGTTACGCAGTACGCGATCGTCTCCCAATCACCGGCCGGTATCCGGCTCGCAAACCTGTCGCCGCATGCCAGCGCCATCGGACCCACGGTCGTACAGATAGACAGGTCGGCGCCCGGCTGACGCAGATATTCGTTAAAGAGGCGGATCGCATACCGTCCCCGATGTTCCGGCGTGACGACCCAGCCTCGCGGGCTCGCCGCGATAAGGTGCTCGCCATGCAGTCGGTAGAGTAGCGGAACGTTTCCAATGCAGCCGACGATCTCGCCGGTGCTCTCCTCCAACACCCAACCGATCGGCCAGCGCTTTGCGAGCTGCGCCCAAAGCGGACTGCCTTGCCACAACATCCGCCACTCTGCGGCCGATGCCGGGTTCGATTTCAAGATTGCCTCGAGCCGTAGGATCTGTTCGCCGTCCTCGAAGCGCGCCTCGCGAATGTGCGGGCGCGTTCCGTCCAGCGGCTTCCACGACGCGATGTCGGCGATCTCGGATCTCATTTGATAAAAAGGTGCCTAGTTTTCCAGTGCAGATCGAGCGTTTTTGCGAGTGCGACGTTTGTCCTCTAGTAACTTTTGACTAAGCGACAACGGTTGCCATCGGAGCATTGCGTGGGCTAGAATGGTTCTTCGTATCCAATGATTACACCCTACATCGGAGCTCCTGTTACAATTACCGACGCAAGCGACGTCCTCGGAGCAAGCCGAGTTGAGTCGGTTATCCGGCGGCTTACCAAACCCGCTCGAGGTACGGCGTGGGTGCTGGGCATTTTCGGTTCCGACGGCGACTTACGCGACGTCGCGATGAACGGATTCCAGCTCAACCCGCGGCGGGCGCTCGAAATGCTCTGTACAGTGCCGCAGCCGGCCTCTCCCAAAGTCGTGACCCTCAGAGTCACCGGGGACGACGGCAGGCCGGCACCCACGTTGGGCGCCTCCGCATTGCTCAAAGGGGAGCGTTCCCTCGCGCTGATCGTCGTGCGCCCTCCGACCAGCGACAAGGTGTGGTCGCTCATCGCGCAGGGTCTGCAGCCTGCCGTCCGGCGTATCGCGACGCTCCTCGACGCGCAGACGGCGCCGGCCCCGGAGGCCGCGTCGACGCCTATGCGCAACGACGGATCGGGCTTCGTTCTGCTGGATTCCGACTTGAAGGTCGTATCGAAGTGGCATCCGCAAGATGCCGCTGCCACCGAGCTGGCGAAGCTCGTCGAGCCCGACGACGATCGTCTGCCCCTGCTCTTCGAGCGTACGGTGCGCCGTCTGACGCGAGCATGGAACTTTTCGAGGATCGAAACCTGCGCCGCCGCGACGGCGCATCCGGTGCCGGGACTGGTTCTGCGCGTCACGCCCGTCCGCGGCGCAGGCGTCTTGATAGGCGTCTTTCTGGAGCCGTTCAACGATCTTCCCATGGAGCGTGCGACCTCGGCGTTTCGCATTTCGCCCCGGGAACGGGACGTGTTGCACGCCCTCCTCGATGGCCTAGGGGTCTCCGACATTGCCGGCATGCTGAATATCGCCGAATCGACGGTGAGCGACCACATTGCCCGGATGATCGCGAAGACGAATGCCCGCAACCGCGTCGAGATGGTGGCGACGCTTCTCGACTGGCCCTCGGTCAAAACGGCCTTGCGTTCCGCGCGCGCGCTTCGCGCGAACGGATCCGGCTCGACCGATGCCACGCCGGCATGGCTCAAAGCCTCGCGGCGTCCGCGCAGTAACCATTTCTTACCATGATTACGTCGTCGCCGTCGCGCCGGTAGTACGAAAATACCGAAACGACCGGTCGCGCCACCTCGATAATGCCCTAAGAAACGAGGTTGGCATGCACAGGGTCCACGTGGCACCCTAGATATGCCGACCAATCAGGATGGCAATCTGCTTCTGCGATTGCCGCAATTCAACGTCGGCTGAGGAGTGCGATGAGGGGCACGCAGTGCCAACTCCGGCGTATGCAACGCCGGAAATCAACGTTCCCTGGCGCCGATATAGGCGCGGCATAATGGAGACGATGTCTGCACCTAGCATCGTCGAGAACGTAACCTCCGAGTTTTCGGAGAAAAGCCGGGCTATTCGAGCGTTTGCGGCGAATAAGTCCCTGACGCTGCTCGTCAACGATTTGGCGATGCTGGCGCTGGCCTCGTTGATCGCGGTCTGCGCTATATCGCAGTTCGACCACGATCTCGTATACTGGCGAGTCTTACAATCTGCGCTAATTTGGACGGCAACCTCGGTGTGGATGTTCAGGGCGCTCGGGCTGTATCGAATTTCGTATGCCCTCGACTGCCGCGATGAGTGGTATTACGTCATCACCGGCCTCGCGATCGGCGTCGCCCCCCTGCTCGTCGTCTTTACCATCGTCCCGGCGCTTTCGAGCTCGCGCCTGGTGCTGCTCGTGTCGTTCTTCCTGTCCGTCCTGCTCGTAGGTGCGGCCCGGTCACGCACCCATTACCGATTTGACCGGGATGCGGGCCGAAGCAAGCGGCCCGTGGCGCTCGTCGGTAACTCTGCAGACATCGCGCGAATCGCGGTTCTGATGGGATCGCGGTCAAACATTCTCGAGATGATTCACGTCGACGATACACAAGGCGCCATGATTGATGCGCTGAGCGGGTCGGCCTCGTGGTATCGTCGTTTGCGCGACCAGGGGTGCAAGGAAATTCTGTTCGCGGGCTTGCCCACGCCTCACACGGCCCTCATGGTGGAGCGAGCCGCTCGCGATCGCATCGCCATCGGGTTTGCGCCTCCGGGCCTGGCGTCGCAGGCGTATACTCTCGACGTGCTCCGTTCGCAGCGCCAGCCGATCTTCATCGCGGGCCGCGTAGCGGCATGCGCGCCGCTCAACAGAGTACTCAAGCGACTGTTCGACATCGCGGTGGCGTCGGTGGCCTTAATCCTCACGGGTCCTGTCATGCTCGCCGCAATGATCGCCATCGTCTGGGAGTCGGGGCGTCCCGCCCTATTTCGCCAGACGCGAATCGGCAGAGACGGTAAGCCCTTTGAAATTCTCAAGCTGCGTTCGATGGTACGCGACGCAGAAGCCGCCTCCGGGCCAGTGTGGGCGGTGGGCGATCCTTCCCAGGATCGCCGCACGACGAAGGTGGGAGCATTCATCCGCAAGACGAGCATCGACGAGCTACCGCAATTCGTGAACGTCTTGAGGGGCGAAATGTCGATCGTCGGGCCCCGGCCAGAGCGGCCGGTTTTCGTCGACAATTTTCGGAAGGAGTACCTCCGCTACGACGAGCGACAGCTCGTACGACCGGGCATCACGGGATGGGCGCACGTGCACATGCGGCGCAGCCCCGGAATCGAACAAATCGGAGAGCGCCTCGATCTCGACCTGTTCTATATCGAGAATTACTCGCTCTCGTTAGATCTTTTCGTCACTTTCAAGACAGCGGTGGAGGTCCTGTTTCAGCGATGGTGCTGAGGCTCGTTTCGGTAATCATTCCGGCGCTCAATGAAGAGCGCTATATCGGCGCGGTGCTCGACGACATGTTGGCCCAGGAGGGACTGGATGCCGATGTCGAGATCCTGGTGGCCGACGGCGGCAGCACAGATAAGACTCGGGAAATCGTCCAACGCTACGCGGCTCGCGGGAACGTCCGTTTGGTGGACAATCCGAAACGCCATCAGGTCTTCGGTTACAACCTCGCGATCAAGCAGGCTCGCGGTTCGATCATTTGTATTACGCATGCCCACGCGCGCTATTCAAAAACGTACCTCGCGAAATGTTGGGAAGTGCGCGAGCGTACGGGTGCGGCAAACGTGGGTGGGGTGATCCGTCATAGGGGGGAAGGGCGAATCGGCGAGGCCATCGCCCTTGCAATGTCGTCACCAGTGGGTGTGGGCGACTCCAAATACCGCCATGCGCGGCGGGAGCAATGGTGCGATTCCGTCATGGGCACCTTCATCGATCGCGCGATCTTCGACGAAGTCGGACTCTATAACGAGACGAACCTCGTCAACGAGGACTGTGAGTTCAACTACCGCCTCCGCGCCGCGGGTTACCGAGTCTTTCTCTCGCCCGCCATAGAGGTGACGTACTACGTGCGGCCTTCGTTGACGGCGCTCGCGCGGCAGTACGTGCGTTACGGTTTCTACCGGCGCTGGACCGAAGTGCAGCATCCCGGTTCCGTACCTTGGCGAGTCTACGCTCCGCCGGCACTATTGCTCGGCCTGGCGACCTCGGCGATCTTGGCGCTCGCCGGTTACCTTGCTCTGGCATCGGTGATCCCGGCGCTCTATCTGGGCGTCCTCGCCCTTTCGGTCCTCGACGGCATGCGCCGGTCGAGGCGGCTGTCGGTCGCGCTGCTGGAACCGATCGCGATCGCTACGATGCATCTTTGTTTTGGATTAGGTTGGCTGCGAGGACTACTCACGTTACGTCAGCATCCACCGGTCCTTGCCACTGCCACGTTGATAGAGGATTAGGAGTTAATGCGACAGATCGCCGAGCCGCGCCAGCGCACGAACGGACGGCCTCGCACAAAGAGTCGGATAAAGTCGCTGTACGTTACGGGCGGACAGCATAAGCCCGTCGGGTTGCGGGCCCGCGAAGAGTGGGTGACCTACGAGAAGGGCGTCATCTTGCGCATCGATCCGGTGCGCGGTGACGTCGAGCGCTGCCTCGAATATTCGTCGCCCCAGTCCGCATGTCCGAAGGACTCTTCGATCACCTTCGAGGGAGGGGTCTTGCAAGGAGACCTGCTCTACACCTCGACGCGAACCGAAGCGCTCGTTTATCGAATTCCGACGTTCGAGCTCGTTCGTTACGTTTCTCTACCATGCTTCAACGACGTCCATCACGTGCGCCCGACGGAAAGCGGAAATCTCATCGTCACGAGCACCGGCCTCGATATGGTCGTCGAGGTTAGCCCAGACGGCGAGCTACTTCGCGACTGGGACGTGCTCGGAGGCCCAACCTGGACGCGCTTCTCCCGGGACGTCGACTACCGGCAAGTGCTCACCACCAAGCCTCACCACTCGCATCCCAACTATACGTTCTTCCTCGATGGCGAGCTGTGGGTGACGCGCTGCATACAAAAGGATGCGTTCTGTCTCACGAAGCCGATGCCGCGAATGGACGTTGGGCCGGAGCTATGTCACGATGGCGAAATCCGAGGCGACCGCGTGTATTTTACGACCGTCAACGGCACCATCGTCATTGTGAACGCCACGACGCTCGAAATCGAGAGGACCATCGATCTCAACGAAATCGATAATCCCGGGTACGCTAATTTAGGCTGGTGCCGCGGCCTCGGAATGGTGCACGAATCGTTGGTCTGGGTCGGCTTCACCCGGTTCCGGGAGACGCGCTTCAAAGAGAATGTGCGGTGGGTGAAGCGCTTCATCAAGGGCGAGGAAATGCCGACGCATATCGCGCTCTATGACCTCTCCGCTCAGAAACGCCGCACGTTGATCGACCTAGAGGCATTCGGAATGCACGTAATCTTTGGAATCTTTCCGACGGAACTCGGCTAGATGAGCCGCTGGCCCGGCGGAAAGAAGTTCGCCTTCACGATCATGGACGACACCGATCGCGCATACTTGCGCGCGGTCAGGCCGTTTTACGATGCGCTCGCTCGTCTCGGCTTCCGGACCACGAAGACGGTATGGGCGCTCGATTCGCCGGAAGACGACCCATTCCACGGGGACAGCCTGCAGGACCCCGCCTATCGCGCCTGGGTTCAGGAGCTCGACCGGCAGGGATTCGAAATCGCGTGGCACGGGGCGCGCTCGGGCGGCACCGCGTCTGCCGATCATCGTGACGCCTTCGAGCACTTTCGCGGCATCTTCGGCCGGTATCCCCGCACCTATGCCAACCACGCCGTAAATCCGGAGTGCTTGTACTGGGGCGAGGAGCGCTTTGATACGCCGCTTCTGCGACAGATGTTTCGCCGGTTCTCGGGACGCCCGCGCTTTTGGGGGTCGACTCCGGGCACGGCATATCATTGGGAAGATCTTTGCGCTGAGAAACTACGCTACGTCCGCGGCTTCAACTTCGACGACACCGTCACGTCGCGTCAGGATCCGTGGATGCCCTATCACGACCCGCGCCGGCCGGCCGCGTCGCGCTGGTTTTCCGCAAGCGACGGATCGAATGCGGAGAAATTCGTGCGTCTGCTCGCGCCGTCGCGACTCGATTCGCTCGAGCGAAGCGGCGGCTGCTGCATCGTTTACGCGCACGTCGCGGACGGGTTCGCTCAGGATGGGCGCGTGAATCCCGCCGTCCTATCCGTGCTCGAGGATCTCTCCGCGCGGGACGGATGGTACGTACCGGTTGGAACCCTGCTCGATCACATCGAGCGCGAGCGGGGACAGCATGTGATTACTACGGCGGAGCACCGTCGCCTCGAATGGCGCTGGGCCGCCTATCAAATGAGGAGGCAACTAGGTGTTGTTTAGTACACGTTTGCACAAGAAAGGCTCGGTTGCCGCGGGTTGCCTTGTCGCAGTATTGGTGGTGAGCTGCTTTTTGAGGCCGCCGGCCGCGCTCGCTCAAGCGGCGCCGGCCGCGGGCGCTCAAACGGTGTCGTCCGCCGCTCAAGGGGTGCCGGCCGCGGTCACTCAAGCGGCGCCGCCCGCGGTCACTCAAGCCGCGCCGGCCGCGGTTACGCAAGGGGCACCGGGCGCGGGTGCTCAAGCGGCACCGACCACGGACGCTCAAGCGGTGCCGTTCGTGCGCGCTCAAGTGATGCCGTCCACGGGCGCTCTGGGGGCACCTTACTCGGGTGCGACCACGGGTAACTATGCGGTGCAGACATCCGGCGCATACACGATTCACGCGGACGATCAGCTGCAGGTGCAGGTGTTCGGTACGCAGGGTCTCTATTCGACTCCAGGCCAAAACGGCCAGTTTGCGTCCAACACGATCCAGCCCCTGTCGCAAACGGTGACGGTGCTGAGCGATGGGACGATCAACTATCCGCTCATCGGCACCGTCGCCGTCGCCGGCTTGCGTCCCGACGACGCGGCCCATCGCATCTCCGACGACCTTTTGGCGTTCGTCATCCACCCCATCGTATCGGTCGAGGTCCTCAAAGGAACCGCGGAAAGAATCTCGATCCTGGGCAGCGTCGAGCACGGCGGCCAATTCGAGCTGGCACGTGGCGACCGTCTCGTCGATCTCCTCGTGAAGGCCGGCGTGGGGCCACAGTCGTTCGCCGATCTGAATCACATCACGTTGAACCGCGTCGTCGACGGTATTCCGAGGCTATACAACATCGACGTCTACAACATGCTGCTCAACGCAGATTACGCGGCCAATCCCATACTGGAGTCGGGGGACGTCGTATACGTTCCGAAAGCAAAACAGCACAACGCGGCCGACTTCCTCAACCTGCCCTTTGCTCTTTACTATCTCCACTTGCTAGCAGTGCCCGGCGCCACGGGGTTGATACCATAGATCATGTATGAACTTTCACAGCTAATCGGAACGCTCAGGCGCCAAAGCCGCCTGGCCGTCACAATTTTCTTGGTCCTTGTCGCAATTGGTGCGACGGCCGTCATGTTATTGCCGCGTACTTTTGCGACGTCTAGTGACGTTCTGGTCAAACGGCCCGATACGCTTCTGCAGTCGACGAACTATCCTCAGATCGACGCCCTTCTCGCGTCGAATCGAGATACTGCCGTGGAAACGTACGTGGCTCTAGCGCGGCAGCCCGCGATCGCAGAGCAAACCATTCGCGCGCTAGGGCTCAACACGACGCCGAGCGAGCTGCTCGGCAAGAGCGTGACGGTGACGCCGTTAACCAATGCCGATATTCTCAAGATCTCCGTCGACTGGCGTGATCCAGAGGGATCGGCGAGCATAGCCAACGCCTTTGCGCGTGCCTTTCTCGACCGTCAACGTGTGCTAGCGGCATCGCAAGCGTCGGAGGCGGCAGCGTCCCTCTCCGTGGCCCTAAACAGGGCGCAAGGCGATCTTTCGAATGCCGATCGCGCACTCACCCTCTTCCAGTCCCAGCACGGCCTTGCCGATGGAAATACTCAGACGGCCAGTTTGCTTGCTGCGATCGCGGATATTCAATCGAAGGAACGGGCGGTAGAGGCCGAACGCGTGCAGGCGCAAGGCCAGCTCACCACGGTTAGGGGGCAAATTGCGGATGCGCCCAGCACGGTCAACGCGAGCACAACCATCGGAACCTCTCCGGCTACCGATCAGATGGAGCAACAGCTGTCGCAGCAAGAGCTGCAGCTGACGCTACTGCGGCGGCAGTTTACTGAGAAATATCCCGACGTCATTGCCACGGAAAAGCAGATCGCCAGCCTCAAGGCAGCATTGGCGCGCGCCCCGCAAACGAAAGTGACCGGAACAAACGTCGAGCCCAATCCACTGACCACTTCGTTGGCGACCCAGGCCGCCACGTTGCAAAGCCAAATCAATGGAGATCTGTCGCAACTGAGGGTGCTCGATTCGCAAGAGTCGGCGCTCTCCGCCCAGCTGCAGGTCTACCCGCAGTTCATGTCCGATCTCTCGACCCTACAGCGCAAAGAGAAGTCGGCGGAGACGATCTACGATGCGCTTCAGACCAACTATTTCAACGCGGTCGTAGCCAAGAACATGGCGGTCAGCGACCTCACCATCGTTCAATACGCCGACCCCGCCTTAGCGACGGCCAGGCCGCCGCGGTTACCTGCGCTCTTCGCGGTGATCGCAGTCGCTTTGGTCGCCACGTTAGGGTTGGTATTCCTGCTGGATTGGTATGCTGTCGGATCGATGTCGCTGAGCGAAGCACGGTAGCCTTCGCTCGATGAGCGACATCGCAAAAAAGAGTCTCGAAACCTTTGCGGTACGCGTGTCGACGCAGCTCTGCGTTGCCGCAGGAGGGATCGTTATCGCTAGGACGCTGTCGGCCACCGGCAAGGGTGAGTTTACCTATGCGGGCACCATACTCGGGATGCTCTTGATGGCAACCGTCGGCCACAACAAGGCCGTCCTATGGCAGTACGGCCGGCGCGGCCTTCCCAGCAGCGCCGTCCTTCGGGTCATGTTCATGGTCGTCACCGCCGTCAGCGCGCCGCTCGTGCTCGCGATGGCGCTGATCGGCTGGTTGGTACCGTCGCAGAACGTCCTCCTCTTTGCGGCGGTCGCTATCCCGTTTGCGATGTTTGCCCAGTCCGCCATGGGGATTTTTCTCGCCGAGGGCGACGTGCGTCGCATCAACATCATGAGCCTGTTCCCCGCTGTCGCGGTGTTCGTCTACGTTCCACTGATCTTGTTCGTCCATCGCAGCTTATCGGTAGCCTTGGGCGTGTGGGCCCTCAGTTACGTCGCTGCCGCCGCGTACATGATGTTCTCGTTGAGGCCTTACCGGCGTAACCCTCAGGAAGCCTCCGTGAAACCGCTCGTGAAAGAACAGCTCACATTCGGAAGCCAAGCGTGTCTCAGCAGCCTCGTGCAATACCTCGACTTCCGGATCGACGTGTTCCTCGTCATTTATATGCTCGGCAGCGCGGCACTCGGGATCTATTCCGTGGGTATCGCGATTGGCGAATTCATCTGGCAGCTGAGCAGCGCGATGATCAATCCGGCGCTACAACATATCGGCGGCAAGGATCGCGCGAGGGCAATAGAGGTAACGGCGAAGTGCATGCGGCACTCATTCGTGCTCGTTTTCGGGGCTGCGGTGCTCGTCGCGCTTTTGGTGGGCCGACTAGTGCCGCTCCTCTACGGCCCCGCGTTCGCGTACGGTGCCGTCGTTACTTTGGCACTCCTGCCGGGGATCGTCGCCTACAGCATGATGCCGTCATTAGCGGCCTTCTTCTCGCAGCAGCTTGGCAAGCCGCGCACTCCGTTCTATTTTAGCGCGCTGTCGATGACGATCTGCGCGCTTGTTACGGCGCTGACGCTGCCGCACTTCGGCATCATCGCCGCAGCGGTGGCGACGTCGATTTCCTATACCGTGGCGTTCGTGGCCGCCGCCGTGTACTTCATCCGGCGCACCGGCATCAAAGCTCGCAGCATCTTCGCTTTATCGACGGACGATCTACGCCCGTACTATATGCTGTTGAGTAGCGGGCTGGGCGCGATAAGAGGGCGATCCTGATGTCGGAACTTGCGAGAAGCATGCCGAGTCGAGCCGACGTGACTGCGACCGCGCTCGTCGCCGGCGCGTTGGTTGTCGGTTGCGCAATGGCCGCACTCTTCATCGGCGTCAACGTCGGCAATTGCGGCGCATCCTCGGTCCCCCTCATGTGCCAGCCCACGACCGGAATCCCGATAGCCATCGGGATTGCCGCGCTTCCCCTATTGATCTATGCCACCCGGCGGAGGGCGATCGCGGCCCTTTTTGGCCTTTACATCCTCTTGGTGCCGATCGATGACGCACTCCTCGTCGGCCATGCATTTTCGATCACGAAACTCTTAGGCATCGCTACCGCCGCAATCGCATTGGCGATAATCGTGAGCCGGCGGCCCGAGATTCGGCTCCCTCAAGCGGTTTTCGGGTGGAGCGCGGTCGTTGGCCTCATGGCCCTAAGCCTCATATGGGGAATCAACCCAAACGATTCGATCCCCGCTTTAGTGGCGGTGGTGTCGGCATTCATCCTGCTGGTAGTTATCGTGGCGGCGCCGATCGACGCGGTGGACTTCCGAGCGATCATCGCGGCGACGATCGCCAGCGGTGTGGTCGTCGGCATCGTGGCGATGGTTATGGCACGTCACGAGCTCTCCAATGTTGCGGGTCAGGCCGGCCGCTTGTACCTGAGCTTTGGAACCGCGACTTTAGATCCAAACCGCTTTGCAGCTTCGTTGCTGCTCCCCGTCGCCATGACGGTTGGCGCGATCACGCAAGTCCGAGGGTGGCGCCGCGTCGGGCTGCTGGCAATCTTGCCCTTTCCGCTTGCAGCGATCTACTTCACGGCTTCGCGAGGGGCCGTACTGGCGCTCGCCGCGATGGCGATTTTCGCCATCTTTCGCAGCAAGCACCGCGTTGTGCTGTTTGCGCTGTTAGCATTGGCCATCGTCCTGATGCTGGTGATTCCCAATGAGGTTACGACGCGGATTTTCACCGAAGGAACGGCTAGCACGAATCTGGGCGTGACCGAGCAGAGTGGCGGGGGCGCCGGACGCCTCGATATTTGGACGATTGCGTTGGCGGCCTTCCGCGGCCACTGGCTGCTCGGCACAGGCATGGGAACATTCCCTTCCGCGTACGACCACGTATTTTTCTCCGGATACGAACCGCAATACATGGGCTGGAATCGAGCTCCGCACAGCTTGTTGGTCTCGACCGGCACCGAGCTCGGCGTCGTAGGAATCCTCACCCTAATTTGGGCGCTCGTGCTGCAATTTCGGAGCGTACGCTTCATCGGACCGGAACATCCATACCCCTGGCTGCGGGACGTCTTTGGCTGCGCGTTTATCGGGATGCTCGTGGCGGCGCTCTTCGTTGACGTATTGACCACGAAGTTCTCCTGGCTGCTCTTCACGGAAATGCTGGTCGCAGCTCGCCTTGGCGCAACGCCCTCGGCTCGAAACGCTGCACAAATAGCGAAGGCCGCATAGTTCAAATGCCTCGGGTGTCGGTCGTCATTCCGCTGTACAACAAGGCGCCCTATATTCTGCGCACGCTCGAGTCCGTTGCGGCGCAGAGCATGAGCGATTTCGAGGTGATCGTCGTCGACGACGGATCCACGGACTGCGGTGCCGCCGTCGTGCGTAGCTTTGCCGACCCGCGTTTTCGAGTCATCTCTCAGGCGAATGCGGGTCCGGGAGCCGCGCGCAACCGCGGGCTCCTACAAGCGCGAGCCCGATACGTCGCGTTTCTCGATGCCGACGATCGCTGGCTGCCGGACTTTCTGCAGCAGAATCTTGAATTGCTGAAGCGCCATCCCCAAGCCGCCGCGGTGAGCTGCGGCTGGTACGAATATCCCAGCAACCGGCCTGCCACGAAGTGGTGGACGGCGTGCGACATTCAGGACGGCCTGATAGCAATTGGCCCGGACACGAGCGCACAACGCGTCGTCGCGCTGATTGCGTATATGAATCCCAGCACCGTGCTCGCCCGAACCGAGAGCGTTCGGCGGGCGGGCGGCTTCTACGAGGAGCGCTGCCTCTACGCCGAAGACGCGCTACTTTGGCTGCGAATCTTCTTGAACGAGCCGATCTACTTTTATTCGCAACCGTTGGTGAAGATGGACGTCGAGGCGTCGGAGCTCTGTCGAAACTATCGCCGAATGCGGCCGATCGAGCCTTTCTTGCTCGACGCGAATCTGCTCCTCGGGGCCTGCCCGACGCCGCTCCTGCCGGTGCTGCAGCAGTTCTTGAAGATACGCGCCTGCAAGACCGCCGCAGTGCTGGGTTTTTGGGGCGACTGGCGTCAAGCGCGGCAGCTCGTTCGTCGCTTCGTCGTCACCCGTGACTGGCAGACGCCCCTTTTTCCGGTTGCCGTGTTGAGTTCGTCGCCGCTCGTCAAGCCCATCGGGTGGATGGCCCGTTCGCTCGCCGTTAGGCGATGAGCGTTCTCGGCCTACTTCTGGCCGTGGTGCCTGCGCTGGTCATCCCCGTGTGGGGATATGCAGGCTACCAGCAAGGCACCGACCCCGGCGCGATCCCCGACCGGCATCTGTTTGCGGTGATGCTCGAAAACACCGAAAACTCGAGCGCGTCGCTGGCAGCCAACTGTCCGGGAGTCAGCTCCAGCTCCACGTGCCAGCCGTACAAATACGTGGACTTCCTCAAGGTCTTCTGCAACACGCGCATAACGCTCCGAGCCTATCAAGACGCCGACAGCGGCATCGAAACTGCGTTTCTCCATACTTATCCAAGCGCGAAGACGATGGATAACCGGCTCACTTGGGGTGCAACGCCAAATCCCACGGGCAGGAGATGCGCACCTCACGATCCCGATGCCGTCCTGCGCATGAATGCAGGCGATGCCGCATTCAATCGTTATCTCTATCGCAATTTTTGGGCCGGATCGAACTACCGCGACGATTTTCCGCCGCCGTACGGCGCGTTCGAGGACAACGCCGAGATCTTAGCGGGCGTCATCGTCGGCGGTTTCGGCGAGGTCTCGACTGAATACGGCAGCGGCACGCGTCCATCCGGTTTTGCCGATCGAGCCGGCAGCTCGCCGTACCATGATGCGACCGACTGGGAGACGGCCCTGGGCATTTTCGTCAACGGAGCATGCGCGGAGCGGTGCGTCGATATGGCGCTCAACGGGATCGCAACCGGATACGGATATATCGGCGCCTGCGGCGTCATTGCCGGCGGCCGTTGCCACGCGCAGTACGCTGCCGGCGACGTGGACGATCAAGCCGCGATCGACAATATCTGCAAGACCGTAACCGGCGGCAATCTCAAGTATCTGATGGCGGAGCGCCCGATCTTCGGCGGGCGTGCCGGCTACGGGTTCATGGATAGTCAGACGATGACGGTTGAGATCAATACGGTCGCCAATCTGTACTCCCACACGACCGGCGGCTGCGCGAACACGAAGATCGTCGACCTCGAGACGAGTTTCGGTGAGGGAGGCGTGGGTGACGTTATCGGAGGGCATCGCGTGCGGCTTGCGGCTTTGGCTTTTCGCTGGCTGGTGCCCAACCCAGTGACCGGCATTCCGGATCGCACGCTCTCGTTTCAAATAGCCGAGGGCAGGACGATGGCCGAGGCGCCGTATTTCTTCGAGGATACGCTCGTGCCCGCAGGGGCCGAGCATCCGGTCGTACCCTTCGTGTGGAACGGCAGAGTTGAGACTGTCGGCGGCGGCTGCCCGTCCATGAACGGGGACCGCGGCGGCTCCATCGGGGTGCTCGTCGAGTGCGTCGGGCCGGCCGGCATCTATTGCCAACAGTACAAACATCTATACATCAACGCCGCGGATTACGGCAAAGCCGCAGCCTGTCTCAACACGAGCACGCGAAGCGCGAATATCGCCGCCTCCTGGTTTAGAGGTAATCCGATCTCTTCGTATCAATACCGGCTCGCACTGCAGGGCGGAGAGATGACCGCGGTGCCGTATCGTGGCGTTCCCGGAGGCCTGATCCGACTGAATACCTGCACGGACCGCGCCTACTGCACCGGCGAGAACTCGCTCGCCACGCAAGTTGCGCGGTTCAAGGGTGATGGTACCGATCCGTTATGCGGACCGTGCGGCGCGATTTTACTGCAGCGAAATAAGCAAACTACGCGCTAGCTAGCGCTCACCACGCCGCCCAATGCGCGAGCGACGCCTCCACACCTTGTCGCATGGGCTATTGACACGTGTGTACAATAGCTGTAATGCGCTTGGTCTGGTTACTGCGTGCCGTTGGCGCGCGTGGCATCCTCGTCGTGCCGTGTGCGTGCGAGGGCCAGGCAGCTTTGATGCAACCGGCAGCGGTATTGCCGGCCGCCCCAACAGGAAGGGATGAGCCTGATGCGATCATTACGGGCCACTGCAGTTCGCGTTCTTTTCTTGCTACTTTGCGCGTGCGGGGGTCAAGCAGCGTTGATGCCGGCGTCGCAGTCCCTGCCGAGGTCGGCGCTGCCCTTAGCCGGCTCGACATTCACCTTGCCAAACCACCCGTCGTTTAGCGAGTTCCTCGCGATAAACGATCTTGGCGACATCGTCGCCGATATCGGCGCGGAGAAGCCAACGGCAGCGTACGTGGGCCACTTGCCATACGGACAGGGCGATTTCAAGCAGAAATCGTTTCCAGGCGCAGTGACGACGACCGCCACGGCTCTGAACGACAGCGGTCTAGTTGCCGGCTTCTATACCGACGCTAATGGAAATATTGCCGCGTTTACTGAGCGCAAGGGCGTTTGGACGAACTATCGCAACCCGTCAGGCATCACGGAGTATCTCGGCGTGAACGACGCCGCTACAACGGTCGGCTTTTACACCGACCGCCGCGGAATGAACCATGCCTTCGCGCGGGATGCAAAAACCGGAAAGCTCGTCTATATACGGCCGGCCGGCGGCGTCAGCGTAACGGCATCGGCAATCAACGATGGCGGAGAGGTCGTCGGCTATATGAGGACGTCGCGCGGCCGCGTGGAGGGCTTCCTCGGCAAGGGCGACAGGATTACAGAGCTTTTGTACCCGGGGGCGAGTGAGACGAAGGCGCTTGGAATCAGCAACGACGGCCGAATCGTTGGCACCTACAACGATGCGGCCGGCGCAACGCATGGTTTTATCTTGCGGGGTGCGGCAGCGATCCCCCAATGGCAAACCTTCGACGCGCCGAAGGCACGAGGCATGACCGTTTTGACCGGTATCAGCTCCGGCGGCCAGCTCGTCGGCTATTATGCAGACGAGTCCCACCTGCGGGCGCTTCTGGTTCGCGGCCTAAAACCTCTGTCGTCCCAGATACCGCTCGTCATTCCGGTGTGGGGAATGGGCGGCGACGGCGTCGACGCCGATCCCGGCGCGACTCCCGACCAGCATCTCTTCGCCGCTGTCTGGGACAATAGCGAATATTCCAGCTCGTCCCTTGCCAAGAACTGCCCCGGCGTGAGAAACAGTTCAACGTGCCAGCCGTACAAATATAGCGACTTTTTCTACCTCCATTGCGCTACGGTGAATTCGTTGGCAGCATACCAGTGGGCGGACGCCAATGACGAAAGCGCGTTCTTACACAACTACCCGAACGGGCAGACGCCGAGCAATCGGGTAACGTTTGCGGCGACACCGAACCCGAACTGCAAGCCCGATAGCCACAACGCGGTTATGCGCATGAACCCCGGTGATAGTGGATACAACACGTGGCTCTATAACAACATTTGGAACGGATCCCACTATCGGAACGACTTTCCGTCGCCGTTCGGCGTGATGGAGGATCAAGCATCAGTACCCGCATGGCTCTATGTCGGCGGCAGCGGTGTGGTCACAACCGAGTACGGCAGCGGCACGAAGCCCTCGGGTTTCGCCACTCAGGTCGGAAACTCGCAATACCATGCTGCTACGGATTTTGAGACGGCGATCGGCCTTTTCATCAATGGGGCGTGTAGCTCGAAGTGCGTCGACGTGGCCTTGAACGGCCCCGCATCGGGGGCCGGAAACATCGGGCCTTGCAGCGTGATCCGCAATGGTCACTGTCACGGGCAGGGCGACTCGGGGAGCATCGATGATCAAGCCGCGATCGACAACATTTGCAAGGAGGTCGCGCAAGGCAACCTTACGTACTTCGTTGCTGAGCGACCTATTTGGATGGGACGCTTTGGCTTCGGGTTTCTCAACAGCCAATCAATGACGTTCGCCATCAATACTTCCGCGAATGTCTACTCGCACACGTCGGATAGTTGCGCAGCCACCAAGATGGTCGATCTCGAAACGAGCTACGGACCTGGTGGTCTCGGTGACGTCAGCGGCGGGTACCCCAATCGGATTGCCGCTTTGGCATACCGCTGGCTCGTGCCCAATCCGTCGACCGGCATGCCCGACCGCGTGATCTCTAGTCAGTACAGCGAAGGCGGGACCGGAAGCGAAGCGCCGTATTTCTTCGAGGATACGCTGGTGCCGTATGGAGCCGAGACGCAAGTGCCAAAATTCGTTTGGAACGGCAAAGTCCAGACTGTCGGCGGCGGCTGCCCGTCAGTGGCCGGCGACAGCGGCGGTGCCGTTTCGCTGGTCGTCCAGTGTGTAGGCTCTGCCGGCATCTACTGCCAGCAGTACCAGCACCTGTATATCAACGGAGCCGACTACGGCAACGCTGCCGCTTGCTTGAACACGAGCACGACCACCAAGAACATCGTGAGTTCCTGGTTCAAGCACGATCCGATTTCGTCGTACAGTTATGAGCTCTCGCTGCAAGGGGGCGAGATGACTTCCGTGCCCTACCAGACCGTTCTGGGGGGCCTAATCGCGCTAACGACGTGCACAAGCGTAAAGTATTGCACGGGCCAGAACACGCTATTGACGCAAGTAGCGCCCTTTAAAGGCAACGGCAGCGACTCGCTGTGCGGCCCCTGCGGCGTCATTCTCCTGCACAACGACTAGCCCAGCGAGCCTAAGAGCTCGACCAGACAGGGAGAAGCCCCCTTGTTTGGGGGGTTCCTTCAAGGGGCAAACTGCCGGTATTCTAGGCATAGCAAGTCCTTGCGAATTTTCGGCGCCTGCTCGAAGCCTCCCACGGTGGCCGCCGCCCGTTGCAGCGGCAGCGGCCGCAGGGAGTGCGTCCCAGTCCTACAATGACTCAACGAGTAGCGCGTGAACCGCCCCTTTCAAATAAAGGAGCCGCCTATGCAGAGTATAGTTCCAAGCCTCGCCCGTGTCTTTGCAGTTGCGGCAATAGCAACGGTGCTCTCCGCATGTGCCGCCAACGGGTCTGCGCCTCTGGTAAGCTCCCGGTCGGCCAATGCTGAACTCATCGGGCTACCGGTGGCCCATCGTGCTTCCGGCATTTCCAAGATTCAGCACGTCGTGATCGTCATTCAAGAAAACCGTTCCCTCAACAATCTCTTCATGGGCTATCCGGGAGCGACGACGCAGAACTACGGCTACATCAGCACCGGCCAAAAGGTTATGCTTCAGTCTCTTCCCTTGGAGTCAGACGTCCTTCCAGGCTACAATCTGCAGGCATTCCTCAAGCAGTGCAACGGGACGGGTAGCATTCCCGGCACCAACTGCCAGATGAACGGCTTCGACAAAGTGGCCTGGTCCTGCCCTCCCAGCGGCTGTCCATTTCCGTACCCTCCGTACGCCTACGTGCCGCAAAGCGAGACCACGCCTTACTGGGATATCGCCAAGCAGTACGTCTTAGCGGACCAGATGTACGCATCGAACCTCGATGAGAGCAGCTTCATCTCCCATCAATACAGCATCGCCGCGCAATCCATGCAAGCCTATAACTGGCCGTTAACCAACGAGTGGGGATGCGAGGGGCCGCCCAGCAACACGATCGAAATCCTGGGTCCTAAACGCCAGTTCCCCCATGGGCACGAGAGCGTGTGCTTTAGCGACACGTCGCTCGGTCAAGAGGCGGACAATGCCGGCGTCACCTGGGCCGCCTATTCAGTAGCTGTTGGCAAACAGTCCGGCGGCGGGAACTGGAATGGATATCAGGCCAATTCATATGTCTACAACGGCCCCGACTGGAGTAACGACGACATCACGCCGCCATCGCAGTTCCTCACCGACGTGTCTAACGGGAAGCTTCGCCAGATTACCTGGATCACGCCAACGTTGGCCAACTCCGACCACGCCGGCAGCGAGTCGAATACGGGCCCGGCGTGGGTCGCCTCGGTCGTCAACGCGATCGGCCAATCGCAGTACTGGAATAGCACCGCAATCTTCATCTTCTGGGACGACCCGGGCGGCTGGTATGATCCCGAGCCTCCCGCATACGTTGACTACGACGGATTGGGGATGCGGCTTCCGCTGCTGATTGTCTCGGCTTACGCGAAGAAAAACTATGTTTCACACGTTCATTACGAACACGGCAGCATCCTGAGGTTCACCGAAGATGTTTTTGGCTTGCCGCGGCTTTCGGCCAGCGACAAACGCGCTACGTCGCCGGCGTCGGATGCCTTCAATTTCAAGCAGTTACCGCGCAAGTTCACGATGATCCCCGCCGTGCGGGGTAAGGACTACTTCCTTCATCAGCCACTGGATTTACGCCCGCCCGACGATCACTAAACGTCAGCTGACCTCGGACTAAATACGAAAGACGCGAATCCGGTAAAGATGACAAAAGTAATGATGTAGCCGCCTTGGCCGATCGGAGAGGGAGCCAGGAGAGCCCCCCTTTTTGGGGTGGCGCCATACAGGACAAAGTGCCAATATCGGAAGGAGCGCAAAGTGCTGTTGAAATGACTGAACCAGGCGCGTCAGCCACACTTCCGACTACATTAGCCACACTTCCGACTAAAGGAGCACACGATGCGAAGCGCCCGTCAGGTAATTATTGGACTGGGCCTTGCGGCCGTAGCCGCGGCGCTCTGCGCCTGCGGCCATAACTTCGGCCCTTCACCACTCGCTAACTCCGGAGCGATCGATCCCGAGCGTGCGCACGGGCTGCTTCGCACTGCCAGCGCCAGTTCAAAGATCAAGCACGTCGTCATCATCATTCAAGAAAATCGTTCCTTCAACAATCTCTTCATGGGCTATCCAGGAGCGACGACGCAGAACTACGGCTACATCAGCAACGGGCAAAAGGTCATGCTTCAGCCCGTCGGACTTGAGGCAAACTTCTCTCTAGTCCACAGTCTGGAGTCATTCCTCGCGGCGTGCAACGGGACGGGCAGCATTCCCGGTACCAACTGTCAGATGAACGGCTTCGACAAAGCGGGTTGGTCCTGCCCTCCCAGTGGCTGTCCAATTCAGTACCCTCCGTACTCCTACGTGCCGCAAAGCGAGACCCAGCCTTACTGGGATATGGCCAACCAGTACGTCTTAGCAGACCAGATGTACGCGTCGAACCTCGACGAGAGCAGCTTCATCTCCCATCAATACATCATCGCCGCGCAAGCCATGAAGGCTTATGACTTTCCGAATACCGACTACTGGGGTTGCGAGGGGCCGCCCAGCAACACGATCGACATGCTGGGTCCTAAACGCCAGTTTCCGGACGGGTATGAAGGAGTCTGCTTTGGCGACACATCGCTCGGGCAAGAGGCGGACAATGCCGGCGTCACCTGGGCCACCTATTCCTTACCAATTGGCCCTCATGACAACGGATATGGCTGGAATGGATATCAGGCCAACAAATATGTCTACGACGGACCCGACTTGAGCAACGACTACATCACGCCGCCATCGCAGTTCCTCACCGACGTGTCTAACGGGAAGCTTCGCCAAATCACCTGGATTATCCCGACGTTCAAGAACTCCGATCACGTCGGCAGCGCGTCGAAGCTGGGCCCGGCGTGGGTCGCCTCGCTCGTCAACGCGATCGGCGAATCGCAGTACTGGAATAGCACCGCAATCTTCATCTTCTGGGACGATCCCGGCGGCCTTTTTGATCCCGAGCCTCCCGCATACGTTGACTACGACGGATTGGGGATGCGGCTTCCGCTGCTGATTGTCTCGCCTTACGCGAAGAAAGGCTATGTTTCACACGTTCATTACGAACACGGCAGCATTCTGAAGTTCACCGAGAACGTGTTCGGCTTGGGGCGGCTTTCGGCCAGCGACAGTCGCGCTACCTCGCTGGGCCCGGATTGTTTCAACTTCAATCAAGCACCGCGCAAGTTCACATTGATCCCCGCCGTGCGGGGTAAGGATTACTTCCTTCATCAGCCACTGGATTTACGCCCGCCGGACGATCACTAAGCTACTGAAAGCTTCCCGTTAAGGAGCGCGATTTATGCGGATGACTCGTGACGTTAGCGTTAATTTGGTCTTTGCGGTGGCAGCGGTCGCCCTTGCAGGTTGTGGCGCCAACGTAGGCTCTTCGCCATTGGGTGGTCCGCAAGGCACCAGTCCGGAGCGCGCCCACTCGTTGGTTCGTTCGGTTGGAGCCAGCGGCATTTCCAAGATTCAGCACGTCGTGATCGTCATTCAAGAAAATCGTTCCCTCAACAATCTCTTCATGGGCTATCCGGGAGCGACGACGCAGAACTACGGCTACATCAGCACCGGCCAAAAGGTTATGCTTCAGTCTCTTCCCTTGGAGTCAGACGTCCTTCCAGGCTACAATCTGCAGGCATTCCTCAAGCAGTGCAACGGGACGGGTAGCATTCCCGGCACCAACTGCCAGATGAACGGCTTCGACAAAGTGGCCTGGTCCTGCCCTCCCAGCGGCTGTCCATTTCCGTACCCTCCGTACGCCTACGTGCCGCAAAGCGAGACCACGCCTTACTGGGATATCGCCAAGCAGTACGTCTTGGCGGACCAGATGTACGCATCGAACCTCGATGAGAGCAGCTTCATCTCCCATCAATACAGCATCGCCGCGCAATCCATGCAAGCCTATAACTGGCCGTTAACCAACGAGTGGGGATGCGAGGGGCCGCCCAGCAACACGATCGAAATCCTGGGTCCTAAACGCCAGTTCCCCCATGGGCACGAGAGCGTGTGCTTTAGCGACACGTCGCTCGGTCAAGAGGCGGACAATGCCGGCGTCACCTGGGCCGCCTATTCAGTAGCTGTTGGCAAACAGTCCGGCGGCGGGAACTGGAATGGATATCAGGCCAACAAATACGTCTACAACGGCCCCGACTGGAGTAACGACGACATCACGCCGCCATCGCAGTTCCTCACCGACGTGTCTAACGGGAAGCTTCGCCAGATTACCTGGATCACGCCAACGTTGGCCAACTCCGACCACGCCGGCAGCGAGTCGAATACGGGCCCGGCGTGGGTCGCCTCGGTCGTCAACGCGATCGGCCAATCGCAGTACTGGAATAGCACCGCAATCTTCATCTTCTGGGACGACCCGGGCGGCTGGTATGATCCCGAGCCTCCCGCATACGTTGACTACGACGGATTGGGGATGCGGCTTCCGCTGCTGATTGTCTCGGCTTACGCGAAGAAAAACTATGTTTCACACGTTCATTACGAACACGGCAGCATCCTGAGGTTCACCGAAGATGTTTTTGGCTTGCCGCGGCTTTCGGCCAGCGACAAACGCGCTACGTCGCCGGCGTCGGATGCCTTCAATTTCAAGCAGTTACCGCGCAAGTTCACGATGATCCCCGCCGTGCGGGGTAAGGACTACTTCCTTCATCAGCCACTGGATTTACGCCCGCCCGACGATCACTAAGCTGCCGCACTCGGCGGCTCGCATAGCCTCACGAATTAAGGTAACAAATTGTTGACGCGTCAACGCTCCTTTAACGATTCGTTGACGCGTTAACGCGTTCTCGGTGTGGCATAATGCCGCCCATGAACGTGCTACGAACGTTACGCATCACTGCAATTCGCGCTTTCTTTTGCCTTCTCTGTGCGTGCGGCGGACAAGCCGCATTCATGCCCGGGTCGCAGTCGCCGCCAGATTCCTCGGCGCGCTCAGCCGGCCCGACGTTGGCATTACCGAGCCATCCATCGTTTAGCGAAATTCTCGGGATAAACGATCGCGGCGATATTGCCGTAGACGCCGGATACGGAAAGCCGAGCGTGGCGTACGTCGGCCGCCGGCCGTACGGGTCACGCGAGCTCGAGCGGAAAAGCGTTCCGGGTTCGCTTGCGACCACGATCGCAGCGATCAGTAGCGCCGGAATCATTGCCGGCTTCTATACCGACGACAGCGGCAAAGTCGCGGGATTCACGGAGAAGAACGGCAATTGGACGCGCTATCTCGGCCCTGCCGGTTCGCGCGGCGTCGAGTATCTCGGCGTGAACGACGCCGGGACGACGGTCGGCTTTTACACCGATCGCGGCGGGGCCGAACGTGCGTTTGTGCGTGCTGCCAAGACCGGAGACGTCGTCGCGCTACGGCCGCCGCACGCCGCGAGCGCCGCGGCTTCAGCGATAAACGACGGCGGAGAGGTCGTCGGCTACCTGACGACGTCGCGCGGCCGCGTCAAGGGATTTTACTGGAAGGACGGCAGCACGCTCGAGTTTTCGTATCCGGGGGCGAGTGAGACCAAGGCGTTGGGAATCGGCAACGGTGGCCGAATCGTCGGGTCATACGTCGACGCTTCCCGCACGACCCACGGCTTTATCTTGCGCGATCTCGCGACCCACCCCGAGTGGAAAACGTTCGACGAACCAAAGGCTTATGGACTAACGGCCCTGACCGGGATCAACGCCGGCGGCGACCTCGTCGGCTACTATCGGGACGAGAACACGCACATTCAGGCGCTTTACGCATCCGGCTTCGGCGAAAAGCCGCAAGGCGTGCCACTCGTCATTCCGGTATGGGGAATGGGCGGCGACGGCGTCGACGCCGATCCCGGCGCGATTCCCGATCAGAATCTCTTCGCCGCTGTCTGGGATAACAGCGAATATTCCAGCTCGCCGCTTGCCAAGAACTGCCCCGGCGTGAGCAGCACCTCGACGTGCCAGCCGTACAAATATAGCGACTTTTTCTACCTCCATTGCAACACGGTGAATTCGTTGGCAGCATACCAGTGGGCGGACGCCAATGACGAAAGCGCGTTCTTACACAACTACCCAAATGGGCAGACGCCGAGCAATCGGGTAACGTATGCGGCGACACCGAACCCGAACTGCCAGCCGGATAGTCACAACGCGGTTATGCGCATGAACCCCGGTGATAGTGGATACAACACGTGGCTCTATAACAACATTTGGAACGGATCCAACTATCAGAACGACTTTCCGTCGCCGTACGGCGTGATGGAGGATCAAGCATCAGTACCCGCATGGCTCTATGTCGGCGGCAGCGTCGTCACAACCGAGTACGCCAGCGGCACGAAGCCCTCGGGTTTCGCCAATCAGGTCGGAAACTCGCAATACCATGCTGCTACGGATTTTGAGACGGCGATCGGCCTTTTCATCAATGGGGCGTGTAGCTCGAAGTGCGTCGACGTGGCCTTCAACGGCCCCGCATCGGGGGCCGGAAACATCGGGCCTTGCAGCGTGATCCGCAATGGTCACTGTCACGCGCAGGGCGACTCGGGGGACATCGATGATCAAGCCGCGATCGACAACATTTGCAAGGAGGTCGCGCAAGGCAACCTTACGTACTTCGTTGCTGAGCGACCTATTTGGATGGGACGCTTCGGCTTGGGATTTCTCAACAGCCAATCAATGACGTTCGCCATCAATACTTCCGCGAATCTCTACTCGCACACGTCGGATAGTTGCGCAGCCACCAAGATGGTCGATCTCGAAACGAGCTACGGACCTGGTGGTCTCGGTGACGTCAGCGGCGGGTACCCCAATCGGATTGCCGCTTTGGCATACCGCTGGCTCGTGCCCAATCCGTCGACCGGCATGCCCGACCGCGTGATCTCTAGTCAGTACAGCGAAGGCGGGACCGGAAGCGAAGCGCCGTATTTCTTCGAGGATACGCTGGTGCCGTATGGAGCCGAGACGCAAGTGCCAAAATTCGTTTGGAACGGCAAAGTCCAGACTGTCGGCGGCGGCTGCCCGTCAGTGGCCGGCGACAGCGGCGGCGCCGTTTCGCTGGTCGTCCAGTGTGTAGGCTCTGCCGGCATCTACTGCCAGCAGTACCAGCACCTGTATATCAACGGAGCCGACTACGGCAACGCTGCCGCTTGCTTGAACACGAGCACGACCACCAAGAACATCGTGAGTTCCTGGTTCAAGCACGATCCGATTTCGTCGTACAGTTATGAACTCTCGCTGCAAGGGGGCGAGATGACTTCCGTGCCCTACCAGGGTGTTAGTGGAGGCTCCATCGCGCTGACCACCTGTACGAATACAACCTATTGCACGGGCCAGAACACGCTGTCGACGCAAGCAGCGCCATTTAAAGGCGATGGGAGCGATACGTTGTGCGGCCCGTGCGGCGTCATCTTGCTGCACAGCGAGTAACTGCCGCACGGGCGCTGCTGGCCGCTAACGCGGGAACCACTGGCGGCCGCCGCTGGCATATAACGCGAAGGTGGCCGAGGTGCTGTGGCCGGGCGGCGCGATTCGGTCGAGTCGCAGATTGTCGCGCGTCTGCAAACACCATCGGTTCGAGACCGTGAACGCAAAATCGTAGCCCGCCTCGCTGGCCGAGGCGAGGACGCGATCGGTGATATCGCGCGAGCGACCATTGGGATAGGCCAAGGTCGTGCACGCCAATCCAGTCTGCGCCTCGATTGTGTTGCGGCTCTCGATGAGCTCCTCCCAGAGTGCGTCGGGTTCGAGGCTGCTGAGAATTGGATGGGTCACGGTGTGCGAGCCGAGATCGAAACCGTCCGCCGAGAGAGCTCGAACGTCGTCCCACGTCATGAAATCTTGGGAGATCGGATCCCACAACGTGTCTAAATGAGGCGTTTCCCGCGCAAGGTAGGCGACGAACTCGCGGCGGCTGGTATCGGTGCAGTTCTTGCAGGCCTCGACCAGCGTCAAAGCGACGGCCTGGCGTGACTCCTGTGCTTCCGGAAGGAGGTGGACGCGCCCGTCCGGCGCCTCCACGCACTGGCCAGGCCATGCGACGACGCGGCTAAACACCTCGTCCGGCCATAACACCCTGGCGCTTTCCACGTAGCCGGTAGTAATGAAAAACAGTGCCGGGAAGCCCTTGCGCCTCAAAAGAGGCGCGGCGAGCGTGGAATTGTTCCGGTAACCATCGTCGAACGTCAGGAGGACGGGAGGTTTCGAAAAGCTTACGCCTCCTTGTTTCCAGAGCGCGAAATCGTCGAGCCCGACGGGTGTGCAGTGAGTGCCGAGCCAATCGAGATGCGCTTCGAATTCCGCGATCGTATGGTAGTAGCGGAACGGCTCATCCTTCTCCGCGTTCACAATGGCATGGTACGAGAGAACCAGCGCGTCGCGCGCGTGTAACCGCAGCGCGAAGCGATCGATGCCTGCCTGCGTAAAGGCGGCGATCCCGGCCCTCTTGAGCTCTTCGAGCATCACGCTTGTCCCGAAACCTAGCCTAGAAGACCACCATGCCGGACGGGCATACGACGCCGGTCCTCTGGCCTTTAATTTGGTTCGTCGGCTTGACGTTACCGTTGGACCCCGCGGCAAACTTTCCGATACTGTTGCCGGTATAGTTCGCGACGTAAAGACTGCCGCTCGCGTCGAGCGCGACGCCATCGGGGCCATTCAGCTTCGTGGCAGCGCCCTGGATCATTCTCATCGGCGCGACGTTGCCGTTGGATCCGGCCGCGTAGACGGTCACGCTGAACGGCGGCCAATAATTGGCTACGTAAATGTTCAGGCCGGCATCCAAAGCAACCTGATAAGGGCCATTGAGCTTCGTGTTCGACCCGCTAATCGTCGCTATCGGGCTCACGTTGCCGCGGGCGCCCGCGGCGTAGACCGTTACCGAGCTCGAGTTGAGGTTTGGGACGTAAATGTTTCCCTTGGGGTCGAGTGCCAAACTCACCGGGGCGTGGAGCCGGGTCTGCGAGCCCGCGATGGTTTGCAGCGGCGCCGCGTTGCCGTTCGCCTTGTGCGGATAGACGGTTATGCTTCCGCCCCCCCTGCCGCCCTTCTTATTCGTGACGTAAATATCTTTATTCAGCGGATTCAGGGCTATGCCGAACGGCGAGGCCAGGCCCGTCTTCGAGCCGGTTATCGTCTGGATCGGCGCGACGTCGCCCGTCGCCCCGGCGGCGTAGACCGTTACGGTGTTTCCGGCGAGGTTCGCGACGTACATGTTCCGGCTGGAATCTGCGGCGACATCGGCGGGAGTGCTCAGGCCGGTCGCCGTGCCGGCGACCTGCTGGATCGGCCTGACGTCGCCGTATCTTCCCAGCCGGTAGACGGTGAGCGCACCACGCGGATATGCCGGGCTGTATGGGATCGAGACGTAGAGGCAGGGGCAGCCTTGAGCTCGCGCTGCGGTGGACCCCAGCGCGTTCGTCGCGGTCGGCGGCGCCGAAGACAAACCGGCACAGCTCGTCAGCAGCGCGACAGCCGTCGCCAAAGCCGCTAGGTACTTGGCAGATGCCACCATGTCAAGGTCCTTTTTCCTTTGAGCTAAACGGCCCCGCGTGAAGGGAAGCCTAGTAAAATTGTACCAGGTAGGCGACGATGATACGATTCGCAGATGTCTGTCCCTCATGGTAAAAGTGCACGTCGGCGCTCGCATACAAGGGCGATGCGCGCTCATTTGTCCTACCTCTATATTCGGGGAGCGGCCGTTCCCGCGCCACCCCAAAAATGCGGGGTTTGACGGGTGAACCGTCTCCTGCCGCTCGCGTTCCTTTTCTCGATCGCGCTCTCGTCCGGAGCGGCGCGCGGCGACCAAGTCTGGTTGGCAGTAAGCGACGTTCATTTGAACCCGTTTGACCGGTCGTCCCGACCCAGCCCATACGGCTCCGACACGAATGTCGCACTCTTTGAGTCCGCGATCTCTCGCATGAAGCGCGCGGTGCCCAACCCCCGAGTGATATTGCTAGGCGGCGATTTCCTCGCCCACAACTTCGCGGGTCGCGCGGCTCGTAGCAAGGAGTCGCCCGAGGCAGCGGCCATTCGGACGATGCGCTGGACCGCGTGGACGTTCGAGCGTGCGTTCCCAAGGGCACAATTCGCCATCGCTCTCGGCAATAACGACGTCCCGTGCGGCGACTATCGAAGCGCCAACGGCAGCGCGTACCTCGCGGCCGTTGCGCGGGCTTGGGCGCCCCTCGTCAATCGCCGCGGCGCCTCGCCCAACTTCGCGGCGTGGTTCGCGCGCGGCGGCTATTACGACGCTACGCTTCCACTGCCGGGCACGAGGCTCGTCGTTCTCAATACCGTCTTGTTTTCCAGCCAATACAGGGGCAGCTGCCAAGGAGACGACGTGCAGGCCGCCGCCCAAGAGCTGCTCTGGTTGCGGTCGACGCTGGGCGCAAGGACTCCGACCGCGACCCGCAATCTCGTCATGATGCATATTCCGCCGGGATTCGACGCCTTTGCCACCAACTACGCGCGCGGACTGCTGGCGTGGCCGTTTCTCAGAGCGCAATATAACGCCGCCTTAGTGGAGGCTCTGGAACGCCCCGGCGATCGCGTCGCGTATGCGCTCGCCGCGCACACGCACCGTTTCGACTTCCGGCTCGCCGGCCACATTCCGATCGTCGTCTTGGGGTCGCTTTCACCCGTGTACGGCAACGACGCGGCGTTTTACGCTCTACGGGTCTCCGCGAACGGGTCTCTCGATGACATCGACGCCTATAGCTTCGACGAGCGAATGGGGGCTTGGCTCCCGCCTCACAGCTTCGCTCTCACCTGGGGATCCGGCCGGATCGACGCGCGAGCGCTGACACGGCTCCACGCGCTTTTGGCGGCGAGTCCGGCGGCGCGCGCACTGTGGCAGTACCAGGCCGAGGGTTGGCCCTCGGATCTCGTCGAGAGTCCCGGCGCCTGGGGAGGGGCGCAATGGCGCGTCTCCTGGTGCGCGCAGACCTTCCTCGCAAACGGGTTCACGGATTGTGCCAAAATCAAACACCGCGTCGCCGTTCTGAGCGTGCTTGCGGCGCTAATCGCCGCCGCGCTCGTCGTGTTGGCGCTGGCCGCGGCCGCGCGGCGGCGCCAAGCGTGAAAAGAGCCTACGCGCGAGCCGCTTGGCGGAGGAGAGGGCACCCCGTACCGCACCGACTGCTGCTGCGCGAGCGCTTCGGCGGGAAACCAAGGTGTTCGTTATGTACTCGACGTCTGTTGCGAGCGACATCTTGTAGCTTTGGGCTCCGCGCGACAGACTGAAGCGATCGTAGCCCTCTCCTATCGCACAGCGAATGCTTGCGCAGCCCAACATCATGCCAGGCGAGTATTCCGCATATCTCGGACTAAAGGCGATCATGTATCCGAGGACGGTGCGCCTCTTGCCGTCGACGAAAAAGCCATGCGTCGCCATCAGCTCCGCTCCGTGATACATGGCGAAAATCTGGAAGCTTCCGGAAGCGTAACAACTCCTCAGTAGCTCTCGGAAAAACGCGCGCGACCTTCGTTGGTCCTTTTTCCAACGCGAACCGTGGAGCGTCAGAAGCGCGTCGATCGCTGCGTCGGCCTCTCTCGGCGGCGTTAGATGCAGGTGATAGCCGGGCAACGACTTTAGCTTGTTTAGGCGGGCCCGGATGGTTCGCCGCGTGGACTTGCCCCTACTACGGAAATACTCGTCCCAGTTGTCCGGAAGCGCAACGTACGGACACGGAGTAGGCTCGCGCGAAACGACTCGGAAGCTGCGAGCGGAGAGTTCGCGCACCAGGCCGCCGATGCGATGATCCGCGCAATTATTCAGGGTGAACGTATCCCACCTCATGCTCCGAATCTCGCGCGCAAGCTCCGGCAGGAAGCGCGACTCCTCGCCCGCCACGCCGAGCATGCCGGTGAAATCCACGTTCGCGCTGAGCCCGAGGGACAATTCGCGGGTCAGCACCGGCCCACGGCGAGGAAATCGTATGAACCGCAGCGGCAGGAAGGCAACGTACCGCCCCTCGTCGCGTACTCCCAATATGAGCCACGATTTCCGCTCGGCGTTGATACACGCCGTCACCCATTCCCACGAGAGAAAGAGGTCCGCCGCCGAGTCGGCATCGTGCAGCTCGTTCCACGGCGACCGAATGAGCTCGAGTTGCTCCAGGGTGGAAATGCGGTCCACGAACATGGGCCCTATGATTGCATAATGAGCCCGTCGCTCCGCCCAGAGGACTAGGGCGCCGCCTGCAGGCGCCGCGGCTTGCCAGCTTGGCTGGATGGCGGACGAGCCAAATCATTAGCGATAGCTATTGGAGTAGTTCGTTTGTACTATAGCGCGATACGGTGTTTGTACGGTACTCTATGGGTTCCGGGAGTACTTCGGAAGCCAAAAACCCTTAAAATCCAGGGGTTTATTCTGGAAGGAGTTCTGCCGGGCAACCGAATATTCATTAGGTCCAACCCCGAGTTTACCGCGTCAAGGAGTTCACTTTCTTGAGTTCTTGCGCATCACTGAAGCCCTGGGCTGACTTGTCATCCCTGGAACTTTTTAGCCAGGGGCGGTTCGACGCGTGCCTGCAGCGCAGTGCCGCCGCCACGTCAGTGGCGGAGCGGATTCTTCGCGTTCGGGCGCTGATTCGCAAGAACGACCACGTCGCGGCGCTGGACACCATTGCGGCCATCGAGCACGCGAGCGCCGACGACGCGGCGCTGCTGTTGGCGTTGAAATCCTCGTGCCACTCCTACCGTGGAGAAGCGGATCTGGCGCGTCGCGCGCTGGCCATGGTGCGGCCCTTGCCATATACCGGCGACGTCCAGTTCGAGCTGGCCTACGCCAAGGTACTCATCGCGTGGATCGAGAGCGATCCGGATGCGATGCACCGCGCGCTGCACGACATCGACGTTAGCGGGTCGCCGAAGGTGTACGGCCGCTGGTTGTACGCGCGTTCCTGGCTTGCGTCGCTGCGCGGCGAGTACGGGGAACAGCTTCGGGTGCTCGAGCAAGCGGCCAAGCACATGTCGGAAGTGCCGGAGGCGCGCGACCTGTTTCTCCTGGCTAAGACGATCCGCGCGATGTCGCACCTGGTCCGCGAGATCTACGCAAAGGAGACGTTTGCCTTCACGGTGCGGATGGCCGAAACGCTGCCGTGGAACGAGGAGCTCGGAGGGGAGCGCTTCTTGACGTGCCGCAACCTGGCGTGGGCATACGCCCTGCGCGGTATGCACGAGCAGGCGCTTCGATACGCCTACTTGGCGCGCGACGCGGCGCCGTCCGCCCAATGGATCACGGCGTCCTACTGCGATCAAGCGTATCTTGCGCGCATGGCCGGTGAGAATCAAAGCTCCGACGCGCTGCTGCTGCATGCGTCGGCCTCGGCGCGCGAGACGAGTTGGTCATCGCCCGGCGAAGAGCGCGTCTCGCTGCTGGATCTGGCCGAGCTGCTGGCGGATCGCGACGCGGCGGCCGCGGGCGAAATCCTGGCCATCTACGATGCGATCGCGGCGCCGATGGCGCCGAAACTGG
This sequence comes from Vulcanimicrobiota bacterium, assembly GCA_963752825.1. Taxonomy (GTDB): domain Bacteria; phylum Vulcanimicrobiota; class Vulcanimicrobiia; order Vulcanimicrobiales; family Vulcanimicrobiaceae; genus Cybelea. The sequence continues at coordinate 2,286,912 of CAVVZF010000001.1, read as the reverse complement.
CGCTCGCGCGCGACTCGCGCTTAGCGGCCCTGGAGGCCTATGCTCGGGGCGCCGTTTCGGCCGCCGCCGGCGACCGCCCTGGGGCTGTCGATCACTTGACGCAAGCCTACGCGGCGTTCTGCACGATCGGGTATGCCTGGCGGGCCGCGGCGGCGGCGCTGCGAATTCACACGATCACAGGCGAAGACGCCTGGCTGCGATATGCCGGCGAGGCGGTTGCAGAGTTCACCGAAAGCTCGGTGGCGGAGCAGATTCGGAAGCGGGCCGCGGCAACGGTCGTCGATCCGCGGATCGCGGCACTGACGCCCGCCCAGCGGCGGGTCTTCGCGCTGATGTGCGAGGGCTTAGGCGACAAGGAGATCGCGCTGCGCCTGAGCATCTCGCCCGAGACCGTCAAGAACCACGCCGTTCGCGTACGCGCGGCCTTCGGCGTGCGCTCGCGCGCCGCGCTCATCGCCAGTACTCGGACTCTCGTTCCCGCCGTCTAGCCGCATGAGCGTATTGCCCTCTTCGCCGGCCGCCTATGCGACCGTTCCACAACGTTTTATTTCGCGTGCCGCGGCTGCCCCGAACCACGTGGCCGTGGCCGACGCCGCACGCCGGTTGACCTACGAGGAGCTCGAGCGCGAGTCGAACGACCTCGCCGCGCGCCTGCACGACTTCGGCGCCGGACCGGAGCGCTGCGTGGGGATTTTCACGGAGCGTTCGACCGGTTTTGTCGTCGCCGCACTCGCGGTGTTGAAGAGCGGCGCCGCATACGTGCCATTGGATCCGTCCACGCCGCCGGACCGGGCGTCGTGGATCTTGACCGATGCCGGCGTCGTCGCGGTCGTTACCGACGCCGCGACCGAACGGAGCTTGCCGGACGGATCCTGGCCGCGCGTCCGAGTGGATCGCCCAGGCGCAAACGGCCCCGGGCGGGCGCCGGCGCCGCAACTCGATCCCGATGCCCTCGCCTACGTCGTCTACACCTCCGGCTCAACCGGCAGGCCGAAGGGCGTCGAAGTCACCCATGCAAACCTGTGCAATCTCGTCGACTGGCATCACTCGGCCTTTGGGCTGAGCGCCGCGGACCGCGCCAGCCAGGTAGCCGGGCTGGGCTTCGACGCCGCCGGCTGGGAAATTTGGCCGTATCTGGCGGCGGGCGCGAGCCTATTCGTCGCAGATGAATCCACCCGCCGGTCGGCTGAAACCCTGCGGCGCTGGCTCGTCGAGCAGCAGATCACGATCGGCTTTGTCCCGACCGCGATGGCCGAAGAGTTATTTCGCGCGAGTTGGCCGGATGAAACCAAACTTCGCCTGTTGCTGACGGGGGGCGACACGCTCCAGGTGAGGCCGCGCGCCGATCTGCCCTTTGCCGTCATCAACAACTACGGCCCGACCGAATGCACCGTGGTCGCGACCTCGGGCGCGGTTTCATCCAGCGCAACCGATTCGACCAAACCGTCCATCGGCCGCCCAATTGCCAATGCGACGGCGTTGATACTGGACGACTCGTTGCACACGGTTGCCCGCGGCGAAATCGGCGAGCTCTGCATCGGCGGTGCTTTGGTAGCGCGCGGATATCGCAACCTGCCCGACCTCACCTCGACGCAGTTCGTCAGCGTCGCCGACGGACGAGGTGCGCCGCTTCACGTCTATCGAACCGGCGACCGCGTGCGACTGCTCGAAAACGGCGAGCTCGAATTTCTTGGGCGCATGGACGACCAAGTGAAGATTCGGGGATACCGTATCGAGCTCGGCGAGATCGAGGCCTGCCTACGCCGATATCCGGGCATCGCAGCCGCCACCCTATTGGTTGCCGAAGGCGCCGGCGGACCGGCTCTCGTCGCCTACGTCGTCCTCGCGCAGGGCGAACGCATAACCGAATCAGACCTGCGCAAGCATCTCGCTTCAACGCTCCCCGACTATATGATGCCGGCATCCTTCGTAGCGCTGGGCGCACTGCCGCTTACCTCGAATGGAAAAATCGACAAAACCGCCCTGCCGCCGCCCGGCGCGGAGAATTCTCTGCCGAAGGCGCCGGCGGCCAACGGTAAGTCGGCGAACGTCGAGCGGCAAATCACCGGCCTCGTCGCGTCCCTAATGAGCCGGCCATCGATCGGCGCCGACGAAAACTTTTTCATGACCGGCGGGCACTCGATGTTCGGCGTGCAGCTCGTGGCGCGCATTCGAGAAACCTTCGGCGTGCGATTGCCGCTTCGAGACCTCTTTACTGCACCGACGGTACGCGAACTTTCGAATGAAGTTGCGCGCCTGATGAGCGTGGACTAGCAACAGCGAGTGCGATGACCAACACAGGGGCCGAGATGCCTCTCAGTCTCTACCACCTCCTCGACCCGGCAGTCCTCGCAGACCCCTATCCGCTCTACCGGCGGCTTCGCACTGAGGACCCCGTACATTGGGATCCGTATCTGCACGCCTGGGTCGTTACCAGGTATGCAGACGTCGTCACCGTGCTGACCCGTTTTTCGGCCGACCGCGCGCCGTCACCGGAGTTTTTCGATGCCTTGGGAGCGCCGCACGTGGGGCCGATCGCGAAGGTGATGGTGAAGCAGATGCTCTTCCTCGATCCACCGGCGCACACGCGATTGAGGAAACTGGCGGCCCCCGCATTCATGCCGGCCCAGGTTCGCCTGCTCGGGGATCATATTGCGAAGATCGCGGGTCAGCTCATCGACGCCATACTAGCGCGCGGAACCGGCCGCATGGAGTTGCTGAGCGACTTTGCCGAGCCTCTGCCCGCGATCGTCACCGCCGAAATGCTCGGCGTTCCCGTCGAAGACCATCGCAAGCTGAAGGACTGGTCCGCCGAGTTCGCCGGCATGTTGGGGAACTTCCAACACAACCCTGACCGGATCGAGCGCGTGCTCGGGGCGGTGGAAAATCTCACCGAGTACTTTCAAGCTGCCATCCTCGAACAGCGCAAGCATCCGCGAGAGGGCCTCGTGCAGGCCCTCATGTCGAGCGAAGTGGACGGCGATCGCCTGAGCGACGATGAAATCGTCGCGAATTGCATCGTCACCATGGTCGGAGGCCAGGAAACGACCACCAACCTCATCAGCGGCGGCATCCTCACGCTTCTGCGTAACCCCGCTGCGCTCGCGAGGCTCCGCTCCGATCGCGAAATCATGCCTGCCGCGGTGGAGGAGCTGCTTCGCTACGAGAGCCCTAGTCAGCACACCGCGCGGTTGGCGCCCGGCGACGTGGTGCTCGGCGGTAAGAAGATCGGCAAGCGGCAAGCGGTTATCGCCGTCATGGCCGCCGGCAACCGCGATCCGGCCCGCTTCCCCGACCCCGACCGACTCGACTTCGATCGGCCGGACAATCGGCATCTCGCCTTCGGATGGGCGGCGCATTTTTGCTTTGGCGCGCCATTGGCTCGCCTCGAAGCTAACATCGCCTTTGGCGCTCTCTTGCGCAGATTCGAGTCCCTGGAACTGGAGGGCGACGAACTCGAGTGGCGTGAGAACCTCGGCCTGCGGGGCCTCAAGGCTCTACCGCTTCAATACGAAGCGAAAACGTGAGCCCACAGCTTCGGGCAGCGCGTTTTGACGACTACGACGACATCGTACGGTTAGAGAAAAAGCTCAACGCCGAACCGGTATCTGCGGATGACTGGAAGCAGTTGTGGCAGGGCAATCCGCTTTGGGCGCGACTCGAGAAGACCTGGCCGATCGGCTGGGTGCTGGAGGCCGGCGCCGGCGAAATCGTGGGTTCCATCGGCAATATTGCTCTGGGATACTGGCTGCACGGCGAGCCGCTCGTCGCCACGACCGGCCGAGGGTGGGTGGTCGCACCCGAATATCGAGGCTTCGCGCTGTGGCTCCTCGAGGAGCGCTTTGATCAGCCCAACGTCGATCTGTTCATGGACACCACGATCAGCGCCCTGGCACTCGAGGCCTTCGATGAATTTTCGCAGCGCGTCCCGGCCGGCGATTGGACGGCGATTTCCTATTACGTAACGGGGCCGCGCGCCTTCGCAACCAGGGCCTTGCGAAAGCTCGGCATCCCGCTCGCGCCGGTGTGGGCGCCCCTCGCCGGCGCCGCCTTGCGCGTGAAGAGCGTCATATTCGAAAAGCGGCCGCGCCGAACTCACTCTTCCTTCTCGATCGAGGAAGCGGATCGGTTCGATTCCCGATTCGATGCATTCTGGCAGGAGCTGCTGCGGCAGAGCCCTGACACCTTGCTGGCAACGCGCGACGGCGCGACCCTAACGTGGCATTTTTGGGTAGCGATGCGCAGGAGGCGCGTGTGGATACTCACCGCTTCGAAGGATCGTCGCCTGGCCGCGTACTGTATCTTCAAGCGACAGGACGGCGCAAACGAGATGCCGCGCATGCGGCTCGTCGACTATCAAACCATTTATCCGGAAACCGATCTGCTCGCGGATTTCCTCGGGGTCGCGCTGCGGCGGTGCGCTGCCGAAGGCGCCGCGGTCCTCGATAGACCGGGAGTAGGACTGCCCCAGATGCGCGTTTTCGACGAACACGCTCCCTACCGGACGAAACAGACGTGGCCATTCTTCTACCGCGCGGCACGTTCCGATCTGGCCGCTGAACTGCGTCGACCCGAGGTCTGGGAACCGTCCGCGTACGATGGCGACGCGAGCATCGAGTAAGCCGGCCGGCTGGGAAGCACTCCTGGAGGCCGTGCACGCGTGGCAGTTACGTCCGAGCGAGGTGCACGAGCCGAGGATCCGCGACCGCTGGCTGCGCCTGCTGCCGATCGAGGAGCGCGATCGCTACGAGCGGCTTGGTACCGACCAAACGCGAGACGAATTCCTGGCCGCACGCGTGCTGTGCCGGACGACCCTCTCACGATATACCGGCCGGGATCCAGCCGATTGGCGCTTCCGAGAGGGCGCATACGGCAAACCGCACCTCGCCGGGCCCGCGGATGTGAAGTCGCTGTCCTTCAACGTGACGCACACGAACGACTTGGTGCTATGCGCGATAACGCGGGCCGGCGACGTGGGCATCGATGCGGAAGATACGTCGCAACCCGTCGATGCGGCCCTCGTGGCGCGGCACTTCCTTTCCAGCGATGCGCGAGAGCGGCTGGCGGCCTTGGCGCCGCGCGAGCGCACGGCGTCATTCTTCGAGCAGTGGGTGCTCAAAGAGGCTTACGTCAAAGCGACGGGTAGGGGACTTGACGACGGCGAGCCCGTCGCAACCCCCAGTTGTGAATTCTCGATCTACCGGCCAACGCCGAACCACGTTGCCGCGGCCGCCGTGATTTTGCGAGATCCGGCTCGTCGGGTATCCTTCGAATGGCTAACCACCGATCGGGATTATTTACTCCACCTGCGAGGCTAGCGTTCGCGCCGTGCGACCTTCGGTTACCTTCCGTGTAGGAGGGCAGCACGAATACATCTGCCGCCGCATAGCATCTGCCGACGTCGCGGCGATACCCGAGCATACGTACAGCCCCCTCCAAGCCCAGGTTATTGCAGAGCGTTGCGAGGTTTGCTTCTTCGGGACCATCCCCGACGAGGATCAACGTGGTTTGCGAACCGCACGTTTTTCGGATCTCCGGCATCGCACGAATCAGATCGGCGTGACCCTTTTCGCTCGAAAGCCTTCCGACCGAAAGCACCAGCCTCGCATCCGCCGCCAGGTCGAGTTCGCGCCGAAAATCCTCCCGCACGCCGGGCTCCGGCTTGGAGGCGTTCGCCGCGGCCCCGACTGGGAGTAACGACGTGTCTAACGGGAAGCTTCGCCAGATTACCTGGATCACGCCGACGTTGACCAACTCCGACCACGCCGACAGCGAGTCGAAGACCGGCCTGAGTCGGGTAGCCTCGCTCGTCAATGCGATCGGCGAATCGCAGTTTTGGGATAGCACCGCGATTTTGATCTTCTGGGACGACCCGGGCGGCTGGTACGATCCCGAGCCTCCCGCGTACGTGGACTACGATGGATTGGGGATGCGGCTTCCGATGCTGATCGTTTCGTACGCCAAGCAGGGGTAGGTTTCACAATTCTGAAGTTCACGGAGAACGTGTTCGGCTTGGGGGCGGCTTTCGGCCAGCGACAAACGCGCTACCTCGCCGGCGTCGGACTGCTTCAATTTCAACCAGTCACCTCGGAAATTCCAAAAACTACATTACCTCCCTCGGCATAGGATACTTTTTGCGTCACTAAACCTCCGTTCGCCTAAAAACTCTTCTGGACAATGAAGGAGTAACATGATGCGAAGCGCCCGTGACACTGCTAAGTGCTTTCAAGTCGCTTTTGCCGCCGCAGCGGTCAGCCTCGCCGGGTGTGGCGGCAACTTGACCCCCCGCGTGAGCTCTCTAGCGGCGAGTCCGGAGCGCGCCCACGGACTACTTCAGGCAGTAGGCGCAAGCGGCAGTTCCGTGATTAAGCACGTCGTGATCGTCATTCAAGAAAATCGTTCCCTCAACAATCTCTTCATGGGCTATCCGGGAGCGACGACGCAGAGCTACGGCTACATCAGCACCGGGCAACAGGTTATGCTTCAGTCTCTCCCCTTGGAGTCAGACGTCCTTCCAGACTACAATCTGCAGGCATTCCTCACGCAGTGCAACGGGACGGGTAGCATTCCCGGCACCGACTGCCAGATGAACGGCTTCAACAACGTGGCCTGGTCCTGCCCTCCCAGCGGCTGTCCATTTCCGTACCCTCCGTACGCCTACGTGCCGCAAAGCGAGACCACGCCTTACTGGGATATCGCCAAGCAGTACGTCTTGGCGGACCAGATGTACGCATCGAACCTCGATGAGAGCAGCTTCATCTCCCATCAATACAGCATCGCCGCGCAATCCATGCAAGCCTATAACTGGCCGAGTACCAACGAGTGGGGTTGCGAGGGCGGATCCGGCGATACGATCGAAATCCTGGGTCCGCAACGCCAGCATCCGTACGGGAGTGAAGGAGTCTGCTTTAGCGATACGACGCTCGGTCAAGAGGCCGACAACGCCGGCATCACCTGGGCCGCCTATTCGGTAACCCCTGGCCCTCAGCTCGGGGGCGGCGGCTGGAATGGATATCAGGCCAACTCATACGTCTACAACGGCCCTGACTGGAGTAAAAACATCATCTCGCCGCCGTCGCAGTTCCTCACCGACATCTCGAACGGGATTCTTCGTCAAATCACCTGGATCACGCCGACGTTAACGAACTCCGACCACGCCGGCAGCGAGTCGAATACCGGCCCGAGCTGGGTAGCTTCGCTCGTCAATGCGATCGGCGAATCGAAGTTTTGGAATAGCACCGCCATCTTCATCTTCTGGGACGACCCCGGCGGCTGGTATGATCCCGAGCCTCCCGCGTACGTGGACTACGATGGATTGGGGATGCGGCTTCCGCTGCTGATCGTTTCGCCGTATGCCAAGCAGGGGTATGTTTCACACGTTCACTACGAACACGGCAGCATTCTGAAGTTCACCGAGAACGTGTTCGGCTTGGGGCGGCTTTCGGCCAGCGACAGTCGCGCTACCTCGCTGGGCCCGGATTGTTTCAATTTCAATCAAACACCGCGGACGTTCCAAATGATTCCCACGGTGTATCGTAAGGACTACTTCCTCCATCAGCCCCGGGATTTACGCCCGCCCGACGATCACTAAACATCAGTGAGCTAGCTACCGGACTCGCTCTTTCGGCCGTTGCCGTGGTGTCTGCGCCTGCGACGGTAATCAAGAGCCAAGACAGCGTCGGTGTCACCGAGCACTAGTGGGAATGTTCGATCCCACTGCTGGAGCAGCGGCTGGCTAAACATATCAGACAGTTGTCAGGCCTGGACACATAAGCCCGTGAAAATCCAAAACAAAAAAGGACTACCCTGTACGCTGGCGTCAACCGCACCTCGCCGGGCCCGCGGATGTGAAGTCGCTGTCCTTCAACGTAACGCACACGAACGACTTGGTGCTATGCGCGATAACGCGGGCCGGCGACGTGGGCGCCGCGCGAGCGCACGGCGTCATTCTTCGAGCAGTGGGTGCTCAAAGAGGCTTACGTCAAAGCGACGGGTAGGGGACTTGACGACGGCGAGCCCGTCGCAACCCCGAGTTGTGAATTCTCGATCTACCGGCCAACGCCGAACCACGTTGCCGCGGCCGCCGTGATTTTGCGAGATCCGGCTCGTCGAGTATCCTTCGAATGGCTAACCACCGATCGGGATTATTTACTCCACTTGCGAGGCTAGCGTTCGCGCCGTGCGACCTTCTCGAAAAGGGCGCGTACGTCTGCGTAATACCGCTGCGGCGAATAGGCGATCAACGATTCGCGGGCTGCGGCCGTCAGGGCAGAACGAAGCTCGGCATTTCCGAGCAGCGCGGCGACGGCCCGAGCGATCGCAGGAACGTCGCGGGCCGGCACGAGCAGTCCGTTCTCTCCATCGTGGATCATCTCGCCGACGCCGCCCACCGCCGTGGCAACGATAGGCAAGCCCGCATCCATGGCCTCCAGCAGGACGTTCGGTGAACCCTCCGTGTAGGAGGGCAGCACGAATACATCTGCCGCCGCATAGCATCTGCCGACGTCGCGGCGATACCCGAGCATACGTACCGCCCCCTCCAAGCCCAGGTTATTGCAGAGCGTTGCGAGGTTTGCTTCTTCGGGACCATCCCCGACGAGGATCAACGTGGTTTGCGAACCGCACGCTTTCCGGATCTCCGGCATCGCACGAATCAGGTCGGCGTGACCCTTTTCACTCGAAAGCCTTCCGACCGAAAGCACCAGCCTCGCATCCGCCGCCAGGTCGAGTTCGCGCCGAAAATCCTCCCGCACGCCGGGCTCCGGCTGGGAGGCGTTCGCCGCGATCGGCGAGCGATGCACGCTCAAGCGATTCGATCGAATTCCGAGGCGCGTTGCGAGATCGGCGGCAAAAGCGTCGCACGCGGTCATGACGCAATCCGCGCCGCGCAGCGACCATCGGTCGAGCTGATCGTAGAGCCTCCAGGCCAGCGTCGTCGTCGTGTAGCCGTGGTGAAACGCGGCCCAGGCTCGCGTACGATGTAAACGCGCGAGCCGAACGAGGAAATTCGTCTTGGCGCCGTGGGTCCAGATTATATCCGGCCGCCGCCGCTCGATGATTGCGCGTAGTTGTGGAAAAACGCGCAGATCGAAGCGGTGCCTTTCGCGAACGACGTCGACGGCAAAGCCCTCGCGCCGGAGCGAATTTTCTAGCTCAGTTTCGCCATCCGCGCGGGAAAATGTGAGCATCGAGATCTCGAGCGGTCCGGACCCCTCGTTTTCCTCCCGCGCGTACCGTGCGAGGGTCAGCACGGGCTTGACCTTGCCGGAAACGACCGTTTCGTCTAATAAGGCGAGGACGCGAATCGGACCGTTACCGGTCATCGCGGCCGTCCCAGGCCCACGGGGACTTGGCTACCCCAGGATCCCGCCGCCTGGAGGACCCCTCCAGAACGCGGTTGGCCGGCTTGCCCGGCGCTAGGAAAATAAGAGACCATGGTGTACCTTATCCCATAGTAAATATTTACTACGCCCGTCCCGCGATTTTCATAAGAGGAGTTAAAGGTGGCCCATCTTTTCGTGCTTTTTATCGGACTTTTACATCAGATCATGCCTGGAAACACGCCCGGCGGCATGGAATCCATGCTGAGCGCGCCGGTCGTGGCAGCGATCGCGGCGCTGGGACAGCTCTCCTAACCTCAAAAAAAGGGGCCACCTCCAAGCAGGCGCGCCCCGTTTCTAGGGTCCAATCGCGCCCCGAAGGTCGGCTCGTAGCCCGGGCATGTTTTCCTTTTAGCGCCAGATACCCTTGAGGTCGGAGGCTTTGCAGGCGTTGGCCGTGCAGGCCAAGCCCGCGATCGTTTCGATCGTGCGCAGAACCGAATAGTGGTCGATGTCCTGGCTGTACGAGCCGGGTTTCACCGTCGGCCCGATCAGCAGCGTCGGGATCTGATTTTTTGCGCTTTTGTCGGGAGCGGCTTCGTCCCAGGTGAGGATCAACAGGCCGGTAGAAAGCGCGCCCACCGTGATTCATCTCGCCACGGGGCTCGCGGTTCGAGACGGCCGCGTGCTGCTCGTCGCCTCACGCTATCCCAACCATCCGCAACCGCTGTGGAGCCTCCCGGGCGGGCGGCAGCAACCCGGCGAGCTGCTCGAGGAGACCGTCGTGCGCGAGGTCTTCGAGGAGACGGGACTGCGCGTCGAGATTGGCGAGCTCGCGTATGTGAGCGAGAGCTACGATGGTGCGATGCACTTTTTGAACGCGACGTTCAACGTCATGCTTCCCTTCGACTCCGCTCGCTACGCTCGCTCCGCTCAGGATGACAATAGCGGGGGCGGTGATCATATTGTAGCGGTAGAGTGGGTGCCGATCGACGCGTTGGCCGAGAGGATCGTGGTACGCGTCGTGCGTGAGCCGCTGCTCGCGTATCTGCGTGGAGCGCTCCCGCGGCGATACACGGGGTACCACGACGCGGGCGTTACGATCGAGTGGCCTGCCGATTCGCGGTAGCGCCGGCCGACCACCGCTCGCGCTCGAGCGAGTGCAGGATCACGTCAACCGGTTTGCCTCCCACGATCGCGGCGCGCGAAAGCATGCCCTCGTCTTCGAAGCCGTTGTTGCGCAGCACCGCGCGCGACGGGAGGTTCTCGGGCAAGCAGTAGGCGCGAATCCGCTGAACGCGCGTGCGGCGGAAGCCTTCGTCAACGAGCGCCGCCACGGCCTCGGTCGCGAAGCCTCGGCCGCGGTGCGCGCGCACGACGCTATAGCCGATCTCCGCCGTCGAGCGGCTGGACTCCGAGATCCGCAGCGAGATCCATCCCACCCTCTCCATCCCGTCGCCGAGGTGCACGAGCCATTCGAAGCGACCGGTCGCGGCGGGGCCAAAGCGCGTCGGGCGGCTGCCGACCGTTCGTAAAAACTGCGCGCGGTTGAGGTCGGGCAGATCTTGGTAGTCGCGCAGGTCCGGCTCCTGGAGCACGTCCCAGAGCATTCCGGCGTTTGCCGCCGTCACCGGCTCGAGGCGCAGACGCGCCGTCCGAATCCTCCTCACTGACACCACTCCATCACTTGCCGTTCTACCCGCCCCGCGTGATCGGAGCACCAATGGACCTTGCCGCCGCCTACGCCGGGAGCGCGCCCGCCTGGGTCGATTTCACCGCGACGGTCGCGTCGCGGCCACACTTCTTCTATGGTTCGCTCACGCATTGCATGCACGAGGCTTTCGACGTGCAGAGCAGCGTAGGCAGGCTCGAGGTGGTCGACAACGTCAGCATCGCGCCGCGCTGCCCCGTGCGCGCCGGCGACACTATCGAGATCTGCGGCGAAATGGTTCACGATCCTGGGCGGCTGCCGGTCGTCCACTGGACGCACCACGATCCCGGCAACCGCCATCCGAATGGATTTCTCCGCCTACGCGGCCGCGTCTACGCATAGGCCAAGGAAAGCCGCGGGTTAGATCACCCAGACGGCTCCCTTGCCGTGCACGACGCAGCTCGGAACACCCGTGCACCGTGCCGTGATGGTCTGGTGGTAGTGGCCACGCTTGGTCGATTTTGTGGCCGTCACCGTTTCGGTCGTCGGGTTGCCGGGGTCGGGCTTGAACGATCCCTTCAAGCCAGCATGGCTCATCTTCGTCGACCAGCGGACCTTGCCGCACGGAACGGTCACCGTCCCGCTGTGGCACGTGAGCTTGATGCCAAGCTTCGCGCTGCCGCCCGGCCTGACGCAGACCTTGAGGATTTTCGGATCCGTGCACGCGTCGGGGACGAAGCCCTCCGGCGCCATGCCGCTGAACCCCGCCGCCGTGTGCGAGGACGGAGCGAGGCCGGAGCCGGGCCCGGCGCTCGGCAAGGACCGGCCGCTCGAGCAGCCGGCAATGAGTAGGACTCCCGCGGCTATACCCGCCAGATACGGGCGAACTCCGCGGTCGAGAAGTAGCTTCACCGCGACCTCCTTTAAGGAGAAATAATTTCCCGAATACTTTTCCGGGTCGCTTGTTACTTGCGTGATACCAACTGCGCCACCTGCCCGCCACGATGAGCCGAATCCATCCGTAGCAGCTCCGGAATCGTCACGAAACGGTAGCCGCGGCGCTTGAGGGTGTCGACGATCAAGCGCGTCGCTTCGACGTCGGAGCTTCGGTCGCACAGGCGAGCGTGCACGCGCGAGCAGACGATGCCGCGGTTTCCGTCGTGCAGCGTGATGATCGCACCGTCGCCCGCGTAGCGGAGCACGCGCGTCGCGATCACACGCGGCGGCGGATCCTCCCAGTCGTTCGCGAGCGGGACCGACCACATCACGGGCGTGTAGCCCAGCTTGCGTACCTCGTCCAACACGAGCCAGTCCCGCGAGCCGAAGGGCGGACGCATGATCCGCGTGTGATGCCCCGTCGCCGCGAAGATCGCTGCGTCGGTGAGCTGCAGCGTGCGGCGCAGGCCGGTCTGATCGTAGAGCACGAGATGACCGTGGTTCCACGTGTGATTCCCGACGGCGTTGCCCGCCGCGGCTTCGCGGCGTACGAGCTCCGGATACGCTTGCACGGCGCGCCCCACGACGAAGAACGTCGCGTGCACACGCTCGGTGCGCAGCACGTCGAGGATCTCGGCGGTATACGGCGGATTTGGCCCGTCGTCGAAGGTCAGCGCGACGACGCGCTGGTTCTTCGGACCGCTAACGAGCGTCTTGCCGAAGAGCTGGTTCCCGGGGCTCTCGGCCGCCTCGTAGCCGGCGAACAGCAGCGCCGCGAGCAGCGCGGCACACACCGAGAATCGCAGCGCGAATCGCTTGCGCACGTCCTACCCGTGCAGCCCGCGGATCCGAGCCTGCGCCGCCGCCACGTTGCGACGGAACTCGTCCGGTCCGAATTCGCGGAAGTCTTTGACGATCTGCGCGTAGCGGGCGTCGGCGACTTGCGAGCTCTCGAGGCGCAACAGATCCTTCGGAACGCCTTTCGAGAGGTCGATGTTGAATTGATGCCCGGCCTTGCTCGCCCAATACTGCGGGTTCGTGAACGTCACGGTGCGTTCGCCCTGCTTATAGTCCGCGAGCTGTTTCACATAGACGGCGTAGTTCGCGTCCGGATCGGGCAGCGGCGGCTTGTCGACGAGCTGCCAGATCCCGTCCTGTCCCAACAGCCCGAAAAAGAAGCTCACGTCGTACACCCGCGCGGCGGGCGCCTTGACCGTGATCACGTGTCCGTTGTAGCCGCGAATTTCATACTCGAAGCGTGACACGCCCTCGACGTCGGACATCCGATACGCCTCTTGAAAGATCGGGGGCTTCGGGTACTTGATCGTCATCCAGGCGTAGAGCTCGCTCGGCGCGCGCTGCGCGTGAATCGCCGGCGCGAACCGGCCCATCTCGCCCGGGCCGTAGATGCGCCAGCCCAGCACGAGCATCACAGCCGACACGGCGACGATGAAGAGTCCGATAGGGAACCGGCGCATGACCGGCCCTACTTTACCGGCGCGTTGGCTTCCTGGTCGAGCACCCGGTTGACCAGGCGGTCGGCCACGACGTTCTGCTCGCGCGGCACGTGCGCGATGTCAACGCTCTCGAACGCCCGTAGGAGCCGCATCGCCCGCCGATGCAGCGGCTGCAGCCCTGCATGCTTGACGCGATACTCGCCGCGCAGCTGCTTCACCACGAGCTCGGAGTCCAAGCGCACGTGCAGCCGGCGGACGCCGAGCTTGCTCGCGGCCTCCAAACCGAGCAAGAGCGCGGTCCATTCCGCGACGTTGTTGGTGGCCACCCCCAGGTACGCGGCGACCTCCTCGAGCAGCTCGCCGTCGGGCGCGATCAGGATCGCGGCGCTCGCCGCGGCACCCGGGTTGCCGCGCGATCCGCCGTCGGCAAAGAGCGTCGCTTCCACTGCCGCCGCCCTTCGGCGGCGGAAAGGCATAGACCGCCCGCCCGCGGGGTACACGGCATAGCATGATGCATACGTCCATTCTTCGCGCCGCTGCCCTGGCGGCGGCACTCGCGCCGGTCCTCGCGGCGCCGCACAGCGTGGCGGCGGCCCAGAACTCGACCTTTTACGGCATTACGGTTCACGTCTCGTCCACCAACATTAAGGTTCAAGATCCGAAGACGAAGCAGGTGCTGAGCTTCGCGATCGTGCCGAAGTTCGACCAGGTCTTTTCGGCCAACGGCAAGACGACGTACCAAATGAGCGCGATCAAGGCCGGTCAATACGTCGGCATCATCTACGACCAGCGGGCGCTCGGGGTCCGACATGCCGACAAGATCTATTTGTTAACCAACGCTAATCAGAGGATCGGCACGCAGTAACGAGAAGTGCGCCGCCTCACCACGAAAGAGGCGGCCATGCGTTTTCGGATCATCGCGTTTTCGATGCTCGCCGGCGCGGCGATCGCCGCGTGCGGCGGCGGCTCGAGCTCCGTCCCCGCTACACAGCAGGGGACGAGCCGCCATGTGAGCTCGCCGGGCTCGCCGATCCAGCACGTCGTGATCGTTGTTCAGGAAAACCGCACGTTCAACGATTTCTTCGCCACGTATCCGGGCGGCGACGGAACGATGGTCGGCAAGGTCGAGGCGAATCCCAACTGCAGCCCGCCGATCAAAGCGGGAACCATTCCGCTCGCGAAGGTGCCGCTCAACATCCCAAAGGATCTGAATCACAGCTTCCGCGGATATCAGATCGCGCGTGACGGCGGCAACATGGACGGCTTCGACCTGGTGCGCTTCGGTGGCGACGGGCTGCCGGAGTGCACGTTTCCGTATCAATACACCGACCCGCAGCAGATCGTGCCGTATTGGGACATGGCCGAGCAATACGCGTTGGCCGAGCACATGTTCACGACCCAAGGCAGCGATAGCTTCACCGCGCATCAGGACCTGATCCGCGGAGGCGCCGAGGTCGAACGCGACAAGGCGATGATCGACTTCCCGACGTGCGGGAACGGCTGCTGGTGGGGCTGCAACGCTGTTCCCGGTACGGTCACGCACTTGGTGAGCAAAGACAACGTGTACCTGCACGGTAAGGCCGGCCCGTTCCCGTGCTCGAAAAAATTCAAGGTCAAGTATCCTACGCTGCGGGATTTGATGGACAAAAACGGCGTCACGTGGAAGTACTACCAGCCCGAGTTCAGCAGGCCGTACGGCCACATCTTGAGCGCCTTCGACGTGATCTGGCCCGTGCGCAACGGTCCGGAGTGGAAGTCCAACATCGTCACGCCGCAGACGGCGATCTTCAACGACATCTCAAAGGGGACGTTGCCGAACGTGTCCTGGGTGATTCCGGATCAGAACGAGTCCGACCATCCGGGCACGTCTTCCGACACGGGCCCGTCGTGGGTCGCGAGCATCGTCAACGCGATCGGTCAGAGCGACTACTGGGATCACACGGCCGTCATCATCGTCTGGGACGATTGGGGCGGGCTCTACGACAATGCACCGCCCAAGGTGCTGGACTACGGCGGCCTGGGCTTCCGCGTGCCGGCGATCGTCGTGTCGGCCTACGCCAAGGCGAGGTACATCTCCACGACGAACTACGAGTTCGGGAGCATCTTGCGGTATATCGAGGACAACTGGAACCTCGGGCAGCTGGGCACGAGCGACTCGCGGGCCGCCAGCATCATCGACTGCTTCAACTACTCGCAGCCGCCGATCACCTTCCACAAGATTCCCTCGCAGTTCTCGAAAGACTACTTCATCCACGCCAGCTACTCGGGGCCGCCCGACACGGACATGTAACGATGCAATACAAGAAATCGATCGAAGACGTAAAGAAGGCGCTCGCGTCGGTGAAGTCCACCGGCGGATCGCCCTCCGTTACCGATCAGAGCCCCGGCGTGCGCGCGAGCCGCGCGCTCAAACGCCTGGAAAAAGTCGCGACTTCGGCCTAGCCGGGTGAGCGCCATGAAACCTTCGAGCCTGCGCCTTTGCGCACTCGCCGGTTGCGTCGTTTTCGCTGCGTGCTGGCAACCGACGGAACTCTCCCGCCTTCAGTACACTCCCAACGTCGATGCGATTCGTGATCGCGGGGCCAGCCCGCTGAGCTACCGCGTGTTGCATAGTTTCGGCGCGGGGCACGATGGGAGCGATCCGAACGAACTAATCAGCGTTGGCGACAGGTTCTACGGCACGACCAGCGGCGGCGGCACGAAGTATTGCGGCGGCAACTATGGCGGCTGCGGCACCATCTTCAGCATCACCGCCGACGGCAAAGAGCACGTACTGCATAACTTCGGATACAAAAACGATGGGAGCGCCCCCAACGGAGGCCTGACCGAAGTATCCGGCACGCTCTACGGCGCGACGACTTCTGGGGGCGCATATGGTTATGGCACGATCTTCAGCATCACGTCGCGCGGCAAGGAAAAAGTGCTCTACAGCTTCGGCCTGAAACCTGATGGCGAATATCCTAATGGCGACTTGACCGACGTGGGCGGCACCATCTATGGTACGACGTTTGGTGGCGGCTTAGCCCGTGGTTTAGATTGTAGCGCCGAAGGCTGCGGGACGGTCTTCAGCGTCACCAGGGCCGGCAGGGAGAGAGTTCTGCATAGATTCCACAGCGAGGCTGACGGCTGGTATCCCGCCGCGGGCCTAGTCGACGTGGGCGGCACGCTCTACGGAACGACGTATCAAGGTGGTGTGTATGGGAGTTTTGGCAACTGGGGAACACTCTTCAGCATCACGCGGAACGGCAAATTGAAAGTGCTGCATAGCTTCGGCAAGGGAAACGATGGCTGGTATCCGTCGGCAGAGCTAATCGACGTCGAAGGCACGCTCTACGGCACGACCAAGGGCGGCGGCACGGGCCGTTGCGGTGGCGGCTACGGCGGGTGTGGAACGGTATTCAGCATCACCACGGCCGGCAAAGAGCGGGTGCTGCACTACTTCAACGGCCGCGACGGCAATTTCCCCGTGGCAAGCCTCATCGATGTGGGCGGCTCGCTTTACGGCACAACGCCAAATGGCGGCGTCAACCAGTGCAGCCGCGCGTATGGCACCTGTGGGACGGTCTTCAGTATCAGGAGGGACGGCGAGGAAGAGGTGCTGCAAAGGTTTCGCAAGGGGAACGATGGCGGCTGGTATCCCTTAGTGCGTTTGACGTATAAAAGCGGGAGCTTCTTCGGCACAACGAAATTCGGCGGCGCTCATAACGGCGGCGTGGTCTTTTCGCTGCAGCCATAACGATTTGCGACGACAGGCGGGTATTTTTGCTAGGCTGGTGAGCTCGACGGGAAACCGCCGGTCGAACTCAAACCTAGTGACTTTCTCAGACTCGGTCTTCTCTGGAGGTTTGCGTGCGTCGCGCTCACGTTAGGTCCCTATGGATGCTGGTCGCCGCTGTCGTCGTCGGGACGGCGGCCTGTTCGAGCGGGGGATCGCTGCCGGGCGTCTCTCAACAATCGCTGCAGACTTTGGAAAAGAGCCGTCCCGGACGCTTTGCCCGCCTTGCTAACCAGCCGCCGGTCGGAATGGCGATGGAATGGCTGCTGACCGACGGCTCCGTTCTCGCGCAGAGCGCTCAGAATTGGAGCAACTGGTACCGTTACGTTCCGGATGCGATGGGCAACTATAGCGACGGCACGTGGACCCAGGTCGCATCCCTTCAGTCCGGTTACGGCCCCCTGTATATGGCTGCCGACGTGCTCGCCGATGGACGCCTGGCGATTAGCGGCGGTGAATACAATTCACCTGGGAATGGCTATCAGCTTCAGCTCACCAATCTGGGCGCGGTTTACGATCCGGTAAAGAATACGTGGACTCCGCTCAGCCATCCGACACGGTGGAGGAATATCGGCGACTCTCCCTCGAGCGTATTGCCGAACGGCAAGATGCTGGTAGGAGATAAGCTCCACAAGTGGGACGCAACCTTGGATCCGAAGACGCTGGCGTGGACGCGCGTCGGCAATTCCGGCAAATCCGACTTCAATGCCGAGGAAGGATGGACGCTTCTTCCCAACGGCATGATTCTCACCGCCGACGTCAAGAACGCGCCTAATTCGGAGATCTACAACCCCGCGACAGGCACATGGACGAGCGCAGGCTCGACGATCGTGGACCTGCACTCGCCGTCGCCCTACGGGTGCCTCTTGTACGGCCCGAATAAATGCTATTACCCGCCGGGTGAGATCGGGCCGGCGATTCTTCGCCCCGACGGAACCGTCTTCTACACTGGCTCGTTCCAGAAAAGCGGCCCCGCTCACACGGCGATCTACAGCTCGACGACCGGCAAGTGGACCGCAGGGCCAAACTTCCCCAACGACGACAACGCCGGCGATAGTTTCGCCACGCTCGAACCGAGCGGCAACGTTCTGGTTTTCGGCATCAGCGGTACGGTCTACGAGTGGAACGGATCGACGTTCACCCAGGTCAACGGCATAACGTATGGTGGTCCGCCACTTCTGCTGCCGACCGGACAGGTCATGGTGTTGACCTATTCGAGCGTCGATCTCTACACGCCGACCGGACAGCCGAAAAGCAGTTGGTTGCCGACGATCGCTTCGGTCTCCAAGACTTTGAAGCGCGGCCAGACCTATAAGATCACCGGAACGCAGTTCAACGGCTTCGGTCAGGCGATGTCATACGGCGACGAAAACCAAAATGCGACGAACTACCCTTTAGTGCGGATCACTAACAACGCCAGCGGCGACGTCTTCTACGCGCGCACGCACGACCATAGCACGATGGGCGTCGCCACGGGTTCGCTCCCCGTTTCGACGCACTTTGACGTTCCCTCGACCATGCCCACCGGCGTGAGCTCGCTCGTGGTCGTCGCCAACGGCATCGCGTCCAAGCCCGTCACCGTCACAATAAAATAGGCAGCCGAGGCGTCGCTTGAAACCGTCCGCGTTCTTCCTACCTTCGATGCGGTATGAGTACGTCACAAACTGCTACTGCGTCAGGGCGTCCCGCGGCCGCGAGCGGCACGTTCAAAATCGGCGGGGACATGCCGGTTCATCGCCTCGGCTTCGGCGCGATGCGCGTCACCGGAAAAGGCATCTGGGGGCCGCCGGCCGATCACGACGAGTCGATCGCCGTCCTCAAAGCTGCGGTCGGGCTCGGCGTCACCATCATCGATACCGCCGACTCGTACGGCCCGCACGTCTCGGAAGAACTCATCGCCGAAGCGCTGTATCCATATCCCGCCGATCTCGTCATCGCTACGAAGGCCGGCCTCGTTCGGCCCGGCCCGAGCAAATGGGAGCCCGACGGCCGGCCCCGGCACCTGCGTGAGGCGGTCGAAGGCAGCCTCAAACGCCTGCGCTTGAATCGCATCGACCTTCTGCAACTGCATCGTCCCGATCCCACGGTGCCGTTCCACGATCAGGTAGGCACCCTCGTGGAGCTCCAGCACGAAGGCAAGATCCGGCACATCGGTCTCTCCAACGTCAGCATCGAGCAGATCGAGGCCGCTCGCCAACTGGCGCGAATTGTCTCGGTGCAGAACCTCTATAACCTCGGGGACCGCGAATCCGAAGACGTGGTCGAGTATTGCACGCGCGAAAGCATCGCGTTCATCCCGTGGTTCCCTCTCGCAACCGGAGATCTCGCCAAGCATGGCGGCCCGCTCGCGCAGATCGCGCACCGCCACAACGCTTTGCCGTCGCAAGTCGCGCTGGCTTGGCTTTTGGCAAAATCACCGGTGATGCTGCCGATTCCAGGCACCTCTAAAGTCGAGCACCTCAAGGAGAACGTCGGCGCCGCACTCTTGAAACTGAGCGATGCGGACATGACCGCGCTCGACGAAATGGGAACTGGTTGAATCCGCTTCTTCCGCAAGACGAGCGCACCTTTCCCACGCTGACGCCGGCGCAGATCGAGCGCTTCGCCGCGCGCGGGCGCAAACGCAGCGTACGCGAAGGCGAGGTTCTCGTTGACGCCGGTGATCGCGTCATTCCGTTCTTCGTCGTGCTCTCGGGCGAGCTCGAGACCGTGCGCCCTCCCGTCCGCGACTTCGAAGGCGAGGCGCTCGTGACCGTCGTTTTGCCGGGGCATTTCACCGGCGAGATCAGCGTGCTCTCGGGGCGCACGGCACTCTTTCGCATCCGCGTCAGCAAGGCGGGCGAGGTGATCGAGCTCGACCGGCAGAGCATGCTGGGGCTGGTTCAAGCCGACGCCGAGCTCAACGAGATCGTCATGCGCGCCTTCATCAGCCGGCGACTAGCAATCGTCGGCGCGAACCTCAGCGACGTCGTGCTGGTGGGCTCGTCGCACTCGCGCGATACGTTGCGCCTCAAGGAGTTTCTGACCCGCAACGGTCACCCGTATCAATACGTGGACCTCGACGGCCACGAAGACGTGCAGCACCTCGTGGACGCCTTCAACATCAGTGTCGACGAAATACCGGTGCTAATTTGCCAGGGGCGCGAGGTGCTGCGCAATCCGTCGAATCGCACGGTCGCCGAGTGCCTCGGCTTCAACGTGGCCGTGGATCCGGCCAAGGTGCGAGATCTGGTCATCATCGGCGCGGGTCCGTCAGGGTTGGCGGCGGCCGTGTATGCGGCGTCGGAAGGACTCGACACGCTGATGATTGAGACGACCGCGCCCGGCGGGCAAGCCGGCAGCAGCTCACGAATCGAAAACTACCTCGGCTTTCCCACCGGCGTTTCGGGGCAGGAACTGGCCGGGCGCGCCTTCGTGCAGGCGGAGAAGTTCGGGGCGCAGATGCTGGTGGCCGCCGGCGTGCGCTTACATTGCGACGAGCGACCCTACACCGTGGAGACCGACGACGGCAGGCGCATTCCCACCCGCAGCATCGTGATCGCCACGGGCGTGCAGTATCGCAAGCTGCCGCTGGCGGAACTGCCGCGCTTCGAGGGCGCGGGCTGCTACTACGCGGCCACGAAGATCGAGGCGGATTACTGCGGCGGTGACGAGGTGATCGTCGTCGGCGGTGCCAACTCCGCCGGCCAAGCCGCAGTGTTTCTCGCCGAGCGCGTGCGGCGCGTGTACGTGCTGATCCGCGGCGACGGCCTATCCGCCACCATGTCGCGCTATCTCGTCGCCCGCATCGAGGAGACGCCGAACATCGAGGTACGGCCGCACACCGAGATCGTTGCGCTGGAAGGCGACGAGCACCTCGAGGGCGTGCGCTGGCGCAACAACCAGACCGGTGAAACCGAAGAGCGCCCGATCCGTCACGTCTTCTTGATGACGGGTGGCGCACCGAACACGGCGTGGCTCGACGGCTGCATCGTCCTCGACGAGAAGGGCTTCATCAAAACCGGTCCCGCGCTTGCGGCACGCGAGCTGCAGCATGCGCACTGGCCGCTGGCGCGCGCGCCGTTTCTACTGGAGACGACGCTGCCCCGCGTCTTCGCCGTCGGCGACGTGCGCAGCGGCAGCGTCAAGCGCGTCGCCTCCGGCGTCGGCGAAGGCTCAATCGCGATCTCGCTCCTGCACGAAGCGCTGAAAGAATAGCTTCAGGCGGTCGGCCTGGCCGCCGAGGTAATGCGCCGTCCGCTCGAGGCGGTAACGGTCACCATGGGATAAGAGCTAAGCCCTTCCAAAACAAGGCCCCCTGGCCGGGCGCTTAGCTGCTACGCCACGGAACTGCTAAATTCTGAATTAAGAGCAGAATCTACCGATGCCACTGAACCCTTACTTTGCATTTTGCTTGCGCCCATACTTATTTGAGATGGGAGCTCAGCGAAGCACCACGGATCCTTTAGTGCGTGAGTCCGTCATTGGCAGTACGTCTTCGAGGGAGGAACCATTCTGAGCACCTGTGAACTGAACGAGTCCTGTACTACATCGGGAGTGATAGTATGCGTTCGAAAACAAGCATCAAGCGCGATCGATTCCTTGCGACGAGCGCGGCAGCGATCAGTGCCGCCGCGGCGAGCTACTCCTTTGCATCGGCGCAAACGGAAGTGGCTGCGACGATGAGCGGCGCGGGCAAGCCGAGCATAGTTTTCTGTCATGGTCTTTGGGCCGACGGCTCGTGCTTTACCAAAGTGATGGCGCCGTTGCAAGCGCAAGGCTACGATTGCATTGCTGCGCAGTACCCGCTCAACACACCCGAAAACGACGTCACTTTTGCCAAGTGGGCGATGGACGCGGTGAAGGGTCCTATCGTGCTTGTTGGACATTCATATGGCGGCACGGTGATCACGGCCGCCGGAACCGGCCCGCGCGTGAAAGCCCTCGTTTATATCAACGCACTTGCTCCCGATACTGCTGCCGGCGAGACATCGCAGAGCATACAGCAGAAGTTCCCCGCGACCGACGTGCTCAAGCACATCGAAGTCGTCGATGGACGTATCTGGCTGACCAAAGAAGGCCTCCAGTATTTTCGCGGCGATCTCTCGGCGACTGAGCAGCAGCTCGTGTGGGCGACCCAGGGCGCGCCGGCTGCCAACATCTTCGCGCACGATGCGCCGGGCGTTGCGTGGAAGACCAAACCGAGTTGGTACATTGTCGGAAAGAAGGATCACACCGTCAACCCGGATCTTGAACGTTTTCTTGCGAAACGCATGAAAGCCAAGACGACCGAACTCGATTCGAGTCACGTGCCGATGCTCTCGCAACCAGACCGCGTGGTCGAAGTAATTCTCAGCGCTGCGCAGTCGGTGTAGAAGTCGGGAGCACGGGTTGCCACAGGCCGCCACATAAGTCCTCGCAAAAAACAAGAACGACGGCCACTGCTGACCGTCGTTCTTCAATTTGGTGGAGATGAGCTAAGACCGCGAGGGGTATGGTCTAGCTTAGCGGCTAAGCCGGTAAATGCTAGTGGCGACGTAGCGTTATGGCGTCAGCGAAAAGACCACGCCGCCATCATAAGCCCCGCCGGCTTGCGTTATACCGAAAAGGCTCCCACGCTCGTAGGACAAATCGCCTAAGGGACCATTACCATCGGTCCCTCTGCGGAAGTCGTGCAGCACTTTTTCCGTCCCGCCCGTCGTGATGGAGAACAGAGTTCCCAAGCCGAACGCACCTCCATTAGCCGTCGTGCCGTAGAGCGTGCCGCCTACATCGATCAGGCTTCCGTACGGACCACTAGCATCGGTCCCTTTGCCAAAGTTGTGAAGCACCCGCTCCTTGCCGCTCATCGTAATGTTGAAAACTGTGCCTCTGTCGTGCGTCCCCCCATACGGGGTTGTACCATAAAGCGTGCCCTTTACTTCGATCAACACTGATGCCGGATTTGCTCCATCAGTTCCCTTGCCGAAGCTATGCAGCACCTTCTCCCTGCCGTCCGTCGTGATGCTGAAGACCGAGCCAGCACCATACGTGCCGCCTTTATACGTCGTACCGTAGAGAATGCCATGTACGTCGATAAGACCCGCGTCGGGAAACCGGCCGTCGGGTTCCTTACCGAAGCTGTGCAGCACCTTTTCTTTGCCGCTCGTCGTGATCCTGAAGACCGTGCCGCAGCCCTCGGAGCTCGGGCAAATGTTCGTGCCGCCGGCAGAGGTAGTGCCGTAAAGCGTGCCGCCTACATCGAGCAGGACCGACAAAGGATAGTAGCCATCGAGTCCCTTGCCGAAGCTGTACAACACTTTTTCCGAACCGTCTTTCGTCATGCTGAAGACCGTGCCTTGATCGAACGGACCACCGTACCCCGTCGTGCCGTAGAACGTGCCGGTTACGTCGATCAAGCCTGCGTAGGGTCGTTTGCCACTGGTTTTTGTTCCGCGGAAACTGTACAGTACCGTCTCGGAGCCGCTGGTCGTAACACTGAAGACCGTTCCACAGCCGCCGTAGTTGCGGCTGCAGTGGTGCGTGCCGCCGCTGTATGTCGTGCCGTAGAATGCGTCGCCGCTGTAGAGCAAGCCCGAGTTAGGGTAATCCCCGTCGCGATCTGCGCCGAAGCTATGCAGCACGCGGTAGCTCAGTGGGCCGGCCCCGCTGTTATGCAGGCTGTTGACGTTTGGAGTGTATTGGAGGCGCGAGAGTTCCGTCGTTTGCGAGCATGCCGCGGTGACGACGCAGCCGGCGAATAGCGCGCACACGCACAAACCTGAGGTCTTCATCGGTTTTGCTCCTTTCGCAGCTGCGCAAGCGGCTCTGATTCTTCCGACGCCGCTGCGTTGGATTGTAGCACCCAAGCCGTGAGCTCGAAAGCCGCCTCGGCCCAGGGCTCCATGGCTCCGATCGAAGCCGCAGAGATTCTCCATAGCTATGCTAAGTGCCCCAAGCGGCCCGAAGCGGTCCACGTTGGATTGCTGAAAGGCGCCGGGCGCGTTCTACTGTGGGTGGACGAAAGGAACTTATAGTGAGGGTTTTTATCAAATCCTTCGATGTCGGTATGGAGATCAAATCCAAGGGCATGGTGCAAGCGGCAAGCTAACGTAGAAGCTTCGAACGCCGCCCTGAGCGAGGGCCGCTTGCAGCACACGCTGCAGACGATGATTGAACGTCTAAATCCGGAAGCATGCTACTTTTTCGCCCAGGAAGGCAAACGCGGTGGAATCTTCGTCTTCGATCTAAAGGACCCGTCGGATATTCCCTCGATTGCCGAGCCGCTCTTCATGAACATGCACGCAAGCGTCGAACTCTTTCCTGTTATGAACCTCGACGATCTGCGGGCCGGTTTGGAGAAAGCTGCCAAGAATCGCTGAGATCGGCAGCGAGGCCGCTTGCCAAGGGCGCGGATCGTTGCGCACGCCGGCCGAGCTCTCGGCCGAAGAAGCCGGCCGTTTCGAACCACTCTGTGCGCGGCGTTGCAGCGGGGTGCCGAATCGCATATTGCTTGGCCTCAGGCACTTTTAAAGTCGCGAGTTCGTCGTCACTCCGCAGGTGCTCGTGCCCCGATCGCCGCGATTACAGGAGCCCAAGGCCTCTCAGAACGAGGCCCCCGCTGGCGATGCCAGGTGGTTCTAGCCCATCCAAGCCGACTAAGCTGCGCAGCTTCGCGCAATGCTGGATGTGGTCGGCGCGCTATGATGCTGTGCTCGCGCAGCTGCAACGCTGGAAAGCCAAGCGAAGCCGTGGGCGGCGGAGTCAGTTAAAGTTGGGAGATGATCTAGTCCGTTTCACGGCGATAACCGGAAGACGGTCCCGTTGCCGTATGCCCCCCCATAATAGGTCGTGCCATAGAGCTTGCCCTTGACGTTGACGAGCCCGCCATAGTACGGGTACTGGCCGTCTCCCGAGCCGCCGAAGCTATGGAGCACGGTTTCCGTGCCGGATGGCGTCGTCGAGAAGACCGTCCCGACGCCGTTTGCGCCTCCTTCAATCGTCGTGCCGTAGAGCGTGCCGTTGACGTTGATTAGGCCCGCGTACGGATATTCGCCGTCTCCTGAGCCGCCTTTGAAGCTGTAAATTACCGTTTCCCTGCGGGACGGCGTGAATGAGAAGACCGTTCCGTCACCGTTTGCGCCTCCTAGATGCGTCGTGCCGTAGAGCGTGCCGTTGACGTTGATGAGGCCCGCATATGGACGTTGGCCGTCTCCCAATTTGAAACGGTGGAGCACGGTTTCCGTGCCGGACGGCGTGATCGAAAAGACCGTTCCGTCGTCATTTTTGTCTCCATACACGGTCGTGCCGTAAAACTTGCCCGCGACGTTGATGAGGCCCGCAAGCGGGAATTCGCCGTCGCCCGAGCCGCCTTTGAAGCTATAAAGTACGGTTTCCTTTCCGGACGGCGTGATCGAGAATACGGTTCCGTCGCCGTTTGCGCCCCCCTCCATGGTCGTGCCGTAGAGCTTCCCCTTGACCTTGATGAGGCCCGCAAGTGGGCCGTTGCCGTCTCCCGGGCCGCCGAAGCTGTGGAGCACGGTTTCCGTTCCGGATGGCGTGATCGAGAAGACCGTTCCGCAACCGCCACTTGGGCTGCAGTTCGCGCCCCCTTGAGAGGCTGTGCCGTAGAGCGTGCCCTTGACGCTGATGAGGCCGGCGAACGGGTATTCACCGTCTCCCGGGCCGCCTTTGAAGCTGTAGAGCACGGTTTCCGTTCCGGACGGCGTGATCGAGAAGATGGTTCCGTCGCCGTTCGCGCCCCCATAGGCAGTCGTGCCGTAGAACATGCCCCTGACGTGCGCGAGGCCCGCATACGGGTTTGCAGCGTCTGGCGAGGCGCCAAAGCTGTACAGCACCTTGTACCTAACGTTCGAGGGCGTTCGCTCCGCCGATGTCACTCCGAGCGCAGTCGAAGGGCCGGCAGGTGACGGGCTAAGCGGCGTGCCGCCACCGCACCCTGCGAGCACGACAGCACCTGCGCAACAGCCGAGTGCAAAGCGGCTAACATCAGAGATACTCATTGCCCAGCCTCCTGAAGTTCAGAGTTTTTGCGGCAAAGTATTTTGCCAATGCGGCTTCTAATTTAAGGCCCATCGTAGATGAGATGAGAAGGCCGGCCTCCAAGGCGGACTTCTGAACGAAGATCCGCGACGCACTCGAGGTGCAATGAAAGGAGACCGACCTCATGATTAAGGATAGCACGAAACCAGCGCGGCGCAAGGCACGGGGCAACCCCTCCCGGAGAAGGGGCAGTGACGGTGCGTCACGCGTCGAGGAGCGGGTTGCCGCCCTCGCAGATCGCGCTGCAAGCCGGAACGCATTCGAAGGAAGCCTATCAGCGCCGCCTCGTCAAGCAACTCGAACGCATGGGTTACGACGTTACTCTGGCGGAGAAGGCTGCCTAGGCTGGATTTTCACCTCAGGGCTTTCAAAACGAGCAACTGTATATATCAACGCGGCCTCGCATTCGCGAAACCTTGCGCGGAGCTTCGGGGAAGAAGCAACGCCGTTTCACGGCGATAACGAGAAGACCGTTCCGTCTCCGTTCGCGCCCCCCTCACTGGTCGTGCCGTAGAATGTGCCCTTGACGTTGATGAGTCCCGCAACCGGGTATGCGCCGCCGCCCGAGTCGTAGTCGAAGCTGTGGAGCACGGTCTCGTTGCCGGACCTCGTGATCGAGAAGACGGTTCCGCAACCCACGCTTCCGCCGCAGGTGCCCCCGAACTCGGTCGTGCCGTAGAGTGTGCCGTTGACGTTGATGAGGCCCGCTTCGGGGCTTGCGCCATCTCCCGAACTGTCTGGAAAGCTGTGAAGCACGGTTTCCTTGCCGGAAAACGTGATTGCGAAGACGGTTCCGCAATCGTCATTTGAACCGCAGTTCGCGCCCCCGGCGTAAGTCGTGCCGTAGAGCCTGCCCTTGACGTTGATGAGGCCCGCAACCGGATATTCGCCGTCCGCCCCGGCGCCGAAGCTGTGGAGCACGGTCTCCGCACCGGACGGCGCGATCGAGAACACGGTTCCGTCGTCGTGCGCGCCCCCTAACCTGGTCGTGCCGTAGAGCGTACCATTGACGTCGATGAGGCGCGCGAACGGGCCTATTCCGTCCCCCGAGCCGCTGGGGAAGCTATGCAGTACACGCTCCTTGGCGGACGTTGTGATCGTGAAGACGGTTCCGAAGTAGTTCGCGCCACCTTCTTCGGTCGTGCCGTAGAGTGTGCCGTTAACGTTGATGAGGCCCGCCAACGGGTATGCGCCGTGTCCCTCACCGCTGGGGAAGTTGTAGAGCATGATTTCTTTTCCGGACTTCGTCATCGCGAAGACGGTTCCGCGGCCGCTTTTGCCACCGAAGGAGGCGGTGCCGTAGAGCGTGCCGTTGGCGCCGAGGAGGCTCGCAACCGGCTGTTTGCCGTCCCTACTTTCTTCGAAGCTGTGGAGCAAGGTTTCTTTGCCGGACGTTGTGATCGCAAAAACCGTTCCGCAACCCCCGCCGCTGCCGGTGCATCGACCCGAACCGCCTGAGGCCGTGGTTCCGTAGAGCGTGCCCCTGACGTTGATGAGGCCCGCCAGCGGGTCTTCGCCGTCGCCCGGGCGCCCTTTGAAGCTGTAGAGCACCCTGTACGTGGGACGCTCGTGCGTTCGTTCTGCCGTAACTCCCGCAGCCAACGGGCTCAGCGGCGCGCCGCTTCCACCGCCGCAGCCGGCGAGCAGTGCAGCCGCGCAAACGCGCAAAGCGTAGCGGCCCAAATCGGAAATCCTCATATGCTCTGCCCTTCTCCAACACAACGCGTCGACAACATAACCCCTCAACGGTCAGCTAGGCACCGCCGTCGCACTAAAACTCAAGGGCCGCGTTGAGTCAGATTGCGTTGTGCGACAGGCTACAATGGTACCTGGCCAACACATTCCCCTTGGACTCAGAAGTGACAATCTCTTCCAGTGTGCCTCTGTCAAGAGTTATCAAGTTCCTAAGGCGTTGAGGGTTGAGGTAACTCCACGAATAATCTGCAGACGACTCGGTTATTGTGAATGTGAGCCGCTTCCCCTTGTCCGACATCTGCGATACAGTTCGGTTTTCGGTGTCCAACGTCAGCGAATGGTCGTAGCAGTCCGCGTTGCAGGGTTTGAGTTCTACGCACCACAAGTGGAGTAGCTTAGCGTCGGCTCTCCCAACGGAAGCGGCAAACGTAGCTATAAGCACTGCAACGATTACGGTGACGCCTCTAACTGATCCCATAGGCTCCATCTCCGTCTTAGACGGTTAAATCTCATCTTAGCACCCAATCCGCGATCTCGGAAGCCGCCCCGACCCGCGGCTTCGCGGTCACCTCGCCGATCGGCGGCGGTCCGGCAAACGTTATTTCCTTGATACCGTCACGCCGAGCGGGCTGTCGAAATTGCCGGTAAGGGTCGCAACTATCGGGCCGCCGGCAGGGTACTTGAAAACCTCGCCATCGTTGTTATCGTAATCCCCGCAATAGACAAGTCCCTTAACGATCCAGCCCTGCGCGCAGTCGCTGGAACCCGTGAGCGTTACCGTGCCCTTCAGCGTCGCTTTCGTTCCGCTGACCGTGTATTGATAGATCTTGTTCGCTTCCTGATCGAGGACGGTGAGGTACGTGCCGTCCCACTGCACGGAGCCAGGGAACTCCACGCTGTTGCTCGTTGTGACTACTTGGACCTTACTGCTGCCTTTCGGGAGCTCGATGAGCATGAAGACGCTGCCGGCGGTAAAGCCGTCGGCGAAGAGATTCCCTTGGTTGTCGTAGCCGTCGAAATACTCTCTGGCCAAGGGCGTGGTGTAAATGGTGCCGGGGCCGCTCGCGTGCTTGAAGATCACGATCTCGCCGTTGGTCAAGTTCCCGACCGCAAGGTCGCCCCCGGTATCCATGGCGCAACTGGATGGCTGACCGTAGGAGACAGAGAGCGTCTTGATCGGCGTCTGGGGGACCTTGTACTCCGTGATCTGGTCAGCGCCCGCGACGATCCAGAAGATCTCCTTCCCGTAACCGTAGAGCACGTTCGTGCACCCCTGGCCGCCAACGTTGTTGATTGCACCGATCTGCCGATGGCTCTTTGGATAGTCGAAGATGCTGGCGTAGCTACCGTAGAAGCCGATGACGTACTCGAATTTCTTCCTCGAACGCCGGTCAGGACGAATCGTCGCGTAAGTGGGCTGCGGGTTCAGATTCGGACGCGCTGCCGTTACGAGCATTCCGTTCACCGAGAGCGTTCTACCGATGTATCGCGCATTAGGCGCAACATTTGACGGCGCGACCGCTGAGCCGCCGCCGCACGCCGAGCATATCGTGAGTGCTACGAGAGTACCGGCGTACTTCACTAAACCATTCGTATTCACTACGTCACTTCCTTTTTTGAGTAGACACGATCGCTTTACTTCTTTAGGCCAGGCGCTCCAATATCGGAGGCGAATCAGGTTCATCAGCTCGCACTCGTGTGCCTTTCCTGTTTCCTTTCTTCCTTCTCGCAGACGCAGCGCGTATCTCCGATCTGTCGGCGAGAGTCGATTTTATCAGGTCCGTCCTAAGACGGTGGCTCCCACAATTCCACGGGGTTGCCCTCCGGATCGTTGATACGAGCAAACCTGCCCGTTTCAGGTGTATCCCAGTCTGGGTTCGTGGTGACAGCTATGTCGGCGTCGCGGAGCGCCGCTATCAGCTGATCCAAATCCGCGACCCGGAAGTTAATCATCCATTGCTTGGACGCGGGAAAGTGGTCCGTATCTAGAGGGAAGGGCATGAAGACAGTTGGGCCAGACCGTTGCATCCACTGGTACGCGTCATCGGTGACCAAGCCCAAGTGCTTTCGATACCACTCCTGGAGTGCCTCAGGATCGCTTGCCCGGAAGAAAACGCCGCCAATACCCACGACAGGCATCAAAATCGCTCCTTGCATCTGAAAACAGCGGTGCGCGCGGCGTTTAGCTGCGCTTCTTGAAGCGTTTGCGATCCTTATCGATCATCGCGAACGCCTTCTTTCGTGAACAGGTCCCTTCAAATCGAATCTCATTACCTTCGACAGTGGAGTACTCGACAAGAAATCGCTCAATGCCGTCCATCGTATCTTTGGGCACGTCGGCCAATCGGTCATAGCCGTCCGTCTTGAGAGCTACGCCAGGCTTACGCTTAGGGCAGGCGATGATGCGATTATTCACCTCGCCGTTCTGCTTCAATAGGATCGCTCCGAGGATCCGTACTTCCAGCAAGCACCCGGAAAATGTGGCAGCATCGTTGAGAACCAGGACGTCGGTCGGATCGCCGTCGTCGGCGAGGGTCTGCGGTATGAAGCCGTAATCGTACGGCCAAGCAAGCCCCTCTGCCAGCGTCCGCTTGAGCAGCATGATTCCATATTTGGGTTCGAACGCATACTTATGTCGAGTTTGTGCCGGAGTCTCGATCACCGCATATACGAGTCCCGCCGGATCGTCGGGCACAAACGTGGGAATCGCGTCGTAATTCGTGGGATTGATCGCTGACTTAGACACTATGACTTATCGCCGCATTCAGTCCTCAGGTCGGCTGCGGCTGGGTGTTAGTGGTGGACGTCGAATTGCTCTTTTGCTGAGAGGCATTTCCCGGCTGCGTCACCGTTGTCGAGTTCGTCGTCGAGTTCGTTGTCGAGGTCATATTCCACGGATGCCAGTAAAAGAGCACGACCAAAACCGCGGCCACGACAATCGCCACGATGGTTACTGCCGCTATGCTAGGTCCGCTGGAGCTCTCCTTAACGACCACGTTGCGCTCATCGCTCATTTGCCAAACCTCCGAATAGCGTTTTCCCGCGTCGACCGACTTAGACGGCTCGTCCGGTGATCAGGTTGTAGATCACCAAAACGATCACCACGAGAAGCAACAAATGGATCAGGCCGCCGCCAAAATGGAGTATGAACCCCAGCAGCCAGAAGACAAAAAGGATAACGATGATCGTCCACAGCAGGTTTGCCATGCGCTCCTCCTCCTAGATCTAGTGCTTAGTCTACCCTGCACTTTCGATGGCTAAACCGCGGGTTATTTCGCTGCTGCCACCACGCCGAGCGGCAGATCAAAAGTGCCTTTAAACTTCGCGATCGCCGTACCGCCGTCCGGGTACCTGAAAACCTCGGCACCGCTCTTACCCGCATCCCCACAATAGACAAGGCCCTTCACGATCCAGCTCTGCGCGCAGTCGCCGGCCCCCTTGAGCGATACAGTGCCCTTCAACTTCGCCTTCGTTCCGCTAATCGTGTACTGAGAGATCACGTTCACGTGCTGATCGAGGACCGTGATGTACTTGCCGTCCCACTGCACGGAGCCGGGGAACCGCACAGTGTTGCTCGTTGTGATAATTTGGAATTTACTGCTGCCCCTCGGGAGCTCGACGAGCTCGAAGAGGTTGCGCCTGTTAAGGCCGTCGGCGAAGAGATTCCCGTTGTTGTCGTAGCCGTCGAAGAACTCTCTGTTCAACGGCGTGGTCATGGCGGTGCCCGAGCCGCTCGCGTTCTTGTAGATAACGATGTCGCCCTCGCCCGGCCCATCCAAGATCCCGACCGCAAGGTCGCCGCTGGTATTCATGGCACAGCTGGATGGCATGCCGACGGAGTCGGAGAGCGTGTTGATCGGCGTCTTGGGGACCTCGTACTCGTTGATCTCTGTCTCGCCCGCGACGATCCAGAAGGTCTTCCTGCCATAGCCGTAGAGGACGTTCGTGCACCCTTGGCCGCCGACGTCATCGATGACGCCGATCTCCTTATCGCTCTTTGGATAGTCGAAAATGCCGGCGTAGGTACCGTAGTAGTTGATGACGTACTCGAATGTCTTCGACCTCGGATGCCGGTCAGGAACAGTCGTCGCAAAACTCGGCAGCGGGTTCAGATTCGGGCGCGCTGCCGTTACCAGCATTCCGTTCACAGAGAGCGTTCTGCCGATGTATGTAAGAATGGGCTGACCCTTCGACAAGCTCAGGGGAAGGGTGCCGCACGACGAGCACATCGCGAGTGCAACCACAGCACCTATGCCACGTTTGAAATCTGATCGCGCTCGCCTCCGCAAAGGACGATCCGCCACCGCTAACGCTGCGCGAGGCTCACCGTAACGGCCCACGGACCGTCACGATCACGAACGAACTTTATGAGGGTTCCTTGCGGATATTTCCACAAGCCAAACTTGTTGTTCAACTTCTCGGCGTCGACTCTAACGCATGGAGCGATAATTGTGTCGCCTTCGATCCAAAACTGCGTGCTGCCGGGGAAGCCGCCGTGCTCGAGTGTCGTCGAGTCCAGTATCCTTGCTTTTGTGCCAATGATCGCGAGCCGATAGACGGAGGAGTACTTGACCGTCTCGCCGTTGCCGATTACGACGTGCTTACCGTCCCACTGGATCCCGCCGAGTATCAGACGGATCCGGGGTCTCTTGCTGAACGTCAGCAGCGTGAGGTGCTTTTGACCCACCGGTAACTCGGCCAGCTGGTAGGTATTGCTGGAGCGATCGTAGCCGTTTACAAACAGGTCGCCCCGGCCGTCGTAGCCGCAGTAGTAGTAGCCGTCCATGTGCAGGTTGTAATAGTTCGCCGGCGGCCCCTTCGCGTGGGGATAGACGAGTACGCTCTTGTTTCGCGTAACGGCGAGGTCGCCGGTAGTCGGATCGACAGCGCAGCCCGTGGGCTCTCCACCGGGATTGAGCGTTTCGATCGGCCTCGTGCCCCCGTGCCGGTATTCGACGACATCTCCGGGGCCGAACTTTCCCGTATCGAGGTCGAGGTTGACGATAAAAACGTCGCCGGCCTTGTCTACGCAGTCGCCAATCGGATTTTCGTTTGCGTTCGTGAGGCTTCCGACCAGCGCACCGCCGGGGTACGTATAGACGGAAACGTTGTGCGCATACTCCGGAACTACGTACACGAGATCTTGACTCTTCGCGGCTGGTGACATCCACGACGCGGCCCGTGCCGTCTGTGCCGATTTGGTGCCTGGTGGGGCCATGGCGGGCGGTACCGCCTCGCCGCAGCCCGCGAGCAATGCCGCAGCGGCGCCGATGCCGAGCCCGTAGTAGACGAGCGTTTTCATGGCGTGAATTGGAAGACGGTGCCGCAACATATTTTGGGGCGGTTTTTCGTTTCGCCGCCATAGAAGGTCGTGCCGTACAGCGAACCGTGCACGTCGGTCAGGGGCGCCCTCGGACTGAACCCATCCCGGCCGAGGGCGAAACGATACAACACATTCTCCGCGCCGCTCGTCGTTACGCTGTAAATCGTACCGCAGCCGCCCGTGCAGCTCGTATCGTAATTGCCACCGCCGTACGTTGTGCCGTACAGCGTGCCGTTGAGGTCGAGCAGGCCTGCGACCGGGTTCGCTCCGTCGGAGCCGCCGGCAAAGCGGTACAGGACTTGGTGCGCGCCGCTGGCGGTGATGCTGTAAACGGTTCCGGAATTGTCTGTCCCACCGCCGTAGGTGACCCCGTAGAGCGTTCCGTTTACTTCGGTCAGCTCACCCTGCGGATACTCTCCCGAGGAGCCTCCGCCGAAAGAATACAGCACTTTGTGCTTCCCCGACAGGCTTAGGCTGTAAAACGTCCCACAGCCCACATTGGTCGTGCCGAAGCTGCATCCCGTTCCGGCGCCGCCCGTGACGGTGGTGCCGTACAGCACGCCGTTGATGTAGACTAGTGCGTTCGGGTGGATCCCATCCGAGCCGCCGGTGAAGCGATGCAGCACCTTCTCCGCGCCGGAAGTAGTTATGCTGTAGACGACGCCGCAGCCGAGGTCGTAGACACTGCATGGCTGCGTACCGCCTAATGGCGTCGTGCCGTAGAGTGTCCCGTTCACGTTGATCAAGCGCCCGTTCGGGCTAATCCCGTCGGACCTACCCTTGAAGCTGTACAACGTCGTCTCGACGCCGGCAGTCGTAATGCCGTAGACGGTTCCTCTTTGCGACGCACCGCCTTTGGGGGTCGTTCCGTAGAGCATACCCTTAACATCGATGAGCCCGGAATCCGGCTGCGCTCCATTCCCTGCGCTGAAGGAAAACAGTACGCTCAGGCTGCCCTTGGGACTGATGCTGTACACGGTGCCGCAACCATGCGAGCACGGGCCGGTTCCCCCTTCAGACGCCGTGCCGTAGAGCGTGCCGTCGACGTCGAGCAGGCGGCCCAATGGCTCGCCGCCGTTGGCATTGCCATTGAACCGATAGAGCACATTATACGACGACGTCACGGGGTGGGCGCTCGCACCCCACGCCGGGGCGGTCGGCGGCTGCGCGCCTCCACACCCCGTGAGCAATGCCGCGGCGACGCTGATGTTAAACGCGAAGCGGGGCAGACTCCTCATGCGTACCTCCTCCGAGCGGAATCAGCGGGTCGCAAATATTTCTGCTTCCGCGCTGCCAGTCCCGGCGTGCTACCGGTCTGGTGCTACGTTGCCGACGCTTACCGTCGCGCCGGCGACGCCATTTCTTGGGAAATGAACGATGAGTCTAATTGGCGCGCCACCGGCCGGATAATGCCAGAGCCCGACCTGAGTGTTATACTTGCCACTCGGTCTAATCAGCTCGCTTCCCTGTATCCAAAACTGATAGAGATCGGTGCCGTCCTTGGCGCCGGTCAGTTGCGTAATGCCGGCGATGTGGCCTTTGTTGCCCTGCACCTTTACGCGATAAATGGCATCCTTGTGGGGACGAGACAATGTAATATAGCTGCCGTCCCACTGAATGCCATCAGACAATCCGAATTTCAAAGCGATACGCGTGAACTGGCTGCTTCCGTTGCGGAGGACTGCGAGGGTGTACTTGCCTATGCCTGTAACGAACAGATCGCTATGATTATCATAGGCACAAAAGTAAGGAGTGAACCCACGAAGGTGGTACGTTTGGGGAGTACCGCTACCGTTTTTGTAAATTTCGACGCTTCCACGCGGCGCGAAGTTGTCGTTGGTGACGGCTAGATCTCCCGTTGCCGGATCGACGGCACAGGCATAAGGATTGGATCGAGCCGGGCTGCTGAGGATCTTGATGGGCTGCGAACCGCCATGGGCATATTCGACGATCTCCTTAGTCGACGAACCTACCGGGGCAAAAACGTTGCCGCTCGCATCGGAGCATACCTGGCCGTCTCCTAACTCAGGAAGGGTTATTTCACTAACGTGTCTTGGTTTCGGGTACGTGAACACAAAGAGCGTGCTAGGGCTGGCAGCATAGAGCAGATCCCCCGATGTGCCCGCGGTAACCCCTCGGCCCTGCACCGTCGGGCCCGGTGTCCCGATTGATGGCTGGGTTCCCGCGCAGCCGATAAGAAACGCTAGACTGACTAAGAGCACGAAACATGCCGGGGTTCTCATAACGCGATGCCTCCTTGAAGCTAGGACGGAACCTTCGCCGCCGCGAGACTAAGTTCCAGCGGACGTGATCGCTAAGTCATCCTTGGCTCAGGATGACACAATTGTGGCGTCGCCGCCCATCGCCAGGGAGATCGCGTTGGGTTTAGCCGAGCAGATGTAGGCTGCCGTCGCGCCGTTGCGGACGGCGCAGGCCGCGCTTTCGATTTTGGGTTTCATGCTCGAGCGGCACGCGTCGCTCGTTGCGAACGCCAGCGCCTCGTCTGAAGTCAGCCGGTCCATACCGGAAGCCGGATCGTCCGGATCTTGGAAGACGCGCCGTACGTTCGTGATCGCGACGAAGGCGTCTGCCTTCAGCGCCGAGGCGATCGCGGCGGCCGCGATATCGGCGTTGACGTTGTATGCGTGAGCGCCGTCGCGCGAAATTGCGAGCGGAGCGACGACCGGAACGAAGCCTGCGCCGAGCAGCGCTCGCAGCGGACTCGCGTCGGTCGCGACGATGCGCCCCACGTAGCCGAGGTTTTCGCCGCGTATGCCCAGTGCGCGCTCCGCAATCAACATCTTGCCGTCCTGGCCGCTGAGTCCGACCGCCGGGATCCCGAGCGCGAGCGCCTCGCGCACCAATCGCTTGTTGACGCTGCCGCAGAGGACGGCTTCCGTGACCTCCAGCGTCGCCGCGTCCGTCACGCGCATGCCGTCGATGCGCGCCGTCTCGATCCCGCGCTGCTCCAGCGCGGAGTCGATCTCCGGACCGCCGCCGTGGACGAGCACGACCGCGGCCCCCGCCTCGCGCAGCGACGCGATCTCGGCCAGGACGGGATCGGCCCCGGCCTCCGCCGGGGACATCGCGCCTCCGCCGTACTTCACGACGACCGTGCTTGCATAATTATGCGGCATGTGTATAAATATACAGAAGTGTACGCCCTAGCGCCAGCCCCCGCGCGGCTTTCCGGCCTGGCCGGCCGCAGTTTTCTCCGGGTGAGCGACCTCGCGCCCGAGGAGCTGCTCGCGATACTCCGGCTCGCCGTCTTCCTCAAGGGCCGGCCGGCGCGCGAGCAGCGCTGCACCCTGCGCGAACGCACCGTTGCCCTGCTCTTCGAGAAGCCCAGCCTGCGGACGCGGGTCTCGTTCGAGGTCGCCGTCGCGAAGCTCGGCGGGGATACACTCTTCGCGCAGGGAGCCGAGTTCGCGGTCGGGTCGCGCGAGACGCCCGAGGATGCGGCGCGCGTGCTCTCGCGCTACGTCGATGCGATCGTCGTCCGCACGCACGAGCACGCGCCGCTCGAGCGCTTTGCGCGATCGGCGAGCGTGCCCGTGATCAACGGGCTTTCCGTCGAGGCGCATCCGTGCCAGGCGTTGGCCGACATGCTGACGCTGGCCGAGCATTTCGGCGAGGTGCAGGGACTGCGCGTCGCCTACTTGGGCGACGCGCGCAACAACGTCGCCGCATCGTTCGCGGAGGCGGCGGTGATGCTCGGCGCGACGGTGCATTTCGGCTGCCCGGCGACGCACCGTCCGCCGGAGGACTTCCTCGCGCACCTGGCGCGCCTCGCCGGTGGAAACGGCGGCGGCGCGCGAGCGTTCGCGAACCCGGTGCGCGCGGTGCGCGCAGCGGACGCCGTCTATACCGACGTGTGGACGTCGATGGGCGAGGAGCAGTATCGCGAGCGCAACGACGCGATGCTTAGGCCCTATTCCGTGACGCCCGAGCTCATGCGTCACGCGGCGCCGCACGCGATCTTCCTGCATTGCCTGCCAGCCCATCGCGGCCAAGAGGTCAGCGCCGACGTCATCGACGGCCCGCAGAGCGCCGTCTTCCACCAAGCCGAGAACCGGATGCACGCGCAGCGAGCGCTGCTCGTCGCGCTCCTCACCGAACGCAAAGGATACCCGATATGAAGGAACGACGCCAACGCGCCATCATGACGCTCGTCGCGACGCGCCCGATTCACTCGCAGGAGGAGCTCGTCGCGCTGCTCGCTCGGCGCGGCTTCGCGGTGACGCAGGCCACGGTCTCCCGCGACATCAAGGAGCTGCACCTCGTGAAGGTCCCGATCGCCTCGGAGCACGGCGAGATCTTCAAATACGTCGTTCCGAACGCCGCGCCGAACTATGCGAGCCGGCTGCATCGCACGATGACCGAGCTCGCGACCGCAATCGCCGGCAGCGGCAACCTGATCGTCATTCACACGCCGCCAGGCAGCGCGATGATGCTGGCGTCAGCGATCGACGAGGCAGGCTGGCCTGAGGTGTTGGGCACGATCGGCGGCGACGATACGATCCTGGTCGTCGTCGGCGCGCCGCAGGAGATGCCGGTCGTCAAGCAGCGTCTCCTCGACCTGCGGGCCCAGGCCGCCGCATGAGCAGAGTAGTCCTCGCATACTCGGGCGGCCTCGACACGTCGGTCCTCTTAAAGAGGCTGATTCTCGAAGGCCACGAGGTCGTCGCGATGACCGCCGACCTGGGCGAGAGCGACGCCCTCGCGGGGGCGGGCGCGCGCGCGGCCCTCGAGGCCGTGCGCTCCAAGGCGCTCGACCTCGGGGCGTGCGACGCCGCACTGATCGACGCGCGCGAGCGATTTATCAACGATTACGCGTTTGCGGCGCTGCGCGCCAACGCGCTCTATCAGGACGCATATCCGCTTTCGGCCGCGCTCTCGCGCCCGCTCATCGCCGCGCTGCTCGTCGAGACGGCGCGCCGGTATGGAGCGAGCGTCGTCGCGCACGGCTGCACCGGCAAGGGCAACGATCAGGTGCGCATCGAGCTCGCCGTGCGCGCGCTCGATCCCGCCATGACCTGCCGCGCGCCGCTGCGCGAATCGCCGCTCTCGCGGCCCGATGCGATCGCGTTTGCGCGCGAGCACGGCGTGCCCGTGAGCCATACGGCCGAAAAACCGTACTCGATCGACGCCAATCTGTGGGGCCGCTCCATCGAGGCCGGCGTGCTGGAGGATCCGTGGATGGCGCCGCCGGAGGACGCGTTCGCGTGGACGGCCGCGGCGGCGGATCAGCCCGCGCACGCGCAGGAGATCGCCGTCAGTTTCGACGCCGGTCTGCCCGTTTCGGCCGGCGGTGGCCCGCCGGATCTGGTTGCCGTGCTCAATGCGCTGGGAGGCGCGCATGGCGTGGGGCGGATCGACTTGGTCGAGGACCGCGTCGTGGGCTTCAAGTCGCGCGAGGTCTACGAATGCCCCGCGGCGACCATCCTGATAACGGCGCACCGCGCGCTGGAGCGGCTCGTGCTGACGCGCGACGAGCTGCGGTTCAAGGCGTTGACGGATCGCCGGTACGCGGAGCTCATCTACGATGGCTTGTGGACCCAGCCGCTGCGCGCCGCGCTCGACGCGTTCAACGGGGCTTTCGCTCGACGCATGACCGGCGACGTGCGCGTGCGCCTGCATCGCGGCTCGTGCACGGTCACCGGGATGCGCTCGCCGTTCGCGCTCTACCGCGAGCAGACCGCGACCTACGGCACGTGCGACGACTTCGACCACGCGGCCGCCGGAGGATTCATCGCGCTCGGCGCGCTGCCGCTCGAATCGTACGCACGCGTCATGGAGACGCACGCCGCTCCGGCCGGCGCGGCGTGACCGCTCTGCAATGGGGCGGACGATTCGCCGCCGCCGCCGATCCCCAGCTGCTCGCCTTCGGTTCCTCACTCGAGGAGGATCTCGTGTTGGCGCCGTTCGACGTCGCGTGCTCGTTGGGACACGTCGAGGCGCTCGAGGGCGGCGAAATAATCTCCCCGGAGCATGCGGCTGCCTTGCGCGCGGCATTGCACGCCGTCGAGGCCGAGATCGCGAACGGCACGTTTGCGACGTACGCGCGGTCGGGCGGAGCCGAGGACGTGCACGGCGCGCTCGACGCCCGCGTTCGCGAGCTCGCCGGGGCGGCCGGGGAGTGGCTCCACGCCGGGCGCAGCCGGAACGACCAGGTGGCGACGACGCTGTTGCTGTACGCGCGCGACCGCGCGCTGCGCGCTACACGGCTCGCCCGCGGCATCGCGGATTCGTTCGTGGCTCGGGCGCGGGCCGAGCTCGACGCGCAGAGCGTCGTGGCCGCGTGCACGCATCGTCAGCCGGCACAGCCGGTGCTGCTCGCCTTTCTGCTCGCGGCGTGGAGTGAGCCGTTCGTCCTCGCCGCGCGGCGCTTCGCGGCGGCGGGCGAGGCGGCGCGGCAGGCGTGCCCGCTCGGGAGCGCGGCGCTGGCGGGTTCGGGCTTACCGCTCGATCGCGAGCGGGCGGCGCGCGCCCTCGGCTTCGCCGCTCCGTCGCGCAACGCGCTGCATTCGATCGGAAACCGCGACGCGACGCTCGATCTCGCGCACGCGTGCGTCCGGGCCGTCGTCGATGCGTCGCGCATCGCCGAGGAGTTGGTCGCGTGGTCCGCGCCCGCCTACGGGTACGTGCGGCTGGGCGACGCCGCGTCGACCGGATCGAGCCTGATGCCGCAAAAGCGCAACCCGGATCCGTTCGAGCTCGTGCGGGCGCACGCGGCAAAACTCGTCGGTTTATATTCGGGCACGCTTGCGACGCTGTGCGGCCTCGCGCCGTCGTACCAGCGCGACCTGCAGGTCACGAAGGCGCTGGCGATCGAGATCGTCGAGGACGCGCCGGCCGTGCTCGAGACGTTCGGGCGCGCGTTGGAATCGGTAGCGTTCGTGCGCGAGCGCATGCGAGCCGCCGCGCTCGACGGCTACACCACCGCGACCGACCTTGCCGACCGGCTCATCCTAGAGGGGACGTCGCCGCGCGAGGCGCACGCGCGCGTCGGAGCGGAGGTTGCGCGCGCCGAGCGGGAAGGCGGTACGCTCGATATGGCCCTCGACGCGTGGGCGTCGGTGGCGGCGAAGCGGACGCGCGGGTCGACGGCGCCGGACGGCGTGCGCGAGCAAATCGCGTCGCTCGCGCAAGAGCTTGCAGACTTGGAGCACGCGCTATGACGCGCGTCCACGTGTGGGGCGCGAGCGGCTACGCCGCCGCCGAATGCGTGCGGCTGCTGCACTCGCATCCCGAGTTCGAGATCGGCGTGCTCGAGAGCCACAGCCACGCCGGCGAACTGCTCGCGGACCACTTCGCGCCGTTGCGCACGACGTCGTACCGGTTCGATGACTTCGGCAGCGTGCTGGAGAGCGCGACGACCGACGACGTCGTGATCACGGCGGGATCGGACGGCGATTCCGGCGTCATCGTGCCGCAGCTCCTCGCTCGAGAAATTCGCACGATCGACCTGTCGGCGCAGTATCGGCTGGACGCGTCCGCGGTGTACGGCCTGACCGAGTGGCACCGCGACGCGATCGCGGACGCGATGCTCGTGGCCAATCCGGGCTGCTATCCCACGGCCGCGCTCCTGGCTCTTCTGCCGCTCGGCGAGGTCGCGACGCCGCGCCACGTCGTCATCGACGCGAAGAGCGGCATCACGGGAGCCGGCCGCACGCCGCGCGTTTCGTCGCTGTTCGCCGAGGTCAGCGGCGACGTGCGCGCGTACGGTCTGAACGGGCACCGGCACCAGCCGGAGATCGAGCAGAACCTGTGCGCCGCGGGCGTCACGGCTGCGGTAACGTTTACGCCGCACGTCGTCCCGCTCGCGCGCGGCATCCTGGTGGACGCCTACGCGATTTTCGACTCGCCCGTCGATCCCGCCGCGGTCGAGGCCTCGTACGATCGCGCGTATGGCGACGCCGCATTCGTGCGCGTGCTCAAGGGGCGCGCGCCGAGCGTTCCGGCGGTGGTCGGCACGAACGACGCCGAGCTGCTCGTCGACGCGGACGGCGCCGTGGTGCGCGCGATCTGCGCGATCGACAACCTCGGCAAGGGCGCGGCCGGCCAGGCGATCGCGAACTGCAATCTTCTCTGCGGATATCCGGAGGCCACTGGACTTGGTGCTCGCACAGTCTTCGCTTGAGCTGATCCCGCTGCGCGGCGGGCTCGGCGCGGTTCCCGGCGCGCGACTCGCGGGCGTGCACGTCGGACTGAAGCCGCGCAAGCGCGATCTCGCGCTGATCGCGTTCGACGCGCCGCAGAACTGCGCGTCGGTCGTGACCACCAACGAGATCAAGGCGGCGCCGCTGCTGGTGAGCGCCGAGCACCTCGCAGACTCGTCTTCCATGCGTGCGCTCGTGTGCAACTCCGGATGCGCGAACGCGTGCACCGGCGAGCGTGGCGAGCGCGACGCCCGAGCGACGGCGCGGCAAGCGGCGGCGCTGCTCGGAATCGCGCCGACGGAGGTCGTGGTCGCCTCAACCGGAGTGATCGGCGTGCCGCTGCAGATCGATCGCGTGCAGCGCGGTCTCGAGCGCGCCGCCGCGCAGCTCCATCCGGGCGGCAAGGCGGCGTTCGACGCGGCCGAGGCGATCATGACAACCGACCGCGTTCCGAAGCTGGCCGCGTACGCCTTTTATCATCGCGACCGCAAATACGTGGTGGGCGGCATCGCGAAGGGGTCGGGGATGATCGCGCCCGATATGGCGACGATGCTCGCCTTCATCGCGACCGACTACTCCGTTTCAGCCGAGGCGCTGGGGCATCTGCTGCGCGCAAGCAGCGACGAGAGCTTCAACATGATCTCGGTCGACGGCGACATGTCGACCAACGACGCGGTGTACGCGTTCGCGCCGGTTTCCTCGAACGGCGCGCAGGTCTCGGGCCAATTCGCCGCGGCCCTGCGGGCTGTGTGCCTCGACCTGGCGCGTGCGATGGTCGCCGACGGCGAGGGCTGCACGAAGACGCTGGAGGTACGCGTCAGCGGAGCCGACGACGCGGCGCAGGCCCGCTCCATCGCGCGCGCGATTCTCAACAGCAACTTGGTGAAGACCGCGCTATTCGGCGAGGATCCGAACTGGGGGCGGATCATCGCGGCCGCCGGCGCCGCGCGCGCCGGCCTCGACCCTCTGCGCTGGCGGCTCGCCGTGAACGAAAAGCCTTGGGTAGACTGCGGCGGCGGCGAGCTGCTCTCCGAGGCCGAGGCGCACCGCGAGCTAGAGTCGTCGAGCGTTTCGGTCGAGCTGCATCTCGGGCTGGGCGACGCTTTTGCCACGGGTTGGGGATGCGATCTCTCGCGCGATTACGTGCGGATCAACGCGAGCTACCGCACGTGACGCTGCTCGACACCTACGCGCGCGCGCCGCTGACGATCGTCGCGGGCGAGGGCTGCGAGCTCATCGACGACCAGGGCCGGCGCTATCTCGACTTCATCGGCGGGCTCGCGGTCAGCGCGTTGGGGCACGCGCATCCCACCATCGCCGAGGCGATCGCGGCGCAGGCGCGCACGCTGACGCACGCGAGCAACCTCTACCACCACGAGCCGGCCGGTACGCTCGCGCGCGAGCTGGTCGCACGCTCGGGGATGGCGGGCGCGTTTTTCTGCAACTCGGGCACCGAGGCGAACGAGGCGGCCGTCAAGCTGGCGCGCAAGTTTGCGTACGGGCGAGGAGAGCGCGCTCGCCGGACGATCGTGGCCTGCACGGGCTCGTTCCACGGCCGCACCCTCGGATCGCTCGCCGCCACCGCGAACGCGGCGTATCGGGAAGGCTTCGAGCCGCTGCCGGGCGAGTTCGCGTTCGTC
The DNA here is from genome assembly GCA_963752825.1 of Vulcanimicrobiota bacterium. Taxonomy (GTDB): domain Bacteria; phylum Vulcanimicrobiota; class Vulcanimicrobiia; order Vulcanimicrobiales; family Vulcanimicrobiaceae; genus Cybelea. The sequence continues at coordinate 2,243,932 of CAVVZF010000001.1, read as the reverse complement.
GAGTTCAACGACGTTGACGCGTTGGAGGAGGCGATCGACGAGCGCGTCGCGGCCTTCATCGTCGAGCCGGTGCAGGGCGAGAGCGGCGTCAACGTCGCCGACGCTGGGTTTCTCGCGGCCGCGCGGCGGCTGTGCGACGAGCGCGGCGCGCTGCTGATCTTCGACGAGATTCAGTGCGGGATGGGCCGGATAGCATCGCTCTTCGCCTTCGAACGGTTCGGCGTGCGGCCCGACATGCTCACGCTGGCGAAGGGGCTCGCGAATGGACTGCCCATCGGGGTGTTGCTCGCGAACGAGCGCTGCGCCGGCGGGTTCTCGCCCGGCGATCACGGCTCGACCTTCGGCGGTTCGCCCATCCCGTGCGCCGCCGCGCTCGCGCACCTGCGGCTGCGCGACGAGCTGGATCTCGACGCCCACGTGCGCGAGCGTTCCCGCCAGCTTTTTGCCGCGCTGACTCACCTCGCCGAGCGCGCTCCCGAGGTGCTGGGGCCGCCTCGCGGGCTCGGCCTGCTGGTCGGGGTTCCGGTCCGCCCGCCCTATGAGGCGAAGGCGATCGTAGCGCGGGCGCGATCGTGCGGGCTGTTGATCGGCAGCGCCGCAAACAACACGCTGCGCTTCGCGCCGCCGCTGATCGTTTCGCCGCAGGATGTCGAGCGAGCCGAGTTCATGCTCACCAGCGCGCTGCGTCACCCTTCGACGCCTGTCCTGAGCGAAGTCGAAGGGCTCAGCGTGACGTAGGGAGGCGGCTTTCCGACATACCGCGGAGCGGTCGCGGTCGCTACGATTATCCTGGGCTTCAGCTTTCACCGACGGAGGATCATCGCAATGCGCCTATCGCCCGCGGCGGCAAGCCGAGTATGGCTCGCCGCATTCGCCACGCTCCTGGGAGGCTGCGCCGGCGCCTCGTCCACCGTGTCTGCGTTGCCACGCGCTCCGGACATCGGCGCGCAACTTTGGCCATCTGCCGTCAGGGAGAAGATCCTCAACAGCCTCACCGGCTACCCGCAGGCGGACCTTCTCTACGTCGGCGGCGCGCTCTATGGTACGACGCTCTCCGGCGGTACCTATAGCCACGGGACGGTCTTCAAGGTCACGAAGGCGGGCAAGGAAACCATCTTGCACAGCTTCGGTCACGGAGCAGACGGTGAAAACCCGACGGCGCCGTTGATCGATCTCAAGGGAACGCTGTATGGTACGACCGCTGCGGGCGGCTCCGGAAAGTGCTCGGGCAGCACGTACTCGGGTTGCGGAACGGTCTTCAAGATAACGACGTCCGGAAAAGAGAGCGTCGTTTATAGCTTCAAGAGCGGCTCGGACGGTCAAGCTCCTCGCGGAGGCATGGTCGACCTGAACGGCACTCTGTACGGCACCACGATCCTTGGCGGCGGGAGCAACCTGGGAACCGTGTTCAAGATGACGCCGGCCCGCAAAGAATCCGTTCTCTACAGTTTCAAAGGCGGGAACGACGGCGTGGGACCGTACGCCAGTCTGACCGATGTGAAAGGCAAGCTCTACGGCGTTACCTACGGGGGCGGGGCAGACGGTTTCGGCACCGTTTTCAAGATCACGACCACCGGCAGTGAGAACGTGATCTACACGTTCTTGGGCTATAGTAATAAGGACGGTCAAAACCCCTGGGCGTCGCTCATTTACGTGAACGGCACGCTCTATGGCACCGCGCTCTATGGCGGCAGCTTCGGTGATGGAGCCGTTTTTAAGGTCAGCACTTCCGGCAAGGAGATGCTGCTGCATAGCTTCACGGGGGATCCAGACGGTGCTAGCCCACTGGGAGCGCTGGTTTACCCCAACGGCGCGCTCTATGGCACGACCTACTTTGGCGGCTCACAAAATCTGGGAGCGATCTTCGAGACCACGACGTCCGGGAAAGAGTCGGTCGTCTACAGTTTCCTCGGCGGTTCAAACGGCGGCGAGCCGTACGCGGGCATGATCTACGTGAAGCCGAGCTTCTACGGCACGACGGAGTACCCCGGGACCGTCTTTTCGTTGACGCTCTGAGGCGGGTTCGCCCTTCGTCTTTCGAGACGCGCGCTTCGCGCGCTCCTCAGGATGACAATGTTGGAGCGAAGTGGGCGTCGGTCGCGATGTAGGGCACGTAGCGGAAGTCGCGGATCTGTGAAATCCGATCGTTTTCGGATTCGAGGAGAACGAAGTACGCCGGGGCGTGGCTGCTCGCCGGGCGGAACATCGCAATCGCCGGCACGCCGTCGACGTAGCCGGCCTGCGCGCGGATGTCCTCGGTTTGCAGGACCTTGGCGTAACGATCGAAGTACCCCGCGTCGGCCACTTTGCGTTGTACCAGCGAGACCTGATCGAGTCGCGCCTCTTTGGCAAGCAGCGCGCGGAGCGCGTCCCAGTCGCGGTCGTTGAAGAGGTCCACGTAGCGCCGGAGCGTCCTCTGCTCTTGGTCCGATGCTTGGCGCGGCGGGTGGGCTTTGGCGCCGCGCGTTCGCGTGATGTTGGCGCGGCCTCGCGAGAGCGCCGCCTTGACGGCGCCAACCGTCGTTTCCATCGTCGTTGCCGCCTCCTCGAGGGATTGGCCGAGGACGTCCTTTAAGATAAGTGCGCTGCGCTGCACGGGCGGCAGCTCGACGAAGACCGTCAGCGCCGCCTCCACGAGCTCGGGATCGACGCCGGCCTCCCCGCTCTCGGCGCGGTCGGGTACGTCGGAGACGAGCTCCACGTTCGTGCGTTCGTAGCGTCGGAGAAAATCCATAGCGGTGTTGTGTGCGATCCGGAAGAGCCAGGGCCGCAGGTTGGGCGGCTCCTTCATCTGGCCCAGTGCGTAGTAGGCTTTTGCCATCGTCTCTTGGACGATGTCTTCGCCATCGAAAACCGAGCCCGTCATGCGGGCGCAGTACCGGTGGAGCTCGGGGCGAATCTCGTCGACGAGCTCCATGAACCGATCGCGCGCCTCCGCCATCGCGGGCAGCAAGGCGCGCGTTTCGTCTTGCGTCGTCACCTCAGCAGGCGCGCGAGCGCGGCGGCGATCGTCAGCAGCATTCCGGCGGTCATTCCGGTTCCGATTTGGCCAGCGGGCACGAGCATCTCCTCGAGCGGGAGGCCCATGACGTGAGCAATGAGGATCATGTCGCTTTACCCGCTTGCATCGTTTCGATCGCCGCGTCGCTGATCTGCTTCCACTTCGGGTCAACCGGTGCGGCGCTGTAGTTGTCGTGCCAGTTCCACCACTCGTAGGGCGGCGTCTGCGGGTAGCCCGCGGGCGAGTCTTCCCAGTTCTCTTGGCGCCCGAGCGGGGTGATGTCGAGATAGGCCCACGTGCTGCCCATCGCCTCGTCGCCGCGGCTGTTGACGAAGTACGTGCGGTACACGCGATCGCCGTCGCGGAAGAATACGTTCGTGCCGTGCCATTCGTCGACGCCGAAGTCTTTGTCGAAGTCGTCAGTGATCGTGTACCAGGGCATCTCCCAGCCCATCCGCGTCTTGACGCGGGCGATGTGGGCCTGCGACCCGCGCGACGCGTATGCCAGCGTCGTTTCGCGGGCGTTGAGGTGCGCCAAGTGGGCGACCTGATCGGCTCCAAACGAGCAGCCGCGGCAGGCGTGGTCGGGCCAGCCGAAGACGCCGGGCTCGAAGAACGCACGATAGACGATCAACTGGCGGCGGCCTTCGAATAGGTCGAGCAGACTGACTCGGCCGTTCGGGCCGTCGAATTGGTAGTTCTTCTTCACCTCTACCCACGGGATACGCCGGCGCTCTGCCGCCAACGCATCGCGGGCGCGCGTCATGGCCTTCTCCTTCACGAGCAGCGCTTGGTGCGCGACCTCCCACTCGTTCGGTTGGACGATCGGAGGGGCGTTCGTCGGACGGTCGCTCATTATGTTCTCTCCTGTGGCGGTTTGGTGATCTGCCCATAAAGACGAGTGGGGCCGGGGAAAAGATACGGCGGTAGCCAAGCCTGGGAAGCGGCCTTTAGGCTGCTTCCCTTCCTCACCCAGGAGGTTCCCAATGCGGATACTCTCGCTTCTCGGCTTATCTCTGGCGGCAATACTTTTTGCAGCGTGCTCTTCGAACGGCGCATTGAGCGGTGCAAATCCGACATCACCGGGGCAAACGCCGGGTGTGCAGCACCACGGCATCGGCCCGAACGGCGTGCCGCCGCACGTCTCGACGATTCATGGGTGGATGATCTCGCCGGACAGGCACCACCATAAAAAGAAACTGCTCTACGTTTCCGATGAGGGCGACGGCGTAATCGACATCTTTAAGTTGCCGTCGCTATCGTTGATCGGGCAGATCACGACCGGTCTAAGTCAGAACGAAGGCATCGCCACCGACAAGCATGGTAATTTGTACGTTTCCAATCTCGGCGACGGCACGGTCACGGTGTACAAACAGGGCCAGACGAGCCCATACCTTACACTGACGGATTCCAACGGCCCCGATGACGTCGCCGTGGCAAAGAATGATTACGTGCTGGCCGGCGATATCGGCGGCGGCGTCGACGTCTACCCTCCCGGCGCGACCTCACCGAGTTCCCGCCTCACCAACTCGGCGATCTCCGACGTAGACGGAGTCGGCGTCGACTCGCACAATAACGTCTACGCCGCGGGATCCGGCGGCGGCGGTGCGGTGGTCGTCGAGTATACGAACATGTCCGGGTCAGGGACGGATCTGGGACTGACGGGCTTAAGCAGTCCTTCCGGCGTGCTCATCGATAACCTCAGCAATCTCGTCGTTTCCGACTTCGGCGCTAGCCTCATCGATATTTATCCGCCGGGACACACGTCGCCGTCCGGAACGATATCGGTGGCCAACCCCGACCGTACGTCCATCAAGAACACGGAGAACACCCTCTACGTGCCCCAGGGATTCAACGACTCCGTCGATATCCTCAGGTACCCCAGCGGTTCGTCCATCGGAACGCTTGGGTTCTCGAACTTCATCTCGGGAACCGCGACCAGCCCAGCGCCGATACCTTAACGGCTTCCCGCCTGGAAATGCGAGGGCCTCGAACCAGCCTCGGCTCGGGGCCCTTTCTAGCCGAGCTCGGCCCAACCGTACTCGAGCAGCGGTTTCGCCTTCTTGACCAATGCGACGCTCTTCTCGATCAATCTTTTGTCGGCGAGGTTGGCGTCGGAGAGTTTCTCGCTGACCATGAACGTGCCGATCTTGAAATAGCGCGCGATCGGACTCTCCGCGAGCGCTTCGAAGCCGCGCGGCATGCGTTTGAGCGCTTCGTGCTCCTCCGACAGCGCGAGTCCGTTACGTTGAAGCGCGCGTAGAACGTTCTGAAAGCGTCTCGGATCCGAAGCCATCGCCTCGCGCCAGTGCTGCAGCGGCCCCTTGTCGAGCTGGTAGAAGCCCGCGACCGCGAACGATTCCTTTGGCGCTACGTGGACGTAGAGGCCGCCGGGCGCGCCACGAACGCCGCGGTAAGGGAGGTACGTTCCAAGGTTAGTCTTGTAGGGGCGCTCGTCGCGCGAGAAGCGCACGTCGCGATAGATGCGGAATCCGACGCGTGAGGGATCGGCGTCGATCGGGATCCGCGCCTTGCGTAACGCGCTCGCAAGGTCGACGGTCAAGGCTCGCAGCGGCGCCAGACACTCGCGCTCGTAGATCTCCTTGCGCGGGGCGAACCACCCGCGGTCGTTGTTCTTCTTCAAGTCACGCAGAAACTTGAGCGCCTGCGGCGAGAAACCGGTAAACTCGTCGATCGTCGCGTTTGCCATCGCTACCCTCCAACACGGCCGTGCGCCGCGCACGAGGCGGTGTCGCCGCCGAAGATCGCGGCGAGCCCGCAGGCAGGTTCAGCCGAGTTCGCATCCTGACGCCGAGTCCGACGTAACGGCTTCGTCATCCTTCGTCCTTCGACAGGCTCAGGATGACACCGACAGGCTCAGGATGACAAGGCTCAGGATGACACCGACAGGCTCAGGATGAAGTAACCGACGATGAGCGTCCCACCGGTAATGACATCATGGTCGTTTGACATCACACCGGACGAGCTTCAGGAGATGGTGGCGCGCGTGAAGCAGACCTTGAAACACTTACCAGCCGTGCCGGGTTGGTTGGGGACCGACTGTTTCACCAACGAAAAGCGAACGCGCGTTATGCTTCTGTCAAAGTGGGAATCGAAGGACGCCTGGGGCCGCAGTGTCTGGGATACGGTGATCGGTGACGCCCTCGCGGATTTCGTCGACCGTAGCAGCAATCAAGAGTTCAACCTGTATTTCCACATCGCGCCAGAGCCGGAAGCCTCGTAAGCCCATCGGGCGCGTAAAATGAAGGAGCCCGGCGCGATGCGTCGGGCTCCTTCGCGCTAGTCGAGGATTCTAATCGCCATCGTCCCTGCGCCGGGGCAGCATAACGGCGTGGCGCGAGCCTTCGAGCTGCTGGTGCAAATAGTATCCGGCGGTCTCGTACATCGGCGGAAGCGAGGCCGGAGACTCTATCGGCGTTATGCCCAGCGTCGCGCAGCTCATGTTCGGCGGGGAACCCGGGGCGTGAATCTCCGCGAGCGACGGCGGGTTCTCGGCGCCGCCGCGGAGCTTGCGCGCGTCGAGCGCATCGAACAGGTCCGAGGTGGCGGTATTACCGTCGGCCGGCGACAGGCCAACCGAAACGCCCTTCGCTTCGTCCGGCAGCGAGGAGAACTTGGGCACGCCGAAGATGGCTTCGATCATCTTCGAGACCGAACCATGATCGGCATAGTCGTGGACCACGACACCCGTCTTCGAGAACGCCGAAATCACCAACGCCGGCAAACGAACGCCGTCGCCGCACGTGTAACCCTCTTCCGGTCCGGTCCTGTCCTGCGGACACGTCTGTCCGAAATCGGGCGGGGCGAGGTGGTCGTAGAAGCCGCCGCTGTCGTCCCAGGTCACGATGATGACCGAGTCTTTCCAGTACTTGCTCTTGGCGATGGCGTTGATGACCTCCGCAAGGTACGCCTCGGCCACCTGATGATCGGAGCTGCCGCTGCCGGGGTGGTCGTCATCGCCGACGTAGTACTTCTTTCCGGACGGGTTATTGGTAAAGATCGGGTCGGCCGGCACGAGACCGTAGGTGTTCTCGTTTCCACCCTTGACCCAAAAGACTCCCTCGTTCGGAAGTTTCCCGCTCTTGATATCCGAGATGAAACCGTTGCTCTTCGTATTGTCGCGCAGGGTCTTCTTGCTCGCGAAGCCCGACTGCGGATTGTTGATGTAGTCGAAGTAGAGCGGAGCGGTGTGATGCGCGGAGAAGCCAGCGTTGGACGTGTACAGCCCTTCTTCGTACCACGCCCAGTCGAACGACTGGCGCCCGCTCTTCGCTTCCCTGCGAATATCGCGGCCGATGTAGCCGACGACTCTCGAGTTCTCGGCCTTTCGATCCATTTCCGGGTTGAGCAAAACGGGCATCGTCGCATAACTTTGGAACGCGTTGCTGTCTCCGGTATACGAGGTCACGGGGAACTTCAGCTCGGCCGGCGGCGGGTTGTCGTCGTTAGAGATCGGCACGCCGTCGGTATAGCCTCCTCCACTGGGGAGCGGCACCGAGAGTATGCCTTCGCCCGCGGCGGCCTCCGTCTGTCCGATTTGACCCGAGAACAGCTGAATGTTGCTCGGCGTCGAGTCGCCGGTGTTCGCTTGGAAATAGTGATCGAAGAGCGCGAAGTTTTTCGCGTAGTACCACAGATAAGGGACCGTGTCGCAATCGTACACGCCCTCGATCGCGATGTTCTCATTGTGCTGCTCGATCTGCTGCGGACTCGGCGTCGGCCCGAGCGGCGGCTGTCCGGCCTCGTCGTCCACCAGGAAGTCGTCCATCTTGCCCCGGTCGATCGAGACTTCTTGGTCGTAACGGTCGTTGAATCCGCCGCTGATGTCGGGAGCGTCCTGAACGTAGTTCGGGCTGCTTTGATTCGCCGAGATCAGGAACGGGCGCTGACAACCGTAGGTCTGCGGATCGTACTGGCAGTCCGATTCTTGGGCGAGATACGTGCCGAGGTTCTCGACGAATTGGCCGTTGACCCCGGGAAAGAGGCCAAAGATCTGGTCGAAGGTGTGATTTTCTTGTACGAGCACGAAAACGTGCTTGATCCTCGATCGCGCTATGCCGGCTATCTTTTGACGGTACGCGGCATCCATCAGCTGCTGAGCGGCGGAACCCGCGTCGCCGAGCTGCGCGCCCTGCGACGTCAGAGGCGTGAGTGAGGAGCTCCCGCCCGCTCCTCCGCAAGCCGCGAGCGCACACGACGCTGTAAAAACTACGATGTGCGAGGCTAATCGACGCATTGTGATGCGACCCTCCAGCTGTTTGAAGTGACGTGCGTGCCTTCAGACTACCAGAAGCTCACTCTGCCTCACAACGCGGGGAGAAGCGAGTTTGATAAGATGAATTAACGCTTCTTAACGCTACCGCGCTACAGCCTGAAGCTGTGGTTAACGTCGATGACGGGTTGTCGCTGCTAGGCTTTGCGGAATTGGTCGACTGCCAGCGCGCACTGCGACGCGAGACCCTTGGCGATGTCCTCCGCTGCGGTGCCGAAGAGCTCGGCGCTGCGCTTGTCGACGGTCAGCAGGCCAATCGGCTCGTCGCCGATGAAGATCGGCGTGCAGAGGACGGCGCGATACGGCGGGTCGGCCCCTTTGCGCGTGTCGAGGTATGACGGCACGTTGCGAACGTCGGCCTCGTTGAACGGGCGCCGCTCCAGGAACGCCTCGCCTAGCATTCCTTCGCCGAGCGCGTAGCTCTGCTTCGTGGGCACGCCCTCGTTGCTGAAAAAGAATTCCAACCTCTTCGTCTCGGGGTCGTACATCCAGAGCGCGATCCGCACGTCGTCGTCGGGATCCTCGCTCAGGTAGTTCTTGGCCTCACCCATGCGATCGCGCAGATAGTGCGCCAGCAGCGTGGCGCGTTCGTCGTCATCGGCGGCGCGAGTCAGAAGGTCGATGTACAGCACCGCCGAGGACGACCAGTTTTGCACGAGATTGGCGTACTCTTCGATCGCGTTCTGCAGCTCTTGCGCGCTCTCGCGCGCCTCCTCGCGCAGCTCCACCGAAACGCCGCCCAAAGTGAGCTTGCTGATGCCGGGCAGCAGCACGGCGACGGCGATGAGCGCGAGCCAGCCGATGTCGACCGCGTCGAGCACCGGCCAGCTCTCGTGCTTCGCCTGATGGATGGGAAATGCGTGGAATATCGCGCCGAGCAGGCCGCCCACGCCGATCGCGATCTGCGCCGCGGGCAGGTACGCTCGCCAGCGCCGTTCCTCGTTCCCGTCGGTCATCGGCGGAGCCTTACACGCATGGCTTGAATAGACCCGCGTGAAGCCGGCAGCCTCGGCGATCGGCGCGCTCGCGGGCGGCGTCGTCTATTTCGGACTCGCGTTCGCCGCCATCGGCGGGGTCGCCGCATTCTTCGCGCATCCCGCGCTGACCGCCATGCTGATCGTGTTCTTCGTTTTGACGATTGCGGCGTTCTTTTCCGGCGGCAACATGAGCCCAGGTGTGCGCGAGGACCGCGCCAACCGCTGGGTCCTGACGCCGATCATCGTCATCGGCTTGGCGTCGGCCTACGTCGCGCCGTGGACGGACCACATCGGCTTCTGGACGATCGACGGCGAGGCGACCCGCTGGCTCGGCGTGGCGCTGCTCGTCGCCGGCGGAACGCTGCGCATCGCGCCGGTCTTCATCCTCCGCAATCGCTTCAGCGGCCTCGTCGCGATCCAGCCGGGACACACGCTCGTGACGACCGGGCTGTACGCGCGCATCCGCCATCCGAGCTATCTCGGATTGCTCGTCAGCGCGCTGGGTTGGTGCCTTGCGTTTCGCTCCGGCGTGGGAGTGCTGCTCACGCTTCTGTTCCTGCCGCCGGTGATCGCGCGAATGAACTCCGAAGAGACGCTGCTCGCGTCCGAGTTCGGCGCGGAGTATGAGGCATATCGCTCTCGCACCTCGCGGTTGGTTCCGGGCCTCTATTGAGTGGCAACGTGCACAGCGCCGACGGGCGAGTTGGACAACTCCGCGCCGGGTCGTCGCTAAAGTGGAGTGGCATCCCGGAGAGCTGTTCCCGCGCGTCGGCTTCATCGTTACGAACCTGCGGAGCAAATCGAAGAATGTCGTCGGCTTTTATAACAAGTGTGGCACGTGCGAGCAATCGATCAAAGAAGGAAAAGGAGCCATCAAATGGACGCGCCTTTCGTGCCGCTCTTTCACCGCGAACGCCGTTCGTCTGCAGCTTCACGCCCTGGCGTACAATCTTGGGAACTTCCTTCGGACCCTGGCGATACCGGAACCTATTGCCGAGCTACGATGGTCGACAGAATCACTGCCCTGCGATCACCGCCCGCGGCGACGGCAACATGAACGCCCGGCCAACGCCGGTCCGGGAAAAACGACGGGAGATTTGTCCCCTTTTGACCGTGCATCCGGGTTTCAGCGAGCCCGGCCGGCCGATGCGGGCGCCATTCGCGACGAACGCACGACTTGGCTTGCCCAACGCCCTGAAAGACAACCGGAATCATCCGGAGTCGGCTCGAAAACGATGGGCATATGCGGAATCCCCGTTTACCCTACCGCCCCGGCCTTGCGATGCTTCCCGCAACGAAAGCGAAACCGCCACGCCTGCCGCCTGGCGAGGACGCTTCTCAGGAGTCCAAACGATGAGTAGCCAGCGCGCTGCAACTTGCCTTAGGCCTAAACTCCTTTCGCCTACCTTAGACCCACCAACGTACGGAGAAAAGTCATGCACCAGATCGAGCCGACTACCATCCCCGATCTTTCACAGCTCTCCTATACTGGGAATGATGCACCACCTCGCGAGGATGACACGATACATCATGTGCTGCGTCAGGATAATAGCGTGTTGGTTCGTAAAGCGCTTGTCCATCAGCAGGACGAGGTTCACATCCATGTCTACGTGCTCGAACCGGGCGGCCGTGTCAAGAGCCATTATCACACCGAGAACTGGGACATCTTTTTCGTCATAGAGGGTGAATTGGAGGCGCGCCACAGCAGGAACGGGACGTCCATCCGTTGTGCCAGGCATGCGATGCACCTTGTCCCACCCGGCACAATCCATGAGATCGTCAATGCTAGCACGACGGAGCCGCTGAAATTCCTACTGATACAGAGTCCTTCGAAGGGCTACGATTTCATCCGATCTGATCTGCCAACTTAGGCGACGCCGGCCGGTTCGACGCGACGGCGAGACTTGGTTTTTCCGCTTTGACTTAGTCTCGAGCACAACATTACCATTCGGGAGAACCCGATTTAGATAAGATCGTCGCACGTCGGCTCGGCGATCGATACCTCGTGATCGAGGGAAACCGCATTGAGCATGCTGATCGCCGATTGGATCTCACTTTCGTGGCCTTTCCGCGGATGCACGATCAGTTACATCGCGGTTGCATACGGCGCCGCATCCGGCCGAATCACGGGTGCGTGCCGTCTTCCCCGAGGGCGCGGCGGTAACGTGGTGTTACCACCGCCCTTCGACTCGCTGCGCTCGCTCAGGGCTATGAGACATTCGCGTCCTTCGACTTCGCTCGCTGCGCTCGCTACGCTCAGGATGACACAGAGAGAGGGGCGAGGCCTGGATGCCTCGCCCCTTCGACGGAGCCTGTCCTGAGCGACACTGAGCCCGTCGAAGTGGAGTCGAAGGGCTCAGGGTGACACTGGGAGATTAGTACGCCTTGATGCCGTTTGGGGTTCCCCATCCGGTCGGCCCGCTGTATTTTTTGTAGCCGCCAGCGCTCCTCGGTAGGCCGGCCTCGCAGAGATAGTTGCCACAGTTGCCATCACTCCCGGACGTGATCTGGTGCAGCTGCCTCCGGTGTTGGCTTCTCGAAAGGTCCCAGAATGTTTTGCCGCCGGTGAAGCTGCCCGGATTATCGACGAGGCCGACGATGCCCGCCGTGAGCGGCGCCGCGACGCTCGTCCCGCAGACGTCAATCCAGCCGCCGTAGCTGCTGATGTACTCGGCGACGCCGGGGCTGCAGCCCGCTTCGGCTGAGATGTCCGCGATCGTTCGGCCGGTACAGTCGGGATCGTGCTGCCACGACGGCTTGGGCGTGGTGGTCGCGCAGCCCGCCCCCGCGCCGTCCCAGGCCGTTTCGGTGTAGGTCGATCCGGACTTTGCCAATTGCGTGCCGCCTATGGCGAGCACGTTTGCGAGCGCCGCCGGCCATTCGATTTCCGGATATCCGTTGTCGCCGGACGAGGCTATATACGCGACGCCTGGTGTATCGAAGTAGTTCGGGAAGTTCGGATCGCCACAGTTCTCGCCGTAGTTGAGGCTGCTGCATCCCCAGCTATTGCTGAGGATCGTGGCTCCGAGCTTCACGGCGGTCGCTTCGGCCTTCTCCAGGCCGCAGACCACGCCGCCGCAGTTGCCGCCTTCGATTAGATAGATCGTACACAGGGGACAACTTACGGAAACCATTTCGATGTCGAGGTTGGTCTCGATACACCAGCCGAAGTCCTGGCAGCTCTCAGGATAGTTGCTCTGCTGGCCTTCCTCATTGAACTTAAAGAATGTCGCCGTTCCCAATCCGAACTCCGTGCGGTACGTCGCGAGATCAGACTGAGCATTAGGCTCGTCGCCAAGCTCGATGAGCGCGACTATCGTTCCCGATCCCTTGCCCAACGAGGGGGTAAGGTTATAGCGAGTCTGCAAGTCGATGGGTCGCCAGCCGCAGCTGCTGGAGGGCGAGCAAGGCGGCTTCCCGCCCCGGTTCACGATCAACACGTGACACATTACGCGTCCGACCAGAAGTTTGCAGCCGGGCCAGGCTTCGTGTTTAGCTTTCCAGTCCGGCACGAAGTGCGCGGACGTGGAGGGTCCGCCTTGCGACTGGACACCGGCCGTTGGGGTGCTCGACGGGCCGGCCCCGTTACAGCCGGCAATTGCCAGCGCCACCACCAGCGAAGAAAGTTTCAAGGATCCTCTCACAAACGCTCCTCTCCATAGTAGACCTGGGGGCCACAGTACTTATAAGGAAGCGCAACGGTTTCCCGCAACAACGTCCTTCGTCTCGCTGCGCTCGCTCAGGACTGCGCATCGCGCCCGCCCTTCGTCCTTCGGCTACGGCGCGGCGCGCCGTGCTCAGGATGACAAGAGGAAGGGCGCTACTGAGGATTCGGAGGGGCCTCGTCGTTGAAGAAGCCGACGACCGTGTCATTGGAATCGACAACGAACATGACGCGTTGCGAGCCCTGCTCGAAGACCGCGAGGTAGTGATAGCGCCGGTACCGCTGCATCGAGTCCGCGCGCACGAACTGCAACTGCCGGAACTTTCCGAGCCCCGCGAACGCGCCGTCGATCTGCGCCAGTAGCTCGTGCGTGAAGCCCTGCCGCATCTGCGAAGAGATGCCGCTGGCCGGCACATGGCCGGCGAGCACGGTCTTGAAGAAGCTGGTCAAGCGCCCGGTCAGCGCGCTGTCGGGCGCCGGCGCCGATTCGAGTGTGGGCGGAGCGGGCTGTCCGGTGGGCGGAGCGGGCTGTCCGGTGGGCGGAGCCGGCTGCCCGCAGACCGGGGCTGCGGCGCTCATCGTGAGCCCACAGAGCAGCGCGGCGGCCGCGAGTTTCGAGAGCATCTTAGGTCGAGCGTCCTTTCTGAGCCTACTGCGGATTGGCAGCGGATCTGTCTTGGAAAAAACCGACGAGCGTTCCGTTCGAATCGAGAACGAACATTATGCCTTGCGACCCGTTTTCGAACACGGCGCTGTAATGGTAGCGCAAATACTGCTGCATCGTGTCCGCGCTAACGAACTGCAACTCCCGAAACTTCCCCATGCCTGCAAACGCGGCATCGAGCTGCCCCAATAGCTGCTGCGTGAAGCCGGACTTCACTTCCGGGGAGATGTTTCCGCTCGGCACGTGTCCGGCGAGCACCTGCGTGAAGAAGCTCGTGAAATCCGCCGTCTGCTTGCTGGTCGGCGCCGGGGCCGATTGGGTTGCGGGCTCCACAGTGGGAGCAGGCGACGCGGTGGGCGGAGCCGGCTGAGCGAGCGCCGGCACCGCGGCGCTCGTCGCGAGCCCGCAGAACAACACGGCGACGGCGAGTTTGGAGAGCATTTAGGTCGACCGTCCTTTCACGCGAAGCATTTCACGAGCTTTTTCGATTCGCCGTGCGCGCGTCTCGGCTCTCTTCGCGTCTTCGATCCAAAGGACGTATTCTTTACGATGCGTGTACGATAAGCTGTCGTACGCTCGCCGTTCGGCGGCCGTCATGGCCGTCATGCGCGTTTCCATACGAGCACGTTCGAGCTGCCCCAGATCTTGGGCGGAAGCGTGCGGATGGTCAGCGTGTCGCCGGCGATCTTGAACTGCCGCTCGAGCGTGACGCCGACCAGATCGGTGAAGACGCTCACCTCGACATGGTGGAAGACGCGGTCGCGGCGAATCTCATAGCGCCCGGCATAGGCGAGGAAGTTGCGCAGCGACTCGTTGCGCTGCGTCTCGGACGCGCTCGTGCCGGCGGGCGAGTGAAGTTCCGGGCGACGCGTGCCGCCGAGTACCGCCGCCATGCAGGCCTGCGCCGTATAGATCAGATAGCCGACCGGCTCCGGGCCGAAGCGGGGCTCCTGTGTGGCTTTGCCTTGATCAATGTTGAAGCTCACGAGGCTCCACGCGCCGACGACGCCGGCGGCCTCGGCCGCCACCGCGGGGACGTTCGCGATGGCCGCGAGCACGCCGAACGAGGCCGCCGCCTCGAGCAGGCCCTTTCGAGAGAGCGATTGTAACTGCGGCGAATCGTTGCGAGTAAATAACGCCATGATCAACCGGGGTCTTTTGACCCTCGCGATTACGCTCCTCGGCGCGACCGCCCCGGTCGCGCCGCAAACCGGCGTGGCCGGGGCGATGACCCCACAGAAGATTTTCGACGCGGCGTTCCGGCGCTTGCAGTCGTATCCGGTGCCGCCGTACGCCGTATGGTCCGCGACCTGGAACATCCGCGAACGGCCGATGGGGTATTACACCGGCGAGAAGACGAGCGTCGAAACAAATCGCTACGCCGTGCGCCTCTCCGACGGCATGGAGAACGTCAGCGATCCGATTCCGAGCGGCAAGCTGCCGCCGGCGACGATCGAGGGCGAGTTCTTAGGACCGTTCGCGTGGAGGATGCGGTCTTCGGTGCGCGTCGCGCCGCCGGGCGGCGTGATGATGCAGCCCGACGTCGAGGGTCTCAAGACGATCGCCACCGTCGTCGCGATCGCGCAGTCGCCCTACGCGTTCGGCTTTACCCGCTCGGGCACGCTGCCGATCGAAGACGTCGACGGTCACCACGTTTATCATTTACAACTGGGCCCGCGAACCGACCCAGAGCAGCACAACCTGCGCGATCTTTGGATCGACGTGAACACTTTTGATTTGTGGAAGGCGCACTTCGTCGGGACGTACCGTCCCTTTCCCAACGCGCCGCTGAGCCCGACCGACGTGACGGTGAACTTCCGCAACGTGCTCGGATGCTGGGTCGTCACGCGCGCCATCTGGACGTGGGACGACGCGCCTGTCTCGTTCGTCTTCGACGTAACCAACGACGAGATCGGCCTGCCCGCTTCCCTTCCGGATTGGCTGTTCGACGCAAAACAGTACCAGCGTCATCAGGATGCCGGCGAGCCGGACTATATCGGCGAACTTCTGAAACGCATGCGGGCGGGGTCGAGCGGGTAGGGCGCCGAAGGGCGCGCGCATGGAGCGTTCCCGTTGTGCTGCCCTCGCCGTTGCGTTCGTTCTCGCGGCGTGCGGCGGCGGTTATCGCAGCGGGTCCGGCGGCGTGACGCCCGCGCTGGTCGATGCGCATCGCCACCACCGAAGCTCCGGCGTCATCTCGCACGTCGTCATTGTGATTCAAGAGAATCGCAGCTTCAACAATTTGTTCGCGACGTTTCCCGGTGCGGACGGAACGGCGCACGGCATGCTGGGCAAGAAGCGCATCCGCTTGAAGAAGGTCGACCTCATCTGGCCGTGCGACTTCGGGCATTCGCGGAATGGCTATCTCGAAGACTACGACGGCGGAAAGATGGACGGGTTCCATCTCGAGGGCGGCGGCAACGGCTCACAGTGCGTCGGGAAGGCCGGCCGCCGGCCGTACCAATACGTAAATCCGGCGCAGATCGAGCCGTACTGGGACATGGCCGGGCAGTACGTCCTCGCCGACCAGATGTTCCAGACGCAAGGCAGCGGGAGCTTCACCGCGCATCAAGATCTAATCCGCGGCGGCACGACATTCGACAGCGCGCTCGACGAGGCGCTAGTGGACTTTCCGACCAACACGCCGTGGGGCTGCGACGCGTATCCGCCGAACACCAAGACGTCGTACCTGCTTTGGGCGGGAAGCGGCATCCACGGCGAGCACAACAAAGGCCCGTTCCCGTGCACCGACAAGTTTCCCGGATCGGGCAGCTACTATCAGACGCTGGCCGCCGAGCTCGACGCGGCGCAGATCACGTGGAAGTATTACACGCCGCCGCTCAAGTCGACCGGCAGTCTGTGGAACGCTTTCGACATGATCGCCTCGGTCCGGTACAGCTCGGAGTGGGGCACGAAGGTCGTCTGGCCGGAGACGAAGATCTTCACCGACATCCAGAACGGCACTCTCCCGAGCGTGTCGTGGCTGATTCCCGACGGGGCCAACTCGGATCATCCCGGATCGGCCGCGAAAGACACCGGACCGTCGTGGGTGGCGAGCGTCGTTGACGCGATCGGCCAGAGCCCGCTGTGGCAGTCCACCGCGGTCGTCGTCGTGTGGGACGACTGGGGCGGATTCTACGATGCGGTGCCGCCTCCGCCGATCGGGTCGCAGCAGTTCGATCATTGGGGCGGTCTCGGATTCCGCGTTCCCTGCATCATCGTCTCGGCGTACGCGCGCGAGGCCGTGCCGAGCAAGCCCGGCTACATCTCGCACACGCAATACGAGTTCGGCAGTATCCTGAAGTTCATCGAGGACAACTGGGGCCTGCCGCGGCTCGGCACGACCGACACGCGCGCCAACAGCATCGTTGACTCGTTCGATTTCACGCAGCCGCCGCGTAAGTTTAAGAAGATTCCATCGAAGTACCCGATGGAGCACTTCGAGCACCAGGCCCCCTCGAATATTCCCGTCGATTCTGAATAGCGGAGAACTTTTGCGCATGAGCCGTTTTCGCGTTGCACTCTTGGCTGGAGCGTTCGTCCTTTCGTCGTGCGGCGGAGGGGCCGGCGGCGGGGTGCCGTTCCAGAGGCTTTCCGACTCGCACAAGCACCGTACGATTCCGATCTCGCACGTCATCATCATGATCCAGGAGAACCGGAGCTTCAACGATCTGTTCGCGAAGTTTCCCGGCGCCGACGGGACGACGAAGGGCAAGATGGGCAAGAAGACCATTCGTTTGAAAGCGGTCAATCTCACTTGGCCGTGCGACTTCGGGCATTCGCGCAGCGGGTTTTTGAAAGACTACGACGGCGGCAAGATGGACGGGTTCTACCTCGAGGGCGGCGGCAAGGGCAGCAAGTGCAGCCCGCAGGCTGGGCGCAACCCGTACCAGTACGTGAATCCGGCGCAGCTCGGGCCCTACTGGGACATCGCCGGGCAGTACGTGCTCGCCGATAAGATGTTTCAGACGCAAGGCAGCGGCAGTTTCACTGGGCATCAGGATCTGATCCGCGGCGGCACGACATTCGACGCCGCGCTCGACGACGCGCTGGTGGATTTTCCGACGGAAACGCCGTGGGGCTGCGACGCGCCGAGCGGCACGACGACGTCCATGTTAGTCTGGACCGGGAGCGGCATCCAAGGACCGAAGAAAGGCCCGTTCCCGTGTACGAACAGGTTTCCCGGCTCGGGCGCTTACTATAAGACGCTGGCGGATCTGCTCGACGCGAAGTCGGTCTCGTGGAAGTATTACACGCCGGCGCTCAGCGGCGCCGGCGCGCTGTGGAACGCGTTTGACATGATCTGGTCCGTGCGCAACGGTCCGGAGTGGAAGACGAACATCATTTCACCCGACAAGACGATCTTCAACGATATCACGAACGGAACGCTGCCGAGCGTGTCGTGGGTGATACCCGAGGCGCCGTACTCCGATCACCCGGGCGCCGGTTCGGGGGCCGGGGGGCCGGCGTGGGTCGCCAGCGTCGTCAACGCGATCGGCGAGAGCAACTACTGGGGCTCCACCGCGATCATCGTCACCTGGGACGACTGGGGCGGCTTCTACGATCAGGTGCCGCCGCCGTCGTTTGACCACTGGGGCGGGCTCGGATTCCGCGTTCCGATGATGGTCGTCTCGCCCTACGCGCGCGAGGCCGTGCCGAGCAAGCCCGGCTACATCTCGCACACGCAGTACGAGTTCGGCAGCATCATCAAGTTCGTCGAAGACATCTGGAGTCTCGGCCGTCTCGGCACCACCGACACGCGCGCCAACAATATCATCGACTCGTTCGACTTCTCGCAGCAACAGCGCAAGTTCGTGGCGATTCCGTCGTCGCATTCACGCGCGTACTTCGAGCATCTGCCGCCGTCGAACGAGCCGATAGACTCAGAATAACGGCACGACGCCGGGAGGTTAGCCGTCGTCGGGCGGCCGGTTGTCGGGCGGCTGCGTACGGAAGAACCGCTCGTCCCACGGTGCTTTGATCGGGATGAACTTGCGCGGAAGCCGCGAGAAATCGAAGCAGTCCTTCGCGGGCGACGCGGCGCGCCGGTCGGCGCCGGCCATCTGATCGAGGCCGAAGAGATCCTCCGCGAAGCGCAGCACGCTCGCGGTCTCGTATTGCACGTGCGTTACGTGGTCGCGCAGCGCATAGGGAGAGATCACGAGCAACGGCACGCGGAATCCCAAGCCGTCGAAGCCCCTGTGCGGCGGGGGTACGTGATCGTACAGGCCGCCCCAGTCGTCCCACTGCACGAAGATCACGGTCGTCTTCCAAAACTTGCTCTTGCCGACGGCGTTGACCAGGGCCGTCACCCACGACGGACCCTGGCCGCCGCCGCAGTTGACGTGATCGGAGTCGTTGCAGACCGGCGTGATCCACGTGAAGTTCGCGAGCTGACCAGCGGCGACGTCGGTGAGGAAGCGGCTCTGCGGCGTGATGACGTCCTTCTTCCAATCCGGGCCGTGGCGGATGTGCCGCACCGCCTGATAGCCGGACCAGTAGCTGCCCTGTCCACTCGACGGGCTGCGGTACTTGCTCGTGTAGAAGCGCCAGGATAGGCCCGCGTGGTCGAGCTCGTCGCCCAAGGTGCGATAGTTGAAGCAGGGCCGCTCGGATGGCCCGATCTTCCGGTCCGCCGTGAGCGTGGGAACCGAGTCGAAGCTTCCGCCGTCGCAGCCCCATAGCGTCACGGGAAGATTCACGCTGTGCCCCGCCTGCGCCGCGATGATGTATTGATGCGCCGTGAAGCTCTCGTCGAGCTGCGACTGGAACATGCGGTCGGCCAAGACCCACTCGTGCGCCATCGCAAAATACGGCGCCGATTCGGAGTGCGGCACGTAGACGTACTGCGGATGCTTGATCTGCACCGGCCAGAAGTACGCCTTCTCCTGGCTGAAGCCGTCCATGCGGCAGTCCGTGCCGCGCAGCGTGCCGGTTCCATCGCACGCCTCGAACATCGCCTTCGAGGAGTGGTCGATGATGTATTTGGTCGCGAGGCTCACGGACACGAGCTTCACGGTCCTCCCGTCCTTGAGCTTGCCTTCAGAGGCGGTGTCCGCGCCGGGATAGCCCTGAAACAGGTTATCGAAGCTACGGTTCTCCTGCACGATGTAAACCACGTGCTCGATCTTGCCCGCACCCGTCGCCGCGAGGTCTTGCAACGCCGCAGCGCCCTGCATCTGTTGCGGGAGCGCTTGGCGGCCACCGCAAGCGGCGAGAACGAGCGCGGCGGCAAGTGCGGGGAGTTGGTTCGTCACAATGGGAGGGGAGCTACTCATAGTCGGGGGCGCGATAGTCTTCTTGCTGATGTAGGAAGAATTCTCGCCCCTTGGGCGCCTTGATGTGGACGAACCTGTGCGGCTTCTGCGAGAAGTCGAAGCAGTCGCGCGCCGGCGACGTCGCGCGACTGTCGGCTTTGGCGAGTTGGTCCAGCCCGAAGAGATCCTCCGCGAAGCGCAGCACGCTGGTCGTCTCGTACTGCTCATGTGCGACGAAGTCGCGTTTCGCGTAGGGCGAGATCACGAGCAGCGGAACGCGGAAGCCGAGGCCGTCGTAGTCTTTATAGGGCGGCTTGACGTGATCGTAGAGTCCGCCCCAATCGTCCCACTGCACGAAGATCGCCGTCGAGTCCCAGAACTTGCTCTCGCCGATGGTGTTGACGAGCGCGGCGACCCAGGACGGTCCGTAGCCGCCGCCGCAATTGACGTGATCCGAGTTGCTGCAGATCGGCGTGATCCACGTGAAGTTCGCGAGCCGGCCGTTCGGCACGTCGAGCAGGAAGCGCTTCGCCGGCGAGATCACGTCTTTGCCCCAGTCGGGGCCGTTGTAGATGTGACGCACGGCCTGATAGCTCGACCACCAGTTGCCGTCGCCGCTAGACTCGCTGCCGTAGCGGCTCGTGTAGAACTTCCAGGTCAGCTTCGCCCCGTCGAGCTCGTCGCCGAGCGTCTGATAGTCGAAGCACGGCACCTCGCTAGGTCCATACCCGCGATCGTGTCGGATCGTCCGCACGCGGTCGCTGCGGCCGCCCGGGCAGCCCCATAACCCGCCGGGGAGGTTGACGCTCGAGTCGGCCTGGGCCGCGATGATGTACTGGTGGCTTACGAAGCTCTCGTCGAGATGCGACTGGTGCATGCGGTCCGCCACGACCCACTCGTGTGCCATGTCGAAGTACGGCTTCGACTCGTCGTGCGGCACGTAGACGAACTGCGGATGCCTCAGATCGCGCGGGGCGTCGACCGTCTGCTCACGATCGAAGCCGTCCATGCGGCACTTTGTCCCGGGAAGCTGTCCCCTCCCGTCGCAGGCCTGGAACATCGCCGTCGCCGAGTGGTCGATGTCGTACTGCGTCGCGAGGCTCACGGGCACGAGCTTGACGGTCTTTCCATCCGAGAGCTTGCCTTGCGAGACCGTATCCGCGCCGGGATAGCCCTGAAAGAGATTGTCGAAGCTGCGGTTCTCTTGCACGATGTAGACGACGTGCGTGATCTTGCCGGCGCCGGTGGCGTCGAGATTCTGCAAGACCGCGTCGCTCTGCAGCGACGGCAGCGTCTGGTGAGCGCCACCGCAGGCGGCGAGTGCGAGCGCCGCAGCGAGCGCCGGTGCGCGCCAACGCGAGGGGTTACTCGGGGTCACCGTTCTGCGGCGTCCCTGCGTGACGCTCGAAATACTCGAGCGAGTGCGACGAGGGGATCTTCGTGAACCCGCGCTGCTTCTGCGTGTAGTTCAACATATCGCCGATGCTGTTCGCGGCCGAGTCGGAGGTGCCTAGGCGTCCGAGGTTCCAGTTGTCCTCGACATAGCGCAGCAGGCTGCCGTACGAGTACGGCGTGGACGAGACGTAACCGCCGTTGCTTCCCGCGCCCTTCTTCATGTACGGCGACAAGACGAGCATCGGAATCCGGAAGCCGTTGCCGCCCCAGCCCGGCGTTTCGTCCGGTGCGACGTGGTCGTAGAAGCCGCCCCAGTCGTCCCAGAGAACGATAATGACGGTCGAGTTCCAATAGTTGGTCAGTCCGATCGCGTTGACGACGCTCGCGACCCACGCCGGCCCGTCGTCGCAGCCGCATCCCTCACCCGGATGATCCGAGTTGGCGTCCGACGGGATCACCCACGAGACCGCGGCGAGATTTCCGTTTGTGATGTCGTTGAAGATGTTCGTCTCGGGCATCGACACGTTCGTGCCCCATTCGGAGCCGTAGCGCACGGACGCGATGACGTCATAGGCGTTGAGGATTCCGCCCGAGCACAGGGCCGGACAGCCGCCGTCGCAATTATTCTTGTTCCAGCCTTTGAAGCAAGGTGAGTAGTAGTGCCAACTCACGCCCTTGCTGTCGAGCAGGTCGCTGATCACCTCGTAATACGAGGACGACGGGAACTTGTTCGTGCACGGGAACGGGCCCTTGTGTACGTACGGCAGATACCTGCCCTTCTCCGTGATGAGCGACGTCCTGCTCTTGGGGCCGGAATCGCAGCCCCAGGGCATGATGTTGGGATTGTCCACGAGGCTGTACCTACTGCCGATCTGGCTGCCGCCGCGGATCAGGTCTTGGTGCGCGATGAAACTTCCGCTGCCCTGATTCTGGAACATGTGATCGGCCAAGCCCCACTCATTCGCGATCGCCCAGTACGCCTGGATCTGCGACGGCTCGACGTATTGGTAGACCGCCTTCCCCACCGGTGGCCCCTGCGTCCCGCACGCGCCCTTGCTTACCTGACCGAAGCCGTCCATCTTACCGCCGTCGTAGTCGGTGAGGAACGCCGCGTGACAATGCTGGATGTCGAAGGGCGTCACGAGCGCGTGCGCCTTCAACGTGACCCAGATGTCGCGATACTTGCCGCCGGACTTCACCTTCATGCGTCCGCGCGTCGCCCCGTCGGCGCCGGGAAAGTCCGCGAAGAGGTTGTCGAAGCTGCGGTTCTCCTGCACGATGAACACCACGTGCTGTATCGGCGAGCTGCCGGAACTGGGTGTTTTTTGTTGCACCGGCGGCATCCCGCCGGCCAGCGACGAAGAGGCGCCGCCGCAGCCGCTCAGGCCGATGCCTACGACGAGTCCGCAGATCCACAGATGGGGCAAAAGGCGGCGCATGGCGCTCTCCGTTCTATTCGGTGTCGGGCGGTCGGCCCGAGGGCTTCTGGTGCAGGAAGAAATCGAGCGAGTATTTCGACGGGATCAGCTTGAACTTGCGCGCCGGCAGCCTGAAGTCGAAGGCCGTGCCGATGCTGGTCGAGGCGTCGTCGTTACCGAGCGAGCCCAGGTTCCAGACGTTTTCCATGAAGTGCAAGATGCTCCCGAAATGGTAGACGGTGTGATCGACATGGGGCCTGTTGTAGGCCGAGACGATCAGCATCGCGACGCGGAAGCCCGGGCCGCCCTGCCAATTTCTCGGGTGCGGCGGCAGTACGTGATCGTAGAACCCTCCCCAATCATCCCAAACGATGACGATGGCGGTAGAGTTCCAGTAGCGGCTCCGGCCTACGGCGTTGACGATCGACGCGACCCACGACGGCCCCGTATCGCTCTTCTCGGCAGGGTGATCGGAGTTCACGGCGTCCGGCGTGATCCACGCGACGTCGGGCAGCTGGGCCTGCGAGACGTCTTTGAAGAAGTCCAGGTTGCTGCGCGTGACGTTGGTGTGCCATTCCGGGCTGTAGCGCACGGCGCGGATCGCGTCGAAGGCGCTCCAAATTCCCGGTCCCCCGCTGTCCTTATGGACGGCCATCGCGTAGAACTTCCAGGAAACGCTCTTGGCGTCGAGGAGATCGCGCATGGTTTGGTAGTTCAGACACGGGAAGGGTCCGTCGACAAAGACCTTTCCGCTGTACTTTTCTATCACGGAGGTGCGCACGGTCTTGTTCGCGTCGCATCCCCACGGGAAATAGGTTGGATTGTCGATGAGCGCCTGGGTCGGCGATATTTCGGTGCCGCCCGCGATCAAGTCCTGATGCGCTGTGAAGCTCGAACTCCCTTGTGTCTGGAAGGTGTGATCCGCCAACACATACTGCCGGGCGATGTCCCAGTACGGCACGACGTCGTCCGGGTTCACGTACTGGTACGCGTACAAGCAGGCGGGGGCACTGCTCCCGTTGGAACCCGAGCCGATCAAGTCGAAGCCGTCCATCTTGCCGTGGTCGAGCTCCTTGAGGTAGCCGTGGTAGATGTGATCGATGTCGAGCCCCGCCGCGAGCGGCATCTTCTTGAGCGGAACGCTGGTCGGCTTCACGATCGGCGGCGAGCAATTTTGCCGGATCGACGGAGGCATCGCGGCGGCTTTTCCTTCGGTCGCGCCGTCTGCTCTGGGAAACGTCGCGAACAGGTTGTCGAAGCTGCGGTTTTCCTGAATGACGATGACCACGTGCTTGATCGGAATGGCCTTTGCTGCCGCCATGTTTCCGGTGTATAGCGCAGCGTTGGTGTTCGATTCGGGGGTGAGCGATGGGACCGGCCGGCCTGCGATGCCGCTGCCGCAGGCGACGAGCGTCGCGATCGCGGCCACGAGCGCGAATAAAAACGCGGCCTGGCGCGCGGCGATAGGCGCTGGTCGTAAGCTCATGGCTATGCTTTTCTTGGCCACGCCGGCGACGGCAACCTCGCCCGCAAGGAGCGCGGCGTCGCGAAAGAAATTAACTTTGGTATGGTTTCGGCCCAGGACGACGTGAATTTGGTCATGCGCCGCGCGGCGACGCTCAACGAGCGCTTACGAACCTTAATACGCACCATGACGGCCGTCGAGCGAGACGATCCTGAGTTCGCGCAGGAGATGCGTCACTACGGCATCATCGCGGAGTTCGCGGACATCGTGACGGGGATCGGCGACCTGGATACTGCGGTGGCCGCGCTGGTACGCAAGCTCGGCTACGAGTGACTCGACGCCGCGGTGTTAGTCGTAGCTGTCGCGCACCGTCTCCAGCAGCGTCTGGCCGAACTCGATGATGTCGCCATTGCCGTCGAGCACGTCCACGCCGAAGCCGGGATAAAGGTTCACGAAACGCTCCTGCTTCCACTTCGCGACGGACCAGCGGTCGCGCGCTCCGACCTCGTACGGCCACGGCGGCATGCCCTCGCGATCGGAGCGGATGTCGCGCCCATCAGCGGTGCGAATTCGGACTTGGAAGCCCTCGACCCGCGCGATCTTCATCTCGAGCGTTCCGATTTTCATCATTGGTGCCACGTGGCCGAAGGAATTTCGGGCTGACTGGATTCGAACCAGCGATCTCTAGTCCCCCAGACTAGCGCGATAACCAAGCTTCGCTACAGCCCGTGCGATTGATCTGCATCTTCTCATCGGTTTTCAGCGCGACGCAGTCGCCCGTTTGCAACGCTCCTTCGTTTACGTCGGCTTTCGTCAAGTCGGATCTCCTCCGCCCCGGGGATATACGCAGGCCGAATGTGCGCTCCTTCCGGGCACCGAGCTCACGCCGAAACGATTTCGGACAGCGCGCGCAGCGCCAAGACATAGCCGCGCGCCCCCAGCCCGCTGACCGTCCCGCGGCAGGCGGCCCCCGTCACGCTGGTACGGCGGAACGGCTCGCGCGCCGCGATGTTCGAAAGATGCACCTCGACGACGGGAATGCCGATCGCGGCGATCGCGTCCGCGATCGCGTACGAGTAGTGCGCGTATGCGCCCGGGTTGATCACGACGCCCACGTACGCGCCTCTCGCAGCGTGCAGCGCGTCGATGATCCGGCCCTCCGAGTTATGCTGCTCGCAGCGCACCTCTAGGCCGAGCTTCTTCCCGTCCTCCGCAATCGTCGCATTCAGCTCGGCGAGCGTCTGCGTCCCGTAGATCTCGGGCTGCCGTTCGCCGAGCAGGTTGAGGTTCGGTCCGTGCAACACGAGAACGCGCATTGCATTCGCTTCTTTGGAGGAAAAGCGCGGGCCTCTGAATCAGACGCCCCCTCATGCCCGATACGCTGCTGGCCGCGTCCGCGCCCGACGCCGGAATCGCCCTCTTCGCCGCGATCGCTACCGATCTGGTCGCCGAGATCCGTGACCGGCACGACCTCTGGCCCACCGCCACTGCCGCCGTAGGGCGTCTGACCACGGGTGCCGCGTTGTTCGGCGCCCAGCTGAAAGGCAACGAGCGTATCTCGCTCCAGATCGCGGGGAGCGGCCCGCTCGGGACGCTCGCAGCCGACGCGTGGTTATTGGACGCCTGCGCCGTGGGCGCGCGCGGCTATGCGCAAAACACGCGGGTAGATCTGCCGATAGATGCACGCGGCAAGTTCGACGTCGCGGGAGCGGTCGGCGCCGGGTCGCTGCAGGTCACGCGCTCGAGCGACATCGGGCAGCCGTACGTCGGCGTCGTTCCGCTTCGCTCGGGCGAGATCGCCGAGGATCTCGCGGTGTATCTCGCTCAGTCGGAGCAAATCCCCAGCGTCGTCGCGATCGGCGTGCTGGCCAATCCGGGCGGCGTCGTCGCAGCCGGCGGAGTTCTCGCGCGGGCGCTGCCGGGCACCGACGAACGCGCGCTAGCCGAGCTGGAACGACGCGCGGCGCGGATGCCGCCGGTGACGCAGCTGATCGTGCACGGCGCTGATGCGGCCGCGCTGCTGCACGAGCTCGCGGGCGATTGGGAGCTGCACTCCCAGCACGAGATGGCCGTGCGATTCGCCTGTCGCTGCAGCCGCGCGAAGGTCGAGGCGCTGCTCCTGGGCCTCGGCGCCGACGAGTTGCTGCGCCTGTCGCGCGAGCGCGACGGCACGGAAGCAACGTGCGAGTATTGTAAAGCGCGCTACTTCTTCACGACGCGGGAGGTCGAGGAGTTGGTCGCGCACGTCTAGCGCCGGGGCAGGACCCGCGCGAACCGGCGCGAGCCGACAGAGAGCACCGCGGGAGCGACGGCGGTCCACGGCGCATTCGGATCGCTCACCGGTTGTCCGTCGATCTTCACGGCGTTGCCCGTAATCAAACGTTCCGCCGCGCGGCGGCTCTCCGCGAAGCCCGCCTTTACGACGACCTCGGCGACGCGCTTGCACTCGCCGAGATCGATCTCCGGCAACGACTCGGTTGGGATCTCCTTGCGCTGAACGGTCCGCTCGAAGAATTCGCGCGCGCTCGCCGCGGCCGACGCGCCGTGATAGCGCGCCACGATCTCTTGCGCGAGTTCCTTCTTCTCTTCCATCGGATTGGCGCGCCCGGCGGCGAGGTTGGTCGCGAGCTTCGCGCTGTCGAACTTCGAGCGAAACGCCGCCAGCCGGGCGTAGATCGGCATGAGCTCGTCCGAGATCTTCATGAGCTTGCCGAACTGTTCCGCGGGTGGCTCCGCGACGCCGACGTAGTTCCCGAGTGACTTGCTCATCTTCTTCTCGCCGTCCAGACCCACGAGCAGCGGCACCGTCGCGCAAATCTGCGGAAGCTGACCGAACTCGCGCTGGTACTGGCGCCCGAGCAGCAGGTTGAAGAGCTGATCGGTGCCGCCCAGCTCCACGTCGGCCTCGATCGCGACGGAGTCATATGCCTGAGCGACCGGATAGAGCAGCTCGTGCAGCGAGATCGCGACGCCCGCGTCGTAGCGCTCGCGAAAGTCGTTGCGCTCGAGCATCTGCGCGACCGTGGTTTTGGCGAGCAGCTTCACGAGATCCGCGGGCGAGAGCTCGTCGAGCCACTCCGAGTTGTAGCGCAGCTCGATGCGCTCGAGGTCCAGCACCTTGCCCGCCTGCTCGCGGTAGGTCTGCATGTTGGCCTCGATCTCGTCGCGCGTGAGCTGCGGGCGCGTCACGTTCCGGCCACTCGGATCGCCGATGCGCGCCGTGAAGTCGCCGATGATCAGCGTGACGCGGTGCCCGGCCTCCGCAAACAGCGCCAGCTGATGCAGCACGACCATGAATCCGAGATGCAGATCGGCGCTCGTCGGATCGATGCCGAGCTTGACGCGCAGCGGCCTGCCGGTCGCCAAACGCTCGCGGAACTCCGCGCTCGTTTCGACGTGGTCGAAACCGTCCAGCAGCGCGTCGACCGCATCGCTCACGTGCGCAGCTCGATCATCGTGACGCCGGTCGAGCCTTCCTCTTCGTTGCCGTACCGCAGGCTCTTCACTCCGGGATGCGCGCGCAGATACTCCTGCAGGCCGCGCCCGAGCATGCCGGTGCCCTTGCCGTGGATCAGCCGCAGCGGCGAGTTGCCGGCGAGGAGCGCGTCGTCGATCCAGCGCTCGACCAGCGGCTCCGCCTCGGCGTAGCGCTTGCCGCGCACGTCCAGCGCCTCCGACGTGCGCGCGGCGGCGCTCAGACGCGCGCTCGCGGCACCGGCGCGCCAGGCGGCCGCAACGGCCGAGGCCTCGCGCCGGACGTCGCTCTTCTCCACCAGCATCTTCATTGAACCGACCGAAACGAGCAACCTCTCATCGTAGTCCTCCGCAACGATGCCATCTTGATTGAGGGAGAGAATGCGTACGCGGTCGCCGGGCGTAAAGACGCGATCGTCCGCGCCCGTGCTCTCTTCCGCGACGATCCCGAGGTCGCGGCGCATCGCTTCGATCGTCTGCGCGAGCAGCATGGCCTGCGACGAACTCACCTTCCCCTTTCGCTTGCGCTCGGAGTCGCTGCCCGACTCTGCCGCGCGCCGCTGCAGCTCGCGAACGAAGTCGCGCAGGCTCTGCTGCAGCCGCTCTTCGGCCCTCCCTGCGAAACGGCGGCGCTGCGTCTCGAGCTCCGCGCGTTCGCCGCGCAAGCGCTCGAGCTCGCTCGACGCCTCGCGGCGCTCGGCCTCCAGCCCGGCGCGCGCCTCGCGCAGCTCGGCGCTACGCACCGCGAGCTCCGCCAGCGCTGACTCGTAGTCGCGTTCGCGCCGTTCCAGGAGCGTGGCGGCGCGCTCCACGATTTGCGGATCGATCCCGAGGCGTGCGGCGAGCGGAAAGGCCAGCGACTGGCCCGGCGTTCCCACGTCGAGCTCGAACGTCGGCGCGAACGTCTGCGGATCGAAGCGTACGCTCGCGTTCGCGACGCCCGGCGTGGAGTGCGCGAACAGTTTCAGCTCCATCGAGTGCGTCGAGACGAGCGCCCGGGCGCCGCGCTCGAGCAGCCGCTCCAGCATGGCGCGCGCGAGCGCGGCCCCGGCGCTGGGTTCCGTTCCGCCGCCGATCTCGTCGACGATCGCGAGCATTTTCGCGCCGGCACCGCTCAAGATCTCGCGCATCCGCTGCAGATGCGCCGAAAACGTCGAGGCGTTGGCCACCAGCGACTGCTCGTCGCCGATGTCCGCGACGAGCCGCTCGAAGCGCCCGATGCGCGTGCCGCCTGCAGCGGGGAGCTGCATGCCGCAGTAGGCCATTACCACGAACAGGCCCGCCATCTTTAGAGCGACGGTCTTGCCGCCCATATTTGGCCCGCTGATCACGAGCAGGCGCGTCGCGTCGTCGACGGCGAGCGACTGCGGAACCGCGCGCTCGTCGAGCAGCGGATGGCGCCCGCGCTCGATCGCGAGCACGGCCTCGTCGGTCAGCTCGGGCGCAACCGCGTTCGTGCGCAGCGCGAGCTCCGCCTTCGCCGCCAAAAGATCGATGACTGCGAGCATCTCGACGTTGGCCTCGATCGCGGCCGCGTTGCGCCCGACGTCCGCGGAGAGCGCGTCGAGAATGCGCCGCACCTCGCGCTCCTCTTCGATCTGCAGCGTGCGGACGCGGTTGTTCGTCTCGAGCGCGGCGAGCGGCTCGATGAAGAGCGTCTGCCCGCTCGCGCTCGTGTCGTGGACGATGCCCGGCAGGCTGCCCGCAAACTCGGCCTTGATCGGAATCACGAAGCGCCCGTCGCGAACCGTGACGATGCGATCCTGGATCGCTTTCTCGTGTTTCGCCGAATTGAGAATAGAGCTCACCCGATCGCGTGCGCCGGCCTGCGCCTGCGCCAAGTTGCGGCGGATCCTCCCCAGCGCGTGCGATGCGCGATCGAGGACCGCGCCCCGCTCGTCGAGCGCGTCCACGATGGAGCGCTGCAGCTCGTGCAGCGGCGTGTAGGACGCCACGACGCCGGCAAGGTCGCTGTGTTCGCGTACGGCGCGATGCGCGGAGGCCGCCGCGGCTACTGCGTCGCCGATCGCGCGGAGGTCGCTCCCGGCCAGCGCGCGGCCGACCTGCGCGGCAGCCGTCAGCGGCGACGTGTCGACGGCGCGCAGCACGTGCGCGCTGCCCCCGGTCAGGAGCGACCGCAGCGCCCCCGTGCGCAGCTGCTCGCGGCGGACGTCGGCGAAATCCATCGGCGGCGAGAGCTGCGACGCCAGGGCCTTGCCGCGCTCGGTGTGCGTCAAGCCCACGACGCGCTCGCGCACTCCGGCGAAGTCAATTGCCTCGAGGGTCCGCGAATCGGCGAGGCTCATCGCGTTACGAAGGCCTTAAGATCGGAGCTTCGCGTTGACCAACTCGTTGACGAGCGCGGGATCCGCCTTGCCGCGCGAGGCCTTCATCACCTGACCGACGAGAAAGCCCGTCACGTTGGTCTTTCCGGCCCGATAGTCGGCGACGACGCTCGGGTTGGCCGCGAGCACGTCGTCCACGAAGCGCTCGATCGTCGCGCGATCGGTCGTCTGCGCGAGACCCTCGCGCTCGACGATCGCCGCGGGCGAGCCGGCGCCCTCCCACATCCGCGCGACGAGCTCCTTGGCGATCTTCGAGTTGATGCGCTTGCTTTCGACGAGCTCGATCAGCTCGGCGAGGTGCTCCGGGACGACGCGTGACTCGGCCACGGCCACGCCGGTCTCGTTGGCGAGGCGCGACAGGTCGCCGAGCACGAAGTTGCTCGACTGCTGCGGATTGCGGCTGCGTTCCACGACCCGGTCGAAGTAGTCGGCCAACGCGAGGTTGTCGATCAGCTGGTTGGCCGGCCTCACGCCCATGCCATACGACTTCGTGTAGCGCTCGAAGCGCTGCCACGGCAGCGCGGGTAGGCTCTTCTCGATGCGCTCGACGTCGCCGCGGGCGATCTCCAGCGGCACGAGATCCGGATCCGGGAAGTAGCGGTAGTCGTGCGCCTCTTCCTTACTGCGCATCGAGTGCGTGACGCCGTTGATCTCGTCCCAGCCGCGCGTCTCTTGCACGACGCGCTCGCCGGCGCGCAGTAACGCGACCTGCCGGTCGATCTCGCTTGCGATCGCGCGCTCGACCGAACGGAACGAGTTCATGTTCTTGATCTCGGTCTTCGTGCCGAGCGTGGTCGAGCCGGCGGGACGGACCGAGACGTTGGCGTCGCAGCGCAGCGAGCCTTCCTCCATCTTCACGTCGCTGACCCCGATCGTCAGCAGGGTCAGGCGCAGCGCCTCGAGATACGCAATCGCCTCCGCCGCGCTGTGCAGCTCCGGCTCGGACACGCACTCCATCAGCGGCACGCCGGCGCGGTTGAAGTCCACCAGCGAGTACGCGCTGCCGGCGATGCGGCCGTCGCCGGAGCCGCCGTGCGTCGACTTGCCGGTATCCTCTTCCAGATGGATGCGCGTGAGGCGGCAGTGCCGCATTGTGCCGTCTTCCATCCAATACTTGACCGCGCCCCCGACCGTGAGCGGCATGTCGTACTGCGAGATCTGATAGTCCTTGGGCATGTCCGGATAGAAGTAATTTTTGCGATCGAACTTCGAAAAGGCGGGGATGTCAGCGCCGAACGCGACGCCCGTCTTCAGAATCAATTCGATCGCCTTGGCGTTGGGGACGGGCAGCGCGCCGGGCATGCCGAGACACACGGGGCAGATCTTGGTGTTCGGCTCGCCCCCGAACTCGTTACGGCAACCGCAGAACATCTTCGTGTCGGTCTTCAGCTCGACGTGACACTCGATCCCGATTACGGCTTCGTATTCGCCGCTCACGCGCTTACCCCCGACGCGGGCTTGCGCGCTCGCGCGTGCTTCGTCGCCCGCTCGTACGCGTGCGCCGCGCCGAGCAACAGCCGCTCGGAAAACACCGGCCCCGCGAGCTGCAACCCGATCGGCATCGGGACGCTTCCGCCTACGGGAGTGGTCCATCCGCATGGAACCGAGAGCGCGGGCAGCCCCGCGAGGGACATCGGAATCGTGTAGTAGTCCATGAGATACATGCTGTATGGATCGCTCTTGGCGTTGAACTCGAACGCCGGGCAGCTCGTCGCCGGGCACGCGATCAAATCGCAGGCCGCAAAGGCGCGCTCGAAGTCGCCGGCGATCAGCGTGCGCGCCTTTTGGGCGCGCAGGTAGTACGCGTCGTAGTATCCGCTCGAGAGCGCGTAGGTCCCGATCAGGATCCGGCGCTTCACCTCGGGTCCGAAGCCGGCGGCGCGCGTCCGGTCGTACATCTGACGCACGTCGTCGCCGTCGACGCGCAAGCCGTAGCGCACGCCGTCGAAACGCGCCAGGTTCGACGAGCACTCGGCGGGCGCGATCAGGTAGTACGTCGCGACGCCGTAGTCGGCGGTCGGCAGCGACACCTCGACCAGCTGCGCGCCAAGACCCTCGAGATCGCGATACGCATCGCGATAGACCGCGTCCATGCCGTCGCCGAGTGCGGCCGTATCGAACTCCTTGACGATGCCGATCCGCAGGCCGCGGAGGTCGGCACGCAATGCATCCGCCGTCGTCTCGACGGGGCGGTCGATCGAGGTCGCGTCCATCGGGTCGTAACCGGCCATCGCATCGTAGGCGAGCGCCGCGTCTTCGACCGTGCGCGTCAGCGGCCCGATCTGATCGAGGCTCGAAGAGAATGCGATTAGGCCATAACGCGAGACGCGGCCGTACGTCGGCTTGAATCCGATCAGGTTGCAGAACGCGCCGGGCTCGCGGATCGATCCGCCGGTGTCGCTGCCCAGCCCGATGGCGGCCTCGTACGCCGCGACGGCGGCCGCGGAGCCGCCGCTGGAGCCGCCGGGAACGCGCGACGGATCGTAGGGGTTGCGCGTCACGCCGAGCGCCGAGTTTTCGCACGAGCTGCCCATCGCGAACTCGTCGCAGTTCGCCTTGCCGATCGGAACGGCGCCCGCGGCCAGCATGCGCGCGACGGCCGTCGCCGTGTACGGCGCGATCCAATGCTCGAGGATCTTGCTGCCGGCCGTCGTGCGTGTACCGTCGAGACACATGTTGTCTTTCACGGCGAGCGGCACGCCCGCGAGCCGGAGTTTTTCCCCGCGGCGGACGCGCTCGTCGACGCTCGCCGCCTGCGCGACCGCCAGCTCGTTGAGCACCGTGAGATAGCTGCCGAAGAGGCCGTCGACGTCGCGCACGCGGGCGAGCGTCGCCTCCGTGACCTCGACCGCGCTGACTCTGCCGGAGCGCACGTCGGCCGCGATCTCCGCGCCGCTGCGTTCGATCGGCTCGTCCGGCATGCGTCTACTCCGCGAGGATCCGCGGGACGCGGAAGAACGGGCCTTGCCGCTGCGGCGCCTCGGTCAAGACGCGTTCGCGATCGAGGCACGGCTGCGGGGTGTCGTCGCGCGTGACGTTACGCGACTCCACGACCTGCGCGGTCGCCGCAACGTTCGAGACGTCGAGCTCCGCAAGCGCGTTGACGTGGCCCAACAGGTCGCCGAGCTGTTGTCCGAAGCGCTCGACCTCCTCGTCGGTCAGAGCAATGCGCGCGAGCGTGGCGACGTAACGAATGTCGATGCTATCGGCTGACAAGGTCGGAGTACTCCAAGAGGACCAGCGTCTCGACGTGGCCGGTCTGCGGAAACATGTCGAATGGCTGCACGATTTCGAGGCGGTAGCCCTTGGATGTCAGGAACTTCAAATCCCGTGCGAGGGTCGCGGCATCGCAGGAAAGATACCAGACCCGGGGCACGCGCGCTCGGGCGATCGCCGCGAGCGTCGTCTCGTCACATCCCTTGCGCGGCGGATCCAAGAACGCCGTCGGCCCCGCACGCAGCGCCGAGCGCAGCGGCTGCGTCCCAAGCGCCTGCTCCACTCGCCCGGCGAAGAAGGCCGCGCGCGATTCGAATCCATTGAGACGCGCGTTGGCGACGGCCTCGGCAACGGCCCGCGCGCTCTCCTCGACGCCGACGACGTTCCAGCCGCACTTCGCGAAGAACAACGCGAACGTCCCGATCCCGCAGTACAGATCGACGAGCACGCCGGGTTCGCCGAGCCGCGGCGACAGAAATTCGAAGATGCGCCCGACCATCTCGGCGTTGACCTGAAAGAACGATGCCGCCGACACGCGGTATCGAACGCCGCCGATCTCCTCTTCGATCTCAGGCGTGCCGCTCAGCACGCGCTGGTTCCGTCCGGCGATCGCGTTAACGCTGCTCAGGTCGTACGAGTTGGCAACGCCTGCGATCCACGGCGCCTCCTGCATGAGGACCTCCGCGGCTCGCGCGACGGCGCCGGACTGCCGCTCGGTCGTAACGCTGAGGGCCACCCGGCCGGTGGCACGGGCGCTGCGTGCGACGATGTGCCGCGCGTCGGCGAGCATGCGCTTCATGGGATCGCTACCGCGCATCGCCTCGATACGGTCCAGCGTTGCGTCGAGCGGCGGCGTGAGGACCGGACACGTGGCGATCGGCACGACGTCGTGCGAGCGCTGACGATAGAACCCGAGCCTTGACTCCGCGCCGGCGTGCTCCACGACCAGCGCCATCTTGTTGCGATAGGCGCGCGGGTCGGTCATCCCGATCGTCTCGCCGACGACGGCGCTCAATCCGCCGATCCGCGCGAGCGCGTTGCGCACGATCTCGCGTTTCCAGGCGAGCTGAGCCGGATAGGCTAGGTGCTGAACCTGACATCCGCCGCAATCTCCGAACACGCTGCAGAACGGCTCCGCGCGATCGGGCGAATCGCAGAGCCGCTCGATCATCTCCCCGACCGCATAGCGCCGCTTCACCTCCACGATGCGGACGCGCGCGCGCTCCTGCGGCAGCGGGCCGAAGCAAAATACGGCCATTTCGCCGGCGCGAGCGACACCTTGCCCGTTGCCTAACAGATCGGTGAAGAAAAGCTCGAGTTCGGCACCCACGTCGAGCGCGGGTGAGCGCTTAAGCGCTGTGTCGCTGCTCGTCGAGCGCCTTGAGCAGGGAGTTGGCTTCGTCGATCAACTCCTGAATGCGCTGGGTCGTCGGATCTTCGCGCCGGCCTGCGGACGCGATGCGGATCGCCGTGTACGCTAGGGCGCCGCCGAGGACGGCCACGCCGACGCCGAAGCCTATCCAAAAGAGCGTGCGCGCCATGCGCCGCTGCTCGATGCGTTCCGGTTCGGGTGTCTGGTCCGGGAATTGCATGGTGCGTTCATTCGCCCTTCGGCGACGCGCTGCCTGTCAACGTCACGTCGTCCACGAACTGCTCCGTGGCCAGCTTCGCGTAACCATCGCCGTGCACGCCGAAGTAGAGCCAATAGGTATGGCCGGCGTACGCCCCGAGGTTCCAGGTGCCGCGCACCCACGCCGGCCTGTAATTGACGGTCTTGTATAGGTTGACGACCACGTCGCCGCGATCGTCGAGCAGATCCGCCTCCTGATAGGCAAAGCCGGTGTCCGTCTCGTCCGACAGCTGGTATAGGTACGCCGTCAGCACGCCGCCCGGCGGAATCGCGATCGCCTGACAGACGCCCGAATTACCGCGCGGTTCGCTCGTACCGTTTATCGCTCCCGAGTATTCGTCGTACGCGCCGGAGTGCGGATGCTCGCGCGTGACGTATGCGGGCGCGTCGCCGCACTGGAACCACCCGCCGTCGACCTTGCCGGACTCGAATCCGCCGTTACTCACCACGCTGTTGCTACCGCCGGGACTTGGACTCGGCCGGACGTGCGGCACCTTGAAGTGCCCCGCGACGCCGGAGCGCGACTGGGCGGCGGGTCCGGCGCCCGCCAGGACCGCGACCAGCGACAGCGCGATCGCGCCGCAGTCAGCCATCCAAGTGCGCCACGTCGTCGAGGCTGAGAAGCCGCGCTCGGCCGTCATCGATCGCAACGCGGGTGATTCCGCCGGGGGAGAAACGCGTGGTCTCCAATTGCAGCTCCGTGCAAAACGCATGCAGCGCTCCCGCGTGCGTCACGACCGCCACCGGCGATTCACCCTTCGCGATCACGTCGTCGAGAAACGCTCGCACGCGCTGCCGCACTTGCTCGAACGACTCACCGCCGGCCGGCCGATAGTGTCGCGCGGCGCTGCGCGGGCGGCGCGCAAGCTCGGGGTCCCGTGCGAGGATCTCGTCCCACGTCAGCCCCTCCCAGCGACCGAAATCAAACTCGCGCAGGCGCCGGTCCTCCACGAGCGGCACGCCGTACGCGTCGGCAACGGCACGCGCCGTCTCTCGCGCGCGACGCAGATCGCTCGCGTAGACCTTACGGACGCCGTCGCCGTTCAGAGCGCGCGCGATCGCTCGTGCGTACGACTCCCCGCGCGGCGACAGCGGGAGGTCGGTATTCCCCTGGAAGCGGCCCGTCTCGTGCCACTCCGTAGGCCCGTGGCGGATCAGCGTGAGGTGCAGCACGTGCGATGTGGCGGAGAGGGAGGGATTCGAACCCTCGAGAGGTTCATCACCTCTGCTCGCTTTCCAAGCGAGTGCATTCGACCACTCTGCCACCTCTCCGTAGTGGGACCCCGTTTAACCGCTGCCGATACGGTCCAGGTGCGCGAGCCAGAAGTCGAAGCTCGCACGAGCCTGCGCCTCCAGCATCGCGTCGCCCGGAACGACGTCGCGTCGCAGATGCTCCGCGAGCTTCGCGCGCGGCCCGTAGTTCGCGTCGATCACCAGGTCGGCGGCGCGCAGCTGCGCGACCAGGCTCTCCGGCAGCGCAACGCCGGGCGGAAGGGTGCTGAGCACGATTTCCGGCGGATTGGCGTTCGGCCACGGTTTCGCCTCGAAGCGCCGGCAGGTTGCGTCGCGGCGGCGCGCATCGCGCCCCCAGACGAACGTGTACGCGTCGTTGTCGTGCAGCTCGGCGAGAATCGCGCGCGCCGTGGCACCGTACCCGAGGATTCCAATGCGTTTGAGCGCGACCGGTTCGTCCAGCAGCGCCTCGATCGCCGTGCGCGCGCCGATGCCGTCGGTGTTGGTCCCCAACGCCTCGCGGTCAAAGAAGATCGTATTGACGGCGTCGGCGCGTCGCGCCTCGTCGGTCAGCGCGTCGCAGGCGCGCACGGCCTCTTCTTTCAATGGATAGGTGATGTTGCAGCCTACGAAGCCATCGGCCCGCAGGCGCCGGATCGCCGCCACGCCGCCGCCGAGCGCCACCCGAATCGTGACGTAACTTCCGTCGATCTCGGCCTCGTCGAGGAAGCCGCGATGCAGCCGCGGGCTCGCGCTGTGTTCGACAGGATCGCCTATTAGGGCAATCTTCATACGCGTCGCCCGCGCAGCATCAGCCGCTCGAAGAACCGGAAGACACGCGTCACGGCAAAGTCCTTGGCTTCGATGGGTTCCGTGAGGATCGTGTAGAGCCCGCACAGTTTGCCGCCTAGGACGTCGGTGAAGAGCTGGTCGCCCACGACCGCGATCTCGCGCCGACGCATACCCAAGCACTGCTTCGCGCGCAGAAACCCGAAGGGCAGCGGCTTCAGCGCGTTGGGGATGCAGGCCACGTTCAGCTGCGCGGCCAGAAGGTTCACGCGCTCGGAGAAGTTGTTCGATAACATCACGATGCGAAAGCCGCGCTCGTGAGCCCGCGAGACCCACGAGAGGTGCTCGTCCGCCAGCTCGGTCTGCCGGAAGCCCAAGAGGGTATTGTCGAGGTCGACGATGAGACCGCGGATTCCGGCCGCCTCAAGCTCCTCGTGGGGAACGTCGTAGAGTCGGGGGGCGAAGCGGTCCGGGCCGAACATTGCGCTTGGCTTGCGCCGTTTATCCCCGGTATCCTCGGGGCTTTCCACACGCCCTCCACCCGCTCGCTCGCCATCCACTGATTTGACCCAGATACCCACAGAATCCCCACAAGGATTCCAAGAGGGACCACAATATCTTGTGGTAAAGTGTTCTGCACGGCACTATAGGTGTCCCGACCCGTTGCCGCCGGCCATTGAAAATCGAACGCTTGTTCGATATAATTGAGGAGCTCCCATGAAGTTTACGCGCACCTATTCGCGCCCGGGCGAACCCTACGCCGGAGTCGTCTTCGAGCCGCGCTCTTCGCGGATCGTCAACCCAGACGGATCGGTCATCTTCGAGGCCAACGACGTGTTCGTGCCGGCGACCTGGAGCCAGGTCGCCGTAGACGTCCTCGCTCAGAAGTACTGCCGCAAGGCCGGCGTGCCCACGGCCACGGTCCGGGTGGCCGAAGAGGGGGTACCCGAGTGGCTGCAGCGCTCGGTCGCCGATGTGGCGACGCTATCGCGCGACGCGCAGTTCGGTTCGGAGCGGGACGCCCGCCAGGTCTTCAACCGGATGGCCGGCTGCTGGACCTACTGGGGCTGGAAGTACGGGTACTTCGATTCCGAGGCCGACGCGCAGATCTACTACGACGAGATGTGCGCGATGCTGGCGCGCCAGATCGGCGCGCCCAACTCGCCGCAGTGGTTCAACACCGGGCTGCACTGGGCGTACGGCATCTCGGGGCCCGCGCAGGGACACTGGTTCGTCGATCCGGCGGATGGAACCGCGACCGCGTCGCCGGACACCTTCTCTCACCCACAGGTTTCCGCTTGTCTTCCGCACCGCGCGCTCGTGTCAACGCCGGACGGACCAATCCCGATCGGCGACATCGTTGACGGGAAGATGACAGGACAGCTAGTTTTCGACGCCCACGGCGTGACCCGCGTCGTCGCAACCAGAGCGAACGGCGTCAAGCCCGTGTTCCGAATCAACCTCTCCAACGGCAACTTCATCGAAGCCACCGCTGAGCATCTGATTCTTACGCGAGCCGATCGTATGAAGAGTTCGGCCTGGAAGCGTGTTGACGAGCTCGCTGTCGACGATCGCGTCGTCGAAAAGACGCGAACGACTATTTTGAAACGCTCCGCGTCCTTTGCCGACGTTGCGGAGGCCTCGTTAGCCGGTTGGGTTCAAGGCGACGGTTTCGTCGGTCAATACGACCATGGCACGAACCAGAGCCTGACACTCGAAGCAATGGCGGTTACAGATGAGGAGCGCGAGCACGTCCGGGCCAGCAGCGATCTCGTCTTAAGCTCATGCCATTATATCGAGTCCACAAACGAAACGCCGATTGGCGCAGTGCTGGTAACGCGAAGGCGCTATTACGGCGAAGTTCTCAGGCCATTCGTCGAAAAGTACGAACTCCAACGGCGCAGCGACTCCCTTCGCGTGCCAAAGTTCGTCATGCGACTTGGTAGGGAAGCGGTGTGCGAATACCTGCGCTCCCTTTTCCAAGCTGACGGCTGCGTAACGGCGCGCGGCAAGGTCGAGTTCGGCACGGTGTCGCGATTATTTGCGGATGACATATCGGCGATGCTTCGTAACCTTGGGATCACGCACACCGTACACACGTACGGGCCCTACGACGACACTCGTAAGCCGTTTACCAAAATCATCATCGGCCTGCATCACGCGAGACAACGCTTTGCTGAGCAGATCGGCTTCGTGGACGGAACGAAGAACGATCGTCTGCTCGAAACTTTCCTAAGGCCGGGAAAAGAGTCGCCGCGCGAGAGACTCGTTCGCATCACGTCTATCGATCCGATTGGTTCACTGCCCGTCTACGATATTCAGACGGAGAGCGGTACGTTCCAGACGCGCAACGTCGTCGTGCACAACTGCTTCATTCTTGGAATCGAGGATGATCTCGTCAACGAGGGCGGCATTTTTGACGGCGTCATTCGCGAGGCGCGCATCTTTAAGGGCGGCTCCGGCAGCGGCGCTAACTTCTCGAAGCTGCGCGCGGCGGGCGAGCAGCTGACGGGCGGCGGAACGTCGAGCGGCCTCATGTCGTTCCTCAAGGTCTTTGACCGTGCTGCCGGTGCGATTAAGTCCGGCGGAACGACGCGCCGAGCCGCCAAGATGGTCGTACTCAACGCCGACCATCCCGACATCGAAGAATTCGTCAACTGGAAGGTCCGCGAGGAACGCAAGGTTGCCGATCTCGTTATCGGCGCTCGCGTGTTCGAGCGTCATCTCAACGCAGTTATCAGTGCCGCACACGACACGCGCGTACCGGAGCATGCTCGCCTCGACCCTGCGCTCAATGCATCGTTGCGCCACGCCATTCGAGATGCACTAACCGCCGGCGTGCCGTCGGGAGCAACGCAGAACGCGCTGGACTATGCGCGCCAGGGCTACACTCGCCTGGAAGTCGAGCAGTACGATACATCGTGGGATTCTGAGGCGTACCTGACGGTGTCGGGACAGAATTCCAACAACTCCGTTCGCCTCGATAATGCGTTTTTCCAGGCCATCGATCGCGACGACGATTGGCTGCTGACAGCGCGCACCACCGGCGACGTCGTCAAGCGCATCAAGGCGCGCGACCTCTGGGAGCAGATCGCGGTGGCCGCGTGGCAGTGCGCGGATCCCGGCCTGCAGTTCGACGACACGATTCAAGAGTGGCACACGTGCTCTAACGACGAGCGCATCAATGCCACGAACCCCTGTTCAGAATACGTATTCGTAGATGATAGCGCTTGTAACCTAGCAAGCGCAAATCTGGTTAAATTCCTCAATAACGACGGCAATTTTGACGCGACGCGCTTCGCTGATGCCGTGCGCATGTGGACCACGACGCTTGAAATCTCTGTCGCGATGGGCCAAATGCCGTCCAAGCGCATCGCCGAGAAAAATCACGGCTATCGCACACTAGGTCTTGGCTATGCCAACCTTGGCACGCTCCTGATGAGGATGGGATTACCCTACGACTCCGAGGACAGCTTCGGTTGGTGCGGAGCGATCAACGCGTTACTTACTGGAATGGCGTACCGCACTTCGGCTGAAATCGCGCAGAAGCTCGGCGCGTTCGCGCGCTACGAGGCGAACCGTGAGCCGATGCTGCGCGTCATTCGCAATCATCGCAGAGCGGCCTACGCAGTAGATCCTAACGAATACGAAGGCTTGACCGTAAAGCCGGTGACGCATACGCCGACGCTGTTCACGCAGGAAACGTGGGCGCTCGCGCGTAAGATGTGGGACGAAGCGCTTTCAATCGGCGAAGTAGCCGGCTATCGCAATGCGCAGGTGTCCGTAACCGCACCTACCGGTACCATAGGGCTCGTGATGGATTGCGATACGACCGGTATCGAGCCGGATTTCGCGCTCGTTAAATTTAAGAAGCTCGCTGGCGGCGGATACTTCAAGATTGTCAATCAATCCGTCGATGCCGCGCTGCATAAGCTCGGCTACTCGCAAGAACAGATCGATGCCATTGAAACGTACGCGAAGGGTACCGGAACGCTTGACGAGGCGCCGCACGTTAATCGGGCGACCCTAAAGGCCAAAGGCTTCGACGACGATGCACTCGCGCGCGTCGAGGCCGCGCTGCCAACGGCCTTCGAGCTACCGTTCGTGTTCAACAGGTTCGTGTTAGGCGAGGACTTCTGTAAGGAAAAACTCGGGCTCACAGACGAGCAGCTAAATGACTGGCACTTCTCGATCCTCCGCGACGGGCTCGGTTTCAGTCCGCGTCAGATCGAAGAGGCGTCGGCGCAAATCTGCGGACGCATGACCGTCGAGGGCGCGCCCGATCTCAAGGACGAGCATCTCGCGGTCTTCGACTGCGCGACGCCGTGCGGCAGGTACGGCACCCGGTACATCCGTCCCCTGGCGCACGTCGACATGATGGCGGCGGCGCAGCCGTGGGTCTCGGGCGCAATCTCGAAGACAATAAATTTTCCACAAACCGCCACGATCGCCGACGTGAAGGAAGCCTACCGCTATTCGTGGGAGCGCATGATCAAGGCGGTCGCACTCTATCGCGACGGATCGAAGCTCTCGCAGCCGCTTGCCGCGAGCTACGACTTCGGCGGCGATCCCGGCGAAGAGGAGGCAGCCGCAGCGCCGCAACCCTTCATGCAACCGCTACAGATCGCCGAGAAGATCGTCTACC
This sequence comes from Vulcanimicrobiota bacterium, assembly GCA_963752825.1. GTDB lineage: Bacteria > Vulcanimicrobiota > Vulcanimicrobiia > Vulcanimicrobiales > Vulcanimicrobiaceae > Cybelea. Next base: position 2,202,466 of record CAVVZF010000001.1, on the reverse strand, counting down.
GCTACATCGCCAAGCGACGGCCAATGCCGCAGCGCCGCAGCGGATACACGCAGAAGGCCACGATCTCGGGTCATAAGGTGTACCTGCGCACGGGCGAGTACGAGGGCGGCCAGCTCGGCGAGATCTTCATCGACATGCACAAGGAGGGCGCTGCCTTCCGCTCGTTGATGAACAACTTTGCGATCGCGATCTCGCTGGGCTTGCAGCACGGCGTGCCGCTCGAGGAGTTCGTCGAGGCGTTCACCTTCACGCGATTCGAGCCTAACGGTCCCGTGATCGGCCACGACCACATCAAGATGGCGACCTCGATCCTCGACTACATCTTCCGCGAGCTCGCCGTGAGCTATCTCGGCCGCTACGACCTCGCGCACGTGCAGCCGTCGATGCAGATGGACGCGATGGGGCCCGAGGCGCAAGAGGAGTACATCGCCGAGGAAGAGGGCGACGTTCGTATGCGGCCTGCCGGCGTCGCGGAGAGGCTGCACCCGGTCAGCACGCATCTGCATCCCGGTCAGGAGACGCCACCCTCGCAGCCGGTGGCGAGCGCTGCTGCCGTAACGTCGCCGGCTCCTCCACCTCCGGTGTCTCATGCCGGCAATGGCACGGCCACGGCTACGCTGGTGCGAACCCAAGCCATCAACGCGTCGAAGGCCAAGGGCTACACCGGCAACGCGTGCTCCGAGTGCGGACAGCTCACGATGGTCCGCAACGGCGCATGTGAGAAATGCGACTCGTGCGGCGCCACCAGCGGCTGTAGCTGATTCATTCGCGCTTGACAACAATTTCTCTGACCGCTATCAAACTTATGTCAAAAGGGGCGCTGAGCCTAGCTAAGCCGCATTCCGACAAGGGTTTTTGAACGGGCAGGCGCGATAACGCCGGAATGAAGCGTCTTCTTCCGTTCGTCATCGCCGCAACGCTCCTCACTGTGCCGCTCGGCGTCGGGGCCGCGAACGCCGCGTCACCCGCTGCGCAGCTCATGAGCAAGCTCAAATGGCGTAGCATCGGCCCGTATATCGGAGGCCGCGTTGTCGCAATCGCAGGCGTCACCACCCAGCCGGATCTCTTCTACATGGGCGGCGTCCAAGGCGGAGTTTGGAAGAGCACCAACTACGGCCTGAGCTGGACGAACATCAGCGACGGTAAGCTTCCCGGCGTCGCCGATCCGATCGGCGCGCTCGCGGTGGCCCCTTCGAACCCGAAGGTCATCTATGCGGGGACCGGCGAGGCCGATATCCGCGGCGACTTCGACACCGGCGACGGCGTCTACAAGTCGACCGACGCCGGCAAGACCTGGTCGTACGCCGGACTGCGCGACACGCACATGATTACCAGGATCGTCGTCGATCCGCGGAACGCCGACGTCGCCTACGCCGCCTCGATGGGCCACGTCTTCAAGTCCAACCCCGAGCGCGGCGTGTTCAAGACGACCGACGGCGGCCGCAGCTGGAGCAAGGTGCTCTTCGTCAACGATCGGACCGGCGGCGTCGACGTCACGATCGACCCGCGCAATCCGAACACCCTCTATGCCGCGATGTGGCAGGCCCAGCGCGTTCCCTGGAAGCTGACCAGCGGCGGTCCGGGCAGCGCGCTCTACAAGACGACCGACGCCGGCGCGCACTGGAAGAAGATCTCGAACAATCCCGGCTTCGCGAGCGGCGTCCTCGGAAAGATCGGCGTGTCCGTCGCTGCCAGCGACCCGAGGATCGTCTACGCCATCGTGCAGGCGCACGAGGGCGGCGTCTTCCGCTCGAACGACGGCGGGGCGACGTGGAGGCGCGTCAACTCCGAGATGAAGCTGCGCCAGCGCGCCTTCTACTACATGGCGATCTCGGTCGATCCGACGAACCCGCAAGTGGCATACGCGGCCGAGGTGGACGGCGTCTACAAAACGAGCAACGGAAGCACGACGTTCAAGCTCCTGCAGCTGCCGCACGGCGACAACCACATCGTCTGGATTAATCCGCGCAATTCGAAGATCTTACTCGTCGGAAACGACGGCGGCGCCACGGTCTCCGTCGACGGCGGCGACTCGTGGAGCAACGAGCACAATCAACCGACCGGACAATACTACCACGTCGCGCTCGACGATCAGTTCCCGTTCCATGTCTTCGGCGCGGCACAAGACGAAGGCGCGTACGAAGGGCCGAGCGCGGAGGTCGGCCCGGGCATCCGGCCCGGAGCGTGGTACAACGTCGCGCTGGGCGAGAGTACGTTCGTCGCTCCGGAACCCGGCGACCCGCACGCGACGTACGGCAGCGGCTACATGAGCTCGTTCGTGCGGCTCGATCGCGTGACCGGAGACGAGAAGAACGTCAGCCCGTGGCCGCGCTATATGTCCGGCGTCTCCTCCTCGGAAACGAAGTACCGCTTCGGATGGACGCATCCGGTCTTCTTCTCACCGGCCAATCCGCGCGAGCTGCTCGTCGCGGCGCAGGTCGTGTTCTCGAGCACGGATCACGGACAAACCTGGAAGATCATCAGCCCAGATCTGACGCGCAACGATCCCACGACCGAAGCGGCTACGGGCGGGCCGGTAGACCTGGACCAGACCGGCGCGGAAACATTCCCTGACATTTCTTCGCTCGCCGTCTCGCCGCTGGATGCCGACGTCGTATGGGCCGGCTCCGCGGACGGCCTCGTGCACGTCACGACCGATCACGGCGGACGCTGGACCGACGTCACGCCGCCGCAGCTGCCGCAGTGGGCGCAGATCAGTTCGATCGAGCCGTCGCACACGAGCAAGTCGACGGCCTACCTCACCGCGTCGCGCTACATGTGGGACGACTACCATCCGTACGCGTACGAGACGACCGACTACGGCGCGCACTGGACGGCGCTGACCAACGGCTTGCCGTCGGATCAATACGCCTTCGTGGTGCGGCAGGATCCGCGCGAGCCGCGGTTGCTCTTCGCCGGGACGCGCAGCACGGTCTACGTCAGTCTCGACGGCGGCGGACAGTGGCAGCCGCTCACGCTCAACCTCCCCGGCGTCCAGGTGCGCGACCTCGCGATCGACGCGCGCGAGGGCGAGCTCGTCGCCGCCACGCACGGCCGCGCGTTTTGGATCCTCGACGATCTGGCGCTGCTCGAAGAGCTCGCCGCGCAGACGTCGTACTCCGTCGCCACGGTCCAGGTCTTCGCGCCGGAGACCGCATGGCTGAGCAACGCGTACGGCGCCCCGCCCTTCTCGATCCCCAACTTCGGCGACAACCCCGACTACGGCGCAGCGGTCTTCTTCAACCTGCCGAAGTCGTACAACGGCCGCACGCCGGCGACGCTGACGTTCTTCGACGGCAACGGGGCGACGGTGCGCACTTTCACGCTCCACCTGAAGAGCAAACACGAGCGGAAGCTCACGCCGGAGCAGGAGGCAAATCTCGACGCGACTCAGGCGCGGGCGCGCGACGTCGATCGCTTGACGGCCGCGGAGCCCGGCATGAATCGCTTCCTGTGGGACCTGCGCTACACGCCGGCGTACGATGCTCCCGGCTTCCGCGTAACTCAGACGGACGACTTCCCCGACGCGGGCGACGGCCCGACGATCGTGCCCGGTAAGTACACGGCCGTGCTGCAGTACGGCACGACGCAACTACGCGCCCCGTTCGAGGTGCGGCTCGATCTGCGGCTGCATCCCGCGCCGGGCGACCTGCAGGCACGGCTCGCGCTCGAGATGCAGATTCTGAGCGCGATCGACCGTTTGGACAGGACGATCACCGCCGCGATGAGCACTCGCACCAAGGCTCCGGCGGCGCAGCGGCCTCAGATCACCGCGGCGATCGACAGCGTCGTGATGCTCGAGATGAACTCGAGCGAAGCCAACCTGCTGCACGAGACGAAGGTGCGCGAGCAGCTCGGTTTCTTGATGGGCTCGCTCGAGGGCGCCTATCAGCGCCCGACGGCCGCCGAATACGCCACGTTCAAGGAGCTCGACGCGGAGGCATCCGCGGGCGAAGCGCGCCTACAGACGCTGACGGCGCGCTAGCAGCACTTAGGAGTAGCAGTAGGAGTCGGAGGAAGCGTCTCCGCCCTGCAAGCGGACTTGGTGCGCGCGGTGATCGCCGTCGAACTCGACGAAGAATTTCGGATCGAAGGCCATCGCCCCGCCAGCGGCCACGTCGAGCTTCACCATCCAGTTGCCGACGCCGTCCGGATAGAATTGATCGTCCCACGCCCGATACAGCGAGTTGGTAAAGTAGACGCGCTTTCCGTCGCGGCTGATCTCGACCATCTGCGGGCCGCCCGCGAGCGGGCGCGAAGGATCCGTGGGATGCGGCGCCCGGCGCGCGATGCCGCCGATGTGCACCGATCCGACGAGCTTCGGGTGAAATGGATCGCTCACGTCGTACTGCCGCATCTCACCGGTTCCCCAGCACGACGCGTACAGATAACGGTCGTCGAGCGACAGATCGATGTCGCTGAGCAGCGGCGGCACCGCGGAGAAGCCCTTGAGCATGTCCGGCAGCTGAGCGGGATCGGCCGGCTCGGCCGGGATCTCGATCACCTTCTCTACCTTCCAGTCGCCGTTAACGCGATGCCAGAGCCAGATCGAGCTCGATAGATCCTTGAGCGAGACGACGACGCCGACGAAGCCCCAAGCGTTCGCCGGATCGTGCGACGGCCGCAGCTCGAGCACCATTTGCTGCTCAGCGCCGAGATCGACGGTCTGCGTGTGCCGCCTGGTCCTCAGATCCCAGAAATGCAGCTCGTGCCCGTACTTTCCCGCGAGCAGCAAACTCGGGTCGAGGCCGCCTTCGATCATCTTTGGCGTGCCCCACTCGCTCGTGACCATCGCGTCCTGCGTTAGGTGCCACCAGAAATCATACGCCAGGTATTGCGGTCCCCGATCGACCTCCCACCTCCCGATGACGTCGAACGTGTCGCAGTCCAGCATGAAGATTCCGCCCGGGCCGTCGCCCTCGGCGTTGCCTAGCGCGCTGACGTAGATGGCGTCCGGACCGCAGTGCACGGTGTGGGGCCGCGTGTAGCCCGCGCGCGCGACGATCTCCTCGGGTTCGATGACGCGCGCGATGCGCGGATGCGCCGGATCCGGCTTGGTATCGATGACGTGAATGCGCGACGACCGCAAGCCCGGCACGATGAGGTAGCGCCGTTCGACGTGCGGACGCGGTGCGAACGGACACAGCGCCGCGCTGCACGCGTTCCAACCGAAGTGGTGCAGCTCGTCGCCGGTATTGGGCAGCTCGACGCGCCCGATCTCACCGGCGAAGCTCGCCGAGGACGGGTCGGCGTCCACGACCGCGAGCGCGTCGGAGGATCCGTTCCCCGACGCGCTGAGCAGCGCGACGTAGGCGAGCGTTTCGGGCGGGGCCTTCATGGCGTCTTTGGCCGAGGCGTAGAAGGTGGGATCGGGCTTCAGCAGCATGGCGCGCACCTTTCTCTACGGAGGACTGCCGTAGTTACACAAACGCGGCGATGATCCCCGTGACGATCAAGGCGACCGCCCAGATCACGTCGACGTTCAGCCAGGCCGTGCGCAAGAAGCCCACCCCGACCTTCGCGTACACCACGAGCGCGATCGCCGTCATCGTCGCGAGGTAGCCCAGCGTGTGCACGGCCATCATCGCCGCGCCCGTGGCGTAGGGCATGCCGGACGGCGCCGCGGTCACGAAGGGCACGAGCATGAGGCCGGCGCCGTGCGCGCTCGACATGAGGAATCCCCAAAGCAGCAGACCCCAGAAGCCGACGCGCATTCCGACCCAGCGGGGATGGCGGAGGCGAATCAACCGATAGGCGCCAAACGCGAGGAGCACGCCCGCTGCGACCCAGTGGACGATCGGACGCGGGAACTCGACCGCCGCGACCACGGCCAGCACCACGATCGCCGCGACCGACGCGATGTGCCCGAGCGCGAGCGGTACGATCGCGCGCAACACCGCCGCGATGCGCCGCTCTTGCAGGCCGAGCGCCACCGCGAACAGCCATCCCATTCCTGGATTGAGCCCGTGATAGCAGCCGAAAAGAAAGAGCGCGGTCCACGCGAAATGACCGCTCATCCCGCTCATCAGCTTGGAGGTGTCTGCGTGCTGCTAGATCGTCTTTTGCTGCGCATCGCGTTCTGCGCGTTACCCGCCTCCGCCTTAGCCGCCTGCTCGACGCACGCAGCCGCTCCGCTCCCGTCGACGGCGTTCGCGCCACCGGCCGCCATACTGCCCGACGCAGGGCCGCCGCCGTGCACGGGGCAGAAGTCGACGAAGAACTACGCGTCGCACACCGTGACGCTCCACTCCAAGGGGGGCTCGTTCTGCATTCCCGCGTACGGCGGCTTCGGCGGCAGGGTGAAATACCCGGGTGCCGATCCGTCGGTGAAACTCAAGCTGATCAGCAGCACCAAAGACTACAAACATCTGCCGCAGCTCGGCCAGGGCACGGCCATCTTCTACCTCCAGCTGGCGCTCTCGGGCGGGACGAGCTTCGGGCCGAACGTTCAGGCCGGCGGCGGTCTGACCGCCCCGAAGATCGTCCCAGGAAAGCCGTACACGGCGTATGGACAGGCCACGATCTCGGGTTTCACGCTCAACTTCGGCCCGTGCTACTCCGTCGCCACGAAGGGCAAGTACGGCGGCGTCATCGGAGGCATCGGAACGCTCCTCAAAGGGCAAACGATACCGGTTGCGGCGAGCGGCGTGATCGAGATCTACTCCGGTAAGCAGACCTCGACGAGGTGCTGAACGAGGAAGCCCACCTAAGAAACGGAGCGCAGCGAGCCGGGCTCCGCCGGCAAGACGATCCCGGCGAGATTGAGCGGATCGTAGGCGCCGGTCGCGAGCGCCTCCGGCTGGATCCCCGTTCGCCGCACCGCGCGCAGCGCGTCGATCGCCTCGGGCAACGCGAACTGCTCGCCGACGTATCCCGCCACGAAGCGTCCGCCGCGAATCTCGCCGCGCGCCTCCATGCGCCGCAGCACGACGAGCAGCTCGCGCCATGCCGGCGCGAGGCTTTCGCGCGCGATGACGTCGCGAAATACCACGCCCCAACGCGCGAGCAGGCGGCGCGCGAACGCCTCCCGATCGATGCGCTCGGTCGCCGCCGGCAGTACCGTCCAGCGGCCGCTTGACGAGCGCGGGCGCGCCCGCAGTCCCTTCTCTCCCAGGCGGCGCTTCGCGTCGCTGAGCGAACGCAGCGCGTCGAATCCGTCCGCCGTGACGAGGCCCGCGGCCACGAGTTGCCACAGCGCCTCTTCGACCTCGCTCGGCAGGCGCTTCGTGCTTCGCAGGATCTCCGCGAAGAAGGGCGCGTGCAGCTCCTCGATTCGTGCCAGCACCTCGCGCGCCGCGTGCGACAGCGCGGCCACGTCGCGCTCCCGGCGCACGATCAGCTCCTCCGCGTTGGCGCGCAGGAACAGCGCAATCGGCGCGAGCCGCGTGGGCCGCACGCGCGACCGCTGCGTCGCGGGATTCGGGTCGAGCGCGGGATGCGGCGTCAGCCGGCCCCACATGACGTCTCCGGCGTAGCAGAGACGATCCAGATATTCGGAACGATAGCCCGCGATGCGCGCCGGCAGGACCTGTCCCTCCCACGCGACGGCCGGGATTTCGTAGCCTTCGAGCTGGCGAATGACTTGCAGGGTCCCGTCGATGCCGTGCAGCCGCGACGCCGGCGCCGCGTGCTGCCAGCGCTGCAGAAACGCCACGTACTGCGCCGACGTGACGGGCTCGATCTCGCGCCGCAGTCGGCCTAGCGTCAAGCGGTGAATCCGCGCGAGCACGCGCCGGTTGCACCACTCCTCGGCCGCCGATTGCGTGAACCGGCCGCGCAAGACTTGACCCTGGGTCTCGAGTCGAATCAGCGCCGCCTCCACCGTCTCCACGTCGACGAACAGGCGCCGCGCGACCGCCTCGACCGTCACCGGCCCGCTGCACTCGAGCCAGCCCCGCAGCACTTCGGCGAATGCCTCCTCGCGCGTCTCGGGAACCGCCTCGCCGCTCACCGCGGCGATCGGCGGCGCGATCGTCGCGCCGGGATAGGCGGTGAGAGCGAGCTCCAACCGCTCGGCGCACGTCCACATGCCGCCGATCGTTGTCGCTCGGCGCTGGGCGACCAGCTCCTCGTACCACGCCTGCCACTCCGCGACCGGCGGCAGTGCGATCAGCGTCGAGAGCGCATCGTGCAGCTCGTCGCCGTCGCGCACGACCGGCCACGACTCGGCTGCGACGTCGGCGATCGCCGCCGGATCCAGCACGCCCGCCCCGTCCACGTCGTCGCGCATCGTGCGCCGCAGCTGCACAGCGCGAGCGCGCCGTTCTTCGAGCGGGGCGTCGTCGAGGTACGCGAATGGATTCGCGTTTAGAATCTCGTGGCAAAACACCGACGGCTCCGGCGTATCGACGGCGAAGGTCCGCACGCGCCCCGCCTCGATCTCGCGCAGCACCGCGACGAACCGGTCGAAGTCCATCGCCTCGCGCAAGCAGTTGTCGATCGTCTCGCGGACGAGCACGTGATCCGGGATGCGTATTGGTCCGGTCAAATTCTCGGGACAGGCCGCCTGGTCGGGAAAGACCGCGGCCAGCAGGTCGTCGGCGCGCATGCGCAGCAGCTGCGGCGGCACCTTGCGTCCGCCGCTGAAGCGTAGGATGACGAGCGCTCGCGCCGCGTTCCAGCGCCAGCGCGCCGCGAACATCGGCGCCGGCAAGAGCGCCTGCGTCAACGTATACTCGGCGCTCGCCGACTTGACGAACTCGAACACGGCCTCGAGCGGAAACGCGTGTTGATCGCTGAGCGAGAGGACGATGCCGTTGTCCGTGGCCGCGGCCTGCAGCTCGAGGTTGAACGAGCGGCAGAAGCGCTTGCGCAGCGCGAGCCCCCACGCGCGATTGATGCGAGCGCCGAAGGGCGTGTGCAGGACCAGCTGCATTCCCCCGCCCTCGTCGAAGAAGCGCTCGGCCACGATGGCCTCTTGCGTGGGAACGACCCCGAGAATCGCCTTCCCGGCGCGCACGTACGCCACGGCTTGCTCCGCGCCGGCGCGGTCTAGGCTGCATTCGCTCGCGAGCCATCCGCATGCCGCCTCGTCGTCGCGCTCGTCGATCCCGGCGCGCACGTCGCACACCTCGCGCGACAGCTCCATCGTCCGCCCCAGTCCCTCGCCGTTCCAGAACGGGATCGACGGCGGCGCGCCGTGCGCGTCCTCGACGCGGACGACGCCGGCCTCCACGCGGCGGATCCGCCACGAGTTCGTGCCGAGCAGAAAGATGTCGCCGGCCATGCTCTCGACCGCGAAGTCTTCGTCGAGCGTCCCGATCGCGTGTCCGTCGGGCTCGACGATCACGGTGTAATTTGCGGCGTCCGGGATCGCGCCGCCGCACGTGAGCGCGGCGAGCCGCCCGCCCCGCCGTGCGCGCAGGCGGCCGTTGACGCGATCGTAGTGCAGGAACGTACCGCTGCGCCCACGCGACGTCGCGACGCCGTCCGCGAGCATCGCGACGACCGCCTCGAAGTCTTTTCGCGCGAGCTCACGATAAGGGTACGCGCCGCGCATCGTGTCGAACAGCGTGTCCGCATCCCACTCGTGCTGCGCGCACGCCGCAACGATCTGCTGCGCGAGGATGTCGAGCGGAGCGCTTGGGATCGTAAGCGCGTCGAGCGCGCCTGCGCGGATCGCACGTACGAGCGCCGCGCATTCCACCAGCTCGTCGCGCGTCGTGACGTAGAAAATCCCCTTCGGGAGCGCCCCGATCCAGTGCCCCGAGCGGCCGATGCGCTGCAGTGCCACGGCGATCGCGCGCGGCGACCCGAGCTGCACGACCAAATCCACCGAGCCGATGTCGATCCCCAGCTCGAGCGATGCCGTTGCGGCGACCGCGCGGAGCTCGCCGCTGCGCAGCCGGCGCTCCACGTCGAAGCGCATCTCGCGCGCGAGGCTGCCGTGGTGCGGCATCACGAAGCCGTCGCCGAGGCGCTCGTTGAGCGCGAAGGCAACGCGCTCGCTCATGCGACGCGTGCCCACGAAGATCAGCGTGGTGCGGTGCTTCCGAATCTGCTCCGCGACACGATCGTAAATCTCGCCCCACATCTCGCCGCTCGCGACCGGGCCGAGCTCGTCGGACGGCACCTCGACCGAGAGCTCCATCGCGCGCCGGTGCCCGACGTCCACGATCTGCGCCGCGGGGCTCAAGAAGCGCGCGACCTCGTCGAGCGGCCGCACCGTCGCGGAGAGTCCGATGCGCTGCGGACGCGCGCCTCCGCTGCGCGTGACGAGATCGTCCAGCCGCGCAAGCGTCAGCGCCAGATGCGAGCCTCGCTTGTTACCGGCCATCGCGTGGATCTCGTCCACGATGACGCAACGCACTCCGGAGAAGAGCTTGCGCGAGCGCTCCGCGGTGAGCAGGATGAAGAGCGACTCCGGCGTCGTGACCAGAACGTGCGGAGGCTTTCGCAGCATGCGCTGCCGCTGCGCGGGCGCCGTATCGCCGGTTCGCACGGCCGCGCGGATCGGCGCGAGCTCGACGTCGCGCCGGCGCGCCAGAGCCGTCAGCTGCGAAAGCGGCTTTTCGAGGTTCTCGCGGACGTCGTTGGAGAGCGCCTTGAGCGGCGAGACGTAGACGACGAGCGTCTGATCCTCGAGCGTGCCGGCGGCAGAGCGCCGCACGAGATCGTCCAGCGCCAGCGTGAAGGCCGCCAGCGTCTTGCCGGATCCGGTGGGCGCCGCGATGACGACGTCGCTCCCCGCGCGAATGGCGTGCCAGCCACGCGCTTGCGGCTCCGTCGGCGTGCCGAACGCCGCGCCGAACCACTCGCGCAGCAGCGGATGGAAATCCTCGAACACTGCCCTCCTTAACTCGACGCTACGGCGGCGGGTTCCGGGGGCGTGTGCCGAACCGGCGTGCATGCGAAGTGCGCTGTTCGCCGCGCTCGCGCTGGCCGCGAGCGCCGCGCCCGCAGCGGCGCTGCCCGTTTTGCAGGCGAGCGACATGGCCCGCATCGTCGACCTCGAGGAGCCGGCGATATCGCCCGACGGGACGCGCGTCGCGCTGGTGACGATCGACCAAGACCCGCGCCACGCGGCGTACGTCGACAGCCTCGTCGTGATCGGCACGCGCGACGGCCGCGGCCGCGCGCTGGTGCGCGGACACGACGTCGCGGTTCCCCGCTGGTCGCCCGACGGATCGCGGATCGCGTACCTGGCTCGCCCGCCCGGAGAGGAGTTTCGCCAGCTGTTCGTGCGCACGCTCGGCGGCGGGGTGCGCCGCCTAACGCGCGCCCGCGGCGAGGTGATCGACGCGGCCTGGAGTCCGGATGGACGCACCATCGCGTACGTCGCGGCCGACTACCAGGCGGCGGCGACGTACTTCTTCGCTGGCGACAACGACTACACGGCGGCGGCGACGACGCCCGCCGACCATCTCTGGGTCATCCCCACCGCCGGCGGCCCGGCGCGGCGCCTCACGTCCGGGTCGTGGACGATCGCGCCGACCGATCCGGGCGGCATCTTCTCCCCACAGATCGCATGGACGCACGACGGGCGCGGCGTGACGTTCACGCGCGTGGAGAACACGTTCAGCGGCGACAGCGAGCGCTCGACGCTGTGGCAGGTGGACGTCCGCAGCGGCGCGCTGCGCAAGCTCACCGGCCACCCGGAACTGGAGCTGAGCCCGGCTTATTCGCCCGACGGCTCGGCGCTCGCGTACTGGTATCCGCTACGCGGCGACTTCAACTCGGAGAACACGCTGCGACTGGCCGCGCGCGGTCGCGACGTCCTGCTCTCCGAGCGCCTCGATCGCAACATCGCCGGCTCGCTCTGGCTTCCCGGCGGGCGCCGGCTATTGATCTGCGCGGCCGACCGCACGCAGATGAGCGCGTGGACGATCGACCTGGCCGGAACTCTGCGGCCATTTCCGCTCGGCGACCTGCACGTCGTCTGCGATCCGTATTCGAGCAGCACGTTCGATTCCGGAATCGCCGCGGACGTCGCACGCGACGGCTCGATCGCGTTCGTCGCGACGAGCGCTGCGAGAGCGCGCGAGCTGTACTACCTCCGCGCCGGCGCGACCGCCCCGCGCCGGCTGACGCACTTCAACGATTTCCTTTCGCGGATCGCCCTGGGGCGCATCACCGAGCTGAACTGGACCGGCCCCAACGGTTTCGCGGAAGACGGCGTCGTGACGTTTCCGCCCAACGCTCGTACGAATGCGAACTATCCCGTCGTGCTGCTGATTCACGGCGGGCCCGGCCTCTCGAACACGCGGGACTTCGTCTGGGAACAGTGGCCGCTCGCGCAGATGATCGCGTCGCGCGGCTACGTCGTGCTGCAGCCGAACTATCGCGGGAGCGACAATCTCGGCAACGCGTACATGATCGCGATCGTGCGGAACACCGTCGTCGGCCCGGGCGCGGACATCATGGCCGGCCTGGCGGCGGTCGAAAAGCTCCCGGGCGTCGACGCGACGCGCGCCGCGGTCTCCGGCTGGTCGTACGGCGGCGAGCTCACGTCTTGGCTGATCGGTCACTACCACGTGTGGCGCGCGGCCGTTTCGGGAGCCGCGGTCAACAGCGAGTTCGACGAATACGACCTCTCGACGTCGAACGTCCAGGACCGCTATCCGCTGGGAACGTCGCCGTACACCGACGACGGCCAGCGCATTTATCGCGACAACTCGCCGATCACGTACTACGCGCAGATCACGACGCCGACGCTGATCTGGGGTACGACGCTGGATCCCGTCGTGCCGATCACGCAATCCTATGCCCTCTACCACGCGCTGACCGACAACCATATCCCGGTCCGCTTCGCGGTGTTCCCCGCGGCGACGCACGGGCCGGCCGGCCCGCGCCAGACCGCCGCGCTGACTCGCCTCTGGCTCGACTGGCTCGCCCAGTATCTGCGATGAGGCCCCTCATCCAATCGGCTCGCGAGCGCGTTGTATACGACATGAAGCTTTTCGCCGCCACCGCCCTGCTCGTGAGCCTGTTTGCCGGCACCGCCGCACAGGCACAGGCGCCTTCCGCGCGCGTCGTGCTCGCCGGGGGCTGCTTCTGGGGGATGCAGCTGGTCTTCGAATCGCTGCGGGGCGTCGACCGCGTCGTCGCCGGTTACTCCGGCGGCAGCGCCGGTACCGCGCAGTACGAGACGGTCAGCACCGGGACCACGGGACACGCCGAGTCGGTCGAGATCACGTACGATCCCGCCAAGATCTCGTTCAAGCAGCTACTCGACGTGTATTTTCTCGTGGCGCACGATCCGACCGAGCTCAACCGTCAAGGTCCCGATGAGGGGACGCAGTACCGCTCGGAGATCTACTACACGTCAAACGAGCAGCGCGCGGAGGCGCTCGCCTACATCGCTCACCTCACGCAGCAGCACGTCTACGCGTCGCGCATCGTGACGATCGTGGCGCCGCTGCGCGGCTTCTATCCCGCCGAGGCGTATCACCAGGACTACGCCGTGCACAACCCGCAGAATCCGTATATCGTCTTCAACGACTTGCCGAAGCTCAAGGCGCTGCGCCAAAAGTTCCCGGGCCTCGTCAAAGCCGACGCCCCGTTCGGGACGTAATTACAACGGCGCGTTCGCTACGTTATCCGCGTAGGAGCGCGGATCGAAATACCAATCCGGGAGTGACTGCGGGAACTCGATGTTGGTGAAATCGTAGTCCACCGTCGCATCTTGCCCGAGGTAATCGGCATCGGCCTGATAAGTAGGCGTGCCGTGGATATGCGTCACAACCGGCATATTGTTCAGCCAGCCCAGCGTTACCGTGAAGAGCATCGGATACACGTGATGGCCGCTGTCTTCTTCGTAGAGCTTGTCCGTTGCGACGACCTCTTTGAGCTCGAGCGTCTTGTGATCGACATAGAGCTCTCGCAGGCGATTGCGGTCCGGGTCGCGGCGCGGCAGGATGCTCACGTGGGTCAGATTGCCTTCGTCGGCGATGCGCGTCACTCGGTAGTCGAACTCACCCAGCACCGTGACGCTCGCGATCACCGGCGGGAGGCTCCCGGTGGGCTCGGGCGTCGGCACGAACTCGCGAGGATTCGTGTGCGGATGCGCCGGGGCCGGCTCGAAGAGATCTGCCGTCGGCGGCCCCGGGTCCCAGGGCTCGTTGAACGACGGGCGCAGAAACTCGAGCGTGCCGCGAGCGGAGCCGCGATAGACGCGCCGCCCCAAAGCGGCGCGATCGAACGTGCGGCACCAGATGTGATAGGTGTAGCTGTTGACCAGGTCCGGGTAGCCGTCGTCGAGCGTCTGCTTGCGGATCAGCGTGTACGTTACGTACGGCGGGGGAGGTCGATGCGAGCGGAACTGCCGCCGAATCTCGTAGAGCAGCTTATCCGGCGAGGGCAGGGCGATCGGCGTCGCAGTGGCAGCCGGCCGCGGCGCGGCATGCGATGGCTGCGCGACGATCAGTATGCCGAGCAAGACGAGCGCGGCACCGAGCGTGGTCCTCACGCCTAATTTTTGGCTAAGCGACCTTGGAGGCTCCTGTGTCTCGCGTCGAACTAGCGCGGCGCCATTCGGATCGCGCCGTCGAGACGGATCACCTCGCCGTTGAGCATTTGATTTTCGACGATGTGCCGTGCGAGCGCCGCGTACTCCGCGGGTCTTCCGAGGCGGGACGGGAAGGGTACCTGCTTGCCGAGAGACTCCCGCGCGGGCTCCGGCAATCCCGCCAGCATAGGGGTGTCAAAGATCCCCGGAGCGATGCTCGCGACGCGGATCTGATGCTGCGCGAACTCGCGCGCGATGGGAAGCGTCAGTCCGACGACGCCTCCCTTGGACGCGGAGTATGCGGCCTGCCCGACCTGTCCGTCATAGGCCGCGACCGACGCCGTGCACACGATCACGCCGCGATCCTCGCCGGGCTCGACGCTCCTCTCGAGCATCTTCGCCGCCGTGAGACGGATGACGTTGAACGTACCGATGAGGTTGACGGCGATGACCTTCGTGAAGTGATCGAGCGGTAGCGGACCGCTGCGGCCGATCACGCGCTCAGCCGTCGCGATGCCCGCGCAATTGATCGCGGCGTGCAGGCCGCCAAACCTTTTCGCCGCCTCATCGACCGCCTTCTGGACCTGGTCGCCGTCGGTGACGTCGGTGCGCACGAAGCAGACTCGTTCGCCCAGCTCGCGCGCCAGGTCGGCGCCCCGTTCGCTCACGTCGCAAATTACGACGTTGCCGCCGTTGCGAGCGAACTCCGCGACGCAGGCGGCCCCAAGGCCGGAGCTGCCGCCGCTAACCAGAAACGTCCGTCCGTCTATCTGCATAGGCGCCTGTGGTTACAGCCTCCCGCCGCCGATATCCTACAGCCGCCACCAAGCAGAGCGACCAGGGGTTCCCACCAACATGAGCATTGCATTCTTGATCGTGCGAGTAATCCTCGGGTTGAGCTTCATGGCTCACGGAACGCAGAAGCTCTTCGGCTGGTTCGGCGGCGGCGGCATCACCGGGACCGGCGACTTTTTCGAGGGCCTCGGCTACCGCCCGGGCAGGACTTTCGCGGCGATGGCCGCCCTCTGTGAAACGATCGGCGGGTTCCTGACGCTGATCGGCGCCGGCGGAGCGCTGGGCCCAGTGCTGATCGTGATCGTCATGCTGGTGGCGATCGGCTCCGTTCACATCCACAAGGGCTTCTTCGTCCAAAACGGCGGATGGGAGCTCAATACGGCGTACATCGCGGCCGCAATTGCCATCGCGTTCGCCGGCAACGGGCTATACTCGATCGACGGCTATCTCGGCATGCGGTTCCTCACCGATCCCGTCCAGGTCGGCTACGCGTTCGCCGCGGCGGTGATCGTGGCCGCGCTCAACCTCTTGTCGCGCCGTCCGGCCGCGCCGGCAGCATAAGCGCGTCGTGGAAACGGTAGCGTTCTACGGAGCCGGAATGCTCGGCTCCGCGATGATCCGCGCGATGCTGGGCCGCGGGATAGCGGTGCATGTCTGGAGCCGTACGCGACAGAAGGCCGAGGCGCTGGAGGCCGACGGCGCGCGAGCGTTCGCCGATGCCGCCGAGGCGGCGTCCGGAGCGGATCGCGTACACCTCTGCTTGAGCGACGACGCCAGCGTCGACGCGGTGATCGATGCGGCGCTGCCGGGCATCGCCGCGAGCAGCCCGATCGTCGATCACACGACCGTGACGCCGCAGGGCGTCGCGGAACGCGCACGCCGGCTCGGCGAGGCTGGATATTCGTTCCTGCACGCCCCCGTCTTCATGGGCCCGCCAATGGCGTTGCACGCGACCGGCGTGATGATGGTGTCGGGCGACGCGGCCCTCGTCGAACGCGTTCGCGGAGCGCTCGTGGCCATGTGCAGCGACCTTCGGTATCTCGGCGAACGTCCAGAAGCTGCCGCCATCTATAAATTGATGGGCAACGCGATGATCTTCGCCGTCGTTGCCGGCCTCAACGACGTGTTGCGCATCGGCGAGGAACAGGGGTTGACGCGCGAGCAAATCTACGCGCTCTTCGACTTCTACGATGCGTCAGGACAGGTCAAGGGACGCGGCAAACGCATGGTCAGCGGTGACTACCAGGCCGTCTGGAGCGTCGATATGGCGCACAAGGATGCCGTCCTGATGCAGACCGCGGCGCATCACGAGCGCCTTCCCCTGGTCGACGCGGTCGAGGCTCTGTTGCGCAACGTGTCCGACCGCGGCCTCGGCGGGCTCGATCTCGCTGCGGTCGCACAGCGCTAAAGCGTGGGCGGAGGGGCCGGCAACGGAGTTCGGCGCGGCAGTGGCGAGCCGGTCCACTCCGGGCGCGGCGTCGGCGACGCCGCCGGCGTGAAGACGGCGCTCGGCCGCACCGAGGGCGCGTTGGGGTTGAACGGCGTCGGCGACGCGACGGTGGTGCGCGGCGGAACGTGCACGATCAGGCGGCGGCCCGCCGCGTCGTAGCGAACGGATGCGCCCAGCGCACGCAGCACCGGCCCGACCGCCACGAAGTCGCCGCCAAGCTGCCCAGGAAGCGTCGGCGCGAGCATGACGCGCACGCGCACGTCGCCGCGCTGGATCACGAGGGTATCCCCTTGCGACCATACACGGTCGGCGAGGCTGGTCAGCAGCGGGCTCACGGGAGCGTAGATCCGGCCTCCAAACGCATACGCGCGAACGTATGCGGCGAGCGGATGACCGTCCACGATGATGCTTACCGGAGCCGGTGGTGGGAATGTCGGCACGTAGCCACGATATACCGCCTGGGATGCAGCGACTCATCTCCGCGTTTCGCGAAGCCGGTGTACGCTTCACTCGGGACGGCTGCGCCTTCCACGCCCAATCGGTGGCGTACAACGCGCTCTTCGCCCTCTTCCCGCTGACCGTCTTGGCGCTGGGTGCCCTCACCCTTGTGCTGCCCGAGGCGCAGCATCGGACGTTGCTCTTCTTCGACACGCTGGCGCCGACGCTGCACGACTACATCGTCAACAACCTCCAGACGTACATCTACGGCCGCGGCATCTCCAGCATCATCGCGATCGCGTTCCTCGTGTGGTCGGGCAAGAATCTCTTCATGGGCCTGGCCTATGCCCTCGATCGCGCGCTCAACGTGCCCAAGGGACGCCCGCTCGTTCACAATCTGTTGTTGTCGGTCGTCATGCTGCCGGTCACGGGCGTCCTACTGGCGATCGCCATCGGTTTGCCGATCGTGCTCTCGATCACGTTTCACGTAGGCGGACTCGAGGATCCGCGCCGTATCACGCACATCCTCGCCTATCTCGTCTCGATCGCGCTCGTCTTCATCGTCGCGGTGGTCTTGTACCGCTTCCTGCCGAACACGCGCATCTCGTGGGCCTTCGCGCTGCGCGGCGCCGCCGTCGTGGCGGTCGCGTGGCCGGTCGTCCAGATCGCGTTCGCCCAGTATCTGACGCACGTGGATTTCACGCACGTCTACGGCGCGCTCTCGGCGCCGCTCGTCCTGCTGCTCTGGTTCTACTGCATCGGCTCGATCTTCTTGTTCGGCGCCGAATACAGCATCGCTTGGGAGACCGGATATTTGCACTCCGTTCCCGAAGAACCGGCGCTTGATGCCTGAAGGACTCTTGCGCCGCCTCGTAGGCGCGGCGCTGCTCTGCTCGTCGATCGCCCTGGCCGCCGCCACGCCGCCACCGCCTCCACCTCCGACGCCCGGCCCCTCCGCGCTGGGGCAAAATCCGTCCGTCATCGTGTACCCATTCGACGTCCAGACCGGGGCCGATCCGAAGATCGGCATCGCGATCGCGCAGATCTTGGGCCAAGAAATGGTCGCGGCCGGCGGCATTAGCGTGCCGCCCGTGCCCCAAGGCGTCAAGCGCGCGGACTTCCTGCAATACGCTCACAACGCGAATGCCGATTTCTACATCAGCGGATACGTAACGCCCGTGGGCGACAGCGCCGCGGTCGTGGAGCAGGTCGTCAGCGTCGACAGCGGCGTCATCCTCTTCTCGCAGACCGCGCAGGTGTCGAGCGTCGCCGACGTCGCGTCGCAGTCGCTGCTGGCGCGTTCCCAGATACTCGCGTTCGTGGGGCGCGGCACGCAGACCGTGCAGACGCAACCGACGAACACGCCCGCGCCAAGCTCGACCAACGGCGCGAAGGTGCCGCTGAACGGCATCGCCAGCATCGTCGACTCGGTCTTCAAACACGGCCACGGCACCCGCACGCCGACGCCCGGACCGACAACGAAGCCGCCGCGCGGCGTCATCGTCGCGCCCGTCGGCGCGACGGGTTACGTCGCGGCAGCGGATCTGACGAGCGCAACGCACGAGCTCTACTTCTCGCTCAACCGCGCGTTCACGGCGGAGATGTCGTCCGCCTCGGTTGCGCCGGCCGACGTTGCGCGCTACGCCGATCAGATCTGCGGCACGGACCGGAACAACACGATCGCGAGCGGCGTCGTGCAGGTCGCCGGCGCTAGTCACGGCAAGCAGACGGTGACCTTTAACCTGACCGTCTACACATGTTTCGGCGCTCCGCTCGAGCACGAGGTCGGCAAAGGCTCGTCGATCAAGAGCGCCGTAGACGCGGCCGTCGCTGCGTATGCGACGGCTCATCCCGAGAACAGCTAGGGAACCTCGTCCTACTCGAAGAGTCCCACTGGAGGGTCGATGACGATCCGCCGTTTCGCCGGATCGATTTCGCCGACGATAGAGCTCACCATCGGCACCATGGTTCCGTCGACGATAAGCATGTCGCTGGCCGGGTAGTGCTCGACTCGCTGCACCGTTCCGTACGCCGTGCCGTCCTTCCCGATCACGGCGCACCCGACGAGGTCGTCGTCGAGATACTCGCCCTCGCCCAAGCCGATGCAGTCGCGCGAGGCATACAGCAGGGCGCCGGCATAGCCTTGCGCGCTCGACGCGTCCTCGACGCCCTCGATTCGAATGAGCAGCCGCTCTCCGTGAGGGCGCACGGCGGCCAGCCGAATCGTCGTACGCGCGTCGCCCTGGACGCAGCCTAGCCCCGCGCCCGCCGAAAAGACGATGCGACCCGCGCTGGTCGGGTCGCATTTCAACTCTCCGCGGACGCCAAAGACTCCGGCGATCTTACCGACTAGAATAACCCGTGCTGAGCCTGTCGAAGCGTCATCCGGAGTCATCCCCGAGTCCCTCGGCTGCCTCGTCGGTGTCGAGAATGTCGACGGCCACGCGCCCTTCGGCCGTTGCGCGCACGACCGTGCGCAGCGCCTGCGCGACCCGCCCGCTGCGCCCGATCACCTTGCCGAGATCTTCCGGATCGACGACCAGCTCGATCACCGGCTGCGCTTGTTCGTCGATGAACAGCTCGACCGAAACGCTTTCGGGCTTTTGCACGAGCTTACGAGCCAGAAACCCGAGCAGTTCCGTCGCGCGACGATGACCGGCCCACGGATCGTTCGCCGCGGCGCGCGGTTTTCTCGGGCGGCGTTCCGGCGCACGCGGCGTACGCGGGGGCTGCTGTTCGCGCGGCGGCTGTTCGCGCGGCGGCGCCTCCTCGCGGCGCGCGGGTTGGCGCTCAACTTCGTCGACGACGGTCTCGCCGAACAGGCCGAACTCGTCATCGAAGGAACTCATGCTCCGCTGCCCTCCGCGTGCTTCGCGGCCCGTTTCGTCGTCGGGATCGGGCCGCGCTCCATAATGCCCTTTTCCGCGAACAGCCGGCGGACCGTGTCCGACGGCTGTGCGCCCTTGGCCAACCACTCTCGCGCCTTCGTCTCGTCGACCACGACCGTGCGCGGCTCGGTCCGCGGATTGTAGTGCCCCAAGATCTCGATGAATCGTCCATCGCGCGGCGCGCGCGCGTCGGAGACCACGAAACGATAGGTGGGCTGTTTTTTCGCGCCTATTCGGCGCAGTCGAATACGTACCATGTTTTGTGTTTGCCTTCGTTATTAGGGCGTACGAAACGGCACGAATCCGCCGCGTTTGCGTCCGCCAAGCTGTTTGGTCATTTCGCGCGCCTGTTCGAACCGTTTGACCAGCCGGTTCACGTCGACAACCTGGCTGCCCGAGCCGCGCGCAATTCGTTTGCGACGGCATCCGTCGAGAAGATTAGGGTTCCGGCGCTCGCCGCGCGTCATCGACGAGATGATCGCCTCGACCTTCACGAACTCTCGCTCCGGTATCTCGAAGTCCTTGGGCAGCACCTTGGATAAGCCGGGCACCATCTTCAACAAGTCGCCGATGGAGCCGAGTTTGCGCACCTGGCGCATTTGATCGAGAAAATCGTCGAGCGTGAAGCTCGATTTAAGTAGCTTCTCCTGGAGCTTCTTGGCCTGGTCTTCGGAGTACAGACTCTGCGTTTTCTCGATCAGCGTCAACGCGTCGCCCATGCCGAGGATGCGCGAGGCCAGCCGCTCGGGATAGAACGGCTCGAGCGCAGAGAGTTTTTCGCCGACGCCGATCAGCTTGATCGGCGCGCTGGTGACGCTGTGTATGGACAGCGCCGCGCCTCCGCGCGTGTCGCCGTCCATCTTCGTGAGGATGACGCCGGTGATCCCGAGGCGGTCGTGAAAACCCTGAGCCACGTTCGTCGCTTCTTGCCCGGTCATCGCGTCGGCGACGAGAAGAATCTCGCACGGATCGGCGACGGCCTTGATGCGCTCGAGCTCCTCCATCAACGCCTCGTCGATCTGCAGCCGTCCTGCGGTGTCGACGATCACCGTCGAGACGCCGAGCCGCTTCGCCTCGGCGATGGCATCTCGGACGATCTGTACCGGATCGGCCGAGCCGCGCTCGTAGACCGGGAGATCGATCTGCTTCCCGAGCGTTCGCAGCTGGTCGATTGCCGCCGGTCGATACACGTCGGCAGCGACGAGCAGGCTGCGACGGCCCTGCTCCTTCAACCGCAGGGCCAGCTTGCCGGCCTGCGTGGTCTTTCCGGACCCTTGCAGCCCGACGAGCATGATCGTCGAGGGCGGCGCGTCCGAGAAGTGCAGACGCGCCTGAGGCGAACCGCTCGCCGGACCGAGCAACGCCACGAGCTCGTCATGGACGATCCTTAGAATTGTCTGCGCCGGCGTCAGCGACTCGAGGACGTTCGCCCCGACGGCCTGTTCCTTGACCCGCGCGACGAACGCCTTCGCCGCCGCGAGCGCGACGTCGGCCTCGAGCAAGGCGACGCGGATCTCGCGCATCGCGTCGCTGACCTCGCCCTCGCTGACCCGGCCACGACCGCTCAGGCGGTCGAAGATCGCGCCTAAGCGATCACTTAATTGATCGAACAACTCAGCCGTCTACGATGTCGATGAACCCGCCGTCGTCTCGTCGATGCGTTTCACCGCATCGCCGACCGTCTTGATCTTCTCGGCTTCCTCGTCCGGAATGTCGATGTTGAACTCGGTCTCGAACGCCATCACCAGCTCGACCTGATCGAGCGAATCGGCGCCGAGATCGTCGGTGATCGACGCTTCGGGCGTGACTTCCGACTCGTCGACGCCAAGCTGCTCGACGATGATCTTTTTGACTTTATCGAAGGTGGTGGGCATCCTAGTCTCCTTTCAGGCCCTGGGGTTACATCAAGATGCCGCCGTCGACCACGAGAGTCTGCCCGGTGATATATCCGGCGGCGTCGGAGCAGAGAAACGCAACGGCTCCGCTGACGTCTTCCGGCTTCCCGGCTCGGCCGAGAGCGGCTTGCTTGACTAAAAACTCCTTAGCAGCGTCGGGCATCTTTTCGGTCATGGCGGTTTTGATGAAACCCGGCGCGACGGCGTTGACTCTTATATTCCTCGAACCCAACTCCTTTGCCAGCGATTTACACAGGCCGAGGAGGGCCGCTTTCGAGGCGGCATATGCCGCCTGTCCCGCGTTGCCGCTGAGCCCGACGATGCTGGACATCAGCACGATCGAACCCGCACGCTGCTTCATCATCGGTTTGGCGACGGCGCTGCACAAGTGGAACGCCGCCTTTAGGTTGACGTCGAGCATCTGATCGATCGTCTCTGGCTTCAATCGCAGGAGCAACGAGTCGACGCTCTGACCGGCGTTCGAGACCGCACAGTCGAGCCTCCCGAAGCGCTCGACGACGCGCGCGACGATTGCGTCCATCGCGGCGCGATCGGTCACGTCTCCTGGAAATACCTCGGTGGTCGCGCCGACGCGCGCGCTCGCGCTCGCCGCGGCCGCCTCTTCCAGCGCCGCGACGTCTCGGCCGATCAGCGCCACGTCGGCACCTTGACGCGCGAACTCGACGGCGATCGCGCGCCCGATCCCGCGGCTCGCGCCCGTGATCAGCGTCGTCTTTCCGGTCAGCATCATACGCTCGCCGACGCCGTTCCCGCGATCGTCGCGCGAAACTGCTCGATGCTCGCGTAGTCGCTCAACACGGTCGCCGGCGGCGCTCCCGCCATGCGCTTGGCGAGCGCGCTCAGCACGCCGCTGGCGCCGAACTCCGCGATCATCTCGAGGCGGTACGTGAGCAGGCATTCCGCTGTATCGTGCCAGCGCACCTCGTCGACGACAGACCGAATCAAGTTCTCCTTGATCGTCGCGATGTCGCGGTAGGGACGTCCGTCGACGTTCGAAATCACGTCGAACCGCGGCAGCCGGAAGCGGCCGCCCTCCACGGCGGCGGCGAGACGCGCGACCGCAGGCTCCATCAGCCAGCTGTGCCAGGCGCCGGAGACGTTGAGCGGCACGATGCGCTTCGCACCCGCTGCGAGCATGGCCGCGCCCGCAGTTTGAACCTGTTCGAGCTCGCCGCTGATCACGATTTGCGTCGGCGAATTGAAGTTGGCCAGCGACACGCCGCGCAGGCCGCTCTGCCGGAGCGTCTCGCGAACGCGCTCCGCGTCGAGGCCGAGGATCGCCGACATTCCGCCGAGCTTAAGCTGAGCGGCCTCCTGCATGGCCTTGCCGCGTTCGCTCACGATGCGCAACGCGTCATCGAAGTCGAGCGAATCGGCGATGACGAGGCTGCATAACTCGGCGAACGAGTGACCGGCGGTGACGACGGGACGAAGGGCCGCGCCGGCGGCGCGATAGAGCGCGATGTTCGTCGCGAAAATCGCCGGCTGGCTATACTCCGTCTCGCGCAGCGTCTCTTCCGGCCCGTTCTTCTGGAGCGCGAGGAGATCGTAGCCGAGTATCTCGGACGCGCGCTCGAACGTCGCGCGCGCTTCGGTCGAGTGCGCGGCGACGTCGCAGCCCATCCCGACGCCCTGCGAGCCCTGTCCGGGAAAGACGACGCCGATTCGCATCAGGCCGCCCATCGCCAAGCGACCGCGCCCCACGACAGTCCTCCGCCGAAGGCGACGAAGATGATGATGTCGCCGGGCTTCACCATGCCGGCGCGCACGGTCTCCGAAAGGGCCATCGGGATCGAGGCGGCCGACGTGTTGCCGTATTCCGCGATGTTCACGACGACCTTATCTTCTGGGACCTCCAAGTAGCGCGCGGTGGCGTCGATGATCCGCTTGTTGGCTTGATGCGGAATCAGGAACGTGACGTCGCCCTTGGCCAGCTGCGCCTTGTCGAGCACCGCGTCGGTCGATTCGACCATCTTCGTCACGGCGAGCTTGAACGTCTCGGGACCCTGCATGTGGATCAAGTGCACTTTCGCCTCGAGCGCCGCGTGATCGAGCGGATGACGCGCGCCGCTGCCCTGAGCGTACAGCAGCTCGGGGCGGCTGCCGTCGGCGCCCAGCTCCACCGCCAGGAACGAGTCTTCGTTCGAGCGTTCCAGGACCACGGCGCCGGCGCCGTCGCCGAACAGGATCGCGGTCGAACGGTCGTTCTTGTCGAGAATCTTCGAGAGCGCCTCCGCGCCGATGAGCATGACTCGGCGATATACGCCGGAGCGAATGAGTCCGGATGCCACCGTCAGGCCGTAGATGAACCCACTGCACGCGATCGCGATGTCGAAGGCCGGCTTGTCGAGCACGCCGAGCCGCGACGCGACCTGACAGGCGGTCGCGGGAAAGTCATAGTCCGGCGTTACGGTCGCGACGATGACGCAGTCGATCTCCTGCGCGCTCAGTCCGGCGTGGACGAGTGCGGCGGACGCGGCGGCGGTTGCCAAGTCGCTGGTCGCTTCCTCTTCCGAGGCCCAGTGACGCCGCTTCATCCCCGTGCGCGTCGTGATCCACTCATCCGAAGTGTCCAACCAGGTCTCGAGGTCGTGATTCGTTACGACGCGGGCCGGCGCATAGTGGCCGACCCCGACGATCTTCACGCCGTGCAACGACACGTACCGTTAGCCGGCCGACTCGTCTTGAACTTTAACGACCTGCCTGCCCTTGTACGTGCCGCAGTTGGGGCATGCGAAGTGCGGCCGCTTGGGTTGGTGACACTGCGGGCACCGCACGGTCGTGACGCTGCCCAATTTCCAATTCGCGGCGCGGCGGCTGCGCGTTTTGCTGCGGGGCGTCTTCCATTTTAAATTAGCCACGTCTCTCTCCGTTTCCAAGCTCGTCCCCGCCTTCGCAGGTACAATCGCCGCCGTTGCGGTTCGCCCCGCAGACGGCGCAGAGCCCTTTGCAGTCTTGCCTGCAGCGCAACCCCATGGGCAACGCGCTCACGACGCTCTGCTGGGTCAGGTCGGCCACGTCGAGGCGTCCATCCGTCAAAACGTTGCTCTCGCCAAACGGGTCGGCCTCCCTGCCCCGCGAAGGGTCGAGCCGCTCGTCGACGTCGACGTGGACCTTCAGCTCCACGTCTTCCAAGCAAGCGTCGCACGGACCCCGCACCCGCGCGTCGATGCTGCCCTCGACGGCGAGCATGTGGTCGGCCTGGCGCAACTCGAGCTGCACGCTGGCTGGCTCGGGAAAGACTATCCCCTCGAAGGGCTCGATCGGGACCTCATCCGCCACCGCCATGACCTGACGGCTGCCTGCGAGGAGCCCGCTGATATCCACCCTGTGCGATCGATCCATACACCCACGCCGCCGCAGTATGAAACCCCGCCAACGAGGGCGGGGCGCCACGGACCCTGCCCATTCTAAGACCCCCTCCGTTCCTTGTCAAACGCATTGCCGCGAGGGATAGAGCTCGGCCATGAGCCTCGATCCTATTGTGTCTCTCCTGGCCGCCGCGGGCGCGGCGTTCGCGCCGCAGATCGCCGGCGCGGCGCGCCGGTACGACGTCGATCCCGAGCTCTTGGCGGCCGTGGCCGCCCAAGAGACGGGGGGCCCTGGCAGCAACTCCGGCGCCAATATCGTCGGCGACGGCGGTCACGGCCACGGGCTCTTCCAGATCGACGATCGCTGGCACGCCTTCGCATCGACTCCGGCCGCCATGGACCCCGCGAAGAACGCCGACTACGCGGCTGGGATGCTCTCCGGCCTGCTCAAGCGCTACGGCGGGAACGTCCGCGAGGCGCTCTCGGCGTACAACGCGGGCTCGCCCACCGCCACCGGAACGAAGACGCGCTGGGCCGACGGCAGCGATCTTTCGTATGCCGACTCCGTGCTGCGCCACTACAAGCTCTTGAGCGGCGGCTCGCAGCCGCGCGTCGATTCCGACGAGTCGCCTGAGGCGTCGGCGCTCGCCGAATCCGGCACGACGATCGCGTCGGTCGGGTCGCTGCGCGCGCACGCGCAGCTGATGCCGATGCCGCCGCCTGCAATCGCAAGCCTGCCGCACGCTCACGCCTATCAGCGCAAGGCGACGGACTATCAACAGTTTTTCAACGATGACACCGACGAGACAGCCTCGTAGAACAGGAGAAATACTATGTCATCCTTGCCTCCGATCGAAGGTAGCATTGCGGCCAAACCTTTCGCCCCGCTCAGCGGTACGGTCCGCGGCACCTGCCAAGGCGGCACGGTCTCCGGCGAGAGCGGCGATTCACCCGAAAGCGCGGCGATCGCCGAGCTGAACGGGCTTATCTCATCGCTCGGCTCGCTGTCGGCGCAAGCGCAGAGTCTGCCGCTCAGCCCGCCCACGCTGCCGGGTCTGCCGCAGAGCGGCTACCGGCCGCAATCGACCGATTACACTCAGTTCGCGGACGACTCGAACTGACACCAAAGGAGCAACTGCCATGGCCTTTTTGCTTCCCATCCTCGAGGGCGTCGGGTCCGGACTTCTCGGCAACGCGATCGGCGGTGCGGTCGGCTCCGGCGTAGCAGGCAACGCGCAGAACGCCGCGATGAACGCGCTCAATACGCAAGACGAAAGCTTCCAGCTGAGCATGTATGCATCGGAGATCCAGAATCAGGAGCAGCTGCAGATGCAGTCGGAAGTCTTCGATCAGATGATGGACGAGCGCAGCGAGAACATGCGCGAGGTTGATACGCTGCGCAATGTTGACATGGCGCAGCGCAAGATGGACGACTCTATCACCAAGAAGTTCATTCAGTCCATCACCGAGTGATGAACGGACCGATCCTCTCGGTTCGAACCGAGCGTACCACCGCGCCGCGCGGCTCCCCGGCCGCGCCGCGCGACGGTGCGGACAAAGCGGCCGAGCCCGCCGCAGACGCCGACCTGCAGGCCCAGATCGCAACGCAGCGCCAGGCGTTCGACTACGCGACAGCCGAGCGGGCCGAGATCGTGCGCGAGCACGAGGTGCTCGAGGCGCTTCTGATGGCGCACCTCAAGAACGAGGACGAGATCACCAAGAAGTGGATCGCGCTGATTTGAAGGGAGCCTCGTCAGGCGTGCTATACTCTCCCTCACGCCGGGCCGTTAGCTCAGCTGGTTAGAGCGCATGCTTGATAAGCATGAGGTCCCTGGTTCGATCCCAGGACGGCCCAGTATCAGAGCCTCGTTTTTGCGAGGTTCTCTGCTTGATGGCCGTTGCGCAACTTCAGAGTGGCCGGCTGCCGCTTCATCGAACGATTTATGCGGCACAGCACGCCGAAACAAACGCCTGCTGGCATCGGTAGAGCCAACAAGGAGCATCGAGATGATGCGTTTCAGGGCCAGAATGACCGGTGCCGTCTACCTCCTCTATTTTATAACGGCCATATTTGCGGCATCACTGATCGGCCGCGTTCCGGTTGCCTACAGCGATGCCGCCAGTCTCGTCGCGAATGCACTCTACGTGGTCGTTACCATTCTTCTCTACGACATATTCAAGGTGGTGAACCGCAACCTCGCCGCATTCGCCGTAGTGATTAGTGTCGCGGGATGCGTGGTTCAGTCGCTGAGCCTCTTTCACCTTACCCCGCCGCAAGGCTCGCTGCCGATTTTCGGGTGCTTTAACCTCGCAATCGGGTACCTCATTTTAAGATCAACATTTCTGCCGTGCGTTCTGGGGGCCCTGATGGCCTTGTCCGGTTTGGCGTGGCTAACGGTTCTGTCGGCGGAGCTCGTGCGACATATCGGCGGCTACGTCGAGATCGTCGGCATCGTCGCCGAGGCGTGCCTGATGCTGTGGCTGCTTCTGATGGGCGTGAACGTGCAACGCTGGAACGAACAGGCCGCAACGGCAACGAGGTAAGCGCTTACGTTTTGGCAAGCATGGGTCTATCTCGGCGTCTCGCTCACGGCGGGCGTAACGCTCATCGCATACCTGCGGCGCACCGATCCGACGCTTCTCAGGCGGCGTCTACGCGGCCCGGGCGCCGAAAAGGAGACGAGCCAGAAGCTGATACAACTGGCCGCAGCGATGGTTTTTGCGGGCGCAATCGTTGTGGCTTCACTCGATCATCGCTTTTCGTGGTCGCACGTTCCGGTCTCCGCAACCATTGCTGGGTTCGGCCTCCTGGTCGTGTGTTATCTCGTCATTTTTCTGACGCTGCGAGCGAACACGTTTGCTGCAGTGAACATCAACGTCGAGCCCGGTCAGCAGGTCGTCTCGACGGGGCCGTACGCAGTGGTCCGTCATCCTTACTATGCAGGTCTGCTGGTCTGGGTTCTGGCGACTCCGCTCGCGCTGGGATCGTGGTGGGGCCTGCTCCTGCTCGTTCCCATGGCGCTGGTCCTAGCTTCGCGAATTCATTATGAGGAGCGTTTCCTGACGCAGAACTTGCCTGGCTATGTAGAGTACTGCCAGAGGGTTCGATATCGGCTCGTGCCATCGGCGTGGTAGGCTTCGGCGGCATCATCTAACGGCCGTCTAACAGATTACACAAAACTAGTCGGGGTTCGAGAGGACTTACTGGGACAGTAGATCGGTTGATGCGCGGTGCATCCGACGATGCTCGATGGCTCGGTTCAACGTATGATCAGCTGATGTGAACCCGGTGGCGATCTCCGCACTCCGAACAAAATCATCCCGCCGGCCGCCGCGATACTTAGCCCGTATTCACCCGATGAATCCGGCGAAAAGACATGTTAAATTTTTGAAATCAAAATAATGCATAGCTATTATTTTGTAGTAGCGCGGACTCGTAGGAGGGTCGTTTTATGTTAGAGAAGGTCGGCGACGAGCAGTACCATGGCCGGTAACAACATCGAAGGGAAAGTTGTCGTCATAACGGGAGCCAGTAGCGGCCTCGGCGAGGCGACTGCGCGCCATCTCGCGCAGAAGGGAGCCGCCGTCGTGCTCGGCGCGCGGCGCAGGGACCGTATCGAATCGCTTTCAAACGACCTCGAGAAGTCCGGCGGAAGGGCGCTCGCCATTGCAACCGACGTGGCGGCGCCGAGCCAGGTCAAGACGCTGGTCGACGGCGCCGTTGAGAAATTCGGTCGCATCGACGTCATGATCAACAATGCAGGCCTCATGCCGCACTCGCCGCTCGAGCGCCTCAAGATCGACGACTGGGATCGAATGATCGACGTTCACGTCAAAGGACTGCTGTACGGCATCGCGGCTGCGTTGCCGCATATGCAGCGACAACGCTCGGGGCACTTTATCAACGTGTCGTCCGTCGCCGGGCATAAGGTTCGCGCGGGCGGCGTCGTCTATGCGGCAACGAAGCATGCCGAGCGTTTACGTTTAGTTCAGGTTTACGCTTAGTGCAATAGTACGATAGGTTCGTGCATCAGAGCCGGTTCGGATTTGCTAGTGTGGGCTCATATCTTTGGAATGCGGATTGTTTGCCCGTCACAGCGTTGGTAGACATATCCCGCTACCTTGCCGCTTGCATCACGGTAAAACGTTCCGATGCCTAGATCGTCCGCCTGTGTCGTTGCATCGGGGCTAATAAAAATCAGCGGGTCCGGGGTGCCATCGAGGGTTGAGACAAGCCGTGAACCAACGATGCTGAGCGTTTCGATCATCCCCGGAGCCCATTCATAGCGGCCGGTGAACGGAGTGAGTACCGTCGGCGGGTTGGTCATACCTTTCGTGTAATTCTTTTGCAGAACGGTCACTTTGCTCGCCTGTTCCATCCACTCGCCGTGCTCGCGCCGAATCGGCGGCCCCTCGTCGCTGTGCAGCTGGCCTCGGTAGAAGCCGCAATGATCGACCCCGTCGCGCTATGGGCTCAGAGCCTTCAAAACTAGGCCCCCGTCGCCGGCAATGCCACTAGGTTACAGCGCGGCTGCGATCGAAGCCGCGCGGAGTCATTTGATGGCGGAACGTGGAGCGAGGGGTGCAACGTAAGTTATTCCGTAGCGTGGAGCGAGCCAAGGTTCCCATGAGCGACGCCTCCCCGATGCTGAATGGATAGCGGCTAAAGATGTTCGCTGCGGGCCTGCGCTGTCCCATCGAAGCGAGCGTCAACAGGCGGCGAGCTTGCGCAAGGCCTCCCAGTGCGGCGGATGCGGCACCTGCGTACCCGCCCGGACGCGCGAGCACGCTGCGGGCGACAGGCCCGTCGCGTTCGCGATCTGCTTTAGCGAGAAGGCGTCGAGCTTAAGTGCGATCTCGCGCTTGTACCACGCCGCGTCGGGCTGGCCAGGATGCTCGCGCGCCCAGCGGCGATTGCGCCGATGATGCTCGGCATTGGCTTCGCCGCGCTTGCGCCCAGCCTGTGCGCTCGCACGTGGGTCCTCGCCCGCGGCCGCCCTCCTTTAGTCGGGCGCGGGTTTACCGTTACGGAAGGGGCGGGAATACTTGCGCTGGGTGCCACTAAGATAGCAAGAAGTAGGGCTCTCATGAGTTACAGCCCGTACCACCAAATTTTAAACAAATAGGTGCCCGCGACGGGATTGCAGTTGACTGTTCTCGGGCTATAGGTGCTTTGCTGAGCCAACTTAAGGGTTCTGGCATCGAGTGCTTGCCCAGCCGATTGAACGACGCTGGTGTCCCGAACAGTACCATCAGTATTTACGGTTACCATCACGAAGGATGGTGTGCCGACCATGCCCCCTACGGTGGGTGAGAATCCGATTCCGGGCCCGGTGGACGTACCCGACTTGCACAACGTACAGCCCGCCGAAGGTAGAGCAATGTTGTGAATCAGGCGGACCGGAGTCTCGGGACACCCACTTGCGGTCGGCAGTCCCAACGTGCGCGCGTGTACCATGGATGTCAAGCGGCAGCGCTTTCTCTTTACCCCAAAGCCCTTTCGAGGCATCAGCCGAACACTCGTCTCGCGCTCATACAGGTGACAAGTGTTCGAGTATTGCGGAGCGCGTTTGCGGCTTGAGCGCGCCACTTGACATCCATGGTACACGCGCGCACGTTGAGACTGGGGAAAGCGCAATCGCCGAGGTGAAGCGCAAGGTCACCGCCGGCAAGACACATCTCGACGGGATCTCCGACTATTTGGACGAGATCAAACGAGATCTTGTGACGGTCTTGCAGCGCATCCACGAGACCGTCTCCGAATCAGGTCCGGGCCTTAAAGCAGCGGCATAAGGGGCGTTTCCGCGCCTAACCTAACACGCAAGAGCAACGGCTCGGCCTCGTCGTAACGCGCGGCATGGCACACGCCAACCGTCGAATCACGTCCAGTCAATCGGATCGCATGCGCGATGACGGTGAGCCGCTCCTGAAGCGGCGCCGCCGTCATTGCGAAGCGTGCATGCCGGAAGCGCGCTGCGAGCACGCACCGCGAGCCATCGAAGCCGCTCGCAAAAGTGCTCGCGGGCTGCTCGCGCATCCAGGCCGGTGCGAGAGTATCGCATGCGCGCCATTGGACGCCTTACAGGAATTAATGAATTCGTAAGCCGTCGCTTGAGTTAAGGTGGTTAAGGTGGGCAGGACTCCGCAAAAAAGCGAAAAACACTGCTGGCCCTCGGCAAAACTCACTCGCCAAAGGAGTGACATTATGAGCAACACCGATCCTAGCGCCAGCCCGACGACCGTTCCAGGGTCTCCAAGCGCGACCGAAACGATCGATGGAAGGTATCTGCCGCCCGTCCCTGGAGCGTTTGGTGGCGACATCAATCTCAGCGCCGAAGAGTCCAAACCGTTTTGGCCGCCAAAGGTCGTGCCGCCCGAGGGCGCACCTAACGTGCTTCTGATCATGACCGACGATGCGGGCTATGGCGTTCCTGGAACGTTCGGTGGGGTAATTCCGACCCCCGCATTGGACCGAGTTGCGAAGGCAGGACTGCGTTACACACAGTTTCACTCCACCGCGCTCTGTTCCCCGACGCGTGCGGCCCTAATCACCGGGCGCAACCATCACTCGGTCGGCTTTGGCGTTATCACCGAACAATCGACGGGGTACCCCGGCTACGACTCGATCATTGGTCCGGAAAACGTGACGATTGGCGTGATCCTCAAACACAACGGGTACGCGACCTCATGGTTTGGCAAGGAGCACAACACGCCCAGCTTCCAGTATAGCATCGGCGGCCCGTTCGAGCAGTGGCCGGTAGGCATGGGTTTTGAGTACTTCTACGGATTCATGGGTGGCGAGACCGATCAATGGCAATCGTACCTCTTCCAAAATCAAACGCAGATTTTTCCATGGATCGGACGGACGGATTATAATCTCACGACCGACCTTGCCGATGAGGCTATCGACTACTTAGAAAGGCTCGACGCGTCCATGCCCGACAAGCCCTTCTTCCTGTACTTTGTGCCAGGTGGTACACATGCGCCGCATCAGCCGAAGGCAGAGTGGATCGAGAAGTTCAAAGGCAAGTTCGACATGGGCTGGAACGCGTTGCGCGAACAGATCTTCGCCAACCAGAAGCGCCTCGGCGTGATTCCGCCGGAGACCCAGCTGACGCCGTGGCCGGAGAAGGACCTACCGTTGTGGGATTCCCTCTCCGCTGATGAAAAGAAGCTCTTTGCGCGTCAGGCTGAGGTCTTTGCCGCGTATGCCGCGTACACCGATCACGAGATTGGCCGTGTCATCCAGGCGGTTGA
Source organism: Vulcanimicrobiota bacterium (assembly GCA_963752825.1). GTDB lineage: Bacteria > Vulcanimicrobiota > Vulcanimicrobiia > Vulcanimicrobiales > Vulcanimicrobiaceae > Cybelea. The sequence goes on along the minus strand of CAVVZF010000001.1, from coordinate 2,169,965 downwards.
AGATTTAGGCAAGCTCGATAACACGCTCATCATTTACATCAGCGGCGACAATGGCTGCAGCGCCGAAGGCTCGACGATCGGCACACCAAACGTCATGACAGGTTATCAGGGCATCAATGTCCCGGTCGACGTTCAGCTGAAGTTCTACGACGTTTGGGGATCCGACCAGACCTATCCGCACATGTCGGTCGCCTGGTCCTGGGCGTTCGATACACCGTTTAAATGGACGAAGCAGGTGGCGTCCCACTTCGGCGGCACGCGCCAGGGTATGGCCATTGCGTGGCCCGATCGCATTAAGGACGCGGGCGGAATTCGCACGCAGTTCCATCACATGATCGATATCGTGCCTACGATCCTTGAAGCCTCCGGCGTTGTGGCGCCACTCCAGGTAGATGGTATTGCGCAAAAGCCAATTGAGGGCGTCAGCGTGGCGTACACGTGGGACAAGGCCAGCGCCGCTGCTCCATCTACGCGAACGACGCAGTATTTCGAGATGTTCGGCGATCGCGCCATCTACCACGACGGTTGGATCGCCTCCACCACTCCACCGCAGCCGCCATGGCTCCTGGGGCTAGCGCAGATGCCCGATGTTATTAACGGTTACAACTGGGAGCTGTACAACATCGCGCAGGACTACTCGCAGGCAAACGACCTCGCGACCAAAGCGCCGGACAAGCTGCGCGAGCTGCAGCAACTCTTCCTCGTGGAGGCGGCAAAGTACAATGTGTTTCCACTGGACAACTCCGTAGCTCAGCGGATCATTGCACCGCGGCCTAGCGGAACCGCAGGCAAGAACGTCTTTACGTATTCGCGCGCCGTCACCGGTATCGATCCAGCCTTCGCGCCAAATCTGCTGAACAAGTCGTACTCGATCACTGCTGAAATCGAGGTACTTCAAGGCGGTGGCGAGGGAATGATCGCGACGTTAGGCGGCCGCTTTGGCGGCTACGGGTTGTATCTGCTCAAAGGCAAGCCCGTCTTTGTCTACAACTTACTGAATTTGGAGCGTTTTCGTTGGGAAGCCCCGCAAGCGCTTGCGCCGGGCAACCATACGATCGTTTTCGAGTTCACTTACGACGGGCCGGGGCCTGGTAAAGGTGGGACCGGCGTGCTCGGCATCGACGGTGCGCAGGTCGTTGATCAGGCTGTGCCACATACGATTCCGTTTCTCATGACGTTGGACGAGACGTTCGACATCGGGAGCGATACGCGCACGCCCGTCGACGACAACGACTATCAGCCACCGTTTACTTTTACCGGAACGATCAAGAAGTTGACCTACCAGCTCGGTCCGGAGCAGCTAACTGCAGCGGACCATGCGGTGATCGGTCCAGCGCTCGCAAGAGCGCGCGACTAGCTGACGGGAAAGTAACGCAGTCGCGGGCGTTACCGTCCGATTGCCAAGGAGCGATCAGTCGACTGGGGCAGAGCCGTAGGGATGTCTCATAGGGGAGGTTGCCCAAGAGGATGTCGACCCAATCGCACTTGGCGTCGTGGAACGATGGACCAGCAAAACAGGCGATCACATCGTTTGTCGCGGAGGTTACTGCCCAATGTGGCAAAGGCTTCGTTCCGCCGGAAGAGCGCATTGCCACATTCGACAACGACGGCACACTGTGGTGCGAGAAGCCGATGCCCATTGAACTTGAGTTCATTCTTGAGCGCTTCGTCGCAATGGCCGAGCAGGATGCTACATTACGTGACCGTCAGCCCTGGAAGGCGGCTTACGAAAAGGACTACTCGTGGCTGAGCGGAGGGGTAACTAAGCATTACCAAGGCGAGGAACCTTCCATCGCTCATGGCCAGCAAGATCTCCCGGCAGTGGTTTCCGCGGAACGGATGTTCGCGCCGTACCAATGGTGCTGCAGATACGTTGGAAGCCCCGCTGAATTCGCTTCGCACCCCGTGATGGCACTGATCCCGGCTTTCAACGTCACAAACGTCGATGGGTTTACTTAAGAGAGGCTCTCTCGGACCGGGTTTCGTCTCCGGCGCTTCGGACGCGGATCCGACAACCGTGGCGAGCCTGGCCGTGGTGGGTGCCGCTACGGGATACACCCTCTCTTGGCTGGTCGTCCTTCTGCTGCCGATGATCGCCGTAGTACAGAGCGTCGCAGCGGCGATCGGCGTAACATGCCCGACAAGCATCCAAGGAGCGATCCGGCGACACTACGGCCTGACATGGGCATTGCTCGCGCTGGTCGCAGTGTTGGCGGTTAACGTAATGACGCTGACCGCAGACATCGAAGCAGGGGCGGAGTCCCTGAAGCTCCTGACCGGAATATCACGGGTGTACTTCGTTCTCCCGTTTGCCGGCGGTGTCGCCTGGCTGCTCGTGTCAAGATCGTATTTGCGTATCGAGCGCTTTCTCTCGTTTCTTCCTCTCATTTTCATTTGCTATGGAATTAGCGCCGTGCTCGCAAAGCCCGACTGGCCGGCGTTTCTGCACTCCATTGTAGTACCGCATTTTGAATTCACGTCCCCGGTCGCGACCGGAGCGCTCGCCTTGCTGGGAACCACGCTGACGAGCTACGTCTACTATTGGGAGTCGATCGAGGTTTCTGAGCGCGGCACATTGCCATCCGAGCTGCGTTCCATGAAGGCTGACGCTGCTTGGGGCGCGTTGGCACCCGGGTTGTGCTTCTTGTTCATTCTCGTTGCGACGGCGGCCACGCTTGGCAAGAGCCATACGCCTGTTGAAACCGCAACCGATGCAGCTGTCGCCCTCCAGCCCCTGGCCGGTGCATGGGCAACCACGCTCTTTGCGATTGGATTACTCGCGTCGGCGGCCATCGCTGTCCCGGTTCTCGCAGGCACGAGCGCCTACGTGATGACGCAGACGTTCGGTTGGCGTGGGAGCCTCGACGCTCCGTTCGACCAAGCGCGAGCTTTTTACGCTGTGCTTCTGGGCTCGCTCGGGATATCGGCGGCGTTTGCATTCGCCGGGTTCTCCCCCATCGCGCTGCTCTATTGGGCGTCCGTAGCCGGCGGATTGGCCACCCCGCTGACCCTCTGGTTTCTCGTCGCGATCGCGCAAAACCGCGCTATTATGGGCGAAAGCCGGATCAAGGGTGGGCTGGCGTACGCGGGCTGGGCGGTGACCGCCATCGTGACCGCCTCGTGCATCGTCTTTCTTTTACTCACCATTCGCAGCGCCTAAGAGAATCGCAAATGACCGCACCCGAAAAGCGCGACGGTATGGGGTTTAAAGGCGTTGCAGTGGGACGTAAAGCTGATGATGATGCTATTTAACGCCCTCGCAGCGGCGCGCCATTGACGCAGCCGTAAAGGCGCTGGATCGCAGTCCATTGCTTGACGCGCTGCGTGGGCTTCTTCCACCGGGGCATCCGTTGGCGCGATAAGTTAGTTCGACGCCTTTTCGCTCGGGCGCATCAAAGTCTTCACGGCGTTAACGCGAACACCGTTCCAAAGTTGTTTGCGCCGCCTTTATAGGTCGTGCCGTAGAGCGTCCCTTTTACGTTGAGCAAGGGCGCATCCGAATACACACCGTCTCCGCGGCTACCGAAGCTATGGAGTACGCTCTCCGTGCCGGAAGGTGTTATCGAGAAAACCGTTCCATGCTTTTCCGCGCCACCGTATCCCGTAACGCCGTAGAGCGTCCCATGAACGTTGATGAGCGCCTCCTGCGGCTTCTGTCCGTCTGCCGTGCCGCCTTTGAAACTGTAGATGACGGTTTCGTGACCCGAGGGCGTTATCGAGAAGACCGTTCCTGCCTTGTTTGCGCCCCCGGTCGCCGTCGTGCCGTAGAGCGTCCCTTTGACGTCGATGAGCGGACCTTCTGGCAGTTTACCATCGCTCGGGGCGCCTTTGAAACTGTAGAGCACGGTTTCCTTGCCGGACGGTGTTATCGAAAAGACCGTTCCATCGCCGTTCGCGCCCCCGACTTGTGTTGTGCCGTAGAGCGTGCCCGCGACCTTTATGAGGGACGCCCCCGGCCATCCGCCATCGCCTGACGCGCCGAAGCTGTGTAGCACGGTTTCCTGATCAGACCCGGCGATTGAGAACACGGTCCCCACACTTTGCGTGCCACCCACATAGGTTGTGCCGTAAAGCGTACCATTGACGTTGAGGAGGGCCGCGATCGGATATACGCCATCGCCTGACGCGCCGAAGCTGTGGAGCACGGTTTCCTGGCCGGACGGTGTTATCGAGAAAACCGTTCCGTCGCCGTTCGCGCCCCCGACTTGTGTTGTGCCGCAGAGCATGCCGTCGACTTTGATGAGGCCTGCATCCGGGGCCTGACCGTCGCTTACGCCTCCTTTAAAACGGTAGAGTACACTTTCCGAACCGGAGGCGGTGATCGTAAAGACTGTCCCGCAACCAGGGGTGTGAACCCGACACGGCACTTTTCCTCCGTAATAGGTCGCGCCATAAAAGGTGCCGTTGACATCGACAAGCCCTGCAGCCGGGCGGGTACCGTCGAACTTCTTTCCTTCAATTTGTTGGTCTTGGAAACTGTACAACACAGCATACGAAGCGCTTGGGTGCCGATTGTTGTGCGGGCTCACCGCCTGACTTTGGGGCGCCGCGCCGATCCGCAACTGCGACCCCCCGCAGCCTGATAAAAATACCACAGCGGCGCTAATGCTAAGATGGAATGAGAAGGCCGGTCCCCAAGAGGCGACTTGCTTAACAATCGCTTTGCGCACTCGAAGTGCGTTGAGAGGAGACCGGCCCATACGTACCAGTTTAGCAGACCGTCGACGGAAAACAAATGCTCGCAGCGCCATTGGAATCGATCTAGGTGACCGCTTCAGCGAGGTGTGCGTGCTTGACGAGAAAGGCGTCCTGGCCAGCCAAACGCGCCTACGCACCTCCCGGGCAGCGCTGCAGACGTACTTCAGCCTTCAGCCGCCGGCGCGGGTCGCGCTCGAGACGGGAACTCACTCCGGATGGGTCAGCCGTCTGGTCGCCGCCTGCGGTCATGAGGCGGTCGTCGCCAATGCCCGGGAGTTGCGCAAGATCCATCAGAGCAGCCGAAAGAACGATCGAGCTGGTGCCGAGATCTTGGCGCGGATGGTCCGTTTCGATCCGCAATTGCATGGCCATCCGATCCGACGCGCGCAGGCGCTCGCAGTCACGAACGGCTTGGACCTCGCCATCGCACGTGAACTAATCGCGGGCAAGCTCGATGGCCAGCGCCGGATTCTCGTACGGCTTGGCGCCGATCTGCGCGAGCACGACAAGCTGCGAGCCGCGCTCGATGCGGCCGACTCGATCCAGCGCGTGCGCGTCATTGAGGCAACCGCCGCAGGGTTCTACTTCAGCGCGTGGCGCGACGTGCGGATTCAGTTTCGCGAGCGCGACCTTGCACGCATCCCGGCGCGCTGGCTGCGAGCGGACTCGCGCGCATCGGTGCTGACCGGCGCGCCACGTGCCGCGACCTCGCCGCTGAACGCTATGCGAAACTACTTATTCGCGTGCATGGAATCGGAAGCGCGGCTCGCACTGCTCGCACGCGGATGCGATCCCACGATGGGCGTGCTGCATGCCGACCAGCGCAATCGCGATTCGCTCGCGCTCGACGCGATGGAGCCGGTGCGAGCGGACGTGGACGCCTTTCTGCTCGACTTATTGGAAGACCGCGTCTTTAAGGCGCGAGATTTCGGCGAGCTTCCGAACGGCATTTGCCGGATTGCTGCGCCGCTCACGCACGAACTCGCGCTCACGCTGCCGCATTGGCGCGAATGCCTGCGACCGATTGCCGCGAGCTTGGCGCAGACGTTCCGCGACGGGCTCGTTCATGGAGCGGCGGCGCCTCGCGCCCGGTCGGCGAATGCGCGCGCTACACGACGCACGAAGCCGGCACCGCACAAGTCGCCGCTGCTCGCAGCGCTTCGCAACGCCGCGCAGCCGCGACCATACTCGACACGGAAGTGGCGCACGCCGACCATAGAAGCGCGGCCGAGCTCGCCGATCGCGTGCGCGATGTGCGGCGAGCCGGTCCTTAAGCGCAGGCGCCAGCACTGCGATGCATGCATGCCGAAGGCACGCCGCGAGCATGGCCTCCGTGCCATCGCCGCCGCTCGCAAAGTGCTCGCAGTCCAAACAACAGCGGCAACGATCCGCGCCGCAGCGGGCCGTGAACCGCGTGCGAGCCGAGGCGATCAGCGAGGGGCATCGCCGCAATCGCGGCTGGGCGCCCGAAAATCCGGGCCAGCGCGACGGAGCCTGGTTCATGCGCGAGATCGCGCCGAGGCTCGACGGCTTTACGCTACGGGAGATCGCGGCCGTGACTGGCTTGTCGCTCGCAGCCTGCTCGCGAATTCGGGCTAGAACGTCCGTACCGCATCTACGGCACTGGGGCGCATTGCGCAGACTCGCAGGCCATGACGCTCGCTCTGCTGGGATAGTGCCTCGGCTCGCCGAACGTTCGTAGCCACTAGTCCGTCCGGCTTCGGGAGGCTTCGCACGTGAGAACCTTGATTTGCTCCACGCTTAGCGTCGGTGCTTCCGCCATATTGCTCGCGGGATGCGGTGGATCGCAGTCGCCAATCGCCGCGCCAGGCGCAATACCGCCAAACCTCACCGTGGGGCGAGTTGCCGAGCCACGGCCGTTGAGGGACCTGCGCAATCAAGCCGCAGGCCCCGACGTGTACAAGATGTCGGGGCCGCTGCTCTTCGTGGCAGACTGGATCAAGAGCAGCATACAAATTTATCCCGCGAAAGCCAAGAACCCGCTCCCGATCGCGGTCATCAGGCAGGGAATCGACGAACCATATGGCGACTGCGTCGACGCTTCCGGGACCCTGTACGTCACCAACTCCCTAGGGTGGGTTAACGAATACGAACTCGGAAAGACGCGACGCCATAAGAAAATCACGAAGGGCATCGAAGAGGCGGACGCTTGCGCGATCGATCCAAAGGGTAACCTTTGGGTTGCGAACCTTAACGGCTACATCGTCGAGTACAAGAAAGGCGCGACGACTCCTCATAAACGTATCCATCATGGCACGACCAATCCGGTGGGCATCGCGATCGACCACTCGGGCAACATTTACGTTTCAAATCGGTTGGGCTCATCGTCTGGTAATGTCGAGGTCTACTCGCCGGGCAGCACGGTGCCGACGAGAACAATCACCGATGGCGTTACCTCGCCAGTCGGCATCACCGTTGACGCCAGTGGCACCCTCTACGTGACAAACATCGATCAAAATAACGTGGAGGAGTACCTAGCCGGACAAAGTCAGCCGTATCAGACGATCACACAGGGTATGAATCAACCAATCGCCGTCACGGTCAATAAGGAGGGTCGCCTTTACGTCGGTAACGACGGAGACGATTCCATCCTTGAGTTCGCGCCGGGTTCGCTGACGCCACTGAAGGATGAAATTCATAGACGACTCCGTACGCCCGAGGGCTTGGCATACTACCCGCCGCTGTTGCCGTGAGCTCCGCGCGAATCGATGGCGCTAAGCAAATGAAGGCTTCAGACTTTGGTCGCTACGCACTTTTCGGCAGCGTCGGTGCCGCATTGCTCGCAGGGTGCGGCGGATCGCAGCCGCCGATCGGCGCGCCGGGCCCGATGCCGCAAAGGCCCGCGATCGGAACGCACGTCGGCCGCAGTGGATCGTGGATGCTGCCGCAAGCAACGAGCGAGGATCTGCTCTACATATCGACACTAGGACCGGACGTATACGTGTATTCGTATCCAGCCGGCAAGCTAGTCGGCACCTTAAATTACAATTTCTCCTTTACCGTAGAAGAGTGCTCCGATACAGATGGGAACGTCTTCATCACTAATCAGGCGCGTTACAGCGCCCAATCGGGAGTATACGAGTTCGCTCACGGCGGAACGACGCCGATCTACTTCATACCTTATAGCTTTGCGTTTGCCTGTTCCCTCGATCCTACTACTGGCAACCTCGCTGTGGTGGGTTCGCGTGCTGTCTCTATTTACACAAACGCCAGAGGGCTGCCAATCACTTACACCGACTCGAACATCTACTATCTTACGGACGCAACCTACGACGGCTCTGGGAACCTTTTTATCGTCGGCACGTACTCCGGCAGTCGGCCCTTTGCGCTGCTGGAGCTGCCCAAAGGAGGTAAGGCTCTCGAAGAGCTGAGGACTGAACCGATTTTGAACGCCGCCCAGAATGGTTCGATACTCTGGGACGGAAGATACCTTGCGATCGGGGCTACGAAAAATATCACGCGCGGCTCACACCATCCGATTCGGTCAATCGTCTATCGCGTTCAGGTTTCGGGTAGCAGCGCGACGGTTATCGGCAGCGAGCCGCTAGGTCTTGAACGTCGCTCAGCCTTTCCGCAGTTCTGGATCGGAAACCACACGATCATACAACCTGCTGGCCAACATGCGTGGCAGATTGATTTTTGGAAATATCCAAAACGTGGTACGTACCACCGCTCGCTTAGCGTCAAGCGCGAAGGTATACTATGCCTTTGTGGCACGACGATTTCCGTTACACTAAGTCACCGGCGTTATGCTCGATCAAAGCCGGATGAGAAGGCTTAGCTGGCTACGCGATCGGCGCCCGCTATGCCGCGCAGCTGCGATGCCCGCAAAGCCCCAGCAATGCCGTGCGGCGCCGCGAGACTGCGAGCACGGTGCGAGGCGCGCGTTCCGCGATGCGAGCCGTCTATGCGCTACGCGATCGGCGCCGGGCTGCGCAGCTGCGAGGCGGCTAGGCCACAACGCCGGCTAGCGCGATGCGGCCTCGCGGGCGGGGGGCGGGGCGAGGGTGATTATGTAGTGAGCTACGCTTAGACGTGTGTTGGTATTGGCCGAACAGTCGACAGGCGCCACGGAAAGATTGGCGATCACGCGCTATAGGGGCTGCGGTTTGCAACTCCTCCCCGTGCGGCGGCACGTGGTGACGCCCCATGGGAAGTCACCGGTCCTGAATGGCGAACCCGGTACAGCGGCGAACGCGCCGGTCTTCGTATTAATTGCGTATCCTGATACGCTCTTAGACGTGAAATTGGTCGCATACACGAAGGTTCCGGACGGAGTGATCGCCATGCCTTGGGGGCCGTTTCCAGCTCGCGTAAGTGGCGACCACGAAAGCGATGTTAGCGCGCCGTTGTTCGGGTTGATTGCGTAGCCCGACACGCCGCCGTGCGGGTACGCGACATTACTAACGTAGAGAAAGCGGTCCTTTCGATCGATCAGTATGTCACGAGGTCCCAACCCTGCACGGACGGGTGGTCCAGCACGGAGCGTGGGTGTTCCGACTGTCACGCTTACGACGTAGACGTAAATCTTTTTGGTCCACTCGTTGCTCATGTAGACAAACTTCGCCTGATGATCAATTGCTATGTCGTTGCCTAGCCAGGGTACCTTCGGCGACCGCCCTACCAGCGTCAGCGCACCGCCGGCGGTGCTGAAGGTTTCGATGGAACCATCCGCGACGACATATGCAAGCCTACGCTTAGGATTGAGCACAATGCGCATGGGAGGGTGCCCAATCGAAAATGGCGAGCCCGGCAGCAGCGTTAGAGCTCCACTCATGGTGTTGATCGCGTAAGCGGATATAGTGCCGGAATTGAGGTCGTTCTCATAGGCAACCTCGTCTGTCGGATCAATCACTATGTCGCGGGGGCCCCTACCAGAGTCGAATGGCGAACCTTTGACGGGCCCGAGCGCGCCCGTCGCGGGGTCGATTGCATAGGCGTAGATGCCGACGTTAAAGACTCCGACGTACAGGAACTTCCCGCCGGGATCTATCGTCACGCTTTCTGGAGTGGAGCCAGTTGCAAAAGGCGATCCCCGTACCGGAACCAGCGCTCCGTTGGCTTTGACCCAGTAACCAGAAATAGAGTTGGAACCGGAGTTGGCTACATAGACGAACTGAACAGCGCCACGCGTTGGTGCAAGCGGCGGGCGAAGGATTGGGTGGGGCCGCATAAGGACTTGTCCGAAAGCCGAACCCGGCAGCGGCTTGGCCTTCTTCGTTATCACGACGGGGCTAGCGCCGGAGCAGCTCGTCGCATTTGTTTGGCCAGACGGGCAAATGCGAAAATGCACGACGCTCTCGTCCGCGCCATTCTCCCCTGCTTGGATCGTCCAACCGCTGTTATCTGGACCGAATGAAGGGCCGAATCGCCAACCGTCGTTGCGCGGGAGATCGATCACCTGAACGCGATCATCATTTGTAATTCGGATCAACCCAGAAGTCCACACTGCTCCATCGCGCGCCATAGTGAGATGGAAGTTCATTGGCGGCATTGTGATGCGCGTAATAGGGGGGCGAAGGCGGATCGCGCGGATACTCCCGTCCGGATGCACGTGAATCACTTGCGTCCACGTTGCTGCCCACAGCGATCCATCCGATCCGACTGCTTGTACGTCCAGCAACGAAGGTCCATCCATTCCGAACTGACCTGGCCGCGGAGACGGCCGCAGTAATTGGTGCATGGACGAAGCGCCGCCGGAAGCTCGGCGCGCTGCTCAGCGCGAAGAGGCCGTCGCGCGCGCTCTCGTACACGCGCCCATCTGGTGCGGCAATTATTTTCCCTTGCGCAAGCTTGCTCGGAACCTCTTCGACCCGGTGACGTTGCGGAACATACGCATAGACTACCTCTTGCGGACCATTTGCGTCAGCAATCCAGACGGTGCCGTCGCGATCTTGCGCCGCTGTGACGTTCTCTGCTCTCCCGTTGACGGTGTCCACCTGCTTGCGAAATGCAAGTGATCCGTCGATTCGAACTCCAAAGACCGATTTTTCGGCATAAAGGACGACACCCTCGCTAAACGGTGCCAGCGGCCCGTTCTCGTACCAATAATCTCTGCCGTTGGATCCCCAAAGAATTGTCACGCGATTGTGTCGGTCGATCCGAAACAGGCCGTCTATGTTTGCTGCCACGATCGCCGAACCATCGTTGAGCGCGACGACCGGACGCCTGTCATATTCAAACCAAGCTCCAAATACCCTTGTCGAAAACGTCGCCAGGACGGTTACGTGCACCGACGTGAACGGCGCGCAGGGATCGTAGTTTAGGCCAAAGCGGTTGTCATACACGCAAAGCCGCCGACTCGATGGCGTGGTTACCGGGCTCGGGCTAGGAGTCGCCGAGATTAACGCTGTGAAAATGAGCCCACAAATCACCAAGCGCGGATACATCACGTCTCCATCTGTCAGAAGAAGCGTATGCGTTTAGAAACACGTGACGGGCGCTACTGTGACAGTTGCTAGCCCCCATCTAAGTTCTATTTCTCTGCGAGCGCGACCAAGGCATCCGAGAGCCTCGCATGCGGCACGCGTCGGCCGGCCCGGATGCGCGAGCAGGCTGCGAGCGACAAGCCCGTCGCGTCCGCGATCTCCTTGAGCGAGAAAGCGTCGAGCTTCGGAGCGATCTCGCGCTTGAACCACGCCTCGTCTCGCGGGCCCGGATGCTCGCGCGCCCAGCTGCGATTACGGCGATGTTCCACGTCGGGTCACTGGCCGATGAATGGCTGGTCGTAGCCTTAGGCCTTGTCGTGGTCTTTGCTGTGCTGCTTGCGCCGTTTTACATCAGACGGCCATCAGCCGAGGAAATCGGCGCCGTTAACGCCAGGCGTAAGGCGCAGACGACGGGCATCAGCCAAGCAAGAGTCGTCAAGTCGAGGATTGGCCAGTCTTGTGGTGTGCCATTGGTCCGAACCGGAAACGCGTGAAAAGTGGCTCCGGCGAAGCCCACAATGACGAGAACCACCTGAATCGCTGTGATAATCCAGGTACCGCTACCCTTTCGAGCGGGCCGTTACCACGCGCCGAACACAATCGATTGCAAACCCAGCGTTGCTCTTTGATTGCAAAGCAGCAGGACGAGCCGATCGGCTTGCGCGTTGCCCGTACGTCCGGGTTCGCACCTTGCCAGAGCCGGAGTCGCAATTGCCAACAGGAGTACGCAAACTGCGGCGCATAGGCTGACCCTGCGGCTGATGAGAGCCATGACGCCTCCTATTTAGGTGTTTTCGCCGAGCGCGTTAACGCTGTGCGCTTCACCATCGAAGTCGTCGCGTTCGGCATTGAGCGCGCAGCGCGGCTTACCCGTCCGTGATACGGAAAAGCAACGGAGTTCCACTTAGAAGCCCTGTTGGATTGCGGCGACGATCGTTCCGACGTCGTGATCCGCCGTGGTGAACGTATCCAGCAATGTATCGGGCGTTGTCGGCACGTCGTTGACGAAGACCGCGTACACCAATCGGCGTCCACTCTTTGCGTCGATGTAGCCGACCTGGGTTTTTGCCGGAAGGTAGACCTGTCCGGCGGGCGTGCCGGCGACACGCGAGCCGTCTTTCACGCGGACGCGGCCCGCTGCGGGTGTGCCAACCTGATTGGTCGCTTGCGTTCCGTCGACACCGAGCACCGACATTCCGTCGCGAACGAAATGGCCCCACGGCTGGCCGACGAGGTTGCGCAGAAAGGTTGTCTGATCAGCTGGCGCCGTGCGACTGCTGTCGTCCGAACCCGCGCCGTCCTGCACGATGGTGCTGTTTTGGTTGACGCCGAGCGCGGTAATTATTTGCAGTTCGCGAGCCAGCCCGTCGACGCAATCCCGGCTTCCGGCCTTTACCGCTACCAAGCACACCATGTCATCGGCGCCCCGATTGTAACTGACCTTGAGTATGACCTTGACGAACTCCGAAAGCGGCGGCGAAACGTGTTCGGCGATCGTGCGCCTGTGGCCATAGCTAGCGATGCTCGGGAGGAGCTTCGCGGGGTTCGGGCCGGTTGTGGTTGCGCTGACCGTCACGCCCGCGCGGCGCAGCGCCTCGATGAAAGCGGTGCGCGCGAAGCCGGCAGGATCGGTTATGAACGACGTACTGAGAATTGGTTTTGCATCGGCTGCGATCTGGCCAGTGATTTGAACGACGCCTGGGCTGACGGTCTGTACCCTCAGCGGTTTCGTCTTGGCTCCGACCGCTGCCGTCGTGACTTTTGATATGACGCGGATGCTTGCCGTCTTCGGGCGCCAATTAACATCGGCCGGTCGACCGCCGCTGGTTCGAGTTGTCGTGATGTCGATGACGTTTTCATTGATCCAGATCGGTGAGACTATGCCGTCCGGCCAGCTTTCATAGGGAGTAAAGAGCCGGTCGTCGATCGCCACGTCTCCATGCACGTGGTGAATCCCAGAAGCGTGGACCTTCCTGGCCAGTTCATTCAGCGCCGCCAAAGGATCGCTGCCTTTTACAACCGCGGCTCCAGCAAAACCGGTACTAGCGTAGTTGTGATCGATCTCCGGAATGCTGTTGAATCCCAGCGTGCCGTTGGACTGCTCGCGCAGCCCGAAACTGAAGTCGCCCGACGCGACCAGAACCAGGTTCCCGGTGAGAACCCCGTTTGCGACCGTTCCGAGTTGATACACCGGTGTGTGGAAGCGGTAGTTGGGGCCGTACTCCTTGATGGCCGCTGCCGTGCTGTAGGTCTTCATGATCGAGCCCGGCACGAACATCTTCGTACCCATTTGATCCAGCAACGTCGCGCCCGTCGACTGATCGATGACCATAGCTCCCCAGGTGCTGTGCGCGTACATCGGCTTGGCCGTAACGTCCGCAATCGTTTGTGCGACGCTTGCGGGCACGCTACTCGCGGCGACGGCGCAGCCCACCGGGGCGACGATCAATGCAAGAACTGCAAAACGCTGAAACATAACGCCTCGCTTCTACGGAGGCAACTTAGCCGACATTCTCCGTATGGTTAAGATATTCGACGCTAGATTGCCACCTCCCAGGCCAAACGGCCGGTCCCGGGACTCCGGGGATCGGAATCCAGCTCGGCGACGCGGTCTCGCGCGCCATCGGCAATCGTCTGATAGGTGGCCGACTTTCTGGCGCGCTTGAATTTTCAATTGCGTGCCGCTCTGACAAGACTCGGTTACAATGCCACTTTACGGCGGTGTGCGTATCGTGGACGAAAGCGGCGACGACTAGCCCAGTGTGCCCAAAACCGCTGGCTTAGCCCGCTCAACACTCATGCCGCCCTCGCGTTTTCCTCTCTGGCGCTCTTCGTTCGGCTGTCCACTCGTGGTAGTTAAATAGCCATCTCCTTCGGGACGGCCTCTACGGTAAGGTGTGAAGCCCAAATCTCGCCCGGACCGCGCAGCCACGGACCGAATGCGATCGCGGTTGCATCATCGCTTACCTGTAACACGATAGAAAACGGTTGCCATCCTTGCGTTCCATGCAGCGCTCGGTCACTCATATCATCGTATTTGTAGTTGCCGCTGTCCGCCGTATCTACGTGAGCCCATACGGCACCGTCGGAAGACGCACTGGCGATCTTCAGTAACCCAAAGATATGTACGGCCTTACCGCGATATGCAGCGACGTTGATCGATCCCCACGCTGTAGCGGACTGCTGACCGGCGGGCGCTTGTGACGAAAAGTCCGCCTCCGGATGCGGGAGCGGTTGGGTGCCGGTCGCACCCGGAAGCGATCGACCAATGTACGCGAGTTCGAGTCTCTGAAGCGCGACGGTCTTCTCCGTCGCTCGATTTTGCCGGGCAAAATCGGCTCGCTCGATCCCTTGCAAACTGTTAAGGGCCTTTGCGATCTGCGCCGGCGAAGCGCTGCTGCGGCGGAGCGCGGCGCGCAGGCCCGCCTCCAGAACGACATCGCGGCCGGTTGCTACGTCTTGCGCGGTGGGCTCGGATCGCATGTCGGGAAGGATGCCGACGCGCTGCAGCGGGCGTCCATCGGCGTGCTCCACCCCCAAACCGGAAAAGGATAACGAGATGCCGCCCGGTACGGAAAAGCCGGTAACGTCGCCGTCGGCGCCGTCCGTCGGCGTTCCGACGAACGTGGTCTTGGTTGCGGCCGAAAACTGGAGCGCCGTGTGCTCCGCCTGGCTTATCGCGCGCGCGTCGATCAGCATCACCACCGGCTTGAGATAGCGCGAACCCTCTGCACCATCGAGCAGCTGATAGGAGGTCTGAAACGCCTGCTGGACGATCTCGTCGCCCTCTTGCACCTGCGGTCCGAGCACCTGAACCATGTCGAAGCGAGCCGCTCGAATGCCGGTGGCCGCCGTGAGACGCGGGGCGATGAGCGGAAAGGTGCCCAGCGGATAGCCGCGATCGTCGAAAATTATCGCGCGCGTCTTCGCTACGGTGGCGAACATTCCGTCGACGGCTGCCGGCACCAGACGATCTAGGTCCACGTAGCCGACATTCCCCGGCAGTATGCGCACGATCGCGCTCGTCCGCGAATGTCGCTGCTGCCCGAGAACGCGACGCAGCTTCACCGTAAAAACAACTCTCGACTGCGGGCGCCTCAAGCTAACGGCAACCGTGGAACCCTTCGGACCCGAGAAGATGCTCGTTCCGTAACCGGACACGAGGTTGTGTATGACGTTTTGCCGCGTCGAGCCGTTGATGTACGGACGCAGCGCCGCGAGCGCGCGGGCTACCGGTACGCCGTCGACGGCCATAACGATGTCGCCGAGGCGAACGCCCGCGGTCCGGCAAGCCAGCGGATCGATGATGCTGGTCACCACGACTTGGCTGTGAAGGTACTGGCTCCCCCATGGGACCGCACCGCCGTACAACTCGTTAGTGAGCAGCCCGTCGGCGAAACCGTGGCCGTCGCGGATAAGGGCGTAGTAGCGCCGGATCGCGTTCAGGTAACTCCGCTCGCTGGTTGCCGCGCGAACGTCGCGCATCGCGCGAATCGTCGCAGCATCCCAGTTTTCGTTCATAAGCGCGCGGTACGGGAAGAAGTAGCGAATCGCGTTATATATCCGAAAGATCGCAAAGACGCGGTGCGCGTCGTCGGGAAGCGCCGCGGCCTCGTAACCGCGAGCGGTCGGGGGATTTGCGGGGGGAGCTGCTTCGAAGGCAACGGGGGCTAAGGCGTCACGCCGGAGCAACTTCGCTGCAACGGCAACTGCGTCGGACTGTACCGGGAGCGGCTGCGCAAACGACGCTGCTGGAAGCTCGGCGTACTCACTGACGCGAAACTGCGCGGTCACGCCGCCGGGCATCGTTTCCTGCGATACTTCGCCGCCTGCCAGCAGCGGCTGCGCAGCGCTGCTAAAAATGATCGCTCGACCGCTGCGCAGCAACGCCACTGCCAAGTCTGGGACGACGGTATGACTGTCGACGAGAAATGCGACGTTGACCGGATTACGCGCCGTTCCGCGAACGAGCGTCGCATCCTCGGAGAAAAAGCCGGCGGCGTACGGTGAGTCCGACCTGGAGTTCGGCAGCCCATTGTAATAGCGGCTGCGATAAACCAGCATCTGAAGGTTACCGTCAACGAGCGAAGTTGCAATGGGTGGTTCGCTGAACAGAGAGTCGACCGCGGCAGATTCTTCGGCCGTCTCGTCGCGATCGGCGCGCAGGTCTATGACGACTGTCTGGTGCGACGCGAGCGAAGCGGCAATGCGCGAGGCCTCCGGCGCGAGTTTGGCGTTGTCCGTCGCGGCCAGAGCCGAGGCGTTTACGGCGAGCACCGGTGTTCCGTCCGCAGTGGACGTTAGTGTAAGTCCCGTACCGGCGATAGGTTGCGGCGAAGCTGAAGCTGTCGGCACCACGCGAGTGAGCGGATCGTTCAACGTTGCCAGCATGCTCGCCACCGCACCGGCAAAGGCTTCCGGTGAAGCGGCCTGCTCGACGCTCGGTATCGCCGAGATCGCCGCTTCATTCCAATCGATGGTGCGATAGGCCAGCCACGGATCGAAGTACGCGATATCGCCCCAGAGGCGCGCTACTGAGAGTAGCTGCCCGTCAGGATCACTTGCTGGCGCAGCGGACGCAGCAGCAACCGGCCAGAGCGCCAGGATGAGGGCCAGAGCTGCAATGCGTCGCATGACCGTGACCGTTCGACACGAACCGGCCCGCGTGCTCTGCGATGACCCCTGACCGATCGGCGATGGTAACCCGCGCTCTTGCGGCATTCGCTTCCAACAGCCTCTCGAAGAGATCGAACTTCGCGAGGCCGACTATCGGCCGTTCACTATATTCCCCGTCGCGACGTCGATATGACCTCACTCGTGCATAGCGAGCACACGACGTACTGTCCCTACAAGGGCAACGCTTCCTACTACAATATTCCAGCCGGCGGAGATCGCTCGCTCAATGCGATCTGGACTTATGAGACCCCCTTTGAGGCAGTGGCGCAGTACCTCGCTTTTTACCCAGACCGTGTCGACGAAATTAAGTAACCGCCGACCAAGAGCCAACCCTCCGCCGTGACGGCGATCATCCTTGTCTTCGTCGCGATCGCTCTTCTCGTCACGATTGCGAATCGAATCAAGGTCGCCTACCCCATCGTCCTCGTGCTCGGCGGCATGACCATCGGCTACATTCCCCGTGTGCCCACCGTGAACCGCGTCAGTTACAACGGCGGTGGCTTGCACGTGCGATGAACGCGGCGGCAACGTGGCTATGCCAAAGGGATTGCGGCCGGTCCCAAACGGCGACCCCACCACCGGCGTTAGCGCGCCGCTCGTCGCGTTGATGGTGTACCCCGGCGGCCACTTCAAACTGTACCAGGCGTGGCCACTTCAAAATGTACCAGCCCGAGCGTTGTAAAGTTCGTTGTAGCTTAGTCTAGGTCGTGGCCTTTGCCTGCCGGTTTCGGGCAGTGAGGCTGTGCTCGTGAAGCCGATAGCTCTTGCCTCGAATCTCGATGAGGTGCGAATGATGCATCAGCCGGTCGAGGAAGGCGGCAACGGCCGGTGTGTCGCCAAAGAGCTGAGGCCAGTCGTCGAGCGGCCGGTTCGAGGTTAGGATCGTCGAAGTACGTTCGTAGCGGCGCATCACGATCTCGAGCAAGTCTTCGGCAGCATTGGCGGGCAGCTTTCGCATCCCCAGGTCGTCGATGATGAGCAGCGGTATCTCGCTGTACGTTGCGATCGCATCGGTTCGTTCGCCCGTGGCGTTGGCCAGCAGCAGATCCTCGAACAGCACGTGTGCCTCCCGATATAGAACGCGGAAACCGGCGTGGATGGCGGCCATGCCGATGGCTTGGGCGATGTGGCTCTTGCCAACGCCGGCATTGCCGAGCAGCAGAGCGTCTTCGTGCTGTTCGATGAATCGGCAGTTGGCCAGTTCAAAGATGAGCGCTCGGTCGAGCGCGTTGAACTTCCAATCGAAGGCATCGAGCGTTCTTTGGTCGCGAAAGCCGGCGGCCTTGATGCGCCGCTCGATCAGCCGGTCACGCCGCCGTTGCAGCTCGTCGTGAACGAGCAGGCCGATAAAATCGAGTGGCCCGAGGCTGTCGGCCCTGGCTTGTTGGGATCGGATCGAAAGCGTATCGGCCATGCCGCCCAATCGCAGTTGCCGAAGCGAGCGGTCCAGTTCATCGGTGGTCATGAGGGTGCTCCTTGCGTTAGCGTCGCGAAGTGATCTGCGTATGTTGTGATCTCCGGGATGATGCGGTGTTCGTTCTTGAGTTTGAGCGGAGTTGCGTGATGCGCGAGATAGGTGCGCAGGAACTTGAAGCTGGGGATGCCCGAGGACACGGCAAAGGCGCAGGCGCGATCGACGGCTCCGGCATCGTAGCGGCGTAGCAGATCGAGCAATCCGTAGAGCGCCCGTAGCGCAATGGCGCCGCGGTCCTCTACGAGCCTGTTCGCAAAGGCTCGACAGCCAAGGCCAGCGCCACCGATGCGCGCGGCGAGCTGTTCGACTTGTATCGGCGTTTGCTTGGGCCGATCGGCCTCGTGCGTTCGCCGCTGCCCCTTGTAGAGTGCGATGGGATGCTCGCGCACGCACTCGTGCGTTTCTCGATCAAGAATGCGCAGCCACAAACGGCCGACGTGAACTGGCACTCTACGGCCGGCATAGCGCGGCGGCGCTGAGTAGTACGCGCCGTCGACCTCGATGTGCCCGTCGAAGTGAACGGTGCGCTCGGAGACCCGATAGTATTCGAACCGCGTCAGCGGGAGTTGCTGGAGGAATGGCTTCTCCTCTTCGAACATCGCGCGAACTTGGCGTTTGGTCGTGCCGTGAATGCGCGTCATCGCCCAGCGCTCATCCCAGTGGTCGAGATACGCGTTTTGTTCCTCGATGCTCTCGAATCGACGCCCTTTCAAAGCCGTCTTCTGCGTGTAGCCGATCTCCGATTCGACCTTCCCCTTGAGATCAGGCGCATACGGCCGGCATGGCAGCGCGACCACGCCGTAGTGCTCGAGCATCTTGGCATAAAGTGGATTGAGCTGGGGATCGTAGATATCCGGCTTGAGTACGCCCTCTTTGAGGTTGTCGAGTCGGACCGTATGCGGCGCGCCACCGAACTTCGCGAATGCGTCTTCGTGGAGCTTGCCCCAGATCTCGCTCGACGATTCCCAGACGACCCGCCGAAATGCACGACGGCTATTGCTCAGCTTCATCACGAATAGCCGTGGCCGGCGATATTTTCCGGTCCGCGGGTGCCGCGTTAACGCACCCTCCCCATAGTCAACCTGTGCCTCTTGCCCGGGATCAGTCTCAAACCGGCAACTGACTTTCAGTTCAGTTGGTCGCAGTTTGCCGACGAAACGCTTGACCGCGTTGTAAGCGCCGTCGTAGCCATGATGCTCGACCAGATCCTGGTAGATTGCGACCGCGTTACGGCCCTTGACAACCTCTGCCTCGATGAAGCTCCGATGCGGCTCGCAGGAGCTGCGCGAGGACGGCGCCAGGTCGGTGGCCACTTCTGGTACACTTTGCGGCTCGGTCGGCTCGGCGGCAAGCTCGCGGGCGATGCCCCGGACCGTCGCCCGGTGGAAGCCGGTCTCTCGTGCGATCCGCCGCTCTGGCCACCGGAGGCGCAGCAGACCGATGATTGTTTGTCGCTCGTCCATGCTCAGTCGGTTCATAAACGGCATCTTGCGACGCCGCCCTGGCATGCTCGGGCTGGATCACCTCACGCGCAGTGGTACACTTTCAAGTGGCCACCGACCCCTGGTACATTTTCAACCGGCCACCGGTGGTACATTTTGGGTGGCCACCGAGGATGGTGTAGGCGGAAACAGAGTTGGACGCATCGTTGGGCACATAAACGAACTTGCCTTTAGGATCGACCGCCACGTTAATGGGACCACTGGGCGCCCCAAACGGCGACCCCGCCACCGGCGTCAGCGCGCCGCTGGTCGCGTTGATAGTATATGCCGAAACATTGGCGGACGCATAGTTGTCCACATAGGCGAACTTGCCGTTAGGATCGATTGCCACGTGAAAGGCAGCGCTGCCCGCCCCAAAGGGCGACCCCGCCACTGGTGTCAGCACAAAGGGAGGATCGCGTCAAATCAAATGACCATTCCGGCGTTCCGGCGACAGACCCTTCGGGCCAGCCTCGATCGCTAGCGGCCAAATTCGTTAACGGTGCCGAGACCTTCACAGCCTCGAACGTTGAGCGTGGATACGATGATAAGTTAGCCGTGGCGCTTCAGCAGTCGGCCGCGGTCGCGGAACCACGCCACCTTGCCGTTGGGACCGCGAACGAAGTCGCAGCGAGTCCCCTGACCCTCGGTATCTGTCTCGACGACGTAATCGTCGCGGTAAAAGGCTAGCATGTGCTTCACATCGCCGGTCACGCGAAGGCGCCCGTCGGCAGCGCGAATCTCGACGTTTTGCTCTTCGAACTTGTCGGGCGGGCCGTCCGCCGGGATGACGAGAGCTCGGTATCGACCCTCGAACGGCGCTAATTGAGCGCGCAAGAGCTTCTTTGGGACTGCCGGCGGGTTGCTGAGCCCCACGAAATGCTCGAGCGCCCAGCCCGAGTAGCCGAGCTCGTCGAGGAGCTGCGAACCAGTCGTCGAGTTCGTGAGAACGGTCATCGCGAACCGGTGGGAGGGGACGAAAAAGAAATCCGAGTTCTGACCACCCCACGACCCGCCATGCTGAAAGACTGGAATGCGCTGCTCGGTTCGTCGCTGCCACCAACTTACGCAGACGCCATCGATCTCGAGCACGATCGTACCACCCGGCCCCGGCCTTGAGCGCATCGCTCGCAGCGATTGCGACGTGAGGACCCGATTGCCGTCATCCGCTCTCCCATCGCCAAGATGGAAGCGCGCGTAGCGAAGCTGATCGCGCGCGCTCGATATGAGACCGCCTGTTGGATCGAGCGAGCGCGGGAAGGCCCACGCCGCCTTATCGACGACAACCTTCTCTCTTTCGACCGCGTGCGAAGCAGCGATCTTGGAGCCCAGCAGCGAGTCCGTGGAGAAGCCGGTGTGGTTCAAACCAAGCCGATCTAATAGCATTTTTTTCACCGCGTCTTCGTAGCGCATGCCGGTGACGACCTCGATCAACCTCCCCGCCAAAACAAACGCCGCGTTGTTGTAGGAGAAAATCTTGCCGAGCGGAGTGAGTTGCGGTAGTTTACGCATCCCCGCAACGTATTTCGTTATTGCAGCATCGCCCGAGTAGTTCGCGTAGTCGTTGCCCATCCAGCCGGCACTATGATTGAGAAGTTGACGAACCGTCACCCGCTGCGCCACCGACTCGTCTGCAAGCTTCAAGTCGGGAATGTACGCGCGCACGGGCGCATTCAAATCAACCTTTCCCTCGTCGACGAGTTGCATGATCGCGGTGGCCGTGAACGTCTTGGTCGTGGAGCCGATCCGAAACAGCGTGTCGCCATCGACCTGCTGAGGATCATCGACGTTCGTCACACCGTAGCCACGAACGAATTCCTCTCCCTCGTACAGCACGCCCACCGCCACTCCCGGGATGCGGTAGCGAGCTATCGCTGCCTCGATCTTCTGGTCGAACGCGCGGAAGAGGTCCTCGCGACGTGCCTTAGCAGCGAACGCTTCGAACGGAGTGATCATCGCAGCAGTTGCCGCGACCGCAAGTGCGGCCGCACCTCGCAGCAGGTGCGCGCGTGAAAGCTGACGCGATTTGCCGTGCATCACGTCGGGCAGATCGTCGTGCGCTGCATCGTCTTGGGATCGTCAAGAAAACGCCGCGCCGCGTCGAACGCGCAGCGCGAGAGGATCCAGGACTGATGACCGTCGACGTCGGCAATTAGCAGGCGCGCTTGCGGGATTTGCAGCCAGACCGCGAGTGCGTTGACCAGTGGCGTGGCCGGATCGTACGCCGGGCTCATCACCATGACGTTGGCGTGTGGGCCAACGGCGAGTTCGTGCGGCGGATTGCTGGCCGGCCATGGCCAAGCGGCGCAGTCCGGCACGCCGAGCGACGCGTGTGCAATAGGCGATGCGTCCCAGAACTTCCAAATGAAACGCGGCGCTTCGGAGGCCTGAGCGTCGGCAGTTAACCGCAGCGCGTTGTAATCGTTCTGGGGTCCGTAATCTGCGCAGAAAACTCCTGGGAAAAGTCCGTTCTTGCCGGCGCGAACGTTTGGATCTTCCGACGTGCTCGCGGTGGCGGCCGATCCGGTACCGGTGAGTGTCTTGAGCGTCGAGGTATCGCCTCGATTCACTTCGGCCATCATCTTGGCGATCATCGGCCAACCGAAATCGGGGTCGCTCCCCGCCGACAAAAATTGCGAGATGAGGATACGGGTTTCGGGCCTTTTCTTTGTAACAGATAGGTAGACCGCGCCGATGTCTTGCGCGTGCAGCGCGCAGGAAGCGTTGTTGTGGCACCATTGAGCGAAGCGCTCGAAGGAATCGTTCACCGAGGCAACGTTGCGCGCCGCGAGGGTCGGCAAATCGACGCTGTGATCGATAACAGCGTCGATCACCAATGCCTTAACGTGATCGGGGTAGCGCTCGAGATAGGCTTGGCCGTAAAGCGAGCCGTACGATCCGCCGTACGCGATCAGCCCTTGGTTTGAGGCCAACGCGAGCCGAATTTGCTCGACGTCGGCGGCGGTATCCATCGCGGAGAGTTTACGGAAGAGCTCGCCCGTTAGCGAGTAGCAGCTGCGGAAAAACACCGCGTTCGCATCGGCGATTCTCCTGAATTCATCCGGCGTCGGTGCCTGACCGGAAGGCGGCTGCGGTGACGGGAATGCGCGCGGCGAGCAGCGGATCGGATTGCTCTCGCCGATTCCACGGGGATCGAACGTGACAACGTCGTAATCGCGGCGCAGCTCGTCGACGTGTTGACCTCTCCTGTTGTCGCCGCCGAACGTCTGCACGATGCCCGCACCGGGCCCACCGGGCAGGAAGATTAGTACTCCTTTTTTGCGGCTCTGATCGATTGCCCGCACGCGCGCAATGCGCAGCGAGAACTTCGCGCCGTTGGGTTTGGTCGGATCGATCGGTAGGCGCAACCGGGCGCACTGCGTGTTGGGCAAGTCGGGACAAGCCGCCCACTGCGGCACGACCGGCGACTGCGGGGCGCTGGTTTGCGATGGGTTCGAACATGCGGCTAACGCGATAACGAGCAACAAAAGGCTCGACCGACGGCATGGCGGATGGACTCGACGGCGCATCGAATCGTAGATTCTCAGCCGAGTCAGAATGTTCCGCTTGAGCGTTGGGGTGGCGCGGCGGCGGACAACCGGTCGTTGCCGGTATCGATGGCGCTGGCTGGGAAGCTCAATGCGAATCGCGACGTGATCTTCATGTCGCAGCGTGGCACGTATAACGCTGATCCGAAGCTGACGGGCCGTGCGGAGTTGTGAGGGTGGGTTGATTTTGCGCTGCTCTGCGAACTCCCTTGGCGTCAGCTTTCCGAGCGAAGAATGCGGTCGAAGCTCGTTGTAGTCGGTTCGCCACTCGGCAGCAGCGCGGCGCGCCTCAAAGATCGTTACAAAGACCTGGGTGTTCAACAGCTCGTCGTGGATGCGGTTGGGATGCCGGGTGGGCTATTGCGACAGCGGGCGTGACGGTCCTCACAGCTTGAATGAGTAGACCGTACCGCAACCGAGGTTGACATAGCAGTTCGCGCCGCCAAGCGCCGTGACGCCGTATAGTACCCCATTTAGCTCTAGGAGGCTCCCCGTCGGCGCATTCCCGTCGCCCCCAGGTCCCTCAAAGTCGTGAAGCACGGCTTCCTCGCCGGACAAGCTGACACGGTAGAGCGTCCCGCAGTGTCCGAATCCCGAGATCGAGCACGGCCCCATGTTGCCCGTCCCGCCGACCGGCGTTGTGCCGTATAGCATGCCACGATAATAGAGTAAGTCCGAGGAGGGGTTGTATCCGTCGGTACCGCCCTTAAAGCGATAGATTATATGCACCTGTCCAGAGGTCGGCTTCAGCTCGAAAACCGTTCCGCATCCGCCTGTGCATCCGCTCGAGCCTCCGGAGGCCGTCGTGCCATAAAACGATCCGTCGATGTCCGTCAGTGAATCACTCGGAATAGCGCCATCTCGTCCACCCTTAAAGCGATAGATAATGTGCTCTTGCCCCGACGTGGTTATTGAAAAAACCGTTCCGCAGCCGTCTGTCCCCAGGTTTTTATGGCACCATCGTGCACCGCCGCCGGAACCTGTGGTGCCATAAAGAGTTCCGTTGACGTTGATCAAAGCTGTCGATGGATTCTCCCCGTCTCTGGAGCCCTGAAACGAGTGCAAGACGCGTTCGCTGCCGGATAACGTAACTTCAAAGACCGTACCCAAATGGTGCGGGTTTCCGCCGCCGTTGGTCGTGCCGTAAAGCTTCCCTTTTACATAGACGAGAGAAGCCATGGGTTGAATGCCATCCGCGCCATTTCCCTTGAAGCGATACAGCGTTTGTTCTCGGCCCGATGGGCTCAGCTTGAAAACCGTGCCGCAACCCGAACCACACTCAATTCCGCCGCCGGCTGTAACGCCGTAGAATTCGTCGCCGACACGGATGAGTCCGGAACCAAGCGGATTATCGCCGCTTGGGGGTGGCCTAAAGCGGTACAGCACATGTTCGTGACCCTCGGTTGTTATCGTGAAAACGGTGCCGCATCCGGCCACTTTTCCGTAGCACGCGGGATTACCGCCTATGTTCGTCGTTCCGTAGAACGTACCGCCGACGTTGACCATACCGGCCGTCGGTTCTTTACCGTCTTCGCTCCCTTTGAAGCTATACAGGAGTTTGTAGGCGCCAGACGTGCGCGCAGCCCTTTGCGGTTGGGACGCGACTTGATTCACCGGCGGAGGAGGGGATAGCTGCAATCCGCCACATCCGGCGAGTACTGCGGCAGCAGCGCCGATGCTAAACGCGGGGCGAACCCAGGTCTTCGGGGGCGACCCTCCCCCAATTGTACCGGGCAATCCACGAGGGACGTTCGGCACGGCTTCCTCAGTTCCAGCGCGGTAATACACGCCTCTGCGTTGCAGGCTCATTGCGCAAAAATGGACCATGTCGGATAGGTTGTGCGAATACACTTACGCGACCGGTCCGAATAGGGGTACGGGTAGATGCTAACGCACAGACGCTCGCCTTCGTATTTGCCTTCCGACACAAACAGATCTCGATTGCCGGCGATCCCGTATTCCGTGCCAGGGGTAGTCATGTACTGTTCGATCGGGAGGCGTCGTGGCCGCCCCTTTAACGACTGGGAAAAGACCGCGAGGTGATTGATGCCAGCCCCGTCAGTACCAGCTACAAAGGTGTCGCCGGAGCGAGCGGCTGTGATCCAATAAAATCCAAAAGGCATTTTAACCCTTACTTTTGCGTGTTTGTATGGAGGAGGAAACACGCCAAGTTCGTTCGACGAAGTTCCAGTGAGAAGGTCATCGGACGCGTCGATCGCCGCCGCGCCGTTTCCGAATCCGAGATTTGCGCAAGGATAGTAGGCCGGCGGCTTACACTCGTACGTTGCTCCTTGCTTCGTTGGCTCCGTTCCAACAAAGACATCGTCATGCGTGTCGACGGCGACCTCTAGTATGTCACCGGGAACTCCGATCAACAACGCGGGCTTTCCCCTGTAAGGCGGATCGAAGACATAAACCAAGCTGGTCTGAGTCGGAACTATGAGCCGCTCTTTCGAATCGAAAAAGAACTGTCCGTTGGGTTGGGGCAGCTGCCAGAGCAGCCGCTTTCGTTTGAACGATGGATCAAATACCCAAATCCCCTCGTACAAGTCTGCGACGATGAGGTCGCCATTGGGAGCTATGGTCATCCCAATCGGGGCACTGACGTTGAGGCGTCGTGGCTTGGCAGTGAAGGGAACCTCGAACACCTCGATGATGCTTTCCGTACCACTGGCCTCGCCGACGAATAGCAGTCGCGTCTTGGTAGCCGTAGATAACGAAGCTGCTCTGTATGACGTAGTACCTCTCGCCTCCGCCATCGGGTCCTCGGTGCCGGTCGGCAGCTGTAGCCCGCCGCACCCCGCGAGCAATGCGGCAGTAGCGCCAATGCTAAGCGTGGAGCGAGCCCAAGTTCTCATGTCCTAATGCCTCCCAAAGCTGAACGGACCAACGGCTAGGAAAGTTCGCGCCGGCTAGGAGTGCGACCGTGTCTCGTTGCGGCGTGCGCCGGTGGCCGCGCTCCAGCGCGCTGATGCCATCGGAGCTCATCCGGGCGCGTTCGGCCAGGGCTTCCTGGGAGAGTCCAGCGGCGAGCCGGTGACGCCGCAAAAGGCCCCCGAAGTCCGATGAGCCGCCGCGCTCCTCGACTTGCATGGCCCCGGTATCTTCGCGCTGCCCCTGCTCGTGCCCTCAGCAGCCCACCGGCATAGATCAAGATGGACTTCTTCGCTTCTGGCAGCATCCACGATCCGCCGCGGGCGGCGTGCGTCGCCGCGCTTTGCGGCATTGCACCCAGCGCGCCGATCGGCCGCTGCGATCCGCCACAGCCTGCGAACGTGACAGCGGCCGCAAAGATGTTAAGTGCGCAGCGGTTAAGGGTTAAGATCTTCATGTTGCTCCCCCTCCCATTGAGACAGCTCGGCGACTCAAGTCGCTTCGCGACTAAGGCGTGACAGCGTACACGGTGCCGTCATTGTACTTACCGCCGACCTCCGTGGTGCCGTAGAACGTGCCACTGAGGTACAATAGGCTTGAAGCTGGACCGCAGCCATCGCTGCCGCCCTTGAATTGATAGAGCGTCGTTACTTGGCCGGAGGGCGTGGCCTCGAACAATGTGCCGCAGCGAGCGTAGGCCTCGGCGCCCTCGGCGGTTCCGTAAAGATTGCCGTTCACGGCGATGAGGCCGTTCGGATAAGCGCCGTCGCCGGTCCCTTTGAAGGAGTAAAGAAGCTGATACTTGCCGGAGCGTGTTAACTTGAAGACAGTTCCGCAGCCGATGAACGGACCGGTTTGAGCGCAGTTACCAGTTCCGCCGCTCGCCGTTGTGCCATAGAACGAGCCGTTAAAAAAACTAGACCGCTTACGGGAAGCGCTCCGTCGTACGGACCGCGGCCGAACATGTGAAGAGTCGTCTTCGTTCCGAACGGGGTCATCTCAAACGCGGTCCCGCAGCCATCGCTGTGCATACAGGCCTTTCCCCCTCCGGCCGCAGTCGTGCCGTAAAAATTCCCTTTGTAAGCCAGCAATCCGCCCTGCGGATTTCCTCCGCTCTTACCGCCTTTGAACGTGTAAACGATCTTCAGCTTTCCCGGCGATGGCATCTTGAAGATCAGCCCGCAGCCGGGAATGTTATCGTAATAGCATTTTCCGCTAGCTCCGCCTCCCGCTTCGCCGTAGAGCGTTCTTTCGTAAAGTGTCACGCCGGACTTGGGCTGAGAGCCTTGCGCACCACCCGGGAAAGCATATAACACTTTTTCTCGTTAGGGAACGTTCGGTAGATATCCGTGGGCTGCAGGCAAACGTCGATCTGGTCCTTTGCGACGTCGATGCCAACGAAGATGCATTCGTCCAACCTTCCAACTCCAATCTTGTCAATGCGGGCTCGAAGCCCGAGCAACTGTTCGGAATGGATGGAACACCGCGTGAGGTGACCAAAAACTCGTTTACGGGCTATTAACCCCAGGCCCCAATCGGTCTACCTCACGCGTGGATCATAGCATCTCCGGCCTATACAAGGCCCCCCTGGCTGGGCGCGGCGATCGAGGCCATCGAACCGCTGACTGATAAAGGCAAAGGAGCTGCGCTGACGCTTACTCCACCGCATGCGCTTGCGCGATCGTCGTGCCGTACAGCAGGCCCTTTACGTCGATCAAGTTGGCGTGGGGGTACGCTCCATCGGAGTCTCCACCGAAGTTGTACAGCACCTTCTCTGCGCCGGTCGTCGCGACGCTGAAGACAGTTCCGTCATCATTCGCGCCGCCATAATAGGTCGTGCTGAACAGCGTGCCCTTTACGTTGATCAAGCTCGCGAGCGGGTATGTCCCGTCGGAGCCGCCACCGAAATTGTACAAGACCTTCTCTGTGCCGGTCGTCGTAACGCTAAAGACGGTTCCGCAACCCCCGTCGCATCCTCCTGAGCCGCCGTCAGATGTCGTGCCGTACAGCGTGCCGTTCACATTGATCAAGCCCGCAACCGGGTGCGCGCCGTCGGAACCGCCACCGAAACCGTGCAGCACCTTCTCCGCGCCGGTCGTCGTAACGCTAAACGCGGTTCTCATCGATGCTCGCGCACGTATGTCCGTTGCATCGTTGGGGCTCAGCGCATAGCGGCTTAGTTTCAAACTCTTCATCTGCGTTTGCTCCTTTAGATGCTCTGTGTCCGTTCTCGCGCCGAGAGTCACTAGAAAGCGCCGATGCCGTTGGGAGTGCCCCATCCAGCTGGGCCGGTTCTTACGATCGCTTTGATGGATCTTGCGCAGCTCCCGGGGATTGGCAACGATTACCTCGTGACCGGCCGTACCCGCAACGAGTTGCCGCTGGCCGCGCTTCGCAAAAGGCGGAACGGGTTGCCAGGCCGCAGCCGGTTGCGAGCAGTCAGCATCCGGCAATTTTTGTTGATCGGTCTGCCCGAGAAATTGAGTCGCGCGAGGGTCGTGCCCGCGCCTCGGGGGTGGAATAACGCACGAAGTGGTCAGCGCGCGAGGCGGCAATTCCGGTGAACGCCTCTTGTGAGGGAGATCACCTCGGGCCGAGGCGTGGAGTCGCGCGGCTTGCTATAGCGCGACGAGGGTGGCGCTCTCGCGGAGCTTGTTGGCTCGCTTTGACGAGGCCCGCTGTTCGCGCCGGCCAGCGGCACGGGTCGGACGAAGCGACGTAAACCTTGTTATTTCGCGTTCGGGCCGCAGGACGGATGAGCCGCGATCGACGCGCGCGCGCGGGCGAGTGGGGGGAGGGTACCCCTCAGCTGAGTCGCTGCCGATCGCGCACCGCAAAAGGGAGAACGGGGTTCGCTACGCGCGCGCGCACGGGCAGCCGGGGGGCGGGGAGGGGGTCGCCTATTTTGAGTGGCTTTTCCGAGCGCTTCACCTGACCCGGACTAGGCGTCGTTACATGGCTCCGACCGAGAGCGGAAGAACGCCTTGGCAACTTCATGCAATCTGACTTCGCTCGATACGGCCGTCTGCCGTCAGCCGCCGACTAGAGCGAACTTGGACTCCATCGCTCGGTACGAATGGAACGTTGGAGAATAATGTTCCGACGAATTCGAGGATACCGACACCGCGAACGTCTCGCTTCGCGAAAACTGGGCTTCCGCTCAGCCCACCGAGATCAGCCTTGGCAACCGACTCAGGGACCGGGCTACCATCCCGAGTGTTAATCCACGCACTCCTGTTGAACACGATGCGAAAGCAGTCGTCGTCTACGCCCTCCACCGGCTCGACAAACGAAAAAGCGCGCGAAGAGATTTCGCGGCCAGTGCTATCGACCGCGCGAGCGTGTGACGGAAAGCCATAAACGATCACCGGCTCTCCCGGTTGAACCGGGTCGTTTGGCCATCGGGCTGGCCTTAACGGCTGGCCTGGGGTGTTCACGCGGTTTGTTAGAGCGTTCAGATCGAGACCCGATACGTCGATAATGGCGAGATCGAGCGCCTCGTCCCGGTCTCTAACGCGATCAGGTGCTATGCGTTCCTGTCCTATTTTGAGCAGCTTCCTGTGTGCCATCAGGTCCTCGTAAGCTCGCAAAACATGGTCACAGGTAACAACGCAAATCGTTCCATCGAAGTCAATGAGCGCACCGGAGCCGCCGAACGATCTCACAGGTTCGTCCGGCTTGGCGTTTCTCAAATAGCCGCATATGATGCTGACGCTGTGCGTGTAAGCCTGCTGAATAAGCACTCTGGCAGCTTCGCGCAACCGGTCGCTTCTAGTTCGTCCCGACATACGAAATAAAAACGTTCGCGACAGAAAGCAACTGGCCCCACCTCCAGCGTCCTCCGGAGAACCCAGAACAATTTGCCAGCTTTGGTGAGAGAGTGGGCGTGCGACTCGCGACCGTGTTCCTCTCACCGAACCATTCGGCAACCGTCGAGGTTCTACGCGCGCGCCCCCGCAGGCGGCACGACGGATGGAGGGTCACCACCGATTTTGGTCGCGTGGCCCGCCGGGGTCGCATTGGGGGAACGGGGTTAGCGCGATCGCAGACGCCCAATGCGCGTCAAGCGTTCTGCTGGGCGCGCACAGCTGGGGGCGAGCGATGAGTCACTGGACGGGACGGGTCCCGGGCCAATGCGATATAAGCCCCGTTATTTCGTCTGGTATCGCCGCCAGGTCAACGGGCGTCACGCGCTGTTACGCTACCTACGCACGCGCAGACACGGGGGAGGGGTCTCCTCAAATGGGCGCTGCTGCCGACCGCGCACCGCAAAAGGGGAAACGCGTTTCTACACGCGCGCGCCCACGGAAACGCTAGAGGCGGCGATGTCGCCGATTCTAGTTATCCTGAAGTATGTGCGCGCACCTGCGTTATTACCGCTGCAATAAAGAAAACGACGGCCAAAGCTTCGTTAATTCGCCATATCATAAGCAAGGGCCATGCGAGGAACGCGTTTCCTTGACTCCACAACAATCCGAGCGAAGGAGGCGCCAAATTACCCCGATTTGGATAGGGTGCCATAGTCGGTAGGACGCTCCGCGTTGGGAGCTGCGATTGAGTACGAAAGGGAGTCGCAGTCGAAGGAAAGGTGGGTGACGGTGAGGCCAACACCGATGGCGCAATAGATGGCGCGGCTGCCTGTGATTTGCCTTGCTCGGATCGAGGAATAACGCCGTAGGTTGACAGTACCATCGCAACCCCAGCACTTGCGGCGCCGTCGTAGTCTCCGACATCGACATGCGACGCAACTGCATCGCGAATTGCCATTGCTCTTCCGTTTGTCAAAAATGCCTCTTCGTTGGTTCCGGGAAGTATGCCGATTCGCACAGGGTCGCGACCGATGAGAATGAGAACGCCTGGCTCGAGGTGCAAGTCACCGTAGATGCGGGTAGCCGTGTCAAGTATCGTCTGATTGGCTGGAAGCGTTGGAAGAATCACGACCGCAACGTGTTTCGCCTTTTCCTGGTAGAGCAGCATCGCGTCCCTGTTGATGACATCAAGCGTATTCGAGCCTAAAACATGATTGGCGTCGACAACAACAGTCGATGTCCCTGGCGACGCGTTCGCAGCAACAGCGAACAGCAGCGCCACGCCTGCGAGCAACGCGGAAAGCGTTCTCACGTCCCACCAGCATCGCTGGCGTCGACCATCGATGGATCGGCTTGCATGTGAACGTGCTCAGCTTGTACTTGCGCTTGCACGGCTTGAGCATGCTCGGCTTGCGTGTGAACGTGCTCAGCTTGTACTTGCGCTTGCACGGCTTGAGCATGCTCCGCTAGCGTGTGATCGGAGGGCGAGGGACCCTTTTGAGGCTCCGTGTGGTGCTGTTCTACGTGCGGCTGATTTGCGTTCGGATGCGCTGATGTGTCACGTGCAGCGGCCACAGGAGCAACATCGCGCGACAGCGGCTCCTTATGGACATCAATAGTCTTTGCGCTATCGAGGTGAATGTTGTCCAGGGGCCGTCCTGCAAAGCCCAGGTCGAGCTTGTCACCATCGGCTTTTTGATGTGAATGGGTTGTAGAAGCGCCCATGTCGGGTACAGCGTGTTCCTGGTGCGAATGCTGCCCCGCAAACGCAAGATCGAGCTTCTGATGTGAATGGGTTGTGGAAGCGCCTATATCGGGTACAGCGTGTTCCTGGTGGGGATGCTGCCCCGCAAACGCAAGATCGAGCTTCTCATGGCCGTGTATCTCGACGGTACTTTCGCGATGATGGCCCGCGAACGCCGGATCGAGCTTTTGCTCAACACGTGCGTCCTCGGCATGGACATGCGCATCGCCGGAAACCGGCGGCGGCTGTTCGATCGGATGGCCGACATCGGTGTTGTAGTGAATGAACTGCGCTGTGGCGTCGACATGAGCCGCGTCGAAGCCGCCGTAGTGCGAATCCCTGGCCGTTGCGTGGACATCAGTTTTGGTGCCCGGAATTACGGGGTCAGCATCGTGTTCGTCGAGGCTCTGTGATGGAGCGCCGCCATGCGAATCGCCTGCAGCATGATTATCGGAACTCGCTGCTTCATGTGCTAGCTCCAGCAGCACCGACACGTCACCCCGGTTGGGGGTCATCGTTTCGTACGGGGCAGATGCACCGATTGACGCGTGCGAGGCTTCGCCGTGCGGCACTAATGTGGTTGGAGAGGACATTCCGACCTTGCTTATGAGGTACTCTTGATTTGTTGCAACCCAATGCGGCATCGAGTCGGGTGGCAAGTGAAATAAGTCGGACGGGTTCTTTTGTTCGAGCAGTGTTTCCCATTTTTCGAAACCGCGACTATTATATACGCTCGCGAGCAGCGCGGGATTGTCACGAATGTTCCAGCCGTGCAGCGCAAACATATCGGCTGCAGCTGACATGTACGCGCCGATGTACATGACCGCGTATCCAGGGTCATCCTTAATGGCCTTTGCGCGATCGGCTGAGGATAAGCTTGGCATATATCCTGCCTGCTCCAGAACCCGAACGTCGATGAAATCGGAATGAATTTTTCCAAAGCCGATGCCGAGAACATTTATGACGTGTGGATTTTCGAGCGCTTCCCACGCTACGGCACCGGCAATGGCGGTCCGGTCCACGCCGAAGTAGTCTGCGGCGTACGCTATCGCACCGGCATAAGACAGAAGCGCATCGGTCACGTATGCTTCCTTACTTGGGAGCTGAACGTCGAGCGAGCCGATTTCAGCACTGGGCCGGTTCGTGAACACGTGCATGACGCTCGCAGCCACATTGTTCGCCCATTCGGGCAACGACCGGCCTTCATGTTCAGCATCAAACATAACCTGCGCACTGTGATATTGACCCGTAAAAGTCAAATCCAGCGCGGAAACGTCCTGATGGGGGCCAAGCAGCGTTTCAGGGTCGTAGCGATTGTCGGCTTGTGTGTTCGGAACGAGACCGGTCGTTCCCGTAGTTAGACCGTGTCCGTCGATCTGAGCTGCCGGCACGTGAGGCACGTGAGCCGCATGAACGTGCGACAACTCGAAGTGCAAATGCGGCCCCGTCGACTGTCCAGTGTTTCCGCTTAGTCCGATTAGCTGACCCAACGGTACGACCTGTCCGATTTGCACATCAATCTTGCTTAGGTGTGCATAGGTACTCAATATGTGGTCATCGGGAGGGATGTGCTGTGCCTCAAGGACGTCTGGTAGAAACAACCCCGAAGCGGGCCCATGATCGATAACGACGACGTTCCCATAGGAATAGCCTTGCAGGGGCACGTTCAGACCGGCCCATACGACGGTTCCTATCGCACATGCTCCAACCGGTGTTCCGACCGGCACGCGGACATCGATTCCCGGGTGACCCGCGTTATTCTTGGTTGGCGGGCTGTAATGTTGCTTTACCAGAAATCCGGCATTAACAGGAGGCGCTAAGGTCGGTTGTCTACTGTACACGCGTCCCTCTCAAGGCTGCATCCAATCATTGAATAATGCCCTTTTCGTAGTTGGCCGACCTCATCATGAATTTAAGATCGCGAAGCTTATCTTGCAGGGCACGTAGCCGCTCATAGCCGCCGACGAGCCCGACAAGCTCAATACGGTCTCCCTTGCCGCGGTCTAGGCTCAAGCCATCCGCGAGGCACACTAACGCGCCGTCGCCGGTCAGCTGATTGAAAAACGATTGCTCGAGCGTGATGTCACGCAGTTTGGTCACCTCGATATTGTGGACGACGCGTGTGAATACGCCCGTCTCGAGGCGTATCTTGCCAGCGACAATCTCAACGGAGGTCCGTGCTGCGAGTACCACAATGTACAAACCCCGGATGAGGATGAGCGTGAGGAGTAGCGGACCACCGAGCAGGAGTAGGGCGATGAACCCACCGGCAGCGCCTGCCAGCAGTGATTGTAGAGCCTGATTTAACCCCGGTACGGGTGCAAAAAAGCCCACGACGACTACGGCGAAAACCACAACGCAGAATACTGCAACGTTCTTGAGCACGAGGAAGACGTCCATTGCCTTGAGATGAGCAATCGGAAACCTCCATCGCCCGAGATATGCCGAGACGCGCGGCTTGATCGTTCCATTGGGCAGATCGCTCAGCAGCGAAACGATGTGCTTCGCAAAGCGCTCGCTATCTGCTGCCACGAACGCCGTGAACCGGTCACTCGTGGGGGCTTCCGGCTCCGGTGGCGTCTTCGATGACGCAACGTCCTCCAGTGCGCGCGAACGGGTTGGCGGAGCTTGTGGCGGGAACGGACGCGATCCCTGACCGTTCAGACGGTCCGCGAAAAATTGAATCTCGCGATCCGCCGGAAACTCATTTAAGGCAATGAGGACGTAATCTTTCGCGGCATCAGTCTCGCGAAGGAGCCCGGCGAGCCGACCAAGTGCGATGAGCACGCGGCGGCGTAGCTCCGGATCAGAGGCACACTCGCGCACAGCAGCTGCGTGAGCTTCCGCGCCTGGCGCTGTCCACGGACCGGTTTCCAAGAAAGCCTCGGCCGCATCCATTGCGGCGCGCCGCATGCTCTCGGGCATCTCTGAACTCTCTTTACAGATTCGGCCCCTCCAGTATAGCACAAAAATAGGCAACCGTGTGCCTAGTACGGCTGCCTCTCACCCCTTAGTCGCTCGCGCATCAAGAATGCACCAGAAAGGTGCGGATCGGGCCGTTTTGTCCAGTACGGTCAGTACCTAGGCATCGCGGAAACCCCCTACTAAAGGGTCTAGTCGGTTCGTAAACTCCTACATGTCTTCCAAAACGCCGGGGGCCGTGTCGATCGGTTCCGTGATCGGCGCTTCTGCGAATGCAACCGGAGCTTCGACGATCGGCGCCTCGCCCGGCTTTACGGCATCGAGCTCGGCGGCGATCCGCACCTTGCGCGCAGCCACCGAAGCACGACCGCCAAGCCGGGCGATGTCGCGATAGTATCGCGGGTCGTAACCGTGACGTCGTTTGGTAACGGCGTCGCCCTTATGCGCGAGCGCTCGCATTCGTGCCCGGAAAGCTTCGTCCACGTCGTCGCTCGCTAATGCATGGTTCCTCTCGTTTCCCTCGACGCGAAGCATAGCATGCGCACTTCGAAAATGCCCTTCCTCGGCGTTTCCTCGCCTTCTGCGCGTCCGTTGGGCAATCGGACGCCGTATGAGACATCAGCCCGCACCGAAGCGCCTCTACGACCTACAATGGCGAAAACGCACCGCGTCGATTTGCGATGGCTCACAAATGGCTCACCGCAATAGAGGCGACGGACTGATACGAGTCGCTCCAGAACGTCACCTCGGTCGGCTCGATCGTGCGTAACGCCGTACAAACCGCCAGGCCTTGCTACGCGATGATACGCGCGCTAAGCGATTCGACTCCCACCTTCCCCAGGAGTCGCTGAGCACGGAATGCTGCGCGAACGCTGCTACTGGTCACGAATTCGTCACGGAGGTAACTAAGACGTGTCAGTGGACTCACCAACACTGACGACTCAGGGCGAAGGCTCCGCCGACGTTCGGTCCCGCCTGCTCGGTCCCGGCTTGCTTATCACGGTCGGTACGGGATTAGGCTACTGCTTAGTCTGGAGTTACGCGTTTGGGTTCCACGACCGCCTGTGTCTCCCCCCGAGCCTCATCCAGGTTTTCCCAATTAGCTTTGTCCCGATCTCGTTAGTTGCGATCACCGTGTTGGCTTGTGCGTCGCTTCTGTCGCCGCTTGTCCCCACGCGCTGGCTTTCCTTGCCTTTTCCCGTCGTACTCATCGCGGCCTCAGGGTTGGCGGCGCTTGCACTCATGTACGTAATGTGGCAGATGCCCGGCATGAGCCCGCTTACCGAGAGGGTCTTTTATATTGAATCGCGTGTGGTCCTGGTTTCGTTCGGAGTGATGGCAGTTGCTGCACTTATTATAGCTTTATTCCCAATCGGGCGTGCTGCTTTATTTACATCCATTCGTCGCGCGTCGGATCGTATCGATCGCGCAGTCCTTGGCGAGATCGGACGTCGTTTCGGTTTTTTTGTGGCGCTCTTACCATTGCTACTGACCGTCGGAATATTTTGCGCTATCCTGTCGGGCGAACACGCAGCGGCCTCGCAGGAGTACCCATTCATCGATGGCGGGGGTCGTCCCCAGCTTGCCCTCGTAATATACGGGGATCTCCTTATCACCGCCGATTATGATCCCCGACATCGCCTGATGCTGCAACGCTTCCACGTTTATAAGCTAGGCGAGAGCCCCGTTGTGTTGCGCCTGCCTGGTGTTACGCCAGACCTTCTCCCGTGCAAAGCTACCGCTAAGTAAATTCTCCGACGCCCGGCGATTACACGTGTGGAAAAACGGCGGGCGCTTCAAGAGGTTTTGTGACCGTTGACTATTCGATCTAAGCGGTCCGCTGCTAACTGCTGCATCGCCGGGGTCACGTGGGCGTACGTATCCGCGGTTATCCGAATCGTCGAGTGCCCGAGCGCCGTTGAGACTGTCTTGAGATCGACCCCGCTTTCGAGCATCAGCGACGCGTAGGAGTGCCGAAGATCGTGAAGGCGAACGGGCGGGAGCTTGAAGCGCCGCACCAGGCGCGCAAACCACAGGCCAAACGTATTCGGACACCACGGCTCGCCCTCGCGATCGAACACAAGAGACTCGTTCGTCCGCCACACGCCGAGTTTCTCGAAGCGATCCTTCTGCTCTCTGCGATGAAGCCGTAGGCGCTCCACGGCAAACGCCGGCAACACAATGGAGCGCCGCGATCCCTGCGTCTTTGGCTCCTTGAACCTGATTTCGACCTTCTTCTTCGACGGGTCCGAAGAATCGGAAAGCGTGACGCGCTCAATTGCTCGGGCGACGCGAATCGTGCTCTCATCAAGGTTCACGTCGGACCAGCGTAACGCGAGGAGCTCGCCGCGGCGCAGGCCGCTGCCGATCGCTAACACGACGGCGGCTCCGATCGTCGGCTCCCCGGAGAAAGCACGAACGTATTGCTCTGCGGCTCCTCCGTCGAGCGCGCGCATCTCGTTGCGCTCGAAGCGCGGTGCGTCAACGACCTCGCAGGGATTGAAGAGAATAATGCGCTGCTTCTTCGCGCGGCCTCCGGCCAGGCGTGGAGCATCTGTGCGGTTTCGAACGAAGCCAGCGCTACAGCGACGGGCCGTCGGTCGACGAGGTCGGCCACGGAGCCGTGGGTCGAGACAGCTTTCCAAATCGCGGCCCGGCTGCTAGGATGGATTGAAGCGCGGCCTTCCGACCGAGCCCAGGGGGTCGTGCTTGCATACAATGCAAGACCTCAACCGAAGGCTTCGTGGAGGTCGTTGGAGTGTTATATGCGAGCTTCGCTTTTTCTCGTTGCAGGGCTGGTCTTAGCCGCCTGCTCTTCATCATCGAACAATCCGCCCACTACTTCAGCTCCGGGCGATCACCTTACGCTTGACTTTAAGAATGCGTCCGGATCGGACTTGGTGCGTCTAAGTTCAACTGCTTATAAGTGCATAATAAGCGCTACTCCGCCCGACATGAAGCTACTAGCCTTCGAGGCGCTGAAGGAGGAAATTGACGCAAGTAGCTGCGGAGGCGGAGCTCCCTCGCTCAACTTCCTCGTCATCGTGACCTCCGACAACCTTGTTTGGGGGGGCGTATTACGGTTGACGTCTCGCAGGGCCCAAACTCTAAATTGGTTCGCAGACTTACATGGCTCTGGTGCGTTTAAGCTCTGCACGCGCCCCGACTTACGCACGAGGGTGGCCATTGTTGAAAACCAGCAGATAGAGTTTTTTAACTGCTAGGGCGTGACGGGTACCCATTAAAGTAGTCCGTTTTCGAGGCAGAAATCTTGAGGCTCAGGGCCTCGAAAGGAAAGGCGAGCGATGTCGCTAACGGTCATGCCGCCGTACTTGGCCTTCCAGTTCCGCAGGGTGTTGAGGTGAATGCCGTGGCGACGGCAAACCTCCGACGATTTTCCGCTGGCCTCATACTCCTTGAGGATCGCGGCGATCTGGGATTCCGTGAAGCGCGATTTGCGCATGGTTCGTGTCTCCTTGCAGCGGTTACGCCGCCGAAGTGACACTTTCATCCGGACACCTTTCCAGGGGCAACGTCAGCAGAGACAATCTCTCGACGCAAAGAAGATGGCTCTGCCTTCGGGATCCGACGCGGCAACGCCGTCAAAGGGCTCTGCCTTTAGTCTTCAAGACGCTCGTCGCTTATCGGCGCCTCCAGAATACGGCACCACTCGACCGCTTCAGCGTTTGGAATAGGGGTGTAGGTTGGCTCGGAGACACCAAGCGTAGCCGACTCGTGCGGCGTCTTAACCGCATAGGAAGCGCCACTAAGGATCGCGTTAGCTCCGGCAACGAGTTCCCCGGCTAGCGTTACGCCTGATTTAAGTTTGAGTTCGACCTGGCGACCGATGTAGTCTTGAATCTCTGTATCTGTCATGCCGCGCCTTTTACCCTCCGAGGCGTAACTATCCCGGCTCGCCGAGCTCGATTCGACAAGTGCTCGCAAAACTCGGGAAAGCGCGGAAGCTGTTGGGCCAGCATAAAACTGCAGATGCTCGAGCCCTGATCTGTCGACTGACCTCCGCTTCCAACGGCCGGCGAGAGGCGCTACCGATCGGCGCGGCGGCTGCGGAGCCCTGGGGCGTGCGCGCTTCGTGACGTGCAATCTTGGCCCACAGGGAACCCAAACCCGCGACAATCGTCGCCGCTGCCTCGGCATCCCCGTCGGCGAGCCCCCATTCGATCGCAGCGCGGTAGTTCTCAAGGTCGAGACGCACTTGCGCCGTCCAGAGCTCCGAGTCGGTCTGCCAGTACGTATCGCCGGCAGTTTCGAGACAAGTGCTTGAACGAGAACACGTTCGATTCGCTCGCCGAGGCCCGCGAAGAGATCGAACGTTGGCGTCGCGACTACAACAGCGCGCGGCCGCATCGCGGCCTCGGACAACAGACGCCCGAAGGGTTCGCTCAGTCACTCCAAAACTACCCGACTTTGCCTCGAAAAGTGGCATAACTTTTGGGCACCCGTCATCATGCCTCTCGTGTTTCCACCATTTCTCACGTATTGGCTGTGACCTGAGGTGGGAAAACGGCTCAGGCAAATGGGGACCTTATGCTGACTGAGTCCGTGTCAGAGCCGCTCCGCAAGAGGTTCCCACAATGCGCGGCCCAACGGTGTCAGCGCCCGCGTCTTCGAAAGGGGAGCTTCTAGCTGGTGTAACCAGCTCCTAAGTTCTCCTTGCCGCTCATAGCGTAGGCTTGCGCCATCAACATCTGCAGCTAGGACTTCGCGCTGAAAAAGCATGATGTTAGCAAAGGCATGATAAGCAAGGAGTATGAATCGAAGAGGGCGCTCTTCCCGTCGAGCGGGGGAATAATAGAGGTTGAGGTCGCTGCCATCGTCAACCTCACCCAGCCGCGTAAGCATATAAAAGTACTGATGCGTTGCCTCATGAACCAGTAATTCAGAGAGCATATACGTTGGCGCGGGAAGTGAGCAGGTGATAATGCCGGGTCTGCCGACGTAGCTTCCACTTAGGAGCATATCGCCGGTCGTTGCGAGCGGAATTACACTACGGACCACCGCCGAAACCCAGGCCCCATAATGGGGAACCGAATCCTCGAATAACTTGCCCGCCCTCTCGAGCGCCAGAGCAGCGTCGCTGGAAGATACGTCTTTGGCAATCCTAGGACGAACATCGTCGAAGGCATCATCGGTCAGCCCTTCGGCACTGAGTACAAGCACTGATCGATCTCCCACCTGCGCCTGGGTTAACGCTTGACCGCTGTCAGCGATCCAGCGTCCTTCTACCCGATCGAGATTCATAGTCACGTCATCGTCGCCCGCGGCCATTAAGGATGCTACCGTTCCATCTGTCGACACCACAAGCGTTTTCGAGACTGGGAGGACCCAAGGGCCCCAACGCGCGCGAATCGGTGTGTCAAAGTGAGCCGTCCAAACGCCGGGAAAACCGTGTGCATGTACCGCCAACGCAAATTCTGCCGCCGCTTGTACGCAACGAGTCATCAACTGCGTAGCGTTGTGGTGAGTGCATTCCTCCATAGCAACAGATGGGGGCTTCGTTTTTTTTCCGATTAAGCTTCCGAGGACATGTGGTTCTCGAAGTCGGTCAATGCTCTCCAGGAAATCTATCAGGACAAACCAGGCCGCTCATATCTTAATCGTGAGCGGTGTTAGAGTCGCTCTGTTCGGAGTGCCTCGCGGGGCGAGAATTATCTGTAAGGAATAAGTGCCGGGTGATAATTGAGGATAAAGCCATGAGAGCGCTAAACGGCGCAACACACGCTCACCAAATATCCCTTTACAAGAATTCGGGGCTCCGACTGCGTAGCCACCTCCGCCTGAGATGATGTCTGAACCCGACTTCCGCGCTGCTTTGTTGACGGCCACAAGTTGACCAGAAGCGTCCCTAAGAAGGTACTGGACGTCGTCGAAACCGGACATGCAAAAAACGCTGTGCTTGTAGGGGTCATTGGTCGAAAAAAGCTCGTATAGTGCTGGTTTGCCTTCGTTGTCCGTGAAGAGCGTAACTTTGAGGGTCAAATATGGCAGCGAGGCTGTTCGGATTGTGGTCTCCTGCGCGGATCCAGGCTGCGAAACCGCGAGTGCGAACAATAGCCCACTGATCGGGAAAAGGGCTGGATATTTCATCGCCTATTCACCTTTAGCACGGTAAGGGGTACTGCTGTATCAAAAAATTCCAAGCTGGCCATGCGGAGCTTGGACTCGCCGTTGGAACGGGACTTACGGATTTTACTAAACTCCACGATCCCTTTTTTGCATTGGAGGCAGTGCCACTCCACGCCCACGTCCCTAGCAAATCTGTCACCCAAATGCTTGGACGTGATGAGGTCGCCGTTGGTTGATACATGAAGTAGTCCGTGAAGTTTTGAGCGAGTGTAATGGAGTTACATTCCGTACCTACCGGCCCATTATATGGAGAGTCTGGTAGCAAGGCGGTAGCCTGACCTCCGCCGATCACCGAGTATGAAGCGCCGAGATAGGGGAATTGAGTATCGAGTACAGCGTTTGGGCCTGTTGAGACGGTGGGCGCAGGGCTTCCGTTGGTTAGCGTTCCAGTGAAAGTCATTGTCAAGATGGAGTTGACCCGCTTTCGTGGAGAGGTAGTTTTTGGACATCAGGCGGCTTGATCCATTCGCCGCTCGTAGTTGTTGGGTGAAAGATAGCCCAATGCCGAATGCCGGCGGTGCGGATTATACCAGCCCTCGATGAAATCGAAGACCACTGGCGCCGCTTCCCGCTGGGTCTTAAAACGATGAAACGCGAGCAGCTCGCATTCAAGCGTCGCGTTGAAGCTCTCGCACATCGCGTTGTCGTAGCAGTCGCCAACGGACCCCATCGACGGCCGGACACCAGCCTCAGTGCAGCGTTTACCGAAGGCGATCGAAGTGTACTGCGTACCTTGGTCGGAGTGGTGGATGACGCTGTTCGGCCTGCGCCGGGAGATCGCCATGTCGAGTGCTTCAAGGACGAGCTCAGTGCGCAGATGATTCGCCATGGCCCATCCCACGACTCGACGGCTGAAGACGTCGAGAACGACGGCGAGATACAGGAACCCGGCCCAGGTTGGAATGTAGGTGATGTCGGCGACCCAAAGCTGATCGGGGCGATCGGCGCGGAAGTTCCGCTCGACCAGATCTGGAGCGGGCCGAGCATCGCGGTTGCGGATCGTCGTAATGGTGCCCTTTCGTCGAGAAACGCCGCAGATACCGCGTTCTCGCATCAGGCGCGCAACGCGCTTTCCTGATACAGCGATGTCTTCGTCCTTGAGATCGGCGTGGATCTTCGGTCGGCCATACGTGCATCGAGATTTACGATGAAATGCCTCGATGCGATCGCCGAGCAGCGTATCAGCTTGGCGACGTGGAGATGGCGGACGCTTGCGCCATGCATAGTAGCCGCTCGGAGAGACCTCGAGCACTCGACACAGCATAGCAACGGGATAGTCGGCCTGATACGCCTTCACGAATCCGAAGACTTGTTCGGAACGGCGTTTGTCTCCCTGGCGAACCAGGCCGCGGCTTTTGACAGGATCTCAGCTTCGAGCTTCAATCGCTTGTTCTCGCGTCTGAGCAGCGTTAGCTCTTTCTGCTCGTCGGTGGTCAAACCGTCGTCGCGGCGACCGGAATCGAGATCGGCTTGCTTGAGCCAGTTCATGATCGACTGGCGCGAAACGGTGAACTCTTCGGAAAGGGAGTTTATACTGCGGCCGGCGCGGGCCAGGTCGGTGATCCTACGCCGGAACTCCGGTGGGTAGGTGGGGCGTCTTGCCATGATGGACTCCTTCGCTGTAAGAACGAAAGTGTCCACGGAACCGGGTCAACTCCAAGAGCTGTGCCACAGCGATGTTCCCGGCACCATACGAAGGAACGGTCACGGTATACTGCATCAAAATACCCGGAGCCGGCGTTGGTGGGGCGGTCGGACAAGGTATGCCGACGTGAAGAGCCCAGAAACTTGAGAGAGGCGTCGGGCATCCTACCGGACTGTGTCCGACCGTATCAGTAGAACCTTGCACGCGCGACGCGAAGTAGCTAGCCATTGGAGACGGTGTACCGATGGGATAGTAGACGTCCGCAAATAAAGGGCCAACAACATCCGCAGCTTGAGCGTACATTCTAACGTGTCTAACGCCGCTGGGCACATTAGCGGAAACCCAGTACAGAGAGATTGGATTACCTGAGCTTGGAACAGGTTGTGGTGTTCCAACGACCTGAACGTTTTGCACGAATCCGTTTCCAACGACATCCGTAGCCGCCGTAGAGTCAAATGTCCATGTGACATTTGTGAGCAGCGGTGCAGGCGAACCCATTAGCTGAGCCTGTTGGCCGACCATGATCGGTGAGGGGAGCACCGGAGGTGGTGAGCCATTATAATTAACGGGCACCCCTCCGCCGTCCATGTCTTGCGTAGTTGGGAGGATTGTCCAATTTATTTGATATCCGCCGAAATCGCAGTCAGGCTCGGTGCAAAAGCTATTCGTAAGGTTGTATGGAGGTGCGCCCGTCGGATCATTGATGACCTGGACCCAGCACGTCGGCCAGGGCGAACCGCACGTTGACAACGTGCAGCTCATCGTACAATCTGTAAATGCTGTATTCGTACTTGAGTTCCCGTCAGTCGTAAACGATGGCGGCGGCTGTGGGCTTGATCCCTCCCAGGGATATAGTTCAGCGTACCCATAGAACGTGTCGCTGGGACTGCAGTCAGTACACCAAAGCACTTCGGCGTAACCGGCGCCGCCATCAACGCCACCCGGAACCAGGTAAAGACAATAGATGCCGGCCGCATTATTACAGTCGTAAAGGTCGCCACCGAAACCTGGTGAAGGCGTTGGTTGCGGTGTCCACGTCACGTTCGGTTTAACTCTCGACAGCCTTGGCTTGA
Organism: Vulcanimicrobiota bacterium; assembly: GCA_963752825.1. GTDB lineage: Bacteria > Vulcanimicrobiota > Vulcanimicrobiia > Vulcanimicrobiales > Vulcanimicrobiaceae > Cybelea. The sequence continues at coordinate 2,126,425 of CAVVZF010000001.1, read as the reverse complement.
AAGTCCCATCGCGTGCTTGAATTGGACGACCGGTTTTCCGATTGGTCCAGCCCCACCACTTCGTGACAATCTTATGCCGCCGCCGCGAGTAGCCCGCAAATAATGTTCTGATTTGCGAGAGATGACCTAATGCGAGATGCCCGTTAACGCGATGTACTGTTCGACGGTTAAAAACTTGAAGCGAAGTCGCAGAGCGACCATAGGGCTGCAGCGGACTGAATGAGGATTGGGAGGATTGGCTCGAGCATCCCACCGTCACCGCCCCCGCGAAGAGAATGATTACTAGGAACATTCGTTGCTGAGACATGCTCGCAAGCCTCCGTGAAACGCGCAGGAAGCAACTGTGACGATGCTGCTCCTAGCCAAACAGTCGTAGGCTACTGGCTTTGAGGCAGGCTGGCGGAGCCCTGCAACGTGAAGCCACCAGGGTTATGAACCCCAAATCTGAGACAGGAAGTTAAGCTGGGGGCACCTTCCGAAAGGAATGCCCATGGCTCGTACCAAGTCGCGTAGAGTCTTCTCAAAGGAGTTCAAGCTCCAAGTGCTTCGCGAGCTCGACGCGGGAGCGCCGGTCGCAGAAGCGGCGCGTATCCATCAAGTTCATCCCGAGACGATCCGCCTCTGGAAACGAACGCTTCGCAAGTACGGCGAGCGATCATTTGCGGGCAACGGTCGCGCATAGAGCGACGACGCCAAGATCGCGCAGCTCGAGCGGGCGCTCGGACAAGCGACGCTCGAGAACTCGCTTTTAAAAAAAGCCTTGACCGGCAGCATCCACGACGTGGCACGATCGGCGTGCGTTGTGATCGCCGAGCTTGGCGGCATCGCGCCCGGCGCAGCGATCGGCGGCTGCGATCCGCCGCAGCCCGCGAGCATAGTCGCGCTCACACCTAACGCAAGGCAGCCCAGCGCGAAGGATTTCATTTTACCAACTAATGACGACAAGGCCGTTTGTCGTTGCATTCTTCCAGCCTTGCCAGCTCTGAAAGCGTAACGCGCTTGGCTCGATGTAAGACGAGCCTCCACCCCCGCCGCCTCCGTTGTGAGTGTAGTCAGAGAACCCGCCAGTTGCTCCACCGCCGCCACCGCCACCGTAGTAGCCGCCACCGCCGCCGCCGCCGCCGCCGCCGAAATTCATGCATGAATTCCGCTCCTGACAGCCCGCCCCACCGTGACCGCCGCGGCCGATCGATCCGTCAGCTCCCGGATGTGCGGAAATGGATCCGCCCCCGCCACCGAGTCCACCGCTGTCTTGTGTACCGCCCGTGCCCCCTTGACCGCTCAAGCCCGACTGGCCCCCGCCCGAACTGCCAGGGCCGCCTACGCTACCGCCTCCCTTTCCGCCGGCGCCGTCGGCGTTGCAGCATCGATAGACTGGGCCGCCCTTGCCACCTCCACCACCGGCGACGACAATGCGATCTTTCAGGCGAACACCGCCCGCTCGAATGTCGGACGCGCCCCCACCACCGTACCCGTCGTGATATCCTTTACGGTTCATGCCGCCGTTTGCGCCGCCGCTAAATCCGCCTACGGCTCCGGACCCTTCCCCGCCGACGAAGATGGCCAGCGTTTCGTCGGGCAAAACAGGGATAATCGCGAACACCGCGACCACCGCGACCGCCGTAGGCTCCCACGGCACCGCGAACCACAACACTGATTTTCGTCACGGAATCCGGTACTCTAAAGTCCTGTTCTTTGCCGGTATAGTTAAACGTGCGGTTGCGAGAGGAGCTAGCCGGGATGATCGCACGGCTTTGTGGCATAGCGCCCGGCGCGCCGATCGGCGGCTGCGATCCGCCGCAGCCTGCCAGCATTGCCGCAGCGACGCAGCTGCTTAGCGCATCGCGCCCAAGACCCAAGCTCTTCATCTGCCTTGCTCCTCGCTCCGTGAACGCCACGCAGCCTAGCATCGTTTCGCCTTAGCGCGGCTGAGCCCCCGCACTTGGGAACGAGCGAGCGTTACGGAGTGATTCGAAAGACGATTCCACAGCCGCGTGCGAACGATTCGCACGAGCCACCCGCTTCCGTCGTTCCGTAGAGCCGTCACGCCCTTGGGCAACGGGCACTATGATGCGCACGCTTTTCTCTACGGAACGTTGCCCTTTGCGGGATTCGTCAGTGGAACCCTTACTTACGTCAGCGGAAAAGCCTTCGGAAACCCATCACCTGACGGCCGCTCTTCATCTGCCTTGCGCCTCCGCTCCGTGAACGCCACGCAGCCCAGCAACGTTTCGGCTCAGCCGGGCTGAGCCCCCGCACTTGGGAACGAGCGAGCGTTACGGAGTGGGATGTCCTGGTGCGCGCCCGTACGCAATGCGTCAACGATGGCTAGGTCTTGTTTGCCGCCCCAACACGCGCGCGCGTATCATTCCTGTCAAGACGGCCGCTTCACACGCGCGAGCCACCCGCACAACGACTGCCGTTGCTGGTTTCAAATGTAACGCGTAAGGTCAGACCGCCACACTTGTCACGCCGTGGCGACTTGATTCGGTGCGGGCTCTCGTTGTTTGTGCTTATCGATTGGTCACCATGACCTGACCAGAGCTCGTATGGGCTTGAGGAAACGGCTTTCGTCCTTTTGCTCAGCCGTATCAGAAGCGAACAGCACGACTTTTGAGGCCCTGGTGGCACCAACGTAGAGCTTGCGACGCTCCTCCGCCATGTCGTCGCCGGTTAAACTGGTCCTCCTCATTTCTGAAGTCGGCCATGAGCCCATCGCTTGCCGCGGGCCTGCGCCGCAGATCTCCTGAGTAGTCGAGGCATTTATCGGCGGGGGCCCGGCATTACCTACGCGGCCGCACGCGTTTTCCTTCGTCCGGACACGGGTCGCGCAGAATTTTTTCTGGCGTCGTAGCGGGTGCGCATGGGCAAAATTCTACCGCAGATTCGAGTAATGGCGCTGGCTGATCTCAAGCCAGCTCCCTACAATCCGCGCCGCATGAATCACGCCGCGATGGCCGGCTTGTCCCAATCGATGAAGCGCTTCGGCAACGTCCAACCCATCATCTGGAACCAGCGCTCAGGCTTTGTCGTCGGCGGCCACCAGCGGCTGAAAGTGCTCAAACGCAAGGGAGCGCAGCAGGCCCCCGTCGTGGTCGTGGACCTGGGCGATACGGATGAAAAGGCGCTCAATGTCGCGTTGAACAACCCGGGTATCGCCGGTGAGTTCACCGATCGACTGGAGGACTTGCTCGCGCAGATTCGCACGGACGACGCAACGCTCTTCCGTGACCTACAGCTCGACGCGCTCCTCTTCCAAACAAAAGATCCCATCGGCCAGGTCGATCCCGATGAGATTCCTAAGCCGCCGAAGACGCCGGTCACCCAGCCCGGCGACATCTGGACGCTCGGGCGGCATCGTCTCATATGCGCCGATTGCCGCGATGGCGATTCCCTGGTGAGGCTCCTTGGTCGCGCGAAGCTGAATCTTGCCCTAACGTCACCCCCGTACGCTCAGCAGCGAAAATACGACCAGGCTTCGCCCTTCCGCCCTATCCCGCCGGATGCGTACGTCCAATGGTTTGAACCGGTGGCGGCGGGCGTGCGCGCCCACCTCGCTATCGACGGTTCGTTCTGCGTCAACATCAAGGAGCACGCTGAGGGCGGTCAGCGCAGCCTCTACGTCAAGGACCTGACGCTCGCGTTTGTTCGGCAATGGGGTTGGCGCTTCGTCGATGAGTTCATCTGGACGCACGGGGGAACGCCCCGGACGCCGGCCGGCCGGCTCAAAAACGGCTTTGAGCCGATCTTTCATTTTGCCCTCGGCAACTGCAAATGGCGCCCCGAAAACGTGCGGCACGAGACGGAGGACACGCCGCAATGGGGCGGCCTCCATCCGTCGCAAGACGACGGCATGCGGATGAAACGACGTCAGCGGATGTCCAACTCGAGCGCCCAGGGCACCTCGTACGCAGCCTGCGGCAACCCGCCGGTCCTCGCCCCCGGCCACGTCTTGGCCTATCCCTCGAACGTCATCTCGTGCGGCAAGAATCGCGAAGCACTCGGCCACGGCGCGGTCTTCCCCGTCGGTTTGCCCTCCTTCTTCATCCGATTGCTGACTGACGATAGCGAGCGCGTCTTCGACCCGTTCGCTGGCGCGGGAACGACGCTGATCGCCTGCGAGCAGGTTGGTCGGACCGGCTACGGTTGCGAGATCTCGCCAGTGTACTGCGACGTCATCGTTGAGCGGTGGCAGAACTTCACCGGAAAGAAGGCTCGACGTGGGACGCCGTAAGGGAACGCCCGATAAGCACACGCGGGCGGTCGAGAAACAAATCTGCGACTTCCTGGAGCTAACCCTGCCGCAGCACCTCGCTGCCGAGGCTGCTGGTATTTCCGAACGTACGTACCGCTACTGGTGTGAACTGGGCAAAGACGGAATCGAGCCATACGCCTCGTTTTATGTCGCGGTCCGAACCGCACGCGCTCGAGGCGCCGCCAACCTCACGACGCGAGCGCTCAAGGGCGAAAAGGGCAGTGCTGCAGCGCTGGTCTTACTAGCGCGTCGCTTTCCGTATGACTATGGCTCCCGCACGATGAGTGCCGATGATGGCGCCGATTGGCAGAGGCAGTACGAGCACGAAGTCGAGGTGACCGCGGCAGGCCGCGCGAGCTCAGTGGCGACCGAGAAGCTCCACGAAGCGATCGCGCTGGCAGTCGCCGGCGAGCCGACCACCGTTTCGCGGACACAAAAAAAGCAACCCGGAGAGCGCGGCGATGGGCGCTGATGCGCACGGTCAGAACGTCATTGCCGCGCAGTGGTCCCCGGCCGCCTTCGGCTGGGTGGCAACGCGCAGCGAACGTCGCCCATATCGGCCGGCTCGATTTCACTTGCTCATGGCCAAAGCCACGATCGAGCTCGAGCAAAATCGCCTCGACGCGCTCTTTATGAGCATCCCCGTTCGTCATGGCAAGACGCGACTGGGTTCGAACCTCATGCCGGCGTGGTTCCTCGGCCTGCATCCCGATCGCGAGGTTCTTGCCGCTTCGCATGCGGCCGAGTTTGCAGCCGATTACCTCGGCGGTCCAACTCGGGACTTTCTGCAGCGGCACGGCCCCCGATTTTTTGGCGTTTCAACCAACCCTGGGGTCGCGGCCCGCAGTCGCTGGAAGACCAATGCGGGCGGTGGGATGACGTCGGTCGGCGTGCAGCAAGGCATTGCCGGACGCGGATCTGACCTCGGCATCATCGACGATCCCTATCCCAACCTTGAACAAGCGATGAGCCGTCGCCAACGCGATAAAGCCTGGGACTGGTTTCAGGCCGAGTTCATCACCCGATGTGCTCCCAAGGCGCCGCAAATCCACATTATGAGCCGCTGGAACGTCGACGACCACATGGCACGGGCGATAGCGCAAGCCAAAGAAGCCAAACTGCGCTGGCTGCATCTCGACTTTCCGGCCCTGGCCATCTGTCCGGAGTGCGGCGATTACGGCGTGGACGAAATCAACGAATGCCGCCATGGCATACGCGATGAGCTTGGACGCCTCCCGGGTGAAGCGCTCTGGCCGCAGGAGCGCGACCGAGATTTTTTATTGCAGCAGCGCACTCTTACCACGCCGCGGTTCTTCGACGCGCTCTACCAAGGACGTCCACGGCCTGATGCCGGTGCGATCTTCCAGCGCGAGTGGTTTCGGTACTTTAGCCTCGACGAGCATCGCTACTATTTGCGCGGCGCCGACGGAGCGGTGATTCAAAGCTATCTCCGCAACGCGTGCCGCCGCTTCATCACCGTCGATCTGGCTACCGGCAACTCCACCGACGCCGGGGATTTTACGGTCTTCGGCGTCTTTGCGCTGACCCCACAGTGCGAGTTGCTCGTCATCGATTGGTTTCGCCAACGCATTGATGGGACTAAACAGATTCCCATGCTGCGCCACTACTGGGCTAAGCATCGAGTGCAGCGCATAGGCGTCGAGGCGGTCGCCTTCCAATGGACCTTTCTTCAGCAGGCCGGAGCCGAGGGGTTACCGATCGTTGCCATCAAGCGCAGCCGGGGCGAGACCAAGGAAGTCCGGGCGTTCGTCATCGCTGCCCGCTATGAAGCTCACCAGGTCTTTCATCTGCACGATGCTCCGTGGGTGCAGCCGCTCGAAGACGAGCTGATCGATTTTCCCGTTGGCGCCTATGATGATCAAGTCGACGTCATGAGCGACGCCGGCCAGGTCGTCGCCGAAACGGTGAATCGGGCCGAACCCCAGGGAGTCTACGTCGGATGAGCGCGACGTCGGGCCTTACGGAGAGCCCGTCTCTGCCCAGCAGCCCTCAGTTGCAACCGTTCACCTTCTTTCCGGACACGCTCGACCAAAACAGAGTGGTCGGGCTTGTAGCGCGTCCGCGTGAGAAAAAAACCTTCGCAAAACCCAGGCCCGGACGATCCTACTGCGACAAACGGCCCCCCCCATTCGCCCGGGCATCGATGGCGGACTGATGATCGTCGCCGTTACATCGGCGGTGGTAAATCTCGCACGGATTGCGCGGGCCATCCGCCAGCAACGCGCCGAGCGCGAACGGCCTGCCCCCGCGCTGCCGCAAAAAGGTCGGCCCTGAATCGATCGTCGGGCGCTGGGCAAAGCAGGACGGGCGGACATGACCCCCTTCCACGGTCGGACGATGTGGTAGCCGATACCCCATGAGCACGGATTGGTTGGAACCAGATCGGCAGTCGATCGACACAGAGCTGGCAGCAGACCCAGTTGCCCTGCGCGCAGGCGCCGCGGGCGAAATCGTCATCGTTGGTCTGACACCCGCTGTGGCACGCCTGGCGCGCGTCGCCCGGGCCATCCGCAACGGCACTAATGGGCGTGAAACGGGAAGTTCAGCGGTGCTCGAACCGCCGCTCCAGCCAGTGCCGCAAAAAGAAGCTTCTGCTTGCAACCTTCGGCGCCACCGCGGGTCTAGCAGAGCCTGCGTCGAGGAGCACGCGAACGGATGTTCGTGACTTCCGGCGCTGGGACTCGCCATGGCCGTTGCCATCTCGGGGGAGGTCGCATGGACGAAAACCCGATCTCGATACGAACCGGCGGCGGTCGTATCAACGACCAGCGCTGCAAACGGGCTGACTGCGTGTTCCCGCAGCCAACGATCCGCTTCGATCTTGGCGGCCGACGCGTCGTCGCCGCCTGGAGTTGGCCTGACGTCCAAGTGCTCAATGTCCCCAACGGCGTTCGCGTCACGGTTATGCCCGCGCTGATGCTGGTGCCCATCTCGTGCAACTAGCGCCGGTGGGAGCAGTTCCATTCGCAGCGCCGAGCACGGTGTGGTCCTACGCGGCGGTCTCTTCTTCTCCGCAAGAAACGACGCTGGAGGACCAGCAACACTGGGCACGCGATACCGCCGCGCGCAATGGCTGGATCATCACGCGCGAGTTCTCAGGCGTCGCGTCCGGCGCCAAAGGCCCCCGCGAGATCCTTCGCATCCTTATCGATGAACTCGACCGGACGCCCAAAGCCGCTCGGCCACAACGCGTGCTCATGATCCGGCTCGATCGCGTCGGGCGAATGGCGCTGGATTGTATCGCCGCACTCGCCCGCCTGCGCAAGCTCGGAATAGTGCTACACACGCGCCAAGACGGCGACGTGAAGCTCGAAACAGCCATGGATACCTTTCGTCCGATCTTTGAGCTGTTTACTGCCGAAATGGAGAACGCCGTGCGCTCCGACAAATGGAAGGCGGTTCACGCGCGCCGCCGTGCCGAGGGTAAACACGTTGGACTCGTTCCTTACGGCATTGTCCTAGTCGACCCGAAGGCCGTGCCGTTTGAGCCTGAGGCGCGAATCGTTCGCACAATCTTCACCCTTGCCGAGCAAGGCTGGGGCTATACGCGGTTGGCGCGCTGGGCCCGCGAACACGCACCACCAAAGCGTGCGCCAGATGGGAGCGACAAGCCATATCAGTGGGGTGTCTCCACCATCAAGAGCATTCTGACTTCGAAGACGCTGCGCGGGCTGGTCGTGTCAGAAGATCAATGGCAACGCACAAAGGCAGCGCGTCAAACTGACTTCCGCGCGCGCTCTCCCAAACGTTGGAACTGGCCGCTGCAGGGTGCGGTGCGGTGCACCTGTGGCAAACTGCTTTCCGGGCATTGCTCCGGTGAATCGAAGTATCGAATACGCTACTACATCTGCCGACACCACACCCTTGAGCCCGGAGCAACCTCACATCCCAGCCATCGCGCTGACCAGCTCGAAGCGGACTTCGTGCGATTGTTGCGCTCGCTGCGGGCTGATCCCACACTGGTCGAACCTCCGGACGATGACGAACCCCCTGATCAATGGGACGCGATCGAACTCGATGCCGAAAAACGTATCGCTGACGCGGAGAAGCGGATCCAACGGGCCTGGAAGCTGGCTGAAGACGCGCATGTCGATCCCAGCCAACTGCGCGCGCGACTGACCGAACTCGAGGCCCAACGCCACAACGCCCAAGAAGCGCTCAATGCCGCCAGAGCCGCGCGTACGCGCGATGCCAGGTACCAACAAACGCAATGTTCGTTTGCCGAGCTTCTTGAAGAACTTCCGGACTTATGGGCGCAGACGACAGTTCAGTTACAACAGGAACTGGCACGGGCGTTTGACGCCGTGCTGGCCGAGAGCGCCCAATTCGGGGGGCTTTTTGCCGATCCGGGATGCCGAGGGAAGCTGACCTTTCCCCGTGTCGCAAAGCAGCTTAAAGCGGACGACTCTATCACCAAGAAGTTCATTCAGTCCATCACCGAGTGATGAACGGACCGATCCTCTCGGTTCGAACCGAGCGTACCACCGCGCCGCGCGGCTCCCCGGCCGCGCCGCGCGACGGTGCGGACAAAGCGGCCGAGCCCGCCGCAGACGCCGACCTGCAGGCCCAGATCGCAACGCAGCGCCAGGCGTTCGACTACGCGACAGCCGAGCGGGCCGAGATCGTGCGCGAGCACGAGGTGCTCGAGGCGCTTCTGATGGCGCACCTCAAGAACGAGGACGAGATCACCAAGAAGTGGATCGCGCTGATTTGAAGGGAGCCTCGTCAGGCGTGCTATACTCTCCCTCACGCCGGGCCGTTAGCTCAGCTGGTTAGAGCGCATGCTTGATAAGCATGAGGTCCCTGGTTCGATCCCAGGACGGCCCAGTATCAGAGCCTCGTTTTTGCGAGGTTCTTTGCTTGATGGCCGTTGCGTAACTTCAGAGTGGCCGGAATAGCGGCTCGGCGTCGTCCGGCCCAGGAACGGCTGCTGAGGTGACGCGTTAGGAGAGATCCGACATGCGTGGCAGCCGTGACGGATACGTGCCGTTCGGGTATCTGCGCTCAAATAACCTCGCACGAACCGTCAGATACTCGAAGTTCTCGAACGCTGCCGGCCCGGCACGTTGTCGGAGGAGTGCGATCGCGGGTTCCGCGCAGCTCCAGCACCGACGGGCTTGAGACGACGTAATGTCAAGCAAAATCCGCTCGTCAATGAGCCCGTATTTGCAATAGGTTCCGATCTGCTCCCATAGGTCGAGGGCGAGGAACTCTCGATGCGTGACCCGATCGATTGCACCACGACCCTTCACGTCCTCGACGTACCGCGGATCCTTCATCTTCTCGGGGATCGCGAGCAGCTCCGCCAAGGCTGCCTGCACGGCGGGTAGGTTCCATTGATTCAGGATCGCCAGCAGCGCGTTCAACTGATTGCTCGTCCGAAGATGGCGCAGCTGAACGATCGCCGCGATCGATGCGGCACCCACGACAACTAGCGTTGCCGCGGACAGCACGATGCCTACCGAAACCGCGTTCACGAGCCTATTGTAGCAGACGGCGTCTGGGCCATGCCGCCAGTACTGTCGTTACACGAGAACGCCGCATAGCACACCCTCCTCGCGGCCCATTATAGCAGCATCGCGGCAAGGAATGGCTCACCGCGGGCACCAACCGTAGCCTGCGAAAGGAGCTCCATATCATGGTGCGTTTCATCACGGCCTTGACGTTCGGTTTGGCGTTCGCCGGTTCGGCCGCGCTCCTCGGGGCCGGTCCGGCCGCGCCGTCGCTGCCGCCGCAGCCGGCCACACGTCCCGCCGGAATTCCCGCGGATGCGATGCTGGTCTCGCCGTGCATCGCCACGATGGGCGAGCATTGGGCGAATCTCAAGCAGCTGCCGCTCGGGCCGATCTACGGCGCGTGGCAAGGCAAGGCGGTTTTCACCGAAATCATGGTGTCCCAGCAGCAGCTGCAGCAGGGCTTCAGCTACGCCGACATCCACGCGCTTCCAGGCTACACGATCGATCACGTTGACGTGAGCTTCGAACCGCATGGCCACGCGGGCTATCCGATCCCGCATTACGACATCCACGCGTACTACGTCTCACCGGCGGTGCAGGCGACGATCTGCCCCAACGGCGTTCCGGACCCGGCAATGAAGCCGATGAACACGCCGCGTTAACAGCGGGCTACTCTTTAGAGGTAGCGATCGAACCAGACAACGGTCTGCGTCAGAATGTCGATCTGATTGCGGATCTTCTGGGGCGAGTGCCCCTCGTCGGCGTAAACCACGAGCCGGGTCGGCACGCCAAGCGTCGTCATCGCGTGCCAGAACTCGAACGATTGGGGCGCCGGAACCTCCTCGTCGCGCTCGCCCTGGAGGATTAGGACCGGCGTCTTCGAGCGCGTGATGAACGTGATCGGCGAGCTGCGCGCGTACACGTCCGGATCCTGGTAGACCGAGGCGCCGAAGAACGGGATCATCCATTCGTCGATCTTATTGAGACCGTAGTACGACTGCCAGTTGACGACGCCGGCACCGGCGACGATCGCCTTGAAGCGCGTCGTCTGCGTCTCGGCCCACATCGCCATGTAGCCGCCGTAGCTCCAACCCATAAGTCCGAGACGGCTCGAATCGATCGCGGCGTGCGCCCTCGCCGCATCGACCCCGGTGAGGTCGTCGCGCCAATCGCCGTAGCCGAAGTCCTTGATGTTGGCCCGCGTAAACGCCTCGCCGAAGCCGTAACTGCCGCGCGGATTGGGCATGAAGACGAAATAGCCTCGGGACGAGAGCGCGCTGACGTTGCGGTTTCCGAACGACGGCACCGATGCCGACGATGGCCCGCCGTGCACGATCGTCACCATCGGATAGCGCCGGTTCGGATCGTAGTCGAGCGGATAGATCAGCCAGCCTTGGACGTCGAAGCCCTCGTTCTTCCACTGCAGCGAGACGGCGTTGCCGTAGTAGCGCGTCGCCCCGGCGTTGCTTCGCGTGATCTGCCGAAGGCTCGAAGGCGTTCCGGCCGATAGCTCGGGCGGCTCGTCGAACGAGGCGCGCACGAGCGCGACAGTCTTGCCGGCATCGGCACTGGACCAGCTCCACAGCGACTCCGGGCGATCGGTCAGCGCCGCAATGCGCCCGGCACTTGCGTCGATGCGCATCAGCCGCATCGCGCCGGATACGTGCGCGACGACGTCGAGGCTTGCCGCGTCGTTCCAGCGCAGCGACTGCACTGAGACCGGCGCTCCGGCCGTCAGGTCACGCGATGCGCCGGTCTGCGCATCGACCAGATAGACGTCGCCGCCGGTCGCGCCGAAGTCGCTCATGATGCCGCCGATGATCGCGATCCGCTTGCCATCGGGAGACCATTGTGGATCGTCTATCTGGTACGACGGAGCGAGCAGGTCGCGCATCGTCCCCTTCGCGACGTCGACCCGCGCGAGGCGCGCCACCCACCAATTGTTGTCGCCGTTACCCACCGCATAGGTCGCCGCGATAGACCGGCCATCCGGCGACCAGCCGTACTCGTACACGTAGCGGTCCGCCGGCGTCACGAGCCGCATCGCGCCGGTTCGAGCGCCGACGACCGCGAGACGCTGCTCGTCCACGATGCTCCCGATTACGCCCACGTCGCGCGCACCCGGCTGCAGAGCGCCGGCCTTACGGTGCGCGCCGGCGATGTAGAGAACGGCGAGCTCGTCGCCCGCCGGTGACCAGGTGAGGCGTTGCACCTCGCCGCTGAGCCGACCGAGTTGTCGCACGTGTGCGCCGGTCGCGCTCGCGACGAAGAGTTGCAGCTGGTCCTTCGAGCGCGCATCCGAAAGGAACGCGAGACTGCGGCCGTCCGGCGACCACACCGGATTCTCCTCGTCGTAGTATTCCGCAGGCGCCCCCGCGGTTACGTGAATGCGCGCGCCCCGTCCCAGACTCTGTACGTACACGGCGTGGTGGAGCGGAGACTCCAAAAGCCGCCGCGGATCGTGGAAGCTCTCTTGCCACGCGACGGCCGCGCCGTCGGGCGAGAGCGCTACAGCACTCAGGTCGCGGACGGCGTACGACGTCGTCAGGACGTCGCGCATCGTCGGCGTGGCCGCCGCGGCGGCGACGCCGCAACACAGCACCGACGCGAGCACGCTCCAGATGATCGTATGTCTCATTAACGAACGTCTTTACCCGCCCGACATGGCGCCTACCACGAGAAACGGCTCCACGCCGCGAGCGACGTCCTGCGGCAGCGGGGCGTCGGGCGTATCCTGCGAAAGGTCGCGTTCGCACGCAAAGAATCGCACGTAGGCGCGGCGCCGCTGCGTGACGTGATCGCGGATCGTCCCGCGCAGCACCGGATAGCGCGACTCCAGCGCGTCGAGCACGGAGCGCTGCGTGACGTCGCCGTCGACCTCGACGCTCACCTCTCCGCCCACGCGCGCCAGCGCGCGCAGATGCGCCGGCAGGATGACGCGAATCACGGCAGCGTCTGCACCTCGACGGAGAGCACCGCGGGCAGGTCGCGCACGATCGGCGCCCAAGTGTCGCCCGCGTCCGCGGACGCGTAGACCTGCCCGCCGGTCGTGCCGAAATAGATGCCGCACTCGTCCAACGCGTCGACCGCCATCGCGTCGCGCAGCACGTTGACGTAGCAGTCCTTCTGCGGCAGCCCCTGGGTGAGCGGTTCCCACTCGTCACCGCCGCTGCGGCTGCGATACACGCGCAGTTGGCCGTCGATCGGGTAGTGCTCGGAGTCGCTCTTGATCGGGACGACGTAGATCGTTTCTGGCTCGTGCGCGTGGACGTCGATGCAGAAGCCGAAGTCGGTCGGCAGGTTGCCGCTGACCTCGCGCCACGAGTCGCCGCCGTCGTCGCTGCGCATCACGTCCCAGTGCTTCTGCATGAAGAGCACGTTCGGGTCGCTCGCGTGCATCGCGAGACGATGGACGCAGTGGCCGACCTCGGCCTCCGGCTGCGGAAGCACTTCGGAGCGCAGGCCGCGATTGATCGGCGTCCAGGTCGCGCCGGCGTCGTCGCTGCGAAACGCGCCGGCCGCGGAGATCGCGGTGAAGATGCGGCCGGCCTTGCGCGGATCGAGGATGATCGTGTGCAGGCACATGCCGCCGGCGCCGGGCTGCCATCCCTCCGCCGACGGGTGGCGCCGTAGTCCCGCGAGCTCTTCCCAGCTCCTTCCGCCGTCGGTCGAGCGAAACAGCGCCGCATCCTCGACACCCGCATACACGGTATCCGGATCGCCGGACGACGGCTCGAAGTGCCAGACGCGCGCGAACTCCCACGGATGCGGCGTGCCGTCGTACCAGCGGTGCGTTCCGGGCGTGCCGTCGTAGACGAAGCGATTGTCGACCGGCTCCCACGTTCGCCCGCCGTCGTCGGAGCGTTGCACGACCTGCCCGAACCAGCTCGACGATTGCGACGCGTAGATCCGATTTGGGTCGGCCGGCGAGCCCTTCACGTGGTAGATCTCCCAGCCCCCGAAGTGCGGGCCCGCGACCTTCCAGTCCTTACGCTTGCCGTCCGATTCCAAGACGAACGCGCCCTTGCGCGTGCCGACGAGTACGCGTACGGTGCTCATGCTTGCAGCGGCGACGGATGCCGCGGCTCGTACAGACCGATGCGCTCGCCCCCCGGCAGCACGAGCGTCGTGGCGTCATCGCACATGAGGTAGACTTCGTGCTCCGGGTCCGCCTCGGTCGGGTGGACGGCCATATCCGTCGGCGGCGCCGCGAAGATCCGCCAGCCTCCCGCATCTGCGGAGCGAAGCTCCAGCACCTCGCCAAGAAACTCCCGGACCTTCTCAGCGTGCCGGCTGAACAAGATCACGTGCATGCCGGTAACCATCCTTCGCACTTTGCGGCGCGGCTCGAGGCAGCCTGCTTTAACCTTTACGCTTTCTTCAACACGCTCAGGTTTGACCGGGAAGGCGGCACTTCTCGAACATTAGCCGCATGCGGATCCGCTAGCGTCCGCGACAATTCGCTCCGCTATGCAAGCCGAGCATTTTTGCGAGCCGCTTCCGCTTCGGGATCGTCGGGAGGGTCGATGTTGACGCTCGACCCACGATTTAAAACCTGTGCTTCGAGCATCGCGGCGCGAGTAGGGTCAACTATGCGACAGCGCATTATTTCCGCTATCGTGTCCTTGAGTTTCATTGGGGCCTTTCGTGGATTTAGTTTGGGGGAGCCATACGCAGTTGCGTGCGCTGATGCGAAAAGCCTCTAATATGCGCTTTGAGACCCGCCGTTCAGGTCGGCAACGTTCACCTTTAGAGAAGGAACGCGATCCAATCGCGCCCCTGCTTCATACGTTTCTCTGATTTCTACTGCGCCTGAACGGTCCCGCGATGCTGGACAGTCCGACCCTCTTCCAGATCGAGCAGGTCCGACCAAGAAACGACGTCGGTCCGGCTCGGAGCGATTCTGCTACGCAGTTCCTCGAAGTGCTTTAACGACTCTCCGGTCGGCACTGCGGACAACCACTTCCTGTTGAAGGCCTCGATGTTACGAGGATCTTTCTTGACGACGAATGTCTTCGCATAAGCTTCGATCTCGGAATCGTTCTTCGCCCCTCTCACGACATTGAGGAACGCCTCCGGCTCCATCTCTAGATACTCGAACAGGCCATGGTCCATCGCGCAATCGTACCTGTAGTCAGCAATGTTACCGTGCACTAACGCCTTTGCCTTATCGGTCGTCCGGGCGAGCTGCACGATGCCCAGCAGCATCGAGCTGACGCTACGCGGCGTGGTCCTGGTTAGGTCCATCATAATAAATAGTAAACTTTCATATTAGCTTCTTGTCCTGCTATTGGTGAACGTAGTATATCGACCAGAGTTGCACTATCCAGCTTAATTCGATCGCGCGCAGGTCTTTTACAATCTTTGGCGGTGCGGCCTTTCAGTCGCAAGGCGCCGCCTTTCGCGGTAAGCGCCCAATACATGACGCCGAAACAAGCCTTTTGCCGAACGAATGCTCGGACGAGGCGCTCGCTCGGCGTCAAACAAGTCATGCGCGCCGCTGCAAAAAGGATCCGTTTTGCGGCGAGGGGGCACCGGCGTCTTTAGAATCTTGAGCGGACTCTAAAATTGCTGCCGCTGCAAATGCCCGCAATCTGTTCAAGGCTTAGCCGGCGAAAGGTCTTATTGCCGTACACAAAGTCTTCGCCGGCTTCGGTCGCATCGTAGCGCGCCTGCGCACCCGAATTTAGCGGCGGTCTCTCCTTCAAGATCTGGTTCTTGAGGTTAACACGATAGGCGAGGTCTTTCGCGAACAAAACGATGTCACCGCGTCCGTTGACATAGCCTCCATAGACCGGTTCGGAACGCTCCGCACAGCTCAGTCCTTTAACGGCGCCCGTAATGGCTAGCGTGGCAACTGGCGAGGAAGCGCGTGTCATGGCTGAAGTGCGCTGGGAAAGCCGTTAGAAAGCTTCGGTAAACATCACAACGACCACGCGAAGGTTCCCAGGCTCGGGTCTGCCGGCATTGCGATCATTGGGTTGTCGCTGTTTTCGGGTGCCGACAGTTCAGGAGCTTATGGGAATGGTGCCGATGTTTCATCGAGCCTGCGCAGAAACACGTGGGTCGGTGAAGCAGCCACTCTGTATTGCGTGCAGCAAGCCGGATACAAGTAGTGGCTTGCGCGATTCTTTGGAGAGCACGCAGCTGGCGCCTGCTAGATGACATGCGCGGCCCCAAAAACGCTTTACGGCTCCAGTGTAGACCACAATGACGCACTCCGGTAAGACGAAACGCAGCTGGCGCAACAACTCGAGCGGGTCCACTTCTTGTCTGTCGAGGTCGGCAATGAGAACGTCAGGCGCGAGCTTCGCTAACTCTGCCACATCGAGGTGCGCCGCCACTGTAAGGCCCGGCTCGCCCGCCCCTTTCAGTGCAGCGTTGAGTAGCGGGATGTCCTTTGGGTCGACAGCGGCCAAACAGCATACGCGGGCCATATTTTTGCGCTTTCAGGCGGGCGAAGCAGTACGTCGCCACGCAGAGGAAGAAGTGGTTTTACTATACCACTGGAGGCTAGAGACTGACCATCGTGAAAAAGTCCCGTATCGTCGCCTGAGATCAAGTTTAACGGTCCGGTTGGATTTCGTTCCAGAGTCGGATCCTGCGTCTCCGATCATCAAGGCGATCCTACGCGTCGTGCCGGCCTCGCGCTGGTCCTTTGCGCGTCTGATGCCCGACGGGCAATTAGCCGGCCTCTTGATTGGCTCCCAAGGCGACGGGGGCGAGCTTTTGCGGCTCGAGAACGAGTTCGAGCGCCAACGCGAGAAAGCGAAAACGGGCCCTCGCATTGCTGCCACGCTCGGTCCGCTCGGCGATTTCGAAAGCGGAATTACTCTGTTATTCGCCGACGCCAATGCCAGCTTCGGGATCCTCACGCTCCTCCGCACGAGCGAGCTGGGACCGTTTACGTCGAGCGAAATCAGCGTTTTGGCATTGTCCCTCGACGCTACGTCGGAGCGCCTCTCCGCGCTGCGCTTAGACTCATCTAAGACCGGACGACAGTCTCGCCCAGACATCGACGATAGGCCCGGCGAGGCAGAGCGCGCCACCGAAGCACCGGAGGCTTCGGGCGAATCATTCTACGTGCTGGACCGCGACCTTCAGATCGTACTTGCATGGACCGCCGAACAGCAACGCCGCGTCGCACTTACGGGGCTGCGTACTAGGATAGCCGACCGTCTGCCCGGGGTGCTCGAGGAAGCCGTCCGGGGGCTGATAGCGGACTGGCGCGCCGACTCCGGTACGCAAAAGATGGGCATAGCGCATCCGGTCCCATTCTTAGTCGTCCGAACGCAGCCAATGTCGGGCCCGGCGGGACTCTTCATCGGCGTCCGCATCGACCGGTTAAAGTCGCCGAAGTCGCTGAGAGGGCCGGCCGCGCACTTTCATATCTCGCCGCGTGAGTTGCAGGTGCTGGCGATGCTGCTTGATGGAGAGAGGCTCGAAGAGATCGGCCAAAGGCTGCAGATCGCCCCATCGACGGTTCAGCACCACATTGCGAGCATGGTCGTCAAGACCAAGAGCAGGAACCGCACTGAGCTGATCGCTCGCGTCCTAGGCTGGGAGAGCACGGGGGAGGTGGGGCACTTTTCACGATAGCGCGGTCCCTCTTTTCTGCGCTACATTAAGAGAGCCAAACATGCGACCGGATGAGGTATGCCCCTCCCACCGGTCCGAACGGAGAACCCTTGACGTCGCAAATCGCCCTAACGGTCTTTTCTGGAGAATACGATGTGACGTGCAAGCGGCAATGGTCTGAGGAACTCGATGCTCTCTGCAGCGAGCCAAATCTCATCATGGACTTTAGCGAAGTAAGCTACCTAGACGCTACATGCATAACTGAGATGTTGAGAATGCACGCTCGTCGCCACGACAAAGGGTACGATCGTGAAACCGTTATCCTCGGCCAGCCGCCCGTCCAAAAGCTCTTCGATCTGCTAAAGATGAACGACGTCGTTCGCGTCGTGAAATGCCTCGATGATGCAACGGGGCCGCAAGGGTTCGCGCCCATAGTTCACTATGCGTTTTGTGGGAATGGCGGAACGGCCAAGCGAAATACGCGTCTGCCAAGCTTGAAACGTTGATGCGCATGAATAGGATCTACGGTTCCGTTAAAGGTTTCGGGCTGCTCGGAATTCACATCGGCGCGCTTGCGGTCTTCTTGCCGGGCTTCGTTCAGTGGCCGGCTCTGGCAGCCGCAGCTGTCATATCGTATGCCACTGTAGCTCTCGGCATTTCGCTGTGCTTCCACCGCACCCTGACGCACCGCAGCTTGCGACTCTTTAAACCCTTCGAATACCTGCTGGCAATTTTTGGAACACTCGCGCTGCAAGGTGATCCGATCCGATGGGTGGCGGTGCACCGAAAGCATCACGCGCGTGCCGATCAAGAGGGTGATCCCCACAACATCCATCGCGGGTTCAGGTGGGCGCATATGGACTGGATCTACCGGCACAACATCGCGCTCCCCTCGGACGAGGAAATCCTTCATTTCGCATCCGACCTCTACGCAGAGCCGTTTTATCGCGCCCTTCAATACCTCAATATTCCGCTTCAGATCGCATTAGCGGCCGGGCTGTACGCTCTCGGCGGTTGGCCGTGGTTGATTTGGGGCATTTTCGTCCGGCTGGTGATCAGTTATCATTCGACGTGGCTGGTCAACAGCGCGTCCCATATGCTCGGCTATCGCACGTACCAGACTGCCGATCGATCAACGAACTGTTGGTGGGTAGCGGTCATCTCGTGGGGTGAAGGCTGGCACAACAATCATCACGCCTTTCCATTTTCGGCACGCCATGGCCTGCGCTGGTTTGAGATCGATATGACGTGGTGGCACGTTAAGATGCTCGCCTTTCTGCGGCTGGCCGATCGAATCAAAATCCCGAGCAAATCGATGCAGCGACTCCGCGATGTCGGGCGCAACGGCTCGCCCCCGCACCTGATTGGCAGCTAGCAGCTCTTTCGAACTCAGTGCTGCGGTTATCGCCGCCCACATTTGTCGATCGTGGAGATGAGGGGATTCGAACCCCTGACCCCCTGCTTGCAAAGCAGGTGCTCTACCAGCTGAGCTACATCCCCACTCGCTGAGCGTGATTGGCTTTGTCATGCGTCGACTCCGCTCAGCATGACATTGGAGGCTTAGCACGACAGCGGGAACTCGGCACGACACTGGCCGGAAAGGGCGGCTATGGTACCATCCGGAATAGGGGCGGGTCGCCGCGCGGCGCTCGTGGGGGCATAGCTCAGTTGGTAGAGCATTACGCTGGCAGCGTAAGGGTCAGGAGTTCGAGTCTCCTTGCCTCCACCAAAGAACACTCGTTTTTACGGGTGTTTTTCGCTGTCAACGGCGTGACGGTTGCCATTCGGTTGCCATCGGCGGAGATGCGCTCAAGCGTCGCGCCCAGGCGCTCGACCGCGGCGCGCTGCACGTCGGCAACCAAGTGTGCGTAGATCGAGAGCGTAACGTTTGGTGTCGTGTGACCCAAAACAGAGGCGGTGGTCCGAACATCGGTGCC
The DNA here is from genome assembly GCA_963752825.1 of Vulcanimicrobiota bacterium. GTDB lineage: Bacteria > Vulcanimicrobiota > Vulcanimicrobiia > Vulcanimicrobiales > Vulcanimicrobiaceae > Cybelea. The sequence continues at coordinate 2,107,178 of CAVVZF010000001.1, read as the reverse complement.
GCCAACGATCAGGTGCGTCGCCGCGGTGTGCCGAGTATCGTGTAACCTTGTCGTCGAGATCTCCGCGGTCTTGGCGAGCCGTACGAAGGCCTTGGTCGCCGACATCGGGGTGATCCGCCTACCGAGCGGCGTGGCGAAAACCGCGCCCTCGTCGACGTAGTCTGCAGGCGCGAGACGTTTGTCTTTTATCTGCATAGCGCGTTGCCGGCGCAATGCTTCGAGGGCCAGTCGCGACAGGCCAAGCCGACGGACGCTTCCGGTTTTCGTGCCCTTTAGCTCGAGGCGATCCTTGGTTTGCGATAGGCTCCTCGCAATCGTAAGTGTTTGATTCTCGAAATTTACGTCGCTCCACGATAACGCGCAGAGTTCGCCTCTTCTCGCGCCCGTTGCCAACGCGAGCGTGACGAACGGTCCCCAGCGGGTGGCATTCGCGGCAGTTAGCAGTTTCGCGACTTCATCATCGGCGAGCGCTTTAGCCGGCGAAGGGGAAAGACGAGGCGGTTTTGCCGCGGGGGTATGGCAGACGTTACGAGCAACGAGCTCAAGCCCTAGCGCCCATTCCAACGCGCCATGCAGGAGTCCAAAAACATTCCGAACGGTCTTCGGCGAGAGCGGCTTTCCGTTCTGACCTCCGCCGGTGCGCAGCTCCGTGACCCACTCCGAAATATGAGTAGGTCTCAATTTCGAAAGCAAGATGGTGCCTAACTTCGGCACGATGTAGTGCTTCGATTTTTCCTCGTAAGTCTCGAGCGTCGCCGACGTTCGATCGTTCGCCCGGCAATGTTCGATAAATCGCGACATGAGTTCACCGACGGTCAGCGTTTGCGGTGCAATATTTATACCGTGCTCGCGCGCTTCGAGCGCCTGGCGTTCGGCGCGCTCAGCCTCCTTGCGCGTTGCAAACGTACCTATTGCGCGACGCGCACGCTTGCCGTCGTTCCCACGGTCGACATCGATGAGAAGCGCCCAGTGACCCGACCTACGCCTGTAGACGCTCAGCTGTCGAGTCTCCTATCGCGCTGAAAACCGCATTGTCGCAAGGCCATGCTATTCTACGGTATCTCCGAGAAACTCTCGTAGCGCCGCCTTCGTGATTAACAATCTTTGCCCGATCCTAGTGCTCTTTATGGCTTGGGTCCTTAGTGCTTCATAGACCGAATTTCGGCCAATCGGTAGGAAGGCGATAAGGTCACGCGGGGTAAGGACGTCCGGAAGCTCCGCAAAGCGCCCTCTGAGCCCGTTAGGCCCTCCAGACTCCGTTGAGTGTGCTGACACGCAACCGCCCCTTTGATTTCACCCGCATTATTATGCGGGTGAAAAGTCTCCCGTACTACTTACGAATAATTGTCGCTGACTACAAGACTCATGTCAAGGAGCTTCCGTTTCGCGCTTCCCGAAGAACCTTAGCGGGACTTATCGCGCGGTGCCGCGCGCGTCGCGAGAAATTCGGCAACGTCGTCGACGTCCAACGTGCGCTCCGCTAAATCGATCATCAACTTCAAGCCCTCGTCGGCATCGGCACGGACGTCGAAACCGTTGGCCGCGAGAAACGTACGTGTCACGATCCAGGCGATTCTCTTGTTGCCGTCGAGAAATGGCTGGTTCTGCGCAATCGAGCGGAGGAGCGCCGCCGCCTTCTGAAAGAGATGCGGGTAAAGTTCGGCGCCGAACATTGTCGCCTGCGGCAAGGCAACAGCCGACTCAAGAAGCTCTGGCCGCATCAGCTGCCGGCGTGACCCGATGTGCTCGGCATAGAGCTCGAGCACGTCGTCGACGCCAAGGAAGAACACTTAGGCGCGCGCTAACGCTTCAAGGAGTTCCTTATCTTCTGCAACGATTTCACGCGCGAGTTCCCGCAAGCGCTCTCGCGGAATCGGATATGCTTCCAAATGCTCGCGTAGGGCGGCAAGCATGAGCTCGTTCATCGAACGGCCTTCCGACTGCGCCTGACGCCGCAGCCGAAGATAGGTCGCCGGATCGAGCCGGAACGGAAGAGTTTTTACCCGTGGCATCGTGATGCCATGATATCATAAGATCGCTTGACGACAAGCAAGCAAGTGGCCATGACGTGCCATCGAGCTCCGGCACGAGCGGGCTACCGATCCATCGAAATCGCATCCCTCACGCGCGCGAGCGCTTGCTGTTCTCGGCGTATCCCGAACTCGACGTCGCGGCGTACCGCTTCGGGCACTTCTCGGTAGCTGCGCTGAACCGCGGTCGCCAGCTTGTCGAGGCCTGCGCCCCACACCGTACCCTCGCATTGGAGCTGCGCGACCCCGGTACGTTCCAACACCGTCAGTTGCTTTTCGATCTTCGGTACGTCTTCACGCAGCACGGCCCGCGCTTTGCGCATCTCGGCTTCGAGACCCAGTGACGCGCCGACGTACTCTCGATACACCCGCTCATTGCTCAGGATGTGTTCTTGAATCCGCTGGGCGTCGCCGCTCTCAAAGTCGCGCGTCGCTTTGGCGAGCTCGGCTTCGTAGCGAGTATGTTGCCCGACATGCAGTTTCGCAGCTTCCTTATTTGCCGCGCTGCGCACAAATGGGTTCCAGGCTTGCTGCTCCTTCGCCAGCCGCGCGAGCTCTGCGTGTTCGGCCTGCGTGAACTGCGTCGCCTCGCTAATGCGCGACTGGATCTCTTTTCGCGCCGACGCGACCGCTTGCTCGGTCGTGGGCGGCCGCTCGATGCGGGTCAGGCCCTGCCTCTGGATGCGAGAGTGCTCGTAGTGAGCCTCTTCTTCTGCGCGAATGACGTGTAACCGCTTGCGGACTTGATCGACGGTTACGGGCTGCCATGGTGCTTCCGTGATCCGCTCGTGCCTATTACGTGCCGGAGTGTCTAGCGCATCCAACACCCTCCGCGCTCCAAGATCGCCGGCGTGAGCCCGTCCCGTTACGAACGAGCGATAGTCCATTGGTTTCTCCTCGTGCATCAGCTTGCGCTCTGATGCCAGCACGATCTTCGTTGCCTCCCAGCGCACCCGCCCGGCGTCGTACTCGTGCGCGCGCCGGCGATTGATGACCGCATCGATCGACCAGTACGCGAGTTGACGGGTGAACGCGCCGCGCGCGGCCAGCCGCGCCACTGCGCGCAAGAGCAGGCGCGCTTCGCGGCGCCGCTGAGCCTCGCACCGGCGCTGCATATGCTCGCGCTCCCATGCCGCTTCTCTCCGATCCGCCGTCGCTCGATGACGCTCGGCAAAGAAGCGGTCTCGATACTGAGCGTACTCTGTTCGCATCCGGGCGTGATCGACGGTGCGTTGCGCGCCGCGCAGTGCCCAGCGCGGATTCGTGTTCGCCTCGCGCTCCGCACGATCGCGAACGCTGCTGCGGCCGCGCTTCGACGGTTGCTCCGGCGTAAGAGGGCACGCCCCGAAACGTTGCTCGAGTGCTGCTTTCTTACAACGCGGATGGATGCGCGAGGCGCCGCAGCCTGGTGCGCCTCGATCGCGCCCCTGTGCAAATGCGAGTCCCTGCACGCGCGCCCCACGCGCGATTAGCTTGACGACGATGCCATCACGATCGAGCTGCCGCGCGAGTTCGTCCCATGAGCGCGCGCTATCGACGGCGGCGAGAATGGTTGCGCGCACGCTTTGCACCCAGCGTGTCGCATCGATTGTCTCCTTCGCGAGCTCGCGCGACGGCGTGAACGGCCCGAAACGCCGCTCGAGCGCCGACAGCGCGCAGCGCGCATCGATCCGTGACGCCGCGCATCCAGGCAACCCGCGCTCGAAACCTTCGGCGAATGCCAGACCCCGTATCCGCTCGCTGCGCCAAGCGAGCTTCGCGACGACGCCATGAGCAGCGAGGCGCTGATGCAGGTCGCTCCAGTCCCTCGCGCGGTCGACTGCATCGAGCACGTAGGGGCGCGCACTCTCTTGCCACGGCAACTCACCGCGCTCGCGAAGCTGCCGATACGCACCATCGCTTAGCCGACGTTCTGGGTCCGGCGGCGGCACATACAGGTGGCGCACCCGCTGCACGATGTCGCGGTTATGCCGGCCGACGACGATCTCCCAACCACGCTCTGCTGCAATCTCCGCACAGGTGCGCTCGCGTTTGATCCGCTCTTGCCAGAGGTCGTTCGCCTTGCCGTCCGGTCCGATGCGATTGGCGATGACGTGGGCGTGGTAGTTGTCCGTATCCTGATGTGCCGCCAGCACGTATTGATTGGGCTCCATGCCGATCGCTCTGAGCAGCCGTTCCGCATCGCTCACGACTTGCTCGCGCGTCGGATGCTCGCCCTTGGCATAGGCGACGATGAGATGGTAGACCGGGTCCTTGCACCGACGTGAGAGCACCGCCACCGCTTCCATTTCGATGGCAGCCGTCGCGACCGAGGTGACGCCGCGCAGCTGCACCCAGGCTGCCTTCTTCGGTGCACTGGCGTAGCCGATGCCATCTCCGAACGAACGCCCATCCTGTCGGCAAGCGCGCTCGTGGGCGTGCTCGGTGATGTAGTCGATGCCCGTTGCGAAGCGGCGGGTATGGCTGCGCGCCGGTACCGACTTGGAGATCACGACGTCACCTCGGCAAAAGAAAAAGCCCCGCGCGAACGATCGCTTCGGGACTTGTGATTTCACCCGCATTATTATGCGGGTGTAATTCGAGTACGTTCTCTCAGGCGAAGTATACCACGAATGCAACTTTCCCGCTATACTTTTTTGTGCCGTGGTTCGTTGCGGCGCGGTGCTTCGATCGACGCATTTTCAAAACGCAAGCCGGTGGTTGTGCGCACAAATGCACAACCAGAAAAGGCGGCGGTCGCCGCCCGAACTACCGGCCGCACGACGAACGCTACTGGTGCGGCCCTTTGGATCGAGGCGACGGCCGCGCAACGACTCTGCTTGTGACGAATGGATCGAGCCGAGAGAAGGGGGGCGAGCGACCGGCGCCGGCCATTTGGCGACGTCGCGCAGTTGCTTCACGTAGCTTCATCGCGACCGTCGCGACGCCCGTAGCCTCGGGCAGCGTATTTGGAGCGAGCGCCGAGGAAGCGCGCCCGGCAAAGAACTCGCGACCTCTCCAAACGCACCTCGACTTGACGATGCCACTCGGATAACATATACCGCGCAGCTCTTTTCGGCACACTGGGTACAGCTACATTTCCCGGAGCAGGTTTGAACTCGCGTGGGGCCAAAACCGCCAGCGGACCAATGTACGCTCGCATGAACTATTTTGTTAGGAGGTCTAATCATGTCGGATTCAGCGGAACGCCGCGCTCGCCGTAAATTCTTGGCTGACGCCTATCGTACGCTCCCATCGCGCGAGGCATTGCAGGCAGCAGCCGACCTCGAACGCGTGAAGATGCAGCGAACGCAACAAAACGCGCAAATGGCGCTTCAGCAAGGGTCCCTCGCTGTAGCAATACTTTCGCAAGTACCACGCGACGACGAGAATAACAAACCGATCTTTGTCGAGGCTCGTAATATGCTGAAGGAGATTCTCAAGCGGGGACTGCAACTTCTCGAAGAAGCCGAGGAAGAGCTCGAAGAGGACGACGAGTCGGAAGAGACCGCATCGTAGCCAGGATCCTAGTAGACCGCCAAAGTCCCGCCGAAAAAACATTGGACTTCTCGGGCCACCACGAGCCGACCAGCTCCCGCGCTGCGCCGCTGGCCGAATGTGTCGGGCCGGCTTCTGGGTGGATAAGCGCTCTTCACGCAGGGCAGTTCTTGCTCGATTATCCCCGCAAAGTCAGGAGCCGGACGGCAGTGGTAACGGAGCAGCTCAAGACGGCACAACAGCCGTAAGACATAGCCAAAGCCTCGACGTCGACGGGGGTGCGCCCCGAGTATGGTCAGCAACGCTTGTCCCAGTAACTGATGTCGCACGACCCCACGAGGGCAACTTCTCCGTCGCGGCGAAGCCAACCGTAACGGTCGTGCACCGGTAAATTTCGGCAGAGGGAAGCTTATGGAAGACGTTCTGTCCGTTTGGCGATCCCCACTAGACAAAGTCGCGTTGGCGGCAGCGAAAGCGCTTTGCGCTGGCCAGCCGCGGTGCTCGACGTACGGCGAAGACTTCAGTGCTGTAACGATCTACAATTACGGTCACTACATAACGACAGCTTCTGGCAACAACCCAAACACAGCGCTGACAAACATGCTAAACGCGATGACCGCGCCGACCAGCCTTCCTTACGGGACGACAGGGGTTGGCGGGACAGCATTCATTCCGCAGGGAGGTTTTTCAGTCACCTCCGGGTACGAAGGCGGTTCACCACCGCCATTTGCTGTCCCCGATCAATGCAACATTGTCGCGAGCGGCGGCGGCGGCGCGACTGACGGCATGCACGCGCCAAGTTTCTATCATTTCGTCATTTCCCCGCCGACTGGCGCGACTGCTGTTACGTATTTCCTGTACTGCAGTGGTAGCCATACCAGCGGTGGGCAATATTTCCGCGATCTTGCCTTCGACTGGGGCACGACCTCCTTTCCAGACACTTGCATTTACGCGAATACATGGAACTGCCGCGCGATAAACTGCACTTTCACGGATTGCCCGGCAGCGTTTAACGCGCAGGGCCTGTCGTGCGGCCTGGAGGCGTCCACAGTTCAGTATAGCAAGAATTATGCGGGGCCTGATGGAGCGGGACCAGGGCCCGCGTCCGGCGCTTTCGCCGCTGTCGTTCTCGCCGGCTCGCAGTGTTACGCTGTAGGCCCTGCGGAATTCATACAACAGCCTCAAGTACCTCCCGGCACTGGACCGACTGACACGTGCTGCATCTCGTTTGAAAGCTCGCTAGAGCACGGCGTTGTTCGCGATCTTCACATCTCCGATTGGTCGTACGGGATAACTTACGCAATTGCCAGTACCTTGATCAGCGACTGCATGGTTACAAACGTCGAATTTTCGGTCTACGTGACCTGCGTCTACATGGTGCCTTCGAGCTCAAACGGCACGATCTACGGTCAAAAATACACCGACTGCGTTTTTTGGCTTGCCCAGAATTCGGAAAATGTAGCTCCCCTGATCTATTGTTTCGGAGCGAGTGGTACTATCGATGACATCCAGTTTACCGGGTGCACCCTATTCCAAAGTAAGTCGCACGGCTACGAGTTCCACGGCGTATCGAACGTCAAAGTGATCGGCGGCACCTCATCCGGAAATGGGCCAAGCGGCGGTGCTGGAATCGCGATCACTGGTGGCGGTGGTCCATTTCTCTTCAAGGCAGTGAATCTCGACGCATCTTATCCGGAAGCCACGAACGTGCAGAGTCAGCAGTATGCATTCTTCTGTAGTGGAAGTCCGACGCGCCCTGTCCTTGTGGACGGTTGCTCTATGCAAAACTATACATTAGGGAGCCCCGTTAGCGTCACGGGTACTCCAACGGAACTGATCATCACGAATTGCCCGGGTTATAATGATCTCAATACAGCAGTATCTACGGTCCCGCCGATGCATGGTATCTACGCCGCTGAGGCAAGTATCCTCGCTAGTGGCAGCATCAACTACTACGGCCCCCTCGTTGGTGATTTTTACGGTTGGATCTTCTGGTCCTTTAACATTCACGACTAACGGGGTCGCATCAACTGTTCCGGCGAGCGCGTTTGTCGCCTATTACATTGCGTCGCCATACGACACGATTAAGTTTTCCACGGCGCCAGCGCAGTTTACGTGGATAGGCAAATAGCGGTAAGTGGCGCCCCGAGTTTTGAAGAGGTTCGGAGAGAGAGAAGGAAGCGACCGTCCCTTCACCAGCTATTCGCTTGTCGCTCACCCGGGTCAGGTTTCGGCGTCACTCGGACGTGCGTACGAAGTAGCAACGTTTCGTCGTTCGGAAAGATCGTCTCCCGGCGTGCTCGCTTATTAGTTGGAGGGAACCATGAAAGGTCGCATCGCACTCACCGTTTTTGCAGCACTATTCTACGCCGGCATTCTGTCGGCATGTAGCGGGCAGCCGAATGCACCGACCGCTATTATGCCTTCCGATATCGCGGTTTCTAGAGCCCATGGAAGCGTTTCTTCCGATCTACTGTATGTCGTGACCAGCGACGGCGTTGTCGATATTCTTTCATATCCGGGATATAAACGTCTCGGAACGCTACGGTCGGCCAAAGACGCCTACTCGCCCATTACCGCAAACCCGGTAAACGGGGACATCCTGATCGACGTAGGTGGAATAATCTACGATTACGCGCATGGCGGCAGGCAACCGATAGCGAAGATAAATCCACCGCGGAGTTACAGTCTAACGGCTGACTATGCGTTCGATCCAACAACGGAAAACATTGCACTCAGCTTCCAACGGCCTTCGGGCGGCGGGGCGGTCGGCATTTACCAGACGCCGTCGAGCCATCCGACGCTGTATTCTGTCCCAAATATGCAGTATCCCGCGTTTCTCGGATACGATGACCAAGGGAACCTTTTCGTGGAAGGGAAGGAATCTTCGAATGGTCCCGACGTATTTGCCGAGCTTCCGAAAGGTAGCAGCACCTTTAACGACGTTACTCTCAATCAGACGCTGAGTAACATGGGAACGGTTCAATGGGACGGATCCTTCATCACGGTTGCGAGCAGAAACTCACTATACGAAATCCAGGTTTCCGGGTCAAACGGCACGATCGTTGGACAAACGACGCTCGATGGCGCGTGGATAAAATATCCAGTGTTTTGGATTCAGGGCCACGTGGTACTCGGAGACCACGTTACAAAAAGGAATAGGTATAATGGCTTGGGGGTCTGGCACTATCCGGAGGGCGGGCACTCGTACAAAACTATCAATAAATTTGGCAAAGAGAAGCGCGACCGAGTTTTAAGCGAAGCTGTTTCTCTCGATCCTCATTAGGATGAGACACGCTCGCGTATCTGATGCCATCTCCGAAGGAACGCCCGGCCTGTACACAAGCGCGCTCGTGCGCATGCTCGGTGATGTAGCCGATCCCCGTTGCGAAGCGGCGGCTACGGGAGCGGGCCGGCACAGACTTGGAGATCATGACGCCACCTCGGGAAAAAGAAAAAGCCCCGTGCGAACGATCGCGTCGGGACTTTGGATTACACCCGCATTATTATGCGTGCGTAAATCGAGTACGTTCTCTTAGGCCAAGCATATCACGAAGGCCTTTTTCATGCGCGACTCGATGCGATGCGTTACTCTCGACCCATTTTCAAAACGCAAGGCGGTGGTTGCGCGCAACCCCGGCGCGAGCTTGGCACCACGCATCCACTCAGCCTTGCGAGCAGGTGGGTCAAGACGTCGAGAAACCCCTGCGCGAACTCGCCGACACCAAATGTCTTTCAATCACGGGCTAACGAGCGCCGCCGCGCGCGTTGACAATCGTGCCAAGATTCGGGCGAAAAACAAAAGGTCATCGGTTGCCGCTGAGATTGGCGAACGGGTTGCCGTCGACGTCTTTGATCTTGGCCAGGGAATGAAAGCCGGGTCGTTCGAACGGGTGATCGTTGTCGGCGGCAACGAGTGTGTCCGGAAGCGTGCAACTTTGGTCGTTGACACCGTCGATTACCTGAAGCCTCGTGTCGTTTAAATAGAAGCGCACGAATGTCTGCAGCGAATACCACGCCGACCGTACGTTGAAGCAAATCCGTCTGTAGCCGTCACGGTTCTCACGAATCTCAGCGAAAAGCGCGCGTGTGCCCGAAAACCATGCGTTCGAATTTTGGTGGACGTAATCTGTAAAATAGAATCGTGCGAAGTAGACGGTCGAGAACATGACGCCCGTTGCGAATATCGTGCGGACGCCAATGCTTGCAACGCGAGCGACTCGTGGGAGGCGCAACGAAGCGACCCAATCGAAGATTAGCGCAATCCCGAGGGCCGCGAGAATGCAGAACACCGGCGCTCCCGCGAGCGTGCGTGGCGCATTGGGCGTTCCAGGTGTGCCTTGGTTGGTGAGCGCACCACCGAGCGGATATGCGGCCAGCCAGAACCAGACCCACGCGAGCGCCCATCGCGGGCGGAGGTATCGTACACTCGCAGCTAATCCGAGCGCCGCGATCGGGACCACCCATCCGAAGAATGCGCCCATGCCATCGAGATAGCGCCAAGTGATACCTGACTTCGGATCGCCTGTCGTGACCAAATACGACCACTTGAAATGCGCGACGTAGTTGACGAAGAACGTGTATGCCGAGCTCGCCGAGGCGCCGCCTGCGAATGTCGCCATGCCGAGCGTGTGGGAAACGGTGTGTTCGTCGAAGAACCACATCCAGAGTGCGGGTCCGGCCACCAGCAACCAGATGGCGCACGCGCCGGCGACTGTGAGCGCGCCCCTCCATGACGCAAAACGGCGCAGATTAAACGCCAGAAGCGCGCCGCCGAGTAGCAAGGCGTAGAACCAGCCTGCCATGTAAGTATAGGCGGCCAGGCCGAGTACGAGCGACGCAGCGAAAATTGCCGGAGTCGCTGCCGTCGACGAAAGCATCGCCCGCAGCAGCAGATATAGTCCCCCGAGCAAGAAGGGCAGCTCCGAGGCCGGCTCCCAGCCCACGCGCGCAAAGTGAACGAAAATCGGTTGCGTCGCCATTAGAAGCGCAGCGATCAGCGCGATATCAACTTTTCGAGTCAGCTCGAAAGCGATGCCGTATAGCAGCAATATCGCGATTAGTCCAAAGATGGCCGCCGGCAGCCGCAAGCCCAGCGGCGTACGTCCGAAGATCAGGCTTGTTCCGTATGCAGCGATAGCGTAGACTGATCCGTGGCGGCTCGGCGGCGCATAGACGAACGGCAGTAGCTTACCGTCGATGTCGTGCCCGGTCGTTGCTATGCTGTACGCCGAATTATAGAGATCTATTTCATCGGCGTCCAGTTCCGTTGGAACGCCACCGATGTCGTAAAGCCGTAACGCCGCAGCAAGCAGCAAAATTAGGCCAAGTACGAGTGCTGCGGTATAACGCCTCACCGGAAATAGCACGCGAACCTAGGAGCGCGCTCGTTCATAAGGGAGCCGGACGCGCCCGTCGCTCTAGCTAATCATCACGCTATTGTGAGGCTCCGCCGGTGGCTTCCCATGTATAATTTGGATCGAGAATGTCGAAATTGTAGCCGTTCCTGGCCGTGAAGCAGGCCGCTTGGGGATTCGGCGCGCTGTTCGATGGCGTCAGGTCAGCGTACTTCCCCGACGCTGCGTCGTAAATTTTTATGTCTGCAGCGAGTATTGTGGGAATGGACGGGCAGTTCTCGGTTTCGCGATAGACCTCGAAAATGGAAAAGCCGGATCCGCCGCCCGTCGCGCCCGCTTGATCCAAGAGATCGTCCCACTGGCTGGTCTTGTAATTATAGAGCTTAACGCGCCAGGTAGGCATCGATCCAGTACCGTCCGTGGTGGTTGAGGCAGAAACGACCGGGACCCCGTCAAATGTCGTAACGTAGTTGTCTACGAACACGTCATTGATTGTTTTTGACAATCCTGGACCGTTGCACCAGTTCGTGACGCTGAACGCTGGCGCCGAACTATTATTGTATGCAATGTATGTCTCCAGGCAGTCGTTACCTGCGCCGTTCATATCGGGCGCGAAGTACGTGAAGCCCGGTGGAACGTAGTAATTGCTGTATACCGTCATCAGCGCCTTGATGCCCGATTGCTGCGGCGGCGGAGGAGAAGTATTAGTGAAAATTCCTTCCCAGTAATGAGTTTGGAAGAGACGAATGCGCGGGCCCTTAAATGCTGGCGGCAGGATGTGATTGAGCTGCGGCGTTTCGTCGGGCCCGGTATTCCACGCTGCCGGATCAGGAGCGACGAGACCAGCGCGGAGGCGCGGCATCTTCGCGATAAGTTTTAACGCCAGCGCATTCGGCCTGACGCTTTGTTTGACGGAAAGATCCGGAGCCGCCGACAGTCCTGTTCCTGCACCTGGTGGTGCCGATTGAAAGCCAGAACAGGCTGTCATCAACAGCAGCATGCTCGGAGCGGGGAGCAGCCACTTATTCATGAAAATCTTTCCTTTCTCACGGGCGAAATCGAGTTTTGCTCGACGAACGGCGAGCACCCGATTAATATGTTCTCTAACGGCGGCGGGTCATCATCTTACTGGGAGTGCTTGCCTAGTAATGGCATTCGCTTTCCGCTTAGAATGCCGACGCAGCAGCCAGTTGTTCATCTGATTGCGTCCCCACGCTTTTCGTCGCCGCGCTGACGTAAAGTGCCCGGCTAGCGCCTGCTCGGCCTTGGACCTGTTCCGCAGAGACAATACGCGCCAAAAGGAACGCTCGCTTTCCTGCTTTCGCCGCTTGGAACGGCCAGCTCGACATACTCCAAATTGCAACCCAGGGATACACCGACGGCCGAACCGGGCGTGATCTATCGCAGGCGCGTGAGAAGTCCTAATCTTCTCACGGATTTTCTCACCAAATAAGTAACGAGTAGCCCGGGCAGGTCGCGCTTTGGCGATCTAACGATGATCGATTAAGACTTGTGAGAACTTGGCGAAGCTAGCTGCAAACATTTCAAGACCGCCCCATTGAACCGTTGCTCGAACGGCGGCGCGCGCTTCGCGAGCCGGGACAAGGTGCGCTGCTGCCCATCCGGCTGAGGGTCCGCGCGGTTGCCATTCGGTTGCCATACGCTCCCATTTCGGGCGGCACCGGAGGCTTCTAGGTCACACTGGATAGCACAACCGCTTCAACGAAAATGCTTATCCCACAAGCCTAAACGTCACTCGTCGTCATCAGACGGCACGTCGCGGGACGGCCGCTGATCAAGTTCGAGTCTCCTTGCCTCCACCAAGAATCGGTTTATTTCATGGGCGATTTTTGTTTTCCCCGGAGCACCTTTCCCAGAACACTCTTTGTCGATCCTAGCTGGTCCTACCGAGTCGCGTTTCCGGACTACTGGACCCGGAACCTACAACGCCTAACCGCCGGGCGGATAAGGAGCCGGTCGGAGTAGAGCGAACCACTTTCGGCGCTACGGCCATGAAGAATAGCACCCTCTCTAGGCGGGCAGTCTGCGAAGCAGTCGGAACGGCGATGCTATTGGCGGGCATAGTCGGCTCGGGTATTATGGCGCAGAGGTTGGCAGGCGGTAACGTCGCTGTCGCGCTGCTTGCGAATGCTCTTGCGACCGGTGGGGTTCTCGTTGCGATCATCCTCGCGTTCGGTCCTATATCCGGCGCGCATTTCAACCCGGTCGTAACGCTCTCCGACGCCATGCGAGGAGGGTTGAAGTGGGCCGAGGTTCCTGCGTACGTTCTGGCTCAGCTCGCCGGCGCCGTCGTCGGCGTGGCGCTGGCGAACGCCATGTTTGCGGAACCACTGTTTTTTTTGTCGCGTCGAGCGCGTCACGGCTTCCCGGCTATGCTTAGCGAGTGCGTAGCGACCTTCGGACTACTAGCAGTGATATGGGGCTGCTCGCGCTACCGCTCCCATCTGACGGCTTTCGCTGTCGCCGCGTACATTGTCGGGGCGTATTGGTTTACGGCTTCGACCTCATTCGCAAACCCGGCTGTGGCAATCGCCCGATCTTTGAGCGATACGTTCGCTGGGATCGCACCTGCGGACGTTCCGGGCTTTATCCTAGCCGAGGTCATTGGAGCTTTGGCCGCCACTGCTCTGTTCGCGTGGCTGGCGCCAGCCGCTCTAGAGCTGAAAGCAGTCATCGTTCCTCACACCTCTCTAGGGAGCTCAAGCAACATGAAGCGGTCCGTATTGTTCGTATGCGTTCACAACTCTGCGCGTAGCCAGATGGCTGAAGCCTTCCTCAACGAGGTGTGCCGGGACGAGTTCTTCGCCGAAAGCGCCGGACTTGAGCCTGGAACGCTAAACCCTTTGGTGGTCAAAGTCATGCAGGAGGTCGGCGTTGACATATCCCGTAAGGCAACAAAGAGCGCGCTCGAACTTTTTAAGGCCGGCCGCCACTACTCGTACGTAATCACAGTCTGCGACGAAGCCAGTGCAGAGCGCTGTCCGATCTTCCCCGGCGGCGCCCCCCGCCTGCATTGGAGCTTCGCCGACCCCAGCGGCTTCGAAGGCTCATACGAGGAACGTCTTGCGAGGACGCGCCTCGTCCGCGACCAGATACGCGCGAGGATCGAGGCTTGGTGCGACGAGGTGTGCGATAGAGAGCTGCTCAGCGCCTAAGCCAAGCCGCTTGGTGCCATGCCTCGTCCCTAGAAGTCGACAGCGAATGCGTCCAGCACGTGCAGTGCACGTGATCCGACACGCGGAAACCCGCACTGATCCGTCCCGCCGACCACGGCAGAAACATCACGATGCCCGTTTTCGACGCAGCCGCCGCGGGAGCCGCGAAACCGAGGGCTAGTGTTAGGCACAAAAGTAATGCTCGCACCTTCACGGCATCACGGCCTTTCGTAGAGCCAACGTGTGACGCCGACTCGGACCACGCCGCGCTCGATCTCGTGCACGCGCTCCATCAGCCGCGCTTCGTCTTCTCCTGGATTCACCAGCAGCGGTTTGCGGGACATGATCGGTCCGCGATCGGTCGCGCCGGTCACTCGATGCAGCGTCGCGCCCACCCATTGACTCGACGCTTTTAGTGCGTCGCGGACCGCGCGTGCTCCGCGAAACGCCGGGATGCGCGAACCGTCCGGCAGCACCACCTCGTCGCGCGCCGGATCGAGCGGCAGAAACGCAGGGTGCAGGTTCAGGATGTCAGGAAAGGCCCTGACGAACGAGCTCGACAGAAGATGCATCCATCCGAGCAGCAGCACGAGGTCCGGCTCTAGCGCCTTCGCCGCGGCGAGCAGCCGCGCGTCGTACTCTGCCCGTGATTCTCGTTCGCGATTCCAGCTCACGACCGTCGCAGACACGCCGGCCGCGCGAGCGCGTTCGAGAACGTATGCGCTTTGGTTATTAGCGATGAGTCCGGCGACATCGAGCGACAGCACTCCGTCGCGCACGGCGTCGATAACCGCCTGAAAGTTGCTTCCATTGCCCGATGCCAGGACCAGCGCGCGCCGCCGCGGCCGCATCAACGCCGTGCGGTCGAAGCGCTCCGCGATTTCCGCTCCAGCGTGCTCGGCGTAGTAGCCCGCAAGCAATTCGTCACCGACCGCGGGAACGATCGCCCGCTCGTATCCAACCTCACGCAACTCGTCGAGCGCGCGGCTCAGCAATGCACGCCCAACGCCGCGCCCGCGCTCCTGGGGCGCGACACCCAACGGCCCGAACACGCCAACCCCGGGCTCGCGCGCCAGGCCATCGAGCCAAACAAACTCTAAGCCTTGCGGATCGATCGTCGCGAAACCCACCGGCGACCCATCGCGGCGCGCGACGACGCTGCGTCCAACGTACGCTTCGGAGCTCCACGTGCCGCCGAACGTCTCGTCGATCCACGCCAGCGTCCGCTCGTCGGTCCGTGCAGGCGGCGCGATGTCGACGCCCGCCGGCGCCGCCGGGGTCACGCGTTCGAGCGAGAGGTCGACGACGAGGTTCAGAATTTCGGGGCAATCCTAGTCGTACAGCGGCCGGAGCACCGCCGCGCAGTCCTCCAAGAACGCGACGTCTTCGGACGAGAGCTCGCGCGAGCCATCGGCGTCGGCATCGAGCGTTCCGATCGCAACGCCGCTCTCCGCGCCAAGGATCGGCACGACCGCCTGGGCAGTGGCGACGACCGTGTCACGTCTGCTCACCGCCTCACCGTTCGGGCCTGCCGTCACTAGCAAGCGCTGCTCCCCTACCTCGGGCGCGCCCGCGGAGCCGATCAGAGTGAGAAACTCGTCGCCCACGTCGTAGATGCGCACGCAATCGAACGCTCCGGCGTCGCGGATCATCGTCGCTGCGGCGCGCGCCCGCCCCTCGCGCGCAGCCTCGTTGTCGACGGCGGCCGCGAGCTCCGCAACGATCGAGCGCTTCATCAACCGCGTGCCGGATGAACGACGACCTGCGGCTCGTCCGACGCTCGATCTTCGATCCATCCGACGACTTTCGCGTCGGGCACTGCGTGCAGTGCCGCCGGCGCATCGTCTAGCGGGACGATCAGCGTGTAGCCGACCCCCATGTTGAAGACGCGGTAGCGCTCTTCTTCTCCGAGGTCCCCACGGCGCACGAGCTCGCGCAGGATCGGCGGCACGCTCCAGCGCTGCTGCTCGAAAACGGCTTTCACATTCTCGGGAAGCGTGCGCGCGACGTTTTCGAGCAGGCCCCCGCCCGTGATGTGCGCCATCGCTTTCACGTTTGCCACCGCCTGGATCGCGCGCACGTCGCGGTAATACGAAGGATGCTCGGCCAGCAGCGCGTCGGCGTAGGTCGCCTCGCCGAACGGCGCGCCCCACTCCTGCGGGGGTATCAGCTTACGTGCGAGCGAGTAGCCGTTCGTATGCAACCCGACCGCGGGCAGACCGATCACGGCGTCCCCTGCAACGACGCTCTCTGGATTCGGAAGCGCGGCGACGTCGACAACGCCGACGATCGTTCCCGCGAGATCGAAGTGTTCGGCTTGATAGATTCCGGGCATCTCGGCGGTCTCTCCGCCGAGCAGCGCGCAGTCGTGACGGCGGCATGCGTCGGCGCAGCCCGAAACGATCTCGGCGGCCACTTCGGGATCGAGCCTTCCGACCGCGAGATAATCCAGGAAAAACAACGGCGTCGCGCTGGAGACGAGGATGTCGTTCACGCAGTGGTTGACGAGATCGGCGCCGACCTGGCCGTAGCGACGCAACGCCGCGGCGATCGTGACCTTCGTGCCGACGCCGTCCGCTGAAGCGACCAGGGCGCGGCGTTCGTCGCCGGGGAGCCGGAACAGTCCCGCGAACCCGCCGATGGCGCCGAGCTGATCGGCGTGGCGCCAGCGTCCCAGCACCTCGCGGTAGCGCGCAACGGCTTCGTTGCCCGAGGCGACGCTCACGCCCGCACGGGCATAGCTATCCGCCGCGTCTTTTGGCTCGGACACGAGGATTCTCCCAGCTTTGCGCCATAGGCTGGCAGTACTTCACCGTCCGAAAGGTTCACCATGCAAGTTCGTCTTACTCACGATGCGCCGCTTGGCGTCCGCGCCGGAGCGCTCGTCGTTCCCATCTTCTCCGACAGTCCACTCGACGGCACGGCCAAAGAGGTCGACGCCGCGCTCGGGGGCGTCATCGCCGACGCGCTTTCGTCCGGCGAAATTCGCGGCCGCATCGGGGAGCACGTGCTGGTCTACGCAAAGGGCCAGCCATACCGCCGCGTGCTGGCAGTCTCGCTCGGCGAGCACGCCAAATTCGAGCCCTACTTCCTAGCGCGGTATGCGGGGACCGCGGTGCGCTATCTCGGCCGGCGCAACGTCGACGAGATCGCAATCGCCCTGCCCGAAGCGGCCCGCGGACACGAGGCGATGGCGGCGTCGTTCGTCGCCGAGGGCGCCATCACGGGATCTTTCGACACGACGATCTATCAAGAGAAGCCGGACGTCCGCGTCGCGACCGCGACCATCGACGTCGTCGCCCCCGGACTCGATGCGTCGCAGGTCGAGCAAGGCATCGCACACGGCACGATCATCGGCGAAGCCGTTAACCTCGCACGGCGACTGGCCGTGACGCCGGCCAACGACATGACCCCGACGCGCCTGGCCGAAGCGGCCGCGGACGCCGCGAAGCGGACCGGACTCGAGATCGAGGTTTTCGACGAGGCGCGCGCCCGCCAAGAGCGCATGGGGTCGTTTCTCTCCGTCGCGCAGGGCAGCGCGCAGCCGCCTAAGTTCATCATCCTGCGCTACAACGGCGATCCGTCGAGCAAAGAGCTGCTCGCGCTCGTCGGCAAAGGCATAACCTTCGATTCCGGCGGCATCTCGATCAAACCAGCGGAACGCATGGAGGAAATGAAGTACGACATGTCCGGCGGCGCGGGCGTCATCGCGGCGATGTCCGCCATCGGCAGCCTGAAACCGAAGATCAACGTGGTCGGCCTCGTGCCGGCGACGGAAAACATGCCGGGCGGCAAGGCGACGAAACCCGGCGACATCTTCGCGGCAATGAACGGCAAGACGATCGAGGTGATCAACACGGACGCCGAGGGGCGCCTGATCCTTGCCGACGCGCTGTGCTACGCGAACAAACTGGGTGCCACGCGGATCGTCGACGCCGCGACGCTGACCGGCGCCTGCGTCATCGCGCTGGGCCACGCGAGCTCGGCCGCGGTCACGAACGACGACAAGTTCGTGGCAGAGTTCCTCGCGGCGGCCAAACCGACCGGCGAACGCTACTGGCAGATGCCGTACTATGAGGATTACACGACGGCGATGAAGAGCGACATCGCCGACCTGAAGAACACCGGCGGACGCCCGGCCGGCACGCTGACCGCGGCGGCCTTTCTCAAGGAGTTCGTCGGCAGCACGCCCTGGATCCATCTCGACATCGCCGGTACCGCATATCTCGACAACGAGTTTGCGTGGCAGGCGAAGGGGCCGACGGGAACGCCCGTGCGTGCCTTCGTCGCTTTGGTGGAGGCGCTCGCGCCGTCCTTCGACTCCGCTCAGGATGACACAAGGAAGCATCCCAATGGCGCGCGAGGGGCAGAGTTGAAAGTGTGAAGACGCACGTGGCGAAGGCGCGTAACGGGGTCGAAAGCGCTCGCCCCTACGAGCCCGAGAAGAATCCCGCGATCCGGCGCCTAACGGCGGGCGCGATCAAACGCCGCAAGGGCAAGACGCTCTTTCCCATCGCGACGGCGTACGACGCGCCGTTCGGACAGTTCGTCGAGCAGGCCGGCATCGACGTAATCCTCGTCGGCGATAGCGTCGGCAACGTCGTGCTCGGGTTCGACGAAACGACGCCGGTTACGGTCGACAACATCATCTATCACACGCAGGCCGTGGTCCGCGGGACGACGCGCGCGCACGTCATGGCCGACATGCCGTTCGGCTCGTATCAGGTTAGCAACGAAGAGGCGCTGCGCAACGCGATTCGTTTCGTCAAAGAGGGCGGGGCGTGTTCGGTGAAGCTCGAGGGCGGACGCGATCAAACGGAGCGCATCCGCGCGATCACCGGCGCGGGGATTCCGGTGGTCGGACACATCGGGGTCACGCCGCAGACGGCCGGGCTCGGCCCCGGCTTCAAGATGCGGACCCATCGCGACCGCCTCATCGACGACGCGCGCGCGGTCGAGGCGGCCGGCGCCTACGCGATCGTCCTCGAGGTCGTCGACTTCGAGATCTCGCGCGAGATCACGGAGATGCTCTCGATTCCGACCATCGGCATCGGTTCCGGCCCGCATTGCGACTCGCAGGTGCTCGTGCTGCACGACATCCTCGGGATGTATCCTCACTCGCCGAGCTTCGCGAAGCGCTATGCCGAGATCGGGAGCCTCGCGACGGAGGCGCTGCAGGCCTTCGCGCAAGACGTGCGCGACCGAGCTTTTCCGCGCGTCGATTAAAGTGCCGACCTGCTGGCACTCTGCGGTGCTAGCGTCGTGACATGTTGGAACAGGACGAGTGGCCGGATCCGTTGATCATCGCGATGCGCGCTTTCGAGCGCGTCCTTCTTGACCGCGCCGCCACGCCTCGAGCGCTTCCAATCGGCGACGAACCGACTGCAGCTCCTCGACCAGGGCAAGGCCGCCCGCCGCCAACTGACCCGCCTCGGAGGGAAAACGTGATTCCTCTGCGTTCTCCTCGCCGCTCGGGGTAGGCGCCTCGCGGACGCGCGCACCCGCGCGCTCGAGCGCACTGGCGACGATGCTTTGCGCGCGGATGCGCGCCGCGTCGGTGATCTTGCGCCCGAGCGGCCGAATCTCGACGATCATCGCGGTCTTGTTGGCCTCGACGAGCAGCCGCGTCTCGTCGCGTTCTATGCCGAGGAGGGCCTCGGCCGTCGTGCCGAGAGCGCGCGCAATCAGCACGATGACGCCGATCGACGGATTACGCCGCTGATCGGCCTCGATCTTGAAGAGCGTCGGATGATTCACGCCCGCGCGGCGCGCGAGCTCGTTTTGCGACCACCCTAGCGCGAGGCGCCGCGTAGCGATGCGTTTCCCAAGCGTCACGCATCTGGACTGTAGCAAGGGCCAACTCAGGCCCTTGAACCATTCGGTCTTGCCGGACGGACTAGGCTCGAGCCCGCTGTAGGCGGTGGGCGGGGGGCACGTTGGGATACTCGCCGATCAGACAGCCCAGGCACATGTCCTCACGGCGCCGCCCGACCGAGGCGATCAGGCCCTCCAGGCTGAGGTAGCCAAGCGAGTCGGCGCCGGTGCGCTCGCGAATCTGCTCGACACTGTAGTTCGCGGCGATCAGCTCGTCGTACGTGGCCATGTCGACGCCGAGGTAGCACGGATGCTTGATCGGCGGCGACGTGATCCGCAGGTGTACCTCTCGCGCGCCGGCCTCGCGCAGCAGGGCGACGATGCGCGGCGTGGTCGTGCCGCGCACGATCGAGTCGTCCACGACGATCACCCGCTGGTCGCGCAGGTTCTCGACAAGCGGGTTGAACTTGAGGTGCACGCCGCGCGAGCGCATGCGCTGATCCGGACTGATGAACGTCCGGCCGATGTAGCGGTTCTTGATGAGGCCCTCGATGTAGGGCAGGCCGCTCTCCGCCGCGTAGCCGATGCCGCCGGCTACCGCCGAGTCGGGCACGGCCATCACGACGTCCGCATCGACGGGGTGTTCCTTGGCCAGCTCGCGCCCCATCGAGTAGCGCGCCATGTAGACCGAGCGCTCGTTGAGCCTCGAGTCGGGCCGCGCGAAATAGATGTATTCGAACATGCAGAGCGCAGGTTGGGCGCCCTCGACCTCGACGCGGTGTGACTCTAGGCCGTCCGCCGTGATGCGCACGATCTCGCCGCGCTCGATTTCGCGCAGATACTGCGCGCCGACCGTCCCGAGCGCGCACGACTCGGACGCCACGACGTAGCCGTTCTCGCCGAGCTTCCCGAGGCAGAGCGGCCGCACGCCCCACGGGTCGCGGAACGCGTACAACTCGTTTTGCGTGCAAAGGACGATCGAATATGCGCCGCGCGCCGATTCTAGCACCGACTTGATGCGGTCAAGCATCGTGCCCTTCGACTCGACGATGAGCTTGGCGAGCACCTCGGAGTCCGACGTAGCCTGCAGCACCGTCGTGGGCGCGAGCCGCTCGCGCAGCTCGTCGGTGTTGGTCAGGTTACCGTTGTGCGCGAAGGCGAAATCCCCCAGGTCAGAGCGTTCGAGGAGAGGTTGAGCGTTGACGACGATCGACGACCCGGTCGTCGAGTAGCGCGTGTGCCCGATGGCGACGTGGCCGCTGAGCTGGCTGAGGATGTCTTCGTCGAAGATGGCGCCGAGCAGGCCCATCTCCTTGTGCGAGCGGATCGTTCCGCCGTCCGCGGCGGCAATCCCGGCCGACTCCTGTCCGCGATGCTGCAGCGCATAGAGCGCAAAGAACGCGAGTCGAGCGGCGTCGCGTCCCGGTGCGAAGACCCCGGTTATCCCGCACATCGTATGGCCATTATACCAGATACGCCCGGCCGCCGAGCCGGGAGCCTAGTCGCTCGCCCGCCTCCCGCCGAAAATCTGGAGCAAGGCGAGGAAGATGTTGATCGCATCCAGGTAGATGCTCGTCGCCATCAGGACGGGCGTGAGACCGTCGCCGCCGGCGCGCAGGCGCGCGAAGTCGATCAGCACCAGACCGGAAAAGATCGCGAGCGTGATCCACGCGTACGTCTCCGGATGGATGAAGCGAACGAAGATCGAGATGATGCCGACCACTATGAGCCCCATCAGAGCGATCATGAAGATACCCTGGAAGCGGCGCAGGTCGAGGCCGGTCGCGTAGACGATCGCGCCAAGCGCGAACATGCCGAGGCCGGTCGTCAGGGCGGCGTTCACGACGACGTCCGGCCCGAATGCGCGTACGTACTGCCCGATGACCGGCGCGATGCCGACGCCCTCGCAGAACGTGAACGCGTAGAACAGCAGCAGAGAGAGCCCCTCGTTGCGCCGGACGGCATAGATCGAAAAGAGCAGGATCAGCCCGACGATCATGGCCACTAGGCCGACGCCGGGGCTCAGATCTTGGAAGCGCCACGCCGCGAGCGCGCTGACGCACAAGCCCAGCGCCGTGATGCCGAGCACCTGCGCCAGCATCGAATGCGTCGGCACCGCGGGCGCGACGGGGCCACCGTATTGATTCTGCGGTTGTAAGCCGTAAGCCATGACGCTCCTTACTAACCTCGGCAGTGGGAAAGAGTTTCTCGGGAGGCCCTTCGCTCGCTAGGTTCGCCTCACCCGGCCGAGCCCGAACGCAAGCAACGCCGCGAAGGCCGGCAGTACGCCGAGGTACCGGGGATTGGCGCCGATGATGGCCGAGCCCGTCGCCGGTCCGAGGATCATCGCGAGCCCATTGATCGAGTCGCTCACGCCCATGATAGCGCCGCGCTCGGAGGGCTTCGCCCGGACCGACAGGAGAGCGGTCAGCGTCGGCTCGACCATCGCTGATCCGATGGCCCACACGATTAGTACGATCCCGAAGATCCACAGATCGGTGACGAACGAGAGCAGGCCGTACGCGAGAAAACTTGCGAACAGCCCGATCTGCGCGACGCGGCGGTTGCCCAGCCGCGCGGCGAGCGGCGAGACGACGAAAATCAGCGCGGCCCCGCCGACCACCCCCGCCCCCGCGAGGAGCCAGCCGACTTCCGATACCGGCGAGCCGAGCACGTGGTTGAGATAGAGCGCGAAGTTCGCGAGAAAACACACGATCGCGAAGATCGCGAGGAAGTGGCGGATCAGCACGAGCCGCACTCCCGGCACGTTGGCGGCTCGCAGCGACGCCTTGACGCTCGTGTGGCTGGTACGCTGCATGTGCGAGGGCAACAGCAGGACGGTGATCAGGATCGTGACCAGCTCGATGCCCGCCGCGACGAAGAACGGCACCGAGAGGCCCGCGTGGATCAGAAACCCCGACGTCACCGGGCCCACGATGAACGCCATGCCGAAGACGGCGCCGTAGAGCGAGTACGCCAGGCCGCGCTGCTCCTCGCGCGTGACGTCGGCGATGTACGATTGCACCGCCCCGAGCGCGCCGCCGCCGCATCCCGAGATGATGCGCGACATGAAGATCCAGAGCAGCGACGGCGCCGTGGCCTGCATCAGGTAGCCCGCCAGCGTCAGGAACTGCGCGATCAAGATGATCGTCTTGCGCCCCAGACGATCGCTGAGCTTGCCCCACACCGGCGCCGCGGTCATCGAACAAAACGCCGGGACGCTCAGCAGCGCGCCCACCATCACGTCCGACGCGTGGTACTGCCGGACGATCGCCGGCAGCAGCGGAATCATCAGCGTATAGCCGAGCGTTTCGACGAGCGTCGTGCCGTAAATGGGCAGCAACGCTCGCGGTAAGCGTTGCAATGCTAGGAGAGCTTTGCGATGTCGGTGCGGTAGGTGAGTGCGTCGGTTCCAAGGCGCCCCGCGAGCTCCTTCACGCTCGCATAGGCGCGCGTGCGGGCATGGGCGAGATCGTCGCCCAGCGCGGTTACCGTGAGCACGCGGCCGCCGCCCGTAGAGACGGTGCCGTTGTCGCGCCGTGAAGCGCCCCAGAAGGCGCGGCACCCGTCGCTCAGCGACACGTCGGCGTTCAGACCCGCGAGCGCGGTGTTGCTGCGCGGGTAGTCTTGCGTCGCCAGCACGACGCCGACGCACTCCTGCTGCGAGAGTGTCGCGAGCGAAAGGTCCATCGCGCCGCTCGCCACGGATTGGAGCAGCAGTGCGAAGTCGCCGCCGACGCGCGGCAGCAGCACCTGCGTCTCGGGATCGCCGAAGCGCACGTTGAACTCGATGACTCGCGGTCCGTCCGCTCCCCACATCAACCCGCAGTAGAGCACGCCGACGTACTCCTCGCCCTCCGCGAGCAATCCGCGCAGCAGCGGCGCGAGGATCACCTCACGCACGCGATCGTCGAGGTCTTCGGGGAATCCCGCCGGCGGCGAGTACGCGCCCATCCCGCCGGTGTTGGGCCCGGTGTCCGCGTCGCCGGCGCGCTTGTAGTCGCACGCCGCGCCGATCGGCACGATCGCGCGCCCGTCGCACAGCGCGAACACGCTGACCTCGCGCCCTTCGAGCCGCTCTTCGAGCAACACGTCGGAGCCGCCGCCGGGAATCTTGTTGTGCGCGTACCAATCGGCCAGCAGCGCGCGCGCCTCGCCCGCGTTCGCCGCAACCACGACGCCCTTGCCCGCGGCCAGCCCGTCGGCTTTGACCACCACCGCGCCCGTCCACTCTTCCAGCGCCTTGCTCGCCGCTTCGAGCGAGTGAACGACGGCCGCGCGTGCGGTCGGGATGCCGTGGCGCTCCATGAAGCGCTTCGCAAAGATCTTGCTCGATTCGAGACGGCCGCCCAAACGGTTGGGGCCGAACACCGCGAGGCCGGCATCGCGCAGGCGATCGCCCACGCCGGCAGCGATCGCGGTCTCCGGCCCGAGTACGACGAGATCGATCTTTTCGTCGACGGCGCGTCGCGTCAGCCGCTTGCCGTCGGTCGCCGCGATATCCCAGTTCTCGCCGCGCGACGCCGTGCCGGCGTTTCCCGGCGCCGCGAACACCGCGTCGCACGACGGCGATTGCGTGATGCGCCACGAGAGCGCGTCTTCGCGCGCGCCGTTACCGACGACGAGAACGCGCATGAGGAACCGTTACTCCCACTCGACGGTGGCGGGTGGCTTCGTCGTGATGTCGTAGGCGACGCGATTGACGCCCCGCACCTCGTTGACGATGCGCGACGAGATGCGCTCCAACAGCTCGTGCGGCAGACGCGCCCAGTCGGCGGTCATGCCGTCCTCGCTCGTGATGGCGCGGATCGCGACGAGGTTGGCGTACGTGCGTCCGTCACCCATCACGCCCACGCTCTTCACCGGCGTTAGCACCGCGAAGTACTGCCACGGGTGCGGGTCGAGCGTGGCCCCGTCGATCTCACCGCGCACGATCGCGTCGGCGCCGCGCAGGATGTCGAGCCGCTCCTGCGTGACGTCGCCGATGATGCGCACGGCCAAGCCCGGCCCCGGAAACGGCTGACGCTCGACGATCGCGTCGGGGAGGCCGAGCGCGCGCCCCAGCGCGCGCACCTCGTCCTTGAACAGCGCGCGCAGCGGCTCGATCAGCGACAGGTCCATCTGCTCCGGGAGGCCGCCGACGTTGTGGTGCGATTTGATCTTGTGTCCGGCCTTGCTTTGGGGCGTCTTGGACTCGATCACGTCCGGATAGAGCGTTCCCTGGACCAGGTGCTCGACGCCGGGAATCTTGGCCGCCTCGGCCTCGAACACGTCGATGAACTCGTGGCCGATCACGATGCGCTTGCGCTCGGGGTCCTCGATGCCGCGCAGCTTCGCGAGAAAACGCTCCCGCGCGTCCACCGCCACGACGTTGAGGTGCAGGATCTCCCGAAATGTCGCCAACACCTGCTCGGCCTCGCCCTGGCGGAGCAGCCCGTGATCCACGAAGATGCACGTGAGCTGCTCGCCTATGGCGCGCGACACGAGCGTCGCCGCCACCGCCGAGTCGACGCCGCCCGAGAGCGCGCAGATCACCTTGTCGCTCCCGACTTGGCGCCGAATCTGCTCGACCGATTGCTCCAGAAACGACTCCATCTTCCAGTCGCGCCGCAGCCCCGCGATCTCGCCGAGGAAATTCTCCAGAACGACGCGGCCGAATTTCGTTTGTACGACCTCGGGATGGAATTGCGTGGCGTAGATCTTCTTCTCTCGATCGCCCATCGCGGCGACGTGGCAGCGCGCCGTCGAGGCCAGCGTGCGATAGCCCCGCGGCAGCCTCACCACCGTATCGCCGTGCGACATCCACACGCGCGACTCGTCGGGCACGCCGTCGAACAGCGGCGTGTCGCGCTCAGCCACGACCAGCGTGGCCGGCCCGTACTCGGCGTGATCGAGCTTGACGAGCTCCGCGCCGATCTCGCGCGCCAGCAGCTGCATGCCGTAGCAGATCCCGAGGATCGGCACTCCCGCCTCGAGGATCGCCGGGTCCATCTCCGGCGCGTCGTCCACGAGCGTGCTCTCCGGACCGCCGGAGAGGATCAGCGCCGCCGGGCGCCGCGCGGCGAGCGCGCTCCACGGCGTGTCGTACGGCACGATCTCGCAGTAGACGCCGAGCTCGCGCGTACGCCGCGCGATCAGCTGACTATATTGTGCACCGAAATCGAGAACGAAGGCCGTCTCGGTCATCGGTCCCTTACGACGCCGCGGCCGCCGCCCGCAACGCGGCGTCGTAGTCCGGCTCGTCGGCGACCTCGCGCACGATCTGAACGTACGAGATCGTGCCGTCCTTCGCGATGACGACGACGGCTCGCGCGAGCAGGCCGAGCTCGCGGATCAGCAGGCCGTAGTTCAATCCGAAGTTGCGGTCGCGATAGTCGGAGAGCATCTGCAGCTTCACGTCGCCCTCCGCGGCGCACCAGCGCGCCTGGGCGAAGGGCAGGTCCAGACTCACGACGGCGGCCTGGACGTCGCCGGGAATCTCTCCCAGGCGCCGGTTGAATTTCTGCGATTCGAGCGAGCACACGGACGTATCGAGCGACGGAACGGCGATCAGCAGCGCCGCGCGCCGCCCCTCGTCGAGCAGAATCTCGCGGGTGACGTTCGAGAGGTCGCCCATCGTCAACGAAAATTGCGGCGCCGGATCGCCTACGCGCAGCTCCGGCCCGAGCAGCGTCATCGGCTGGCCCTTGAACGTTACGGCGCCGGTGCGCTCCTGGATGTTGTCGACGGTCATGATTCTCTCCTCACAAGGCGGACGTGATGGCTATGTCAACACATCTTCGAGGCGCCCGGTGTCGCGCGCCATGGCGATTTCCATGGCGATCCGCTCGCCGACGGAAACGTCCCGGCCCCAGCGGTACGCGGAGTACGGCGTGTAGCGCGTCCCGGGCGATCCGGGGACGCGGAGTGACACGTCGTAACAGACGAGCTCCTTCGGCGGTCCCGCGGCTACGATGCACTGCAGCGCGAAGGGGCCGATGACGCCCGGCGGACAGAGCTCGCGGCTCGCCGCAACGAAACGCTCGCCCATTTCGAACGCCGGCTCCAGCATCGATTCCAGAATCGTGGCGGCGACGTGGCCCGCCTCCTCCATGCGCAGCGGTACGCCGCGCAACGCATGCAGCGCGCTCGGCGGGACGTTACGGAAGCCCTCGAGGTTCGTCTGGCGCCGCGTGTCCGTGCCGGAGAGCTCGAGCTCGCCCAAAACGGGCGAGTAGAAGAAATTCAGGTTGACCGACGGGCCCAGCGCGAACTCCTCGATCCGCGCCGACCTTAGTGCGTCGGCGGTCACCGCGCCCTCCGCGATCAGTCGCTCCGCGGCGGCGCTGTATTCCTCCGGCGACGACGCGAAGAAGAACGCCCGCTCGAAGCTGACGCGAGCGTGGGGCGCCTTCACTATAACGAGGCCGTCGATCCCATCGGCCGACGCATACCGTCGCGGATGCCGGATCCCGGCCTTCTCCAACAGCACATACTGATCGGTCTCGCTCTCTCCTGAGCCCTTCGACGAGCTCAGGACAGGCTCTGTCGAAGGACGTTCCTCCGCCTTCAGGAGCCTGCGATTGCCGAAGAACGGCACGAGCATCTCGCGTTCGATCTCGTCGTAGCTATAACGCTGGTGCAGGTAGACCTCGAACGAGCGGTTCGCGACGAAGAGCACGTTGCGATCGAGCAGCTTCTCCTGGACGTCCGCGCGCAGGATATCCGGGAAGGCATCGAGCTCCAGCACCTCGTCCACGCAGCCGCGCGGCACCGGATCGTGCCGCGCCGCGAAGTAACGCGAGTAGGTTTGCTCGCGGCCCTTGGCGGTAACCACGAGGTTGCGCAGTCCCTGGGCACGCGCGCCATACGCCACCTCGAGCGCCGAGTGGCTCCCGATCGAACAAAGAGTCAGGCGCGATCGATCGTATACGGCGAGCGCGCGAGCGACGTACTCCGTGCTCACCGGCGCGTCATTCGACGCGAATCTTGCCGCCCATGCGCCGCCACACGGCGGTGCCGTAGATCCCCACGATGACGATGCCGGTCAGCGTGACGGTCAGCGCACACGCCAGCGCGACGCTCGAGGGCGCGGCCTCGAAGATCGAGATGCCCCCGCGCCCCTGCGGAAAGGCCGGAAGCAGATAGGGAAAGATCGTGCCGGCCGACGCAGTCAGCAGCGTCGCAATGAACAGCGACGACATCGCGAACGCCCACGCGGTGTGGTCCCGCGCCGCGCTCCAGCGCAGCGCGACGAGCGCGGCCAGCGAGAGGACCGGCATCGCGAAGAGCCATGACGCCGCGATGGGCGCGCGAATCGCGAACGTGAACGCCGTGACCGCCAGATAGAGACCCAGCACGATCCACCACAGGTTCAGCACTCCGCGCCGCGCTCGCGCGCCCACGTCGCCGTCCACGCGCAGCGCCAAGAATGCGCCCCCGTGCAGGGCGAGCGTGCACAGCGCAAACGCGCCGACGAGCAGCGCGTATGGGTTGAGCAGGAACGCGAAGGTGCCTTGAAAGTACCCGGCGGCATCGAGCGGCACGCCGCGCAGCAGGTTGCCGAGCGCGACGCCGAACAGCACGATCAGCAGCGCGCTCGAGAGCGAAAAGGCCGCATCCCAGAACTGATGCCAGAGCTCCGACGGCAGATGCTCGCGCAGTTCCAGCGCGATGCCGCGGAACATCAGCAGCCAGAGAACGACGATGAACGGAAGGTAGAACCCCGAGAACGACGAGGCGTACGCGACGGGAAAGAGCGCAAACAGCGCCGCGCCGGCGCCGACGAGCCAGACCTCGTTGCCGTTCCAGAACGGGCCGATGCTGGCCATCATCGCGGCACGCTCGCGATCTCCGCGCGCGATCGCCGGCCCGATTGCGGCGACGCCGAGGTCGTAGCCGTCGAGCAGCACGTACATCGTGAGCATAAACGCGACGACGATAAAACCCGCGATTGCCAACTGTTATCTCACCGAGCTCAGGATGACATTGGGAGACGGACCGGTGCCGATCTCGCGCAACACGAGATATAGGAACAGTACGCCGAGGAGAAAGTACATGCCGGCAAAGCCGATGAGCGTGAAGATCGTCTCGCCCGCGCCGACCGTGGGCGAGCCGGCCTCGGCCGTGCGCATCAGTCCGTAGATGATCCAGGGCTGCCGGCCGACCTCGCTGACGACCCAGCCGGCCTCGTTGGCGATGTACGGAAACGGCATCAACAGCATGAGCAGCCAGAGGACCCAGCGAGATCGCCAGAGGCGGCCGAGCGCCAGCAGCGCGACGGCGAGCGCCATGACGGCCGCAAAAATCGTGCCGAGGCCGACCATCACGTGATACGCGTAGTACGTCAGCTCGACCGGCGGCCACAGTTCGCGCGCGTATGCCCCGAGCCCCTTCACGTTGGCCTTGAAGCTTCCGTAGGCCAAGAAGCTCAAGAAGTCGGGGACGAACATCGGGTCGATCAAACGACGGCTCGCGACGTCAGGCATGCCGATGATCGCCAGCGGCGCGCCGTGCGTTGTCGCGAACAGGCCCTCCATCGCGGCGAGCTTCACCGGCTGGTACGTCGTCACGTCGTCGCCGTTGCGGTCGCCGGTCGGGAAAACGGCGACCAGCGCGAAGATCAGCCCCACGATCGAACCCGCGCGCACGAAGCGGCGCCCGATCGCCTCGTCGCGGCGCGAAAGCAAATAATACGCGCCCACCCCCGCTACGATGAACCCTCCGGCGAGCAGCGCACCGGTCAGCACGTGCGCGAACTGCCACCCCAAGAACGGCGAAAACAGCAGCGCCCAGATGCTGGCGAGCCGGATCGTGCCGTCGGCGGCGACGCTATACCCGACCGGGTGCTGCATCCACGCGTTGGTCGCCACGATGAAGAATCCCGAGAGCCACGCACCCGCACAGACCAGCACCGCCGACCACGCAGCCAACGGCGTCGGCAAGCCGGCGCGACGATACAGCAGCACGCCCAAAAAGATCGACTCGAGGAAGAACGCAAACATGCTCTCCATCGCGAGGGGCTGGCCGACCACGGAACCGCCGCGTCGCGAGAATTCCGCCCAATTCGTTCCGAACTGGAACTCCATCGGGATGCCGCTCACGACGCCGGCGGCGAAATTGATCGCGAAGATCCGCGTCCAAAATCGCGCGATCCGCGTCGATTCCTCATCGAGCTTGAACGCCGCCCTCCATGTGTACGCCGCGACGAACGGCGCCAACCCCATCGTTCCGATCGGGAACAGGTAATGGAACATGATGGTGAAAGCGAACTGCAGGCGATCGGCCAAAACGGGGGCCATCTCTTCCCCTTCGGGCTAGGCGGCTATGTGCCTAGGAGCTTTCGCGCTTGCGGGCTGTCCTGGTATTCGATCGTGAGGATCGCCCTGATCCGGCGGGCGGCCTGGCGGGACTGCTCGTCCGTCATGCGCTGCAGCGTAGTGTAACACCAGTACATCAGCATCGGCAGGTCCCGGTCGCGCGGATAGACCTTCTGCATTGCGACGATCGAGTTGACGACGTTACTCGCCGGATCGCTCTCGCGGTTGCCGTAGTCGTAGTCGAGCATGAAGTTGATGTGCTTGAGCCGGTTCTCGATCTCCAGAATCGACATGCCCATCGGCCCGAAGTACTCGTCGGCCGGCGCGAGCGTGCTGAGGTAGACGTCGTGCGGCAGCGCGGTGACCGACGCGATCACGCGGATGGGATCGACGGCCTTCAGGCGCGCGATGAACGTCTGCGCGTTCTGCACGTCCGCCTTCGAGTAACTGTTGTCGGTCGAGGCCCCGTTGGCGGCGGCGACGAGCTCGTTACCCCAGTTCGTCGGAAGGTGCGCGACTGGGAAGTTCGACGCGGCGGCACGCGCGAGCGCGAGGGAACGCCACTTCGGATCGTGCGTCAGCAGCCACGCGCGCCAGTCCGACTCGACGCGAATGAGCAGTGCGTCGACGTCGCCCGGATAGGCCATGACGTTGGCGTTCGCGTCTTCGTCGGCGAGCCGCGCCAGCAGCGCCGGGTCGTCCTCGGAGTTGACCCGCTGCAACAGTGCCTGCGCCTGACCGATCAGCTGCACGTCCTCGGAGTGCTTGGAAACCCAGTCTGCGGCCTCGCGGACCCACCACACGGCGGCGTCATGATTGGTCAGCGGATTATAGTGTAGGCCCGTGCCGATGCTCACCGTGAGCGTCGCGAGCTCGCCGTACGCGGGATCGTCGGGATACTGCAGCGAGTACGCGCGCCCGGCGTTGAAGATCGTCGAGAGATACGTCGCTTCCGCACGAAAGTTCCAGCCGTCCGCGTCGCCCTTGGCGTACGCGTCTTTCATCTGCTGATAGAGCACGGCCGGGTCGACTTCCAGCGTGGCCCTAACTGCCACCGGCGCGGCCGCTGCGGCGCCCGCGAAGAGCAGCACGGCTGCCAGCTTATAGAACGCTCGAATCATCCAACACCTGATGAAGGTTATTGGTTAGCAGCGCGTTCTTGAGCTCCCTGGCGATCCGGCGCCCGGTCGACATCGGTTCCGAGTAATTCAGATAAGAATATGGTGAGCCGTCGATGAAGAGGTTCGTTCCGGCGACGATGCGTGCGGAGATCTCCATGACGTAGAATTGGATGTCCGGCGTGATGATCGTCTCGATGCAGAACGCGCCGAACAGCCCCTTCGGTCCGCATATCTCCTTGCTGACGCGAACCACATCGTCGCCCATCCGCAGCGCCTCCGCCAGCATGGACTCCCGCAACGACACCGGCTGGTTCCCGACCACGACGTAGGACGGGCTCACGTCCATGCCTTCCTGAGCCGCTGCCGGGATGCGCCCGAGCGAGTCCACGTTGGTCTCGTAGCGCCGGTCCATCGACATGATCTCGAGCTTGTTCTGCAGCGGCGAATAGAAGTAGTGGATGTAGATCGGGACGCCGATGATGTACTCCTGGATCGTGTACTTCTCTTTGAGATGCGCCGCGCGTGCCTCGAAGTCGTGCGCGTCGCGGATGAACATGTAGCCCTTGCCGCCTTGGGCGCCGTAGAGTTTCACGATCACGGGCCGGTCGATCTCGGCACCGCTGCGGAACTGGCGCGGGAGCTTGAGACCGGCGCGCGAGAGCCACTCGCGCTGCAGCTCGCGGCTGGCCTCCCAGTCCAAGACCGCCTTGTTCCCGAAGTATGGGATCGTCATCTTCTTGTGCTCTTCCAGCGACAGGTAGGCGACGAACGATCCGTGCGGCACGATGATGACCTTGCGCTTCTTGAGCTCCGACATCAGGCTCATGAACTCGGAGTAGTCGTTGAGCCCGATGACCTCGTCCACGAAGGCGAACGACCGGTAGAGCCGCTCCGTGTCGCGGTTCGAGATCGCGAGCGTACGGAAGCCCTCGTCGTGAGCCCCCTTGAGAATCTGCAGCGCCGAATGCGAGCCCAGCGTCGCGACGGTGTAGGGCCGATTCATGCTCCCTCTCTCTCCGGCTCGCCGTCGCCGGTCAGCGGGCGATCGATCGCGGGATTGCACAAGAGCCGCTCGATCGCCGCCGCGAGCACGCCGCGCGCTACGGGAGCGCCGTTGCCGTCGAGCAGCCGCCACGCGATCGCTGCCGGACCCGTCTTCGAAGCGACCAGAGGTTCGATCCACACTTCGCCGCGCCCCGGCGCGGCACGCTCGAGCACCGTGAGCCGATGTTTGTTCGGGTTGAAGATCGTTTCGTCCGCGGCGACGCGATCCGCGAGCGCCGCCGCGTCGCGCTCGTCGTCGAAAAAGTAGAGCTCGCTGCGTTCCACGCGTTCCACGGCGACGTCCAGGCGGCGCAGCGCGACGAGCGCGGTGTACGCCGTGTTGTCCGGAATCTTGAGGCCGATCGCGACGGCCCGTCTCATCGTCATTGACCTCGCGACACAGCATCGACGAAGCTGCGGAAGATCGCCGCGCCGCCCGAGGGCGCGAGCACGTCCTCTCCCTCGCGCCGGTCGAGATGGTTGTAGTTCCACGCGTCGCGCTCCGGATGAGGCATGATCGCCAGCACGTTCCCGGCGCGATTCACTAGTCCGGCACAGCCCAGGGCCGAGCCGTTGGGAACGGCCCGTGCGTCGACCGCGCCGTCGGCGTGTGCGTAGACGAACGCCAGATGGTCGCCCGCGACGATTTCCTCGAGATGCTCCGGCGTCGCCGCGAGCCGGCCCTCGGCGTGCGCGGCCCACGCCGGAACCAAAGCCTCGGGCTCCAGCGCCGCCGTGATCGGGCATCGCGCCGGGTCGACGGCGAGCTTGAGATGCACGTGGCGGCAGACGAAGTGCGCCGCCGGCGCGTTGCGCGCAAACGCCGCGGTCGGCCGGCGTGCGGAGCCCGTACCCGGCACGAGGCCCGCCTCCAAGAGGATTTGTGCGCCGTTGCAGATTCCGAAAACGAGTTTGCCCGCGTCCGCCGCCGCGATCACGAAATCCATCATGCGATCGTGGGCGGCGACGGCGCCGGCACGAATGCGATCTTCGTACGCGAAGCCCCCGGAGAGCACGAATGCGTCGAACTGCCGGAGCGCGTCGGCCTCCGACCAGTGGACGAGCTCCGCGTCGCCACCGCAGTCGCGCAGCAGACGCACCGTTTCGTCTTCGGAGTTCGTGCCGGGAAAGACCGGAACGGCGATCCGCGCGGTCACGGATAGAGCTCGGCGAGCGGCTGCGACCACACCTCGTGCAGGCGCGGAATTTCGAAACGCACGCCGTTGACTACCAGCTCCGGCTTGTCGCTGGTTTCGCCGACGCGCAGCACGCCCGTGAGGTCGATGCCGCTTTCGTCGCTCACCTCGCACAGGAATCCGCCCGCCTCGCACAGCGGGTTGCCGAAGTCGATCTCGGCGCCGACCGTGCGGCCACGCAACATCGCGTCGAATGCGAGCCGCGCGAGCGCCGTCAGCATTCCGCCGTCGCGAACGGCGCGGCACGAGCGCAGCACACCGCGCGCAATCGCGTCGTGCACGATCGCGACTGCTGCCCGCTCGGAGGCATACGAGAGCCCAGGCAGGGCGCCCTCGATTCCTAGCACGTCGGCGAGGACGGAACCGCCGACGACCAGTTCGCGGCTACCGATCCACAACAGCGCCGAGCCCGGCGCCTTGAGTCCCGGCGTGACGATCTCGCCCACGTTCTCGATGGCGCCGACAGCCGCGACGATGGCCGAGGCCGGCACGGCGACGCCGTCACCGGACTCGTTGTACAAGCTGACGTTGCCCGAGACGAACGGAAGGTCGAGGTGTTTCGCCGCGTGCGCGAGCCCATCGACCGCAGCGACGAAGGCGCCGTACTGTTCGGGCTTGCGCGGGTTGCCGAAGTTCAGGCAGTCGGTGAGTCCGATCGGCCGCGCGCCCACGGCGACGACGCGCCGCATCGCCTCGAGCACCGCGTGCTCCGCGGCGTAGCGCGGATCGATGCGTCCGTAGCGTGGATTGCCGGCGACCGCGAGGGCGACGCCAAGGCGCGATCCGGGAATCGGCGCGAGCACGCCGGCATCGGCGTGTCCGCGCGGCAGCACCGTCGCGCCGCGGACGACGGCGTCGTAGCGCCGGTACAGCGGTTCCCGCGAGCACACATCGCGGTGCGCCAGCACCTCCGGGAAGAGCGTCTCAACGTCGACCAGCAGAAGCTCCTCGACCGCGCCGCCGTGGTGAATCACCTCCGTGTACGGCAGCTCGTCGCGGACGGCGCCGGTCAGGAACTCGCTCTCCACGTCCATCACGACCTCGCCGCGATAGCGCATGATGTAGCGGCGCTCCGCCGTCACGCGTCCGATCACGCTCGCGCGCGCGTTGCGCGCGACGTCCGGCAGGGTGAAGACCTCGTTGTAGATGCGCAGCACCTCCGGCGCGATCTCGGGCGGCACGACCCAGAGGAGCCGCTCCTGCGTCTCGCCGACGGCGATGACCTCGGGAGGCATTCCTTCGACGGCGAGGTTGACCTTATCGAGATCGATCTGCGCGCCGTAACCCCCGTGCGCCGTGATCTCGGCCGAACACCCAACGATGCCGCCGGCCCCGAGGTCCTTGAAGGCCGCGGTGATCCGCAGCTCGCGCAGCAGCTTGAACACGTGGTAGCTCGCGCGCATCAGTACGTTTTCGAGGAACGGATCCGGGACTTGGACCGCGCCCTTGTTGAGCTCCCCGTCGTCGGAGTCGAGCGCAAGCGACGAGAACGAGGCGCCGCCGAAGCCGCTCGGATCCGTCGCCTTCCCGACCAGCACGATCGGCCATCCGTCGGCGTCTTTGGGGGTCTTAGAGTGGATGATCTCGTTCTCTTTCACGATGCCGAGCGCGACGACGTTGACGAGGCAATTCTCGTCGAAACCGGGATCGAAGTACACGTCGCCCGCGACGTTGGGCACGCCGATCGCGTTGCCGTACGCTCCGATGCCGTCCACGGCGCTCTGCGCGACGTAGGCTTGATGCGATCCCTCCATGGACCCGAAGCGCAGCGGGTCGGCGATCCCGATCACCTCGGCCCCCATGCAGAGCACGTCGCGCACGATGCCGCCGACGCCGGTCGCCGCGCCCTCGAAGGGAACGACCTGCGACGGATGGTTGTGCGACTCGTGCGCGACGACGACGCCGTAGCGCTCGCCCTCCACGACACCAAGATGCAGGATGCCCGCGTCCTCGCCGGGGCCCAGCACCACGCCCGCGCCGCTGGTCGGGAGCCGCTTGAGGTGGTGACGGCTCGACTTGTAGCTGCAATGCTCGCTCCACTGCGCATCGAACGCGTGAAGCTCGACCGCGGTGGGCTCGCGACCCAGTCGCTCCTCGATCCGCGCGAGCTCGTCGTCGCGTAGCGCGACGTTCGCCGTTCCGGATACGCAGGAACTAACCAATCGCAGCTCCCGCCGGTACGGACGGCGGCTGCTGCAACGAGGCGTCGGCGTGCACGACCGATGAGCGCGCGTTGGCCTGCATCAACAGGGTGCGGCCGTAGAGCACCGTGTCTTCGAGCCCGAAGAGCTTCGCGCACTGCGTGATAAGCCGCTGCGTCTCCGTGCCGCCGTCCAGCACCGGCGCCGACGAGTTCGCGTCCAGCATCGAGCGGAGCAGGTCGTTCTCGCCGACGGCGACGACGATCAGGCGCGCGAAACTCGCCTCGAGCTGCTGCATCAGTTGCAGCACGTAACCCGGCGTCGTCGAAGGGCTGGCGACGTGCCGGACCGTCGGCACGCCCAGTTGTCCGAGCGCCGTCACGATCTCGTTGGCGCGCTCGACTTGCGGGGCTGCGTCGGCGATCACCGCGACCATCCCGGGCCGCATCACGGGAAACGTTCCGACGAGGTCCGCGACGCGCTCGTAGGCTCGCTTGACGTTTTCGAGCGCCGCCTCGTCGACGCTCTGTAGGTTGCGGTAGATCTGCTTGTCGAGCATCAGCTCTTCGCGGCCCTGCGGCCAGATGCGCCACGAATCGTTGTCAATCACGTCCGCGATCACCAGCTGACCTTGATTCTCGCCGCCGGCTAGGCGTCCGAACTCGATCTTGAGGTCTACGAGCAGCACGTCGCGCCTGCGCCACGCATGCGAGAGGATGTCGAACGTCAGTCGCGCCAGCTCCGTCATCACGCCGATCTCCTGAGGGGCCGCAATGCTTTGCGCCACGATCTCGTCGGGAGAGATCATCGGGTCGTGCCGGGCGTCGTCCTTGAGGAAGAACTCGATGACGCGAGGAGCCAGCAGCGTGCCGCGCGCGACGCCGGGATTGCGCTTGGCGAACGAGCCCGCGGCGACCCCGCGCGTCACGACCTCGAGCGGAATCATGTTGGCGCGCCGGACGACCATCTCGTTGTCGTCGTCGTCTTCGCCGCCGTTGAGGTAGTGAGTCGGCAGTCCGCAGAGATTGAGCAGCCGGAAGACGCGGGCCGTCGTTTGCCCCGCGAGCCGCCCCTTGCCGGCGATCTCGTGCCGGCGGGCTCCGTCTCCGGCCGAAATCTGGTCGGTCTGCGCCACGACGAGCTGATGCGGCTGGCCGGGATTCTCGTATAGGACTTTGGTCTTGCCGCGCGCGATCTCGATGCCTTTGTTCACGTGAGCCGAACCTCGGTCTGGCGCGGGAAGGGTTGCAGGTTCTCGATGCGGTCCGCGAGGAGCCGCGCGCGTTGCGGCGCCGTGCCCACGTAACCGCTGGGGTCGAGCAGCCGCCGGATCTCGGCGGGATCCACGAAGGCGGTCAACTCGCGGGCCTCGCAAAGGAGCGCCGATAGCGGGTTATCTTCCCCTCGCCCGACCGCCGCCCACGCCTCCATCGATGCACCGCGCAGGGCTTCGTGCAGCCGCTGACGGTCTCCGCCGGCTCGCACTCCCTCCATCATCACCGCCTCCGTTCCCGCGAAGGGCGCGTAGACGCGCAGATTCGCGGCGATGCGACGCTCGTCGACGCGCAGCCCCTCGACCACGGTACGAGCGAGCGTCACGATCTCGTCGGCGCAGACCAGAGCCTCGGGCAGCACGATCCGCCGGTTGGCGCTGTCGTCGAGCGTCCGCTCCAGAAAGTTCGTTGCGGCGTTGTGCCACGCGACGTCGGCATACGACGGGAGCAGCCGCGCCAGCGAGGTGATGCGTTCCGACAGAATTGGATTGCGCTTGAACGGCATGGCGGAGCTTCCGACCTGCGAGCGCCCGAACGGTTCCGCGAGCTCTCCGAAGCCCGGGCTGCTGAGAAGGCGCACGTCCGCTGCGAACTTCGAGAGCGACGCGCCCAGCCCGGCCAGCGCCGACAGCAAGAGGTAGTCGAGCTTGCGCGGATAGGTCTGGGTGCTGATCTCGCGGGCGCGCAGACCGAACGTCTCCAACACGTACGCCTCGACCTGCGCGGAACCGCCGGATCGATCCGAGAGCCGCTCGTAGGACGCCGCGGTTCCGACGGCTCCGCGCAGCCCCTTTGTGGTGAGATTCTCGAAAACGAAGCGCAGGTTTTCGTCGTCGACCAGGAGATCTTGCGCGTACGACGCGAGCCGGTAGCCCAGCGTCGTCGGCTCGGCCGGCTGTAGATGCGTAAAGGCCATGCAGACGAGGTCAGCATAGGCGCGAACCTTCTCGCCGAAGGCGGCGAGCAGCGCGTACAGGTTCTCGCCGATGTATGAAAGCGCGAGGCGGAGCCGGTACGTCTCGACGGTATCCTCTACGTCCATCGAGGTCGCGCCGAGATGCAGCTTCCCGCCGCCGTGCTTGGCCTGCCCGGCGAATACGCGAATCTCCGCCATGAGATCGTGATGTATCGTGCGCTCGATCTCGAGCGCGGCGTCGATGTCGATGTTGCCGGCGTTCGCGCGCAGATCGTCGAGTTCGGCCTCGTCGATGAGACCCTGAGCGGATTGCGCCTCCGCGAGCGCGACCCATACGGCTCGCCACAGCCGCCGCCGCGTCTGGTCCGAATAAAGCGTGCGCAGCTCCGCACGGCCATATCTCCAGGAAAACGGCGAGGCGTACGTGCTGTAGTCCATCAGCTCTTTAGTGCGTTCGCCTCACGGGAAGCGGCGGCCTCGTCACCGTACTGCACGAGCATGAAGGCGACGCCGGCCTGCCTGTTAGCCGCGATGCTCGTTGCTACGAGCTGCACGAAGAGCGGGATAGAATCGAACGGTCGGCATTCGTGGACAAAGTCCGGCGTGTTGCGCGTCGCGATCAGTTTCGAGCCGAAGAATCTCAACCCGCTCCTCTTCGCGACGACTGGAGAGGGTTTCGTTGATCGTCTGATGTTCGAGCCGCTGCTCTCCGCCGATCGGAGCGGAAACCCCGTGCCGATGCTGGCGACCGCCGTGCCGACTCAGGCCAACGGCGACATCAGCCGCGACGGCCTCACGATTCGTTATTTGCTGCATACGGACGCCCGCTGGAGCGACGGTGTGCCGGTCACCGCGCGCGACGTCATCTGGTCGTGGCAGGCCATCATGAATCCGAACAACGACGTCGTGTCGCGCCACG
This sequence comes from Vulcanimicrobiota bacterium, assembly GCA_963752825.1. Lineage (GTDB taxonomy): Bacteria > Vulcanimicrobiota > Vulcanimicrobiia > Vulcanimicrobiales > Vulcanimicrobiaceae > Cybelea. The sequence goes on along the minus strand of CAVVZF010000001.1, from coordinate 2,068,415 downwards.
GCTACGACGACATCCGCTCCATCGACGCGCCCGACCCGCACACGGTCGTCGTTCACTTAGCCAAGCGCTTCGCCCCGTTCGTCAACACCTTCTTCGCCGAGAGCGATCAGCCGTACGACGTGCTGCCGGCGCACGTCCTCGCGCGCTACCCGGACATCAATCGCGTCCCGTTCGACAGCGCTCCGACGGTAAGTGACGGACCGTTTCGCTTCGTCGCGTGGAGGCACGGCGACAGCATTGCGTTGAGGGCCAATCCCGATTTCTTCGCGGGCAGGCCCGGGCTCGACGCCGTCGAGATTCGCGTCGTTCCCAACGAGGACACCGCGATCAACCTGCTGCGGACGCACACGATCGACTACTTCTTCCAACCGTCGCTGCAGACGTATCCGGTATTGCGATCGGTTCCGGATACGCGCATCGTCTGGACCAACGTCAACGGCTACGAGGGCGTGATGTTCAATCTCGCGCACCCCGTCCTCGCCGATCCGCTCGTGCGCCGCGCCATCGGGGCGGCGATCGACAAGGCGTCGCTGACGCGACAGCTGACGTTTGGCCAGGTGACGATGGCTACCGAGGATCTGCCGAACTGGATGTGGGCGTTCGATCCCGCGGTAGCGGCCGTGCCGTACGATCTCGCGGCGGCGGCGAAGCTGCTCGCGCGCGCGGGCTGGATCGCCGGCCCCGACGGCGTCGCACGAAAGCAGGGACGCCCGCTCGAGCTCTTGCTCGTGACCGACACGCAGACCGCTCTGCATCGCTCGGAGAGCCTCTTGGTTCAGGCGGCGATGCGTCGCATCGGGATCGTCGTCGCGATCAAGTACTTCCCTATGGACATCCTCTACGCGCCGCAAGGGATGGGCGGCATCATGCACGGCGGCAAGTACGACCTGATCCTCTACCCGTGGTTCTCCGGCATCGATCCCGACAATTCGTCCCAGTTCACCTGCGCCAATCAGCCGCCGCACGGTTACCACGACAGCCGCTACTGCAGCGCTGCGATGGACGCCGCGCAGGCCGCGGCCCTGACGAACTACGACGCCGCCGGGCGCAAGCGCGCGTACTCGCGGATCGAACGCCTGCTCTCGATCGATAACCCGCTGGTCTTCTTCTGGTGGCAGCGCGGTCAGGACGCGATCAGCGTCGACCTCCACGGTTTCGATCCGAACCCATCAAACGAGGCCTGGAACGCCTGGCGGTGGCGCATTTAACGCGACAGCTTTGACAGTTCGACGCTGATGCGGTCGACGAGCGCGCGGTGATCGTCGGGATCGCTGCCGGCGCGCCCGGTGACGATCGCCTCGAGCCCGCGGACGGCGCGCTCGTACGCGACGCGCGCGCGGCGTTCGCCGACGCGGCGCGCGACCGGGCGCAGGAAGCGCTCGCGCCAGCGCGCGCGCGACGGAAGCTCGCCGCCGGAACGCGCGAGCTCCCAGATATAGTTGCACTCCGTCGCGAGCGCGGCGAGCAGCGGAACCGCGGCGCCGCGCGGGTCGCCGGAGAAGGATTCGTGCGCGATGGCGAGCGCCTCGGCGATCCGGCCCTCCGCCAGCGCGCTCGCGTATTTATAGGCCTTCGGATCCTCGATCGCCAGCGCCTCACGTTCGAGATCCTTGATCGTGATTCGCTTGCCCGCGAGCGCGAGCTTCTCGAGATCGTTGCGCACGGCGGCTAAGTCGGCTTGGCTGCGCGCCAGCTCGTCGACAACGCGCGCCTCCGCCTTGGCGCCGAGGCGTTCGAGCGTCTCCCGTACGAACCGCTCGCGCGTCTCTTCGCCCGCCGTCGTGTCGATGCGCAGGGCCGCGCGTCCCGCCATCGCGCCAAACGGTGCCGGCCGCTGCGCGCGCGGCGACAGCAGGTCGAGCAGCACGAGGGTATTGCCGTCCGGCAAGTTTTGCGCGACGTCCCACAGCTCTTGGCGCGGCGCGGAGCGCATCGTTTGAGTGTCCGAGACGACGACGACGCGCCGCTCGGCCAAAAACGGCATCGCCGGCACGGCCTCACGCACGACGGCGACGTCGGCGAGGCTCTCCGCCGCGAAGCGCGCGAGGTTCAAGTCGCGTACCTCGAGCGGCAGCACGCGATCCAACACGACCTCCAACGCGCGGTCGGCCAGCACGCGTTCGGTGCCCTCCACGACGACGAGCCTGCCGATGGCCGGCTCTTTATCGAGAAAGTCGTAGAACTTCAGGCCTGAACTCCAAGTCCGCGATGGATTCGGCGTAGGGCGGCCGCACGATGCCGGACTCCGTGACGAAGGCCGTGACGAGATGGCCGGGCGTCACGTCGAAGGCGGGGTTGTAGACCACCGCATCCTCGGGTGCCGCGCGCGTTCCCGCGAACGCCGCGACCTCGTGAGCGGAGCGCTCCTCGATTGGGATCGTGTCGCCGCTCGAGAGACTGAAATCGAACGTCGACCGCGGGGCCGCCACGTAAAACGGGATTCCGTGATGCGCGGCGAGGATCGCCAGCGCGTAGGTCCCGATCTTGTTCGCCGTGTCGCCGTTGCGCGCGATGCGGTCGGCGCCGACGATCACGAGATCGATGCCTTGCCGTTTCATCGCGATCGCGGCGGCCGCGTCCACCATCAGCACCGCGTCGACGCCCGCCTGACGAAGCTCGAGGTAGTTCAAGCGGGAGCCTTGCAGCAGCGGACGCGTCTCATCCACGAATACGCGCGGCTTCTTTCCCCCGCGATGCGCGGCGATGATGACGCCCAACGCGGTGCCCGCGCCGCCGGTGGCGAGGGGTCCCGTGTTGCAATGCGTCAGGACGCGAGCGCCCTTTCCGATCAGCTCGAGCCCGTTAGTGGCGATCGCCGCGTCGATGGCGATCTGCTCTTCATGGATCGCGCGCGCCTCCTGTAGAGGATCGGCGGCGGCGAGCACCCGGTCGACGGCCCATGCGAGATTCACCGCTGTCGGACGCGCGCCGCGCACGCGCTTAGCGGCTCGTGCAAAGAGCTCGTCGTCGCGGATTGCTCGACGAAGCAGCGCGGTGCCGTAGGCGGCGAAGACGCCGATGCACGGCGCGCCGCGCACGGCCAGGCTCTTGATCGCGGCCTCGATGTCGTCGACGCTCTCCGCTCGCTCGTGGCGCACTTCGTGCGGCAGCAAGCGCTGATCGAGATAGACGACGGCGTCGCCGTCCCAGATGACCGGCTCGAACGACGTCATCGAAAGCCGGCTCGTGGAATATCCGAGTTCACGCTCAGTAGCGATGCGGCCGCGAGCGCTGCCGCGTAGCCCTTGTTGCCACGCCGCGGATCGGCGCGCTCCTCCGCCTGCGCCAAATTCTCCGTCGTGAGGATGCCGAACCCGATTGGGACGCCGGTCGCAAGCTGCACGTCCATGATGCCGCGCGCACACTCGCCCGCGACGAACTCGAAGTGCGGCGTCTCGCCGCGCACGACGGCCCCGAGCCCGACGAGCGCGTCGAATCGGTCGCTGGCGATTAGGTTCCGGCAGGCCACCGGCACCTCGAAGCAGCCGGGAACCTCGTAGACGCTCACGTGGTCTGGGGCGACGTTGCAGGCGCGCAGCGCGTTCTTGGCGCCTTCGACGAGCCGATCGGCGATCTCCGGGTAGAAGCGCGCGACGACGATCGCGAAGCGCCGGCCGGCGCAATCGGGCGCCGGCGCCTTGCGCGCGCCGTTCGCCTTCACGACGCGGCCTCCTCGTCGAGCATATGACCGAGCTTCGAGCGCTTTGTCGCGATGTAGTGCTTGTTATGGGCCGTTGGCGTCGTCTGAAGCGGCATGCGTCCCACGATCTTGAGGCCGTATCCCTCGAGGCCGAAGATCTTCTTGGGATTGTTCGTGATCAGCCGCATCTCGCGCACGCCGAGATCGGCGAGAATTTGCGAACCGATACCGTAGTCGCGCTTGTCGGCCGGCAGCCCGAGCGCGAGGTTCGCCTCGACCGTGTCGGCGCCGCGGTCCTGCAGCTCGTACGCGCGCAGCTTGTTCGCAAGGCCGATGCCGCGGCCTTCCTGGCGAAGGTAGAGAAAGACGCCGCGCCCTTCGCGCGCGATCGCGCGCATCGCTCCGTCGCGCTGTGCCGCGCAATCGCAGCGGATCGAGTGCAGTGCATCGCCGGTCATGCACTCCGAATGGACCCGAACGAGAATCTCCTTGCCGTCGCCGATCTCGCCCATCACCAGCGCCACGTGCGTGCTTTCGTCGATGCTCGTGTTGTACGCCACGCCCTTCCACTCGCCGAGCGTGGTCGGGAGCGCGAACTCCGCGATCCTGTTCACGAGCTTCTCGGTGCGCATGCGGTGCGCGATCAGATCCTTTACGGTCACGAGCTTCAGATCGTGGCGGTCGGCGTAGCTGCGCAACCCCACGAGGCGTTCCATCGTGCCGTCGTCGGCCATGATCTCGCAGATGACGCCGGCCGGATATAGGCCGGCGAGCCGCGCGAGATCCACGGACGCCTCCGTCTGCCCGGCGCGCACCAGCACGCCGCCTTCGCGCGCTCGCAAGGGAAACGTGTGTCCTGGCCGCAGGAAGTCCCCCGGCTTCGCCTCGGGGTCGAGCAGCCTCTTGATCGTGGCGGCGCGGTCGTGCGCCGAGATTCCCGTCGTCGTCATCCCGCGCGCCTCGACGGACACCGTGAAGGCCGTCTCGTGAACGGCGGTGTTGTCGCGCACCATCTGCGGGATGTGCAGCTCGTCGAGCCGAGCCCCGACCATCGGCACGCAGATCAAGCCGCCGGCGTGCTTGCGCATGAAATTGATGGCGTCGGGTGTGACCATCTGGGCCGCCATCACGAGGTCGCCCTCGTTCTCGCGGTCCTCGTCGTCGAGCACGACGACCATCTTGCCCGCGCGGATGTCCTCGATCGCGTCGGCGACCGTGTCGAATGGCCCGTGCCGGCCAGGCTGCTCTCCGAGCTCCGGGAGCACCTGGCTCAAGCGCTGCAGCGTCCGGTAGGAGGGCTCGCGGCGCCCCGCCCGCAGCAGCGAGATCGCGGATTCGGTCAGGCCCGACTCCTCGGCCAGCTGGGCGGCCGACAGGCCGGCCCCCTCCATCGCGTCGTTGAGTACGCCCGCAAAGCTGCCCATAGGCCTCTAGACTACCGGCTACTTGACAAATGTCAAGATGATATAGTCGTGAAACGCATGCCGAAGCGAAAGAAACCCAAGATCGTTCCACGCATGGGTCCGCCAACAAATCTGCGCAAGGCTGGAGCCCATCAGGATAAGCGCGACAAAGCGTTAGAGCAATTGGAGCGCGAGGAACAGCGTGAGCTTGACGACCTCAGCGCCCTCGGTTCTTGGGCCTTCGACGAAGACGAGTGAGCTGAAGTCTAGCAGCTCTTCGTGCGCGAGACGATCACGTAGTCGAGGGATTTGATCGCTTCGCCGAAGCAGTGGTAGCCCTGCCGGTTGCGCAGCGCATATTGCTGTTCACTCGTGCCGTTCGAGGGCGTGAATCCCGACGGCGTGATGGTCAGCGTGTCGGACGACGTGACGCTGTTGAGCAGACTCCACGGCAGCGTAAACCCGGGCGCTCGGTCGATGCCGTTTTCGTTCTTCGTCTGCGATACCGCGGTCGTCTGCGTGGCGGTGCTGCTTCCCGTCGCGACGTAGTCGTAGTCGAGCGTCAGCGGCCATGCGCGCCGCTCGCGCGCCGTTTCCCTGTGGTCCTTGAGCCTCGTCGTCGTATCTGACGCGAGCTCCGCCTTCTGGTTAATGTCCTGCAAGAACTTACTCGAGGTCACGTTGATCTTTTGGAAGTTCGAGAAGCGGATGGTCTGCGACACGCGCGTATCGATCCGGCCCTTCGAGGTGATCACGTAGCCGTCTAGGCTCACCGGATGCGTCGCCGTCGTCGCGATAGTCCCTTTCGTGCCGCCGCTCTTCGTGGTTCGTACGTCCTCGTCGACGCTCTCGTCCGGAGAGCTCGGCGTTCCGTCGCTGAGCAACTTACCGGTGACGACCTTCGAACCGTGATCTTCATAGACGAGCAGCGCCGCGTTGGCGGCGAAGTAGTTGTCATCATTGTAGACCGACACGGCGATCGTGTGCGGCTTGCCGTCGTCGAGCTGTCCAGCGAACGGCGTCAGGTCGATGCGGTACGGCACGAAGTTGAGGGTCTCGACCCCGGGTATCGGGATCCAGAGGAACGGGTCGATGCCGCCCGAGTAGATCCACGGATAGACCGGCACGACGCCCGCGGGCTGATTGTCAAGGCTCACCTCGCCCTCTCGAAACGCGGTGTTGCCGCAATTGTTGAGCTTCGAAGCGAGGTCGTTCGGGAAGCACGTGTACCAGAACTCGTCGCTTCCCTGCGATTCGAGGAACACGTCGAGATACGCAGCCTCGACGTTGGTCGGGAACGTGAAGCTGCCGGTCATCTGGCTCGATGCAGAATTCAAGTCGACGTATCCGCCGGTCGGGCCGGCCGATAACGGATAGACGGCATCGGCAGTCTTGGCGGCCCGATACTCCGACGTGGCGGGATAGAAGTCGAGCTCGGCCGTTCCGTAGATGATGCCCGTGTACTGGGAGTTCACGATATTGTACACGGAGGCCTGACCCGTGGACTTCTGCGCGAAGATAGGCGCGTATTCCGACACGTCGCGCTCGACCGTCCACTGCGGGCTTGCGTTCGCGCCGGGCTCCGCCGTCGTGCCGAAAAAGATGTTGGTAGCGCCGACCCACACGGCGCCGGTTCGATCGTACTGCACGCCCTTGGAGACTCGGAAGTGCATTTTAAAGACGATCTTGGCGTACGGACCCGGACAGTTCGCGGGCGGCTTATAGTGGAACGGGTGATCCTTATAGTCCGCAAACTTGCCGACGGGGAGGTCGCCCTTCGTGATCGGCGGCGTGTGCGGCGTGAACAGCGCGTCCACGCAGGGCGCCTCGCTCGGCACCTTCACGCGCGGAACGGCCGTGACGGGATAGCCGGCTCCGCCGTGCGCGGCCTTCGAACCTCCGGCCCCGCCGAGCGCGCGCATTCGCGCCGCGGCTCGCTCCAGCGAGAGCGGGCCGCTCGGAGCCTGCGACGAGGTGCTCGTCCCCGGCACTCCCGGCGCAAATCCGGCGTGACTACACGCCGCCAAGCTCCCGGCGGATAGCGCCAGCGACGCGATCCAAAGCGAAGCAATCCTTACACGCATGGGGCACCTCCGTAGCAAAGGCAATCTACCAATCGTCGTCGGGGTCGTCGTTGGATGCCGGCTGCGACAGGAAGTAGTCGCGGCCGAGCGGCGCGGCGACGCGCTTGAAACGCGTCGGCGGCTGCGAGAAGTCAAAGCAATCCAAGAGATCGTCCGAGCGCGTATCGGTCGTTTGTAGCGACGAGAGCCCGAACGCCTTTTCCGTAAACTTCAAGATACTGCCGAATTCGTGCTCGGCGTGCGAGATGAAGTGCTGCTTCGCATACGGCGACACGACGATCAGCGGCACTCGGAATCCGAGCTCGTAGGCATCGAGCTGCCGGGGCGGCATCTCATCGTACCAGCCTCCCCAGTCGTCCCACGTGATGAAGATCGCGGTGTCGTCCCAGTATTTGCTCTCGCCGATTGCGTTCACGATGCTCGCGACCCACGACGGTCCCGAGCCGTCGTTGACGCCCGGATGGTCGGACGCGTGCTTCGTCGGCGTGACCCACACGACGTTGGCGAGCCGGCCGTGCGCGACGTCGTCGAGCACGCGCTTTGCCGGGGCCACGACGTCGGTTCTGTAAAGGCTTCCGTAGCGGATGTTGCGGATGGCATCCGGCGCGTTCCACAGTCCGCGTCCGAGGTGCGCCTGGTAGTAGTGCCACGTCAGGCCCTGTGCGGTGATTCGGTCCATCAGCGACACGCGCATGAAGCACGGGAAGACTTCGCGGTTCTCCTCACCCTGGGGGTCGATGACGAACACCTTCGTGCCGCGCCGGGAGTCGCAGCCGCCCGAGCGTGAAGCGTGCTTGTCGTGCGGGTTCTCCGCCGCCCACAACGGCGAGTCGTTGGAGATCTTGGAGGTTCCGCTCACGAGATACTGATGCGCGGGAAAGCTCGGCCCCTGATTGGTCTGGAACATGTGATCCGCGAGCGCGTACTCCCCAGCCAGCGTCCAATACGGCTCGATCTCCTTTTCGGGGACGTACCCGTATGCGTGCAAGTCGCTCGGATGGCACCCGCCATGAGGCAGCTGCTTGTTGCAGCGCGATTGGACGAGATCGAAGCCGTCCATCTGGCCGTCGTCGTACTCGGTCACGAAGGCGCGGTGCCGGTGGTCGATGTCCATCGGCATGTCCAGCGCCTCGGGCTGCAACCGCACGAACTCGTGCGTCGAGGTCTTCCCGTACTCGACCGTATCCGCCCCCGGAAAGCCGCGAAAGAGGTTCTCGAACGAGCGGTTCTCCTGAATAATGATGACGACGTGCCGGATCTTGCGGCCCATGCGCGCCGCGGGCGCTTGGAGCTCCGCGCCGGCGGGGAGCACCGCACTGCTCGACGAGCCGCCGCCGATCCCATGGCAGCTCGCAACAAACACGACGCCTAGCATGGCGACCGCGGCAAGATACCTCTGCAGTCGTTTTAACTTCAAGCCGTTTTCATCGCCGTAGACGCCGCGCCGGAACTCTCGGTCAGCGCTTCGGCGATCGCGTCCTCCTCGGAAAGTGCCATTCCCTCGGCTGTATAGCGCCGTAATTCCTCCTCCGCGAGATTCGTTCGCAAGGTGCTGACCAAGCGTTCGTAGCCCTGCTGCTCGGTCCACTCCCGCTCCAGGCTCTCACGGGCATACCACGCGTCGATGTAGCCGCTGAGGCACGCCGCTCGGCGCAGCTCGCCGCGCTCCGCGGCCACGATCGCGAGATGCTCGATCGCCACGTTGATCATCTGCGCGGACTGCAGCTGCTCGCACAACACCAGCGAGGCTCGCGCTTCGCGCTCCGCCTCCTCGATCTCGCCCAGCGCGAGGCGGTACGCCGCCGCGTTGGCGAGCGCGTTCGCCTCGCGGATCAGGTTGCGGCGGGCATGAAAATACGCGATGGCCTCGGTGGCGCACTCCAGGGCGTGGCGCACGTTACCAGCGCGGAACTCGAGGTCGGCCATGTACATTCGCGGCGTCATCGCGCGCTCTTCGTCTCCCAGCGACTCGTACAGCGCGATCGCGTCGGCGTAGACATCGCGCGCCTCGTCGATGCGGCCGAGCGCGTGCAGCAGCAGCGCCCGCGAATCGAGCGCCACCGCGTACGCCTTGGAGCGCGTCTTGCCGTGCTCTCGATAGAGCTCCAGCGCCCGATCGATCAGGACCTCCGCTTCGTCGTTGCGTCCCACCATGCGGTAGCCCTCGGCCAAGATCCCGCAACAGGCGGCGATCCGAAGGGGACCTTCAAATCTTTCGCTGAACTCGAGCGCCCGTTCGCCCGCCTCGACGCGCTGCTTGCCGACGCTGAAGAACGCCACCGCGTGCCAGAGCCGCGCGACGACGCGCGGATCCTCGATCTCGTCGACTCGCGCGAGGGCTGCGAGCAGCCAGCGGCGGCCTTCACCGATGAAGCCGGCGTCGTTCCAGAGGGGGCGCAGCGCGGTCGCGATGCGCGCGGCCAACGCCGGATCGCCGCGTTCACCCAGGGTCCATGCCATCCCCACGCGCGCGTTGTCGAGCTCGCCCTCGATTCCCGAGATCCACTGCGCGCGCGGGGTCTTGTAATACGTCTCCTCAGCGGCTTCGACGAATTCCGCCACCCAGTGCGCGTGGCGCCGCGCGACCTCGTCCTGCTCGCCGCTCGTGGCCAGCCTCTCGAGCGCGTACGAGCGCGTCGATTCGAGCAGCCGATAGCGCGTGTCGCGCTCGCCCAGCTCCGTCGCCACGAGCGACTTGTCCACCAGCGACGAGAGCAGGTCGCATACCTCGAGCTCCTCGACCCCATCCCCGCTCGCGACCGCCTCGGCCGCCTCGATCGTCCATCCCCCGGAGAAGATCGCCAACCGGTTTAACAGCGCGCGTTCGTTCTCTGCGAGCAGGTCGTAGCTCCAGCTGATCATCGCGTGCAGCGTCTGCTGGCGCGGCAGCGCGTCGCGGCTGCCGCCCGTCAACACACGAAACCGTTCGCCGAGGCGCCGCTGCAGCTGCGACGGCGACAGAATCTTGACGCGCGCCGCGGCCAGCTCGATCGCGAGCGCGATTCCGTCCAGCCTGCGGCAGATCTCCGCGACCACCGGCGCGTTCTCATCGGTGAGCGTGAAACGCGCGTCCGCGGCTTCGGCTCGGGTGACGAACAGCTCGACCGCGGCATAGCTCCGTGCCGTGGCGGCGGTAATCGTCGCGCCCTCTTCTTCCGCCGGAAACGGTAGCGAGGGCATCCTATATACCGCTTCGCCGGAAATCCCGAGGCCCTGCCGGCTCGTCGCAAGCACGCGGATACCCGGGCAGGATCGCACGATGGCCGCGACCGCTGCCGCGGCGCCGGCGACGAGATGCTCGCAGTTGTCGAGGACCAGCAACGCGCGCAAGGGTCGCAGCGACGCGACCACCGACGCGAGCGGATCGACGTCGCTGGAGAGACGAATGGAGAGCGCCGCGGCGATGGCCTCGGGGATGAAGCCGCCCTCGCTTACCGGCGCGAGCTCCACGACCCACACGCCGTCGCGATGCTGCTCGAGCACCTGCGCCGCGACGTGCAGCGAGACGCGCGTCTTGCCGACGCCGCCCGAGCCGACGAGCGTCACGACGCGGTGCGCGCCGAGCAGCGCGGCCACGTCCGCGACCTCGCCGTCGCGGCCCACGAACGGCGTCGATTCGAGCGGAAGATTGTTGGGGAACTGCCCCAGCGAACGCAGCGCGGGAAACTCGCGCCGCAGGTCGGGCGCGATCAGCTGATAGACCTGCTCCGGACGACTCAGATCCTTGAGACGGTGGCTGCCCATGTCGGTCAGCGATGCACGCTCCGGGAGGCCGTCCAAAACGAGATCGCTGGTGACGCCGGATAACAGCACCTGGCCGCCGTGACCGATCGCGAGCAGGCGCGCGACGCGATTCACGGTCGGACCGAAGTAGTCCCCTCCGCGTTCCACCGCGCCGCCCGTGTGCAGCGCCATGCGGACGTACAGGCCGTCTACGGCGGAGAAATCCTCGGCTTCCAGTCGCCGCTGCGCGTCCAGGCACGCGGCGACGGCCGCCGCGGGAGCGCCGAAGGTCGCGCAAAACGCGTCGCCGACCGTCTTGAACACGCGCCCGCCGGCGCTCTCGATCGCGGCGCGGACGAGCTCGTCGTGGCGCCGCACCGCGTCGGCCATCGCGGCGTCGTCGCGCTCCCAACGCTGCGTGCTGCCCTCTATGTCGCTGAACATAAAGGTCAGCGTCATCCCGCTCACACCGGTGATTTCCGCGCGGCGTCCCGGCCTGCCCGCCCCGGCGCATACTTGAAACGACTGTTTCAATTATGCTAGGATGGGCCGTGTCGAGAACCGCGGACGAGGCGCGGCGCGGCGAGCTGCTGGAGCGGGCCGTCGACTACGTGTGCCGCCACGGCCTGGCCGAGCTGTCGCTGCGTCCGCTCGCGAAGGCCCTCAAATCGAGTCCGCGGGTCCTGCTGTACTACTTTGGATCGAAGGAGAACCTGGTTGTCGAGATCGTCCGGCGCGGCCGCGCCCGGCAACGAGCGATGATGGCGACGGTCAAGCTGTCGGGCCTCGCGCCGAGAGCCGTAGCGCGCACGTTGTGGCGCGAGTGGAGCAAGCCGGAGTGGGAACCGCTGACGCAGCTCTCCTTCGAGATTTACGCCCTCGCGCTGCGCGACAAGACTCGCCTGCCGGGCTACCTCGAGGCGTCGATCCACGAGTGGCTCGCGGCCCTCGAGGTCTGCACGATGCTCCCCGGTTACACGCGCCGCAAGGCCGAGGCCTTGGGGACGCTCCTGATCGCCGGCTTCCGCGGATTCCTGCTCGATCTCTTGGCGACCGGAGAGCGCGCCCGAATCAATCGGGCCGTCGATCTATGGTTGAAGTTTGTGTATGACGCGGCGGAATAGCGCGCGACGCGGCGCGACGATCTTCATCTTCGTCACGGTCCTCATCGACATGCTGACGTTCGGCATGATCGGCCCCGTATTGCCGAAGCTGATCGCGAGCTTCGTCGGCAATAACTTCGCGTACGCCGCCGAGATCATCGGGCTTTTCGCCACGGTCTGGGCGCTGATGCAGTTCTTCTGCTCCCCGCTGCTCGGGATGCTCTCCGATCGCGTCGGGCGGCGCCCGGTGATCCTGCTGTCCAACGCCGTAACCATCGTAGACTTCGCGATCATGGGGCTCGCCCCGAACCTCGGCTGGCTGTTCGCGGGCCGCGTGCTTTCCGGCATCGCGACGGCCAACATGACCACGGCCGGCGCATACATCGCGGACGTCAACCCGCCAGAGAAGCGCGCCGCGGCCTTCGGCATGATTGGAAGCGCCTTCGGGCTCGGATTCGTCCTCGGACCCGCGATCGGAGGCATCGTCGGCAACGTCAACCCGCGCCTGACGTTTTGGGCCGCGGCGATCTTCGCTCTGCTCAACGCGCTCTACGGGCTATTCGTCCTGCCGGAGTCGCTCGCGCCGGAGAACCGCACGCGCCGGCTGGAATGGAAGCGCGCGAACCCAATCGGTTCGCTCGCGCTGCTGCGTTCCCATCACGAGCTGTGGGGCCTAACGTGGGTGAACTTCATCACCTATCTCGCGCACGAAGTGTTTCCGAACGTCTGGGTGATCTACTGCATCGCCGCCTTCGGCTGGAGCACGCGAAGCGTCGGCCTCACCCTCGCGCTCGTCGGCACGATCGCCGCGATCAACCAGGCGACGATGGTACGGCCCGTCGTCGCGCGGCTCGGCGAACGGCGCACGCTGCTGGCCAGCCTCGTGGTGGCCATAGCCGGGCTCGCGCTGATGGGAGCCGGTAACGGCATCCTCTTCCTCGTCGCCGCGGTGATCGTTTCGCTGCCGATGTACCAGGCGTCGTCGCAGGCGCTGATGACCCGTCGAGTGAGCGCAGCGGAACAGGGCCAGCTGCAGGGCGCGCTCGGGTCGGTCCGCGGCATCTCGATGCTGATCGGGCCGTCGATCTTCACCCTGATCTTCGCGCAGTTCGCCGGGCCGTGGCGCTCGCTGGGGCTGATCGGTGCGCCGTGGCTACTCGCGGCCGCGCTGTATGGCGTCTCGGTGGCGGTCGCGTGGCGGGTCACGTCGCGCGCCGACGAGGTCGTGCTTCCGCCGGTCGAACCGGGACCGCCGATCTACGCCGACGGCTGAGCGAAGCGCACGATCGGCTTGACGATCCGCGCCTCGGCCAGGTCACGATAGGCGCGTGGCACGTCGTCGAGATCCACGAGCGTTGCGCCGATCTTTTCCGCGGAGACGACGCCCCGCTCGATCAGGTCGAGCGCCGCGCGCGTGTCTTCCGGCCCCGCCGAGTAGCTCGCGACCAGGCGGAGATCGCCGAAGTAGAACCGTTCCGAAGGGATCGTCACGAGCACGTCCGGTCGAAACGGCGTGAACATCACGACGGTGCCGGACGGCGCGACGGTATCGAACGCGTGCTCCATCGCTTCCGCGCTGCCCGGCCCGCAGATGACGACCGCGGCCCCGGCGCCGAGCGCGCGCCGCGCGCCATCCGGAGAGAGCGCCACCGCGCCGCTGCGCTCGGCGATGCCGCGGCGAGCGGCGATAAAGTCGCTCGCAAACACCTCGCATCCGATCCGTCGCGCGGCCAGGACGTGCAGCTGCCCCATCACCCCAAGGCCGATCGCGTAGACGCGCTCGCCGGCCGCGGCCCCGCTGCGGCGAAGCGACTTCACGACGCAGGCCAGCGGTTCGGTCAGCGCGGCATCGGGGAACGAGACGCCGCTCGGAAGCCGCAGCGTGTCCCGTTGATTTTCCACGGGTACGCGAAAGTATTCGGCGATGCCGCCCGGCTCGATCTTGGTGGCACGCCACGTCGCGCATTGCACGTACTCCGCGCGGCGGCACGCCGAGCATTCGAAGCACGGCGCGTGATGATGCACGAACACGCGATCGCCGACGGTGAAAGAGCTGCGGCCGCGGATCTCGGCGACGATTCCGGCGGGCTCGTGACCGAGCACGAGCGGCGCCTTGCGCCGAATGTACCAGGGCATGACGTCGCCGCTGCAGATTCCGCTGGCCATCGTACGCACGAGCAGCTCGCCGTCGCCGAGCTCCGGCACCGGGCGCTCTTCGACGCGCACGTCGTCGACGTCGTAGAGCACGGCGGCCCGCATCGTGCGCGGGCTCACGGCTCGATCAACGCCTTCAACCCCTCGCCCGCGTCGAGCCGTCCGAAGACCTCGACGATCTCGCTCAGAGGCGCCGTGTGCGTGATCAATCGCCGCAGAGGCAACGCGTGCGCGGCGATCAGGTCGAACGCCGCGCGCACGTCAGCCGGCGTGAAGTGGAACGGTGCCAGCAGCCGCACCTCGTCATAATGCAGTCGCTCCGCGGCGAAGGAGACGCGGACCTCGCTCGGGAGACCCGCGAAGAACGAGACGGTGCCGCCCCGCCGGACGTACGACGGCGCGCCTTCCCACATCTCCGGGCTTCCCGTGCACTCGATCACCGCGTCGGCGCCGCGGCCGTGCGTGCGCTCGAGGATGACGTCGCGCATCGCCACGGCCCCGGGGTAGTAGCTCTCGAGCCCGAGATCGCGCGCGAAGGCGACGCGCTCGGCACGCCGGCCGAAGAGCAGCACGTCGATGCCTCTGCGCTGCAGCAGCAAGCCGTGCAGGATCCCGAAGCCGCCGTTGCCCAGCACCACGATCGTCGAGGCGGTGGCAGGCGCCAGCAGCGCCAGCGAGTGCGCGACGCATGCGAGCGGCTCCAAAAACGCGCCGTCGGCATAGCTCACGTCGGGCGGCTTGTGATAGCAATTCCGATCGACGACGCGCTTGGGCAACGCGATGAAGTCGGAATAGGCGCCGAGGACCATCGCCGACATGATGCTTTCGCACAGTTCTTCTTGCGCGTGCCGGCACCAGAAACACTCGCCGCACGGCGCGGTGTGGACGCACATGACGGGGTCGCCGGGTCGGAACTCGGTGACGCCGGAGCCCACCGCGGCGACGTCGCCGGAGAACTCATGACCGAAGCGCGTCGGCATCGGCATCTTCGGGTGCCCGCGGCGGAACGTCTTCAGGTCCGTGCCATCGGTCAGCGCCGCCCTGACTCGCACTACGATCCCGCCCGCCGGGGCCTCCGGCATCGCCTCGGCTCGCAGCTCGATCCGTTTGGGGGCGACGAGCATGGCTACGCGCGACGTCGCGTTCACGGCGCCACCGTATCTCCGATACACGCGAGCAGCGCCGAACGGATCGCTTGCGGAAGGGGCCGGCTCTTCTTCGTCGTTGCATCGATGGCGGCCACGACGAGCGTCAGAGCCGCTCCCGCCTGAGCCGTGCGCTCGTTGAACGCGATCGTCTGCCAGCGCACGCTGGACGCGCCGACGTGCTCAATGTGCGTCCGCATGCGCAGCCAATCGCTCATGAGCGCCGGAGCGTGATAGTCGGCCTCCACGCGGACCCGCGGCAGCCAGAACCCGTACTCGGTGAACACGCTCTCGTAGGGAAAGCCGAGCTCCGCAAACAGCTGCATCTCGGCGTACTCCGCGAACCGCGAGTACGCCGCGAAATACATGATGCCGACGACGTCGACGTCGGCCCACTGCACCTGAAGCCGGCTCTCGAAGACGCGCGCGCCCTTCGGAAGCCGGTCGATGAAACGGGTCACGCTCTCTCTCCGTCGCGAGCGAGCCTCGCGTATCGAGCGAGCGGGTCGACCTCGAGGTTGACGCGGCTGCCGGGCAGACGCGCTCCGAGCGTCGTTCGCACCAGCGTCTCGGGAATGAGCGCGACTTCGAACCATTCGGGCCCGACGGCCGCGACGGTGAGGCTCACGCCGTCCAGCGCGACGAACCCCTTGTTCGCGACCATCGGCGCGAGCGGCGCGGGCGTCTCGATCCTCAGCCGTTCTCCCGGGCCCTCGGGAGTTCGCAACAGAACGCGCGGGGCGGCGTCGACGTGCCCGTAGACCAGATGTCCGCCGAGCCGATCGCCGGCACGCAGCGCGTATTCGACGTTTACGAGCTCGCCCGGAATGCGCTCACCCAGCGTGCTGCAGCCGAGCGTCTCCGGGACGACGTCGAACGAAACGACCTCGCCGTCGATCGCCGTCGCCGTCAGGCAGACGCCGTCGATCGCGATGGAATCCTTGGGCTCGGCGTGCTCCGCAAGTGCGCCCTCGCAACGGACGGCCAGCGTCGCGCCGCCGTGCGGATGCGCGTCGAGCGCTACGACCGCGCCGCGATATGCGATCAACCCGCTAAACATCGCCGAACGTGCCGGAGAGCACGACGTCGCCGCCCACGCGTTCCACGGCGTCGAAGCGCGCGCGTACGGCGCGCGACGCGAGGTCGACGCCCCGCAGTACGGGAACGGCGCGTTCCGCGTGCAAGAAGCGCGGCGCCACGGCCCAATGGAATCGATCGGCGAGACCGCCGGCGATCAGTGCGGCCGCAAGCTTAGGGCCGCCTTCGCACAGCACGCTGTAAACGCCGCGCCGGCGCAGTGCCTCCATCGCCTTGCTGAGGTCGAGCGTCCCGGCGCTCGCATCGCCGATCGCGAGCACCTCGGCCACCTCGGCCAGGTGCTCGAGCCGCGGGCGCAGCGCCGGCGGAGCGAGGACGATCGTCTCAGCATAGCCTTCGGCAGGAGCGAAAACGTGGCTGGCGGGCGAAACGCCGTCGCTTTCACACGCCACGATGCGAACGTACGGGCGCCCGCGGTCGTGCTGCGGGCGGACGGTCAGCATCGGATCGTCGACGCGGACCGTTCCCGCGCCGACCATCACCGCGTCGTGGGCGATGCGCAGCTCGCGCACGTAGCGCTGCTCCGCATCGGAACCGAGGGGCTCGCGCACCCCCGGCTCGCGCGCGACGGCACCGTCGAGCGACATCGCCATCTTCACCGCGAGGTACGGGCGTCGCAGTGCGTTCGCGCGCGCGAAGGCCTCGATCAGCGCTTGGGCGGCGGCATCACCCGCGACGGCGACCTCGATGCCCCGTTCGCGTAGCTGCGCTCCGCCGCCGTGTCCCGTCGGATCGAGCGTCCCCGCCACGACGCGCGTGACGCCCGCTGCGGCGACGGCCTGCGCGCAAGGAGGGGTCCGCCCGACGTGGCCGCATGGTTCGAGCGAGACGTAGAGCGTCGCGTCGCGCGCCCGCGAACCGGCGTTGTGCAGGGCGTTCACTTCGGCGTGGGGAGCGCCCGCGCGATGGTGATAACCCTCGCCGACGACCCGCCCGTCGCGGACGACGACCGCACCGACCGGCGGGTTCGGCGCAGTCTCCCCGATGGCGCGCGCGGCGAGCTCGTAGGCACGCTGCAGAAACAGCGCATCGAGCGGCGTCAGTTGCGGTCGGGGTCTCTCCACGGGTCGCGGCTCTTCGCTACCGCAATGACCACCGCATGCTCGACGAGCCCTCCGGCCTCACGCAGCGCCGCGGCGCAGTCGCGCAGCGTCGAACCGGTCGTGCAGACGTCGTCGAAGAGCGTCACGCGCTTCCCGGCCACGCCGGCCGCATGGCAAGCGAAGCGGCCGCGCGCGGCGAGCCTTTGCGCGCGCGAGCGCCCGCGCTGCGTGTCGGCGGAACGAAGCTCCAGCGCGGAGATCACCCCGGCGCCCGCGATGGCGGCGGCGTGGCCGGCGACCAGCGCGACGCCATCCATGCCGCGCATCCGCCGGCGCTTTGCCGTCGTCGGAATCGGTACGAGCAGCGCCCGCGGCGCGACGAGCGGCGCGATAACGGCGGCCAGCGCCTCGGCGACGTCGCGGCGTCCATCCTTCAGCGCCAGCACCGCCGCACGCAGGCCGTCTTCGTATGGGCCTAACGCGGTGACGGCGAGTCCGGGTAGCCGGACGAAGATCGTTTCGCCCGTCGGCGCACAGCTCGAGCACAACCCTGCGCCGAGCGCGTTGCAGCTCGCGCATTGCGCTGGGAAAAGCAGATCGAGCAGCGGACGCCATGCCACGCCGCTCGATCACGACTACGCTATGCGCTATCTAGCCGCTACGGAGGTCTGCGCCTCGGCGGCGAGCACAGATAGCTGGCCGGCGAGCACGCCGTCGGGGATCGTCCCTCGATAAATGTATCGCACGACTCCACGGCCGTCGATGAAGATGCTCTCTGGGAGGCCGCGCACGTCAAACGTCGCTGCGAATTGACCGTCGTCCATGGCGACCGGCGCCGGCACGCCGAGCTGTACGGCGAAGCTCTTCACTCGACTCGCCGACTCTTGTTCGTCCACCAGCAGAAAGGCGATGCGATCGCGATAGCGCTGCGCCTGCTGGGCAATGTCGGGAAACTCCCTGCGGCAAGGCGAGCACCACGTCGCGAAGACGTTGATGTATGCCGGATGCCCGTGGAAGTCGCCGTCTATCGATTTCCCGTCGAGCGTAGCGAGTACGAAGGCAGGCGAAAAGTCTCCGATCTCGAGAGTGCCCGCGCGCGTCAGCGCAGGCGAGCGTACCGCCGCTAACGCAACGGCGAGGAGTGCCAGGGTGCCGAGGAGAGCGCGATGCACAACGTTACTATACCCATCTATTCCTCCGCAACGAGGGTGTTCTTTAACGCGCTTTCGTCGGCCACGACGGTATCGTTGCCGACGATCGTGTCGAGCAGCTCCGCGCGAGCGCCGATCGTCGCACCCTGCCAAACGATCGCACGTTTCAGCCGTGCGCCTGGTTCGATGCGTACCCGGTCGTCTATGACGCACGGTCCTTCGATCGAAACGTTCTCGCCGACCCGGACGCCGGCGCCGAGCCTCACCGCACCTTCGATGCGCGCGCCGTCGCCGATAGTTGCCGAGGGATCGATGCCGTTGGAACTCGTCTGCGGGATTCGGACGACGCCGCTCACGACGTCGTAGCTCGCGCGGCGATATTCGCTCGGCGTGCCGACGTCGGCCCAGTACGCGCCCCGCGCATCGAATCCGTAGAAGCGCTCGTCGGCCGCCTGCAACGACGGAAACACCTGCTTGCCGAAGTCGTAGAACTCGCCCGCCGGAATGTGTTCGAAGATCCGGGGCGAGAACACGTACACGCCCGTGTTGGCGAGCTTGCTACGCTCGGTGCCGCGCGGCGGCTTCTCCTGAAAGCCCGTGATCTTCCCGCGCTCGTCGAGGACGACGACGCCGTACTGCTCGACGTCCTCGCACTCGACCAGCCCAATGCTGGCCAGGGCATCGCACTCGTGATGGAAGTCTATGACGCGGTCGAGGCGCATATCGGTCACCTCATCGCAGCCGATCACCAGGAAGGTTTCGTCGCCGAAGAACGACTGGACGTTCTTGACCGCTCCCGCGCTGCCGAGCAGCTCCGGTTCGTGCGAGTAGTGGATCTTGACACCGAAGCGGGATCCGTCGCCGAGCGTAGCGACGATCGCCTCGGCGTGATAGTGCAGGTTTATCGCGATCTCGTCGAAGCCGTAGGCCTTCAGATAGCGCAGCAGGTGCGCGGCGTTCGGCACTCCGGCGACGGGAACGAGCGGCTTGGGCACGCGCTTGGTCAGAGGATACAGCCGGGTCGAGAGCCCCCCGGCGAGGATCATCGCCTTCATGAGCCGGCGCCGCTGTTGCGCGCGCGCACGCCGAGTCCGTCGAGCGCAACGAGCCAAACGAACCGCGGCAGCGCGAGCTGCCGCCTCCAGCGATGCGGTTCCTTGACGAGGCGATAGAGCCACTCCAAGCCGACTCGGCGAATCAACGCGGGCGCGCGGCGGACGCGCCCCGCGATCACGTCGAACGAGCCGCCGACGCCGATGCCTACGCCGCAGCCGGTTTGCCGCAGATGCTGGGCCAGCCAGAACTCTTGGCGCGGCGAACCCATGCCCGCGAAGAGTAGCCGCGCGTCGCTTTTGGCGATCGCCGCCGCGACGTCCGCGCTCTCGCTCTCGGCGAAAAATCCGTCGCGCGTGCCGGCGACGACGAGACCGGGAAAGCGCGTCTTCAAAACCGCCGCCGCATCCGCGGCGACGCCGCTCGCGCCGCCCAGGAGATACACGGCCAGCCCGGCGGCGGCCGCGGCCGCGCAAACGCTATCGAACAGTTCCACGCCGGTCACGCGATCGCGCAGCGGAGCACCGCGCCAACGAGCCACCGCGAGCAGACCGACCGTGTCGCAGAGCGACAACGCGCAGGCGTTGACGGTCGCGCGAAAATGCGCGTCGCGCTGCGCGTAAACGACCATCTCGGTGCCGAGCGTTACGACTTGCGCCCCGTCCGCCCGGCGCGCCAGCGCCAGGATCCGAGCCGTCGCCTCGTCCGCGTCGATCGCATCGAGGCGGCATCCCAGAATCTCCATCCGGCGTCACCGCGATTCCGAGCTTGCCCTGAGCGAAGTCGAAGGGGGATGCGACGCGTATGCCGCCAGCAACGGACGTAGCCGATCGGCGACCCCCTCCGGCACGCCGTCGAGCGGCAGGCGGCATTCGCCGACGCGGAATCCCATCTGGCGCATCGCCCACTTGATCGGAATCGGGCTGGTCGTCGCAAACAGCGCGTCGATCAGCGGCAGAAGCGAAGCGTGAATTCGAGCGGCCTCGTCGACGCGCCCGTCGCGATACGCATCGAACATGCGCCGGTACTCGCGGGAGCACAGGTGCGACGCGACGCCGACGACTCCGTCGGCGCCCAGCGACAGACACGGCAGGAAGAGATGATCGTCGCCGGCCCAGACGATGAAGCCGTCGCTGCGGCCGCGCAGGACCATGCCGATCTGCTTGAGATCGCCGCTGGATTCCTTGACGCCGGCGACGTTGGAGTGACGCCGCGCGAGCTCGAACAGCGTCTCGGGCAGCATGTTGGCCGCCGTTCGGCTCGGGATGTTGTACACGACGACCGGGAGCCGCGTGGCCTGCGCGATCGCCCCGAAATGCGCGAGCATCCCGCTCTGCGTCGGCTTGTTGTAGTAGGGCACGACGGCGAGGATGGCATCGGCGCCCGCGGACTCCGCGGCCTCGGCCGCGGCGACGGACTCGCGGGTCGAATTCGTGCCCGCGTTCGCAACCACGACGGCGTCGCGCCCGACGGCCTCTTTGACGGCCCTCCACAGCGCGACGCGCTCGGCAGAGTCGAGCGTTTGTCCTTCGCCCGTGGAACCGGCGACGACGAGGCCGTCATTGCCGCGCTCGACCAGCCAGCGTGCCAGGCGCCCCGCCTCGCGCAGATCGACGTCGCCACGCTCGTCGAAGGGCGTGACCATCGCCGTAACGATCGTGCCTAACTCGCGGGTCATGCCACCGGATCCTCCCTATCGAGCCCGAACTGTTCGTGCACGGCGCTCTCGGCCCGCGTGACCTCGGATTCCGGCACGAGTATCGAGATCGTGACGTTGCTATCGGTGCAGTGGATGATCTCCACGTCGGCGCGCGAGAGCGCGTCCACAACGTGATGCACGACGCCCGGCTCGTAGCGCATTCCGGTACCGACGACGGAGAGCTTCGAGCACCCCTCGCGTACCCGAACGGCGAGGTTCAAGTCGCCCAGCAGCCGCCGGATCTCGCTTCCGCGGTCACCTTCCACGACGAACGCCACGCCCGCCTGATTGATCGTTACCTGATCGATCGAAATCCCGGCATCGGCGACGCGGCGAAACATCTCGAGCTCGGTCTCCATGCGGCGGCGCGGCGACTCGATGTCGCCGCGAATGATGCGCACCCACGTGACCCGCCCCGATGCCGTTACGCCAGTGACCGGGCGATGATGGTCGATGCCCTCGTCCACGAGCGTGCCGCGGTCGCTGTGCAATCCCTTGATCGAATAATTCGTGCCTGTGCGGTTCGCGTAGTAGGCGGCCTTGTGGTGCATGACCTTCGCGCCGTGGTTCGCAAGCTCGGTCATCTCCGCGAGCGATGCGCGCTCGATCGTGCGCGCGTCGGGAATGCGTCGCGGGTCTGCAGTCATGGCGCCGCTGACGTCGGTGTAGATGTCCACGCGCTGTGCGTCGAGCGCGTGTCCGATCGCGATCGCAGAGAGGTCGGTGCCACCGCGTCCGAGCGTGGTGACGGCGCCATCTTCCGTCGCGCCGTGGAAACCGGCGACCACCGCCACCACGCCGCGTTGCAGCACCGCGTAGATGGCGGCCGGATCGACGCGCAAGATCGTCGCATCGCCGTGGCGCGCATCTGTGACGATGCCGGCCTGGACGCCCGAGAGCGCGACCGCGTCGACGCCCCGCGCCGTCAGCTCGTCGGCGAACACGGCGGCAGAGATCAGCTCGCCGGCCGCGAGCAGCAGGTCGGCGTTGGGAGTGCCGGCGCGCCCCTCGACGAGGCCAAGCAGCGTGTCGGTCGCGTAGGGTTCCGGGGAGCGGCCCATCGCCGAAACCACGGCCACGATGGCGTACCCGGCTTCGTGAGCGTCCCGTACGCGGCAGTAGGCGACGGCACGCTGCTCGCTCGTCGCGACCGACGTGCCCCCGAACTTGAGGACCGCGATGCGCTGTGTCGCGTTCATGCTGCGACGTATCCCTTGGCAAGCAGCAGTTCCAAGATCTGCACCGCGTTCGTGGCCGCGCCTTTGCGCAGCTGATCCCCGACGCACCACATCGCAAAATCCACGCCCTTGTCATCCTGAGCCGAGTCGAAGGATTCGCGACGCAGGCGGGCGACGTGCACGTCATCGGTGCCCTCGACGTCGCGCGGCGTCACGATGCCGCGGGCATGGAACACGATGCCGGAATCGCCCGCGAGCGCGCCGGCGAGCTCGGCGACGCTCGCCGGTCGCAGCGTTTCGAGGAAGACCGCTCCGCTGTGAGCGGTCCGGACGGGAACGCGCACCGCCGTCACCGTGACGCGGAGCTCGGGAAGATCGAGCATCTTACGCGTTTCGTCGCGGATCTTCCGCTCCTCCCCGCTCCATCCCGCATCGTCGAACGCGCCGATTTGCGGCACGACGTTGCGTGCCAGCGGACTAAGGAATATCTCCGCGGGCGGCTCCGGAGCGCCGGTGACGGCCGCGCGCTCCTGCGCCAGGAACTCGTCGAGTCCCGCGCGGCCCGCACCGCTTGCGGCCTGATAGGTCGCGACCCGAATCGAGCGCAGGCCCGCCGCGTCGCGAATCGGGCGTAGCGCCGTGCACAGCACGATCGCCGTGCAATTCGCGACCGGAAAGAGCCGGTGCTCCGCACGCATCGCGTCGGAGTTGACCCCGGGGACGATCAACGGAACGTCGCCGCGCATGCGGAACGTCGCGCTATTGTCGATGACCACGCAGCCGCGCTCCACCAGTTGCGGAGCGTAGCGTCCGCTGGCGTCCTCGCCGCTCGCGAAGAACACGACGTCGAAGCTGCGCAGCGCGTCTTCCGACGCTTCGCGGACGTCGAGCGACTCGCCCCGGAAACGCACCGCATCGGCTCGCCCGCGCGAAGCGAATAGCCCCAGCGCGTCGATCGGGAGATCGCGCTCTTCGAGCAGACGCAGGATCGCTTCTCCGACGACGCCCGTGGCGCCGACCACCGCGACGTTCACGATACGGCCTCCAGGATCGAGTCCAAGCCGACCGACAGGCCACGCAGGTTCACGACGGCGTGCACCGCCGCCAACATGCCGGGCACGAACGACTCGCGCGTCAACGAGTCGTGACGGATCGTCAACAGCTCACCCGGTCCGCCGAAGAGGATCTCGTGATGCGCGACGAGCCCAGGCAGCCGGACGCTGTGCGTTGCCGGCGCCCGATGGGATGCCGCCTCGATCCGCGCGGCCGTCTCGCGCGCCGTTCCGGACGGCTTGTCCTTCTTCTGCGCGTGGTGCAGGTCGACGATCTCGGCATCGGGGAAAAAACGCGCCGCCTGCTCCGCGAAGCGCATCATGAGCGTCGCGCCGACGGAAAAATTCGGCACCAGCAGCGCCCCGACCCCGCGCCTCTTCGCCATCTCGGCGAGCGCGGCACGCTGTTCGGCGCTCCAGCCGCTGGACCCGACGACGGTGCAGAGACCGCGCGCGACGGCTGCCAGCGAGATCTCGTAGCTGGCCGGCTGCGTGGTCAGATCGAGGAGAACGTCGGGCTTACGCGCGAGCACTTCGTCGAGCGTCGTTACGATCGCCCGGTCCGGATCGGCCGCACGAGCGAGACCGCAGCAGTATTCGTTCGCGCGCTGCAAAGCCTCGCGGGCGACGGTGCCCATGCGTCCCATCGCCCCTGCTACGGCAACCAGCATGAGGTTAGATCTTTTCTAAAGGCGCGTACTTGAGCATCAGCATCTTCTGCCCGACGTTGGGGAAATCGATCGTCACGAGGCCGTCGCCGCCGGCGCCCACGATGCCTTCGATCCGCCCCTCGCCCCACTTCGGATGCCGCACCCGATCGCCATCCTTGAGGCCGAGATGGACGCCCGCGCCGGCGGACTCGTGAATCGCCACCTCGCGCCAGCGGCCGCCGGCCGGTCGCGGCAGCGGGACGCAATCGCTCTCGAGCACCTCGAGGCCCGGAATCTCTTCCAGGAACCGCGATTTCGGATAGGCGTACGTGTTGCCAAACAGCGCGCGGCGCGACGCATACGTGAGGAAGAGCCGGTCGATTGCGCGCGTGATGCCGACGTACGCGAGGCGGCGCTCTTCCTCCAGCTCGCCGGTATCCGCAAGCGCGCGGCTGTGCGGGAAAATCCCCTCCTCCAGCCCCGTGAGGAACACGCTCGGAAACTCCAGCCCCTTGGCGCTGTGCAGCGTCATCAGCGTGACGTACGAAGCATCTTCCACGAGAGCGTCCAAGTCGCTGATGAGCGCGATGTTGCCGAGGAATCCCGCCAGCGACGCGTCGTCGTCGGCGGCTTCGTACTCGCGCGCGACGCCGACGAGTTCGGCCAGGTTTTCGAGACGCGCGCGCGCGTCGTGGGTGTCCTCGCTCTGCAACTCGCGCACGTATCCGGACTGCTCCATCACGGCCACCAGCAGGTCGGCAATGCCGATGCTTTCCGCGCGCTTGCGCAGATCCAGAATCAGCTCCGCGAAGCGTTCGAGTTCCTTGAGCTTCTTGGGAACCGCCGAGCGCAGCAGCGCGGTATTGAAGACCGCCTCGCCGACCGAGGCCCGCGCCGCGTTCGCGGCTTGCACCAGCGCCGCGAGCGTCTGCTGCCCGATGCCGCGCCGCGGGACGTTGACGATACGCTTGAATGCAAGCGCATCGGACGAGTTGACGATGTACCGCAGGTACGCGATGATGTCTTTGATTTCCGTGCGCGCGTAAAATCCGACGCCGCCCACGACCCGGTACGGAATCCCCTCCGCCAGGAGCGCCTCTTCGTAGACTCGCGACTGCGCGTTGGTGCGGTAGAGCACGACGAAGTCGCGATAGGCCGCTCCGTCGCGAACGAGCTTCTTGATCTTCTCGACGACGTAGCGCGCCTCGTCGCGCTCGGTCGCCGCCGGGTAGAGCGTGATCGGCTCGCCCTCGTCGCGCGAGGTGAACAGCGTCTTGGGCGCCCGCGCGCGATTGTTCGCGACCAGCGTGTTGGCGGCGTCGAGAATGCGCGCGGTGCTGCGGTAGTTTTCCTCGAGCTTGAACGTCCTCGCGCCGGGAAAGTCTTCCTCGAAGCGCAGGATCATGCGGTAGTCGCTGCCGCGCCACGAGTAAATCGACTGGTCGTCATCGCCGACGACGGTCACGTTGCCGTGGTAGCCCGCGAGCAGCGCGATCAAGCGGTACTGCGCGGCGTTGACGTCCTGGTACTCGTCGACGAGAACGTACTCGAACTTGTGCTGATATTTCTCGCGCGTCGCAGCGTCGCGCTCGAGCAGGTCGATCGTGCGGACGATCAGATCGTCGAAGTCGAGCGAATTCGACTCGTTCAACCTGCGCTGATACTCGGCGTAGACGTTTGCGATGCGCTCACCGATAAACGAGGTCTGGGTCTGGGCGTACTGCTCGGGCCACATCAAGGCGTTCTTCGCCTTGTCGATCTCGGCGAGGCAGGCGCCCGCGGAGAGCTGACGCTCGTCGTAGTCGAGATCGTCTAGAATCTCCTTGACGAGCTGGCGCTGGTCCGACTCGTCGATCACGGCGAAGCTCGGCCCGATGCCGATGCGCTTTCCGTCGCGACGGAGAATCCGAACGCACATCGCGTGAAACGTTCCGACCCAAACGTCGCGAGCGTCCGGCCCCACCATGCTCTGCAGGCGCGACTTCATTTCGCCCGCGGCCTTGTTCGTAAACGTTACGGCGAGGATTCGATCGGGGGCGATCCGCAGCTCGCGCAGAAGATGGGCGATGCGGTGCGTCAAAACGCGTGTTTTGCCGCTGCCGGCTCCGGCAAATATCAAGACCGCGCCATCGCTATGCCGAACGGCGGCAGATTGCACGTCGTTGAGTACTTCGGTTTCCAGGAGCATTTAGAGCGGTTCGACGGAGGGCTGGTGGTAGCCTTGTATCAGCACGAAGATGCGACGTTTGGCGCAATCAACGCACGGCGCGAAGTACCCGAGCCCGCCGTTGCGCCATCGCGCAGGAGGCGGCCAAATACGCCAGCGTGGATTCGGCTCCCTGATTGTAATTGACCGAGTTCTCATCGAGACCGTCGTAGCAGCCGCCGCCATGCGCCATGGGGATGCCGCGCGAGTTCTTGCCGTGGTACCACTCCAACGCAAGCTCCGCGGTCGCAAAATGGGCTGCGTCACCGGTCACGTCGAAGGCGATCAGCTCCGCGTCGACCATCGCGCACGCCTCGAGCGGCTGCTGTGCGTAGCGCGCGCGCTTCTCCCCTCGCCGGTACCAGCCGTCGTTTCCGATTGGGACGTGCGCCCCGTTCTCCAGCGTGACGGCCTCGTAGAACTTCAGCGTCCGCAGGCCTACTTCGGTGTAGCGCGCGTCGCCGAGCCACTGGCCGGCACGCAGCAGGGCCTCGGGCAGCCGCGCGTTGTCATACGTAAGGATGTCTTCGAACCACGGCCACTCGTCGTCAGCGGCCGCGTCGTACGCCGCCAGGATCTCGTCGGCCAAGTAGCGGAGCGCCGCCGCATGTTTCGGCTCGCGCGCGGCAGCGTAGGCGTGCGCGAAGCCCAGGGCCGCATAGGCTCTCGAGCGGATGTACTCGAGCGATTCGAGCGAGGGCAGCGCGCGTGCGAGGAGCTTCTCGCACACCCGCCGCCACGCCTCGTGCGGCGCGTTTGCGAAACCGTACCCGAGCGCCCACAACGCGCGCCCGCAGCTGTCGTGCGTGCCGATCTCGTCGGTCCAGTTTCGGTCGTACGCCATGAAGTTGTGGAAGCGACCGTCGTCGAGCTGGGCGTGCTGCAGAAACGAGACGTAGGTCGATGCCAGCCGCAGGCTCAGGCGCTCCGACGGGGTGAGCCGTGAGTGGGCGAGCGCGACCATGAAGGCGCGCGCCACGTCGTCCGTACAATAGCCGTACTTTCGGTCCGGTACCGTCTCGAGCGCGTGCTGCATCACCCCGACGTCGTCCGAGAGGACGACGAGATGATCGAGCGGGGGCGGCGCGGCGTTCGGTTTCGTCTTACGCAGAGGTCACCAATTCGAGCGGATCGCGCGGGCAGAGCTCCGTGAACAGCTGCCCGTATTCGGCGGAAATGTGCGGCCACGTCATCTGGCGGCCGAAGCGATACGCGCGCCGCTCGGTGGCTCGACGCAGCGCGGGATCGTCGAGGAGCATGTTCAGCCGCAGCGCGATGGAGCCGGCGTCGCGGAAGTCGCACAGAAATCCGCGGTTGTGGTCCAAGAGCTCTTGCGCGTACAGATACGGCGTCGAGACGATGGCCTTCCCGCACCCGACCGCGTACGCCAGCGTGCCGCTGACGATCTGCGCGGGGTTCAGATACGGCGTGAGGTAGATGTCGGTTGCGGCGAGATAGCTGACGACCTCGTCGAGATCGAGATACTTGTCGACGAGCTGGACATTGTAGTGCAGCCCGTACTCGCGCACCCTCGCGGTGAGCGACTCGCGGTAGGACTCACCCTCTTGACGACGCACGACGGGATGGGTTTCGCCGAGAATGAGATAGAGCGCCTCGGGGTGGCGCCGGATCACCGAGCGCATCGCCTCGATCGCGTACTCGAGTCCCTTGCCGCGGCTGATCAGCCCGAAGGTCGAGATCACGGTGCGCTGACCGATGCCGTAGGTGGCCTTGGCAGAATGCGTGTCTTGGAAGGGCACGTCGGGCACGCCGTGATGAATGGTTTGCAGTCGTTGCGGCTCGATGCCGTAGATGCCCTCGAGCAGCCTGCGACCCGTTTCGGAGAGCGCGACGACGCGCGCCGAGTGTTTGCAGAGGTCGCGCGTCACGCGCAGATAGGATGCGTCGGGATCGGGCAGGACGGTATGCAGCGTCAACACGACGGGCTTCTCGAGCAATCGGATGAAGTCGACGAGCCACTCTCCACGTTCGCCACCGAAGAGCCCGTATTCGTGCTGGATGTTAACGAGCTCGACCGGATAGCGGTTGACGAAGTCGGCCGCGGCCGCGTAGCTACCCCGCTCCTGCTCCGCGATTCGACCGACGACCTCAGGTGGATAGCGCCGCACTGCCGCGCCGGGCTCATCGACCGCGATCACGGGAGCCTTCAAATGGAATGCCCGGTCGTACGCGTCGACCATATCCTTGGTAAAGGTCGCGATTCCACATTCTCGGGGAGGATAGGATCCCAAGAATAAAGCGCGCGGCGGTAGCATGTGTGCGGGTGACTCCTCCACTTCAGGACCACAGTTTACCCGGGCCCAGCTGCGGGATAAACCGAATGCTCCCTCGCTAGCTTGGTATCCTCTCGGGCGGCGAACCTAGGCGGGTTCCGGGTTCCAAGACCGCTCCTGCTTCGACCGTCACGTCGTGACCGATCACGCTGCCGCGCGCGATCCTCGCGTTGGCTCCGATCGTGACGCCGCTTGCGAGGATTGCTTCTTCTATAACGGCGCCCGTGCCGACGCTGACGCGATCCCACAGCACGGATTCGCGCACGGCGGCGGACGCCCCGATACTGCAGCCGCGACCGAGCACGACGTTGGGGCCGATGGTCGCGCTCGCGTCGACGACGACGTCTGCTCCGGCGTAGATCGGCGGCACGACGCCCGGGTGCCCGTGCAGCGCGTCCTTGCCGTCGCCGTTGATCCCGGGCTCGACGGCCAGCGGCATCGCGCCGCTGAGCACGTCGCGGTGGGCCGCGAGGTATTGCTCCGGTCGGCCGAGATCCAGCCAGTAATCGGCCGTAGTGTACGCGTAGAGGGCGTTGCCCCCGGCGATCGCTTGCGGAAACGTCTCGCGCTCGATCGACACGGCACGGCCGGCCGGTATCAGATCGAGGATGGCGCGATCGAGCAGATACGTGCCGGCGTTGATCTCGTTCGTCGGCTCGGTCCCCTTCGGCGGCTTCTCGACGAAAGCGGCGATGCGGCCGGTCTCGTCGTGCACGACGCAGCCGAATGGCGACGGATCCTCGACGCGAATGAGGTGCAGCACGCCGACGCCGCCCTTCTCGTGGTGATACTCGC
The DNA here is from genome assembly GCA_963752825.1 of Vulcanimicrobiota bacterium. Classification (GTDB taxonomy): domain Bacteria; phylum Vulcanimicrobiota; class Vulcanimicrobiia; order Vulcanimicrobiales; family Vulcanimicrobiaceae; genus Cybelea. The sequence continues at coordinate 2,038,944 of CAVVZF010000001.1, read as the reverse complement.
GCATCGCGCGTAGATCGAGGCTCGTGAGAATGTCGCCGTTGAGCACGAAGAACGGCCCCGTGATGTAACGCTCGACGTTCTTGATCGCGCCCGCCGTGCCGAGCGGGGCCTCCTCGATCGCGTACGTAATCTTCATCCCCAGTTTCGAGCCATCGCCGAAATAGTCGACGATCGCCTGCGGCATGTAGCCGGCCGCGAGGATCACGTCGCGGACTTCCGCGGCATACAGACGCTCCATCGTGCGAGCCAAGAAGGGCACGTTCATGATCGGCACCATCGGCTTGGGCGTGCCGTACGTGAGCGGACGCAGCCTCGTTCCCTCGCCACCGACCAAAACGACCGCCTGCACACATCGTCTGTTCGCCGCGGCTATTACGAAGAGCCTCCCAGTGTCATCCTGATGCTGTCGGTGTCGTCCTAAGCCCGTCGCATGTCATCCTGAGCCTGTCGAAGCGATGACGAAGCAACAAACCTTTCAAAATCAGCAAACAGAATGCCACCCCGTTGGCACGCGTGTTACGTAACATCGTGGCATGCCACGATTATTACACGATTGGCGCGCCGTACAGGCGTATCACGACGAGGGCCACGGTTTCGTCGAATGCTCTCGCCGCTTCGGATTCACTCATTTTGCTTGGATCAAAGCGGTCAAACGCGGCGCATTGTGTGTCGCTCCCAGTCGATTCGGCGACCGCCGCCGCAAATACGACTGGGCCGAAGTGCGGGCCTACTATGACGCCGGGCACGGTTTTCGCGCGACCGCGGAGCACTTCGGCTTTTGCTCAGCCTCGTGGTCGAAAGCTGTACAGCGCGGCAAGATCGTCCCACGCGTGTTCGGCATGTCGATCGCCGAGCTGTTAGCGAATCCAAAGCGTAACCGCACTCACCTTAAGCTAAGACTGATAAAGGCGCGCCTGCTTGAGAGTCGCTGTCAGACGTGTGGGATCACCGAATGGTGCGGCCAGGCGCTAAGCCTACACCTCGACCACATTAACGGAGTGAAGAACGACAATCGTCTCGAAAACCTGCGGATGCTCTGCCCAAACTGCCATAGCCAGACCCCTACCTACAGCGGGCGGAACATCAAATTGCGGTGTTTGCAAGAGCCGGACCCGGTGGTGTAGTATAGACGGTCGCTACACGTTCCCGGGTAGTTCAGCTGGAAGAACGGCGGCCTCTGAAGTCGCATGTCGGTGGTTCGAGCCCATCCCCGGGAGCCAGGGCCCCATCATCTAGAGGCCTAGGATGCCGCCCTCTCACGGCGGTAACGCGGGTTCGAATCCCGCTGGGGCTATTTCAAAATTGCTTATTTTGCAAGGTTTCCGGCGCAACACCGGGTGCGGAAAAGCCGATTTGTCACATTTTTGTCACGTCGGCTTTCATTATGACTACGCCACGAAGCGCTCGAAGGCGGCCGCCGCAGCGGCGTCTCGCTCCTGATAGACGGTGAGGTACCGATCCACCGTGATGCTGATGCAGCTGTGACCCAGGCGGCTGCTGATCACCTCGATCGGCACGCCGGCCTTTGCCAGTAGCGAAGCATGCGTATCGCGGAGATCGTGCAGCGTGATCGGTGTGACGCCCGCGCGTTCGACGAGGTCTTTAAACGCCGCCCCGAAGTTCCAGGGCGTAACGGGAGCCCCGTCCGGCCGTCCAAAGACAAGGTCGATTTTCTTGTACGCCTCACCGAGGAAGAGCTGCTCCTCTGCCTGCTTTGCCTTATGCGTGCGTAGGATTGCTGCCAGTTCTGCACCGATGGTGATGGTTCGCGCTCTTCCATTCTTTGGGCGTTTGAACGCTAGACCAGAGCGAGGTTCACTGAGCGATTCACGAATGGTTACCGTGCCTCGATCGAGGTCGAGGTCGGACCATTTGACCGCGAGCACCTCGCCGCGCCGAGCGCCGGTGTATGCCGCGAAGGCGACGGCCGGATAGAACCACGGTTGCGATGACAGTGTCCCGCGCTTGACCGCGCGCCTCGACGGCCGTTGTGCCTCGGCGAGCAATGCTCGTAACTCGGTCTCATTGAGGACCGATTTTTCGGGCGTAAGCGCTTTGGGTAGGTCTTCGGCGGTGACCTTGCGCGCGACGTTCGTTTCCGCGTAGTCGACGCTGACTGCCCAGTTGAGGGTGGCCCGCAACAAGTCGTGCGCATGGTGGATGGTTCGCCCGCTGGGCCGCCGGTCGCGCGCCTGCCATTTATCGTAGGCCTCGAGCAGGTTCGCCTTTCGCAACGACGCGACGTTGATCGTACCGAGCTCCGGCCGGAGATACGTCGCCATCAGGCTTTCGTATCGATCGATCGACGTCGCCTCGAGCCGTTTCTTCTTCGCGGCGATGAACTTGTCGAAGAGTTCCGACATGGTCAGGCCCGAATCGTCGGCGTAGCCGTGGCGCTTAGCGCGATCGACACGCTTTGCAAGAGCCGCTTCGGCTTCCATCTTGGTCACGCCGTTGAGGATCTCGCGCTTTTGTTGACGCGCCTTGCCATTGCGCGGGGGCACGTCGTAGACGATCATGTATTTCTTGTTCCCAAGTCGTTTTGGCTTTGCCATGGATGCCTCTTGGGTCCCGGCCCGATGCTATTCGACGCTGCCGCCGAGAAACTCTCGCAGCGCGGCCTTCGTGATGAGCAGTTTTTGGCCGACCCGGACGCTCTTGATACTTTGTCTCTTGAGCGCGTCATAGACGGCGTTGCGTCCGATCGGCAGAAACGCAACGAGATCGCGTGGCGTCAGGATGTCCGGCAGGTCCGCAAAGCGCGCGCTCGTCGCGCCGGACGGCATCGACCTGATCGATTGTGTGGTCATATCTGGTCATCCACTCCTTTGTGTTTCTGCCGAGAACCGAACGGCTCGATGGTCGAGCCGAATGTTATCGGTCTATCGTCATGGAGTCGCGCGCTCGTAGCTCTTTACGAATGCTGTACTCGACGTCGCGCCGTAGCTCGTTCGGCAGGGCTCGATACTCGCGCTCGATCGCTGCTGCGAGTTGATCGAGGCCTGTGTTCCGTATCGCATCGCGGCAATCGACGTGCACGACGCCGGCCCGCCCGAGAACGTTCATCTGGTGATCGACTTCGGGCATCGTGCGGCGAAGGGCGGCTCGTGCTTCGCGCATCTCGTCTTCAAGGTCCAGCGACGCGCCGACGTAGCGCCGGTAGGCGCGTTCCTGACCCGCAAGCTGCTTTTCGAGCTGCGGCAGCTCGCGCTGTTCGAACTCAACCATCGCGCTCGCCAGCGCCTTCTCGTGGCGCGAGCACTGCTCGCCGTGCAGCCGCTCTTCTTCCTTTGCCGCGGTCCGGCGCGTCAGCGGATTCCACGAACGCTTCTCCCTGGCGATCTGTTCTAGCCGCACGCGCTCGGCGTCGGTGTAGCGGTTAGCCAGGGCCGCACGCTCCTGAATCCGTCGGCGCTCTGCAGCCAGAGCTTCGTCGAGCGTTGGTGGGCGCTCGGCACGCTGTAGATGCTCTCGCTCGACGCGTGCATGCTCATAGCGTCCCTCTTCTTCGACGCGGATGACGTTGAGCCGCAGCCGTATTTCGGCCAGTGTCACCGGACGCGGGTCACGCTGTGGAACGTGCCCGACCCGGCTGTGGGCCGGATGCGCGAACGCATCGAGTACCCGCTGCGCTCCGAGATCGCCGGCACGCGCCCGTTCGTTGACGAACGATCGATAGTCGAGCGGCTTCTCCTCACGCGCTCGCCTCCGCTCTGACGCCAGCACGATCTTCGTCGCCTCCCAGCGCACGCGCGCGGCGTCATACTCTTTCGCGCGCCGGCGGCGCGTGACGGCATCGACCGACCAGTACGCGAGTTGGCGGGCGATTGCACCGCGCGTGCCCAGCCGCGCCACTGCGCGCAAGAGCAGGCGCGCTTCGCGGCGCTTCTGGGCATCGCGCTGCCGTTGCGCTCGCTCCCGCTCCCAAGCTGCATCCCGGCGCGCGCCCATGGCCTCGGCACGCTCGCTGCAGAAGCGCTCGCGATAGGCTCGGTACTCCGACCGTAGCCGAGCATGGTCGGCAATGCGTTCGGCGTCGCGCAGGGCCCAGCGCGGATCACTGCATGCTTCGCGTTCGGCGCGATCGCCAAGGGCGCTGCGGCTACGCTTCGGTGGCTGCTCCGGCGTAAACGGGCATGGGCCGAAGCGCTGCTCAAGCGCTGCTTTCTTGCAGCGAGGATGGATCCGCGACGCGCCGCAGCCTGGCGCCTCGGGACCTCTGCCCGCTGCAAACGCGAGGCCCTGCACGCGCTCACCGCGCTGGATCAGCTTGACCACGATGCCGTCGCGATCGAGGCGCTGGTTGACATCCTCCCACGTCTTCGCCGCGTCGACGGCCGCCAGAATCGTTGGACGAACCGTGTCGGGCCACGACGGCGTGCGCTCGACATTCGGTCGGGGCTCGCGCGACGGCGTGAACGGGCCAAAGCGACCTTCCATCGCCCGCAGCGCGCAACGTGCATCGATCCGTGACGCCGCGCAGCCCGGCGCTCTGCGATTCGACCCTTCGGAGAATGCTAGGCCTTGCACCCGATCACCGCGCCGAACCAGCTTCACCACGACGCCGTGCGCACGCAGGCGCTGATGCAGGTCGTTCCAATCCTTGGCGCGGTCGACCGCATCCAGCACGTAGGGCCGTGCAGCCTCCTGCCACGGCAGCTCGCCGCGCTGGTGCAGCCGGCGGTACGCGCCGTCGCTCAGCCGCCGCTCCGGATCGGGCGGTGGCGCGTAGAGATGTCTCACGCGCTGCACGATGTCGCGGTTGTGGTGGCCCACGACGATCTCCCACCCGCGTTCGGCCGCAATCTCGGCACAGACCCGCTCGCGTTTGATCCGCTCGTGCCACAGGTCGTTCGCCTTGCCGTCGGGCCCGATCCGATTGGCGATCACGTGCGCGTGAAAGTCGTCGGTGTCCTTATGCGCCGCGAGAACGTACTGGCTCTTCTCCATGCCGATCGCCTTGAGCAGCCGCTCCGCGTCGATGACCACCTGCTCGCGCGTCGGCCGCTCACCCTTGGCATAGGCGATGATCAGGTGATAGACGGGATCGCGGCAGCGCTTGGACAACGCCGCTACGGCTTCCATCTCGATCGCCGCCGTGTCCACCGATATGACCCCGCGCAAATGCACCCACTCGGCTTTCTCCGGTGCGCTTGCATAGGCGACGCCACCCTCGAACGAGTGACCAGCCGCGGCGACGGCGCGCTGATGGGTGTGCTCGGTGATGTAGTCGACGCCGATTGCGAAGGTGCGGGTATGAGCGCGCGCCGGCACCGCCTTCGTAATCATGACCTCACCTCCGCAAACGAAAAAGCCCCGAGCGCGGGCTGGCGCTACGAGACTTTAGAGTTTCGCCCGCATTATTATGCGGGCGAAAGTCGAGCGTGCTTTGTTACGTCAAGTATACCACAGATGCAAGCTTATCGCTAGATTTTTTTCACGTGCAGCAGGCAGCTATGGAAGCGTCTACCCGTTAGCATCTCGGCTTTCTGCGACCGTTCTCTTTTCACCGCGCAAGCTTACCGCTATACTTTTTCCACGCGCCGCGGATAGCCATTCCGAGTTTTAGACCCTAGCATCTACGCTTTCTGCGACCGTCCACTTTTTAAAACGCAAGCCGGTGGTTGTGCGTACGGCGGCCGCGGCGCCGTGCGCCCAACGCGATACGGATGGCGGGTCGCGGCGCCTTAGCGCCGCTCAGCCAGTTCCTACCCAGCCCAGGTTCTCAAGGTTGACGCGTGCATCGAGCGCTTCTGTGACCTGGCTATGCGCTACGTGCGTGTCGCGCGAGAGCTAACCACCGCACACTTCGCGACCCGGTGGGGCTTCTGTGCTGCCGTGGCGCGCGGCGCCGCCCGAGGCGGCCCGCCGCCCAATGCTTGTCTGCGGCCCCGGGTTTCTTGCGAATGCGGGTTCAATATGACGAACGTCTTGAGCTTCTTGCTGATAAATGCGCGTGGGACCCCAAGCTGAGGATCGCCAGCGTGTTCCTACCGAGGCTTTGTGAGAGAAATTAGTCGCATTAGGCAAGGCTTAGAGGTCTACGTGGGCGCTTTGCTAACCACTAGCCCCCGAGGATAGTGCACGTCTTTCGTAATCGTTTTCGTCGCATCGCCGCCGGATGGATATGGGAAGTATAGAACGTTGCCAACACACTTTCCGCTGCATAGGTTTGGGGCGATTAGTCGGCTCCCAACAATGAAGTATTGTAATACCGCCCCCACATCGCTACCGCCAAGGGTCGTCGAACCAGCTTCGGTTCCCACATCCCCGCTAATGGAGAACTGGTACACGATGGAGGTATTCTGGTCGCCTACCGTTACGTACTTTCCATCCCACTGCACGCCGCCCGGGAACCCAATGCTTTGATTTAGCGTAACCTTCTTTAGCTTCGTGTCGCCCTTCGCAAGCTCGGCGAACTCGAAGGCACTCGACGGCCTGTTCTGACCGTCCACGAAGAGATCGCCACTGCTATCGTAGCCGCAAAAGTAATACATCTGGAACGCGCGGTTTTTGTAAAGCTTGGGGCTGCCTTTGGCCCCCTTATAAATGCCCACCGCGCCATTGTTACCGAAGCCGAGGCTAGACACGGCAAGGTTGCCCGTCGTGGGGTCTACGGAACAGCCGAGCGAGTCGGGGCCGGGAGCCGGTAGTGTCGCTATTGGATGTTTGCCTCCGTGCGCGTACTCGAATATTTTGCCAATGTCGGTATCTGTGATAAATATGTTACCCCGCCCGTCAACGCACTCGCCCCCCGGAAGGGCAAATCCCCGAAGGATACCGACCAACTTTCCGCGAGGGTACGAGTACACGGTGACCCACGCCGAGTTATGACTAGACGCCGGGGCGTTGGAGACATAGAGCAAATCCTCGCCTTTCGCTTCCGGCAGCATCCAAGAAGTGCCATCAAACGCGCCGCGACTGTAGACCGCAGAGCGTGGGGCATGAGGCCCCGCGCCGAGCGAACCGCTATATGCGCCCTCTGATAAGCCGCCGAAAGCGTCCATACCACCACCGCACCCAGCAGCGGCTACGGTCAAAATGAGGCTGACTCCCCGGATAAAACATAGAGTCGCCATTTTCACTCCCATCAACGTCGGCACCGCTGACCATTCAATACAATGCCTCCTTGCATACACCTTCGGCGGGACCCTGACCACGACCGGACCTACTAATGGTATTGGGGGCACTCTGCTGTTTCCCAGCACCGGCACGTATATTTTTGATGGTACACTTACTATTGACTTGTCGAATAGCCAGACGGCAGCTTCCCTCATTTTCATGGGAAGCGGAGAAGGTACACTTGCCACGCCCCTCTTAAAAAAGACGACAACCGCCGGTGACCTCTTTGTCATCAATAACGGCACCCACCCCGACGCAAATATCGGCGGCATCGTGTTTCAAGACTTGCAGATAGCCTACGACACCTCGTTAAGCACCGGGGCCGCTATACGAGTTTCAAACGACTCTTCCGGCACTGGAAGTCAAAACGTCCGAATGTTCAGAATGACGTTTCACGAATGCCCTCAAGGCGTCGTCTTCCAGAATACCCTGCAAGGACTTGTTGAGCAATGCACGTTCGAGTACGACGCGCAAACCGCAGGGGCCGCAATCACCGTTGATATGGCGCAGACGCCGCCCTCGCCATTACCAAATGTGGCTTGCAATGAGATACTAATAAAGAAGTGCGACATTCGCAGCGGCGCGGGAGACACAAACACAACCGTAGGAATAGCCGTTTATGCTTGCATTCACGTTTCTGTCGAAAACACGTCAATCTCGGGCGTGAACGAAGGCATTGTGTTGAATCCATCTTCGACCGCTTCGAGTAACATCGAACTGGTGACGATTCTCGACTGCAACGTTGGAACTTGGTCGGCCGGCCTCCAGCTCTTACCGCAGAATTCTGCGGGGTCGTTTCTGCGGGAAGTCCGAGTGGCGTCGTCCTCGTTTACGCAATCGACTGGCGGAACCTACGCGGCGGGCGGCATCTTTATGAACCTGCCCTTGGGAGGCGCAAACAGTCAGGTGGAGACGATAAAGCTCATAGGCGTAACATCACAAGGCTGGAAAGGGCCGGGGCTTCAAATCCTTGGCGGCCGTAACATTCAGATAGTCGGTGGAACGTACGCGGGCAATGGACCGTCCTACGCAGGTATCGCAATAGGTAGCACGCCAGCAAACATTAGTATCGTTGGAGCCGACCTGGGCGCGAAGTACTCGGAGGACTTGACAGCGCAGGGGACTGCGTTGTCTGTCGCTGGGAGTCCGAATACTATTCTTTGCAAGAGTTGCACCATGGTGGGGTACTCAGGAGTTCCCATAACGGTTAGCGGCACACCGTCGAACCTACAAGTCGTTGAGTGCGCTGGATACAACGACAAGGGGATTCTTATCACCGGCTCTGCCCCGACCTTGAATACCGCCTTAACGATAGGGCAGCTAGGGTCCACTCCTTACTACGGCCCGGGAGAGTGCTACGTCCTCAACGCTGGAAACGGCCCACACTACGTTCTAATCAATGGCAACCCGACTTATCTAACCACAGGCAGCTTTTATCTCCAGCCGCTCGAAACAATCGAAATCGACTCAAGTGTCGGAAAGTTCGTAGCTATTGGTAAGTGATTGCTTTCCTGATGCTCGGCAGTAGCGCAAGCGCGGGCGGCGTTTAAAACGCCTCCCGCTTTGCTCTGGCGGCCCAGTGGCTTTCATCTTCATCCAAGGCCCTTGCGTTTTGCCATTTAGGTTCTGGCTGCAGAACCGTCACGAAGCGAACGGAAAAGTTCATCCAGCTTTCGTAGATGCGACATATAGTCTGCCAAGCGCCGATAGTTCATGCATTCGTTTTCGTGCAGTATCGTCGCGTCATAGAACGCAGCAGTGGGTTCGCCTAGCCCAAGCCTAGCCTTCGCGTCTGAGATAATCGCTGCGGAAGCCGCGCCTACGGCTTTCCGTAGACGCAAACCAAGCGTTTGCATTGCCGGTGCGACGCGGAAGAGAAATCTTGTTTCCGAAGTTAAACGCCTCCCCTTCGGTCGGAACGTAACTTTCGTGCATGATCCGATTGCGTATCTCGTACTCCTCCAACGTGAGGACGGCGGCGTTCGTAACCGGTCGTTAGCATTGCGGGCTGCGTTAGCAAAGGCCGAATTTGCTAGTTTGCTAACGGAATAGATCCCGACTGGCCCTCGAGGGTCACGAGCGGGACCGCTTTCGCGCTCGATCGACGCTAGCGGTGACTTGTCGTGACGGCCTTAGTGATTTTCAAGACCGCCGCATTTAACCGCACCGTCGCGCCGATGCGAGCGTTCGACCCGGCCAGGTGAGGAGGTAGGTTGTCACAGAATTGTCACGGAGCGGTCGAAACCGCCCGGAATAGGGCGGGAGCGCTCGGGACCGCGATGCGCCGGAAACCATACACTATAAGCCTTTTCAGAACTGCCAGGGATCGGCCGGGACCGCTGGTTGCGAGTTCGAATCCCGCTGGGGTAATTAAATCGTTATTTTACAAGGGTTTCCGCAACACTTTCAGGCTCCGTGCAACAAATGTGCAACAGCGGAGCCTTTTCGTTACCCAACGAGCCTCCCGAAGGTGTCCGCCGCGTCGGCGTCTCGCTCCGCGTACACGTGCAAATAGCGCCGCGCGCAAGGCCCTCGCAGAGCAGGCCGCTGCGGGCGATGATCCTCGCACCAGCCGCGAGGTAAGCCGCAAGCGCGGAGCAGCGAACGCGAGCACCATCGACGCAATCACGAAGGACGCGCGAGCACACCAAAGGCCGGCGCAGCGATGCTCGGCGGAGGGGAACGCCCGTAGCACGAAACGCGGAGCCACGGCGACCCAGCTAAACTCGGGGCTGCCGGCCTCGGCTCGCCCGACCGGCACGGTCACGTTTCTGTTTTCGGATATCGAAGGTAGCACCGTGCGCTGGGAGCGCGACCGCGAAGCGATGGCCGCTGCGCTTGCACGGCATGATGCGCTGATGAGCGCCGCGCTCGAAGCACGAGGTGCCTACGTCTTCAAGACCGTGGGCGACGCGTTTTGTGCAGCGCTTGCGCATGCGCGCGAACACCGAAGCGATAAGCGCGATAACGGGTGGTTCCAGCGCGAGGTGCTCCCGAAGCTCGATCGATTTCCGCTGAGCAAGATCGCTAAAGCGACGGAGAAGCGCGAGCCGCCGGAGAGCGTGATAAGAAGCTCGCCGACTCGCGCGGCGAGCGTCAGGCAAACGAATGGGGCTCGCAGATTCGCTCGTATGTTCTTCAGCCCTATCAGCTCGTCAAGGATCACCGCACGGGCGTCGAAGCGAGAAACGTCGCCGAGGTGCTCGGCGGCCACATCGACACCTTCATCTGGCCGCTATTACGGCAACGGGAGCCGCTCTCAGCAATGACGAAGGGTGTTTGACGAAGCGAGTCTAACGATTGCATCGCATGAATGCCCAAGAACTTCGCGCAATTCAAGCGCCCCTCAAGGAGCGATATAAAGAGACGCCCGATGCGGCGTCCATCACGCTCAAGGCCGAAGGCCGGCTGGGCGAGGGCGTGACGTGCAGCGTGGGGACCGGCAAGGCGCTCGTTGCGGCGGGTCTGCATCCGATGACCGGCGGCGACGGATTGAGCGCATGCTCCGGCGACATGCTGCTCGAGGCACTCGCCGCATGCGCCGGCGTCACGCTCAATGCCGTTGCAACGGCGATGGGCATCGACGTGCGCGGCGGTGCCGTAAAGGTTGAAGGCGACCTCGACTTCCGTGGCACGTTGGGCGTTGCGAAGGACGTGCCCGTCGGCTTTTCGCGCGTACGCCTCCGCTTCGAGCTCGACACTGGTGCGTCGGAAGACCAGTTGGATACGCTCCTTCGTTTGACCGAACGCTATTGCGTCGTCTATCAGACGATTCGCCGGCCGCCGGAGATCTCGATCGAGAGGAGCTGAGCCATGCCGATGTACATGGACATCCACGAAGTACCCGGAGCGACGGCAAAGGCGGTGGCTGAGGCACACCACGCCGATCTCGAGACTCAATCGAAGTACGGCGTCGAATACCATAAGTATTGGTTCAACGAAGCTCAGAGCAAGATTTTCTGTCTTTGCAGCGCGCCGAGCGCGGAAGCGGCCACGACCGTTCACCGCGAAGCCCATGGACTGGTCGCGCAGAAGATCATCGAGGTGGCGCCGGAAGTGGCGGAGGGCTTCCTCGGCGGCTGCGAGGTGAATCCGGCCGGTGCGGCGCTGATTCCCGGAACGCCCGCCGGCGAACGCGATCCGGGCATTCGAACGATTTTTTTCACCGATATCGTCGGCTCGACGTCTCTCACACAGCGTCTGGGCGACGACGGGTGCATGGCCCTTGTCGAAGCTCACGACACGATCGTGCGAGATGCGCTTGCCGCGAACGGGGGACGCGAGGTCAAACACACTGGCGACGGAATCATGGCCGCATTCGCCTCGGCGGCAGCGGCGGTTCGCTGCGCGACTTTCGTTCAGAAGCAGCTTGCCGAACATCCGGCGCGAAGCGGCGACTCTCCGGTGATGGTTCGTATCGGTGCCGCTGCCGGAGAGCCCGTGGAAAGCAATCGCGATCTGTTCGGAGCGACGGTGCAGCTCGCGGCGCGCCTGTGCGCGCACGCCGAACCCGAACAGACGCTGGTCTCCAACGTGGTTGCGGAGCTCTGCATGGGAAAGGGGCTCTCGTTTCGAGACTTGGGAGAAATTCTGCTGAAAGGGTTCGACAGCACGGTTCGCGTTCACGCCGTTCAATAGCGCGTGAGAGACTGCTTGCTGTAGGCAGGGTGCCTCGCTTACGCGGCGCTCTTCACGTGGCTTGGCGCGATCAAGTACGCGGCACATCGCAATCTCATCGACTTTGGGATCTTCGAGCAGACCGTCGCGAGCGCGTTCGGGTGTTTCTGCAATCCGATCGAGCACCGGGCGCTCGTCTTCGGGCTGCGCGGCGACCTTGCGCGCGCAGCGACACTCGAAAGGCTACGCCGACGCCGCATTTGGGCGGCACGGACTCCTGCCCGACTTCACCGAGGCAACGACGCACGACCGCCTCACCGCACTCCTACGCGAGGGACTTGCGCCCGACGAACTCGCGCGACCGAGCGCAGAGGGCGCTGCGCTCACACCCGAGGCTGCGATGGCAAGGAATAGCGACATCGCACCAATAAGGAGAACGTCGTGAACGTTGAAGCCCTAGCCAAATTTCGAGGCGAACTGCGCGGAACGCTGATCGAGCGCAGCGATGGCGGCTACGAAGAGGCGCGGCAACTCTATAACGGGATGATCGACAAGCACCCGCTGCTAATTGCTCGTTGCCATGATATCGCCGACGTGATCGCGGCGGTGAACTTCGGTCGCGACAACAACCTTTTGATTGCGGTGCGTGGAGGCGGCCACAACGGGCCCGGATTAGGGAGCTGCGATGACGGTCTCGTGATCGACCTGTCCGGTATGAAGGGCGTGCGCGTCGATCGCGATGCTCGTACGGCGCGCGTCGGTCCCGGATGCGCCCAAGGCGACGTCGACCACGCCACGCATACCTTTGGGCTGGGGCTGCCGGCGGGCATCATCTCGACCACCGGTATCGCCGGCCTGACGCTGAGTGGCGGCCACGGCTATCTGACTCGCAAATATGGCCTGACGATAGACAATCTGATCGAAGCGGATGTCGTGCTCGCCGACGGAAGCTTTGTCACTGCGAGCAAGGAAGAGAACAGCGATCTCTTCTGGGCACTGCGCGGCGGCGGCGGGAATTTCGGCGTCGTCACCAGTTTCTTATTCCAACTCAATCCAGTCGATATCGTCTACGCCGGACCAATAGCCTTTGACCAGAACCACGCCCGGACCATCATGCAACGGTACCGCGACTTCCTACCAGGCGCACCGGAAGAACTTTCGACGTTTCTCGGGCTTAAGACGGTGCTCTCGACTGCGCCGTTTCCGCAAGAGTTCTGGGGTAAGCGCATGTGCCTCCTGATGTCTTGCTACAACGGCCCGGAGGAGCGGGGCAGAAAGGCGCTGGCGCCGCTTATCGACGCGCTTCCCGCGCCGTGGTTCAACTGGATGGGAATGATGCCCTATCCCACATTGCAAAGCATGTTCGATGGACTCTATCCCAAGGGAATGCAATGGTACTGGCGGGGCGACTTCGTCAAGACGCTCCCCGATGCCGCGATCAACGCCCATCTCGAGCAAGCGGCGAAAACGCCGAGCGAATTGTCGCTCGTGCATCTTTACCCGATCGACGGTGCCGTTCATCGCACGCGCAGTAATGAAACGGCTTGGAATTGCCGCGATGCCACGTGGTCGCTCGTCATCGCTGGGATCGATCCGAACCCGCAGAACTCCGGAGCCATAACGCGCTGGACCAAGGCCTATTGGGAGGCTGTGCACCCGTTCGATCTTAGCGGCGTCTACCCGAACTTCATGATGGACGAGGGCACCGCTAGACTGAAGGCGAGCTACGGGGACAATTACGACCGCCTTTCCGCGCTCAAGAAGAAATACGACCCCGCCAACCTCTTTCGCGTAAATCAAAACATCGCGCCAGCAGCTTGACAGCAGCGCCGGCTCTTAGAACGTGAGGGATTTCGCGTAGAGCTCGAACTGTTCGACGGAAAGCGACCCACGCTGCCACGCTACGACTACCGGAATACCTTCGCTCGTCTTGCGGCGGCGTGCATTGCGCTTGTGACGCATCGGGGTGGCTCGGGCGCGGTGCAACAGCCGTGCAACGGAGAGGTCCGAAAAGGCCAGAATCGGATCGGAACGGGCAGGCCTTCGGGTATCGCGAAACCCTGATAGCATCCGACTTTTCAGTAGTGGGCAGGTGCGGCCAGGACCGCCGTATGAGATTTCCGGTGGGGCTAGAAATTCTCCTTATTTTACAGGCCTGTTCGCGTCTTCAGCCCCCTTTCTAACATTTGTCTAACCGCCTGGAAAGTCGCAGTTAACCGCAGGGCATGACAAATGGCGAAAAAGCCTTAAAGTAATATGAATCACTCGCGGATGGGGACTCGCGAAACACCGAGCAGTAGTTCGGAACCCCGCTGGGGCTACCAAAACATTCCTGATATCATAGGCGTCCTCTGCACGTATTATCCACGCGGTTGCCATTCGGTTGTCGTGGCCGACGATCGGCCCCTAGAAAACGCACGAGAGAAAGCTAGTGGGTTTCCCAATCTCGGTGAGCAGGAGGTCAACGCCCTACTCCGTAGACCCCGGGCACTGCGTAGATCGGCCACCCTTCGTTTAGGCAGAACGAGCCTCTTGACTCTTTCACGGCGGCTTCCGACGGACTCGCTACGCTAGTTTTGGATAATCACGTGTGGACAGCACAATGTAATCGTTCATTGCTCAATAACATCCGATCGCGGCGAGCCGGTACTCATGCGGAGGCGCCTTCATTGTCGGGCCTGCATGCCGAACGACGCGGCTTTTTTCGAAAGAGGTGATCACATGACGCGCGTACTTTTTGTCGGCCAGGATCCGAAAACGGTGGATTTTACCGATCCGGCTTTGCAGCCAGGCTTGAACGCGGAGAAGATCCAGGCCGGCATAGATCTCGCGGCAACCAAGATCGCGGAGCGTGGTTGGATCGGGGACCTTTGCATGATCTCGCCCGACGACGCCGGGATAGCCATGCTAGAGAAACAACTCGGCAGCGCAACTTACGATTGCGTAGTAATAGGTGGGGGGATGCGGTTGCCGCCTAAAGGCCTTTTGATTTTCGAGAAAGCCGTGAACGCAATCCACAAGGCCGCCCCTGGCTCCGCCATCGCCTTTAACACTGAGCCCGAAGACACGGCTGAAGCAGCAGCCCGCTGGCTGAAATCCGATTAAACTTCAATGCGAGGTCTGCGTAACGACCGGGCACAGTAGTAGAATAAGGCTTCCGCGCCGCTAGCGACCTTTAGAAACCCCGCACGGGCGGATTCGAATCCCGCTGGGGCTAGGGGCTCTGTGCATCACAAGTGCATCAAACACACCCAGCCTCTTTTTCATAAGACCCTAGCCGACCAGCCGACCGAAGGCGTCAGCCGCCTCGGTGTCCCCCTTCGTAGACGTGCAGATAGCGCTAGCCGGTGACGCCGATTTGCCACTTACTTAATAATTAGACTCCTAAGCTACCTTTGAGGATTAGGAGTTCCAGACTCGAAAACCCTAGAGGTGCGCGCCGAACAGACCAGACGCGCGGGACTAGACGCTTGAGTGACGGAGAGCAAACATGAATCAAAAGGATCGCGTAGAGATCGATCGTCTCGCTGAGGCGCTAACTGCGGCGTGGAATGCTGCAGACGGCGTGGCCTTCGGAGAAGTGTTCACCGAGGACGCGGACTTTGTCAATATCCGCGGCGATCACTTCGTGGGTCGCGATACGATCGCAGAAGGACACCAGAGGATCTTTGACAGCATCTATCGCGACAGTCGGAACGTTTTTGCGATATCGAAGATCCGGGAAGCTACCGGTGAAGTTGTCGTTGCTCTGATGGAGGCTCATTTGCATTGCCCGCAGGGACCCATGGCGGGAGATAACGATGCGATTGCGACTGCCGTGCTGTGGCGCGAACCTTCTGGTTGGCGCATTGCTTCGTTCCACAACACACTTAAGCAGGGCCCCCCCGGGCGCCAGACCCATTCGCTAGAGAGCTTTTTTAGCGACTACCGGTTATATGAACCGCCGCCCTCGTAAGCTCGGGATCCGGACGTTTTCTCCCATACAGGTCGATCGCGTTGCCAGGCATTACCAGGAAGCCGGCGCTCGGCCATCGATGGGCTCGGTCGGCGATCGTTTCGATAACGCGATGACCCGATCGCGATAGCGCAAGCGGGGACGAGCCCCTGGCAGATTTTCTAACATTTTCTAACGGAGCGGTCGGGAACGGCCGGAAGCGGAAGGGATCCCGCCTGAATAGTCGCGGTGAACTGCAGAGCATGCAATTACGCGATTCTAGGCCAGATTAATGCCGAGATAACGTTCAGCGATATTGCCTTTCCGGCTGAAACGCCCGACCGGCGGGTGGCACCGCCCTGGCCTGGCGCGATCACCTACGTTGTCAGGAAGGTTGAGAGGTCCGCGAGATCTTCTCGAGCGCCTCGACGGCGTACCGCCTTCGCCGCGGCCCTCCCTCCGATGCGTGAAGGAACTCGATTTCGACCTGTGAGTCAGGATGCACGGCAGTAACGATCGCTTCCTCATCCTCGCCCCTCACGACCACATGATCACCGAGCCGAATCACCTTGCAACTCCATAACATCTCCCAGGTAAAGCATGCTGGTTCCACTGTACACGGAAATGGCCACTTCGGCAATCTTCATCATCACGGGAACGGCCGGCACTATCGTCACGGGCTAGGAGCGATGAAATGCGTCACGATCGGTTCATCTTTAAGAAGCCCGTTGATGGACTGCCGCAGTCCGGAGTCGGTGTTGGTTACACGCTCGTGCTGGCGTAGATGCTCGAGCCGTATCTTCCAAGGTGCCCCAGGTCCCCGGCGGCCACTTCAAACTGTACCAGGCGTGGCCACTTCAAAATGTACCAGCCCGAGCGTTGTAAAGTTCGTTGTAGCTTAGTCTAGGTCGTGGCCTTTGCCTGCCGGTTTCGGGCAGTGAGGCTGTGCTCGTGAAGCCGATAGCTCTTGCCTCGAATCTCGATGAGGTGCGAATGATGCATCAGCCGGTCGAGGAAGGCGGCAACGGCCGGTGTGTCGCCAAAGAGCTGAGGCCAGTCGTCGAGCGGCCGGTTCGAGGTTAGGATCGTCGAAGTACGTTCGTAGCGGCGCATCACGATCTCGAGCAAGTCTTCGGCAGCATTGGCGGGCAGCTTTCGCATCCCCAGGTCGTCGATGATGAGCAGCGGTATCTCGCTGTACGTTGCGATCGCATCGGTTCGTTCGCCCGTGGCGTTGGCCAGCAGCAGATCCTCGAACAGCACGTGTGCCTCCCGATATAGAACGCGGAAACCGGCGTGGATGGCGGCCATGCCGATGGCTTGGGCGATGTGGCTCTTGCCAACGCCGGCATTGCCGAGCAGCAGAGCGTCTTCGTGCTGTTCGATGAATCGGCAGTTGGCCAGTTCAAAGATGAGCGCTCGGTCGAGCGCGTTGAACTTCCAATCGAAGGCATCGAGCGTTCTTTGGTCGCGAAAGCCGGCGGCCTTGATGCGCCGCTCGATCAGCCGGTCACGCCGCCGTTGCAGCTCGTCGTGAACGAGCAGGCCGATAAAATCGAGTGGCCCGAGGCTGTCGGCCCTGGCTTGTTGGGATCGGATCGAAAGCGTATCGGCCATGCCGCCCAATCGCAGTTGCCGAAGCGAGCGGTCCAGTTCATCGGTGGTCATGAGGGTGCTCCTTGCGTTAGCGTCGCGAAGTGATCTGCGTATGTTGTGATCTCCGGGATGATGCGGTGTTCGTTCTTGAGTTTGAGCGGAGTTGCGTGATGCGCGAGATAGGTGCGCAGGAACTTGAAGCTGGGGATGCCCGAGGACACGGCAAAGGCGCAGGCGCGATCGACGGCTCCGGCATCGTAGCGGCGTAGCAGATCGAGCAATCCGTAGAGCGCCCGTAGCGCAATGGCGCCGCGGTCCTCTACGAGCCTGTTCGCAAAGGCTCGACAGCCAAGGCCAGCGCCACCGATGCGCGCGGCGAGCTGTTCGACTTGTATCGGCGTTTGCTTGGGCCGATCGGCCTCGTGCGTTCGCCGCTGCCCCTTGTAGAGTGCGATGGGATGCTCGCGCACGCACTCGTGCGTTTCTCGATCAAGAATGCGCAGCCACAAACGGCCGACGTGAACTGGCACTCTACGGCCGGCATAGCGCGGCGGCGCTGAGTAGTACGCGCCGTCGACCTCGATGTGCCCGTCGAAGTGAACGGTGCGCTCGGAGACCCGATAGTATTCGAACCGCGTCAGCGGGAGTTGCTGGAGGAATGGCTTCTCCTCTTCGAACATCGCGCGAACTTGGCGTTTGGTCGTGCCGTGAATGCGCGTCATCGCCCAGCGCTCATCCCAGTGGTCGAGATACGCGTTTTGTTCCTCGATGCTCTCGAATCGACGCCCTTTCAAAGCCGTCTTCTGCGTGTAGCCGATCTCCGATTCGACCTTCCCCTTGAGATCAGGCGCATACGGCCGGCATGGCAGCGCGACCACGCCGTAGTGCTCGAGCATCTTGGCATAAAGTGGATTGAGCTGGGGATCGTAGATATCCGGCTTGAGTACGCCCTCTTTGAGGTTGTCGAGTCGGACCGTATGCGGCGCGCCACCGAACTTCGCGAATGCGTCTTCGTGGAGCTTGCCCCAGATCTCGCTCGACGATTCCCAGACGACCCGCCGAAATGCACGACGGCTATTGCTCAGCTTCATCACGAATAGCCGTGGCCGGCGATATTTTCCGGTCCGCGGGTGCCGCGTTAACGCACCCTCCCCATAGTCAACCTGTGCCTCTTGCCCGGGATCAGTCTCAAACCGGCAACTGACTTTCAGTTCAGTTGGTCGCAGTTTGCCGACGAAACGCTTGACCGCGTTGTAAGCGCCGTCGTAGCCATGATGCTCGACCAGATCCTGGTAGATTGCGACCGCGTTACGGCCCTTGACAACCTCTGCCTCGATGAAGCTCCGATGCGGCTCGCAGGAGCTGCGCGAGGACGGCGCCAGGTCGGTGGCCACTTCTGGTACACTTTGCGGCTCGGTCGGCTCGGCGGCAAGCTCGCGGGCGATGCCCCGGACCGTCGCCCGGTGGAAGCCGGTCTCTCGTGCGATCCGCCGCTCTGGCCACCGGAGGCGCAGCAGACCGATGATTGTTTGTCGCTCGTCCATGCTCAGTCGGTTCATAAACGGCATCTTGCGACGCCGCCCTGGCATGCTCGGGCTGGATCACCTCACGCGCAGTGGTACACTTTCAAGTGGCCACCGACCCCTGGTACATTTTCAACCGGCCACCGGTGGTACATTTTGGGTGGCCACCGAGGCCCCAGGTAAAGGCTCCGTCGCGTAGCCGTTCGCGCCGCGCCACGCTGGAAGAGGCAAAGCAGCTCGTTCGCGACGAGCTCGGCTAAGATCTCGGCTCGAGAACGATCTTCAGGTAGCCGTCGGCGCGCGCGTCGAACTTAGCAAACGCATCGGGTGCATCGCGTAGCGGCAGCCGGTGTGACACGATTTTGCTTGGCTTGATGCGGCCGCGTACAATCAAGTCGCGTAGATGGTCGTTATAGCGTTTGTCGTCGTCGCGCCCCATGCCGATGTTGACGCCTTTTTTGAATAGCGTACCCCACGGAATCGAGTAGACGCCCTTCTTCCCGGGTTCTGACGGCGCGCGCGCATCGTTATCGAGAAAGATGCCGATGATCGCGAGGCGCCCATTGACCGCGATGATTCGCGCAAGATCATCGATTACGACTGAAGGCTTTTCGACCGCATAATCGAGCGGGTCGCGGGCTTGGAAGCCGATTGCATCGATGCAGACGGTTGCGCCGAGGTTCGCGTCTTCACCTCGCCACGCGACGCCTTGGCGTTCGCGCGCGATTTGTTCGAGAACGTGATCGGCTGCGTGACCGTCGCGCATATCGATCGGCACGGCGCCGAGTTCGGCGGCCTTCTCCAAACGCTCCGGAATCGCATCGACAACAAAAACCTGCGCCGCGCCGCGCACAAACGAGCACATCGCCGATAAGAGGCCGATCGCACCTGCGCCATAGATGACGACGATATCATTGTACCGGACGCCGGCGAGCTCCGTCGCGTGAAAGGCCGTCGGCAGGGCGTCGGCAAGCAGAACGAAGTCGTGCTCCCAATCGTCTCCCGGTTCGCCGGGGAGCCGGAGGCAGTTTGCATCGGCGAACGGCACGCGCGCCAACTCGGTTTGCACGCCCAAGTAGCCGCCCATGCCCGGATATCCGTAGGCGGCGCCGGCCTTACCCGGATTGTTCGTGAGGCACTGCGCCGAAAAACCGTGAACGCAGTTGACGCAGAAACCGCAACAGATGTGCGTGGGCACGGTGACGCGGTCGCCGACGCGAACGTTCACAACATCTGAGCCGACTTTTTCGACAACTCCTAGCGGCTCGTGGCCGATGACCATCGGCGACCCATCGCCAAGGCGGCCTTCGTAGATGTGCAGGTCGGTTCCGCAGATCGCCGTGGACGTTAAACGGAGCAGCGCGTCTGTAGGCTCTTGCAAGACCGCATCTTCGACGGATTCGACGCTGACATGGCGCGGCGATTTTAGGACGACGGCTTCCATAGTCCTTACCTTCCTATGAGGGATTCAAGAGCTTCCGGTGCGTGGCAAATGCAAGCGCGATCACCACCGGAACGACGAACATGATTTTCGCGGGCTCTTTCGATCTTCGGAATATTTGCGCTGATCTCGTTCCTCGAGTCGCTTGGGCGTTTGCGAAAAGTTCCGTCGCCGGTGTGCATCGTCGGCTCGCTTTTCGCACTCTACCTTGCGTCGTACACGGACGTATTGCTGAGCGTTTCAAATCAGCCGGTGTGGAGCGACACCTGGGCACTGGGCGGACTTTTCCTCGCCTCCGGGCTAAGCGGTTCAGCAGCTTCGCTCATCTGGCTAGGAGGCTACGTCCGCAGCGCGCCGCAAACCGAGGCGCGGTTAGGCAGGGCCGACGGTTACTTCGTGCTGCTCGAGCTGCTCTTCATCATCGCCTTCTTCGCGACGATCGGGGCAGTCGGCACAATCGGCCGCACGCTCTCGGGGGGTTGGGTCGTTCTATGGATCCTCGTGCTTGCAAGCTTCGTTCCGGAGCTCCGCGCATTCTTTGCGCATCGAGAAGGTCGCCTCTCGATCGTCGTCCCGGTCTTCGTCCTTGTGGGTGTCCTGCTCTTGCGTCTGGTCGTCGTCTTCAGCGCTCAAGCCTAGTAACGCGGCATGGACTGCGTCCTGGACGAGCCGCTCGCGCCGTGCAACAGCCCTGCAACGGAGAGGTCCGAATCGGATTTTTCAGTAGTGGGCAGGTTCGGCCAGGACCGCCGTACGACATTTCGACTCCCGCTGGGGCTACCAATGAACTCTGATAGCATAAGCCTTTTTCCGCTTCGATAAGAGCAACGGTTGCCATTCGGTTGCCGTGGCGTGTGGAAAACGCATCGCGGGTAGGATATCACCGGGCCACATCGCGCAAAGCGCCATCGCAACATTGGCTCGCCTTCCGCTCAGCGTTTCCGCATTTCAAGAAAGGGCTCGCGCCATGACTACGACAGCAGACCAGACAGGAAGCAGCCCGAACGCCAGTCGAAAAAAAGCGTATCCAAAACTCGTCTACTACAAGGAGCATAACATTGGCGGCCATTTTGCAGCGTGGGAGCAACCGCAACTACTTTCCGAAGACAGTCGCCGGACGTTCCGTTATGTGCGCTAAGCTCTCGATCCGCTTAGAAAAGCCGCGCTCCGTTCCGAGCGCTCGAAGGAGTAACGCGTGATGTCTCGCCTCAGTCGCCTTCACTTTTTGGGTACTGCAGCGACAACCGTTGTCGCCGGTCCACTCGGTCTCTCGGGTTTTGTAGAAAGGCCTAACGCCATCACTGAAACTGTAGCACAGACGGTTAGTGACCCTACGAGTATTCGTTCGTTTCAAGTGAACTTTTCGGACGCGGATCTTGATGATCTGCGCAAGCGCATCAAGGCGACACGCTGGCCCGACCGGGAAACAGTCAAAGATGACTCACAAGGCGTGCCGCTGGAAATGCTTCAGGGACTTGCAGACTACTGGGCGACCGGCTATGACTGGCGGAAATGCGAAGCCAAGTTGAACGCGCTCCCGATGTTCATCACCACGATCGATGGGCTCGACATTCAATTCATTCACGTGAAGTCGAAACATGCAAACGCGCTGCCGCTCATCGTGACGCACGGTTGGCCCGGTTCGATCATCGAACAGCTCAAGATCATCGAGCCGCTGACCAATCCGACGGCACATGGTGCAAGCGCCTCAGATGCTTTTCACGTCGTCATTCCCTCGATACCAGGCTACGGCTTCTCGGAAAAGCCGGCCTCGCCCGATTGGGGGACCGACACTACCGCACGCGCCTGGGCCGTGCTGATGCAACGCCTTGGCTATACGGACTACGTTGCGCAAGGCGGCGACCTTGGTTCGGTGGTGACGACGTTGATGGCCAAGCAGGCTCCCCCCGGATTATTGGGGATCAACACCAGCTTGCCGGCAACCGTTCCACCGGCCATTGCAAAGTCGCTCTCCTGCGGCGACCCTCCGCCGGCCAGTCTTTCGGCCGACGAGAAGCAGGCGTACCAGCAGCTGCAGCTCCTGTATGGGAAACAATTCGCGTATGCCGCGTTCATGCACACACGGCCGCAAACGCTGTACGGATTGGCGGATTCGCCCGTGGGCCTCGCGGGCTGGCTTCTGGACCATGGCGACGGTTGGGGACAACCCGCGGCGGCCGTCGTTTCAGCAGTCGCTGGGCACACGGTCGACGGACACAGCGCAGGCGCGCTGACACGCGACGACGTGCTCGACAACATCACGCTCTATTGGCTGACCAATACGGGGGTTTCTGCGGCGCGCTCATATTGGTTGAATAAGACCAGCCCATTCAACGCCGCCAACGTCTCCCTCCCGACTGCCGCAATCGTCTTCCCGGGCGAGATCTATCTGGCGCCGCGCAGTTGGACGGAGCTCGCGTTTCACAAACTCATCTATTACAACCGAGCCAGCGCAGGCGGACACTTTGCGGCCTGGGAGCAGCCGCAAGTTTTTTCCGAAGAGGTTCGCGCCGGTTTCAGACCACTCCGGAAATAGCGAGGAATGAGATTCCGAACCTGGTTCAATGTCGGCGCGGCCACCGCAGGTCTGGCGGTCGCACTATCTGCTCGCAGCAGCGGAGTGACCGTTATTGCGGCGACGGCATCTCAGCGAGCCGCCGGCGCTACGGCCAACGACTTCAAAATCCCTCGGGGATATCGCGACTGGAGACTGATCTCCGTGGCCATCCTTGGAACGCCATTCAACGATATTCGCGCCAAACTGGGCAACGATCTGGCGATCAGCATGTTCCGGGAAACGAAGATTCCGTTCCCGGATGGGGCAATCATTGCACGCCTCGCTTGGAAACAGGTTCAATCTGAGGTAAACAACAACGCGTTTCGCCAAGATCCATCGGCAGAACACTTGAGTCCAGCTGCGCTTCAGAAATTGCTCAATACATCTTTCGCGGCTGGGCCACCGACGAACGTTCAGTTTATGATCAAGGATTCAAAGAAATACGCCTCGACCGGCGGCTGGGGGTTTTTCCAATTTACCAACGGCAGACCTGACCACGTTGTACAGAGCAGCTGCTTCGCGTGTCACGCCCCAGAACGAGCTACCGACTTTGTTTTCACCCGTTATTCGCCTTGATGTCGGAGGCTGAGCCGAGGTGAGCGAGCAATGACCTTGCCGGAGGTTTTAGTCTATCACGAGCAGCGTAAAAGGCTTGACGCGCGTGGGCCCTTGTGGGCTCGACCCTGCGGCAATGCACGAACAGCGCGCGGTGAGTGCTTTTGGAGTATTTCACATATAGCTCTGAAAGATTTCGTCGAGTATTCGGATGGGTGCGAGATTCGGATAGTCGATCATTTTAATTTCGTCGCCGAGCTCGAGCGCTCGCTCGTGTTGGCTTTCGTACGGCAACCACGTTGGCAAGTTCGCTCCATTAGGATTGCCCCACTTTGCGAAATTGGTCCAGTAATCGGCCATCGCTTCGGCCAAGCGCCGGTCCTGCGGAGTCCAATTCCATGCCTCGAGGTTCAGCTGATCGAACACGTACCGCATCTCGGCCCAGTGGCCCGCACCCCAGTGGGCGTACGGCGACCCCACTGGATAGGGTGGAGCACGCGTGAAATAATAGGCGAAGACTGGTTGATGTCCGGTCATCGACTGGAGCCGAGCCCAGGTCCTCATATCCCAGCCGAAGCGAAGGTCACGCTGGAGATGTGCGAGTGCGGAAAACGCCTCCGCATCGGTCTTCGGTCGATACGCGGCCAAAAGCGCCGGCGGCAGCGGACCAAAAACCTTAGCTACATCAGCGTCAAACGTGGCGGCGCTCGTCTTCACGCCGTCCATGGGCGGAAGCCCTTCGTCGGCGTTCGTCCCGACCAAGAGCGGCACGTCGTTCTGCTGACCCATTTGAAATATCCGGTATGGCTCCGCCGGTAACACGTAACCGTCAATGATCCAGTGAGTACCGCCGATGGCGTCGTTCACTTTTTCCGCCGGCATCGCCCGCAGTTCCGCGACGGATTTCGCTCCTAGCGACGCGGCCGCTTTCGCACCGTCACGTTCCGCGCCGGAAAGGTAGAAGCCGGCACCCGCTGAGGAGACCTTCGCCGGTTCGAATGTTCCGCCGCTCTCACCAATCGCGCGCTGGAAAAGTCCTTTAGCAACGGGCGAGCGCATGAGAATGCTCACCGACATGGAACCGGCGGATTGACCGAATATGGTCACCCGGTGCGCATCGCCGCCGAAGCCACCGATATTGGCATGCACCCATTTGAGTGCAGCAATCTGATCGAGGAGGCCATAGTTCCCCGATGTGTGATGCGGAGACTCCGCGCTCAACTCCGGAAGAGAGAAAAAACCCAGCGCGCCCAGGCGATAGGCAATCGTGACCAGGATGACACCGCGCTTCGCGAGCTTGTTACCCCAGTAGTTCGGGATCGAAGCCGACCCGTTCGTCCATCCGCCGCCATAAATCCATACCATAACGGGAAACTTCGCTTTGGGTCGCGCGGCCGAGGCCCAGACATTGAGGTACAGACAATCCTCGCTCTTTGGCTCCGGTGGGGCGCCGGGCAGGGAGTCGCCGGTTTGCGGACAGATGGCTGCAAACGATCGGGCCTCTCGGACGCCGGTCCAGGATGCGACCGGCTGAGGGTCGCGCCAACGGAGCTCGCCAACCGGAGGCGCCGCGAACGGGATGCCCTTGTAGACGCGCACACCCTGCTCGTTCACGCCTTCGACAAGACCGGATAGCGTTCGCACGGGAGGCGGGGCCGAGGCTTGGCAGTCGGTCGAAAACGCCATGCTCAAAATCAGTGCTGCGGCGACTGCTGCCGTTATCCGAAATTTCATTGAGCGCAATATTCAGAGCCGCACATATCTCTCTTTTAGGCACCCTCGCACAACGGCCCTCGGCGAGCGTCGCAAAAAACGTACCACAGCTAGTCGCACTTGATAGTGCGGCGTGCATTCTAACATTTTCTAACGGAGCGGTCGGGAACGGCCGGTAACGGACGGGATCGGCCGGGAGCCAAAGTAGCCAAAAGCCTTGCAGAATAACACGAATCGGTAGCGGACGGGGCTCTCCGGAACCCCCGAGCATTGGTTCGAATCCCGCTCTGCGGGCGATCAACGTTCTCGGGGGTTCGCTGGTGAGATCGAAAGCCGTGCGGGCTCGCAAGAAATTGTAGGATCATTTGCGTTTAGGATTATAGAATATCTGTTGGCAATGGCCCGGGGTGGAGCAATAAATCCCCTGTAAGCTGTATCCCCATCGGTTCGCGTTGTTCAGCAGCGATTCTTCCGCATCTGTGGTCGATGGAACATCTAAGATACAATAACGATGCGGCCCACTCGCAGTGAAACAGGATGGCGTGTGAGGCGTTGGCGCCGGGTCCGGCGGCGCACCACCTAGAGCCCGCGATTGCTGAAGCACGGCGAGACCTACTAAAACGGCTGATATCACGCTCAAAGAAACGACGACTCTAGACTTCATCCGATCTCCTCATCTTCATAGTGGGTGACGTGTCCCCAACGTGCCTACCATTTACCTCAGGGGTGCCGTCGCCATGCACGCGTGGTTTGTTCCTCATGCGTGGTATATTGTGCCAGAAGTGAGTTGAGTGCCACTGAATCGACGCTCTGTACGGCTCGCCAACATTCAGCGCGACCATGATGGCCACTTCAAACGCGCGCGCAGCGCTCAAGGTGGAGGAGCCTCGCTACTGCCGATCAGATAGCTAACGCCCGCCGAAAACGAACGGCCATACACGGTGCCCGTGGTGCGTCCTATATCTTCGACTGGATTGACGTAGTCTACGAGCGAACTGTTGCCACCGTAGGTTGCTTGCAGCTGAAAGTTTCTCGAAAGCAGCTGCGCTGTATTAATAGTCAGGTAGGCGTTGTTATTGGAAAATGCATACTGCCCGACAAGAGCCAACAGCGTTCCTCCAGGGGAGCGCCAGAGAAGGACGGCTTGCGGCGAAAACTGCCACGCACGTCCGTTAGCGCCCGACTGCGACGGCGCTGGTACGTTTGCGACCGGAAAGGAGAGATTCGCCGCAATCGATCTCGATCTATTTAACGCAATGTTGAGCAGCGGATTGAGTTCGTAGGTAGGGTCTGGCGCATTCAGCCCCGGCGATCCCGTTGGCGCTTGGTAAGTCGCCAGGATTCCGCCCAAGACGCCTCCCTTTCGATTGGAATACAACAGCTGCTTGTAGCGGAACTCCATATCCGCCGTGCCAGCCACGGCCCCCGTTTGCGAGTTGTTAACTTGTGAAAACGTTGGCAGTACGACGGTGATCTGCGAGGTAGGCGTGACGCCGATGTTGAGTATCGCGCCGGGATATCCAAAAGCGTGACTCGATACCGTGGTGGTCGCCGATCGGCCGTTTACGGCGAAAGGAAACGAGACGCCGATATTCGTACCGCCGTACGTCATTTGAATGCTTCCCTGTCCGCGAACAAAGACGCAGGGTGAGGCCGACAGATATTTCTTTAGGAGCTCGTGGGCACCGCCGCACGGATCTGTCAGGGAGGGCGATGGCGCGGTCGTCGCCGCCGGGGCAGGCGACGGCGGCATGTTTAATTGCGCAACGCAGGCAAGAATCGCCAAAAACCCGTCATAGACTGACATTGAAGCGGCTCCGGCAGCATGATCGGTCTGCGCGCGCGGCCTCACCACTTTTTTTAAACGGCGCCTGCGCCGATATTCGGAGGACTTCCGCTCGTCGTTTACTTCGCATGCAGGGGTCGAGGTTCGAGTCCCGCCATCTATAAGCGATACGTCCGTCCATGCAAGCCCGATCCGAGACCGATCACGCCCTATTTGGTGCCAAGGATGTTGATCGCTCGAGCGCCGACGGCAATCACGGTTACGAGGGCAATGAGGCTTTGCATCACCATCAACATCTTCGCTCGAGGTCGTAGCGGCAGTACGTCGGTGGGACTGAAGGCCGTAGAAGTGTTGAACGCAAGCGCGAGGTAATCCGCGAAGACCGGTTGCCAGTCTTCGGGAACGCCGTCGGGCGGCTCTCCTCGCGGAAAAGTGAAGTCTGCCGGCCCGCGCCATCCCGACGCTCGGCCCGAGGGCCCGCCGCGATCGAGCTGCCAGTACGCCAGAGCAAAAACCAGAACGTTCGTCGCCCAGATGGCAACCGACGACGTCAGCAGCGTCAGCCCGCTCACGCCCGAATGTGGCCGCGTCATGCTCACCAAAAGAATGGAAAGAACCGCAAGCTGGATGAGGGTAATGAAAGGTAACAACACCGCAGCGGCATAGCGCTCAGTCCGAATCAGGAGTTGATTCGCCGGTGCGAATTCAACCGCCAGCATGGTTCCTGCTAGAATCCCGGCCGCCAAGAATTGGACGGCTTTGGGCAATGGCTGAAAGCGCCCAGGTAGAAACGCTAGGATCGCCGGGAGCGCAATAACGGCAAGAGCGGCAAAGAGCCGGGACTCGCGAGGCCGCGCGCGTTCAGGGGACGTCACTTCATCAGCGCAATATTGCGCCAGAAGTTTTCGAGGCTATCCGTCCCCCCAAAAAGAGTAGTAAAGTTCGTTGAGTCTACGAGGACGATATCGCCGGCCCGTTGCCCGTTCGGCGACATCCACAACAAGCAGTTAAACTCTTTATTCCCGGCCGCCGTGAACGGATGTGGGCGATCGGGATCGATCAACTGGCGCGCTAGAAGATGAATTGATTTTGTGTCGGCTGTAGTGAGTTCGTAGTGTGGCAAATGCTGATGAAAATTGAACGTTGGCACCTTGTTCAGCAGATTCTTCGCATCCAGATCACGAAACGACGTGAGCGGCGCGATTTCGTTCGTCTTGTTCACGACGGCGGGCCGTAAACCCCAGACGTTGTGAACCGGAACATCGAGGGCTTTCATGAGCGAGCGCGTATACTGACCGAAGCGCTGCTGACGCGGAACGAGAGTGTCGCCGTGATGAAGATACTCGACCTGACGTTGTGCGTAGTCACTTGTAAACCCAACGTCATGATGCGGCGCTAATAACAGGCACGTGCCCTCGCGCCTGAGCCACTCCTTGATTGCTGCGATCTCTTCTGGGGCGGCCTCTTGTTCTGAGAGCAGGTGATCGAGGCCAAAGACCATGATGGTATCAGCGTCCGCCAGAATCCGCTCGTCGATTGGAAGTTTATAACCGGCCTGGTCAATTCGCTGAAAAACGGCGACCGGATGACCGGTTGCCTCTTCGGTTACCCGTTGGAAACTCAACGTTGATCGGTGGAAAAGCTCGAGCGTTCCGGCGATTCCCTGAAGGAACTGTTCGGCGCTGTAGTCCGGTATTTCGTACTCCGGCCATAACACGTTCCGCACCTCGGTCATCGTTGAAAAGCGGTTTTCCATGGCCGCCGGATCTCGCTGCGCTTCCCACGGGTAGCTCCAGGTCCAGTAGATGCTCAACCGTCGCTTACCGGCCGTGTACTTGCGCTCGACGTGACTCTGATTGTACGTACGCGCTTTCGGAAGCGTACTCATAGCGGTTCCTCCTCTACGCACCCGCGTTGGTCAACGACGCGAGATATCGAAGTGCGTTTAGGCCGGGAAGAAAGAAATACGCTCCACCTCGCAACGTCGTGAAGGCTGGCAGGCCAAGGATTTTCTTTCGAATCGGCCGCTTTGGGATCGTAAAGTCGAATGTCCCGTCTTGATTGCCGATGATGGGGTCGTGTTCGTTGCCGAGTTCATGGAAATTTGGGTCGTTTGTCCACACGTTTTGTGCGAACTCGAACTGCCTCACGAGACTGGCGCATATGATGAATGCCGCAATACCGCGGTCTGCGCCGTCCTCCGGCGCATTCTCCGGCAGGTGCGGCCCGTACGTCGCTCCCCGGCGGATCATTCGCCGGCGGTTTAGGTTGGCTGCGGTGTCGCGTGGATTCATGCGCCGGGCGTGCGCCCCGAGGGGCACGGCGTAGCCAATGGGGTCCATCTCTTTATAGTTAAAATCGTTGTTGCGCTGCACATCGGCACCAAGCGCCGGATCGTCTTTGTTAGGCGCGAGCACCAGCGGAGCGCCGCTACGCCAGCGGCCCATCAGCTTCGCGGCCAACAGCTCTTGCCCGTCGGGAGTCTCACCGTGCTCCCGCAAGAAATCGCGAAACCTCTCGACGTGCTCTTGCAAGCGACGATACGCCATATAGCTGCCGTTCCTCGAGAGGATTTCGGGCTGAGGAAGATCGTCCGTTAACCCAAATTCGTCGGGATAGCCGAGGATAAACTCGCCAGCCTTGAGCGGCGCACCCGAGCCCGGCGTCGGCACCTCACCGCTTCCTTCTATGACCGGCTGCGAGAGGCGATCGCGGTAGCCGAAATGATCGTGAGCGTAGTCGAACGGCGGCGTCGCTTCGAGCCCGAGTGTCGATATGGCTTCAACGCCTTCGCAGCGAGCAAGGAGTTTGTCGTGCTCGGTTTGGCATCGCCCCCGCTCCTGCGCATCCCGAGCGAATAAGATAGCGATGGCGTGAAGGTCGGAACGCGCGAGCCCATCGACCCAGTTGTCGGGATGATTCTCGCCCGCGTCGCCCAGGATGCTCGCGCGCGCGACCATGCCCTGCTTAAACGCCTCGGGAAACGAATCGAGCGAGGCACCATCGACACCGAGCGCTCGCAAGCCATTCCACGTGAAGGCGACCGTCACCCATCGTTTCTTTCGTTCGACAGATGCGCGCACTCGGGCGGCCGACTCGACGCGCTCCAGCATCGCAGAAAGCCAGGCTCTTCCGCCGGCCGCCTGATGAAACGACAGAAACACGTACAGCCCGTTGAGCGCGGGTGTCCGCGTTAGCAGAATGTGTTGGATGTCGTCAAGCTCGAGTATGGTCACGCTACGACGGGCATCATTGCATCAGATCGAGCATGTTCGAGAACGCGGCTCGCAGTTTAAGCGCCTTCTTGACTTCATCGCCGCTGACGTACGGATACTCGCCATATTCCAAAAAGCTCGGGCATTGGTGCTCACGAACCCATCTAACGAACGCGTCCGAATTCGTTGCCCAATCCTCTGGGAACCCTTCGAGATTTTCGAACGATGTGCTCACGCCTAAGCCCGTGAACAGACGTACGGCGTCTTCGGTGTATTTGTCGAAGTCCGTGTCGAAGATGCCTTGATACATAAAATACGTCTCGCCGTTGATCGGAAACATGACCCAACGCAGATAGTGTAGCTTGAGAACTGCCAGGGCGTCCGGCTGCTCTGCCACCGTCTTTTCGATGGTCTTCGCGTACTTATAGAAGTTTTCCTCGTGACCGGGTTTGACTTTCGCGACGATGGAAAAGCCGTAACACGCGGGCGTCTTCGGGAATATGGGGCCGAACCGGCCTTGCTGGACTTTGTCTTTAAAGAAGCCGCCTTTGGGTATTGCCATGGCCGCTGGTTTCGACCAGTCACTTTTTGTTGCAGTATTTGACATAACTAACGCCTTTCGTCGTTTCTGACGGGGAGTGAGGGCAAATAGCTGAAACCGACCGCGACGGAACGACGGTGGGACTTGATTTGTTGGGACCGCAGATTCATACACCGCCCTTCCCGGTAAGGCAAGCAAGATAATGGTACCACGGAAAACTCGCGGCGACTATCCTGTCGGCACGCTCGCTATGACGTACGGCCCCAAGCCTGGGCCCCGATTTTCCATTCGTCGCGTTGCTTTGAGAACGTGTATGCCATAATGCCGGTCCTAGCGACCGTCTGGCCTTTCAACGTCACCGTCAGCGTTCCCGAGATGGAGGCGTACGCGTAAGGCTCCTCGACAATCCAGACTCCCATCTCGTAGGACAGGTGCTCATAGGTCACGCCGTTGTCCTTACGCCATTTTTCTACGTCAGCGAGCCAATCGGCCGGAGCATCGGGGTTCAACCACCGATAGGGAGCAATACCGTCGATGATGATCGCCGTGTCCCCGAAAACGTTGCGGAACATCTCGGCGTCCTGCGTGTTGAAGCCGTTAACGTGATTCTCGATGAGCCTCTGGATTTCAGGCGGCGGTGTACTGGTCATGGTCATCCTCCGAGTATCGGCGCAGAGGCCGTCCTAAAAAAAAGCGCACATTCGAGGAGATGCCTAGATGCCCTTTGCGAGCGCAGTCCGAATCGCAAAAAGAGCGAATTGGATACTGAGAGCCACCTGCAGTACCGATAGAACGGTACCGAGCAGTCCGAGTGGAACGCCCATCACGCGCATGATGGGCTTGACGAAGATCATCATGATCAAGCTGATCAGCATGACCGCGAGCAGGGTGAGATAAATTCCCGTCGCGCTTTCGGGAGCCAGCGTCAAAAGAACGATGATTGCCGCGATTCCGTACGGCGTGGCGATATAAGGGAATACAAGGTGCGCAGCCGCCTTCGATGGACTCGGAGCCACAACGCCGGCGTCTGGCGCGGAACCTCCATATAGGGCCAAGATCGACTTCATGGCGGCAACGAACAGCACGATCGCGCCAGTCAGGGCGATCGCCGGGACCGAAATTTGCCATTTTCCCAGCATGAAGCTGCCGACGATCGCCGACAGCACGATGGCGACCGTCGCAATTAAAACACTCCTAACGGCGAGTCCGACGAGCGTCTTCGTGTCGACGCCGGTCGCCATCTGGTAAAAACGGCTGATGAAATTGATCGGCCCGAAGGTTACGAACAGAATGATGAAGACCTCGCTCGATCCGAGAAACTCGCGACCCGGTGCGCCAACGAATATGTTCATCGTTCTCCTCGCACGTTTGTACCTCGACCGCGATTGCTTGAATACCAAGCGCCCTTCGTAGCTGAGGCGACCCGTGCACGGGTGCGAATTGGGCCGATCCTACAACGGTGTCAGGCTAGGGGTGGCAGTATCGAGCCGATACGACCCCTCGCCGACAAGGTCCTTCCGTCGAGCCTCGTTAATCGGTACATGCGTTGATCTTCCCCATCGTGACGGCACGCTGCAACACCGCGTGGTCACGTTCGGCTTGATCGGCATAGGCAACGCTGAAGTCACCGATAGCCTCGTCAAAACGCTCGTCCTTCTCAAGATAGGCTGCAATGCCACGCGAATTACCGCTGCGAGCGTGACCTCTTGCCAGATTCCAGCCGCAGGCCTTTGAAAAAATTGAGAACATCGAACGATCAAAAAGCTCCACCAGCGGCTTGACCTTGGCATCGCGCAGCTGGCGCACGTAGAAGTCGCCGTTCGGTCCGCTCGTCCAACCGAGGAATACATCGGAGGCCGCCTGCACCAATCGCATTCCGACAACGACACGCTGTCCGCTGTGTGGGTAGACGCTCTTGCCGGCGTACGGCTCTAAAACTGAAGGCGATGATTCTTTGAGCTGGAGGAAAAGCGGGGCGTTCTGCTCCGACATGAGGAGAAC
Source organism: Vulcanimicrobiota bacterium (assembly GCA_963752825.1). Taxonomy (GTDB): domain Bacteria; phylum Vulcanimicrobiota; class Vulcanimicrobiia; order Vulcanimicrobiales; family Vulcanimicrobiaceae; genus Cybelea. Next base: position 2,006,343 of record CAVVZF010000001.1, on the reverse strand, counting down.
GACCCAACAACGCGTCCCGACGCTCCCTATCCCTACGACTTTGATGGCTGCGTCGACGAATTGGTAGCGATCGAAAAGAGCCCGGCGTTCGTCGGGCAGTGTCTCACGATAGTTCCTGAGAATCTGCTCTGCGTCGGCCCGAAACGTTGGAGCGAGCGAGTGCTCCGGATGGAAGATCGTCGGTGGAGTGTCCTTGATGGCCGTTTGGCCGGCGACCACCTGCGTGAGTTTCGGATAAACGATATCCGACCCTCGCTTTGCGGCGATCTTCTTGACGCGCCGACGAACGTGCTCGCGAGTGTTGGGGTCTGAGATGCCTTCAAAGAACTCTTCGGCATCGTAGCGCCGGTACCAGAGATCGAGGGGATTCATCTCCGCAAACGTGCGCATGGCCCTGCGATAGTTTCGCGCGCACTTGATCGACACATCGCGAGCGACATCGTCCTCGATTCCGTTCTCCCGCATCGCTACAACAAACGATGCCGCCAATCGTTTGAGATCCCATTCCCAAGGCCCCGGCAACGTCTCGTCGAAATCGCTGATCTCAAAACTAACGTTACGCTCGGGCGTTGCAAGACCACCGAAGTTCCCCAGATGCGCGTCACCGGAGAGCTGCACGCGGATGTCGGTAGAAGGCGTATGTGCTAGGTCGGCGGCCATGACGGCGGCCGATCCGCGATAGAACGAGAAGGGCGAGTGCACCATGCGTCCGTAGCGAAGCGGAACAAGCTCCGGAAGCCTCCCGGCGTCACCCGCCGCGAGAATCTCGAGCGGGTCCAGTCTCCGCTGTGCTGCCTTCCACTGGGCGTGGCTCGCTACTGGAATACGTTGGCGTAGTGACGGTCCGTGCGTAGTCGAGCCGTTCGGCGTCATCTTGGTTTCCATAGGGGCCTCCTTCGGTTCCACACGCTGAGCGGGAGCCGGCGCAGCTGCGTCTGGCGCATTACTGCGGCGCGAAACTCCGACATCGCGCCTCGCGTACTCGCCGTGAACTGTGCAAAGACTAGGCCACTGTTCGGGACACTTCAACCACGTGCGAGGATCCACTTACAAAGTGCAGCATGCCATCCCCTCGTATGCCGCTAATCCATTCCGCTCGGCGTCTAACAGCTCATCGCGATATACACTCATGACCCGCCCACAGGTGCCCCTTTCTACGTCGCGACGGGTCGCCCCCACCGCGCGTCGTCGGCGCGAATGGCAAACGGTCGAAATCGAAGAGGTTTTAAATGCGCGCTCTTGTCGTCTCGATCGTTATCGCCGCCGCCGTGCCGGCGACAGAGCGGTCGGGAACGGTCGTCCGAGAATCGGGACCGCAATCACCCCGCCGGTGATGCCGAGGACGCGGCCCGCATAAGCGAGGCCGAGACCGAGCAAAAAATCGAGCGGTGCGGCAGCGTGCATTTAGGGCCTTCCAACGGATTTAAACTTAACATGGGCTCCCTGTCACATTTCATTGCGAAGCGGCGTTGTGCAAAGTAAGTTCATGCCCGGTGCTCCAACGGTCTTTGTTGCGTCGAACAACGCGAGGGGCGAGCCACTGACGCTGATGATTGCCTGCGGCCCCGCCAATCTCTGCAACGCTCGTCTTACTTACAGGAGGCCCCATGAAGATCGCCTTTGCTTGCGTAGCCACCGCGCTCTTGGTCGCGTTCTCCACCGTAGCGTTCGGACAGGTCCCCTCGCCAAACCCCTACCCGACGATGGCGCCGATCGCGAAGTACCTGATGCCCAGCGCTGCCGCCGAAATCGCCTTGGCTCGCTCGGCAGGGCCGTCATCGATCTCCGCTCATGCTGGAGTGCTCGTCTTCACGAAGCAAGGCTACGTCGTCGGGGTCAAGGGCACGAACGGCTGGGTCTGCGTTGTCGGACGCTCGTGGACGGCGGGTTTCGATGATCCCGAGTTCTGGAACTGGCACGGTCTCGGGCCGGCATGCCTCAATCCGCCGGCCGTGCGAAGCGTACTCCCGTTTTACCTTGCACTGACGAAGTGGGCGATCGCCGGCGATACTCGTGAAGAGATTGCGGCAAAAGCGAAAGCCGGGTATGCCGACCACCAATTCACCGATCCCGCTCCCGCCTCGTTTGCGTTCATGCTATCGAAAAACGGCTACCTACTCGGAGCCGACGGACCGTGGCGTCCGCATGTCATGCCGTTCATCGCGTACGACCAAATGGCCACGTGGGCCGCGAGCTTCAAGGGGTCGCCGATCCTAGCGCCTCCTCCATCGGCCGGGTTTCGCCCGTACCAGCCGGTGACGCTCGCCATTCCAGTGTCCCACTGGTCCGACGGTTCGCCCGCTCCAAAGTGACGTGCACCAAGTTAAGACCGGTGCTCGAGTGGTCCGACGGATCTATATGAATTTAATTTCGAAGACCCAAGCCATCGGCTGGCTCGGAGGTACCACGTGACACGTACTGCTTGGATAATGAGCGGCTTTTCAGCCCTAATGTTCCCGGCTGCGGTAGGCGCCGCTTTCGATGAAGTATCCAGCTTAAGCTGCCTTTTCGCCGTCATCTGGTGAATGCGGGCTAAACCAAGATAGAACGTTCAGAGAAACAAGTAAACGGATTTTTAGCTCTCTTCGTCAAGCGCGACTAAGTCCGTGAACGCGCCGCCGACGTCGACGCCGCCACGCATGCGATGGCTCAACCCCAGCACGAGCTACGTGAGCGCCGAGATATGCTTTGGTTCGTAGAGGCCGAGCTTGTCGCCGCCGGGGAGTTCGAGCGTCGTCACCAAACCCCAGCCGCGGTCAGCGACCGGAGTCGTTTTGATTCCCTTTTTCTCGAGCTGCTGTACCGTCGCGGCGATGTCGTCGCAGATCAGCCACAGTTCGTGTTCGGAGTCGTCTTCCGTCTCATGGACGGCGAGTTCCGTCGATGGTGCGGCGAAGAAGAGCCGCCCGCTGCCGGCGTCGACGTAGTGCAGGTCGAGCACGTCCTTGAGAAAATCGTACATTTCCTTGGAGTGCTTGGTGTAGAAGATCGCGTGGATGCCGGTGATCACCCTGTCCTTCTTCCCTCGAACTACGCGCGCTTCGCGCGCTCCGCTCGGCATGACTTTGGTTTAGGCTAACTCTCTTCGTCTATTACCTCCAAAGCACTGCGGTTGACTTCAGGGCCCATATGGTTGTATGCTGCAACAGTTGGGTCATCGAACTACAGTGACGTCAGCGGTTGCCTTCGAGCAACAGATCGTCGGCCTTATCCGAGCGCTCGGGCTTCACAAGCCGGATGAAACGCCCTGCGGTGCTCCCATCTCCGTGGGCGAAGCTCAAGCGCTGTTCGAGCTGTCGGATGCACCAGGTATCTCTCAAAATGAGCTTGCGTCTAAGCTTCACTTAGAAAAGAGCACCATTAGTCGCCTGGCAAAAATGCTCGAAGAACGGGGCTGGCTCGATCGTGTCCGAGATGAAGGCGATACGCGGTTCTTACAGTTGCGTCTCACGGCTGCCGGATCCAGAGCGGTGCAACGGCTTGCCGCATCTCGGAAAGCACGATTCTCGAAAATCTTTGAGGCAGTCCCGGCACACGAACGGGACGCCCTGCTGGATTCGCTATCTCTTCTCTCTGAGGTACTCAATGAAACTTAATGCATCGCCGGCGATCATGGCTTTAGCATTGGTAGTCTCGCCCCTGACCGCGCAGGCAGACGATTCCCACGCAAAGACGGTTATGCAGCACGGAGAACGCGTCATGCCTTTCGACCAGGGTCAAACCATGCACATGTTCTTACCGGACTCAAACGGAGGCGTCCTTGACATCGTCGTTCACGACATGAATCAAGCACAGATCTCTCTGGTGCGCTCGCACCTGCTGCAGGAGGCTGCGAAGTTCGCAAGCGGCAACTACTCGGACCCGGCGTATAACCACGGCAAGAAGATGCCCGGCTCGGTCCGATACTTCGAGACTCCGACCGGAGCCGCTATCACGTTCAGCAGCACGGATCGCGATATGGTCTCCGCGATCCATCAGTGGCTCGCGGCGCAGCAACGCGACCATAACTCCGGCCCCGTGAAACACTGCGATATGAAAATGTAGGAGCTGTCATACGTAGCTCAAGAGCGCGATGAGTGCTAAGTCCATGTGGAGTTGCTGTTGGCAGTGAAACAGCGTGCCCCGGGTCATCGGCAACGACGTCAATCTCCATCTCTTGGTAGCCGCCGAGCATTACGACGCACTTCTTGTATCGGGTCGCAACCTCTGGCGACCCTCAGGCGTTTGCGAAAGCATGACCGATCAAGAAATTAAACCCTATCTCGGCAAAGCCGTGCGCGTTACTTTAGCTGACCGGCGTGTGCTCGCTGGAGTTCTCCACGCCTCCGATGAATCGGGGCATGGTCACCGGCACTACGCAATCGTCTCTGATGCGATCCGCGAGGGCGGGCACGCCGCTCGGGAACTCATCCATGGCGGGGACCAGATCGCAACAATCGAGGATGCCTCCGGAGATCCTGCGGCAACGCCCTAAAGCCGCCCCGACACCTGCTCCGAAATGGCTGCCGAGGTAGGACTCACGATGACGCGTTGAGCGCGTCGCGAGTGGCTGTCGTCAAGGGGTGCTCCGGGCCGAGAGCCTTCTCTCGAATTTGCAGCGCGCGCCGGTAAATTTGTTCCGCCTCGGCCTGATGACCTTGATCGCGGTAAAGCTCGCCGAGCGTGTCGAGCACATTTGCAACCGAGGGGTGATCGGTTCCAAGCGCCTTTTCGCGAATCGCGAGCGCACGTGCAAGCAACGGCTCCGCCTCAGCATAGCGTCCTTGGCACCGGTACAGGTCCGCGAGGTTGTTTAAGCTTACGGAGACGTCTGGATGATCGGGACTCAGCACCTTTTCCCGAATCGCCAGGGCACGCTCTTGCAGCGGCTCAGCATCCGCATAACGGCCTTGCCGCATATATTCGTGCGCGAGATTGACGATTGCGAATGCGGTATCTGGATGGTCCCGTCCACGCGCGTCCTCAAAAATCGCCAGGGCGCGTTTATTCAGCTCCTCCGCCTCCCCAAAGCGCCCCTGCTCGTCGTAGCCATGTGCGAGATTCAGCAATGCCCCTGCGACGCCGAGACCGTCCGGGCCGAACGCCTTCTCCCGAATCTCCAGCGCACGTTCGAAAAGCGGCACGGCCTCTGCATGACGCCCTTGCTCCGCCAGCGCGATCCCGAGGTTGGTCAAGCTGTCCGAAACGTCGGGATGATCGGGTCCAAAAAATTCCTCACGAATTGCCAGTGCACGCGCTTGAAGTTGCTCCGATGCGCGATACTCGCCCCGTTCCCGAAGGTACCGTCCGCATCGAAAGGCTAGCTCGGCTCCCGGGAGCAACGCGGCATCGCTCGGCAGAGCATCCAGTGCGGCGCGCGCATGGGTCAGCAGCCGTTCGCATTGCGGCCACATCCCAAAATCGACCGCCGGAAACGCCGCATTCGCAACGTTAACGGCACATTCACTCCATGCGCGCTCGGCTTCGCCGAAGAGGTCTTGCGCGGCGAACTGTACGAGCCGGTGGATAGTATAACTGCGCGATCTTTCCGCAAACTTCAAAAGCGAAAGCCGGTCGAGCGCCCCAAGGGTTTCGTCCAGGCGCATCTCGTCGACGATTGCTGAACGCAGCTCCGAGACCGTGTAGTTTTCAATCGGCTGGCGAAAGAGCTCGTCGGGAATCGCATCGGGCGCAAACGATGCCGCAAAACACAGCATCGCCGCGGCGCCGGCCACCTGCTGCTCGGCCTGCGCGATTGCGGCGCTGAACGTCGCAAAGACGGAGCGCGGATACTCCGCGCCGCGAGGTGCATTCTTGAGATGCGCCCTAACGCGCTCAAGATAACGCTGCGGGCTGACCATCCGCGCGCTGCGCAGCGACGCAGCCGCGTGCGCCAGTGCCAGCGGGAGCGCACCAAGGTCCTCGGCAATGGCACGCGCGTCAGCTTCGTTGACGTCCGCACGTCCGCTCGCGCGCTGCAGATACGCGACGGCAGTCTCCAGCGACCAAGTCTGCAACGGAATCGCGATGACGTCGCTGCTCAAGGCGGTGTCGCGCGAGGTGGCCAAGGCGCGCGCCCCCGTGCGCGGCAGCCACGCCCGCAAGAGCGCTTCATCCTCGAGATTATCGAAGACCAACAGCACCGGCCTGTCGAAACCGCCCAGCACCGAGTTAATCACGCGCTCCGCAGCGACGCGCCGGTCGGCCAGTTGACCGAGACCTTGTACGAACATCGTGCCCAAGCGCAGTAATCCGTCGATGATGCCGTCTTCGGTCTGTGCGTTGAGCCACCATACGACCGAGTAGTGCTCGCGGTTGCGCCAGCCGTACTCGCGGGCGATCGACGATTTCCCGACGCCTCCCAGGCCATGAACGACCGCCACGGCGCCGTCATCCTGTAGCGCCGCATCCACAGCGGCGAGCTCGTCGTCGCGCCCGCTGAAGCTGGGGACGGAATGAAACTCCGCTGCATCAACGATCGAAAGATCGCTCGGCAGCGTCCCCAGTGAACGCAACGGCGCATACTCTGCCTCCACCCCCGGCGGCAGCAGCTGATACAACCGCTGGGGCTCGGTAAAGTCCTTGAGATGATAGGCACCCAGTTCGCGCAGCGTTACACCAGCCGGCAATGTGCCGTTGACGAGCGCCGCCGCCTCGGCGGTCATCAGAACCTGACCGCCGTGGCCGATCGCCAATAGGCGTGCGACCTTGTTGAGCGCCGGACCAAAGTAGTCGCCTCCGCGTACCTCAGCACTGCCGGTATGGATTGCCGTACGCACGCGCAGTCCATCGACCGACGAAAATTTTCGGCGCTTAGCGCCTGTTGTGCCGCCAGCATCGCGGCGACCGCCTCCTGCGGCATTGCGAACACGCTACAGAAGGCGTCGCCGATTGTCTTAAAGATGTGACCGCGGTGTTCCGCAATGGCCGTCTGTAGAATCGCGTCGTGACGTCGCACGGCATCTTGCATCGCGACGCGGTTGCGCTCCCATCGCATCGTACTGCCTTCGATATCCGTGAAGGCAAACGTCAACTCGCCGGCCGATTGCGAATCGGCCGCTCCTGGGTAGCCCCGTGGCCCAGCGGTCATGTCTCCGCTGATTCGGCGTCGCCCCGTCTAACATTTTCTAATGGAGAGGTCGGGAAGGGACGGGAACGGACGGGATCAGCCGGGAGCCAAAGCGGCGAAAAAGCCTTGCAGAATAACACGGATCGGCAGCGACTGGACTCTCTGGAACCCCCGAGAAGTGGTTCGAATCCCGCTGGGGCTAAATTTCTCCCTATTTTAAAAGGGTTTCCGCAACACTTTCAGGCTCCGTCTGACGAAAGTGCAACAGCGGGCCATTTTTGGTCCCTAGACGACGAGCCTCCCGAAGGTGTCCGCCGCGTCGGCGTCTCTGTCTGAGTACACGTGCAAATAACGCTGGGCCGTGATTCCTATTGACGCGTGGCCGAGGCGCTGGCTTACGACTGCGAGCGGGACGCCCGCTTTAGCGCAGAGGCGTGCGTTCGTGTCGCGCAGCCCATGTAACGTTATTGGCGCTACGCCGCTACGAAGAATAAGGTACAGCCGACGCCCCCTCGTCTCGTGCAAGCGCGGCCGCGCGGTGGTTGCCTAGCGCAGTGTTTTCGAGCTCTTACGAGTTGCCATAGTTTTCGTCTCCTGATCGGCGGGATTCCCCAGTGGCCGCTCCTTTAAAACTGTCATGTTGCGCAACGCCACCGTGACCGGTAAAATGAATCCAAAGCCCAGTTTGGACCTCGGAGGCATCGGCTATGTCTGAGAATACAGGGGTTGAGGATGCGATTGCCCGCCTCTCCAAGACGGTGGGCGCGATCGTCGCAATCGTCACTGCGATCGTCGGCTTGGTCTCTTTGGCTCAGCAGCACCTATGGATCGTCATCGCTATCATATTCGTGCTTGCCATCTGCGTCGCGGCATACGTTTATTTTTCCAAGGCGTTATATGCACGATGGGTGCGCCGCCTTGCGCTCGGCGCGTTGATTCTGCTTCCGACGGCAGCCCTCACGGCGCTCGTCACATGGCAGTTCTGGCTGCAAGTTCCGCCAAGCAACACGCGTATTTTGGTCGCGACGTTCGTCGATAAGGGGTCGGGCAACGACACCAGAGCCGTCACTCCGATGATTATGGAGACCTTGAGGGATCAAATCGACGCGACGCCCGGCAAGGGCAAGCGCGATGACGTCTTGGCGGTGCCGCTGGGTCAAGAAATAAGCCCAATGCAAGAAGATCCGAACAAGCTCGCGATTTCAAAGGCTTTGTCCCAGAAAGCGAGCATCGTTGTTTGGGGTTGGTACAGCGTCGCGGGCGATGAAGTGGACGTGCATCCGCATACGGAGATCGTTCGATCCTTCAAGCTCGACCGTGCCGGGAAGCTATCGGAGAGCGAGACGGAGTTGACGGCGTCCGCCCAGGACCTCAATAAAGCCCTGGAAAAAGAGTTTAAGTACATAGCGGCGAGCATTGTCGGTCTTGCACGCTATAACGCATCAGACTACCTCGGCTCGCAAAACGCGCTAACTCTCGCGATCAAGGACATCCCGCCGAACCCGGCCGTCGAGCCCGACGTTCTCTATTATTACCGAAGCAACGACGATGAGCGGCTTGGTGATCTGAAAGCTTCGCTTAGCGACATTCAGGAGGCGGTCCGGCGTAACGACACGGAGCCATTAAATTGGACGAATGAAGGTGTGGCGTATTTTAACGCGGGGCAAATTCGTCGAGCTCTGAATAGCTACGGTCAGGCGTTACAGCGCGACCCCTCAAACAGTGTCGCGCAGTTCAACAACGCGCTGGCCCGCGAAATCTATTGGGGCGACTATAAGAACGCCTACAACACGTATTTAAACCTGGCCGGCATGACGCCGGTTGAGGTTTGGGATTGGCGCTTCAAGGGCCAGGCCGCTGAGCGACTCGGCGATTACGATCGCGCGTGCCACGCCCTGTTTCAGGCCGTGGGAAGCGAGCCGAGCCTCTCGGACGTCAGGGCGAGATACGCGGACTGTCTTTATCACATGGGAAAGTTCCAAACGGCTATAGGCGAGTACACGCGTGCGCTGACGCTAGACCAGGACAATGAAGGGATTCTCTACAGCAGAGCGGTCGCGTACAATGCACTCGGTAACGCACAGGCTGCAAAGCTGGACTTCCAAGAAATTTTCGCAAAAACGGCGAAAACGGCGACGGATCACCTTAACCGCGCGCTTGCATTGCAGCAGCTTGGGCGACTCAAGGAGGCTGCCAATGAATATACGACGGTCATTAACGATAACGCATATTCCGTCACGGCTTTGAGACAGCGTTCGTATCTCGAGTCTGCGAGAGGCGATTACGCCGGCGCTGCCGCCGATCTGCGGCGCGTCATAGCGATCGGACCAGATAACGAGGGCGACCTCGTCAACCTGGCAGGGGTGCTTCACAAAGCGAGACGGTCACACGATGCCAACGCTTTCTTCTCTCGGTTAAGTCATCTCGGAGTCGCCGGCTATAAGGGCCATGAAAGCCTCGCCGATGCATTCTTGACGAGGCATGACATCCCGCGCGCGATCGCGGAGTACCGTAGAGCCGTTGGCATGAACGAATTTGACGGCTATGCGTACTTGTTCCTAGGATATTGCGAAGGCAAAGTCGGCGCGACCGATGACGCGGCTAAAGATTTCTTGCTGGCCAGCCGGTACCTGCCTTACGACCCAATCGTCGACTCGAGGCTCGGTAGCAACTTCCGCGATCCCAGCAGGCTCGACGGTGTTGCTTCGGCGTATCTGAACTCCGGAGAGTTGTATCGCCGTTTGGGTCTTTCTACCGACGACGATCGAATTCAAGAATAGCTTCTTCCGCCATTTCAACCTACACGCCTGAACGTGCGTTTAGCGGCACAGCGTGTCGAACACGCTCGCGGCCCCCGGTCCGCTGATGTTGAGATGAGGACTAAGCTTGGTATGCATTTCTTGAGGGCCGGAAACACGCCTCCTGAGGTTGTGCACACCGTTTCGCCGGCCCCAGATATGCTTAATCTCGCACGGTAAGCGCTCGTACCTTTAACTTCCCGATTCGCTCGGATTTGCGCCTGCGTCGCGAACGTTCATCAAGAATTTTAGCGCGTCAAACCAAAACGGTGCGCCGAGGGAAATCGCCACTGTCGTAACAACGAGACCGAGCGCGATTTGCCACCACGCCTCCGTTGAAGTCGTGCACGACGACGCCGGCGACGACCCAAACCACCCAAAAGCGAAAGAATTGAAAACTCCGGTGCTCAGGTTATGGAGCGCGGTCGATGCGTCAGACTGCTTAGCCGAGGCGCTCGCCGACGCGACGAGAGCGGCTCGCGTGGCAGAGCTACAGTTCAGGACCTTGACCACCTTGAGGGTGTCGGCGTCAAGGGCGCCGATCACGACGAGACCTATGAAAAATATCCAGATGCCCGCCGCGCGGCGATAGGCGCCGCTAATACGATCCATCGTGTCGTTGAACCAGCCCTGTATGCCATTCACCACGGCGCTATAATCGCCAGCCGCAGACATTAGGATCGACGTCAGGGCCGTCTTCAACGGCCCCTGTTTTAAGCCTGCGACTGCGTTCTGGACACCGGTGAACGCCTGCGACGCATCGGTCGAAATCGTTTTCCCGGCACCGATAACGTCTAGAAGCGCGGTACTAAACTGCGCAGCCGATAGATATGATGGGAGTTTCTTGGTCGTTACAGATGATGCAATGATAGGATGCCCGAAAAGGTCGATGTGCGTTTGCGCATCCGATACCATCTGGGCGATCCCATCGGAGAGGCCCTTGCCTCTTAAATTTAAGGCTGCCGCGAATATTTCGTTTATCCAGGAAACCAAGAGACTTAGCGCAATGTACACGCACACCAAACCGACGGCTATCTCGAAGATTGTCGAAGAGAACTGCATGTGGAACTCCTTACCAGCTGAGTTGCGCGACGATCCACAACGCCGCCTGTCCGCGCGTCCAGGATGCCGACTCGCTCGGCCATCCGAGATCTCTGCCGAGATTCGCATCGACGCCGCTTCTCGTCGCGTCGTCGAGCGGCGCCTGGGGCGCAAAGTCCATCGCCGGCCCTGGACCGCTCATGATGCCAGCGACACCGAGAAGGTGCACGGCAGCGAACCAGGGATCGCCGAACTGAACGTCGGTCCACCAAAAGAGAGGAACGCCACGCCCGAGCAAGACTCGCTGATACTGCCGCAGCATCGCTTGGTTGGCGACGATGGCCGATGGCGCTGCGCCTTTGATCAGAGAAAAGCTGGCCAAAGCGCCGGCAGCCTCTCCGACGTTCCATTCCACTGGATGCAGCCGGTACGCACCATTCGTGATGTGAGTCGTACCGATGTTCTTGCACGCCGCTAGCAGATTCCGCACGCGTTGGGGAACGAGGGATCGGGCGGGAATCTCAAAGGGTTTGATCGGGATCCACTGCTGCTGCATCCCGACGCCTGCGAGCCCATGAATGTCAAGCGCACCGTAATCGCCGATCCCGCACGAGTCGGCATAGTTCTTCGCCCTGGGACCGGGGTTAGAGCTCTGATCCAGGTCTTGCTGCACGATCGTGTACTGCGCCTTGATCCGCCGCGATTCGCGGATGTAGGGCTGCGCCGACGTGCCGTCGGATGTGTTGAACTGGTCTGGGCGCGGCTTGAGATTCGGATAGCCTGAGCCGGAGCCATCGTCGCGCGGTACCTCCGTCTGCAGCCAATATACGTATCCCAATGCCGCTTGCCGGGCGCCCTCAATGGTCCGGGAGTCCTTCGACGGATCGCCGCTGGGAATCGTGGCCGCCTGGTAGTCGTTCGCACCCATGTTGAGCATGCTCAAGTCGCCTGGGAACGCGGGATCGACGAAGTTCGAGCTTTGGATGTACCGTCGGTAGCCCCACATGTCGACCGGTTGCGCGAACATCTTCTTGATGTAGCCGTCGAGGATTGTATAATTCTGCTGGGCCTTCAGCGCTTCGTAGTTTGCCGGCTGCGCAATCGTATGGTCCTCACCATCGGGACGGCGCTCGAGCGCCACGACAACCGTGATCGGCTGGACCCATTCCGGATGCGCAACTCCGGGAGCGTTCGGCTCTTGGCTATCACTCTGTGCCTCGGCGCCGATCACGTGCTCGACATTTGCAAGCGGGAGCAAATCGCCGAGGTCGGTCGCGTCGAGGAATATCTTCGCGCCAATCGTGATCGCGGCTCCGCTGCTGTCGACGACGGTGACGCTTTGAATCGTGTCGCCGGCGACGGCGGCGGCCGTTACGGTGAGACCCAGCCGCACGTGAACGTTAGGCAGCGCTTGAAGCTGCTGCTGAAGGATTTGATGGATGACTAGCGGCTCGCCGGAGAAGCCCGGATAGCCGCCGCCGGGATCGAAGGTCGGCTGCGACGCTCCAGACGGTGACAGCACGTGGTTGTTCCGATAGAACGCGCGGACGGCATGTTGGAAAGCACGGTAGGTTGCCGTGCTGCCGACCGTCGGCGTGTACTGCGTTTCGTCGGGCTTGGTGACGCCTTGCGCGGAGTACTGACCGCCGAGCCAATTGCTCGCTTCAATCAGACACGTGGAACTGCCGCCCGCCGAGGCGGCGAGCGCAGCGGCGCATCCGCCGCAGCTTCCTCCGATAATGACGATATCGTAGGTCAGATCCACGCAGGTCTTTACCCAACGGAGCGAGCGACTGCCGCGATATTGGACGCGATTGCGCCGCCGGCCTTGCGCCGAATTCGGTGAATAGACGGAAGGGAGTAGGCGCTTGGCCGATGGAACTGAGAGGACGTTTTCTCACCGCCTTCGGTGATCTTGCTGATCACGTCAGCGCAATGCGGCGACTCGCAGCCGAGCAGCTCGCATTAACGTATTTGCTCCGATCTCCGGTCGTGAAATCGGTTCGGCGACGCGTCCAACCCGCTGTCCGTGATCGAGCAAATGATATATTTACCTTTCATGAAGCGGCTCGATCGGTTGCAAACCGTTGAAGAGCGTGCTAGCGACGCTGGTAGATCGTGCGGCCCGTTTCGAGGATCGACTGCAGGAACGGTGACGCCGCGCCCGCCGCGGCCGCGACTTCGGCCGGCGTGCAGAGCATGACGTCGAGCAGCGGAAAGCAGTCAGCGGCCAGCTGACGCGCGCGCCGCTGCCGCTGCGCGCCCGACCCTATTGCGCGCGCCACGACGAGCAAGTCGACATCGCTGGCATCGTGCTGCGTGCCCTTGGCGTATGAACCGAAGAGCACGATCCGTTCCGGACCAAAAGCCCGAATGAGGCGTTCGACCGTGCGTTGCACGAGCGGAGGTAATGCGTGCATCAGCTCGCCTGGTAATTGACCAGCAGAATCACGTCGCCGACCTGCTGCTTGGACAACGACCTGAAGTCTGCCGCGGACTGCTGGCGGATTTTGAAGCTCCACGTTCCGAGCGACGTATTCGCGGGCAGGGGTACCGTCGCGGCGCACACGTTGGGTTCGGTGACGCCGGCCACTGGCGTCATCGTCATGTCAGCCGACGGGAGCGGCGCCTGGGGCTCGAGGACGAATTCGCCAGGTTCCCAAGCGAGTGCCAGCAGCGTGAGGCTCGTGGCGGTAATGGTCTTGCCGCGCGTCCACGGCGGGAACTTCCCGGGCGAGATGCCCAGCGTTAAGATCTCGTCGGTGCCGCTAGCCGGCGAGAAGAATGCCTGCCACGGCGAAAGCGGGTAGGGATTCGCGACGCTCGGGCCAGGCGCCGCAAAATCGTTTTGCGCGCTGAAGACTTTCGTCCCCGAGGTAGGCGCGTTGGCCGCGTTGTTGGCCTCGACCGCGGCCTTGAGCACGTCGCCGCCGTCGACTGCCGTATAGTAGATGTGCAGTACGACGTCGCCGACCGTCGTAAGGTCGACCTCGTTGCTCGCCTGCAGCATCTCGAAATGCCAGGAGCTGATCGCGCCTGCGTTCTCGAAGGGCAGGTAGCGCTGGTCGCTCAGGTTGCTGCTGATCGTTTGAACGAAGAGCCCGGCGTCGTCCTGCGCGTTGCCCAAGACGATCTTCTGCGGCACGGCCGCATACGCGTAAGCGAAGCGCGGGTCGGCCCCGACCGGCGTTTCGGGATAGCCTCCGCCCACGTCGGTCGAGGTCCGCACTTTGTTTGCGGTAAGGGTTAGGGTCGCTTTGATGTTATCGAACTTCCCAGGATTGGGATAGACGACAGTTACGCTCGCCCGTAACAGGTGACGGTTGTAATGGCCTGGGTAGTCGCCGTCGAAGAGCGCTTCGGGCAGATCGAAATCGCAGGCCCCGCTCACCAGCAGCTGTTGCAGCGCTGTTGGGTTGAGCAGCCCGAGAGATATGAAGCGGCTGACCTCGAAGCGCCGGCGGTTTTGATCGAGGTACGAGGACTCCATGCGGCGCAGGTCGTGATTGAGCGCCTCTCCCGCAAGCAGTCCTTTGTGCAGGCTGTCCCAATAGCCGAACTGGATGAACGAGCTCGCGGGAAGCCCTAACTCGAACTGGTAGCAGGCCTGCACCTGCAGGCACAGCCGATACGCAAGCTGATAGCTCTGGAAATAGGTTGCCGAAAGCTGGCCGACCATCCAATCGTAGAGATCCTGGTTGGTAAACTTGCTCGTCAAGAAGTCGATTTGGCTTTGAATTTCGGCTTCTTGCGTTTGGTGATTCGTCTGGTTCGCAACCGCGATCTGCTGCGCCAGCGTGGCGCCCGCGATCTGCGCTTGGGTCTGCGCGATCGTGAATCTCGCTTCGCTGGCCGCTTCGTTCCATGTATCCTGGCGCCGCTCGTAGGTGCCGAACTTCGCCGCCAGCATGGCGGCTTTATCGAGCCCGGCGGCGATTGCTTTGCCGAAGTTCGCGCCGGCCGTGGCGCTGGCATGATAATCCTTGCCGCCGAATTGGGCAATCGCCGTCGGCGAGCCGCCAAAACCGGCCGCACCGAATGAAAATTGCGGAAGCAAGGCCGCGATCGATCCGAACCACTCGCCGAGCGCGACGATGCCATAGTTAATAATCAGCGCCGAGTTGATCGACGCATCGATCGCCTCGAAAGGGTTGACAAAGCTCTGCGTCGTGTTGAAGGTGAGCTTCTGCTGTGCGAGGGCAAGAGCTTGATTGAGAGCGTCGATTGCGGATTGTGCTTGCTGCACCTGCCAGCCGAAGATCTGATCGGCTGCTTGAAGCAGTTCGAGCTGATTCGTGGCCGTCAGCACGGCGAGCTGGTCTGCGTCGCTGTTCCCAAGCGCCGACAGCAGCAGAGCACCGTAAGCTCGAACGGCGTTGACGAAATCCAAAGCTACCGGATAGAGCGATGTGAAGCGATAGTTCGGCAGCGTTACCGCGAGGCCGCTGAGCACACTGTCGAGATCGACGCCGGCAGCCTGCGCCGCAACCAGCAAACCCGGATCGATCGGAGCATCGAAGAGCGCCAGAGTCAGGGCTTGGCCTTGTAGGTTCTGGCAATGCCGCAGCTTGTTGAGCCGGTCGGCGACGGTCGTCCAGTAGCCGAGCAGCGTCGCGTTGGGCGGGATCTTGAAGTAGAAGGTCTGCGCCGCCGGCACGTTCCCGCTGCCTCCGCCCGAGCCGCCGCCTGAGCCGCCGATCGCGTTCTCGATGTTGACCATCGCATTGGCGAAGGCGTCCAGTTTGGGTTCGAGCTGATCGTACGACTCGTCGGCGCGCTCGGGCGGCGTGACTGCTGCCGGGGCCGGGCCTAGGATCTCCGACGCGATGACGTACAGTAGCGTCGCTTCGCTCAGCGCCTCACGCGAATCGGTCGCGAAGAGATTGTCCCCCCAGGCGATCAGGTTGTCGAGATACGACATGACAGTCCGCTTCATATAGGCGACCGGCCGTTGGTCGGCCAGCAAGAACGGGTTGAAGGGATCGTTTCGCCAGCTGGTGATCTCGGCGATCGCACTCGGATCCCCGTTATTAACGGCGACGAGCAGGTTGTTGATGCGCTCGGCCAGGATCGCCGAGGCCGTTAGCGTCGAGAACGGCTTTGGGATCCAGAACCGCTGCGGAACGGGATCGGTTCCTTGCAGCGTTGGATTGAAAATGTAACGGTACCACGTCTGTGCATCCTCGAACTGAAGATTCTGGCTCAGCAGATCGGCGATATACAGCGGGATGTGAAAGAACAGTTCCCAGTTGTACACCGAGTACGACGCGCTGTAGCGGAAGTCCAAGAACTCGCGGTCTGCACCGGTGACGTCGTCGTGATCCCACCAAACTGGAGGGATGACCGGCGCGTAGCCCGCCTGGAAGCTGAAGACGTCGCTACCGCTCGGGTCGATTTGGTCGGGGTTGAGTTGGAGGTTGCGATCGTAGAGCAGCGGGAATCCGCCGGCGCCAAGTTGGTTCCAAAACAGGCCCGTAAACGGATGATAGAAGCGGTGGAAGCAGTAGCGCATCTGGAACGGGACGTCGTTTGGATACGAAGGAGGCGTCGGCGACCACCAACTGCCCGTCCAGTACGTCCTCTGGCTTTCGACGTAATAGCCGCGCCGGTTGTCCTGGAAGAAAAAGTAGGTCGTCGGATCGAAGGTTAGCTCGCTATCGGGTGCGACGACGCGGAAGGGCACGGGCGCGGCGTTCAAGAGCGGCCCGACGGCTTGCTCGAGCGTACTGACCGCAGTGAAGGTGAGCGGCGTCGTCTGCGTCGGACCCAGTGCGGGGTTGGGCGGCTGCGTTACCAGCGCACCCGATTGTGGAACGAGGTTCGGCTCGCCGACCAAGTCCGGGTCGGGAGCGGTCAAGGGCAGCAGCGGCTGCGCGTCGGGCCCGTAATTCGCCTGAGCGTAGGCTAGAAGTCCGACTACGCCGCTCGCGTCGAGCACCGGGATCGCGTTGTTCAGCTCCAGGTCGTTGAAGCGCCCGTCGAACACGGCGCGGCCCATATGGACGGCCTGTCCGGGAAGGAAATCGACCGTAACGAGATCTTCGATTATGATGCCCAAGAATGAGATGATCTCGTTCCCAAACGTGTAGTCGCCCAGGCGAAAGACGTCAACGAAGAGATTTTCGCCGTAGCTGCCCGCCGGTGGCGAGGTTTGCACCTTGAGGCTATAGAGCGCTTCGAAAGCAGCGGCGCTGTTCTGGGTCGTCATGCCGACGCTGTTCGCGTAGGCCACCGCATCCGAACTGAAAATGACCTTGTCGAAAAGCGTGCCTTTGGCAGCCTGCGCGGGCGCCCAGCTGCCGTTGCGGAAGGTGCTGAAAAACACGCCCAAAGCAACGTACTTGTCGACCGCGCCGTTTGCGGAGGTCGTTGAGGGTTGCGCCGGCGGAAGCGACTGGCTGGGTTCGTTGTTGACCTTCACTTGCAGCCAGAAAAGACAAACGCGTCCGCGGTACATGGCGGGCACGACTTGGCTCGCCTTGATGTCGAGCGGGATCTTCGCCCAGCCGCTCCACGCAGCGTTGACGTACGAGCGCAGGTAGAAGATCGGCGGGTCGGCGTTGCTCCGAGCCACGACGTAGATCGAGCCGGTCGCCGGATCTTCACACGTTCCCGTGACGATCAGGTGCGCGAGACCATCGAGTCCGTCGATGTAGCTGAGGATCGTCGTTTCGAGGTAATCCGTTGTGCTTTCGCCTTGACGCACCGCCTGTTCGAATTGCTGGTAGATCTCGGTGCGGTTGGGACGTTGCGACTCGATCAACCAGTTCTCGGGGTAGAGGAAGACCTCGCGGTTCGCTTCCCAGATCCGGTAGCGCTTCATCCACTCCCACTGGTTCCAGGTGTCGTCTTGCGTGAGGTCTACGACGACCTTGGGGTGCTTCGAGATTCATCAAGCAGCGCTCGACGAAGATCTGCAACGCAATGTAGGCTTGAACGATCCGCGAGGTCGCTTCACACGACGTCATCTGCGTGTCGATCAAGAAGTAGTCGAAGAGCCCGTTCGTGTCGCCGTAGATCAGGTTGCCGCCTCCATCGCGCTGCGCGATCAGATAGGCCGAGAGCGCGGCCGCGCGGCGCTCGCGGATCGGATCCATCAGCGTCGGAGCGAAGGCGAGCCAGTTGTCGTTGTTGGGGTACTGCGCTTTGACCACCGCGAGCGCGGAAGCGGCCATCGTTTCGGCGCTCGGCTCGTTGGCCGGCGTCGACGCCCAGGTGACGAGTTGTTGGCCGCTCGCGCTAGAGGCCGTGGCCATCGCTTCCAGGTTGCGCAGCGCATCGTACACCGCCGGGGCAAGATAGTCCGCAGGGTACGTGACGCCCAGCGCCGCGCTGAAGGTCACGATGTCGGCCAGCGGCCAGCCCGAGATCGTGGCTAGGCCCGCTTGCGCTTGGGCGGCATCGGCGAGCGTACCCCCCTTGACGCCACCGATCACGTCGAAGAGTGTTTGGATGCTCGAAGCGGGCGGCGCGGCCGTGAAGAGCCGTTCCAATTTGATGAGCAGCAGGGTCGTTTGCATCGGCCCGAGCGGGATCGCCGGTTGCGCGCCGGTCACCGGCAATTGCGTGAAGTCGAGACCGCCGTAGGTGGCCGCGTTCGCGAGCAGCCAAGAGAGTTCGCTCGCCACCAGGCGCAACGTCCGGACGATCACCGCTGCCTTATCGAAGAGCTGGAGGGCGAGGAATTGATTGGGGAAGGCGCCTTGGGTCACGGCCGGCGGGTTGGTCTGCGGTGCGAAGGCCGGATCCTCGAGCACGGCCAGCAACGTCTGACCGGTTCCCGGAACCTCGAGGGTCTCCAGGATCAGCGCGGTGACGTCGTTGGCGAGCGCTGCGGCCGCCGGCGGATGCGCGTTCGCCGCGACCGCCGCAATCACGCTTCCGTCGACGTTGACGCCGGCGGCGGCAACGACCGCCTGCTGGACCGTTTGCAGCGCAGAGGTAATCTGCGCTTGCGTCATTTGGGTTGTCGTCGACCAGGGTGGCGGGCTGAGGACGTAGGTCAGCGCATCGATGGTGAACCCAGGCTGTAACACCAACTGCGCTTGAGCGAGAAAGGCGAGGCTGGCGGCAGGCGTCGCGAAGATCGGCGCAGCGGCAGCGGCCGCGTCAGCGGCGGCCGGGCTCAGCAGTTGCGCGACGGCGATCAGGTTTGAGATCGAAATCTTGGCGGCAGTCGCCAGCGCTGAGACGCGATAGAGTTCGCTCAGATTTGACAACGTGAGCTGGTTGTTGGTGAGACCGACCAAGGTCGCGGCATCGGTTGCCGTAACTCCAAGCGCGGCCTGTATCGCCGGCAGGTGATCGAGCAGCACCGGATCGGCGATCGCGCCGCCGCTCGCCAGCGCCGCGAGGTCCGCATCGGGAGCGATCGCGGTCACCGCCGGGTTGAGAAAGAGCCGGGCGTACAACGAAGTGGTTGGTGTTCCGTCGGGATCGCGATGTGAGGCCGTGTCGATGTCTTGGAAAAACGCGAGTTGCGCGTCGACGGGCAGGCCGGTCGCGTCTTGCAGCTGCCGGAATGCCAGGATTGCAACCAAAGCGTTTTGATCGAGCGTCCCGTTCGCAACTGCTACAGCGCCCAGCAGCAAGTCGAGTTCCCACATCTTATAGCCGCTCGCCGTCCACAAGACGAGGAAGCGGTGAGCCCGATCGAGGAAGCCCGCGTCGAGCGGGTTGGGAGTCAGCGTCTGCGTGCTCGTGTCGCAGAGGTCGTTGAGGCCCGCGATCGCGACGCCGAGCCCGCCTTGCACCCAGGCTACCTGGAGCAGCTCGAGCAGCGACTCGTACGTGCACGAAGCGCCCTGCAGGAAGGCCGGGACGGCGGCGAGGTCCGTCGCCGGAGCGGCGGCGTTCCAGACGACGTTTGCGGCCACGAGGTTGGGCGTGGTGACCAGGTCGACCTGATGGGGCGGCATTCCGAAGCGCTCGGCGGCGACGGCCGACTGGACCGCGAGCGGCGGCGCGTGAATCGGAACGAGAGCCTGGCGGATCTGCCAGAGCGGAACGCCGAGTTGTTGTGTGTAGGTCCGAAGCTCGTCGAGCCCGGCGCTATATGGAAGCGCTTGCGGGTAACTCGCGCCGAAGAGCGTTACGAATGCGGCTTGGTTGAAGTACTGCGGCGCCGCGAGCAGGCTTTGCGGAGTTGCGTCGTAGGTGGTCTGCTTCCAAGGCGGATTGATTGTCGAATTAGGATCGGCGGGTGGAGCGATCGCATCGGCAAGCAGCTCGATGACTAGATCGATGTAGGGCAGCTCGGTGTCGCTGTTTGGGCAGTTCAGCAAGAGATGGCGGATGTCGGGTCGCTGCGCGTCGAGCACGTCGAGGGCCGTCCCGCCGCCCTGCGGATGGTTGCGAAGCCAAAGGAGCAGGTCGCACAGATACGCCGCCGGACTGAGGATCGAAGTGCAATCGTCCGTGGCACAATAGTCTTGCGAACCGAACAGGGTTGCGAGCGAATCGTCGCGCTGGATCGCCTGCTGCGTCAGCTGCGCAAGGTTCGCCGTGTTGCCGATCGCGGCGGGCCAGACTCCGACCGCGTCTAGGTTGAATTGTGTGTAGAGCGAAACGACCCCCGCGTAGCGCTCGGCCGCCGCGTTGAAGATCAAATTAGCGTCGGTCTTCGTGATCCCGGCACCCGTTGCCAGCACGAAGAACTGCTGTTGCCCAAGGGCGGCGATTTGCGTGGCCGAGCCGATATTTTTCGCAAGCAACGTCTGGGCCGCATCAACGTTGGGCGCGATGCGCAACACGCGCTGGAACATGCGCAAGTTCGCGATCACCGCAGCCTGGTCGGCCTGGGCGATTCCCGTAAAGGCCTTGTCGCCGGCACTCGCGAGATAGGTCGAGACGGTGTCCTTGAGGAGCTCGAGCGAAGGATTGTTCGTGAAGAACTGAGCCAATGGAGCGCGCTGCGCGTCGGGGACGAACGTTCCGGTTGCGACGCGACTCCCGAGCGCGGCGGTCGGATACGCGCGGGTGACCCGGGTATAGACGACGGCCGCGAAAACCTCCGCCGGGGTCGCGTTCCCGGCGGCGTTGATGCCGGCCGGCGCGCCGCCTGTCGACTCGACGAGGGTGACCCAGTCCGCCACGCTCAGCTTGGCCAGATCGGCATTGTCGCTGTAGGTTCCGCTGCTGAACCGCTGCATCAGGCTTTGCACCAACGCGACGTCGTTTTTCACGAACGCGCCGAGCGACAGGGTGCGCTCGATAGCCGACGCTTCTGCAGCGCTGAAGCCGTGATTGCCATCGCCCAGCGTGCGCCAGAAATTCCGCATCGACTGTGTGTTGCTGGCCAGCGCCTGTGCGAAGGTCTGTTGCTTTGCCGCCGGAATCTGGGCGATGCTCAGTAGTTGCCCGAGCGTGGCTTTCCCGACCAGATACGGCTGGTTCAGCAGGTCTGTGCTGCGCTGCGACTGCAGCGCCGCAACCAGCTCGGGGATTTGCGCGGTGAACTGCGCTCCGATCAAATCGAGAGCGATCGCACTGGTTATGGCTTGCGTCTGAACCTGCGGCGCGAGCGCGAAGATGAGCGAACCGATCCGGTGGATCAGCGCGTCGATAAGGGTAAAGTCCGCGCTCGCTTCGAGCAAGGGGGTGGGGATTGTCGAAGGGATGCGCTGCCGCACGAAAGCGTAGAAGGCGGGCGCGGTCACGCCAAACGCGGCTTCGAGCCGTGCTGATACGAGGACGTTCATGACCGTTTCGACGCTCTTGCCGAGCTCCAGCGCGAGAAAAGAAACGTCCTGATGATCGTCGTTCTCGACCAAGCTGCTGAGCCTGAGCCCTTCGAGCGCGGGCCGCATCGCGGCGGTCAGGGTAGCCCACTCCGAAGTGTCGGGCGTTTCGAGGTGCAGGTCGAGTTGCAGGTCCGCCTGCGCCGGCACGACGTTCGAGCGCAGCGGCTCGTCGAATTCCTCGGAGCGCACCTCGACTTCGACGAGCAGCCGTTCGCGGCGGTCTTCAGGTCTGAAGCGCAGGCGGTACTCGCCATGCTCGTTTGTCTCGCCGGCGGCGAGTTCGACCCGGTCCCGGATCAATTTGTGCCAAACGAAAACGTGCGCGTGCGGAACCGGCCTGCCTTCTTTACCGGTAACCGTTCCGTGGACTTCGTAGAACTCGGGTTCTTGAGCCATCAGTTCTTCTCCGTTGGCGGAGAGCTTGCGGTTGACGGCCGTCAACGACTCTTGGCTTTTCGGGCGTCAGCGTGCTTAAACCCGGCGTACCCCGGATACAAAAGTAATTCGCATCCCGATTGGCTTCTTCCCGCTCGATTGGCGAGCCGCGGGACTTTGCAAGAGGACGTTCAGCGTTGTCCATCCGGGTTTTCATACTTAGTCGGGTGCGTTTGCAGTCCACCGAAGATATGCTCCGGGGCCGATTCTCTAACATTTTCTAGCGGAGCGGTCGGGAACGGCCGGAAGCGGAAGGGATCAGCCGGGAGCCAAAGCGGCGAAAAAGCCTTGCAGAATAAGACGAATCGGTAGCGGACGGGACTCTCCGGAACCCCCGAGAAGTGGTTCGAATCCCGCTGGGGTTACAAAAATCGTCCTAATTCAAGTCCTTGAGGACTTGCTTGCATTAACTCGACCGAAGTTTGTCCAACTTCTCGCGAACGGCCTTCGTCTTCGGATGGCTGGCGCCAAGCGCTTTTTCGCAGAGTCGCCAATGCTCGGCGGTAGAGCGGCTGTGCGTTGTCGGGGAGCTCCAGCGCTTCGTACAACTTCGCCCGATCGCTCAGCGAGGTCGCAACGTCCGGGTGTTCCGGGCCGAGAGCCTCCTCCCGGACTGCCAACGCGCGCGTACACAGTGCCTCCGCTTCGTCGTATCGTCCTTGGTCACGGTACAGATTCGCGAGGTTGTCCAGGCTGGTCGCAACGTAGGGATGACTCGCGCCAAGCGCCTTCTCTCGAATCGCCAGCGCGCGCGTTAACGCTGCCATCCCTTCTTCGTAACGTCCTTGCTCATAACATACATCCCCAATGTTGTTGAGACTGAATGCAACGTCCAGATGGTCGGCACCGAGCGCTTTTCCCTAATCTCAAGCGCACGCCTGTGCAAGTGCTCTGCTTCTTCGTAACGCCCTTGTTCATTGTACACGTTGGCGAGATTATTCAGCCCCCATGCAACGTCGGGATGATCCGGCCCGAGCGCCTTCTCCCGAATCGCCAGGGCGTGCGTGTAGAGAGCCTTCGCTTCTTCTATAACGCCCTTGGTCAGTGCACAGGTTACCGAGGCTGTTCAGGCTTGTTGCAACGGAGGGATGATCGGGACCAAGCGACTTCTCTCGAATTGCCAGCGCACGTATATGCAGCGGCTCCGCTTCTTCGTAACGCGCTTGCTCCTTGTACACGCTTCCAAGGTTATTCAGCGTAGCTGCAACGTCGGGATGATCCGCGCCGAGCGCTTTCTCCCGAATCGCCAGCGCACGAGCAAGCACGGTCTCCGCGGCACTGTACTCACCGCGTATGGCTACGTAGAGACCACATCGACGGGCCAGGTCCCCGCCGGCAAGAACGCCTCTCGCTCGGCAAGGCGTCGGGAGGGCCGTCCGTCCGCGTACACGTCCCAAATAACGGTCGGCCGCGATTCCGATCGGGGGCGTGTCCGAGGCGCTGACTCACGCCTTCGAGCGGGAAGCCCGCCCTAGCGCACAGGCTGGCGTGCGTGTCACGCAGCCCGTGACCGTTCGCGCCTGCTACAAGTCGCAAACTCGGCTTCTACAGGTGATCGCGGGTCTTTCGAGGTTTAAGATGAGACCGATTATCATCGCCAGAATCCCGCTGTTCCCGTTTTTCAAGCTGAATGCGGTGCGAAGCACTCGTCGCAGTAAGGAGCATACGATGAGACATGGGTACGAACTCTTCCTCAAACTCTTCCTCGCCACACTTTGTTGGATCGGATCATCGAGGGGGGTGGCTTACGCTTTCCCCGTCGACTTTGGTCAGGACTTTACAACGCATGCCGTCAGCATCGACGGTGTCGTCGAGAGCGTGACCATGGGTGGACGCGGGCCTGCGGTCGTTCTATTGCATGGCTATGCGGAAGATTCGCGAATGTGGAAGCCCCTCGCAATTGCGCTGGCGCCGCGCTTTACGGTGATCGCCCCCGATCTGCCAGGGATAGGAAACTCTTCAATCCCCTCGAGCGGATTGGACATGAAAACCTCGGCCAAACGCGTTCACGACGCAATCCATGCTCTCGGCTACAAGCAGGTTCGGGTCGTCGGTCACGATATAGGTCTCATGGTTGCCTACGCCTATGCGACCATGTATCCACACGAAGTCACACGGCTCGCACTCATGGATGCGTTCTTGCCGGGCGTGGCTGGATGGGAGGCGATCTACAACAACCCAGATCTCTGGCACTTCCGGTTCCACGGAACGACACCGCTAGCCCTCGTTAGCGGTCGCGAAAACGTATACTTTTCATACTTTTGGAATGACCTTGCGGCCGATAAGGACCACTCGCTTTCGCCCGAAAGTCGCCTGGAATACATCGCGGCCTATTCGAGACCGGGGCGGATGGCGGCCGGGTGGGCTTATTTCGCATCATTTCCGAAAACCGCGACGGACTTTGCGGAGCTGGCAAAGACGAAACTCTCCATTCCGGTGCTTTCGATCGGCGGGGATAAATCGCTCGGAGTGGCACTAGGCGCGCAAGCCAAACTCGTCGCGTCGCACGTGACCGTCGTGGTGATCAAAAACGCCGGTCATTGGATCATGGAGGAGCAACCCTCTGCAACTATGGCCGCCCTAACTCGCTTCTTGGAGCGCACTACACATTAATAACCACCCCTACGCGACGACGCGACAAGACATGCGGATTTTCATCGCGCTAGCGCCGGATGCGGAGCAGGCCAGTTTCTCGTAACTCCGCTCTGTCCACCCGCCCGATGGCCAGTGTGAGATGTGGAAAAGGTCCGCCAGATTGGCGTGAGGGGCCCATGCTCACCGCGTCAGAATGGTCGAACGCGTGGTCGTTTGCACCGCGTGAGACATCGGCCCGCGCCGACATCGCCACCCTTGCTTGTCGAGCCAGTCGCACGATCCGCCGATCCGCCAGCAAACGCGCTGCAGCTTCATAGGTACTCCATAGGGACCACGCGCCGGCGTGTCCCTCGGCGAGTTCTACTGCGTGTCTCATGAGTTCGACGCCCTTCGTTACCGACCCGATGCGATGCAGCGTGACCGCCAAGTCCCGCAGGACGATACTCTCGAGCCTGCGGTTATTTACGCTCCTGGCCTCTTCGTACGCTACCACAAGCGGAGCTCGGGCCCGTTTGTACTGACCGGCACGCATGAGGAACGTGCCCTGCAAGTGCTTGAGTATTGCCCACCGGAGAGTGCCCGACTGCGCAAGCTTCTCAATCTCGAAGAGCAGCGGATCGACGGTCCGCCAGTATCGCGTCCTAAGCAGCATGGTTGCGATCTCGACTCCGACGTCTGCCAGAATCCGAGTTCCCTCAGTGTCTTGCGCGACACAGAGGCTTTCTTTTGCGAGCGCGTACACTTGGTCATCGCGCCCGGCCGAGACGTAGTAGCCCATAAGGCCATTTATCGCCTCGAGCATTCCACACGCCGAACCATTGGCAATGCTGAGAGCTAACGCTTCGCTGAGCCAATGATGCTCGAGGCCAAACTCGTCGATCGCGCCCTCGGCGCAATGCGCCGCAAGAAGCGTAACCGCAATTTTGCGTTGCGCCGAAATTTGGGAAACGCGTTGGATTATGTCACGCGCGTGGGCGAGCGTGTTCCGAGCCTGACGAAACCTTCCATTCTGACAATACCAGTTTCCGCACTCGACAAGTGCGTCGAGGGCTTCTTCGCTAATTATCTTCTCTGCAATCCGGCGCCGCGCGAGTGACTCGAGTGCGGGGCCGGCGTCAGCATTGCGGCCCGTCTCGATCGCGAGTCGCGCGGCGATGAGAAGTTGATGATCGTGTAACCACCGGGTCGTGGGGTCACTAGCATCGCGGGCATCGGCCAAACCGCGAGATTCGGTCAACAGACCCTGCGCACTAGCCGCAAGCCCAAGCGAGATCATAGCATCGGCAAGACGCAGCTGTACGGCGGACCTGGCAATCCCATCCGGTAGATCTGACCGAGCCTTGCCGAGCAAACCCACCGCGCGACGGGCGAAGCCTTGATCGAGCAGCGCTTCGGCGCGTGCCAGGAGCAGTCGTAGTGGGTCGCTTACTTCGAAATGGGTCGCCGGACCCGGCGTCGTCTGGATGAGCGCCCGGGACACGCGCATACAGATGACGCGACGCTCTCGGTAGTAGTGGCGTCTCGACAGGCCAAGTCGAGCAAGCGTGCGGGGTACGGCCTCGCCGGCGCAAAGAGCAGTAACTATAGCGTGCTGCCGATGAGCACGCATCTCCGAGCCCTCTGCCGCGCTGCCTTCACAAACAGCGCGGGCCTCCATCAGAATTCGCGCGTGGACCGCTGACAAAACTGCGCTGTCCCCTCCGCCCTTCTCCTTCTCGGCGCGAGCGCACAAGGAACGCACGAGCGGATTGTAGCGCAGCGCCTTTACGTCGTTGATGTGGCGAAACAGGTGCCGAACCGCTACTTCGAAACAACTTTCGGGATTGGCCCGAGGCATTGGGCGTGCTCCTCCTTCGGCTCCGTCGGACCGGCAAGATTCGCTAATCGAGCGAGGGGCTCTTGTGCGGCACCTCCGTTCGGGCCCGACGAACGGGTGCCCAGACTTTGTGCCATGGGACTCACACTTTGTGACCTTGGGAACCGCGGGCAACCAGGCTTGATGTGGAAAATCACACTTGAGATAAGGCGCCGATCATGCGAGCCTGCACGAAGCCCCCAGATTGGCACCTCCGTGAAAGATAAGGGAGCAATTACAGGTGAAAAATTCGAGACTAGCTCACGGGACGTTAGCAGCAGCAGCGGCAATTGCGGCGCTCGCTGGTTGTGGGAACGGGTCAGGATCACAGTTCTGGGCCTCAGAACCGATCCCAAACGGGGCGCGGCCGAGCTCGGACACACGGTCGCTTAGCCAACCGGCTATCTACGCTGACAGTCGGGTCGGGAAGATGGCGCTCCCCGATCACAGCTTGTCGTGGATGGCTCCCGATGCCAGGAGACGCGACCTGCTTTACGTCTCCGATTCCTTTCCCTATGGGAGCAAC
This sequence comes from Vulcanimicrobiota bacterium, assembly GCA_963752825.1. Classification (GTDB taxonomy): domain Bacteria; phylum Vulcanimicrobiota; class Vulcanimicrobiia; order Vulcanimicrobiales; family Vulcanimicrobiaceae; genus Cybelea. The sequence continues at coordinate 1,979,303 of CAVVZF010000001.1, read as the reverse complement.
GACGTTTTCGTGTACTCATACCCCAGGGGTAAGCTCAAGGGAAAGCTGACCGGGTTCAATGAGCCTTCAGGTCAGTGCGTGGACAAAGCCGGCAACGTGTTCATCACGAACTTCGGAGCGTCGCAGATCCTGGAGTATGCCCATGGTGGCAAAAGCCCGATTAATACGCTAAGCGATCCGGGCTATTATCCGTTGGGTTGCTCCATCGACCCGACGACGGGGAATCTCGCGGTCACGAACCGCTTGTCGACAAGCTTCACCGCAGGCGACGTGGCAATCTACCCACACGCAAGCGGCACGCCGAAGAGCTACACGGACCCGAACTTCTACTATTACGAGTTTTGCGGCTACGACAATCAAGGTAATCTCTACATCGACGGCACCACCAAGGGCAGCGCGCTCGAATTCGCCACGCTTCCCAGCGGTGGCGCTTCTTTTTCCACTCTCACGCTGAATCAAGGCATCGGATTCCCCGGCGGCGTTCAGTGGGATGGAACGCATTTGGCGATCGGAGATCAAAGCGCTGCAGTGATCTACGAGTTTGCGATAAGTGGAAGCAGCGGGACGAAAGTTGGCTCGACTCCGCTCACCGGTTCGAAGGACGTCGTTCAGTTTTGGATTCACGGCGCGAAGGTCATTGGACCGGATGCAGGGTTGAAGGACGTAGGGTACTATAACTATCCGGCGGGTGGTTCGCCTACTAAGACTATCACCGGACTGGGAGAACCTGTTGGCGCAACGATTAGCCGAGCTAAATAATTCTGACGCTGACCGAACCGATCGCTGCTAAGGGTTCCGTTCTTGAGCAGGTGGACTTTCAGCCTTTTTGCAACCTCCGGCCCGCGCCGCTCGTTAGGTCGAGTATGAAAATTCTCGTTATCGGTGCCGACGGCACCATGGGCAGCGCCCTCGTGGACGAGCTCAAGCAACGGCACGAGATCGTCGCTGCGGGAAGGTCGCATGGCGAACACGAGGTCGACATCGCCGATCTCCAAAGCATTCGCAACTTGTTCGCAAGGGTCGGCAAGGTCGATGCGGTTGTGAGCGCCGCCGGCAGCGTGCACTTCGGTCCGCTGCTCGAGATGACTCCCGAACAGCTTCAGGTCGGAATCGACAACAAGCTAATGGGGCAGGTTCATCTCGCGTTGGAGGCGGCGAAGCACTTGAACGCCGGAGGTTCGGTGACGCTCGTCGCGGGCACGCTCAGCAAGGATCCCATTCGGTATGGTGCGAGCGCCTCGCTCGTAAACGGCGCCCTCGAATCGTTCGCGCGTTCGGCCGCACTCGAATTCCCCGCCGGAACGAGGATCAATGTCGTCAGCCCGACAGTGCTGCGCGAATCGATGGAAGCGTACGGCCCCTACTTCCGCGGCAGCGAAGGCGTTCCGGTCAGGCGCGTCGCGCTGGCGTTCGCCAAGAGCGTCGAAGGCGCTCAGACCGGGCAAGTGTACTACGTAGAGTAACCGTTCAGACTTTTTCATCGCCCCGCGCGCCCGCGCGCGCAGGCCCACCCGCTCGCTCGACTGGAACCCAGCTCAGTCATGCCGAATCTACCGTCTCCGATTCGTTCAGCTACTTGGACGTGTCAGATGAGAATCTCGGCTCGATCCACCCTTACGATCGGTCTGGCCACCGCACTGCTTTTAGGCTGCGGCGGCACCCAGCCGATCGGCGCGCCGCGTTCCGACAGCTACAGCCAAAAGAGCTCGGCGCCAAGCGCAGGCCGCGCTGGGACCGCCGGTCACTATCTCTATGTGACCAACGGTGGCTCCCGCGACGTTTCGGCCTTCGCCATCAACCCGAGTAGCGGTGCCTTGACCAAGGTGCAGGGCTCGCCGTTTAGAGCGGGCTCCAGGCCGATCGGGGAGGCGATCGATCCGACGGGCGCGTTCATGTACGTCGCCAACGGTTACTCCGACGACGTTTCCTCCTACGCCATCAACCCGAGCAGCGGTGCCTTGACGCCGGTGCAGGGGTCGCCTTTTGCAGCGGGCTCCTATCCATGGCAAGTGGCGATCGATCCGGCCGGCAAGTTCGTCTACGTGGCCAACGAGAGTTCAAACAACGTTTACGCGTACATGATCAACGCGAGCAGCGGTGCCTTGACGCAGGTGCAGGGCTCGCCGTTTGCGACCGGCTCCCAGCCGGCCGGAGTGGCGATCGATCCGACGGGCAAGTTCGTGTACGTGCCGAACTCTGGTGACGACGATATTTCCGCCTACGCCATCAACGCGAGCAGCGGCGCCTTGACGCAGTTGAAGGGCTCGCCGTTTGCGGCGGGCTACCAGCCGAGGAAAGTGGCGATCAGCCGCACGTTCGCCTACGTGACCAATTTCACTTCCAACAATGTTTCCGCGTACGTGATCAACCCGAGGAATGGTCGCTTGACGCAGGTGCAGGGGTCACCGTTTGCAGCGGGCTCCAATCCGATCGGAGTGGCGACTGATCTGACGGCTCCGTTCGTCTATGTGACTAATCACGGTTCCAACAGTGTTTCCGCGTACGTGATCAACCCGGATAGCGGCGCCTTGACGCAGGTGCAGGGCTCGCCCTTTGCCGCGGGTCATTACCCAACCGCAGTGACGATCGATCCGACCGGCGAGTTCGCCTACGTGGCAAATATTGGTAATCGTCGGGGACGCGTTTCTGCCTTCGCCATCAACGCGAGCAGCGGTGCCTTGACGCAGGTGCAGGGGTCGCCGTTCTCGGCAGGCCGCAACCCGTTCGACGTGGTGGTCCGATAGGGTGCCGGCGCTGGGCACCGCTTAGCGCCGCGCAGCGGTCACGCCCGTTGCTACGATCGCGACGAAGGATAACCATAGGGCCGCGGGTTGATCCGCGCTTTTCGTCGTGTCGACCCGCCTGGTTGTCTTCGAGGCGCCTACTTACCGAGCACTACTTCAAGGATGAGCCACAGACCAACGGCTGAGAATGCGACGCCGGCCGCGACGCCCGCGTAGCGCGAAGCGCGCCGCCCAAGAGCCGAACCAACGCGATTCCCTAACGTAATCCCCAGCGCCGTAACGAGCAATGTTTGCACGGCTATCGCAATCAGCACCACGGCAATCGGCAACCCTGACGCGCCGAGCGGAAACCCGATTGCAAGCTCATCTGTCGATATCGCGAGACCGGCTACGAGCGAAGTTCGCAAGGAACTGAATGAAACGCCTTCTGCCCCTTCCTCGCCCAGCATCGCCTCGCGGATTGCGTGGGCTCCGACGCCAATCAGTATGATTCCGCCCATCACGACCGCGGCGGTCCCAAACCGCAGGCCTACAATCCGCGCTAAAACTATGCCGAAAATCGGCATCACACTTTCAAAGATCGCGAAGGTAAAGGCCGGTCGCCACGGGCCAAGACCGCGAAGGCCGAGAGCGATCGCTATGGCTAATGTGTCGAGACCCAGCGGCAGAACAAACGCGATGATCTTCAAGATCACGAGAGCTATCCGATGTGTTCGTCCTCGTCGCTGAGCTCGTCCACCGCCTTGCGCAGCGCTTCGATTTTCTCGTGCAGCAACGTATGGTGACGGCTCGTCGTGTTACGAATCGCGTAGGCGATAGACATCGTGGCCAGTAGCACCCAGACCTGAAAGAGGTTTTGGAACGCGTTTCCGTACAAGGCGCCTGGGTCCCAAGCGCAACCCCAGAGGCGTCCCTTGCCGTCGCAGAGCACGAGCGGCTGGCCCGTCGATGACCACACCGAGAGCAAGATCCAAACCGTTAGTCCCAACACGAATAGTCCACCCACGACCGGCACCGAGAACGATCGCTCAAACCACGAAAAAGCCGCGACGAACGCTCTACTTATCATTTCAGGCTACCTTTGCAAATGCACTGGTAAATCACGCTGTCGCCCCTATCTCCGATCGTCGCACCGAACGCCGCCAGCGTAAAAGCGATCCTTTCGACGCTGAATAACGCTTTCCAGCCGTCAGTACCTAAACATTAGACCGCTACCTCGAGTCCAAGCTCGACTCGACGGTTCGCTTTGATTTCGAGATCCTCGGCGAGCGTCCGCGAGAGAAGCTGCAACAGCTGGAATAAACGACGCTGCCAAGCCGGCAGTCCGCCGTGGCTCCGCGCCACGATCACGAGATCAGCATAGACGAACGCTGTCGTGTCTTTGTCGATCTCCAAGTCCGCGACGCCACACGCGCGCAGAATGGGGTCGATGCGGGGTTGTTCCATATAGCCAAATGAAGCACCGACGCGGACAAACCGGTCCGAAAGGCGCTTGATCGTTACCCGCTCGCCCTCGGATACGCGGGGGCGAGAAACGGAGATGACCGTCAGGGCGACCACCAATTCTTGGCTAATGAGCTGACCGAGCCATCGATGCCTGCTGACGAATGGAACGCCGGTTGGATCGCCGGTAAGAAGGACGACCGCGCCTTTGGGAGGCTGAGTCAGCGGACCGTATTCAGCAAGGAACTGCTCCACCGGCTCGTGCTGCTCGTGCAGCGCTCGCGCGACGGAGCGTCGTCCCGTGAGCCAAGTGACGCCAACTAGCGAGATCACTGCGGCGGTGGCGAGCGGGACCCATGCCCCGTCGACGAACTTCGGGAGACCCGCGAGGACGAACGTGGCATCGAGAAGCGCGAACGGGATGCCGAGCGAGAAGACTAGGACCGGCCGCCAGCGCAGCGAGCGCAAGGCGACGACGCAGAACACGCAATCGGTGGCCAACATTGTGGTAGCGACTGCGAGGCCGTACATCGCCGCTAGCCGATCGCTGCTTCGGAAAGTAACGACCAGCAGAATACAGGCAGTGGCGAGGATCGCGTTGACGATCGGAACGTAGACCTGGCCACGCCGATCCTCGGAAGTATGCACGACCCTCATCCGAGGACACAGGTTCAGCGCAATCGCCTGCTCTGTCAGCGTGAATGCGCCCGAGATGAGCGACTGCGACGCGATAATCGTCGCTGCCGTCGCAAGGGCCACCATCGGAAGGAGCGTCCAGCCGGGCGTGAGTGCGTAGAACGGTGAACCGAGCATTTTGGGATCCGCCACGACGATCGCGCCCTGACCGACGTAGTTCAAGACAAGCGCCGGAAGAACGAAGGCGTACCACGCTAGCGTGATCGGTATGCGACCAAAGTGCGACATGTCGGCGTAGAGCGCTTCGGCCCCAGTCATCCCCAGAATGATCGCACCGAAGATCAGGAAGCCGAAGATTCCGTGATGCGTCACGAACCACCCGGCCCAAAACGGATTGAGCGCCGCGAGAATCGCGGGGTGTGCGACGATCGCCACCAGACCGCTAACGGCGATCGCGGCAAACCACAACGCCATGACCGGGCCGAACAGCACCCCGACCCTCTGGGTTCCACGCCACTGAATCGCGAATAGCCCGAGCAAGATCCCGGCGGCAAGCGGGACGATAAAGGGCTGCGCAGCCGACGTCGCGACGCCTAGTCCCTCGACCGCCGAGATCACCGATATTGCCGGCGTAATCATCCCATCCCCGATGAGCATCGCACCACCGATGACGACGACCCAGACCAGCCAGTCGGTGCGCATCGGAACGCCGAGAATCCTCGGCGGTTCAGCGCGCGCGAGCAGCGCAAGGATTCCGCCCTCGCCGTCGTGATCGATACGCATCAGCACCGTGACGTACTTAACGCATACAACGACGACGAGGGTCCAAATCAGGAGGGAGACGATGCCGAGCGCATTCTGGGGTGTCGGGGCCGCGCTGGCGGTCGTGAAGCACGTCTTGAGCGTGTAGAGCGGGCTCGTCCCAATATCTCCGAACACCACTCCGAGTGCAATGACCGCTAAGCCAGCGGGGAGCGGGCGATGACTGGAGGCGAGACGCGAGCCCGGCGCCTCGCTGGGCTGATTCACGCAGCGGGCTGTTGGCCGCGAAGGCGCCGCGTCCCCGCCTCTAACCGCGACGCCGGTCCGGCAGCGCCGCCGCCAGGGCTTAGAACGGAAAGTCGCTTTGCGTCAGGCCTACGTTTGTCCTTAAATCGTCGACCGATTCGTCGAGCACGATCTGTGACCCCGAATACATGATCTGCCGGATCGGCCAATGCGTCTGCTTCGAAAGATAAACGATTTGCTCGGTAATGTCGTGGTTCGAAGCCGGATAAGCGACTTTCAGATCCAAACGATCAGTTTCGACGCCCCCGACCTCACCGCCGTCCATCTGCGTGAGTATCCCAGGAATCGTTCTGTACTCGTCGATGATGCCCGGCAGCAGACCCTCAGGAATCGTGACGCCGTGCAGCGAGACGGCGCGCGGATCGTGTAAGTTGATCTTCACGCGGATGCCGGAAAGAATACCGCCCTCATGCCCGCTCACCTGGTCGCCACCTACCCAGACCATGCCCGAGCCTCTGCCATCGCCGCCGACGATCAGCGCTTTGAGGTAGTGTGGTTTCATGAACGAATACTGATAGACACGATCCTGCGTTTGCGCTCCACCCACTTCGTGAGAGTGTAAAACGCATGTGTAGTCGTTGACACCGGCAAACGTCCGGTCGAACTCCGCAATCGCGGGGGCCTCTTTGGCCGCGCTCGCTGCGACGCAACTCGCGCCGACGAGTGCCGCGAACAGCGACAACAAACGTTTCAAATTCGCAGGTCTCTCCTCAAAAAGGCTCGCTGAGGCAGATTGCACGTGTTATTTTCTAGCAGCCTACCGTACTTTCCTTCGAGAACGATGAGACCATAGCTGCCCCACCGATGAAGCGGAAGGTTGTTCGGTGGACTAGTTGCCGATGCTAGAAATGCAAAAGCGTGAGAATACCGATCACGACTTCGACGGCCACCAGCACCACGATGATCACTTCGAGAAACTCGTCCCGGCGGCTACGCGCCTGGTCGCTGAAGAAGCGGTACATCTCGCCCACGCTGGCGAGCTTGGTATCGATTTGACGCTGCCACTCCGCGAGACCTAGGCGCTTCGCCGCGGATCGGTAGATACGCGCGTAATAGGCGTCGCCTACGACTTTCAATGCATTGCTCGAGCGGTCCATCAACTCGAGTACGTCGACGATGAGGTAGCGCAGCGTTGCGGCCTGCTCGGCTTCACGCCGCCCGCGAAACGAGCGCGGTGGGCCGGCCGGCTGCATCTTGTAGATCACGTCCAGCTCCCGGTCGAGGAGCGCGTCGTAGGTGCGCAGCTCGAGCAGCTGAGAGTTTGCAAACTCTAAGATGTCCTCGATCGCGCGCACACTCTCTGGTCGATCGTAAACGAAGGCCGTATCCCACTGCACCACAGTCAGATCATCCTTGTGGTACGAAAAGCGCATTCGTAAGGCCTCTTCGGTTTCGGCCGCCGACAACGACTTGCGCTCGCCGAGCAACAGGCTCGCGAGCGCCTCGGAACGATGTTCCAAGAGCGTCTCGGCGTCGATGGCTTCCCCAAGACGCTCGATCTCAATGATCAGATAATCTTCAATCAAAGGCGCGTGGCGTTCTTCCAACGCGTAGCCGTATTCATCGCAGATTCGCGCCACGGTAGATTCGGCGGAGCGCATGATGCGCTCGTCGCTGCGGGCTCGTTCCGTAAGCGTCGTTAGGTCGTTCCACGTGCCAGCGACAAAGAAGGTAAATCGAAGCGAAACGACGCCGTAATCGTAGAGTTTCAGACGCGTCGAACAGCTCAGACCATCGAAATCAACCTCGGGCAGACTCGCGACCAGAGGCGGAACCGGAAACTGCAGGTAGGGAGGAGCGTGCGGGCGCAGCGGTAGTGCCGCCGGCGCGCGATTATCACCAGCGAGCGCACTCATCTTAGCCAAATCGATCGTGTCAGCGACGTCGAATAAGTAGTACGCTTGGAGGGCGCCGCTAGCGATTTCGAGCATCGCCGCCGCCTTACGACTCTAAGCGGCCCCTTCCTTTACAGGACGCTGCGTCGTGTGAATGGTCAAAGAAACGACGGGAACAATCCAGCCGCGCGGGGCATACCGCCTAAATGCGAGCCGACCCGCCTCCGAGCGACGTCCTGCTGCAGAGGGCATTGCAGGTGGCCTTTCTTGGGCTCGCCGTCTATCTCGCGATCGCCGCCTACTTTGGCTTTGTCGTCGGCCAAGCTATACGCAAGGCCGAGGCCTCGAATTCGACGGTCCGAATCACCGCGACAATGGTTGGCAGAGGCGCCACAGAGGCCTTTACCATCCGTAGGATGGGCGTGCCGAACTGGATCGTCCGTGCTCCGACGTTCTGGCTGACGTTACGGATGAACGAGTGAGCCGAACCGTAAACACTTATTGCTCGAAAGGAAAACTGAATGTCTGATATGCTCAAAGTCGTAGAGATACTCGCTGAGTCGAATAAGAGTTGGGAGGATGCCGCTCAAAATGCCGTCACGCGTGCGGCGGAAACACTAAAGAATATCAAGTCGATCTACGTACAGAATTTCGAGGCGGCCATCTCGAAAGATCAGATCACGAAGTATCGCGTAAACGCAAAGATCTCATTCCTTCTGGAAAAGAAATCCAAATAGCATCGGACCCCGAAAAGGCCGTGAAGAACGCGGACTTGATGGGCTCTGGGTGGCTCATCATTGAGCTTTGATGCAGGAGCACATGATCGTCAGCGCGGATGAGTACGGTCTACGAGTGGCGCGTGCGCGTCATAGACGAGACGCGGCTGGTCGCGGTCGCCCTATTTTGCAGCTTCACGAGCGCCTCCTCGGCGCGGCCTTCGCACGCCTGCCGCCCGCGCTGCGACGATTTCTCGCGCAGCCCGGCGGCACAGCAGAGTTCGCTCTGACAGTAACGCATGAAGCGGGGTTTCTGCGGAAAGCGCTTGCGATAGCGCTGCGCTTGCCGGCGCCCGCCACGCGAGCACCCGGCACACTACACGTGACGGTGCGCGGTGACCGCGAGATCTGGGCGCGAAGATTTCCCAGCAGGACGCTGCGTACGGCCCTATGGATCGAGGGGGGAAAGCTCGTCGAAGAGGCGTGGCCCTTACAATTCGTCTTCGCCATCGACGCCGACGAGCGCGGGTTGCGGTTCTCGCAGTCCGCCTGCCGTCTGCTCGGGCGAACGCTGCCGCGAGCACTCGCGCCGCGCGTTGAAACCGTGGTTTGTGGCAATGAGCGCGGCTGGAACGTGCTGATCTCCATCGCCGCCCCGATGCTGGGTCGCATCGCCACGTACGGCGGCCCGGTGAAGCCTCGGCCATGACAGTGGCGCTTTGCGTCCTCGTCGTGCTGGCATTGATGGGCGCCTTCGATACCATCGTGTACCACGAGCATGTTGCGCGCTTGCCGCACGATCCCGTGGCGCGGCTGGAACTCCAGCTGCATGCGTCGCGCGATTTCGTGTACGCCGTCCTGTTTGCTACGCTAGCGTGGCTGGAACCGCACGGCTGGGCCGTCCTCCTCCTCGCGGTGCTGTTGGCGGTCGAGATCGCGATAACGCTCTCGGACTTCATCGTGGAAGACCGCACACGCAAGCTGCCGGCCGGGGAACGCACGATGCACGCCCTGATGGGGATTACGTACGGAGTTTTCCTCGCGCTGCTGTGGCCGAACGCCACCGCCTGGCTCGGCGCGCCGGGCGGCTTCGGGACCACTTCCTACGGCTGGCTGTCGCTGCTCCTAAGCGCCTTCGCATTTGGCGTGGGCCTCTCGGGCATCCGCGACCTCGCGGCATCGTTCGCGCTCAGACGGCGCGGCGACGGGTGATCATCTCAGCACGACATCAACATTGGGGGCGCCGAGCTTGCGGGGCTTGCGATCGAAGCCGATCTCGTCGACGAATATCAGCTCTTTCTCAACCCGGTGATCGTCGGTGGCGGAAAGCCGGCATTCCGAGCCGCCCTACGACGGGATCTCGAACTCCTCGACACGCGCCGGTTTGGCACCGGAGTAATCCACTTGCGCTTTCGCCTATGAGGCCTTCCAGACCATCAGCGGCGTCCCATCTGGATTGGGCGTCGGAGGATAACCGGGCACCGACTCCGCGGCTCCTGCATGCCACTCGCTACCATCCTTGAAATGGACCGTTTGCACCGAACACGTCACGTCGGAGAGATCAGAGGCGACCGGACCGGAGAGGGAAGTGCTCGCGCCCTGCCAGTTATCGATTTCCGCTCCCGGCGCGGCGTCGCCCTTCCTTATCCCTTGAAGATAGCGCAGGGATTGCCCGAACGCATCTTCGGCAGTGAACGAAAAAGCTACGCTCGTCGCTATCTTGTCGCCGGTATTCTTAAAGTCAACCGAAACGACCAGCTGCTCGGAATCGTACGTCGCGCGGCATGCTGAGATTTGAACCGGACCGTGGTTCGGTTCGGCGATCGTAGAGATCGACCGAGCCATAGCGGGCAACACGGTGAGCCCAATGGCGACCGCGGCAAGGATAACGGCTGAGGTTCGTTTCTTCATGTACCGCGGCTCAATGTGATGTAGATTTCCACATGGAGTCGAAGACGAGCTTCAGCGTCGTCTGATAGGTTGTCATGGAGACGCCGAGGACGCCGCCGTGCTGATCCTCGGTCGTGTACTCGTCGATTGCGGTCGGGAGCAGACGGCCCGCGTTGTAGTCGATCTTCGTCTGCGTGTTGATCGTAGCGGAACCTTGTACCGTGCTTTCAACGTGCCGGGTTTCGCCGATCTTCATGACGCCGCCGTCGTCGCTCTCGATCACGTAGTCGGCGGTCACCGTCGTCCCGGCCTTGCTCTGTGCAACAGACCAATGCTGCTTGGGGTCGACCAAGTTTGGATCGTAGAAGTTGGCGCCGAGGAAGCGCAGGAGCGTGAGTTCTTCGGCGTTCATCGCTTTGCTTGGGTCGCAGACGACCATGGTGTTGCCATACACGGCGCAGGTTGCCGGCGACGCGCGGCGCGTGTACTCACCCTGCTCGCTCACGACCACCACCAAACCGCGATCGGGCGCTTCGCGCAAAACGTCGACGGTCATCGTGCCCTGATCGTCGAGCCTACCGGCGTACGTCCGATTCCCACTGGAGCCCGCCTCACTAGTAACGGCGCCCTCCTGGCGCTGCTCGTACGAAAACGAGTAGACGAGATGCCGGAGCGGCGGGGCATCGGCCCGCGCCGCTGCGGCAGTAGACGCAATTGCCACAAGGGCCATGCCAAGAGCTCTGCGCACTGCTCGTAGCGATAGGCTACCGGCGGCGAGCCCTCCTGCTTCGGACGCCGCTAGGACTCGCCTCCGACGCGTCGCTCCGCTGCCGTATCTCATCAGCGCGCTCGACGACGACGGCACCCTGCTGGCATGCAGCTACATCGACGGCGCGCGCCAGGCGACGTTTGCCCGCGCCCCCGTACGTGATAGCCACGCCCGGCCAGCAAGGCCAACTCGAACCCAAGCCGAAAGGGTGCCGCTGAGCATGCGTTACGCGGTCGGATTCCTCTTTGTCCTGTGTGCTGTAGCGTTGCTGCAGACTTCGACGCAGCCGATTCAGGGGCCGTATCCCACATTGCCTCCGGGCCCGGCGGCGTCGCAGCAGACGATGCCGCCGCTTCATATGCCCTCACCGCCACCCGCGACCGGACTTCCGGCTACAACAGCGCCGAGCGCCATTTTCGCAGCGCGATAACTCCCCAGACGAGCTCGACCACGCCGAAGGGCCACGTCCCGGCGAGCCAGCCGTATGCCGATGCGGCGAAGCAACCTAAAGCGAAGAGCAGCGTGTACGTAGCGCCGCGCGACTCGAGCGCGTAGCAGACCATCATGAAGCCGACCGCGGCGACACCGAAGTACGTCAGCATGCGGACCGACTTCTCCAAGGACTAGGCTTTTGACTGGGGCGGCGAAAGGAAGGCAGCGATGGGCCGGACGGCACTTGCGGTCGAGCCGCTGACACCCGCGATCGGTGCGGTGGTTCGAGGCTTTGACCTGGGCGGCGCGCTCTCCGACGGCGACGTCGAGGTAATCTCGCGCGTGCTCGACGACCGGCTCGTGCTCTTCTTCGAAGACCAGACGCTCACGCCGGTCGCGCAGCGCGACTTCGCGGCGCGGTTCGGCCCGCTCTACGTCCATCCGTTCTATTCGGGAAGCCCGGACGCACCCGAGGTCATGATCCTCGCGCACGACGCCACGCATCGTGCCAACAGCGACCGTTGGCACAACGACGTCACGTATCTCGCGACGCCGCCGAAGGCGGCCGTGCTGTACGCCGAAGAGATTCCCGAGGTTGGCGGGGATACGCTCTGGGCAAACATGTATGCCGCGTACGACGCACTTTCCGAGCCGCTGAAGCGCCTCGTCTCCGATCTACGCGCCGTCCATTCGTTCGCGAAGAACTTCACGCCGCAGCGCTTTCGGGACCTCGGGATGGAGCACCGGCGCGAGCAGATCTACACGCAGCACCCGCCCGTCTCGCACCCCGTCGCTCGGACGAACCCTGCGACCGGGCGAAAAGCGCTCTTCGTGAACCAAGACTTCACAGCGCACATCGAGGGGATCTCAGCGCGCGAGAGCGACGCGCTGCTCCGCTTCCTCTTCGACCACATGGCCCAGCCGGAGTTCCAAGTCCGCTGGCGCTGGCGAGCGGGTACGGTTGCGATGTGGGACAACCGCTGGACGCAGCACTGCGCGCTGGCCGATTACTTTCCGGCGCGCCGGCGCGTCCGCCGTGCTACCGTCCTCGGCGAACGCCCGGTCTAACGCAGTGCTATAATCCACGCATGTGGACGATCGCAAGAGCGCCGGCACTCCTTCTGCTAGCTTTCACCTTTCAGATCGTCGGCTCGTATCGCGACGCCTCGGGTGTCATGCACGGCTTCTTCTGCGGCACCTAGCTCCTGCCCGATGAGGCGCCTCCACCATCCGTCTTATCTTTGCGTCGCCGCGGCTCTAATTGCGCTGCTCGCGGCGTGCAGGCGCGGCCCGGGCGGCGGGGTCGGCCCGCCGCACGTCCTGCGGATCGCCTACGCCGGCGATCCCGCGTCGCTCGTCCCGTTCGTCGCGATCGACCAGGACCTCATCGCCCTCGACACGCTGTTCTGCCAGACGCTGGTCGGCCTCTCGGCCGACAATCGCGACGTTCCGATCCTGGTGACGCGGATACCGTCGCGGCGCAACGGCGACGTGTCTCCGGACGGCATGCGGATCACCTACCACCTGCGGCCGGACGCGCGGTTCGCTGACGGCGTCCCGCTCACGTCGGCGGACGTCGCGTTCACGTATCGGGCCATCTTCGATCCGCGCAATCGTGCCACGTCGGTCGAGCCGTATCGCCGCGTCGTCTCGCTGCGGACGCCCGACGCGCACACCATCGTCGTGCGGCTCCGTGCGCCCTGGAACGCCGCCGTCCACGTGCTCTTCGCGCAGGCCGACTTCGCATATGGCATCCTTCCGAAGCATGCCTTCGCCGATACCAAGATCGTCGGCTCGCCTTGGGAGAACGCGCCCTTCGGCACTGGACCCTTTCGCGTCAAAACGTGGCTGCGCGGCGATCGAATCGTGTTGGAGCCGAATCCCTACTATAGGCCGCGCCCCAAACTAGCGCAAATCGTGCTGCAGATCGTGCCGAACCTCAACTCGAATTTCGTCGCGTTGCGTTCGGGTGCCGTCGACGTCGGGACGCTGACCGCCGAGAACGTCGCACAGGCGCAGCGCACGCCGGGCATTCGCGTGCTGCGCATCCCCGAGAACGCTACGCGCCTGCTCTACCTTCAAACGCAGGCATCTCCGACCAAAGACGTTCGCGTCCGGCGCGCCATCGCTCACGCTCTCGACTACCACGCGCTTTCGGCAGCGTGGCGGAGCGAGTTCCTCGCCGCGACGTCGTTCCTTCCGCCGCCGATCGTGCGTTGGAGAAGCGTCGCAATCCCCGCCTATCCGCACGACCTGAGGCTGGCGGGGCGCGAACTCGACTCGGCCGGCTGGACCATTCGGCACGGCGTCCGTTCCAGGGACGGCGTCTCGCTCGGCGGCCTCATCGGCGTGAACTCCGAGGACCCCATCAACGTCCGGATCGCAACGCTCGTGCAGGCGCAGCTCGCCGCCATCGGCATGCAGCTCTCGATCAAGGCCAACCCCACCCGCATCTGGTTCAGTCCCGACGGTCTGCTGCGCAACGGCAAGGCCGCGATCGTCGGCGAGTCGTGGGTCGGAGGCAGCGATCCCGAACAGTCGCTCAACTTGCGCTGCGTGCAGGCCGCCCGTGGCGGCGACAACCACTCGTTTTACTGCTCGAAGCGCTTCGAGGCACTGTTTGACGATCAGGCGCGCACCCCGAGCCTGACCCGGCGCGACCGCGATTTCGACGCCATGCAGGTCCTCGTCCACGACGACGTCCCGGTCATTCCGCTCTACTACGAAGACCGGCTGGTCGGCTTCGGCGCCCGCGTCGTCGGGTATCGGCTCAACATGCTGTGGATCCCGGTCGACGCCGAGACCTGGGACGTCATGAGGTAGGGGCGCCCCCCATCCCAACGCGTGCCGCCGCGAGCTATCGTAGGCACGTGCCGATTTCCGACGCCGTGCGGTCCACCGTCCTCGGGCGCTTGCGGCGCCTGGACCGCGCCGAGCGAACGATCGTCTTGCGAGCCTCGGTGATCGGCCGCCATTTCGCGCTGCGCGTCGCGGTCGCTGCGGCCGCGCGCCCCGAGGCCGAGGTGCGGCTCGCGCTCGAGCGCGCGCACGTCCTTCAGCTCGTCGTCCCGGCAGGACGCGAAGGCTACTCCTTCCGCCACGCGCTGACTCGCGATATTCTCTACGCCGAGTTCATCGGGACGCGAACCCGACCGCTGCATCGCCGAATCGCGAGCGTCCTGGAACGGATTATGCGGAGCGGTGAACCCGTTCTGGAAGCGTTGGCGTACCACGCGTGGGCCGCGGGCGACGCGACGCGCACGGTGCTCTACAACGAGCTCGTAGGGGACAATGCCGCGGCCGTCCATGCATACGACGACGCTCGCCTCTATTACGCCCGCGCGCGGAGCGCGGTCGACGTTGATTCGGCCGGCTACTCGCGCCTGACGCATAAGCTCGACTCGATCGCGGCGCCGCCGTAGGCCCGCCGCGCGACGCCGAAGAACGTGAGGGCGTGATCGTACGACCGGTGCTATGCCGGCCGTTTATAGGCCGGCGTCAGGAGCTCGCCTATCTGCGCGAGCGTCGGCTCGACGCGGGCAAGTCGCACGGTGGCCTCGTGTTGGTCGCCGGCGACGCCGGGGTCGGAAAGTCGCGCTTGATCTCCGAGTTCTGCAAGTCGCTCGCGTATTCGCGCTGGAAAATAGGATGCGGCGCGTGCCTCGAGTTCGCGAGCCGGCCGTACGGCCCAATCCTCGAAGCGCTTCCGCAGGTAGATCGGGGTGGATTCGAACTCGGTGCCGCGTCGAACCAGCGCGAGCAGTTCGAGGCGATTGCCGCGCGCTTCGCGAGCGTTTCGGCGCGCAACGCCCTGATCGTAGTCGTCGAAGACCTCCACTGGGCGGATGCCGCGACGCTGGACTTTCTCGCGTATCTCGGAGCGCGGCTGAATCGCATGCGCATCTTGGCCATCGCTTCCGTGCGGGCCGACGAGCTCCACGCGGATAACCCGGCCACGAGCGCGATGGCGAAGATCGCGCGCAGCGCGCGCGCCGGCCTCATTGAACTCGGACCGCTTCGCGGCTCGGAGCTGCGGCAATTCATCGACGAGGCGCTCAGCGGCGCCGCGCTGCCGGACGACGTGCGCCGCGCAATCGCAAAGGCGAGCGACGGAAACCCATTCTATATCGAAGAGCTCCTCAAGAGCGCGGTGGAGCAAAGCGTGACTTCGAGCGCGCGAATCGGACCGTCGCTCCCGAGCACGGTTCACGCGACCATGCTGGAACGCATGCGTCCGCTCGACGACGCCGAACGCCGGGTCGTCACCCAGGCGGCCGTGATCGGAAGGACGTTTGGCTTGGATCTGCTCGCGACGACGCTGGGCTGCGACGAGGCGCTACTGCTACCCGCGCTCCGCCGCGCGCGCAATCTTCAACTGGTCGAAGAGATCGAACCGAACGTCTTTCGCTTTCGCCACGGGCTAACGCGCGACGCGATCTATCGCGAGTTCCTCAGCGCGGAGCTGCCGCCGCTCCACCGGGCCATCGCATTCGCCCTGGAGAGCGCGCCCGAGGACCGGCGCTCGCTCGAGGGCTTGGCGTATCATTGGTGGGCGGCGAAGGACCCCGTAAAAGCAGCCCACTATAACCGTCTCGCCGGCGACGATGCGGCCGTGATTTACGCCCACGAAGACGCGATCGCGTTTTACGAACGCGCGCTCGAGTTCGAAACGGACGCCTCTACGCGCGCGACGATCGTGAACAAGGTCGCCGATTGCCGGCTGGCGCTGGGCGCGACGTCGGAAGCGCAGGCGGCGTTCTCGGCGGCGGCCGACCACTTCCGCGCGGCCGGAGAGTACGATCGCGAAGCCGGCTGCCGCGTCATGGCCGCGATCACCGCATATGGCATCGGCCTGCTCGATCCAACGCGGCCGCTCGAGGAGATGCTGACTCGGCTCCACGATGCCGAGTACGTGGCACGAAGCCGCGTTCATCTCGGCTTAGCGTGGCTTGCAGCAACGTTCGGGTTTCCCACGCGCGCTCTGGCGCACCTCGAGCACGTCGACGAGCGTGCCGTCGGCGAGGCCGATGGAATCGCCCTTCGCTATCACAATGTCGCGGCGTTCGTGGCCATGACCGTCGGCGACGTAGATACTTTCCGCCGCGAGCACGCGGCCTGGGTGGCTGCCGCGCAGGCGACCGGTTCGCTCACGACGCTCGCGGGCGCGTACATCAATGGAGCCATGTGCCGCTCCTTCTTCGGGCTGCACGAGGAGGCTCAGACGAACATCGATCGCGCGCTCGAGCTCGCGCGCCGGGCGCGCAGCCGCCATTCCGAGGAGACGGTGCACGCGTTTGCGGCGCTGTGTTACCTGTTGCGCGGGGATCTCGAGCCGGCTCGGTCGGAGCTCGCCGAAGTCTCGCCCGCGAGCGAAAACCGCGTCAACATCACGTTCGCGACGGCGTGGGGCTCGATCTTAGGCGCGGCGCTCGACGACGAAACGTTGATCGACCGGTGGTTCGACGGGTTCGAGAACACGATCGGTTCAGCACCCGAACCCGAATGCGGCGCTGGTTTTGCCGAAATCATGGTACGCCGCGGACGCCGCCACGACGCGGCGGCTCTTCTGCATCGCGCGCTGCCCGATTGCGAGCTCTTGCGCGGCAACGTCCTCACGTTGCTCGCGGTGGCTCGCTACGGCGCGCCCGCGGACCGGCAGCGGGCACGCGGGTACCTCGACCGCGCCGCCGCGACCAACGCCGACTTACCCGAACACGCGGCGCTGCAGCTCTTCGATGCGATCGCGTGCGCCGGCGCAGGCCGCGCCGACGAGGCCGCGGTCTTGGCGCGGCGCGCGGCGGACGGCTTCGGACGCCTGCGCTACCCGCTGCTCGAGGCGCAGGCGCTCGAGCTCGCGGGCGACGCCGCGGGCGCCCTCACGCTCTATCGGCGCTGCGGGGCGCTGCACGACGTGCGCCGGCTCCGCAGCGCATCCGAAATCGAGGGACTCCTCTCCGCGCGCGAGCTCGAGATCGCGACGCTGGCGGCGGGTGGACGCTCGAACATGGAGATCGCACGCGAGCTTTCGATCACCCACAAGACCGTCGAAAAGCATCTCGGGTCGGCCTACCAGAAACTCAATATCTCGTCCCGCGCACAGCTCGACGCGTACGTAACGCCGCGACGCGCCTAGGGAACCCTAAACTTTTGTGCAGGTCTCCTTAACTGTGACGACGCGGCCGCTCACCTCGGTGAAGGACGTCGTCATCGTCTTCTTCGTATCGCTCACCTTCACGAAGACCTCCGGCGTGTACGAGGCGACGTCCGGCGCCTTCGTCTGGATCACGTACGTGTAGATCTTCCGATTGGAGCTGGGCATCGTCGCCGTCGCGACGGAATACGCACCATTATCGGATATCGTTATCCGAACCCACTGCTTCGCCACGGGGTCGTACGTGTATCTCGACTGGGCACGAAATTCGCGCGGAATCCACGACGCCTTGTGCGTCGTGAAGTCGCGGAGCATCCAATATCCACTGGGATCCTTCGACCAGACCTCGGTGACGCTGAACGGACCGGGCCGGCGCGAGCTCACGTCCGAGCACTGCCAGGTGCCGATCAGGAACTTCATCGAGGAAAGATCGGGCTTCGGACGCATGGGAACGGGCGTTCCCTCGACCTTCGGGGTCGCGCCCAGGGCAGTTGCGCCGCCGGCCGTCAAAAGCACGGTCAGCGCGCAAAGAAAGAACCGAGAGAGCGTCATCGTGAGACTACCTCCTTTTCGAAGCGCAGCCGGCCGCGCTCCCGCGACTTGGCGGCCTCGACCTCGCGGTCGCGCGGCGGTGCGTGAGTGACGAGCGACGCGAGCAGCTCTTCCGTGGTCTCCGTGACCCGCTGCACCGCGCGTTCGAATGCGGCCTCGTTCGCCTTCGACGGCCGGGTGAAGCCGCTCACCTTGCGGACGAACTGCAGCGCCGACGCGTGTATCTCGTCGTCCGTCGCGGGCGGGGCGAAGTTGTGCAGAATCTTGATGTTACGACACATTGAAGAACCTCCCTTTCACGTGGCGGCCTGCGCGACGAGCTTCGCTGCCGCGACGTCTTCGACCGCGAGCCCGACGGATTTAAACACGGTCGTCGCGGACGGCGAGACCGTTTTGACGCCGGCGAAGATCTCGCCGATCTCGGCGTAGATCGGCGCCTTCGCGAGGAGCACGTCGCCGGCTTCGACCGCGGCCGCCTCGCGCGAATCCACGACGACGACGTTGGCCATCGCCTCGTCGTCGAGCTCGCGCCAATTCGGCCGCGACGATCCAACGGCGTTCACGTGGGCGCCGGGCTGGAGCCAAGCACCCTCGAGGATTGGCTCGTGCGCCGCCGTGGCCGTCACCACGACGTCCGCTCCCCGTACGGCGGACTCCGGACGATCGACGGCCGTCGCTCCGTGCTCGCGCGCGAAGCGCTCTGCGTGCTCGACGCTGCGGCTCCAGACGCGCACGTCCGAAAACGTGCGTACTCTGCCGAGGGCTTCCAGATGCGCGTGGGCCTGCACCCCGCTGCCGAGCAGCGCCAGCACGCGGCAGTCCGCCGGCGCGAGCCGCCGCGTGATTGCCGCCGAGACCGCAGCGGTGCGCATCTCCGTGATGAGGCGGCCGTCCATGACCGCGAGCGGGAGACCCGTGTGCGTATCGTAGAGCACGATCGTCGCGTTGTGCGTGTGCCGCCCCGTGCCCGCGTTGACCGGATAGAACGTGACGAACTTCACGCCCATCACGTCGCCGACGATTGCCGGCATGATGCCGAGATACCGGGCACGCTCCTCGACTGTGAGGATGCTCCTCACGGGCTGGATGACCGCGCCGCTCGAAAAATCCGCGAGGGCGCGCTCCATGGCGTCGATCAGATCGTCCCAACGCAGGCGCGCTCGAACGGCTTCTTCATCGAGGTAGATCACGCCGTACTTTAACGCGATGCGGCGAGCTGCGCCAGCGCCGCCATCGCGGCCGGTGAGAGAGGACTCGCCGTCAGTTCCGCCTGCAGCGCCGCCTTGGCTACGTCGAGTTTTCCGAGCCGCATCGCTAGCTGCGCAAGAGCCATGTGCGGCGAGTAATAGTAGAGTCCCGGCGTCTCCTCGCCGAAGGACTTCGCCGTGTCTGCCGCCGCGGACGCACCCATCAGCAGCGTCAGGGCCGCGGCATCGTCGTGGCTTGCGATTGCGATCTCGGCTTCCAGCGTGCCGCGCATCGCATCGTACAGCGCCGTAGCGTACGGACCGTCCGGCTGTCTGGGAATCTGGCCGAGCGACTCGCGTGCCAGCGCTATATTGCCGAGCTTAACGTATGCGAGCCCGCGAGCAAACGGCATCGTCATCGTCTTTCCCTTGTCGTAGGGGAGCGCCAACACGCCCTGCCACTGCCGGTCCGCGACGAGCTGTCGCGCGATGAACACAGGGTCGTCTTCGCGACGCGCGACCGTCACAGCCTCCGATAGGTGACCCGTCTCCGTTAACGCGTAGAGCAAGAAGTCTACGTTGTGCCCGTGATAGTAGCGTGGCGCGCTGTAATATCCCGGATGGCAGCACGCGAACGCGGTGAAGTCCATTGCAACAGAGCGCTCTCCGACGTTCAACGCCTCTTCGTACAGACCGACGTCGAAGAACGTATGGCCGGGCATGTGCGTCAGGTGCGAGTCCTCCGGCGGCAGGCTGAACGCCGCGAGCCGCCGAGCCGCCGTGACGGCGACCTGCGATACGCCCGCCATCTGTGCCGCGTGAATGTAAAAGTGCAGCAAGCCAACGTGCTGGGGAAAGTTCGCGAGATCGGCCTGAAAGAGCGGCAGCAGCGCGGCGACGCGGGCGGTCCGCGCGGCGCGCTGCGCGGCCGGCATGTCCCGGCCCCCATGGCCGAAGGCGACGTAGAGCGCCGCCTCGGCGTAGAGCGCGGCGGCATCGGGATCCGTGGGATAGGCCAGCGCGATGCGCCGTAACGCGTCGCGGTAACCCACGAGCAGCGCGTCAGGCGACGCCTTGAGCTTCGCGTCGAAGCGCGCCGCCGCCGCGTCGATCAGCGCGCGATCCTCGGCGGAAGCGTACTGCTCGAGCGCCTTCGCTTGCTGGATCGCCTCGCGTGCCTGTTCATCGCGGTCGTCGGTCGCCGCCACATTGAGATTCGGCGCGTTGCTCAGCGCGATGCCCCAGTATGCCATCGCCATGTGCCTATCGAGATCGGCCGCCGTATAGAACTCGTGCTCCGCGGCCTCCGGGTTGTAGGCGTAATAGTCGAGCAGGCCGCGGTCGAACGCCGCCTGCGCCGCGGCGTTGTCCGAAGCCGCATGATGAATGGGCCCCTGCGCGCCGGCAGTGAGCGTCGCGCTCAGCGCAAGGGCGAGCGTTGCGAAGGCTACTTTCATAGAGGACGCCCTCTTCAACGGCAGTCTGCGCCGAACATTTTCGTGGAGATCACTCCGTAACATCGGGCGCCGCCGATAGAGACGAGCGCCCCGCACATCTGCTATGCTGCTCGAACCGGGGCGCTTTCTCTTTTCGGAAGGGGTATTAGATGACGCTTCGAGCGATCGCCCTCGCGTTGATCGGCGCCGCGAGCGCGCTGCCCGTCACCGCCGCCGCCGCGCCGCGCGTGGGCGAGGACGACTATCGGTTGCTGGTGACGCTCCAAGCACCCGCGATCTCACCCGACGGCAAGACGGCCGCGCTCGTGATCTCGCGAGTTATCTGGGACGAGAACCGGCGCGCCGACGAGCTCGTAGCGGTAGATCTGACGAGCGATGCACGGCAGACGCTCGTAAACAATCGTACCGGGCTCTCCCATCCCGCGTTCTCGCCGGACGGCACGCGCCTAGCCTTTTTGGCCGACGAGGGGAGCGGTGACGGCGCCGTCACCCAGGTCTTCGTCATGCCGCGCGAGGGCGGGGCGGCGACGCCGATCACCCACGCGGCGGCGAGCATCAAGCAGTTCGCGTGGCGTCCCGACGGACTCGCGGTCGTGTATGCGGCCGAGGACCCGGAGCCCCAGCGCACCGGCGCCGATCGATTTCGCAACAGCTTCGTCTTCACGACCGAGCCGATCGTCGCGCGCTCCGCCTCGCGGCCGGTGCACCTGTTCGTAGAAAGGTTGGACGACCAAACCGCGACGCAGCTGACCTTCGGGCCGTCGAGCGTCGCGGACGGATCGACGATTTCATGGTCGCTGGACGGGAAGACCGTCGCGTTTACTTCGTGCCGCGACGCAATCCTCAACGACCAGAGCTATTCACACGTCGCGTTGATCGACGTCGAGAGCATGCGCGTTCGCGCACTGACCGGACGCACGATCTGGGAGGCGGACCCGCGCTTCTCACCGGACGGCAAACACATCGCGTATGCCTACAGCGACGGCGACCCGCAGGTCAGCCTTACGCGGTTGTACGTTACCACGCCCGCGGGTGGCGCGGGCTCGCCGCTGTCCGCGTCGATCGACCGTTCGATCGGCGACGCGGTGTGGTCGCCCGATTCCAGCGGTCTGATCGTCTCGGTCCCCGATCGAACGACCAACGCGCTCTACCTGCTTCCGCTGCGCGGGGCGCCTCGGCACATCGACGTCGGGGACATCACGCCGGGAGTTCCGCTCACGACGACCGGCGGCGCGGACTCGCCGGCCCTGAGCGACGCGATCGCGTCCGACGGGACGATAGCCTTCGTGGCGACGTCGCCGGCACAGCCTCCCGAGCTTTTCCGCTACACTCCCAACGGCGGCACGGTCAAGGTAACCGATTTCAACGCGGCCCTCGCGCAGTTTGCGTGGGCCGCCGCGGAGCGCGTGTCGTTTCCCACGACGACGGGTGTCAAAGCCGACGGCGTCCTCTACTTTCCGCCGCAGTTTTCGTCGAAACGAAAGTACCCGCTCGTCGTGTTCATCCACGGCGGTCCGTCGGATCCCTCGATGCTGGAGTTCGATTTTTGGGCGCAGATGATGGCGGCGCGCGGCTGGCTCGTGCTGAGGCCGAACTACCGCGGCAGCCCAAACCTCGGTCTGCGCTATCAGCGCGCGATCCTCTACGATCCCGAGCGGGGACCCGGCGAGGACATCATGGCCGCGCTCGACGCGGTGCGGGCCCGCGGCATCGTTGACGGATCGCGTATCGCCGTGTGCGGCTGGTCGTACGGCGGGATCATGACCGCGTGGATGATCTCGCGCTATCACATCTGGAGTTCGGCCGTCTCGGGCGCATCGGTCAACGATTGGATCACCGACTATGGAACCGCCGACGACAGCCTCGCCGACGCTGACCTCTTCCACGGGTCGCCGTTCGTCGACGGCAACGCGGCGGAGTGGCGGCGCGCGTCGGCGATCTGGTTCGCCCGCGACGTGACGACGCCCGTATTGCTGCTCTCCGATACCGGCGACAATCGCGACCCGTTCGCGACGACCTCGATGTATTGGCGCGCGCTGCGCGACAACGGCAAGCCCGCGACGCTACGCGTCTGGCCGGTCCAGGGACACTTTCCGAACGATCCCGTCCGGACCGCCGACGTCTTTCACTACTGGATTGACTTTATCGCGCAACACTTTCGCTAGCCGCGCTCAGCTCGGGAAGGCCTTTGACAGCCCCGCCTTGACGTCGTCGAGCGTCATGACCGGTGCGAGCTCGACCTTCGCCTGGAGCTCGAGGAAGAACGGCTCGCAGATGACCGGGATGTCGCTCGGGTCCTTGAGGTCGAAGACGATGAACCCGCCCCGGTCGCCGTTTGTCGCGGTGAAGTACGCGGCTTCGGGCCTGAGCCGCTCTATCGTATCGGACACGACCTTGCCGAGTCTCCCATCCTTAGCGGCGTCGTTGCCTGCGGGGGCGGGAAATTGCAGCCGTAGTAGCGTTCGCATGAAGAAATACCCTCCCGTATTAAAGCAGAGTTGAGAGGCGGTCGTTCAATGCGCCGGCACGTGAGCCCTCGCGGTCGCGTTAAGTGCCATAGCGGCGCTGGCGCGCCGCGAAATCCGTGAGCGCGGCCTGCAGCTCCCCCTCGCCGAAGTCCGGCCAGTACGTTTCGGTCGCCCAAAACTCGGCATACGCGGCTTGAAACAGCAGAAAGTTGGAGAGCCGCAGCCCGCCGCCGGTGCGGATGACGAGGTCCGGATCGGGTAGGCCGGCGGTGTAGAGCCGGCTGCCGACGGCGTCCTCATCGATGGAGTCGACGTCGCGCAGCCCCGCGCTGACCTCGCGCACCAGTGCGCGCACCGCGTCGCCGATCTCGCGGCGACCGCCGTAGTCGATCGCCAGGTTGAGAGTTACGGCGGTGTTGCGCCTCGTGCGCGCGACCAGCTCCGCGAGTGCCGCGCGCGCGGCGGGCGGCAAGCGGTCCCCGCGCCCGCACAAACGCACGCGCACGCCCTCGTTCGCGAGCGCGCGCAGCTCGCCGCGGGCAGCGCGAATGCACAAGGACATCAGGAGGTCGACTTCGGCCGCGGGGCGGTTCCAGTTCTCTTCCGAGAACGCATAGGCCGTGATTATCGGGATCTGCGCGCGCCGTGCCGCGCGCAGCGTTCGGCGCAATGCGCCGATGCCGCGCTGGTAACCGCACGCGACCGGCAGGTTGCGCTCGCGCGCCCAGCGGCGATTCCCGTCCATGATGATCGCGACGTGCCGCGGGGTCACGTCGTCGCCAGCTTCGCCTTCGGCGCCGCCTCCAGGGAACGCTCGTGGACGTCGCGCACGACGGACTCGAGCTCGTCTACGTACGCTAGGAACCGTTGACGCCCACGCTTGGTGATGCGATAGACGGTCAACGGCCGGCCGGCGCCGCGCTGTTTGTCCGTCGCGACGATGCCGACCTCGGCCAGAGCGTGGAGGTGCCTGTTCAGGTTTCCGTCCGTCAAGTCGCACGCGCCCTGCAGCTCGGTGAAGCTCAAGCCGTCGGGGTGCGCGATCAAGCACGTGCAGATTGCGAGACGTCCGCGCTCGTGAAAGATGCGCTCGAGACCGGGATATGAAAACGGCGCCTGATTCGCGTTCGTCATCTACGAGCGCTCGCGCCAGATGAGATACCCGATGCCGAGCTGGCCGATGCCAAAGCCGATCGGCATTACCCACCACGCAAGCGCTCCCGCTGCCAACGGCGTGATGAGGAAGACCAGCGCGAGCGCCGCAAACCCGACGGTGATCGCCATCGTCGAAGCCGGTATCGCTCCGCGCGACGCAAAGAGCCCGATGGCGTAGAACGCGAACCAGGTTCCGGGCAGCAACGCGTACGCGCCGTGGTCGATGAGCGCCAGGCTGAGCGCCCCGCCGAGCACGATGCTTGGCGCGATCGAGATCGCGGCGGTGCGAAAGCGGCTCCGCTCGCCGGGCGCGCGATGCTCGAGCAGCCAGGCTGCCGCCGCGCCGTAATTCAGCACGAGTCCGACTGCTAAGCAGCCCAGCCAGATGGCGAGATAGGTATGAAACGCGCCGCCGGTGCGCGGGAACGGCACGAGCCGCTGCTGGAACGCCGCGGCCACGAGCGCGCCGAAACCGCTCGCCGCCGCCGCCGCGCCGGAGTATCCCTCGAAACGCTGGAGGTGCGCGAGGCGTTCGCGAACCTCGGCCAGGTCGGAGAGGGCGCGCTGTAGTTCCATTATTAACTTTGTATCACAGAGCTCGGTGGAAAGCAACCGTACAGCCGCCGAGGAGCCGCCGGAAGGCTCCCGAAAGCCGCCTCATCACGACCCCTCTCGGAGGTTACGGCATGAAGCGGGCGCCGCTTGCAGAGCTCTTGTTCCTTATTGCGCTGACTGGGTGCTCGCTGCACCAACAGGCAGGCACCGGCGCTGCGCCGGCGCTGCTTCCCGCTGCGAACACCGGCCCGAGCTCGAAGATCGTGCACGTCGTCATCATCGTTCAAGAGAATCGCTCGGTCGACAACCTCTTTCACGGCCTTCCGGGAGCGAACACGGCGAACTACGGCTATAATTCGCTGGGCGAACAAGTACCGCTGCGGCCGATTCTGCTGACGGCGCGCTACGACGTCTCGCACCAGCACGACGCCTACACCACCGAGTACGCGAACGGCGCGCTTAACGGCTTCAACCTCGTCGAGTCGCGCTGCTCACGAGGGGCGAAGTGCCCTCCCAAGGGAGTTCGCGCATACGCGTACGTTCCCGAGAGCGAGGTACAGCCGTACTTCTCGATGGCCGAGCAGTACGCGTTCGCCGATAGGATGTTCCAAACGAATCAGGGGCCGAGTTTTCCGGCCCACCAGTACATCGTGAGCGGAACCTCGACGATCTCACAGGGTTCGCCCTTGCGCGCGGCCGAGAATCCCAAGACGCCGGAGGGGACGTTCACGGGCGGCTGCGACTCGCCGCCCGGCTCGCTCGTTACGCTGATCGATCCCTACGGAAACGAGACGCGCCGGGTCTATCCTTGCTTCGACCGACCCGCGCTCAGCGATCTGCTCGAGGCGAAGTCGCTGACCTGGTCCTACTATCAGGCGCACCGTGGACCCGGGCTGTGGAACGCCTTCGATGCAATCCTGCACATCCGTGAGGGCGCCGGCTATCGCAAGCACGTGATCGAGCCGCCGGAACAGGTCATCACCGACATCAACGGCGGCCGTCTCGCGAACGTCACCTGGGTGACGCCGACGCTGCAGGACTCGGACCACCCTGGAAACAACGGCTCAGGACCGTCCTGGGTCGCTTGGATCGTCAACACGATCGGGAAGAGCTCGTACTGGAACAGCACCGCGATCTTCATCGTTTGGGACGACTGGGGCGGGTGGTACGAGCACGTGAAGCCACCGCAGTATAACTCCTACGAACTCGGTTTCCGCGTTCCGCTCATCGTCGTCTCGCCCTACGCCAAGACCGCCTACGTTTCGCACAAGCGGCACGAGTTCGGCAGCATCTTGAAGTTCGTCGAAGAGACGTTTGGCCTCGGCTCGCTGGGCACGACGGACGTGCGCGCGGACGACCTATTCGACTGCTTCAATTTCGGGCGCGCGCCGCGGCCGTTCAAGACGATACAGGCGCCGCTCCACGGCGATTACTTCCTGCACGGGCACCTGGCGGATCAGACTCCCGACGACGACTTTTAGGGCGAGGGATCCCGCGCGAGCAGACGCCCCAGCGCGTACACGAGTTTGAAGCGATCCGTGGCCTGCGTCCACACGGGCGTGATCGTGGGGATTTGACTCTGCCGTTCCTCCGGAACCATCGTACTGAGCAGTCCGAGCGGCGTCGCCGAATAGCCGGCGACCGTGCGAAAGAGGAGGTCGGCCCAGAACGCATTGGCCCAGCCGAACTCGGGGCGCGTGAACTGCTGCGGGTTGTTAGGATTGATCGATTCGTGCATCAGTCCGTTGAGCGTGTCGCTCTCGTCCAGCATCGCGATCGCGCTCGCGATCGTCTGTCGCGCAGTCGCAGTCAGCGCCGCGCCGATGATGCCCAGCGGCCACACCCATCCCCGCGGCGTGTGCGAACTGCCGAGTCCGGCGGCATACCTGCCCCTGTAATAGTACGGGTCGTCTACGCTTAGCGTAAACCGCCGCGTGTCGAGGTACACCGCATCGCTCGTCGCGCACCAGCCGATGTACGGGAGCGCGGTGAGGTTCGGGATGTTGGCGTCGTCCATCAGCTTCGAGTGGCCGTAGCCGTCGGTCTCGTACGCGTACATCCACCCGCCGTAGCGCCGGCTGAACACGCGGCCGTAGCGCTCGATCCCGCTCTGCACTGCCGACGCCAGCGTCGTAGCGCTCTGCGCCAGCTGGTCGTCCTTGAACGCGTCGCGCGCGAACGCGGCGACCAACCGCATCGCCACGACGGCCATGGCATTCT
This sequence comes from Vulcanimicrobiota bacterium, assembly GCA_963752825.1. Taxonomy (GTDB): domain Bacteria; phylum Vulcanimicrobiota; class Vulcanimicrobiia; order Vulcanimicrobiales; family Vulcanimicrobiaceae; genus Cybelea. Next base: position 1,952,025 of record CAVVZF010000001.1, on the reverse strand, counting down.
GCGGGATGTTGTAGTGGTAGACGACCGGGTCGTCCGAGGGCCGGAAAGCGTCCCAGATCATGCCCGTATACGGCTTGTATCCCGAATGTGAAGCGACGGGATGCGGCCACCGGTAACTGCTGCACGTGGCGTGACGCTGCTCGCACCGAAGCGTCGCGACGATCTTGCGCAGCGCGGCGTGAAGCGCCGGCGTGAAAATCGAGCGGTCGTGAGTGTTGGCGTAGTACACGAAGACCAGCAGCACCGGCCAGGCGAGTGAATCGATCTCCCACTTATTTTCCCAGACGTGATAGTTCGCGCTAAACGCCTCGGCGTACGGATCTACGAGGATGTTCTTGGCATCCCGCTGGATGACGCCGAAGAACGTCCTATGGAGCTGTGGATACGTCGAAACGAAACGAATGTAAGGCATGGTCTGTGCCGCCGAGTCGCGCAGCCACATGGCCGGAATGTCGCCGGTCTGAACGTACGTCGTGCCGTCGCTCTCGTGAAAGAAGTCCGTAAAGAACTCGTGAAAGAGCGTGGCGGTGTCGATCGGCCGAATGCGTGAATCGAGGGGGATGTTCAGCACCTGCGCCGGAGCCGGCACGGCGATGGTGAGAGCAAAGACCAGACCGAAGAGCGTCTTGAGCGCGTTCACCCCAAGAATGCGGGCGCGGTGTAAACGCGGCCGGCGCCGTTTTTCCACAGCGCGTATTGGAGCGGCTGCTTCGAGTTCATCGACGCCGCTCCGATCTCTCCGCTCGGCGCGATCGCGATGACGCAGTACATATCGTCGTGGAGGTTCGGCGCCGTCTTCGCCATGAGTCGCATGAGATCGTTGCAGGCGTCTTGCGGATGCGCTCCCCCAGCCATGCGATTGACGATGAAGAACGACGTGCAGTAATTCGCCATGACGTCGCCGTTGCCGGTCGCCGAGGCCGCGCCGGCGGCGGCGTCGGCATAATAACCGCAGCCCACGAGGGGTGAGTCGGCGACGCGCCCGGGAATCTTCCAGGCGAGACCGCTGGTCGAGCACCCTGCCACGACCTTGCCCTTGCGGTCGACGGCCAACGTGCCGATCGTGTCGTGGTGGTCGCGGTCGATCCAGAAGGTCGAATGGTTCGGCGTGTTCTTCCACTTCAGCCATTCGCCGAGACTCTTCGGAGTCAGCAGCTGTTGCGGCTTGAATCCCATCTCGATCGCGAAGCGCAGCGCACCCTCGCCGGCCATCGTCGTATGGAGCGTCTTCTCCATGACGAGCCGCGCGACGGAAATCGGATTCTTGATCTTGTGCAGGTTGCAGATCGAGCCGGCGCGATGGGTGCTTCCATCCATGATGCCCGCGTCGAGCTCGACCTCGCCCTCCGCATTAGGGAGTCCGCCGTAGCCGACGCTGCTGACATTGGGATCGTCCTCGACCACGTTAATGCCCTTCTCCACCGCCTCGAGGAGCGTTCCGCCGGCGGCGAAGACCTGAGCCGCGCGCCGATTCGCCTCGGCGCCGAAATCCCACGTCGAGAGAAAGACGGCGCCGCCGGCATCCGTTTGCGCCGGCGCCGCCGTGGTCGAGGCCAGCGCCGTTGCCGCGGCGCCGGTGGCTACGAGAAAGCTGCGGCGATCGAGCGGCTCGGTCACCGCGTGCAGACGCTGTCGATGACGGCTTGCGGGCCCGAGCCTGCTACGACCTCGTGCACCGTCACCTTATTCGGCGCCACCTTCGTATAGGTCACCGTGCCCTGAGCGCTCATCGGGCCCATCGAGGTCGTCCCGGTATAGACCTTGCCGTCCGTCGAGGTCAGGAATCCGTACCCTCCGACGCTGTCCGCGTCGGTCTGCCAGAACGAGCTCATCCTCGTGCTGTAGCCGAAGTAGAAGTCGCCCGAGTACACCGGCGTGGCGACGTGATTGTGCACCACGTTGCCGGGCGCGACGTCGAACGTTGCCGTACCTTGGTCGGTGTGCGCCGGCTGTCCGCCCATCGCCGGCACGTTCGTCGTGCAGTTCCACGGAGCGCCGAGCAGATAGCTGAACGGCGCCATCTGGCCGCTAAGAGCCTGAGCGTCGACGGCGAGGGGTAGAGCGAGCGACGCCGCAATAGCGAGCGCACAGGTTGTCACGAGAAGTCGCATGGTGCGGTATCCTTTCAGGATGAAAAAAGGGGATCAGTCACGCCTTCCTCCAGCCAAGTTGTCGATCCTACTTTGCATTACATCTTGACCTGTACCGAGAAGTAGAAGTTGAGTGCCAGCGGGTAATTGAAGGAGTTGGTGTCGCCGTACGACGGCGCGAAGGACTGCGCGAAGCACGGGTTCTTGGCGCCACAACGGCAGCGCCGCGCAAAGCAGCAATGCGTATTTCATGCATCCTCCGAGACGACGCGCGTCAAGCGGCTCTTAGCGGGTCAGCGCACAGCGCTCCTTCCGGACGCGGATAACGCTTCGGCGACGGCCTGCTCTTCGTTTAACGCCGCGCCCGCCGCTAGCAGCCGCGCGAGCTCGGATTTTTCGATCGCGCCGGCGAGTAATTCGAGCAGCTCGTCGACGACCTTTTGTTCGAACGGAACGAGTTGCCACTCCGCGGCTCGCAGCTCTTCTGTGGCGTAACCGATCAATCGAGCGGCGCGAGCCGGACCGCGGCACGCCTCGCTCACTGCGATGAATGCGATGGAAAGGGCGGTGAGCACGCGATGCCGCGCCTTCGCCGCCGCCGCCAGCGCCTCGCGCGCCATCGGCTCGGCCCGCGCGAGATCGCCGGTGGCGAGGAGGTAGCCGGCGACGTCGTTCAAGGTGAACATCTTCACCACGTCGCGATCGTCGAGGCGGCTCGCTTCGAGCATGAGTTCGGCGGCGGCCCGGAAGTCGCCGGCCGTCTCCGCTTCCCACTGCGACCACCATTCCAGCGCGCGCGCCGTCTCGTCGTCCCTGCCGAGCGTGCGGAAGAGCGCGACGCTCCGCTCGTAGTGCTCGCGCACCGTCTCGTCGCCGTCGCCCGCGAGCGCCTGCGCGCAGCGGCGGAGCGTGTCGGCCAAGAGCCGCCGATCGCCCGAGTCGGCGGCGAGCCGCAGCGCTTCTTCGGCGGCGGCCCGCGCTTCGTCATATTGCGCCAGGGGCGCGTAGCGTGCGGCGACCTGCGAGAGCGCTTGTGTCAGACCGCGCGCGTCGCCGGCCTCGCGATAGAGCGAGGCCGCGCGCAGCGCCTGCTCGAGCACTTTCTTGTTCGCGCCGATGTTGCTGTAGAGCATCGATAGCCCATAACGCAGGCGAGCCTCGACCGCGCCGGGGAGCGGCGATTCGGCCGCGAGCACACGCTCGCACCATCCGCACCCCTCCGACAGCAGCGCCAGGCGCAGGAACATCGGCGTCGTGTCGGCCGCGAGGCGCGCGCCCGTGTCGCGGTCGTTCCCTTCTTCGACTGACCAACCGAGCGCGGCGCGAAAGTTTTGTAAACTCTTCTGTTGGCGGCCGAGCCAATCGGGACGCGGGCCTTCGTCCCACTCGTCATACGCCGTGCGCGCCAGCGCCGCGAACGCGCTCGCGTGGCGCCGCGCAGTCTGCGCGCCCTCTCCGCTCGCGATCAGTTTCTCTTCCGCGTACTCGCGAATCGGCTCGAGCAGCCGGTAACGGCGATCGGAACCATCCGGCCCGAGAACGACGAGCGACTTATCGACCAGCGATGCAACGTTATCCGCGACGGTCCACGGATCGCCACCGTCATCGCAGACGACGCTCGCGACGTCGAGTGGAAAATCACCGGCGAACACCGCGCAGCAGCGGAGGCAGCGCTGCTGATCGGCGGGCAAGAGGTCGTAACTCCAGTCGATCGTCGCCTGCATCGTCTGTTGACTCGGGCGCCGGTCGCGTCCGCCCGCGAGCATCCGCACCTGGAGACGCTGCGCGAGATCCGGCAGCGACATCGTCCGGACTCGAGCCGCGGCCAGCTCGATCGCGAGGGCCATGCCGTCGAGGCGCGCGCAGATCGTCTCGATCGTCCCCGCGTGCGCAGCCGCGTCGAAATTCGGATCCGCCGAACGCGCCCGATCCGCAAACAGCTCGACCGCCGAACCGAGATCGAGCGACGACAAGCGGTAGACGCTCTCGCCCGAGATGTCGAGCGGCTCGCGGCTCGTCGCGAGCACGCGAATCCCTTTGCAACGCGCGATCATGTCGGCGACGGTCGGCGCGACGCCGGCCACGAGCTGCTCGCAATTGTCCAACACCAGCAGCAGCTCGCGATTGGCCAGATAGTCGAAGAGATCGTCGATCGGCTCTCGGTCGGACGAGGCCTGCGCTCCCAGCGCCGACAGCATCGTCGGCGCGGCGAGCGCCGAATCGCTCACCGCTGACAGGTCAACGAACCATGCCCCGTCGCGCTCGTCGTTGAGGCGGTCGGCCGCGACCTCGAGGGCACACCGCGTTTTGCCGATGCCTCCGGCGCCGACGATCGTCACGATTGCCCCCGCGTCGAGCAGAGCCTCGATGCGCGCGACGTCGTAGTTCCGGCCGACGAAATTCGTGACTTGGCGCGGAAGATTGTTCGGCGGCGTCTGAAGCTCGCGCAGCGGCTTGAAGTCGGATCGCAGTCCCGTTGCGATCGCCTGGTATACCTGCTCGGGCTCGCGCAGGCCTCGCAGTTGGAGCGTCCCGAGATTGCGCAAGCTTATCCCCGAGGACGACGCCGCGAGTGCGAGATCCGCCGCGAATCCCGCGAGGAGGATCTGACCGCCGCTTCCCGCCGAAAGCAGTCGCGCCGTGCGATTGACCGCGGGACCGAAGTAGTCGCCCGAACGCTCGTCGGCCTCGCCCGCCCCGATCGAGATTCGAACGGCGAGCCCCGCGACGGCGGCGAAGTCCTCGCGCCCCAGCCGCCGTTGGATTTCGACGGCCGACTCTACCGCATCACCGATCGTCCAAAACGCGGCGCAGAACGCGTCGCCGATCGTCTTGAAGACGTACCCACGGCGTCGCTCGATCTCGTCGCGCAGGATCCCGTCGTGGCGTCGCAGCGCGTCGCGCATGGCCTCGCCTGCGGAGTCCCAGCGTTGCGTGCTGCCTTCGATGTCCGAAAACAAGAAGACGACCGTGCCCGTTGGAAGCGCATTACCCTCCACGAGAGCGTCGTCTTCACTCGCCGCGTCCGGCTTTCCGCTCCCCCGGATGTGGCCGCGCGGACAAGAACTGCATGGCCGCCGCCGCGAGCGCGGCGCCGAAGGCCGGACCAGCGACGTAGATCCAGCTCAAACCGCCCGCGCCCGACAGCATCTGCGACGGTATCGTGCGCGCCGGATTCATCGATGCGCCGGAGATCGGTCCCGCGAAGAAGCCACACGCTGCGACGGTGAGTCCGACGGCGAGCGCTGCCTCTTTGCCGATGATCGACTCCTGGCGTGCACACGTGAGGATGACGATCATCAGCAGAAACGTCAGAACGGCTTCGGCGACGACCGCATCGAGCTGGGTGTATTGCGGGCCGGGACGGCTTGCCCCTAAGGCCAGGTCGTTCTTCCACAGCGCCATCGCGAGAGTCGCTGCCGCAAATCCGCCCGCAAACTGCGCCACCCAATAGAGGAGCATTTGCCCGGCCGGCATCGCTCGCCGCAGGGCGAAGCCGAGCGAGACAGCCGGGTCGACGTGAGCGCCGGAAATCTCCGAGAACGCGTAGATCACGGCGGCGGTGATGAATCCCCGAGCCAGCCAGCGGGAGACGTAGTCGACATGTCCGCCGGCATAGTAACCTATGTCGACGCCTATCGCCACGAGCGTCACGAAGAACGTGCCCAAGAATTCGGCGCCGATTTTCTGTCGCACCGACGGCTTGCCGGCGCCGACCGCGCTCCGTGCCATACCGGCTCTTTTACCCCGCCGGCGGCGTGGCGGAGTGGAAGCTTAGTCGGTGCGGCGGATCAACGGAACGACGGGCCGGGAAAGTACTGCCACCAGCTCCGCGCGGCTCTTTACGTTGAACGTCTGAAAGAGCTGAGCCAGCTGGTTGCGCACCGTGTGCGGACTTCGTCCGAGCGCGAGCGCGATCTCAGAGTTTCGCCGGCCCGCACGCACGAGCTCCAACACCTCACGTTTTGCGGGCGGAATGCGCTCCAACGGCATGCCGGCCGTGCTATTCACGTCGGCGATCCGGCGCGCGATCCAACTGCGCGGCCAAGGATCGATCTTCCGAGCCGCGCGGTGAACCCACCGTCGATCTCGCGTGGCCTCGAACAGACCCAGCGCGCAGAGCGCGGCGCGCCATGCGTAGTTGAAATCTTCGAAGATGTCCCAGGCCTCCGTCAGCGCCGCCTTGCCCTCGTGGGCGTCGCCGAGGCGCAGCCACGCGACGCCCTGCGAGTAGGCCTCGAAGCCGCGGACGCGCGGGTCGGTGCCGTACGAGAGCAGCGGGATGACCGATGACCCCAGGGACCGGAAGCGCGCGAGGTACTGCTCGGCGATCGCAGCGTTTTCATGCGCGAAGAGCTCGGCCAGCACCAGCAGCGCGGAGCGCTCCTCGCCGGTGACGTCGTTCCATGAGAGCCGCTGCGCGATCTCGTGCGCGTCCTGGAGCTGCTCCGCCGCAAACGCGGTCTCGCCGGTATTCTTCGCGAGCAGCGCGCGATCGAGAAAACAGAGGACGCTCCAATGCTCGGACGGCGCAAGGCGCATCGCCTTCTTGAAGCCGGCGAACGCCGCAAGCTCGTTGCCTTCCAGCTCCTCCATCGCGGCGATGAAGCGCGTGATCTGGAAGCGCGCGAGCTGCAAGCCGGGCGTCCACGGCATGGCATCAAAGATGCTGCGCACGCGTTCGGCGACGTCGCGCAGCGGCAGCTCGCGGCACAGCAGGGCCAGCGTGAAGAGCGCGTTCGCGCGGAAATACTGATCGGGCTCGCGCGCGACGTCGAGCTCGTCGAGCGCCTTCTGCAGCTCGTCAACCTGCTTCAGAACCTCGCCGCGGCGTAGGGCGATCCAGGAGAGAACGATCCGGGCCCGCGCGCGATTATTGGGGTCCGTGGAGTTGAGCTGCACCGCCGCGGCGTCTTCGGCCTCGCGATGCTCGTGCTGCATCCACGCAATCGCCGACTTCTGATAGTAGGCCTCATCGTAGAGCGGATCACCTGGAGCGAGGTCGGCGAGCGCGCGGTCGATCAGCCTGCGCCCCGCGACGTAATCCCTGGTCGAGCCGAGCGCCGCGCCCAGCAGCACGTCGCGCTCCGCGCGCATGGCAGGTGATGCAGCGGGGAAGTCCGAGAGCGACCCGACGACATCTACGAACCGGCGTTCGCGGATCGCGAGCCGGGCGGCCGCCAGCGCGGCCTCGAGCGTATCGCCTGCCGCGATGAGTTCGCGACAGCGTTCATAGTCCGCAGCCTTCAGTGCGCTGTTGAAGTCGTCGTGGTCGAAGACCGGACGAGCTTGTCTAACCGTTGTCAGCATTAGTCCCCGTGTGGTGGATTCAGAGCGTGATGCCAGGGCGCCGGTGGTCAACCCGCCGGACGGCGGCTTTTCTATTGTGGGTCCGAGTTAGCCTTTCTGCTTCTTTGCCGGCGGCAGGCCGCCCCCGACCGAGTCGCCCTGATGCATCCGCGTTCCCGGGCGAGGCAGGCCGCCTCCAACCGAGTCGCCCTGATGCATCTGCGGCGGCGGCAGGCCGCCCCCGACCGAGTCGAGCGAGTGGAGCCGGCTGGCAGAGGGGAGGAGCGATCCGCCGCTCATGCCGCCCCCGGCACATCCGCCCAGAAGGGCCGCGCACATCGCCAGTGACACCGCCACAATGGTCTTACGCATTCGTCTTACCTTTCAACGCCGGGTGGCGCCAGGAAGCACAAGTGATAGTACGAATATACTAGTACCAAAACGCCTCCAAGGATAGGGCCGCTTGGCAAACTTTGCATCACTACCAACAAACCTAGCGGAACGATGAGTGCCACTGAACTAGGCAAGAGGCCCAGCGCCTCTCTCGACTCCCCTGGAATGAGCGCGACCTCCGTTCGTGGGGCCCCCATCCGTTCTTGTTATTTATTTTTCAGAGGATCTCCACATGTCTTACTCCTTTCTCGAGACGCGTAAGGGGCAGTATGCTACTTTTCTCGTCGCCGCCTGCGCCGCCGTCGTGGCGGCCTGTAGCGGACCCTCCCCGGTCGGACCTCCCCTGCAGGGTGCCTCCAGCCTAAGGCCGAGCGCCGTCAGTCCGGCCACCAAGCCGTCGCCGACGCCGTACGACTTCCAGTTCACCACGGTGGACGACCCCGGCAGCAGCAAGTTCAATGAGGTGACGAGCATCAACGAGCTCGGGGCGATCTCCGGCAACTACGGTAGCGGATCGCAGGGCGATCCAAGCCACGGGTGGATCACGCAGCCGCCGTATACGAAGTTCCGGCAAGTCGACTACCCGGGAGCCGTCAACACCTATCTCCAGGCGATGAGCACGGACCACCTCCGCGCCGGCTACTTCCTCGACAACACGAAGCAGCACAACAGCTGGGGTTTCGTTCAGAACCACGGCATCTTCACGCTCTACAAGGACTTCAAGACCCCGAAGAAGCCCGGCTTCATCGACGAGCTGCTCAGCATCAACGGCTCGGACATCGCCGTCGGGTTCTACGAAGACAACTCCGGCAACGATATGCCCTTCGAGCTGATCGTTACGGCGAACAAGTACACTGCGCTCGCGCCGCCCAACGCGCAGAGCGCGCAAGCCACGATCGTCAACCTGCGCGGCGATATCGCGGGGGTCGAGACCACCAACGGCGGCACGGTCGAAGGCTGGCTCTTGCGCGGCGGAGTGTACACGACGTTCGCGTACCCGAAGGCGACGAGTACGCAGGCGTTCGGACTAGACTTCGAGGAGCAGATCGTGGGATCGTACGTCGACAGCGGCGGCACGACCCACGGCTACATCCTGACCAACCCGACGAGCCCAGGCGGGAAATACTGGCAGTCGGTGGACGAACCGGCGGCGGCCGGCACGACCGTCATCACCAGCATCAACGCTCAGCATACCATCGCCGGATGGTATCTGGACTCGCAAGGCAATCGCCACGGCTTCACCGCCCTGGTGTCGGGAGGTAAGCGAGACTAAGGGTCACTCCGCGTCGGGGACGCGGTGGTCGCTGGGCTGGCGTTTAAAGTAGCCTTCGTCGTAAGGGCTCTCGATCCGCACGAACGGGCGCGGCGGATCCTTGAAGTCGAAGGCGTCGCGCGCGGGCGAGTTGGCGCGCGTATCACTCGGCGCCAGCCTCGCCAAACCAAAGGTGTCCTCGACGAACTTGAGGATGCTGCCGTGCTCGTAGTGCACGTGCGAGACGCGGTCTTTTTTCGCGTAGGCTGAGATAATCAGCATCGGAATGCGCATGCCCAGACCGTCGTAGTCCTTATACGCCGGCGGCTCCGGGTCGTACCAGCCGCCGTAGTCGTCCCAGAAGACGAAGATCGCGGTCGAGTCCCAGTATTTCGATTCGCCGATCGCGTTGACCACCGAGGCGACCCAGGAAGACCCGGTGTTCGATTTGTTGCCGGCGTGATCGGAGTTCTCCCATGTCGGCGTGATCCAGTTGACCGCGCGGAGCTTGCCGTTCGACACGTCGCTGAAGAACTGGGTCTGCGGCGTGATAATGTCCTTGCCCCAGTCCGGGCCGTTGTAGATGTGACTGATCGCCTGGTAGGCGCTCCAAATGCCCTCGTCTCCGTGGATCGTGGCAGTATAGAACGCCCACGAGATGCCGGCGTTGTCGAGCTCGTCGCCGAGCGTCGTCGGATCCCAACACACGACCTCGTAACCGGTTGGGAACTGCCGCTGCTGACCGACGGTAGCGATCATGTCGCTCGGTCCGCCGGGGCAGCCCCACAAGCTGAACGGATAGTTGACGCTGGATTGAGCCTGACCCGCGATGATGTATTGGTGCGAGACGAAGCTGCTGGCATCGAAGTTCGAAGCGTACATCTGATCGGCGAGCACGTACTGCTTGGCCATGTCGAAGTACGGTTTTATCTCGGAGTGCGGCACGTAGCTGTACATCGGATTGGGAATCGGACAGGCCGGCTCGGGCGGCCCGCAGCCGACGGGCTCCAGATTGAATCCGTTCATACGGCAGTCGGTGCCCGGAATACTGCCAGTACCGTCGCACGCCGCAATGAACGAGTTTGCGCTATGGTCGATGTCCCACCACGTCGCGATGCTGAGCGGCCGGATCTTGATCTTGTCGTTCTTCGAGTCCTGACCGTAGCTCACGGTCTTCGCATTCGGAAAGCCGTAGAACAGGTTGTTGAAGCTCCGGTTCTCTTGAACGAGGATCACGATATGCTTGATCTTGCCGCGCGAGGGCCCGCTCCCAACGGCGTGAGGAAGGGCGCGCGCGCGCGCGGAGCTCGCGGCGGGCAGCGCCGGCGCGGAGCCAGGCACGGCGCTCGGTCCGCATGCCGAGAGAAAGAGCGCCGCGACCGCGACGCAGGGCGCCCCCGCTCTCATCTACTCGGAGTCCGGAACCCGCAGATCGGCCGGCTGACGCATGAAATAGGCGCGATCGTAGGGGCTCTGGATCGGGACGAAGGTGCGCGGCGGCTTCGAAAAGTCGAACGCGTCTTTTACCGATTTGGCGCGCGTGTCGCTGGCGGAGAGTCGCGCGAGCCCGAACGTGTCCTCGACGAACTTCAAGATGCTCCCGTGCTCGTAGTGCACGTGCGAGACGTACCCCTTCTTCGCGTATGCCGATAGGATCAGCATCGGAATGCGAATCCCGAGCCCGTCATAGTCGACGTATTTCGGCGGCTGTGGATCGTACCAGCCGCCGTAGTCGTCCCAGAAGACGAAGATCGCCGTCGAATCCCAATACTGCGACTCGCCGATCGCGTTGACGAGCTGCGTGACCCAGGACGGCCCCGTGTTCGAGCCGCAGCCGGCGTGGTCGGAGTTGGCGCAAGTGGGCGTGATCCAGGTCAGCGCGCGAAGTTCTCCTTTCGAAACTTCGTTGAAGAACTTGGTCTGCGGCGTGATGACGTCTTTGTTCCAGTCCGGGCCGTTATAGATGTGATCGATGGCCTGATAGGCGCTCCACACGCCGCCGTCTTGATCCCACTGGGAAGTGTAGAACCCCCACGAGAGGCCGGCCTTGTCGAGCTCGTCGCCGAGCGTCGTGGTGTCCCAGCATGCGACCTGAAAGCCGTCGGGGACCTGGCGCTGCGGACCCACGATCGCGACCTTGTCGCTCGGTCCGCCCGGGCAGCCCCACGCCGAAAATGGCCAGTCGACCGACGATTCCGCCTGGCCGGCGATGATGTACTGATGCGAGACGAAGCTGCTTCCGTCAAAGTTCGACGCGAACATCTCGTCCGCCAGCACGTACTCTTTGCCCATGTCGAAGTAGGGTTTCGACTCGCTGCCCGGCACGTACGCGTACTGCGGATGCGGTACCGGGCACTGGCCGCAGCCCGCGTATTCCTTGTCGAAGCCGTTCATCCGGCAGTTCGTCCCCGGAATACTTCCCGTACCGTCGCACGCCTGGAAGAAGTCCTTCGAGCCGTGGCCGACGTCCCAATGCGTCTCGAGTCCGATCGGCGCGAGCTTGACGCGTCGATTGCGCGAGTCGTAGCCGTGGCTCACCGTTCGCGCGCCCGGAAAACCGTAAAACAAGTTGTTGAGGCTGCGATTCTCTTGAACGATGATGACGATGTGTTTGATCTTACCGCTCGACGGTCCGCGCTCGGCGCCCCGCTGCGGCACGAACGCACCCGGCTGGCGCCCGCTCGCGACCGGCAGATCCGGCGACGCGGCCGAGCCGCCTCCCCCGCAGCCAGCGAGGAGCAGCGCCGCAGCCGCCATCGGTACGCTTGCGAACTTCATCGGCCCTCAGTTATTCGGCGTCGGGTACGTGATAATCCGGCGGCTGATGCAGGAAAAAGGCGCGATCGTACGGCGCGTGGATCTTCACGAACTTCCGCGGCGGCGCGTTGAAGTCGAAGCAGTCGCGGGCCGGGGACTTGGCTCGCTTGTCGCTGGCGGCCAATCTGCCCAAGCCAAACGTGTCCTCCACGAACTTCAGGATGCTGCCGTGTTCGTAGTGGATGTGTGAGACATAGCTCTTCTTCGCATACGGCGACACGACCAGCATCGGCAGCCGCAGGCCGAGACCGTCGTAGTCCTTATATGCGGGCGGCTCCGGGTCGTACCAGCCGCCATAATCGTCCCAGAAGATGAACATGGCGGTAGAGTCCCAGTACTTCGATTCGCCGACCGCGTTGACCAGCGACGTGACCCACGACGGCCCGGTCTTCGAGCCGCTGCCCGCGTGATCGGAGTTCGGCCACGTCGGCGTGACCCAGGTGACGGAGCGCAGCTTTCCGTTCGCGACGTCGGTGAGGAATTGCGACGGTGGCGAGATGACGTCTTTGTCCCAGTCGGGACCGTTGTAAATGTGGTTGATCGCCTGATACGCGCTCCAGATGCCGGGGCTGCCAGTCGAGTACCCGACCGCGTAGTACGCCCACGAGATGTGCGCCTTGTCGAGCTCGTCGCCGAGCGTCGTCGGATCCCAGCACACGACCTCGTAGCCGTACGGGATCTGTCGCTGCGGTCCGACCTCCGAGACCACGTCGCTCGGCCCGCCGGGGCACCCCCAGCTGCCGACGGGATAGTTGACGGCCGACTCGGCTTGGCCCGAGATGATGTACTGATGCGAGACGAAGCTGCTGGCATCGAAATTCGAAGCGTACATCCGGTCGGCGAGCACGTACTGCTTGGCGATGTCGAAGTACGGCTTCGTCTCACTGTACGGCACGTACGCGTACTGCGGATGCTTGATCGGGCAAGTGCTGCCGCATCCGGCGCTCTCCTTGTTGAAGCCGTTCATCTGGCAGTGCGTGCCCGGAATGCTGCCCATTCCGTTGCAGGCCGCGAAGAAGGCCCACGAGCTGTGGTCGATGTCCCAATACGTCTCCAGCCCGATCGGCAGCAACTCGATCTTCTTCCCGTAGCTGTCGTAGCCGTAGTCGGCGGTCTTCGCGCCCGGGAAGCCGTGGAACAGGTCGTTGAAGCTGCGATTCTCCTGAACGACGATGACGATGTGCTTGATCTTGCCGCTCGAGATCCCGGGAACGATGCGGTCGGACGACGCGAACGAACGCGTGGAGCCGGCGACGGGATTCGCCGCCGGCAAGCCGGGCGAGACGCTCGAGCCTCCGCCGTTACACGCCGCGAGCAGCAGCGCCGCGGCGACGGCGGCGGGGGTTGCGGCGCGCATTACTCGGCGTCCACGACGTGATTGTCGGGCGGCTGATGTAAGAAGAACGCCCTGTCGTAGGGAGACTGGATCGGCACAAACGCTCGCGGCGGCATCTTGAAGTCGAAGCAGTCGCGCGCCGGCGATTTGGCGCGCGCGTCGCTGGCCGACAGGCGGCCGAGTCCGAACGTGTCCTCCACGAACTTCAGGATGCTGCCGTGCTCGTACTGCACGTGCGAAACTCGCCCGTGCCGGGCGTAGGGCGAGATCACCAGCATCGGGATGCGCATGCCCAGGCCGTCGAGATCGGCGTAGGGCTGCGGCTCGGGATCGTACCAGCCGCCGTAGTCGTCCCAGAAGACGAAGATCGCCGTCGAGTCCCAGTACTGCGATTCGCCGATCGCGTTCACGACCGACGTAACCCACGACGGCCCCGTGTTCGAGCCGCTGCCCGCGTGATCAGAGTTGGTCCACGTCGGAGTCACCCAGCTGACCGTGCGCAGGTTGCCGTTGGCTACGTCGTTGATGATCTGCGACGGCGGGGCAATGATGTCTTTGCTCCAGTCCGGACCGTTATAGATGTGATTGATCGCCTGGTACGCGATCCAAATCCATGGGTACCCCGAGTACATCACACCGTAGAACGCCCACGAGATGCTGGCCTTGTCGAGCTCGTCGCCGAGCGTCGTGGGATCCCAGCATACGACCTCCGAACCGGTCGGCTGGCGCTGCGAACCGACCTCGTTGATCTTATCGTTCGGGCCGCCGGGACAGCCCCAGGAGCTGTAGGGAAAGTTGATCGCCTTCTCGGCCTGAGCGGAGATGATGTACTGATGCGAGATGAAGCTGCTGGCGTCGAAGTTCGATGCGTACATCTGGTCGGCCAGCACCCACTCCTTGGCCATGGCGAAGTACGGCTTCGTCTCGCTCCGCGGCACGTAGGCGTACTGCGCATGCGGGATCGGGCAGCTGCTCCCGCAGCCGACCCACTCCTGATTGAAGCCGTTGTTCTGACAGTTCGTGCCGGGTAGGCTGCCGGTGCCGTTGCAGGCCGCGATGTCGCCATAGGAGTCGTGTTCGAGATCCCAGTTTGTCTCGAGGGGGATCGGCAGCAGCTTGATCTTGTCGCCGTTGGTATCGTAGCCGTAGCTGGCCGTCGTGGCGCCCTGGTAGCCCTTGAATAGATCGTTAAAACTGCGGTTCTCTTGAACGATGATGACGATGTGCTTGATCTTGCCGTTCGACGGGCCGCGCATCACGTGCTGGGCGAGGGGCGCTAGGTGTGAGCTCGGCGCACTCGCGACCGGCAGGCCGGGCGAGACGGCCCCGCCGCCGTTGCACGCCGAGAGCAGAATCGTTGCCGCCGCGAGCGGCAGTGCCCGGGCGGCATGAAGCTTGAAGCGCATTTTTGAGGACCTCCTTTGAGTTACTCCCAGTCTGGGATTCGTGGATCGATGGGTTGGTGCAGGAAAAACTCCTTATCCGTGCATTGCCGGAATGCTTCCGGTCCCCGTGGCGGCTCGAAGCCGCATCTATTCCGCGTCTACGACGTGGTTGTCGGGAGGCTGGTGCAGAAAGAACGCCCTATCGTACGGCGCCTGGATCGGCACGAACGCGCGCGGCCGGCGCTTGAAGTCGAAGCACGGGTCCGGGGAGTTCGCTCGTTTGTCGCTGGCCGCCAAACTGCCTAGACCGAACGTCTCTTCCACGAATTTCAAAATGCTGCCGTGCTCGTAGTGCACGTGCGAGACGCGTCCGTGCAGAGCGTAGGGCGAGATGACCACCATCGGCAGGCGCATGCCCAGACCGTCGTAGTCGGCATAGGCCGGCGGCTCCGGATCGTACCAACCGCCGTAATCGTCCCAGAAGAGGAAGATCGCGGTCGAGTCCCAGTACTTCGATTCGCCGATCGCGTTGACGACCGACGTGACCCACGACGGTCCGGTCTTCGAGCCGCTGCCCGCGTGATCGGAGTTGCCCCAGCTCGGCGTCACCCAGCTCACCGACCGCAGCTTGCCGTTGGCGACGTCGGTGATGATCTGTTTGGGCGGACTGATCATGTCCTTGCTCCAGTCCGGCCCGTTATAGATGTGATTGATCGCCTGATAGGCGACCCAGATGAACGGATAGCCGGAGTAGATCTCGCCATAGAAGGCCCAGGACACTTTGGCTTTGTCGAGCTCGTCGCCGAGCGTTGTCGGATCCCAACAGACTACTTCGTAGCCGTACGGAATCTGGCGCTGCGGGCCGACCTTCGAGATCATGTCGCTCGGCCCGCCGGGGCAGCCCCAGTTGCTATCGGGATAATTGACCGCCGACTCCGCTTGGCCCGCGATGATGTACTGATGCGAGATGAAGCTGCTCGCGTCGAAATTCGATGCATACATCTGGTCGGCCAGCACCCACTCCCTGGCCATGTCGAAGTACGGCTGCGTCTCGCTGCGCGGCACGTACGCGTACTGCGGGTGCGGGATCGGACATTGGCTGCCGCAGCCGACGTATTCCTTATTGAAACCGTCCATCTTACAGTTGGTGCCGGGTATGCTGCCCGTGCCGTCGCACGCAGCGAAGAAGGCCCCGGAACTGTGATCGATGTCCCACGTCGTCTCCAGCCCGATCGGGAGCAGCTTGACCTTGGCGCCGTAGGAATCGTAGCCGTAGCTCGCCGTCGTAGCTCCCTTGTACCCCTTGAACAGGTCGTTGAAGCTGCGGTTCTCTTGAACCATGATGACGATGTGCTTGATCTTGCGGCTCGACGGACCGTGCAGGATGCGCTGCGCCGGCGACGCTACATATGAGTTCGACCGACTCGCTGCCGGCAGGCCCGGAGATACGGCCCCACCGTTGCTGCTACAGCCGGTGATGCAGAGCGCGACGACCGCCACGCAGAGCGTTCGGCCCGAGAGCGAGATGGATTGCATGAAACGGGTGCTCCTTGCAGCAAAGTTAAACTGCTACCCGTTACGACAACGGGAAAAGAATATCCGCCGCTCCGATGATGACGCCAATCATCTTTTCTCCTCGAATGCGGCGCCCACGAACGTCATGCTCACGCAAGTGCCCCGCGTCGTGTCGATGCGCAGTTGCTGCGCGATCGCCCGAATGATGCGCAGGCCGAAGCCTCGTCCCGGAAGCGGCTTGCGCCGGATGAACGAGCCACGATCCAACACGTCGACCCAGAGCCGACCGCCACGGTCCACGCGCGCGAGCAACTGCACGTCGCGCGCCGTCTTGTTCGAGCTGCGCGCATAAGCGTGCTCCACGACGTTGGCCAGCGCCTCGCCCGCCGCGGTGGTAACGTCGTCTCGAACGGCGCGGTCGAATTGCAGCGCTTCCAGAAATGCCGTGAGCGCGTGCCGGATCGGAGCGACGTACTGCGGTTGCGCCGGGCAGTGCAGGCGCAGCTCGGAGGCGCGCTTCATGCGCCGGCGCCCTGCTCGAGATAGGACAGGGCCGCGCCGCTATCGCCGAAGATCTTGAAGGCGCCGGCTAATCCGGCGTACTCGACGACCCGCGCGAACTGCGGCGTGCGCACCACCAGGGCGACCGGAATCGCGTCGTGCGACGACGACAGGCAGAAACGCAAAAGCTCGGTCAGGGCCACCGAGTCGGCGTACGTCACGTCTGAGAGGTCGACGAGGACGGCACGATCGCCGGCCGAACGGCGCAGGGCCTCGCGTATCTCGTCCTTGCGGCCGATCTCGAGCTCGCCGCTCAGACGGATCGTCTTGATGCTGTCGCTTTGATTCACGCCGTTCTCCGCAGTGCGACTGCATCGGGTGCGCCGGCCGCCGCCGGATCCAAGAAGTGGATCGTCAGTATCGCTATGTCGTCGGAAACGCGACGATGATCGAATATCTGGTCTCGAATGACTTTCGCCGGATCGCCGGCTTTCTGGGCCGCCGCTTCGATCGCTTCCAGCAACAACGTCTCGCCTTCGAGCACGTTGTGTGAATGTTCGATCACGCCGTCGGTGTAGAGCACGAGCATCGCGCCAGGCACGCTCTTGACGCGCTGCGTGGCATAGCTCGCGTCGGGGTTGACCCCGAGAGGCAGGGCGCCGACGTCCAGGAATCGCGCCCGGCCGCCGGGCTCGAACAACACGGGCGCGGGATGACCGGCAACGGCATAGCTGAACTCGCACGCGCGCGCGTCCACGAGGCCGGCGATCGCCGTGATCATCGGGAAGCCGGCGGTGATGAGCCCGGTGTTGACGCGCTCGAGAATGCTCCCGGGCGAGGGATCTGCCAGCGCGCTCGAGATCAGCATCTGCCGTGTCTTGTTCATCGCAACTGCCGCCTCGATCCCGTGACCGGCGACGTCGCCGATGGCGAGGAGCACCCGATCGTCCGGCAGCTGGACGGCATCGTACCAGTCGCCTCCGACCTTCGCCTCTTCCGTTGCGGGCACGTAAGTCGCGCTCAATCGCACGCCGGCCACCTTTGGGAGAACCGTCTGCGCGAACGCCTCCTGGAGCGTATCCGCGATGCGCTTTTCCGTGTCGTAGGCGGCGCGAATCTCGGCGGCGCGGCGACGTTGCTCCTCGGAGTTCGCGCGCTCCTGCTCGAGCCGGGCCGCCAGCCGGTACTGTTGAATTGTGAAGAGCACGGCGGCGGCGATCACGGCGACGACGGCACCGATGGCAAAGACGTTGGCCAGGCCGATCGCACGCATTGCGCGCGCGTCGCCCTGGCGCTCGCGGCGCACGAGGCCGGCGTCGATCCCGGTGAAGTCGTCACGAAAGCGGTCCACGAGAATCTTTCCGTGCAGCTCGAGCACGTGTCCGTTGCGCCTCTTGACGAGTATCAACGGAAACGCGACCCGCCGCAGCCAGCGCTGGTTAGTAGCGTGCGCGTCGGCGACGAGCCGCGCCGCGTCGCGCAGTTCCAGCGCATTAACCGCCGAGCGCAGGTGCGATAACAGCACCGGAAGCGCGGCTCGACCGCGGAAGTACGGCTCGAGCAGCAGCGGGTCGCGCACCGCCGCGAAGCCGCGAACGCCCGTCTCCTCGTCGAGCTGCGCGCGCTGGGCGTCCGCGGCGTCAATGCGGGCCGCCCGAACCTGTTCCGCATCGGCGTACGACGTGGTCAGGATCGAACGGACGAGCACGCCGCCGACTACGAGCACACCGACCAGCAGCGCCAAGAAGGCGAGCGTTAGGACCAGCGGTATGGGGAAACGGCGAGTCATCGCCAGGCGCTCTTTCTCACCGCCGTACGGCGGCCCTCCGGCGATCACGAGTGACCCAAATGCCAGCCGTGCTGCTCGCAGCGATACGGCCGCAGCCCCTTCGAGGTCGACGGAATCGCGCGGAGGGCGAGCTGCCGCGTCGCGAAGGCGGCCTTCGGCGCGCCGTTGGCTTTATAGCAGGCGCGCGGACCGCCGCGTTTGCGCTGCGTCACTCCTCGCCATCGAAATAGTCGAGCGCCTCCGAGCGAATGATGCGGCGCTCGGGTATCGGCACGCCCCACTTGGCGCTATCGGGATAGTACGACGCTTCGCCGATCGGATTGTCCGCCACGACGTAGATAACGAGATCCTCGGCGCCGTCGTTGAAGAACTGATGGGGCTGGCCCGGCTCGAAGATGCACGCGTCGCCCTCGACCACGCGCTCCGTTCCGCCCTCGTGCCGCACGCTGCCGCTTCCAGAGATGACGTGATAGAACTCCCACTGCGCGCTGTGCGAATGATAGGGATAAGGCGCCTTACCGGAGGGAATGCGGAGAATCTCGATATCGAACGGATGGCGCTCTCGAAGATCCATCGACCGCGGCTTGCGTCCCAGCGCCTCCGACACCTCGATCCCTTCGCCCACCATGGTCCCTTTTGGCGAAGACCACTTTATTGGCGCGATTTTCTTCGTGTTGACGATCAGCATGCTCGACTTCATCGCGACCGCTTGCCGGCGGCCCTGCCAGGGCCGCTTCCGCACGCTCGCGAATTGCGCCCTGCTCATGAAGAAAGCATTGATCATCGCCTGCGCGATGGCGCTGTCCAGCGGATGTTCGGGCGGCGTCAGCTCGGTCGGCCTTACGGATCGAGCGGCAGCGCCGGCGATCGCGACGCCGGAACTGGGCGCGGTCGAGCACGCGCTGTTCGTCGCGAACCTGGGCAACGAGGTCTTCGTGCTGCGGGGCACGCCGTATCACGTAGCCCGCGAGATCACGCACGGCGTTCACGGCTCCGACGGCATTTGGGTGGACCGGCACGGCAACCTCTACGTTACTAACATCAATGCAAAGAACGTCACGGAGTACCAGCGTGGAGGCCGGTTGCCCGTCTGCCGATATAACGCGCATCTCATCGATCCAATCGACGTCACGACCGACGACCAGGGAAACGTCTATGTCGTCGACTTCAACGATTTCCGCACAACCGGCTACGTCGACGTGTACCCGCAGTGTCGTAACAAGGTGACCGTGCAGCACGCGATCGTGACCGGCCCCGAGGGCATCGCGGTCAATTCGGCCGGTGACGTTTTCGTTGCCTACTACAACGGCGCGTTCGGCGGATTCGAAGAGTTCGTCAAGGGCAAGGCCAAGCCCAAGCTACTGAAAGCAACCGTCACGAAGCCCGGCGGCATCGTGCTCGACAAGAAGGGCAACCTGATCGCGGACGACCAGGCGGGTTCGATCGACGTCATCCCCCCTCCGTACGACACGCCGAAGCTCCTCGTCAACGGCCTCTACGATCCGTTCCGGCTCGCTCTCAACAAGCGCGAGAGCCGCCTGTACAGCGCCGACTCCGGTTCGGCGAGCGTAACGATCTACTCGTATCCGGCCGGCGACTTGCTGGAGACCGTCTCGGGGAGCGGCATCACGACAGTCGAGGGTGTGGCCATTTCGCCCGACGCGGTTTTTTAGAGCTCAGTCGTAGGGCCGAGCGAGCGGGCGTGCGAAAGTGCTCTGCCCCAACTTAAGCCACCCGGGAGGGCCAACTCGTGAAAATAGCCTCGCTATCGGCCGTTTCGGCAGTTGCCACGGCCGTTCTCTTCGCCGGGTGCTCCGGCGGATCGCAAAGCTCGAATGCCGGAACGTCGGCGTTGCCGGCGACGGCGCACGGCCTGCCTCCTTACATGCTCGCGTCGGGTAACGACAGCCGCTTCTCCGGAGAGTCGCGCCTATCGCCCCGTTTCTTCTCGCCGCAGATCGCCCCAGACCGGCACCGGAGACGGATCGAAAAAGAGTTCTTCATCTCGGACGCCGGGAGCAACGTCTTCGTGTTCAAGAACTCGACCTACACGAAGGTCGGCGACATCACCAGCGGCATTACCACGTCAGACGGCGTTTGGGTCGACAAGAAAGGCAACGTCTACGTCGCCAATGTTGTCAGCAACGTCGTCGAATACAAAAAAGGCGCCGGGTCACCGACCTGCACCTATTCGACGAGCCTGACCGACCCCATCAACGGCACGACCGATAGCGCAGGCAACGTCTACGTCACCGATTTCGAAGGCGGTGCCGTCCGTGAGTACGCGCAGTGCAGCAACACGGTGAAGGCGACGTTCTCCATCTCGAATCCCGAGGGCGTCGCGGTCGACACTAGCGGCGACGTGTTCGTCGCAGCCGACGGTCAATTCACAGAGTTCATCAGCGGCAGCCCACACCTGCTCGGCGCCACGATCAGTGAGTCGGCCGGCCTGATCATCGACAAGAATGGTAACCTGATCGCCGACGACCAGACGGGCAACATCGACCTCATCGCGCCGCCCTATACGTCCGCGACGGTGCTGGTGAGCGGGCTCTCAGATCCGTTCCACTGCTCGCTCAACTCGGCAGAGAACCTCCTGTTCAACGCTAACTCGGGATCGACCACGGTGACCGTCTACAGCTATCCGTCGATGTCCCTCGTGCACACGATCACGACGAGCGACGGAATCGACGGCGCGGAGGGCGTTGGCGAGTCGCCCAACGCGGTCTTCTAGCATCCTACCTCGGCAGTATGACGCGTGCGCTCCGTTCGCGGGGCGCACGCTTTTTATTGGAAGCTGTGGATGCCGACGGTGCGCGTGATGCCCTCATCGCTGAAGCTCCAGACCTTCTTGGCGAGGACGTCGATGCAGCCGCTCTCCTTCTGCAGCGTTCCCTCGACGATCAACGTGGGCGACGAGCGGATCGGGCGGCGAAACGCTTCGTAGACGTCGGGGCGCACGATGACGTTGACGAGCCCCGTCTCGTCCTCCAGCGTCAAGAAGACGAAGCCCTTGGCCGTGCCCGGACGCTGGCGCGTGATCACCAGGCCGCCGACACGGCATCTGCCGTTGCGCGGCAGCTCGCGCAATCGCGCCGCCGGTACCACGTGCAGCGCGGCGAGCTTCTCTCGAAAGTGTTCCATCACTTGTCCGCCGGCGGTGACGCCGGTCGACCAGAGGTCGAGCGCCGCGAGCCGCTTCGGCGCCACCGGTTGGAACTCGACCGGCGGCTCGTCCACATCCATCAGCGATCCGAGCTCGCCGCGCGCCTCGCGCTCGTCGATGCCGCGCAGCGCCCACATCGCCTCGCGGCGCGAGCCGTACCAGGGCGCGAAGGCACCCGCGATCGCCAGGTTCTCCAGCGTCTCGCGCTGGAGCCGAGTTCTCTGCGCGAACGCCAGCACGTCTGCGAACGGCCCGTGGGCGATGGCGTCTTCCAAGCTCTTGCGCTGCGCTTCGCCGAGGCCGCGCACGAGATGAAATCCCAAGCGCAGCGCGCCGTCGCTCTCCACGTGTGACCAGTAGCCGCTGGCGTTGACCTCGATCGAGTTCACGCGCACGTCGTGGCGGCGCGCGTCGTTGACCAGAACCTCCGTCGAGTAGAAGCCCATCGGCTGCACGTTGAGGATCGCGGCCGCAAACACGGCCGGCAGGTGGCATTTGAGAAATGCCGACGCGTATGCCAGCAGCGCGAAGCTCGCGGCATGCGACTCCGGAAATCCGTAGTCGGCAAACCCCTCCAACATATGAAAGAGCTGCTCGGCGACGCTCGCGTCGATGCCGTTGCAGACCATGCCGTCGATGAGCTTCTGGCGCATCGCCTGCATGCGCTCGCGCGAGCGCTTATGGCCCATCGCGCGGCGCAGCTCGTCGGCCTCGCCGCCGGAGAATCCGGCCGCCTCGATGGCGAGGCGCATTCCCTGTTCCTGAAAGAGCGGCACGCCGAGCGTCCGTTCCAAGACGGGCTTCAGCTTCGGATGCGGATAGGTTACGGCTTCGACCCCCGAGCGCCGGCGGAGAAATGGATGGACCATCTCGCCCTGAATCGGTCCGGGGCGAATGATCGCCACCTGCATGACGATGTCGTAAAAGCAGGCCGGCTTCATGCGCGGCAGCATCGACTGCTGCGCGCGGGACTCGATCTGAAAGACGCCGATCGTATCGGCGCGCCCGATCATCTCGTACGTCTTCGCATCGTCCGGCGGGATCGTGTGCAGCTGGAGATCGCGCGCCACCGCGGGCGGCAGCCAGACGTCGCCGCGCTCGACGCAGCCGCGGTACAGCGTAAACGCCTCGCGCAAGAGCGAGAGCATCCCCAGGCCGAGCAGGTCGATCTTGATCAAGCCTAGGTCTTGCAGATCGTCCTTGTCCCACTGAACGACGGTGCGATCGCGCATCGTCGCCCACTCGACCGGCGCCACGCACACCAGCGGATCGCGCGTGATCAGCATGCCGCCGGAATGGATACCGAGGTGGCGCGGAAAGTTCGCGATCCGGCGGCAGATCGCGAAGAGGAGCTCCGGACCGGCCTCGTCGGGAAGCTCCTCGCGCGCGTCGTATTCGCGCGCGATTATGTCGACTTGCTCGAGACTCAAGCCCAGGGCCTTGCCTACGTCGCGGATCGCGGAGCGCGTTCGATACGTGATCACCTCGGCCACCATCGCGGCGTTGGTTCGGCCGTAGCGTTCGTAGACGTACTGAATCACGCGCTCGCGATCTTGATGCGCGAAGTCTATGTCGATGTCGGGAATCTCGCGCCGCTCCTCCGACATGAACCGTTCGAAGAGCAGATTCATCCCGATCGGGTCGACGGCGGTGATGCCCAGGGCGTAGCAGACTGCCGAGTTCGCCGCCGAGCCGCGCCCCTGACAGAGCACACCTAGCCGGGCCGCCTCGCGCACGATGTCCCAGACGATCAAGAAATAGCCGGCCAGATCCATCTTGGCGATCAAGCCGAGCTCGTATTCGAGCTGTCGCTCCACCCGCGTTTCGAGCGGCATCGCGTACCGTCGCGCGGCTCCCTCATAGACGAGCTCGCGCAGGCAGCGCTGCGGCGAACTCCCCTCCGGCACCGGAAAGAGCGGGAACTGCCCGGTCTGGCGTTCCAGCCGAAAACGGCAGCGCCGCACGATCTCGATGCTTCGCTCGAGCGCCTCCGGGTACTCGGCGAAGAGCCGGCGCATCGCCGCAGGAGCCTTGAGATGGAACTCCGCGTTGGGACGCAGCTGGTTGGCGGCCCGCGCGGCCGCAAGCGTCGTGCCCCCGCGCACGCAAGCGAACACGTCGGCCACCAGCGCGTCCTCTTTGGTAGCATAGACCACGCCGTTGGTCGCGACATACGGCAAGCGGCACTCCCGCGCGAGCCGCACGAGCTCCACGTTGCGCTGCGCCTCCGGCGGGGTGAGATGCTGTTGGAGCTCGAGATAGAAGCGCCGCTCGAACAGCGCGCTCAGGACGCTTGCCTCTCGCGCCGCCGCCTCCCGGCCGTCGCGCACGAGCGCGCGCTCCACGCGGCCGAACGGGCCGCCCGACAGCGCGATCAATCCGGCGGCGCCGCCCTCGAGATCCTCCATACGCAGGCGCGCGTCGCCCTTGCTGCCCCGCATCTGCGCCGCCGAAATCAGCCGGCAGAGATTTGCATAACCGCGCTCGTCTTCCACCAAGATCACGATCCGCGCACCGTCTTCAAAGGTAAGCTCGCTGCCGACGATCGCCGCGACGCCGCGCTTACGCGCGTAGGTCGAGAAGCGCACCGCTCCGTAGAGGCCGTCGCGATCGGTCAGCGCGAGCGCCGCTAGGCCCAGCTCTGCCGCGCGATCTACCAGCTCTTCGGGGTGCGAACCGCCCTGCAGAAAGCTGAAATTGGACCAAGCGTGCAACTCGGCATACATGGATCACTCATACACGCCGCGGAGGTACCAGTGCGAGCCTTGGCGGTAGATGCGTGCAAACGTTCCGTCTTCTAAAACGACGTCGTATTCATCGCGCGTTACCGGTGAGGGTGTATAGGGACGCTCGGCGATGCGCCACGGCCCGGTGCATTGTCGCACCGCCTGGCGATCGACGATCGCCGGCTCGCCGCCGCGCAGCTGCACCGGCACCTCGCGCACTTCGAGCAATCGGAGCTGCGGCACGGTTCCTCGTCCTTCGTCCTTCAACTCCGGCGCTACGCGCCGGAGCCTGTCGATTGCGCATGGCGGGGTAAAAGGCTCGTAGACGAATCGTTCTTCGAGCAGATGCGCTTCGCGCGTTTTGGCTCGAGCGATTCCTTCGCCGAGCACCGCTTCGAGCCGGGCGATCGTCACCGCGACGCGCTGCGAATCGAAGTCGTCGGCCGAGAAGAACGCCTGCGCTTCTCCTCCTTCCTCGAGTTGGAGCGCCTGCAATCGCAGCCCGACGATCGCGGCCGCGAACGTCGCCCCCTCGAGCTTTGCACGCAGCATGTCGAACATCGTGCGCTCGTGCGCCGTCGGGATCGCAAGCGGGACGTCGAAATCGCATGCATCGGCGTCCTCCAGCTCGACCGACAGGCGCAACGCGCCGGCGCGCTTGCCGCAGCAGTCGAGATCGGCGCAGATGCGTGCGAGCAGCATGCGCAGGGCGAAGAACACCTGGGTCTCATCGCTCGCGCGCCCTTCGCCGAAGATTGAGGCCTCGATCGCGACGGCGTGGGCGCGCGGCGTAAAGGGCCGGCGGTCGATGCCGCGCGCCAGCTCGTGCCAAGCCGCGGCCGCGGCGCCGAAGCGGCGCACGAACGGCCCGTGTGGCAAGCGCGCCAGCTCACCCAGCCGCTCGATGCCCAGCAACCGGAGCCGTTCGATCGTCTCCGGCTCGATGCCGAGCAGCTCTAGCGGCAGCGGCGCGAGCATTTCGCTCTCCGCGCCCTGCTCGCAGACGGTTCCGTCGCCGACGCGCGCCGCCGCCAGCGCGGCGATCTTGTTCGATCCCGCGCCGAGCCGCAATGCGTGTCCGAAGCGAGATAGCGCCGCGCGCGTCTGCGCCATCCAAGCGCACGTGCCATCGCCGATGCCGTGCATGTCGAGAAATGCCCGGCCGAGTCCGGCGTCATCGATCAGCGGCGAGACCGCATCGAGCGCGTCGAGCATCTCCTCCCACAGCGCAAGGCTCTGCGGCTCTCCGTCGACCCAGTTCGCGGCGACGTCAACGCAGAGCAGCATGGCGCCCGGAAACCATGTGTTTGTGCTTGCGGACGTCGATACGGAGCTCGAAGCCGCCGAACGTACCCCAGAGACCGCGCGTGCCGTGCATCGCAACGCGCTCGAGCTCGCAGTGCAGCCGCAGGCCGGCCGCGGCGCTCAACGTTGCGCCTGCATGCGGCGCTATCACGATCAAGATCCCGCCGCTGCGATGCGCGAGCGTTGCCAGCCGCGTCCAGACTGAATCGCGCAAGGCAATCGCCGGCATGAGTACCAGCTGGCAGATGCGCGCGCGCAGCAAGATGTCCACTGCGCGCACGATCGCTAGCGACTTGCGTCCGGGCACGACTAAGACGCGCTCGAGACGGACCCCCGCTTCGGCCAGTGCGGGCGGATAGAGCGCGCCGTCGTCGAGGATCGCGACCAGGCTGCGGCGCGTCGCTCGAGCCATCAACCCCGCCGCGAGGCTCCAGCGCCCGGTCGCCCCTTCGAGCGTCGCCACGGTTCCGCGCGGTAGACCGCCTCCGAGGAGCCGGTCGAGCTCCGGAATGGCGCTTGGAACGAGCTCGTCGGCCGGTAAAGAAGGAAGCGGGACAGCTGCGGTCAGGCGGATTTTGAGGGCCTCGAAGGCCCTCCGGCGATCGTCCGAAACCTCAGCCAACGCCGCCATGGGAGATTCATCCTAATCGAACATATGTTCGATGTCAAGATGGCCCTCCAACCGATTTTTTTAGGTTACTTGGCTTGCTAGGGGCTCGCGGCCGTGCGGCGCGGTCAGGTCCATCAGCGGCCCGATCGGAACGATGCGCGTCGGGTTGATGTCGTCGTGCGTGAAGTAATAGTGCCGCTTGATGTGGTCAAAGTTCACGGTCTCGGCGATGCCGTCGATCTGGTAGAGGTCGCGCAGGTAGCCGGAGAGGTTCGGGTAATCGACGATCCGGCGCAAGTTGCACTTGAAGTGGCCGTAGTAGACGGGATCGAAGCGCACGAGCGTCACGAAGAAGCGCCAGTCGCTCTCGAGTGGCCGAGCTCCGAAGAGATAGCGCCGGTTTTCCAGGCGTGCATCCATCGCATCGAGCGTCTCGAAGACCCCGCGGGCGGCCCGCTCGTAGGGGGTCTGCGCGGTCGCAAATCCGGCGCAATAGACGCCGTTATTGAACGTTTCGTAGAGGAGATCGTTGAGCTCGTCGATCTCGGCACGTAAGTCGCGGGGATAGAGATCGAGTTGTGGCTTGGTTGCGAATGCGTCGAACTCGCTTTCGAACATGCGCAGGATGTCGTCGTCGGAGTTGCTGACGACGCGCCGCAGCTCTTTGTCCCAGAGGACCGGGACGGTCACGCGGCCTTGGTATCCGGGATCGCTCGCGAAGTACGCCTCGCTGAGGAAGGCCCAGCCGTTGAGCGGATCGGGCTCGTTGGGCAAGAAGCGCCAGCCGCGTTCGTCGCGGATCGGATCGACCACGGTCATGCCGATCGCGTTCTCCAATCCCTTGAGCTTGCGCACGATGATCGTGCGATGGGCCCACGGGCACGCCAGCGACACGTACAAATGATAACGCCCCGCTTGTGCGGCATAGCGGGAAGCAGCGACCGCTCTCACCCAATCGCGAAACGCATCGTCTTGACGTTGGAAGCTTCCGTCCTGGGTCTGCTCGTGTGGGAATTGCGCCTTGACCGTCATGGCGCTCACAACCCTATCGCGGCGGGTTGAGATACGTCAGGCCGGCGTGCTCCAAGATCGTTCGGCCGCGCCCGCTTAAAATGAACTCCGCAAAGGCCTTCGCCTGCTTTGGGTGCGGCGCGGCGCGCATGACGGCCAGCGTGTAGGTGATGTGGTCGGTCAGCGCCGCCTTGCCGGGAAGCGCCACGAACGTATATCCACGTGCGATCGCCTCCGTCTGGTAGAAAAACCCCACGTCGGCCTGCCCCGTGTCGACCCGCGCCAACAGGTCTTGTTCCGGGAAGATCTGCGCCGGATTCTGATCGTCGCCGAGCAGACATCGCTCGCCGGTGCTGCCCAGCCACAGCGTGACGGCCTGCAGCGTGTAGGCGCCCTTAGGATCGAGCTGCGGATCGGTGCGTCCGATCCGTAGTCCGGGCGTTCCGAGCGCGCGCTGCAGCGGCGTCGACCCGGCGGCGACCGCGTCCAAGAGCGCGGCATATTTCGACGTGGGCGCCCAGGCGATGCCAAGGCTCGTGCCCGCAAAGGTCGTCGCGGAGGCGACGCGCGTGCCGAGGCCTGCGACGATTCGCGGATCAACGCTGATGAAGACGTCGGGAGAGCGCACCCCGGCGAGAATGAGATTCGCGAGCGCCTTGCTGCCGCCGGGCTCGCCTTCGAAGTCAAGGTGCGCGTCGTCGAGGAGGGCGCTCTTGATCGGACCCTCCATCGCCGTCACGAGCGAGCCGGCATAGAGAACCGAAACGCTCGCGGGCTCAGGGCTCGGCGACGGCGTCAGGGTTGCGACGAGGGCGTAAAGTCCAGTGAGCGCGAGTTTATACAATAGCGCGTTCCTTCTGGGCCGGGGCCGTCGTCGAAGACGTGACCGAGGTGCGAGTCACAGCGTCTGCAGCGAACCTCGATGCGATGCATTCCGTGGCTGTAGTCATCGAGCAGCCGGACGTTCTCCTGTTGCTCGGGACGCGTGAAGCTCGGCCAACCGCAGTGCGATTCAAACTTAGTGTCCGATCCAAACAGCCGCTGACCGCACGCTCCGCAAACGTACGCGCCGTCATCGTTCACGTTCAGCAGCGGCCCGGAGAAGGGCGCCTCGGTGCCCGCCTCGCGCAAGATGCGGTAGCGCTCGGGGCCGAGTTCACTTTTCCACTCCTGTTCGCTCTTCTGGACCTCGGGCGTGACGTCGTCGTGCTTCATGCTCTCGTTAGGCTATAACGGGCAAAGGCGCCAAAACGATGCAGCGAATAGCCGGGCATGAAGCTGCTCTTCGAAATACTGATCTCGATCCTCTTGCACCCCATCGCGATGATCCTCATGTGGATTAACCTGATCGCGCGCGGCGATATGGCGACCTTCAAGAAAGTCGTCTGGTTCGTCGCGAGCATCGTGTGGGGGCTGGGACCGATTCTCTACATACTCGTAGCAGAAGGCTCGCTGTGGTAGCGAGCCTTCGGGATTCGAGCGTTACCTGGGGGGCCTGCCTCCGCCCATGCCACCGTGCGTCACGGGCGCGCCCCCGCCGCCGTGGACCGGCGCGCCCACGCCGCCCCGGGTGACCGGCGCACCCACGCCGCCGTGCACGGGTGGGACACCGCGGTAGTAGCGCCCGCCGCGGTAGTAGTACGGATACCCGCCGTAGTAGGGGTAGCCGCCGTAGTAGCCCGGCCAGTAGCCGCCCCACCAGGGCCAGCCCCAGCCAAAGCCGATGCCGATCCCCCACCCCGGGTAGCCGCCGTAGCCGTAGTAAGGATAGCCGTAGCCGTAACCCGCGTAACCGTAGCCGCCTCCGTAGCCATAGCCACCTCCGTAACCACCTCCGTAGCCGGAGTCGCCGTAGTAGGCCGGA
Source organism: Vulcanimicrobiota bacterium (assembly GCA_963752825.1). Classification (GTDB taxonomy): domain Bacteria; phylum Vulcanimicrobiota; class Vulcanimicrobiia; order Vulcanimicrobiales; family Vulcanimicrobiaceae; genus Cybelea. Next base: position 1,922,976 of record CAVVZF010000001.1, on the reverse strand, counting down.
GCCGCCACATCGATGCGGTACGCCGAGAACACGGGACCGTTCGCGTAGCCGTAGATGGTCACGCGCATGCCCTCTTGGAGCTTGATGCCGGTCGGGTTGATGACCGTGCCGTCGTGCAGCTGGACGTTGTCCCCGTAGCCCTTATCGTCTTGGAGATAGAGCGTGTACTGCCCGTTGAAGCCGGTAATCGAGCCCTTGACCGTCTGCTGCGAGGCGGTCGAGTAGCTCGGATACGATTGGGCCTCGGCCAGCGACGGGAGAGCCAGGGAAGCGGCCGCGCAAAAGGCAGCGGCCAGCCTCAAACTAGTAGACAGGTTTGGGTAGCGCATAATTCACTTTATTATACTCCGGCCCACCGGGCGCCGCGTTAGAAAACGCGCAAAAAGGGAGCTCGGGCTTGACCCCGACGTTCGGTCAGATCGTAAGCTCTCGCGGGAGACGAACTGATTGCAAACGCACGCCGCCGGCCACCTTCGCAGGATCAAAGGTTTCGCTCAGGACGCCGGTGTTAGCGTCCGCATGGCCGCGCGACTTCAAACGACCGTGGAGCGACGAAGCCGACGCGTTCATCAAGACGGCGCTGAACTGCGAATCAAGGGATGGAGCCGTCGACGGGGATTGAACCCGTGCTCTCCGCATTACCAATGCGGTGCTTTACCGCTAAGCTACGACGGCACCGGCGGGTCCGGACGGCTTACGCCAGTGACGGTCTCAGCCCCTACTCCGCGCAGGGTTGCAGGCGCTACGGTCGCGAGCAGGTACGGGTGGGCCCAGCGGACGCTGCGGCTCTGCCCGTTCCTCGCCAAAGAAGTCCACCTCGCCCTGATAGGATCGGCATGAAGTACGTTTGCGGTGCAGGTGCGAGTTATAGCAGTGGAAGATCACCGCACCGTTGCGTAGGCGCCCCGTATTGACTTGCACGCGCGAGAGAATGCCGTCCTTACGATGATCAGATCGTACCGACGGTTTTCACCCAGCGGATAGGCGCGGCAAGGGTTGCGCCGCTCGCTCCCGAAGGCCCCGCGATCAGGAGGACGTTCCACAATGCTTTCTTCTCTTTTGCTGCGTCGAGCGGGATTCGGCGCAATTCTGATTAGCGCGTTCGCGCTGGCCGCGATTCCGGGCGAGGCCCAGCAGATGCGACAGCAGATGGCCGACAAGGCCGCCGCGAGCGCCGGTAACGCATTCGTCAGCAAGATCAACGGCGAGAGCTGCAGCGACTTCGCCCAGACGATGTCCCAAATGAAGTCGAAGTCCGGAAGCGGCTCCAGCTCCATGTCGCAGAAGCTCAAGGCGAACACCGAGGCTAGGACTCAGTTCGTTAACATCGTCGCCGCGCCGCTGCTCAACAAGATGATCAGCTGCAACATGCTGCCGGGCGGGATGTAATGCGCAGGCTCGCCCTTACCGTATTGCTTGTCATCGCCCCGGTCGTCGCGGCGGCGGCCGCGCTGAGCCCCTCGGCGCTAGTCGCCGGCGCCTCGTCGTACGACGGGAAGTCCGTCACGGTGGCGGGCAAGGTCACCAACTTCCGGACGTCGAGCACGATGATGGGCACCGTCGCGGGTTTCCAGCTCTGCGACTCCAAGTGCGTGGTCGTGATCGACCAGACCAATCACGCGCGCTCGAACGGGAGCACCGCTACGGTTACGGGGACGTTTCACGTGACGTTCAAAGGACCGCGTAAGACGTTCACCAACGCGGTGGTAATAGGCCGCTAGCCGAATCGTTCATTCGACGTTGAAGGCCCTCCTAAGAGGGCCTTCTTCTTCACTACGGTTCGCGCTCGGCTTCGACGAGCATGAATTCGTCCCAGGTCTCGCGGTCGTCGGACATCTCTCCGCGCCACGTAAAGTGCGTCTGCGAGATGTTGGTATAGGTTGCGCGCGTGTACGCGTGGCCCATCATCGGTTCTTTGAACGCATAGACGATCGATCCGCCGTCGAACGTGACGCCGCCGAGCTCCTCGGATCCGAGATCGGTCCACGTCCCCGCCAGCGCGTCGAGCCATTTGATGTTCCACGTCTTTTTCACGGCGTCGTAGGCGCGCAGGTTGATGCCGAGGACGATTAGGTCGCCGGCGGGCCCAATCATCCGGTATTCGTCTTCGATGACGTAGCCGTCCAGGATGAATCGGCCGGTCCACGTGGCTCGAAACGTCTGCCACTCGTCGCCCGATTTCACCCGCGCCGCGCACCGCCACTTTCCGCAGAGAAAGGCGAACTGCGCGAGCTCGGGTGGAGCCTTACCGTCGAGCGTCATGGAGCGGGCGGCGGGAATCGAACCCGCGACTCTTGCTTGGAAGGCAAGGGCATTACCACTATGCAACGCCCGCGGAACTTGGGCAGGGCTGGATTCGAACCAGCGTAGCGCCTTCGCGCGCCAGATTTACAGTCTGGTGCCATTAACCACTCGGCCACCTACCCCAAGATTGCGTCAGGACGCCGCGGTTTCTCGACGGGCATTGGAAAACCATACCCCGCTCGGTGCGACCTCGCGCGTATCTTTCAGAGGCCTTCCGGGTACTATAGTGGAGCGAAGGGCTCTCCGGCAAGGTGACGCCGGTCAACCCGATGACCGGTCCTCATGGTCTTCTCATGTGCCCCCCAACCGAGGACCTTACCATGGGAGCCATAGCAAACTCGCCTACATTTTTTGGAGTCTGTACAGGATGGCTCGCCCAGCGACCATCGCGGTCGCCGCCTTCATAGGACTGCTCCTCGCTGGTTGCGCCGGCGGGGGCTTTGGGCAGACCGGAGTCTCCCTCCCGACGGCCGCGGGTGACGGCGTTCAGACCGTAAGCGACGCCGCGGACGCCCTCGACGTGCACCGCGCATCGGCCTCCGAAAACGCCAAGGCCGCCATCGGCGCCACCGACGCGGTCGGCTCGTTCGTTCGCGACATCAGCCGACTCGAACGCACCTTTGGCGCGCGGGCGGCACGCGGGCCAGCCGAGACGCGGGCTGCGGGCGACAAGCGCGTCGTTTCGGGATCCTATATCCGGCTCCAGCGCAGCTTTGGGAACGTCACCGATTTCTGTCAGAGCTCGGCCGGCTTCACTACGGCTGGAATTCCCTCGCTCGACACATCCTTCGGTTGGCAGAGCGGCGCCTTCTCGGGCGGTTCGCGGACGAGCGACGAACGCGGTTCCACGACGTGGTCGGCGACTGCAACGGGTGAGATCGTCGAGGGGGCCATCGCTGCGCTTTCCCTCAAACGGGCCGCCGGCGGCAGTACCTGCCCGTTGAGCGCGCCGGCATTCCTACTCGACGGTGCCGACGCCGCGAACGCCTTCTCGATTCCAATTTCGATCGCATTCCACGGCGGCCAGCTCTCGAACCTCAGCGTCGCGAACGCGTCGTTCGCCAATGGCGAGAGCCTCGACGTAGCGAGCTCGGCGAGCCGCCACGGAACCGTCGTGAACGGCGTCATCCGCAACGGCAGAACCCGATTGGCGACGTTCCGCACCGATGCGTCGGGCAACGGCACGCTCACGATCACCAGCAGCGGCGCCCAATACGTGGTCGCCGACTGGATCGTCGTCAGTACTTAGCTGATAAACAGTATTCTTTGACGCGTTGACCGTCGCGGTCAAATCAAAAGCGCGAACAATCTTCTCATGGGGTCGAGCCGGTGCTGCTAACGCTTGAGCTTGCCGAAGCGATCCGACGCGCGGAGATCGCGGGCGTCCGCTGCGGGCTCGCGACGGCCCGGCGCCTGCGACCCGATGCGGGCGTCGGAAGTGTTGAGGTTGCGGGCGGCCTGGCGGCCTTCTTCGGGCCCGAGTCGCCGCTGTCGGAAGCCTTCGGCGTGGCAACGAACGAGCCGGTTACGTGCGCCGAAATCGCCGCGATCACGGAGTTCTACGAGTCGCGCGACAGCACGCCGCGCGTCTTCGTTTCGCCGCTTGCGCACGCCACGCTCGGTGCGGGTTTGGCCGCGGCCGGGTACGCACCGGCCGAGTACGAGAACGTGCTGGCATGCGACGCGTTCGAACACGCGCGGCGTGACGATCGGATCCGCGCGGCGACGGATCTGCATGCGTGGGCTCGCGCGTCGACCGCAGGCTTCCTATACGGCAACGTGATAACCGCCGACGACGAGTTGTTGGCATTGACGATCGCATCGTCGGACGGCGTGACTGCGGTGGAGGGCATCGAGGACGGTGCGATCGTTGCGACTGGCGCGATGGACGTGCGCGACGGCTGCTCGGCGCTCTTCGCCGCCTCGACGATGCCCGCGTTCCGCGGACGAGGCTGGCACATCGCGCTGATCGCCGACCGCATGGCGCGCTCCCGCGACGCCGGCGCGCGTTTCCTGCGCGCCACCGCTCGCCCCGGCAGCGCGTCGGAGCGCAACTTCCGTCGTTGCGGATTCGCGACGCTTTACACTCGCACTTTATGGGAACGTAAACGCGAAACAGCTAGATAACTTCGGGGTTACACTGCCACGCGTATGGCACACCGCCGCGTTACCATCGCATCATGAATCCGAAGACGTTTCCCGGAGTCTTAACGGCTGTGGTAACGCCATCAAGGCGCGTGCGACAACCCGATCAAAAACCCGCTGCCACGCCTCAAGCGAGACTGCATCGTGGAAAAGGTTTCCGAAGAGCCGGCGATGCAACAGAGATTGCTACTGCCGACGTAGCCAAGTGGTTGAAGGCGCCGCCCTTGTAACGCGGACCCGAAAGGGCACGTGGGTTCGAATCCCACCGTCGGCTAGTCTTTACTCTCTATGCAAACCGTCAAGCCAAAATGGACATCAGGCGGCCTCGTGCTCGTGTGCGAGCGCTGCTTCAAAGAGCGGATCCCCGAGGAGGATCCGCACATCGCCGCGCGCATCGGCGACTTTCACCTCCGCAACTGGCTCAAGGAGCGACTCAAGGCGGAGGGTCGCTGGGGAGCGATCCGCGCGATCAACACGAGCTGCATGGACGTCTGTGCGCACGGCCGCGTGACCGTCTGCGTCGAGCCGCACGACGGTGAGCCCGTGGTCTTCGTCGTCGATCCAGTCGAGGATCGGGAGGAAGTCTACCGCAAGATCATCGACATGCTTGGCGCGGGATCGCCAGGGAGTTAGGATGACACGAGGGTTCCGCAAGCATAGCGAAGAGCGGCGCCAGCGAGCAGACGCGTCGAGTCGAGCGTGGGCAATGCGGAGTTAGCGTCGTTGATGATCAGCGGAATCTCCGTGCAGCCGAGCACGACGGCGTCGCAGCCGCGGTCTTTTAGGCCGTCGATCACGCGCTGAAAGTACGCGACACTATCGGGTTTGAACACGCCGTAGACCAGCTCGTCCATGATGATGCGGTTCATCTCGGCACGTTCCTCGGCGTTCGCGCGAACATGGTCGATCCCGCGCAGCGCGAGCTTCTCGGGATACACCTCGCTCTCGACGAGCCAGCGTGTCCCGGTGATACCGATCCGGAGGAATCCACGCCGAGCCGCTTCGTCCGCGACAACGTCCGCGATGTGCAGCCACGGCAGCGGCAGGCGTGCTGCGATAAACGGCAAGGCCTGATGGAACGTGTTATCCGGACCGATTAAAAAATCCGCGCCGATTGCAGCCAGCTTATTTGCCGAATCGAGCATGATTTCGCCGACGCCGTGCCAGTCATCCCGATCCATGCATTCGGCATAACGCGCAAAGGACGGCGAATGCATCGAGATTTGCGGGTGATCGTGTGCACCCAGCAGGTTTGCACCCTCGGAGCAGATCGCCTCATAACACAGCGCCGCACCCGGCCCGGAGCAGGCGACGATCCCGATGTGCAGTGGCATCAGAGTGAGAAAATCAACAGCGTGTCGCTTTGGCGGCTACCGCCGGGAACGGGCGCCCCGGCCGGCACGTAGAGACGGCCGCCGTGGAGGCCATCGGAGAGGACCGCCGCGCCGGTTCCATCGCGGCCTTCCGGCAGCGGCGCGTACTCGGACCAGCTGTTCGAAACGGGGTCGTATGCCTCGTTCGTCGTGAAGGCGCTCGCCATGCCGCGCGCCTCGCCGCCGATAGCAAAATTTTTTCTTGATATAGGGCGACCGCCATGCCGCTGCGCGGCGTCGGCATCGGCGCGCCGGATCTCCAAACATTCCGGCGCGGATCGTAGATATCAACGTAGCCGGTGTTGTGCGCCGGCGTATCGATGCGGCCACCGATCGCGTAGAGCCGCCCATTATAAGCAACGAGGCCCATGTGATCTCGCCCAACGGGAAGCGGTGCGCGCGCTGAATACCGGTTCGTTGCGGGGTCGTAGACCAGATGCGTGCGGACGCTGTGCGCGTCGCGGCCACCGACGAGATGAATCTCGTCACCGAGAACTGCCACGGAGATCGATCCAAGCGCGCGCGGCAGTGGCGCGATAGGCGACCAGTGGTTCGTCGAAGGATCGAAGACATTCGCATCGGCGACGGCGGTGTTGTTCTGCGCTGAGAAGCCACCAAAGGTATAAACCTTACCGCCGTAGCCCACCGCACCGATGTGATTCAAGCCGCGCGGCAGCGGCTTCAGATCCCGCCAGACGTAGGGTGGATAGCCAGCTCCGGAGGTCGCGTTCGGCCAAAGCAGTTGCACAAGCGTTTGGTCGACGTTGCCATGAGCATAGCCGCCGATCACATAGATCTCAGAGTCCATCGACGCCACCGCGACTTCGCTGCGTGCCGTCGGCAAGGGCGGTCCCTCCGACCAACTGCCCGGAAGTGACGCCGCCGCAATTAAAACAATCGCGGCCATTACTGGCTTAGTCATGCTCCGAAGGGCTCAGCATGACAAGTGCTAGCCCGTCCTTCGACTGCGGCGCTGCGCGCCGCGCTCAGGGTGACAAGGCGCGCTGACGCCGCTCAAGGGAGATTACTGGAATTCGAACTCGGCTAGGTTCTTTTCGATTTTGCGCTTCACGCGTTGGAGCGCGTTGTCGATCGACTTCACGTGACGTCCCAGGTCGCGCGCCATCTCTTGATAGCTCTTGCCTTCCAGATACGATTCCAGCACCTGCGACTCGAGCTCCGACAGATTCTGACGAATGCGCTGGCGGATGTCGTCGGAGACTTCCTGCGTCACGACGAGCTCTTCCGGATCCGACGTCTTCTGCGACGCCATCACGTCGAGAAGCGTGCGCTCGCTATCTTCGTCGTAGATCGGCTTGTTGAGCGAGATGTACTGATTGAGCGGGATGTGCTTCTGCCGGGTGGCCGTCTTGATCGCGGTGATGATCTGCCGGGTGATGCAAAGCTCCGCAAAGGCCCGGAAGCTCGAGAGCTTGTCGGCCTTAAAATCGCGCACGGCTTTGTAGAGGCCGATCATACCTTCCTGGATGATGTCCTCGCGGTCCGCCCCGATTAAGAAATAACTCTTGGCCTTAATGCGAACGAAGTTTTTATACTTGTTAAGAAGATACTCCATCGCGAGGTTGTCGCCGGTCTTCGCGATGGCTACCAGCTCCTCGTCGACCCGTTGCTGGTACTCTACTCCATCCGACACTGGATGGGTCATTGCCATAATTTTGTTTGCCTCGTGGGGACGACGTGCCGCATGCGCAGGCCGCAGCCCGTCGGGCGCGGCACATCCACGCTAGTATATAGGAGGTTCCCCCTCCCCCGTCAAGGACGAAGCGAGCAGTCCCGCTGCCTTAAGGCTTCGTAAATAAGAATAGCGGCAGCCACCGAGGCATTCAGGGAGGCGACGCGCCCGCGCATGGGTATTCGGACCAGATAATCGCACTCTCGCTTAACCAGCTGCGAGAGCCCTTCGCCCTCGGCGCCGATCACGAGCGCCAGGTCACGGTCCAGGTCGGCCTGGAGCAGATCGGTCGCCTCGGGCGAGGCGTCGGCGCCAACGACCCAGATGCCGGCCTTCTTCATCACGCGTATCGCGTCGGCGATGTTGGGCACGCGGGCGATCGGCAGATGGGCCGCGGCCCCCGCCGCGGATTTGCGCACCGTCGCGTTCACGCCGGCGGAGCGCCGCGAGGGCAAAACCAGGCCGTCCGCGCCCGCGGCTTCCGCGGTGCGGATGATGGCGCCGACGTTGTGGGGATCGGTCAGATGATCGAGCACGACGAGCGTCCGGCACCGGTTCGACTTTCCGCTGCCGAGCAGATCGGAGAGCGCGGCATACGGAAACGGCGGCGCCACTGCGACGATGCCTTGGTGCGCCTTGAAAGGCAGTCTGTCGAAGAAGTCGCGCCGCTCGAAGCGCACCGGGACGTTTTTCTCCTCGGCCTGCGCGAGCAACGCGCGCAACGCGGCGTCCTTCGTTCGGTTGGCGGCGACGCGAACCAGACGCAGCTCTTCTCCAGCGGCGAGCGCTTCCGCTACCGCGTGCATCCCGTAGACGAGATCGTCGAAGTCGAGCTCCTTGCGCGCGGAATAGCGGCCCGGCGTCTTTACGTTGTGCCGGCGACGGTCCAAGTCGTGCCTTCTTTCGAGTCTTTGACCTCGATCCCGCAACGCTGCAGCGCGTCGCGCAGGCGGTCGGACGCGGCCCAATCCTTGGCGCGGCGCGCCTCGTTACGCAGCACGACAATGCGCTCGATGGCCTCTCGCGGCGTCGCGCCCTCGAGGCTTTTGGGCGCCTCGCTGATGCGCGCTTCGCGCAGCGCGTCCTCCAACCGCTCGACGAAGTCGGCGGCGAGTTCCACGCGCGGCTCTTCCAGCCACGATTCGTTTGGCGCGATGCCGAGCACGTCGAGCCAATAGCCGAGCCGCTCGAACGCGAGCGCCCCTGCGGCCGAATCCTCCGCGTAGCGCGGCGCGTCTCCCACGAACTCATGCAACGCCGCGAGCGCCGCCGCCGTATTCATGTCGTCGTCGAGCGCCGCCTCGATTCGAGCGTCCAGATCGACGCTGCCGGCCGACTCGCCGCGTTTCGCCTGCGCCAGCAGCCGGTACGCGGCCTTGATGCGCGCCAGTCCCAGCGCCGCCGCGGCGATCGACTCCTCGGTGAAGTTCATCACCTTTCGGTAGCCGGTCTGCAGAAACAGCCAGCGAATCGCCTGCGGGTCGTGACGTTGCAGCAGCGCCGATAACGGCTCGAAGTTGCCGAGCGACTTGGCCATCTTGCGGTTGTCGAACAGCAACAGCCCGCCGTGCACCCAGAAGTTCGCCATCGGTGGCCGCTCCATCAGCGGCTCGCTCTGCGCGATCTCGTTTTCGTGATGCGGAAAGATCAGGTCGGCGCCGCCGCCGTGGATGTCGAAGCCGATTCCGTCCGGATCGAGCAATTCGTGCGCCATCGCCGAGCACTCGATGTGCCATCCAGGGCGCCCCTCGCCGTACGGCTCAAATGCCCAGCGCGGTTCGCCCGGCTTGGCGAACTTCCACAACGCAAAATCGAGCGGGTCTTCCTTGTGCTCGCCCACCTCGATCCGCGCGCCGGCCTCGAGCTCGTCGATCTTGCGGTTAGCCAGGCGTCCGTAGTTCGCGAAGGTCGAGACGCGGTAGTAGATGCCGTCCTCCGCCACGTAGGCGTGACCGCCCTCGATGAGCCGGCGGATCATCGCCTGGATCGGTTCGATGTAGGCCGTAGCGTAAGGCTCGGCGTCGTATTCGAGCACGCCGAGCTGTCGCATCGAATCCTTGAACTCAGCGTAATAGCGGTCAACAATCGCGTGGTAATATTCACCCGTTTCTCGGCCTGCGTTGATGCTGCGATCGTCGATGTCGGTGACGTTTTGGACGTACGTGACTCGGTAACCGCGGTGCCGCAGATACCGGCGCAAAACGTCGAAGAACAGGAACGAACGGGCGTGACCCAGATGCGCCTGCGCCGACGGCGTGAGGCCGCACACATAGATGCGCACCTCACCGGCGCGCAACGGCGCGAACGGCTCGACGCTGCGCGTGCGAGTATTATACAGCTTCACTACGTGTCATCCTGAGCGAAGTCGAAGGGTCAGATAACCCAGCTCCAGGCTTCTTCTTCTGTCGCCTCGCCCTGCTCCAATGCCGCGAGCCGCTGCTCGAGCTCGGTCAGCCCGCGCTGCATGCTCGCGATCGCGTCCAACGTCGGATCCGGCATGTCGACCCTCGGGCGGTCGGGCACGGCGCGAATTGGCTTGCCATCCTGCGCGACGACCCGCGCGGGAACGCCAACGACGATCGCGTTCGCGGGTACATCCTTCACGACCACGGAGCCCCCGCCGACTTTCGCGTTGTCGCCCAACACGATCGCGCCTAGCACGCTTGAGTTCACGCCGACGACGACGTTGCGTCCGAGCGTCGGATGGCGCTTGCCGTGCGACAGGCTGGTGCCACCGAGGGTGACGCCCTGGTAGATCGTGCAGCCGTCGCCGATCTCGGCGGTCTCCCCGAAGACCACGCCCATGCCGTGGTCGATGAAGGTGCCCTTGCCGATCTTGACTCCGGGGTGGATCTCGATCCCGGTGAAGAACCGCGAGATGTGCGACAAGAAGCGGGGCAGCAACGGAATGCCGGCTCGATAGAGCGGATGAATCAGGCGGTGCGCGACGAGCGCGTGAAAGCCCGGATACGACAGCACGACGTCCAGCCAGCCGCGCGCGGCGGGATCGCGCTCCAGCGGCGCCTTCAGATCGGCGAGGACGGCCCCGAAGAAACTGCCCATCTGGAACAGTTTAACCCGGCCCGTCAAACGAGGGTTGAAAGAAGGCGGCTTAACCGAAACGAGCGGCGGCCCGACCGGCACGGCCTGCGGGCAGAGTACGCCTCCCGGTGTGGCTTAGGATGACACTGGGAGGCTCACGCTGACGCCTTGCGGAGTAGGGCGACGGCGTGGACCGCGATGCCGCTGCCGTCACCCGTGTAGCCCATACCTTCGCTGCTCTTCGCTTTGACGCCGACGCAGCCGGCATCGGCCGCGAGGCATGCCGCGACGTTCTCGCGCATCTGTTGGATGAACGGTGTGAGCTTCGGTCGTTCGACGACGATGGTCGCATCGAGATTGACGATGGCGAAGCCCGCGTCGCGCACCGCCTTGGCGCACTCCGCGAGCAGTCCCATAGAGTCGGCGTCCTTCCAGCGCGCATCGGTGTCGGGAAAGCGCGAGCCCAGGTCCCCCAGCGCCGCGGCGCCCAGCAGCGCGTCGGCGATCGCATGCGCGAGCGCGTCGCCGTCGGAGTGACCGAGCGCACCACGCTCGTACGGGACGCGAACGCCGCCGAGCACAAAGGCACGCCCCTCGACGAGGCGATGCGCGTCGAACCCGTGGCCGATGCGCACTACGGCTCCCCATGGCGTGCTTCGACAGGGCCTGTCCTGAGCGAGCGAAGCGAGTCGAAGGGCTCAGCACCACGCGCGCGTTCCTGCAAGATCATCTCCGCACGCGCCACGTCCGCGGGTAGCGTCACCTTGAAGTTCTCGCCGGTCGCCGGTACGATGACGACCTCGATTCCGCCTTGTTCCAACAGCGCCGCATCGTCGGTGACCGCGACGCCGTCGCGGCGGGCGCGCTCGTGCGCGCCGCGTAGCTCCGCGGCGAGCGCGAACTGCGGCGTCTGCGCCGCCCAGAGCGTGCGCCGATCGAGCGTCTTCTTCACGCTCCGCGACTGCGCGTCGACGACCTTGATCGTGTCGACGACGGGCGCCGCGAGCAGCGCGGCCCGGCCCTTACGCACCTCGCGCATCCCCGCGCGCACGTCGGACGCGCCGACCAGGGGACGCGCGCCGTCGTGCACGAGAACGGCTTCGATCCCCGGTGATACGGCCGTCAGCCCTGCATAGACGCTTCCCTGTCGCGACGTGCCGCCGCGGACGACGCGCGCGGTCCGCTCCGGCGCGAGCCGCGCGATCAGCGCGCGCATTTGATCGAGGCACTCCTCTTCCGTTGCGACCACCAGCTCGTCGATTTCGGGCATTTCGGCCAATCGCCGGATCGACCATCCGACCATCGGCAGCCCCGCCAGCTCCAGGAACTGTTTCGGCCGGCCGAGCCGCGCGCCGCGACCGGCCGCGACGACGACCGCCGCCCACTTCACGACGCCACGCCCTCGCGTTTCGGCCGCGCAAAGATCATACGGCCCGCGACGGTCTGAAGCACGCTGGTGACGATCACATCGGTCTCTCCGCCGATCAAGCGGCGGCCGTGCTCGACGACGATCATCGTTCCGTCTTCGAGATAGCCGACGCCCTGATGAAACTCTTTCCCCTCGCGTATCACCGCAACGTGCAGCTCCTCACCGGGAAGCACCACGGGCTTCACGGCATTGGCCAACTCGTTGACGTTCAGCACCGCGACGCCCTCGACTTGCGCGATGCGATTGAGGTTGTAGTCGTTCGTGACGAGCTTCGCTTCCAGCTCCTGCGCCAGCCGAACCAGCCGCGCATCCACATTGCCCGGTGCCATGTCGTCGTAGTCCCGCTCGCTGATCTCGAATACGCCCAGCTCCTGGAGGCGGCTCAGCACGTCGAACCCGCGCCTGCCCCGCGTGCGCTTGAGCGGATCGACCGAGTCTGAGATCGCCTGCAGCTCGCGCAACACGAAGCGCGGAACGACCAACACGCCCTCCATGAATCCGCTCTCGACGATCTCGACGATCCGCCCGTCCACGATCGACGACGTATCGATGATTTTCGTAGCGCCGCCGCTCGCGTTCGCCATGGCGCCGCGCGGAACGGGAACGATCCTGATCTTGGCGCCGATGCGTGCGCCCAAATACGCCGCGAAGATGGCAACGATGAGATACAGCACGATCGCAATGTAGGTTCCGGCGCGTCCAACGTCTGAAAGAAACTCGAAGACGATTCCCTTGATCAGGAATGCGATCAGCAATCCCACGATGAGACCGACCGCGCCGCCCGCGATCTCCGCGGGCGTAAGTCGCTCCATCGCTCCCTCGGTCTGACGCAGCTGCCCTTCGAAGAGTGCCTGCGCCGGCGGCGCCAGCAGCGCACCGATGATCGCGCCGACGACCGGTGAGAGGACTAGGAAGGCGAGCTGCAGCGCCTCGTTGGCAAAGTGCGGTGAGAAGAGGCTGAAGTAGGCCTCCCGACCCAAAAGGAAGCCCGTCACGCCGAAAACGAGGATAAACGCGACGCGCAGTACGGTCTCGGACAGGTTGCCTGGTGCTACTCGAATGTCAAAAACGCTCCACAAACATCGTTGGCGAAGAATCGCCCCCGCCGCGTCAAGCGCACCGCGTCTCCGACACGCTCGAGCAGCCCCGTCCGCGAAAAGCGATGGACGACGGGAGCATACTCTTCCATCACATCGATCCCATAACGGTTTTTGAAGTCGCCGACGCTAACCCCTTGCGTCGTTCGGAGGGCAAGCATCATCGCCTCACCGGCGCGCCTGCGGCCTTCCAACCGCTCGGTTTGCGCCGGTATGGGCTCTCCCGCGAGCGCCGCCGCTACGTAAAGCTCGAGCGAACGCGTATGCATCGACCGCACGCCGTCGCGGTAGGATGCCGCGCCGACCCCCAGTCCCAGATACGCGCCGTTCGCCCAATAGTTGAGGTTATGCGCGCACTCGTGCCCGGGCCGAGCGAAGTTGCTGATCTCGTACTGCCGATACCCTTCGCGTTCCAACGTCTCAATCGCGATCGCGTACAGCTCGGCCTCGCGCGCATCGTCGAAGAAGAGGCCGGGGTCGCGCTCGCGCCACGCGGCGTAGGGCGTGCCGTGCTCCACCGTAAGTCCGTAGGCCGAGACGTGATCTACGCCGAGCGCCAGGGCGGAGCGCAGCGTGCGTCGCCAGCTGGCCGGCGTCTGCCCCGGCACCGCGAACATCAGGTCAAGCGAAACGGAGTCGAGCCGCGCGGCGCGCGCAGCGGCGACGACCGTCTCGATCTGCTTCACCGTGTGTTTCCGGCCGAGCGTATGGATCTCGTCCGCTTCGAAGGACTGCACGCCGATCGAGAGCCGCGTGATGCCGGCATCGCGGTAGCGCGCCAGGTCGCCGTCGCCCACAAGCTCGGGATTGATCTCGATCGAGATCTCGCGCGCGCCCGGGAAGCGCTCGCGCAGCCGCGCGATCAGCGCGGCGATGGTTTCGCGATCGTAAGCGTTGGGCGTCCCGCCTCCGAGATAAATCGTCCCGGCGGCCACGCTCGGTTCGCGTGAGATCTCCGCGTCGAGCGACGCTAGATAGCGCTGCGCCGCCGACGTTCGCAGCGGCCACTTCGCGAAATCGCAGTAGGGACAGAGATACGGGCAAAACGGAAGGTGGACGTAGACGCCCAGCATCTCGAGCCTGCGAGCCCGCTCACGTCGCCGCGAGATGCGGCGCGATCATTTCCGTAATCTTGCCCACGACGTCGTGGTTGACTTCTTGCACGGCGGCCTTGATCGCATGCTTGATCGCTCGCCGGCTGGCACGCCCGTGCGTGACGATGCAGTTGCCGCGAAGTCCCAGGAGCGGCGAGCCGCCGTAGGTTTCCCAGTCGAACTTCTTGCGCAGTTGCCGGAACGCGGGCGCCAGCATGGCCGTGCCGAGCTTCGTCAGCAGGTTTCCGCCGAGAAGCGCGTCGCGCATCACTCGTGCCAGATCCGCGATCATGCCTTCGCCGACCTTGAGCACGACGTTGCCGACGAACCCGTCGGCGACGATCACATCGGCGACGTTGTGGAAGAGATCGCGCCCCTCCACGTTGCCGATGAAGCGCACGGGCGCCGCCTCGAGCAGGCGCGCGGCCTCGAGCACGAGCTGGTTGCCCTTGCTTCGCTCCTCGCCCACAGAGAGAATCGCGACGCGCGGCTGCGTGACGTTGAGCACCGACTTCGCGTATGCCGACCCCATGATGCCGAACTGCTCGAGCCACTCCGGGCGGCAATCCACGTTCGCACCGGAGTCCAATAAAACGGTTGGACCGTTGAGCGCCGGCCAGACCGTCGCGATCGCCGGCCGCGAGATCCCTTCGATGGTGCGCAGCTTGATCAGCGCGATAGCGAGAAACGCGCCGCTGTTGCCGGCCGAGACGACGGCCTCTGCCTCGCCGTCCTTGACGAGCGTTACCGCCACGCCAAGCGAGGTACCGGCGCACGAGCGGACGGCGGTGGAGGGCGACGAGTCCATCGCGATCGCCCCGGCTGCGTGCACGACGCGGACGCGTTCCGCGCCGGGTCCGCGCAGAAGCGGGCGAACCCGCGCTTCGTCACCGACGAGCAGAATCTGGGCGTCGAACTCGCGTGCTGCCAGCAGCGCACCGGCGACGGGTTCCTCCGGCGCGTGATCTCCTCCCATCGCGTCGACCGCGATACGCGCGTTAAGCCCCACGGCGCCCGGTCTTTGGGAGCCACCCCGTGAATCCTTGCCTCTCGTCAACATTTGGGCTTGCCCCGTAGCCTGAGCCCGTGGTACTATCGCCCGGCTATGGCGAAGCGCTGCGAAATTTGTGGAAAGGGTCCCAAGGCCGGCAACAACGTCAGCCATGCGATGAATAAGACGAAGCGGCGCTGGCTACCCAACCTCCAGTCGGTTCGAATCGACGACCACGGCGTCCATCGCACGGCGCGCGTGTGCACCGGTTGCCTGCGCTCCAAGCGAGTTACCCGCCGAGCCTAAAGGGCTTCCCCCCCGCCAAAGTGGTCCCAGCCGGAGCGCTCGAGAGGCGCTCCGTTCCATTCCACGCCCGAGCCGGGCCGCAGCACTCCGACGCGCTGCAGCTCGCTTCCGAAGCGTGCCGCGTAATGCCCGGCCAAGTGCGCGAAGGCGCGCGGCCGCACGGCGACCAGCAACTCGAAATCCTCCCCGCCCGCCAGCGCGAATCGCTCCGGGTCTTCGCTCCGCGCAGCCGCGAGCGCGCGCGCCGATTCGGCGACCGGAACGCATTCCAGCGTCGCCCCGCACTCGCTCGCGGCGCAGAGGCGTTGGAGATCGGTAGACAGGCCGTCCGACACGTCCATCATGGCAGTGACGTTGCGGCTCGCGGCCAAAAAACGACCCTCCGCGATGCGCGCGCGCGGCCGCCGAAACGCTTGCAGCGCCGCCGCCTCCCGCTCGTCGCCGATTGGACAACGCCGGCGCGTCAGGTCGAGCCCGGCGCGGGCCGCGCCTAAAGCGCCGGTCACGGCGATCACGTCGCCGGGTCGCCCGCCGGCCCGCGACTTCGCGTCGGAAGCGCGAATCTCGCCGACGACGGCGATCGCGATCGTCAAGGCGCCGGATCGCGATAGATCGCCGCCGACGATCGAGAGCTTAGCGTCCGCGGCGCACGCGGCGAGCCCGCCGTACAGCTCCAAGACTTCGGCCATCTCGAACGCGGGCGGCAGTCCGAGCGCGACCGTCGCGAGGATCGGGCGCGCTCCCATTGCCGCGAGATCGCTCACGTTTGCCGCCATCGCGCGCCAGCCGGCGTCCTCGAGCGTCATCGCGTCGCGCGTGAAATGGACGCCCTCCACGAGCATGTCACTGGAGATGGCGCTGCGATGCGAACGCGACGGCTGCCAAAGCGCCGCGTCGTCGCCGATCCCCTTCGTCAGCGGCCGGAGCGCCGCGATGATTTCGTCTTCGGTCACGCGACGAGCGCGCGGATGCGGCGTATCTCCGCCGCCGGGTCCGCCGCGCCGAACACCGCCGCGCCCATCACCAATGCGTCTGCGCCCGCCGCTACGAGCTCGCGCGCGTTGTCGGCGCCGACGCCGCCGTCCACCTCGATCAGACACGCCGGATTGCGCCGATCGACGAGCGCCCGCGCCTCGCGGACCTTGTCGATCGCGCGCGGAATGAACTCCTGTCCGGAGAATCCCGGGTTGACGCTCATCACGAGCACGGTGTCGCAGTCCTCGATCACGTCCTGCAGCATCTCGACCGGCGTCTGCGGGCAGAGCGCGATGCCGGCCTTCGCCCCGATGTCGCGCAGGTGCACGAGCAACCGCTGCGCGTGCGACGTGGCCTCGAGATGGAACGTGATTCGATCGCAGCCCGCCTCGCGAAAGTCGTCGACGTACCGCTCCGGCTCCACGATCATGAGATGCGCGTCGAAGACTCGCGGCGAGAGCTTGCGCAGGTCGCCGATGATTTTCGGACCCCAAGTGATGTTCGGCACGAACCGCCCATCCATCACGTCGAGATGCAACCACTCCACGCCGGCCTCTTGGACGCGCTCGATCTCTTTCGCTATGTGCGCGAAGTCGGCCGCCAACAACGACGGGGCGATGATCGTCATCTCAGAACGCCGCTCCGGGGGTCGGCGACGCTTTTGCGTTGTAGACGCGCGGCGGCTCGGTGCCCAGGCGCGTCTCTCCCACGAGCGTGTCGTTGACGTACATGTCGAGGAGCGACGTCCCGACCGTGGTTACGGTGAAGTCGAGCTTCTGCCCGGGCTCGGCGAAGGCATGGTAGAGGTCGTAGCGACCCGTGGCGTCCGTAACGGAGAGCCGCACGTCGAGCTGCTGGCCGTTCTGGACGTTGTCCGGCTCCGGAATCGATACCAGCACGTGTGCCTGGCGAACGAGATAGCCCGACTCGTTGGGGCCCGCGCTGACCTGCACAGCCACCGGATCGAACGACGCGATCTTCGCGTTCGGTGGGGGAACCTGCCGCGCCACGATGCCGTGCGGCGGACCCTCCTTGCCCAGCGGCGTCCAGACCACTTGGCCCAATTTGATTCCGGCCCGCGTAGCGAGATCTCGCGCCTGATCGATGCTGAGGCCGACGAAATCCGGCACCGGTATCGTTAGCCGCGCCCCGCGGCTCACTACGAGCGACACGACGTCGCCCTCGTGCACGCTCACCAGCGGCGCGGGATTCTGCGCGGCGACGTGACCCTCCGGAATCAAGTCGCTCTTCGCGTACGTCACCTTGCCCAGCTGGAGGTGAGCCCGCGAGAGATCGAGCTGCACCTCGCGCATCGACTGATAGCGCAGGTCGGGCATGAGACGCGCGACGATTCCGTCGCTGATCACGAACGAGACCTGCCTCCCCTGGCGGACCTGCGCTCCCGACTCGGGACGCTGCATGATGACGACGCCCTGCGGGTAGCGATCGCTGGTCGTGTGATCGACCACCGCAGAGCTGAGCTTGAGACGCTCGATCTCCGCGTTGGCGTCGGTGAGCGTTTGACCGACGAACGACGGTATCGTGACGACCGACGACGAGGGCAGGAGAAAATCGTATATCTGGCGCCCGAACCAAACGACGACTGCCACGAAGATCACCAGGACGATTGGAAAGACCCAATCGCGCGGGAGATGCTCTTGGAGTGACGACCTCAGGCCAGCGCCTCCAAGGGCACGCGGCTAAAGTCGAGGTTATTGAAGACCCGTTGGACGTCTTCGTGTTCCTCGAGCGCCTCGAGGAACGCGAGCGCGGCCTGCAGGTCGTTGTCGTGCAGCTCGAGCTTGGTCTTCGCGCGCATCCCGAGATACACGTCCAAAACCCTCGCGCCGCGCGAGCGCAGTGCATCGCGGACGTCCGCGAGCCGCGCCGGCTGCGTGTAGATCACAGCCAGCTCGTCGTCGAACTCGACGTCCTCGACGCCGTCGATCAGGTACTCCTCGATAAACGCGTCCTCGCTCTTCCCGCCCGGACCGACCTCGATCGCGCCGACGGCATCGAACATCCATGCGACGCTCCCGCTCTCTCCGAGCGTGCCGTCGTGGCGGCTGAACAAAAAGCGCAGCTCGCCGGCCGTGCGATTGCGATTATCGGTCGCCGCGTCAACGATGACCGCCAACCCGTGCGGGCCATATCCCTCGTAGCGAATCTCCTCGATTTCGGCGCCGCCGCTCGGCCCAGTGCTGCGCGCGATCGCGCGCTTGATGTTGTCCACGGGCATGTTGAACTCGCGCGCCTTCTCCACCGCCATCTTGAGGCGGTAATTGGCCTCGGGATCGGAAGAGCCGCCCTTCGCGGCCAGGATGATCTCCTTGCTGAGTTTGGTGAAGAGCGCACCCCGCTGCGCGTCGACCTTGCCCTTCTTCAGCTTGATGTTGTGCCACTTCGAATGCCCGGACATGAGGGACCCCTTTCGTTAACCCGGACCGATAATCCAGGTCGGGAACCACATTCGCTGGTGCCAGGCGCTCCACGAAATCGGGTGCGCCGCGAGTATCGGATAGAAGTAGACGAAACCCAGCGCCGCCGCGGCGACGTACGCGCCCACGCCCAGCGGTCCGAGCCAGCCGGATCTCTCGCGCCGCCGCGACCACTGCCAGAGCCGCTGCAGCACGATGACGTTGCACAGACAAATCAGCGGGATGTCGACGTAAAAGTGGTAGGCGAAGGTGATCCGCGGAGATCGCATCCACGGAAGCCATTGCAGGAGATACGTGATGACGATCAGCGCGGACCCCTTGTTGCGCTCGCGCCAAGCCAGCACGGCAACCCACGGCACGCAGAACAGCCCGAACCACAAGATCACCGGATTGGGCAGCGACGTGATCTCGTACACGCAGCAGCCGTTGGGGTCGTTGGTATCCCTGCGGTGGTCTTGGTAGAAATACGCGATCGGCACGTAATCGATCGGCCACTCCCACCACTTGGAGGAGTACGGATGCGTGGCCTTGAGCGTGTCGTGGTAGTCGTACATCGACTTCTGCCGGCCGACGAGGTCGTTCATGTTGTGGATTTCGTTCGGATCCGGCGCTTGACGCACGAGATCCGGTACCCACGCGAGCATATAGACCGTCGCGCTCACGACCAGAATCGTGATGAGAGCCGCATCGAGCCGGAAGCCCCGCGGGTTGCCCCATAGCCCCGGCCGCAGCTTGTTTTGGAAGTAGAGACCCGACGCCGCGATCCAAATCAGGATGACGAAGCTCACGCCGAAGCCCATGACGCCGTACCACTTGCTGCTGACCAGCAGGCCCAGCGCGACGGTGAATAGGACGAGCCACAGCTTCGAGGAGCGGCCGCTCTCGACTGAGGCGGGCGCGCCGGCCACAATCTCGTCGCCGGCGTAGCGCGCGTTCCCCTCGGGCGTCTCGTACGTGACGCTGGCGTCGCGGCGGTATTCGATCCGCAGCGGGTCATCGTCGTAGACCAGCGCGCCGCCCTTGGCCTGCGAGATCGCTCCGCGCACGATCTTCCCGCGCTCGTCGATCGTGCCGCCGTCGGCGGCAAACAGCGCGCTCCCGCCGGCGCCGCGCAGCGCGTAGGAGCCTTCCGCAAACGTGAGCTCCCGGCGCCCGTCGCCGAACCGCCGGGGGAACGCAACGTACCGGATCAGCAAATAACCGACGCCGGCGACGTAGAGCGTCACGATCGTCGACGTGGGCGCGTCGAAGCCCCAGGCAATCCGGCAGATCTGCCCGACGACCGCGCCGGCGGCGAGCGCGGCGGCCGCGCCGCCGACGAATCCCCACCACGGAACGTCTATGTGACGCCGCTCGCCGACCTGCGAGCTAATCCAGAAGCGGTAGAACGCGTAGACTGCCAGCGTCGCGAAGAATATGACGAAGCCTTCCGGCGTGGCGATGCGCGACTGCACGAAGTGCATGCCGTCGAAGGTGAGCAGCAGCGCGGCGATGGTCGAAAAGACCGTCGAACCGGTGATGCGCTTGGCGAAAGCGTAGAGCAGCATCACGACGAGCGCGCCGAATACGACGTCGAGGAAGCGCCAGCCGTACGAGTTGTCGCCGTTGGTCATGTGCCCGACGATCGCGTTGAGTCCGGTCCAGCCGCCCAGGCCGTGGCCGGCCGGCATGCCGCCGAACAGCATCATCGACAGCGTCACCAGGAGCTTGCTCAGCGGCGGATGCGTGTTCTCGTAGATGCGAAGGTTCTGGAGATACTCTTCGCCCGCGCGGGCGAAGTAGATCTCGTCGAACACCTTCTCGGTTGGCCACCAGTAGCCGACGAAGGAGAGGATGAAGTTGACGACGCCCAGCGCCCCCGCGATCGCGTAGTCGAGCGCGCGCATCGCCACGAGCCCTTCGCGCGGATCGAACCAATCGCGCACCGCGGCGATCCACGCCGGCGTCTCCTCCGGCGCCGCGCGCGTCCGTTCCCCGGGACCGGCACCCGCGAGCGATTTGGCGTCGGTAATGCCGAGATACTGGTAGCCGAGCCAGAAGAACGCCGCCACGGCGACCGCGGACAGGATCGAAGTCCACGGACCCCACAGGTTCTGCGAGTTGACGCCCGCGACGCTGCTCGTCACGACGTGCAGATACTCGAGGCTGTAGACGAGGTTCGCGAACAATACTCCGGAGAGCGCGACGGCGCCCCACAAGTAGCGCCGCGCGAACGGGATGCAGGCGATGGAAAACAGCACGCCGTTGAAGAGATAGCGTTCGTGCATGCGCGTCGCAAGAACGAAGAACGCGATCGTCGCCACGGCGCATCCTTCCAGCAGCGCGCGCGGCGTGCGCTCCTGCACGTAGCGCCAGGTGACCAGCGCCAGCGCTGCGATCACGAGCACCAGGCCCCAGAGGTATTGCGGCAAGACGAAGATATACTGGCTGTCGGGCAGCCACAGCGTCCCGCGCACCGCCCATAGGTTGAAGGCGTTGACGCTGTTGTAGGGATAGACATTGGCACCATACGCATAGCGCTCGATGAGCCACGCGAAGGCCGCGACGGGATTGCTCGGGTGGAACGGCTCCGCCAGGATTACGGCCAGCAGCAGCGCCGCCGCGGCGCCGACTGCCGAGGCGACGAGGCGCTCGCGCCGTCGCTGCCCGCCGACGAACGCGAATGCGATCATCAGCGGCAGCAGGACTGCCGCCTGCGGTTTGATCAGCAGCGAATAGCCAAACGAGAGCCACGCCAAGACGATCCAGCCCATCTGCGTGTTCGCCTCGACGGCATTTGCGGAGCCTGTTCTGAGCGAGCCCGCAAGGCGAGTCGAAGAATCTTCACTGCGCAGGAGGGAGTATATCGCGAGCAGTGCGAGCGCGCCCGAGATCGAGTCGACCTGTCCCCACAGCGCGGAGATATAGATCGTGGCGGGGTTCAGCAGATAGAGCGCGGCCGCTCCGAGAGCCAGCCCCACCCCGGCGAAGCGGCGGACCACGGCATATAGCAGCGCGCCGGCGCAGAGATCCGCAAGGATCGCGGGCAGCTTGACGAGCGCTCGCAGCGTCGCGTACGAGTGATCGTGCGCGGCAAAGAACAGCTGCCAGAAGTGCCCGACCGCGGCCAGGATATAGAAATATCCCGGCGGGTAGTCCGCGAATCCGATCGTCGAATAGAACGTCGCGAACCCGTGCTGGCCCAGCGCGATCGCCCAGGCCGAGTAGGTAGAGATGTCGGTTTTGAACCCCTCGCTGCCCACGAACGCGAGTCGGACGATGAGCCCTACGAGGAGCAATACCGGGAGTGCCCACGCGAGCGTCGTCTCCCGCGTCGAAACTCGAACCGACGAGTTGACGTTCACTTGAGATGTCTTCAAGATGCCGGAGCGAGGTCGAGCGTGCTCAAGAGATAGTCGCGAAAATCCGCGTTTGGACAGCGCTCGATGACCGCCAGATGCTTGGCCGCGGCGCGTTGCGCGGCGTCCCTGGCGCCTAGCGCCTCGAGCGCTTCGACGACCCGCCCGATCGCAGCGGCATCGAGCGCGCGCCCCGATGCGTACGCATCGGCGACGGCCGTGCGAGCCGCCGAACCGGGCTGCCCGATCGCCCACACCACTGGAAAGGTCCACTTGCGCCGCGCGATGTCGCCGGCGGTCGTCTTCCCGGTCTCGCCGACGCTCGACCAAATGCCCGCGACGTCGTCGCGAATCTGAAACGCCATGCCGTAGGAACGCCCCACGTCGCCGTACGCGGCGATCGTGGCCCCGTCAGAGGCGGCGGCGTGCGCGCCGAGGCGGCAGGACGCGTCGAAGAGCTGCGCCGTCTTGCATTGAATCATGCGGTAATACCCGTTGAGATCGACGGACCGCTCGGACTCGAATTGCAGGTCGAGCGACTGCCCCTCGCACATCACGGCGTGCGCCTCGTGCAGAAGCGCCAGCATCTGCAGGACGCGGCCAGGATCCAGATGCGCGGCCGCCTGCTCCAAGCTGAGGAAGCTCAGCGCACACATCGCATCGCCGGCATTGATCGCCCGGGGAATCCCGTAGGTGCTCCAGAGCGTGCGGCGGCCGTGGCGCAACTCGTCGCGGTCCTCGATGTCGTCATGGACGAGCGAGTAGTTGTGAAAGATCTCTACGGCGACGGCCGCGTCGAGCGCGTGATCGATCGGCGCGCCTTCGCCGGTCGCCACGCGCAAGACCATCTGCGGCCGCAGGCGCTTGCCGCGCCGGGCCGGCCCGTACGGTGGATAACCGAAGTGCCGCAAAAGCATATCGGAGATCTCTTTCGATCCCCGATATCCGGCAATCCGTTCCTCGAGGGCGTTTTCGAAACGCTCGGCAAAGTTGACCAGGCTAAGCAGAAGCTGCGAGCTCCTCCATTCGCACCTCGACCTGATCGACGAGCCACCCCGGCGTGGAAGCGCCCGACATCAGCCCTGCGACCTCGACCCCATCGAACCACCGCGCCTGCAGCTCGTCCGGACCCTCGATGTGATACGCGCGCGCGCCATGTGATTCGGAGAGATCCGCGAGATGCTTGGTGTTCGCCGACGTCTTGCCGCCCACGACGATCATGACCTCGACGTCCTTGGCCAGCCGCAACGCCTCGTTCTGGCGGTTGTGCGTATCCGTGCAGATGGTGTTGACAGCGCGCACTTCGTAATACTTCGCAGAAAGCGCGCGCACGATGTCGGTGAAGCCCTCGCCCGACCACGTCGACTGGACGACGACGCCGACGCGACTCGAGCGCGGCAGCTTTTCGACGTCGGCCGGCGTCTGGATGCACCACGCGCCGGGCACGTGGCTGAGCGTGCCCTTGACCTCGGGGTGATTCGGATCGCCGATGACGATGATCTTGTAGCCGTCGGCCTTGAGCTTCTCGGCCTGCACGTGAATCTTAGTCACCATCGGGCAGGTCGCATCGATGATCTCGAGCTTTTTCTCCTTGGCCTTGTCGAAGACTTCGACCGGCAGGCCGTGCGCCCGCACGAAGAGCGCGCCCGCGTCGACCTCGTCCACGTTGTGCGCGTTCCTCAATCCCCGCGATTCGAGCGATTCGACCATCTGCGGGTTGTGCACGACGTGACCGAGCGTCGTTACGTCGCCGCGCGAGGCGATCGCCTCCTCGGCCTTCTTGACCGTGATCGCAACGCCGAAGCAGAATCCTTGAACGGACGCCTTACGTATTTCCACTCGTCTTCTCCGCCAGAGCTTCTATCGCGTTCATGATTGCGAGCGTGAACTTCGCCAAGTCGTCGCGGGTTGCTTTCCGCCCAGCCGGTAGCTCGAGCGGCGGCCCGAACGCGACGTCGATCCGGCCGAGCCGCGGCGCCCGCTCGCTGCCGCGAATGCTCGCCGGAACCACCGGGGCGCCGGCCAGCGCGGCCAGCAACGCAACGCCCGTTTGGGGCGCCACGTCGCCGCCGCGATTCCTGGTGCCTTCCGGGAAGATCCCCACCGCGCCGCCCCCCTTCAGCACCTCCAGCGAACGCTTGATCGCGGCGGCGGCGCTCCCCCGGCGATCGACGGCGTACGCACCGAGCGCCCGGATCACTGCTCCGAGAACGGGGGTCTCGAAGAGCTCTTTCTTCGCCATGTAGCTGATGCGCCGGGGACAGAAGCAGCCCATCGCGGCCGGGTCCAGGTAGGAAACGTGATTGCACGCGACGATCAACGGGCCCGAAAGCGGCACGTTCTCGGTTCCGCGCACGCGTGCGCGCCATACCACACGCACCAGGCAGCGCACGACGAACTTCGCGACGTCATAGAACCGAGTATTCATCCGTCCCTCGACAAGCTCAGGATGACATCGCTCAGGATGACACGGATCGGGCGATCGCGCAGATCTTGGCGACGACGCCGCCGGCGTCGATGTCGCTCGAGTCGATGACGTGCGCGCCGGGCGCTGGTGCCAGCGGCGACACCGCGCGGGTGCTGTCGATGCGATCGCGCTCCTCGAGCTCGGCACCCAGACGATGCGCATCGACGTCCACGCCGGCCTCTGCGAGCTGCTGACGCCGCCGCGCGATGCGCGCCGCGAGCGAAGCGGTGAGATAGATCTTGACCGCGGCGTCCGGCAGGACGACGCTGCCGATGTCGCGGCCCGCCATCACGACGGAGCCTTCCACCGCGATGCGGCGCTGAGCTTCGACCATCGCGGAACGCACCCCAGCGTGCGCCGCGACCGCGGAAACGATCGCAGTGACCTCGTTGCTTTGCAGGGCCGCCTCGTCCAGCTCCGCGCCGCCGGCGAAGACTCGGAAACCCAGCGGAGCGGCCTCGTCGAGCTTCACCTCGATGGGCATCGTTTTCGCGAGGCGTGTCAGCGCCGCTCCGTTGTCGACGTCGGTGCCCGTGCGCAACGCCAGATAGGCCAGCGCGCGATACATCGCGCCGGTGTCGAGGTACAGCACTCCCAAGCGCCGCGCGGTCGCGCGCGCGACGGTGGTCTTTCCCGACGCGGCGGGGCCGTCGATCGCGATCTGCACCTGCACGGCGCATCGTTCCCTCGGAATGATGGCGTTGCCCTCCAAGAGAACTCATGTTATTCACTATGGCGAAGGCGCGCAGCGCGTATTTTTGCTCCGCGTGCGGGTTTGAATCGACGCGCTGGCTTGGGCGTTGCCCGCAATGCGAAGCGTGGAACTCGTTCGACGAACGCCCGCTCGCGGTCGCGTCCCGCGCGCCGGCAATCGCGCGATCGACGGGGCCGATGGAATTACACGAGATCGGCTCCGCGGGCCTCGAGCGCCTGTCGGTCGCGATGCCAGAGTTCGACGCAGTGCTCGGCGGCGGCATCGTGCGAGGCAGCCTGACGCTCGTCGGCGGGCCGCCGGGCGCTGGCAAATCGACGCTGCTGCTGCAGATCGCAGCGCGCCTGGCCGATCGCGGCGACGTCGTCTACGTCTGCGGCGAGGAATCGGCGGCGCAGGTTAAGCTTCGGGCGGAGCGCACGCTGGCCGGCGGCGTCGCCCCGCGGCTGCTGGTCTATCCCGAGACGAATCTGCGAGCGGTGCTCGACCACCTCGAGCGCAGCGCACCGCTCGCATTGATCGTGGACTCCATTCAAACCGTATGGCTCCCGGAATCCGAGGTATACGCGGGAAGCGTGACGCAGATCCGCGACTGCACGCAGGCGCTCATGGAATACGCGAAGCGAACGTCGTGCGCGACGTTCATCGTCGGTCACGTTACGAAAGACGGCGCCATCGCCGGGCCGCGGCTGCTCGAGCATCTCGTCGACACGGTGCTGTATTTCGAGGGAGAGACGAGCGGCGAGCACCGCATCCTGCGCGCCTACAAGAACCGCTTCGGCTCGATCGATGAAATCTGTGTCTTCGCGATGCACGACCGCGGCTTGCGCGAGGTCGCCAATCCCTCCGAGTTTTTCCTCGGTCCGCGCGAACGGCGCCCGAGCGGCTCGTGCGTCGTCGCCTCGATCGTCGGCTCGCGCCCCGTGCTGATCGAGGTGCAGGCGCTCGTGGGCGAGACCAGCTACGGCATGCCGCGCAGGCTCGCCAATAATTTGGACCAGCAGCGCCTCGCGATGATCCTGGCCGTGCTGGAGCGCCGCGCCGGATTCGCGCTCGGCTCGCACGATGTGTACGCGTCTGTCGCGGGTGGATTGCGCGTGAGCGAACCCGCCGCGGACCTAGGCGTCGCCCTCGCGATCGCGTCGTCGTTCCGCAATGCCGCTATCGCACCGGCGACGGCGGTCTTCGGCGAGCTCGGCTTATCGGGCGAGGTACGCGGCGTCAGCGGCGGCGAGCGCCGTGCCGCCGAGGCGCGCAAACACGGCTACCGCCACGTCATCTCCCCCGAGAACACGCGCGACATCGCGGAAGCGATTGCGCTGACGCTGGGATGAAGGCTTCGCACCTGTTCGAGATCGTCCCGAACCTCTCGGAGGGGCGCGACGCGGCGACGATCGACGCGGCCGCCGCGGCGATCCAGCGGAGCGGGGCGCGCTTGATCGACCGCAGCAGCGACGTCGTGCACCACCGGAGCGTCTTGACTATCGTAGGCAGCGCGGACCAAGTGCTCGACGCCGCCGTAGCGCTGGCCGGCATCGCGCTCGAGCGCATCGACCTGCGCGCACACCGCGGCGCGCATCCACGCATCGGCGCTCTCGACGTGCTTCCGTTTGTCCCGCTGGCCGGCGCCGGCCTGCCCGAGGCGGCCGCGATCGCGCACCGCGCCGGCGCCGAGATCTGGAGCCGTTACCGCATTCCCTCCTTTTACTACGGGGCGGCCGCTCGGCACAGCGAGCGCACGCTGTTGCCGGACATTCGCCGCAACGTCGATTGGCTGCCGGACGAGGGGGACGTCCAGCGCCACCACAGCGCCGGCGCGATCGCGATCGGCGCCCGAGAGCTTTTGATCGCCTTCAACGCTGAGCTCAAGAGCGACGACCTCGAGGCGGCTCTGCAGATCGCTCGTACCGTACGCGAGCGTGGCGGCGGCCTGCGCTCGCTGCGCGCGCTTGCCTTCCCGCGCGGAGAAGGGTGCGTGCAGGTCTCGCTCAACGTGACGGACTATGCTGCAACGCCACTCTACCGCGTCGTAGAGCTGATTCGGGTGTTGGCGGCCGATCGCGGCATCGACCTGCTCGGCTGTGAGCTCGTCGGCTGTCTTCCATGGGCCGCGGTCGAGGCGGCAGCCGCATACTATTTGGGAGTTTCGGATCTGTGATTACCCTTCCGCCAAAAGTGACAGCATTCGTCGCGCTTGCGATTGCGCTCGTGCTGCCGCAGGCGGCAAGGGCGCAGAACGGACCGGGCGACGCGGGCATTTTTACGACGACGCTCCACAACGGTCTGCGCGTCATCGTCGTCGAGGATCGCGCCGCTCCCGTCGTTCAGACGGGCGTCTGGTACGGATTCGGATCGCTTCAGGAGACGCCCGGGAAGACCGGCCTCGCGCACGCGCTCGAGCACATGCTGTTCCGCGGCACACCGAAGGTCTCAGCGGGAGGGCTCGACGACGACGTCGCGCGCCTCGGCGCGCAGATGAATGGCGAGACGAACTACGACTACACGCAGTTCTACTTCATGATGCCGGCCGACAAGCTCGATGTCGCTCTGTACCTCGATGCGGATCGCATGCAGCACGCGGCGTTACGCGCGTCGGATTGGGCCGTCGAACGCAATGCGGTGCTCAACGAGATCGACGGCGACGCCAGCTCGCCGTTCTTCAACCTGCTCGCGCGCGTGCGCGCGGCCGCCTTCCCGGGCCAGCCCAGCGGACGGACGCCGCTCGGCAATCGAGAAGACGTCGCGCGCGCGACCGTCGCCGACATCGCGCGCTACTATCACGAGTGGTACGCCCCGAACAACGCGGCGCTCGTCATCGCCGGCGACGTCGATCACGCGACGGCCTTCGCGAAGGCGCAGCGCTACTTCGGGTCGATTCCATCGAAGCGACTGCCGGCGTGGCCCAAGGCGAATCCGGTCGCGGCGCCCGGGCAGACGGTCGAGGCGCAGTTCCCGTTCCCGTTCGAAATTCTAGATCTCGCGTACTCGATTCCCGGGGATACGCAACGCGGTGAGCCGGCGGTGAGCACGCTCGCGACCTTGATCGAAAATCAGCGTTCACCGTTCTATCGAGCGCTCGTGGAGAGCAACATCGCGCTCGCCATCGAGGCAAACGCGGACACGCAGTTGCGCGGCGGTCTGCTCCACGTGTTCATCGTGCTCAATCCAGGCCACGCCGGCACGGAGGCGCAATCGGTCTTTAAATCTACGCTGGACTCGGTGCTGCAGAATGGGTTCGATCCAGACCTCGTCGTCGCCGCGAAACGGCTGACGCTCGCGGAGCGCCTCTACGCGGCCGACTCGATCGGCGGCATCGGCGATCTCGCGGGCTATACGTACGGCATCATCGGCGAGAAGATCGCCGGCGAGGATGCGCGCCTCGCGGTCTTGACCGGCAGCGACCTGCTGGCCGCGACGCGCACCTATCTCAGCCGCCCGACCGTCGTGGGGCACCTCACTCCCAACGAGAGCCCGCCGCGCGGCAACTCGGAGAAGAGCGACGCGGCGGCCAGCGACGATTTCTCCAAGCGGGTGCCGAACGGCCCGATCGTCCAGCCGGCATGGATCGCCAAGGCCGTGCGCACGCCGACGAGCGCGCGCAGCGTGCTGCAGCCGGTAGCATTCACGCTCAGTAACGGCGTCCGGGTGCTCGTGCAAACAAAGACGGATCGGCCGACGTTCGTGCTGCGCGGTGAGATCGCCTCATCGCCGGCGTTCGAGCCCGTGGGGAAACAGGGAATCATCCGGCTCGCCTCGTCGGTCGCCGATTACGGCAGCGCGAGCTATCCGTTCGCGCAGCGGCGAAGGGCCACTGACGAGATGGGCGCCTTGGTCGAAACCGGCCGCGAATTCTCGGCACAGGGCGAGACGCCCGACTTCGAGCAGATCGTCGCGATCGTCGCGGACGGCGAAGAGCATCCGACGTTCGCCGATCCATGGCTCGGGATCGAACGGTCACAGCTCGCCAACAGCCTGCAATCCGAGGCACAAATCTCCGGAGTACTGATCGATCGCGCGTACGATCGGCTGCTGTTCTCCAGCGACGATCCGTCGCTGCGCCAGCCGACCGCACCGACCGTCGCGGGGATCACGCGCGACGACCTTCTCGCCTACGCCAAGACGTACTGGCGTCCGGATCTCACCACGATCGCCGTCGTCGGAGACGTGACGCCGGAGCGCGTGCGCAGCGTTCTCGAATCGGCGTTCGGTTCATGGCAGGCCAACGGTCCGCGCCCGAACCCGCACCTTATGGCGCTGCCGCCCGCGTCGACCGGTCACGACTACATCGGCACCGCGGCCAATCAGGTTTATATTCGCCTCGGCCAGCCGGCGATCTCGCGTTCGAATCGCGACTACGACGCGTTCCTCGTGCTCAATCAAATCCTGGGCGGCGCCGGAGCGTTCGAATCGCGCCTGTGGCAGGAGCTGCGCCAGAAACGCGGGCTCGTGTATAACGTCAGCAGCTCGCTCGAGTCCGATGCGGATCGGGGCGACTTTCGCGTCGAGCTCAACGCCTCGCCCGACCGGGTGGTAGAGGCCGTCGAGCTCGTGCGCGGCGAGCTGCAGCGTCTCCAGAACGAACCGGTATCGCAGACCGAGCTCCAAGAGGCCAAGGCCCGCCTCGTCGGCAACGCGCTGCTCGACGAGGCGTCGTCGAGCGGTCAAGCCAAGCAGCTGATCGACATCGCCGTCAACGATCTCCCACTGGATTATTACCGGACGCTCAACGAACGCTTCTCGCAGATCACGGCGTCGGACGTTCAGCGCATCGCGCGCGCATATCTGCGCCCGGACCGCCTCGTCGAAGTCTACGCCGGGCCGTCCGGTCCGTGGGCGTACCACACGATATGATCGTCACGATCGATCCGACGACGGGAGACGTGATCGAGCGTATCCCGCCGATGGGTGCGGCGCAGATCGACGCGCGGCTTGACGCCGCCGCGCGCGCCGCGCGGTCGTGGACGTTGGAATCGTTTGGGGAGCGCGCCGAACTCTTGCGCGCCGTCGCGCAGCGTCTGCGCGACGAGAACGAATCGCTCGCGACAACCGCGGTGCGCGAGATGGGCAAGCCGATCGTACAGGCGCGGGCCGAGGTCGAAAAGTGCGCGTGGGCGCTCGACTATTTCGCCGAGCACGGCACCGCCATGCTCGCACCGCAGGACGCTCCCTCGAACGCGGCGCGCAGCTACGTCGCCTTTCGTCCGCTGGGCGTGCTGCTCGCCATCATGCCGTGGAACTTTCCCTACTGGCAGGTCTTTCGCGCGGCGGCGCCGGCGCTGATGGCAGGCAACACCATCTTGCTCAAGCACGCCGCCAACACGACGCGTTGCGCGCTCGAGATCGAGCG
Organism: Vulcanimicrobiota bacterium; assembly: GCA_963752825.1. GTDB lineage: Bacteria > Vulcanimicrobiota > Vulcanimicrobiia > Vulcanimicrobiales > Vulcanimicrobiaceae > Cybelea. Next base: position 1,892,225 of record CAVVZF010000001.1, on the reverse strand, counting down.
GCTGTTTCGCGACGCCGGCGCCCCCAAAGGCGTGTTCGGCGCGCTGCTCGCGCGCGGCGAGGAGGTCGACAAGCTCGTCGCCGATCCGCGCATCGCGGCGGTGACGCTCACCGGCAGCGAGCGCGCGGGCGCCGCGGTCGCGAGCGCCGCCGGCGAGGCGCTGAAAAAGTGCGTGCTCGAGCTCGGCGGGTCGGATCCATTCGTCGTCTTCTCGGACGCGGATCTCGGCGCCGCCGCAGCGACGGCCGTCAAAGCACGCTTCCAGAACAACGGCGAGAGCTGCATCGCCGCCAAACGCTTCATCGTGGAGGCGCCGGTCTACGACGAATTCCTGACGCGCTTCGCCGAGAGCGCGGCCGCGCAAGTCGTCGGCAATCCAATGGAAGAGCGCGTGGAGATCGGGCCGTGCGCGCGCGCCGACCTGCGCGACACGGTGAGCGAGCAGGTGACGGAGACGATCGCGCGAGGCGCGCGCGTCGCGCTCGGGGGCAAGCCGCGCGAAGGCCGAGGCTTCTTCTTCGAGCCGACCATCGTCGCGGACGTCGTGCCGGGCATGCGGATGTTCGACGAGGAGGTCTTCGGTCCGGCGGCGGCCGTCATTCGCGCCGGCGATCGAGACGACGCGCTCGCGCTGGCGAATCAGTCGTCGTTCGGCCTCGCCTCGAGCGTATGGACGCGCAACGTCGCGGCGGCCGAAGACTTCGGCGCGCGCATCGAGGCCGGCGCGGTCTTCGTCAACGGCATGGTCGCGAGCGACCCGCGTTTACCGTTCGGCGGCGTCAAGAGGAGCGGCTACGGCCGCGAGCTCTCCGCCTTCGGCATCCACGAGTTCGTCAACATCCAAACCGTCTGGATCGGCCCGAAGTAAATCGTTCCTTCGCGCTACGGACCGACGGCTGCGTCGATGCCCGATCCCTGTGTCGCAAACACGTTTGTCGGCGCCGACGCGCCCGGCGCGAACTCGAACATCTGGCTGTTGTCGTAGTTGGGCCAGTAGATCGTGCCGTCGGGCGTTACGAGCATCTGGGTGTAGAAGCCCCAGGCATCCGCCGAGTGCTACTACAAACCCGAAGGCCGAAAATCTCAACGTCGTCCGCACGAGCGACAGCGTCGCAGCGCGACGTGAAGAAAATCTGAAGTATTACCAGGCGATAACGACCCGACCGCTTCCCGACGACGCGCCTCCACCGGGATGATCGTGCACGCGCGTCGCGTTGCGCGCCGCGAACGACGAACCGCCGCCGCCACCACCGCCGGGGCCGCCGAACGTGCCTTCGCCGCTGCCGGAGCTGCCGCCCGAACCGCCACCGCCGCCGCCATAGTAGCCGCCCCCGCCGCCGCCTCCGGCGGCCGCGAACAGGCATTGTGCGCTGGCACCCAGGCCGCCCAGGGCGAGCTCGCCCGGCGATCCCGTGCCTCCGGTGCAGTAGTACGTCCCGAAACCGCTGGGCGGTCCACCCGCTCCGCCGATGCCGCCCTTCTTCTGTGTACCGCCACCGCCGCCGTTGCCGCCGCCGCCGCCGTAGCCGCCGCTAAGTCCGTACCCGCCGACGCCGCCGACGCGGCCTCCGCCTTTACCGCCGCTGCCGCCGGTTCCCTCGCTGCCGCTGTTGCCGAAGCCGCCCCCGCCACCTCCGCCGGCCACGACGATACGGTTTTTCAGTTCGATGCTGTACGCGCGCACGTCGGACGCGCCGCCGCCGCCGCCGACACCGCCGTTGAACCCGCCGGACGAGCCGGATAGCGCGCCTTCACCGCCGACGAAAACGAACAGCGTCTTTCCGGGCATGACGGGCAACGTCGCCTTGATCCAGCCGCCGGCTCCGCCCGGCCCATTGCTCGGACCGCCGCCGGCACCACTCGCCCCGCTGGCGGTAATCGCAACGAGCGTGACACCCGCCGGCACGACGAACGTCTGTTGAGCGCCGGTGTAAGAGAAGATCTGGCGTCCATGCGGGGCGGGTGCGGCCGGCGCGCGCGTCAACGCTGCCTGCGAAAGCGCACCGCCGCCGCAACCGGTAAGGAATCCAATGGTCAGGGAGATCCCGGAGAGCTTACGCAGATGAAGGAACATCGCCACCTCATCCTGAGCCTGTCGAAGGGCGGCAACCGCCTGCTCAACGCAAGCTTATCACGCGCGGCTGGCTACGTCACCAGGCTCCGGCTGACACCGGGAGCAGTATTCGGCGATGCGGAGGATGCCGTCGCGGACGCGCTCGGCGGGCGCGACCCAGCTGAGCCGCAGCCAGCCCTCCATCGATTGGCCGAACGCCACGCCCGGGATCGCCACGACGTCGTGGCGCTCGATCAGCTCCCCCGCGGCCCGAAGCGAGGGCGTACGATCCGGCAGCTCCACGCAGGCGTAAAACGTTCCCTCCGGCGCGATGAAGCGCAGGCCCGACTCGGACAGCGTCGCGAGCAGCTCGCCGCGGCGGTCGCGGTACCACGCCGCGTGCTCTTGCAGCGCCCCCGGCGTGTGGAAGACGTGCAGCGCGACGTGCTGTGCGAACGTGTCCGCGCAGGACGTCGTCCAGGCGTGCACCTTGGTCGCATGCGCGACGAAATCCGCCGGTCCGAGGATCCACCCGAGGCGCAGACCGGTGAGCGCGTTGCTCTTGCTCAGCGAGTTGGTCACGATCGTGTGCGGATAGATTTGTGCGAAATACCCCGGGTTAGGCACGAAGGTCTGCTCGCGATAGATCTCGTCGTGCACGATCCAGACCGGCTCGCCGGCGCGGCGCTTCAGCACGCTCACGAGGCTCTCCGCGGCGGCGGCGTCGACGACGCGTGCCGTCGGGTTGCAAGGCGAGCAGAGCACGATGGCACGCGTCGGCTCACGGATCGCGGCCGCGATGCGTTCGGCGTCGAACGCGAAGTCGTCGTCCCGGCTCATCGCGACGCTGCGGACAGCGACCCCTTCGAGCGCAGCCATCTTGACATACGACGGAAACGCCGGCTCGACGATCAGCAGCTCGTCTTTTGACGGATCGAGGATCGTCTTGAGCGTGACGTACATCGCCTCTTGGGATCCGACGGTGACGCAGACGTTCCGGCCGTGCTCCATTCCGGGGTAGCGATAGTGCCGCGCGATGGCGTCGCGCAGCGCTGGATCGCCGGCGTTGGGCGTGTATTTCAGCCCGTGCTCGGTGACGTGCCGCAGCGCGTGCTCCAGATGCACCGCGCGCGGTCGCAGCGACGGCTCACCGAGACCCAGGTCGATCGACGTCGCACGCTTGCGCGAAGCGATCTCGCGGATCAGCGACGCGCTGATGTCGCGGACGCGTGGGTTCATATGGCGAGCTCGTATTCGCGCAGCGCGGCGTTGAGCGAGACCTTCAGGTCGGTGGCCTGGCTGCGCGTCCCGACGATGAGCGCGCACGGCGTCGCATACTCCCCGGCCGCGAACTGCTTTGGAAGCACGCCCGGGATCAGCACGGCGCGCGCCGGGACGCGGCCCTTGGTGACGGCCGGCTCGTTCTCGCGTACATCGACGATGGGCGTGCTTGCCGTCAGCACGACGCCGGCGCCGATTACGGCTTCGCGCTCTACCCGTACGCCTTCCACGATTATGCAGCGAGAGCCGATGAACGCACCGTCTTCCACGACGACCGGCGCCGCCTGCGGCGGCTCGAGGACGCCGCCAATCCCTACGCCGCCGGAGAGGTGCACGCCGCGGCCGATCTGCGCGCAAGATCCGACCGTCGCCCACGTATCGATCATGCTGTCGTCGCCGACGTAGGCCCCGATGTTCACGAACCCCGGCATCAAGATTACCCCGCGGCCGAGGAAGCTGCCGTAGCGGGCTACTCCCGGCGGAACGCAGCGAACGCCGAGCTTCTTGTAGTTGCGCTTGAGCGGAAGCTTATCGTAAAAGACGGGGCCGTCGCCGCGCCGATCGCCCATCCAGTCGATCCGCCGCCGCCGAAAATACATCAGGATTGCCGACTTCAGCCACGCGTTCGTCACCCAGTCGCCGTCCCGCGGCTCCGCCACGCGAAGCTTGCCCTCGTCCAGCAGCGCGATCGCTTGCTCCACGGCGCGTCCGCTCCGGCCGCGCACGTCTGCATCCCCGCGTTCCAATGCAGCGATTTGTGATTGCAGCTCTTCTAGCGTCACCGGGCCACTGCTACGGCACCGGGTAAGCCCGCCCCCGCCACGCTCGCGTCGTGACTACAGGGGCGGCCACGCCTCGAAGCGCATTATCCTAGCCCTGCAGCGCGAAAGGAGTTTCCGTGCCCAACTCGCCGAGCGACGAACAAAGAATCAATGCGATCCGCTTTCTCGCGGTCGACGCCGTCCAGAAGGCCAACTCCGGCCACCCCGGCATGCCAATGGGCGCGGCGGCGATGGCGTACACGCTGTGGACGCGCCACCTGCGCTTCAATCCCAAGGACCCGCACTGGCTGAACCGCGACCGCTTCGTCCTCTCCGCAGGGCACGGCTCGATGCTGCTCTACGCGCTGCTCTACCTTACCGGTTACGATCTGACGCTCGACGACATCAAAAACTTTCGCCAGCTCGACAGCAAGACGCCCGGACATCCCGAGGCCGAGCGGACGCCCGGCGTCGAGGCGACGACCGGTCCCCTCGGCCAGGGAATCGCCAACGCGCTCGGCATGGCGATCGCCGAGGCGCATCTGGGCGCGGTCTACAATCGCTCCGACCAGCCGATCGTGGACCACTTCACCTACTGCATCTGCGGCGACGGCGACCTCATGGAGGGGATCAGTCAAGAGGCCGTGTCGCTGGCCGGCCATTTGAAACTCGGCAAGCTGATCGTTTTTTACGACGACAATCTCGTTTCGCTCGCCGGCCCGACCGACATCACGCTCACCGACGATCCAGTCGCGCGCTTCGACGCGAGCGGCTGGCACACGCAGTTCATCGACGTCGGCCACGGCAACGACGTCGCGACGATCGATCAGGCCATCACGGTCGCCAAAAACGTCGCCGACCGGCCGTCGTTCATCGCCGTGCGCACCCACATCGGATACGGCTCGCCGCGTCAAGACAACTATCTCGCACACGGCGAGGCGCTCGGGCCCGAGAACGTCGAGAAATCCAAAGAGGAGCTGGGCTGGCCGCTGCAACCAGACTTCTACGTCCCCGAAGACGTTCTGCGCTTCTATCGCGAGGCTGGCGCGAAGGGGGCGCAGCTCGAGGCGCAGTGGCAGGCGACCTACGACGCCTGGAAGCGCGCGAATCCCGATCTCGCCGCCAACCTCGAGCGCGCTCTACGCGAGGAGGTTCCGGCCGATCTTCCATGGCCCACGTTTACGGCCGAGAACGGCAACGTGGCGACGCGCGATGCCGGCGGCGCGGTGATGAACGCGATCGCGACGGCCCTCCCCGAGCTCGTCGGCGGCTCCGCCGACCTGGATCCCTCGACGAAGACCTACTTGAAAAACTGCGGCGACTTCGAGCCCGGCAACTACGCGGGACGCAATATTCACTACGGCGTGCGCGAACACGCGATGGTGGCCGCGACGAGCGGCATCTCGCTGCATGGAGGCCTGCTGCCGTTCGCTGCGACGTTCTTCAATTTTGTCGACTACGCCAAGCCCGCGGTTCGCCTGGCGTGCCTCACGGGAATCCGCTCGATCTACGTGTTCACCCACGATTCCGTCTTCCTCGGTGAAGACGGCCCGACGCACGAGCCGATCGAACAACTCGCGATGCTGCGGGCGACGCCGAACTGCTACGCGGTGCGACCCGCCGACGCGCTCGAGACGCTCGAGGCCTGGAAGCTCGCGATCGCGAGCAAGCACTCTCCCTACGCCCTCGTGCTGACGCGCCAGAAGGTGCCGTTCCTCGGGGCGCGCGACGCCGCCGTGAGCAAGGGCGCGTACGTCATCGCCGATGCCGACGATGGCCGGCCCGACCTCATCCTGATCGCGACCGGCTCCGAGGTCGCGCTCGCGATCGACGCCAAGAAAATTCTCGATGCCAAGGGCGTACGAACGCGCGTCGTCTCGATGCCGTGCTGGCGGCTCTTCGACGAACAACCGCAGTCGTATCGCGACGAAGTCCTGCCCCCGGCAATCGGCGCGCGGATGTCGATCGAGGCGGCCGCGACGCTGGGCTGGTCGAAATACGTGGGCGACCGCGGGTTCACGTTCGGTATCGATACGTTCGGCCGGTCGGCGCCGGCGGCGGCGATCGCGACGGCGTTCGGCTTTACGCCGGAGCACGTCGCCGACGTCGCGCTGCAAAAATTCGCTTTAGCCGCTCGCTAGGAGGCGACCATGGAGAAACAAGTTCAGGAACTGCTCGACGCCGGTCAGAGCGTGTGGATCGACTACCTGCGGCGCAGCATGTTCGCCTCCGGGGAACTCGCGCGCCTCATCGATCGGGGCGTGCGCGGAATGACGAGCAATCCGACGATCTTCGAGAAGGCCATCGGCGCCGGCAACGACTACGACGAGCAGCTCGCGACGCTGATCGGGTCCGAGAAGAACGCCGACGCGCTGTTCTGGGATCTCGCGGTCGCGGACATCCAGAGCGCCTGCGACGCGTTCGCGCCGGTCCACGCAGCCTCGAACGGGAACGACGGATTCGTCAGCCTCGAGGTCTCCCCGCTGCTCGCCCACGACACGGCGGGCACGATCGCCATGGTCGAGGAGCTCTGGAAGCGGGTGAATCGGCCGAACGTCATGATCAAGATCCCCGGCACGAAGGAGGGGCTCCCCGCGATCGAAGAGTCGATCTACCGCGGATACAACATCAACGTCACGCTCGTCTTCTCGATCGAGATGTACGAGCGCGCGGCCCGCGCGTACGTCAAGGGCTTGGAGCGCCGAGTGGCCGCGGGCAAGCCGATCGACAAGATTCGGTCGGTCAACTCCGTCTTCGTGAGTCGAATCGACACCGCGATCGACAAGCTGCTGCAAGATCGCATCGCCAAGGGCGAAAAGCTCGAGCACCTGCTCGGCAAGACGGGCATCGCCGGACTGAAGCTGACCTATCAAAAGTTCAAGGAGATCTTCCTCGGCGACGAGTTTGCCGCGCTTCGCGCCAAGGGCGCGGCAGCGCAGCGCCCGCTGTGGGCCTCGACCTCAACGAAGAACCCGCACTATCCGGACCTCATGTACGTCGAGAACGTCGTGGGCCGCGACACGGTCAACACCATGCCGCCGCCGACGTTCGACGCGTTGATCGATCACGGCAAGATCGTTGCGGACACGGTCGAGAGCGATCTTCGCGGAGCCGCCGACGTGATGCGCGCGCTGCAGGATGCGAAGATCTCGCTCTTCGACGTTACGCACCAGCTCCAGGTCGAAGGCGTCACGCTCTTCTCCGACTCGTTCGCGGCCCTGCTCGGCGCGATCGTCTACAAGCAAAAGCTGCTCGAGTCCGGCGGCTCGGAGCGCGTGCGGCTCTCGCTGAACGCGTCGCAGGCGGCCTTCGATACCGCGCTCGGGCGCCTCGCCGAGGCCGACTTCCTCAAGCGCATCTGGGCGCACGACGCGACGCTCTGGTCGAGCGATCCGGAAGCCGTGGCGATCATCAAGAAGTCGCTGGGCTGGCTCGATATCCAGCAGCACATGCTGGAAGAGGTTCCGGGGCTCAAGTCGTTCGCCAACGACACGCGCGAGAGCTTCGGCTTCACGGTGGTCTGCGGCATGGGCGGAAGCTCGCTCGCGCCGGATATCCTCGCCGACACGTTCGGTTCGTACGAAGGCTACCCGGAGCTGCACGTCCTGGACTCGACGTGTCCGCAACAGATCAAGGAGCTCGAGGGGCAGATCCACATTCCGCACACGCTGTTCGTTATCTCAAGTAAAAGCGGCACGACGACCGAGCCGAACGCGTTCTACGCGTACTTCCACGAAAAGGTCTCGAAGCAGGTCGGTTCCGCCGCTGCGGGCCGAAACTTCGTCGCGATCACCGACCCCGGCACGACGCTCGACAAGGAAGCCCAAGAGGCGTCGTTCCGCGCGGACTTCGAGAACGATCCGAACATCGGCGGCCGCTACTCGGCGCTCTCGTTCGTCGGCATCGCGCCGGCAGCAATCGCGGGATATAACGTCAACCTGCTGCTCGATCGCGCGCTCGGAGCGATGCACGCCAACGACCGGAGCGTCGACCCGCGCAGTGCCCCGGGCGTGCGGTTCGGCGCCGCAATCGGCGGCCTCGCGGTAGCCGGCCGCGACAAGCTCACGATCGTGTCGCATCGCGACGTAAACGCCTTCGGCGCGTGGGCCGAACAGCTCATCGCGGAGTCCACGGGCAAGCTCGGCAAGGGGATCGTTCCGATCGACGGCGAGCCGCTCGGTAAGCCCGAGGTTTACTCCGACGACCGCGTCTTCGTGTATGTCGGCGCGAATCTGCCCGATCCGGAGGCCGGTGTCGACGAGAAGCTCAAGGCCCTCGAATCGGCCGGGCATCCGGTGATTCGCCTGGCGATGAACGACCGCTACGATCTCGGCGAGCAGTTCTATCTGTGGGAGATCGCCGTGGCGGCCGCCGGCGTGAACCTCGGCATCAACGCGTTCGATCAGCCGAACGTGCAGGAGTCGAAAGACAACACGGTCGCGCTGCTCGAGCAGTACGCAAAGAACGGCGCATTCGACGAACCGAAGGCCGACGTCGAGGGTCCGGCGTTCGACGTCACATGCCTCTCAGGTAGCCGCTCGATTTCCGCCGGGAATCCGGCGCAGGCGTTGGCGGGACTCTTCGCGCAGCTGCGTCCGCATGACTACAACGCGATCACCGCCTACATCGCGCGCAACGAGACGCATTCCGATCTCCTGCGCGAGCTGCGCGTAAAGATTCGCGACGCGCAGAAGATCGCTACGACCGTCGGCTTCGGACCGCGCTTCCTGCATTCGACCGGACAGCTGCACAAGGGCGGGCCGGAGACGTGCGTCGTCCTCCAGATCACCGCCGACGACCCCGACGATCCGATGATCCCGGGCATGAACGTCGGCTTCCGCACGCTCCTGGCGGCACAGGCGCTAGGCGATTGGATGTCGCTCGACAAGCGGAAGCGTCGGGGCGTGCGCGTGCATCTCAAGGGGCCGGTCGAACCGGCGCTGCGCGCGCTCATCGACGCGGTGGACGAAGCGCTCGCGGTCCGCGCGTGATACACCGTCATCCGCTTCGGTCACCAGAGGCCGCCCTTCACGAATAACGCTACTTTGAAATAGAGGAAGTACATAAATCATGCAACTCGGGATGGTCGGGCTCGGCAAGATGGGCGACTACATGACGCAGCGGCTGATCAAAGGCGGCCACAAGGTAGTCGCGTACGATCGCGATCCGCAAGCGGTGCGCAACACCGTCGCCCACGGCGCGTTGGGCGCGGGCAGCCTCGCCGACATGGTTGCGAAGCTGACCGAATCGCCGAAGGTCGCGTGGGTCATGGTGCCCGCCGGGGCGCCCACCGACGACACGATCCACGCGCTCGCCGACGCGCTGGGCGGCGGCGGCATCGTTATCGACGGCGGCAATACCAATTATAAAGATGGTCTGCGCCTCTACGCCGACTGCAAGGCCAAGGGCGCCTCGCTGATCGACGCCGGAACGAGCGGCGGCATCTGGGGATTGACGGAGGGCTACTGCCTCATGGTCGGCGGCGACGACGCGCCGGTGCGGCACTGCGAGCCGATCTTCGTCACGCTGGCGCCGCCCAACGGCTATGCGCACGTCGGCCCCCCCGGCGCCGGGCACTTTTCCAAGATGGTGCACAACGGCATCGAGTACGGTCTGCTCCAGGCCTACGGCGAGGGATTCGAGATCCTCAAAGCCTCGCAGTACGATTACGACCTCGGGCAGCTGGCCGAGCTGTGGACGCACGCGAGCGTCGTGCGCTCGTGGCTCCTCGAGCTGCTGGTTCTGGCGTTCAAGCAAGATCCGGGACTCAAAGACATTCGTGGCTACGTCGAGGACACGGGCGAAGGCCGCTGGACGGTCGAGGCGGCGATTGACGAGAACGTCCCAGCGCCCGTCATCACCCTCTCGCTGATGGCGCGCATGGCGTCGCGACAAGACGAGTCCTTCAGCGCGAAGGTCGTCGCGGCGCTGCGCAACCAGTTCGGCGGTCATGCCGTCAAGAGCGAGGCGCATGCCTGACGACTCGCTCGCGACCCAGATGCGCGCGACGGGCGACGGCGCCGCCGTCAATCCGCTGCGCGAGGGCCTGGCGTCGGAACGTATCACGAATCCGTGCAGCGTGGTGTTCTTCGGCGCGAGCGGCGATTTGTTCAAGCGCATGCTGCTGCCGGCGGTCTATGCGATGCGACTCAACGGGACGCTCCCGACGGACTTCGCGCTGGTCGGCTTTGCGCGCACGGCGTACGACGACAACGGCTTTCGCGATTACTGCCGCAAGCAGCTCGAGCTCTTCATGCCGGAGGGGCAGAAACCGCAGGGCGCACTGTGGGATGATTTCTCCGCTCGGATCAGCTATGTCACGGCGGACTTCAACGACACGCGGCACTTCACCGCGCTGAAAGAACGCCTCGCCGAAAACGACAAGCAGTTCGGCACAGCGGGAAACCACATCTTCTACCTCGCGACGCCGCCGCCGGTGTTCCCTGAGATCATCAAACACCTCAAGAGGGCCGGACTGGAAAAGAGCGACGACGGCTGGACCCGAGTGGTCGTCGAAAAACCGTTCGGAACCGATCTCGACTCTGCGCGCATGCTGCAGAACGCCATCGAGGCGGTCTTCCCGGAGAACGAGGTCTACCGCATCGACCACTACCTCGGCAAGGAGCCCGTACAAGACATCCTCGCGCTGCGCTTCGCCAACACGATCTTCGAGCCGATCTGGAACCGGAACTACGTGCAGAACGTCCAGATCACGTCGGCGGAGTCGCTCGGCGTAGAGCAGCGCGGCGCGTATTACGATCACGCCGGCGCGCTGCGCGACATGATCCAGAACCACGTTATCAATCTCCTGGCTCTGGTCGCGATGGAGGCGCCGATATCGTCGGCCGCCGACGACATTCGCGACGAGAAGTACAAGGTGCTGTCTGCGATCACGCCGTCGGCGCACGCCTCGGTGTGGGCGATGTCCGCGCGCGGGCAGTACGGGCCCGGAACCATCGACGGACACGCCGTCAAGGGCTATCGCGAGGAGCCCGACGTCGCGTCCGACTCCAACACGGAGACGTTCGCGGCGGTCAAGTTCTACATCGAGAACTGGCGGTGGGCGGGCGTTCCGTTCTATCTGCGCTCCGGGAAGCGACTGCCGCGCAAGGTCTCCGAGATCGCCGTCACGTTCAAGCCGATCCCGCATCGCTTCTACGGCGAGTCGACCGACCGGATCGAGCCGAACGTGCTCGTGATCAAGATCGAGCCGGACGAGGGCATCTCGATGCGCTTCGAGGCCAAGGTCCCCGGCCCGAAGGAGCACGTGCGCAGCGTCTACATGGACTTCAGCTACGGCACGGGCTTCGGCGTGCAGTCGCCACCGGCGTACGAGCGTCTGATCGGCGACGTCATGCTCGGCGACCAGACGCTCTTCACCCGCTGGGACGCCGTCGAGCGCGCGTGGGAGATCGTGACGCCGGTCCTGGAGGTGTGGCAGAACACGAAAGACTTCTCGTTCCCCAACTATGCCGCCGGGAGCCAGGGACCCGAGAGCGCGCACACGCTCTTCCCCGATTGGCGCCACTTGTGACCGCCTCCATCGACCTCGTGCCAGTACTCGACCAGCTCAACGAACGCTCGCGCGAGCGCGGCAGCGACGTACACGGCGCCCTCATGTCGCTGGTAGTGTTCTTCGAAGACTCCGCGATCGGCGATCTGGCGCGCGATCGCATCCATACGCTCGCATCGAAGCATCCATCGCGCGTGATCGTCCTCGACGGCACGCGCGACCCGAGCTCCGCGCGCGCGGAAACCGGCGACTGGATCGAGCTCGGTGCAAACGGCTGCTCGCCCGAGACGCTACGCTCGGCGATTGCCGCGCTGCGCCTGCCCGAGGCCCCGCTGGTGCTGTTGTGGATCGCGCCAGGCATCGCCGAGGACCCGCGTTTCGCGATGCTCTCGGAGCAGGTGCAGACCGTCGTTTACAACAGCTCCCTCGTGGACGGCGGCCACCAGGCGCTGTGCGAGCTGGTCGACTACATGGAGCATCACCCGCGGCTCCCGCTCGCAGACATCGCGTATCTGCGGCTGGCACCGTGGCAAGAGAGCGTCGCCATCTTTTTCGATGGAAAAGACGTCCAAGAGCTTTTCGATCTGCAACGCGTCGAAATCGCTTGCGGCTCCGAACCCGAGGGCTTCTACCTCTTAGGCTGGCTGGCGAGTCGCCTGCACTGGAGGCCGTGTTCGGAGCGTTCGCTTCTCACGCGTCGCGGCAACGAGATCGAGTTCGAGATCCGCCGCGAAGGCGAGCCGCGCAGGATTTCGTGCGTCGCGCTCAGCTCGTCGCGCTCGAAATTCGTCGCCGAGGTGGACAAAGAAGCGGAGACGATCCAGCTCAGCGTCACCGGACCGAGCGAACACCCGAGGCGCTATCGCGCGATCAGCAATCCCGGCATCGCGGCGTTGCTCGAAAGAGCGATTTTGTGGGGTCAGAACGATCGTATCTTTGCGGACTCGCTGACCGCGGCGGGCGCGATTCTCGCATGCGGAAGGAGGTAACTGGTGTCGGCCCACGGTGAGATGCACGTCTATCGGGACCCGGCGGCTCTGGCGCGCGCCTTGGCGGACTTCGTCGTTGCGACGGCGGGGCTCGCGATGGCGGAGCGCGGCGTTTTCCGGATCGCTCTTTCCGGCGGCCATACGCCGCAGACGACCTACGAGCTGCTCGGCCGGGAGCCGCTGCGGTCGGAGATCTCCTGGAGCGACACGTTCATCTATTTCGGCGACGAGCGCTGCGTGCCGCCGAACGACGAGCAGTCCAACTTTCGGATGGTTCAGCGCGCGCTACTCGAGCACGTGCCTATTCCGCCGGCGAACGTGCACCGCATTCGGGGTGAGATCGATCCGGGTTTGGCGGCCAACGCATACGGCTCCATCTTGCGCGCCGATCTCGGAGACGCGCCGCACTTCGACCTGATGCTGCTAGGCCTCGGCAAAGACGGACACACGGCGTCCCTCTTTCCCGGCACGGCGCCCGATACGGACGATGAGGCGCTGGTGCGCGCGGTTTACGCCGAGCCGGATGCGATGTGGCGCGTGACGGTGACGCCGAAGGTCATCAATATGTCGCGCAGCGTCGCGTTTGCCGTGCAGGGCTCAGACAAGGCGCAAATTCTCGCGGAGGTATACGAGGGACAGCACGATCCGGTGAAATATCCCGCGCAGATCGTGCGCCCGGAGCCGGGAAGGTTGAGCTGGTTCGTCGACGATCTCGCCGCCGGTATGCTGCGAAAGAAGACGCACTGAAGCGTCTCGTCCTCAACGCCGACGATTTCGGGGCCGCGCCGGAGGTCAACGAGGCGGTGGAACGGGCGCATCGCGACGGCGTGCTGCGCTCGGCAAGCCTCATGGTCGGCGCACCCGCAGCCGAAGACGCTATCGAGCGCGCGCTGCGAATGCGCAGCCTCGCCGTCGGGCTGCACGTCGTGCTCGTCAACGGCCGCCCGGTACTGCCTCCCGAGCGCGTTCCCGACCTGGTTGACGAGCGCGGCGAATTTCTCGTGGATCTCGTTCGAGCGGGATTCCGCTTTTTCTTACGCCCGGGCGCGCGCGCTCAGCTGGCGGCAGAAATTCGCGCGCAGTTCGAGCGCTTTGCACGGACGGGGCTCGGGCTCGATCACGTGGACGCACAATCCCACATGCACGTCCATCCGACGGTGTTCGGCTCGATCGTGCGCATCGGCCGCGAGTACGGTATGCGGGCGATTCGCATCCCTCGCGAACCCTTTGGGACAACGCGCAGCATAGCGCCGTGGCTGTCGCTCATGCGGGCCCGCGCGCGCCGCGCCGGGATCGTCTGCAACGACTACGCGTTCGGCGTCACCGAGGCCGGCGCGCTCACCGAGCAGCGCGTCTTACAGCTGATCGAGGCGCTGCCCGACGGCGTCACCGAGATCTTCTTCCATCCCGCCACGCGCGCGTTTAGCGGCGCCGATCGCGGCACCGACCGCTACGCGTGGGAGGCCGAGCTTGCCGCCCTCACGAGTCCGCTCGTGCGCGACGCCATCGCGCGCAAGGGCATCGTCAGCACGACCTACGGCGAAGTCGCGAGCGCACAACCTTGATCCTCTTCGTCGTCACGATTGCGGGCGCGGCGTATCTCGCCGCGGCTGCTATTTGCCTCATCGTGTTTGCGCGACGGCCTCGAGAGACGGCGACGGAGTTTCTCCCGACCGTCACGATCCTAAAACCGATCGCGGGGCTCGAGCCGGAGCTGTACGAAAACCTCGCGTCGTTCTGTGCGCAGCACTACGACGAGTGGTATCAGGTGGTGCTGTGCTTGCACTCGAGCCGGGACCCGGCGCTGGCCGTCGCCGAGACGATCGCGGCCGAGTTTCCGGCGCGCACGGCCATCGCGATCGGCGAGGCGCCCGCAATGCTCAACCCAAAGATCGCGAACCTCGCCAAGCCCGGGGTCGAGCTGCGCGGGGAGATCGTCGTCATCGCCGACAGCGACGTGCGCGTCGGGCCCGACTACCTGCGCGCGCTTGCGGCGGCGTTCGCGTCGGAGCGCGTCGGAGCGGCGACGTGCCTCTACGCCGCGATGCCCGGCGCCGGCGTGGTCCCGCGTCTTGGCGCGCTCTACATCGAGGATGGATTCGCGCCGTCGGTATTGGTGGCGCTCGGGATCGGGAGGCTTCGCTTCTGTCTCGGGGCGTCGATGGCGGTGCGGCGCAGCATCCTCGAAGCAATCGGCGGACTCGCCGAGCTCGGGCAGCATCTCGCCGACGACCACCGGCTGGGCGAGCTCGTCGCCGAGAACGGCCGCGAGGTCGTGCTGTCGCATTACGTCGTGCGGACGGCTGTCGCCGAGACGACGCTGCGCGATCTTTGGCTGCACGAGCTGCGCTGGGCGCGCACGAATCTCGCGCTCGCGCCGGCGGGCTATCTCTTCTCGTTCGTGACCTACGCCCTGCCGTTCGCGCTGCTCTACCTCGCGGCGTCGCGCAATCTCGCCTGGGGCCTTTCGTTGCTCGCGGTCGTCGCTGCGTTGCGCGTCGCGGTGCACTATCTCGCGCGCTGGGCGCTACGCATCCGCAGACCCGACGACGTCTGGCTGATCCCCGCTCGCGACTTCCTCAGCCTCGCGGAGTGGATCGCGAGCCTGTTGGGGCGAGCGGTGCGTTGGCGCGACCAAGATTTTCCGCGGGTAACGTGAGGTTCGACCGCTGGTCATGGCTGACGGTCGCGCTCTTCGCGGCCGGGATGCTCGTTCGAGCGGCGCTGTATTTTCCGCTCGCGCTGTATCAGATCGACTCGGATGCCGTGCTCGCCGGGCTCTGCGCGTTTCGTGTGGCCGGCGGACTTTCTCCGGCGTTCTTTCCCGGCGGCGCGCGCCTCGGCGCGGCGAGCTGCTACGTTGCGGCGGCGTACTTCCATCTCTTCGGGACCGGCAGGGCCGGCTTGGCGCTAACCGGTCTGACATGGGGCGCGCTCTATCTCGCCTTCAGCCTGCTGTTCCTGCGCGCCACGCTCGGACGCAAGCTGGCCTGTCTCGGCTTCGTTTTCGCAATCGTACCGCCCGAACAGTTCATGACCGTGACGTATGCCCCGTGGGGATACGGTGAGATCGTGGCCTCGTGCGCTGCCACACTCTGGCTCGCGGCACTGTGGCGCAAAGGCGGCGCGCTTTGGCAGCGCATCGCTTTTGGATTCAGCGTCGGGCTGGGGCTCTGGTTTTCGATTCAGACGCTGATGATCGCGCTGCCCGCGATCGTGTGGATCTCCGTGAAACGCGGCCGCGCGACGTTGCGCGAGGCGATTCCGGCGTTGCCCGCGGCCGTCGTGGGTTTCCTGCCGTATCTGCTCGGCAACGTCACGCGCGGGTTCCCGTCGCTCACGCAGAACTGGGCGTCGTGGCCGGCCTCAAACTGGGGCCAGGTTTGGGACAACTTCGCGTGGCTGACGACGTACCTAATGCCCAAGCTTTTCATCCGCGAGTACGCGGGATGGTGGTCGCTCCCGGCGCTGCTCGCCCTCGCGTACGTGGTCGTGGCGGCCGGGTTCGTCCTTGCGGTGCGCGCGCGGGCTCGCAAACCCGATGCTCCATTTTCGCTGGGTGAGCTCGGACAGCTGCTGTTGCTCGTGCTTGCGGCGGTTGTCCTGATCTTTAGCTTTTCGCATGCGGGAACTCTCCGCGGCTGGACCATCCGCTACATCGCGCCGCTGTACGTCGTCGCGCCGGTGGTCTGCGCGATCGGGATCGCCGCCCAATGGCGCCGCGCTAAGTGGCTCGCCGTCGCGGCCATGGCGGCGCTCGTCATTCCCAACTTGCTGCTCTATGCCCTACCCGGGAGCGCGCTGCGTGCCGCTCTCACCGCGCAGCTGCGCGACGACCAGCGCTTTCGAGCGCTGCTCAGCCGGCGCGGCGTCCGCATGGTGTACGGCAACTACTTCTGGGTCTATCACTTGAACTTCGATACGGGCGAGCGCGTCGCCGGCGTGCCGTTCGATGCGCCCGACGACTACTACGACTACGGCGGTCAACTCGGAACGTCACCCGTACGCTGGGCGGCCGAGGGCGGCAAGGACGAGGTGCTGCGCTGGGTCCGCATAACCGGCGCGCACGGCATCACGACGACCAACGGCGATCTGTTCGTGTTCGTCGCGGACCGGCCGGCGCCGAGTGCGGCGCGGCTGCTGGCGACGCTGCGCAGCGTACCGCACTAGAAGCACCACCCCCTGCGTCACAAACCGGGCCTCCGCTTGTTAAAGACAAGTAACATTGCAGAGACATAGGAGGCCCCGTCATGAGCTCTTCCCGCGCCATCGGCCTTTCGGCCATCGTGCTCGCTCTGGGGATCGCGGTCGGCCGCCCCCTCCCCGGATCGGCCTCGAGCCTAACGTACGCGCAGATGGCCCCGCTCAGTCAGTACCTTAGCGCTGACCGCCAGGCCGAGATCGAACTTGCGCGCAGCGCTGCACCCGCGTCGATCTCACTGCACGCCACGATCCTCGTGCTCACGCCGCACGGCTACGAAACCACCGCTCACGGCTCCAACGGCTTCACCTGTTTGGTGGAGCGCTCGTGGAACGATCCGTTCGATAGCGCCGAGTTCTGGAACTGGAAGAAGCGAGGGCCGGTCTGTTACAACGCGCCGGCTTCGCGCAGCGTGCTGCAATACACGATCTTCCGCACAAAGATGGCTTTAGCCGGCGTTAGCAAAGCTCAGATGCTCGACCGCCTTCGGGCCGCCATCGCGAACGGCGAATTGCCTCCGGCGGAACGGGGCTCCATGGCGTATATGATGTCGAAGGAGCAGTACCTGAACGACGGTGCCAAATCGTGGTATCCCCACGTGATGTTGTACGCGCCGCAAGCAGATGCCGCAAATGACGGCGAGAGCTGGGGTGCGGACCGGCGCGGCTCTCCGGTGATGTTCGATTCATTGCATCACGTGACGCCCGAGCCGTTTACGGTCTTCTACGTTCCGGTCGCCCACTGGTCCGACGGATCATCCGGGCCGGCGACGTAACCCTCATACTTACGGAACGAAGTTGAGTCCGTCGACCGCGCTCCACGGATTGTTCACGCCAGCGCCGAACGAAAGGCGGATCGGTTGAAGGAGGTTATCCGTTGCACGATCGGAGGCCGACCAGTACGAACGACGCGCCGGGCAGCTGTGGGATGCGTCGTATCACGACGGACCGGCGCCGTGGGATATCGGCCGGCCGCAGCCGGCGATCGTTCGTTTGGCATCCGAAGGCCGATTCTCCGGAGTCTTGCTCGATGCGGGCTGCGGAACCGGCGAGAATGCTCTGCTCGTCGCCTCGCTGGGATTGCCGATGCTGGGTGTCGACGTGGCGGAGACGGCGTTGGCGATCGCCCGAGCGAAGGCCAATAACCGCGGGATCAACGCCGAGTTCGCCGCAGCCGACGCGCTCCGGCTCGAGCATTTGGGGCGCAAATTCGATACGGTAATGGACTGCGGACTGTTCCACACTTTCGACGCCGATGAGCGTGCTATGTACGCGGTTAGCCTCGCGTCGGTGACCGAGTACCGCGGGGCTCTCTACCTGCTGTGCTTCAGCAACGAAGGTCCCGATATCGGCCCGCACCCCGTTAGTCGAGAAGAGCTGCGAGCGGCGTTTAACGACAGCACCCGGTGGAGCGTCGCCGCGATCGAGCCGGAGCGAATCCAGACCCGATTCCACGGCGACGACGGCGCGCCGGGCTGGCTCGCCACGATTAAGCGGATCTAGCCGTCCTGCTCGATGGCTTTGTCCGCGCGGCCTTGGGCTTGCGTTCGGATTTCTTGGAGGCTTCGCGGTTGAAAGCGATCGCAGCCAACACGAGTGCTCTCAGCGCCGCTCTGTTGATCTTGTCCTTTTCGAAGAAATCGATGGCGCGCCGCTGGTTCCCATCGAGGCTCGCGTTGAACAACTTCTTTGGATCCGGAAGAAACGCGCCCTGCTGGAACGTAAGCTTTACCTTCCCCTTGAGTGGGTTGGCGCATGCGACGATGCCGTCGTGATACCAAACCGGCGTTCCCATCCACTTCCAGTCCTCGATCACCGCTGGGTCGGCTTTTTTAATGACCCGGCGAATTTCGGAAAACGTGTCGTGGCGCCAGTCATCCAGCTCCGCGATGAGCTCGTCGATCTTTTGCGAGGGACTCTTCATTTTGATTTCGGGAACTGACGAAGGCCGATGGCCGTTCCGTTCAGATCCTTGATGATCGCAATCAGCAGTCCTTGGGCGACGTCCTTGACATCCTGCACCTTCTCAGCTCCGGCCGCAACAAGCGTAGCGAGCGCCGCGTTGATATCGTCGACCGTTACGTATGCGACGGGCGCCGATAGGCCAGGCTGCGAGGCTTGCGGGACGAGCCCGATCTCCATGTCCCCGGATTTGAAGCCGACGTAGTACGGGCTATCGGCGTAGGGCTCGGTACCGAGCAGGGTAGCGAAGAATCCCTTTGTCTTCGACACATCCGAGGCGGGGTAGACGATCAGACAGACCGCGTTCATTTTTTCTCCTATTCTTGGAAGGTTTGCCAGGGTGACGTATTCCCGCGATCGGATGTGACAGACGCTGGTCGCTCAGAGCCCAAGGAGTTGACGCACGCGTTCCGGACGTGAGATCACGTAGATCTCGCGAATCCGCTCGCCGGCGACGACGAATCCCAGCACCGACAACGGTTCGCCGTTGGGAAGCCAGGACACGATTCCCGGGGCTCCGTTGACGATCACCGGCTCCGTACCTTGAATCACCTTGGAGAAACCGGCCGCCCGTGAAGCGACCGCCTGCGCGCCGCGTATCCCTCTGACGGCCGGCTCGCGATCGGCACGCAGCAGCACGTCGGGATCGAGCACCGCCACGAGTGCGTCGAAGTCGCCTTCGCGAGCCGCCGCGACGAAGGCATCGACGACCGCGCGCCGTTGCGCGAAGCTGGCGTTCGGCGGCGTGGCTCTCTGCACGCGACGGCGGGCGCGGCTCGCCAGCTGGCGGGCGGCGGCCGGCGACCGGTCGACGATCGGCGCGATCTCCTCGAACGGCATCGCGAACATGTCGTGGAGGACGAACGCGATCCGCTCCGAGGGGGTCAGGCTATCGAGGACGATCAGCGCGGCGAGCCCCACCGAATCCGCCGTCAGGATTTCTTCTTCGGGACTCTCCCCGCGCGCTACGATGAAGTCCGGCATATTGGGCTCGAGCAATTCCTCGGGCTTTGCGCGACGAGCGCGCAACATGTCGACGCAGATCCGAGCCACGACCGTCGTCAGCCAGCCGCCGAGATTTTCGATCGCGCCGCTCTCGCTCGTGCTCAGCCGCAGCCATGCCTCCTGCACTGCGTCGTCCGCGTCGTCGAGCGATCCGAGGATCCGGTAGGCGACGTTTCTCAAGTGCGGCCGGTTCTCTTCAAACCGATCCGCCAACCACGCCGTCACTGTTCCTCTTCCGCGAGCTCGCGAAACTCGGAACGCTCGTGAAGCGTTTGCCGCATAACGGTCGCTCTTATTTTCGCGCTGTGACGGCCCACACCCGGTGTGGAACGCTAAGCGGGTCGGCGGGATACTTGCTCGCCAGCAGCCGCGCGAGCTCGGCATCGAAGCGCGTGACCGCTTCGGGCGGCAGGCTCGCCGCGATGCCCGCGCTCGCGCGAATGCGCCCGCGCCATGCCTCGTGAGTGTACGGCGTGCCGACGTCGAACGAAAACGTCTCGATGCCGGTGAACCCGGCGATCGCGACATCGGCGAGCGAGGCTGGGTGGATCCCGGTGCCGCCAGCCATTCGCCAATTCGGATTGTGTTCCATGATGAGCCGCTCGGTCGCATCGACGACGTTCCCGGGCAGCGGAATCCAGTCGAAGTGCGCGATAACGATGCTGCCGCCACTCCGTAGCACCCGAAATGCTTCCGCGGCGGCTCGTGGACGATCGAACCAGTGCCAACACTGCCCGGCGGTAACCACGTCGAAGCTCGAATCCGGGAACGCCAGCTCTTCAGCGCGGCCCTCGACGTAGCGTGTCGTCGCGCCCATTTCGGCATCGATCCGTCGCGCCTCTGTCATCAACTCCGTCGATGGATCCAAGCCGGTTGCCCGGCAGTCGCGCAACGCTAGGCCGCGCGTCAGCGTACCGGTACCAGCGCCCAAGTCGAGCACGTTACAGCCGGCAGAGACGATACCTCGATCGATCAGACGATCGTAAAACTCGTGGGGAAAACCAGCGCGGTATCGTCCGTAGTCGGCGGCCGTCTTGCCGAAATCGATGTTCATCGTGCCGCTTCGCTCTTCGTCCTTCGACATGGGCTCACGGTGACAATGGCCGCAGCGCTTTAGAGCCGAGGGTTTTTAGGTTGACGCCGTTGGCTTCGAGGATCGTGCCCTCGACGCGCTGCAGCTCGACGACCGCCTTGTTCAGATCGGTTTGCGCCTGCAGCTCGCGGCCGCGCGCCGCTGCCAGCTCCACCTGGCGCTGCAGCACCAAGAACGTCGTGGACGTGCCGTCGTGGAACTTGCGCACCTCGCTAGCGTACACCGCCTCGGCAGATTCGCGCGACTGGCTCGCGGCGTAGAGCCGCGAGAGCGCCGACTGATAGGCTTGCAGCGCATCGCGCGCCTCGGAAGCGATGCGCTGATCTACGCCTTGCGCCTCAACCGCAGCCTGCTGCTCCTCTTGATTCGCGACGGCTTTTAGGCCGCGCGCCAAGTCGTTCTGAAGTGGAAAGCTGACGTTGAACGAGACGTTGAACGTTGGATAGCGCCAGGCCCACATGTTGGCCGTCGCCGCACCCATCTTGCCTTGCGTCTCGGG
Organism: Vulcanimicrobiota bacterium; assembly: GCA_963752825.1. GTDB lineage: Bacteria > Vulcanimicrobiota > Vulcanimicrobiia > Vulcanimicrobiales > Vulcanimicrobiaceae > Cybelea. The sequence goes on along the minus strand of CAVVZF010000001.1, from coordinate 1,870,869 downwards.
CGGCGGTGTTGGGCACGTCGCCGGGGGCGGCAGATTGCAAGCCGCCACCTCGAAACCCGGTACGGGAGCGAGCAGACCGGCGAAACCATTGCTTTGGTACTGGACCTGAAGATCGGCCTGCGGGAGCAACTGGTTCCTCGCAAAGGCTTCGTCCACGTCGGCCTGCCGGATCTGGTCCTGCGCCTGGCGCACCTCGGGCCGAAACTTTGCGGCCAAGCCGACGATCGCCGACAAGTCCTCGACCGTGGGAAGCTGCTGGACCGGCGAGGACGGCACGAGATTGGCTCGCCAGATCGGGTCGTCGGGATCCGAGACGATCAGGCTCTTGAGCTGATTCTGCAGCCTCGATACGGTCTCGAGCGCCGCGAATACGTCGCTTTGGAATTGCGCCACTTGGCTCTGCGCCTCGACCGCGGTTACCGGCGGCGCCGCGCCGCGCCAGGCGAGGCGCACGACGCTCTGCTCCTGCGTCGCCGCTTCTTTCAGTGCTTCCTCTTGGATTGCGACGTTGCGCCACGCCGCGACGAGGTTCCAGTAGGCGTCTGCGACCTGTGCGATCGTGCTCGAGGCGTCGACGAGCGCCTGCGCATCCCGCGAGTCGGCCGTCAGGAGCTGCAGCCTGAGCGCGCGCTTGGCCGCGTTCATCCCGAAGTTGCGCAGCAGCGGCTGCGTTACGGCGAGGTTCAGCGACGATTGATAGTACGGATTGAACGTATTGATCAGCGTGTTGTTATAGGTGCGAGTGCGCGTTATCCCAGCGGTGTACGTCGTGCCGTTGACCAGCTGTCCGGAGAGGGAACCTTGGAAATTGTACTGGTGCTGGATGATGTTACCGGGGCCCGCGGTCTCGCACGGAAACGGCTGCCCTTCGACGTTGTGGCACGTGTACAGTCCCGGGTTGCCGGGACCCGCGAAGAAGAGATTCTCGGGCGGCGTGACCGAGAAGCTCGACGAGGGCTCGAGCTGCAGCTGCGTATCGAAGGCGGATTTCGCCTCGGCGATGCGATAGCGGGCGATTCGCGCGTTCGAGGCCGAGATTGCCAGATTGGGATTCTGCAGCAGCGCCATCGCGACGGCGTCTTGGAGGGAGATCCCGACGAACGGCTGCTGAGTGACGCCCACGATCGCGGCGGAGCTCGGCCCCGCAGCGGGTGCGCGATATCCGAGGGCGACGCTCGGCACCGGAGCCGTGCTCGCGGACGGTATCGGGGTGGGGAGTTCGGCTCGCGCCGGCAGGTTGTCGTCCACCTGGGCGGACGTCGGCTGCAGCGGCAACGCTCCGGCTACCAGCGCGGCGAGCGCGATCGCCGCGGGCAAGGCGCGAGTTTTCACCTCTCTCCCTGCCTATCGCGCCAGCGCCTGACTTCCGAGGGTCCGTAAGTCGACGCCGTTGTCGGTAAGAATCGAACCGTCAACGCGGTGCAGCTCGACGACGGCTTGATTCAGGTCGGTCTGTGCCTCGAGTTCCTGGCTACGTGCCTGCTCGAGCTGCACCTGGCGCTGCAACACGAGAAACGTCGTCGAGGCACCTGCATGGAACTTCCGCACCTCGCTCGCGTACACGGCCTCGGCCGATTCGCGCGAGCGACGCGCCGCATCGAGGCGCGCGAGCGCCGACTGATAACTCTGCAGCGCGACGCGTGCTTCGGCTCCGATGCGCACGGCGACGCCCTGCATCAGAATGGTCGCCTGCCGTCGTTCCTCGGTCGCGACGCCGCGCTCGCCGCGCGCGAGGTTGGCCGGAAGCGGATAGCCGACGATGAGCGCGACGTTGAACGTCGGGAAATACGCCGCCCACATGTTGTGGTAGGCGAATGCCATCGTGCCCTGCGTCTGCGGCGGCGGCGTGGGACACGCGCTGAGCGCAGAGTTCGAGCACACGTTGGTCAAGAACGCGGGCACGGGCGTCAGCAATCCCGCGAAGCCGTTGCTCAGGTACTGCGCCTTAAGGTCGGCCTGCGGCAGCGCTTGATTCTTCGCGAAGGCTTGATCGATGTCGGCCTGGTGCGCCTCGGCCTGCGCCTGCAGCACTTCGGGCCGATGTTGCCGCCCCTCGGCGACGATCGTGGCCAAGTCGGACGGCGTGGGGAGCTGCTGTACCGACGTAGACGGAACCAGGTTGGCGCGCCAGATCGGATCGCCGGCGTCGGTTACCACGAGGCCCTTAAGCTGATTCTGCAGCTCCGAGACGCTTTGCAGCGCGGAATACACGTCGTCGCGGAACGTTTCGACCTGCGTTTCCGACTCGACCGCATCGACGTATGCCGCCTCGCCGCGGCGCGCGAGGCGCACGTTGCTCTGCTGCTGGGCGATGGCCTCACGCAGCGCGTCCTCCCGGATCGCGACGTTGCGCCACGCTGCCACCAGCTTCCAGTACGCGTCCTCGACCTGCGCAATCGCATTCGACGCGTCGATCAGCGCTTGCGCCGCCTTGGCATCTTCGTTGACGAAGGCCAGCTTCAACTGGCGCTTCGCTGCGTTCATGCCCGCGTTCTTCAACAAAGGCTGCGTCACCGCGAGGTTGAGCGTCGCGATGTAGTACGGGTTGTAGGCGTCGAAAACGGTGTTGTTGTACGTACGGGTCTGCTGGATGCCGGCCTGGTACGTCATGCCGTTCTCGGTCTGACCGCCGGCGCCGTATTGGAAGGTCGATTGGTGCTGGATGATGTTGCCGGGTCCGGTCGTGAAGATCACGCCCGGCGTCGAGCCGGGCCCGGGGGAGTAGCGCCCAAGTTCGCCCGGGCCGGCCTCGAACGCGTTCTGCGGCGGACTCACCGAGAAGCTCGACGACGGCTTGAGCTGCAGCTGCACGTCGTACGCGCCCTTGGCTTCCACGATCGTGTAGCGCGCGACCCGCACGTTCGAAGCGGACACCGCCAGGTCCGGATTCTTCAGCAGCGCCATCGCGATTGCGTCTTGCAGCGAGATGCCGACGAACGGCTGCTGCGTCACACCGACGATGTGTGCCTCGGTCGGCGCCACTTCCGGGGCTCGATAGCCCGGCGCAACGCTCGGCACGACCGGGAGCTGCGGCGACGGTACCGAGCTGGGGAGCTGGGCCGAGATGGGAGGCTGCGCCGAAGTGGGCTGCACCGGTAGCGTCGCGAGCGCGGTGACTGCGATCGCCACGATTGCCGGAACGACGGGCTGGTTCACGATCGAGCGATGCCTAATGCGCGAGCGCGTGCGTGCCGAGCGTTTGCACGTCGACGCCGTTATTAGTGAGGATGGTTCCCTGCACGCGTTCGAGCTCGACGATCGACTCGTTTAGCTGCGTCTGCGCCTGCAGCTCGGCGCCGCGGGCCTGCGCGAGCTGAACCTGACGCTGGAGGACGAGATACGTCGTCGACTCGCCGTTGCGGAATTTGCGGACCTCGCTCGCGTATACAGTCTCGGCATCCTCGCGCGCGCGCCGTGCCGCGTTCAGCTTAGACAGCGCAGACTCGTAGCTCTGCAGCGCATTGCGCGCCTCCACGCCGATGCGCTGCGCAACGCTCGCCATGGCGACCTTCGCCTGCGTCAATTCCTCGCTCGCCCCGCCGCGTAGGCCGCGCGCAACGCGCCCCTGAAGCGGATAACCGACGATCAACGCGATGTTAAACGTCGGAAAGTAGCCGGCCCACATGCTGTGATAGGCAAAGGCCATTTTTCCTTGCGTGTTGGGTGGAGGCGTCGGGCAGGTCTGAAGACCGAGATCGCCGTTCGCTCTGCTACCCGTGCAGTAGCCCAAGATAAACGCGGGGAGCGGCGTCAAGAGACCGGCGAATCCGTTGCTCTCGTACTCCGCCTGGACATCGGCCTGCGGCAGCGATTGGTTCTTGGCGAAGACGACGTCGATGTCGGCGGCGAGGCGCTTGTCTTCGGCCTGCCGGACTTCCGGCCGAAGCTGTTGCGCCAGCGCGAGCGCGTCTGCGAGCTGGCTCGCCCTCGGGAGCTGCTGCACCGACGTCGACGGCACGAGGTTTGCGTCCCACACCGGGTCGCGAGCGCTGGACGCGATCAGGCTCTTCAGCCGGTTTTGCAGTTGCGAAACGGTCTGCAGCGCGGCGTAGACGGCGTCTTGGAAATTCGACACTTGGGTCTGCGACTCGATCGCATCGATCGGCGCCGCCGCGCCGCGTTTGGCCAAGCGGAGATTGCTCTGCTGCTGCGCGACGGCTTCCTTTAACGCCGCCTCCTGGATCGCAACGTTGCGCCAGGCCGCGACGAGGTCCCAATAGGTGTTCTCAACTTGCGAGATCGTCGTGGACGCGTCTACCAGCGTCTGAGCGGTGGCGGCATCGGAGTTGACGAAGGCGAGCTTCAGCTGACGCTTCGCCGAGTTCATGCCCAAATTCTTGAGCAGCGGCTGCGTTACCGAGAGGTTCAACGCCGCGAGATAGTACGGGTTGTACGCGTTGAAAACGGTGTTGTTGTAGGTGCGTTGCTGCGTGATCGATCCGTTGTACGTCGTGCCGCTGACGGTCTGGCCGCTGACGCCGTACTGAAATCCCGATTGGTGCTGGACGATGTTGCCGGGACCGGTCGTAAAGACCGGCGCCGGAGAGGGTCCGTACTGGCCCTGCTCGCCCGGACCCGCTTCGAGGAAGTTGACCGGCGGATTGTCCGAGTAACTCGATGACGGCTGCAAATGCAGCGTGACGTCGAACGCGCCCTTGGCCTGGACGACGTTGTAGCGCGCGACCTTGACGTTCGACGACGAAACCGCGAGGTTCGGGTTGCGCAGCAACGCCATGGCGATGGCGTCCTGTAGCGCGATGCCGACGAACGGCTGCGCGGTGACGCCGACGATCGCCGGCGAGCCCGGCGTCACGCGCGGCGCCGCGTAGCCCGGCGCGACGCTGGGCACGACGGGCAGCAGCAGCGTGGGCGTCGCGCTCGGAACGACGGCGCGGCTCGGAAGCGCGTCGTCCTGTGCGGCAATCGGGTGCGCGGGCAGGACCGCCGCGGCTATCGCCGCGGCGGCGACGAGCGCCGGAAGCGCGCGGTTTTTTTCCGGTTTCATTCCGTTAAGGCAACGCCGATGCGCGGCCTTCGCAGCAAAAACACGAGCGGCGCGAGCCCGAGCGTGATGACCGCGACCCAGCGTGAGGTGTCGGCATAGGACTGCACCGCCGATTGCGCCGAAACGAGGATGCGCAAGCGCTCCAACGTCACGGGGTTCTGCTCACCGCCCTGGCCGAGCACGAACTGCGCAGTCGGAAGGTGCGCCAGCGTTTGGGTCGAGGCCAGCTCCGACTGGTGAATCGTGAAGCCGCGCACGAGCATCGTGATCAGAATCGCGGCGGCGAGACTCCCCCCAATCTGGCGCGATAGGTTGAAGAAGGCCGCGGTCGACGGCACCTCCCTGTCGGGCACGCTGCCGATAACCGAAACGGAGAGCGGCACGAAGATCTGCGCGAGCCCGATGCCGCTGAGGATCAGCGGCGCCACCAGGCTATGAAAGTCGGATACGGGCGTTGTGATGCTTCCCAGCCACCAGTTGGATATCGAGAGCAAGACGAACCCGAGCGCTGCCTGCAGACGCGCATCCACGAGGCCGCGCTGCGTCAGGATCGCCGTCAGCGGCGTGAAGCACAGCACGGCGGCCGCGCGGATCATGACCGTCGCTCCGGAGAGCGTCGCCGTGAAGCCGAGCGAATTGATCAGATACTGCGGCAGGATGATGATCGAACCATAAAGGCTGACGCCCAGGACCGCGCCGAGGATGCTGCCCGCCGCTACCTGCCGCAGCCGCAAGACGCGCAGGTCGACGACCGGAATCGCGGATCGCAGCGTCCACCACACGAACGCCGCGAGCCCGGTGATCGAAAAGAACGTGAACCAACGAATGCGCGCGTCGTCGTACCAGTCGTACTGCTGGCCGTTCTCCAACACGAACTGCATCGAGCCCAAGCCGATGCACAAAAGAATCAGGCCGATCCAGTCGAGCTTGCGATAGGACCCTTCTTGCGGGTTTCGCAGAAAGTTGTAGATCAGCGTGGCCGCAACGATGCCGATTGGGATGTTGATGAAGAAAATCCAGTGCCAGTTCCAGTTGTCGGTGATCCACCCCCCGATGACCGGTCCCAACGCCGGGCCGACGATGACGCCCAGCGCGAAGACGCCCTGCGCCTTTCCCTGCTCCTTGATGCCGTAGGTGTCGCGCAGGATCGCCTGCGACGTAGCGATCAGACCTCCGCCGCCCAGGCCCTGGATCAGCCGCCAGAAGACGAGCTGACCGAGGCTGTTCGAGAGCCCGCACATGAGCGACGCCGCCGTGAAGATGACGATCGAACAAAAGAAGTATTGGCGGCGGCCGAAGCGCGCGGCGAACCACGGGTTGAGCGGAATGACGACGACGTTGGCGATTAGGTAGGCCGTTACGACCCATGCCCCGAGGTCTACGCCCACGCCGAAGTTGCCCTGAATGTTCGGCAGCGAGACGTTGACGATCGTTACGTCTATGATCTCCAGCAGCGTCGCGGTGATGACCGCAATGCTGATGATTGCCCTGCGCGCCCCGTGCTCGACGACCGGGCTTTCGAACGTGCCCCCGAACATTCGAGGTTACTTCACGCGGACGTAGGTCTCGACGCTCATCCCCGGTCGCAGGGGCTTGTCGGCCCGCTGGTCGTCGACCTCGACTCGCACGGGAATGCGCTGCGTCACCTTGACGAAGTTGCCGCTCGCGTTCTGCGCGGGCACTAGCGCGTACGTGTTTTCCGACGCCGGATTGATCGAAGCGACGTGTCCGTGGAACGTCACGCCCTTGTATGCGTCGACGTGGATCTCGACGGGCTGCCCGACCTGCATCCGGCCCATCTGCGTTTCTTTGTAGTTGGCCGTGATGTAGACGTTGTGCGGCACGATCGTCAGCAGGGTGATGCCCGCGCCGACGGTTTGCCCGACCTCCGCGCTCTTCTGGCCGATGTAACCGTCGGTGGCGGCGTAGATGCGCGTGTAGTTGAGGTTCTGCTTCGCGAGGTAGAGTTGTGCCAGCGCGCCCTCTACCTGGCTGGGATCGGCCGCCTGCGCGAGCTTGCCCTGCGCGGTCGTCAGCGCGCCCGCCGCCGCGGCCACGCCCGCCTGCGACGCGGTGACGCGGCTCTGCGCGGCGGCGACGTTGGCCTCCGCGACGCTGACCTGATCCTGTGCGGCGCGCAGCTGCGCGGCCGCACCGGCGTCCTCTGCGCGTGCCGCGTCGAGCGTCTGTGAAGCGACGTCACCTGTGCTCACGAGTGAGGTCGCGCGCGAGAGGTCCGACTGGGTCTTCTCGTACGCCTGCGCGGCGGCCGGCACTTGCGCCTGCGCCGCGTGGAGCTGGCTCTCGGCCTGTGCGACGCCGGCCTCGGCCGTGGGCACCTGTGCCTCGACGTTGGCGACTTGACCGTTGGCCTCCGAGACGCCGCCCTGGCCCTGCTGGGTGGTGGAGCGCTGGTTCGTGAGCGCGAGATCGTATTGCGCTCGCGCCTGCCGCAGCCGTAGGATCTCGTCCTTGTTATCGAGGACGATCAACAGCTGTCCGCGGTGCACCGGCTGATTGGTGTCGACCAAGATCTGGTCGATGCGCTCGGGAATCTTGCTCGTAACGGCAGCCTCGTCCGCCGCGACGTGGGCGTCGTCGGTGCCCTCATGCGAAAGCATGAAGTTCAACCACGGCACGCCCCAGATGAGCGCCGCGATCACTACGACCACGGCGACGATCCCGAAGATGACGCGCCGGCGCGGGCGCGAGCGTGGCGCTTCCGCCTCGGGCGCCTCCGGCTCTCGGCGGTCGAGCCGCCCCGGCCCATTTGCTTCACGCCGTGGGACGGTCTTTTGCTGATCTTGCTCGCGGGCATCCATTACCGTCTCCTTACTCCATTGAGAAATACGTCGATGTAGAAGCGCAACGCGGTGTCGGCGTCGCCGCTGTGCAGCAGCGAGTCCGGAAACTTCTTTCGGCCGAGCGCGTGCATGAAGACGAGACCCAGGAACACCGCGGCCAGCTTCTGCGGTTCGCCGGCCAGCTCGCCGGTTTCCACGCGACGGCGCATGAAATCGATGAGCACGGCCAAGATCGCCAGCTGCGGCCGCCACGCGGTCTCGGCGAAGATGTCCTTCTCGTATTCCTGCTCCACCAGCGACCAGCGAATCATGTCTTGCAGCGACTCGAAGCGCTCGAACATCGTACGCGCGAGCACGAGCAGGTCGTCGGCGATCGGTCCGGTGCATTGCGCCGCAACGTCGGCCAACTGCACGTAGCCGCAGAAATGCTGCGCGCAGGCGACGAGCAGCGCCTCCTTCGTTCCGAAGTGACGAAAGAGCGTGGCCTCGTTGACGCCGGCGACATCGGCGATCTCGCGCGTCGTGGCGCCGCGCTTTCCCTTGCGTCCGATCACCTCGCGCGCCGCCGTCAGGATGCGTTCGCGTGTCTCTTCCGGCGATGTCGAGCGCCCGGCCTCGGCGAGCCTGCGAGTCTCGATCATTTCGCGCCGGCATCCGTGACGCCGATCGGGACGTTGGTCTGGTACGTGCCGTACGAGGCATCCGCCACGGCGTGCACGTGCGGGATGTCGATCGTAGCGTGCTGCTGTGCAAGCACCGAATAGACGCCCTCGGTGCGATAATACTCCGTCATCGTAATCTTGCCGCCGCTCGTGTAGTACCACTCCATCTGCAGCAGCGCGTAGTCGTTAGCATCCACGTAGGCGAGCGTGTGGTCGAGGATGTCGCTGTGGATCTTCTTCGTCAGGCGTAAGACGATTGTCGGCCGCCCGTGCAGCCAGCTCGTGCCGTCGACGGTGATGTTCTGGTTCTTCTCCCACGCGCGCGGGCTGCCGATGTCGTCGAAGAGCCGCGCAAAGCCTCGCGCGTAGCCCGGCATGCGATCGAAGACGACGACGTAGAAGTCCGGCCGCTTGTAGTACTCGGTGCCGTCGAGCTTCGGCGCAAGGAACGGAAAGTTGAGCATGCGCACGTCCACGTGGACGCGCGCGCGGTAGGACTGCAGCAACGGATTGCGCTGCGTCATCCGCTGGATGACCGTCCAGGGGTTGGACGGCTGTTCCGGCGCGGGGATCGTGTCGGCGGCGCCGATGCCGCCCGCCCCTACCGTTAGTGCGAGCGCGAGCCCGCCGCCAAGCTTCAGTGGATGTATCATCGCTCTGCAAGTGGGTACTTGCATGCGGAGCGTAGCACGGGGCGCAGCTGAATGCAAGTGCTTGCACGCACCTGCCTGGTTGGCTTGGGGTCAGCGCTCCCGGCCGTGGTGGCGTTGGCGATGCTCGCGGAACGGATGGCGGGCCGGCTGGTAGCCCTCGGCCTGGGCCACGGAGAGGCAAACGTAACGCCCGTGCTTGGTCTTCCCGTAGAGCCGGTCGCTCGAGACGAGGTAGACCTTGGGGTTGCTCAGCGCCCAGACCGGCGACTCCCCGTTGCAATTCAACGACCGTGCCGGCGCCCCGGAGGTCCCCACCCGCGCTGCGTTGGCGCCCGATTTGTTCCCGCCGCAGGCGGCGAGCGCGAAGGCCAGCACGATCAGCGCCAACGTAACGCGGACGCGGCTATTCATACGACGCGCTTCGCGATTGCGGCGATTTCGTCCCGGGCGCGTCGAGCCAGCGGCGACGGTTCGCCGACGTAGACGCGCCGGCCGCCGGCGAAGGTCGCCTGCACCCACGAATCCTCGCCGCGGTAGACGAGCGCGTTGAGGGGCGGCGACCACGGATCGATCTGCGAAGCATCGAGCACGACGTAGTCGGCCGGCTGGTGCGCGACGAGATCGCCGCCCGCGACGCGCAGCGCTCGCGCGCCCTGGGCCGTGCCGAGCGCGAACGCCTGCCGCGCGCCCAACGCCGCACCGTCGAGGTGCAGGATCTTCTGCAGCAGCGCTGCCGCGCGCATCTCGTCGATCAGCGACGGGCGCACATCGGCGTCGGTACCGAGGCCCATCGGCACGCCCAGCGACTGCAGCGCCGCGACGTCGCAGATGCCGTCGCCGAGGTACTGGTTCGTCATCGGGTTGTGGATCACGCGCGCCCCGCTGCGCGCGATGCGCTCGCGATCGTCTGACGAGATGTAGATCGCATGGATCGCGACCGTACGCTCGTTCAGCGCGCCGAGCTCGTCGAGGAGCTCGATGGGGCTGCGGCCGGTCGCGGCTTGCGTCGCGTCGCCTTCATAGGGCGCCTCCGCGACGTGGACGTGCAGCATGCAGTCGCGCTCGCGAGCGAACTCGGCGGCCGCGCCGATCATATCGTGCGACGCGGCGTGGAGGGAGTGCGGGGCGACGCAGACGTTGGCCTCCGGATGCGCATCCATCAACTCGCGCGTCCGTTCGGCCGCGACGTCGATGCTCTCGCGAAATTCCCGCGGCGCATACTCGGCGTCCATCCAGGTGCGCGCGAGCACGAGCCGGATTCCCGTGTCGCGCGCCGCGCGGATCGCCGCCTCGGCATGCGCGTTGCCGGCGCCGTTGAGATAGAAGAACTCCGCGACCGTCGTGATGCCAGCCGCGAGCATCTCGCCGAACGCAGCAACGAAGGTCCAATAGACGTCGTCGGGCTCGAGCCGGGGCACGACGCGGTAGAGCGCGCCGCTGCGCCACTTCGCGAACGGCCAGTCGTCGGCCCAGCCCCGCAGCAGGATTTGATACCCATGGCTATGACCGTTGATGAAGCCCGGCACGACGAGCCGGTCGGCCGGAAACGCACGCGCGTCGAGGTCGCGCGCCGCGTCGCGCACGTCGCGAAAGTCGCCCGCCACGACGATCGTGCCGTCGCGCACGATGAACGCGTAGTCCTCGCGCAGCTCGCCGCCGGCGAGCGCGCGCGCACAGCGCACGAGCTCGCTAACTGTCATCCTGAGCCTGTCGAAGGATAATGCGGGCGCCGTTCTTGACCACCAATGCGGCGAGGTTGCCGCCGAACTGCCAGCCGAACTCGTCGGGTGAGCAGATCCGTAGTGCGACGAAGTCGGCACGGTCACCGGCGCGGATACGGCCGGCATCGATTCGTAAGGAATGCGCGGCCGCACGCGTCACACCGTAGAGTGCCTCCGCCGCGCTCAGGCCGAAGATCTTGCGCCCGTAATAGGCCACGGTCTGCAGGTTGAAGCATGGCGAAGTCCCTGGATTGTAGTCGCTCGCGAGTGCGACCATGCCGCCCGCCTCCAGCAGCTCGCGGACGGGCGCGTGGCGCGGTAGGTCAAGATAGGCGATCGTTGCGGGGCACGCGACGGTCACGACCCCACGCTCCGCGATGGCGCCGACGTCGTACTTGCGGATGTAGTTGCAGTGATCGACGGCGTCGACCTCGAGCGCGGCCGCCATCTCGGCCGCGCCGCCGTACGCCATCTCGTCGCAGTGTACGCGCAGCCGCATCCCCTGCAGCCGCGCGGCGTCGAGATAGCGTCGCGTCTGCTCGGGCGAAAAGAACCCCGGCTCGCAGAACGCATCGGCATAGACGGCACCATGAGCCGCGGCAGCCGGGATTACCTGATCGATCAAGTAATCGACGAACGCCTCTTCGCGCGTGAACTCCGGCGGCAACGCGTGCGCGCCGAGGAACGTTGGCACGAGGCGCGGCGCGTCCGGCTCGTCGCGGTGCTGCGCGATCAGATCGAGCAGCGCGGATTCGCCGGGCTTGTGCAGTGCGTAGCCCGTCTTGGTTTCGAGCGTCGTCGTGCCGTGCGCGAGGATCGTGCGCAGTCGCGGCCCGACGGTCCGTTCGTAGAATTCCGCCGGATCGAGCAGCGCCTGGCGCGTCCGCTCGATCGTATACGCCATGCCGAGCGGCGGCGGCTCGCCGCGCAGGCGCGCGGCGAAGTCCGGCTCGCGATCGCCGGCGAAGAGCGGATGTGCGTGCGCGTCGACCAGTCCGGGCACGACGACGCAATCCCGCAGGTCAATCGTGTCATCCTGAGCGCGGCGCGCAGTGCCGCTGTCGAAAGACGGGATGACCTCACGTATGCGAGCGTCTTCCACGACGATCGCCGAGTCGTCGATGCGCCCGAGCGAATCGAAATCGATTCCGGCTTGCGGAGCGTCCGTGTCGCAGGTGATGACCGTTTTCGCGCGGACGACTAAACGGCGGGGCTGGGCCACATCGCGGGCATCCGCCGCGCCGGTCGCCGCGCCCTCTCGACCTTAGCCCGTCCAACACGCGCATCTTCAAGCCCAAGGGCCGATCGTACGGCAGGCCGGGATTCACGTCGCACTCGTCCCACTCGTTGGATGCCGGCGGCCGGCGACGCGCTAGCCGACGGCAGTGGCGATGCGCCGCCCGCCAATGCGAACGCAAGCAGGTTGAGAAACTCCCCACGATCCATGCGTTCGTGGAAATTGTCACGCGGCGGCGAAACTCCTGGCCTTGGCAAAGATACCGGGGCCGACGATGATTCGCCCTGCGACGGTCCAGGATGCGGATGGGATCGCGGAGGTGCACGTGTCCGCATGGCGGGACAACTATCGTGGAATCATTGCGGCCTCCATAATGGAAGACCGCACGCTCGAGCGGAGGCAGACGCTGTGGCGGAGGGTCCTGACCGAAGACAAGGCGTTGGTCTTCGTAGCCGATCGGTGCGGCGTGGTCGCCGGTTTTGCAAGCGCGATACCGCTGAGGCCAGCGGTGGACGGCTTCGACGCCTATCTGCAGGCGATCTACGTTCGCTCCGAGTCGAAATCGCGGGGTATCGGCCGGGCGCTGATGCGCGCTCTTGCGACGGAGCTGGTCAAACTTGACTGCAAGAATCTCGCGCTGCGGACTTTGAGGCTCGGTGACGCGCGGGGGTTCTACGAACGCATAGGCGCGCGCCTTGTCCCCAATGGCTTCACGCTCGACGCGGGCACGTTCGACGACGTCGTGTACGCGTTCGACGACATCAGTCTTTTGCTCATCGGCTAATCAGAGGCGCCAGTCGATGCCTTTCGCGTCGGCGGTTTCGATCGCGAGCTCGTAGCCGGCATCGGCGTGGCGCACGACGCCCATTCCGGGATCCGTCGTCAGGACGCACGCTAGCCGTTCGCGCGCTTCATCGCTGCCGTCGGCGACGACGACCATTCCGGCATGCAGACTGTAGCCGATGCCGACGCCGCCGCCGTGATGGAAGCTCACCCAGTGCGCGCCGGCGGCGGTGTTGAGCAGCGCGTTGAGGATCGGCCAGTCGGCGATCGCGTCGCTGCCGTCGCGCATGCCTTCGGTCTCGCGATAGGGCGACGCCACGCTGCCGGTATCGAGGTGATCGCGCCCGATCACGATCGGCGCCGTGATCTCGCCGCTGCGGACGAGCTCGTTGAACGCGAGTCCGGCCTTCGCACGATCGCCGTAGCCGAGCCAGCAGATGCGCGCCGGCAGCCCCTGGAACGCAACGCGCTCGCGCGCCAGCCGGATCCAGCGCGCCAGCGACGCGTTCTCGGGGAAGAGCTCGAGCAGCTTGGCGTCGCAGCGCGCGATGTCGGCTTCGTCACCGGAGAGCGCGACGAAGCGAAACGGGCCGGAGCCGCGGCAGAACAGCGGCCGGATGAACGCCGGCACGAAACCCGGGAACGCAAACGCGCGGGCGAAGCCGGCGCGCTGCGCCTGCGTGCGAATATTGTTGCCGTAATCGAACACGACGGCGCCGGCGTCGAGATACCGCACCATCGCCTGCACGTGCGCGCCGCAGCTTTCGAGAGCGCGCCGCTGATATTCGTCGGGATCGCGCTCGCGCAGCGAATCGGCCTCGTCAAGCGTCACGCCGGCCGGTACGTAGCCGTCGAGCAGGTCGTGCGCGGACGTCTGGTCGGTGACGGCGTCGGGACGGAAGCCGAGATCGTAAAGCTCCGGGAATTCTATCGCCGCGTTTCCCTCGTAGCCAACGGAGAGCGCTTCGCGCGCGCGGCGTGCGCGTTCGACCTCGCGCAGCGCATCGTCGCGCGAAGCCGCGACGCGATCGAGGTAGCGCAGTTCTCGGCGCCTCTCCAGGCGGGCGCGATCCACGTCGACGATGAGGCACACGCCGCCGTTCATCGTTACCGCCAGCGGCTGCGCGCCGCCCATGCCGCCAACGCCGGCCGTCAGCGTCACCCGTCCTTCCAGCGAGCCCCCGAAGTGTTGCCGAGCGAGCTCGGCAAACGTCTCGTAGGTCCCCTGCACGATGCCCTGCGTGCCGATGTAGATCCACGAGCCGGCCGTCATCTGGCCGTACATCATGAGCCCTTTTGCCTCGAGCTCGCGAAAGACGCTCCAATCCGCCCATTTCGGGACGAGATTCGCGTTGGCGATCAAGACGCGCGGCGCGCGCGCGTGCGTCTTCCATACGGCGACGGGCTTGCCGCTCTGCACGACGAGCGTCTCGTCGTTGGACAGGCGCCGCAGGGTCCTGACGATGGCGTCGAAGGCGTCCCACGAGCGCGCGGCGCGACCGTTACCACCGTAGACGACCAAATCGTCGGGCCGCTCCGCGACCTGCGGATCGAGATTGTTCATCAGCATGCGCAGCGCGGCTTCTTGCGGCCATCCCTTGCAGGAGAGCTCCGTGCCGCGCGGCGCCCGTACGGCGCGGGATCCAACGAGGGTGCTCATGAACGACCCTTCGACTTCGCTCAGGGTGACACCGCCGGAGCTGCCTCTATCGCGTCCTTCGGCTCGCTGCGCTCGCTCAGGACAGCGCATCACGCCCGTCCTTCGAGACGCGGGCTTCGCGCGCTCCTCAGGATGACAAAGCGGGGAGTCCACGAAGAAAAGTCCATGAGAAGCGCGCTGCGGAATTTTCTTTTCTGTCTTGCGGTGGCCGGCGGGTTTGCTTTCGCTCCGGCCCCGCTTCCGGCCGGAACGACCGGGACGCTAGCCGGAATCGTAGTGAACAGCTCGGGAGCGCCCTTGGCGGGCGCGATCGTCACGGCCACCAGCCCGTCGCAGACGGTCACCGTCACGACCGACGCATCGGGGCGCTTTACGTTCCTGTCGCTGGCGCCGGACACGTATTCGATCTCGGCCGGGAAGCAGGGCTTCGAGACAGCGTCGATCACCGGCGTTTCGGTGTTCGCCGATCAGGTTCAAACGCTCCGTGTTACGCTCGCACCGTCGCTTAAGACGATTGCCCGGGTGACGGCGCGCTCGACGATGGACCTAGTCAAGCCTGGAACGACGACGGACGTCTACTCGGTCAACTCGACGGTGACGCAGGCTGCGGCCGGTGTGGGCGGCGGTGGTAATCTCAACAACGCATATTCGGCCATCGCGACGGTCCCCGGCGTCTTCGTGCCGCCAAACCAGCAAGGCTGGGATCAAACGGTCTATATCCGCGGCGGCAACTACGACCAGGTCGGCTACGAGTTCGACGGGGTGCCGGTGAACCGCTCGTTCGACAACTATCCGGGCGGCACGGCCGGAACGCTCGGCCAGCAAGAGTTACAGGTTTACGCGGGCGGCGGAACCGCAGGCGAGAGCGCGACCGGCCTGGCCGGTTTTATCAATCAGGTCATCAAGACGGGGACCTTCCCCGGATACGCTACCGTTAGCGGCGGGATCGGAAGCACAACGTACTACCACAACCTGCAGTTCGAGGTCGGCGGGGCGACGCCGAACCGAATGTTCTCGTACTATCTCGGTGTCGGCGGTTACAATCAGGATTACCGCTACCTCGACCAGTTCAACGGCTCGAACCTAGGACTGGTCTGGGGCTATCCGGCGATCGCGTTCAACACGACGAATCTGTACTTCGGCGGCGTCTATCCGATCTGCGGCTACGTCCCGCCCACCGGCAACAACTATTACAACGGCCCCAACCCTTCTCCGATTTGGGATCCGTTCACGCTCAATCAGGGACAGTTTGGATACGAAAAGCTGCCCGTCAACACACTCAACAGACACGACCTCGGCAACGATCCCGGCTGCTATCAGACGATCACGCCGGCGTACTCGGCGTTCGGCGTCTCCAACCTCGCCGACCGTGAGAGCGTCGCCAACATCCACATCGGCGTACCGCACCACCGCGATGCAGGACGCGACGACATCCAGGTGCTGTACAACATCACCTCCCTGCAGACGCAGTTCTACAGTTCACAGAACGATCTCGGTCCGCATATCATCACGCAGTTGAGCGAGCTGTTCAACAACTCGCCGAGTTCATGTTGCTACCCAGTGCCTGAGGTCTGGCCGGATTTCGTCACGTGGCCCAGCAGCACGCGCTTCGGTCAAAGCGCCGCCGGCCTGTCGCCCATTCCGTACTTCGCGCCCAGCTCACCGGGGAACCGCTGCGCGAACGTCAACCCGTATCAGACTCCGGGAACGGCGCCCGTCATCCGCGGCGCGTGTCCGGGCGGAACGTGGTCGGCGGTGCCGCCCGACAACCGCGACTCGTACTGGAACAACGCCGGGATCGCCAAGATCCAATATCAGCACAACATGGGATCGAACGCCTACTTCAGGATCTACGGCTACTCGTTCTACTCGGACTGGCTGCAAGCCAGCGCGCTCAGCTACGGCACGCCGTTCTTCGGCTTCGGCGCGCTCAGCTACGATTACGAGCTCGAGTCGCACACGCGCGGCCTTTCGTTCTCGTTCGCCGATCAATTCAGCTCGCAGCATCTCTTTACGTTCGATACGAACTACACGACGGCAACGACCAATCGCTACAACAGCACGATGTTCAACAACTCGCTGACGACGAGCGCAACCAACCTCACGAACGGCAAGGAATGTTTCGCCATGTACACCGGCAGCGTCTATCCGGGCGGCCAGGTGTATCAGGCGGGGCAGCCCGCGCCGTGCAACAGCAACTTCGGGAACGGCTACAGCACGCTGACCAGCGGCAGCTTCATCGACCCGGTCGACGCCGCGACCTGTGCGCAGCAGAGCTATAACTGCCTGACGAAATTGCCGGCGGGCGCCTCGTGGCAGGTCACCTACACCGGCAACTCGGGATTCGTCAACAACGTCGTGCCGAACTTCACTGCGATAGCGCTGCAAGACTTGTGGACACCCACGGACAGGCTCAACGTCAACCTCGGCTTGCGCGACGAGATCTACGAATACAACCTCGCGAACACGTCGAACGACGGCCAAAACTTCTGGTTCCTGGCGGGCCAGCGGGAGTTCTGCTACAACCCCCAAACGCTCGCGCCGTATTTCATCCCGCAGCCGCCGGCGAGCGGACTGCCGGCGGTGCCGTTCATCGGCTTCACCTGCCCGATCGACCGGTCCATCCCGGCGCATCCGGTGCAGACCGTGCATCCTAACGGCCAGGATGGGCATCTGCTGCTCAGCAACAGTTACACGCCGACGCTGGCCGATTACGCCTTCACGCCGAGCCTGGGCGCTACGTATACCTTAAATCCGGATACCGTGCTGCGCTTCTCGGCCGGGCGGTACGCGCAAGAACCAGAGACCTACCAAGTGCAGTACAACGCCAAGGACAACAATCTGGCTTACGATCTCTTCCAGGCATTTTGGCAGTACGGCTATACCACACCAAAGCACGATCCGCTCGTGCAATATTCCGACAACTACGACGCATCCTACGAGCGGCGGTTCAAGGGAACCGACATGTCGATCAAGATCACGCCGTATTACCGTTACGCAACCAATCAGGTGTACTCGATCGCGCTCCCCTTCGGCCTCTCGGGCGGCCTCAATTCCGGCGTCGAGCGCGTCGACGGCGTCGAGACTGAATTCACGAAGGGCGATTTCAACAAGAATGGTCTTTCGTTCTTGGTTTCGTACACATACACCAATGCCGCCGAGCGGTGGGCGAACTACCCCGGAACCACCATCAATCCCATCGATCCCTACAACCAGGACATCGCCAACTACAACGGCCTGACCAAGGCCGGCGGCGGCTCGCGCTGCTACGAGAACGACAGCGTCGGCAACGTCTATCCCGATCCGAAGTGCATCCAACTGAAACCCAGCTACAACGCGCCGATTTGGAATCCGTACTATACGATGGCCGCTCAGCCGCTGCTCGACCGCAACGGCTGGTACCCTGTCGGCTTGGATTTCGCCTACCTCTCTCCGAACGTCCTGACTGCGCTCGTAAACTACCGGCACAATCGCTTCTATATCACGCCCGCGCTGACGTTCAACGAAGGATCGCTCTACGGCAATCCCAGTGACGTCTTAGGCATCGACCCGCGAACGTGCACGGGCAACTCCGCCGGCTTCGTCAACTCGCCGATCCACACGAAGAATCCGCTGCAGGCCGATTACACGACCTGCGGGCTGTCCGCCACTCAGAACGGAACGTCGCCCGGTGAGTTCTTCATCCCCAATCCGCTGACCGGCACGTTCGACGGCTTCGGCGCCTTCCGTCAGCCCAACCAGCTGAACTTCAGTATTCAGCTCGGATATCAGTTGACGCCGCGCGTGAAGGTCAACGCGCTCCTGGCCAACCTCGTGAACGCGTGCTTCGGCGGCTCGTCGGAGCCGTGGACGAAGCAGTTCCCGCCGAACAGCTACACGTGCGGCTATCAGTCGAACTTCTACTACGTCTCGAACTTCTACAACGGGACGTCGCCGAACGACCACGGCGCCAACGGCGTGCCGCTCAACGCCGCGTTCAAGCAGCCGTTCATTCCGTCGTACGCAGATACGAATGCGTTCGTGCTCCCCAACCCGTTCAACGCGTACCTGCAGTTCAATATCACGTTGTGAGGCGGTGGCCGATCGCCGCCTCCGCGGCCCCGGCCAACCGCCCGGATGCGATGACCTCGCGGGCGGCGACGATATCCGGTGCCGGCGGGCGATCGTCGGTCCACGGCGCGATCCGCTCGCGGACGACCGCGTAGGCGGCCTGCGTTCCGGCCCCCGAGCGCAGCGGCCGCCGGAAATCGGTAGCCGCGCACGCGCCGAGCAGCTCGCAGGCCAGTGCGCCTTCGACGTTGTCGAGCACGCGCGGCAGGTTGTTGGCCGACGTCATGCCCATGCTGACGTGATCCTCCTGTCCTGCCGACGTCGGAATCGAATCGACGCTCGACGGCCACGCGAGGCCCTTGTTGTCGTTGACGAGTGCGGCCGCGGTGTACTGCACCAGCATCAGGCCCGACTGTAGGCCCAGACGCCGCGTCAAGAAGAGCGGCAGGCCGCGGTCTTCGGCGTTGAGCAGGAGGTAGAGCCGGCGCTCGCCGATCGACGCGAGCTCGCCGATAGCCAGCTTCAAGAAATCGATCGCCAGCGCGACCGGCTCGCCGTGGAAGTTGCCGCCCGAGAGAAACGCCTGGTCCTCCGGGAAGACGAGCGGATTGTCGGTGACCGAGTTGGCCTCGACCTCGGTAACGCGGCGCACGTGGGCGATCGAGTCGCGCACGGCGCCGTGCACGACCGGGATGCAACGGAACGAATACGGATCCTGGACGCGCTCGCACTCCGCGTGGGATTGGACGATCTCCGAGCCGGCGAGCAACGCGCGCAGGTTCCCGGCGACGCACTCCTGGCCGGGGTGGGGCCGCAGGTCGTTGATGCGCCGGTCGAAGACGCGATCGCTGCCGAGATAGGCCTCCAGCGAAAGCGCGCCGATGACGTCTGCCGCCGCCGCGAGCCGTTCCGCGCGCAAGACGCCCAGGGCCGCGATGCCGGTCATCACCTGCGTACCGTTGATGAGCGCCAGGCCTTCCTTCGCGCCGAGCTCGATCGGCTTCAGGCCGGCGCGCTCGAGCGCGAGGGCGCCGGATAGTCGCTGGTCGCGATAGAACGCCTCGCCCTCGCCGATCAGCACGAGCGTCATGTGCGCCAGCGGCGCAAGGTCGCCGCTCGCGCCGACGGAGCCCTGGCACGGCACGACGGGTGTGACGCCGTGGTTGAGCATCGCGACGATCGTGTCGAGCGTCTCCAGCTTGACGCCGGAGTGACCCGCCGAGAGCGAGTTCGCACGCAGGACGCCCGCGGCGCGCACGAGCGGAATCGCAAGCGGCTCGCCGGTCCCCGCCGCATGGCTGCGCACCAGGTTGACCTGCAGCTCGACGGCATCGGCCGGATCGATCGAGATGTTGGCCAGCCGTCCGAAGCCGGTGGTCACGCCGTAGATCGCCTCGCCGCTCGCAAACTGCGCATCCACGAAGTCGCGGGCGCGAACGACGCGGGCCCGCGCGGCGGCAGCGATCTCGACCGGCGCGCCCATAGCGGCCGCCTCGAGCGCCTCCAGCGTCAGCCTGTGGCCATCGAGCTCAACCGTCACAAGTTCGCCCAGTTCGGATGCGGCATCGGCGCAAAGGGCGGCCCGCTCTGAATGACGATCATCTCGTGATCGCGCAGGCGGATCGCGCGCGGGTCGCTACCCTGCCAGGGCTTTCCGTCGACCCAGATTGTCAAGCGCTGGCCGTGCGGGGCCGTCAGCGGGCCGGCCTGCGTCCAACTCAGTTCCGGGCCCCAAATATCGAAAAACTGGCCGAGATCGAAGCCGCGCCGCACCGGCGACTCGATGTGGATGAATCCGTCGGTGTTGTGCGTGTGCAGCCAATAGAGGCAGCCCGCCCCTTGCGGTATCCCGATTCCGGCCGGTATCGTGAGCAACCGTCCGCGATCGAAGAGCGCTAAGTAAGTATGAATATGCTCGGCCGCACCTTCCTCGCGATCGCAATGAATGCCGTCGATCGGCAGGCCCCCGAAAAAACTCTGCGCGACCATCAGGGGCACGATCAAAAACTGCATGGACGTTGCTTTCGTGTGCATAACGGAAAAAACTTGTGGACAGCTTGTGAATTGCGCGCACGGCGCCTTGTCGAAGGCGCGTCACCATGTTACGATGCACGAGCTTCGAGGTTCAATCGAAGTGCGACGCACGTATCGTTCGCGACCAATGCAAAATGCGTGATACACCGTGATGAGCGGCGTTCCGCAGCAACGGTCAAACCGCCGGCCGGCGTCGGTGGGGCCCTCTAACGAGGAGCCAAACAGGCGAGGTGAGGTGAGTGAATACGTCGGGACCCGTCGAGCAATCGACGGGTTTCGTTATTTCGCTCAGATTTTTCCGCGTGCCTTCGACCAGGGCGCTTCGAAGACGCCCGTCGCCCGCGTCCATGCGGGCTCCTACTTCTCAGCGCCCTAATCATTCGGCACACCGAAAAATCTGCGGCTGTTGGGTGGCTTGGGCTCAGTTCTGTTGGTATTTGGTGGCGATTTCGCGGGTCAGGGTCGCGATGCGCGTGCGGGCCTCCGGCGGATCGAGGATCTCGGCCTGCGCCCCCCAACCGAGCGTCCAGCGCACGAGTTCGTCGACGTCAGCGACGCGGTAGACGATCTCGACAGATCCGTCCCGACGCTGTTCGATCTCGCGCTCGGCGACGATCCGCGCGGCCGCCGCGGCCTTCGCGACGCGCGGCGCGAACCGCACGCGCACCGGCGTCGTCTCGTCGGCGTGCAGCACGCCGCTGATGGAGGCGGCCGCATACGCCTCGATGCTGAAGTCGGCCGGCCGAGCGAACGTCCGCGCGAGCACGACCGGCTCGGAGACGCTGTCGACGGCGAACGTACGCTTGTCGCGGCGCTTGTGATCGTATGCGACGCAGTAAACGCGGCCGGCGTTGATGATGAATCCGTACGGATCGGCCGTACGCGTGGTCGCGTTGCCGTCCTTGTCGCGATATCGGAAGCGTACGCTGCGCGAGCTGCGCTCGGCGGACGACAGCAGCGCAAAGGCGCGCTCGCCGTGTTTGTCGAGCCGAATCTCGGAGAGCCGAAAGGCGACGGGCGAGCCGGCCTCGATCCGCGCGCGCGCGCCGCCGCTCGCGCTGCCGACGAGCTTCTCCGCCACGTCGTCGATCGACGCGCCGATCGTTCCGCCGATGCTCGCGCCGAGCGAGCGCAGCGCGACGAGTCCGAAGAGCTCGCCGCTGGACAGGTCGAGCCGTTTGAGGCTGTAGCCATCCGCGAAGCGATATGCGTTCGCGGCGCGGTCGAAATACAGCGGGAATCCCGCGTCGGCAAGGATCGCGAGATAGCGGCGCAGGCTGCGCGTACTCGGCCGCCTGCCGCCTTCGGCCACGCGGTCCTTGAGGTCTTCGAAGGAGTGGCGCCCCTGATCGATCGCATTGAGCAACCGCACGAGCAGGACGACTTTCGCCTCGCTCTCGCCGGTCATCGCGACTGCGAATCGGCCGCGGGCTTCGGGAAACAACCGTCGGGGGCGTTGATCGGCGGCGCGCTGGGCCGCGGCGGTGTCTCGGTGACGCCGATCTCCGCAGGATAGAAGGAGCCGCCGTCGGTCATCGTCTGCACGACCGTGTGGTACGTCTGGCCGGGCGCCAGGTCAAACGCCGAGACTTGGTAGGGCGCCGATTCGCGTACGCACCCGAGCTCGACGAGATTGTTGTCGACGAGGAACACGCCGCGCGCGGGCCCGGCCAGCGGCTTGAAATACAGATACGCCGACGCACTGGACGTGCCGGGGTTGCTCATCGTCAGGCTGATCGTGTGCAAGACGCCGTAGTCGCCATAGTCGTGCCCCGTCGAGCCACCGTCGACGTTCGGCGGGGTCGGGTCGGTGTCGCCGATCACCACGGTGGCATCGGCGCCGCCCGCGACGTAGCTGAGACCCTCCGTGCCGAAGCCGCCGATCGCGAAGACGCCGGTGCGGTGGTGTCCGTCTCCGGGCAGGACGGGGCCGCCGAGCAGCGTGCGCGGGTCGATGCCCGACGAGACGGCCAGCACGGTGATGGTGACCGGACCGCCCGAGAGCACGCGCAGGTCGACGGTTCCCGAGACGAGCTGCTGCGACGCCATCGGCATGTCGCTCAAGAAGTACGGCTGTGCCTGAGGGAGCGTGACGACGATACCCTCGCCGCGCGCCTTGGTCAGCATGAAGTTTTTCGTCAGGGTCTGGCCGACGTGCATCACGTCCATGTTCGGACCCGCGGTCGCCTGGACGAGCTGCACCGAGACGGGATCGGTCGCATCGGTGGTCAGCACGACGAGTAAGCGGCGCGGGTCGGCGACGTCGTCATGGTAGTAGTAGAGGCGCGCCGGAGTCGTGGAGACGAAACCGCGGAACAGGACGCCGTCTTGTGCGACGTGCTCCGGATCGTCATCGTAGAAGAGTACTCCGGGCTGAAAGGGCGGTTCCGCGATGGCCTGGACGGTGACGACCGTCGCGCCCGTCTGGTCGAAGTAATCGCCGTTGCCGGCGATCTGCACCGGCACCGAGAGCTGCACGGTCTGCCCCGGCGCGAGCTGCGCGGGCGAGGGGCTCGACGCTCCGACGGTAACCCGCGCGCCGGGCTGCGCCTGCGTGATGCCCGTGACCCAGCGCGCCACCTCGGAGGCCAGCCAGTCGGGATCCAACGGATTTCCCGTTACGGCCAACGTCGTCTGTGGCACGATTGTGCCGGCGTTGAATGCGACGCGAATCGAGATGGTCGCTTGCGCGCCGTTTGCGTCGACGAGGTGCAGCACGTCGCTGCCGGTCGCCTGCGTCGCCGTGATGGTGACGCTGGTGCCATCGGAGCTGACGCTCGCGTTGACGAGTCGCTGATCGAGCGTCGCCTGCAGCGGCGCGGTCGCGCCGGTCACGGCGACAACCTGCTGCTGCGCAGGATTGAGATTGACGCTCGTCGCCGAGACGGTCAGCGCGCTCCCGGGCGTGAGCTGCGCCAGGACGACTCCTAGAAGCAGCGCGTGCACGTCAACGCTCGGAGGCGGTCGAGATTCTTACGTTACGGCGGTTTCCGGCGGCGGAGGCGCAGCCGGCGGCTCCACCGACGGAATCTTGGCGTACTTCAGCTTGTCCGGATCGTCGGGATCGACGTCGGCGAGGATATGATCGCCTGAGCTGAACGTGCCCTTGAGCATCTCCTCGGCGATCTCGTCTTCGACCATGCGCTGAATCGCGCGGCGCAGCGGACGCGCGCCGAACTGCGGGTCCCAGCCCTTGCGAGCTAGCAGCGACTTCGCAGCGTCGGTTACCTTGAGCTCCATCTCCTGAGCCCGGACCTCGCGGATAACCTTCTCGAGCTCGAGCGTCACGATCTGTTCGATCTGCTCGCGAGTGAGCTGATGGAAGACCAACACTTCGTCGACGCGATTGAGGAACTCCGGACGGAACGTCTGTTTCACTTCCTCCAAGACGCGGGTCCTCATGCGATCGTACGCCTTGGCTTCGTCCTCGCTCGAGAGCTTCTGCGGGCGGAAGCCGATGTCGGTGGTCGTGGTCATCCCGGTCGCGCCGACGTTGCTCGTCATGATGATGACCGAGTTCTTGAAGTCGACTTGACGCCCCTGAGAATCGGTGAGGCGGCCGTCCTCGAGCACCTGCAGCAGCAGATTGAAGACGTCTGGGTGCGCCTTCTCGATCTCGTCGAGCAGCACGACCGAATACGGCCGTCGGCGCACGGCCTCCGTGAGCTGGCCGCCTTCTTCGTAGCCGACGTATCCGGGCGGCGCGCCGACGAGCCGGCTGACGGAGTACTTCTCCATGTATTCCGACATGTCGATGCGGATCATGGACTCTTCGTCGTCGAACAGAAACGCGGCGACGCTGCGCGCGACCTCGGTCTTCCCGACGCCGGTCGGGCCGAGGAAGATGAACGAGCCGATCGGGCGGTTCGGGTTCTTCAGTCCCGCGCGCGAACGCCGAATTGCGCGGGTGATCACTTGAATCGCCTCTTCTTGCCCGACGACGCGCTGATGCAGCAGCTCCCCCATCTTGAGCAGCTTCTCGGTCTCGGCTTGCGCGAGACGGTGCACGGGAATCTTGGTCCACGACGCGACGATTTCGGCGATGTTCTCGGCGGTAACGCGGAGAACTCGCTCGCCTTGCCCCTTGCGATCGCGCCACTCTTGCTCGAGATTGGCCTTCTCCAGGCGCAGCTTCTCTTCTTTATCGCGGATCGAGGCCGCTTTGTCGAACTCTTGGTTCTTGACGACGGCTTCCTTTTCGGCGATCAGCTTGCGCAGCTGGGCGTCGGCCTCGCGAATCGCGGGCGGCGGCAGCGTGGCCTGCAGGCGAACGCGGGACGACGCTTCGTCGATCAGGTCGACGGCCTTGTCGGGGAGGAAGCGGTCGGTGATGTAGCGGTCGCCGAGCCGCGCGGCGGCGGAGAGCGCCTCGTCGGTGATCTGCACCTTGTGGTGCGCCTCGTAGCGGTCGCGCAGCCCCTTGAGGATCTCGATCGTCTCCTCGACGGTCGGCTCGCCGACCATTACGGGCTGGAAGCGCCGCTCCAGGGCGGAGTCCTTCTCGATGTGCTTGCGAAACTCGTTGAGCGTCGTCGCGCCGATGCACTGCAGCTCGCCGCGCGCGAGCGCAGGTTTGATGATGTTGCTGGCGTCGATCGCGCCTTCCGCTGCGCCGGCACCCACGAGCGTGTGCAGCTCGTCGATGAAGAGGATGATCTCACCCGCCGCGCCGCGGATCTCGTCCATGACGCGCTTCATGCGCTCCTCGAACTCGCCGCGGTATTTCGTGCCGGCGACGAGACCGGCCAGGTCGAGCGTGATGACCCGGCGGTCGCGCAGCGGCTCGGGGATGTCGCCCTTGACGACCCGCTGCGCGAGGCCTTCCGCGATGGCCGTCTTGCCGACGCCGGGCTCACCGATCAGTGCCGGGTTGTTCTTCGTGCGGCGCGACAAAATCTGAATGACGCGCTCGATCTCGCTGTTGCGGCCGATGACCGGGTCGAGCTTGTTGTCGCGCGCCAGCGTGGTGAGGTCGCGGCCGTAGGCGTCGAGCGTCGGGGTCTTGCTCTTGCCCTTCGGGGCGGCGGGCTGGCCCTCGGCTCCGAGCAGCGACGTCGTCTGGACCCGCACCTTGGCGGGATCGACGCCCAGGTTGGTGAGCACGCGGGCGGCGACGCCCTCGCCCTCACGGATCAAACCGAGGAGCAAGTGCTCGGTCCCGATGTAGTTGTGATTGAGCTGGCGCGCCTCTTCGAATGCGAGCTCGATCACGCGCTTGGCACGCGGCGTGAAGACCATCTCTTGTTGCACGGTCTGGCCGCCGCGCCCGACGATGGCCTCGACTTCTTGGCGGACCTTCGAAAGATTGACGCCGAGCGATTCCAACACCTTAGCGGCGAGGCTCTCGCCCTCCGAGATGATGCCAAGCAGAATATGCTCGGTTCCAATGTAGTTGTTACCGAGGCGCTGCGCCTCTTCCTGAGCGAGCACGATACTGCGCCGCGCTCGCTCGGTGAAGGGCTCCCACATCGACATCGCTCTGGCTCTTCCTTTCCTTTCCTTTATTAACTCTACCCGTCCCAGAGCAGTTTCGTGACAGGGGGCACGGGCCCCGTTGGAGCGGAGGTTTGCCGCTCGAGCCGCGGAACCTCGCAGCCATGCCGACCGTGGAACAGGTTCGCGAAGCGCTCGTCGACGTCAAAGATCCCGAGCTCAACCTCGGCATCCTCGATCTCGGGCTAGTCTACGACATTACGACCGAGGGAGCAAACGGCGAGGACGTCACCGTGATGATGACGCTGACCTCGCCCATGTGTCCGGTCGGCCCGATGTTCATGCAATCGGTGAAGGATCACGTGCTCGCGATCGACGGCGTGAAGACCGCCAACGTCGAGATCACCTTCACGCCTCCCTGGGATCCGCACACGATGGCGTCCGACGACGTGAAGGCGCTGCTGGGGATTTGGTGATTTCGAAGCGCGCGATATTATTGTGACGCGGCGTGGCGCGGGAAGATGCGGGTTGGGATGCCGCCGAACGCCGGATCACCGCATTGCCAGAGCAAGAACGCGTACTCGTCGGTGAGCAGCTGTTCGCTCTGCGTGCGCGAGGCGGCGAGGAATCCGTGGCCCGCGTCGTAGTCCACCCGTAGCAGGATCGGGCGTCCGCTCGTCGTCGACGTTTGCAGACGCGCGGTCATCTTCGCGAGCTCCCACGACGAAACGCGCGGATCGTTGTAGCCCGTGATCAGCATGACGGCCGGATAAGGCGTACCCGGCACGACGTGCTCGTACGCGTCCATCGCGTAGAGCGCCTTGAAGCCCACCTCGGTCTTGACGGTGCCGAACTCGGGTGTGTTCGGGGGTCCGTTGGGCGAGAACTCCTGACGCAGCGTGTTGCTCGAGCCGACGACGTCGAGCGCGGCGGCGAAGAGGTGCGGGTCCGTCGTGATGGCGCGCCCGATCGTTATGCCGCCCGCGCTGGTTCCCTCGCCGGCGAGGTGCGCCGGCGACGTGTACTTGTGCGCGATCAGCCAGTGGCCGCAGGCGATGAAGTCCTGCCAGGTGTGCGGCTTGGTCGCAATCATGCCCGCCTGGTGCCACTCCTCGCCGTACCAGCCGCCGCCGCGCGGGTGGCATACGGCGAACACGCCGCCGCGTTCGAGCCAGGCGATGCGCGTGGCGCTGAACGTCGGGTTGAGCTCGATCCCGTACGCGCCGTAGCCTTCGAGATAGGTCGGATGCGAGCCGTCGAGCCTGAGAGCCTTGCGATAGACGATCGACAGCGGCACCATCGTCCCGTCCCCGCTGCGCGCCTGGACCTCCGACGACGTGTACGGCGACGTGTCGACGTTCGCGATCGCCTTGAGGTGCGTGTCCGTCACGGTGCCTTGCGCGTCGACCGCGTAGTACAGCAACGAGTGCGTCCAACCCGTCAGCCCAAAGACCGCGCCGGCGACGCGCGGATCGGTCGATATCGCGTTGATCGAACCTTGGAACGGCAGTGTAACCGTTGTCGTGGCGCCGGGCGCGCCGTCGGCGCCAAGCGAAACCCGCGTGACGCGCCCGAACCCGCCGTCGCGGGATAAGACGTACAGGCCGTCCGAGGCGACGCCGAGCTCCTCGACCACGGAGCGGCTCGCGGGAACGACGACCTGCGCCGCCGCGACGTTGGGCGCAGTCAGCGACGTCGCGACGATCTTGAACGCGGGGGCGTTCTGATGCGTCTGGAGATAAATCGTGGAGCCCTTGAGGTCGAAACCCGTGACGTCGTCGTCCGTGGTGGCGACCGGTTCCCACGCGGTGGCGGCGTCGACCGTGGCGGCGCGTGCCGCGTAGATCGTCTGTTCGTTCTGAACGCCATGCCCGATCACCGCGAGCGTGTAGTCAGAGACGGGCGAGTACACGATGATCGGAAAATCCGTGAGGTCGAACGGTACCTTTGGATTTACGCCGTATCCAAAGATGGCTGGGTCGCCGTCAGGATCGCGGCCGAGCACGTGGAGGTATGCGACGGCGCGCGTCTCCTTATCGTTCTCCGACTCGCCTGGCTTCAGCTTCGGGAAACGCACGTAGTAAAACGACCGGTTGTCGGGCAACCAGCTGGTGACGCCGAGGTAATACGCGCGATCGATCGCGTCGGGAAGCACCTGACCCGTCGCCGTTTCCACAACGTGGATGACCGCGGCCTCGGAGCCGCCCTCCGAGATGCCGTACGCGACGCGGCTCCCGTCGAGCGACGGCAGAAAATAGTTGATCGTGTAGTGCGTGCCCGCGGTCGCGAGCGCCTGGGGATCCACCAGGGCGCGCTCGGCGCCGCCAGAGATGTTGCGCACGTAAAGCTTCGATGAGTTGTCGCCCGGATTGAGCTTTTCGTAGAAGTAGTACGGCCCGTCGATCGTTACTCCCGAGACGGAGGCGCCGGCGTTGTCGAGCACCTTGATGCGATCGAAGAGCTGCTGGCGCGCCGCGCCGAGCCGGCCTAGCACCGCCCGCGCGTACGCGTTCTGCTGCTTGAAAAAGTCGATGACGACCGGATCCTTCATGTTTTCGAAGTAGCGGTATGGGTCGGTGACGGAGGTGCCGTACATCGTCTCCGCGACCGGCCGCGTCGGCGGGACCGGCGGCGGAGTCGGAAACGTCTGTGCCGCCGGCGCCGTCGCATGGAGTGCGCCTGCCGCCGCGAGCCCGACGGCCAAGACAAAAATGAAGGGGACGCAACGCAACATGGGGCCGTATTTTGATGGCCTCGCTGGCTGCGTCCTTCGTCCTTCGACTACGCGCCTTCGGCGCTTCGCTCAGGATGACAATGGCGGCGTGGCGTGCAAGGTGAGCGCGTGAAGAACCGCGCCGAGAAATACGCCGAGCTGCGCGCGAAGGCCGAACGAGCGGCGTTTCCCGCCGGGCGGGAGGCCGTCGAGAAGCAGCACGAGCGCGGCAAGCGCTCCGCGCGCGAACGCGTGTATGCGCTGGTCGACGAGGGATCGTTCGACGAGCTCGACCGGTTCGTCGTCCACCGCACCAACGCGTTCGGACTCGACGAAAAGGAGTTTCTTGGCGACGGCGTGATCACGGGGCGCGCCACGCTCGACGGCCGTCAGATCTTCCTCTTCTCGCAAGACTTCACGGTGCTCGGCGGGTCGCTCGGCGAGGCGTTCGCGGAGAAGATTTGCAAGGTGATGGACCTGGCTCTGCGCACCGGATCGCCGCTGATCGGCATCAACGACTCCGGCGGCGCACGCATTCAGGAGGGCGTCGTTTCGCTGGGCGGCTATGCGGAGATCTTCTGGCGCAACGTCCAGGCTAGCGGCGTGATCCCGCAGATCAGCCTCATCGCCGGTCCGTGCGCCGGCGGCGCCGTCTACTCGCCGGCGATCACCGACTTCATCCTGATGACGGAAAAGATCTCGCAGATGTTCATCACGGGACCCGAGGTTATCAAGACCGTGACCGGCGAGGAAGTGTCGTTCGAAGAGCTCGGCGGCGCGATGACCCACGCGACGCGCAGCGGCGTCGCGCAGCTGGTCGCCACCGACGAGGATCATCTCGTCGAACTGACGCGCGCGCTCTTCTCCTTCTTGCCCCAGAACAATCGCGAGAAGCCCCCGCGCTTCGATTGCGACGACGACCCGGAGCGCGTCGCGAGCAAGCTGGACGAAGTCGTGCCCGACTCGCCCAACAAGCCCTACGACATGCACGAGGTGGTCGAGGGGGTGGTGGACTACGGCGACTTCCTCGAGATCGCGCCGCTGTACGCGCAAAACATCATCTGCGGATTCGGACGGATCAACGGCGAGACGGTCGGGATCGTGGGCAACCAGCCCAACGTGCTGGCCGGCGTGCTCGACACGCGCTCCTCCGTGAAGGCGGCGCGGTTCGTGCGCTTCTGTGACGCGTTCAACGTCCCGCTCGTCACGTTCGTGGACGTGCCGGGCTTCTTACCGGGAACCGATCAGGAGTACGACGGCATCATCCTGCACGGCGCGAAGCTGCTCTACGCGTACGCGGAGGCGACGGTCCCGAAGATCACCGTCATCACGCGCAAGGCCTACGGCGGCGCGTACGACGTCATGGCCAGCAAACACATCCGCGCGGACGTCAATCTCGCGTGGCCGACCGCCGAGATCGCGGTGATGGGCGCGGAGGGCGCCGTCAAGACGATCTTCCGGCGCGAGCTCGCCGCTGCGAGCGACAAGGACGCGAAGATGCAGGAGCTCGTCGACGAGTACACGGAGCGCTTCGCCAACCCGTACATCGCCGCGCAGCATGGCTACGTGGACGACGTGATCGAGGCGAGCCGGACGCGCGGCGCGCTGGCGACTGCGCTCGAGACGCTGCGCGACAAGCGCGTGCCGCGGCCGGAGCGCAAGCACGGCAACATTCCGTTATAGCCGAAGCGAGGAGATTGCGATGCCCGACGACATCGAGGTCGAGACCGATAAACTGCAAGAACAGGTGGAAGACGCGCGCGAGAAGGCGGGAGGAGAACGCGGCGCGGCGTGGCTGCGCTACGTCGGCCTAGGCGCGGCCATCTTCGCGGTGGTGGCCGCGATCTCGGCGCTGCGCGCCGGCGATCTGATCAACGAGGCGACGATCAACCAGATCAAGGCGTCGGACACGTGGGGCGAGTATCAGGCCGATCGCTCGAAAGAACACATGTACACGATCGGGATCGACAATTTGACGGACAGCGGGTCGAAGAACGCGGTCCGGCTGCGCGCTTATCGCGGCGAGGTCGCCAGCGAGATGTCGAAGGAAAAGCCGCTCCAGACCGAGGCGCGAAGGTTAGAGGAAGAATCGGTCGCGCAGATCGAGCGGCACCATGCCTTCGAGTACGCTGTCGCGCTGCTGCAGGTGGCGATTGCTCTCGGTGCGGTGGGTGCGCTGGCTCGCTCCAAGCCGGCATGGTACGTCAGCCTTGTGGCCGGCGTGGTAGGCGTGACCTTCTTCGTTAGGGGATTTATGTTGTGAAACTGCTGGAGGGAAAGCGCGCGCTCGTCACCGGCGTCGCTAATCGCTGGTCCATCGCGACCGGCATCGCGCGCAAGCTGCACGACAACGGCGCGCAGATCGCGCTCGCGTACCAGGGTGAGCGAGTCAAGGACGAGGTCGAGAAGCTCGGCGCCGAGCTCGGCGACGCTCCGGCCGTTGAGTGCGACGTCTCGAACGACGAGTCGCTCGCCGCGATGTGCGAGGAGCTGCTCGGGCGGTTCGGCAAGATCGACGCGCTCGTCCACTCGATCGCTTATGCCAACAAGGAAGACCTCGTCGGCAAGGTGTTCGAAACGTCGCGCGGCGGCTTCTCGCTCGCGCTCGACGTATCGTCGTACTCCCTCATCGCACTCGTCCAAGCACTGCGCGAGGCGATCAACGACAACGCCTCGATCATGGCGCTCACCTATCTCGGCGCGACGCAGATAGTCCCCAACTACAACCTCATGGGAATCGCCAAGGCCGCGCTCGAAGCCGCGATGCGCTACCTCGCGTTCGACCTGGGCGATCGCGGCATCCGCGTCAATGCGATCTCCGCCGGTCCGATCAAGACCGCGAGCTCGCGCCAGGTCGGCGGGTTTTCGCGGATCCTCGACGTCGTGCCAAAGGTCGCGCCCTTGCACCGAAACGTCACGCCCGAGGACGTTGGCAACATGGCCGTCTTTCTCGCCTCCGACCTCTCGAGCGCCGTGACGGCCGACGTGCACTTCGTCGACGCCGGCTATCACGCGATGGGCCTCTTCGCCCTCTAGATGTTCGGGAAGATCCTCATCGCCAACCGCGGTGAGATCGCGGTCCGGATCATTCGGACTGCGCGCGAGATGAGCGTCGAGACGGTCGCGGTCTATTCCGACATCGATCGCGGCGCGCTTCACGTGCAGCTCGCGGACGAGGCGTGCGCGCTCGGTGCCGCGGCGCCGTCGCAAAGCTATCTCAACGTCGAGAAACTGCTCGACTGTGCGCGGCGATCCGGCGCGGACGCGATCCACCCTGGCTACGGCTTTCTCGCGGAGAACGCCGCATTCGCGCGCAGCGTGGTCGAGGCCGGCTTCGCGTGGATCGGGCCACACGCCGACGCGATCGACGCGATGGGCGACAAGCTGCGCGCGCGGGAGCTGATGCATAAGGCACACGTGCCGATCGTGCCGGGTGCCAGGGAGAGCGTGCCCGACGCGCGCGCCGCCCGAGCGGCGGGAGAGGTCTACGGCTTGCCCCTCGCGCTCAAGGCCGCGGGCGGGGGCGGCGGCAAAGGCCTGAAGATCGCGCGCTCGATCGACGAGATCGAGCCGGCCTTCGAGACCGCGCGCCGCGAGGCGGAGGCGTACTTCAAGAACGGCACGATCTACGCCGAGCGGTATCTCGAGAATCCCAAGCACGTCGAGCTGCAGATTCTGGCCGACAAGCACGGCAACGTCGTGCACGTCGGCGAGCGCGACTGCTCGCTGCAGCGGAGGCACCAGAAGCTGTGGGAAGAGACGCCCGCGCACGTATCCGACAAGGTGCGCGAGGCGATGCGCGCGGCCGGCATGCGCGCCGCGAAGGCCATCGGCTACGACTCCGTCGGCACGATGGAGTGTCTCGTCTCCGGTGACGCGTTCTACTTTTTGGAGATGAACACGCGCATCCAGGTGGAGCACACCGTCAGCGAGATGATCTCCGGCCTCGATCTCGTGCGGGAGCAGATTCGCGTCGCGGCCGGCGAGAAGCTCGGCTACGGCCAGGACGACGTGCGCTTCCGCGGATTTGCGATCGAGGCACGCGTCAACGCCGAAGATCCCGCGCAGAACTTCCGCCCCGCTCCCGGGACCATTACCGCGTACCGCGAGCCGGGCGGCCTCGGCGTCCGCGTCGATTCCGCCGCCTATCCCGGATGGACGATCCCCGAGCAGTACGACTCGCTCATCGCCAAGCTCGTCGTTTGGGCGCCGGACCGCGACGAGGCGATCGCGCGGCTGCGGCGGGCCATCGACGAGTACGTGCTCGAAGGCGTGCCGACCACGCTGCCGCTGCTGCGCGCGTTATGCGATTACGCGCCGGTTGCCGATGCGACCTTTGGCAACGCGACGCTCGAGGCGTACGCGGAGACGTGGCGCGAGGCGGTCGCCAACGGACTCGCCCCCTCTGCGCGCAAACGAAGCGTGGCATCCGTCCCCGTTCGGGCCGGCGCACGCAGGCTCGCGCCGCGCCTGGGCGCGATCCGCAAGCGCGGCGCATCGGCAAGCGGCAACGACGTGATCTCGCCGATGCACGGAATCATCGTCGAGCTGGCCGTCGGCGTCGGCGACGTGGTCGCCGAGGGTCAGGTGGTCGCCGTGATCGAGGCGATGAAGATGATGAACGAGATCCGCGCCCATCGCGCCGGCACCGTGACGGCGCTCCACGCCGGCCCCGGCTCGAGCGTCGAGAGCGGCTCCCGGCTGATTACGATCGCGGGTGACGAGAGCTCAGGCGGGAGCGAAACTGGGAATTCGTAGCGCCGAACGATCGAAAGTCAGCGTGTCGGAGCAACCAGCATTCGCGCCCATCGCCGCGATGACCGCGTCGGCGAATGAACCAAGCGACTCTTTAATGACAGCCATCGCCGCGAAGACCTCCTGCTCGTTCTCGATGACAAGAGCGTCGATCTGAAGAACGCGTTCGACCGCTGCGGCGACCTGCTTTTGCGTTAGACGGTAGCTGCGTTCGAGAACCCACACCGTTTCGACCATCGCCACAACACTGACGAACCCGGGCTCGGCAGGCGTCAAACGCTTCTCCATGATTACCGTCGCACTAGCCGATTGAACCGAGTCGTCTTGGGTCATTGCTGCGCTCGCTTCGCTCAGGCTAACAAATGGGGTGTGCGTCGCTCCCTCAGGGTGATGCGGTCGTTGATGTGGCGCGGGATGCGTGGATCGTTTGGCCGTTTTGGTAGAGCGTCAGCCCGTTAACCGCGCCGGTTGCGTTGCGACCAAACGTGATCCGAGCCTCCACTACCTTCAGATAGAACTCGTCCTTCGCCGAGGCATAGACCTGCACGGCGGGTTGGCCGGTGAGCTGCACGTAGAGCGCGTCGCCGCGCAGCGTTACCGTGAATGTCGCGCCGTCGAGCGGATAGGTGCCGACGTACTGCTGCAGGGTGGCGCGATCGAGCGCGACCGCAGGCGGAAATGCCGGCGGCAGCCGCGCAGCGACCGGCTTGCCTTGCGCGTCGAGGCGAACCGCCGGTATGGTCTGCCCCGCCTGCGTTATGCGCAGCCCCACGATCGCGTCGCCTGCACGCAAGAATTTGAACGTCGCATCGACCGCCTGCGAGTAGTACGTGTCCGGAGCGACTTGTTGGTAGACCGCGGCGAGCTGCGGCAGCACCGCGATGGCTAATTCGTTCGGCTTCCCGGTTGTTGCGGCCCGGAACGTGAAGCCGCCGCTCGCATTGCAGTAGATGCCGTCGTAGGATTTCGCATCGGTGAAAGACGCGGGCA
The DNA here is from genome assembly GCA_963752825.1 of Vulcanimicrobiota bacterium. Classification (GTDB taxonomy): domain Bacteria; phylum Vulcanimicrobiota; class Vulcanimicrobiia; order Vulcanimicrobiales; family Vulcanimicrobiaceae; genus Cybelea. The sequence goes on along the minus strand of CAVVZF010000001.1, from coordinate 1,836,369 downwards.
CCGACGACGGGCACGCTGCGATCGGAAAGCTCGGCACCAGCACGTGGGCCGCAATGTCGGTCACAGCCGGTCCGTTGCTGAGCACGACCACACCCGTCTGCCGGTCGCGCGAGATCGCGAAGTCGGCGTGAAAGCCGAGCGTGTCGCCGTTGTGACCGATCACGCCGGTCGTGGAATTGATGTTCCAAACGAGGCCGATCTGGTGGCCCCGCTCGCCCAGTGCGCGCGGCCGCTGGGCGAAGAGGCAGGTGCGCCCAAGCGGTCCTTGGCCCATGTTGCAGCGCAGATACTTCAACATGTCGGTCACGCTCGAGATAATGCCGCCGGCTGGAAGGACGGCTTGGAAGTGCCACGTCGGCACGGCATTGCCGCCGACCTCGTGACCTGCGGCGAGCAGCGCCGGGTCCTGCGCCGGCCACACGGCAAATGTCGTTTCGTTCATGCCGAGTGGGTTCAGCACGGTGGCGCGCACGAGCGCCGTGTACGGCATCTTGGCGCGGTTGGCAAGCAGCTGCCCGAGCAGACCGATCCCGTAGTTGGAGTACTCGTACTTGGCGCCGGGATCGCGGTCGAGTGTATAACCGTTGAGAAACGCGTACATGTCGCCGACGGTGTAGTCCGCGTACGGATCGTCGCCGGCGACGTTCATGTTCGTCGGCAGGCGCGGCAACCCCGAACGCTGCTCCGCCAAATCGAGCAGCGTGATCGCTTTGCCGTCTTTGCTCGGGGCGCGGACGCCGGCGGGCAGATACTCCGAGATCGGGTCGCTCAGGCGAACCTGCTTGCCCAGCACCATGGCGGCGAGCGTCGTCGCGGTGAACGTCTTCGTCACCGAGCCGACCTCGAAGAGCGTGTGCGCGTCGACGGCGCGGCCGTTTCCGGAGCTGCCTGCAACGTAGACGCGCGTGACGCCGTGCTCGACCACGCCGACGGCGATGCCGGTGCCGGGCACGGCCGCCGCGCGCGCATCGAGCGCGGCCTGTAGCGACAGCGCCGCGAGAAGCGGCGCGACAAATGCAAGCATGCGTGCGCCTTGGCGCCCCGGCGGCGGGCGCCCTGCCCGAGCGCGGCGTAATACGCCCTCGATGGCGCGCGACGTCAACGCTTCGGGCATTCCGCTCGAGCCGGTCTACGACGAGGTCCACGGGAAACCGCACGAGCTCGGCAAGCCCGGCGCGTTTCCGTACGGCCGCGGCGTGCGCGCTGATATGTATCGCGGACGCCTGTGGACGATGCGTCAGTATGCCGGCTTCGGCACGGCGGCGGAATCGAACGCGCGCTACCGCTATCTGCTCGAGCGCGGGCAGACCGGGCTCTCGGTGGCGTTCGATCTGCCCACGCAGCTCGGCCTCGACTCCGACACGGTGCTCGCGCGCGGCGAGGTCGGCAAGGTCGGCGTCGCGATCGACTCGATCGAGGACATGGAGACGCTGCTCGCCGGCGTTCCGCTGGACAAAGTCACCGTATCGATGACGATCAACGCGCCCGCATCGATTTTGCTGGCGCTCTTCTTGGCGGTCGCGCGCCGGCGCGGCATCCCCTTCAGCGAGCTCGGCGGCACGGTGCAGAACGACGTGCTCAAGGAGTATGCCGCGCGCGGCACCTACATCTATCCGCCGGAGCCGTCGATGCGCCTGGTGACCGACGTGATGGCGTACTGCGCGCGCGAAGTGCCGCAATGGAACACGATCTCCGTCTCGGGTTACCACATTCGCGAGGCGGGCTCGACGGCGGTCGAAGAGATCGCGTTCACGCTGGCCAACGCCAAGGCGTACCTGAGCGCCGCGCGCGAAGCCGGCATCGCGCTCGACGAGGTGGCGCCGCGCATCTCCTTCTTCTGGAACGCGCACAACGACTTCTTCGAGGAGATCGCCAAGTTTCGCGCGGCGCGCTATCTGTGGGCGCACGTCACGCGCGACGAATTCGGCTGCCGCGACCCACGCTCGCACATGCTGCGGTTCCACGCGCAGACCGGTGGCTCGACGCTGACGGCCCAGGAGCCCGAGAACAACGTCGTGCGTGTCGCGCTGCAGGCGCTCGCTGCGGTTCTGGGCGGTGCGCAGTCGCTGCACACCAACGGTAAGGACGAGGCGCTGGCGCTGCCGACCGCCGAGAGCGCCAAGACCGCGCTGCGCACGCAGCAGATCATCGCCTATGAGTCGGGCGTGGCCGACGTGGTCGATCCTATGGCGGGATCGTACTATCTCGAGACGCTCACCAACGAGCTGATCGAGCGGGCGGCGCAGCTGATCGGTGAGGTCGACGCGATGGGCGGCAGCATTGCCGCGATCGAGAGCGGCTGGATGCAGCGGCGCATCGCGGAATCCGCCTACCGCGCGCAGCAGGCCATCGAGCGCGGCGAGCAGGTAGTGGTCGGCGTCAATCGCTTCGCCGAGGCGTCCGACGGCGCGGCCATGCCGTTGCAGCGCATCGACGAGCGCGTCGAGCGCGAGCAGGTCGAACGGTTGAAAGCCTTTCGCGCCGCGCGCGATCCCGCCGTGGTCGAAGCGCATCTCGCGGCCGTGCGCGCGGCGGCCGCTGGCGACGAGAACCTCATGCCGCGTTTCGTGAACGCCGTCGACGCCGGCGTCACGCTGGGCGAGCTCTGCGACGTGCTGCGCGACGTGTTCGGCACGTATCGCTCCAAAGAGGTCGTCGCCTGAAGTGGACATCGATCACGTGGCGATCGTCGTCAAAGATCTGGATGCGACGCTGCGACTCTACACGCAGACGCTCGGCTTCAAGGAAATCTATCGCGAGGTCATCTACGATCAGGGCGTCGAGGCGGTCGGGCTCGAGGCGGGCGAATCGCACGTCGAGCTGCTGCTTCCCTTGGACGAGCAATCGCCGGTCGCGCGCTATCGCGGCGACGCCGAGACGAAGTTGCATCACACGGCCTATCGCGTCGCCGACATCGCGAAAACGCTCGAGGAGCTGCGGGCGAAGGGCGTTCGGCTGATCGACGAGCGCCCGCGCAAAGGAGCCAACGGCAGCATGATCGCGTTTCTGCATCCGAAGGCCACCGCGGGCGTGCTCATCGAACTCTGTCAGCCGCATCCGGTACGCACTCACCCCTAAGCGGGAAAGCCTAACGACTGCTTGATTTCCGGAACCCTCGATCGGCGCCGGCGCGCGCTGTTTTGGTCGACGCTCGCGTCGGCCGCAATCCACGTCATCGTTTTGACGCTGCTCTTCTATGCGGTGGCGCGGATCTTGATAACCCACGGCTCGAAAGAGACCGTCTCGCAGACTAGCGTCGCGACGATCGAGCGGCTCGTTCATCCCCGGACGGCAACGGTGACGCCGCGACGCCACCGAACGATTCGGCGGCAAGAATCGGCCCCGGCGAAAATCGAGCCCTCCGAGCTGGCCCACGTGGTCAAGACGGCCGCCTCGCCGGAGCCGCCACAACGGCTGAGCGCCCCGTCGAACATCGAGCGCGACACGGCCGGCTACGCCAAGGAGGTCGCGAAGCTCAACGCACTCGACGATCCGCACGCGATCCCGACGATCGATCCCGGCACGCGCGGATCGACGATGAAGAGCTATGCGTTCAACGTTCCCTCATCGTTACGCGGCTCGGACGAGGGCAACGGCATCATCACGCCGACGCAGTCTTGGCACGAAAACGGCCGCGACTGCTACTACGGACGCTACGAGTTCACGTATCCGGACGGCGCCACGGAGAGCGGCAACATCGTGTGGCCTTTCTGCTTCGATCCGGAATCCGATCCGTTCAAGCTGCCGCCGCATCCGATCCCGTTCCCATTGCCCGCGCCGGGATGGAGACTGACGTCGGACGAACCGATGCCGCCGATCGAGAAGTCCGTGTACCAGCAGTGGGCGAGCGAGACCGGCGCGCCGTCAGTGCCGTAACAGCGGCGTCTGCGCCATTCCGTTGAGGACGAACTGCACCGCGAGCGCCGCGAGGATGATGCCGAGGATGCGGCTAATCACGTGAATGCCGGTCTTGCCGATCACGCGCAGCAGCAGCGCGGAGCCGCGCATGCATAGCCACGTGACGACAAGCGCCACCGCGTAGGCCGCGGCCACGACGAACAGGTCCATCCGATCGCCGTGCGAGAGGTTGACGAGGAGCAGCACCGTCGCGATCGTGCCGGGGCCGGCGATCATCGGAACGGCGAGCGGAAAGACCGCCGGGTTCTCGCCCTCGGCCGCCTCGCGCTCCTCGTCCTCCGTGCGCTTCGCGCCGGTGGGGCGCGCGAAAAGCATGTCGATCGCGATCAGGAAGAGCAAGATCCCGCCCGCGATCGTGAACGCGGGCAACGTGATGCCGAGGTAGTCGAGAATGATCCGCCCGACGACGCCCATAAACAGGATCACGCCGGCCGCCACGGTGACGGCCTGGTCGATGACTTGATCGCGCCGCTGCGGCGACATGCGCGCGGTCGAGCCCAGCGTCATCGGGATCATGCCGATCGGATCGATGATCGTAAACGCGGTCGCGAACGCGGTGGCGACGAAGCGAAGGTCCATGGTGCGACGACAGGGTATCGTTTACTGAAGGCAAACGTCAAGGCTCCGCTGTGAATTCCGTCGCCCGCGCCGTAAATATCGAGGATTTGCGCCGGCTCGCGCAGCGCCGCTTGCCGCGCGTCGTGTTCGATTACATCGACGGGGGCAGCGGCGCCGAGGTCACGATGCGCGAGAACTGCCGCGTCTTCGAGACGGTGACGTTCCGCGCGCGCAACGCGGTCGCGCGCATGGATTGCCGCATGCAGACGACCGTTTTGGGAACGCCGCTCGAGCTGCCGTTTCTGTTCGCGCCGGTTGGCAGCAGCCGCATGTTCTTCCCGCGCGGCGAGTGCGTCGCCGCGGCGGAGGCCGGGAAGGCCGGGACGATCTATACGCTGTCGACGCTCTCGGGATGCGCGCTCGAAGACGTCAAGGCGGCCGCGACCGGTCCCGTCTGGTATCAGCTCTACCTCCTCGGCGGACGCGAGGCCGCCATCGGCGCGATCGGGCGTGCGCGGGCCGCCGGCTATCGCGCGCTCGTCGTGACGATCGACACTGCCGTCGCCGGACAGCGCGAGCGCGATCTGCGCAACGGCGCCTCCGAGCTCATCAGCGGCAATCTCTGGCGCATGCTGCCGCACGCGCCGCAGGTGCTCGCGCGCCCGCGCTGGCTGCTCGATTTCTGGCGCGACGGCGGCATGATGAAATTTCCCAACGTCGTGATTCCGGGGGAGGGCGTGATGGCGTACGAGGACGTCGCCGCCGCGCTGGAGCGCTCGACCGTCTCCTGGGACGACATGGGCTGGATCCGCGACGCGTGGCAAGGGCCGATCGTGATCAAGGGCGCGCTGACCGGCGAGGACGCGCGGCGCGCCCTCGACGTGGGCGCGGAGGCGATCGTCGTCTCGAATCACGGCGGCCGCCAGCTCGACTCCGTATCGTCGACGCTGCGCGCGCTGCCCGAGGTGGTCGCAGCCGTCGGTGGGCGCGCCGAGGTGCTGCTCGACGGCGGCATCCGCCGCGGCAGCGACGTCGTGAAGGCGCTGTGTCTGGGCGCGCGCGCCGCGTTGATCGGGCGCGCGTATGCGTACGGCCTCGGCGCCGGGGGCGGTGCCGGCGTCGCGCGCGCGATCGAGATCCTACGCAGCGACATCGTTCGCACGCTGCGCCTGCTGGGCTGCCTCGACGTGACCGCGCTCGATCGCTCGTACGTCGAGTTCTAGCGTGTATGTGCGCGGCACGCTGCCGAGGCGCGGCGTCGCGATCGTCGGCAGCCGCACGCCGCCGCCCGAAGCCGCGGCGTTTGCCTATCAGCTCGCGTTTCGCTTGGGCGAGCCGGTGGTCGCCGGACTCGCGCTCGGCATCAACGCCGCCGCGCACCGCGGCGCGCTCGCCGCGGGCGTTCCCACCGTTGCGTTCGTCGGCTACGGCTTCGGCAACACCTTTCCGCCGGAGCTCGTAGAGCTCGAAGGGGAGATCGTCCGCGGCGGCGGCGCGATCGCCACGCTTCTTCCGCCGGGAACGCCGGTATCAGTCGAGGCTTTGATCGGGCGCGACCGGTTGCAGGCGGAGCATTCGCGCGCCGTCGTGCTCGTCTGCACGGAGATCGACGGGGGCGCCATGCACACGATGCAGTTCGCGCGCGAGCTCGAGCGCCCGCGGTTTGCCGTCACGCCTCCGGCCGGCGCGGAGACGCTGCCGCCGTGGCAGGGCAACATTGCATGCGTCGCAGACGGTGCGACGCCGTTGTCCTTTGATGTCGATGCTGCCCTCGTTGCCCTTAGAGATTAGGGGCGAGGCCGACGTCGATCGAGGTTTCGAAGGTGCGGCTCCACGGCAGGCCGAGCTGCATCGCGGCGATGTGGTAGCCGGGGTCGAGCTGCGCGAGGATCTTGACGGCATAGCCCCAGAGCAGCGCGCGGTCGCGCTGCGACATGGTTGCCGCAACGTCGGAGGTTAATAGCGTGTGATCCGTTAAGCCTTGCGAGGCGAGCGTCGCGTTGAGGTCGGGTCGCACGAAGTCGTGATAGGCGTAGTCGTCCAGGAACATCGTGAACGTGTACGTGCGATGCGCGAGGTCATCGTAGGTACCCATGCGGCGCCCGGCGCCGGCGGCGATCGCCTCGGCCAGCGCCGTGCCGACGGTGTTCGCGTTGGTGTTCCACGACGAATAAGCGTCGAGCCGGCGCGACACGTCGGATGCCAGCAGCAGCTGCGCGAATGCCGCCTGATCGCGGTACGACTTCAGATAGGATAGGTCGGCGACGGCGACGGAGCGGCCTTGCGCGATCGTAGCGGCCATGTCGCTGAGGAGCTGCGCGTCCTGTGCCGCGGTGGTGCCCGGAACGCGCACGTACAGCAGGATGTCGGGACGATCGTCGTCGCGCACGCCGCCGCACACGCCGATCAGCGCGCCGATCGCCGTCGAGATCGGGGCGTACTCGATCGGATCCTGATACGACGCGCCGTCCGGCGTCGAATAGCGTACGGCGATGCGCGGCGACCAGCTCGCGGCGCGCGCGATCGCGTTGGCCGCCAGCGCGGAGCCGAGCTCGTCGGCACCGGGCTCGATCGACGCGTGGCCCGCGAGGTTCGCCGTTGCGAGGTCCTGTAGCAGCAGCCGCACATCCCGCACGTGCAGGCCTACCGGACCGGCGTCGTCCTGGCCGAGCACGAGCCGGTCGATCGTTCCGTTCGCGGTCAGCTTCAGCAGCAGGCGATCGACGGCGAGGTTGCGCCCGCGCGTCGCCATGTATTCGTCGAAGGTCGACTCGCCGATCAGCTCGCGCAGATGCTGCGCGCGCGCGGCCTCGCTCGGCAGCGGCGGGTCGTGCAGGTTCGCATAGTCCTGCAGGTACGACCAGACCGGATAGGGCGCGAAGAACGGCGTGCCCGCGGGAATGCCCGTCGGCGCGAGACGCATGATCGTGCCGAACGCACCGATCCACGCTCGCGGCCGGCGCGCGCGCAGATGCGAAAGCTCGCGCAGGCGGAACTCGGCGTCGGTATACGTCGGGCCAGGTACGCGCGACGCCGTCAGACCGCCGTAGGCCAGCATGTCGGTCGAGATCACGAACGCGTTCGTCTGTCGCTTCGCAGCCTCGCGATTGAGCCACGCGATGATCGCATCGGAACGTCCTGCTTCGAGAAAGCGTCCCTGCAGGTCGCGCGGCGGGGCCTCCACAGTTACACCGGCGATGCGGCCGAGCATGACCGGGAGTTGCGCGGTTACTGGCCGGTCGTCGATCGGCACGAACGCGATCGTCGCGATGAGCAGCGCGAGGGCGTGCATCAGATCAGCTCGCGGAGCACGCCGCCGCAGCGTTCGAGCAGCGCCTGCGCTGCACGCGCGTCCACGTCGCGACGTGCCATCACGATCGCGACCTTCGCGCGGCCGCCGGACGCGTCGAGCAGCTCGCGCGCGCGCTCCTCGCCGACGCCGGCGATCTCGCGGACGAGCCGCAGCGCGCGGCGGCGCAGCTTTCTGTTGCTCGCGACGACATCGACCATGAGATTCCCGTGCACCTTGCCGAGGCGTACCATCACCGCGGTCGATAGCGCGTTGAGCGCGATCTTCTGCGCGGTTCCGGCCTTCAAACGCGTTGATCCGGTCAGCGCCTCGGCGCCCGTATCGAACGCGACGCGAATCTCCGCCGCGCGCGCGAGCACCGAATCCGCGACGCTCGTGAGCGCAACCGTCAGCGTCCCCATCGCGCGAGCACGTTCCAGCGCCGCGACGACGAAGGCGGCGCCGCCGCTCGCGGACAGACCGACAACGGCGTCTGCGGCAACGAAGCGTTCGCGCGCAAGCGCCTCGCCGGCGGCGGCGTCATCCTCGGCGCCCTCGATCGCGCCAACTAGCGCGGGCGCGCCGCCCGCTAGGTGCGCTTGCACGAGCTCGGCCGCCGTCCCGAACGTCGGCGGCATCTCGGACGCATCGAGCGTCGCGATGCGGCCGCTACTGCCCGCACCGACGTAGTGTAGCCGCCCGCCGCGCGCGAGTCGCTCTGCGATCGCATCGACCGCGCGCGCGAGCGCCTCGGATTGCGCGAGCACGGCATCGCCCGCCGAACGCTGATCGGCGGCGATCATCTCGACGAGCGCCCGCGTGTCGAGCTGGTCGAGGCCGTTTGTTTGCGGATTCGTCGCCTCGGTCGGCGGCAGATCGCCGTTCATGGCATCAGCTCGCGCGGCACTCTGCCTCGATGCGCGCCAGCAGCTCGTTCAGCCGCCACGGCGCGATCGCGCCGAGCACTACGGGACGGCGCGCACCCGTCGCCGCGGGCACGTTGGCCGCGCGGCCGCGCAGCGTCTCGTAGCCAAGCACGGCGAACGCGATCGCCTCTTTGGCCTCGGCGGGTATGCCCATCGCATCCGAACGTTCGACGCGCGCGCCCTTCAGCCGTGCGGCCAGGCGCGCGAGCAGCGCCGGATTGTTCGCGCCGCCGCCGGCGGCGATAACGCGCGCGCCCACGAAGCCCTGACGTTCTATCGCATCGGCCACCGAGACGGCGGTGAGCTCGGCGAGCGTGGCGGCGCCGTCTTCGATCGAGAGATCGGCTAGCGCGCGCTCGTGGCGCGAGATAAACTGCCCGCCGAAGCGCTCGCGTCCGCTCGTCTTGGGCGGCGGCAAAGCGAAGTACTCGTCGGAAAGCATCGCGGCCAGCAGCACCTCGTCGACGCGGCCGGCCGCTGCAAGCGTGCCGCCGCAGTCGCACTGTTGCGCGCCGCTAGTGCGCTCGCGCACGAAGGCGTCGAGCAGCATGTTGGCCGGGCCGGTATCGAACGCGACGGCCTCCTCCGGCGTCGCTTCCTTGCGCAACAGCGTCACGTTGGCGATGCCGCCGAGGTTCAGCGCGACGCGATCTTCGTGGGCGCTCGAGAGCAGCAGCGCGTCGACGCGCGCGACCAGCGGCGCGCCCTGGCCTCCCGCCGCGCAGTCCGCGCTGCGAAAATCATAGCAGACCGTGGCATTGACCGCCTCGCGGATCGCAAAAGGATCGCCGATCTGCAAGGTCACGTTCGCCGGTCCGTCGTGCCAGATCGTCTGGCCGTGGGACGCGACGTAATCGATCGAGTCTGAGCCCGCGATCGAGCATGCAGCACGCGAGTACGCGTCGCCGAGCGCGCGATGCAGCCGCGCCACGGCCGCGACGCTGCCCGCGTTGGGCGGCAGAATCGCGAGCAACTCGTCACGCACCTTCGGCTCGAATGGATGCGTCTCGAACTGCTGCAGGTCAATGCGATAGCTCGGGCCGCTTGGCACGATGCTCACCAGCGCCGCATCGATCCCGTCGAGCGACGTGCCGCTCATCAGTCCGATTGAAAGCATATCGCTACGCCATCCTTCGTCCTTCGACAGGCTCAGGATGACAAGGCTCAGGATGACACTGGGAGATCGCCTCGTAGAACGAGGCGCGGAGATCGCGGGTGTCGGCGCGGCCGAAGTAGACGCCGTTGGTGAGCAGCACGCCCTGGAGATCGCGCACCGGGTCGGCCCACACGCACGTGCCGACGAATCCGGTGTGGCCGAACGCAGAGAAATCCATCCGGCGGCCGCATGAGTTTTCGTCGCTCGTCTTCAGCGCCCAGCCGAGGCCGCGGCGCAGCACGGAATCGTCGGCCTGCAACGACGTCGCTTCACGCGCCAGCTCGCGCGGCACCTGCGTAGTGTGACGCCCGCGCAGCGGGCCCAGATAGCTCTCGGTCAACGCCGCGACGTCGGCTGCGGTTCCGAAGAGCCCCGCGTGGCCCGCGACGCCCCCAATCAGGTAGGCCTTCTCGTCGTGGACAAACCCCTGGACGCGCCCGCGCCAACCATCGTCTTCCGTCGCGGGGATATCCAATCGTAGCGACGCCGGCGGACGAAAGATCGGCGTCGGAGTAAATGAAGCGCGCGCCAACGCCGCGAGCGATCGGCCGTACGTGCGCTCGAGCACGATGCCGAGCGCGATGAAGCCGAGGTCGCTGTAGATCACGTGCTCGCCGGGCTTCGCGATCAGGTCCGCGCCGAGCGCGAACGCTTCGACGTTTCGGTCGAGGATCGCGCGATAATCCGCGCCGGAGTTCATTCCGGAGGTGTGTGCGAGCAGCATGCGCAGCGTGATCGCCGCGTGCGGCCGTTTGCTCCACTCGGGGATGACGCGCGACAAGGGTTCGTCCAGATCGATCATCCGGGCGGCGACCGCCTGTAGCGCCAGCGTTGCGACGAAGAGCTTCGTGAGCGAGGCGAGGTCGAAGAGCGTGTCGGCGTAGACGGGCCGGCCGAGCTCGTTGGCACGCGTGACGCCGTACGCGCGCTCGAAGATCAACTTTCCACGGTGCTCGACGCGCGCGACCGCGCCGGTGAATTCGACGCTGCACGCGTCCCGCAGGATGCGGTCGACGCTTTCCGATAGGCTCAGGGCAACCCCACAACCATCGCGCGAATTATCGGCGGTCGGCAAAACGACACCTGCCGCAACGCTCGCGACCTCCACGTTCTAAAGGTTGCTCAGCCTAAGTGGTCCAACCTAGGGAGATGGAGCGCACGACGCGTTGAGGAGCTTCGCGATCGTCGTTTTCCTCGCGTGCGCGATGGTCGCTGCGTGCCACGCTTTAGCCGCTGCAGCCACGGAGTTCTGCCCCGCGCAACTACAGTATACCGGCAGCGCCTCGCCGAGTCGTAACGCGACGACGTATCGTTACGCGATCCAGGCTCTCGCGTCGCGCGTCGCGGAGGGCACGATCATCGCTGACACCGATGCAGGTTGGTTCACGTGGACGCAGCAGCCGGTGCAGCTCACGCGCACGACGTATACGACCACGTTCACGTATACGTCCGGGGATGAGACGCCGGCGCCCGCACCTCCGCCCGTGAATGCGGCCGCGTCCGCACCGCCGTTTCCGCCTCCGAGCTGTGCTAAGCCATTCGTTTCCGCCACCGTGACCGATCCCAAGCAGCCCGACTTCCCGCGGATCGTCATGGATGAAGGATTTGGCGGGCTCGCTAGTTCGGAAATCGCCGTGGCCGTCGGTCCCGCAGGGAAACTCGTTGACGCCTGGGTTTGGGCCGGTTCCGGTTACTCGGCTTTAGACAATGCCGCACTGCGGGCTGCGCGACAGTCGAAATACAGTGGGGCAATCTCGTATTGTCGCCCAATCGCTGCAATGTATTTGTTTCGCGCCGATTTTACATCGCCGTAACAGAAACGTCGCCGTGCCGGTGGGTAGCGCGGCGTGCCTAGTCATCCTTGCTTCGACAGAGCTTGTCCTGAGCGAAGTCGAAGGGCTCAGGATCGACAGGCTCAGCATGACGCTGGGAGACGGCCCGCCGGGAGGCTGCCGCCGAAGATCACGTCCGCGAGGCCACCGATCGAGGCTGCGTCGTCACCGTACGCGGCAACGACGTGACGCGCATTCGAAAACAGCCCTACGTCGAACGGTTCGAGCAACGAGACGACGAGTGCATCGGGATCGCGCTCCAGGATGGCCCCGATCGCCGTAACCTGCTCGGGATGGAGATGCGCGCGCCGCGCGAGCAGGAGGGGGCGACGCTGCGAGCGCGCGAGCGCCTCGAGCACGCCGCGCACGTCGGCATCACTTGGCGCGACGGGCGCGTCGAGCGTCTCCATCGCCGGAGCCTCGCGGTCCAGCGTCGCGGCGGCGCCGCCGAACGAGACGACGATCGACGCGAGCGGATCGGCGTGCGCGATGCCGCGCAGCAGCGTCACGGCCTGGCGCGCGATCTCACGACCAACGCCCGGGTGTGGCGGAAACTCATCGAGCGACAACGGCGCAGCTCCGGCCTGGCACAGCCTTTGCACCCGCGTGTAGGCTTCTTCCAACCGTGCCGGCGTCAGGCGGCCTGCGTCGACTGCCGCGGTGATGGCCTCAACGGCTTCGTTCGCCGCATCGAGGTCGTGGCTAAAGACCAGGAGATCCGCGCCCGCCGCCAGTGCATCCACGGCGTTCGCCGCCGCGCCGCGCGGCGCGACCGCGTTCATCTCCAGGCAGTCGGTCACGAGCGCTCCGCGAAATCCCAGCTCCTCGCGCAGCAGCGCCGACGAAACGCGCTGCGATAACGTCACGGGATATTGCGCGTCGAACGCGCGCACGACGACGTGCGCGCTCATCATCGCCGGCGCATCCGGCGCAATCGCCGCGAACGGCACGAGGTCGCGCGCGCGCAGCGTCGCCGCGCCGGCCTCGATTACCGGCAACGCCTCGTGCGAATCGACCGCCGTCGCTCCGTGGCCGGGAAAGTGCTTGTAGCACGGGAGAATCCCGCCCGCGCGCAGACCGCGGCCGAACGCCGCGCCGAGCTCCGCGACCTGGCGCGGATCGGCGCCGAACGAGCGCGTGCCGATCACGGTGTTGCGCGGATCCAGCGCCAGATCGAGCACCGGCGCGAAATCCATCGTGCAGCCCGCACGTCGCAGGTCGAAGGCAGTCTGCTCGCCCGCGCGCCGCGCGAGCTCGAGATTGTTCGCCGCGCCGAGCGCCATCATCGGCGGCATCGGCCCGACGTCGTCGTGCAGTCGCACGACGCGCCCGCCTTCCTGATCGATCGCGATCAACGGATCGCCGTCGCGAGTGCGCAGCTCGTCGGTGAGCGCACGAATCTGCGCGAGGGTCGCGTCGCGAGCGAAGAGCAGGTAGCCGCCGAAGCGCGGAAAATCGCCTTCGAGGCGCGCGCCGGCGATGCCGGCCATGACGACGCCGCGCGCCAAATCCTGCGTAGCGGTCACGCGATCGCGGTCCCGGTCTCGGGGTCGAAACGGCGTAGGTGCTGCGCGGGAAGATCGAGTCCGACGAGCTCGCCGCAGCCCGCGTCGCGCGACGCCGCGACGCGCACGACGACGGTTCCGCGCGGCGTCTCGATCTCGAGATACGCATCGGCCCCGGTCGTCTCGCGGCGCGCGATCCGGCCGCGCAAGGCGCCGTCCGCGGCGAGCTCGATGCGCTCGGGACGGATGCCGACGATCGTGCCGCCGTCGGACAAGAGATTCATCGGTCGTTCGCCGAGAAATCGCGCGACGGCGAGGGTGCGGGGAGAGTCATAGACGCGTTGCGGTTCGCCAACGTCCTCGACGCGCCCCTCGACGAGCACCGCGAGCGCGTCGCCGACGCTCATCGCCTCGACGTGATCGTGCGTGACGTACAGTATCGGTCCCGCGAAGCGCTGTCGGACGCCGATCACCTCGTCGCGAACCGAGCGCCGCAGCGACGGATCGAGGTGCGCGAGCGGCTCGTCCAGCAAGAGCGCGAGCGGATCGGAGAGCAACGCGCGAGCGATCGACGCGCGCTGGCGCTCGCCGCCGGAGAGCTGCCGCGGCCGCCGGTCGAGGTGCTGGTCGACGTGCAGAGCGGTGGCGGTCGCCGCCACCGCATGCGCGCTCGCGCCGCGGCGCTGCGCGAAGCGCAGATTCTGACGCACGGTCATGTTTGCGAAGAGCGCGTCGTCCTGGAAGACGAGCGCGATGCGGCGCTCCTGCGGCGGCAGCGCGGTGACGAGCGCGTCTCCCAACAGCACGTCGCCGCCACGCACGGGCAGAAGGCCCGCGATCGCGCGCAGCAGCGTCGTCTTGCCGGCCCCGGACGGGCCGACGACCGCGAGGGTCTTGCCGGCGGCGACGTCGATCGAGACGCGATCCAGCGCGGGCGCGCGGCGCGCCGCATAGCCGGCGACGAGCGCCCGGGTGGCGAGCTGCATCAACGCTTACGCGCGATCGAGCGCGGCGTACTCCGCGCGGGCCGCGACGTCGCCGGAGCGCGCGCGAGCGACGAGGTTGCGCAGGCGCACGACCGCCGCGTCGTCCGCCTTCTTGCCGGCTAGGACCAGGCGCAAGGCGATCAGCGACAGATCGGGCGTGCGCGCGCCGAGCCGCTGCATGCCCTCATAAAACGGCGCGGCACCGGGAGCGTCGGGCCGGCGCCGGAGCAGCTCGCGCACGACCTCCGCTTTCGGCGGCGAGCCGTCGAGAAGATAGCCGTCGAGCGACTCGAACTTCATCGGCATGGGTTTCGCCGCTCGGATGGGTTTGCTCTTCGCAGTGCTCGCGGCGACGCTCGCGGCGAGCCCGAACGAAAACGGGGTCGTCCGCCTGCTCGAGCAGATGCGCGGCGCGAGCGGCCCGATCTGGCAGGCGCACATCGTCTCCGTTGCGCGGTTGAATTTCAACGGAGAGGCGTCCGTCGTGTCGACCGAGAGCGAGGGCTTGCGCGTGTCGGTGCGCCACTGCATCGGCGAGGTGTGCGACGGAACGTACTTCGACGGCGAGCGGATCTACTCGTTCAACATGAACGGTACGATGGTGGCGGACTCACAGGAGCTCGAGCCCTTCCTCCGCTCGCTGCGCATCGTCGCTTCGCTCGACTTTCTGACGCCGTCCTTCATCGCACGCGGCGGCAGGGTCGGCGCGGCCGCCACCGCGACCTTGAATGGAAAGCCCTACCGCACGATCGTGATCGGCGACTCGAGCTCGATCCCGTTGCGGCTGTTCGTCGATCCGCAGGGCGGCCTCGTACGCTTCGCCCGGTCGCTCGACGGGCGAGATACGTTCGAATATCGCGGCTACCGGCGAGTGGGCGAGTTCGTGCTCGCCTACGAGGTACTCCACAACGGGCGCGTGTTCGAGCGCTACGACGACCGCGCCGCGGTATCGTCGGCCTTCCATCCGCCGCGCGCGCTGGTCCCGTCGTTCAGCGGCGCGCCCGACGCCGTTCCGACCGATCCCAGGGCGGTGACCCCGATCGTCGACTGCAGCATCGGCGGGATTGCCGTCCGCTGTCTGGTCGACACGGGCAACTCCGGCCTCTCGATGAGCGCCGAGCTCGCGAGCCGCCTCGGCGCTCCGGTGGTGGGGACGTATCAGGTGCGCGGATTGGGCGGCTATTCGACGCAGGTCGTGCGAGCCGGGCCGCTGCGCATCGGCAACGCCGCGTATCCGGAGGCGTACTACGTCGTGCTCAGCGATCTACGCCGCTACGGTTACGACGCCGTGCTCGGCGCCGATCTCTTCGGCGCTTCGGGGATCGAGATCGACAGCGCCGCGCATGTCGTGCGACTGCAAGCTCCCCCGCTCCAAAACGCTATCACGGTGCCGCTGACGTTCGAGCACTTCGTTCCGATCGTGACGGTGGGGCTCGGCGAAATTCAGGCGCAGCTTGCAGTAGATACCGGCGACGAGTCGAACGTCAATCTCGCATACGACTTCTATGCCAAGCATCCGGGACTGTTCAGCGTCACCCAGCGCCGCTCCGTCGGTGGCATCGGCGGCAGTAGCGTCGAGATGATCGGCGAAATACCGGAGGTGCGAATCGGCGACTACCGGACGGGTCCGCAGCGCATCGGAACGACGCAGACGCTGCAAGGCATCGCGTTCGGCCATCTCGGCGCCGCCTTCTTGGATCAGTTCATCGTTCAGCTCGATTACGGGGCGAGCCAGATGCGCCTCGTTCCGAGGCGCGCCTGAGCCATGACGGCATCCGCGCTTCGCTTCCTCCGCGGATCCGCCGTCTTCATCGTCTCCCTCTCCACCAGCACGAACGGGGCGCACGCCATGGCGCTGGACCACTGCACCGTCGTCGCCGCGCAGATGATCGACAGCGTCGATTCCTCGGACGCGCGGCCCGGCGACTTCTTCCGGTTCGAGACCGTCAACGCCGTGACCAGCGGCGCGCAGGTGGTGATTCCGCAGCGGACGATGGGCTACGGGATCGTCGCCGTCGCGTCGCCGGCGGGGCACCACGACGCGCGGCCGGGCGTGCTCGTCCTCGAGCCGCGCTTTCTCATGCTGCCGGACGGCAGTCGGCTCGGCGTCGTGCTCGATCACAACACCGACGCGCTCGACAAGGCCGGGCCGAACGACGGCATACCCGGTTACCTCGGCGCGATCCCGATTCCGGGGGTCGGCGCCGCGGTCGGCATCTTCAATTACTTCCGTAAGGGCAAGAACATCGTGGTGCCGCGCGGCGCGATCTTCGCGCTCTTCCCGAGCGACGACCCTTCGGTCGAGCGCTGCCAAGATCACCCGGCCTACTAGTTAGCCTCGCGGTAGACGGAGCACGCCCGCCGTCGCCGTTCGACGACTGCAGCGGTGCGACGCGCGCCACGACGAGCATGACACGGGGGCGTTCGCGCGAACAGTAGCGGCGCTTGCGTATGCCGGGCGGGCTTCGGACGTTCCCTTCGGCGGAGGCGCTGCGCCGGCCGCCATTCGGCCTGCCCGATCTCGTCGTAATTCTCGGCGCTCTGGCGTTGCTCATCGCTCTGGCGCGCGTCGGTTCCGGAACGCTCGTGGCGTTCGTGCCCCACAAGCACCTCGTTCCGCACGTCGATCTGGCTCCGCGGATGCTTCCGTACTACGCGGCGCGCTCGACGCTGCGCATGTTCGTCGCGCTGATCTGGTCGCTGCTCTTCACGTTCGCGTACGGATATGCGGCCGCACACAGCCGCCGCGCCGAGCGGGTGCTGATTCCGTTGCTCGACGTCCTACAATCGGTGCCGGTGCTGGGATTTCTAACGATCACCGTCACGGGATTCATCGCGCTCTTCCCGGGCAGCCTTCTAGGGCTCGAATTTGCGTCGATCTTCGCGATCTTTACCGCGCAGGTGTGGAACATGACGTTCTCCTTCTACCAGTCGGTGCGGTCGATCCCGAAGGAGCTCGAGGAGATCGCCGCGCTCTACCGTCTTTCGCTCTGGGAACGCTTCGCCAAGATCGAGGTGCCCTTCGGCATGGTCGGGCTCGTCTGGAACTCCATGATGAGTTTCGGCGGCGGGTGGTTCTTCTTGGCCGCGAGCGAAGCGATCAGCGTCGCCAACAGCAACTACACGCTGCCGGGTGTCGGATCGTACGTCGCGGCCGCGGTAGTGCAAAAGAACGTGCTCGCCCTCGTGTGGGCGGCGCTCACCATCGCGATCGTGATCGTCATCGTGGACCAGCTCTTCTGGCGCCCCGTCGTCGCATGGGCGGACAAGTTTCGCTTCGAACAGAGCGCGGCGGCCAGCGCGCCGGCGTCGTGGGTCTACGACATCCTGCGCGCCGCTCGGGTACCGCGACTCGTCGGCCGCGCGCTCGCGCCCGCGGCCGAGTTCGTCAATCGCGCGCTGGCGCGGCTCACGCCGGCGCGGGAGCGCCTCCGCACCGGCGACCGCCGCGTGCTCGGCGACCGGGCGTTCAACGCCATCCTCGCCGTGGCGCTGGCGCTGCTGGCTTTCTACATCGGCCGCTTCATGCTGACGTCGCTTGGGTTGCGCGAGATCGGACACAGCCTCGTGCTCGGCGTGGTGACGATGCTGCGCGTCGCGGTGCTGATCGTCGTGTCGACGCTGATCTGGGTGCCGGCCGGCGTCGCGATCGGATTCCATCCGCGCCTGGCACGCGCGCTTCAGCCGGTCGCGCAGTTCCTAGCCTCGTTCCCCGCCAACATCCTCTTTCCGTTCGCGACGCTCGCGTTCATCGCGTACCACGTGCCGATCAACTACGGATGCATCCTGCTGATGGCGCTCGGAGCGCAGTGGTACGTGTTGTTCAACGCGATCGCCGGCGCCCAGGGCGTGCCGACGGAGCTGCGCGAGATGGCGTCGGATCTGCGGGTGCGCGGCCGGCTGCGCTGGCTGCGGCTCATCATTCCCGGCGTGTTCTCATCGTGGGTGACCGGCGCGATCACGGCCAGCGGCGGCGCCTGGAACGCGAGCATCGTGTCCGAGGTGGTCACTTGGGGCAGCACGACGCTCGTCGCAACCGGTCTCGGCGCCTACATCACTGACGCCACCGTCAAGGGCAACGGGGCGCGGGAGGCGCTGGGCATCTGCGTCATGAGCCTGTTTGTGGTGACGATCAACCGTCTCTTGTGGCGCCGGTTGTACGCGTACGCGCAGACGAGGTTCTCGCTGTGAACGACGCCCTCATCGCCTGCGACAATGTGACGAAACGCTTTCCGCTGCCGGGAGGTAAGGGGGAGTTCACGGTGCTGAGCGACATCTCGCTGCGCGTCAATAGCGGCGAGCTGCTCGCGCTCCTCGGGCGCAGCGGCAGCGGCAAGAGCACGCTGCTGCGCATCATGGCCGGGCTCATCCCGGCGAGCGGCGGCGTCGTGACCAGCAGCGGGCAGCCGCTGCGCGGGCCGAATCCGGACGTCGCGATGGTCTTCCAGAGCTTCGCGCTGCTGCCGTGGCTCACGGTGCTACAGAACGTCGAGCTCGGGCTGGAGGCTCGCGGCATGCCCAACGCGCCGCGCCGCGAGCGCGCCCTGCACGTGATCGACGTCGT
This sequence comes from Vulcanimicrobiota bacterium, assembly GCA_963752825.1. Classification (GTDB taxonomy): domain Bacteria; phylum Vulcanimicrobiota; class Vulcanimicrobiia; order Vulcanimicrobiales; family Vulcanimicrobiaceae; genus Cybelea. The sequence goes on along the minus strand of CAVVZF010000001.1, from coordinate 1,817,635 downwards.
GGGACTCGACGGGTTCGAGAGCGCCTATCCGAAGGAGCTATCCGGCGGGATGAAGCAGCGCGTCGGTTACGCGCGCGCGCTCGCCGTCGAGCCGAAGGTGCTCTTCATGGACGAGCCGTTCAGCGCGCTCGACGTGCTGACCGCCGAGAACCTGCGCAGCGAGGTCGACTCGCTGTGGAACGCCGGAAGCTTTCCGTCGCGGAGCGTCTTGCTCGTGACGCACAACATCGAGGAGGCGGTGCAGCTCGCGGACCGCGTGCTCGTACTCGGCTCCAATCCCGGCCACCTGCGCGGCGAGGTGCGGATCGATCTGCCGCGTCCGCACGATCGAACGGCGCCGCGCTATAAGGAGCTCGTCGACTACCTCTACCAGGTGATGACGAACCCCGAAGCTGACGTCTCGCGCGAGGCCGCGCCCCCACCCGCGCTCTCTCCGTTCGCCCGGCCGCTGCCGCACGTGCGACTGGGCGGCATCAGCGGCTTGTTGGATATCCTCGCGGGGATCCCCGAGGGGCGCAGAGAGATCTCAGCGCTCGCCGACGGGCTGGCGGTCGCGCCCGACGACCTGTTGGCGATCCTCGAGGCGACCACGCTGCTCGATTTCACGCGCACGAGCGGCGGTGCGGTGCTGCTCACCCCTACCGGCAAGAAGTTCGCGACGGCCACGATCCTGCGGAGCAAGGAGATCTTCCGCGATCAGCTGCTCGACCGCGTCCCGATCTTCGACACGATCATGCTTACCCTCGGCGCCAGCGACGGCGTGATGCGCGCCGACTTCTTCCTCGACTTGTGGGACGAATATTTCCCCGCCGAGGAGGCGCGGCGCCAACTCGCGACCGCCGTCGACTGGGGCCGCTACGCGGAACTCTTCGAGTACGACACGATCGAGCAAGTGCTGCGTCTCAGCGAAGGCGTCCCCGAGGGAGCGGAGTAATATCTTAACCTGCTAAAGATCGGAGGCTAGAATGCAAAGCGTCTTTCTACGAAAGGTCGTCGGCGTTGCCGTCGGCGTCGCGGTGTTGAGCGCATGTGCGGGGAGCGGCAGCGGCGTGCCGGCAAGCGGCGGCGCGCCGCAGGCCGACGGATGGCCCGGAAGCGGCGATGCGGCCGCGTTGAATCTGAGCGGTCAATACAATGGCAGCCTCAGCACGAGCCAGTTGCCGAACGTCAGGGCCAAATTGGACGTCGGTCAGTATCGGGCGGCGATTGGCGGAAACCTGACACTCTACGTCGGCAAACCTTCCATAACTGACGACGCGGTTTGGACCGTCAGCGGGAGCCATCTCGCGGGAACGATCGTCGCCACCGCCGGCCCGTGCATATTCGCAACCACGGCAGCATACGATTCGAAGGCGCACGTATTGAGCGGAAAGTTCAGCCCGGTGCATGGGTGCTCCGCGAGCATGAACGGTACGTACATACTGAAGCACAAGTGCGTTTACAAGCCCGCCGGCACTGCGGACGTGCGTCCGGACGCGGGCGGCCTGAAGATGTGCTGACCTGATCGCGCACGCGGACCGCGGGAGCGGCGACGTCACCCTCCTGCTCGTTCATGGGTGGCAGGGCGATCGATCGGTGTGGGACGGCGTCGTGGCCGAGCTCGGCGCCGGCGTGCGGACGATCGCCGTCGACCTGCCCGGATTCGGTGGCTCGAACACGCTCGCAGGGCCGTACGATCTCGACCGTTTTGCGGGCGAGCTTCGCGCACTGCTCGCATCGCTCGCGACCGGTCCGGTCGTGGTCGTCGGCCACTCGATGGGCGCGAAGGTCGCGCTGCGGCTCGCCGTCGAGGCACCCGAAATGGTGCGAGGGTTGGTGCTCGTCGCGCCGGTTCCCATCGGGCCCGCGGGCTTCACCGAAAAAGGCCAGGCATATCTCCGCGCGACGGCCGGCGATCCGGTACGCCTTCGCGCGTGGCTCGCCAAGACGATCGCCGACCCGCCTGACGACGCTACGCTCGACCGGCTGTGCGCCGTCGCCGCGCAGAGCCCCCCGGCGGCGGTGCTCGAGAGTCTCGAGTCGTGGATGTACGCGGACCTCGCCGAGAAGGCGCAGGGCGTCGCCGTGCCGGCGGTCGTGATCGCTTCGGCGCTCGATGCACCAGAGGCAGCGCAGAGCAAGGTCGCCGCGCTCCTGCCCGACGCGAGATTCGTCGTGGTTCCCGACGCCGCGCACTACGCGATCCTCGAACGCCCCGGTGCGATCGCGTCCCGCATCAACGACTTCGTGGCCGCGCTTTCGAAGGACGGTGATCGACATGGATGAGCTCGCACAGCGCCAATGCGTGCCGTGCCGCGGCGGCGTACCGCCGTTGACCGACGAGCAGATCGCGCCGCTCTTGGCGCAGCTGGATCCGGCCTGGCACGTGGCCGAGCGAAACGACGCGAAGTACGGCACGATAAAGCTGCTCGCCCGCACGTACGTGTTTGCGAACTTCAACGAGGCGATACAGGCGGCGCAGCGCATCGGGACGATGGCCGAGGAGCAGCAGCACCATCCCGATCTGCAGGTCGCCTGGGGGCGCCTCGGCGTCGAGGTGTGGACGCACAAGATCGGCGGACTGACCGAGAGCGACTTCATCTTCGCCGCAAAGTGCGACGCGCTGATCCTGTGACGGAGGTGCGACTGGCATTCGATGCCGCCACGCTGCCGAAGGCGGAGCTGCACCTCCATATCGAGGGTACGTTCGAGCCCGAGCTGATCTTCACGATCGCCGCGCGCAACGGCCTGCGTCTCAACTATCGGAACGTCGAGGCGCTGCGCGAGGCGTACAACTTCACCGATTTGCGGTCGTTCTTGAACGTCTATTATGACGGCATGGAGGCGCTGCGCGTCGAGCAGGACTACTACGATCTCACGACCGCGTATTTAAAGCGCGTGCAGGCGCAGGGCGTGCGCCACGCCGAGATCTTCTTCGACCCGCAGGCTCACACGAAGCGCGGGGTCGCGTTCCCGGTCGTGGTCGAGGGTATCTCGAGCGCGCTCGCCGATGGCCGGAAGTTCGGCATCACGTCGCACCTCATCATGTGCTTCCTGCGCGACATGCCAGCCGAGTCGGCGATGGCGACGCTGAAGAGCGCGCTGCCGTATAAGGAAAAGATCGTCGGCGTGGGACTCGACTCGGCCGAGGTCGGCAATCCGCCGTCGAAGTTTACCGCCGTCTTCGATCGGGCACGCGCCGCAGGCTTTCTCACCGTCGCGCACGCCGGCGAGGAGGCCGGCCCGGAGTACGTCTGGGAGGCGCTGGATCTGCTCAAAGTCTCGCGCGTCGACCACGGCGTGCGCAGCCTAGACGATCCGAGGCTCGTCGCCCACTTGGTCGAGCGGCGCGTGCCGCTCACCGTCTGCCCGCTGTCCAACGTGCGGCTGCGCGTCGTGCCCAACCTAGCGGCCCATCCGCTCAAGCGCATGATGGGCGCGGGGTTGATGTGCACGTGCAACTCCGACGACCCCGCGTATTTCGGCGGATACGTCGGCGACAATTTCTTGCAGACCGCGGCGGCTCTGTCGCTCAGCGACCAAGAACTCATCACGCTTGCGCGCAACTCGTTCGAGGCGTCGTTCATCGACGAGGCGCTGCGCCGCCAGTATCTCGCACAGCTGGATGCGGTGGCGCGTCAGACGAGCCGAGCCTGACGCTTCTCCCAGCGCTCGACGAAGCGTAGCGCGAAGCGCTCGCGACTCGATGCCTTGCCCGGAAGGCGCCGAAGTCGCGTATAGGTCTCGATGACCGCCGGGTGCACGTAGGCCTTGCGGCATACGGCCGGCGTGTTGCCGAGGCGCGCGGCGACGCGCTCCAGCGCCGCAGCTATATTCCCCTTCGTTTCGGCAAGGTGCTCCGCCGGTTCGGCCAGCGCCGCGATGCATTCCACGGTGCCGATCCACGTGCGAAAGTCTTTCGCGGAAAAATCCTCGCCGGCGATCTCGCGGATGTAAGCGTTGACGTCATCGGAGCTCACGCTCGCGATCGCGCCCTCCTCGTCGACGTACGTGAAGAGCTCCTCGCCGGGGAGGTCCCGGCAGCGCTTGATGATCCGCGCGAGTCGCGCGTCGTCGAGTCGAATGAGCTGCCGGCGCCCGGTCTTGCCCCGAAAGTTCAGCCGTACCTCCGACCCGTTGAGCTGCACGTGGTGCGTTCGCAGCGTCGTCAGGCCGAACGAACCGTTAGCCTGTGCATACTCTTCGTTGCCGACGCGCGCGCCGGTGGCGTCGAGCAGCGCGACGACGGCGGCGAGGACTTTCCGGCGCGTCAGTCCGGCGCCTTGCAGATCTTTCGCGACCGCGGCGCGGATCCTCGGCAGCGCGCGGCCGAACGCAGCCAGCCTATGATACTTCGCCTCGTCGCGCACCTCGTTCCAGCGCTTGTGGTAGCGATACTGCTTGCGCCCACGCGCGTCGCGGCCGGTCGCCTGCATGTGGCCGTTGGGAATCGGTGAGATCCAGACATCAGTATAGGCCGGCGGGACCGCCAATGCGCGAATGCGCCGCAACTCGCCTGCGTCGTGGACCGGCTTTCCATCCGCGTAGAAGTACGCGAACGAGCCCCCGCAGCGCCGCCGGCGGATTCCCGGGATCCGGTCGTCGACGTACCGGAGCCCGGCGTCGCGAGCAGCCGCTTGAGCGTCCATACCGGTTGGCTTCTAACCGCGCCGCGCCCAAATCAAACCCCCTGCAGGTCAAGGGGGCGGCTGCCCTTACCCCGAACGTCCCGACCCTCGACCTGACTCACTGGGCCCGGTCATTTGGCGTCCGCGCCCTTCGAACGGCCGATCAATCCCCTAGCAAATTGCCAATCACTCGGAGGACAGACTTTCATGCGAATACCATCCCTCGTGACCGCGGCGGTCGCCGCCGGAACGGTCGCGTTGCTCGCCGCATGCTCCGGTTCGCAGGGCTCCACCCCGACTTTCCCGGGCTCGGCGATGCAGTCCCAGTCCCACCACGTCTATGACGCGAGTTTGATCCGCACCGGCGTCGCACCCAAGTTCTTTGGGTTGCTGCGCATCGGTCATAAGCATGGCCAAAGCCATGGCAAATATCCGCCAGGTTTGCCGCGGAAGGTCTTCGTGAGCGACTTCGGTACGGGCGACGTTGAAGTGCTGAACCAACAGCCGTTGTGGACCCTCTTAGGCACGATCACCGCCGGCATGGACGGACCCGACGGCGTTAGCCTGGATAACAGGGTCAACCTCTACGTCGCGAACTACGCCGGCATCTACATCAACCAGTACGCCAAGCCGTGGCCGTCGTCCGTGGCGGCGTTCACCTACTCGTCTGGGATGACCGATCCTATCGGCGTGAACGTCGACAGCAGCGGCAACGTCTATGAGGCCGACTACGACGATGGCCTCGGCAACGGTTACGTCAACGAGTACGCGCAGCAGACCAACACGGTCATGAACACGTGCTCGCCGGGCGGAAGCGCCGAAGACGTTGCGATCGACAGTTCCGGCGATGTCTTCGTGAGCTACAACACGATTAGCAGCGGCGCAAGGATCGCCGAATACGTCGGCGGCCTCTCCGGTTGCAGCGAGACGGTGCTGCCGATTACGCTCGGATTCGCGGGCGGATTGGCGGTCGACAAGCACGGCAACCTCATCGTGAACGACCAGACGGCTCCTGCAGTCGACATCATCGCCCCGCCGTACACCAGCATTACCGGTACCTGCGGCACTGGCTATAGCGATCCGTTCCACGTCAGAATCAACAAGCGCAACAACAAGGTCTTGGTGGCTGACATCGGCAACGCCAACGTCCAAGTACTCGACTATCCAAGCTGCTCGAACATCATAACGTTGGGGTCCGGCAATGGCCTGAGCGATCCGGCAGCGGCCGTCTTCTCGCTCAACGCGGTTTACTAGACCTCGTCAACCGGCGCAAGCCGGACGGGAAACTCGGGCGCGTCGCGAAAGCGGCGCGCCCTAACGTTCGGCGGCCGAAGCGGGCAGCGCGGCGGCGCTGACCTTGGCGCCCGTGGCGTCGAAGATCGCAAACCGGGCGATCCGCCAGCGTTGCAAGCGAAAGGCGAGCGCCGTCGCTACGACGTCTAACCCGTAGCGCACGCTGCGAGCCAACCCGATCGAGGACGCCTCGGGGAAGTAGCGCGTCGGACAGGAGATCTCGCCGATCCGCAAGCCAAAGTATATGGCCTGCGCGAGGATTTGATTGTCGAAGACGAAGTCGTCGGAGTTTACCGCGAGTGGGAGCGTTTCGAGCACCCGCCGCGCGTAGGCGCGTAGCCCGGTATGATACTCCGATAGTCGAGCTCCGAGCAACAGGTTTTCAAACGCCGTGAGCGCGCGATTGGCCACGAATTTATAGAGCGGCATGCCCCCGGCGCGCGCGCCGCCGCACAGGATGCGCGAGCCCAACGCGACGTCGTACTCGCCGTATGCCACCATGGCGGCCAGGGCGGTAACGAGAAGGGGCGAGTACTGGTAGTCGGGATGCAGCATCACGACGACGTCGGCGCCGAGCTCCAGCGCAGCACGATAGCACGTTTTCTGGTTGCCGCCGTAGCCCAGGTTGCGTCCGTGGGTCACGACGTGCGTGCCGAGCCGTCGCGCCAACGATACGGTCTCGTCGTCGCTGGCGTCGTCAACCACGACGACGGCGTCGACGATCTCCTTGGGCAACTCCGCGTACGTCCGCGCCAACGTCTGCGCCGCGTTGTAGGCGGGCATGACGACGACGACCTTCTGTCCGTTCAGCACGCCTCTTACCTTACGCCGTCCCGCCTCGCCGGCGCCTGCTCACTGCAAGCGAGGGGTCGTACGAAGGCGATATACGGTCACCGACTCCGTCCGGCCCGGATATCGCGCCTGGGCGACCAGGGGGTAACGAGATTTCATCGAGTCTAGAAATTCGCGCGCGGGCGAGCGGTAGAGGACGCCGCGCGACACCTTTTGCACGTCGGCCGTATCGTCGACGATCAAATCGATGTGTTCGTAGCCGCGCGCCCGGCTACCGATCCTTTTAACGGCATTTGCGACGAATCTCGGCGCGTAAGGGTCCGCGTCGTTTCCGAATTTGAATATCTCGGGGTGATCGCTCTGGGGAAACGCGGTGTACGCTACGCCGGCGTCGCGCGCATAGAAGGCGAACGTTGCGGTCATAAAATCGGGTACGATCACGTAGAGCGTCGCGGGATCGAGCGGCCGCGACATGACGAACGTTCGAATGCCGGACTTGGGCATGCCGGCGGTGTGCGCGGCAAAGATCGCGTCTTCCGTCACGATGAAGAGGCAAATCGTCGCGGTTACTGCGGCTCCCCAGCGCGCCCACTGTGATGGATACTCACGCGTGATTCGTTCGAACCAAGCCGCGACGATCCACGCGAGGAAGACGCATAAGAGGCCTTCGAAGAGGACGGCGTATCTGACGTTCAGCCGGCCCGCGCCCGAGACCAGCGCCAGGGCTACCGCGTACATCACTCCCATCGCGATCGCGTCGGCGTTGAGCCTGCGCGACATCACCAGCCTCGCCAAAGCGACGGCGAGAAACGCGCACAGAACGATCGCCAGCTTCTCCGGCCAAAGCGGCATCGACCGCACGATCGTCCATGCGAAGAAGCCGAGCTTTGCGAGCGCATCGGGCGGCGCTACGTACAACGGATTTCCGGGACCCACCGCCGGCTTTACGAGGTAGGGATTGGGCTGACTCAGCATGACCGGCAGCCAGAAGATAAAGGGCAGCGCGCCCAGCACCATGGCAGCGGCTAGCGCGGCGCCGTGCCGCACTCCGCGGGGAGAACCGAGCGCCCATACGCCGAGCATCGGCACGTAAAAAAGCGCCGCATAGTGCGTGTACATGGTCAGCGTCGTTAGCATCGCAACGGCGACGAGCCGCACCGGCCGCAGCGATTCGCGCCGCGCGACCATGACGAGCGCGGCCAAAATGGTGCAGAGCAACGCCATGAGCGGATAGAGGTAGTCGCCCGACTCCAAGATCGCCATGGGGCTCACGGCATACATCGCCGCCGCTAGGAGGCCGATGGCGGTCGAGCCGGCGATCGTGCCGAGACGATAGACCGCTGGAATGGCCAGGACGCTGCAGAGAAAGGGGATCGTCTTGAGCGCGAGCTCGCTCGTGCCCGCAAGCCGCAGCCAGACGTAGCTGATCAGGAAGTACAGCGGCGGATGATACTCCGTTTCGATGACGCGTTGGAGAAACGCTCGGAACGCCGGAGCGATCGCGTCGACGTAGACGTACGCCTCGTCGCGCCAGAGGCCATCGTGTAGCAAGCCCGGGATTCGTATCACTACGCCCGCCGTCAGGATTCCGGCGAGGAGCAGCCTGACGCGAGCCCCGTTGCGAGCGGACCGGCTCAGCGGGCTACGGCCGGCGTTTCTCAAAAATGTGCTGGCTCTTGACGCGCCGGTAGCCGTTACGCTCGTAGAACCCGTGCGCGCGCTCGCGGATAACGTTCGAACGCACCCCGACCACTTCGGCGCCGCGCTCGAACGCCCAGCTCTCCGCTGCCGCCAACAGTCCCGCGCCGATCCCCGCGTTGCGCGATCCGTCCGCGACGACGAGTCCGAGGATCATTCCGCGCGTTCCGACAATGAAGTCACGCGTCAGTGCCACGGCGACGAATCCGGACAGACCGAGTTCGCCCGGGGCGACGAGAACTTGTGAGTCGCCATTCAATGCTGCCAGACGCGCGCGGATTTCCTCGACTCCCGCCGGATAGCCGAGCTGATCCAGGAGCGGCGCGAGCGCCTCGGCGTCGCTCGCGTCCACCGCGCGAATCTCAAATAGCCGCACGCCTCGGAAGGTTCAGCGTCCACTATCGCCGCTCCGTTCTGGTGTTGAGCGTCGTGCTTGCGGTGACGCTGGTCACCGGAATGCGAACGCACGCCGCGGAGCTGACGACCGGCGCGATCCTCGGGCGCGTGCAAACGAGCGGCGGCGCGCCGATCGCGAACGCGAGCGTGGAGGCTCGGGCGGCGTCCGGGCGATACTCCGCGACGACCGACTCCGCCGGCGTCTTCGTGATTCTGGGCGTCGCGCCCGACACGTACGACGTCATCGTGCGCGCCGCCGGCTACGAGCCGGCCGGCGACGTCGCGATCATTCTTCCCGGCGAGCGCGAGCAACTGATATTCACGCTGCGGCCCGCACTCAAAGAGATCGCGCACGTGGAGGCCACGGGCGAGGCGTTCTCGGTCGGCAGCACGAGCGATACGTTCACCGTGACGGGAGACGCGGCTCGGGCATTTTCTCCCGACGCGAACGCGTCGGGCTTGGCGAACTACACGCAAGGCTCCGTTCAGGGCGCGATCGCCGCGGTGCCGGGCGTGCAGCTCGACACGTTCGCCAACGCGATCGTGCGCGGCGGCAAGGTACAGGACACCGTGTTCGATTACGACTCGGTACCGATTCCGCAGGGGCTGATTGCGGAGCCCGGAGGAAACATCGTCGGCGCGCAGCTCGGCACGGCGGGCGTGGGCGCCGCGACCCTGACGTTGAGCGGGTTTACCGACTCGAGTCAAAACGCGCTGGGCGGCGTGGTGAACGAGATTCCCCTGCTCGGCACGTACCCCGCACGCTCGACCTTCGACGTCGCAACCGGAACCGGCGCGCAGTATGGCGCGGTGGATGCGAGCGCGCAGTGGGCGACGCCGGATCTGCGGTGGCGTTACACCGTGGGCATGACCTCCTCCACCGCCTACTTTCCCTACGGCGACGGCGTGACGTTCTACCCGTCGGAGATCGGCACGTACGGACTAGCTCTGCAGACGCGGGCGGCGTCGGCGTGGTCCGGCAACGTGCATTTTTCGCCGAATGACCGCGACGATTTCTCCGCAACCTTCCTCTCGGGCGTTGCGACCTACGATCAGTACGACACGCCGTACGCCGGCGAGACGTGGGCCACGTTCGACTCGAAGGCGAGCGCCTTCCCCGGCCAGCCCGCCGACCCCAACGCGCAGGTCGACACGCCATCGCGAGCGCGCGGCACGTATTTCGTGGCGAAGCTGCAGTGGCTGCATCGTTGGAGCCACTCGCTGGGCCGCGTGTACGTCTATCGGTCGCAAGCGGGGGCGATCGCCAACGGCCCGTTTTGGGACGACCTCTCCTTCCCGAACGGCGTGATCTCGCTGTGGTCGCAGCAGAGCCAGCGGCAAGACGGAATCGGCTACGACTTCGACGACCAGGCCGGGTCCAAACACGACTTCCGCGCGGGCGTCCAGTACGCGGTCAACGTGAGCAGCCTCGATCAGCTCGTGCCGACGGCCGACGAGCTCGTCACGTCGAATCCGCGGCTGGATCAGTATCTGCTCTATGCCGGCGACACGTGGTCGGTCGACGATCGGCTCAACGCGAACGCGACGCTGCGGCTCACCGGCGAGAACGTTCTCAGCGGTACGGGCTTGGCGTACGGCGTGGACGCGATCGATCCGCATCTCGCGACGACCTACTCGCTCGGCGAAGCGGGCGCCCTGCGCGCCACGTTCGATCATACTTCCGTCGCGCCGCTCCCGCTGGAGGTCCAGCGGACCGACTCCACCGCCCCGGCGACGCCGATCGCCCTGGCGCCCGAGACGGCCGACGATTACAGCGTCTCGTACGAACACTCGGGGCCGATGCAGGTGCGGCTGACGTATTATGCCGAGCTCGAGAAGAATCGCATTGACGTCTTACCGCCGAACTTCCGCGCGACGTCGCAGAACCCCAACGCGGTCGGGGTGCCGACCAACGCGGGCCTGCTCCGGTCGCACGGCGTGGAGTTGTTCGCCGAACATGGTGGACTGCAGCTCACCGCAAACTACAACCGCACGTATACCTCCAGCGTGGATCAGTTTGCGTACAACGATCTCAACCCCGCGGCGATCGCGGCCGGGCATCTCTATCCCGCGGGCTACGTTCCGGATTTCACCGCGGTGCTCGGCTACGAGATCGGACTCGCGCGCCGGCGGCTGCGCCTCACGCCGCTGCTGTCGTACGAGAGCGGTTATCCGTACGGCAACGGCACGATGGTGTGGATGCTCAACTCCAAGACCGGCGAGCCGGAGCTCGTTCCCAACGACAATCACGTGAACCCCGGCTACAACTATTATTTCCTGAAGAATCCGGGGCTTGCGTATAACGCGGTGTCGAATCCCTATATCGCGACGCTCGGCACCGGGGAGGGTAGCGATCCGAACACGCTGCGAACGACGCCGCAGACGCTTGCGTCGTTGCACGTGGAGCTGGATCTGTCGCAGCACGTGACGGCGATGCTCGACGTCGCCAACCTCTTTGCCGACAGCGCGCCCACGCAGATGCAAGGCAATCCGTATCTGATCGGGCCGCCCGGCTACGCGGGCGGCGATCTCACGTACGAAAAGGCGTATGGCGCGCAGTACTGCAAGGGCTGTCTCTACACGCTCGGTAACGGCATACCGACGAACGACGGGCGCAGCCAGATCGTGCCGTGGACGTACGGAGCGGGCGGCTACGTGCCGCAAGCCTATCCCATGGCGCGAACGGCCCAGATCCGGCTGCGCTATCGCCTCTAGCTATCGGCCGTGGCTAGGCGTTCGCTCCAGCGAATTCGGCCGGTCAGTTGCATGACCACGAACAGCGTGACAATCGCGCCGGTCGTGATCGTCAGACCGCTCCAGCCTTCGTTGAACAACGCGTACGAGAACAGGACGAGATAGATAAGCTGCGCGAGCCCGCTCTCGACGGCGGCGAAACGCCAGCCGACCACGAGCCGCAGATACGAGATCGTCAGGAACAGCGTCACCGCGGAGCAGATGACGAACGCCGCCTCGAGCGGAATGCGATCGACGAGATACGCGAAGAGCAGGTGGAACGCAAAGAACGAGGCCGCCAGAAAGAAGTAGTTGATCGGGTGCAGGTCGATCTTCCGCAGCGTCGCGATCACCAGCATCACGAAGAAGTAGAAAAAGAGCGCGACCGGAGCCCAGAACGTGATGCGCTGTGCCAGCGGCCCCGGCTGCAGCGGGTAGGGAAACGCCATGCCGATGCCGTTGCCGGTAACGAGCGTGCCGTAATGCCAGTCGAGCCGCCAGCCCTTCGGAAGCCTCTCTTCGGCGACCGGCAGCAGCGTTTGCGGTGGAAAATCGATCGCGTCGAAGTCCGTTCGCATGGTCAGCGCGAAGTCCCGAACCGACTCGACGTCGTTCCCGAAGCGATACGTCCACGTGCCCATGCCGCGCGACGCGTAACCGATGTCGATCGAGGTTTCGCTTCCCGGGGACAGGTCGAAACCGACGTAGCCCTGGTCGAGAGCGGTCGCGTCGGTCACGCGCTGCCCGCCGATCGAACACGTGAAATTCGCGTACGTGCCGTCGCTCGACGGGAACGGGAAATGCACCGAGAGCTGCCGGCTGTTCGTGTCGTTGCGGACGCGATAGTGCGCGACGAAGACGACGTCGTAGAGATTGTACCAGAGCAGTCCGTCGCGGCGCTGCTCGAGGTGTAGGGTGACGGCTATCCGGCTGCGGCTGAGCGGCACCGCGACGTCTTGGTAACCCCGTTCCACTCGTTTCTTGTCCTTGTTGTAGGTGTCGACCGCCACGCGCGCGTTGACTTGGGGCGCCGTCTGCGTCTGGGCGCTTCCCCACTGCGCCGTGAGCTTCTGGCGCTGGCTTTCGTCGGACGACGCCGTGCGCTGCACGAGCGTCGCCCCCAGGATCAGCCAGGCCACGCCGGTCGAGCAAAAGATAAACGTGATGGCGATCAGGCGTCTGAGCATGCGGTACCCCTTTGGCCTCGAGCCAATTTACTTTGCAGTGCAAAGTCAGCTACTTTGTATCACAAAGTAACCGCCGGCGCAAGGCCCAGATCATGCCGAGAAGCAGGATGGGCCGCCGGTCCGGGCGGAGCAAGCGGGGGATGAACCGCGAGGTGTTCATTTGCCACGCGAGCGCCGATGCTCGGACCGCCGAGGATATCTGCGCGCGCCTCGAAGCGAACGGCGTTCCGTGCTGGATCGCGCCCCGCGACCCGACGGCGGGAATTCCATACGCTCAGGAGATCGTGGGCGCGATCGAATCCACCCGTATTCTTCTGCTGGTTCTCTCGGCGCACGCGAGCGAATCGCGCGCCATTCTCAGCGAGGTGGAACTCGCATCGAACCGTGGTAAGATCGTCTTGCCGGTGCGCATCGACGATGTGCCCCCTTCACCCGGCCTCGAGTTCTACATCCGCGCGATCCACTGGTTCGACGCGACGCAGCCCGCGGAACTCGCCTGGACGGAGCTCGTGCGCCAAGTGCGCGAACTCATCGGGAGCACCGACCAAACGGAGGCGGCCGGCCCGGCGCAACGGGTGGCGCAGCACAACCTGCCGTTGGCGCTCACCTCGTTCGTCGGCCGCGATCGCGAGATCGCCCAGCTCGAGAAACTCCTGCGCTCCTCCCGCCTCCTGACGCTGTGCGGCCCCGGCGGCATCGGCAAGACGTCCCTTGCGATCGCGGTCGTGAGGCGCAATCTCGATGCCTATCCTGACGGTGCATGGTTCGTGGACCTCGCGCAGGCGCACGACGACGCCTCCTTCGTGCAGGCCTTCGCCGCGACGTTCGGTCTGCAAGAATCGCCGGGCCGCGAGATGATCGATGTGGTAATTTCTCATCTCAAGAATAAGCGATTGCTGCTCGTCATCGACAACTGCGAACAGGTCGTCGCCGAGGCCGCGCGGATCGTCGAAGCGATACTCCAAGCCTGTCCGTACGTCGTCGTCGTCGCCACGACGCGAGAGCAGCTTGGCATCCGCGGCGAAGAAGTCTTCCGCGTACCATCGCTCGGCGTGCCCGACGAGCGTACGTCCCGCGCGCTGACCGCCGCGGCTGCGCTCGAGTACGGCGCGATCGAGCTCTTTGTCGATCGGGCGCACGCGGCAAACAGATCCTTTGCCCTTACGGATGAAAATGCGCCCGCGATCGCAGCGATCTGCCGGCGCCTCGACGGCATCGCGCTCGCCATCGAGCTCGCCGCGGCGCGCGTCAGGGTACTTTCGGTAAAAGACGTAGCGTCGAGCCTCGACGAGCGCTTTGCACTGCTCACAGGCGGGACGCGCACGGCGCTCCCGCGGCAGAAAACGCTGCGGGCGATGATCGACTGGAGCTACGATCTGCTTTCTGAAAAGGAGCGTCTGCTCTTTCGCCGCCTCGCCGTCTTCGCGGGAAGCTTCACCCTGAACGATGCCGCTGCCGTCCTGTGCGCCCCCGGCATCGGGGGCGACGTGAAGCTCGAGCCCGCCGAGACACTCGATCTGCTCGCCTCCCTCATCGACAAATCGCTGCTGCAGGCCGATTTCACCGCCGAGCAGGTGCGGTACGCGCTGCTCGAGTCGATGCGAGCGTATGCGACCGAGAAGTTGCGCGGGCACGGCGAACTCGCGGCACTGAATCGCGCGCACGCCGAGGCCTTCACGGCGGCCGCCGAGGAGTTGGAAAGCGAGTTTGACACGATCCCGGATGCCGAGTGGATGCGGCTTGCGGAACCGCAACTCGACAACTCGCGCGCCGCGCTGCGCTGGGCGTTCGGACCGGACGGCGACGCCGCGCTGGGGCAACGCCTCGCGACTGCGCTGCGTCCGACGTGGTTCGCGCTAGCGCCGTCCGAGGGGCGCCGTTGGATTCAGGTCGCCTTGCGGAGCCTCGACGGAGCGACTCCTAGCGCGATCGCCGCCAAGCTCGCGCTGAGCGAGGCGCATCTCGCCGTGCTCTCCCAGCAATACACCGCTGCGCTGCCGCAAGCGGAGCGAGCGAGTCGGCTCTTCGGCGAGCTCGGTGACCGGCAAGGGGAGGCGCTTGCGAACATGTTCGCGGGCGCGGCTCTCGGGATGCAGGGCGAGGTCGCCGAGGGAACCCTGCTCCTGCAGGCATCTCTGGAAGAGTTTCGCACCAGCCGGTCGCGCCGAAACAACGCCGCGGCGTTGAGCTATCTCGGCGTTTTTCAGCTCGTCTCCGGCGACGTCGCGGCCTCGCGCCCCTTCTTCTACGAGGCGCTCGACCTGTACAAATCGATCGGAGCGGCGCGGCCGGCGGCGAACGTCGCGTCGTACCTCGCGGAGGCGGCGTTCCAAGACGGCGACCCGGCCGACGCCGCGCGGCTGGTTCGCGTGTCGTTGAGCGCCGAGCGGAACATCAACGACCCCGACGCGCTCGCCTTCGTCCTCTGCAACCTCGCCGCGTATCTCGTCGCGCTCGATTCGTGGGACGACGCTCGCGAGAGCGCGCAGGAAGCGCTACAGCTTGCGCTCGACCGAGAGATCCCGGCGGCGACGGTATGGGCGCTCCACCATCTCGTCGCGATTGCGGCGCTGCGCGCCGGCGACGACGCTCAGGACCGGCGGCGCGCCGCGCGCCTCGCCGGTTTCGTCGACGGCCGCATAGCCGAACTGAACCTGCCGCGCGACTTCACGGAGCAGGCGGAACGCGAGCGAACCAGCGAAGCTCTCCGCGATGCACTCGGTAACGAGGCGGCCGCGCTCGAAGAAGAGGGGCGCGGTTGGAGCGAGTCGCGCGCCGTGGAAGAGGCGCGAGCGATTTAGTCTGCTCGCGGTGCTCGTTTCGCTCGCGGCGTGTGCCGCTCCGGCGCAACTCCCGGCGCCGAGCGTCGCGTTAGGCGCCGGCGGCGTTGCCGCGCGCTCGACGGATCTGCTCTACGTCTCCGATCTGGGGTCGAACAGCGTCGACTACTTCACGTATCCCGCCGGGAAGGCCGTCGGGAAGCTGACGGGGTTCGGCTCCGTCGCGGGGCTGTGCTCGAACAAGGCCGGCGACGTCTTCGTCGTGGACGAGGCGGGGCCGGTCGTCGTCTACGCCCACGGCGGCACGAGCCCGATTAGGAAGCTCACGACGCGGGGCGCTCCATATGGTTGCGCGGTCGATCCCGGCACGGGGAACCTCGCTGTCACGAACCTTTCTGCGGTGCTGTACGGCACGATCGCGCTCTACTCCCACGCGAAGGGCAAGGCCAAGGTCTACGAGGACTACCAAGTCGGTAAGACCGATTTCTGTGGTTACGACGACCACGGCAACCTGTTCATCGACGGCTCGAATCTGTCCGGGCAATTCGTCCTCTTGGAGCTGCCGAAGGGCGGGCACGGGTTTCGCACTAACAGCCTGACACGGATGGTCAAGGATGCCGGCGGCGTGCAGTGGGACGGCAAATACGTCGCAATCTCCGACCGCGGCGCGGGCGTGATCTACCGCACGGCCACGACCGGCAAGGTCGCACAGACCGTCAGACTCAAGGGCGGCCCGCAGATCGCCGGCTTCTGGCTCGCGGGCGCGACGCTCATCGGCCCCAACGCGCAGAGCGGCGGCGCCGTGGCCTTCTGGCACTACCCTGCGGGCGGCGCGCCGAGCAAGACGATGCGCGACTTTCTCGACCCGATTAGCGTGACCGTCAGTGCGTCTGCTGGAACACTGACGCCGCAATGGGTTGATTCAACTGATAGTTTCCGTAGGTGATCGTCGCACTGCCGCTATAGGCTGGGAAGTGCGCGACGACCGTCGCGCTGCGCGCCAGGCGATACTGCGAGATACCGGTATGGTGGAGGAACGTCACGACGAGCGACGCGCCGTTCGTATACGCGAACGTGATCGATTCGATGACGTACGTAGTCGCGCTCACCGACATCGTCATGCTCTTCACGCGACTGCCGGACTTTTTCGGCGTGCCGATCAAGACGTAGGCGGTGTGGTGCCCGTGCGGCTGTGAGGCCGGGGCTGCGATCGCGTAGTCGCGCAACCAGGTCTGCGGCGTTCCCATCGTCGAGAGCGTGTCGCCGAGCCCGCGCGCATAGCTCGGCGGATTGTTGAGGTGCAGCGCCTGCTGGTCCGGGGCCTTGTAGTACTGCGTCCCGGTCATGTGAACCGGCACCGAGATGAACGCGACGCGCACGCTGCCGGCGATCGTGACCGGCACCTGATACGAGCTGAGGCCGTTCCACTTGGCCTCGCTGCGCTGCAGGACGGTTCCGGCGTCGAGCGGCGCCAAAGACGGGGCCGGCGTGGCCGCGACCGTAAGGACTATCGCGCAAACCACGGGCGCGGCAAAGCGTCGTGTCGGCATCGTTTCAACTCCTCCGCGCGTCCTTCTACGACAAAGGCCGCCCCGTCATCCTTTGCCTCGTTTGCGCCGTTCCCTTTAGGGGAATCGTGCAAGAGTTGGGCAATCGCGTTGCTCGAATACTGCTTTCAGGTTCCGGCAAATCGCATCGGCTACGGCGTTCTGACGCTGACGCAGCTCAAGATACTGCAGGAGGTGATCACACTCGTCGTCTTCACCGTCTTCGCGCTGCTGGTCTTCGGTCAAACGTCGAAATGGAACTACGGCGTCAGTTACCTGTTCATCATCGCCGCGGTCTGCTTCGCGTTCAAGGCCTGATGTGCGGCCGGGCCGGCGCGCCCGTGACGCTTACGGTAGCGCCATACGCGGAGCTTTCCGAAATCGTTTTGTAGGCGAAGCCGCCCTGCGGGTAGCGCCAAAATCCGGCGAGCCACCCGTTCGAGTAGGCCGGCGATATGATCGTGCTGCCCTGGATCCAGAACTGCTCGCCCTGCGAGGGACCTGTGAGGTGAAGCGATCCTACCAGTCTTCCATGGGTGCCGCTGATTGCGAAGCGGCGAATCAGCAAGTTTTGCCCGTTACCGATGGCCAGATAGCGTCCGTCCCACTCGATGTTGCCGGGACTCGATGGAGCTCCGCTCAGCGTGACGCTCTCTAACTTCGAGCCGCCTTTGGGTAGCTCCATGAAGAACGTGGTGGCGCCATTGCGCGAGCCATCGACGAAGAGGTTGCCGTGGACATCGTATCCGCCATACGCTACGTAGCGGATTTTGAACACCCGCGGCAGATGCCAGCGGTACCGCGGGCCCGGGCGATAGATGGCAATGGCGCCGTCTCCGCTGGTGACGGCCAGGTTGCCGGTCGTCGGATCGACGGAGCAGCCGGTTGAGATACCTGAGCTATTGCTCAGCGTTGCGACGGGTGAGGCGCCCCCGTGGGGATACTCGTAGATCGCATACGTGGTCGTGATGAAGACATCGCCTGCGCTATTCGAGCAGAGTCCACCGGAATAATTGGCCCCTGGGTACGTGACGCTTCCCACGAGTTTTCCCGCGGGATACGTGTAAACGTTGGTGACATTATTGTACTTCTCGGAGATGTAGAGCAGATCGCCGCCGTGAGCGGCGGGCGTCATCCATGACTGAGACGCAGTGGGGATCATCGCGCGGGCGGCGCCGTTCTGCCCGAGCGATCCGCCGCACCCTCCGAGAATTAAGATGGCCGCCAGAACACCCAGCGTACCGCGGCCAAAATGCAACGTGATCATCAACACGCTCCCCTCTTTTGCAGTCCGCTACTTCGCCGGGCGCTTTAGATATCCCAGACGCGACCTCAGTACACGCCGGTAACGGTGTAAAGCCACCAGTGCGCTGCGTTGCCGCGCGCTTCTCGATCGTAGTAGACTTCGATCTGCAACCCACAGGCCGTCGCGAGCTCGAACCAGTGGCGCTTGAGATAAGCGTCGCCGCGATCGCTCTTCGTCGAGCGCCACGCGCGCACGACCGCGGTTACGGTCAGCGTGCGGTCACCCCAGAGGAACACACGCGGAACCGGCGGCTCGCTCCCGCTTGCAGGAGTAACGAAGCCCTCGCCGGCGGGCGCGAGCGGCCTGCCGACGAACGTGCGCGAAGATGGAGTCATACATGAGGAAGTTTACTATCTTTAGCCTTTTCGCGCTCGCGGCGGCCGGCTGCGGCGGCGGCTCGAAGCAGGCGGCATCGCAGGGTTCGCCCGCCTCGATGTATCGCGTCGAGCTCGACACGACGAAGGGACCCGTCGTGATCGTCGTGGACCGGAGCCTCGCGCCCAACGGCGCGCAGCGCTTCTACGACCTGGTCAAGGCGGGCTATTTCGATGGCGCGCGGTTCTATCGCGTGGTGCCGGGCTTCGTGGTGCAGTGGGGCGCCGCGGCCGATCCCGCCGTGACCAAGAAATGGAACGTCACGATCGCTGACGACCCGGTCAAGGGATCGAACACGCCCGGGACCGTAACGTTCGCCGCCACCGGACAGCCGAACAGCCGCACGACGCATCTGTTCATCAACCTCGGCAACAACGCGCGACTCGACGCGATGGGCTTCGCTCCGATCGGCCACGTCAGCAGCGGCACGGCGGCCGTCGAACACATCTACAGCGGTTACGGCGAGCAGCCCGACCAGGCGCAGATTGGCGCGCAGGGCAACGCCTATCTGCAGCGCGAGTTCCCGCACCTAGACTACATCAAGAGCGCCCGCATCGTCAGCGGCCCCTAGATTTTCGGCGGCGCGCGTTAGAAGCTGAATACTGTACCGCAGCCGCCCGTGCAGCTGCTTTTTCCACCCTGATACGTTGTGCCGTAGAGCGTTCCGGCGGTCGTGCGGATGACACCCGCGTTGGGATAGGCCCCGTCGGAACCTGCGAAGCTGTGCAGCAAACTGTCGTGGCGCGTCGCTTTGAGCAGGAACACGGAGCCGAGACTGCTCGCGCCGCCGACCTCGGTCGTTCCGTAGAGGTTGCCGTTGCCGTCGCGCACCAGCGGCCCCTTCGGCGTTTGGCCGTCGCCGGGGCCGCCGCGAAAGCTGTACAGCACCGTCTCCTTGCCGGTCGCGTCCACTTCGTACACGATGCCGTCGTTGGACGTTCCCCCCGTCTGGGCGGTTCCGTACAGGTTGCCAGAGCTATCGACGACGAGGGCGCCGAAAGGATTAGCGCCGTCCGACATACCGCCCGCGAATGCGTGGAGCACTTTTTCCTTATGGGTCATGGTCAGCTGAAAGACCGTCCCGCAACCGTAATCCGAGCTTCCGCAGGGCCCGCCGGTCGATCCGCCGGCGAGAGTCGTACCGTAGAAGACGCCCTTGTACAAGAGCAGCGCGCCAAACGGCGATCGCCCGTCCTTCGGCGGTCCGCGAAACGAGTACAGGACGGTCTCCTTACCGGTCTTGTCCAACTTGAAAACGACGCCGCACCCGATGTAGACAAAGCCGCAGGCGCCGCTCGTGCTGCCGCCGTAGCTCGCGGTACCATACAGGTTGCCGTGCGAGTCCATGATGAGCTCGGCCGCGGGGTCCTGGCCGTCCGAACAAGTGGTCTGGCAGAAGCTGTGGAGGAGCGACTCTTTACCCGCGCGATCGATCTTGAACGCCGACCCGTTGTCGGTGGCGCCGCCGTTGCGCGTCGTTCCGTACAGATTACCGGCCGCATCCTCGAGCAGGCCCGCAGAAGGGTTCTGCCCAACCGAGGGCGGTCCGGCGAAGGCGTGCACTACGCTCGCCTTCCCCTTGGAGTCGATTTTGAAGACGACGCCGCAACGACCGACGCACAATACTTCCCCGTTAGCTTTCCCCCATAGTAGGTCGTGCCGTACAGGTTGCCGGCGCTGTCGTAGATGAGCGGAGACAAACGCTCGTACCCCGCGCTTCCGCCGGGGAACAAGTACACGTCCTTGAACCTTCCGCTGCGAGCTGCACCGATGAGAGCACCGATCGCCCGCCGATCACCCGCGATAGCCTCGCTCGCGGGCGCTGGGACCGCCGACGGGCGGCCGCCGTAGCATGCAGCGAGCACGAGCACGAGCGCGCAGCGCAGTCGCACGGCCCTCCGCGCGAATCGGAATAAGCCAGGCCTCAGCTCTTCGTGCAGGTGGTGTTGCCCTCGGTCTTCCACGTGCCGTTCACATCGACCTGAAGTAGGTCGGTGTAGGTCGTCGGGTTCGTGAAGGTATAGGTGTCGCGCACCTGCATCGTCTTGCCGGACGAAGGATCGGTGAAGGGTCCCGCCCAGGTAGTTTTCTTCCCGGTCTGCTGCGTCGATTCGGTTCCGTATCCGCCGCCGGCCGACGTCGACGGATTCCACCACGTCTTCGTCTTCGGAGCGTAGACGACAAAGCCAAGCGCTTCGAAGTTGGAACCGGTAACGCGCACCGAGAGCGCGCCGTTTACCGAGTGCGCGATGACCAGCGTCGTTTCCGCGGGGCCTCCCATCGGCGACGGGATGCTGTTCTTGCACGACCACGTGCCGACCAGGGAATCGTAACCGTGCGGTCCGACGCCCATGCCGCCGGGCATCGTCGGGGACGCCGCGACCGCGACCGACGGCAGCGTGAGGGGTAGCGCCATAATAATCAACGCGAGGCGATGTCGCATGTGAATCTCCTTTGCTAGTGGGTTCTTGTAACTACGTCCGGGTGCAGCTCACGTTGTACTGCGCCTTCCAGACTCCGCCGGAACGGTACTCACCGAGGTCCGCGTACTTGTTGGCAGTGATGGAATTCGTGTCGCGGATCGGCATCATCTTACCGGAGTCGCCGAAATAGGCGGTTCCGACCCAAACGATCTTCGTTCCGGTCTGCGACGTCGACTCGGTGCCGTAGCTGCCGTCCGCGAGGATGAACGGGCTGGTCCACATCTTCTTGGCCGGGACATACACGTTGTACCAGACGTTGTCGAAGTTCATTCCGGTGCTGCGGTAGAAGATCGCGCCGCCGTTAGCCTTGCTGACGGTCAACGTCGTGTGAGTCGGGCCGCCCATCGGCGACGGCATCGCGTTCGTGCACGACCACGTTCCGATCTCCCAGTCGTAGCCGTGTGGGCCTGCGCCGTACGTCGCGGACGCCACTGTCTGCGGACGCGCCACCGACGGTGCGACGACCGCCATTATCGCGCAGATGAAGCAGAGAAACCTCTTCATAATGGGCCTCCTAGAGAGCTGCGGCTTGCTTAGTTCTTTATCGCCGCCGGAGGCCCTATGAAATCGGTGAAAGAACCGTATTCTCGTCGCGGAGGGACTTTTAATGGCCCGTTTGCACTTCGTCGTCGGCGCGTATCTGGGCGCGGCGCTGCTGGCCGGCTGCGGCGGCAGCATGCCGGCGCCGGCGCCGTTCACCGCAGACCATCCGTCTCGCGCCGCACACCATTCGCGAACGTTTAGGTTTACCGGCACGTATCAGTATTTCAACGTACCCAGCGGCGTGCGTCACCTCACCATCACCGGGTGGGGCGCAAGCGGAGGCGGCGGCAGCGGGAGCGGCACGTTCGGAGCCGGCGGCAACGGCGGCTTGGTGAAGGTTACGATTCCAGTGAAGGCCGGAGAGACGCTGGTGATCTCAGTCGGAGGCCGGGGCGTCACCTATTCCAGCCTCGGTCCCGACGGTGGCTTTAACGGCGGCGGCAATAGCGTCGGCGGAGGCGGCGGTGGTGGCGGTGCGTCCGACGTGCGCGAGGGTGGTCTACGGTTTGTCGCGCGAGTCCTCGTGGCGGGCGGCGGCGGCGGAGGCGGCGAGGGCGGAATGAGCGACTTCGGCCCTGGCGGCGGCGGCGGTGCGGGTGGGCCCGACGTCGGCGGAAAGGGGCATGCGGGCAGCGGCGCCCACGGCACTCCGGGCGCGGGCGGCCGCGGCGGCACGCAAACCGCCGGCGGCAGAGGCGGAAGCGGCGGCCCCAGCGGCTGCGACGGCAACCCGGGCCTGCCGGGAAAATTACACACCGGCGGCAACGGCGGCAGCGGCGGTAGTCAGGGTTCCTGCGGCAAGGGCGCCGGCGGCGTCGGAGGCGGCGGAGGCGGTGGCTACTACGGTGGCGGCGGCGGCGGTCAGGGCGGACGCTCTGCGCAGGGCAAGAAAGGCGGCGCGGGCGGCGGCGGCGGAGGCGGCTCTTCGTACGTTGAGAGCACCGGAACCGTGTTGCAAAATATCCGCGGTGGCGCGCCCGCCGGCAACGGCCGAATCGTTATCTCCTGGTAGACAAAAGACTACGGCGTAAGTTCGAAGGCCTCGCCGTGGCCGCGCGTGCTGCCGCGGGAGGTCGTGCCGAAGAAATCGCCGCCGCTCGCAAGTAGCGGAGCCGCGGGGCCGGCGCCGCCGCCCTTGCGCGTTCCGGCGAACGCGAACTGCACCTGATACGGCGGCGTATTTGTCGTGTCCAGGCTAAACACGACACCGCAGCCCTGCGTGGGATCGAGCGAACACTTAGAGCCGCTGGCGAGTCTTCCGCCGTAGAACGTCGCGCCGTAGAGAACGCCGTTATGGGCGATGAGGCTCGCCATGGGAGAGCCGCCGCCGGAAAAACTATGGAGCACGCGCTCACTGCCCGACGTGCTCACGCTATAGATCGTGCCGCAGTGGCAGTCATTGTGTTCGCCCCCGGCGGAGGTCGTGCCGTACAGGACGCCGTCGAGCTCGATCGCGCCGCTTCCTAACGGATTGCAGCCGTCGTGCGGGCTATCTTGGAAACTATGCAACACGCTCTCCGCCCCCGACGTGCTCATGCTGAAGACGGTGCCGCAATCTTGGCTCGAGCCGCCGGCGCTCGTCGTGCCGTAGAGCGTGCCGTTGTAGGCGATGAGGCTCGCGTACGGCGTCGCGCCGTCGTTCGGACCGCCGAAATCGTGCAGCGTCGTTTCCGGCGATCCCGTCACGCTGATACTGAAAGCGACTCCCTTGCCGTACTTTCCGCCGCCGCTCGTCGTGCCGTACAGGACGCGGTGAATTTCGATCAGGCTCGCATAGGGATGTTCGCCATCAGTCTTGGTCTTGCCGAAGCTGTAGAGAACTCTTTCCTTATATTTGAGGGGCGTCGTTGTCGGGGTGAGCCTGAAGACGACTCCCTTACTATAAGCCCCGCCGAGAACCGTCGTGCCGTAGAGAACGCCCGTGCCGCGTTCGCCGATGATCAACGTGGCGCTGGGTTCGGCGCCGTCCTGACCGGTTGCGCCGTGAAACGTATAGATCGGCGTCTCTTTGTACGAGTTTCCTCCCGCCTGCGGCGTAAGCTCGTAGATGAACCCGCAGCCTTTGTATCCGTCGCGGCACTTGAGGTCTCCGCCGGCCGGAGCGACGCCAAAAAGCGCCGCGTTCGGATCGCCGATCAATCCAGCCGAGCCGCCGGACTTTCCGATGAAGCTTTCCGCGAACGTGTAGCTATGGAGCGGCACGACGTGCAGCGTGGCGGGCCGCGCGCCGGCCGGCGCGGAGAGCGCAGCCGTACCAGGCGACGGGGCGAGGTTGTTTCGGCCACACGCGGTGGCGGCGAGCACGCATAGAACTAGAAGTCGCAGGCGCATTGCACACCTTCTTTCCGAGAAAGGCATGCACGCGCTTCCCGCTTAGGGGCGCGTTTCCTACTCGAACGGTGACGCTCTTTAAGACGCGCGAACTTTTAGAACGCCCCAGTGCCCTTAGGGCTGCCGAGCCCGGTCGGACCATCCCAGCCCGGACCGGCGACGCACAACGGCGCTCCGCAGCCGCCGTTGCTTCCCGATGTGACGTCGTAGAGACTCGCGGCACGTGAGTACAAGCTTCTCACCGGATCCGCGCCGGTATTTCCCGCGAGCGCGAAGACCGAAGCAACGATCGGCGTGGCGACGGAGGTTCCGCCAAAGACGAGCCATCCGCTCTGGTGGAACGTGTCGTAAACCGCGACCCCCGTGCGAGGATCGCCATCGGCCGAAATATCCGACTGTGCGCGCATCGAGCATCCGGTGTTCAAACCGGCCTGGAAGCTGGGCTTGCCGTAGATTTTGCTGCAGGCGCTACCTGAACGCAACCATGCCGTTTCCGCGCGCGGGCTGACCGACTTCAAGACCGTGCCGCCGACACCGATGACGTTCGGGAGTATCGCGGGCCACTGCGCCATGGAGTCGTGACCGGCATCGCCGGTCGCAGCCGTGATCGCGCCGCAGCTGACCCTATAGTCGTCGTCGTAGGTTTGCGTCCCCTCGTTTCCGCTCCAGCTGTTACTGACGTAATCGGCATGAGCGGTTGCGTATCGTTCGGCGGTGCTGAGATCGCCGATGCTCGCCGATGCTGCTTCGACCAGGAGAATCTTACAGTTGGGACAGATTGCGGAGACCATATCGACGTCGACGGACTCTTCCCCGGCCCACCCTGCGTTGGTTTGCGCCGTGTACTTCTGCTCGGAAAAGCATCCGTCGGAGACCGTGCACGCCGGCAGACCGAACCGGGCGCGGTACGCATTGAGGTCCGAGGCGACGTTCGGGTCGTCGTATGCGTCGACGATCGCGACGGCCTCACCGCCGCCGGTGCTCTTGCCGGCAGACATTAGTCCGTATGCCATCTGCAGATCGCTGGGAGCGTAGCCTCCGGGCGTGCCCGGCGCGATCTCCCCTCGAATATCGGTACGCAGCCACGCTTGGCAGCGCGCGAAACCCTTCCCAACATCGCCGCAAACGCGGATCGACGGTCCCTCGCGCGGCCAGCGCCCCAACTGCGCGGCCGTGGGACGGACCGGCGCGGTCATTGCATTCTGGGATAAGGGCGAGGCGCTTAGAAACGCATTCGCGAGGGCTTGCGGTGTGTGCGATCGACATGACGCAGTCAACGTTCCCGGAAGCGAGTTTCCCGACTCCGTGCAGGCCGTCAACGTAGCAACCGCGGCCAAGGCCACAATGATCGTGAAGCGCACCGATTTCCCGCTCCCTTCGCAGTGCAGTGACGGTCCCAGCATGGCATGTGTTTCGGTGTAAGTGCTGAGAGCGCCGGCTAGTTCAGGCTCCCACGGCCGAGCGCTTCTCGGGCCTAAGTACGCCGGGAACCTCCTACCGCCGTCGAACCCCTCTTGCAAGGAGGGACCTATGCTACTTCGTCTTGGGCACAAGGTGTTTGTCGCTAGCCTTGCCGCCGCATTTGTTGCGGGTTGCGGCGGATCGCCGTCGCCGATCGGCGCCCCGGGCGTTTTACCGCAGAGCCTCGCGAGTTCCGCCCGCGGCAATGGCGAATTGGGCAAGCAGCGCGCCACTTCGTGTCCATGCCTCTATGTAGCCAACCGGAACACTAGCAGCGTGACGGTCTACCCACTAGGCGCGACCGGCAACGCGAAGCCGATCCAAGACATACGGGGCTCGAAAACCGGTCTACGCTTCCCGCATGATATCGCTGTGGATGCAAGCGGCAACATCTATGCTGCAAACACCGGCGCTTCTTCCGTGACCGTCTACGCGCCAGGCGCGACAGGCAACGCCAAGCCGATCGAGACCATCAGCGGCCGGAAGACCGGACTGGCGACACCAACCGGGATCGCCATCGACTCCGTAAATGGAGACATTTATGTTTTAAACAACCGAACCGATTCATACGGGAACGGTAGGTTAACTATTTACCCGCCGGGCGCGAATGGCAACGTCTTACCAGTTGCGGTGATCGAGGGACCGAGCACAGGTCTCGTATTGCCCAACGGCCTCGCATTGGATGCAAGCGGCAACATCTACGTTACCAACCGTTACGACTACATCACCTTTTATCCCGCGGGCAGCACGGGGAACGTAACGCCCACGCGAACCATCGAGGGTGACCTTACGCAAATACATTCGCCCACCCAGGTTGCGCTTGATTCAAGCCTAAACATCTACATAGCCAACTTCGAAAGCAATAGCTTGACGGTTTACGCTCCTGGCGCAAACGGTAACGTCTTGCCTATACAAGATATTCATGGCCATCGAGCCGGAATAGCCGGCACGGAGGGAACTGCGGTCGATTCTAATGGCAATGTCTACGTAGCGAATATCTTCGACAAAGGGGCAACGAAGTTTGAGGGCCGCATTACGGTCTACGCGGCGGGCTCAAATGGTAACGTTCGTCCGATCAAAGCAATCGAGGGGAATCGCACGGGTCTCGCTTGGCCCACAGGTATCGCAATTCATTAACGCTTGGATTTGCCAATGCGGAGTCACCCGGCGCCTACCGTGCTCGTTCACCGCCCTCCCTGGCAAACCGGTGCCGAGCACTGGACAACCGCGCGGCGAGGTGCTAATTTCTTGTCCATCTTTCTTCACGATAGCGCGCCTGAAAAGCTCAGGCAGACGGAGGATTGCTACGGCGAAGTCGGACGATGGAAACCGGAGGAGCTCCTCGCACTTCTCAATCGGCTCAGAAGGGCTGCTGACGGAGGCGCTACTGTAGACCTTCGCGGCGTGACCTATGCCGATTCTACCTTCGACTGCGGCGCTTCGCGCCTTCGCTCAGGATGACACCTCAAGGAACGCCCACTCGCTTGTCAAAATCCGCCCCGTTGAGTCTTCGTATAACTCAGTTTTCAATTTTGTAAAGGAGCAGCAAATGCGAAATGGACGCTTGCGACTCAACAACAACGCTTGCCCTCGAAGACTCCCTTATGAGCCCGCACCCCCACCCCATCGGGCGCATATCTGAGATGGGTGGCGCGACGGAGGCCCTCCTAAACAGGCCAAAGGGCGGTACTTAGGCAGCACATGGCTGGCCATAGCCAAAGGCCCGTCTTGCGGACGGGCCTCTGTTTTATGGCTCCGGATGTTGGACTCGAACCAACGACCCGCTGATTAACAGAACGTTCCAGGTTCACGCTCTCATGCGGTTTTGCAATAAATCGCATTCTCTGTCCTCTCATGGTTCTCGTATTTCTCAGCCATTGGCTGCACAATGGCTGTCCAAAGGGGTCCGGGTGATGCTACCGACGTGGGCGACGGGAACCATCTGCACAGCCACGAGGCGCCGGGCAACACCGTGACTGCGGAGCCGTGGCCCAAGGCGGGCTTTGGTCCTGTTGGATTGGCTGCTGCGCTGGAACTGACGGCGCCGACGCCGAACGTTCCTAGCCACCGGTCCGTTTAGCTTCGGGGAGGCATCGCACATGGGAACCTTGGCTCGCTCTGCGCTTAGCATCGGCGCCGCTGCGGCGTTGCTCGCGGGGTGCAGCGGATCGCAGCCGCCGATCGGCGCGCTCCGCACGATGCCACAAAGCCAAACCTCTGCCATTGCGACGCACGCCGAGCACGGCGGGTCGTGGATGGAGCCCGATACGGTGTCGCAAGACCTGCTGTACGTGTCTGACAATGACGCGGTGAACGTTTACAATTACCCCCAAGGAACACTCGTGGGCATTCTAAAGGGCGGATTTTATCTTGCGACGGGCGAGTGCGTAGACGGTGGTGGTAATGTCTTTATCGTGAATACGGGCAATGGTGAGGTTTTCAAGTACGCCCACGGCGACAAAAAACGAATTGCTACGTTGCACAGCCCAAGCCGCGACCCGGTCGGCTGCGCCGTCGATCCCGTCAGCGGCAACCTAGCCGTTGGCAGCGAAGGCTTTGGTTCAGCTGCAACGGTTGCGGTCTTCAACCATGCGCGTGGCAAGCCTAAAGTTTATGCCGACCCTAGCTTTTATGAATTTTACTTCTGTGCTTACGATAGCAAAGGCAACCTATTTGCAGATGGTTTGACTGCCGCAGGCAGCGGCCATTTCGGCCTCGCGGAACTGGCCCGCGGCGCAAGCACTCTCAGGAACATTGCGGTCGGGCAATATGTCCGCTTCCCTGGAGGCATACAGTGGAAGGGGAATTACCTGGTCGTGGGTGATCAATTCACGAGCCTTTACGAATTTTCGATCAAGGATGACAAAGCAGTGCACGTCGGCACGATCAATCTCGCCGGCGCCATGTACGTGAAGCAGACGTGGGTTGAGGGGCAAATTATCTTTGCGCCAAATGTCTATATACCGAAAGGCAAGCCGGCAAAAAGCGACATACTCGTTTACAATTACCCTTCGGGCGGCAAGCCGATCGCAAAGATCACGAAGGCGGTGCGAGATGCACAGGGCGCTACAGTCAGCCTGGCCCCACACTGAATCGGATATTGCACAATGAAAATAATCGCCCTTACCTGGCGCGTGTTTAGTATCGCTACTGCAGCATTGCTCGCAGGCTGCGGTGGATCGCAGCCAATTGGGGCGCCGGGCATAGTGCCGCAAACCTCGGTTACTACAACGCGCGCCAAGGGTGGCCCGTCGCGAATTCTGACGAACGCGAAGGGCGAGGATTTGATTTATGCGGCCGATTCCGCGGAAACGGTGAGCAACTTTGGCGAGGTTATCGTGCTGACGTACCCGCAAGGCAAGGTGGTCGGCGTGCTCACGGGCTTTGATGATCCGAGCGGCGCTTGCGTCGACAGCGCGGGCGACGTTTGGATTTCAAATCGTGGGGGTTCGCTGGGAAGCGGCTTAGTGGAGTACGCGCACGGGGGTACGCAACCGATTGCAACGCTTAGCGTCGATGGAAACCCCCAAGGATGCTCCGTCGACCCTACCACCACCGGTAACCTCGCGGCCGCCGTCGGCAACGAGGTTCTGATTTGGCCGAATGCTCACGGAACTCCGACCCAGTATTCAGCTCAGAGCGAAACGAGGCTCGCATACTGTGGGTACGACAATCGGGGCAACCTGTTCATCGATGGCCAGGATCGGTTCGGGCAGTTTACATTCGTCGAGTTGCCCAAGGGCGGCAAGAAGCTCCGTATCGATCAGCTACCGAAGTCGCTGGGGTATCCCGGCCAGGTGCAGTGGGACGGCAAATACATCACCGCTGCAGCTCGCCGCGGGTATAAACCGGCCGCCATTTACCGTCTTGAGGTTTCAGGTTCCAGTGGAAGAATCGTTCAAAGGATCAACTTTGGCGGAGCAGACATTGACAATGGGCAGTCTTGGATCCAGGGCGGCATGGTTATCGAGCCGGTTCGCCCTAAGGGATCCATCGATGCGTCGGAGCTGGGCCTTTGGAATTATCCAGCGGGCGGCAAAGTACGGAAGCTCATCACTGCGCAGCAATACAAGCCATTTTTCACTGCCGTAACGGTTAGTTTAGCACCGAAGTAAGCAGAGCATGAAGCGTTTCGAGTCTTTAGCTCTTCTCTTGGCATTAGCGTCTGCAGTGGCGTTGCTGGCAGGGTGCGGCGGATCGCAGCTGCCAACCGGGGTAGCGGGCACGATGCCGCAAAGCTCGGCGCTGCAAAGCCTCAACGCGCAACGCGATCGCAGCGGATCGTGGACGCTGCCGGAAGCGAAAAGCGAGGACTTGCTTTACGCCACCGGTGGGTGTGGTGGCACTTGTGTTCTCTCGTACCCGGCCGGTAAGCTCGTGGGAAGCCTTAACGCCCCCGGTGACGGGCTCTGCTCAGACAAGAACGGCGACGTGTTTCTGACAGATGGTCCGAGCGTCCTAGAGTACGCCCATGGCGGCAAAACTCCGATTCAAACACTGAGTTTACCAGTGACCTTCACAATCGCGTGCTCGGTCGATGCAACGACGGGCAATCTCGCAGTCACATTTCAGTGCGACAGCTCTTGCGGACCGGCCATTGGAATCTTCCAAGGCGCCCACGGTACAGCAACAATCTATACCGATCCCAACCTGGACTTATACTATCCTGGCTATGACGACAAAAGCAATCTGTTTATCGATGGTTATAATGGCCAGCAGTTTGGTTTCGCCGAGCTTCCAAAAGGGAGCAACGTATTTACGAACATCACTCTCGATAGAAACGTTGGAAACCCTGGGCAAGTGCAGTGGGACGGAAAGTATATCACGGTCGAAGGTGGCGTTGGTGCACAATCTGCGGCGATCTACCGCGTGGAAGTTTTCGGCTCGACGGGAACGGTCGTGGGCACTACGCAGTTGAGAGGATTGCGCCGGAACGCGGAACTGTCCTGGATTCAAAGCAGCAGGGTAGTCGTGCCCTACGCGAGACTGCACGGCGAGAGTTCTAACCGGCTGGGCTTTTCGAAATACCCGGCTGGTGGGAGGGTGACGAAGGTTCTCAAGGGTATTGGGCGCCCCGCGGGCTTTAATGGCGTCACGGTGAGCGTCGCACCAAGTCGCTAAGCCATCAGCATGCACATGACGAATCGGAGAACACTTTATGAAAGCTCTCGCTCTTAGCATTTACGCACTAACGTACGCGGCCGCGGCATTGCTCGCAGGGTGCGGCGGATCGCAGCCGCCGATCGGCGCGCCGGGCGCGATGCCGCAGACGCGTGCGATCGCGACGCACGCCGAGCGCAGCGGATCGTGGCTGAGTTTTTCAATACCGGTCGCGATACACGGCAAAGCGACCGCCAACATCTTTACTCGCGCGACGTTGGCGGGCGCGGCGGTCCGACTCCAGGGACGCCAGGCGCCAGCTGGGGCAAGACGTGGGATCTACGTCGCGCAGTACTTCGGCTCGAGCGTCCTTGGCTATGCGAAGAACAATAGCGGCAACGGTCCGCCTATTTGTAGCATCAGCGGTGTCAGCAACGTCCAAGATCTCGCAACGGACACGGTGGGCAACTTGATTGTCCCAAATGTCTACCGCGTAAACGTCTATCGCGGCCCGCCGATGTGCGGACCGCCTCTCGCGACAATCAGCGACTCGTACGGTCAGGCCACGGACGCCGCTGCAGTAAACGCAGCGACTGGGCCGATCGTCGTCGCTAACATGAACGGCCCAGGCTTCGTTGTGGTTTGCACCGCACGTAGCCTCAAATGCGCCCAGCTCACGCCGCCTTCGACGGGCATTGGAGCAGTTGGCGGTGTCGCAATGGACAAGAACGATAACTGCTGGGCCGACGCATTTAACGCAGCGATCACGGGCGTTGATCTAATCTATTGGGCCCGCTGCACCGGCAGTGGTGTTATCGCGCCACGGGTTTCCAGAATGTGAGCTATGGGGGTCTGGACCTGGATGGCAAGGGCCATGTTCTGGCGATCGAGTGGAATGAGGACTCCGCGGACCTGTGGGTGTACTCGGTTTGCAAACCAATCTGCACCCTCGTTGCTGAGAACCCTTTAACCAATAACGTAGCCTTCTTCGGCCACCTGGACCGTAGGAGTCAGCGGTTCGCAGTGGGAGCGTACCTGAGAGGCCAGGTAGACATCTACACCTACACGCCAACGACGCTCACCTATGAGTACAGCTTCAACAGGGGATTGTCGTATACCAAAGATGTTGGAGGCGTCGCTTACAGCCCATCCTCGATGAAGTAAGTCGTTTGTGCAATGCTTTAAACCTTCCAGGTCGCACTAACGACTAGGGCTTTCGATATCTGTACATTCTTCAAGACTCTCGATCAGGGCGCTACCCTGGCGTGGCGTATAATCCACATTAAAACAGTAGCATCATCGCCCCTAGCACGCGGGGGCTCAGCCGGACTAAGCCGAAACGAGGCCGGGCTGCGTTGCGTTCACGCAGCGAGGAGCATAGCAAATGAAAAGCTTGGGTCTTGGCCGCTACGCGCTCAGCAGCTGCGTCGCTGCGGCAATGCTGGGGGGATGCGGCGAATCGCAGCCGCCGATCGGCGCGCCGGGCGCGATGCCGCAAAGCCGCACGGCTTCGGCGCACCCGATCACAGGTGGATCGTGGATGGCGCCGGAGGCAAAGAGTGAGGATTTAATCTACGCTGACTCCTCGAATAGCTCGGACACTTACGTGTTCTCTTTCCCAAGCGGTAAACTAGTCGGAACGATTGTAGGCGGCGCCCAGGTCCAAGGTTCGCTGTGCGCCGACGCGCGGGGGGACGTCTTCGTTACCGGGCTTCAAAACGAAAGCTACGGGCTGGGATTGATATATGAATACGCGCACGGCAAGACGCAGCCGATCCGAATCCTACAAGAACCAGGCGTTATCCCTGACGGTTGCGCGTCAGACCCAACGACCGGAGACCTCGCCGTGTCGGCCTGGAATTGGGCCAGCGGCGTCAGTGGCGTGAACGTCTATCGAAAGGCTCGCGGCGTGCCGAGGTACTACGAAGATTCCGAGATCATCGACTACGCTTTCTGTGGGTACGATGACAAAGGAAACCTTTTCATCAACGGGCAGGGCTCTGGTTACGGGATGTACTTTGCGGAGCTTCCCAAAGGGAGCGGCGGCTTCACGAACCTCCGGTTTAGCAAATACATCAATTTTTTCGACATGGGGCAGATTCAGTGGGACGGAAGATACATCACGGTCGAGGATTTTTCGTCGCTAGCGATCTATCGAGCGAAGATTTCAGGATCGAATGCAAAAGTTGTGGGTGTAACGCACCTGAGGAAGTGGGACGCGTCGCAACTCGCACTTTCGTGGATAGCCGGGGGCGCTGTTCTGGCGCCTTCGGTTCTGGCGCCCACGGGAGCTCAAGATTCAGAGATCGGTTTCTGGAAGTACCCACTGGGCCGAGCCGAGCCCGCGAAGACAATAAGCGCGCCGGGCAGCGTATTTAGCGTTGCGTTCAGCCCGGCCCAGAGTCGCTGAGTTCTGGTGGCTCGTCCGTTCAACTTCGGGGAGGCACAGCGCATGAGAACCTTCGCTCGCTACGCCCTTAGCATCGGCGCCGCTCCGGCATTGCTTACAGGGTGCAGCGCATCGCAGCACCCAATCGGCGCACCGGGCGCGATGCCGCAAAATGCGCCGCAGCGAGGGCGCAATGCGCAACGCATTCCAAACTCAAGCCAGTTGTGAGCATTCCGCCGTTGAAAGGACCAACCGAAGAGCTTATACCCGATCGCAACGAGATACCATTGCGAATCGTACCACGATTGTTGTGGGTAAGCGTCGTGCTATTGATCATGTTTGCGGCTCTTGGAATCTACTCGCAATCGATTCACGAAACAACGCGCGGCTTTGCGCTGTTGTCGAGGTGGGAAGGCAGCATCTACCGGGGCTACGCCGTCAGGATGTTAGCCGCGAGCGGTTTCCAGGCAATAATGGGTTCCATTCCCGTATTGAGCGCTCTCGTCATGCTCTGGATTTCATTCCTAAGTCCACGTTGGAGCGACCGCATGCTCTGGAGCGCAGCAATGATCTTCACAGCGGGTGAGCTTGCGCTGGACACGACCTATTTATTCCCTCACAGTGCCGGAGGCGAGGTGTATCGCAGTTATCCAAGGGTATCCGCCGTGGTCGGCCTGATCGCTTATGGAAGCTGGCTGCTGATAATACCGGTGAGCGCCCTTCCTACTTGGACGAAGCGCCTGCTGAGCGCCGTCTGTGTGCTCGCCCTGATCGCGATTGTAGCGTACCCGGCAATCGACGCTTACACGCGCGCTATCGACACCCTCGGTTCCATCTTGTTCGCCGGAGCTTTGTTCTCTCTTGGAATCTTCGTCGCCGGTCGCGTAGGCGTTAACTTACTTCGCCGTGGCAAGGTTGACGCATGAGCGTTCTCGCATCTGACGATTGGCACGGATTCCGGATCGCGCCGCATCTCGCCGCTTGCAGCGTTGCGACATTGGCTTTGCGGGCAAGGCAGCTGATCGCGCAGCGGATTGGACGTCACGCGGGGCGCTGCCGGGGCTAAGCCGAAACGTCACGGGGCTGCGTGGCGTTCACGGAGCGAGGAGCAAAGCAGATGAGGGGCTTGGATTTTTGCCGGTACGCGGCTAGCAGCTGCGTGGCTGCCGCAGTGCTCGCAAGCTGTGGCGGTTCGCAACCGCCGATCGGCGCCCAGGGTGCGATGCCGCGAAGCCGCGTTGCTTCAGCGCATTCCGATCGCAGCGGATCGTGGATGCTCCCTGAGGCGAAGGGCGAGGACTTACTTTACATTTCCGATTTTCGGACCGTCAAAGTGTATGCATATCCTCAGGGCCAGTTAGAGGGCGTATTGCGAGGGTTCGATCTTTCGTTCGGGGAGTGCGTTGACAATAAAGGTAACGTGTTCGTCGTAAACTTTGATTCGAATCAAATTTTCGAGTATGCGCATGGAGCGAGTACGAAACGCGCTGTCCTTCAGAGCCCCAGCCATGCTCCTAGCGGCTGCTCCGTCGATCCCACAACCGGCAATCTGGCCGTTGCGGCAAGAGGCTATAGCTCAAGCGCGACGCTTGAGGTCTACAAGCGTGCACGCGGTACACCGAAGCAATATATAGACCCCAGATTTCAGCGGTTCTATTTTTGCGGCTACGACTCTCATGGGAATCTCTTCGCTGACGGGGCGACTAATAGCGGAGCGTTTGCGTTCGCGGAACTCCCGAAAGGCACGAGGACTCTACAAAACGTCACCCTGAACCAAGCCATACTTCTTGGTGGCCAGGTTCAGTGGGATGGCGCGAACGTGGCGGTCGCCGATGCGCGTTCGGCCGTAGTCTACCAGTTCACGGTTAGCGGCAGCTATGGCGACAAAGTAGGCACAACCCTCCTCGGTCAAAATGCCCGATACATCCAGCAGTTTTGGGTTCAAGGGCGAACCCTCGTAGTGCCTAACGTATACCGAGGACCGCATTACCGCCCACTTTCCGACGTCCTCTTTTATAGGTATCCTGCCGGCGGCAGCGCCACCAAGAGAATCGTCGGACGTCTTGGACAGTATGCTCGGGGTGCAGTGGTCAGCCTCGCCCCACACTAGCAGAGGAAATGGAGCCATGAAACACTCTCTCCTCAAGCGCCAAGCGCTTAGCGTCGTCGCCGCCGCCGTATTGCTCACAGGGTGCGGTGGATTGCAGCCGCCGATCGGCGCGCCGGACGCGATGCCGCATAGCGTGCGAATCATGCATCGTATGATGCCTGCGTCAGCCTACGAAGTGCTGTACCACTTCCGCGCCCCAAAGAGAGGTGGACTGTATCCACAGGCACGCTTGATCAACGTGAACGGCACACTCTACGGCACGACGAGTGAAGGCGGCGCGTACAGCCACGGAACTTTTTATAGCATTACGACGACCGGCACGGAGAAGTTGCTGTACAGTTTCGGCAAGCGCCCCGACGCCGCCGATCCATCTGCGGGCTTGATCAACGTAAACGGAACGCTGTACGCCACCGCGGCCGGCGGCGGCGGGTACCGTGGCGGAACCGTTTACAGCATTACAACGACCGGCACGGAGAAGGTTTTGTACAACTTCGGGCGTCCAGGCGATGGCTTTGCACCGCTGGCGCCATTGGTCAACGTCAAGGGCACCCTTTACGGCACGACCTACTTCGGCGGCTCGACCGGATGCGGTAGCCATACGTGCGGAACCGTCTTCAGCGTATCAACGACCGGCAAGGAGAGAGTGCTATACAGATTCGCTGGTGGCTCCGACGGCGCAGAACCATTAGCTGGCTTGATCGACGTGCACGGCACGCTGTACGGCACCACGACCGTAGGAGGCGGTGGCTCGGGAACGGTCTTTAGCGTAACAACGGCCGGCAAGGAGCAGGTGCTGCACAGATTCGATGGCGGCTCCGACGGCGCGTACCCGGAGGCGGGCTTGGTCGACGTCGATGGTACGCTTTACGGGACTACCGCTAACGGCGGAGCGTCCAACCACGGAACGGTCTTTAGCGTTACGACTTCCGGCACCGAACGCGTCCTCTACAGCTTTACCGGCGAACCGGACGGCAGTAGCCCCGAGGCTAAGTTGATCGACGTGCACGGCACGCTCTACGGCACGACCGCTTACGGCGGGGAGAATAACTCCCGATCTTGTGACTTTGGTTGCGGAACCATCTTTAGCGTTACGACGACGGGTGCCGAGCAGGTAATGCACACTTTCGCTGGCGGCCCCGCCGACGGG
Organism: Vulcanimicrobiota bacterium; assembly: GCA_963752825.1. GTDB lineage: Bacteria > Vulcanimicrobiota > Vulcanimicrobiia > Vulcanimicrobiales > Vulcanimicrobiaceae > Cybelea. The sequence continues at coordinate 1,781,357 of CAVVZF010000001.1, read as the reverse complement.
GCGAAGCCCCTTGCGGATCTGATCGACGTCAAAGGCACCTTGTACGGCACGACGGATTACGGCGGTCCCAAATGCAGTCATCACGGCGGTCTTAGTGGCTGCGGAACCGTTTTCGCGTTCACTCCTTAGCGCGGGCAGGCGCGAGCTCTGCTTGAACGCTTTACCCCACCGCACCCGCGAGGCCGCATCGCGCTAGCCGGCGTTGCCTCTTAGCTTAGAAGCCTCGCAGCTGCGCAGCCCGGCGCCGATCGCGAGCACCTCGCAGCATCGTAGCTAACACCTCGCAGCGTGCTCGCACTCTCGTATCTGAGATCGCGGCGCTTAACGCGTTAGGGCTTGGCCTTGCAGCTGGGCCGGGAGGGGGGCGCACAATTTTAGGGGCCCAACTCCTTTCCCGCGGAGCATATCCACCGTGGCATTTCTTGTATTTGCGCCGGAGCCGTTTTTTGAGCACCTTGGACTCGTTCCCCGTGCGCGTCTCTAAGGTTTACGTTGAATTACGCGCATGACCTGAACGGCTGTCCAAGGTCTGTTGGAGCGCGTGATGTGATGATCCTGATTCAGGCGAATCGCAATTGCGCGCAGCGAAAGTCCTTGGTCTCGAAGAGTAGCGATAACTGGGCAAAGGTCGGCGTATGCATCGAACGCCTTGCGACGGGATGCCTGAGCGCCGGCTGCAGAACCTTTGAGGCGAGCCTTTCGTGTCAAGCGGGGAACGCGGGGATTATGAGACCCGAGTTTGGTGCCGCGAGCCTTCGCGGCTTGCAAGGCTGCCTTCGTCCGATCCGATATGGCGCGCGCCTCATTTTCGGCCACGGCCGCAAGGATGTGCAATAGTAACCGATTCGCTTCTGGTACGTCGGCAGCAGCGAACTCGACGCCGCTTTCGAGAATCGAAGCGATGAATTTCACTGACCGGCTCAAACGATCGAGTTTTGCAACGAGCAGCATGGCCTTAGCACGTCGAGCGAACGCAAGGGCCTCCGCAAGTTTCGGCCGATCATTGAGACGCCCGGATTCAACCTCGACGTACTCGCGCGCGATCGTGGCTCGGGTTCTCGCGCAGTAGGCTTCGACAGCTGAGCGTTGACCTTCTAGACCTAAGCCAGACCTTCCCTAGCGTTCGGTAGAGACTCGCAGATATGTGACGATTTTGCCGTTCATTTTGTGCTGCTACACCTCCTGAAACGGTGGATTCAGGTCCTGTAGCAGGCCACATTACCACGAAATTCAGCCGAGTGGCTTGTGAGAAAGGTCGCGTCAGACGTACTGCACGCGAGGTTAGCCTCACCAGTATTAGGCCAACATTGCGCTTCACGGAATTTGGTCCGTGTGTCGTGCTGACGTTCGGTCTTTGACGTTCTGGTCAACCACGGACTGCAGGCGGTCCCAGAACGCCCCAGAACGCCCAGAACGCCTATACAAGGCCGTGTTGAAGGCGCGCCCGGCAGCGCCAAGGTCGGCCGACCGCCGGCCGGGTGGCTAAGCCCGGCTACCGCACCCAAACCTTAGGGATCGCGCGCGCGCGTGCGTTGGGTGTGCCGAAATAGCAACGCCCGAAAAGGCAAGCCCCTCAGCGCGCCGGGCAGTCCCAGACTTCGGCATCGATGATATCGGGCGATGGGAACTTGACCTAAGTGGAGCGCGGGCGCGCGTGCGCGTGCGTTGGGTGTACGAAGATCCAGGTTGGCGGACTGTCCCCCGCTCCCGGTGGATAGGCAGCATCGCTCGGACAACGCGCGTCAAGGCGGCGAAGTCTACGCAAAACCTTAGATGTTCGAGCGCGTGCATTGGGTGAGCAAGAACTCCGGTCAAGCGAGTGTTCGCGGCTCCCGGTAGCTAGCCAGCATCGCAATCCGTCAGGCGGTTAAGCCCAGGCGAAAGCGTTAGATGTTCGCGCGTGCGCGCGTGCGTTGGGTGTACGGAAATAGGGCCGATGGCCCGCACCGCAGCGCATACTTCGCCCGGCCTGCCCCAGCCAAGGTCGCCGGGGCCCACGGGTTTCGGACACGGACCTCCTCGCGGCCGAGGTAAGACCTTCCGTGAGCCCCCTTGAACTCCACGCGCCCACGGCGGGCGCCCATAGTGGTTTCCCGAGTGGATTCGGGGGACAAATCCGACCCTCTGGAATGCCCGACTTTGCGCCTTCCTTTGACCCAGGATCGGTTTTGGTGGACCGGCCCGACCTCGGGTCCATCCGCGTTTAATTGAGTTAGCAATTTCAGGGCGTGCTTATATGAAACGAGAGCGTCAGTAAATTGATAACGTCGGTAAATTGCTAAAAGTGAAGAGCGTCGGTAAATTGCTAAAATTGAATAGTGTCGGATGGACGCGAGTCATGTCGCAAGAAAGTTTTCACTACTTTTCGTCGCTGTCCAGTAATTTCTCTTGCGCGTTTCGATCAAAAACGAACGCAAAACAGGGGAAACAAGCTACCTGTACGCCTGGTATAAGCGGACACCCATGTCCACCAACCCCTGGGGCACGCGATTTGGATCGTCGGTTTTTTTTTCAGTTGGCGGCAGGAATCCCCTAGTGCGCTAATTCGAAGAGATAGTATGTGCTCAGTGAATACGCGCGAGAGAATCCGAAGCGACGAGGCCGGCTAAGAACCCTCCGGCGATTCATCACTGTGCCAGAACTCTGCCGACGCTGGCAAATCTCTCCCGCGCACGCGTATCGACTGGCTGGCCGAGAACTACCGGCGCTGCGAATTGGGTCATCTATTAGAATCCCTATTGAAGCGGTAATAGCCTACGAAGCGCGGCAGCTGGGACGTGCACCGGATGGACTTGACGGCGGCGTAGATTGCTGACCGCCTTGGAAGCCGGACCGTTGGGTCACCTCTTGCGCGTGGTCGTACGATGATCGACAGGCCCGGGTTCGTCAAGTTGCCGCGTGCCGTGCTATACGACGAGAGCCTCAGCCCAGAGGCTATCGTCGCCTATCTATTTCTCTGCGAACGCGCTGATCGAACCAACCGGCAAAGGGTTTCCGTCTCGCTCGAGAAACTCGCAAAACCTCTTCACCGCCACCCTGGCACGGTCAGACGACACCTTCGCGAACTGATCGCTCGCGGGCACGTGACGGCGAAAGAACGACCAGGGCAATCGACGATCTACCGCTTGACCCATAGCACCGATGCAACGGGGACCGTCGCTCAGCCCGTAGCATCGGAGCAGCGGCCCCCTAGTTCCCCTGCGACGGGAACCCCTAGCAGCCATGCCACCCCATTACGTAAACGTACCGTAGACGTCTTATCTATAAACGATAACGTACGTGTGGCTATGAAGGTGAATGAACCATCGGATCATATGGTCGAGGCGCTGCGGAGTGTTGGATGGCCAGCGCAGAAAATAAGGCGTGAAGCCGCGCTACTTTACCGTGATATCGGCGGACCACGTAACGAGCGAGACTTTATCGATCAACTGCGGGCTGCGAAAAACAACCCGAAAATCAGAAACCCGGCCGGCTACGCGCTGGCAGTACTTCGTCGAACCGCCGCTTCGGTTGAGTCGCGGTTAGGCGATTAAATTGTTACCCACAGGGATTCTCCGATCCCCGCGTCGAGGTAGCGGCGGCCATGGCGCGCACTAAGCGTCCGACCCGACGCCGGCGGACCCGCGGTGAAGGCACGCTTTACCCACGTACCCGCACGTGGAGGACCGCGTCCGGCGAGATTCATTCGAAGACCATCTGGATCTGCGCGATTTCTGAGGGCACCATCGCAGAGCAAGGGCACCTACGTAGAAAACGACGGTTCTTTCGCGGGGCAACGGCGGAAGCGGCTCGCACCGCCCGGGACCGATACCTGTTGGAGGCCGCTAGGCCGGTGCTGCCGGAACAGACTAAACCGACAACGACATTCTCGGAATACGTCTCGCGATTTCTGCAACATACTAAGGCACACGCCCGGGCGACTACCTGCCTCTCGTATGAGCAAGTGTTACGTCTTCATATCGTTCCATACATCGGAAACCTGTGTCTGGCAGACCTCACTTCCGATCACGTTAAGAACATGTACGATCGCCTCCGGTTGAAGGTTTCGCAAAGCATGTTGGCTCGCGTCCACATCACGCTCCGCGCGGTACTGAATATGGCCATCGAGGAACGAGTCATCAGTGCTTCTCCCCTTACTTCGATCCGCAAGGGTGCGCCGCGTTATAGACGACCTCGCGTGGAAGCCTTGGACGGGCGGCAGGTAAAAAGGCTTCTCCAGGCGGTGAAAGGTCATCGGCTCGAAGCTCTTTTCGTACTTGCCGTCACCACCGGTATGCGTCAGGGCGAACTCTTCGCTCAACGCTGGTCGGACGTTGACCTCTCAAAGCGCACTCTCTCGGTCGTGCGCTCGGCACAGGAGGTCAATGGCGAGGTTAACTTCGTCGAGCCGAAGACAGATACGAGCCGCAGGCGTATCTCACTCTCACATTTGGCTGTTGCCGCCCTGCGTAGACGACGCGCGATCGCGACCAGCGAGGATCACGACAGCGAACTGGTCTTCCCGTCAGAGCGTGGCTATCCGCTCCGGAAGTCCAATTTCATCCGCCGGGTCTGGGAGCCGATCTGCGGAGCCGCGGGGTTAGGCGATGTTCGCTTTCACGGCCTGCGGCACACCGCGGCCAGCCTGCTCCTCGCTGAGAACATCCATCCCAAGGTCGTGAGCGATATGTTGGGCCACGCGAGCGTTCGAATCACGCTGGACACCTACTCGCATCTGAGTCCCACGCTCCAAGCGGTGGCCGCCGACGCATTCGATCGGCTTCTCAGCAGCCCGACTCGAGCCGCAGTTTAGTACCACCGACCGGGAGGCGCTCGTGTTATAATAGCGGCCGTCATGAGCGAGCCACGCGGGCAGCACTACGTACCGCAGGTGTACCTCCGCGGTTTCGCGGACGGCGACAAGATTAGAGTATACCAACGGCCCCCGGTTGAGGGTCAGCCGCCGGTGAGATTCGATACCAACGTCAAAAACGTCGCGAAAGTGCGGGATGTCTATTCCGTTAACACGCAGCACGGTCGCGACCGGTACATCGACAAGAACTTCGAGCGCGTCGAGAGCCTGCTGGACAACGTGCTGGTGCCCGTCGTAAAAGGACATCTACTTAGCGAAGCGCAATGGGATGCGTTGAAGCGCCTCGTCGCGATCCAGGAGATGCGGAGCCCGGACGCAATCGACGGTTTTGCCGGCGCGACGGCCAGGGTCATCGAACTGAGCCGAGCACTTTATCGACAGCACCGACCCGACATGACCGAAGAAGAGATCGAGGAAGCCATGCGGGAGGAGTTTCCGAGCGAAAACCTCACCGGTACGTTTGCGACCGACCCACGCAACCTCGCATTAAACGCGACGAACAGTGTCGTGCCGGAGTTCGCACAGCACATGACGACGTTCCACGCGACGATCGTCGGCAGCGGCGCCCAGGACTTCATGACAAGTAACAGGCCCGTGGTTTGGTTCGACCCGCTCGACTGGCCGCCGCATCCGTTTTACGGCATGAACCGTCTGTCTCAGACGATCGAGGTTACATACCCGTTGACGCGGCGGAAATGCCTCTTCCTCTGCCGCTACCCAGCCGCACTCATGCAGTATGCGCTAGCAAGCGAGCCCGCGGTGACGATGATAAACTCGCGGACGACGTGTGGAGCCCGCGAAATGTACGCCTATCCGACGACGGACGCACCGAAGCAAGAAAGGCAAGTTGCGGACCTGCTCAGTGATTTGGGTCGGTTGCCGCTGGTGCCTACCCTGCTCGACAAAGAGGCGACGCCTACGGTCTGATGCTCCGCCCTTGGACGCATCGGCGTTTGAGAGCCCAGATAGAACGCGTTCGAGGACCGATTGGGGTGCATTCGAAAACAAAACCATCATGACGTCCTTCTCAAAGCGCTATGGCTATTCTCAGAAGCCTGCCGTGAGCACGTCCGACTTAGTCCGTGAGGACGCGCCGGAAGGGGTGCGAGTTGGCTTTCTGAGCCTGTTCGAGAAGAGTCTTGGGCCGCGCGTGTTGCGAGAAATCGCCTGCAAAGTACTTCGCAGGCGCCCCGATCCAAACAACTGGAGCCTCTACCCAAACGTCTGGCAGGAGGTTGAGGACTTAGTGTATGGAGCGCCATGGCCAAAGTTTTACGACATTGTAGAAGCCGTTCTCGGATTGCTCAATGTAGATGAATTAAGGCAGGCCGTTGAGCAACTAAACGACCTTTTTGCCGAGGAACAATTAGCGTGGCACGTCATCGGCACTCAAGTCGTTCTCCGCACCGGTGACGCAACGGACGCGATTGTTGAATACGCGGAGGAGGGGCTTGGAGAGTCTGGGAGGACGACCGCTGCAAGCGAGTTGCGGAAGGCGGTACGCGCGCTTTCTCGACGCCCAGACCCCGATACCCGCGATGCAATACGCTGGGCGTTAGGTGCGATGGAGGCGCTCGCGCGCGACATTACCGGCGACCGGAACGCTACTCTCGGGAGCATCCTAAGTAAGAAGGGCGATGCGTTGCTGTCACCACCATTGCCAGCGGCATTTGAGATGATCTGGGGTTATGCGAGTAATTTCGCCCGCCATGTTGATGAAACGAAGACGCCCACACTCGATGAGGCGGTACTCGTCGTAGGCATTGTCGGAGCCGTGGTCGCTTACCTCTCCTTTCCCTCGATACGTACGTGATTCATTTATATCATGCTGCTTTGCGTAGTGCAGGACCTTGTCGTTGCGCTTCTCGAGCAGCGCCTGATGCACCGGCGCTAGCAACGTGTAGCCGTTAAAGCGGCGCCAGCGTTCTTTGCGACGCATCAGGAGAGCCCACACGAGATACGTCGCCGACTCGGGCTGACGAAGCCGCTTGCACACATTGCTCCGCGAACGAACGACGTCGAAGTTCGATTCTATGATGTTCGTCGTGCGCAGATGTTTCCAGTGCGGCTTGGGAAAGGCGAAGAACGCCGTCATGCGCGCCAGATCGTCGCGCACGCACGCAGCAGCTTTGGGATATTGCCGAGCGAGTTCGCGCGCAAGTTTCTCGGTCAGTCGCTCGGCTTGCGATCGGCTCTCGGCGTGCATGATCTCCTGCAGCCGCGTGTGAATCGCAGGGCGGTGCTTCTCCGGCAGCTTGTCTTCGACGTTGCGCATCTTGTGCAGCCAGCACCGCTGCTGCTTGGCGCGCGGGAAAACGGCTGTGAAGGCTTTCCAAATGCCCTGTGCGCCGTCGGCGACAAGCATCGCGACGCTCTGAAGGCCACGCTCGCGGAGGCCTTCGAAGACCACGCTCCAGCTCTCGGCACTCTCGCCGAAGGCGTCTTCCAAAGCTAAGAGTTCCTTATCGCCATTGGTGTTTACGCCGATGATGGCCAGCATGACGCGACGCTCGTCTTCCGCGCCGGCATCGAGGTATACGCCGTCGGCCCACAGGTAGACGTAGTCGTCGCTGATCGGCCGGCGCGCCCAGGCGCGGTAGTCGTCGAGAAACTGCTTGTTGACGCGCGAGATGGTCGACGGCGACAAGGGCGTCGTCTCGCCCAGCAGCGCGCGCAACGACGGCTCGAAATCGCGCGTCGAGAGGCCTTGCACCCACAGCTCGTGCATCGTCCTGTCGAGCTCCGGAAAGCGCCGCTTATACGGCGGCAGTATTCCCGACGCGAACGGCGCCTCGCTCTCGCGCACCCGTGGCCGGCGGATCGTGACCGGCGTGCTGCCGTAGCTGATTGTTCGGGCTTCTTCGTAGCCATCCCGATAGCCCGTAGCACTCTTGGCCGGAACGCCGGCCATGCGGCCCAGGAACTCATCGACCTCAGCGACGAGCGCCGCTTGGATCAGTTCAGATACCTTGCGACGGCAGATCTCGTCGAGGGTGCTCATGCGGGCTGCGCGATCGGGGACAGCAGGCGTTGGAACCGCCTGGAGGCGAACCTTGCTCATAGCGTAGTCTCCTTTGAATGTGAAGAGTTTTAAGGAGCTACGCTACTTCTTTAGCCGTCACCCCCGGAGATCGGGGCGACCTCTCCTTACCTGAGTCGACGGTAAAAGGGCCTGAGCCACCCCGGCCACTTGCGACTTAGGCAGCACATGGCTGGCCATAGCCAAAGGCCCGTCTTGCGGACGGGCCTCTGTTTTATGGCTCCGGATGTTGGACTCGAACCAACGACCCGCTGATTAACAGATGTATTAAGCGGTGAGGCGCCGCGCCAAGCGTTCGTAAATCTAGTCTTTAGCGGTTCGTTTCGCTCGCTCGATTCCGCGCTCATGGGCGTCATTCGTGGGCGTCAGTTACTTGCGCGGCGCCGACATCGACGGAACATCGACGGAACATCGACGGACCATCCACGGGGCTCGCGATCTTTCTCGCGCTCTACGCCGCAGACAGATCCGCTTCGGAGTGCCACCACGTATGGCACACTGTCCCCATAAAATCAGGACCGGGCGCAATGTGCCCACAAGGTGCTTAAAAGGCGTCAACTGTCGCGCTATCGTCTATTCGGCTGGCAGGAGCTTCGGGGGGTTCAACTTTGGTTTATGACGACGACGTAGTCTCCGAATACGGTGATCTTGGGGCTGAGGGCTTCTGGACACTCTATGACATGGAGCAAGCGGCTCGCGCGCAGGAACACGCTGTTTCGCTCCTTCTCCATGCCGATGGACATTGGGCTTGGGTTGTGCGAGTTAGAAAAATGGCGCACTACATTCGGGCGCGACTCCCCGGCGTTCCGCTCCCGGACTATATGGGCGAGAACTTCGGCGTTGAGTTTGATCCGTTACCGCTTCGCCCCGACCCCCAATACGTTAGGAACCTATTTTCCGAGGCGCCCCACCTAAGGGCTCAAGAACAAGTCAAGAATCACGATCTCGACGTGGCCTGGGCTGCGGGACGATGGCTGCACCATCGAGGCGAGGCGATCGGCCGCTACTGCTACAACACGAATTGCCCGAAGTTCCCTAATCCGCTCCAGCAAAGGGCCGGGCCGGGACGCCCACGGCTTTACTGTTGTGAGAGATGCAAGGTTAATGGGGTCAAGCGACACCAGCGCAATGAGGCTGATCCGCTTAGACCGGAGAAGCTACGGGACGTCTCTCGGCCGTGGTATGTGCGCCGGGGATGGATCGGCCGCGCGCGTCACGGCCTTAGGCGCCAGCAACCGCTAAGAATGCGGGATTTCGATCATCCCGATTGGACGGAAAAGCACAGAGATGCGCTTCGCCTCCGGGGCGTCCCGCAGGGGGACGAAATCAAAAGGCTGAGGGCGGAAGTCGAAAATGCGCTGGAACCTGGTTCGTGGTTGGAAGATGACAACGAAAGTGGGTTGGAGGTCAGGACGCGGAGCATCGATTCCGACTCCGCGAATGGCTGGCCCAATTCCCCGGACGAATAAAGTGGACACCGACAGAGTAACTGAGGGAAGCGGCATACACGCTCCCTGCCAATCCCCTGAAATGATCGACGCGGGCCGCCTGACGGGCGCCCTTTTCGTTTTCCACGCCTCTGGAAAGGGACGATAACCCATGTTTAAGAGCAGGAGCGACCATTCTCAAGTTTCCCCCGAAGAACAGCTCCGCCAGATCGACGCAAAGATACAGGCGGCCGAATCCAAGCGGACGGAGCTCGAAGGCGAGTACGAAAAATGCTTCGGTGAAGAGGCGATCGCCGAGGCGGCGATTTGCGGTGACTCGGTATCTATGCCGAAGCGCTCAGCCATGCAGGACGAAATCACATTCTTGGACGCCACGATCGAGGCGCTAATCTCGCGTAAGCAGGCGGTAAGGGGCGAAGTGGCACGCACGAAAATCGCGGCAGCATATATCGAAAGCGATAAACTCCAAGAAAAGAGCGCGGCTATGATGCGGCTAAGTGATGGCCTTCAGCATCAAAGGGACGCGCTCGAGCGAGAGATCCGAAGCGTTCACAGCCAGATTTCTCAATACCGTCGACATATCTCGCAACTTGAAGCCTCGCTCTAGCCGGGAAAGGCTTGGACACAATGGGAGAATACTCCAAAAAGGCGCAGACTCGCCATCAGGCGGCGCGCCGCGACGGCGCAATCCAGGCAGAGATGCGCGTTAGAAACGGCGACGTCACCGAACTCGCAAAGGACAAAGACTTTCGCAATGCGTGGCTCGCGGGATACCGCGAATACATGGGGGTTTGGGGCCGACTATATGGCCGCGCTGCCGCGGGTAAGGATGCCGCGCTAATGAATGCGGATCTCGACACCGGCAGGGGTGAGCCGTCGCGCCAGCCCGGAAGGTCCAAGCACTGACCTAGATTCGGAATCATTTTCCCGAGCGACTGTCTCGGGTTCAAGCCGTCGTGGAAACTAGCACGAGTGACCCCACGGCGACCGGCAGCGGGCGATTTGCCTCACCGCTGCAGGTCGTGCGGCTTCGGACTCCGGTTCGATGCTGCCATTGCCGTAAGGCGCCTTGATTTGCGGCGCCGGCCGGCCGCCGGGAGTGAGTTTAGAGCCCCTCCGCGCTAACCGCTCCCGGCCCCAATCCCAAGCCCTTATTAGGAGAACCCTTGAACGCCGAAGAACTCGCGCGGCGCATTAACGCGCGTCGAAATGCGACAGGGTGGCTTGCGCGCTGCCCTGCGCATAGCGATCGCCTTCCGTCCTTATCGATCGGCACGGGACGCGGCGGCAGAACGCTACTTAAATGTCACGCCGGCTGCGAGCCGACCGCAATCGTATCCGCTCTAGGGCTCACCCTGCGCGACCTTTTCGCCGATACGGAACCGCAAGCGCGATATCGCACCTCACGGCGCGTCACGACGGGTGATGTAGAACGAGAACTGCAAGCTGAACTCGCGCGAATTGTCGCATCGGATTCCGATATAGCCGGGTTTGACGTCGCCGAACTTACACGGCACCGCAACGAAGCGAGAGTGCTTATCGATCGGCGTTTCGACGTCAGATTGAAACGGGAGCTCGCTCCCTGGTGGGAGATCGATCCGCACGCCATGGATCCGGCGTGGAAAATGTGCGTGTCCCAAGCGGTTCGCGTTCTTCTCGCTAGTTCGGGATTTAGCCTTAGCACCTGGCGCGCAGCTATCAGGGACCTGCCCAAAACGCAGCATCGGGTCCTTACGCTCGCTCGAGTGTATCAGCGCGAGCTCGCGCAACCCCCGGCGTCGATCGCGGCCGCGGCATGATCTCGCTAACGGAAGACGACCGCGCCCAAATCGGCAATCGTACCGGCGAACCTGGTCGCACGCTCGCACTTGCGCGACTAGTCGACGTCGAGGCCCAGGCGATCGAATGGCTTTGGCCGGCACGAATCCCCAAGGGCAAGGTGACGTTACTCGTCGGCGATCCGGGCGCTGGCAAGTCCTTCGTTTCCCTCGCGATCTCGGCAAGCGTAACGAACGGAACGCCGTTGCCTGGTGGCAAGGAGCATTCCCCGCAGAGCGTTTTAATCTGGAACGGTGAGGATGGAACGGCCGACACGATTCGACCGCGTTCCGAGGCCGCCGGTGCCGACTTGTCGCGTACATTTGTAATCGAGGGCGAAACCGGCCCGGATGGGGTGCAAACGCCCTTCGGACTTCACTCCATCGATCTCGTCGCCAACCATGTCGCCCAGGTCGGAGACGTCGGCCTCGTCATCGTCGACCCGATCGCCGCACTGCTCGCCGGCATCGACGCCCACCGGGACGCCGAGATCCGCTCGTCGCTTCAACCGCTCGCGGACTTTGCCGAACGCCATGACGTCGCCGTCCTGGCGATCGCGCACCTCAACAAACGGGCCGCAGAGCAGGCGCTCTACCGGGTTGGCGGGTCTATCGGCTTCGTCGGACTTGCGAGATCCGTCTTACTCGCCGCGGTCGATCCGGAAGATGGGCGCCGCGCAATTGCTCCGCTGAAATGTAACCTTGCCGCCATGCCGAGCCCGATCCAATACAGCATCGACACCGAAGGCCGCTTCTGGTGGGGATCAGCATCCGGCGAACTCACGGCGGACCACCTGCTCCGTTCGGTGCGCCCGGAACGCTACGGCGGCGCGCGCGACACGGCCGAACGATTCCTGCGCGACGTTCTCGCCAATGGACCGCTGCAGGCGACGGACCTGGAGGCGTTCGCCGAGGATCGCGGCATCGCGGTTGCTACCCTCAAGCGTGCGCGCAGGGCACTCGGCGTGATAACCAAGCGAACTCGTGAAGGATGGACAGTGTGTTTGCCAGGCTAACGCCTCGCGCGCGCGTGCGCGCAGGAAGTGAGCGTCTTGATACTCTTAGTTCTCTTGATACCCTTTCAAGGGGCTCAAGTGTATCAAGGGCATCAAGAAACTCATACCGGGATAATGATCCCCTTGGTGGGCTCTAATGGCTGGAACTCGCTGCACCGTTTGCGACCATCCTGAACGCCAGGCTATCGACGCTGCTCTCGCTGCTTCGTCTGAGCGAAGCATTGCGAAACAATGGTCACTCTCGCCGGCCGCCGTTCATCGGCATAAAGTGCGACACGTACAGGCGACGGTCGCCCGCGTCATCGCTCGCCGCGAGGACTTGGGGGCTGAAGCGCTGGTCGAAAGGTTGGTCGGATACCTCGAGGAGGCCGAGCACGGCATCGAGATCGCCAAGAGCGCCAAGGATTTGCAGGGTCTAGCGCGCTGCATCAAAGAGGCGCGTGAGACGGCGGTCTACATCGGCAAGACGATCGGCCTTTGGAGCGACAAACCGTCGACGATTATCGACGCCCGCCGGCAGACGGTGAACATCGCGAACCTCACGACCGAGGAGCTCCGCAACCTCGCAAAACTCGGCGGTGAGGCCGAAACTCCCGAGGCTGACCGCAACGGTTGAGAGACGACCCGATGCGATATAATTCGCGCTATATCGCGCCCATTCGTGCTTAGCGCAATGCCTAACCGAATGCCTTGCGGTTCAGTCACTTGGAATACCGAATGAACCGCCGTTTTCGCTCCTCACGACGTGAGTGGTGGGCCAACTTGAGCAGGGCTGCTCCAGCGGCAGCCGTAGAGCGCCAAAGAGATGCTGTGGCTATCACGGGGAGCCGTCGTTTTCTTCGGTGTGACAGCTTGGGTCGTCTCCTATCTCCTGGCGAGCGTCGGATTAGGGGCGAATTCGCCTAACGGCCTAGTCCCGGGCATCCTCACCTTCGGCGTACTCTACGCGGGGGTTGGCGCGGCAGCCCTGATCCTGGAGTATCGCGCGGTTCAGCAAAGCGACCTGAGGGACATTGAGAGAGATGGCTACGGGTTAGCAAATGAGTTGCGCCTCTTAGGCGAGATACCGCTTGAGTACAGAACAACGGACCTTAGCGATGGGGCGTTGGCGCAATTAGCGAGATCGAATCTTATCGTTGCGCATTACGAGCATAGAATGGCGCCGCGAGCGAGACGCTTATCCGGAGAACTACGGCGTTATCAGAACCTGCCAAAAACCGACGTATATTTTCGGCTCGTCGATGAAGGACCTAAAGACGATGGCGACGTTTTTCAAATAGCCGGTGGTTTAGAGCGACTACTCCGACAGCTTCGCGAGGGCGTTAAATAAGCGTGCCTTGACGTAGGGATCACCATCAACCAAAACCGAGGGGCTGCCATTTCGGCGGCTCTCTTTCTTTTCCGAGAGAGGATCGGCCATGCAATACACCATCACTGCTTCCAGCGGCCAGCGCGTGACAAGCATCCGCACCGGCAAGGGCAAGTCGCTCTCGGCCGACGCTGCCGGAGTGTTTACGCTGACCCAAGATCAGGTCGTAGAGCTGTGTAAGGCCGGATACCGGGTCACGGCGCTGTCTCGCAAGTCGATCGAGATCCCTTGCGTCGTAACAACGGGCGGCAAGGGCGCGAAGCCCGTGAAGCGGACACTCGGCACCGCTCAGATCGTCGAGTTGTTCCGCAAGGGCTATCACGTTGAGCCAATCCGGGCTCAGGGGCCCAAGGCCGCAGCGCGCCGCAAGCCATCAAACGAGCCGACCGTACCCATCGAGCTCTACTACAAGAGTCGAGGCGAGTTGCGAGACAGCGCTCGTCGACGTGAAGCCGCAAGAGCCCGCTAATGGATTACCAGGACGAGATAATCGCATGTGTGGGGTGCGGCGCCGAGTTCACCTTCACGGCCAGCGAGCACCGCTTCTACTACGACGTCATGGGGTGGCCTGCCGGGCCGAAGCGCTGCGCCCCTTGCCGGAAGGAAGCGAACAGGGTGCGTCTCGCCACCCGTATTACCGAACGCGGGGAGCGGATCGAAAACCGAGCGCTCCTGTCTGGCGAGATGCAGACCCGTGGGCAGCATGGCGACGGTTAACGCTGACCAGGCCGTGGCGATCGCCGCCGCGGCACAGAGCGAGCTCGCAAGGCGGCATCTAATCCCGTTTGCGCGCCGCCTGATCCCGGACTTTCAGACTCCGCGGCATATCGAGCACTTAGCAGATCTGCTCGAGAGTATCGAACGAGGCGACCAGCGACGGCTACTCGTGACGCTGTTCCCGGGCTCCGGTAAGTCGATGCTGCTTCAGGCGTTCGCGGCGTGGTATCTCGGGCGCAATCCGCGGCGTAAGATCATCGCGGCGTCGGCCGGTGCGGAGCTTGCCGAGCGCAACAGCAGGGCATCCCGAGCGTTCTTCAACGAACCGGATTGGCCGTTCGGCGTCGAGCTTTCGAGGGCCACGACGGCGCAGAACCGTTGGGAGACAACCGAAGGCGGCGGACTGTTTGCCGTGGGCGTTGGCGGTGGAATCACCGGCTGGCGCGGATCATTGCTGCTGCTCGACGACTTGCAGAACGACAGTCTCTCCGACACCGAGCGGGACGGGCTTTGGAAATGGTTTCGCGAGATCCTCATGCCCCGTCTCGAGCCGTTTGGCGCGGTTGTGCTGGTGCAGCAGCGCTGGGGCGAGGATGACATACCCGGGCGCATCATGGACTCGCCAGAGGCGCCGGATTGGCACGTTGTGCGCCTGCCGGCGATCGCAGAGCCGAACGATCCGCTAGGACGTGCTAAGGGCGAATCGCTTTGGCCTGAACGCTGGCCGATCGTCGAGCTCGAGCGCCAGAAAATCGCGATGGGATCGCGGGCATTCGTGTGCGCCTTTCAGGGCGATCCGGTCCCGGCCGAAGGCAACCTCATCAAGGCCGAATGGCTGCAACGGTACGACAAGGCACCGACCGAATTCGAGCATGGCGTAATTTGTGCGCTCGATGCTGCGGCTAAGACCGGCGTTCGGAACGATTGGAGCGCGATCGTCAAGCTGGGCGTCACCAAGAGCGCCTTTTACGTCCTCGATGTCTGGCGCGGAAAGGTAGAGTTCCCGGGACTGCTGCGGCGGGTTTCGCTACTTCCCTTGGAGACGCCGGCTCCGACAAAGATATACGTCGAGGATACGTCAAACGCGACGGCGCTGATTCAGGCGCTCAAGCAGGAGACGACGCTGCCGGTCATCCCCATCGCAGCGAAGGGCAGCAAAGAGTCGCGCGTCGAGGGCGTCACCGGCTCGATCGAAGCCAAGAAGGTCTTTCTTCCAAACGAAGCGCCCTGGCTGCTCGAGTTCGAGCGTGAGCTGTTGGCATTCCCCGCCGGCAAGAACGACGACATGGTCGACGCCTTCACGCTTGCGCTATCGCAGGCAGTCACCATGAATACGAACCGCCTTTATTGGACCACGGCGCGCAATCGACCGGCCGGCCTTGGCTTATCCCCCTACACGTTATGAAAGAACAGACTATGACGGAACGAGTTAATGGTTCGCACGTTTGGAACGGCCGCGCCTTGATGGCCGCGTCCGACTCAGTCGCATATCGAGCCCTTGCCGAGATCGGAGAGCGGCTGGAAGCTGACCGAATCTCTGCAGTGGAAACGAAGGATCTCGTCGAGATCGCAAAGCTAGCGACGTCCAAGAATCAGGGCGTCGAGGATGCGCTGGATTCCCTGTCTGTGGGGGAGCTGCGCGAACTCATCGCCGGGCTCAACGCAGCGGCGGCACCTTTGCAAGCGGCGTGAAATACCTAGTCCACGCACTCTACGATTCGGTCGCAAACACGATCGCGGTCTATGTGAACGGAACCCTGTGGGGATCGGCTTCGAGCGTCGGCGCGTATCAAAGCGCCGGATTCCCGATTACGGTCGGTCGGAACCCGGCATATTCCGGCGACTATTGGGGTGGCGTAGCGCAGGACTTGGCGATATATCCCGCGCTTCTAACGAGCACCCAAATCTCCGCCCACGTTGCGGCTGCAGCGACCGGATGGGTCGCGGTTTAGATTCGGGCGCGCATTGCTGCGGGCCCCGTTCGGTCGTAGGCATTCACCTGATCTTTCATAACATCGTCGACCGATGAGATTTATTAAGCCCCTAGCCGCAGGCGTTTAGCTCCCCTAGTCAGACGTTCATCTCGTCGGGGTCCGACAGACCGACGGGAGCCTCCGCGGGATAAATAATCCGCTTAGATCCAAGACCAATAAGCAGCGGCTTTTTCGTCAGCTTGTGAAAGTTTGGGTCAGCAGTTACGAAGACATCGCGACGGGCGTTAATATGGCTCCAGATGGTCTGCACGTCGCACTTGCGATTGCGCCACTTCCGCAGTAATGCCACTGCATCATCTGAATCGCGCGCCGTCGCCTCGAGATCCTTCCAGAGAAATGGGAAGCCCGGAAATAGAATCTGATGGATCTCGCGTTCAAGTGACTCCCTTCCGGGGCTGCAAAACAGCGACCAATCCCAAAATGTAACATCAAAATAGGCCATTGGCTTTAGGATCTCAAGTCCCCCAAGACCCAGGGCCTGAATACGTTCCCTAAAGACAGCGAAGTTTACGATTGCCTTTCCGCTCTTTTGTCTTTCTGACGCGGCCATTGCAACCACCGCAACATTGGCGGTTCCCGCGGCGTGCATGTCAACTAATCGCAAGATTGCGGGGGCGTCCGGGCGATTTTCGTCGACAGCATAGATGCAATTAGTATCAAGGGTGTACGCGGTCATTGCTTTACTTGCCCGGCACTACTCGGCACACGCACAAGCCAATACTCGATGCCGTCAAGGCCAACTCGCCGCCTCTTGATGACGCCGTAGCGCTGGCCGTCGTCGTCGTAATACATGCAAAGCCATGCGAGCACACGAGCTCGCTGCTGCGGACTTAGGCGCTTCAGCACGTTCTCGACGGTGATCTCGTCGACATCGGGCTCGTCGAGCTTCCGCTCGTATTGCGGCGGTCTAGCCATGAGGCGAACAGGTGTTCGGATTGCCAAAGCGAAGACCTGCGGCATGGCAAAGAGTAAGAAAATCTTCATAGAGCACCGTCCCAGCGGAGACTACGCGGTAGTGCGTCAGGGGGCAGAACGCGCTAGCGGACTCTTTAACACTGAGAAACAGGCGATCAAGCGCGCCAAGGAATTGGAGCCGGGATCGCACCCGGACGTGGAGCGTCAGCGTCACACCAGTAAAGGAAATCCAAACCAGTGGCGTAGCGCGACGCGGAAGCCCAAGAAGTGAGGCCCAAGCGTTGCGGTTGCGGGCGCGTCATCGCGTCGTCCAACGTGTCTGGGAGGTGCCGGCATTGTGCTCAGCCCCCGCGCAAGAAGGGGCACCGCCGCAGACGCTAGTGGTCGGCCCCATTAGGGTGCCGAGTGTGGCCCAGAGGTGCGGAGGCAACCCTTCCGAACGTCTGCCTGCATGATCGGTAGCCGACTTTCCGGCGCCGTCGCGCTTTCAATTGCGTGCGCGACCGGCGCAGCAAACGCCTCGCAGACTTTGACGACCGAAGTCACGTCGTCGGGATCATCCCCGGTGCGGATCGATAGTTGTCGCGCCGCACTTCTCGACAAAGCCGGTCCGGGCGGCCTTCTAGTATCGGCGCTCACCACTAAGCGGAATTACTATATTGCCGCAGCGGTGGACTTCACCAACATAAGCCCGCAGCCGCTCAACGCGGTTCGCTTCGTCTTTGACGTACAAGACACGTTCAACGCCGTGACGCAAAGCCTCGGACTCGACTCGATCGGAACGTACTCGCCCGGGATTCAAATCCACGCCCGGCAGAATCTCGCCGGCACGGTGGGAGCGGTCGCGCAAGAGAACACGGCCTCGAGTCCTATAAACGTGATTTGTCACGTGCAGTTCGCTCGATACGCTGACGGGCGCGTCTGGAAGTGGGGCGATCAGTCGCAGCCAATGGCGCCAGGGCTTTACTACCCGCCAACGCCCGGTCCTACGGCTACGCCCTAGATCGAATAGATGTACGTGACCGCGCTAGCCGACCGAAAATGTCATACATCTCCACGCAAAGCGCGCACATAGAGGTTAAGGATCCGATCGGCCATTTCCCGCGCTTCATCAATCGTCATCTCGCGTACTGTGGCTTCAGTGCTGGACTCATCGGAAGTTTCCGCGGGACAACGCTTAAGATCGCGAATGATTTCGGTAAACTGTTCGCGGTATTCCTCGGGGACGTAA
Organism: Vulcanimicrobiota bacterium; assembly: GCA_963752825.1. Lineage (GTDB taxonomy): Bacteria > Vulcanimicrobiota > Vulcanimicrobiia > Vulcanimicrobiales > Vulcanimicrobiaceae > Cybelea. The sequence continues at coordinate 1,762,958 of CAVVZF010000001.1, read as the reverse complement.
TCGTCGCCACGTATCGTCAGCGTGAGTCCAGCCGATGCTAAGCGAGGTTTTAAATCGCAGTCGCCGTCAACTAGACTAGAGACGGTCTGGTGCATTTTTTCAAGAAAGTAGTTTCGGTCCGGTCCCATGCGATTCTTTTTGCCGGTCCCCTGGGAGCGGCCCTCCCTTATGCGATGTTCTCGCTCGCGGCAAGGCCGGAGACCAAATAGAAAAGCGGCCGGCATTCACACTCTGCCGGTCGCCCCGTTCTTGACTTGCTGCGCCTTAACAGAGCCCGAGCGCCCGGGCCTTCTCGATCTCCGAATTGAGGAAAGCCATGCCGCGATCTATTTCACTAAAGGAGCCCGGCGATTCATCCCGATTCTGATCGTCCAGTGGACTATTACGGCGTAGACGATATTCGTCCATGGAAATAACGTTTGCCGGAAGAGCTGCGGCGGCGCGTCCGCGCTTCGAGTTTTACATCGACGCGCCTTTCCGTTCGCTTCCCCTGCACCATAACCGCGGAGATATTGCGACCGGCGCGAAGGACTTGATCCGCCACGAAGTCACCGGGCGCGCCGATTAGGTTGAGGACGGCCGGATGGACGGCCTCGCCGGGAGCTCCGATGCAGCACTTATTGTCCTCAATCCTAAGCGCCTCGTTCAAAAGCTTCCGGATGGTGTCGTCGCCGCGTGCAAGCGCCTCCGGGTCGCTAAAGGGCCGAAGCGATTGCCCCGGCTCGTTCCGGCCCTGGCAAGCTGCTCGCGTTGAAATCGGCCAAGTTCGCGGACCAACGCTTTGCGTCGATCCTCCTGGACGCGCGGCGTTCCAGGGAAGCTGAGGGGGTTTGCGCCGCTCGGGCTGAGATCAGTTAGAATAGTCGGGTTCATTCGGGAAGCCTTTCTTTCCGGATGGATAGGCGTGGGAGCGTCGGTCACACGGCGCCCCTCGCCGTTAGTGGTTTGGCCTTTATGTGCGGCGCCGATCCGAAGCCTCGGTCGCTACGATGCGGGTCAGGGCGTCGAGCTCGACTCCAAGCAGGGTGGCAAGCCCCGGGAGGGCCGCTACGTCGGGTAGACCCCTGCCGTTACGCCAGAGGGCGACGGTGCCGCGCGTTCGCCCGGTCGCTTCAGCCAAGGCTTGGGTGCGGAAGGGTCGAATGAGGTCGGCTAGCGTCTCGGCCACGTCCTTACTATAGCACAAAATGTATTGATGACCCAACAAAAAATAAACCTTAGGAGAGAAAAAGCTGAACGGGATGACCGCGACAGCCTCGCCCTGGCGACTCGGATGGGTCCGGCGATCCGGCGCGCTCGCAGGGAGGCCGGCATGACTCCGCAAGAGCTCGCCAAGCGCATTGGAGCCCGGGGCTGGCAGCTAAGATGTGGGAGAACGGGAGGCTGCCAATGACCGCGCTTTCGGTCAGCCGGCTTTCCGCCGTATTGCCCTCCCTACCGATCGAGGAGCTGCTTCGAGGGACCGCGGCCGCCCCCGCCGGCCTGCAACAAAGCCTGGGTGACTCGCTTGATGATGTCATTAGGGCGCTCGCCAGGCTGCGGGCGCGGGTGGCAATGCTCGAGGAATCCGGGTGCGCCCAAGGAGGCGACGTAAATTCCCAAGCGGCGAGGTGACGGCGACGGGTCGATCGCGCAGCGTGCTGATGGGCGCTGGCACGCGCGCCTGCGTTATATCGATCCGATCACCGGGCTTGCGGAGCGCATGCACTTCTACGGCCGCACGCGAAAAGACGTAGCCGACAAGCTCCGTGACGGCCAGAGCCGACTAGCGCACGGGGATAAGCCGCGTGAAGAATCCGTTCGGCTCGACACTTTTCTCGATCGCTGGCTCGAGGACGTTATCAAGCCCTCGAAGCGGCATTCGACACATCGCTCGTATGAAATAATCGTCGAGAAGCACCTAAAGCCGAGCCGCCTCGGCGGCATGAAGCTTCGAGATCTTAACGAGGCGCAGATTCAGCACGTATTCGTGACCAAGAACAAGACGCCGACGCGAACGCAAGCCCTCACGCTTATTGTATTGCGTCGCGCACTCGATCGCGCCCAACAGTGGCGGATGATAGACCGAAACCCAGCGAAGCACGTTGCATTGCCGCGGCAAGAGCGTCCCGAGCGCCATCCCTTGACGCTCCAAGAGGTTCACCGGCTTCTCGACGTCGCCAAAGGCGACCGGCTATACGCGCTCTATTACCTCGCGATCGATACCGGGATGCGCCAAGGCGAGCTTCTGGCGCTCCGATGGGGCGATATCGTCGACGGGACAATCCGGATTCAGAGATCGCTCGACCAGCACACGGGCTCGGTCACGGCCCCAAAGACCGCGGCCGCACGCCGCCCCGTCGCGCTATCCCGAGAAACGCAGCGCGTGCTTCTGGAACACCGCGAACGTCAGGCGGCCGGCGGCTATTCCGGGCCGCTCGTATTTACCGATACCGGCGGCAGGCCGTTGCGGCCATCGAACTATCAGCGGCGCAGCTTCAAACCGCTGCTCGAGAAGGCGGGACTCGACCGCTCGGTGCGCTTCCATGATCTGCGACACACGGCGGCAACGCTTTTGCTTGGAGCCGGCGTTCACCCCAAGATTGTCTCGGAACGGCTGGGCCATGCGACGATCGCGATCACAATGGACACCTATCAGCACGTCAGCCCGACCATGCAGAGCGGGGCGGCCCGGGCGATGGAGGCCATTTTGGCGGGCGTCAAAGGGCGTAAAAGTGGGCGTCAACAGCCCAAGGAGCGACGGAAATCCGCGGTCACAAAATGAAGAAAAAGCCCGATAGTGTCAGGCTTTTTCAAGTGGCTCCGGATGTTGGACTCGAACCAACGACCCGCTGATTAACAGTCAGCTGCTCTACCAACTGAGCTAATCCGGAACGTCGTGGCAGCTGGGCGGCCGGCGGTCCCTGGTTCCACGGCCAGGAACGCCGCCCTGCCTTGCCGGTATAAGGCGGGATGGCCGAGCCTGCCGGGCGCGACCGCGCTCCCGTGACGATTCCGAGCGACGTCGACGACACGACGCTCGACGTCGACGGGCGCCGCGTCGCGGTGACCAACCTCCGGAAGGTCTACTTCCCGAAACTCGAGCTCACCAAGGGCGACCTGCTGCGCTACTATTTGCGTATCTCCGACGTGCTGATCCCGCACGTCGCAGACCGGCCGATGGTGATGAAGCGCTATCCGCACGGCGTTACGGGCGACTTCTTCTACATGAAGCGCACGCCGTCGCCGCGGCCGCCCTGGATCCGGACCTGTTCCATCGAGCACAGCTCCGGTAACGTCATCGACTTTCCGCTCGTCGACGGCCGTGCGGCACTGCTCTGGCTGATCAACCTCGGATGCATCGATCTCAATCCATGGTACTCGCTCTGCGAGGATCCGGATCGGCCGCTCTACCTGCACTTCGACCTGGATCCGACGCCGGGCGCGACCTTCGCCGTCGTGCGCGAAGCAGCGCTGATCGTTCGCGACGTGCTCGAGGGTCTCGGCATGTCGCCGTTGGCCAAGACGTCGGGCAGCAAAGGCGCGCACGTCTACGTAGCGATTCGCCGGGACCTCAAGCAGCACGAGGTCTGGGCGATCGCGAAGCAGATCGGCCATCACATGGCCAAGGCGCACCCCGACGTCCTGACCGCGATCTATCGCGTCGCGAATCGTCCGCCGAACCACGTCCTCGTGGATTACAACCAGAATGCGTTCGGCAAGACGCTCGCCTCGATCTATTCCGTGCGCGCCAACGAAGCGGCCACCGTTTCCGCGCCGGTGACGTGGGAGGAGATCGAGGCCGGCTGCGAGCCAGGCGACTTCACGATCTTCAACGTCCCGGAGCGCCTCGCCGAGATCGGGGACCTGTGGCAGCCGCTGCTGCGCGCCCGCGGCCGCTTCAATCTCGCGAAGTTTGCCGAGACGGGAACTCGTGCCGCGGTTTGAAGCGCTGCTCCTGCGCCCGCCGATCGAACCGATGGAGACTCGTGCCGTCGCGCGCATCCCGGAAGGCGACGGGTGGAGCTACGAGCCCAAGTGGGACGGCTTTCGCTGCATTGCCTTTCGCGACGGCAACGACGTCGAACTGCAATCGAAATCCGGCGAGACGCTGACGCGCTACTTCCCCGAGATCGTCGAGGCCGTGCTCAAAGCGGGGGCGCGGCAATTCGTCGTCGACGGTGAGCTGATGGTCGCGACCGACGACGGCTCGGATTTCGACGCCCTCCTCCAGCGCATCCATCCCGCCGCGAGCCGCGTGCGCCGGCTCGCGCAGGAGACGCCGGCGTCCTTCGTGGTCTTCGACCTGCTCGTCGAAGGTCGCAGCGCGTTCTACGAGCGCGCCCTGCACGCGCGCCGCGAACGCCTCGAGCTCTTCCTGACGCGAAACTTCGCGGAAGATCCGGTCGTCCGGATTTCGCCCGCTACGCAAGACGCCGCGCTCGCGAAGCTTTGGCTCGGCGGCAGCCTGGCCCGGCTTGACGGCGTCATCGCCAAACGCGATGTCGCCTATGCGTTCGGCAGCCGTGACGCGGCCGTCAAGATCAAGCGCAACTATACGGCGGACTGCGTCGTCGGCGGCTTTCGCACCGGGAGCGCCGGCGCCGGCGCCGTCGCGTCGCTGCTGCTCGGGCTCTACGACGACGAAGGGAAGCTGCATCACGTGGGCTTCGTCGGATCAATGAGTGCGGCCGAACGCAAGCGCGCCGCCGAGCTGCTGCGTCCGATCGTCGAACCGCCGGGCTTCACGGGCACGGCGCCGGGCGGACCGAGCCGTTGGCGGCGCGGCGAGGCGTCAGAGTGGTTTCCCGTTCGGCCCCAGATTGTGGTCGAGGTGGCGTTCGATCACGTCACGGGGCATCGTTTTCGCCACGCCGCGCGGCTGCTGCGCTGGCGCCCGGATAAGCCGCCGCGGCAGTGCACGATGGAGCAACTATTGCACCCTACGGGATAGTTAGGTTTTCGGCGAGCTCCACGGTTACAGACGTCCCGGCGTTGACGACGATCGGTTCGTTCGCCTTCGTGCCGTAGACATATCCGCCCAGCGTCCCCGACTGCTCCCGCTTGGCGGTCGAAGGCCCGCTGCCGAGCCGCATCTGCCACGCGATCGGCCCGGGCGTGACGGTGCCGTACGGCACCCCAGCCATCGGCGAAAGCTGCTGACGCTGCTTGTACTGCGCCGCGGGATTGATTTGCACGACGCCCTTGTTGACGACGTACGCGGTGAGGCTCTTCTTCGTTCCGTTGGGAAGGTGGATCGTCGTGAGAAAGAAACCCACGCGCGCCCGCTCCGATCCAGTCGGCGGTCGCACGTCGGTGATCCAGCCGACGATGTACCCTCCGTGCAGCGCCGGGAACGACGTATCCACGATGAGCAGCTTGAACTTGTCGCCGTAGGCCAGCTTCGAAGAGTCGAGGTGCTCCTCGAGCGAACACTGTATGCGCGTCCCGGACTTGAACGTCTGCGACGGCACGAGCGTCGTCGCTTGAGCGAGGGTGGCGCACGCCGTGAACGCCGCGACGGCGGCGGCGAGTCTAACCGGCAAAGTTCGGTACACGAAGCTCCTCCCCATTAAAAGCCGTTGCTTTGCGCAGCGCGTCGGTCCGGTCGAGCCGCTCCCACGGCAGATCCAGATCGGGTCGGCCGAAGTGCCCGTAGGAAGCCGTCTGCCGGTAGATCGGGCGGCGCAGCTGCAGATGATGAATGATCGCCGCGGGCCGAAGATCAAACACCGAATTGACGGCGCTCGCGATGCGCTCCTCGGGCAGCCGGCCGGTGCCGAACGTCTCGATCGAGACGCTCATCGGATGCGCGACGCCGATCGCGTAGGCAACCTGCACCTCGCAGCGGTCCGCGAGGCCCGCCCCCACGACGTTCTTCGCAACCCAACGGGCCGCGTAGGCGCCCGAGCGGTCGACCTTCGTGGGATCCTTACCGGAAAACGCGCCACCGCCGTGGCGCGCCATGCCGCCATAGGTGTCGGCGATGATCTTTCTGCCCGTGAGGCCCGCGTCGCCCTTCGGACCGCCGATCACGAAGCGGCCCGTCGGATTGACGTAGACGCGCGTGCGGCTGTCGTGCAGCGCGACCGGAATCACGTGGTCGATCACCTTCTCGGTGATCTCGCGGCGGATCTCTTCCAGCGGAATCTCGGGATCGTGCTGCGTCGAGACCACGACGGCCTCGACGCGCAGCGGGCGGTCGCCGTCGTACTCCACGGTCACCTGCGACTTGCCGTCGGGACGCAGGTACGGAACGTCGCCGTTCTTGCGCATCGCGGCCAGGTGACGCGTCAGGTTGTGCGCCAGCACGATCGGCAGCGGCATGAGCTCCCCGGTCTCGCGGCACGCGTAACCGAACATCATGCCCTGGTCTCCCGCGCCGACGAGCTCGAACTCGTCGTCGTCGCCCGCGCGGGCCTCGAGGGATCGATCGACGCCCAGCGCGATGTCCGGCGACTGTTCGTCGATCGAGACGCTGACGCCGCACGTCTCGGCATCGAATCCGATCGCCGAGCGCGTGTAGCCGACGTCGCGGACGACCTCGCGCGCGAGCTTCGGAATGTCCACATAGGTCTTGGTCGTCACCTCGCCCGCGATGTGGATCTGGCCCGTGATCGCGAACGTCTCGACCGCCACGCGCGAATACGGGTCGTCGCGCAGCAGCGCATCAAGCACGGCGTCCGAGATTTGATCGGCGAGCTTGTCGGGATGGCCCTCGGTCACCGACTCGCTGGTGAAGAGTCGCGTGTACGCCACTACGTCCCCTCGCTCCAAGACGCGATGTACTTCACCTGCTCGGGCGTCAACGTGTCGATCTCGATGCCCATCGAGGAGAGCTTGAGGCGGGCGACCTCCTCGTCGATCTCGATGGGTACGTCGTATACCTTCTTCTCCAACGCCTCGTGGTGCGTCACGAGATAGGCCGTCGACAGCGCCTGATTGGCGAACGACATGTCCATCACCGCCGCAGGATGACCCTCGGCCGCGGCGAGATTGACCAGACGCCCGTCGGCGAGGATGCAGATCTGGCGGCCGTCGTGCATCTCATACTGCTCGACGAACGCCCGCGGCTCGGTCTTGCCGCGCGCCAAGTGCTTGATCGACTCGAGATCCAGCTCGTCGTTGAAGTGGCCGGAGTTGGCGACGATCGCCCCGTCCTTCATCAATTTGAAGTGCTCCTCGCGCACGACGTGATAGTTGCCGGTGACGGTGACGAAGATGTCGCCGATCTTCGCCGCGTCGGTCATCGGCATCACGCGGTACCCGTCCATGGTGGCCTCGATCGCCTTGCGCGGGTCCACCTCAGTCACGACCACGTGTGCGCCCATGCCGGCGGCGCGCGCGGCGATGCCGCGTCCGCACCAGCCGTAGCCGACCACGACCAGCGTACGGCCGGCGAGCAGCACGTTGGTGGCGCGGATGATCCCGTCGAGCGTCGACTGTCCGGTGCCGTAGCGGTTGTCGAACATGTGCTTGGTGAGCGCGTTGTTCACGGCGATGACAGGGTAGGGCAACACGCCGTCGCGCTGCATCGCGCGCAGCCGGATCACGCCCGTCGTCGTCTCCTCGCAGCCGCCGATCATCTTGGCGAGCTGCCCGTGGTGTTTCGTGAAAATCGTCGTAACCAGGTCGCATCCGTCGTCCAGGGAGATCTGCGGGTGGGTCGCGATCACGGACTCGATGTGCGAATAGTAGGTCGCGTGATCTTCACCCTTGATCGAATAGGTCGGGATGCCGTAGTCGCACAACGCGGCCGCCACGTCGTCCTGGGTCGAGAGGGGGTTGCTGGCGCACAGCGCGAGCTGGGCGCCTCCGGCCTGCAGCGCGAGCATCAGGTTCGCGGTCTCCGTCGTCACGTGCAGGCATGCGCCGATGCGCATGCCGCGCAGCGGCTTCTCGATCTCGAAGCGGTCCCGAATCTGAGCGAGGACGGGCATGTACGCGGCCGACCACGCGATGCGCGAGCGGCCCGGCTCAGCGAGGCTGCGGTCTTTGACGTCGCCTTGGGCTTGGTCCAAAACTGGCAAGATGAACTCCTGGGGGTTGGGGTAAATGGCACGCCGCCCTTTCGCCGCAGGCTCGCCGAACCCATCCGCCAACTCTGCCCGCGTGGAAACGCTCGACGATTACCTCCAGCGCCTCGCCTCGCACGATCCCGTCCCGGGCGGGGGCAGCGCCGCGGCGTCGATCGCGGCCATCGCCGCGGCGTTGGTCGCGATGGTCGGACGGATCGCGTCGGCGCCGCTCGCGGACGTCGTTGCCGAGGCCGACCGCCTGCGCGAGGAACTGGGCGCGGCGCGGCTGCGCGACGAGGCCGCGTTTGCCGCCGTCGTTGCCGCGCAGGCACTACCCAAGGACGACGCGGCGCAGGCGCAGGCCCGCCGGCGAGCCCTCGATGCGGCTCTGCAGCGGGCCGCCGAAGAGCCCTTGCGCGCCGCCGAACTCGCGCTGCGCGTGCTCGAGCTGACGCGGCGCCTGAGCGAGGCGAAGACGAAGTCCCTGGCCAGTGACGTCGGCTGCGCGGCGGAGTTCGCGAACGCGGCGCTGGCCGGATGCGCGTACAACGTTCGCGTCAATCACAAATACATGCGCGACGCCGAAACGATCGCGCGTCAGGCGGCGAAGTTGGCGTCGTACGAGCACGACGCGTCGGATATCGTGGAGCGCGTGCGCGCAGCGGTCGGCGAAGCGCTCGCGAAGCGATAACGCGCGCTAAAGCGACTCGTAGGTCGCCGCGGCCATCCCGCCGAGGATCTCGCCGGCGACGTGGCCGGTGTCTTCGTCCTTCGGACCGTTCATCGCTCCGACGTAGAACGCGAACGCTACATGCCGGCCGCCGCTGGTTGTGATGTAGCCCGCGAGGCCTTTCTCAATCGTCGAGCCGCCGCTCAAGTCGTTATCGCCGCCGTCCGTTCCGGTCTTGGCAAAGACTTTGCCGCGCGCCGGCGACGAGCGCTGAATGTCGACCAGCGTCCCATCCACGCCCATGATCGGCAAGCCGCGGAGTAGGAAGCGGTACCAGCTCTGCATCCTGGCCCACGCGAGATAGCGAACCATGAAATCGGGCGTAAAGTAAGCGCCGCCGTAACCGTCGGATTGTGAGGCTTGGTTGAGATCGAGCCCGGCATCACTCAACAGGCGCGTCTCGAGCGCGAATCCGGTCTTGAGGTAGTCGCTCTTTGCTTTCGCCAGATAGACCGCCCACATGTACGGCATCAGCGCCGCGTGCAGGTTATCGCTCACCTTAAGCGTGATGTACGCGTCCTCGGAAAGTGGCGGCGAGACGTGCACGGCGACCAGGTCCGCGGCGGCGTAGCTATGCAGGATGCCGTCGGCCGTGCCGGCCACAGTTACGCCGGCGCCTTCGAGCGCCGCAACGAACGCCTCTTGCGCGAAGAGCTTCGGCTCGGGCACGCGATAGGCATAGAGCACGCTTGGACCGGCCGGCTGTGAGCCGGTGATCGTGACGACGTGGTTCCCGCCGGTATCTCGCGCGTCGGCGCTCATGTCGATCGTCGCGTCGCTTTTGGCGACGCCCGTCGTCGCTCGATCGATAAACGATACATAGGGCGTCTGCGGAGAAACCTTGATGCTCACCGGGTCGCTTGGGTGCGCGCCGGGCGTCACCGTGACGTCGACGATGTTGTCGTTGACGACGATCGGTGAAAGAATCACGCCCGTGCCGCCTTCCGCGCCCTGGTCCGGAAATAAACTCGTGTCGACCTGAACCCCGTCGACCCGTTTGATGCCGGCCTTGACGACCTGCGCTGCGAGGTCGCGCAGGACGCGAAGCGGATCGCCCGGCACGGCCTTGGTTTCCGCGGAGCCATCGTAGGCGTGATCCTCGTTCTCGAACGCCAGCGTTCCATTTGGCTGTATGCGTTGCGAAAGGTTCGGATCGCCTCTGGCGACGAGCACGAGATCGCCGTGCAGCACGCCCTGTGCGTCCACCGGTCCGGTGCGATAGACCGGCGTCGTCCAGCGGAAGTTGGATCCCAGGAGCGCGAGGCTCGTGCCTTCGGTCAGCAGCTTCGTCGTCGACGCCGGCACCATGAGCAGGTTGGCATTGCGCGCGTAGAGCACGCGATGCGCGTCGAGGTCGTAGACCTCGCCCGCCACGACGGTGTGTGCGAGCCGCGGGGTGCGCGCCGGCGCGTTAATCGCGGCCGCCAGCGCCGCCGCACTTAGCATCTCGTGCCGCTAAGCAAAGACTTCGACGAGCTCAAGGAACGGCGCGATGTCCGCCGCGTCCACCTCCATGCCGACGCCCTGCGTGTGATAGCGGATGTCGTGGAAGTCCATGCCGCCGGTCATCACGAGCCCGTATTTCTGGGCCGTCTCGCGAAACTCGGCCGTGTCGGCGGCGTCGTGCAGCGGATAGAACACCTCGAGTCCGCGCAGGCCATGGCCGGCCAGCTCGTCGATCAGCGCGCGGTTCCGCAGGCGGCCGGGATGCGCGAGCACCGGAATGCCGCCGGCCTGCGTGATCTTTTCGATGGCATGCTCGGGCGTGGTGTACAGCTGCGGCACGTAGCCGGGCATGCCGCGCCCCAACGCTTGTTTGAACGCGGCGTCGACGCTGTCCACGATACCGCGCCGCACGAGCGCCTTGGCCACGTGCGGACGGCCGATCGCGAGAGCATCGCCGGACTCACGCAGCACGTCCTCCAGCGTGATGGCATAGCCTGCCTGGCGCAGCCGCTCCACCATCGTCTCCGCGCGCAGGCGGCGTTGCGTCTGATTGTATTCGAGCAGCTCGTTGATCGGCGACGGACCGAGGGGAACGCCGTAGCCGAGCACGTGGACCTCGTTCTCGCGCCACGTCGTGTTGATCTCGATGCTCGCGATCACGCGGGCTCCGGGCGGAGGCTCGAACATGCCGTAAGCGGCCAGCGTGTCGTGGTCGGAAATTGAAAAGAGCTCGACGCCGCGCTCTCCCATGAAGTCCGACAGCTCTTGCGGCGACAGCGTGCCGTCGCTCATCCGCGTGTGCGAATGCAGGTCAATCTTCACCGTTGGAACTCTTCTCCTCCACCTTGCGGCGTTCGACGAGCAACGATATCGCGGTGCGTTCGCTCTCGCCGATGGCGACGACCACGAACGAAGGCGCACAGACCGCGTCGAACTGGGCGCCCTTCAAGTAGCTGCGCGCGATCGCCACCGCCTTGATGGCTTGATTGATCGCGCCCGCGCCGACCGCCTGCAGCTCTACTCTGTCGCGCTCCCGCAGCGCCGCCGCCAGCGCGCCGGCCACCGCATTAGGATTGCTCTTCGCCGAAACCTTCAGCGTAACGCCCGAGTTCATGCGATCCCCTTTAGAAAGATGCGTTTAATTTCGCTCGCCTTTCCTGAGCTTGGATCGATCGTAACGACCGCGCCGCAAAACTGGCGCGGTCCGTTGCGCTGCACGCTGAAGCGCTCCGAGAGACCGGTGAGAAACCGGTCCAGTACGGCCTTGGCTTCCATTCCGATAATGCCCTCTGTCGGCCCGGTCATACCCAGGTCGCTGATGAAGGCCGTCCCTCCCGGGAGAATTTGCTCATCGGCGGTCTGGACGTGCGTGTGCGTGCCGAACACGCACGAGACTCGGCCGTCCAGGTAGCGGCCCAGAGCGATCTTCTCGGAGGTCGCCTCTGCATGCACGTCGACGATGACGACCGCGGCTCGGGACCGCAGCTCGGGCAGGTAGGCGTCGGCGCAGCGGAACGGGTCGTCCGCGGGCGGCATGAAGGTCCGGCCCATCAAGTTCAAGACGGCGATCGTGACGCCGTTGACGGTCAAGGTTCCCGCGCCTCGGCCGGGCACCGTGGGCGCGTAGTTGGCCGGACGGATGACGCGATCGCTGGTTTCCAAGTACTCCGCGAAGTCGCGCTTGTCGAAGATGTGGTTGCCGCCGGTGATGAAGTCGACGTCGCTGTCGAACATCTCCTGGGCGGTCTGCGCGGTCAGGCCGAAGCCGCCCGCGGCGTTCTCGCCGTTCGCGATGCAGGCATCCACGTGATACTGCTCTCGCAGCAGCGCGACACAGCGCTTCAACACGTCGCGCCCGGGAGATCCGACCACGTCCCCCACGAGGAGAACGTTGAGGGCGGCGCGTTCTATCGGCGAGCCGACGCCTTGGCTTTCTTCTGAGACTTCAAGAAGTAGACGAGCACGCGCTTTTCTTCTCTAAAGCCGACCAGACTCTTAGACTGCTCGGGATCGCGCAGCGCCTCGACTGCGTAGAGCGCGGCTTCATCTTCGGCGGCCGGGTCGGGTTCGAGGTGATCGTCCGGATGCGGGTTGCGCACGAGCGCTTCACCACAGTGATTGTTGAAAAACCCGACTTGCAGCTCGAGCTCTTCCTTGGAAAAGGTTTCCAAATCGCGCGTCACGTGCACGAAGGTCATCGTCCGGTCGCCTTCACACTCGACGCGCAACGCCGCCGGCTCTTCCTTTGCCAGCGCCAGGAAGCTGCGCACGTGCTCTTCGAGGGCCTCGCCCAGCGCCGTCTGTGTCGCCCGGTCCAAACGCTGGCGCACGGCGAAGGTCAACCGCAGCGTCCGATCGGTCGGGCCGGAGCGGATCGACGCCAGCTCCGGAAAGCGCACCAAAAGCGCGCAAACCAGACTGACGGTATCGGCGTTCTCGACGATGCGCGTGCTCATCACTGTAAAAGGCTTTCTTCCCCGTTCCAATCCCGCTGGGCCAGCGTGCGCCAAGGGGCAGGGTCAGTACGACGCGGCCCCAAGGTCTCCCCTTGACCCGGCCTAGAAATGACCCACGTGGTCCTGCGGAAGGTTCCAGGGGCGCTCGCCCTAGGCTTGCTCGCCTCGCTGGGCGCCCACGCGGCGCTCTACGGGAGCGAGCATACGATGGGGGGCGGCTATCACAGCGCGCTCGTGCAGCTCGCGATCGCGGCTGGTTTAAGCCTGCTCCTCGGTATGAGCGCGCTCGCGTGGGGTGCTGCCGGCCGCACACCCGACGGCAGCGTTCTTGCGACCCGGCTGAGCGACCGCCTTCCCGGCCTCGCCGCGGTCGTTGCGGCCACCGCGCTCTGGTTCGCCATTGCTGAGGGCATAGAGCCGCATCACGCGGGCGCCGCACCTCTCGCGATTCTGCTCGCGCTCGCCGCAGTCGCGTGGATCGTGCGGCGGATCGCAATCTTCGCCGTCGCCTGCATCGCGCGGGTCGCCTTCGCGATCGCCCGTCTCGCATTCTCACCTCGGGCGCCGCGCTGGTTTCGCCGTCCCGAAACTCCCGCGCCGCTCCGCCGCGTCCTCAGCGGACACCGCCGCTTCGCCCGTCCTCCTCCGATCGCGACCATTCGCGCGTAAGCGCACATTAGTCGCACTCTTTTTCGGATCGGAGGAATCCATGTCACGCTTCCTAGCGGCGCTCGTCGCCGCGCTCTTGGCGTTAAGCTTCACCGCGCCGGTGCTCGCAGCGACGACGGGACTCGTTCGCGGCAAGGTCACAATCGACGGCAAACCGGCGGCGAACGCTAACGTCACTCTCGAGGGGCAAGGCTCCCTCTTCAAGACGACGGCAGACGCTTCCGGCGATTACGTCTTCCCATTAGTACCCTTTGGAACGTATCGCGCGATCGCGCAGGCGACGGGCATTCACGAAGTGGAAGTGCTCGTCACCGTCGTCAGCGGTCGTGTCGCTACCGTCAACATAGATCTCTCGACGCACCTCAAGCAGATTGCGCTCACGACCGTCACCGCCCGCGCTGGTTCCGAGGGCAATCCGGCATCGGTCAACATTCTCAGTCGCACCGACGTTCAGACGTCGCCGGTGAACAACAGCCTCGACCGGCTACTCGAAACGCTGCCGGGCGTCGTCCAATTCTCCTATAACGAACCTGTGATCAACGGGTTCCACGGTGTGACCTATAATATCGACGGCGCGCCGCTCCCGCTCGGCACAACCTCGAACTTCGCCGAGATCATCGACCCCAAGGTGATCAACTCGATCGAAGTGTTAACGGGCGACATTCCGGCCGAATACGGCGGCGATCGCATGGGGGGTGTCGTCAATATCATCAGTAACCGGCCCACCGATTTACCCGAGGGCACGTACGGGACGATCACCGGCGGAATCGGAAACCAAGGTCAGGGGCTCGGCGAGTTCGACCTGCAATCGCGCTACGGTCAGAGCGAGTTCTTTCTCAGCGCAAACGCGGAAACGACGAATCGCGGGCTCGATGCCCCGACCTACATCCCCATCAACGATGCCGCATCGAATAACGATCAGTTTTTCCGCTTCATGACGCAGCTCTCGCCACGCACCAGCCTCGCCTTCGACTATTCGAATCAGTTTTCGCAGTTTCAGATCCCAATCAACACAGACCCGAACAATCCGACCGATCCCGTCATCAGCGCCCCTGGGACGCTCGACACGCAGCTCGAGTACGAGCGTTTCTCGAATCTCAACTTCACGCAAATCTCCCAGGACGGCAACGGCATATTTCAAGTGATCCCGTGGTGGCGCTCGACGCGTATCGATTACTACGGCGATCTTCCCCTCGACGTCCTCGCCGTCGAGCCCGACTTCACCGTCTGCCCCCCAACCTGCGCGAAGACAGTGCACCTGGTCGGTTTGAATCAAGGTACGTACGCAAGTTACGTCGGGTTGCGCGCGTCCGACTTCCGGGCGACCAAAGACCACGCTTGGAAGATCGGCGTCGACATCAGCCGTGAAAACGCGACCGCATACCAGGAGTTTGCTTGCTATTACGTCCACTGCGCGGCGAGCGGCACGGTTGCAACGCCGTTCTATCCCGCATACACGACCCCGCAGGCGCAGGCCGGGTCGCAAATCGGCATCTACGCTGAAGACCGCTGGCGGGAGACGCCGAACATTACGTGGAGCTACGGCCTGCGGTACGACGCATCCACGGGTTACGTCAGTGGTAATCAAATTAGCCCCCGCGTCGGCGTCAATATATGGGATGGCGGCAAGAATGTCGTCCACGCCTATTACGGCCGCTTCTATGCCGCACCGTTGCTGGAGGACGTTCGTCAGGCGTGCGTCCTGCTCTCGGCCCAACAAGCTTGTTCGACGACGCATCCGGTCTACGACCTCAAGCCGGAGAGCGACGCTTACTATGAGATGGGCGACGTTTTCTCGTTCAACCCTCGCTTTACCCTAGGCGTGAACGTATTCCAAAAGAGCGTCGTCAACGTGCTCGACACGACACAGCTCTTCAACACTCCGATCTTCGCCGTCTACAACAACTCGATCGGGATAAATCACGGCCTCGAGCTGCGGCTTCAGGATCAAGAGCTCACGGGCGACCAGTGGTTTCTTACGGGCACGATCTCCGGCTCGTACGCAGCCTGCATCTCAGGATCGGAGTTTCTGTTCCCTCCAAACGTCAACGTTCCGGGCGTGTCGTGCCAAGCGCAACTCTCGCTCGAAGACCATAGCCAAACGGTCGACTCGACCGCGGCGTACACGCATCACTTCGGGCCGGCACCAAAGCTCTGGTACGTCACGCTGCAAGGAAACTACGGGAGCGGCTTTCCCGTGCAATTCCAGGACGCGAACGTCAATCTCAAGGGAACGCTGCCGGCACATACGACGCTCGATTTTGCGCTCGGCCGACTCATAACCCCGGGCCGCCCCGGCGAAGATCAAGGTTTGGGGCTCTCGCTGCAAGTCTTGAACCTGCTCAATCACCAGTACGTCATCAAGGTCGCGAACGGTTTCAACACGACGCAGATCGCAAACGGCCGCAACTTCTTGCTGCGCCTCTCGGCGCCGTTCTAGGCCGCGCCGGCCTAGCGCGCGCAGGCGGCGCAGATTCCGTAGAGCGTGACGGCGTGTCCGCTCAGCTTGAACCTGGGCGGAAGCAGCCGGCGTAGGTTGTCGAGGCATCCGTGGATGTCGAAGACGCGGTCGCACCGCTCGCATTGGAAGTGATGGTGATGGCCCTTATCCGACCGCTCGTAGCGCGTCGGCTCGCCCGGTATCTCGACAGCCTCGATGAGCCCGGCGTCAAGCAGCGACCCGATCGTGCGGTAGACGGTGGCGACGCCGAGCCCTTCCACCTGCTTCGACGCGGCGTCGAAGAGCTCGGTCACGCTCAATGGCGACTCGGCGCTCTCTAAGATCTCCGAGAGCGCGTCTCGCTGTTTCGTTTTCCGGCTCTGTCCGCTCACCGCAAGTCCCTAGTTCGGCGTCCTGCCCCTTGACCTTTTTGATAATGATACGCTATTATCAGTAACATGGCAAGAGCAGCCATGTGTTCGGCCCTTCTCGTTGCGCTCAGCCTCCTCGCGCTCGCGGCGCCGGCATACGCGGTCAACGCGAGCGCCTTTTTGAGCGGATCGGTGACGCGCGACGGCCACCCGGCGGGCAGCGTTTCCGTCACCGCGGCCGGCAACAACCTCACCGTTAAGACGATCAGCGACGCGAAGGGGCATTTTGCGTTTCCGCCCCTCGCGCTCGGCACGTACGACGTCGAGGCGCGCGCAGGGGATCTGCGCGGGCTGGTCCGGGTCGACCTGGGAAGCGGCGGGGCCGCGATCAGCATCGTCCTCGTGAAGCTCAGCGAGATCGAGCACACGGTCGTGACTCAATCGCAATCGCTCGCGATTCACGGAAGCGGCAGCGACGTCGTCCTGAACGGCACGGCCCTGACCCGTCTTCCATTCGACAATAGCTTTACGAAGATGGAGACCCAGATGCCGGGGGCCGCTCAGGGCGCGAACGGCGTCGTTCACATCAACGGCGATCACGGCGTCATCAATTATATGGTCGACGGGGTTCCGTTGCCGCAGGAGCTGAATCGCGATATCGGCAGCGAGATCAATATCAACGACCTCTCATTCGTGGACCTCATCGAGGGGGCGTATCCCGCGCAATACGGCCTGCGTTTCGGCGCGGTCTTCAACATGTCGACGCGGGCCGGAACCGGGCCGCCCGGCGTCGACGGCTACGCGTCGTTTGGGTCGTACACCAACGCGCAATCGACGATAGGATACCACGGGCCGCTCGAGGGAGGCGGCGGCTTCGACGTCGCGCTCAGCAGCGCCACGACCACGCGCGGCCTCGATCCGCCCGACTGGAATTCGCCTCACAACGACGCAAGCTCCGTCGGGCAATTCGCACGCTTCACCCTGCCCGCCGGCGGAAACAACTTCACGAACATCACGTTCTTCAACACCCACGATACGTTCCAGATACCCAACGACATCCAGTTCGGCGCGCCGGGCAACACCGACGACAACGAAACGCAGGCGGATACCTTCTTGGCGGTGCAGTTCCATCATGCGATCGGCAACACCGGCGCCTTTACGTTCGGTCCGGCATACAACGCATCGCGCATTCAGGATTTCGGCGATCCCGCGAACGACTGGATCTACGGCGAGTCCCTCAACCTAACGCCGCCACCCTTCGGGAACAACGGAAGCCCCACGGACTGCGCCAACGCCTTCACCCTCGCCCCGCAGAACCCGTTGGCCTTCGGGACGATGTGCGGCCTGTCGCTCGCCGACAGCCGCACCGAACTCGACTACATCTTGCAGGGCGACTACAACCAAAACTTCGGCGCTCACACCATAGCGGCCGGCGTTTCCTACGACCTCACCCGCGTTCTGAAGTACTACGCGTTCACGCTCCAGCCGAATAACTACCTCGCGCCGATCCTGACGCCGAGCACGCCGAACGCGCCGACGACCGTCACCGACGACTCCCCGAATCTCGGCAACACGTACCAATCGTACCTCCAAGACAGCTGGCGCATGAGTCCGCTCTGGCAGGCCGACTACGGGCTGCGGTACGACTTCTTCACGATCAAATCGACCGATTTCAGCCAGGGCTTCGGCGCCTTCAGCCCCAGGTTCAAGCTTACCCGTCTCTTTGGGAATAGGGCGAGCGTCTACGCATATATCGGTCGCTTCTTCGAGCCCTTCTCGCTCGAAAACGTGAGCCCGAACACGGCCTATCTGCTCAACCTGCCGCTGACGCGCACGTTGGCGCAGTTCGATCTCAAGCCCGAACGCGATACCCAGCTCGAGGTAGGCGGTCACATGCCGCTGGGTCCGGGGGAGCTCGGCTTTCGCGTCTGGCAGAAGAATGCCAACGACCTCATCGACGACACCCAAGTCGGCGTAACGCTCCTTCACCAAGACATAAACTACGTGCTGGGCCGGTTATCGCAGGAAGCGCTGACGTATACGCAGCCGCTGCCCCTCAACGGACGTGCATACTTTTCGTTCGCACACGTGGTCTCGCTGAACTCGGGATGCGAAACGCAGCTCCTCGCGCCCTGCTTCGGGCAGCCCACGGGCTACACGCCCGCGGACCACGAGCAGCGCTATACGATTACCGGCGGCATTCTGCTCAACAACCGGCGCGGCGGATGGTTCTCCGCCGACGCGTATTACGGCAGCGGCCTCTCCTCGGCTTTCTGTCCGGCCGACACGCCCGGCTACTGCAAGGAAACGCCGCACACGATCTTCGACGTCGAGGACGGCATCGCGTTATCGCCGAAGGCCGCCCTCACGCTCGACATCGCGAACCTGCTCAACGATCGCTACTACGTTACGCTGCTCAACGCCCAGGGCAATCATTTCGGGCCGGGGCGCGCTCTCAACATGGGCGTGCGGTTTAGGCAGTAGATCGGTTCGACGGGGTTCAGGAAGGACTCCACCTCTGATTCGCGGGATTATCGTGCGTTGGAGCAATGCACGACTTAGAACGCGGGAGAATCGTCGTTACGGGCGGCGCCGGCCTCGTCGGCAGCGCCGTGATCTGGGCGCTCAATAGGCGAGGCGTCGACGACATCCTCGTCGTCGACCGTTTGGACCGGTCCGAGAAATGGAAGCACCTCGTTCCGCTGCGCTTCGCCGACTACCTCGACGCCGACGACTTCGAGGACCGGCGCGCGCAGGGCGTCACGTTCGGCGACGTCCAGACCGTCTTCCATTTGGGCGCCTGCTCTTCGACAACGGAAAACGACGCCGACTACCTGCTGCGCAATAATTACGAGTACACGAAGAGCCTGGCGCATTGGACCGTCAACCAGGAGGCGCGGCTCGTCTATGCCTCTTCGGCGGCGACGTACGGCGGTCTGGAGGCCGACCTCTCCGACGAGATCGACCTGCACGAGCTGCGTCCGCTCAACGCCTACGCGTACTCCAAGCAGCTCTTCGACCTTTATTCCGCCCGCACGGGGCTCGATCAGCGCGTCTGCGGCCTAAAATACTTCAACGTGTTCGGGCCCAACGAAGACCACAAGGGCGAGATGCGCAGCATCGTGCAGAAGGCGTACGAGCAGATCCACGAGTCAGGCTGCGTGCGGCTGTTCAAGAGTTACCGGCCGGAGTTTCGTGACGGCGAACAGCAGCGCGATTTCATCTACGTGAAGGACGCCGTGGAGATGACGCTGCACCTCGCGCAGTCCGGCGCGGCGGGGCTGTTCAACGTCGGCTCGGGAACGCCGCACACGTGGCTCGAGCTCGTGCGGCCGATCTTCCACGCTCTCGAGATGCCCGAACGCATCGAATTCATCGAGATGCCGCTGCACCTGCGCTGCAAGTACCAGTACTACACGTGCGCGCGCATGGAACGGCTGCGGGCGACCGGTTACGACAAACCGGTGACGCCGCTGGCCGACGCGGTTACCGATTACGTCACGAACTACTTGGTGTCCGGGCGGCCGCTCGATCTTTCAGACCCGCCCATCGCCGCGCCGCTGCGCGCCATGCCTCACTAGAAGGGAATCCATGCCAGAACCCAGCCGTGCCGAACGCCGCCGCCACGCCCGCGGGGGCGCCGCCCCGCCGCCGCGCCGCGACCCGATGCGCGCGGTCTACATCGGCATCGGCGTGGCAATCGTCGCGCTGATCGCGATCTTCGCGGGCCTAAACTGGTGGCAGAACCGCAAGGTCCAGCAGGCCTATGCGACGCCGACGCCCGGCCCGAACGCATCGGCTAAGCCAACACAGCTCGTCGACGGTCAGTCGCTCGGCACCAAATTCTTCAAGGGCAAGTATCCGGACACGGCGCAGGGCGGTCGCGGCCAGACCGTCGACGGCATCGCCTGCGGCTCGCAGGAGTATGCGACGCTGCACGTCCACACCCACCTCGCGATCTTCAATAACGGCAAGCAGATTCAAGTTCCGCAGTATATCGGCTTCGCTCCCAGCCTCGCCGGCGGCTGTCTGTACTGGATCCACACCCACGACGGGAGCGGCATCATCCATCTCGAGGCGCCGGACATCGCTCCGCCGCAGGGCGGAATCTACACGCTCGGCATGCTCTTCGACATCTGGGGACAGCCGCTGCAGCGGGAGGACGTCGCCGGATTCGTCGGCCCCGTTACCGCGTACGTCAACGGCACCAGATACGACGGCGACTTGAGCGCGATACCGCTCGGCGCGCACCAACAGATCGTCTTGATTGTCGGCAAGCCCGTTCCGCCGCCGAACTACGCGTTTCCGCCCAACGACTAGCGCTTTAGCGCACCAGCTTTACAATCGCAGCGTCGAGGTCGCCGAAAGCGATCTCGCCGCTGTTGAGGTAGGCGACCTTCTTGTCCCTGCCGATCAGCGCAAAGGTCGGGAATCCCCCTTGGAGATACAGGTTGGCCACGTTGAGCAGCGGGTCGTATGCGACCGGATATTGCATGTTGAAACGCTTCGCCCAGTCCAATACGTCGAGCGCGGACGATGCCGACGTGCCGTCCATCGCGGTGTCGCTGCCCGAGACGGCGACGAACGCGACGCGCGAGCGGTACTTCTCATAGAGCCTGTCTACGACGACGGTCTCGCGCTGACAGTGCGGGCACCACGTCGCGAAGACCTCGAGAAACACGGGCTTGGTAACGGTGGCGAGATCGAACAAGCCGCCGGTCGTCGATACCTCGAACTCGGGCGCGGGCTGGCCGAGCTGCGCCTTCCCAACGATGGGCGACTCCGACGCCGTCTGAACCCTGCGATGTCCCGGTCCGGCGTAATAGTAGATCACCGCGGCGACCGCGATGAGCGCTACCACGGCGATCGTCGCGAAGGCCCACGTGCGGCTCGTCACGCGCTGCGCAGCCGTCGATCGAACGCCAGCGCTCCGGGCGCTCCCCACGCGACGAAAAGGCTCGCGGCCGCTAGCGCGAGATCGAGAGCGACGTGCGGCCAGTCCGCAACGGTCGCGTCGCCGGGTCCGAAACATCCGCAGTTGGCAGAGATGTGCCGCAGGACGGCGGAAGCGATCGCGCCGCTATAGAGCACGAACTGAGCCGCCGCGATCGCGGCGACGACCCGGGTGAACAGCCCCGCCACGAGATAGAGTCCCAGCAAGAGCTCGACGTACGGCAGCGCAAGCGCGAGCGGCCCGGTGATCGCGGCCGGAAGCAGCCGAAAGCCGGCGATGCTGGCCGCGAGTTCCGGCGCGTGCCCAACCTTGAGCGCCCCCGCGGCCAGGAGCAGCGCACCCAAGAGCACGCGGACGATGAAGACCGCAGCGTTCATGCTGCGTTCGTTGCCCTAGTGCCCGCCGAACCCCTGGCGTACAATAAGCCCGTGTCCAAAACACTGCGCGGATCGCTCGCGCTCGCTTGCATCGCGTGATCGCCGCGCTGGCGCTCGCCGCAATCACGCTGGTTCCCGTTCACGGAGTCGTGCTCGACACGCTGCGCGATGGATCGGCGATCGTTCGCACCGCACCCGTTCCGCAGATGCTGCCCGGGCGCATACGGCGCTACGTCCTGCGGCCGAACGCCGCATTCGAGCCCGGTACGGACGTCGACGCGTTCCTGGACGCGGCGTCGCGGCCGCCGGCGTTGCTCGATCCCATCGCGGCGGCACCGTTCGCGCCGGGACTCCCGGACTCGGGAAAAGCCGCTCCCGTCGTGCTTGGCGGCATGCTCCCGCCGGCTCTGCTCGTCGACCAAAACGGTCGACCGGCTCAGCTCGACCGCATCTTTCGAAGCAAGACGTTGTTGCTCTCGTTCGTCTTCACGCGCTGCCCGGACCGGACGCTCTGTCCGGCGATCAGCGCGAAGTTCGCATATCTTCAGGCGCACCTCGATCCCGCGCGCTTCGCGCTCGCCGAGATCACGCTCGATCCGCAATACGATTCGCCGGCCGTGCTGCGGCGGTATGCGGATGCGTACGGCGCGAGACGCGAGAGCTGGGCGCTGCTCACTTCGACCGGATCCACCATCCAGCGCCTGCTCAACGCATTCGAAATAAGCTCGATGCGCGTGAGCACGAGCAACTTTCTCCACGACGACAAGCTGTTCGTGGTCGCGCCAACCGGGCGCGTCGCCTATGTCGTCGACACCGCCGACTGGGATCCGCGCGGCGTGATCTCGGAGGCGCTGGCCGTCTCGGGCGCCCCCGGCAATCCGTTCGAGCGTTTTAAGCTCGCGCTGATTGCCGGCGTCGTCGCGATCTGCGGAGGCAACCAGTTCGCGGGGATCGCCCTGCTCGAGTTATCGTTGTTCGCGATTCTCACGGCGATCGCGCTGGCGGGCCTGTGGGTCGTCGCGCGCGTGCTCTGGCCGCCCGTCTCATCCTAAGACTCTCGAGGGCGCAGGCGCCCGCAGGAAGGCAAGGAAGCGTAGTGGCTGGGCTATGGAGCAGAGGGCGTTCTTAGAGCATGCCATGGAACGATATGGCAAGGCGACGTACAACTTCGCCTACCGCCTGACTCGCAACGACTCCGATGCGAGCGACCTAACCCAGGAAGCCTTCATCCGCGTCTTTCGCGCCTGGCGGAGCTTTAAACCAGGTACCTCCTTCCTTTCCTGGATCTATCGGATCGTCACAAACCTCCATCGGGACGAACTTCGCCGCCGCAAAGGACGTTATCAGGAAGAGATCCCGGAAGCGAATGAGCCCCAGCAATTTGGCAGCGGCCGCCCGCTCGCGGTTCAACCCATTGAGGAATATATGGACGGCTATCTCAGCGAACCGGTCTCGAAAGCGCTCTCCGAACTCACGGCGGAACAGCGCGAGATCGTGCTGCTCGCCGACGTGGAAGATTTTAGCTACCAAGAAATCGGCAAGGTCATCGGCTGCTCGGTCGGCACCGTTCGCTCGCGCCTGCACCGCGCCCGGGGGCAACTTCGCAAGCTCGTCAACCGTCATATGAAATCGTCGCCATGAATCCAACGCATCCAACGCCGGAACAACTCGTCGACTACCTTCACGGTGAGCTGCCGTCGCCGCAAGATGCCGCCGTGCATGCGCATCTTGCGGAGTGCTCGCCATGCGCCCAGGCCTACGAGGCCGAGACGTCGCTGCGCGAGCTGCTCCGCGCGCACTCGCGTTCGGAGGAGCGCGAGCTTCCGTACCGAGTGGCCTTAGCTATTCGCGATGCCGTCGCGAACGCGACGGCGCCGCCGGCGTGGGAGAGGATCCGCGCGGTGCTCCGCCCGGTCGTCCTCATTCCGGCCGCGGCGGCCCTCGCCGTCGCGCTGTACTTCGGAATGAGCGGCCACCATGCGGGCGGCGCCACGCCGATCAACGCCGCGTACTACGTCAACGACCACGCCGCGCTCACGGCGACGACGCCCTTTTCGGAAGACGCACCGCTACCAGCCACGCTGACGTCGGATGATCAGACGCGGTAGCGCGATCGCGGGGCTCGTCGTGCTGGCGGGCAGCGTTTCGCTCGCGGCGGGGTCCGCGCCCCCGGGCCCGGACGCGATGCTCTTCGCGGCGATCGCCGCGCCGTCGAGCGTTTCATACACCGGCGTGGTCGAAGTCGTGCGTTTCGGCAGCCGTGCAGCGGAGGCGTCGGTCTACCGCATCGAGCACCGCGCGCCGGATCTCACGCTCCGCGTGTACAGCGCGCCGTCGGCCCTCTCCGGCGACTCGGTGATCTCGAAGGGAGACTTGAGCTTCTCCGTGGACGCGCGGCGGCATCGCGTCGTCGAGACGCGCAACGCTGCACTCGACGACCGCATTGCGATCAACGACAACTACGCGCTGCTGCGCAAGAACTATCAGTTGGCTCGCAAGGACGACGAGGCGTTCGACGGGCGCAGCGTGGTCGCGATCGCCTTGATCAATAAGTACAACCGCCGGCCGGCGATGCTCGTGCGGGTGGATAAAGAGATGAAGATCGTTCTAGATAAACAAGAGTTCGCCCTCGACGGCTCGCTGGTCGGAGAGGTTCGCTTCCAGAGCGTGCGCTACACGGCGGCGATCTCGACCGCAGACTTCGCGCTTCCGAAGCAGTATCAGATCGTGCAGGGACCGACGTTTGGAGAACCGCCCCAAAGCCCCCAAAGCGTCGTCCGCAGCGCCGGCTTCCCCGCCCGCGCGCCGAAGGCGCTGCCGGAGGGCTTCGCACCGGTCGAGGGGAGCCTGGTCGAGCTCAAGGGCGTGCGCACGGTTCACGTGCTCTACTCCGACGGCATACGAACGTTTTCGCTGTTCGAAAACGCGTCGGCTTCGACAATGGACACGACGGGGCTGCAGACGGAGCAGACGCAGGTCGGCGGGCGCGCCGCGCAATATACCGAGGACGGCGCCATGGCGCTGCTCGTATGGAGCGACGCGACGCTCCACTACGCGCTCGTCGGCGAGCTCGGGCGCGGCGAGCTGCAAAAGATCGCCGCGTCGATCGAACCGTAGTTGCGACCGACGCGGCTGTAGACTCCCTAACCCTAGCTAGATCTTGATGTTTGCCGTGAAGTAGAACTGGATAGGCGTCTTATACGAACCGTTGAGTGCGTCGACGATGGCCGGCCCCAACTGCGGCTCGTACGGGAACCGCCGGAACGGCTGGATTTGCGAGCCTGAGTATCCGGACGGGTTGACGATCGCGCCCGGCGTCCCGTAGGGCGCGACCGGGTAGACCGTTCCCTGCAGGTTGAAGTACGAGCAGATGTTGCCGTCGCTAAACGTCCACGGCTCCTTCGTGCCGCCCCAACAGTAGTTCACGATGTTCACCAGCTGGCCGACGAGCTGAATCTGCGGGCTCACGTCATACGAGATCTGCAGGTTCGCGGTCAGCTCATTGGGTTCGGTGAAGGCACCGATCGGATCGAACACCCCGGTGTACGGGTTCGGAATGTCGACGACGCCCGGGCACGTCAACGCGTTGTACCGGTCGCCGAAGAGCGGCTTGCCGCAACCGCTGGCGGGATCGATGCCGCCTTCGGTGATCGGGATGCCGTATTTGCCGCCGCCCTCGAACTGCAGCGACGGCGTGATCGCGAAGCGCTGGTGTTTGTAGTTGAGCAGCATCGTGCCGACGTACGGCGAGCCGAAGCCTTGCCCGGCCAAGCCGAGTGAGCCCGGGAACGTGTCGTACGTCGGGAAGTTCTGCGCCGTGTTGACCAGCGCTTGCGGCGCCGCGAGCCAGTATGGATTCGCGATGTCGCCCTTCGGGCAGCCGCCTCCCGGCAACCCCGCGACGGGCGTGCCGCTCGACGTGTAACACGCGTTCGCCGTCGCGCCGTTCGACGTGCTGCCGCCGCACATCGTGTTCAGAGCGCCCGGATGCGTCGCGCAGAACCTTGTGTAGGCGTTGTACTGCGCGATCGCGTTGTTGATCGGCGCGAGCACGGTCGACCCGGACGCACCGGCGGCGATCGGCCCGTAGTGGACGTACGAGTTCGTGTAGGCGAACGATAGCAAGCCCGAGATGCCATCCCGCGAGAAGTCGCCCTTCTGCAACTGGAACTCGAGGCCTTCGCTACGCTGGCTCCCGACGTTTAAGCCGGAGACGAACCCATTTTGCGGGATCAGGAAGAACTGCTGGATCTGATCCTGCGTCTGCCGCAAGAACGGCGTCAGCTTGAACGACCAGTCGGTGTTCTTGACCCGATGTTCCCACGAGATGTCGTAGTTGATCGAGGTCGGCGGCAGGATCGGATATCCGGGGCTATTGCGGCCGAACTGCAGGAAGTGCGAACCGATGTAGTCGGCCAGGTCCTCCTGGCGAGTGTTGTACTGCTCGAAGGCGGTGTTCGGCGCCTCGGTGTAGCGGCCGTAGGAGAATCGGAAGACGTCGTTCGGATTCGACGTATACGTTCCCGCGATGCGAGGTTGCCAGATATTGTACGTGAAGTTTGCCGGCACGTTCTGCACGTTGGCCGCGTGAGTACCCGCCGGACACGGCGCCGACACCGCCCCCGCTGCCTTGGCGACGGGTGCGCCGGTTACGTTGTTGACGCAATTGTCGATGTTATACGCGTTGAACCAGAATGCGCGCGCTTGCGCTCCGCCGCCGCCGAGCGGCGGAACCAGCGTGTTCTGACCGACGAAACCGAAGCTGTCGAGCCGAACGCCTACGTTGAGCAGCCACCGGTCGGTGGGGCGGTACTGGTCCGTGATGGAGGCTCCGTAGAAGTTCGGGATCGTGCCGCTGTACGTCCCGTTGAGGCCGTTCTCCGAGACGAGGTACGTGCAGGCGCTGCCGTCTTGCGGTTTGCCGGGGATGGCGCATGAACTGCCGACCGCTGGAAGCACGTAGTTGGGGGTCAAGGCGATTTTGTCCGCGTTACAGTTGACGACGCTCGCCCCACTAGCGCTCGGATTATAGCAATACCCGCTGTAGGGATTCGCCGCGTTGACGACGTTGACGAAGTTACCCTCGCTGCCGAGGTTGTAGAATCCGTTGTTGTCGCGAACGATTCGGGCCGTCGTATACGAGCCCGCGATGCTGAGCAGGTTCTGCTCGTTGAGCTGATCCTGAAACTCCAGGCTGAGACCGCGCGTATGCGTGTTCAGCTCGTAGTCGGGTGCGAGCGGGCAGAAGAAATAGCAGAAGCCCGTATTGTACGGACCGTTGAGGAACCAGTCGCTGTAGAACGTAAAGCCGTAAAGCCGAAGGAAGGCCGACGACCCGAAGTTCTTCGTGTATTGGATCTTCGTGATGGCCGTGTCGTTGTACGAATTGTCGGGCGCGTTGGGCGATAACGCCGCCGGATTCGTCGGCGTGCCGGTGTTGATGCCGTTGGGGAAGCTGTAGTTCCGCACGCAGCCCGTCATGGCGTTGAGCGCCGAGTTGCTGAACGTCTTGCCGATGCTCGGTTCGCAGCCCCACGTGTAGGTGTTCGTAAACGTCACCGGGAGCGACGTACCGAACGGAATGCCGCCGCCGGTCAACGTGGACAGCGTCTCGCCGTTGACGATGGACATGCACGCCGCTCCGGAAAACGCGTCCGAGCCCGTGCAGAACGGCGACGCGAAGGCGTTGCCCGAGTAATAGAACTGATTCTTCAGCGATTCGTCGTCGTACAGAAGCTGGACGTCGTCGCGGCCCGCGTCGTTACGATGCGGAATGCCGATATGGAAGTTGATGACGGTGTTGCGGCCGTAGATCGTGGCCAAGCCGATCGAGGCGTCGTTGTTCGGCCAGTTTATCGGCCCGAGCGGAAAGTAAATTCCCGTGCTGGCCTTAGGATCGGCGGCGTTATAACCCGGATTACCGTAAAAGAGCGACCAGCCCGGAGCGAACGACTTCCCGAACGGGCCGCCGACCATCCCCTCCACGGGACCGAGCCAGTTATCGTACTCCGAGCCGTTATTGCTGTTGATGTAGTTGAACGATTGATTCAATCCGGCGATGCCGACGTAGTACGAGAACATGCGATCCGGCGTCGCGCCGCCGACCTCCACCGCCGCGCGGTGGTAGAACGACGGGATCCCAATACCGAGCGAGCCGGTCGCGTACCCCGGGAACGTTCCGCTCTTGATGACCTGATTGACGAAGCCCGAGAGGCCTTGGCCTTCGGACGTCGCCGGGTTCGCGCCGGTGTACACCTGAACTTCGGCGTTGCCCAGCGACGATGCCGAGCTCGACGCGTAGTTGTCGAACGACCGGTTGACCGGAACGCCGTCGAACTCGTAGCCGACCTGATCGTAGTCGCCGCCACGAATGTTGATCGTCGCGTAGTAACCGGTTTGGTTGGGGATCACGTACGCGCCGGGAACCGTCGAGATCGCCGAGTACGCCTGGTTGATCAGACCGCCGCCGCCCATCGCGGCCGTGGCCGCCTGCGCGGTTGCGTTGATCGAGTAGACGTCGGCGGTCGTGCCCGACTTGACGAGCGCGCCGGGCGCCGCGGCGGTGACGCGGGCGATCGTCTTGAGCGCCTTGGGCATACTGACCGTGACGGTCTGCACCGTGTCGGCGAAGACGATCTGACCGGGCACGCTGGTCGGCTGATAACCGGACCTCGACACGGTGACCGTGTACGTGTCCGGGCCGAGGGTCAGAAACGAAAAGTGCCCCGCCGCGTCGGTCGTTACGGTGACCGACTGTGAGGGGCTACTTGCGGTGACTTGCGCTCCCGCAATGGGAGCAGCGGTTGCGGCATCCACGACGGTACCGGTGAGACCACCCGTCACGCTCGCCAGTGTCCACGTTGCCTGGCCGAAAAATGCGACGAGCAGTATCAGTGCGGTGCCGAGATGCCGGAGCGATCTCCGGATCATGTCGGAACCTCCTGAAAAGTACAAGTTCTAAGCAGGCTAGTTCGTATTTCCTTAAGCGCCTCCTGGAGCGATCTTTGAGAATAATTGAACGTGCTGTCGCAACTCACGCGAGAGCGCGTTCGGATCGGCGGCCGCATCCGGCGCGCTTGCCGCATCGCTCGTGGCTGCGATCGAAGCGATCGAGCCCGTCAGGGCGTCGAGGTCGTATCCGCCTTCCAGCACGTACGCCACGGATCCGCCGCAGTATTGCTCGGCGGCGCGGCGGATCGCCGCCGCGATCGGCGCCGCCGCCTCGACGCCGACGCCGAGGTCGCCGACCACGTCGCCGGCCACGTAGTCGAAGCCGGCGCTCACGATGATCACGTCGGGGCGAACGGCGCGCGCCGCAAGCGGCAGCAGCTGCTCCCACAGCGCGACGAAGGCCTCCGTCGGGAGGCCGGCGACAGGCAGCGGCACGTTGAGCACGACGTCGTCTCCGCGGCGATAGCTGGTCGCCCCGGTGCCCGGGTAGGCCGGATACGCGTGGGTGGACACATAAGAAAGCCCACCGCCCGCGACGGCCTCGGTACCGTTGCCGTGGTGATAATCGAAGTCCACGATCAGTATGCGCCGCGCGTCTCCGGCCGAGGCCTGATGGGCGCGCGCCGCGATCGCGACGTTGTTGAAGAGGCAAAATCCCATTCCGCGATCGGGCTCGGCGTGATGGCCGGGCGGGCGCACGAGCGCGAAGGCGCCGCCGCGCTGCGCCACGGCGGCCTCCACGGCGACGATCGCGCCGCCGGCGGCGCGCCGGGCCGCGCGATACGACGTCGCGTCCACGACCGTGTCGCCGGTCGAGAGGTAACGCGCGCCGTCCGGCGACGCGACTTCACGCTCGACGAGCTCCACGTAGCCGCGGGCGTGCACTCGCTCGACCTCCGTCTCGGTCGCGTCGCGCGCTGCGACGCGATCCGCGAGAACGCCGCTCGCCGCGAGCCGAGCCCCGACCACCTCGACGCGGTCGGGCCGCTCGGGATGGGCCACGCCGCGAAGGTGCTGCGCGTAGAGCGGGTCGGTGACGAACCTCAGACCGTTAGCCTGAGTGCTTCGCCGTCGAGCGGCAGGTGTTGGACGCGCCGTCGCGGACGGTGTTGTAGTCCTTCGTGCCCTTCTTCATCATCGGCAACAACCGTTTGTACGCTCCGGTCGCCTTCGCGCACTGATTCGATCCCGCATACGACTTGGCCGCGATGTAGAGCAGTGTCGGGTTCTGGTCGAGGAACCCCTTGGCGACCTTGTCGAGCGCGTCGAATATCTGCGCCGCTTCCTTGTAATTGTGCAGCTCGAAGTCGGCGCCCGCGACACATCCCAGCGTTTCGGGTCTCCGCTGAATTTCGAAGCTCTTCCCGCACGCGTCGCGCGCTCCCGAGTAGTCGTGGACGCGCGAATAGGCCTGGCCGAGGAGCGCGAAGCCCTGCGCGTCCGGCGAGACCTGGGTGTAGTGCTTGAGGTAGTTGATGCTGTCGGTGAGACGCCCCGCCTGCATCGCCATCTCGCCCATGCCGAGCAGCGCCCCCGAATTGTTGGGATCGAGGGCCAGCGCGGCCTGCCACTGCGCGACCGCCTGGGCGTACTGGCGCTGCGATGCCAGGTAGTCGCCGTAGGCGACGAAGCCCGCGGGCACCTTCGGGAACTGCGTCACCATCTGCTGCAGGATCGCGACGCCCTGCGCGTCCTTCTTCTCCTGCACGAAGTATTCGGCCTTACGCGACATGATCGCGACCTTCTCGTCGTCCGTGGGAGCGGCGACCACGGCGTCGTCGTATGCCTCGGACGTGTGGGCGTCGTCGTGCTGCTTCGCGTAGAGATCGGCCTTGAACACGAGCGCCTGAAGGTTACGGGGATCGACCGCTAAGGCTCGCGCGATCGTCTGTAGCGCCATCGGAATGTTGTTCTGCTGCGCGTACGTCGTCGCAATCTGGAAGAGCGCCGTCGTGTCGCCCTTGCTCATGCCGTAGGCGATCTCGAACTGCGCGCGCGCGTCGTCAAAATGCCCTTCGGCCGCGTAGACGCTGCCCAGCGTCATGTACGCCTGCGGCTCCGTCTTATTGAACGTCACCGCGCGCTTCGCGACGCGCTCCGCGTCGTTGGGCCGATTCGTGCGGATGTACACGTCGGCGAGCTGGGCGAGGACGCCGAAATTGGTTGGGTCGAGATTCGACGCTTCCTCGAGGTCGTAGGTAGCGGCCAACGCGTTGCCGAGCTGCTCCTCCGCGAAGCCGTCGTAGTAGAAGACCTGTGCCGTCTTGTCGCCCATCTGCAGCAGGTGCTGGGTGTACTGCAGGGTGATGTCGGGCCGATTCACCTGGAGATACTCCGAGGCGAGCTGCGCCATCGTGAGCTGATCGGTGGGATTGGCCTTGAGCTTCGCGATCAGGCGCGGTATCGCGATGCTCGGCGGCTCGGGGCTGGCCGTCGGCAAGGCGGAGGGGGAGGGCGAAGGGCTGGGCGTCGACTTCTTCCCGCTCCCGAAGAGGCCGGCTTGCGCGCTGGGCGTCGTCGCCGCGACGCCGACCGCGCACCCGATGACGATCAGTGCGATGAGTCCAAGTTGTTTCAAGAGAAGTGTCCTCTAGCAGTTTCTATCATTTTCGTCAGTTCGGGGACGATGCGAAACGCATCGCCCACGACGAGCAGGTCCGAGAACTCGGCGATCGGCGCCGCTCCGTCTTTGTTGATCGCGACGATCGTCCCGGACGCGCGCATGCCGACCTTGTGCTGAATCGCACCGGAGATGCCGACCGCGATGTACAGGTTCGGAGTCACCGTCTTACCGGTCTGCCCGATCTGCAGATTGTACGGCACCCAACCCGCGTCGGCCGCCGCGCGGGAGGCGCCGACCGCTCCGCCCAGCGCCCGGGCTAATGGCTTCAACAGCGTATCGAACGGTTCCGGGGCGCCGAGCCCACGCCCGCCCGCAATGACGACGGGCGCCTCCTCGAGGGCCAACTCGCCGGCGCCCTCCTCGACGTCGCTCTCGACGACGGCAGCGTAGCTGCCGGAGGGCTTCTCGAGCCGCTCGATCTGCGCGCCGCTTCCGCCGGGGGCCGCCGCGAACGCGTTCGGCCGGACCGTCACGATGCCGTAATTGGCCGGGAGCAACGCGCAGTGCGTGACGATGGCGCCGCCGAGCTTCGGCGACACGCAGACGACGGCGTCGCCTTCGACCTGCAAGTCCACCACGTCCGCGACGATGCCGGCTCCCAGACGCACCATCAGCTTGCCTGCGATGTCGCGTCCAGAGAGCGTGTTCGGGATGAGCAGCAGCGACGGGCCGACCTTCTTCGCAGCGGCCTCGAGGTGGTCGACGACCGGATCGAGCAAGAACGCGTCCACATCCCGGTCTTCATCAACGAAGATCACGTCGACGGGATAGGCCCGCAGTTGTTCGGCGAGCTGCGCGGCGCCCGAGCCGAGCACGACGAGGTACGCCTTCCCGCCGAGCGCGTCGGCGATTCGGCGCGCCTCGCTGGCCAGCTCGAAGGTGACCTTGCGGGTCTGTCCCTGGCGGTGTTCCGCGTATGCGATAACGTGCTTCACTAAACGAACTTCTTCTCGCGGAGCAACTCGAAGATCGCCGTTGCGCCGGCTGCGCCGTCAGCGGCTTCGACGATTCGGCCCTTTCCACGAACGGGCGGCGGAGCGAAGCTCCGAAGCTCGGTCTTCGATCCGCTCGTGCCGACGGGCGAGTCCAGCGAGAGATCCGCGACGCCAATCGTGGCGATCGTCTTTTTCTTCGCCCCCATGATACCTTTGAGCGAGGCGT
This sequence comes from Vulcanimicrobiota bacterium, assembly GCA_963752825.1. Classification (GTDB taxonomy): domain Bacteria; phylum Vulcanimicrobiota; class Vulcanimicrobiia; order Vulcanimicrobiales; family Vulcanimicrobiaceae; genus Cybelea. The sequence continues at coordinate 1,730,783 of CAVVZF010000001.1, read as the reverse complement.
AGCGCGGCTCGCCGAATGTCAGCGCGGTCGTGATCAGCGCGGGCAACGGCCCGCGAACGATCTGATAGCCCGCGTCGGTCTCGCGCTCGACCTCGAGCTTCCCATCGCTGATGTCGATTTTGCGCGCGTTTGTAATGCAGGGCAGACCCAGATGCTCGGCTAGCGCGCCGGGAACCGCGCCGGTGCTGCTGTCGTCCGTGAGCCCGCCGACCACCAGTAGATCGAATTCCAGGGTGCGCAGCGCTTTGGCCATGGCGTAGGCGGTCGTCCACACATCGCTGCCCTCCAGGGCCACGTCACTCAGGACCAACGCGTCGTCGGCGCCCATCGCAAGCGCGCGGCGTAGCGTCTCCTTGAGCGTTTCGGACCCCATCGAGAAGACCGTAACGCGCGAATCGCCGCCCGCGCGCTCCTTCAACTGTAGGCCGGCCTCGAGCGCGTATTCGTCGTACGGGTTGAGGACGGTCTCGACGCCGGTGCGCACGAGCCGCTTCGTGGCGGGATCGATCTTCTTTTCGGCGTTAGGCTCCGGAACGAGCTTAACCGTCACCACGATCTTCACGTGGTCGCGTGACCTCCGTCAGAAAACGGGGGGGTGAAAAAATCTCCCTGCTTTTGGTGGTCTGCCGCTCGTGGACCTGCCGCGCGGTTGGGGAGGGCGGCCCGCTGCCGGCTCCAGAACCGCTCGAAGATGCGTCGACTGAGCGTACCCCTGATCTGCTTCGCGCTGCTCGCGCCCTGTGCCGCCTCGGGCAGCGGTTTCATCGCCGAGCCTTCGCTGGCGACGCAGGAGCGGCCCGCATCGCTTATCGTCGACGCATCGCGCGCCGCCGACGGAATCTTGCGGGTGCAGGAACGCATCCCCGCGACCGCCGGTTCGTTCACGCTGGTGTACCCGAAGTGGATCCCCGGCGAGCACGAGCCGTCCGGGCCCCTGAGCGACCTCGCGGCGCTCCGCGTTTCGGGCAACGGTGCGCCCCTGGACTGGCGCCGCGATCCGGTCGACATGTACGCCTTTCACGTCAACGTTCCAGCGGGCGTGCAAGAGCTAGACGTCGACTTCGACGTACTGATGAACGCTCCGGAGGACGTCACCGCGACGCACTCCCTCGCGATACTGCAGTGGAACCGCGCCCTGCTCTATCAGGACGGCATCGATTCGCATCACTACTTCGTCCGCCCCACGATCGTTCTGCCCGGCGGCTGGGACTTTGCCACGGCGCTGCGCGAGTCCGGACGCGACGGCAACCGGATCGACTTCGCCCTTACCCCGCTCAACATGCTCGTCGACTCGCCGCTCGACATGGGGCGCTACGTTAAGAAATGGAACCTCTGGCAAGAAGGCGCGGCCTTCGTGCAGCTCGACGCGTTCGGAGACTACCCGCAGGACCTCGACATCGGCTCGAGCCTGTTACGGGCCTATCGGCGCATGCCCACGGAGGCCTTTGCGATGTACGGCTCGCGCCACTTTGCCGACTACCACGCGCTGCTCACGTTGAGTGAGTCCGTGGGCTTTCAGGGGATCGAGCACCACCAGTCGAGCGACAACCGCGCGGGCAACGATTTCTTGACGGATCCGGACCAATCGCTCTCCAACGGCGACCTGATCACGCATGAATTTTCGCACTCGTGGAACGGAAAGTACCGGCGGCCGGCCGACCTGACGACCCCGAATTTTCAAGTTCCGCAGCTCACCGATCTGCTCTGGGTGTACGAGGGAATGAACCAGTATCTCGGCGACGTGCTGTCATTCCGCACCGGTATCCGCGAACCAAAGCTCTTTCCGGAGTATCTCGCCACGGTCTATGCCTCGATGGACTACGAAACGGGCCGCGCGACGACGCCGCTGATCGATCTGACAACCGGCGCGCCGTACTACTACGAAGCGCGCGGCGACTATTCAGCGATACGTCGCAACTCGAACGACTTCTACAGCGAGGGTGAGCTGGTCTGGCTCGACGTGGATACGATCATTCGCGAGCGCTCGCACGGCGCACGCTCGCTCGACACGTTCCTTCACCGCTTGACCGAGCCGGCGGTCACAGGACCGGTCGTGGTCACGTATACTCGCGCCCAGGTCGAGAGCCTATTAAACGACGTCGAGCGCTACGATTGGCATGACCTCTTCGAACGCTACGTTTACCACCCCAGCCCACATCCGCCGAGCGACGAGCTCGCCCGCGCGGGTTGGCGCATTGTATACGCCACCAAGCCTAACGAGTTCATCACTGCGGAGCAGGCCAATGGCAACGGCGTCACGGGGTGGTACGCCTTCGGCGGCGACATCGGCGCCGAAGGCGTCGTCAGCGACGTACGCGAGAACTCGGCGGCGTGGCGGGCCGGGCTCGCGCCGGGCATGCACGTCCTCGCGGTCGATGGCCAGCAGTTCTCGGCCGACGTGCTTGCGTACGCGCTGAGGCGCGCCCAGCATTCCAATGCGCCTATCGCGTTGATCGCGACGCAGAACGGCTGGTACCAGACCCTCTCGCTCGACTACCACGAGGGGATCCGCTATCCGCACTTGGAACGCATCGCGGGGACCCCCGACATGCTGGCCGAGATCGCCGCTCCCCACGCAAAGTAACCCGGCAGCCAACCGTCGAATTGCAAAACCACGGAGGTATTCCCATGCTTCTTCCTCGATCGATTTTTGCGTCACTTGCGTTCGCGGTGGCGCTCACCGTGGCGGGAGCTGCAGCGCAGCCCGTCATCGTGACGCTGGATACCGCGAAGTGGCAGCCGGTACCACAGTTCAAGGGATTCGAAATGGCGCTAGTCGCCGGCGATCCTTCGAAGGCCGGCGAGTACTACGCGTACCTGCTCAAGGCGCCTCCCGGTGGAGTTGCGCCACCCCATTTTCATGGGGCGACCGAACACGTGACCGTTATCAGTGGCGAGCTGATGGTCGGGCTCGGCGATACAATCGACACTTCCAAGATGAAGCCGCTGGGGCCCGGCAGCGTCGTTTCGATACCGGCCGGCGTGCACCACTACGCGATGGCGAAGGGACAGACCATCGTTGAGATCAGCGGCATCGGTCCGGACACGACAACGTTGCTCCACCACTAACGTCGTGCGCGCGCCAACGGCATTTCTTGCCGCAAGCCTTGCGCTAAGCGGCTAGCGCGGCCGCAGCGCCGTCGCGATCTGGCCCGGGCCGATGCTGACGCTACCGCAGTACGGATACGCCAGCGCGACCATCACCCAGAAGACGGACCCGATGGCGACGCCGATGAATGCGCTCAGCGCCAGGTGCGTGTCCAGGCGCTCCGGCATAGCCAGCGCGAGCACGCCGAACAGCGTCAGCGCGATGAGGCACAGCGCGATCCGCAGTTCGATCGGCGCCGCCGCATGCGCACTGTGCCAGCGCTAACGGCCCTGCGCCCGTGCCACGAGCGCGCGACGAGGGTCGTGACGAGCGAGATCGCAGTCGCGACCCCGACGACCAATACGAAGGACGCCCACGACGGAGGGTTAGTCAGCCAAAGCGACATCGCTGGTGGCCGTGTTCGGCGGAGCCGGCCGTCAACCTATCCTGGAAGACGGCCCGGCACTAAGCTATGGTTCCATCCTGGCTCAATGCGCTCGCCGTAGCGTCGCTCGTCGTAGCCGCACTTTGCGCGGCGATCGTCGTGATCGACATCGTGCGCTTCCCGCAACCCATGGCAATCATGAACTGGGCTTGGCCGATCACCGCGCTCTACGGTGGTCCCGTCGCGCTCTGGCTGTACGCGCGCCTCGGCCGCCCGTCTTCGCATGAGAAGTCATTCTACGGCCGCGTCGCGATCGGCGTCTCGCACTGCGGCGCGGGCTGCGTCCTCGGCGACGTCATCGCGGAGTTCGTCATCTTCTTCACCGGCCTCACGCTATTCGGCTCGATGCTCCTGACCGAGTTCATCGGCGACTACATTCTCGCGTATGCGTTCGGCATCGCGTTTCAGTACTTCGCGATCGCCCCGATGCGGCAGCTCTCGCTCGCGGGCGGCCTGCGCGCGGCGATCAAGGCCGACACGCTTTCGCTGACCGCATTCGAGATCGGGCTGTTCGGATGGATGGCCGTTTCGTACTTCGCCTTGTTTCACCCGCACTTGATGCCTACTCAACCCACGTTCTGGTTCATGATGCAGATCGGCATGGCCCTCGGGTTCGTCACGTCGTATCCGGCAAATTGGCTCTTGATCAGAACCGGAATCAAAGAGGTGATGTAGGAAACAAGTTTTGCGCGCGCTGCCGCGACCGAAGGCAGGCCTAAAGGCTCGCGCCGCGCTACGGTTGGAGTGCGGCGAGAGCCCCGTTGGTGATGATCGGTTTCCCGTCCACGGATACGGTACTGCATGGCGCAACCACGATACGCGTTAACATGGCCGAGCTCGAGTTCCAAGTGGGGAACGCCGTACGAACGCTCGAGCTCGTTGCAGAGATCAAGGACCAACAGCGTGGACCTGGCGCGGATCGGCTTGTAATCTCAGCGTTGCAGAATGGGGCAGCATACCGAATTGCGCTCGGCGATCTCGCCGGTGCGCGCATCGCTGCCCTCGACGCGCTACGGCACGCGCGCGGCGTCTTCGCGCTCAATGTGGCCGTTTCGATGCAGCACCTTGCCACCGTCGCAATCCACAATGGCGACGTTCGCCGTGGCGGGCGGCTCCTCGGATATGTCGACGCTTGGTTTCTGAATGAAAACTACGTGCGCGAGTCGACCGAGCAACGCGCCTACGAACTGCTCCTGACTGCGCTGCGTGAAAAGCTCAGCAATTCCGAGATCGAGGCGCTCGCCGCCGAAGGCGCGCAGCTATCGGAAGACCAAGCAGTCGCCGAGGCGCTGGCGGTGTGACTCTTGGGATGGCCGGGAGTCGCTAACGGGTGCCAGCGGATATTTCGAAGATGGTCCCGTCACTGCTTGAACCTCCACCCACGGTCGTGCCATACAGCTTGCCGTTTAAGTAGGTCAGTGCGGCGAACGGGGACGCCCCGTCGGTTCCGTTCTTGAAACGATAGAGTACGGTTTCTTTGCCGGACGTCGTGATTCTGAAAACGGTGCCGACCTCGTCGGTACCGCCTCCGCCCGTCGTGCCATAAAGAACGCCTTTGACGTCGGTCAGACCGGCCTCGGGATCGTCTCCGTCGCTACCACCCACGAAGGTGTAGAGTACGCGTTCCTTGCCGGATGTCGTGATCGTAAAGACCGTTCCGCTCCCACCCGGTGCGCCACCGCCGTCAGTCGTGCCGTAAAGCAGTCCGTTCACGTCAGCTAAGCCGCCTAGCGGTTCAAAACCGTCGGGGGTCCCTTTGAAGCTATGCAGCACGCGTTCGCGACCGGACGTCGTGATCGAGTAGACCGTTCCGTCACTGCTTGCGCCACCCGATGACGTCGTGCCATAGAGCACTCCGCCGACATCGGTGAGCCCGGCTTGAGGATCTATGCCGTCGGCCCCGCCCTTGAAACTGTGGAGCACGCGTTCCTTGCCGGACGCAGTTACTGAAAAGACGGTCCCGTCATTGTGCGTCCCTCCATTGGTGGTAGTGCCGTAGAAGACGTCGTTGACGTGGGTCAAACCAGCCTGAGGGTAAGCGCCGTCCCTGCTTCCGCCCTTGAAGCTATAAAGCACCGTTTCTTTGCCCGACGTCGTCATCTTAAACACCACCCCCGCAGCGTTGGCACCAGCGCCGTTCGCGGTTCCATAGAGGACGCCTCGCACGTTGATCAGCGTGTCCTCGGGACCCGATCCGTCGAAGCTGTCCTTGAAGCTGTAGATTACTTTTTCTTTTCCCGCGGTCGTGATACTGAAGACGGTGCCGGCGTAGTGTGCACCGCCGATATCCGTCGTGCTGTAGAGCCGGCCGTTGACGTTGGTCAGTGCAGCTCCCGGCAAGGCCCCGTCGGCCCCATCGAAGCTGAAAAGCTGTTTGTAGCTGGCTACGATCGGCCTATTGCTTAGTGCGTGGGCGCCATTCGAAAGACCGATTGGAAGCGGTGACGACCCAGTTACGCGGGCACAGCTAGTAATCAGAACGCCGCAAAGACTGAGGATAAGTATCCGCATCGTGCACCTCCGATAGCTGAGCGCGAGGGCGACCACTTTGGGCCGATTACGGTGCGACCTTGAATACGATTCCATCGCCGAGCTTACCGCCGGAGAATGCGGTACCGTAGAGCTCGCCGTTGAGATCGACGAGACGGCCGACCGGGTCTGAACCATCCGGGGCGGTGCCTGTGAAGCTGTGCAGCACCCGTTCTTTACCGGACGTGGTCACCTTGTAAACCGTCCCCTGATCGTATGTGCCGCCGGCCGACGTCGTGCCGTACAGCGTACCGTTGACGGCGATCACGCCTGCATTCGGGCCTGCGCCGTCCGGATTTCCTTTGAAGCTGTAGATGACGTGTTCCGCGCCCGACGGGCTGATCTTGTAAACCGTTCCGGAACTGTAGGCACCACCGCCGGCCGTGGTGCCATAGAGCGATCCGTCGCCGGCAAGCAGACCAGCATACGGGTATGCGCCGTCGTCGGGATAACCCGTGAACTTGTGGAGTACGTGGTATCCGCCAGACGGTGTCACCTTGTAAACGATGCCGTAGCCGTAGGTATTATCTTTCGTGCCGCCTTGATATGTGGTGCCGTAGAGCGTGCCCTTGAGGGCGGCCGGCGGCGCGTATGGGTATGCGCCGTCAGGCGATAGCGTGAAACTATGGAGGACGCGTACGTTGCCGGACCTGGTGCAGCCCTAGACGGTTCCATAGCCGCGCTTTCCGCCTTGGTGCGTGGTCCCATACAGCTCGCCATTTAACGCGACCACGCCCGCATATGGGAATTCGCCCTGACTCGACGTGAAGCTACAAACGATGTGCTCGACGCCCCCCGTGCTCGCCTTGTAAACGGTCCCGTAGTCCGCGGGCGCATGGCCGCCATAGTACGTCGTGCCGTAGAGCGTGCCGTTCAGCACGATAAGGGTGCCATACGGATCCGAGCCGTCGATGATCGAGGCATTCCCGAACGTATGCAGCACCTGCTCGGCGCCAGACGTGCTCACCCTGTAGAGCACGCCGAAGTCGTATTTACCACCGAGCTCGGTCGTGCCGTAGAGCGTGCCCTTAACAGTGACCAGACCCGCATATGGGTTTTGGCCGTCGGGATTTCCCTTGAAGCTGTAGAGGGCCTTGAAGCCGCCGCCGGCCATCGGCACTTCTCGCGCAAACGAGCCGGACGGTAAGGGGGGAATCGGCGACGACCCCACGTGCTGCGAACAACCTACAGCAGCGCTGAGAAAAAGCGGCGTGAACGTGCGAGAAAGGCGCATCGTGAACCCCCTGCGAAACGCCTGACGAAATTTCACCGCCGAGGGGCCAAACTACTCCTCCTTTTCCTCAGGAGCAATCGCACGGAGAACCCGAAGCCAATGAGATGGCGACTGACTATTGCTCCATGGCACCAAAATGGGCAACCCTAGCGCGATAGCTGGTACCGCCCTGGACCATTCGCCGTAATCGCTGCAACCGCTATCGCCGCCGTCGTGCAACTCCGTCACGCGCGAAGCAGCAATCAGATTGCCGCACTCAACGAACTTCGCGAAACCACGGAACGCGGCTCGTCCTGGCCAGGGATCTTCTGAGTTTTCGCCAAGGGCTCAGTTGTTTGCTTTGCTGGCCACGGAGGTGACTCTTATGAAACGGCTCGCTCTTGCGCTTGTTGCTTGCGCAGCTGTGCTCGCGCCTAGTCTTGCCGGACCGGCGCTGAGTGACACACCGATGTCCGTGTCGGCGGTCGGTGCCGGTCCGCATGGATACGATTGGATGGTGGGTACGTGGTCGTGCACAAACCCGGTGCACCCCTCGGAGCTGGGCGCGTTAGCATCGACTACGATTACGGCGACTAAGGTCAAAGACGGCAACATCATGATCAGGACCGCAAGCCCGAACGGCGACGTTACCAGCTACAACTCGTATCTTGCGAAAACGAAGACCTGGTACGCGCCGTACGCAGATTCCGGCGGGAAGTACGGAACTGAGACAACGCAGGAAACCGGAAAAACAATCCGTTGGATTGGGACGTTCTATGACACAGACGGCACGGTAACGCCGATTCGCGACACGTTTACCATGCTTTCCATGACTAAGCAAGTCGATCTCAGCGAAGCGAAGGTCGGCGGAGTGTGGAAGGTCACGGCCAAAACTACGTGTACTAAGTCGTAAACAGGCGTCGGGATGTCATCCTGAGGAGCACCCCGGCACCCATAACTTTCGAAATGTGACGCGCAACCCCGCGCTCGTTGATTAACGCGGCGCCGACGGAAGTCGAACCTGCCGGTTGGCATTTGACGGCAAGCTCGGTCGGAAACCGGCTGGCGGGCTCGCGGGCTCGCTTCCTGCACCTGACGATTCCTGAAATTCTGAAATTAAAGTAAGTATTACAGGACGCTCGCGGTTCACGGCCCTTAAGGATAGTGATTTTGAACAAGCTTAGGTCGGGTCGCTTGTATTCCGAAAAATACAGGCTGCGTCACAATGTGAGCGACGTAGACGTTACTCCCGGCATCAACGGCAAGGCGCCGCCACACCTTCTTGGTGGAGAGGAGCATCTGTCAATGAGAATTTCGATTACGGCGTTTTATGCGGCAGTCGCATTAGCGGCCGCCGCTGTATTGTCCGGCTGTGGCGGCGCCGTACCATCATCGACCTTCGCCCCTTCAGCATCGACACAGCAAAGCATTACACAATCCAGGTCGGACGTACGATCAACGCGAGGCGTCACGCACTACGATCTCGTCACGCTCGACTCGCTCGGCGGAAGCGTTAGCTTCGCCATCAACATCAACAGTAGTGGCCAGGCCAGCGGCACGTCGCTTCTAACCGGAAACGAAGTCGAACACGCCCAGATCTGGGAACATCCGCCGCGCACGATTGACCTCGGCACGCTCGGCGGCCCGAACAGCGGGATCTTCCAGTACCTCCATGGCGCCCCGGGTCAGTTCGTGGGGTGGTCTGAAACCTCGGAAATCGACCCCAATAACGAAAACTTCTGCGGTTTCGGCACGTCACACATTTGCCTCGGGTTTAGCTGGCAGCACGGTAAGATGAGGTCGCTCCCTACGCTTGGCGGAAATAACGACAACACCAACGACGTGAACAAGCGCGGCCAGATGGTCGGTGCTGCCGAGACCAGTACCCAAGACCCGAGCTGCACGCCGCCGCACGTCCTCGATTACTTCGGCGTCGTTTGGCAGCCGAACGGGAAGATCACAACCCTGCCGCCGTTCGCCGGCGATACCGTCTCATACGCGTACACAATTACCCAGTCCGGGAAGGACGCCGTTGGAAACTCAGGCTCGTGCGCCGCTCCAGCAACTCACGCGCTGCTCTGGCAAAATGCCTCCCCAGTCAACCTCGGCAGCCTCGGAGGCAGCGTCAACGTAGCACTGGACATCAATAACCGGGGTCAGGTCATTGGCAACTCAGACGTTTCCGGAAACATGGCGACTCATACTTTTCTCTGGCAGCATGGCACGATGAGCGATCTTGGCACGTTACCCGGCGACGTCGATAGCTTCGCCGGTGGGATCAACGACGAGGGGCAGGTCGTCGGCGAATCGTGCGACGCGAGCGAAGACTGTCGAGGCTACCTCTGGCAGAACGGGTCAATGTACGATCTCAATACGCTCATTCCGCCAAGCAGCGGGCTGTTTGTGCCGTTTGGCGCCAACATTAACGACAGCGGACAGATCGTCGGAGCAACAGTCAATGAACAGGGCATAGAGCAAGCGGTCGTGTTGCTCCCTCGCGGATCAGGCGATGTTTTGCGTAAAGCCGTGTCCGCGCGTAAGGCTACGCTACCCGAAAGCTTGTGGACGCGACTTCGGAACGCGCGTTCCCGGTTCTGGGATCTTCGCACCAGATCTGCAATTTCGCGATAGAGCAGCGGCAATCAAATCCGGATCGATGCCACGGCGACTGCGCCTAAACTTTCAGCGCTTCTTCGACTGCTCGATCTTCCGACCACGCGCCGCCTTCGGTCGCAAGTTTCTTGATCTCATCGTCGCTCAGTGACTCGCCCAACACCGCCAGCAGTTCGTCGTGGCCCCATTGCTCCGTGGCTTCGCGTTGCATTCCGAGCTGGCCGTACTGTGCGTTTACGTAACCCAGTAACTGAGCGCCGCGTCGCGGATCGCCAGTGAGTGCCGCAAGCAGGGCGAGATGCTGGGCCGCAATGGCGATTTGAAGTTCGTCTTGCACCTGTCGAGCGAAGCGCAACCCGTCGCGCGCCGATTTGCGGGCTCCCTCCTGGTCGTCGAGCACGATGCGATAAGCGGCAATGTTATTGTAACCGATGGCGACGTTCTTTACGTTCTTCCCGCGTGAGTCGATCTCCAACGCCTCGTTTGCAAAACGCAACGCCTGCTTGGAGTCACCCGCCGCAAATTCCAACTCCGCCATATCGCCCAACACCAAAGCAGTCCCTAGCTCGTTTCCAAGCGCTTTCTGGCCCGCGAGCGACTGCGCGTACAACTCGCGCGCCGCGCCGAGATCGCCTCGACCCTTCTCGACGACCGCCAGCAGTCCAAGACAAAGTGCCGTGCTCCCCGCGTCCGCGCACGAGCGCGACGCCGCAAGTGCCTGAGCAGTCGCCTCGCGCGCCTCTTCAAGCCGACCCATCTGAAAAAGACCGACCCCGCGAAGTCGCTGCGCAAGAGCCGCACCGCGCAGATCGCCCACCGATTCGTACAGCTGCAAGGCCCGCTGCGCCGCGTCGTAGCAATGTTTGCCGGATAAAACATTGCTCAGCGCGAACTGCAGGCGCGCCGCGATAGCCGGCTGCTCCGCTTCGCTGATGCGCGCGAGCGCAAGCATGATCCAGTAGCGGCCTTCGACGGCAAGGCCGCCGTTAACCCAAAGCCCCGACAATGCGCCGGCGATCGCGCCGCCCAGCACAGCGTCGTTGTCTTGCTTCAGCGCCCACTCCAGCACCGCGCGGAAGTTGTCGAGCTCCACCTCGATGCCGGCAAGCCACGCAATCGTCGAACCCGTGCCGCGCCGTTCGCGGGCGGCCTGGGCCCGCTCGAGAAAATACGCGGCGTGACGGCGCGCCATGCGCTTGCGCTCGGCTGCCGCGGCGAGTTTCTCCAGCGCATACGCAGCCGTGGATTCGAGCAGACGGTAGCGTTCGGCTTCGCCGCTGGTGTCGGCGACGACCAGCGACTTGTCGGTCAGCGAGCTGAGCAGGTTCAAGACCTCGAGCTCATCGAGATCCTCGCCGCCGCAGACCGCGGTGGCCGCATCTAAACCAAAGCCGCCGGCAAACACACCCAGCCTGTTGAACAAGATTTGCTCCTGCGGCGTGAGCAGATCGTAGCTCCAGTCGATCAGCGCGGTCAGCGTCTTCTGACGCGGCAGCACGTCACGGCTTCCGCCGGTGAGCAGCTTGAAGCGTTCGCCCAGCCGTTGCGCGAGGCTGGGAATCGAGAGCACTTTCACGCGCGCGGCGGCCAACTCGATCGCTAGCGCAATGCCGTCGAGCCGGCGGCAGATCTCCACGACGTTCGGTGCATTGTCGTCGCTGAGGACAAAGCGCGTGTTGGCGGCTTTCGCGCGATCGACGAAGAGCGCCACCGCCCCGTAGCGCAGCGCCTCGTCCGTCGTCAAACCGGTAGCTTCGACGGGGACGGCAAGCGAGGGGAGCCGGTGGACCGCTTCGCCGCTGATATCGAGCCCTTGGCGCGATGTCGCTAAGATGCGAACGTCTGGCGCCGTTGTTAAAATCGCATCGGCAAGCATAACGAGGCGTTCCAGAACATGCTCGCAGTTGTCGAAGATGAGCAGTAGCTTTTTGCGTTTGAGCCAAGGCGGAATCGCCTCGTCGACCCGGCGGCCTTGCTGTTGGATCATTCCCACTGCTTGCGCGACGACGCTTGCGACCAGCTCGGGATCGCTGATCGGAGCGAAGTCGACGAACCATACGCCGTCGGGATAGCGATCGAGCAGTTCCGCGCCGACCTGAATCGCCAGGCGCGTCTTGCCGACGCCGCCAGACCCAACAAGCGTGAGCAAGCGAGTGACGCTCGAGCAGTTCTTTGACTTCGGCGACATCTTGCTCGCGCCCAACGAAGCTGTTGCGTTGGATGGGCAGGTTGTTGGGCAGCGCATCGACCGAGCGCAGGGGCGGAAACTCGTTGGGCAAGCCGGCGATGTCGAGCTGCCACACGCGCTCGGCTTCGGTGAGATCGCGTAAACGGTGCGAACCCAGATCAACGAGCGTTACGCCGGTGGGCAGATCGCCGTGAGCAAGGTCTCGCGCCACACTGGAGATCAGGATTTGGCCCCCGTGGCCGATCGCGAGCAGCCGTGCGACGCGATTGAGTGCGGGCCCAAAATAATCGCCGTCGCGCTCGTCGGCGGTGCCGGTATGAATCGCGGCTCGCGCGCGCAGCCCGTCGACCGCCGAGAAATCTTCGGCAGCTAGTGTTTGCTGCGCGACGAACATTGCGGCCACGGCATCCTCAGGCCGCGCGAGCGCCGCGCAAAACGCATCGCCCATTGTCTTGAAGACGTGGCCGCCGTGCTCGGTAATGGCGGCGCGTAGAATCGCGTCGTGCCGGCGCACGGCCTCCTGCATGGCCACACGGTTGCGGTCCCAGCGTGCCGTGCTGCCTTCGATATCGGTGAAGGCAAACGTCACGGTGCCGGTCGGCAGCGCGTGCGCGTCACCCCTCGCCGAAGGCTGGGAGCTCGCCATCATGAACCGGCTTTCGCCGTCGATTCGGCGGCTCTTCGTCCTGCCTTCGTCGCCGTCGGCGAAGAGCTGACTCCTCTGCGGAGAAAAGAACGCAGATTATTTCGCTGCTGCCACCACGCCGAGCGGGATGTCGAAATTGCCCGTGAAGACGGCGACCGGTGAACCGCCCGCCGGGTACTTGAAAACCTCGCCGTCGTCGTTAACCGCATCTCCGCAATAGATAAGGCCGTGAACCATCCAGGTCTGCGCGCAGTCGCTGGAACCCTTGAACTGTACAGTGCCCTTCAACGTCGCGGTCGTTCCGCTGACGGTGTATTGATACGTCGCGTTCGCATTTTGATCGAAGACAGTGAGGTAGGTACCGTCCCACTGCACGGAGCCAGGGAACTGCACCGTGTTGCTCGTTTTGATTGTCACGAATTTAGTGCCGCCCTTGGGGAGCTCGGCGAGCGCGAAGCCCGAGCGGTCGCCGGTAAAGCCGTCGGCGAAGAGATTACCCTGGTTGTCGTAGCCGTCGAAGAACTCTTCGTCCATTGGCGTGGTGTAAACTTTAGGCGAGCCACTCGCGTTCTTGAAGATGGCGACCTCGCCGCCGTCGTAGTTCCCGACGGCAAGGTCGCCGCTTGGATCCATGGCGCAGCTGGTTGGGAAAGAGAAGGCGACGGAGAGCGTCTTGACCGGCGTCTGGGGGACCCTGTACTCGTTGATCTGGGTACTGCCCGCGACGATCCAGATAATGTCCTTCCCGTAGCCGTAGAGGACGTTCGTGCACCCTTGGCCGCCTACGTTGTAGATCGAACCGATCTGCTGAACGCTCTTCGGATAGTCGAAAATGCTGGCGTAGCTGCTGTAGTTGTTGATTACGTACTCGAATTTCCTCGAGCGCCTACGCCGGTCAGGAACAAGCGTTTCGAAACGGGGCAGTGGGCTCAGATTCACGCGCGCTGCCGTTACCGGCCTTCCGTTCACTGAGAGCGTCTTACCGACGTGTGCGCCAGTGAGCGCAGCTGATGACGGCGCTCCCGCAAGCGAAGAGCATCCGGCGAGCGCGAACGCGATCGCGCCCACAGCATGAATCGCACCCAACGAGATACGATTGCTACCTGGCATGTGCAACCTCCGGCGGGGCCTTGCTGCCCAAATCAAGCGAGTTAGCGTCAGTCTGAAGCTGACTCATGAAGAATCTCTGAATGCGTCCGCGGATATCCTCCTGCAAGTTTACCAAGGAGCAGCGACCCGCGTCGCAATCTACGCCATCTCCGTTATTGGCGCAATCGCCACCCGGCCAGGCTGCGAGGCTAGCAACGCCCTCGGTCGTACTCGGGAGGATTACCGCGTCATGCTTGCACGCGCCATTCGATCGTTCTCGTTTTGTGCTGCACGGTCGGTGCTCCCGGGCCCCGGGGACGTGTCGCCATCGATGGCGGTCCTTTTGGGATGGCCGGGAGTCGAACCCCCCGACAAAACGTGACACAAGCCTTAAGCGATGCGATCCGCCGCCGATACCAGTTCAATGGCGGCCGCGATGGTAGAAGCGGCACGTCGGTGCGCGGTCGGCAGGGAATCACCCGTGGAGTGGCCTGCGCATCGTACTCGCGCCTGCGATCGCCACTTTAGAGAGAAAAACCTGAAGACGCTGCAACTGTGCGGTCAACTGTGTGATAAACTGTGCGCCCACGCGGCAGGGCTCCGCCGGCTTGGTCCGTACCCGTGTGATGAGACGGCATCGCCCACTATTATCGGGCGAGCTGCTTTTTATCGTAATTCGGTAGGAGAACACAGAATGTTTAACACTCTCGAGTCCATAACGCGCGACGAAGAAGGTGCGACCATGGTCGAGTATGGATTGCTCGTCGCCCTGATTGCTCTCGTCGCCATCGCAGCGGTCACAACCCTCGGTTCGAATCTCAGCGCACTGTTCAACACCGTCGCCGGCTCGATCTAAAGGAGAACTCGCGGATGAAGGTATCTCGGCGGCACTCGTAATTCTCGCCGGCTGCAGCAGCGGCGGCAACGGAGCGCAACTCGCGCCATCGGGCGCAACCCAGCAGACGAGACGCGAGCGGCCTAACGACGTGCCAAAGCGACCCGTGCCCGAAATCGAGGCGGCCTGAGCTAGCATTTCTGCGCGGTAGAGCGCGCCGTTCGCGCTCCGAGGAGCTCCACATTTTGCGCCTGCCACTGCGACTTGTGCTCGAAGGCTATGGCTTTCGGGAGTGGTGGCTCGTAGGCTTGAAGAACTGATCAGCCTCTGGAGGAACGCCGAATGTGCTTCTACGACCTGAGCGATCTGGCGGGCATCACGCGTACGGAGGCCATCAAAAACCTTGCCGTCCTTGGGAGTCTGCCGTTGCTCGGCAGTATCGCCCCGAGCCTTCCCGGGGTCTCGCCCGTCAATAACGGCGCAGCCGTTACGGCGCTTGTCGGAGCAACGGCCTTTATCGGCGACGAGCTCTCGGTAGTGCACGATACCACGATTGTACTGCGGGAAAACCGCATTGTTGCGGCCGGGCCATCGGAGAGCGTGACGGTTCCGAGCGGCGCGCAGCGCGTGATGGTCCGTGACAAGTTCGTTCTGCCCGGGCTCATCGATTCGCACGTGCATTTCTTCCAGTCGGGTGGCCTGTTCACACGTCCCGACATCATCGATCTGCGCGCGGTGCGGCCGTATACCGAAGAGCTTGCCTGGATCAACGCACATCTCGGCGATACTTTTGCCCGCTACCTCCGCGCCGGCATCACCTCCGTCAGCGACGTCGGAGGGCCGTTCTGGAACTACGACGTGCGAGCGCGCGCCGCGCGCATGCCGCTCGCTCCGCGTGTGGCAGCAGCCGGTCCGCTCATCTCGAGCGTCGACCGTTCGATCCTTTCACCGCATGGCGATCCCCCGATCGTGAAAATCGACTCGCCCGATGCGGCCCGCGCGCTCGTTCGGCTCGAAGCCCAATATCAAACCGACTTTGTTAAGCTGTGGTGGATCGTCACGAAAGACCATCCTGCGGCGGCGTTTGTGCCGGTAGCGCATGCGGCGGTCGCAGAGAGCCGAGCGCGGACCCTCCGAGTTGCGATTCACGCCTTGGAGCTGGAAACGGCACGATTAGCGGCTGAGGCCGGAACCGACATTCTCGTTCACAGCGTTTTCGATGAGGACGTTGACGATGCGTTCGTAGCGCTCTTGAAAAAGCAGAACGTCATTCTCTGTCCGACGATTCGCGTACTGGGCGGCTACGAAACAACCCTAGCCGAGCGACCCGAGCTTTCAATTCAAGATTTGCGGCTTGCAAACCCGGAAACAGTCGGGACGCTCTTCATGCTAGCGGATCTGCCTGGCGGCGAGACCCCGTCGCAGCTTGCGGCGGCGCAAAAAGTGGATCCCACCGAACGCAGGGCCGCAGCAATGCGGAACCTTCGCCGGTTGCACGACGCCGGCGTGACGATCGCAGCCGGGACCGACGCCGGAAATATCGGCACGCTCCACGCTTCGTCGCTCTACGCGGAGCTTGAAACCATGGTGCAATCCGGAGTGCCAGAAAAGGACGTCCTCGTTATGGCAACGCTAAACGGTGCAAAGCACATGGCGCGTGACCGTGAACTCGGCACGATCGCTCCCGGCAAGCTCGCCGACCTCGTCGTTCTCGACGAGAACCCCGTCGACGACATCCGAAACGTTTCGTCGGTACGCCTCGTGGTCAAGGACGGGCGCGCATACCATCCCGGCGACCTGGTTCGGGATACCCCCGAGCAGCTGGCGCAACGCCACGTTAACGCCTTTAATGCGCACAATGCCGCCGCATTGGCGGAACTCTATTCATCCGATGGGTACGTGGACGATCGCGGTACCATCGTGCGAACGCCCCAACGTATCGACGGATACTTCGCGTCGTTCTTCGCGCGGAACCCAAACGTTCACGCTAAGATCACGGCACGAACCAGTCACGACTCACGCGTCATGCTCCGCCAGCAGATTTCCTCGCTGAACGATGGCAACAGCTTCGAAGAAGATGCGACGTTTTCTGTCAGCGGATCCTTGATCGCGGGATCGCGTACCCGTCAGCTCGGGTAGCAACGGCGCGAGCCCTAATAGCGTCACATTGTTTCTTTGATGCCGCTTCGACTCGCCTTCGCGAGAAAGACTGAAAGCCGAAGCGATAATTGGGATGGCCGGGAGTCGAACCCACCCTCGGGGATTCCGGTCCATCCCGTCCGATGCCGAAAAGTCTTATTCTGTCAGGCCGGATGAACTAGCAGAAAAGACAGCTTAATCTACGTTAACTGCTTGCCTGACGGCTTTGCCGGAGCCAGCACGATCAGGAGAATACCGATGACGACGAGTCCAGCCACGCCATACAGGTCTCCGCGATTGTCCGCGTTCTGAATCGCCATTACCGCCATAACGGCGCCGTGAGCAAAGCTCGACCACGCTGTGAATGCGATCAGGCTGCGATTGGCCGATGGGTTACGCGCCGCCAGCAGCAGCCCCGGCGGCCACTTCAAACTGTACCAGGCGTGGCCACTTCAAAATGTACCAGCCCGAGCGTTGTAAAGTTCGTTGTAGCTTAGTCTAGGTCGTGGCCTTTGCCTGCCGGTTTCGGGCAGTGAGGCTGTGCTCGTGAAGCCGATAGCTCTTGCCTCGAATCTCGATGAGGTGCGAATGATGCATCAGCCGGTCGAGGAAGGCGGCAACGGCCGGTGTGTCGCCAAAGAGCTGAGGCCAGTCGTCGAGCGGCCGGTTCGAGGTTAGGATCGTCGAAGTACGTTCGTAGCGGCGCATCACGATCTCGAGCAAGTCTTCGGCAGCATTGGCGGGCAGCTTTCGCATCCCCAGGTCGTCGATGATGAGCAGCGGTATCTCGCTGTACGTTGCGATCGCATCGGTTCGTTCGCCCGTGGCGTTGGCCAGCAGCAGATCCTCGAACAGCACGTGTGCCTCCCGATATAGAACGCGGAAACCGGCGTGGATGGCGGCCATGCCGATGGCTTGGGCGATGTGGCTCTTGCCAACGCCGGCATTGCCGAGCAGCAGAGCGTCTTCGTGCTGTTCGATGAATCGGCAGTTGGCCAGTTCAAAGATGAGCGCTCGGTCGAGCGCGTTGAACTTCCAATCGAAGGCATCGAGCGTTCTTTGGTCGCGAAAGCCGGCGGCCTTGATGCGCCGCTCGATCAGCCGGTCACGCCGCCGTTGCAGCTCGTCGTGAACGAGCAGGCCGATAAAATCGAGTGGCCCGAGGCTGTCGGCCCTGGCTTGTTGGGATCGGATCGAAAGCGTATCGGCCATGCCGCCCAATCGCAGTTGCCGAAGCGAGCGGTCCAGTTCATCGGTGGTCATGAGGGTGCTCCTTGCGTTAGCGTCGCGAAGTGATCTGCGTATGTTGTGATCTCCGGGATGATGCGGTGTTCGTTCTTGAGTTTGAGCGGAGTTGCGTGATGCGCGAGATAGGTGCGCAGGAACTTGAAGCTGGGGATGCCCGAGGACACGGCAAAGGCGCAGGCGCGATCGACGGCTCCGGCATCGTAGCGGCGTAGCAGATCGAGCAATCCGTAGAGCGCCCGTAGCGCAATGGCGCCGCGGTCCTCTACGAGCCTGTTCGCAAAGGCTCGACAGCCAAGGCCAGCGCCACCGATGCGCGCGGCGAGCTGTTCGACTTGTATCGGCGTTTGCTTGGGCCGATCGGCCTCGTGCGTTCGCCGCTGCCCCTTGTAGAGTGCGATGGGATGCTCGCGCACGCACTCGTGCGTTTCTCGATCAAGAATGCGCAGCCACAAACGGCCGACGTGAACTGGCACTCTACGGCCGGCATAGCGCGGCGGCGCTGAGTAGTACGCGCCGTCGACCTCGATGTGCCCGTCGAAGTGAACGGTGCGCTCGGAGACCCGATAGTATTCGAACCGCGTCAGCGGGAGTTGCTGGAGGAATGGCTTCTCCTCTTCGAACATCGCGCGAACTTGGCGTTTGGTCGTGCCGTGAATGCGCGTCATCGCCCAGCGCTCATCCCAGTGGTCGAGATACGCGTTTTGTTCCTCGATGCTCTCGAATCGACGCCCTTTCAAAGCCGTCTTCTGCGTGTAGCCGATCTCCGATTCGACCTTCCCCTTGAGATCAGGCGCATACGGCCGGCATGGCAGCGCGACCACGCCGTAGTGCTCGAGCATCTTGGCATAAAGTGGATTGAGCTGGGGATCGTAGATATCCGGCTTGAGTACGCCCTCTTTGAGGTTGTCGAGTCGGACCGTATGCGGCGCGCCACCGAACTTCGCGAATGCGTCTTCGTGGAGCTTGCCCCAGATCTCGCTCGACGATTCCCAGACGACCCGCCGAAATGCACGACGGCTATTGCTCAGCTTCATCACGAATAGCCGTGGCCGGCGATATTTTCCGGTCCGCGGGTGCCGCGTTAACGCACCCTCCCCATAGTCAACCTGTGCCTCTTGCCCGGGATCAGTCTCAAACCGGCAACTGACTTTCAGTTCAGTTGGTCGCAGTTTGCCGACGAAACGCTTGACCGCGTTGTAAGCGCCGTCGTAGCCATGATGCTCGACCAGATCCTGGTAGATTGCGACCGCGTTACGGCCCTTGACAACCTCTGCCTCGATGAAGCTCCGATGCGGCTCGCAGGAGCTGCGCGAGGACGGCGCCAGGTCGGTGGCCACTTCTGGTACACTTTGCGGCTCGGTCGGCTCGGCGGCAAGCTCGCGGGCGATGCCCCGGACCGTCGCCCGGTGGAAGCCGGTCTCTCGTGCGATCCGCCGCTCTGGCCACCGGAGGCGCAGCAGACCGATGATTGTTTGTCGCTCGTCCATGCTCAGTCGGTTCATAAACGGCATCTTGCGACGCCGCCCTGGCATGCTCGGGCTGGATCACCTCACGCGCAGTGGTACACTTTCAAGTGGCCACCGACCCCTGGTACATTTTCAACCGGCCACCGGTGGTACATTTTGGGTGGCCACCGAGGAGCAGCAGGAAAACCCCGAGGGGGGCGTAGATGCTCAGCATCATTTTGCTGCCTCCCGAGACGTTCGTTTGCCATAGAGAGGCGATCAAGAGTAAAATGCACGCCGAAAAAAGCAATCCTACCACCACCACAACCTTCAGCGCCCGTTCCCGATAAATCATGCTGCGTTGCCCGACCGCGCGACCCCAGCCTGTTCCTTCCATCGTTGAGAGTTCACGCCCATCACGATAAGCCACAGCTCCAACGGGATTTCCCCGATGGCGGAGGCGGCAACAATGAAGAGCGTCACATGGCTTGCAAGTGGCGGTGACAGGTAGGTCATCCAACCCAAACCACTCATCGTCAGCAGCACTCCCAGAACTCGGGGCAGGAAGGTCGACCTGAAAATGAGGTAGCCGATCAGGACACACCAGAATCCGAAGAACACGAGGTAGAGGTCGAAGGCGTAAGAATTCAGTTTGAAAAACACGAGCGCCAGCGCTTGCAACTGTCCCGGCGTAAATGCGCTTAAGGAGCTACCGCTCCGCAGGATGAGCAAGGGAGCGAGGTACAAGAGGCTGGTAACAGCCTGAATGGCGCATCCCACGAGAATCACGAACGCTGCGAGCAAAGATAGGCTCCTGCTCACAGGTTTGAGCAACTCGTACATGAGAAGCGCCCAAACGATATGGCACGCCACGCCGACGAGCGAGAATGTAAACGCCAGCCAAAACAATCGCTCGTTTCCGAGGATATTGGCCGCTGTAGCCGCGGCGTTGCCGACGACGATAAACTTCCCGGGAATGATGACAAAGCCAAATGCTGCGAACAGGGCTTCGAGTAGCTGAAAGGCACCGGCCATCCTGGCCTTGAAGCGCGGCGACGCTTCCGTGACCGGCGGTAGCAATAGGCTTGCGCTCGTATTCGTTCCTCCGATGGCCGGCGCCAGATCGTTCGTCGAGCTACACCTCGCTTGATAAATACCGCTATCGGAATCCGAATGTTCCACTTTCCTTAGAAGGCGGCACCGAGGTTACGTTCGGCCTTTCGAGCACAGCACGCCCGTGACGACATTGAACACGTGTGCCCACGTCGTGCCAGGCGCCGAAGCGAAGGCCGTCGAGGTGATTGCCGAGCGCCTTGGGCGCGCCTTTCGATCCCGGCCGTCTCCGACCCCTCAGTGACAAAATGTGACACGAACACAGCCGAATGCGTCCGATGCGGGCTGGTCGAGTGCAGCGATCCCGCGACCGATGATCGCCCCGATCGCCGCCCGAGATTCTCCGGGGCGGCGTCGAGTGGAACGCCATCTTCGCAATTGGCTTGTCGTCGCTAAGCGCCCGACGCGTAGCTTGCGCCGACGGGGTACGCCAGACCCTTGGTGATCGTGATCGTCGGGCTTTTTCCCGATAGGTCGACCACCGTAACGTAACCGGGCTGCGACGCGCTGCCCGAGCTCGGGACGACCAAGAATCGATCGTTAATCGTCAAGAGCGACGGAGCTTCGAACGTACCAGCCACCTTACCCGAGTACGTCCACGTGTATTTGATTTTTGTATAAATCGCGACATCGTTTCGGCAAACGTCGGCCGCATACAAACTGCCGTTCGAATCGAATGCGAGACCAGACGCCTGGATATTGTTGGAAAGTGAGAGGATCAGCCACAGGGTCGGGTTTAGGTTTTCAACGGTTAGGTCGTTGCTGCCGGCGGGGCAGGGGCCATCGGGGGGCGCGGCGAGCGAACTAGCCGATGCATAGAAAGTTCCATTGTAGCCAAGGGGATTTACCGCGATTGCGTCATTGAACAGCGGCGGATTGCCCGGGCCGCCGATACCCAGCGACGGCTTCGGGTCGCCCAGCGTGTATTCGATGACTTGCTGAAAGTATCCATTTGCGGCGTTGCCTCGATCCGAAACGTAGAGCGTGTTGCCCGAAATCACGATGCCCACCGGGTAGGCAAGACCTAGCGAATAGGTCTGGACCAGTGACGCGCCGCCGGGGCCGTATTCGAGGATGTTTCCGCCGCTGCCGTTAGCAACATAAACGTTGCCTGACGAGTCGACGGCGACGCCGGTGACGTCGGTCAGGCCCTGGCTGATCGTCCGCATCGGTGTGGGGTTTTGCACGTCCGCAGGATAGACTACAAGCTCCGAGCTGCCTTGCTGGGAGTGATTCGAAACGTAGACGTAACCGCCGAACGATTCATTGTGAATACGCTTGCCGTGCGCGTGCGATGTCGGCGACTGCGTTTCGGAGTTGGGAACGAAGGAACCGGGCGACGAGACATTCCCGGCGCAGCCGGCCACAAATGCTGCGATCATCGCACCGAGCGTTAGCCTTAACAAACACATTTTTGATGAACTCCTTGCAATCTCAGAGAAGTGTGAGTTAAGGCAATTGTGCCGCGATGCCGAGCGCATCGTAACCGACATCCGGACAGACAACTCGGACAGTTTATGGGCGATCCGAATGGATGCGCGTTCGCGCGCGCGGCGATTCGACAAAATGAAAAACGTGCTCGTCGCACCGCGACGAGGTCGTTCAGAAAGGCGTGCTCACCTGGGACTTTCCGACCTCATCATGCCGCGTGCCGCCGGCCGGCGTAACCGACACCCGGACAACCGACTCGGACGATCGCCGCGCTGGGCTCCTGAGGGCACAAGGAGGCAAGGCGCGAAGATAGCCGGGCCTATGGAAGTCGAGGGGCGAGCAACCGGTCCGCATGAGTTCCGATGGCATCAGTGCGCTGGAACGGGCTCATCGCCGCACGCCGCAACGTGAGACGCTCGCGCTCTTAGCCGGTGCCTTAGGGTGCGCGCCCTCGGCACGAAGTCATGCGCGCAGCGTCCCACGGTTTGTCCGCCGCGCCTGGTAGCCCTCGCGGCGACCCAATCATCGGGAGGTGGACCCGTGCACAGGACGAACCGCAGTTCGGTTTTCCTTACGCTGTAAAGGAGCATTCACAGTGAACGCAGGCGCCTTTCTTCGCTTCGCGATCGGTGCGCTACTCAGCGGGCCGTTGCTGGCCGGCTGCGGGAGCGGCACGCCGTCTTCTGGCGGCGCGGGCGCAGACATTCTCGCCCAAACCAATCCTCGGGGCATTGCGCCGATCCGGCACATCAATCGCGGGAAATCGTGGATTTTGCCCGATGCCAAAAAGCAGTGGCTCATTTACGCCGGCGACAACTCAACCGGTACGGTCGACATTTATAACTACCGCGTGAAGGCGGGCAAACTCTACGGGCAGATTACCGGCCTGGTCTCCCCATACGGTGCTTGCGTGGACGCTGCGGGCAACGTCTATGTCGCCGACACCAGCACCAACGAAATTACCGAATACGCGCACGGCGGCATAACGCCGATTGCAACGGCGACCGACACGTACGGCACTCCTCTTGGCTGTTCCGTCGATCCAATGACGGGTAACGTCGCCGTTAGCAATTTCAGCGGCCTCAGCGGGGAAGGGACGGGCGGAGTCGACATCTTCGCGGGCGGTCTGACTGGCAGCCAAAAGTTCTACACCATCGCCACGATCTACCACTATTATCCGCCCGGCTACGACCCGAACGGAAACCTATTCGTGCAAGGTACTGGTTATTCCAGCGGCGTTTACTTCGCGGAGCTACCGAAGGACCAAAGCACGTTTACGTTGCTGACCGGACTAACAATTGATTTTCCCGGCAGCGTGCAATGGGACGGCTATTACCTCGCCGTCACCGATCAGGACTATCAGTACTCCAGCACCACGGCGATTTATCGCGTCACCGTTTCCGGCTCGGCCGTCACGGTCGTGCGCGTCACCGTCCTCACCGACGACTGTTATCCCTATCGTAACTGGATGTCCGAGGTCCAGCCCTTCGTAAGCGGCACGACACGCAAGCTCAATGCCGTCGTCTCCGGCAATCTCAACTGCCCGACGCGGTACGGGTTTTGGAATTACACAACTGGCGGGAATCCCAAGCGCATCATACCCGCGGGGATTGCTCCGGGTGTAGTGTACGGGCAAGCCGTCAGCCCGCCAACGAGCGGCAGCTAAGCGCTAAGCGGTATGCGCCTTCTCTTCTCAGCGGTATTGGCGCTGCTTCCGGCCGGCCCGCACGCAACCCCCGTCACGATCGTGATCGCTACATAGTTCAATAACCGCTCGTGCCGCAACAATCTGGACGGCACGCGACTTGACTTTGATGAAAGCAAGGCTCTCAAACGGCTTTTGCGATGCGGAGGTGCAGGCGTACATTTCCATTACGGACGAACGGTACAACGCTACGCCGCAAACCGCTTTAGCTTAGCAACTTTTGGGATGGCCGGGATTCGAACCCACGCCCGGGGATTCCAGCCGATACCGTCCGTTACCGAAAACTGTTAATCCGTAAGGCTTTCCCGCCGCACTGGTTCCCGAACCATCCCTCCCGATTCCGACCATTTCCTACCCGTCCGTGACAAAATATGAGAAATGACCCTCGCGCTAATCGCGATAGCTGGTACAGCCGCAGACGTCATCGAACCGCTGGGAAAGCATCGTTTTCGGAGGGACCTTCTCATGTCGTTAGAGCTTGCCAACACCCTTGCCACACTTGGGACCTTCGTGGTAATCGCCGCAACCGCAATCGCGGCCATACTGCAGCTCCGCCATGCGCGAAGCAGCAATCAGATTGCCGCGCTCAACGAACTTCGCGAAACGACGGAAACTCCGGCGTTTTTGGAGGCGTCGCACTTTGTTCAGGGGGGATTATCGGGAAAGCTACAAGATCCAGCGTTCCGTTACCAGGTTGCGATGCGTTCGGTTCGGACCGATGAAACGCGTGCGCTGATCGCAAAGGCGAACCTGGTCGGAAACTTCTTCGAGAGCATGGGCACGCTGGTAAAGACCGGTCTCGTCGATAAAGAACTGGCCTTGCAGATTTGGGACGGCGTCGCCGTTCAGGCCTGGGAGCATCTCGCGCCATATTTGGCAATACTTCGGCGCGGTGCAGGCGACGTGCTTTGGGAGAAGTTCGAATACCTTGCGGTATTGGCGCAAGATTGGATCGCCACGCATCCCAAGGGTACTTATCCCGCTCGTATGCGCCGCATCGACGTCCAGGACGACTGGCTCGAAGCAGACCGGCAATACGCAGCCTCGCTTGCATCCGCATAACACACTACCATAACGTTGCGCGAAAATGGTTCAACGTAAACGGCAGGGCCAGTCTGGCTACCGTGCCGGGTTTTCTCGGAGAGAAACGCCGAGAAACCTTTTGGGATGGCCGGGAGTCGAACCCACGCTCGGGGATTCCAGCCGATCCCGTCCGTTACCGAAAAGTGTTATCCCGTAACGCTTTTTCGTCGCACCGATCCCTGACCATCCCTGGCGATACCGACCGTTTCCGATCCGTCCGTGACAAAATGTGACACAAAAGAGCACGCCTACCCCTTGAAGCGCTCGGCGGCATGCCACTCGAGATACTCTTTTGCCGGACGGGCTTCGAGCGATAGGGGCTCGCGAATCACCGTTTCGTCGAGAGCGTAGTAGTCGCGGCCGTTTTCGAATTCGGCTCTGATAGCTTTGCTCACGAGGAACCGCTTATCCGGCGTGACGGTAACGTAGCCGTCGTCGAAAAGTTTGTGAATGTCTTTCCTTAGGAGCAGTCCGTTGGAAAGGGAGTGCTCTTTGACCAGACTGAACGGCTTGATGTGCGCCGCGTCCAGGACAGGTCTGGTACGCTCACCCGTGACCGCGCATCGCATTTGATATTGCCTTTCGAGTTCGATGCGAAACGTCGCTTGACCGAGGCGGGGTATCACGAGCACCGGTTTCCCTATACTACCCTTTATGATCGCAGACGCTTCGGTATTTCGCTGCACGCGAGCCGCCATCTGCTGTCGCAGTTCTGCACCGTCACGGGTTCGTACGTCTAGCGATGCGATCGGCCCATAAATTCGGCCATAGCGCGCGTAATCGATCGGCGCGTCGAAATACTCCACGCCGGAGAGTACGGCGCAGCCAATACCTCCTACGGCGTGCGCGGGTTTTCGCCGAAGCCTTGCAACCTTGGCCAGGAATGGCGCGAACTCATCGAATCCGTTGGCTTTGCCGAACGCGTCCCATGCCACGCCGATGGGCATGAAATCAAACGTCGAAAAGAAGCCGCACCCCCAAATCTCGCTCGTCCCGCGAATCAGAAAGAGCCAGGGCGTTCCCTTTGCCATGGACATCGAGGCAACGCCGGGGCGCCAAAAGTTCACTTCGTCCAATTCGGGATGGGCGCGGAGAAACCGGTACCAGTCGGGATCGGTCGATGCGATGACGAGCCGATACAGGTTATCGGTAGGCAAGCCGCTACCCGCAGTCACTCGTAAAGTCTGCTCGCGCGGCTACCGTCCTTTGCGTAGCGACCGGCGACGGTATCGGCATCGGTCTTATACGGAACTTCCAAGTCACGCCGAGTCCGCGTAGCGCCTCGCGAACGCGCCGGCAGTCCGCCACGTCGTCGACGTCATGCGTGTACACGCAGATCACGCCCGCTTTAGGATCCTTGGCATTGGGATTCTCTTTCGCCGTCGACACCTTGGCGCTGCTACCGAGCTGCCCCGCCTCTGTGGCAGCCCTGATTTTGGTCCACCATTCGTCGATCTCGGCAGTCTTGACGAAGATGAGCCACTTGCCGCCGCGAGGTCCGTGATCAGGATACTTTTCTGGATCGCGGCGCTCGGCGTAGAGCCAATATCGTTCCGCAACCTGCGACGGCCGTCGATCGTCGCTCAATGTACGCGTGCCGCGCTCGTCAACTCGCGCGCTTTCGACGGTAACAACACCCGAAACCCGGTATCCCAAAGCGTGATAGCCCGCTCTTCGCTTCGCAGCCATTCGCGCTAAGACGGGAACGCCGGCGTCAACGTAGTCATACACGACCACGTCGCGCTTTCCGGCATGGCTGCGATGGAGACGGCCGACGTACTGCGCCAGCGTGCCCTTCCAAGAAAATGGCATAGCGATGAAGAGCGCGTCGAGACGCGCGTCATCGAAGCCTTCGCCAAGGTACCTGCCCGTCGCTAAAATGAGGCGCTCCTCATTCTCGGGTGCGCGCAGCGACGTTTCGGCCGCGCGCCGGCTGCGAGCGTTCATTCCGCCGCGCAGCACGGTAATATTACGCGCCGCACCGCTGAACGACGCGGCGAGAAGATCAAGATGATCACGGCGCTCGGTCAACACCAAGGGATTGCGCCCGCCCTCAAGCGCCGCCAGCACATCGTCGATGATCAGCGTATTGCGCGCCTCATCTAGCGCCACGCTTGCGAAGATCGCCGATATCCGCGCCTCCGGCGCCCGCAGTTCTTCAGGAAGCGCAAAGGCGGTTTGCCGTTCGATTACGCGATGCTCGAAGCCACGCTGCAGCGCTTCCGTATGCGCTTGAGCTCGGTATCGCATAGGACCGCACTGCATGAAGACGATCGGATGGTGGCCATCTTTGCGAGTCACCGTTGCCGAAAGTCCCAGCACATATCGTGCCTTCGAGCGACGGGCAACGAGCTCAAAACTCGACGCCGAGATATGATGGCACTCGTCGACGATCAGATGACCGTATCCAGCAATCTCATCGGAAACAACCCCTTTTCGGACCAAACTCTGCAATAAGGCGACGTCAACTTGCCGCGTGGGTGCGCGTCGGCCGCCGCCGATCGTCCCGATATCAGCCGGATCGATCGACAAAAAGGTCTTGAGCCGCTCGATCCACTGCGCGAGCAGCTCCCTGCGATGCACGAGCACGAGCGTGCTGCGGCCACGCTTCGCGATGGCGGCTGCAGCGACGACCGTTTTGCCGAAGGCCGTACCCGCGGCCAGGACGCCGAAATCGTGGTCCATCAAAGCGTCGAATGCCTGACCCTGAGCGGCTTGTAGGTTGCTGAGAAAGCGGATGTCGAGCGGCGCGCCCGACTCACGGCGGTCTTCGATCTCGGCACGCACCCCGTTCTCCCGCAGCAGCGCAACGACTTCATCGAGACAACCTCGCGGAAGCGCCACATGCTCGGCATGGAGTTCGGCGCACGATACGATTCGCGGCTTGTCGTATGTCGAACGCCGCATCGCTTGCGCGCGATAGAACTCCGGATTTGCGAATGCGGCGGTCCGTATCAGGCGCGCGACCAACGCCGGCGGCAGCCCCCTGCGTGCGATGTAGATGCCGTCGGCGAGCACGATCCCAACCGATCGCGGTAACGTGCCGAGGATAGGTTGCCGTGTGGCGCGTCGCGATGGAGTAAGCAGCCATGGTTGTTCCAGTTCTTCGTCATCCACCGGCATGCGAACGCCGAGTAGGCGACCGGCCTGCTGCGCGTCGCGAACCAAGGCGGAGACTCGCGCTGCCGAGATCCGCTCGAGTCCGGCGAGGAAGGCCCATTGGTCGGGATATGGCTCCAGATCGTCATCAACGAAGACGCTGTTGCCGAGTTCGCGAGGACTGCGCGCGAGTGGAAGGGCAATCAGATTGCCGAATCCTCCGGCCGGCAACAAGTCTTGACTCGGGAAGAAACGATCGTACGACTTAAACCCGATCTCTGGCCGGCGTTCCATCGCTTCAGTGATCAACGCGGCTCCCAACCGCCGGGCCTCGGCCGCGGCAATCGGTTCGTCAAAGAATATCCAGACGTGTCCGCCATCGCCGGATCGCGAGCGCTCCAGCGCCGCGGGAACGTTCTTCGCGCGGCACGCCTCCAAGTATGCCCGCGCATCATCGGCCCAGCTCTCGCCGTCGAAGTCGACCGCTAAGAACCAACAGCGATTATCATGCAGCAGCGGATAGACGCCTACCGCATACTCGGCGGATCCTTTTGATGCGATCGTCCCACGCAGGTGGCGCTCGACGACGCCGTCGTCGAATGCGATAAACGCTTGATTCGGGCACGCGCTGCATTTGATCTTCGGCTTGCCGCAAACGCCGACGACCCACTCGTTGTGGCACGCCGGTGCGTATCCGGAACGGCCGTCTTTGCGATTCTGCCACCGCAGCGCAAAGACGTCGGGCCGACTGCCGAAAAGCCGGCGGAAGAGCGCGACCTTTTCGCGCGCGCCCAATCGGCGCCCATTCTCGGACGGCAGAGCATCGGGGCGACGAATTTCGGCCTCCGCCCCCGCCAGCGCCGCAAGCTCGCTTTCGATGGATATGCGCCGCACGTCGAGTTCGCGCAGCTCTTGCCGTAGGGACGCGATTCGTTCTTTGTCTGCTGGCACGCGGTGATAGTCTGCGCGGCAGATCGGCGCAGGGCCTTGCGCTACCGTAACGCGGACCTAGGCAAGCGGCCAGGTCGCCCGATTGTGTGCCATCTCCCCCGACGAGGGACCAATGAGGCAGTTCCTGCGGCTTTGGCACGGGCGCTAAGCTACACCACCTCCTTGATTAATTGAAGGTTATTCGTTAAACTTCAACTATGGGGCGCCGAGAGCAACGGATTTGGGGGGGTAAGGGGCCCAAGTCTGGCCTGTCGCGACGCGATCGCCAAGGCTGCCGCTACGCGGTCTATATCCCCGACTATCTGCACGGCCAAGAGTTCATCTTTGATTCTAGCACCGCCGCTGACGTATCGGATGCCGAGCGCGCTACCCGAGACCTCGACGCCAGGACATCGACTTTGGCTGACACCGAGGCGCTTGCCCGCTTACTGCTTAGGACAGAATCAGTTGCGTCATCGAAAATCGAGGGCCTTCTGGTGGGCGCGCGGCGCCTATTACGCGCAGATGCCGCACGCGCCAGCGGCGAGGATGGGGGCGATGTAACGGCTGCGGAGGTTCTCGGCAACATCGAAGCGATGACGTACGCGCTTCAAACGGTGCAGGCAGGTTCACCAATCACGGTGCCGGTGCTTCTTGAGACGCACCGCCGACTGCTCGGAGGCACCGCGCTAGGCGACGATCACGGCGGCCGCATCCGGGATCGACAAAACTGGATTGGCGGAAGTTCGTACAATCCGTGCGCTGCCGTATTTGTACCGCCGCCACCAGATATCGTTGAAAATTTCCTTATTGATCTCTGCACGTTTTGCAATGAGGATTCGCTTCCACCGGTCGCTCAAGCGGCAATCGCGCACGCGCAATTTGAGAATATCCACCCGTTTGCGGACGGTAATGGCCGCGTCGGACGTGCGCTAATTCACATGGTTTTTCGATCACGCGGCTTGACTCAGCGCGTTAGCCCACCAGTTTCGCTGGTGCTTGCCACACATGTGCAAGACTATTTGGCAGGGTTGCGCGGGACCGCATACGATGGACCGCCGGGTTCCAAAAAAGCCGTAACTGCCATAAACCACTGGTTAGGGATTTTTGCCGGCGCCTGCGCGCGGGCGGCTGTCGATGCAATGAGATTCGAGGAGCGAATTCGCGCTATCCAAGGCGAATGGCGCACACGCCTAGGCCCCGTTCGTTCTGATGCTGCCGCACTAAGGTTGATCGATGTGTTGCCGGGTGCGCCCGTTGTCACCTTGGCATCGGCGCAGTCAATGATCGACCGCAGCTTGCGTGCCACAATAGATGCGATGAAACGTCTTAGTGATGCGGGAGTAGTCACGCCGGCTTACCTTGGTCGACAGCGGAAACAGATCTACGAGGCTCGGGAGATTATCGACGTCTTTACGGCGCTAGAACGACGACTAGCTTCACCAGCAGGCGACACGCAGATCGAGCCACCTGCGCGTCCGGTTCCGGCGCAACGATGAAACTTGGACCGTGGGATCTAAAAAACGAGGCGAAGAGCTCTAGGGAGGAGTACTTGAACATCTCGACCGATGTCTATCGTTGGCGCCGACACGAGTCGAGCTGCTTCCTACTCACTGCCAGCCTTCCTAACCTATCTGTGACAGAATTGAAAACCGCATGGCGGAAATCGTTGTAAAACGAGCCTAAATTTTGGGATGGCCGGGAGTCGAACCTACGCTCGGGGGTTCCGGGTAGTCCCGTCCGCTACCGAATAGCGTTATTTTG
Source organism: Vulcanimicrobiota bacterium (assembly GCA_963752825.1). Taxonomy (GTDB): domain Bacteria; phylum Vulcanimicrobiota; class Vulcanimicrobiia; order Vulcanimicrobiales; family Vulcanimicrobiaceae; genus Cybelea. The sequence continues at coordinate 1,700,180 of CAVVZF010000001.1, read as the reverse complement.
TAAGGCCTTTTCGCCTCCAGGTTCCCGACCGATACCGCCGCTTCGCGACCGTTCCCGACCGCTCCGTCAGAAAATGTTAGAAAAACGCCCGCCGTCTTTCGCGCCGCTGCTGGCCTCCATCAAAAGTCCTAAGGGTGCGCATCACCGTCATCCATCCCGAAGATGCCCGCGCGCGGGGCATTCGCACTGGCGATTGGATCACGGTTTCGTCCCCCTCCGGCCAAATCGTCGCGCGGGCCGAAGTCTCCGAAAACGTCGGCCGCGGAACTGTGGGATTGCCGCCCATGTTTCCTAAAGCGGCCAGGCGAGTTCGTACTTGTTTCCACCGAAAGTAGCGCATGGACTGGGGGGACATCGACACGATGGTTGCCGTGCAAGTGAGCAAACGGTAATCACTGACGTAGGTCCCTTTAATCGGCCTTCATCCAATGGAAGGCGGTTCGCAATTGCTGGGCCGCGCCTGCACTGATCGGCGTTCCGTGCCCCACGATCAGTCTCTCGGGATTCCAATCGAAAATCTGCCGCGCGGCAGCTCGAATCGCAGGTCGGCGGCTTTGGCCGAACCATACCAGCAGCGGAAACACTTTGAGGCTTCCGTCGAACCCGAAAAGCCGGTACCCGAACTTGGTGAAAAGCGGTGCGTCGTCGGTAGTGCGGACGTTCGCCAGAAGATCCGCGACGACGAGCGTTCGCGTCGGGACGTGATAGAAGAGACTCTCATCGAACGTCAGCAGTCCCGGCACGGTGACGTGAGGCATCTCTTCGAACCACTTCGTCCGAACGTCCGCTTCGAGCACGCGGTCTATCAGCGTCTTGTGCTGACGCTTGAGAAACACCGGGCCCCAGAACGTCGCGTCAGGGTACGCGGCGCGGTACTCGGCGAGGTACAGATCGTGAAACCAGTTCGGTGCGACCACGTCCGTGACGCGCCCGAGTTTCGCTATCGCTTCGCGCAGATCGCTCGACAGCCGGCAAGGCGAATGCAGGAGCACGTCCCCGTCCGAAAGCCTCACGACGGTCATCACGTGCGTCTGCCACACTCCGGCGAACCGGATCGGCGTGGTCGCCGTCCAAACCGAATCGACGAACGGCGCCAGTTTGCCGTCACCAAAGCCGAGAGGCTCGCTCATTACTGCTGCATCATCCCGCGCATCATGACGGGCATGCCTTCACGGACGAATCCAGAGACTTCATCGGCGTGCTTGTGCAGTGCCACGAGCACTTCAGGGTCGCCGGTCGTCTCCGTCACGACGACGCCCTTCGAAGTGAGTTGCAGCGTTCGTCGGTACTTCGAAGCGCTGCGGAAGAGCGTCGGCAGACTGTCGCTCATGCAGCGGACTTCGCTTCCGGAATCCACATGCGACCACATTCTCGGAACGTGCTCCTGCAACAGGGCCGCGATGGCCGGATCGTCGGATTCGGTGGTCGTGCGGATGCCGTTCGAAAGAAGCTCGACGTTGCGGCGAATTTCAGTGTGCCGGTTGAACATCTCCATGTAGACGCTCATATCGTGCTGCGAGACGTTCATCATGCCGCCGCCCATCATGCCGTTCTGCATCATGCTGCCGTTCATCACTCCGCCCATCATGCCGGAGGGTGAAGAGGGCTCGGGGGCTGCCGAAGCTACCGATGACGCGCGGTTTCGGCCGGTGCATCCGGCGAGAAAGGCCGCGAATGCGGCCAGGAACGACGGGCGTTTCATAGGTGGACCCGTACGCCGGTCCGTTCCGACCGTCCCGTGTGACGGCTACGACGAGCCGCTAGCGAATGGGCGGTCGGCTGATGGCCTCAACCCTTGACCTTGCCCCTGAGGTCAAGGTTTACACTATGGCCATGGCACAGAAGCACACCATCGAAATCTACAGCGCCGGCTGCGGCACTTGCCGGGAAGCGGTGGACCTCGTGAAGCGCGTCGCGGGATCGGAGCACGCTTTGCAGGTCCTCGACATGCAGCGACCCGAGGTATCTTCCCGAGCGATGGGCCTCGGCATTAAACGCGTTCCGGCCGTCGTGATCGACGGCAAATTGGCGGAGTGCTGCACCGAAACGGAGCACGGCGTGACCGAGTCGGTGATCCGCGCCGCGCTCGCGTAATCCCGTGCGCATCGGCGAACTCGCGTCGAAGGCCGGGGTCACGCGGAAGGCCGTGCGCCACTACGAGATGCGCGGTTTATTGCATCCGGGCCGCAACGCGGCCGGATACCGCGATTACGACGAGCGTGCTCTGGAGATCGTTCGAGCGATCCGGACGGCGCAACGCATGGGCCTGCGACTCGACGATCTGCGCGGCGTGCTCGAGCATCTCGCCTCCGGATCGAAGCCGTGCATCGATTTGCGGCGCCTCATCGCCAAGCAGCGTTCCGAGGTTGCGGAGAAGATCGCCGAGCTGCGCGCGTTCGATGCGTACCTGAAGAGGATCGAAACCGACGCGGATGACGATGCGGAATCGCCCTGCCCTGTTCTTGCATGCGCCGAATCCATCGATAACGAGTGCGCCGTAGCCGAACGCCGATGATTTCGCGAATACTGTCGCTTATCGGGGTCCTAGGAACCGGCGTCTGCGCTGTCGCTATGTTCGCAGTGTCCCTCGGTCTCGTTGGCGCATCAGCAACGGTATCAGCCAAAGCTAGCCGGACGATGGATTCCATGTCTTCGGTGGGCTCGATGGCTGCGACTCCGGCTTGGCTCAGCGGACTGCTGCGCTTCGGACCCGAGATTCTCGTTGCATCGCTGTTGCTCGTCATCGTCCCGTTGGCGCTGAGGCGCTCGATCGGAACGCTGCCGGCAGTCGTTGGCGGCACGATCCTTTTCGCCGGCATGTACGTTCAATCCAACGGGACGATCATGGTCATCGCAACAGGGCTCGGGTTTTCGCTAATCGTGACTGCATTGTTGTTCGGAAATCGGAAGTCCGCGGCGCGGCGCAGCAACACCAGCACGATAGCAACTTAGCGGCACCGGCGATCATGTGTCCCGTGCTGGCTCGCACACCGAGGACGCGTGCCGGTCATCACCGAGCAAAACGATGGTGCCAAACGCTTCGAGCCGGGATTCCACGCCCCCTTGCGGACAATCGGGTAGACCACCGGTGGCGGTCGTACCAAAAAGACGGTCATGCAGCGGCATGACTCCTGCATAAGGCATTCCGAAGATTGAGTTATACAGGTTTTTGTAAACAGACTGAGAGTTCACCGAAAAGATTGTACCGTCGTCGTAGCCGACCGTGCCACCGTGCATCGTCGTGCCGAATAGAGTCCTCTTCAACACGGAAAGCTCCGGATTCGGCGACGCGCAGGCGCCATTCGCTGCGAAAGAGTGGACGATCGAAAAATCAGCGCCGGAAAAACTCATTCTAAAGACCGTCCCGTGCTGATGCTTACCACCCGCAAACGTCGCCCCATACAGATCGCCATTGAATGCCGCGACTCCGCACGGGAAGGAACCACCAGCCTGTGGGTTCTGAAACCGATGAAGGACCTTATAATTCGAGCCATTGTCGTCAATATGAAACGCTGTCCCGCAACCGGTGAACCATTGCGTCTTACAGGGGCCTCCGCCGCCTTCGTACGTTACGCCGTACAGGCTACTGCCCTTTGCAAAGATCCAGAACGGTCCCGCTCCGTCAGCCGAACCACCCGTGAAGCGGTGCAGCACTTTGTACGCGTTACCATCTATGGCCATGCTAAAGAGTACGCCGCAGCCGCTTCCGCACCGCGGCGTCTTCGCGTATCCACCGGAGAAGGTCAAGCCGTAAAGCCGTCCGTTCGCTGTAATGAGAGCCTGTGGCGCATAGCCCTGCGTCTTGCTCTTGAAGGTGTGGAGCACGCTGTACTGCGCGGAATTTGCCTCGGTGTTTTGTAGAGCGGCGGGCGTGCCGATGGGCGGCTGCGATCCGCCGCCGGCTGCGAGCATTATAGCGGCGCCGATGCAGAGCGCGGAACGAGCGCGACTTACATACCACATCTTGCTACGGCAACTGCGGCGGGTAGTACGCGACGCCGTTTGGACTACGGAAAATCGTGATCGTTCTCTTTGAGGGCGTCTTTGAACCATGCGCAAACTCAAGGATCAGGTCAATGTATGAATTACATTGATTGATCCCGCCGTTTGCTTCATAAAGCCGGCCGCTTGCATCAAATGCTAGTCCCGATGGCCCCGAGATTTCATCCGTAATTGTGCGAAACGGCCGGCCCAGGCCGGCGCGGTACTCCTCTACGTTCCCGCAACCCATCCCCGAGGTAGTGCTCAGCAAGTTCGCCACGTATAGCGTATTATCAGCGTCCACAGCAGTAGCGACAGGCCACGTGATCCCGTCGGTAATCGTCCTAGATGGAGCCTTGCGGCCGGCCGCGTAGACTTGAACATTGTAAGGGCGCTTATAATAAGGATCGCCGAGGTTTCCGACGTACATATTTCCGCGGTGGTCAAAGGCGACGCTGTTCGCCCACGTCACACCGTTCTCGATAAATTTATGCGGCTGGTTTGAACCTTTAAGATACTCGATAACGTCGAAAATGGCCGCTACCCAGAGGTTTCCCTTACCATCGATCGCGCATGCGGCCGGAATGCCCCGGCCCTGGGTGATATACTGAAGCGGCTTGGTCTTGCCGGGGGGATACTCAGCTACGTTGCCACTTGCTGTATTTGTAACGTAGAGTGTGCCGGCGGCGTCAATGCAGTCGCCTCCCGGCTGATCTATACCATCTGTTATTATCGCTATCGGTTTCGAATTCTTAGTCCTCGCATCGTAAATCGCTACGTCGCCGAGTTCATAGGTGTCCGTGACAACGTTGACGACGTAGAGCAACGAATCGGACATCTTGTAGCTCGGTGCGCCGATCGACTCGGGTTGGGCGCCCATCGCTGGAGTTACAAATTGTCTTGTTCGATAGTTAGACAGGCTACGCGTGCCTGGGCCTGGCGCCCCAATCGGCGACTGTGATCCACCGCAGCTGGAAAAGGACGCAGCTGCGCTGACGATAAGCGCTAAGCGACCCAAGTAGCCCATGAGCGATGCCTCCCGGAAGCTGAACGGTCGAGCGGCTAGCAAAGTTCGCCGCTTCTCTCAGGCCTCCCAGCGGAGTAAGCGTCTTATGATTCTACTAACTCGCGCAAGGCGCCCCAATGACTCGGATGTGGCACCCTCGCACCGGCACGGATACGCGAGCACGCGGCGGGCGATAAACCCGTCGCGCCCGCGATCACGCTGAGCGTGAAGGCATCGAGCTTCGGCGCGATCTCGCGCTTGAACCAGGCCTCGTTGCGCTGGTCCGGATGCTCACGTGCCCAGCTGCGATTGCGGTGATGTGAGGCCCTCGCTAATCGCTTCGCGTCGCGCGATTCACGGCAGCGCTGCGCCGTAAATCGTTACCGGCTGCGCTTTGCAGGCGCGGCGATCGCGCGGAGGCCGTGCTTGCGCCGCGCCTTGGGCACGCACGCGCAATGGACTCGCTCTGCCGCCAGTCGAACTTTTTGCGCGGTTAGAAAAAGGGATCGAAGGCGGCGAAAAATCCAGTAAAATAAGGCTAAATTTTGGGATGGCCGGGAGTCGAACCTACGCTCGGGGGTTCCGGAGAGTCCCGCCCGCTACCGAATCGTGTTATTTTGTAAGGCTTTTTCGCCCCCAAACTCCCGACCGATACCGTCCTTTCCCGGCCATTCCCGACCGCTCCGTTAGAAAATGTTAGAAAGACCGCTCCGGCGCCCAGCGAATCCATCGTTATCCTTGGCTCCCGATTCCAGCCTCATGCCAGTTGCATCCAGCTTACTTTGCCTTGTGTAGAAGCTGGCGCATACAATTCTCCAAGTCGCAGTCGCTGTCGCAGCGTAGGGATGTAGCTCAGCTGATAGTGCACTTGCTTCGCATGTTAAGGGGTCGGGGTTCGAGTCCCCCCATCTCCACCATCGGAAATTCTGCAAAACCCCTGATACGTCAGGGAATTTCTGCGAAAGCACGGGTGAAGGACGAGACCGTCAAGTCTCGTCCTTCTTCGTCTATGTTCGGCGAAAATGGAGAGAACGTTGGGGAGAGCGTAGCATCGTCGCAGCGAACGCTCCAACGCTGAACCTCACTTTCCGGCCGGAAGCGACGCGGTTGAATTGCCTTATCGCGCCACTTCAACAAGTCCATCCGATCCAAGCGTAATCGTACCACCATCGTCGAGCCGCAGACGAACGCCGTCATCCTCGATCGAACGGACGTCGACAGAGAGCTCCTCTGGTCGCAGCAGCGGGAGGCGTCCACCGAGCGCTGGCGTGTCTTCAGATTCGGTCTGCATCGCTCATCGCCGCTATTGTTTCAGCGCGGTCGAATCGGCGTTGGAGGGAACGTCATATGCCATCAATGTAAATGACACTCCGGTAAACCAGCCCATGAGTACGGCCACATCGCATATCCCGGCGTCCCCCAACAAAGCCTTGGCGCGACTGAAAAGTCCCATCGGAACCACGCGAGGTTGCGCTAAGGTTGAAGCGAGCTCATAGACTACCTGTTGGCGCGGATCGTCGAACGACGTCGGCAAGCCGGCGATGAGTGCTTCAACCTTTTCTGGTTGCAGGTGACCGAGTTTCTCCGCAATTTTCTCGTGCTCGTGATTCGAGTAGGCAGCGAGCCAGCGTCCAGTGATCACGCACGCACGACGTTCAAGCGAAGGTCAAATTTCGGTCCTTCACCGCGGCGGCTCGCACTGAAGGCCCCGTTCGTTTGGCGTTGAAGCTTCGCGGCCTCTAGGAGGGCCTAAACATGGCGTACTTTACTGACGACTCCCTTCTCCCCGAAAACATGGCACCGCTGATGATCACCGCGGCTCCCTACGGGCCAATGTGGCTGCCGTCCGATGGTCCACCGGGATACATCCCCCTCACGTGGGATGAACAAGTTCAGGCAGCAGTAGATTGCTATAATGCGGGCGCCACGCTACTGCACATCCACGTGCGAGATCCAAAAACCGGACACATCTCGAAAAACTTTAAGGAATACGGCGAACAGATCGGGCGCGTGCGCGAGGCCGTTCCGAAAATGATTTTACAGGTCGGCGGATCGATCTCGTTCGCGCCCGAGCCGGGCGAAGTTGGCGCGTTCGGCACGTACGAGCAGCGGCATAAGTTGACGACGATCGACCCCAAGCCGGATCAGATCACGGTTGCGTGCGGCACCTCGCTCTACGATCTGACCGCGCTGCATCCGATGAGCGCGTTCGAAGGAACGCACCTGTGTAACGAGGACGCGATGCACGGAATTTCCAACATGGTGGCCGATGCAACACCGGACTTCTATATCGAAGAGACCAAGCTCTGCGTCGAGCACGGGATCCAGCCGTATTTCGCCCTTGGACACATTCACAGTCTCGAACTCGTCGAGCGTATGATTCGCCGCGGCGAATACATGGGGCCGATGAACGGATTCTTCACTACCGGCGGCGGCGGGTTCTGCGGCGCAAACCCGTTTGACCTGATGGAGCTGGTACGCCGGACGCCGCACGGATCGTTCTTCACGTATCAAACGACGTTTCGTTTGACGCACCCGATCTCAATGATGATGATTGCCCTCGGCCAGCACACCCGCGCCGGGATTGAGGACAACCTTTGGGACACCAAGAAGGGCGTGCGAATGAACACCGTTCAAATGATCGAAAGGCACGTTCGGATGGCTCGCGAGATCGGGCGCGACGTCGCCACACCCGAGCAGGCGCGGCAGATGCTGAAAATCGGCGTGACCTACAAGAGCACGGAGGAGACCCTGGCGAACCTCGGTTTGCCGCCAAACCGCGAAGCCGGCCATCAAGGCTTCCTGGTGCACAAATCAGATGGAAAGCTTAGGGAACCGGTCGTGGCGGGTTCCGACGGACACCTGTTGGCATAAGGCCGGTGGAGGAACACGAAGCCGTTCGTGTCGTTGGGCTTTGTGGGAGTCTTAGGCGTGACAGTTGGACGAGGGTTGCTCTTAAGATTGCTCTCGCTGGTGCGGAAGAAAGGGGCGCAACCGTCGAACTCATCGATTTTCGCGATTACGACCTTCCATTTTGCACCGGCGAGGATGGCGTCGCACAAAGTAACCCTAGCATTCAACGGTTGCGTCTACGAATTTTCGAAGCAAACGGCATCATATTGGCGACCCCGAACTACCACGGGACGCTAAGTGGTGTGCTAAAAAATGCTCTCGACCTGATGAGCATGCGCGAGTTCGAAGGTAAGGTTGTCGGTCTTATTGGCGTTTCGGGCGGACGAATGGGCGGGGCCTCCACTTTGAACGCTCTGCGCGCAATCGGCCGAACGCTGCACGCCTGGGTAATTCCTTCGGAAGCTTGGATCTACGACGCCGATGCGGCGTTCACACGTGATGGCCATCTGAAAGATCCTCACTCTGAAGAGCGCTTAAGAGAAGTCGGGCGAAGGATCGCGCGTCTGACGCGCATGCTTGCCTCGAACGAAGCACGTGAATTGCTTCACTTGTGGGAAGATGACGAGGGCAGCATTTCGAGCCTGGATCAATAGCTATGAGGAGAGTAAAGTGACGATCGATATCGATAAAGTTGGACCGTGGGATGCTGCGGCGCTTGACAGGCTGGAGCAGTGGGATCCGACGTGGTGTGCAGCGGTGGATAAGATGACTAGTAATCCGTGGACGGGCGCACTGGATCGCAAGACCGCGGAGCTTATCAGCGTGGCCATTAATGCGGCGTGCACAAATCTCAACCTCGACGGAACACGCCGCCATGTCAGAAAAGCACTCGCTGCGGGCGCGACGCGTGATGAGATTTTGCAGGTTCTTAAGATGGCTTCGCTACTAGCGATCCACACGTGTAGTTTAGGGGCACCGATCCTCCTCGAAGAGGCGCAAGCCGCCGGCCTGAAGCCAACTGCTAACTCTAACAAGGTCGCGACTCCGGCGTGTGACAAAATGCGCGCGGCGGGTCAATGGAACGATGCCTGGAATCCTTTTTTTGAGCTCGATCCGGTTTGGACAGACGAGTTCATGGCGACGGGAGCCGGCATCTATGGAAGCAGCATTATGTCGCCAAAAGTTGTAGAGCTCTTAAGCATCGCCTTCGACGTCTCATATACCCACATGTACGCGCCGGGCACGCGTCGTCACATCAAATCGGCGCTCAAGCTCGGGTGCAGCCTTGACGAAATAATGGACGTACTCAAGTTGTGCGTCGCGCAGGGCGTGCAGGCATGCAATCTGGGCATCCCGATCCTTGATGAGGAAATCGAGAGTAGTGCCAAATAGCTACACGAGTCGCGATTCGCAAGCGCTCCAGTCGATGTTTGCGATGAACGCATCGACGTACTTTGCCTTGTCAGCCGGTTTGTAGTCGCGCAGCCACGCGTGCTCCCATAAATCCATAACGACGATTGGCTCGCACCCGGCGAGATTGTTGACGTTGTGATCGCCGACCCAGACGTTCACGAGCCGCTCCGATTTCGGATCGCGATATGCAATAGCCCAGCCAATGCCACGCATGTTCCCGGTGGCCGCGAAGTCCTTCTTCCAGCTCTCCACGTCACCGAAGCATCGGCTGACTGCATCATACAGGCGGCCCACCTTCAACGCCGACGGCGAGCTCGTGAGGTTATCGAAATAGTATTCGTGCAGCCGCATTCCGTCGAATTCCCATCCCAAGCGGCGGACGAGTTCCGCGAATGCCGGATCGGTGCCTGAGTTCTTGCCCTCCGCGCGCATCGTGGCAATTCGTTCGCTCAGCAAGTTCGTGTTCTTCACGTAGCCCTCGTACAGGCCAAAGTGAATTTGCAGTGTTTCGTCGGAGATGCCTTGCAGGCCTGAGAGGTTCCATTTCTTCGGCGCGTACGTGGCGGGTTCGACTTGTGCATTCATCTTCGCTACATTTTCTCCCTAGCGTTCAGCAAATCAGGTGCGGCTTTCGACGCGCGCGATTAGGAAGGGCAGCGACCGCTCGCTCTCTAGTTGCAAACAGCACTCGCCAATGTGCTCTTGCGCAGGGCGTTCGTGCTGAGCCTGACCGGGTTACTAGGCTGGCGCGGTCGGCGGAAAATCGACTTCTGTGCCTCCAGATCGAGGGGGCCGATGTCCACTAAAGTGTCTACTAAACACCTGCATTCCGTTGCGTCCCCAAAACGGAGAATTGGCCAAATCACCAGATATTCGGTAGAGCTTGCACTGATCTGCACTCCGGTTACCGGTTCGATTCCCACCGGATTCTTCAGAGGCACCACGCAGTTCGTAGCTTAGCTGTTGCCCTTTTGCCAGGTCAACGAGAAGGTTCACGAGCGAGCGAAAGACCCGCTTGGAGATGATTCTTGACGTAGTTGTCCGTGGGGAGCAAAATGGGGAGAAAGCGACGTAACAGGCCGAAAACCCTGATGTAGCAAGCTTTTGCGGAACCGGATTTGTTGCTTCGCATGTAAGGGGTCGGGGGTTCGAGTCCCCCCATCTCCACCATCGGAACCGCGCTGCTTTCATTAGCTTTTTGGGAATCGGCGTCTGTGCGTCTGGAAGTAACGCCGGTTTTTTGACGACCATTTGACGACCAATCTCGAGGTCGCTGAAAACACGGTCCATCGTCTCGGCGGCTTGCCGGCGCGCGCCTTCGAACATATGACCATAGCCGACTCGGAGCTGTTTTGTACATCTAGAGTATTTACGGTGAGCGCTGCATCGACTGTAGCTGCAGCTTTAGTGGAGTTACGCTGACTCTAACGAAACCGGTATTCGGGCGGTCGTAGTCGACCATCATACTGATGACGAGGACATACGCAACTACATAAATTGCGCTCAGGATCGCGGGCCGTGACCCGTCTATTGCGAAACGCATTCCGAGCGACAGCGTGCCTAGAATCACGAGGAGCACCGTCAGCACGACGACAGCAGTTGGAACGTGGCCGGTCAGCGCCTGGAGCTGCTCCAAGGAGACGTCGATCGTATCGTTCGTGCTCTGCACCAGAAGCGAAAGACCCAGATTAGTCGGGTGTTACCGCAATGCCGAGGATGTGATCGCCCAAAGCTCGCCCTTATCCTTGTCACCTTGATCGATCGTCGCTCTATATAACGCCGGATTTCGGGGTGACTTCATATGCTTGCGGTCTCGCAGCGGCGTAATGTGTCCATATCTGACGAAACCGCCTGGACTCCGTTGACTCGAGTTGACTTGCTCGAAGCCATGTCGTGCCGATCGTATTGGCTTCTTTGACGACGAGTGCTCGCCGCGTATCGAAGCGCGCCGGCGCCTGATTAAAAGACAAAGCCAACGCGAATGCCGACAGCGTAAGATTCCCAGCCTGAATGGCACTGAAGGGATCAATTTAACGTTACGTAGCGCACCAGCAAGCGTTCAAAACGATAAGATACTTCAATCGATAGTCCCAGTACGGTCAACATCAGCGTTGGCAGCGACCACGGGTTCGTCGCCAAACGCACAGGTTGCGTGTCTCGGATATAGACACCAGGCGAGCTAAAGCCTACAATCCCCTTGAAGGGAGCCCTAACTGCATTATGCATTCCTTGAGACGCTTCGTCGCGACGACGGCGGCGGTGCTGGTATTTGCCGTCGGCGGCGCGGTCGCTCGCGCGCAAGAGACGCCACCCTCGCCGACCCCAGCCCAAACGTCGCAGCCAACGCTCTCGGACCAGCAGTACGACGGTCAGACTCACGTCATGGTCGCACCATACATTTGGGGACCCACCGTCAAGGCAAATTTCCAATTCTTCGTCCCCACGCTTCCGCGCCATGGGCACGGCGGAAAACTTATTCAGAGTACCGTCGATGTTGGACCGAGCAGCTACTTGCCAAAGCTCAATGCGGCCGCGATGGCGGCATTCGACGTCCGCAAAGGTAACATCGACTTATACGGCGATGCAATTTATCTCAATGCCTCGACGACCGCAACGATCTCCTCTACGATCAGCGGGCCGTTGGGAAAGGTCCATATTCCCCTCACGATTGACAGCTCTGCACGGCTCTCCAGCGCCATTTGGGAACTTGCGCTCGGCTTCACGGTCGCGCGCAGCCACACCGCCGACCTAAGTACTTTTCTCGGCTATCGCGATTTTCCAATCTATCTGAACGTCAGCTACACGGCGATTGTGGGCAAGCGTGGTATCCTAGCGCCGACCGGTACCGTGACCCCTTCCGATCACACAACCGACGCCATCTGGGGCTTGCGCGGGCGCGCCTTCACCAACCAGCACTGGTACATACCGTACTACTTTGATTTTGGCGGCGGAAGCAACAACCAAACATGGCAGGCATACGGCGGCGCGGGTTACGCGTTTACACATGGCCAATCGTTAGTGGTGCTCTACCGGCAACTGGACTATTACGGGTTCCCCTTAACTGCGCATGCGCAAAGAATGGATCTTGGCGGGCCGGTCCTCGGCTATACCTTCAATTTGTGACGGTCTCGAGTTTGCGTCGCGCCTCGGCGTACACGCGATTTTGGGAATCGCGATCGGTTTCTTCAACCATTCTTCTGATTGTAGTTGATGAAGGGCTGAACGAAGAATAAATCCTCCGATCGAAACCATGACCCACTCCACTGGACTTACGGCATTTTAAGGAACGTTATCCGCCTCCGTTAAAGTATAAGCGCACTCGAGCCGTTAAAGGGAGAAAATACCGTGACAACCGACTCACAGGCCCGCAGTACCGGGTCCCGGGCAGCCGTCTCCCTCGACCGTACGGTCCTCCCGGTCCCACCACCTCAGTATCCGCCAATCACCGAGCTCGATGCGCACAACGCAAAAGCGCCGCCCCGGTTTGAGGTAAAGGCACCGAGTGGCGCGCCCAACGTGGTCGTCATCCTCCTCGACAACATGGGCTTCGGCGACACGTCCACGTTCGGCGGACCGATCCAGATGCCGACGCTGGAGCGTCTGGCCAAGACCGGGCTGCGTTACAACAATCTCAAAGTTCCGCCGTTGTGTTCGCCTAGTCGCGTAGCGCTGCTTACGGGCCGCAATAGCCATAGCGCAAACTTCGGCGTGATCTCAGAGATTGCCAGCGGCTTTCCGGGATACACCGCGATGCGTCCCGATAGCATCGCGACGTTGCCCCAGATCTTGCGGCTCAACGGCTATAACACCGCTATGTTCGGAAAGTGTCACGAGCTCGGGCCCTGGGAGGCCAGCGATGTCGGACCCTTCGATCGCTGGCCGGTGCATAGCGGATTTGAGCGGTTCTACGGCTTCATGTCCGGTGAGGCTGACCTCTTTCATCCAGTTATTTATGACAACATGACCAGGTTGGATATGCACCCCGACCCGGACTACTACGGTAGTACGGATATCACCGACAAGGCCATCCTCTGGCTGCGTTCGCAGCGTTCGCTGGCGCCCGACAAGCCATTCTTCGTCTACTACTCGGCGATCGGTACACACGGTCCGTTTCAGGTTCCCGACTCGTGGCGCGACCGGTACAAAGGCAAGTTCGATCAGGGCTGGGACGAGGTGCGCAAAGAAACGTTGGCCAGGCAGATCGAACTGGGGGTCGTGCCGCCGGGCACCGACCTTGCGCCCAAGCCGCCGGGAATCCAGGAATGGGACGAGTTGACGGCCGACGAGAAAAAAGTCTTTGCAAGATATATGGAGATCTATGCAGCCTTTGCCGAGGTAACCGACTACGAAATCGGGCGGTTTCTCGACGAGATCGAGACCCTAGGCGAAATGGACAACACGCTGATCTTCTACATTACGGGCGACAACGGTTCGGTTTTCCAAGGCGGCCTCAACGGCGCATTCAATGAGTTGTCCGTGTTCAACGGGCTGCCCGAGCCCCTAGACGTTGCGCTGCAGAACTTCGACGAGATCGGCGGCCCCAAATCCCATATTTTGTACAACAATGGCTGGGCTTTTGCCGGCGCGACGCCGTTTGGGTGGGGGCACCAGGTTGCCTCGTACGGCGGCGTCTGCCAACCTATGGTGGTCCATTGGCCGAAGGGCATCGCGGAGAAGGGCGGCCTGCGTACGCAGTGGATGCACATGATCGATATTGCGCCCACGGTGTTGGAGGTGGTTGGTGTGCCCGAGCCGGGCGTCGTGTATGGCGTCCAACAGAAACCATTCGAAGGCGTGAGCGTGCTAGACACCTTGAATGAACCCGATGCAAAGTCGCGCCACACGACGCAATACTTCGAGATGGCGGGCAACCGAGGCATCTACCAGGACGGCTGGTTTGCCACCACGGTGCACCGCCCGCCGTGGGAGCCCAAGCCGCGAGCTACGCTTGAGAACGACAAGTGGGAGCTTTACAACGTAGAGGAAGATTTTAGTTGCGCGCATGACCTTGCCGCGAAGTATCCCGACAAACTTGCCAAGCTAAAGGGAGTCTTCCTAGAAGAGGCCGTCAAGTACAACGTGCTCCCGCTTGACGACCGTGCGTGGGAACGCTTCAACGCCGCGCTGGCGGGCCGTCCGGATCTGATGGAAGGTCGCACCGAGATCACGGTCTATGAGGGAATGAAGGGTATTCCCGAAAACGGCTTCATCAACGTGAAGAACCGCTCTTTCGTGGTTAGGGCCGACATCGAGGTTCCGCAAGTGGGCGCAGAGGGTGTGGTCATCGCTCAAGGCGGAGAAATGGGCGGTTGGAGCCTCTACGTCAAGGACGGCGCACCTCGGTTTGCCTGGAACTATCTCGGCCGCGAGATTTACAAGATCGTCGGCCCCGCTCGTTTGCCGGCAGGGCGGGTGGCACTTCGCTTCGAGTTTGCTTACGACGGCGGGTTGGGCGCGGGCGGTAACGGTGTGATCTTCGTCAACGATAAAGAAGTCGCAGAAGGACGGGTCGAGCACACACAGCCGTTCGCATTTGGTGCGGAAACGACAGACGTGGGCGAAAACCTCTATACGTGTGTCAGCGACGATTACAAAGCGGGCGATAATAGGTTCACCGGCAAGATTCATATGGTGACCGTCGCCGTCGGAAAGTCGAACCTCAGCGAGGAGGCCCAGAGCACTCTCGCAGAGCTGCGTATGAAGAAAGCGCTCTTCGTCTAATCGAGTTGCTGAGGAAGTTCTACGGCGAGCGTTGCATCGATTGCAGCTGCAAATTTAGTGGAGCCGAGCTGACCCTAACGAAGCCGGTATTCGGACGATCATAGTCTACCATCATGTTGATGACGAGGACGTAAGCAATTACATAGATCGCGCTCAAAAGCGCTGGGCGCGACTCGTCTATCGCGAAACGCAAACCGAGCGACAATGTGGCGAGAATCACTAGAACCAGCGTAAGGACGATTATAGCTGTTGGCACGTGTCCTGTCAGCGCCTGGTACTGCTCCAACGAGACGTCGATCATCTCGTTCGTGCTCTGCATCAGAAGCGAGAGGCCCAGATTCGCCTGTTGTGCGTGTAAAGCAGACGACGCAATAGCCCAAAGCTTGACTTGGTCCTTGTTGCTTCGATCGAACGCCTCTCTGTACAACGTCGGATTGCCGGGCGTTTGATAGGCCCGCAGTCGTGCAGCGGCGTAAGCTGTCAATACGTTCCGAAACCGCTTAGACTCCGTTGACTGAAGCTGATTGGCTCGAAGCCAAGTTGTACCGATCGCATTGGCTTCTTTGACGACGAGTGTTCGCCGCGTATCGAAACGCGCCGACGCCTGATTAAAAGACAAAGCCAACACGAAGGCAGACAGCGTAAGAATCCCAGCTTGAACTGTATTAAAGGGATCGGTTTTTGGTTTGTAGCGGGCTAATAGGGGCCCAAAACGATAGGGCACTTCAATCGATAGCCCCAACACGACGAGCATAACCGTCGGGAGCAACCACGGGTTCGATTGAAAAATAAGCTGCGTCATACGTCGTGCATCGACCTCGAATCTAGGCTTTCACATCGGGGCTGCCAGCTACTTAACCGTGTAACCTTTTGACTCGAGGCACGCCGCGAACGCGCGCCGAAAGTTGTTCAAGCTCTGCGACCGCTGCGCTTGGGCGTTGGCCTGCGCGTAATGTTGCTCGGCGTTGTTAACTGCGTTTTGGCGCCCTCGTCCAGCGATTGCACCGGCAACCGCACCGATAGCAGCCCCCTGACCCGCATTGCCGGCAATCGCGCCGATCGCCGCGCCCCCTGCAGCACCTCCCGCAGCACCGCGAACAGCGCCGCCCTGGTGAACCGTCGCAGGTGCCGCCGTAGCGGGCGGCAAGTTTGCCGGATCGACGCCACTCTTGCTACGCGCGGACTTGTAACAGATGGATTCGTCGTTACCTTGCTGCGTCTGGCTTTGCCCTTTTGCCGGGTAGACGTACACACCAAACATAGAGCTCAACGCCGATGAAGCCCGGACGATTGCGATCGGACTGGCGACGCTAAAGACTGCTATTACTGCGGTTACACCGATCAATCTTTTCATATCTCTTCCTTGCCTGACTCGTAGGCGCTGACGATCCAGAGTTGAGATTTAAACCAGGCTCGACTTATATCTTGCTCTATCCGCGCGGCATCCAGTACCACGCCGGACTTCTTATTTGCTCGACTCGGAGAGAGCGGCCGCCTCTCGCTGATTCGCGATTTCCGCTACATCCCATATCTCGCCGAGGGGGCGCGATTCTCACGGGCCGAGTAAATTTCTTCACTTGGCGCGTTCCTGCACGCAGGCACGGCGTGCCCGAGGGCACCGAGACCTTCGCAGCGCAGTAAGGGGGATGGCCGCCTTCCACGGATCGAGGGGCTAATTTATGCCGAGTCGATTGAACCGCGTTGCGCTGTTCGCCCTTTTCGCGCTAGGCCTTACGTTCTTCCTCTGCGCTTCCGCGAAGGCCGAGTGCGTCGCAAAGCCCGAATCGATCTTTTTCGTTACCGATCGCGAGCCGCTGGACGATAACCAGCTCTTCAGCGGCGAGTGGGGCACCGATGCCCATCACAATCCCTTGATCACCACCGGCGTCATATCGGCGCCGGTAGACAAAGCCAACGAAGCGCGCTGCTCGACGAAACAAGCGCTCATCAATGCGATAAGGTCGCAGTTCGTTCCAAATCGTCCGCGTCAAGTTCTCGTCTACGTACACGGCTATTATACGTCGTTCGTAACGGCGGCCGAAACTGCGCTTGCTCTGAAAAAGGGGTTGCAGTTTCCAGGCCCGGTCATCGTCTATTCGTGGCCCTCGAGGAAGACTAGCGCCTTAGCCTATCGCACCGACGAGGACAATGCGAAGTGGTCGATGCCGCATTTCACCAACTTCCTCGGCAACATCAACAAGGCGTTCCCCGGCATGCCCGTCTCTCTGGCCGGCTATAGTCTGGGCTCACGTTTTGTCACCGAGGGAATTGCGTTTTTCCGACGGGAGGGCTGCTACAACTGCTTCGGGCGTGCGGTCCTGTTCGCGCCGGACGTTTTCACGGCAGACTTGCGCAGCGCGCTCACGGCCTCAAACCTGTGCTCGGGAATGCCTCTAACGAATCCTATCGCTTCCGCGCCCGTGCTTTTGTACGTTTCGAACAACGACCGAGCGCTGAGACAATCGGAAAAGTTCCATGGAAATCAGCGCGCCGGGCAGGCCGGCGGCGACCTCATCTTGTGCAACGGCGTCGACACGGTCGACGTGAGCTACCTCAAGAGCGGCGGTAAATCCGGGCACGGCTATTTGCTCGATCCCCGCGTGCTCCAAGACGCCGCGGTAGCGTTCGCCGGCGTGTCCCCCACGTCGCCGAGACGAGGACTAAAGCAAGTCGCGCGCACCGGCGGCGTCTACTACGAGCTGCTGCCGTCGCCGTAGTTCTTCTTACGGCACGACGAAGACGTCGCTGACCCCGATAAAGAGGTTCGGGATCGCCGCTGCTTTGAGACTCACCGCATCCCCCGGGGTTCGTACACGCTGATGGCCCCGGCGCGGTCGCGAGATGCGCGTTGGGGGCATGGTCGCTCTCGAAAAAAGGTTGCGGCGTGACCGATTCGCTTGGAACCACGATCTCGCGCTTACATCACCCAATCGCCGTAAACGGAAATCCGCCCGGGCCTTACGTCCTATCGACAGCGCACAGGCGAACCGAGGCATCCCAGGCGATTTCGCCCCTGTCGCGACTCGCGAGGATTTGCAATATGCTTCAGCCCCGACGCTTCTCGTCGTCGTGGTGCTTGTTGGCGCCGTTGCGACTGGGTGTAACGGACAATCGGGTCCTACGCTTGCACTGGGTCCATTCGCGGCGACCCTTTAATCGAGGACGCCACAGAAACGACTGCCGCAAGGCCACTCAACGGCCGCACCTGCGACGGATCCAGTTGTCATTGGCTTTGACGACCATTCGACGACCATTCTCGTGGGAATAGCCTGGAAAATCGCGGAAGACAATGGAAACCCGAAATAGGGAGGAAGCTCGGCGGTCATTGGCTTTTTCGCTTTTTGCTGGGCTTTTTTGGAGGTCGGCGGTTGGCGCGGGAATTACTTCGCAAGTAAGGGGTCGGGGTTCGAGTCACCCCACCTCCACCATTGAAAACGTCCGATTCCTTTAGGGATTTCGCGTCTTTGTTTTCGCGCAAGACGAAGCAAAGCGCGGCGCTCGCGGAAGCTGATCTCGCGTAACCGCGTTCCGGCAGCTGCGGTTAAGGATCAATCTGACTCCTTGCTCGACACCGTAAGCGGTCAGGTCGAGGTCACGGTCACGTCGCCCGTACTTTGCTTAGGTGCTCGACCCACTTTGGGTCGGGCGAGGCGTCAGGGGGATAATTGTCATGCCAGTTCCACCAATCGTAGGATTCGGTCTGCGGATAGCTGTCGGGTGAATCTTCCCACAGTTCTTGTCGCCCGAGCGGGGTTATGTCGAGGTGGTTCCAGGTGCTGCCCATCTGCTCGTCGCCACGGCCGTTAACGAAGTAGGTACGGAACACCCGATTGCCGTCGCGGAAGAACACATTGTGGCCGTGCCATTCATCCACGCCGAAGTCGACATCGAAGCCGTCGGTGATCGTATACCACGGCATCTTCCATTCCATGCGTGCTTTCAGGCGCTGAATGTCCGGCTGCGGGGCCCGCGACGCGAACGCGAGCGTCGTGTTGCGCGCGTTCAAGTGCGCAAGGTGAGCAACCTGATCGGCGCCGAGAGAACAGCCGCGGCACGCATGTTCTGGCCAGCCGAACACGCCGGGCTCGAAGAAAGCGCGGTAGAGAATTAGCTGCGGACGACCCTCGAATAAGTCGAGCAGGCTCGCTTTGCCTTTAGGCCCCTCGAACTCGTACCTCTTCTCTACGGCCATCCATGGCATCCGGCGACGCTCAGCAGCTAGCGCATCGCGAGAACGGAACAAGGCTTTCTCCTTCACAAGCAGCTTTTGCCGCGCTCCCTCCCACTCTTGAGGCGATAAAATTGGGGGTGTATTCATGTGAGCTTTCCTCCGGAAATCAGCAATCTGTGATAAGAACTAATATGGGACTCGAGATCGAAGAGCGTTTGGCTCCATCGATCTCCCCGGATTTGTGATCATACCGACGTCGAGGCTTTGTGACTCGAATATCCCTTACGTTGAACTCGAGTCTGTCGACGAGCAGCTTTCCATTCGGGCTTTTTACGGCGGTTAGAAAACGGAGTCTAGAGCACCGAAAAAGCCCGAAAAATAAGGACAAAATTTGGGATGGCCGGGAGTCGAACCTACGCTCGGGGGTTCCGGGCAGTCCCGCCCACTACCGAAAAGTGTTATTTTGTCAGGCTTTTTCGCTCCCAGGTTCCCGGCCGATGCCGTCCGTTCCCGGCCGTTCCCGACCGCTCCGTTAGAAAATGTTAGAAACTCAGTACTATGCCCGCCGCAGCTATGGCGTTAGCATAAAGACTGTTCCACAACCACCCAATGATTGATGAGCAGGAGAGAACCCCAGGGATGGCTGCACTGCTGGAGGCCGGTCTCTAAATCGCCTGCGGCCGTCTCGATACGCCACCGCAAGACACGGTTAAGCACTCGGAGTCATGACTATCGTGACTCCTAAGGGCCTACCGATGCGTAATCGGTTGCCAAATCGTTACCAAACTGGCAGCTTGGTAATTGCATCCATGCCCAGGCATTCCCTTATTAATATTTGATCCCAATGCTACGTTCCATACTCCGGCAGTGTGAAGTCGTCGCGCAGCATTCGCGCGATCACCAAATCGCCCAGCCCAGGGATGCCCATGGCGTCGATCGCGAGATTGCGTATGAGGATCGAGGTGCGCGATTTCGGTGCAAACGATGAGGCAAAACGCAAAGCGGCGCGCTGCTTCACGCGCACGAAGGGGCCAAACCGCTCTTGGTATCGCGCAAAGGCGACGGCGTAGTCGCCGCGCGAGCAGGAGAGTTCTCCCGCTAGTACGTAGGCTGCGGCCATCGCGAGGCTGCTGCCCTCTCCGGCGAGCAGCGAAACGCACGACGCGGCGTCCCCGACCAGAACCAGCCGTCCAGCCGACCATACATGCGGCGGCGCGATTCGGATCTGGCTGACGCGATCGAAGTAGAATTGGTTTGCATCGTCGAGCCGTTCGAGGAGGCGCGGGCATTCCCAGCCGCAGCCTTGGAACCGTTTCCGCAGCACGTCACGTTGCCGCGCCGGGTCTTCGATCAGCTCGCCGGCGGGCTCGAGATACGTTAGCAGCACCATCGTTTGGTCGTCGCGCATCGAGAATCGGGCGACTTGCCGGCCGACTTCGGTGTACAGTATGTAGACCAGTTCGTCGCGCGGTGCGTATCCGTCGATATCGAACGCGGCGACGCCGATGCCGAGGTAGCGCTCGAATCGATCCTCGAACCCGAACATGAGGGTGCGAACGCGCGAGTGGAGACCGTCGGCACCGACGACGAGATCGAAATCCCGCTCGGTGCCGCTCGCGAACCTCACGCGGGCACGCGCTCCGGTCTGATCGACTGATGCGATGGAGTTGCCGAAGATCGTCTCGACTCGATTTTCAAGCGCGCCATAAAGTGCTGCGGCGAGCTCGCCGCGTTGCACCGTGACGTACCTTCCGCCGGTGACGCGCAGAAAACCGGCTATGCTCGCTCCGGCGATGCGACGCCCCCGCGAATCGACGATGCGCAACTCTTGGACGATGTAACCGCGGCGCGCGATCTCCGGCAAGAGGCCCATCTTGTCGGCGACATCATACCCTGGGCCGCCGAAGTCGATGACGTACCCGCCGGTGCGCAGCGTCGGAGCGCGCTCGACGATGGTCGGCTCAAAGCCGTATCGGGCGAGCCAGTATGCAAGGGTCGAGCCAGCCACGCCCGCGCCCGAAATCAGAACGCGCATGCTATCTGACGCGCCGTTCGCGGTTCA
Organism: Vulcanimicrobiota bacterium; assembly: GCA_963752825.1. Classification (GTDB taxonomy): domain Bacteria; phylum Vulcanimicrobiota; class Vulcanimicrobiia; order Vulcanimicrobiales; family Vulcanimicrobiaceae; genus Cybelea. The sequence goes on along the minus strand of CAVVZF010000001.1, from coordinate 1,678,973 downwards.
GTCGTCAACACTGCGTAGCCGGGCGAGGTTACCGTGAGAAGCCATTGTACAGCCATGCGAAGATGAGACCGCAAAGCCGCCGTCCAGTACCCCATAGAGCGTGCCGACGATGACGTCACCGAAGGTGTGCGACGCGTGAAATCCAGGATAGAGCGAGCTCATGACCCGGAGAAAGGCCTCTGCATAATTTGCGTTTCTAAGATTGAGCAGTCCCGCCACAAGAATTTCCACAACCCCACAAGAGTCCGGTAGCGATTGCGGTACGTTTGAGCGACAGTTGCATTTCTGGTGCTCCTCAGCGGACCGCTACGACAAGTTGGACCTGACGCCTGTCGTCATGGCGCGGTCGGCCACGCCAACGCTCGGGAGGAGTCGAACCCTCGGCCCCTTACATGCGAAGTGATTCTAGGGCAAGACGCGCCTCCGCGAAAGAGGCCCGCAAAAGGCGCAAAGCATCATAGCTATCGGATCTTGCGATCTCTCGAAACGTCCGCCAGCGTCCGGGACTTTCCGGAGTATTCCGCCGGAATGGTCGTCAAATGGTCGTCAGATCGTAGATTCTTGATCGACTTCGCCTGGCTTTCGCAACCTTCCGACGCCGGCTACGAGCACGGCCTCGCAGTATTCGCGAAGTTGCGCTTTTTAAGAATCACTCGCGGAAAGTAGTAGGTTCCCGCACCGCTTGAAACCGGCGCGGTGATCTGCAAGGGTGATATACAGATTGGTAGCTGTGATTTCCATTTGGGCTTATCGTACCGCCGGCGCGCCTAAAGATTCCTACAGGCGCCTTCCGCTTACGGCGTGATCGAGAAAACCGTGCCGCAACCGCCGCTTGAACCGCAGTTCGCGCCCCCACCGGAGGTCGTTCCATAGAGCGTGCCGTTGACGTTGGTGAGGCCGGCCTCTGGATGGGTGCCGTCGTACGGGGAGCCGACGAAACTGTGGAGCACGGTCGGCGAACCAAACCTCGGGATCGCAAAGACCGTGCCGTGGCCGTTCGCGCCGCCTGACCAGGTTGTGCCGTAGAGCGTGCCCTTGATTTTGATGAGGCAGGCCTCCGGATCGGCCCCGTCGCTGCCGCTGCCGAAGCTGTGGAGTACGGTCTCTGCGCCGGATGGCGTGATCGCGAAGACCGTTCCGCACTTTGAGCTGCAGTTCGCGCCCCCTGCGGACATCGTGCCGTAGAGGGTGCCCTTGACCTTGATGAGGCTCGCAAGCGGATCGGTCCCGTCGTACGGGTAGCCGGCGAAGCTGTGGAGCACGGTTTCCGTCCCAGAAGGCGTGATCGAGAAAACCGTGCCGTAGTTATTCGCGCCACCTCCGGTGGTCGTGCCGTAGAGCGTGCCGTTGACGTTGATGAGGCTCGCGGCGGGATAGAACCCGTCGTACGGGTAGCCGACGAAGCTGTAGAGCGTGATTTCCGGACCAAATGACGGGATCGCAAAGACGGTGCCGTAGCCGTTCGCGCCGCCTAACTCTGTTGTGCCGTAGAGCGTGCCCTTGACTTTGATGAGGCCCGCGGTTGGATAGAACCCGTCGCCGCCGCCGCCGAAACTGTGGAGTACGGTCTCCGCGCCGGATGGCGCGATCGCAAACACCGTTCCGGTGTAGTTCGCGCCCCCATCGGAGGTCGTTCCGTACAGCGTGCCCTTGACGTTGATGAGGCCGGCTTGTGGAGTGGCCCCGTCGTTGCCGCCGGCAAAGCTGTAGACCACGGAGTACGCAACGCCGGTGTGCCGTCGCTCCGCCGCGTGTTGGCGGACGATGGATTCGGTGGTGTGACGTCCCCACCGCAGCCTGCGAGCAATGCCGTGGCAGCGCTGATGCCAAACGTAAAAAGAGCAACGGTTCTCAAAATGCAATTCTCCGCGTAGCGAAACGGATGAACAACTGCAGCGTTCACCTCTCCGACGGCTTAGTCCCCCTGAGCGCGGCCGAAGCCCGTAGAAAGCCGCCGCGATGTGCGCGATCGGGCGACTCCCACGGCGCCATCTTGACGAGCATCGCAGCGGTTTACCGTCGAGCGACTGCCGCGCAGTTCGATTTTAGCGCCTGCGCTAGACCGGCGGGCTCATCGTTTGCCCGTAGTTAAGGCACCTTCCAGTGACACAGCTTCGCGCTTCGCCTCGATCTCAGCGGTCGTGTCGCGCGGGGCCACCCAAGCGCTCAGCTTGGATTGAGCCCGATGATGGTTACTCCATGAATCGAGGCGATGTGGACGAGGCCGCCGGGTCCGGCGAATACTGCGCCTTCCGCCGACGTATGCAGCGTGTATCCCGGAAGGTGCGCGCGGTACCAGGCGGTGACCGCGCTTACCGAATCGGCCGTTTTGGAGCCGGAAGGGTCGCCGTCACGCAGTCCCGTGGGCCAGTACGACTTCGGTTTGCCCGGATCGAGCACGAAGATGGTGGCGTGCGGATACAGTGGAAGCTTTCCGTCGTAGACGACGGCAAGCGCAGGCTCGAGCGTCGCAAACGTGAGGACCGATGCCGCTAGTGCGGTAAGCAGCTTTTTCTTCATTGCCGTATCGTAAGGGCGATGCGTGCCGCCGGCGTGCGGCGCGCTCGTCGCTAACCGGCACAGTTTTTCGGCATCGAGCCTTTATAGAGCAGCATGTTACGGGGCTGCATTTGTATGAGCGATCCATGATCCGGGAGCGGTGCGGCATTGGCTAGCGTTAAGAAGATGTTGACGACCTTCGTAATTAGCGCCGGGATCGACCATCCGACGCCGGCGTCGAGCTGCATCCCTAGCGTCGCTTGCCGGCAGTCGACCATCGCGGTCGACGACTGTTTGAGCGACGACATGCTTTCGGTGAGCGCGACGTACGGTCCGGCGGCAAAACCGGCTATGCCAAGGCCGACGAGGAGCCGTTCGCTCATCCCGAATACCAACGAATTGATCCCAACCGACACGCCGCTGAGGTTCGCATACGGCGTTTTGACGTCGATGGTCGGGAAATCCGCGAACCAGCCGCCGGCGCGGCGGTATCCGACCGCAATGTAGCGCCCCATCTGAAAGTCGATTGCACCGGCAAGGTAGCCGGTTTTCGCACTGAAGCCGCTGTCGAGTTTCAAGTTGGCGTTGAGATGGATGCCGATCGGCGCGATGAAGTTGAGCGGCAGTACCGTGTCGAGCGGAATCGGCTTGGTGATGTGAATGTTGGCGACCTGGTCCTGGTTGGACCCCGCGACGAACTCAGTTTTGAATCCCGCCATGCCGCCGAGTGAGATCGCGGCCAGCTCGATGCCCGACGTGTCGATGTCGATGTTGAAGTCGATGTGGGGATCGTGCAAGTAGAACGTCGAGTACGCATAGATCTTCAAGCCGTGGTCGTCGTATTCTAACTCGACTCCCAGACCGCCGCAGCTGCTCAAGCACAGCGACGCAGCCATGTTATTGACGTCGACCTGAGGCACGGGCGGCGCGCCGATTCCCGCCGGCGGAGCCGGAATCCCCGACGGCATTCCGCCGCCGGCGGGGCTGCCAAGTGAAGGTCCCGCCTGCGCAACGCGGTCGACGGCCGGCTCGAGAAAGTGCTGCCGCGGCCGGCCGTGCGCGTCATACGTTATCAGCCGAAACCGCTTCCACTTGCCGTTCGGCGTCACCATCGCGTAGCTCACCGACGTGAGGTGAAGATGGCGCGTTTCGTACGTCGTCGTCGCGGAAGGCGACGCTGACGGCGTTGCCCCCGCGACGACACGACTGAACTGCACCGGCACGTCGGGAATCGGCGCCACCACCACCGAGCTCAAATCGAGCGGCTTGTCGTAGACGAAATGCCCACGCTGTATCACGTCGGTAATTTGTACCGGTTCGAGCACGACGGCCACGTCGTCGCCCTTGCGCGTCACCGCGCCGACGCGCCCGACGCAACGGTCGGTTGCGAAGATCACTTTCCCTTGGGCGATCTGGTCGACTTGCGGCGCGTTAGCGTCGAAGTGCCAGACGATGCCGTTGGATTCCATCGATCGCAGCGCAGTGTCGCCGTGATCCATGACCAAGACGTCCGGCTGGTACGTTACCTGAGGGCCTAGCTTCGGCGCGCGCCCAAACTGTAGTTCCGCCGGCGTAAGGGAGTGGGGATCGACTGGCTCGCCGACTTCGCCGCCGGCTTTTGCCTGCTCCGAGAACATCGACGCGAGCGCCGGATCCATCGGCGGGTTGTTATCGGGCGGTTCGCCCGGCGGAGTCGTCGGCAGTGCGAGCGATCCGATCGTTCCGCTCGCTACGCTCGCCGCCTGCGATGCCGTGGCGTTGGATTGGCTTCGCCCGGGGCAGCCGCCGGTCGCGACCGTCAGAGTTACGACCAGCATGCCGGCGAGCGCGCGTGCGGCCGACCGCGAAAGCGGACGCGTCATGTAAACGCTCGTTATTCGTCGCTTGCAGCGCAGCGGCGTTCGAGCGTCGTGCGCGCGGCGGAGTCGCCCTTCGTTGCGGCAATCATAAGCACGACGTCCGAATCGCTGAACGGAGGATCGTATGCTGTAAGACCGATCATCGTTTCGTCGGACTGCCATTGCGAAATGCCTACGCCTTCTCCACCACCGCGGACCAGTACTAGAGCCCCGGTCGTGCCGGAAGCCGATTGGCTGAAGACCTTCGTGCTGGTTGCGCCGGGAATCTTGGAAATATACCACCGTTCCACGGATGCCAGTGACGCCTTCACGGTATAGACGGCTGCGATCATCTCGCGGCCGCACGATTTCGACGGTGCGCGCATCTGGGCGGAGAGTTTCTTCGCGCCGGGATACACGGGAAGATCGTTCGGCGGACTGGTAAGCGCGGCCAGGGCCGGAACGAACGCCGCGAGCGTTGCGATCAGTGCGGTGGAGGTCAATACTGCGTACTTGCTCATAGCCACATTCTACGCAGCCGCCGTGCGCGCGGCGTGCTAGAGTCGAACGAGCTCCACCCGACGGTTTAGCGCTTTGCCGGCTTCGGTCGAGTTCGACGCCACCGGACGGCTGAGCCCGTAGCCCGCCGCCTGCAGCCGCCTAGCCGCAATGCCGTAACGCGCGACGAGATCGTGCACTACCGCAGAGGCGCGGCGCCGGCTCAGTGCGAGATTGTAGGCGACACCGCCGTCGGAATCGGTATGACCTTCCACGCGCATTCGCCAAGCGGCGTGCGAGCGAAGCACGAGCGCGATTTGCGCGATCGCCGATTCCGAGGTCGTCTGGATCCGCGCGCTGTTTACGTCGAAATGTATGCCGTAAATACGGGCTCGACCACCGCGCTCGAGCTGTTTCGCGAGGGCTTCGTTCACATCGAGCTCGATGGAAGCACGGGCGTTTTGATTTTCCTCGCCGGTCGCCGTCACCACGTAGAGATGCCGTGTCGGTGTGGCGATCGCGGGAACGTGCACGACCACGTCTATCCGCGCAGCCGTCTCCAGAGTTACGTTTTGTGGGTTCACCGTCGCGCGCCAGCCGCGAGAGTTTTCTCCCGCAATCGCAAGCTTCACCGCTTCGGGCGAGCCCGTGCCTTCGCGAGCTAGCGTGAAGGTGAAGCGTTCGTCGCGATTGTTCCCGTAGGCGACGTTGCGGTGCACCGATGAGAGTAAGACGAGCCGCGAAGCGACTTGCGCGTTACATGGCAGATCCGCACCCGGCGGCACGTCGTAGGCTAGACGAGCGAGACGAACGGCCTGCGGTATGCTTGCGCGGAGATCGTCGAGGTCGAAACCGTCGTAGACGATGAGGCCCTTGCCGTAGCGCGCGTATGCCCTCACCCACCCGCTCGACCCGGCCGCGTTCTTGGCGAACATCAAGCCGCACCAGTGCGGGTCTTCGGTCTTCATGACGTCGGCGTCGCCGAGCTGCTGCAGGTCGTTTTTCAAGTAGGCCGTCGTGTCGACGAAGTGCGCGCGATCGCTCGAGTCGCTCGCTCCCAACAGCGAGGAATCCGCAATGTAGAGCACGCTTCCGCGTGCGGCCCGTGCGCCGGTTGCGGCGGTCTCGAACGGATAAGGGATAAAGTCGTAGTTCGATTGCGAACAGGTGTCGGCGTCGCGTATCACGAGCACGTGACCGCTGGCAACGAAGTTTAGCAGCGCGCGTTGCTGCCATTCTTCGGTATCGTCGCCGGCCGCGCAGCTGGCTGCCAGCACCGCGACGCGCGCCGCGGTCAGATCGTTTGACTTCATCAGCGGCAGCATGACCGTCGTGTATCGGTAGCCCGGGACGAGCGTCGAATACGTCGCGACGTTCAGCGGATAGCGCGAGAGCACCATCACGGCGGGCCCGCGGCCGGAAGGCGGCGGATCGCACTCGGGGGCTTGCGCGATGCGGCGAGCGATGACGTAGCTCGGCGAGGCGTAACCGACGAGCAGCGAACCGCCGCCGGCCACCCAAAGCGAGCCTTGCCCGTTGAGTCGAGCTTGCGCACCGGCGATGGCTCCGCGCCAGAGGTCGGCGACGCGCAGCGTGCACGTAGCTACGGTGAGCGTGCCCTCACGCTCGACCGAGGCCAACGCATACGATCCGGTCGGTGCGATGCCTTCGGGTATGCTTCCCCTCGCTTTTGCGAACACCGTGTCGGAATCGTTGGGGTCCTGAGCGGGCGCCCAACGCCCGGAGAAGCTCGCGTCCGGCAGCGTCAGATCGCCGAGTGCGGTCAACGACGCTACCGTTATCGTGCCGTTGCCGTTTCTCATCACGCGCACTCGCAACCAGCGCGCTGCGACCGTCCGGTCGAGCGAGCCGCTCGTCGTGCCTCCATCCGCAGCGCTCAACGCGATCGTCCCGACATCTTTGAACGCCTGCGGTTCTGTTGCCGCCGCTATCTGCAGCTGCGCCACAGTGCCGGAAGTCAGATTCGCGGTCGCGGCGATCTCACGAATGTTTGCGACAGCCGGTAACTCGAAGACGAGCTCGGGCGTAACGGCGACCGGACCGGCGATAGTATACGCTTGGCCCATGGCGAGCGATTGCGCCGCCGACGTCGTTACGCCCGGCGTCCAAGTGCGAACGAACGTCCCGCGCTCGAGGCGCAGAAGATTTGGAATCAGCGTAGCTTGAGGCGACGGCGACGGCAACGCCGGCGGTTGCGACGGCGACGGCAACGCCGGCGGTTGCGACGGCGCTGCCGGTGGTTCCGAGGGCGCCAGGGCAGGCAGTGCCGACGCCGCGAGGGGCGTCACGGCCGGGGTCGCGGTTGCCGGCGTAGAAGTACTTGCCGCAGTCTGCGGCGCTCGGCCGGAACAAGCCGCCGCAGCAATCTCGAGCAGCGCGACCATCGTGACAATTCTGCGCATCGAACGGTGCCAGGATTATGGGTGGAACGCGGGGAGGAATGAAATGATCGTTCCCCCATGATTCTGGATCACGATGGCTCCGCCCGGGCACGTATACTTTACGCCACCCGACGCGCTCATGCGGCTGCACGATTTGGGGGTGTTGGTTTGATACCACCGGTCGACGGCTTCCACGGAATCGCTCGTCGTCTGCTGGTACGGAACGCCTTGGGCGAGGGCGTTGGCCGGGATAACGCCCATTCCGGGCGCCGGTGCGCCGCGTGGATAGAGCAAGAGGGTTCCGTCGTGGCCGGCCGCGACGGCCAAAAGTAAGGAGGCAAGTGTCAGATGCTTCATCATGTCGCTTACCATAGCGTATGGCCGTGCGCGCGGCGTGCGGCGTACCGCGCACGCGCTCCGCACGCCGGTACGGTACGCTTGCACCATCATGCAGCAGATATCGCAACCTCGCCGCAGACACACAGGAGCCTGGGTGTTCGCGCTTTTCGCCCTCGTCGAACTCGGCGTGATCGCCATGCTAATCGCGTTCAGAGCCAACGCGTGTTCCGCTATCGGCTTCGTTCCGATCGGCGCCGCGACAATGCGCCTCAACGGCGGCGGCAACGATGAAGCGGGTGGCTCCGGTCCGCCACCCACGCCGGCTTCGCAGCCTTCTGCAGCGATCCAGCCGCCGGCGTCGACCGGCGCGTCCGCTGCCAGTGCTGGCGACGTTAAAACCGCAGGCGACACGAATCAGGTTCCCGATCCAAACTGCGTCGCGAAGGCGGCCGCGGACGTTCTCACGTCGAGCCCCGCTCCCGCCGCCTCGGCGTCGTGCGCCCCGATGAGCCCACCGCCGGCACTCAAGAGCGCCGAGCAGCAAATCCAAAGCGGGTCCGTCACCGCATCGTCACCGCCATCACCGTAGCAAAGGCACAAACAATACTTTTGTTCCTAAGAATCACCTGACTACTTCTTCTGTTGCGCGCCGGCGGCGTCCCGATGCCCGCTCGCGATGGTCTACGACGCGCAATATTCAGCCTCGATTGCATCGGCCATCGTACGAGAGTTAGTGAACCGTCGCTTCGTAGCGAAAAGTCGGATTACTTTGCATGTTCCATGACCCCAATCTTTTGAGAGATGGGAACTCTGGATGCCAGGGGCGACATCGCCAAAAACGCAGCGCACAACGACGTTCTGGGACGGTCCAGAAACAGTTGGTGGAGATGGGGGGACTCGAACCCCCGACCCCTTACATGCGAAATAAACGCTCCTCGAAACCTAGAGTGCGTACGAAACCCAAGAAATAGCCCATTTTCTTTGCTGCATCGAACTTTTCGAGGTCAATTGTTCGTCCGCTAGCGTTCGCGGTTTCCGCCAGTTTCCGCGCCAATTGTCGTACGCAGCCTTGCGCCCGCCTGCCACGTCTAAGATGATGAACGGCCTAGCGTAAAGCGAATGCTCGCAGCTAGGAGCACGGCGGATCCCAGCGCGAGCATCGCGATCACCGGCACGGCCAAGTCGGATAGCGACGCCCCTCGCAAGATGATGCCGCGTAGTATCTCAAAGAAGTACGTCAACGGGATCAGGTATCCCACCCACTGCATCACGGCGGGCATCAGCGACCGCTCGAAGAAAAATCCGGAGAGGAGAATGGACGGGAGCGTCATTCCCAACACACCCAGCATTGCCTGCAGCTGGTTGGCGGCGGCGCTGGAGACGAGCAACCCAAGTCCTAGTGCGGCAATCAGGAATCCGAGGGAGAGCACGATCAGCAGCGCGACGCTCCCTGCGATCGGGACCCCGAAGATCCAATACATCGCGGTGAGCACGAGAAGCATATCGACAAAGCCGATGGCCGCGTAGGGTGTGATCTTGCCGAGCATCAACCCAAGCGCGCCGATCGGCGTAACCAAGACTTGATCCAATGTGCCGCGTTCTCGCTCGCCGGCGATAGAAAGGGCGGTAAGAAACATCGTTATGAGCTGCATGATGATGCCGATCAGGCCCGGAACGAAGAAGTTCGCGCTGCGCAAACCCGGATTAAAGAGTACGCGTGGGCGCACGTCGATTTGAGTCGCCGTCCCCGTGCCCTCAAAGGCGTTGCCGATCGCGCCCGAAGCCGCATAGACCGGCTGAGCAATGACGGCGTCGGAGCCGTCGATCAATACTTGAACGCCGGGAGCGCGCCCTGCGCGAAGATCTGCGGTGAAGTTTGGCGGGATGTCGAACGCCACGCGGGAGCGTCCGGAGACGATCGAGTCCATGAGCGCCGAGCGCGACCCGACAAACGCAGTTACGTCGAAGATTCGCGACGCTTCGAGGGCCTGCACGAACCTGATCGACGAAGGTCCCAGATCCTCATTCAACACCGCCGCCGGGACGTGTTCGACCTTCGTGTTGATCGCGTAGCCGAAGATCGTGACCTGCAAAATCGGCAGCGCGATTGCGAGAATGAGCGTCACGCGATCGCGCATGACGTGGCGTATTTCCTTGTACACGACCGCTCCATAGCCGCGTACGTCCAGCGCGCTGCGCCTCATTTGTGGTGTCGCTCGCGCGTGATCGCGACGAAGACATCTTCGAGGCTCGGCTCGATCCGCTCGACCTCGCTTTCGTTGACGCCCAGGTCGGCGGCGATTTGCGCGCGCGTCACAGACTCGGGAACAACGACGTGCAGGCGATCGCCAAAGACCGTTGCGTCGCGTACGTAAGCCCTTTCCCGGGCACGGCCCAAGAGTTCGACTGCATCGCCGCCAGCGACGCTGTAGCGGACGCTGCCTTGGGGCGTGACGCCGGGCAGCTTTTTCAGCTCGGAACGAGTGCCGATCGCGATGACTTCGCCGTCGTAGATATATCCCACGCGCGCACAACGCTCGGCTTCGTCCATGTAGTGCGTCGTAACGAAGAGCGCGACGCCGTGCTCGCTCAACGTGAACAGCAGATCCCACAGGTCGCGTCGTGCGACCGGATCGATGCCGGCCGTCGGTTCGTCGAGAAAGAGTACCCCCGGTTCGTGTAGGAGCGCCGCCGCCAGCGCGAGACGCTGCTTCCAGCCGCCCGAGAGCGACGCTGCCAGCTGCCGCCGAAACGGCTGGAGGTTCGAGAAATCGACGAGCTCATCGATACGCCGTGCCCGCCGACTACGGCTCAATCCGTAAGCGCGGCCGTAGAACTGCAAGTTTTCCTCGACCGTGAGGTCGCCATAGAGCGAAAACGATTGCGATACGTAGCCGATGTTGCGCCGAACGGCGTCGCCCTGATTCTCGACGTCGCTCCCGCAGATGCTCGCCTCCCCGCGCGTCGGTTCGACCAAGCCGCAGAGCATCTTGATCGTCGTCGATTTGCCGCTGCCGTTCGGGCCGAGAAAACCGAAGATCTCCCCCGAACGCACCTGAAGGTTCACGTCGTGCACGACGGTGTGCGCCCCGTACGTCTTTGTAAGGCTTCGTGCTTCGATCGCGACGTCGCTCACGGTAGCGGCACTTCGACCGTCGTGCCCGGATGGAGGAGCTCTTTTGGGTCGTGAATCCGCACTTTGACGCCGAACGAGAGCACCGCGCGATCGCTTTTGGTTTGCACGCTTTCGGGCGTAAACTGCGCGCGGGCGTCGATCTGCTCGACGACACCGTCAAACGTTCCCGGCGTAGAATCCGCATGCACGGCAGCGCGATCGCCAAGCTTGACGCGACCGAGGTCGCGCTGCGAGACGTAAATGCGAACGTAGGGGTTGCCGCGCTCTTCGATCGTTGCCACCGATGCACCCGGTGCAAGGAGGTCGCCGGGATGGAGGTCCATGTCGGTCACGACGCCGTCGGCCGGTGCGCGCACGATCATCTCGGCGAGCTTCGCGCGCGCATTGGCAAGTTGCCCTTGCGCGGTGCGTACAGCCGCCTCTGCCTGGCGAATTTGATCCGGCCGCGCTCCGGCCGCCAACGACAGGTACTGCTCTCTGGCGGCCTGGTAGGCAGCCTGTGCCGAGGCCACCGTCTGCGGAAGGGTGACTGTGGTGGTGTTGATCGTCTGCGCGTGTGCGGCGCGTACTGCGGCTTTGCTGCTCGCAAGCTGTGCGTCGGCACGCATTTGCGCTTCCACGGCCGCATCGCGTTCGTGACTTGAAATGTCTCCGGTCGCAAAAAGACTCCGCGCGCGATTTGCGTCGGCGCGGGCCCTTACCGCCGCAGCGTCGGCATCGCGTTCCTGAGCAAACGCCTCGCGCAGCTGATTTCTCGCAACGGTCACCTGATAGGGCGTCGCAGACCGGCCGAGCTGGAGCTGCGCATAATCCTGCTGCGCGAGCGCCTTTGCACGCGCCAGGTCCTGAGGCCGCGTTCCAGCTCGTAAATCAGCGAGCGCGGCGCGAGCCTCGTTCAGCTGGCCGGCTGCAGCGACGACGGCTGCTGCCTGCTGCGCATCGTCGAACGACACGAGCGGCGCACCCGTCGCAACGAATGCCCCTTCGGTCGTATACACGCGCGTAATGCGTCCGCCGATCGTGCTGCCGACCGCAGCGCTTGGTGCTTGCAGCGTCCCACTGTAGGCAGGTGAGCTTGGCGCGCACGAGCATGCTGCGATCGCGCACGCAGCCGTGATCAACCCGCTACGCATGCTTACTCCTCGCGAGGTCCGCGACGACTGCTGCCGTATGCGCGCGCACAACCTTCCGAATCGCTGCCGCCTCGCGGTCGCCGACGTCGTTCCAGCCGGTCGCGCGCAGAACCGTGCTTCGCCCAAGCCGAAAGACCAGCGCTTGCCCAATGATGGCGATGGTGCGAATCCGCGCTTCAATCCGATCGCAGCGCCCGTGCGAAACGTCGGCGATCCACGCAGCGGCGCGATCGATGATCCTGCCCATCGCGTCGGAATAGAGAATCTCAAACGCATGCGTTGGATTCATCTGCTCGCGCATGATAAACGGCGCCCACGACGCGCTCTCCGGCGAGAGCAGTACTTGAGTGTACCGATCGAGCAGGGCCACGATCTCAGCGGCTGGATCCACGGCCGTTTCCTCCGGTCGGGCCCAGGCCGACGTGGCGCTGCCGATGCGAGCCGCAAACTCTTGGGCAATATGGCGCGCCGCTGCAAGATAGAGGCCTTCTTTACCGCCGAAATGATAGGTGATCTGCGACATGGGAGTCGCGGCGGCGCCAGCAATGGCTCGCGTGCTGGCCCCGTCGGGACCATAGCGCCCGAATTTGGTCTATTGCGGCCTCGAGGAGGCGCGCCGCGGGGCGTGACGATGGGCCGGCCTGTGCCACATCCCGATATTAGTTCGGTCGACCGAACAAAGCAAGCCTGCGGCGCAAACATTAGTCGGAGGCGTCAAACGCTGGGATGCCCGAGCAGCGTGCCCATTGGTTCACGAGACGGCCTCGCCGGTACGCGCGAAACGGTGAAAAATGTGGAACGCTCCATGATCGAAGGCTCGGCAGGCGATAAGTTTGATGCGATCGTTGACTAGGAACCACGCCAAGGCGTAACCCCAAACGAAAAGAGCCAGTCGCCACCCGATCGGGGGCATAAAGATACCAAACACCGCGATGACCGTCGCAACCAACTGGGTGGTGAGAACCGCCGCCAGAAGGACGTTCGCCGGACGAGTGCTCCAGAACGGTCCGCGTGTACGAGTTAGGAATATGGTCAGATGCCCCGCGACCGATAGCTTGAGATACATCAGCGTTTGAATCACCGCGCGGCTGAGATGGAGCACTTCTTCGCCGATATAAAAGAGCCCAAAAGAGGCGACGACGCCTGCGACCCCGAGGACGGTCGCGATGCCGAGCGTCGTCCGCATATCCCACTCTTCGGGGTGATTCGAATACCGGACCCGGTCATAGGCGATCGAGAGAATGGCGCCGTCGTTGAGAATCGCCAGCAGAACGATCATCACGGCAGTGACGGGGTAGAAATTGAAGACCAGGATTGAGAGCGTCATGAATAGCAGCACCCGAATGGTTTCCGTGATGCGATAGGTTGCGTAGCTGACCATCCGCTGGAAGCTTTTGCGGCTCTCTTTGATAGCATCAATGATGACCGTGAGGCCGGATGTCATCAGCACGATCGCCGCGGCAGCGCGAGCTGCATCGGTAGCACCGGATACCGCGATGCCGGCGTCGGCCTTCTTGAGCGCCGGCGCATCGTTGACGCCGTCTCCGGTCATGCCGACAATGTGCTTGCGCTTCTGCAGCTCGTCGACGATAAAGAACTTGTGTTCCGGGAAGACTTGGGCGAAGCCGTCGGCATGCTCGATCGCGTCGGCGACTTTCACGCTCTCGTGGTGCTTGACATCGCCGAAAAGGGATGCTTCGAGAATGTCGGTGCCGAGGCCAAGCGTGCGCGCGGTCTCTTTCGCGATCGGGAGTTGGTCGCCGGTGACTATCTTGATTTTGACGCCCATGGAACGCGCCGCCTCGATCGTGGCTTTAGAGTCGGGGCGTGGCGGGTCGTAGAGCGGGAGAATGCCGAGCAACTGCCACGATCCGTCGCTGCGTGTACGAGCGACGCCGAGGGAGCGGTAACCGCGCGTCGCAAAGGCGTCGATCGCCGCGTCGACCGGTGCGCGGATGGAGCCCAGGTCGCTGCAGAGCGCCATAATGACTTGCGGCGCGCCTTTGGTCACTTTAAACTCGCTGGCCGCATCGCGAACCGTCGCTTCGCTGCGCTTATGTACCGGATCGAACGGCACGGAGTGCACGACCGCAGCTCGTCCGTCCGGTTTGACGTCCTTGAGACCGGCGAAGACCGCCGTATCGATCGCATCGGCGTTGGCGGCCTGAGACGCGAGGGCGGCCATCGCGATGATCTCGTCCGCCGTAGTGCCTTCCATGCAGAATGGCTCGCCGAGAGTCAGCGAATTTTGCGTGAGCGTCCCCGTCTTATCGGCGCAGAGAACGTCGATGCCCGCCATCTCTTCCATGGCCGCGAGGCGTGTTACGATGGCGTGCCGTTTGGCGAGATTACGCGAGCCGACCGCCATCGTGACCGAGAGGACGGCCGGCATCGCGACCGGCACCGCCGCGATCGTAAGAATCAGCGCGAACTGCAGCGTCGTCAGCATGGGGTCGCCGCGGAACAACGCGACGGTCAAAATCAACGCGACCAAGGCGATCGCGATCAAAATAAGATAATCGCCGATCTTGAGCACCGCCCGCTGAAAGTGGCTAACGGTATGTGCCGTTTCGACGAGCGTTGCCGTCTTGCCGAAGTAGGTGTTGGCACCGGTGCCGTACACGAGCGCGTCGATCTCGCCCTGTTTGACGATCGATCCCGAGTAGACGACGTCTCCGGATTTGCGAGCTACCGGAAGCGATTCGCCCGTAAGCGCGGATTGATCGACTTCGATTGGATCGCCGTCGAGTAACCGGGCGTCGGCGGGGACGATGTCGCCGATGCGCACGTGGATCGCGTCGCCGGGCACGATCTCGCTGGCCGCAATGGTGGCCCAGTTGCCGTCGCGCTCGACCCTCGCTTTGAGCGCCAGGGTTTTCTTGAGCGCCGCGACCGCATTACCGGCCTGGAACTCTTCCCAGAAACCCACGCCGGCGTTCATCATCAGCAGCGCTAGGATGATGCCGCAGTCCTCCCAGTGGTGCACCACGGCCGAAAGGATGGCGGCTACTTCGATCATCCACGGAATCGGACCCCAGAAATAGGCGAGAAACCGAAGCAGCGGATTGATTGTTTCTTCGGGCAGCGCGTTCGGTCCGTACTGCTCCAAACGGCGTGCGGCCTCATCGCTCGTTAATCCGTTTGATGGTGCATTGAGCCGAGCACGCAAATCGGCAATGCTCAATCGTTGCAGTTCCTCGAACGGCACGGTTTTGGTCATCGTTAGGGCACGACGGTTACCGGATAAGCGGCAATGCTGACGAGCTTTTGCGAGGTGCTTCCGAGCAGCAGCCCCGCAAGCCGACCGCTTCCGCGCTTGCCGACGACGATGGCGTCCACTGATTTCTCGCGTGCGATCTCGAGCACCGTTTGCGCGACGTCGCCGCTGCGCGACTCAAGGGCGACGCTACCGAGGCTGCCGGTATTGACTTGGTCCCGCGCCTTGGCGAGGACCTCCGCTGACTGGGCATCGAGCAGCTCCTTCACCCAGGCTTGCTGAGCGTGTGTGAAGCGCTCGAAAATCCTTTCGGGAATGGCCTGCCCGATCACGTTGACGATCAAGAGGTCGGCCTTCTCGTTCTTCGCGAGATGTGCGGCATATGCGACCGCACGACCGGCGCTTTCGGATCCGTCGGTGGCTACCAGAATACGCGGCAATGCTTGGCGCCCTTATGCCGCCGCAATCCAGCGTTTTGCCTCGGCGGATTCTGCGGACGAAAAGACCCGAACCTGGCCGGGCATGAGAAAGCGAAAGGCGTTCGTCGCCAGCCGAATCCACTCCACGTCGGTTACGACTGCGACGCGTTCCCAGCGCGTCAAGTGCTCGATGCCGATCTTCGCGTCTTCCCACGCTGCACCCGCGTCGAAGCCCCTGAACTCCGGTCTCAGTTCGTAATAGCATCGGATCTCTGCGTTCCGCTCGAGCGCGCGCTCAACGCTCGGTATCAGCACCCGTTCGTAGTCTTGCTTGGTGACCTGCCCCTTGGCAGCGCACGCTACGACGTTGTCCGGGAACCCTTGAAGTATTTCGACCATGGCGTTCTCCACAAAGTGAATGACAAAACATTAATGGGGATTGAGGAATCTCTTGGGAATCGGCGTTCACTAGTTTTTCACAAGAGCTTTTCAAGGCCGGGCGATAGGCTGGCCTTTGGAGGAACATTTGGTACGCCGCTCCAGCCAGTTCTGGCGTCGACCAGGATCGGGAGCCGGCGATTAGTGTACGTCTCGTGAGTACCATGCGAAAGGATTCCCGGTCGGATGAGCAACTCGCGAAAAGCCCAGCGATGATGATCGCCGTGATCTCAGAGTGATAGTGCTCCATGAACCTGCGCTGCTTGAATTCGTCGCCGCGCCACCCAAAAGAGTCGCTCGATAATCCAACGTTGCGTTGAAACGAAAACACGCTCAGCGAAGTCCGAGTCGGACGCAACAGCCGGGCGCAGAGAGATTACCATTGGCGTCAATCTACCACCGATGTGAACACGGGGAACAGCCCGCCGCCGTTTTTCGGCGTGTTGCGCAGGAGGCAACGTGCCAGGCCGCCACGTCGGCCTTGACAACTGCGGCCTTCTCATGGAAGCGACTTAGAGCCACACAGTCGTTATTTGCACGCCTTGTCAGAACGGAACGCCCAAGCCGCGAGCATGTTGGATTCGTTCTGCGTCTAGTCGGGGTCTTTACGGCGGTTAGAAAATCGGGTCTGGAACAGCGAAAAAGCCCGTAAAATAAGGACGAAATTTGGGATGGCCGGGAGTCGAACCACAATCCGGGGGTTCCGGGCGCTCCCGTCCAATACCTAAATGTGTTGTTTTGTAAGACTTTTTCGCCACTCTCGTCCCGATCTGTACCGCCCAATACCGCCCTTTTCTAGCCGCGCCGTTAGAAAATGTTAGAAACGCCTCTACCTCGCTCGTGTCGAGGTAATGCGCCGTCTTAAAGCCGATCCGGTCCTACGCGAGCCTACCTACCGCCGCAGGCTCGGTAAGCGCGCCAAGGATACTATGTCCCCGATGCTTTGCGTTGAGCAGCGCATTGAGCTTGAATCGCCCTTACGGCTGGGAGGGCGCAGGCAACGGCGTGGGCGCGCAAAACGGAGCTGTGCTTGCCTGCAGCCTCGCCTTGTCTTGAGAGGTTATTGCTGGAGCGCCTGGCGCTGGCGGACATAGAGTATCGGCCGCTATTTGCGCGGTGAGCTTGTTGACGGCATTCCATGTCGCGCGATCATTGATTGGCGCCGGCGTGTTGAGCACCGACTGCGTGTACGCCAGCCCGGAAGTCAACAGCCCTGTCGTCAGCGTAGCGTTGCTAGCAGTCGCTTGGGGATTGTAGGAGTTCCCCACGGTTGTGACTACGGAATTCGACGGAAGCGGGCTAGGCCGAGGAAAAGTTTGGGTAGTTACTGTCATTTGACTCTTGCCGGGTACAAAGCTCTGGTAGAGCGCCGCAAAGGGGAGAAGCCATGTAAGATTCGTTAGGTTGGTGAGACCTATCGTACCATCTTTATACTCGACTGCATCGTGCCACGAGTAGACAGCGGGCTTTTGTTTATTTTGAGGCTGACACGCCGCATAGATCGCATCCGCATCCACGGCAGTTGTCGGGGCTTCTTGGAAGGTTCTATGTGTAATCCAGTAGGAAACACTGAAAACCCTTAAAATCATCGCTCCTTCGATCGTATGATTTGGGTCATTTGCATGAGTGCATGCATATAAGAAATTATCGACCGTCCACTCTGGCATCGGAATGAGCCGCCAGCTAGTATCCTTCAGCGATCTGTGTCCCATTATTTGAGCAAATCCGGCAAGCACTTTATCACGTGTTGAGTCGTAATCCGGTCTCACATCGATTGCGAGGATGTAGACGATGTGTTTTGCATCATCGATCTCGACGGGAATAAACGGCGTTGGGCTCGGAGTTGGCGATGATGTTGGGGGCGCGGTTGCCGGGGGGGCTGCAGCCACGTTCGCCGTAGAAACCGTGTAGCCGGCAGGGATCGCAATCAAAAACGTTACAGCCGCGAAGGCCGCTTGCGCCGGTCGCGGGGTAATGGCCTTTTTACCATCCATCACGCTCGCAGCACAGCGCACGATACGTCGTGTGCGCCCCGCCAAACCCAAGCAGTTGCGCGAGACTTTAGAATACCAGCGCATGAGGGGTGCTCCTTTACGTAGGGTGCGTATGAAACGAAATACTAAAACGTTATCTTCGCGAAAGCTAACAGGAATCGTACTAGCCATTTTAGGCCATACTCGCAATAATAGTAAGCGAGCGCACGGCGAGCAACAGACAAGCGAGCGTAAGGTTACTGGGGCCTTTCGTTATCGAGTAGTAATACAAATACTGCTAGTGATGTCTTCCCGAGCCTTGAACGCCGCTAGAGGAGTGCGACGATTTTTTTCCATGAATCTTCGAACAGAGCGTTTACGAGAACCTATCGTGCGATCGCTAAGCGAAACGCAGCGCCTTCATGCGCGTGACCTGAGGTTGCCATTCAGGCAGCTGACAACTGTGAGGTTGGGGTGATTTTGAAGGCTTCTGCGAACTCCTTTGGCGTCTGGTATCCGAGCGCCGAGTGCGGTCGAACCTCGTTGTAATCCGTCTTCCATTCGTCGGCTCTGCGGCGAGCCTCGAAGATTGTCGTGGACCGGTGCATGTTGAAGAGCTCGTCACGGATCTTACCGTTGAGCGATTCGATGCTTCCGTTCTGCGTCGGCTTGCCGGGCGCGATGAAGTGCAGCTCAACATCTTGCTCAGCTGCCCAACGTAGCATCGCGTGGCTGGTGAACTCAGCGCCGTTATCAAACCGAATCGTCGTGGGAGTCCGCGCTCGAAGGCGATCCGCTCGAACTCGCGGATGACACCGGCGCTTCCTAACGAGTAGTCGATGTGCAGCGCCAAGCACTCTCGCGTGAAATCGTCGACAGTCACCAAGGCGCGGATCGACCGGCCGTTCTCGGTGCGATCGTGCATGAAGTCAATCGACCATCGCTCATTGGGCTGACCGGCTCGATGAAGTTGCCGCGAACGCAGTTGACCTTGCGCTTGCGTCGCGGCCGCACTTGCAGCTCGAGAGCCCGATAAATCCGGCGAAATCGCGTTTCGCCGACGACGATCTTGTCGCGGCGGACCATGATGAGCAGCTGGCACCATCCCCAGCGCGGCCGCTCGGTGGCCAGCGACTTGAGCCTCGTGATAATCGGCTCGTCGTTGATCGGCTTGCGGCGGTAGTATAGGTTGCTGCGGTTGTAGCCCATCAAATCGCAGGCGCGGACGACCGAGATTCCTCGTTGGCGGAGCGCCCTCACGGCTTCTTGTTTCCGCGAGGGCCCCAGGCGTTTTTTTCGACCAGCTCTTTCATCGCATCGATCTCCAACGCCATTCGGGCGATGATGCGATCTTTGCGGCGATTCTCGTCCTGCAACTGCCTTAGTCTCGCCAGATCGCTCGTTTCCATGCCGCCGTACTTGTCGCGCCATAGCCGGATCGTATTCGCGTGAATGCCATGCTTTCGAGCCAGCTCCGCGGCAGGCACGCCCGCGTCGAGTTCTTTGAGGATCGCGACGATCTGCGCCTCGGTGAATCGAGTCTTCTTCACGTGAGTCTCCTTGGTGGGCTTTACGCCCGGAAACTCACAGTCTCCGTCTGTCCGAAATCACGCCCTCAGGTCATGGCTCTATCTTCAGAAGCGAGCAAGGCCCGATATTTGGAAAGCACGCGCTTCATTCCTTGCACGGATCCGGGGAGCGACCCGCCGGCAATGTGTCAGTAGCGTGGGCGCGCGCGTAGGTCGGAGACGGGATACGGCGCGTGAGCCTCTTTGCCGGAGAGCGACGCGTTTTCCGGATCGGTGACGTCGGCAATATCGACGACGTCTTGAGATGCCTGCGCCGCCGAGCGTACCTGGCTCGGATATGACAATTTGTAAGAATCGGATGACGGCGACATCCCATTTGCGATGAGGCCTGCGTACGCCGGTTTGGCCGGATCGTTCCAACCTTTACGAAAATCTTCGGCATAGCGCTGCATGACGTCGAGCGTCGTGCGGAGGCGAATCCAGCGGTGGTTCTCCCACGACATGATAAACGGCTTGGGGGGAATGGGAATCTGAAAGTGATTCACGAGGAGCTCGCCGGCGCGTTCGCCGCGAGCAAGCAGCGTCCGGATCACCGACGCCGGCATCGTTAAATTGACGCCGCCTTCTTGGGAACTCAAGCGGATGTGAGCGATGCGATCGCGGAATCCGGGAGCTTCGGATTGCATCGTATCCTGCCAGTTTTGCATCGCGTTGACGATCGCACCGTAGAAGCCGGGAGTGTCAGTCAGGCGAGTCCAGGTACTGCCGATTTCGGCGTTGTTGTTGGTCGCCATGGCGGCGCCTTCGGCCGGATCGCTCTCCGAGACATCCCGCGGAAACCCTTCGAGCGTGATTGCGAGGGTGGGCCATGACGGTAACGGGCCATCGAAGAAACTAATGGGAAAGTTGCTCGAGAGCCCACCGTCGGAAAACCAGCAGGCCTCGATCTGTGGCTGATCCGGGAGAGCTTCGTTGCGCTGGAGAGAGTAGTCAATCGCGTACAAACGTATGGCGCTGAGTAACAACGGGAAAGATAAGCTCATGCGCGCCGCGACGACGATGGGCAGATCCCAGCGCTCCGGCAACGGAAAGTAGCCTTTCTTCTTCAGGTACTCATGGCGCGCTGCAGAATGCTTATCGCCTTCCTTCGGTGCGCGTCCGTTCTGCTCAAGCCATTTGACGATGTACGGCGGAAAGCACCGACGGAATTCGTCCGGACGGAAATAGAAGAGATCATATTCGAACGGGATGCGAAACGGGCGCCCCATCGTTAGGCAAGTCGTAACCATTTCGAGATTCACGCCGACCTCTTGAAGATGGGCGAAGGTTAGTGGCGTCTCGGCCGGCATGTCGGCAAGATCGTCGATCTGCCGCGACATCCAAAAAGTTAGCGGCTCGGCGCTCCACGGAAGGGTCCATGCTTTACCGCCGCTGCACATGCCGAAGTTGTTTGCCGGCAAGACGAATAGTATCCAGAGCGCGGCGATCACGATGAGCAGAATCACGATCATCGCGACGAACTGAGCCGCGACTCCGATGACGGGAACCTGACGCTGCACGAGCGCTTCCAAGAATCCGACCGCCGCAAAGACGCCAACGAGAGCGGTGAGCGTAAGGTTGAGCGCACCCGATAACGTGAAACGCCTCCTCGCGCTGCCTAGGCTGATCACCCAAAGGAAGGCATGAAAAAGCGGCCACGCCAGGATGACGGGGACGAACAGCGACTGCATCTTCCCGGCTCGCGACAGCCAATCCATGACCTGCGTCTTTATCTTCATGTAACCGTCACCAGTCTTGTTGGATTGGCGGCGGTACTCGGCGGCAGCGGCGACGGCTGCTGCGATCGCGCCGGCGGAAGTGCCGCCAATGTTCTTGAGCGTGAAGCGCTGTGCGATGCGCAGGATCGCCGACGGATAGACGATACCGCTGGTCACGCCGCCCTTCATCACGACGTCGCAGCGCTGCGATGAGTTTTCGAAATGCGCGGCCGTTAGATTTGCGACCGGAATCGTGCCAGCGTCGGGTGCCTCGGCGCCACCTTGGCGCATGTCAGCTGCCGTCCGGCTTTGCGCCGGCCGAGCGCAGGTTTGCCAGTTTGCTCAGCGCATCGAACCAAAACGGCGCGCCGGGCGATGTGGCAATCGCGGTCATCGGTAAGCCGAAAACGTTTTGCCAAAACGGGAATGGTCGCATCATCCTGGCCCAGACCCACATGCCGCCCGAGCCGACCCGAAAACGTCGAAATTGGGCGTTGATCTTGTCGATATCGGCACCGATACCCGATCCGGTCGCATTTACGTCCGGGCTCTTGAGCAGCGGCTGGGCGGCAAGCGCCTGCGCTACGGACGGCTGGGCATTCAGCTGCTTGAATACCTTGAAGCTATCGACGTTGAGCATGCCGACGACAAAAACTGCAACGACTGCACTGGTGACTTGGCTCCGTCGCTTGTAAGCGCCGCTGACGCGATCCCACGCGTCTGCACGCCTCATCGCGGCCGCTTCGGCGGGCTTAGGGCGCTTGACAACGACGCCCTTCATGTGATGTTTGTGCATAGCTGCAAACTAAACGTCATCAAGCAGTATATATCTGCACCGTAAACGCCGCCCAAAACAACGTCAGGACGCCGAGCAAGACGACGATCACTAAGCTCACCATCAAATTCGTTTTGATTCTCGTCAGCACGATCGGATCCCATAGGGCGTCGGGATCGTTCGGCGTATCTTTGTACCCGCTCATAAACTGACGCAATGAAACGCCGCCTTTCGCTGCTCTCTCCTCCGCCAACTCTTTCTTGACCTCGGGACGTAGCTCGGATTCCGAGCCGATAATCAACGTTCGCTCGACTCCTTTACCACGATCATCTTGCAGCTGCTTGCCATCCGGGCCAACTTCGGGAATCAAAACGACGTTCAGGCTCCTCGCGTACTCGAATCGAATAATTCCTACGAAGCCTAGAATTCCGGTTACAATAGCCGCAATGCCGAAATTAATGTAGTTTGTCTTGCTGATCGTCACATACGTTACCGCCATCGCACCTATTGCCAAGAATCGCGCACCGACCGTGACCGAAACTGGTGGCTTGGTATTCTTCATCCAGTTCCAGTGCTGCAGATCACCGATCATTCGAGCAACGAGCACGCTAAAGGTCGCTATGAAGGCGCAAGCGATAGCGACGAGATCGGCGAATGGGCCGTATTTGCCAAGACTAACGGCACCAAGCTCAGTAGTTAAGATGAACACTGGGCAACCCCGGCAAGGTTACGACCGCGTTGGGGTCGTGCTGTACGCTGGTGTAATGCAACCCGTCGACTCCGAAGACGTACCTTCCGGCTTGCAGCTGATTCGATGTCGGCGTCGTAGGATAGTTAAAGTAGGTCCAGCGAATTCTGTAGGCGCCCGACCAAAAAACCCTCAGACCGTAGGTATTCGTGGTCACCGTGAAGTTAGCTCCGGGAGTCGCAACGAGCGGCCCACCCACCGTTTGCCGACGCCGAAGCATTATCAGATCCCGCCATCTGTTCGGTCCATTTTGACGAACTTCTTTGATCGCAGCGAGTCGCACCGCGAGAAAATCCGCCGCGAGCGAAGAGAAGGTCTGTTTAGCCTCAGTCGGGCTGATCAGCTCAAATTTCGGACGAGGTCTACGAGCGGCATCTAAGACTTCGTCAAGCTCGACTCCTGATAGAGGCTTCACCCACTCCTCCGAGTCATCTCCGCTCGGTTTCCAAAGGTCCGCGAGGTTCATGGCACAGCGTAAAGCAACGGGCACTCTCACGTCACGGACCGATAGCGCAGGAACGTAGGAGTCGCGCGCTTCAAGCAAGGCAAGCTCTGTGGAAAATGACTTGACTTCTTCTTCGACGTCGGAAATCGCGACGTCGCTCTCCAGGCGCAGTTCCTCGTCCGATCTTTCGAGGAGGCCTAGACCCGAATGCGGTTCAAGTTCGTGGGAAACGAGTCTGCCTCCCCATTCCGCACTTTCTCCCTGGCTTTTCAGCAGGGTTGAAACGATCTTTTCCGCTTCAGCGTAGGCTGACCCGGAGTAGTCGGCCATTACAGTCCCTCCGATCGCTAGAGAGCGCCACTTCAAGTGCGCTTCCCTGCCTGGCTTCCACCTACGTCCGGAAGAGGTTTAGGTGGTCGGTGGCTTTGTCGAGTATTTCATTGAGGACTTTGGTGTTTTGGCTCCCGTCCCTACCGGTATGCTGCGCCTGCGCGCTAAGGTGGGTCCTCACGCCCTTATCGCCCGTCGCAATGGTCACCGTAAGTGCCGGTGCGATGAGCGCAATCGCCTCTTCGTTTCCAGCCGCCAAAACTCTTAGACATTCTAATGAAAAACACAAGCGCTGCGGCGCGGTCGGACTGGCTTTCACAAAAGTGCGTCGCTCCCACGAAAAAGGCTAGCCGCGAGAGCTTCACGCACCTCGGCTTCGGCCTTCGCAAGCCGTAAAACGTGATCTCTTAGACCAAGTCGAGCGAGTGTCCAGAAGGCAATGCCCACGTGATCCTTCCATTTCGAGTAAGAGAAGTGATCTTCAGGAGGTTTGCTTAGCAACTGCTCCAGCATCAACGTAACCTTCTTACCATAACGAGTAGCGCGCCCACGCCCCACAGCCCAGATGAACTCCTTGGGGTAGTCGTCAGCGAAGCTTTCTAGTGCCGGTTGATCGAGTGCAGCCTGAAGAACGCGAGTAGAAAGGTAATCGTCATCGGAAAGCTCTAGAGCCCAGGCTGGGTCTTCTATTTTTGCGCCAAGCAGAAGCCCACAGCGTAGGGCGTCAGCGTCCCGATGTTCGCGAGCATACGCCATGATCTCTTCACTTAATGCGGGGTTCTCAGTTTCGCGCAATACTGCAAGCCCAACTCGGCGACGTGAGCGCCGTGGGTGTGCCAAATAGGTCAGCGCCCTGTGGAGGCGTTCGTCTAACGGCAACAGGCGTAGCAGATGCCGTAGCGAGGAGTCCGCGCGTGATCGTAACTCTGACGCGCGAAGATGGTCGTCTTCTAAAGCATTGCAAAGCTGCGCGATGGCTACCGCCACCCGTGAATCATCGCAAAGCTCACCAAGTCGCGTAATAAGGGCTTTACGCCAAGACCATGACTGACTACACGTAACGTCAAAACCCTCAATGCACTCGTCTGCTGTGAGCGTCATGGTGACTGCCCAAAATGCACTATCGCTGATGTTTCTTATGCCTTCAAATGTGGACATTTGACAGCGTTCAGTTATGTACGGTTCGCAGATAGACCTACGCTAGCTTTTCCTTTCGCCGCTCGCGACCTTGCGTGCGCCGTTTTCTTAGGAGGTCCCAGTGGCTCAGCTCACTGCTTGCGCGACACACGCGCCTCTCTGCTGGCAAAGAAAGGCGCGCCGCTCGAAGTAGTGAGCAAACGTCTCGGTCACACCAATGCCCGCGTCGCCGCCGAGCGTCATCTGCAAGTCTATCAGCAGCGGAACGCCCCGGCTGCGAGCATGTTGGATTCGCTCTGCGGCTAGTCGAGCTTTTTACGGCGGTTAGAAAAATGCGATCTAGAGCGGCGAAAAAGCCGATAGAATAAGGACAAATTTTGGGATGGCCGGGAGTCGAACCCACGCCCGGGGATTCCAGCCGATCCCGCCCGTTACCGAAAAGTGTTACCCTGTCAGGCTTTTCCGCCGCACTGGTTCCCGAATCATCCCTGCCGATTCCGACCGTTTCCGACCCGTCCGTGACAAAATGTGACACGTTAAGTGTGCGCTGCCCATCGCGCGCGTTCTCGCCACGTGGACAGAGCGGGCTGACCGTCCTGAACGGCTTGCTCTACGGTGTCACGAGCAGAGGCGGAGCCGACGACGACGGAACCGTTTTTGAGGTTCACGAGGACGGTACCTAACACGTCGTCTACAATTTCAAAGGAAGCGACGGCATGTTCCCGTGCGCCGGCCTGGCGGTATTGAAGGGCTTGCTCTACGGCACCACAATCCGCGGCGGTGCAAACGATTTCGGAACCGCCTTCGAGGTGCACCCGGACGGCTCGTACCGCGTACTCCGCGATTTCGCCGGAACGGACGGCAGCGGACCTGACGGAACCCTCACCGTGGCGGCGGGCGACGCGCTGATTGGCACCACGCGACGGGGTGGAACAACAAATAACGGTACCGTGTTCCTGGTGTCGCTGTAGCCGTATAATTAGATCGTGACGTTGACTCCGACGACGGCTCTGGTGGCGCCGGGTACGCCCAGTGTCCCGTATAACGGAGCCACAGATAGAATTCTAGCCACGACGTAGCGTCTCGATATCCGCCTCCCTCGAAACGATTCCAAGACGTCAACCGCTGCTCCCGGCGAACTGCAACTCTCTTGCGTGGGAAGCATACATACGCGTCGTGCCAGCATTGTTTACCGGAACCGTATAAGGCGATGTGAATTGGTCGAGCTCTTCCGGTACCGGACTTGCAGCGACGTAACGATTTTGCGAGAAGTTCACGAGTACGTCCATCGAAGATGCCATAGGCTAGAATAGGGTCGTTGCGGACAAACCAACCCATTGCGTAACTAACACCGATCGGCTTGCCAATGGGTAAGCCGCTCGGCTCGAACACGACTTTCGCGAGCGGATCGGGCATGAGCAGATTCGCGCGCGCCCTCATCCCAAGCGACGACATCGCTCGCCGTCATCGGAAATGCGCCGGCTACGGGCCTGTCCTGATCATCCAACCGAACGTACCAAAGCGCTTCGCGTCAAACACTCCTAGCGGGCGCTGGATACCGAGCCGCGAGTCGAACGTATATAGCCCCGTTCCGCCTTCTTGCCCTTTCCTAATAACGGCGTACAGGAAATGTTGCCATGACGCCACGCCAACGATCGCAAATACGGGATGGCGAATACCAATTTTGCGCAGCGGTGCCATCGGGCATGCGTTGGCGTCCGGTGGCATCACAGGAATTTCAATCGCTCCCGGAGGCAGCCTGTATTCCTTTGGCACCAGGAATTCGTCGCCCCGATCATCGACCGCCACGTCGGCGGCGCTCCGGTGCGTGCAGAACGTACGCACGAGCGTCGGATCGGTGATCGGGTTCGCAAATACGTAGACCTGGTTCACGTGATACTCTGCGGAGGTGACATAGAGGTCGCCAACGCTGTCGGTAGCGATTCCACCTGTAAAGTCATTGTAAGTCGGCATGTGGACGATCTGCACCGGAGAGTCCAATCCCGAGGCGCCTGGGGCGAAGATGTCTACAGCACCTCCAGTATTCCGGCTCCATCCACTCACGTAGAGATACCCCAACCGATCGACCCACAGGTCACTAATTCCGATGTTGGTCACCTCGATGGTTCGCGCAGGAGGATCGTGTCCGGACGCGCCGGGTGCATACACGTCCACGAAGTATTTGATTAGATGACTCTCGAGGAGAAAATACCCCGTACAGACTGAGCCATCAGGACCAACTGCGAGCGCACCCCAATTTTGGACGTTTACGATTGCCAACGAGTTAGAGGGATGCTGAGACGGAATGCCATTGATGAGCGGCAATTGATACACGTAGCCGGTGTCCGAATCGCCGAAGTACAAATGGCGTACCGTGGCGCCACGAATGCGCGGCGGCATGCGGGCCTTGAGCATACTCGTCAGCGAGGGGGGATTCAAGGGCGCTGTTTGGGGCGGCACAGCGCAAGATGCGCATGCGAGTCCCGCGACAAGGGCAAAGCGCCGGTAGGCGACTTGCATCGGGAAGCGCCTTTCGTTGGTGGGCGTCAACTCCTGCGGGTTGGGCCTTTTTTGAGAGCCCTTAGCCGCCGCGAAGCCCAAGCGTCGGCAATATACGATGCTGAGCGCTAAGCTGCAATGCTCGCAGCGCAACAACGGCTTCGCGATCCCGAACGCCGGGTACGACCTGATGCCGGGCTAAATATGGAGGACACCCGGTCCAGTTAAGGGGCCGGCCAAGGTAGATATCCGCATCACGGCCGAGCGATACTTACACGTCCACAGGGAAAGCGGCGCTGCTGCAGCGAGGGTCCTCGATACCCGTCCCGGTCGAGGCCCGCGTCGCCCTTCGACAAGCTCGGGTGACACGGCAGTACCTCGGAGTCTATGACAATTCCGTGACAAATCGGAAGCTAGTGCGACGGAAACGCCTGTAAAATAAGGACAATACTTTTTGGGATGGCCGGGAGTCGAACCTACGCTGGGGGGTTCCGGGCGCTCCCGCCCAATACCGAATAGCGTTATTTCGTAAGGCTTTTTCGCCCCGAACTTCCCGGCCGGTACCGTCGCTTCCCGACCGTTCCCGACCGCTCCGTTAGAAAATGTTAGAAAGCAACCGCTCCGGCGCCCAGCGAATCCAATGTTGTCCTTGGCTACCGATTCCGGCCTTAGGCCAGTCGACTCAGAAAAACCGAATTACACTACTCTCGCTTCGACGAAGTTCAAGCTTCAGAGTTTTTAGCCTCGCTCTGGAAAGACTACGGATATTAACGCTCCCCGCCCGCTTCGCGGGTGTAGCCGCTAGTACCCCGGATTATTCACCGTGACGGTTGCGGTGTGCTTGTGAGCGTCGGCAACGGTTACTACACATACGCCGCCTGATGGTGATTCGATTGGCGTCACCTTAAACGTCGCCCTCGGGCCTTTGGCTGACTTGGGACTCACCTTCGCAATGTAATCGCACGCAGAATCGGAGGTGGTGAAGCGACCATAGTATTCGGCCTCCCGCACCCTAAACTTGAGCGGGTGCTGCGAGTAAAAGGTCAGGTAGGTCGGGTGCGCCACCAGATGTCCGACGTTCTGCACGATCACACGGCTCTGCGACATCGCGCCAGCCGCGCCGACCGGCGATTGCGATCCGTCGCAGGCATTGAGCAATAGGACTGCGGCGCTGAGGCTAAGTGCATAAGTGCTAAACGCCTTTTTCACCTATTGTACGTTGCTCCGAAGACTGTTGCGCTTTTGGATAAGCCTTTGCTGAAGCTGTAAAGGTAGGTCAGCGCTGTGGGCTGATATCTATAAACGTCCACCCGGCCATATTTTGAATCTGCAGCGACAAACCGAGTTGAGGCGGCGTTAAGGTGGCCGTATTGACCCACTCCCTTCAGCGAGAAGGGTCCGCCGATTGCCTTGCACTTCGGCCTGCAACCGGAATAAACATAAAGTGAGCTAGAAGCGTAGCTGATCGCAACAAGATTACCACCTTTGTCAACGCTCAAGCCGCCAGCGGATGGATTCTTGTAACCGACGGCAGTTTGACCGCTACCGGCGCATCCCTTGAAGTAAGTAAGAAACGCGGCGTAGCTCATGCTAGGGCCCTCTTCCCACGATGCCCAGCAGTCGCCGTTCTTGGCGATAGCAACGCCGTAGACGATATTCATTCCGTTGCTTCTGAGGTAACTTCCACAACCGGCGCTGATCGTGCAAAGCTCGATGCTTCCGGGCCCGCTTCCATTCTGGATCGCGGCTACAGCGACTATGCCATGTGCGGCATCTAAGCTGGCGGCATCGACGGCATAACCGGACCACCCTGTAGAGAATGAGCCAAGCTCTGGCCCGCACATACCAGGACCGTCGAAAATGGCAATGCTGTAAGCCTCGGGAACGATCAGATTGCCACTGCTGTCCCCCGCAACATCGCCTGTCGAGCCAGCGCTTAGCGTGCAGACCGGACGACGATCGCGACGGTTGTTCTGGCGATATCCGTAAATGATCGAGTTATTTTGACTTACGTAGATTCCGCGCGCGATCAAGTCACTTTCCGGACCTCGATTCGGAGCCTGAGCTCGTATCGTATCCGACGTGCCGATCGGCGGCTGCGATCCGCCGCAAGCTGCGAATGCGACGACACAGACGATGACGGCGCAGCGGTAGAATCGCACGCGGTCACTGCCAACTGACGACGACAAGGCCGTTACCCTTAGCGCTGTTCCATCCGCTCCAGGTGCGAAACCTAATGGCGCTTGGCTTGGCATACGACGAGCCGCCGCCGCCACCACCACCCGGGGTGCCGCAGTAGAAGCAGCCTGAGCCACCCCCGCCACCGCCGCCGCCGTAGTAACCTCCGCCGCCACCGCCACCACCACCGCCGTAGCTGTAGCCGCTGTCCCCGGAGCAACCCGCGCCGGCGTCGCCGCCTTGACCCCGAGATCCCACATCGCCCGCGCTTCCGCTGCAACTAAAGGAACCACCCTGTGCGCCATTACCCCCGGATCCGCCGTGATGCAACGCGCCGCCCTCGCCGCCTCCACCGCCAGCGCCTCTTTGGCCCGGCTGTCCGGCACCGCCCGAAGCTCCGCCGCCTTTGCCGCCGTTGCCACCATGCCTGGAGTAGTCGTTGCCTTTCCCGCCTTCACCGCCCCCGCCGCCGACGACGAGAACGCGATCGCGTAGCTTATCACCGCCCTGGCGCATATCGGACGCGCCGCCTCCGCCGTATCCAGGGCAGTAGCATTCGTACGCACTACCGCCGGCATGGCCGCCTCCGTTGAAACCACCGCTTGTCCCCGAACCTTCTCCGCCGACGAATACCGCGAGCTGTTCCCCAGGCGTAACAGGAATAACAGCGTACACGCGCCCGCCGTGGGCACCCGAGCCGGCGCCAGCACCGCGCGCACCGAGCGCAACAACTGTCAGTCGCGTCACACCCGCGGGCACGGTAAACGATTGCTCTGAGCCAGTGTAATGAAATGTCTCTTGGTACGGAGGCGAATCAAAGTTACGATTTGTTGGACCCAATCCGCTGATCGCAGTTTGCGGTCCACCACAGCCCGCAAATAGCGCGGCCGCGCCGATGCTAAGAGCTACGCGAGCCAGATTCCACATGTGCGATGCCTCCCGGAAGCCTAAACGGACGAACGACCAAGGAGGTTCGCGGCGTGCGGCCGCTATCCCAGCAAAGCGAGCGTTATGGTCTCAAAAGAGAGCGCCGCATTCGAGACATTGGCTAAGGAAGGCTTAACCGCCAGATGATGCCGCCATTGTTGCCATCGGCAGTTCCGTAAATATACTTGTCAGCTAATGCGATGATGCCAAGGGAGCCGCTTTCGCTTTTGCCTTTGAAAGAATAAACGATTCCGTAATCAGATCCCGTGGGGGTTATTCGGAATACTGTGCCCTCTCCGTAGGTGCCTCCGCCCGTTGATACGCCATAGATCAGCCCGCGCCAAACGACAAGGTTACCCTGTGGAGCGACAGCATCTGGAGGAGCGTCAAACTTGCGCAGTATCTTGAATCCATTACCGTCTGACGCCAGCCGGTAGACCGTGCCACACCCTTGGGGACAATCGGGTAGACCACCGGTGACGGTCGTACCGAAAAGGCGATCATGCAGCGGCGTGACTCCGGCATAAGGCATTCCGAAGATTGAGTTATACACGTTTTTGTAAACAGACTGAGAGTTCACCGAAAAGATCGTTCCGTCGTCGTACCCGACCGTGCCACCGTGCATCGTCGTGCCGAATAGAGTTCCGTTCAACACCGAAAGTTCGGGATTCGGCGACGCGCCGTCGCCATTGGCTGCGAACGAGTGGACGATCGAAAAATCAGCGCCTGAAAAACTCATCCTAAAAACGGTACCGTGCTGATGCTTACCACCCGCAAACGTCGCCCCATACAGCTCGCCATTGAATGTTGTAACTCCGCACGGGAACGAACCATTAGTCTGCGCATTCTGAAACCGATGAATGACCTTATAGTGCGAACCGGTGGCGTCGATCTGAAACGCTGTCCCGCAACCGGTGAACCATTGCGTCTTGCAAGGGCCACCGCCGCCTTCGTAGGTTACCCCGTATAGGCTGCTGCCCTTTGCAAAAATCCAGAACGGTCCAGCTCCGTCCGCGGAACCACCGGTGAAGCGGTGCAGCACTTTATACGCGCTGCCGTCTACGGCCATGCTAAAGAGTACGCCGCAGCCGCTTCCGCATCGCGGCGTCTTGGTGTACCCGCCAGAGAACGTCAAGCCGTAAAGCCGCCCGTTCGCTGTAATGATGGCCTGTGGCGCATAGCCCTGCGTCTTATTCTTGAAGCTGTGGAGCACGCTGTACTGCGCGGCATTTGCCTCGGTGTTCTGCATACCGCCCGGCGCGCCGATCGGCGGCTGCGATCCTCCGCAGCCGGCAAAGAGTGCGGCCGCGCCGATGATAAGCGCCAGGCGAACCAAGTAACCCATGAGCGATGCCTCCCGGAAGCTGAACGGACGAGGATAGGAACGTTCGGCGCAGCCTCGCTCGGTCCCAGCGCAACAGCGTTTTATAAGGCAACGAGATTCCGCAGCGCCTCCCAATGCCGCGGATGCGGGACTCGCGCACCGGCCCGATACGCGCGCACGCCGCGCGCGATAATCCCGTCGCGGCCGCGATTTCGCTTAGCGAAAAGGCATCGAGCTTCGGCGCGACTTCGCGTTTGAACAACGCCTCGTCGCGCTGGTCCGGATGCTCGCGCGCCCAGTTGCGATTGCGGCCATGCCTCTCGCTGACTGCTTCGCCTCGCGCGCGATTTAAGGCCGCGCTGCGCTGTAGATCGTTACCTGCTGCGCTTTGCGAACCGAGCGCTTTGCGGGCCGCGGCGATCGCGCGGAAGGCGTGCTCACCCCGCGTCTTGGGCACGCACGCATCGCAATGACTCGCTCTGCCGCCAGTCGAACTTTTTGCGCGGTTAGAAAAGAGGGTCTGGGGTGGGCGAAAAAGCCCGTAAAATAAGGGTAAATTTTGGGATGGCCGGGAGTCGAACCCAAGCTCGGGGATTCCAGCCGATACCGACCGTTACCGAAAAGTATTATTCTGTAAGCTTTTCCGCCGCACTTCTTCCCGAACGATCCCTCCCGGTCCCGACCGTTTCCGACCCGTCCGTGACAAAATGTGACACGGTAGGGTTAAGCGCGAACGTGGCACGGCCCATTACGTGGCAAGCAGCCCCCTAACGTGAGCATTTCAATTAAAGTGCATCTGACGATCCTGGCATTGACTTAACGTGCTAAGATAGGCGGCGACCGGTAAGTCCCGATGAAGTCAAATCCCTTAAGCCATCACAAGCTGCCCCAAACCTATCTAAAAGGTTTCGATTCCGGGCGCGGCATCATCGTATACGACGTCTCGAAGTGCCCTGACGTCTCGGACCTCGTCCGCCAGGTGAAAGATCCGACGGTGGAGACCAACGTCAAGAAGTTGGCGGCGGAGATTGACTACTACACGCGCGAGACTTCGGACGGACCGGACTACTCGTTCGAAGAGATGCTGAGCCACTTCGAAAATCACTACCGGCCGACAATGAAGGCCGTCCGATCCGATGCGCCGCTGTCGGACGACCAAATGGGGATGCTCGCTCTGTTGGCTGCAGTTCAGGACGCCCGAGTGAACCGGATGTCGTGGGTCAAGACGATGACCGAGGTTCGGCAACACGCGAAAGCCCTCTACCAGCAGCATAAACCCGAGATGACCGACGAGGAAATCGCGATGGGAACCGACGAGATGATTCGTCGGGACCTCATCGATACCGAGTTCCCGACGCCCTTGAACGTCGCGTTGGCGGCCGTGCCCGAGATGATGGCGTTCTCGTTCAACGTGTTCCGATACATGTTCAAATCCATCTTAAAGAGCGAGGCGCAGGACTTCGTGACATCCGACGCTCCCGTGGTCTGGCTCGATCCGGCGCAGTTTCCGAAACCGCGATGGAAATTCTATCGCCTAAGCGGTTTCATGGAGGTGACGTTTCCGCTCAACAGGCGTTATTGTCTCGCGATGGCGTGGCATCCGATGCAGCCGCGACTCATGGCAGACGAGGCCATAGTGGGGACGATAAACGCCCGTACCGCCACGTATGCGCGGCAGCACGTGTTCGCGACAAACACCGCCGATGTCAAAGACCGGCACATCAACGGACGCGACTTCACGGACATGCAGGAGTGGCTGGGCATGCCGCTCACGGTCGCCCTGGTCGACGAAGGCGCGCAACTTACCGATACCGATGCGGCGAACTATCAGCGCTGTCTGCAAAAGCTGGGCATCGAGTGGAACGAAGCGAGGGACGAGAATAAGATACTCGCGCCACGCTTCATGGAACGCGCCCGATTCTACATGGAAAAGCAGGCCGCCGCTGCCGGCGAGTAGCATGGTACCGGCGTAGGAGCGCGAGCGACTTAGGCCGATATGACCCAACAGGAAGGGCAACTTCGTCGTCAGCATGTGGCAACAAATTCAGCAGTTACTTGGGCTGAGACCGCGCGTCAGGGAAATTCGATACGCGCCGAACCTCGCCGAATCGAGCATTCAGTTTGGCGACCGGGTTCGGATTCTATCCGACCCGGCCACGGAGGAGCGCGGCTTCGCCGGCAAGATCGGCGAGGTCTACGGTCAGACGACCCCGTCGGTTTCGAACCCGGAGATCGTTGGAACGCCGATAAAGGACTACGCTGTAAACGTATTCTTTCAAGACGTCGACAAGCAGTACTGGTTCCCCGAACATCTCGTGGAATTGGTCGACCATAACCCCGGCACGACGATTAGCCTCGACCGCAGCGACAAGGAGTTCGTCCGCAATTCCGACGGCAGTTGGGCCGAGAGGCCAAAAAGCAAGTGACGACCTATGAGTCAGCTTTCGAGGCAGTGACTTGCGAGTCGCTGGAGCCTTTTTGCACCAGGTTCGGTCTCCGAAAGAAGCACAGCGGCCATCTCGAAGTCCGGTTTGAAAGCGATAAGGTGCGGCTTGTTGTCGCTCAACGGCACGCTTGGGACCAAATTTATTTTGCCGTCGGTCTTATTTCGAACGGTGAGCTGTACGATTTGGATTCGATTGCCAAATGGAAGGCCGTCGAAGACCTTCCTATGCAGGTCGGCGATAAGAGGGTCCTCCGCCGGTGCCTTTCCAAGGCGGCGACGCTGTTGACCGAATCGGCGCCTTCACTTCTTGCCGGACAACATTCAGAGTTCGTGCAGCTGGCGGCGTTTTGTTCATCGCGTGATGAGGCGTACAACAAGCGAATCCGGATGAACCCGCTTTTGGCGCGGGCGCATGAGGCCTGGACTGAGCATCGCTACGGCGATGTGGTCGAGATTCTGTCGAGCGCCACCGAAGATCTCGGCTCGGTCGAGAAGACGCGCCTGCGTTTAGCCGCCAAGTACCTTGAGCAGCGAGGGCCGACGGGATAAGCGACGTGGAAACGACGAGGGTTCTACTGCGGAAGGCGCAGGCTGGCGACGCGGATGCGCAGTTTCGCATGGGCTATAGGCTAAGTCGAAAGCAGCGCGATTGGAAGGCGGCGGCCGATTGGTGGAAGCGCGCGGCAGATCGAGGCCACGTGCGTGCCGCGTTTTACCTCGGCACGTGTTTTGATTCTGGACGTGGCCGTACGAAGAACACGCCAGAAGCCGTGAGGTATTACCGCAAAGCCGCCCGCAAAGGCCATGTAGAAGCCCAGTACAATCTAGCCAAGTGCTACGAAAGGGGCGAGGGCGTGCGCCAGAACTTTCAGTACGCGTTCAGGTGGCTTTACACAGCTGGTCTTCAAGAATACGTCCCGGCTATTTCGGACGTTGGCTACTGCTGCCACGAAGGGCAGGGCACAGAGAAGGACTTCAAGGCGGCTGCAATGTGGTATAAGGTGGCTGCGAATGCCGAGTGGCCAGCGGCGCAGTTCAACCTCGCGCTTTGCCACCTCGATGGGCATGGGGTGAGGAAAAGCAGGGCGCGCGGAATCGAGTGGCTCAAAAGAGCTGCCGCGAATCGGCATCGTCGAGCGAAGGTGTTACTGGGTAAGCTAGAAGCCTCTAGCTGAAGGCGCCCGCGTTAACGGGTGCTCTAGCGGGGCTGTCATGTCCACCGTCACGTTCAAGGAGCGAAGACCGGAAACTCGCTTTCACACGCTTGCGCCGCTCCGGGCCATGGTCTGGCCTAGATCGCGTTCGCCCAACACTTCGTCTTAACTTCGTAGGATTGCAACGGGGCGACGTTGCCGCGCGCATCGTCGGCAAAGACACGCACGTAGTGCTTGGGATCAAGGGCTGAGGTCGTCCGCGGGCCATCAAAAACGTATAATCGCCCTGCCGCATCAATCGCAAGAGCCTGCGGCGCAATGAGTTGTGTTGCCGGCCCCTCGATGCGAGCCGCCGGAGCGGCATTACCGGATGACCCCCGAGCGAACACTAGCACGTTGTTTCCGCCAGTGTTTGCCACGAACAGTAAGCCGTTTCGGCTTACGGCGAGGCCGATTGGGTCGTTCAGGCCCGTTGCCGGACCTTGAATCACGGATTGGCCACGTTCACGCTTTACAGCAAGGATCGCATTATTTGAGGCGGAGGAGAAGTAAAAGTAGCCAGCAGAATCCGGCGCGAACGCGCCCATGTTTCGGCCAAAGACCGCCTCGAAGGTCCTACGCTGCCAGCGACTCGGCGCCTCAACGCGGTTGGGTATGCCAGTGATTGTACCGTCAGTTGACGCAACGAAGAGGTTCCCGCTTTGATCTGATGCGATAAACTCGGGGTTATGCAGATCCAGCGTCGCGCCTTGCGTGCTTGCAGTCTCTCTTATGGTCCTAGTGGTGCTATGGGTCTCAAGCGCACCAAACTTATCCGCGACAACAAGCGACGACCGCCCGCCGAAGGCAACGCTCCATCCGATATACGGTAGTCGAATCTCGCCTGTCCACGCCGGCGGTGGCCGAGGCGAGGCATGTCGAAAGAGAGAAACGCCATCGGAACCAAGGATCGCGACGTCACCGGTCCGACGATCGATCGCAAGACTGAGCGGATTCGTTACGCTTGCGCCCGGTCTTCGCACAAATAGGGGCGCCACATCACCACGCTGATCCGGACCGAACATGAGAAGGTCGCGCTCGGCCCCGAATCCAGATTGCAGCGTGAGAATATCGTCGCGATCGTCGACGGCCAGCTCAGGTCCGGCAAGCTCCGTGTTGGGACCAGCGATCGTTCGCAGGACCCGCGGCGCGCTGCCTGAGAGATCGATCACAGCAATCGAAAAACGCGTCAGACCCCTGCTATCCGCCGTCCCGCTGACCACCACGTGGTCATGGCGATCGAACACCAAGTCCCAGCCTTGCGCGAATCCAAGGAGTTTCTTTAAATCGACGGTGATCGTCGGAGCAACGTCACCATGTTCGCTTGCCGCATAGCACAGCACGAGGATTGTCTCGTCGTCTAGCGCGCAAATCCGACGGCCATCATCGTCAACCGCGACCGAGCCGGGCCATCGCAGCGCTGTTCTCTTTCCTGCGATATATGTGCGCAAATCCGGACGGTCAGCGGCGAGGTCGGCGCGGCTGATGACCGGGTCTACCTGGTCCACGGAGTATGCGTAGCGTTCGTTCGCGGCAATGGATGTCTCTTTTGAGCGTGCCAGAGCCACTCGCGTAGCGTCAGCGTTACCAGGGCCGATGGGCAAAGATTGTCCTGTCTGGAGATCGATCCGGTACACGAGATTGGGATGGTAGTAAGTATTTTCTAAGACGTACATCGCGCCGTCTCGCGTGAGCGTGTAACCCTGCGAAAACGCGAAGTTTTGTTCTTCGGGAGGCGGCTGCGGCCACTCCGACACATTCCTCAAGATAGATGAGTTCGGGCTGATGAACCCACTCTCGCCACGCACGACGATGTTCCCCTGGGCGTCTACTGTTACGCCCGCGTTATCGCAGGTCGATGCACACCCCGTAGCAACGGTTAACAAACACAACATCGGTATCAATATCGCCCCAATGAGGCGTTTCATGCCGCTACCTTCGCCGCGCTGACGCCTTCCTTCTTTCCGAGTCTGGGATCGGAAAACTTCAAAAAATTGGCCGGTTTTATGGGATGGCCGGGAGTCGCACCCAAGCTCGGGAATTCCAGCCGATACCGCCCGTTACAGAAAAGTGTTATTCCGTCAGGCTTTTCCGTCGCACTGGTTCCCGAGCCATCCCTCGCGATCCCGGCCGATTCCGACCCGTCTGTGACAAAATGTGACAAAAACGGAAAGGCCAGCTACCTTGCCAGCAGCCTACTCCGAAGGATCGGCGTCTGCCAGCACCTTAAAGAGTCGCTCGATTTCAGGCTCCTGCTGCGACCAATCGAACTCTTCAGTTTCCATCGAAAGTCGAGATGCCAGGACCTTGGCAAGTTCTCGCAGACACAACCAACAAACGCGAAGTGGATAGAGCCACTCCCTAAGAGCGACCCGCTCTTGAGGAAAAAGCGATGCCGCGTCGTCTGCCCTTCTGTAAAGCGCCGTGCTAGCGAACTTGCCATGAGTGTACTGCGAAGCCTCGATGTACAGGCCCCTCAGATGGTTCGCTCCAATCTCTTCAGCGATCTCATCGAATGTCGGGATGTGGGGCTCGTAGGTGTACCCTTCAGGGATCGTCACGAGCGCGCGCTCTACGAACTGTTTGAGCGCGTCTGAGGCTTCTTTGTGGCGATCTAGAAAGCTCACGGGACT
This sequence comes from Vulcanimicrobiota bacterium, assembly GCA_963752825.1. GTDB lineage: Bacteria > Vulcanimicrobiota > Vulcanimicrobiia > Vulcanimicrobiales > Vulcanimicrobiaceae > Cybelea. Next base: position 1,641,160 of record CAVVZF010000001.1, on the reverse strand, counting down.
TTCTGCCCTGAGCATTCTATCGTGATAGCGTTTGTTCTCTTCAACAATAGCCAGGACCCGCAGATACGAAATCATCGGATCAGCCGGATGAAGTAACCAGATGACCCGGAAAGCAATCTCGCACGCAGCCCTGGCATTCGACCAAGCCGCAAGCACAAGACGTTCATCCGTTTTTGCAAGAATAGAAACGGCGTCAACGTTGCGGGCTGCGCCCCGGCTTATTTCGAGGCCTATATGCGGCGGGGTTCGCGGCGAAACGATCTTGATATCAGATATCTTCTGCTGATAAAACTCCGTGGCATTTTGCAAGGCATTCGCAAGGTTAATGAGTTCGCCGCGCGGTCGTTGCACTATAGTCACTTAGCGTATCGGTTTCGTTCCCGTAGCAAAGTTGTCCCCGGCCGCTGCGTCGCTGGTTTGTCTAGCGAAGCACCCCCAAACTGCAATAGCGTGGCTTTTGAAACGGCGCCTCGAAGACGACGCCAGCAGTGAAGCAGCCCAGCATCACACCGTCAAAAGGCCGCATGTCGAACGTATCAATAGCCGCCAGACGCTCGACCAATCCCAGGGGGAAGAACAAGCGCGTGTCACTGTAAAAAACCAACCAGACGGGCTTACCTTGCGAGTAAGCGGTGAAGTTCGCCTTCTTCTGCTCGAACATCACACCAAACTGATCCAGGGTGGCTTTCGAGTTCGCCTCCATTCGCATCGCATCGGCCGACAGGAATGTCGGCCCTTCCGTGTTTAGATGAGCGACATGCGCGCCGAGGCGGTGCAAAACTGGCCACCGCAAATCCGCCGGCCACAACGTGACAGAAGGCGACTTTGACGTTACCTCGGTTAGAATAAATGCTGCGAGTTCAGCTCCTGCGTTCCGAATGTCCTGCGGCGAAGGTTTTTGTCCATAGAACCGAACGACGAACTCGCCACCACCGGTGGTCCCGTCCAAATCGACTTCTGCTGCGAGAAGCTCTCGCGCCTGCTGAACGATCGCGCCGAGCACGTTTAGATATATCTTTTCCCCGGGGTCCACAAGCCTTGCCAGTTCGATCCGGACATAAGAACCACTACCCAATACCGCTTCAAAGTCAGCGGTTGGTTTACGATTACTCGGCTCCAACGAACGAATCTTCACTATCTCGGAGGCAACGCCACACCCGACTAGAGCGTACGCCAGAGACTCTTTCTCATAAAGACGCTTAGCACGTTCTTTGTCGGTTTCACATTCATGGTCGCCAAGCGGCTTGCCGTCGAACTTTAAGGATAGCATCCTGGCATAAAGCGGCGCCACAAGGCGCTGACCGTCGCCGCTACGATTAAGGCGTTCCATGTGATGCTGCCCGACCGTTTGTGGGCCTTTTTGGGCGTTTCTCGCAGTATTCATATGCAATCGCTAGAACCCATCATTGCCTCGTTTGGTGCCGACCGTGGTCCACAGTTGCGCGAGGTTGCAGCTGCCATCGGCCGTAAACGTCGCTCAGTCTTTGTCCTGATACGTGGGGAGTGCATAATGCTCAACGGCGAACCGCGCTGGCTCGATGGAATCAGGGGCGAAAATAGCCGCCGCCTTATAGAAAGTCCGTCCCGGATCATAAAGGTCCTGGCCGGTCCCGGGGCCGGTAAGACTACCTGCTTAACGCGGCGCGTCATGAGGCTTGCGGATATCGGTGACGTGCATGATCCTCGGGAAATCTTCGTCGGGACCTTCACTCGTGTGATCGCGAAAGCACTGAACGACGCGTTTGCGACAAATCGCGACGACCCAGCGAGACAGCCCGTCGTCCGCACGTTGCACGCACACGCTGCCTCGATACTGCGAGAGAACCCCGGAGCGGTACAAGGTCGTAGGTTCCGATTCTTGCTCCAGCACGAAGAGACGGTACTGCTATACGATATCGCTCCGTTGGTGCCGAACTTCGGAACCCAAGCCGAGCGTCGCAAAGAACTGAAGAAACTTCAAGCACAGTGGGCAACACGCCGCAATCTAGACGACGCTCGGTTCGAAGGTGCCGTGGATGGGTGGCTTCGCCTACACGGGGGCATGCTCGTTGGCGAGGTTGTTTTCATCGCGACAAATGCGATAATGGCCAGGAACCTACGACCGGCGCGGTTCAGGCACGTGTTTGTCGACGAGTATCAGGACCTCACCGAGTGTGAACAGTTCTTCGTTGACCTTATAACCCGCGAAGACGGGGCGATCGTGGTACTTGGAGACAACGATCAGTCGATATACGGCTTTAGGTTCAACCACCCAGACGGCATAATGGCCTTTCCGCCGGATGCGGCAAGGAGAGCCATCGTTGACGATATCTCGTTACCGGACAACTTTCGCTGCGCGCGGAGCATCGTTGAGCTTGCCAATGACGTGGCGGCCCGGGCCGGATCGGTTAAACCCCCAATGATTGCCGCCACGGCTGATGAAGGCACAGTTACTTATGTGGATTGGCTGAGCGTAGACGCAGAGGTCGAGGGTATTGCTCAAGCCGTTAGGGCAAGAAAGGACACGAGGTTCCTGATTCTCGTGGCGAAGCAGTTTATGGGATATCGTCTCAAGGCGCTCATTGGCGACGATGCTGTGACGACTTTCCGAGAGGAGGTCCTTGAAACGCACTTTGTCCGTGAGCGTTTTGCCCTAGCTACGCTGCTCGCCGACGAGGCTGATTTCGTGTCACTTAGGGCTTGGTTTGCCTTGCGAGCGGAGCTCCCAAGACAGGCAGATCACCGCAACGTGGAGGCGTATGATTCCCTTGTCAAACAGGGCGAGCTGCGGCCCGGAATAATGGAGCGGATCGCTGAGGGCGCGGCTACACCGCATGGGTCCGGCCGAGACAACATTAGGCGGCGCGCCGAGAGCTTTTTGGAAGCAAAACGACAGCTGCCGTTGGGCGACCTAGAGCCACTTCTGAATAGACTCTTTGATCCTGCGCTGGCGACCACGATGCCACGCAGACCGATTCCGAAGAACGAGAGCGCAGAGGATCGAGAAAAACGCGACCGGCTCGATCGAGAGGATCGCGATAAGGCCGAAGGCGATCTTGACCTGTTACGCCGGGCAAGTCTTCAGCTCGCACGAACCATTGAGGACCCTACCTTCGCTAAAGTCATGGAGCAACTGCGTTATCGCATCGGCACGCTCGCGCCGCTTTTGGACGATGAAGGTGTTCCTCGCGTTCGGATCATGACGTTGCACGGAGCAAAAGGGCTGGAGGAAAATTCCGTCATCATTTCAGGGCTGGCTGATGAGATAATCCCCGGTCCGGAGCGGCAAGATCGTGCTGAGCAACTCGCGCACGTCTCCGAGCAGCGGCGGCTACTTTACGTCGGCGTGACGCGGGCCAAACGCGAACTTGTTCTTTCTTGGGCCAGGTCCATAGCTATAAGTGACACCTATTCCAACATGGTCATCGCGAAGCAGGTTGTGAGACGAGTCGGAAGCATACCGTATACGCTACTAACCCGCACCTCGCTGCTGCCACCCCAGACCAATAGGCCAGTGCCGGGTACCACTTGGGTTCGACAGCATGCTGCACCGTAGCGCCCTACCGTCTAGGGGTGGACTCTTAATTAGGTGAAGAGGATGGAATTGGCGTCGCCTCGACAGCGTGCCAATGCACTGTACCCTTGAAGTCTTCCACGCCCACGATCAGAATATACGCCTTCCCTCCGACAGTCGCCTTACAGGTGAACTGACCGGGCGCAGGTACAGCAATAATGCCAACGCCGCAGTCTACCGTAGCATCGGCGGCGTCGCCATTCTCCCTGAGCCTGCGATTCAGATCGTTCTGAGCCAACTGCTGCACGCGTTGCTTGTCGATGATTGCGTCGAGAGGAAGCTCGTGAAACCCGTTTGGCTCGTTTATCGAGATGTCAATTCGTTGCGAGACGTTCAGGCCCCGGATATGCAGTAGGCAAATCGCGTGATTGCGACCGCTAAGGTCTACGCTTTCCGGGCAGCTTGCGGTCAGCCTTGCGGCCATAGGTGAAAGGGGGAGATATGACCGCGATAAATATGCCTCCAACTCCGACCCTTTGAGAATAACGGGTTCACCCTCCTTGTGCTTTGTAAGTGCATTGTCGGGGTCCGATTCTCGCGACCTCAAGCCGGGCACGTTATATTGGAACAGCATACCGCGACTAAGAGCCTTCAGTCGAACGGTTTTCACGAGCGGCGTCCCGGTAATCGAGCAAGAAAACAGAGTCCCAGGCTGCAGCACCTGGACCACTGGGCCGGGACAGTGTGCCTTTGCCGCAATCCCATAGCTTGCGTGGAGTTGTCGTTCGACGAATGAGTCGATCGTAGCAGTCTCAAAGAAACTGCCGTCAAGATTCACGTTGAAGCCCTGCGGATCAGGCCCCTTATAGACTACCTTAATTGGCAAGTCTACACCGTCTACTGGTAACACGCAATGTGCGACTTTGCCGTAGGACGCGTCGAGGCGTGAAGGGCACCGACTCGGCGCGATCTTTAAGTTTGGGATGCGACCGGCCAGAAAAGGCCCGATGTTAGCGTCGATAGTGCGCTGGGCGTCCGAACCACTTACGTCATCACCGGCAACGCCTGCCGTAACGCGGACGCACGCGGCGAGCATTAGCCCGAAAAGCACAAATATTAGGCGCATCCCCATCACTCGGCTCACCGGTAGCGATACCGCTCCCTCCCTTCGAGCCACGGTACTATCCGGATCCGTGCAGGGGCATCTTAAGAGTTCCCGCTGCACGTGGATGTCGGCCAAACCGGATAATAACTTCCGCGTTCTGGCATAACGGCTCGGAGGATAGCACGAGGAACATTGCCTCCCGCATGGCTTCAGCATTGCGCCCGTAAAAAAAGAGCGCCGTTTCTCGGGGACCCCGCCAATGGGACCGGAACTCGCCAAGATCACCGGGCCGCAAGGCGTCATTCAGATGCGTGACCACCTGATTAACGTCCTCGTTCTTATAGACGTCGCTGGGCAACGAGACGCCATCTAAGAATATCGCGACGCACTCGGTCGAGCCAAAGGATCTCGTAAGCTCCTGATTGCCGCGAGAATACCGCAGCTCTGAACCCACGGGGGCACCAAGCTGGTTCAGTTCCTCGCCGGCTTGGGTCAGTGCTTCGTCTGAGTTCTTCAGCCAAAAGGTCACGTCCACAAATTCGATCTTTGGCCGATCCGCGAGTTGCGTGCCGCCACCATCGAGTTCGCCGAGGCCATTGCGGATAAGAAATGCGTCGAGCGGACCCTCGTATCGGTTCCCGCGCGCGATCGGCTCGATATACTCCCACATTCTAGCGGTAACAAAAAGCGGGAAACGGGACGGTGGTTTGGTCGACGGCTTCGCCTTGGTGTACTTGTGCGCTCCGGTTCCGGAGATTGCGTCTACCTCCAACGTCTGTGTTCGTGCGAGCAACCACGTATCGTCTGAGTGGACCCAGGTGTCTGCGGACAGCGTTTGAAGCTCTTTCGGCATCGCCGGACCGACGCGAGCTGTTGTCGTCATCGCGTAGTGTTGTAGGACTCGCGCGACACCGCTGCTCTCATCAATGTTAACAAGCGTTGTCGTCGCCGTTCGTTTCTCGCGGTCGATGTCTAGCCTAAGTACGGAATCAATCATTTCATCAGCGTTCGACTCTTTACCGCGCACGTTGACGCTTACGAAGTACGGCGTCAGTAAAGCAGCTATGGGTTCTCGCCGGCCCGATGCCATAGCCTCACGCATAGCCGCGTACCGAGCGTCAAGTGCGGGCCGCAAAGGGTGATCTGACGGCGTAAAGGAACGATCGAACAGGCGCGGCTTCTTCTGTGCCGGTGCGCCCCGGAACGACTGCAACATTTTGCCAATCGCTCGAAACACTATACGGGCCCTGCCTGCTTCAGCTCATCGATGTTGAGCAGACGATCGCACAGGTCAATAAGCCCGAGCCCCGTGGAATGCGAGCGCGCAGCTGGAACGACAGCCGCCATCAAGGCGGTGCGCAAGGGCCCTGAACGCATCGCGGGAGTGGCTTCGTTGCCGATTAAGCTCAGGCATGCGAAGGGACTTGCCGCTTGGCTGTCATTTTGACGGTATGACGTCTTTCTGTTATAATGGCAGCGGATGAAACGGAAGACGACGGTATATGTCGAGGACGAGCTCTTGAGGGCAACGCGCGTTACTGCTGCGCGAAGCGGCAAGCGTGATTCACAAGTCGTGGAGGAAGCGTTGCGGGCATATCTCGGCATTGAGCTGCTTGAGCGTGTCGGCGGACGCTCGCGCCTTAGCGAGGCCGAAGCTCTGGCGCTGGCCAACGAGGAACGACATCGCTAAGGGCCGCTTTCGATCCGGGCGTCTTGATCGCCGGATTTATCTCGGCTGACGGCGCGCCACGAGAGCTCTTGCTACGATGGCTGGCGGGCGAATTCGAGCTGATCGCATCGCCCGCGTTGCTCGAGGAGCTTGAGGGTGTTCTAGTGCGACCTAAGTTCCGCAGCTACGCCAGCGAAGACGAGACTCGAAGGTTCGTCGCGATTATCCGCGACCTCGCAAGCATCGCACCGGACCCGCCGGCTCAACGCGGCCTCACCGCCGACCCGCACGACGACTATCTGGTGGCGTTAGCACGCGCGACGCACGCCAGCGTCCTTGTCTCGGGTGACCGACACCTGCTGGACCTCGTTGCGCCAGAACCGCCCGTCCTCTCGCCAAGGGCCTTTGTGACTCGTCTCGACGCGGGCTGAGCGGACCGTCAGGGCCGCGACCCCGCCCTATGGTTGTACGTTTGTACGTACAACCACCGGCTTGCGTCGTAAAACCCCTTCGATCCCAGCCAACGTTCAGCCACCGGAAAACACCCTTCGCGAAAAGAGCGTAACGCCAGACTAGAACGCCTGAGCATAGGAATGTCACGCCACTGCATGCCAACCGTTATGCTGCCGCTACGTCCTCCATCATAGCTTACGTTTCAAGAACTCTCGATCGCGCCGACATCGAGCTACCGGAAAGCAGCCCGTCGCGCAAAGGGACAACGGCCCAGCGTAGCTCCTGAGCACAGCCATGTGACGCCACCGCACTCGAAGTGTTACGCTCGCGCCGCTGTCCGTGTCATCGTTGGGTCGAGGCCGAGCAACGCGGCAGCAACGGCAGCGCTACACCCCGTTTAGCGCGCTGTCGTGGAAGCGCAGCGCGTTGTGCATGAGCAGATATTGCCACGGCACGCAAATGTTACGTCGCCGCCACGCCACCGATCGTCCCTCGATCGCATCTGGAGAAGCATAGCGTAGCGGCAGTGCTACGCGCCATTAACGCAGATTTCGTAGGAACGTATGTAGAGTGGAGCGGCCAAGCTGTGGCGCAGCGCGCAGAGAGGAGGCACGGAGCCGGGGTTCATTGCCTAGCGTGGCCGGGTCCAGGGTCTGCCCGTAAGGGCCGAGCGAAGCGAGCCCTGGACGCGGACGCTAAAATCTAAGTCGAGCCCGGCTCCGTGCGGGTCAACGCCGTACGCGGTATAATAGGGGTACCGATTCGCATTTGACTTTCGCCCGCATTATAATGCGGGTGAATCGCTCCGGAGCTTGCACTCTGGGCGTTTTTGTTTTGGAGAGCGCACAATGGATAAGAACGGGCGGCGGAGAGAAGCGCACGGCGCGGCGGCCGTGCGCGAGTTGCAGCAAATCCTCCCGGGTATCGACCGTAATGCGGCCTGTGTTAGAGACGCCCGCCCGAATCCGGCCTTGCGAAAAACGAGAATAATTCGCTACGAGGATCTCCCCGACGTCCTGACGCCCAAGGAAGCCCAAGTGTTTCTACGCCTTGGCCGCAACGCAACCTATGCGGCGCTGCAAAACGGAAAAATCCGAAGCATACGTCACGGGCAAAAGTTCTTAATCCCTAAAGCCGCTTTGCGGGAGTTCCTGGACCGCGATGCCGAAGATCCGCGCGCTGGAATCCCCGTGAAAGGAACGACCTAACATGGGGTCAGTCAAGCGACTACGAGATAAAGTCTATCGTATCGTCTACGATATTCCGGGCACGAATGGAAAACGCAAGCAGAAACGGGAGACCCTCGACAACGTCACCAAATCCGAAGCCGAAGAAGTCTTGGCCAAGCGAAAAGAAGTGGCGAAGCATCGCCAGACGCTTCGGAATCCCAACATCACCGTCGCCGAGCTGTTTGACGAGCTCTTTCGAATCAAGGGGAGGACACTGTCTGCATCGGCTAGCGAACGCTACGAAGGACTTTTTCGCAACTACATCGCGCCGGCTATGGGTAACGCCAAGGTGAGCGACCTGCGACCGAAACACCTTATTGACGCTTACGCAACGTGGTCGGCCAAAGGCGTCGGCGGGAGGCCGCTATCAGGCCGCACCGTCCACCACCTGCACGATCTCATCCGCTGCGCTCTAAACTTCGGGATCCGTAGGGAATGGCTAACACGAAACGTCGCAGCCTGTTTGGAGACAGAGGACTTACCTAAAGCCACGAAGCCCGAACCGATAGCCTTGGATGAGGCAGAGATCGCCGCACTTCTGAGCGCGGCACGGCATCCGTCGGAGCGCGCCAAGCGATCGCGTGGACCAAGTGCGGAGCCGTGGTTCTATCCAGCCGTCGCGTTCGCGTTCTACACGGGAGCGCGGCGAGGAGAGATCTTGGGTCTCCGCTGGTCGGACGTAGACTTGGAATCGAACGCAGTCACCATCCGGCGGTCACTGACGAGAACGCACATCCGAGGGCTGTTCTTCAAGGAGCCCAAGAACGGCAAGGCGCGAACGATTACCATGCCGTGCACGCTGGCCGCAATCTTGAAGCAACACCGAGAGGCGCAAAACAACGAGCGGAAAATCATTGGGACTGGATACAAGGACGACGATCTCGTCTTTGCCCGACCCGATGGCTCACTCGTCAACCCTCAGAGCTTCGGGAGCAGGGTGACAGAGTTGGCGGCTCGGGCGAAGGTCACGCCAATCACGGCTCACTGCTTGCGCGACACGCACGCATCGCTTCTGGCAAAAAGGGGCGTGCCGCTAGAAGTGGTGAGCAAACGTCTCGGTCACGCTGATATCCGCATTACGGCCGAGCGTTACTTACACGTCTACAGAGAAAGCGACGCTGCCGCAGCGAGGGCACTCGATACCGTCCGAGTTTAGGCAGTACCTCGGAGTCTGTGACAAATCCGTGACAAATCGGAAGCTAGTGCGACGGAAACGCCTGTAAAATAAGGACAATACTTTTTGGGATGGCCGGGAGTCGAACCTACACTCGGGGGTTCCGGGCAGTTCCGTCCGTTACCGAATAGCGTTATTTTCTAAGGCTTTTTCGCTCCCAGGTTCCCGGCCAATACCGTCCGTTCCCGAGCGTTCCCGACCGCTCCGTTAGAAAATGTTAGAAAACGCCCGCCGTCTTTCGCGCTGCTCCTCTACACAAGCCCTGTCAACTCCACCTCTTGCTTCTCGGAGGCGTGATCCCGACGGTCTAGCTGTAGAAGACCAAGGTCAAGCGCTTGTGTCGGCACTCCTACGTCAAACGGCACTTTTAGGCAGTAAACAGCGTTAGTCCATAGCGACGCTGTGCATCCGCAATCTCAAATACAAGGCTCGGATCGTCTAGCGGCATAGTACGAACGCAAAGAATAGCATCGACGCTTCGCTCATAGAGTGCGACACAGAGTCCAGCATTATGTGCGCCCCTGTAGTAGAGTCCGTCCACGCGCCCATAAACGCTTTCCCCTTCATAGAAGTATTTGCCCCACGCTTGCGTTAAGCGTCGGTTACGCGCACTTGACAATGCAGTATATGTACCATTTGCCATTGCTCCATCATCAAGATCCAGTAGCTTGAGGGGCCTGAGCACTTTGATTATTGCCGCGTAATATGGTTTGAGGCGGATCTCGCGATCATCGCCGAAGACTTCTACGATTGATGCAGCGGGTTGAAACCCTCCATACCAGATTCCGCGAATGGGGTCTTCCGCAGCCTTTCCTCTAACTCTACGTTGATGGTCGAACCGGTGGCGAGGGCCATAGTGCCTAAAAGTTGTTGGCCCAGTGTTGTAAGGCGGCGACGGGTCGTAAATGCGGAACAATTCCGATTCCGCATCGACCGTATAATATCTTGGCCAAACTTTAGAAGTCGGAGGCGGATATTGGAGTCGCCTCACCTTTAAGGGAGCGCGTCCGCGAGCTTAGCCTCAGCGACCACCTTGCTGATCTCGCCCGCTCGAAGAAGCACTATCGGGGGCTTGTTACCGAGTTGCACGTTCGGACTCGTGAACCAGTGAGCCGCCGAAAAGCTAGTGCGATTGAGGGCTCGAAGTGCTTCTGAGAATCCGGGAACTAACTTGTCGTCGGTGCTGGCTTCGAACTGCCACAACGGCAGAAGAAAGCGGCCATTCTCTGGAAGCGCGATGATCTTGCTCTGCGAAATCCAGTTGTGTAGAGTCTGGCGCGACTTGATGTCTAATAGCTCGCACACTTTCTCGATTGGGCGCGCTCTTGCAAGCAATGCCTTACGTAGCGCGAACTCTTGTTCAACGTTGCTCGCCTCCCATGAGGCCTGCTCATCGCGGGGCGCCTGTCTAATTAACACTTTGTTTTGAGCGTCGCGAACCTCTTCCACATCAACCGGGAGGCCGAATTTTTCCCGCAGTGTGGCCTGAATCTTCATCTTTCCGCCTGCCGGCGCTTTCACATAATACACTGAAGTAGCGGCTGAATTTGCTTTGGCGGCTTGCCCCACAAAGCTGCCCATTGCTGCTTTGCGGGCAGTTTTTCTCACCGCTCCAGCCTTGCGAGAAGCTTTCCTCTGTGTGCTCATGATTTTAGTTTAGTCCATTTAATCTATTCTGTCTAGACTGTCCAACGTGCCGCTCGGGTGCGCCCAGCAGCTAGTGTCGGTCTCCCCCCAGGGGGTGGGCCGCCTCGCTTGCTAGCTCTCAAGCTACGTGACGCTCTTATCCAACGACAGCCTGATCAGCCTACGCGGAGGGCGCCGCGGCTCCGATTGATCCGATGTAGTCGGCTGGCAAATTTCGTTGTTTGGAGCCTCGGACGATCAAGTCAACGTACTCAGCCGACGGGCCGCAAGACTTGAGGCATTTTCTTTTGGCAATAAACGTGAAGACGTCAACCGGAACAGATGCTTCATCGTCAACGCGGTTCAGCAGCGCCGTTGCGAGGATCTCCGAATATCCTCCTTCGCGACCTTGGAGGCGAGCGCGCTCTTCGTCGCTGAGGCTGTAAATGAAGCCCCAGATCATGGAGGACGAGTCCTTTGTGATGTTGGCGGCGTCGCTTCCTCGCGTAATGCTGTGCTTATCAAAAAGGAGCCGATAGCCAGGAATGTAGGCTCTGCCGACCGGCATCGCAGTCGGCGCAGTTTGCTTCATCTCAGAGTCGAGAAGATTGGAGCCATATGCGAAGTATGAGCTCCTCGTCGGCGCCACTCCGCATATTGCGTCCATGCGCCGCAAAAAACGAGTTCGCACATCGGAATCACCATATTGAAGCTCTCTGCACACGCGCCCGTATTCTCGAAGAACGCCTGTATGAAATAGCCGGCGGTTAATCGTCCGAGTCTTACTCTCAGCATCCTTCTTGAGCAGCCGCTCCGTGTCGATTCGAACCTTCCAGTTGTGCCGGGTCTCACCGTTGTGAAGCAGTCCGTTTCGAATGTCTCCGAAAAAGTCGGCTCTGTCGTTGCTACTGAAATCTCCGAAAGCCGGACCGTTCCTCAGAAAGTCTCGAAATGAAGCCGCTGTACTCACTTCCCCGGTGGAGCATCGGCCTTCCCGAAAAGACTGTAACGTGTCAATCAGCAAGCAATCCAGTGCGAGGATGGCAAAGCCAGGCCGCATTGGGAGCTCTTCGAGATCGTCATAGCGGCCAAGTTCCGCGATCGGTTGCAGAAATCGTTCCACGATGCGCCGATGAAAGCCGCGGAACACGGTTTGCCAGTCCGGTGAGGCCGCAACCTCTGGGTCGAGACGCTCGCGTAGTCTACGGTAGTCACCGACCGTGAACCTCGACGCGATCTCAGTATTTGGGTCCATCTCCTCCTAGCGCCAATCTTCGAATACAGCGGAACCTTTAGGGATTTCGACTGGCCACTACACTCTCGTGGCCTTTGCGTTGTCTTGGCCGACGGCCGCCTGCACCATTGCGATGGCTTGCGCGATCTCAGCATCCAGGCCTGGCTCGACCGCTCTCCGCAATTCGACGAGCCGCTCCGTCGTCCACACAGCTAGCTCTTCGACCGAATTAGCGATATTCCGACGATCGATTGTTCGAACGACCCGCAATGCTTGTCGGCGGCGTCGCTCTTCGAAGTCCCACGTAATCTCATCGCGGACGACCTCCTGGATCACCTGCGCCCGAGCAGCCGTCATTGACGTTTGAAAGTCGTTCTCCATGCGCAACTGTCGCGCCGTGATCGTATTTTCGGCGCGGTCACGGACCTCGGCGAGCTTCACGGACTACCCCCGGGTTGAAACGCAGTTGTGTCGATCGCATTGTCGAGCCTACGGTGAATGAGCGATGCAGTGGAGATCATGTCGAGCGCATCGAGTTCGGTTATTTGCCATGTGATTGCGGGTTCGTGGGCGGTGACGTTCCGGAAAGCGTGGAACAGCCCCCTAATCAAGTGCGCGATCCCTTTCTGCTCGTTCCGTAGTGATTCCGAGTCGTAGCGGTTGAGGGCGAGCAACGGAAACGGGCGAGATCCGCACTCGACCGTGGCATCGACAAGGGGGTTGCCGTCGAGCTTCGAGCCGACCTTCGCCCGCAACCGATCAGCAACACTCTTAGTTACTTCAAACACGGCGTGGAAATAGTTATCGTCCCGCAAGATCAGCTTGCTGCAGGCCGACAGCACGGCGGAATGGACTCCGCGCTGTTGTAGGATTGCTCGAAGTCGGTTCGCTCGCTCGTGCGCTTCGTCCAGCGTTGAGGCCGCTCGCACGCGCTGTAACTTGCCGCTAGGAGCAACCTCGAGCCCGACGATCACCAACGCCCGGTTTAGGTCCTCGCGAACGTGCGGATATCGAAACCGCACCTCATCGGACGACCAACGTGATGGGTGCATTGCGCATTCGATGCACGCGCCGACACGATTACCGCAGGAGTCTTCCTTTTGAAGGCGTTGGAAAGTGTAGTAGAGGCGTTTCCATTTCGTGCTTTCGCCGCTGGTGTCCGTAATCGAACACGCGGCGAATATATTCGATATGTTTCGGCCGATCAAAACGTCCCCGATCGTACGAGCGACGCTATCCAGAACGCCGTCCGGAAGCGATTCTATCATTTCTTAACGACGTTTCGGCACTCATACGAGCCAGGACTTGATGCCCTTGACCATGATCCGTTGCCGCCGGGCGAATAATCCAACGCGAGTACGTCAGGCCGTCGTACGCGTACTCGCGCGCACAACCAGACGGGCGCGTGGGCGCGCGGTCGGCCAGCGGCGCAAGTCGCGCGGTCTGGTCTATCGCTTGGGTTTATAGACAACGCGCCACTTGTCCGGATTGCCCCGGTCCGTGTGACGCACTCGCTCTGCGAAAACGGTCGCTTTCGGGTTCATCGCGATTGCTGCATCGATCGCGCCAGCTTGAGTTGGCGCAGTCTTACTTGCGCGCTCTGAGCCAGGCTTGCGGACCGCGAAGTCTCCTTGGTCCTGACGCTTCTCGACAAAAAGCTCTTTAGCCACCAAACAAGCTCCTCTTTTAGCTCTATCTGGCGGGGGTTCGGGGCCGTTTATCGAACACCTGTTCGTCCGATGGCCCGCCCGCCTCAGTACGACCGAGACCCATACGAGGACGAGCCGACTCGTGACGCAACCGCGGTGAGGGCCGCCATTAAGCACTTCGCTCCATGTGATCGCGCGCGTCTCCTGGCGTGGCTCTGTCTGTACTACCAAGATGACGGTGCGATGTTCTCGCAACAGACCAGCCGGCGACGCAAGCGGATCGTGTTCGACGGCGTCGAGTACTGGCTCGTGCGCGTTCCGAAGCGAGCTGATAGCTGAGCTCGCGCTTCCACCGTCCTACTAGTTTTGCTGCCTTTGCAATGAACCCATATTGACTGTTCAACTCCGCGTTCTTCATTGAAGACTGTGCGCTCGCTCGATCAAACAGCGGCCCTCCATCCCGCCTGCCGCCCGTTCAGGCTACCGCGCTGGCGCATCCCGCGGACAAGGCGACCGCTGACGCGGCTCCGCTTTGCTCCGGCCTTGTGCGCGGGTCCCCGCGCGCGCGGCTCCGCCGGCGTGCGGCAGGCCATCTGTCGGGCCGCAGGGAGGACCAGATGATTTCAGTTTATGGCACAACGTTTGCGCACGTCAGAGAGATCGCGCGCGGTATGCTCGTCAGGCGGCTCGCCGGATTTTATGCCGTTGTCGACATCGCGCCCTTTGAAGACGACGGGATTCGTATTTGGCTCAGCGACGGCAGCACGATCACCCTCGGTCGTGACGGCCTGGCGAGGCAGCACGATGAGCAGGAGAGAACCCGAGAGACGGCTGCGCTGCTGGAGGTAGGTCTCTAAATTCAGTAATGCCACGTTTTTACCGTCTTCGCTAGTGCGATTTGAGCACGAAAGTTCGGACTATCGGGGACTTACCGGCACGCATCAGGACGTAATCCGTGAACCAAAGCGTGACCAAATCCCCACAGTTGGTCACAAACTCTTTGCTCCGTTCCATTCGTGAGCGATTATCCCGCAGAACGTTGCTGCCACGGATGCATTCTCGATGCACGATGCCCACGGCGCACACACTTGAGGTAAATGGGCGTGGTTCCCGCCTGTGGCAACGGGTTGAGAATGGAGATCTAATTACGATCAAAAGCTTAGTAGCCGTCGCCGGAGCGTTGGGCGTCGAACCGACGGATCTGCTCAAGCGCTAAGGCCCTCGTCGGCGCGATTTCTACTAGGCAATAAACAAGAAGCTAAAGCTTCCCGGGCGTTTAGCTATGGATGCACCGCCACTCGAAACGCGGAGTAAAGGGCACCATCGCATCTGCGTGCACCCCCGAGCGAGGGGTGACATCGTTCCTGTCTAAGGGTTATTTGTGACAACAAAGTTTGAGCAGGGCGCATTCCGTTCGTGACCGACCCGGCACCGGGCGTCGTTGGTCTTGCGGCGAATCAAGAGGCCCCTGCGCCAGACACGGCCAGCATGCGCGAAACCATTGCACGTCGGCTGGCACAGGATGTAGCGCCTATCGCAAATCTCTACGCGGCGGGACTTGCGATTTTGTCGGGTAATCTCGTCGATGAGCACAAGTATATAATTGCACACGTGATGAGAGAGATTCGCACTCGACTACCATTGCACTATGGTGTCGCCAGCGTTGGGCGATTCGACTATGTTGCAGAAATAAAGAAGTTCTCGGACGACTGGAACTCGGAGGTAAGCTCACAGCTTCAGACGGTTGGGGATCTTGTCGTTGCGCGTGGCCAAGTTGTTATCTCGCAGCGCATCGCCTCGGCCGTAAGTGCCTTCATCGAGGGGCACGAAGCCGTTCGAGACAAGGTTCGCGACCTATATGTTGGCCTGAATGAGCGCGTTAATCCCACGACCTATCCGCAAACCGTGACTAACGCGATTATTGATCAATGGCTGGACCTTCCATTATCTGGCATGGCTCACATGCCTGGGCCCAATGCACGCTCGTACACGTTAGCCGAGTGTCTCGAAGCGTGGACGATCATGGAAAAGTACCTTTTCTACATCTTCGCACCGGCGCACATCACTTACGCTGAACTGGATGCAATAATTGAAGACGCCAACGCAGGCTGAAGTACGGGACGTTCTCTTAAAGCTGCAGACCGATGATCGGCAGGCGTACTTTTTTGAAAAACTGAAAAGCGCAGCTTGGCTTGAACCGCTTCTTAAGGAAGGTGTATTCGCGAAGGCGCCCGAGCCAATCGCTCGCGGCGATAGACTTTACTTTCCGCCGTGGCCTGCTGCCAAGTATTTAAAAAACATTGCAGCCGAAAGCCCAGATGCCGTGGCTTCTGTGATTGCGAAGCTATCAACTAACAATCCTGCGGTGCAGACTGATCTCGTCGAAATAATGCTTCGGCTGCCGCCTGAACATGCGGCGAAACTCTCGGGAAAAACTGGCCCTTGGATCAAGCAACGATTGTTCAGCGGGCTGCCCATGTCGCTGATTTCGCTCGCGGAATATTTGCTCCATAATGGCCAGATCAAAGCAGGCCTGCGCCTTACACGTCAACTGCTGAGCGTAGAAGCTCGTGAGAAAGAGGTGAAATATCCACTTTGGGATCGACCGGACGCCGTAGGGATAATCTCTGACTGGTACTATGGCGTCGCTATTTCCCAACTTTGTAAAGCGATGTTGGAGGTGGCGCCACTCCAAGGCTTCCGAATGCTTGTCCAAATTCTCAGCGACGCCTTGAAAATCGAAAGCCGGTCGAGCGAGGAAGCACAGCCCGGTTTGACCTCCGAGGCCGTCATAGATGACTATTCCGCAATTTGGATGGAAGACATCGACTGTGATCCGAAGTCAAACGATGTGAAGGAGATCCTGGCATACAACCTTTTGAAAATGTCAAATGCGATCATTGCTAACGATCCCGCGGTCGCGGCCGAGGTTTATGCGTATTTGCAGCGTCAGCAATACGCTCTATTTTTACGAATAAGGCTTCACGCTATAGCCAGTGCCGACGATGCCTCCACCGCAGCAGCCGAGTTAACTTCTACTGGGTTTTGGAGCTTGCCGGGGATTGACCCCGAGCGAAAACTTATTGCGAATCAGTTCCTGCCTCGACTAACGGATGATCAGTTTGCTCTTGCAATGACTCGTTTACACGAAGCGGCACCGGAGAAGTTGTTTGTCGATTGGGCGACACGAATGCGTGGTGCCGAGCCAAGGCGTAGTGAAGTCGAAAGCTACCTTCAGAATTGGTTGCTCGAACAGTACGACGCCATCGAGACGACTCTGCGGGGCGACGCAAGAACTGAGTACGAGGCCCTCGTCGCCGGTTTGGGATCGCCTGAACGTAAAGATCGCGAGAGGGGTGTTTGGGTAGGGCCGACCAGTCCACTTGACACTGGACAGGTTGCTGGAATGAGCGCAAAGGAGGTCGTTGCGTTCTTAGCTCAGTGGCAACCGGAGAAAGCTTGGCGGGCACCCACTCCAGAAGGCGTCGGCCGAATCATCGCACCGTACGTAACGCGTTCTCCGGCTGAGTATCTTCGGTTGCAGAACGAGATTCTCGCGTTGCATCCGGTGTATCAACGTCACGTAATTGGTGCGTTCGACGACGCAGTTAAGGCTAAGGTGATTGACGATTGGACCGGGTTGGTCGATTTCATGGAGCAAACGCTCGTTAGGAGCGAATCCGATTTCCCGAACAGTTTTACCGATCTAGATGATTTCAGTGCTGACCGCAATTGGAACGGCCTACGGCATCGCTTAGCCCTTCTGCTCTACGATTTGTTACGAGACGAATCGGTGCCAGTTGGGCTGACCTCTCGCATTTGGAACATGATTGAGAAACTTGCGGACGATCCCGACCCTACACCTGAAGCGGAGGAAAAGAGGGGCACAATTGACCCAGCGAATGCGGCGCTCAACTCAGTTCGCGGCGCAGCCATGCTTGCCGTCGTTAGATTTGCGCTATGGACCCATCAGAATGTCGAACGAGGCAGGACAGGTGGCGAACCCTGGGCCCCTGCGCTCCAGAAGCTAACCGATCATTTAGACCCGATGCGCGAGCCATCGGTAGCCGTGCGGTCGATTTATGGCGAATATCTGCCGTGGTTGCAACGAGTGGACGATCGATGGGTGCGCAGCAACGTAACGAACATTTTTCCCGACGCGCCCGAGCAGGCAAAACTGCGCCGCGCAGCATGGTCTACTTATCTAGTATTCTGTCACGTCTATCGAGATACGTACGATGCCTTACGTGACGTGTACGCGGCCGAAGTTAAAAGAATGGCGGGAGAAACGACACCCGACAGATATGACGTGGCTGCCCGCCAGCACTTCGCTCAGCATGTCTGGATCATCTACGGCCGAGGCGATAGCGATCTTTCCGATCCAAACAGCCTGATTCGACTGTTCCTTACCCACGCATCCCCCGAATTGAAAGCAGAGGTCGTAGAATCAATCGGTCGCTCACTCCAAACAGACAGCACCATAACCACGGAAATATTGGAGCGACTACGTGAATTATGGCGTGTGATAGTCCAGGATACCGAAACATCGGAAAACGCCGATAGGGTTCGCATCCTAAGGCCGTTTGGGTGGTGGTTTCCGTCCAAGACGTTGAATGAGAATTGGGCAATGGAACAACTGGCGCTTGTCCTCTCGAGGACTGAGGGAAGAGTGGACCCGGAGTTTCAGGTTCTGCCAAGGCTTGCCGAATTAAGCGAACGGCACCCATTGGAGACGATCTCGCTGCTCAAGCAAATGGCACTCGCGGTTGAACCATTTCATCTACTCAATCTTAAAGAGCACGCAGGCCCCGTGATGAAGAATGCGATTAACGCGGGCGGGTTAGCTTTCGACACGGCAGCGGAAGTTCACACCTTGTTATCTAATCAGGGTGTGTATGATTTCCGCGATCTATTTGAAGAAAAACGTCGATAGCAAAAGCTAACCCGGAAGATGGGCGCCTCTTTATTCGTCCCTCCAATTGACCGTCGTGTGCTCTGCATCGTAGATCGGGAGAACATTGCTCTGGCGGCCATAATTTCGTCCTATTGTGCATCTCCATGCCGATACTTTCCACTCTTCACATTTCCCGGAATCAAGTACGAAGATCGCGATCAGACAGGGTTCGAAGACGATGAATTCATCGGCCAGATGGTCGGCGCGGAAGCAGCAGTCAAAATTGGCAACGCTTTGGCGAGCATTGACTGCAGCAACAAGTATGTTCTGCTTGCCGGTCTGAGCGAAGTTCAAAAGAGTTACCTTAAGCTTCCAGGGTCGCTCACAACTGTTGACATTGCAACTACAAGGGATGTGCGCGAGGCACTTGATAAGATCGGCATACGCAAAGAGGCGACCGTACAATGTCGGCGTGATCAGGTGCACATGGGCCTTCATTATGCGTTGACGCACGGCATGGCCCTTGAAATCGACGAAAGCGCTGACAGCTGGCCCACTGAGAGCGCAGACGCCGCTGGCCTAGTAGTGATTGAGAGCGTCTACGACAATGCGGCCAGCATTATCGCTGTAAACTACGCCACGTCGGTGAATGCGTCGATCAAGAGCGTGGCTCCACTGAAACGCAAGGAGCAAAGGTACATCCTACGCTTGCTTCAAGCGTGGAAGGATAACGGAGACGATGCCGCACGGGCGGCGCTTTTTGCAGCAATTGATGCTCGAATCACCTCAGACGAGGTAGCGGGCTATGAGTTCGTAACGTTTTTTACGGACGGGCTGCCGTACACGGTACGCCTTAGCGTCCCAGGCATTTGCACCTACGTAAACCTATCGAACAGCGCCGACCACTTTGTTTTTGATAATATTCGAGCAGAGACTGAGCCACAACTTGCGTCTGCTGTGGTATTCACAATCGATGAGTTTGCGATGAATAGTGAAGCACAAAACGTAGCGAGCGAGTTAGAGAAGAATCATTTTGCCGTGCGCACTCTGGCCGGGTTAGGTGCGAGTGGCTTTAGCTTCGGTTACCACGCCGAACACTTTCCATACGGAGTGTTCCATATTGTGAGCCATGGCGGGGAGATCGACGGCTTCGCGGTCACGGAAAGGTTTACTGACCGTAACGGCGTTGAGCACATCGTCGAATACGATGAAGTTGTAGGCCTACACCGGGTCTTAACGGAGCGCGATCTCTTTAGTCTACAACGGAAAGTGATATTTAAAGCCATCGATGGTTTCGATTGGGATCGCGATGAGCGTTCCGACAACATTCCACACTATGTCTACGAGGATATGCGAAAGCAGCTGTTTGCCAAGAAGCACTGGGGGCGGGGTTCTCGACGCGTGCCTAAGGCAAGCGTTCCAGGCTCATGTGCGGTGAAGTGTAATGGTGGCATCCACCAGGCGATGTTTCGGACGGTTGGAGGTTATGGGACTCCTCTGATCTTTAACAACACATGTTGGTCCTGGTGGGGCATTGCGGATTTTTTCATTAGCGGTGGAGCACGAGCGTATTTAGGAACGCTGTGGGCAGTCGATGATGCTGTCGCGGTGCAATCTGCAAAGATCTTTTATGACAAGGCTCCCGGCGGAAACATTGGCGAGGCCGTCTGTGAAGTCGGGCGATCCATCACCGGTACGGACGATGCCCGAATCTACGCTCTGTGGGGATTACATTTTAGCACGCTTTCAAAGGGGCAGACCGTCGAGGATAGCAGGAGCGCCATATGCGGTCGCCTGGCAACCCTGCTCAAGATGTACGGCCGTTTTTTGGAAAGCGGCGTTTCCGCCGATGATGCTCGCGACAACGCTATCGAGGCACTCGAACTCCTTGACCAGGACTTTGATCAGTTGTGTAGTGGTCCTGCAGTAGATAGTTTACGTGCGCGAGTCGTTCAAACTCTCTCTGCAGTCGGACCGAAGAAACGTTCGCAACGACGATATAGCAGGTAGCATACTAGCGCTACTCGACGCTCGATGTGTGGCGCGCACTTTCGACGCTGCCGTATTCCGATCGGTGAAGCGACCGTGAGGCGAGTAAATCACGCGGGACGTACAGAACGACTACCGCGCATCCAAGCCGCCGGCACCATGTCGTTTCATCGTGATGTTGATCAAACTACCGTCGACGGTTCGTACTCGTTTACGGAGCTTCGTTGTACGCGCCGCACGCATAGCAGACGAAGATCGCCGGTCCACTATCGCTCATGAATCTAATCTTATCGGGAACTGACGCCACGACCTTACTGCATATACCGCACACGAAATCCACATCGTGCACGCCGGGATGAACGTATGGACCGCCTTGAATGTTCAAGACCGCGCGACCTTCTGGAGGCTTAGAGAGTGGTTGTAGCGCCATGCGCTTGCGGTGGCCATTTCCTGGTGCCATCCAGTTATTTTAGCTGGCGACGTTGCCTGAAACAATGCAGCGACAAAATGCGAGCGGTGCCTCAAGATCAGCATAAGTCCTAGGCTTGTCGCCGCTGGCGCGTTGCGTTTCGTGATTACGGAGCCGACGATAGCGAAGTGACGGCCCAATCGCTTGCCAATCTGCTGAGGGACCGCTCGCACGGCATGCATGCAAGGCGCCGCACGTTTAATTATAATACCAAATGGAAGCGCCGAACGGTCTAATGCAACATCACTAGAGACGCGCACTGTTTCGCGACGTACCTTCGAGGCGTGGATCGCGACCCCGATCTACCATCGAGCAACCGATTGGCTGTCGCGCGCTTAAAGCTTGTGCGCGTGATAGCGGGACTCTTATTGCGTCTCGCAAGTGAAGAATCGAGCCTCCGAACTCGCCGACGTCGCCGCAGGCGCAAGCGCGGGCGTTGATCGCGCGCCCAGCAAGGAACTAATCCGCATGCCTGCACGTTCTTCAAGAAGACGAGCCTTTGAAGGCCCGCTCGCGATAACTTTACCGCCGATCGCCGCGCTGAAGACGATCGGAAAATTGAGGCATGGACGGACCCGAACGACCGGCTAGCTACCGTGAGGACGAAGCTGTTGAGTGTGATTGCAATTCTTCGACAGCGGCTTCGAGCCGACGAACCCGAGCACGCAACTCCACCACCTCGTCGTGAAGCAGCAGGGCGCTCTCGGCGGTCTCCAACTGAGCCCGCTCAAGCTCCCGGCTCGCCTCCCGACGCTTCTTCCGATTCCGAGCTCCCTCCGGAGGACCCGCCGAAAGCGGGATAGCCGGCTCCGCCTCTCCCGCCAGATACCAAGGCGAGACCTTGAGCTCGCTCGCCAGGCGCAAGGCCGCCTGCAGCTTGAGGCTCTTGATGTCGCCGGTTCGCATCTTACGCGCTGCGTCAGCCGAGACCCCGAGAATGTAGCCCAGCTCCGTGTCATTCAGGCCGCGAACAAGCTCCCTAAAGCGCTTGCTGAAATTAGCAACGGTCACCAACTTAGGATAACATAAGGAGTCAATAGTTTACTATTGACGTTTCTCGTGAACTTGCTATCATGTCCATAGGAAGTAAGAGCAACGCGATGCCTCCTCGAGGCCAAGGCTTCGGCGTAACGCACCCCATGCCGTAGCCCTGGGTCTACCCCGGTCACCACCACGCTCCTTGCCTCCGGTCGCGATTACGGTATGACTGCTATGGACCCAGACGTCTCTTTCGGTGCTTCACCTAACGCTTTCGACTACTCGCAGCTGAACGACGAGCAGCTTCGCTCGGCGATTCGGTTCGCAGAGAAACATCTTTGCTGGGTCGAGGAGGACCATACCACTCTTCTGCGTGCCTACCGTGAGGAGATCGACGCGATGCGTCGGCACCTCATCGATCGCATGCTCAGGCGCATAGTTACCGGCTCGGCGCCACTCTCGGACGAGCAACGCGAGGACTTAAATCGCGCCTTCGAGCGGTGTGCTATGGATGCAACCGAGATTACCAAGGCCGTCCGCGCAACGTCGCGAGGCCGAGTGGCCCGCGTCGATGCGTTGACCGAGATTGAAGCGATGGCGTTACTTCTGCGCTTAGACCGACAAACGTGAATGCCTGGAGTGCTGGCGAGCCTAGCCGGCGATAGAGGAGATTACTTCGCATGTCCTACGACGATGAGCTCGACTGGCTGCGCGATCGCGGCGTACAAATTGACCACAAAGGCCGGATCATCGTGAGTCTTCCTGAGATACCGGATGAGGTTGACTTCGATGTTGTCGAACGCGAGCCGTCGATCGCCGAACTCATGCGCCACGAGATCAATCCTCGCCGGGATGGATCGCGTGGGCGCCGCCGCCAGCACTTGTCGACCCCGGTTCAGCGCAATCCACGAGGCGCTGCGCGATTTTATCGGCAATTGGCGGAACGCACGACGCCACGCGTTGGACGCCCTACGATTGGCTCGGAGGTACGGGTTCACGTGCAGACGATGATCGCTCAAGCAACGCGCGATATTCTCGTCAAGCACCGCGTCACGCTCGCCGACGTCTTTGACGATTGCGCCCGAAAGCTTACGCATGGATCCTAACGACGACCAAACCGAACGTGCGGACAAGCGCCAGTTCACCGGCCGCCCAAAATCGGGACAACCGAAGCGTGTCCGCATTACGACGACGATAGAGCCGTCGAAGCTCGCGATCCTCCGCGAGCACGCGCGGCGCGAGAAGAAGTCTCTCGGTCAGCTCGCCGACGAGTACGTCGCCGAACATTTTATTTCGGCTGAAACGCCACCGGAATGATCGCCCAGCGTGCCACACCTGTTCCCGCCCTCTCAAGGGACGGCTCGCGGTGCTCGCCTCTGACGCCCTTGCGCTCGCGCTCACGTGCAGCTCTTCTGCTTCCTATCATCCAGTGGCGCAAGGAGCGCAAAGGAGAAATAAAATGGGCAGCTATAACCGTGTAATCCTGATTGGCAACCTCGTCCGCGATCCCGAGATCCGCCACGTGCAGAGCGGTTCGGCGGTGGCGAAGTTCACAATTGCCGTCAACCGTAGAACGAAGCAGGACGACGCCGTTGACTTCATCGACATCGTCGCATGGGACAAGCTTGCCGAGACGAGCAACTCGTACCTGAAGAAGGGCGTGCCGGTCCTCGTTGAGGGGCGATTAGCGATCCGCTCTTACGAATCCAAGAGTGGCGAGAAGCACAAGGCCGCCGAGGTCGTCATGTCGTTTATGCAGATGGTGGGCAGGGGAAACGATCTCGCGAAAGATGACATTGACGCAACCTGAGTAAATAACCCCGCCCGAAAAGTGGTCTGCCCTACGGGAGGATGTACAATGCAGGAGTGCGCAGGCGGCCGGCGGTCATCGCTAGTTACCTGCGCGACGCATCGCCATGCTCGACGACATCATTCGGCAATTAGTTCGATGCGATTGCCGAAGGGATCGGCGACATAGCAATGCGGCTTTCCGTCGAATAGGTCCTCGCTTGGTGAAACCTCTACACCATGTTCTGAAAGCCGCTTAATGAAAGCATTGTAGTCGCCGCAACGCAACGCTGGATGTGCCTTCTTCGCGGGTCGGAACTGGGTGTCTACGCCGAGGTGGATGTGCGCGTCGCCGCTACGGAACCAGCATCCGCCGCGCTCCGACAACTCCGGCGGCTTCGGAATCTCTTCGAATCCAAGCATGCCGCCGTAGAACACCCGCGCCTGCTGTTCTCCGCCGGCCGGCATGGCGAGTTGCACGTGATCAAGGCGCTTGACGCGCATTATTAATGCATCCTAGTGCTGCAGCGCAGATCGGGCCGCAGCCAGCCTCGGAAGACGGCGGCGAGTAGAGCATTGCATTCAGAGTGATTTAAGAGCAGTACAATCATCAGTCAGGCAGTGGCGCAGGCGAATGTCAACAGCGGAGGCTGTGCCAAAGCCACAGTGGGCTCCATTCCTACGCGATGCGAGACATGCCAATCTTATTTCGTCTCGCCCTGGGTCGTGTAGTGAAGCAGGAACGCCTCGGTGTCGGCTAGTGTGTTGGCCATTGTAGCGCGGGAGCCTTCAATATGCCCGCGACCGGCTGCCACGTAGAGCAGGACCGGCTTCGGACTCGCCTGCGCCCATTGCAGCGCAGCTGCGAACTTGTAGGAGTGGGCCGGAGAAACTCGCGCGTCATTCTCCGACGTCATTATGAGAGTGGCCGGGTAGTGCGTTCCTTTGCGTATCGCTACAAGCGGCGCATAGTCGTAAAGCCACTTGAACTGTTCCGGGCTGGCGACAGGCGAGCCGACCTCGTCTACCCAGGCTGATTCGCTGCCGTACGTGTAGCCGCGCAACACGTCTACTGGACCTGCCTCTTCGGCCACCGCGGCAAACAGGTTCGGGTGCTGGACCTCCGACACGCCGACCAGCAAACCGCCTCCCGAGTATCCGTACGCGGCTAGCGTCGCCGGCGAGGCAAACCTACGGTCGATGAGCAACCTTGCCGCCGCCGCAAAATCATCAAACGCGTGCTGTTTATTACCGAGCATGCCGGCGCGATGCCAATCCTCGCCGTATTCTCCGCCGCCTCGCACACACGCGATCGCGAACACGCCACCCCGGGCGAGCCACGCCGCGCTTAGGTTCTGCCATACAGGATGATACGCATCGCCGAACCCGCCATAACCTGTCAGCATTGTAGGAGCGCTGTGATCCAGTTTCAGGCCACGGCGGTAGGCGACGAAGACTGGTATGCGTGCGCCGGCGGTTGACGTCGCAAACATCTCCTCCGTAACGTATCGCGTTGTATCGAACGGCGAGCGTTGTTGGAAGTAAACGGTGCTTCGGTTCGTCCTCACGTCATATGAGAAGATCGTATGAGGGAGCGTTGGGCTCGAAAACGTGTAGTATCCGGTTGGATCATCTGGTTCCCCCACCAAGCCGCTCGCCGTTCCGACTCCAGGAAGCCCAACATCGGCAACCAGCTTCCCTGAGCGGTCGAATAAGACCAGCTGTGAAATCACATCGTGCAGATAATGGGCAGCGAACCGTCCTCCGACCGGTGTCACCTCTTCGAGGACCGCCCTTCGCTCCGGAATGATATCTCGCTGTATGCTTAGGTGACCAAGGTCGATCGCTACCAGCTTACCTCGCGGCGCACTTGCGGTCGTCTGGAAGTACAGGGTGGGGCCGACATTGTCGACGTAGTTGTATTGTGCGTCCCCTAAAGGTCTGATAAGGACCGTTCGGCTGGATTTGTCGTGCAAGTCCCTGATCGCTACCAGGTTGCCGCCACTGCCCGATCCCTCTACTGCGCCAAGAATCAAATAGTGGCCATCCCAGCTTTCGGTCGCATAGGGCAGCCAGTCAGAATGGTCGGGCCGGCTATATACCGGGATGTCGGCGGATTGCGATGTGCCGACTCGATGAAAAAGTACGCCGTAGCCTTGCCCTATCGGCGTACCTGCTTTTTGCTCTCGCTCAGACCCGTAACCACCGTAATAGAAGCCGCTGCTGTCGCGAGCCCAAGAGATCGGGGCCCAATCCGGAGTGCCGACGACCGTGCCAGGCAAATCAGCTCCCGTCGCTGTGCTTAGGGTATGCCAGCGCAGCCATTTACCGCCTGCGATGTTTGTCGCGTATGCGAGGGCCTGCCCATCGGGAGAGATGTACCACTGCGCAAGAAATGTGGATGACCCCGGCCAGCGAGAGTTCGGATCTATCAGCGTCCACGTGCGGCCGTTGCGGATTTCCATAATGACCGGCTGCGACTCGTCCGGTACATTGCGAGAGAAGATTGTTGCGTACTTCCCCCGGTCAGGAACACCGTCGAACGGAGTGGACATGAGACCAAGAATCATAGAGCGGAAGGCTTCTCGTTCCGAAAGGCCTGAAAGCGCTTGCGATGTTAGCTCGTTCTCAAGTCCGACCCAATGTCGTACCTTCGAGGATTGCGTTTGCTCCATCCACCGGTACGGATCAGAAACGCCAGTACCAAAGTAGCTGTCGACTACGTCGCCGCGTGGTGTTGGCGGATAGACCACCGATAATGGTTTTGCGCTGACAACCGGCGGATTCGACAATGCGGCGAAACATCCGACCACGGTGAGAAGAAGAAACGCGACTCTTGATGTCATGGGTACACATTGGCGATGCTGTCCAAGGGCTTCCTTGCGGGCTAGTTTCACGCCGAGGGCGATTAAGCTCCGACAAGGGTCCGCAAGCTCTTTTTCACGCCCGAGGCGCTCGCCGTTGTTTAACGGATCCTAGCCACGTCCGTCGAGCCGCGCAAGGAACGGCTTCCGGTCCTCACTGCGCTCCGGTCCACGCCTCTCCGCTGCGCTTCGTCCTTGCGCGCCTTGCCGGTCGCGGCTTTACCGGACCCATCAACGGCGAGCGCCTCGAGCGCGAAAGGAGAATCGAATATGTCTCATCTCTACACGATCAAAGACGAACGAACCGTTTACTGCCGCGCGGCGATGAAAGCCAGCGGTGGCGAGTGGAATCCGGTAACCCGCGAATGGATCTTTCGCGATGCGAACGATCACGCGAATGCCGTTGCTGAGCTCTACCGCGTGACGCGGCCGACGAGCGGGATGCGCGAAGCGCTTCAGGCCATGGTGGCCGACGGCACAGGTGCGCTCGCGTGGGGTTTCGATCCGGCGGAAAAGCCGCTTCCGATCGACGAGCTCGACCGCAGCGAAGCCTCTAAGCTTCTCGCTGCCGGCTACGCGGTGCGCCGCATTCTCGGCGTGCATCCGCTCGACGACGTCGAGCAGCCCAGGGATGAGCCCGCGACGTTCGACGCATCGGAATTCGAAGCGCGCGAGCAAGCACGCCGGCGACGCCGGCGCAGCGCCGCGTAGCGGCTTCAGCAAACCAAACTTCACGAGAGCTCGCCATAGCGGCGGGCTCTTCGCTTTTCCACACTTTTGGAGATGTCCCGATGATTACGACGTTCCGAGAAATCACGAGCGATGAGGTCGAGCGGCCGCAGCGCGACCGGCTCACCACGCGATCGCTTCGCGATGACGAAATCCGTACGATCGCCGACATTACCTACCGCGGTGATAATCCGCTGCGGTTCGACTGCGTGAGGCAGGCAGCTCTCATGTTCGAACGTGCCGGCTACAGCATCACGCTATCTCCGGAAATCAGTCCCTTAGCAGTCGCGCCAGAGCCAATCGTCCTCGGCAACCTCGTTGTAGACGCAATGCATCGCTCCGTCCGGTTCGGCCGTCGGGAGCTCGATCTGAAGCCTCGTGAGTTCGGGCTGCTCGAGATCCTCGCGCGCCATCCGGATCAAGTCTTCTCGCGCGCACACTTGCTCGACTGCGTATGGCCACGCGACTACGACGGCGACGAGCGTACCGTCGACGTCCACATCGCTCGGCTCCGGCACCGTCTCGGCGCAAAGCTCATCCAAACCGTTCACGGCGTCGGCTACAAACTGGCCGCGTCCCGTGCAAACCTCGCCGCCTAACGAAGCGGCGTGACCGATAGATCTAGGCTGCGGCGCCCGACTCGTCGGCGCCGCGGCGCTTCTCATATCCCTCACGTCAGAAACAGGAGATGACCATGCCACGAAACCGCAAGTCCGACTCGAATGGTACCGCGCTCGCGACGGTTGAGCCGCCGGCACTGCCGACGATTAGCCGTTCTGAGGCGAACAAGCTGCTCAAGCAGCGGGCCCAAGAGATATACCACGAAGCGCGAGCCGAGCGCGACGAGCGCATCCGGCAGTTCGAAGCCGAATACGGGCGCGCCGATCGCATCGACCACACGCTACTGCGCGACCTCCAGCACCTCCAGGCCCGCTTCGCGGCCATCGCCGCGCGCCAGTTCAAATATGGCGCGGACAACGAGCCGAAGGTTTCAAAGTTCACCAAACAGCTCGGCGACATCATCGGCGAGCTCAGCTCGCACCTCGCGACGGAGCGCGCCTTGGACCTCTTCGCACCGGTCGAGGAGCGCGACTACGTGGGAGCCGGCGGGACCATCGGCCGCAAGGGACTCGATGAGTCGATCCTGGCCGGGTACAACGTCGTCGACGATCCGCTCGGCCCGAAGAACGTTACGCCCTCGCCGATCGACGAAGACGAGGACGAAGTCTGCCTGCACGACGACGTCGAGCCATACGAGGACGATCCGTCGCGCGGCGCCTGCACGGAGTGCGGCGAAGAGTTCGACCTCGCGGCTACCGCCAACGCCCAGGAAGCCTGATGAAGAACAAGGCGGCTTCGGCGCAAGGCCGGGGCCGCCTCATCCGCGGCATTAGCACGGAGTTCCTCCATGCCGCTCGCGAGCTTGCGATTCGGCGCGCCGCGCGTGACGCGCACCGCAGCGAGTGTACTGACGCTTTTGAATGTAGCATCTGCCGCATGCATGCCGTGCGGATCGCCGAGGCAAAGGCCGCGCTCAGGCGCGATGCATTCTCGTAACGCTCTGCTTGCCGTCGGCGTGCGCGGCTCGTTTCACCGACTCGTCTTATCGAGAGCCTGCGGTGCTTCCGCCTTGCCCAGAAGCTGCGCGAGGCCATCACCGGAGAGCACCAGCCGCGTACCGTCGATATGATAGTCCAACATCGCGCTGCCGAGCTCTTCAGTGATCTTGAGCCTGTTCGGGGTGATGACTTGATACTGGCACGTCGACGTCGTCGGCGAATGCCATCCCGCTGCCGCGAATGTGTCGATTGCGTTGATGGTCACGGTGCTCTTCGGTAGGAACTCGATCGACACGATCGCGGGCTGCTTCGCCACCAAGTGGTGGTTCGTCCATTTCCCGAGCAGAGCGTCCCCCGATCCATCCGCGCATCCGCCGAGTATCACGAGCGTGACCGCGACGCAGCAGTACCGTTGCGGTTTCATGTCCGTTTTGAGTCTGCCGGCTGCGCGGCGACAGCACCGCTGTTATGCGCCCGCGGCGCCGTGCGTCGCGCCGCGGTTCTTCGGCCCTGATCCTTCACGTCTGACCGTTGTCTGCGCCGGCGCTGCACGGCGATGCGCAGCGCGTTGGCCCTGATCGGGTAGCCGCTCTCACTTATCTGTTTGGCGATCTCCGCATATGTGGCCCCGCGCTCTTGCGCTACTCGAATCTTTCCTTCGATGCGCGAGACCAGCACGTCGAGCTCGCGCCGTGATGCCGGCTTGGGCGGCATGGCGTCGAGGCTGTCGCCGATCTTTGCGATCAACTCATCCGACAGCATTTGTTACCTCGTTATTGCTATTGATTTTGCATCCATATGAAATGATTGACTTTCCTATGGAGCTTGCTATGATTCTAGCATGTACCTTCAATCGGCGCACCAGGCAGGCAGCACGCCACAACGATTTTTCACGACGCAAGCCGGTGGCTGTACGGACAGCGCCTGCGGCGCCGTCCTTCCAGCCAGAAGCGACAGGGTCGCGGGACCTTCGGCCCCGCTCAGCCTGCGCCTGGACGGGGGCGGACCGGGGTCGCTTCGCTCAGCCCGGCCCGCCCCGAACGGAGCGCTGTGAGCGCAACACCACTGCGCACGCGTCGCCTTGAGATCCGCTTTACACAGGATGAGGCGAACCGGATCGTTTCAAGGGCTAGAGTACGTGGCTTGAGCCTTACCGATTATGTGCGCTCCGCTGCACTGCGCGGTAGCGGTACTACGTTACTGGCCCGCCGCCGGAGACTACCGATCGACACAGCAATTCCGATCCGCCAGCTTACCGGCGTGGCGGCCGAGCTGCGCCGGTTGATTGCCCTTGCAGACTCGACTCGCGCGATTCCCCAGGACGAGGTCCGTCAGTGTCTCGCTCAGGTAGTCACAGCCATTCGCGAGTTGGCCGCATGATTACCAAGTCCGTCCCAGCGCGCGCCCACACTCGGACCTTTGCTGTCGGCGTCGACTACATCACCGAACACACGCACCAGCGCGCCGTCGCGGCCGCGGGGGTCAGCTTTGAGGGCGGCGTCACGTACGCGAGCGCGCCGGAAAAGGCTGCATGGGTTCACCTGCGCGGTGTGGCATCGGTTGAAACGGCAGCGATCGAGATGGAAGCGGTCGCCGCTCTCTCGGCGCGCTGCCGCGATCCAGTCTATCACCTTATCGTGGCCTATGCGAAACACGAACATCCGACCCGCGAGCAGGTCGTGAACGATGCTGAGCGTCTACTGAAGGCAATCGGGATGGACGACCATCAGTACGTACTTGCGGCGCATAAGGACACCGACGACTTTCATGCGCACGTGATCGCGAACCGTGTCGGACCTGACGGCCGCGCAAACGATCTCTGGCACGAGCGCATCATCCGCGAGCGCACCTGCGCGGAGATCGCCGCAGAGCGCGGCTGGGACATCGTCCTGGGTCACCACAACCGCGACATCGTTCAGCGGATTGAGCAACTCCATGATCTTCCGCCCGAGCCGGAATGGCGGCCGAGCGACGGAGCGTATCGCCGCCTGCATAAGGAGGGTGAGCTGCCATGGCAGGATGTCGCGCGACCGTACGTGCTCGATGCCGTCGATGGTGCGCGCAACTGGAAGGAGCTGCACGAACGTCTTCGCGCGCATGGCGTCATCGTAAAGCTCGTCCGCCGCGGTGAGCGTGTGCAAGGCCTTGCATTCGCCGAAGGCCCCGACCGCGCCGCGCCGGGATGTGCGGCGTCACGGATCGATGCGCGCTGTGCACTGTCCGCGCTTGAACGCCGCTTCGGGGCATTTACGCCGGCGCACGAGGCAGCTCCGACCATAGTACGCGACGTGCCATGGAGTGATGCGATCCGTCCAACGATTCTTGCGGCGGTCGATGCAGCGTGTTCATGGGACGAGCTACGCCAGCAACTCGACCAGCACGGTATCATTATCAAGCTCGTCGAGCGCGGGGGGCGCGTCCAAGGTCTCGCGTTCGTACAGGGTCGCGACCCAGACGTGCAGGGTTGCGGCGCGTCGCGCATCGCCTCGCGCTGCAAGAAATCAGCGCTCGAGCTACGCTTCGGTCCGTTCACCGACACGGAGCAGCACGGACAAGAGCGATCCCGCAAGGCCGGGTTTAGAGGCGAAGCACAGTCGCGCAATCGCGGTAGGCTACGCAACCGCGTCGAAGGAGAGGCTAGCGCTGACCCGCGCTGGGCGTTGCACGAGGCTAGTCGCATCGCCAATCACGCGCGCATGCGGACTGCCTACGGAGCGTATCGAGACCGTTTCTTCGCGGACAAGAATCGAGCAATCGACGGTTGTCGAAAAGCAGCATGGGACCGCGAAAGCGCGCAGCGACGGCTCGAAGCCCAGCGTCGCCGCGAGGCACGTCAATTATTGCGAGCAGTAGCGCGCCTGGGCGTCCACGGTCTCGTCGCCCGGCAGGTCGCATATTGGTCGATCGATGCCGTCATCGCTCGTCGGCGCGCTCGCGAATACGATGCGGCGCGCGTGCGATGGGAATCTACGAAAATCGTACTGGCAGCGGAGCGTGGTCAAGCTCGTGAGGAGAAACCAATGGATTACCGACCATTCGTCGCTGAGAAGGCTCGCACCGGTGATCAGGCCGCGCAGCGCGTCCTCGACACCCTGCTTGCCCCGGCTGGTCGCCGCCAGCGCGATGCGGTCATCGCGCGCACGCTGAGTCTCACCGACGTGCGCGCGCGCCTCGACGTAATCCGTGCCGAGCAAGAGGCGCGATACGACCATGCCCGCGCCGAGCGTGGTAGGCTCCAGCGGGTTGGGAAGCCTCCGGCGCTCAACGATGTCGCGGCAGCGGAGCGCGCCCGCATAGAGCGAGACGTCGTTGAACGCACGAGGCTCTCCGATGAGGAGCGCTCCCGGCTTGCGCAGCTTAGCGCGGAGAAACGCTCCTGGAATCCGTTTACGTGCGCCGCAGCCGCCAAGGCCGAGACGCAAATCCGCGTGGCGCATCAGTCGCGCCAGGATCTGGGCATTGCAGAAGCTGGGCGCCATTTCGAGGAGCGCGACCTTCCACAGATTGCTAAGCGTGTGGCGGCCGAGGAGCGCCTTTATCAAGAATACGTGTCGGCGTCCCTTGGCCTCGAACAGCAAATGCGGGATGCCCGCACTGAGCTTCGAGATCGGATTCCGAAAATCGAGCACCAAGTGGATGTGATTGAGCGTTCCGGTGCCTTAACGATCGTGGCTTACGAGGAGACTTCAGGACTAAACTCGCTCGCGGCCGCTGTTAGCGCGCAGTACCGAGCTCTTCCGGATACGATACGGCGCGATGTCGAGTCCGGCATCAGACGTGATCACCGCGATCGAGATCGAGCGCGCGAATCAATATCGATGTAGGTACTATGGCACTAGCACTAATCTATATCTTTGCGACCGCCAAGCCATTCTCCATACGCCGGCTCACAGCTTTGTTCGCCGTAGCGCTGATTCTGACAACGCCTATGCTCGAGATTCTTAGAGTTCGAGATGCCCAAAGCTACGCGCTTATCATTGCAGCCTCTCTGACACTGCTCGTTTGGAGCATTCCGCTGTTCCGGTTATTGCGCGACTCCATCTGTCGCCGCTCGCTGACGCTAGACGCGCTTCGGCCCGTCTCACAATTTGTTCAGTTGACGTATGCGTTCGGCTTTGTCGGTCTCTTAACAATCACCGCGTCGGTGGTGCTAAGTGGTGCGAAAACTCTTACCTTGGGACATCTTATGGGATTCGGAGCGACGACATTGGTCATGGCGCTCATCATGCGGATCGCAGTTGCCTTTTTGGCCTCCGCGCGGACGTAGTCGTATGCGCCCACGGCTGATTCGGACCGCTGGTTATGGCGGCTCGTCCTCCATTTCTAAGGCGGCGCGGTGACGATCGCCCTTCCGACTTGCCATTGACCCTGGTACGGATCAACGAAGCAGCTGCGGCTTCGGAGCGTCTCTCGAACGCGCTTTTCGGCCTGCCCGATACCCAAGCTGGGCAGTTCAGCTGCGAGTTTTCGGGCACCCATAGGGCTCTTTCGAGTACGCGCAAGCTTTTGCAAGCATGCTCTTGCGAGCACTGTATCGCGTGCGTTTGACGTGAGGAGTTCCGTGCACGATGGAATAGGCGGTGCCACTTCATTAAAGCGAGCAATACACTCATTATATGGATTGATGACGCTCTCAACAAAGTACGTGATTGCCTCGCCCAAGAAGGCTCCAAAGCGACGATAGTTTTCCTTCTTGATTCGTGCACCAAAGAGAATCGATATTCCAAGCGCCGTTCCGAGGAGCCAAGGCGATTTCTCGTAGAGGCTCTTGCTAAGATTCCAAAGACCGCTCACCAACGAGGTTGGGATTGCCATCGTGGCGATGATAAGCTTCCAAAGCTCGCCGGCATCCCCGCCCCGCATTAACGGCTCCAGCCATCTGCGTCGCTCCTCGGCATTCGCATCGTTCGCATAGACGGCAACTCTCGCGGCGCGATCTTCTGTGAGGAAGGAAGCACCCAGCGTAAGGGCGAGCGTGACAGACGACATATCATCAGGATCGGATAGCCTAGTAACGCGTTGCACTTCCTGTGGGGACAATAGTTCCAAGAGGTCGCCGGTATCGACCAGTCGCAAGAGAGGTAGGAATTCTCGTTTCCAACAATCCATGAAGGTGACGTGCGGAATGCTCATTTCTGACGCCCATCGCTCGCTGTGCTCGGCAACCTCCTGCACCACATGAGCGGCACAAAAGATACGAAACGTCCCCCACATTAGCACCGGTGATTAGCACGGGCCGGCGGCTGGTCCGGCAAGCGTAACCGATGTTGCTGCGCAGCACATTGGCGTCTGGAACGATGGGTAACGCGTCACCGAAAAACGCATCGATCAGCGACTCGACGAATGCACCTTGAGCATCCGCATAGCGAATAGGGGCGATCGCATGACGTTCATGGACCTGAGCCAAGAAATGACGCGTGCGATGTGCTGGGGTTACCATCGCACGACGGACATTTCGGCCTTAATGTAAGACCGCCCGGCCGGCGGGGGTGGGCCTCTAGGCCGACATTTCTGGCGTCAGCCGCTCCCGGTACTTCGCGATGCTCCGGACGCTTGCTCGTGACCCGAGACGGGCGCGTTTGGGTGGGCTGTGGCGGCCAGCGGCTTAAGGGAGCTCCGGCTGTTGCCCCGAACACACGTACGTTCGCTCTCGCCCGCGCTGCCGATCGCTCCATGCTTACCTGGCCGGCATACTACCAAGCCCTGCATGGCAGGCGCAGCGGTCTTGACAGCGCGTCGGCGGAACGATACGGCGTGCTGGAGAGATGGGGCAACTTTGGTGATCGGGCAGCGTAATGCGATCGATTGGTCCCGCCTTGAGCCGGGGAGCATGCTCCTCGGCGTGGATGCGCATGGTCCCGTCGAGGTCATCGCCTCCTCGCAAGTGGCGGGCACGTCGTCATTCAATGTCGTCTATCGGCGGTCGGATGGCACGACCGGCATATTCGTCGCGGACGAAACGACCGCGAACGTCAGCCTTCTCGACAAATCACGCCGCTGGACCTTCGAGGGTGACCCGGCATTATTTCGCCTCGTCACCGAGGCGCAGCGCATCCGGCTAGCCTATCTGTTTGATCCGCTCCTCGCAGTGCATACGTCGCTCGTTGAGCCGCTGCCGCATCAGATCACTGCGGTCTATCACGAACTACTCACGCGTCAGCCACTTCGATTCTTGCTCGCGGATGATCCAGGTGCGGGCAAGACGATTATGACTGGTTTGTTCATCCGGGAACTGATTGCACGCGGAGATCTTCAGCGCTGTCTAATTGTTGCTCCTGGCGCGCTCGTCGAGCAATGGCAGGACGAACTCGAGAGTAAATTTCACCTCCGCTTTTCGATCCTGACGAGCGATCAGCTCGAAGCCAGCGGCGGAGCTCGTTGGTTTGAGGAACATCCGTTGGCAATCGCGCGTCTCGATAAGCTTAGTCGCGATGAAGAGCTCCAGGCTCGCCTTCGTCATGTAACGCCATGGGATCTCATCGTGGTAGACGAGGCCCATAAGATGTCGGCGACGCTCTTCGGTAGCGAAGTAAAGCGTACAAAGCGCTATCAACTCGGCCAGCTCCTCATCTCACTCACTCGCCACTTCCTCTTGCTTTCGGCCACGCCACATAATGGTAAAGAGGCCGACTTCCAGTTGTTTCTTGCGCTCCTCGACCCTGACCGTTTCGAGGGAAAGTATCGCGAGGAACACGGGCATATCGATCACCGCGATGTCGCCGACCTCATGCGCCGACTTGTCAAAGAGGATCTGCTGCGATTCAACGGCCGCCGGCTCTTCCCGGAGCGTCGAGCAAACACCGTTGGCTTCTCTCTTTCGCCGCTTGAGCGCGAGCTCTACGATGCGGTGACTGCATATGTACGCGATGAGTTCAACCGTGCGGAGCGCCTGGACAGCGACCGCCGCCGCGGCAACGTTGGATTCGCGATGACTGTCCTCCAACGCCGTCTGGCATCCTCTACTGCCGCGATAGCGGCGTCGCTCACGAGACGTCGGGAGCGCCTGGAGCGGCGCTTGCGCGTAGAACCGGCGGAAATCGCAGCACCACCCGAAGTTGACCTTGACGATTTAGATGAAGTCGATGACCTCCCCGAAGCAGAGGCGAACGCAACCACTGAGCAAGTCGTCGACCAAGCGACAGCCGCGCGTACAGTTGAAGAGCTACAAGCCGAAATCGAACACTTACGGCATTTGGAAGCGCTCGCGGAGCGCGTTCGTCGGGACCCGAACTCCGATCGTAAGTGGCTAGAATTATCGAGAATTCTCAGCGGCGACATACTCACGGATGGCAACATGCGCCGCCGCAAGTTTGTGATCTTCACCGAGCACCGCGATACTCTCAATTACCTCTTGGAGCGCTTGCGTTCCCTTCGTGGTCGTCACGAGGCCGTGGTTGCGATCCATGGTGGCATGCACCGCGAGGAGCGGAAATCCGCGGAAGTCGCCTTCAAGAACGATCCAGCCGCCGAAATTCTCGTTGCTACCGATGCTGCGGGCGAGGGCATCAACCTGCAACGCGCTCACCTCATGGCGAACTACGATCTGCCGTGGAACCCGAATCGTATAGAGCAACGCTTTGGGCGCATTCATCGCATTGGCCAAACAGAAGTGTGCCATCTTTGGAACCTTGTTGCGCTCGACACGCGCGAAGGAGAAGTATTTCAGCAGCTTTTCGATAAGATCGACAAGCAGCGCGAGGTCCTTGGCGACGGCGTCTTCGATATTCTCGGGATGCTCTTCCGGGATGAATCGTTGCGCGATCTGCTGGTCGAAGCAATTCGTTATGGCGAGAGTCCAGAGGTGCGCGGCCGCTTTGAAGAGCACCTTGATAATCTTCTCGACGTTGAGCGCGCTAAAAAGCTGATGGAAGAACGTGCGCTTGCTGCCGACACGATGGATCTCCGAATGGTACAGGAGGTTCGCGCTGAAATGGAGCGGGCCGAAGCGCGTCGGCTGCAGCCGCATTTCATTCGCAGCTTCTTCCTCGACGCGTTCAAGCGGCTGGGCGGTTCCGCTAGACAGGCGGAACGCGGACGTTTTGAAATCACTCACGTTCCGCTCGAAATCCGAACGCACGCCGAACATTTGTTTGCGGCACGCCTCCCAAGACGCTACGAGCGAATCGTCTTCGATAAGACGCTGATCGAAGGCCCACCTCCAGCTGAGTTCGTCTGCCCAGGTCACCCATTGCTCGACACCGTTGTCGATATTGTGTTGCGCAAGCTTGGCGAGAGCGTTCGTCCTGGAGCAATTCTAATCGACCCGAGCGACGTGGAAAAGGCACCGCGTCTCCTTTTCATCTTTGAATCGACCGTCCAAGACGCACGCACGACGCGTGACGGGCGCAACGAAACGGTGTCGCGTGAACTGCATTTCGTCGAGCGACGATCCGATGGAACGACTAAGACTGCTGGCTTCGCACCGCACCTAGACTATCGTCCACCTACGGACGACGAGCGGACCCGACTAGAAGGGTCTCAGGCAATACAGGTTGCTGGTAACGTTGAGGAAACAGCTCACGCGTTTGCTACGACGAATCTACTTCCAAAACAGCTCGAAGAGGTCGAACAGCGGACACGCGCACGTGCGGAGCGAGTACGATCCGCTGTATGGGACCGCCTAATGCGTGAGATCATGTTCCGCGAAGGCCGCGCTTTGCAACTTCAAGCTGACGAACGTGCCGGCAAGCAGATTAAACTCAACTGGCAGCGCGAGCAACAATGGGCGGACGAATTGCGCTCCAGACTGGACCGTCGTATGGAGGATCTATCAAATCAGGAACGCTTGACAGCGCTACCGCCCCGTTTACTCGGCTGCGCGCTCGTTGTGCCCTTCGGGTATTTTGCGAGCGATGCAGGCGGCGCAGACGCGGCTTTACGCGCAGAGGTGGAGCGGTTGGCGATGGATGCGGTCATGCGCCTCGAGCGCGAACTCGGCTTCAGGCCACGTGACGTCAGCTCCGAGAATCTCGGCTACGACGTAGAGTCCGCGATCGCGCATAGTGGCCGCTTGCGCTTTATTGAGGTGAAAGGCCGAAACGCCAAAGCGCCTACCGTTACGATTACCAAGAACGAAATTTTAACGGCGCTCAACAAGCCAGAGGACTTTATCCTCGCGCTTGTGCCTGTTTCGCTCGGCGCAGAACCGGCCGTGAAATATCTGCGTCGTCCCTTCGTCAAAGAACCAGACTTCGGCGCAACGAGCGTCAACTACGACTTCGACGATCTACTTGCTCGTGCAACTGATCCGTCTTAGTGCACCGAAAGGAAACTGAT
Organism: Vulcanimicrobiota bacterium; assembly: GCA_963752825.1. Taxonomy (GTDB): domain Bacteria; phylum Vulcanimicrobiota; class Vulcanimicrobiia; order Vulcanimicrobiales; family Vulcanimicrobiaceae; genus Cybelea. The sequence continues at coordinate 1,602,982 of CAVVZF010000001.1, read as the reverse complement.
GGTCGAGGTCTCACAATCCGCACCTGCCCCCACCGAGCAGTCCGGCGAGTACAGGAAGAAGCTCATTGAGGTTGCCCTGCCGCTGCAGGCGATCAACAAGGCCTCGGCACGCGAGAAAAGCATTAGTCACGGCCACCCTGGCGCATTGCACCCATGGTGGGCACGGCGACCGCTGGCCGCCTGCCGCGCTGTGCTGTTCGCGTCGCTCGTTGACGACCCGTCAAGCGACCTCGAGCGCTTTCCGACGCCAGAAGATCAAGAGCGTGAGCGCAAGCGGCTGTTTGACTTGATCGAGCAACTTGTCCAGTGGGATAATTCGCTGAACGAGTATGTGCTCGCCCAGGCCCGCGACGAAATTCGCAAATCCGTCGGTGAACCGCTGCCGACGGTCTACGATCCATTCTGCGGGGGTGGCGCGATTCCGATCGAAGCACAGCGCCTTGGCCTGCCAGCGCTCGCCAGCGACCTCAATCCGGTCGCGGTTCTCATCACCAAGGCGCTCACTGAGATCCCGTGGCGGTTCAAAGGTTGCGCGCCGGTGCATCCTTCACTTCGGGGACCTCTACACGAACGGACGTGGGAACGCGCGACGGGCCTAGCCGCCGACGTTGACGCCTACGGAAAGTGGATGCTTGAAGAAGCTACCGCGCGTATCGGTAATTTTTATCCAAAAATTCCCTTACACAATGGCTCACAGGCCACCGTGGTCGCATGGCTCTGGGCTCGCACAGTGCGTTGTCCGAATCCGCTTTGCGGGGCTCAGGCGCCGCTAATCAAATCTTTCGCGCTCTCGAACCGGAGTGGCAGGGAGTGGTCCCTCCAACCCTTAGTGGACCGCCAACGAAAAACAGTGCGCTATGCAACGCAGGAACGCGAACCCGGCCGCGATGGCACCGTGACGCGGCGCGGAGCGGTCTGCATCGTCTGCAATGAGCCGATGACTCTCACGTATATCCGTTCTGAGGGAAAAGCCAAGCGCCTCGGTGAGCAGATGATCGCGATTGTGGCGGATGGTCCGAACGGTCGAGTCTACCTCCCTCCGAACGAAGATCACATACGCATCGCGCTTTCCGCAGAACCACCATGGGCGCCAGACACCGACCTTCCAGAGCGCGCGCTGGGGTTTCGCGTGCAAGCGTACGGTATGACTAAACACCGCGAGCTCTTCACGTCGCGTCAGCTTCTAGCGCTCACGACTTTTAGCGATCTGGTCCGCAAATGCCGCGACCGCGTTCTTGCCGACGCCCTCGCCGCTGGTCTCAAGGATGACGGCGTCGGGCTCGAAGGTGGTGGTTCCGCCGCCCTCGCTTACGCAGACGCCATCGCAACGTTCCTGGCGCTCGCAGTCGATAAGCTTTCGAATCACAACGCGACACTCTGCTCCTGGGACCCCGGCTCGCAGAAGATATCACATGTATTTACGCGGCAGACGCTATCTATGGTCTGGGACTATGCCGAGGCAAATCCCCTAGGCCCCTCAAGCGGAAAGTTTCTCGGCGCTGTCGAGGGCGTACAAGAGGCTGTAGCGGCAGCTGTTCCTTGTGCTCCTGTACAAGTCTTTGCGCGAGATGCCGCTGGTGAATGGAACGCCGCACCAGTCCTGTCATGTACCGATCCACCGTACTACGATAATGTGCCATACGCTGATCTCTCGGATTTTTTCTACACGTGGTTGCGCCGTTCGGTCGGTACGCTATACCCTGAGTTACTGGCGTCAATCCTCGTGCCAAAAGTCGCGGAGCTGGTGGCAGACCCCGCACGTTTCGCGGACGATAGTAGGCGCGCGCGGCAGTTCTTTGAGGAAGGACTAGGCCGCGCATTCCGCATCATGCGAGAGTCAACGATACCAGGCTTTCCCACCACGATTTTTTACGCATTTAAGCAAAGCGATTCTACAGATGCTCTAGACGAGGGTCCAGCTGCTGCCCGCGCCTCCGTCGGCTGGGAGGCGATGCTCAACGCGCTACTCCGCGCCGAGTTTGAAGTCGTCGGAACATGGCCAATGAGTAGCGAGCGATCCACCCGTACGCGCGGCCAGAACTCTAATGCCCTAGCTTCATCGATCCTCCTTGCGTGCAGACCGCGATTAAGTGTGACTGCTCGCTCCACACGATCAGACTTCTTAAGAGCGCTCCGCGCGGAGCTTCCCGAGGCAGTTCGACGCCTGCGCAACGCGAGTCTCGCCGCGACTGACCTCGAGCAAGCTGCCATTGGACCTGGCATGGCAGTTTTCTCCCGTTACCGTGAAGTGCTCGAGCCAAACGGTAACCCGATGTCCGTCCGTTCCGCGTTAGCGCTGATAAATCAAGAATTAGCACAGATTGTGCTTGGAGAGATCGCCGAGGTCGATGGGGAGACGCACTTCGCACTCGCGTGGTTCGACGGTCATTTTTATGAAGAGGCAAAATACGGCGAGGCAGACATCCTACTGAAGGCTAAGAATGCCAGTCCCACCCGGCTAAAAGACGCCGGCACGATCAAGGCAGAGCGCGGCATATTCCAGTTGGTGGACCCGCGTGACAGTCGCATGGCATCGGCGTACATTGATGGCGCGCTCAAGAATATGCCGGCCTGGTCTCAGCTTATGCTCGTGATGCGCGCATTGACCTCGGAGGATGGCGGCGTCGATCACGCTGCCGACATGCTCCGCACGATCGACTCGAACGATCGTGAACGTCTGAAGGACCTCGCTTACCACTGCTACCTGACATGTGACCGGGCGAAGCCGAAGCGTACCGCTGAGGCTCAAGACTTCAATGTGCTGGTGGCAACATGGCCCGACCTAGAGAAGCGCGTCGCCGAAATCCCGGAGAATCGCCTGCTATGAGCATTCGTCAGCGTATCGATGCTGCTCTTACGCACTTACGCGATGGCCTCAATCCTTTCGTCGCTGCGCAGATGCAGTCGGCCTACCGCAATGCATGGATAGCTCGCGCGAAGCAGAGCTTAACCGACGGCAGTGTCACGGTAGACCGCAAGGGCGAGCCTATCTTCGATATCACGGCGCTCATCAGCGTTATGCTCGATCAGTGGCGCGATGTCTTTGGGCGGGTTTTGGGCAGGGCTGAGTACCGCGTCGTGCACCGCATTCGGGATGCTCGAAATGATTTCGCGCACCAGCAAGAGATCACGCTTGACCGCGCCATCGGCGTTTTCGAAGACATTGAATCACTTCTCAACGCTGTCGGAGCCGGAGAGCATGCAGCGACCGTCCGGAAACTGAAAGAAGAGACGGGTCGCGAGCGATATGGCGAAACGCCGAAATTACTCGAAGCCCCTAGTGAAAAGGATCTTGACAGGAAGACGCTTCCGGCATGGCGGGAGGTCATTGTTCCGCATCCAGACGTTCGGACGCGGCGTTTTCTCAACGCCGAATTCGCCGCCGACCTCTACGACGTCGCGCAGCGAGTGCAGTCTGGGCGCGGTCTCACAGGTGACGAGTACGCGGATCCACACGAATTCTTTGCGCGGACCTTCCTCACGTCAGGGCTTAGCATGCTGCTGCGCAACGCGGCTCTTCGCCTGTCGGGGCGAGGTGGCGAACCGGTTGTAGAGCTGCAAACGAGCTTCGGTGGTGGAAAGACGCACGCGTTGCTCGCGCTATACCATCTTGCGTCAGGCCGCCCGTTCTCCGATCTTCCCGGCGTAGAAGAGATGCTCAAGGGCGACGGCATCCACGAACTGCCGACCTTACGCCGCGTCGTGCTTGATGGAACGCGTATGGCCGCCGGTCAGCCGATGGAAAAGCCGGATGGAACGCGGATACGCACGCTATGGGGCGAGTTGGCGTACCAGCTTGGCGGCAAGGACGGGTTTGCCATGGTCGCAGGTGCGGACGAGACCAGCACCAGCCCGGGTGCAGCTTTGCGAGATTTGCTCAAACGCTACGCGCCGTCTGTTATCCTTGTTGACGAGTGGGTGGCCTATGCTCGTCAGCTTGCCCAAGGTGAAACGTCTCTATGTGGCGGGAGTTTCGAAACGCAGTTCACCTTTGCGCAGACTCTCTCGCAAGAAGTTAAGGCAACAAATGGAACCTTGCTCGTCTTCACACTGCCGATAAGTGAGGCACGTGAACAGGCTAGCGACATTGAGGTTGGTGGTAGCCGAGGCCGTGAAGCGCTCAATCAGTTGCGCAACGCGTTCGGACGCATTCAGGCAAATTGGCAACCGGCCGATGCATCTGAAAGTTACGCCATTGTGCGTCGCCGTCTCTTCGAGCCACTTAAGGAGGCGGAAAGCAAGCTTCGCGACCGCGCCATAAGTGCGATTTACAAAAACTATCGAGAGAAGGAACATAGCTTCCCAAAATACGCCAGCGAACCGCGCTATCGCGAGAAGCTGGAGGAGTGCTATCCGCTTCATCCTGCGCTCTTCGAATCGCTATACAAAGACTGGGGTGGACTGGAGCGATTTCAGCGGACACGCGGCGTCTTGCGCTTGATGGCTGCAGCAATTCATGCCTTGTGGGCAGGCGGCGACACGCGTCCGTTGATCATGCCGGGGACGCTTCCCCTGGAAGACCCCGGCGTTAAATCCGACCTGACCCGTTACCTCGGAAACCAGAATCAATGGGACAGCGTATTGGCCCGCGACGTTCTGGGGAACGATTCCGTTGCTGCCAGGATCGATGCTAAAGTTCCGCAGCTCGGCAAGCACAACGCAGCGCAGCGAGCGGCGAAAGCGATCTTCCTTGCAACGGCGCCAGCGCACGCCGAAGGCGCGTCGGGAAGGGGCACGGGGATCGAATTGCGCGAGATTCGCCTAAGTTGCGTGTTCCCGGGTGAACAGCTAGCAGCATTCGACGACGCCGTGCGGCGGCTTAAGGACGAAGGTACGCACGTCAATAGTGATGAGTCGACCTATTGGTTCGGCCTGCCGCCGAACCTGAACCGACGCGTTGCCGAACTCGCCGCGCTTTACGAACAGGAGTCACATCTAGTCGACGAAGCGATCGAAGTGCCGTTGCGCGCATGGCAGCGCGAACGAGCTGCGTTTGTGCGCGTGCACGGACCGACGACGGTTTCCTCCGAGCTTCCAGACGAGTCGGGCGCGCGCCTTGTGATCTTAGGACCGCAAGTCTCGCACCGGCGTAAGAGTGAATCCAGCGAAGCGTGTAACCTCGCCGCTGCAATGGTGGCGAAATACGGTGAATCTGATCGCCGCTATAAGAATTGCGTCGTCTTTTTGGCCGCGGACGCCCCAAAGCTGGAAGAACTGCGCGCGGCGGTGCGCCGCGCACTTGCATGGAGGGACATCCTGGGGGGCACCGCCGTGCAGGAGTTGACTGGCGCTCAGAAGATGGAAGCGGAGCGCCGCCGTCGTGACGTCGACGCGGAAGTTGAGCGCCTTCTTAAGGCAACGTGGAGCCATGGCCTTGTTCCTGAGCAGGCCGCTACCGTTGGCGCACCAATTGGGTTAGTGGAGGTTCGCGTTGAGGGCGGTGACTCACCGGTCGCTGGGTTCGCCCGCAAACTCGAAGGCGAAGGTCGGCTGGCAACGATTCTAGGCGGCCCGAATCTGCGCATGGAAATCGATCGCAAGGGGCTTTGGCGCGAACAGCACGCTATACCGTTGCATGAACTCTACGAGTACTTTGCGCAGTACCCGTATCTACTGCGCCTCAAGGATGAGTCGGTTTTGAAGAACAGCGTGCTGAGCGGCATTACGTCGCTTGCCTGGGAAGCCGAGACTTTTGCCTACGCTGATGGTTACGATACAGAAAAAGATTCCTACGTCGGGCTTGTGGCCGGATCGAACGCCGGCCACGCGCAAATCGACATGGTTCGCGGACTGCTCGTAAATCCCGAAGTCGCCGCCGCTCAATTCGGTCTCGCCCACTCGGCAGCCGCCAATGGAACTGGCGCGGTTGAGCAGCCGCAGCATCCCGGTGCGCGGGGCAGTAGTCCCGGCGCGACGACTGCCGATGCCCGCAGCTCGACAGCGACGGCGCGCCCGCGGCGCTTCTTTCAGCGCGTAACGGTAACAGACCCAACGATGCTTCCGCGCGTGGTGAACAAACTCGGGAATGATATCGTCGCGCTGATTGCCGCAAAGGGCGCACGTGTCGAGGTGGCTTTAGAAGTCAAGGCAGATCTCGATACCGGGATCGACGCGGCTCTTGAAGAGCGACTACGCGCTAACGCCACAAAGCATGAATTCCCGGACCCCGAATTCGATGTCTAGCAACACTCTGGTCAGGAGGTTTCTCAGTGCCGATTCCTAGCGCGGGAGCGATTGTCGACGAATTCTGAGGCTAATTTCTGACGGGCGCCGGCACGGCATTGCGGAGCTCGACGAAAAGCTGCGGCGTATCTTTCAGCTCAGCGCGGAAGAGGCTGAGCAACGGATACCTTCCGGCCGCGAAACCAGGTTATCAAATCGATTGCGCAACGCGATGTTTCGAATGAAGGCGCAGAACCTAGTGCTGTTCGAAGAAAAGGGTCGGGTCGCAGTTATCACGGATGAGGGTCGGCGCAGGCTTGGGCAGATTCAGAACGTCAAACGCGTCTCTACCGTGCAACACGACTAGAAGCCAACAGAAATCGGCCTCGTCGGTTTCACGCCCCCATTACTTCGCGGCCCTCAGTTCCGGCGCTGCCGCCGTCGAGGCTACCACCGGCGCCACTCCGCGTAAACGCAACCTTTCGGCTCGCTGCGCTCGACGTTGACGCGGAGCCTCTGCGCCGGCGGTCCCGGCGCCGCGAGGCAGCACCGTATCGGGCCGCTAAAAGACGTAACGATGCAACGACCGCTTGACGGCGGCCGAGGCCCGCGGGATAATTGGCGTGTAAGAGCACACGCGACTTTCGTCCGCATAATAATGCGTGTGTAAAGCTTCTGAAACTGGCTGGTTTCGGAGGCTTTTTGTTTTTAGGTCGACGTCTAGCTGCACGAAGGACCCATGAAAGCATCGTCACACCATAATCTCTACACGCTGCCGCGGCGCGAGCGCGATCCGATGGGGGTTATCTTTCCGTCGATCGGGATCGTCTTGTGGCTTGGCGCTGCGTCTTGCTGGGCCGCCACGCAAGATGTCGCGCGCACCTTCGGCTACCAGGTGTCGCTCGGTAAGCCGCTCTTTGAGCACCTTTACTCGCCCTTCCAATTATTCGCTTGGGCCGCGATGTTCGATCATCCGGCGCGGTTTGGCCTCGTGGTCCATCACGTATTCCTGCGTGCGTATGAAATCGTGCTGTTTGGCAACGGGCTCGGTGTGCTCATCGCAGCGTCGACGGCGACACGCCGAATCCGGCGCCTGCAACGGCACACGGACCTCCATGGCTCGGCTCACTGGGCTTCGCTAGAAGAGATTCGCGCCACCGGTCTCCTGGGCCGCGACCGCGGGGTCTACGTTGGCGCGTGGCGCGATCCGCGGTCGGCGCGCACGAAGTATCTCCGCGACCCTAGCTCAACCCATTGCTTGGCGTTCATGCCGACGGGCTCCGGTAAAACAGTCGGCCTCGTGATTCCGACGCTGCTGTCGTGGGAGCGCTCCGCCGTCGTTCACGACGTCAAAGGTGAAATCTGGCACAGGACTGCCGGCTGGCGCGCGGCGAGCACCGAGCGCGGCGGCCTGGGGCAGCGCGTCTACAAGTTTGAACCGACGGCGACGGACGGCTCGAGCGTCCGGCTCAATCCGTTCGATCGTATTCGCGTCGGCACGGCGTACGAAGTGCAGGATGTTCAGAACATCGTCGAGCTCGTCGCCGACGAGGGTGAGAAGCCCGTGCGTGGAGACAATCGATTCTGGGTCGAGATGGCGAAGCGCTTACTGCTCGGCTTAAGCCTTCACGTCAAACACGACGATGACCCGGGTAACGATTCCCTTCCCGGCGTTGCCGCGACCCTTTCGGACCCGCGCTTCGACGATCTCGATAAACTCTTCGATTACTTGCGAAACTACGCCCACGATCCGTCGTATTCGCGCGGTTGGATCGACGGAGAAGGGCAGGCGACGACGACGCATCCGCTCGTCGCTCAGGTCGCAACTCAAATGCTCGCCATGGAGGAGCGCGTCAAGGCCAACATCGTTGCCGAGACTCAGAGCTTCCTAACACTCTACAGCGACCCGGTGATCGCCGCGAACATCTCATCCAGCGACTTTGATCTGGCGGAGCTGCGCGACGGGCGCATCAGTCTCTACCTTGTGGTACAACCCACGCACAAAAAGCGGCTGCGCACGCTCACGCGCTTGATCCTCACGCAAATCATGCTTGCACTAATGGATTCACATGAACACGTCACCGAACCGCGCGTCCTCATCATGCTGGAAGAAGTCGCGGAGATCGGCGCGCTCGACGTCGTCGCAACAGCGCTTGGCCTTGGCCGGGGATATGGGCTCAAGCTCTATCTCATCGCGCAAGATTTGAGCCAGCTTGAGACTGCATGGGGCAGCAAGAGCAAGACACTCGTCGCGAACTGCGCGATCCGGATTGCCTCGGCGGCCAACGACGTCGCGACAGCGGAGCTGCTCTCCAAGATGTGCGGCACGATGACGGTGCGCCACACGGTTCGCAACTACTCGGGAAGTCGCCTGAGTACGCTGCTCCCACATACGATGACCACCGAGCATGATACGCAGCGCCCGCTCTTGACGCCCGATGAGGTGATGCGGCTGCCAGGTCCCCGCAAGACCGAGACTGGCGAGATCATCGAGCCGGGAAATCTTCTCGTCTTCGCCTCGGGGCAGCCACCGATCTACAGCATGCAGCCGCTTTACTTCCGCGATCGTATATTCACGCAGCGCGCGTCGATCCCGCCGCCGGAGGTGAGCCGTGCCTGAGCAGCTATCTTTGCATGATCAGCTGCACGTGCGGTTGGAGGAAAAGCTCCGGCGCGAGCTCGGTCCTGCCGTGCTTGACGCGCTCGCTGAACCGCGGGTGATCGAAGTGATGCTCAATCCCGACGGCCGCCTCTGGATCGACGAGCTTGGCATCGGCATGCGTGATACCGGCATTCGGATCTCAGCCGCGCAAACCGAGAATCTTCTCGGCACGGTTGCGGCGACTTTGGGGTGCGTCATCACGCCGGAGCGTCCCATCCTCGAAGGCGAGTTGTCGCTCGACGGCAGCCGCTTTTGCGGATTGCTCCCACCGGCGGTGCTGGGACCGGCGTTCTGCATTCGCAAGGCCGCGGCGCTGGTCTATTCGCTCGACGATTACGTGCGCGAGGGCATTCTCGATGGCTCCCTGCACTCAGACGTCATCAGCCTCGATCGCCCGCCGGTGAGTGGACATGCCGACGCCTTGCGACATGCTATCCGTACGCGCCAGAACATCCTGGTCGTCGGCGGCACGCAAAGCGGCAAGACGACGCTCGCAAACGGGTTGTTACTCGAAATGAGCGCTGCGGTGGGTACGAGCCAGCGCGTGCTCACGATCGAGGAGACGCGCGAGCTGCGCTGCGAGGTGCCGAACTGCGTGGCGCTCCGCACGACTGAGACGGTGGACATGACGCGCCTCGTCCGCACCGCGCTGCGCTTGCGACCCGACCGCATCATCATCGGCGAGGTACGCGGCGCGGAGGCACTCGCGATGCTCAAGGCCTGGAACACTGGTCATCCCGGCGGCATCGCCACCGTGCATGCTAACGACGCGCACGCCGGTTTGATCCGTCTCGAACAGCTTGTACAAGAAGCCAATGTACCGCCGCAGCCGGCGCTTATCGCGGAGGCAATCGACTTGATCGTCGTGATCGTGCGCACCCCGACCGGCCGAAAGATCACCGAGATCGCACGCGTGCGCGGAGTCCGCGCATCGGGTTATGAGCTCGACCGCATCGATCCCGCGATCGCGGATGCGCCGCAGGTTGATCGGCATTTGATCGCCATATGACCATCGCTTAAAACGAAAAGGAGTTTTTATGAATCGCATGTTCGCCGCGGCAAAGACCGCGGCGTATTTGTTTCCGCTGTTCGTACTTGCTACATCGAGGTTTGCGCTGGCGAGTACCGGGGGTGGTCTGCCCTGGGATACGCCATTGCAGACCCTGCAAAACGACCTGACCGGGCCCGTCGCTACCGCTGTCTCGGTACTCGCCCTCTTTGCAGCCGGCGCGGCGCTCGTTTTCGGTGAAGAGATGGGACCATTCGTCCGGCGTGCGCTGTTGCTCGTCGTCGCGATTGCGTTCCTCGTGCTCGGCAACAACTTCTTGTCGGCGCTCGGCCTGACCGGAGCGGTGATATGAACGAGCAACCGCGCACCATTCCGATTCACGTGTCGTTGATCCGGCCGATCCTGCTCATGGGCGCCGAGCGCGAGCTCGTGCTCACCTCCGCAATCATCGCCGCGGTGCTGGTAATGAGCCTCGAGCGTTTTCTCTTCGCGGTCGTCGGCGTGGTCTTTTGGGCGCTGAGCGTCGCGGCGCTGCAGCGCGCGGCCAAGAACGATTCGCTGCTCAGCCGCGTGTATATGCGCCACACCCGTTATCGTGCCTACTATCCCGCACAATCACGAGCGACGTCACGCGTCCTGTCGGCGCGGGAGGGCATGCCGTGTTAGCGCTACGCGAGTTTCGCTCCACAGCAAAGGGTTTGCCGGACTTGCTCAACTATGCTGCGGTCGTCGACGACGGCATCGTGCTCAACAAGGACGGTAGTTTGACCGCGGCTTGGAGGTATCGCGGCGAAGATCTGGACTCCGCGAGCACGCAGGAGCTTTCTGCGCTCTCGGCGCGCGTCAATGCCGCGTTCGCGCGGCGCGGCAGCGGCTGGATGGTGCACGTGGACGCCCTGCGGACCGAGGCGCGCGGATATCCGGAGGTCGGCGGTTTCCCCGACCGCACGACTCTCCTTATCGACGGGGAACGCCGCACGGCCTATGAGGCTGAGGGCGCCCACTACGAAAGCCGCTACGTGCTGGCCGTTACGTACCTCCCGCCTATCGACGCGCAGAGCGCGATCGCGAGCTTCTTCGTGGAGGGCGACCAGCCGCGCGACCATGCCGGCACGGCCTCGCGGGTACTGGAAACCTTCAACGCTGCACTTGTGGATATCGAGGATAACTTGTCCGCGGCGCTGCGCCTGGTGCGCCTGCGCGGCCGCCACATTGAGGATCCGTTTGGGCGCGGCCACGTCCACGACGACCTGCTGCGCCACCTCATGACCTGCCTGACCGGCGAGGATCATCCGGTTAATCTGCCGCCGGTGCCGATGTACCTCGACGCCGTGCTGGGGGCGCAGGATTTCTTCGGCGGCTTGCGTCCCCGGATCGGCCGTCGCCACATCCGCCCGATCGCGATAACCGGCTTTCCGGCAGAGAGCTATCCCGGAATCCTCGACTTTCTCAACCGGTTGCCGCTGTGCTACCGGTGGTCGACGCGCTTCATTCTGCTCGACACGCCGGCCGCGCAGCAGCGCATCAACCGCTACCGCGCACGCTGGTGGCAGAAGCGAAAGAGCCTGCGCAACTTGCTGCGCGAACAGACCGGCAGCGCGGCCACCCATGTCGATTCCGACGCCGATGCTATGGCGAACGACGCAGTCAACGCCCTCGCCGAAGCGTCGAGCGGCGCCGTGAAGTTCGGCTACTACACCAGCGTCGTTGTGCTCATGGACGAGAATGCCGAGCTGGTCGACGCCGCCGCGCGCGACGTGCTCAAAGCGATCCATCACGCCGGCTTTGGTGCACGTATTGAAGACGTCAACGCCGTCGAGGCGTTCTTGGGTACGTTGCCTGGCCACAGCTATCCCAACATCCGTCGGCCGCTGCTGCACACGCTGAACCTGGCCGATCTGCTGCCGCTGACGAGCATCTGGCCAGGGCTTCCGCAGCAACCGTGCCCGTTTTATCCGCCACAAAGCCCGCCATTGGCGTACGCCGCGACTACTGGCGCGACGCCGTTTCGGCTCAACTTGCACGTCGGGGACGTGGGCCATACGCTGATCGTGGGACCGACCGGCAGCGGCAAATCGACGCTTCTGGCGTTTCTACTCGCGCAGCAGTTCCGCTATCCGCGCGCGCACGTCTTCGCGTTCGACAAGGGGTACTCGCTCTACGTGCTCTGCGCGGCCGCAGGCGGATCGTACTACGAGATCGGCGCCGATACTGGCCCTGCGTTCACGCCCTTAGGGCAGATCGACGCTCCGGCGGAACGGTTGTGGGCGCAAGAATGGTTGGAAACGTTGGTTACGCTACAAGGCGTTACGGTCACGCCGGTGCACCGGCGCGCGCTGCATCGCGCGCTCGGGCTACTCGCCAGTGCTCCGAGCCGCACGCTAACCGACCTCGTCAACACCGTGCAGGATCAACTGTTGCGCGACGCGCTCACGCCGTACACGCTCGCCGGGCCGCTGGGTCGGCTGCTCGACGCCGAGCACGACGAGCTCGACGAGAACGTCTTCCAAGTCTTCGAGCTCGAACACGTGGCTGCCATGGGCGAGAAGAACCTGGTGCCGGTGCTGCTCTATCTCTTCCACCGCGTGCAGCGGCGTTTGGCACGCGGCCGTCCGGCACTCGTCGCGCTTGGTGAGGCCTGGCTGGCGCTCTCGCACCCGCTCTTTCGCGAGAAGATTCGCGAGTGGCTCAAGACCCTGCGCAAGAGCAACGGCGCCGCAATCCTCGAGACACAGTCCATCAGCGACATCACCGGCTCACCGATCCGCGACGTCATCATCGAGTCGTGCCTGACGAAGATCTTCTTACCCAACGCCGAGGCGCAGACCGAACACGCGAGCGGCGCCTATAAAGCCTTGGGGCTTTCGTCGCGGCAGATCGAGCTGATCGCGCGCGCCGTTCCCAAGCGCCATTACTACTACAGCAGTCCGCTGGGCAAGCGGCTCTTCGAACTGGGGCTCGGTCCGATCGCGTTGAGCTTTCTCGGTGCCGCTGGACGGGACGACCTCGCTGACGCAAACTGCCTCATGGCTCGCTTCCCCGCCACATGGCCTGCGGAGTGGCTCTACCGCCGTGGCTTACGAGATGCGGCCGCGCAGTGGGCGGAGCTTACTCCGCCGCTTTCAACAGCCTAACTTCATAAGGAGAAACCATGAACCGATATTCCATCCGCGCCACCGCGGTAGCGGCGGCGCTCATTTGCACGCCCGCGCAGCCGGCGCATGCGCAAGTCGCCGTCTACGATGCGGCCAACTTCGCCAAGAACGCCCTAACCGAGCTGCACACGCTCCAGATCGTCACCGACGAAGCAACCCAAATCACCAACCAGCTTCAGCAACTCGAGTACCAAGTACAAAGTTTGCGCAACTTCCCGAACGGCATCTGGGGGCAGATCCAACAGGACCTGCAGTCCCTCACTCGCATCGCCAAAGTCGGCCAGAGCATCAGCTATGCCGATGGGAACTTGAGCAGTGAGTTCACGCACATGTACCCCGGCTACGAAGTGCCGACGAACTATACGCAAGCCTATACGCAATGGGCGACCAACTCACTCGGCGGCATTCAGGGTGCGCTGCAGTCGGCCAACTTGCAGAGCACGCAGTTTCAGAGCGAAGACGCGCTCTTCAGTCAGCTCCAAGGCCTCTCTGACGGGTCGGTGGGGCACATGCAGGCGCTGCAGGTCGGCAACATGATCGGCGTTCAGGAAGTGCAGCAGCTCGAGAAGCTGCGCCAGTTGCAGATGGCGCAGCTGCAGGGCGAGTTTGACTACCTAGCCACACAACAGCAGAACGACCTGGTCAAGTTCGCGACGCTGCGCGCGTGGCTCGATAGCCAGCAGACCTATAAGTCCAGCGAGTAAAACTTCGATGCGTCGGATCACGAGAGCAGCAGCGCTGCTCTTTTTTGTTGCGCTTGCGCCGGCAGCAGCAATGGCGCAGACGATGCCGGTCTGCGCGCCGAACGCCGGCCAGGGCGGCATCCTGACCGGCCTCGCCCATCAGTTCAGCAACACGACCGGCCCATGGATGAACACCGCCTTGCACTACGCGCAAGGGCTGTTTTTTGCTCTGGTTGGCATCGAAATCGCGTGGTCGGCGATCACTTACGTCTTGCAGAAGGACAGTCTGCCCGACTTCGTGGCCTCGCTTCTGCTCAAGATCCTGGGTATCGGGTTTTTCTACATCTTGCTGCAGCCGCAGTACGGGCCGATCTGGATCGCCGATATCATCTCGAGCTTCAGCCAAGCCGGCAGCGCCATTGGTGGCCAATCCCAGTTCATGCCGAGCGACCCGAGCTCCGTCTTCAATTGTGGCACCGATATCGCCAACGCGATGCTGCAGAGCATCTCGGAAAATAAGGTCGGGCTCAACCTCGGCAATATCTTGCCGGCGATCGAGGCGGTGCTCGCATCGATGATCTGCTCGCTGGGCGTCGTGATCGCGTTCGCGATCGTCGCGGGGCAACTGCTCATTACGCTCATCGAGTCCTATATCGTTATTGGCGCCGGCGTCTTCATGCTCGGATTTACCGGCAGCCGCTGGACGCTGGTCTTCGGTGAGAAATACGTCGGCTACGCAGTGAGCGTCGGCATCAAGCTCTTCATGCTGGAGCTGATCGTCGGGCTGGGCTACAACCTCGGGCAGCAATGGGCGGCGCTCTTCTACAACGGCATCGCCCCGCCGGAAACCTACATCGAGGTCGTCGGCGCGGCGCTGGTCTTCGGCTTTCTCGCTTGGCAGATTCCGAGTCTAGCGGCGTCGCTGATGAACGGCGCTCCACGCATGACGCTAGGGAGCTTCGTGAACACCGCCGGCGCTGTTGCGGTCGGTAGCGTCATCGCCGGCACCGGTGTCGGCGGAATAGTCGCGGGTGCACGCGCGATGTCGAGCAGTAGCTCCGATACGGTGCGCGCCGCCGGGGACGTTGGCGACGCTAGCAGTGCGCGGTTGTTAGATACCGGCTCGCCCGCGCGCGGTAATGGGCGAGGCTCGGGGGACTTTGCGAACGCCTCCGACGCCTACGCACGCCAACCGGAGACGGTCGCGAGTACTTCATCATCGGAAGTAAGTGCCGCAGCTGACGAAGCCGCTGCTAGCGCAGCGGAGGCCGAAGCGGCAGACGAATCCGACAGCGCATCAAGTGACGCTGCCAGCTCCTCGAGTGAGCCGCGTGACCAAACCGAGGCCGAGATCGAGGCGGAAGAAGTCGCGGAAACGCGCGCGAGCGACGCTGGAGTTGCGGCTGACGATGCGCGCGCGACATCACAAGCTGAGCAACGGGACATCCGTACCAGCACCGGATCTTCGCGAGCCGGCATCAATCCAATGGCCCTTCGCCAGCCGCCGGTTCCCGACGACTCGGCCGACGGCAACATCGAGATCCGATTCAAACATCCTGAATGAGTGAGTGAACTATGAAAAAAATGGAACCTTCAGCCGCTGCCGATGCGGCTTTGGACAATCCGTATCTTTCCGCTCGCCGGGAGTGGAACGAGCGCTACGGCGACTACATCGCGCGGGCGCGCAACTGGCGCTGGGCCGCGTTTGGGGCCCTCGCCGTTTCGCTGGCACTCGCGATCGGCGTTGCCTGGCAGGCCGCGCAAAGCAAGGTCGTGCCCTACGTGGTCGAGGTCGATAAGCTCGGCGATGCGGTTGCCGTCGCGCGCGCTGATCGTGCCACTCCGACCGACACGCGCGTCATCACGGCGCAGCTTGCCGCTTGGATCGTCGACGTACGATCGGTCAGCTCCGACCCGCTCGCACAGAAGAGCGCGCTAACCCATTCGTACGCGCTAACCGCTGCAACGGCCACGATCTTTCTCAACGACTACTACAGGCAGCACTCTCCGTTCAACCAGCCGCGCACCGTTGCAGTGAGCGTCGACGCAGTGCTGCCGATCAGCAAGCAAACCTACCAAATCCAATGGAGCGAGGACGCTCGTGATCTGCAAGGCCGCGACCTCGCCACGACTCATTGGATCGCGAGCGTCACCGTTGCTTTCGACCCGCCAACGGATGAGCGTGGCATTCTGAGCAACCCGCTCGGACTTTATATCACCGGCATCAGCTGGACCCAACGTTTGTAACTCTTCGTCTCTTTTTGAAAGGAAGACCAATGCTGCGACAGATCGCCATCTCCGCGTTACTAAGTTGCGCGCTCGTCCCGGCCGTCGCCGGTGCTGGACCGATTGCCGGACCGGACGGTGTGCTGCGCTATCCGTTTGGAGAGCGGACGCCCCCGACGCTGCGCTGCAAACCGCTCTTCGTCTGCGACCTCGTGCTCGAACCCGGCGAGACGATCGTCAACGTGGCCGTTGGCGACTCCGTGCGCTGGCTGATCGCGCCGGCATCAAGTGGCGGAACCGACAGCGCCACACCGCATGTGCTCGTCAAGCCAACCGAGGCCGGTCTGCATACGAACCTCATCGTCACGACCAACCGGCGGACATACTATCTGACCCTCGTTTCCAGCTACAACAATCCGATGCTGCGGATCGGATTTCTCTATCCGCAAGATCCGCAGCAAGCCTTTGCGACCGCTGCCGTGTCGCGGGGGATGCGCGCGGACGCACGGCTGGCTGAGACCGCGATCGACAAGCTCGATTTCAACTACCGCATGAGCGGCGATCGCGGCCTGCAGCCGATTCGCGTCTTCAACGACGGCACGCATACGTATCTCCAGATGCCGCAGGGCATGCGCGAGGTTCCCGTCCTGTTCGCGATCGGCAGCGATGGCGGCAACACGCTCGTCAACTACCGCTTTACCGGCCAGTACTACGTCGTCGACGGCGTGCCCGACGGCATCGCCCTGGTCGAAGGCAGCGGAAAGCACCAGCGCCGCGCGCTGGTCACGCGCGGGAGCTGATCATGGATCAAAAGCATATCCCTTCGCCGGTCGAGCTGGTTGAAAAGACGTGGCGCGGTCCCGTTCTCGGGGTAATCAAAATCAGCGCGAAGGCCGGCTTCTTTGCGGCGCTGGCGCTTGCCGGGCTAGTGGGCCTCATCGTCTATGGGATCTCGACCGCTGGTCATCGCCACGCCAATGCAAACGCCGGCGCGAGCCTTACGAAAGCATCAGAGCAGCACGCTCCGTGGTGGGACGCTATTCCGAACGCGCAGCCGACAACGCTGCGGCTTCCGTCTATTTCGATTCCGCCACGCGTCGCGCCGCTGCTCAAGAGCGCCGGGAATTCGGTGCGCGTACCTCCACTGACGCCGATCTCCACGGCCGCGACGTCAGCACTTGATGCCGCGCGCGAAGCTCAAGAACGGCAGCGGGCGCTGCTCGAAGCGGCAGAAGCCGCGCCGGTCACCGTTCGATTAAACGCGGAGACAACGCCGGCGCTTGCTGGTGCGGCGCAACTTGCGCCGAGTCCCGGGCCAACAGGGCTGGGCGTGCCCGCGACTGTTGCGAGCTCATCGCAGACGCGGGAGCAGGATCAAAACCTGCGCGACGCGTTTCTCGGGTCCGCTGCGAACCCTGTACGCGACCGCTTCTTTGCCGTACGCCAAGACGACCCGTCACCATACGAGTTGCACGCGGGAAGCATCATTCCGGCGGTTCTCCTTACCGGCATCAATGCGGCTCTACCGGGCACGATCGTTGCGCAGGTACGCAACGATGTCTTCGACAGCGTTAGGGGGCGCTATCTGCTCATTCCGCGTGGGACCAGGCTCGTCGGCACGTACGATAACCGGATCGTTCAAGGCCAACGCCGAGTACTCGTGGGTTGGGCGCGGATGCTCTATCCGGATGGCTCGAGCCTCGATCTTCTCGGCATGCCGGGGACTGACGAAGCCGGGTATGCCGGCTTTGGCGCCAACGTCGACGAGCACCTCAACAAAGTCTTCACGTCGGCGTTGCTGCTGAGCATCATCGGGGCGGGCGCCGAACTGAGCCAACCGCAGCAATCGTCGAGCCTCTACACCGCGCCGAGCGTCGGGCAAACAATCGCCGGTGCTTTCGGGCAGCAAATCGGCAACACGAGCATTCAGCTCACGCAGCGAGAGTTAGAAATACCACCGACGCTTGACGTGCCGCCAGGTTATCTCTTCAACGTGCTGGTCGATCGCGATATGGTGTTGACGGCACCCTACGGCGAGGTTGGCGCGCCATGATGTTCCATCCGATTGCTCTCGCAGCGCTTATCGCGCATTGTGCGCCCAACGTTGCGCCCGCAACGATGGCGGCGATCGTCAAAGTCGAAAGCGGCGGCAACTCGTTGGCGATCGGCGACAACAGCGCCGGCCGCTCGTACTATCCACGCGACCGCGCGACCGCCGAATCCTTGGCGCGTCGGCTGCTGCAAGCGGGGCATTCGATCGACGCCGGAATCGCGCAAATCGACAGCATGAACTTCGCCGCCTTCGGCGTGACCGTGCATTCGATCTTCGATCCATGCATCAATCTCAGTATCGGCGCGAGGATCCTCAGCGACGACTACTCGTTCGCAGCGCGGAGGTATCGCGATGCTCAAGTCGCCCTCCGCCACGCGATCGGCATGTATAACACCGGGCGCGTCGATGCCGGAGCACGCTACGTTTCCCATGTGCTCGCTGCCGCTGGAATTCAGGACGGGTACGCTCGCGGTCCACGTATCATGACGCAGCGCGAGGCGATGCGTTCCCCACTCCTTGTACGCGTCGTAATTGCGCAACGCAGATCGCCAATCCCGCGTCGATCGGCAATCTCTCCGTCACGGGCGCCCATCCTCGTCACGGTTGCACGGACGCCGCACGTAAGCATCTTGTAACGGAAGTCGCTCGCGTGCTCGTGGGTCAGCCGGTGCTTGTCCTATCCTTCGCGCTCGCATTAGGGGTGCTTGGCGCCGCGCTAGTCGCGCGCAGCGCTTCTGTGAAAACGAAAGCCCACCGCATCGTGCGGATTTTCGTGTATTCTGCGACAGTCGTTTTCATAGGATCCGTGATCGTCACGCTTCATCTGCGGTTTAACTTCACACCCAGCATGCCGCGCGGCATCTATAGGCTTGCGCCGCTGTCAGAACACGCGATCAAGCGCGGCACATTCGTCGCTGCATGCGCACCACCTGACACAGCCGAGCTTGGTCGGCGTCGGGGTTATCTCGCCTCGGGCCCCTGCCCGTCAGGCACAGAACTTTTGCTAAAGGTCGTCGTCGCTGCCGCCGGAGACGACGTCGCGCTGTCAGGCCGGGGCGTCGCCATCAACGGATGCCTCCTGGCGAATAGCCGGCCGGTCTCGCACGACGCCGCCGGGCGCAGGCTGTTGTCATGGCCTCAAGAGCACTTCTCGCTCCCGCAGCGCCAGCTTTGGCTCTACGCCGACAACGTTCGAAGCTGGGATTCCCGATATTGGGGTCCAGTGCCGGTAGCGGACATCCTTGCGAAAGCAGTTCCCGTGCTGACCCTCCCCGTTACTCCGACGCCGCGATTGGTCGGAGGGGCTGCGATGTCACTGACTTGCTTTGCTCGCCGACGGCGCAAGCTCGAGCTCAAGATAACTTCAGCGCACGTCTCGCCCATCTCTACTCCAAGGAAAACCCAAGATGACTCACTTTGAAGATCTTCCGGACGTTCTGACGGTCAAGGAGCTTCAGGAGTTTCTGCGCTTGGGCCGCAACAGAACATACGAGTTACTTAAGAGTCGGGCAATCCCAAGCATCCGACTCGGCCAAAAGTTCCTAGTGCCGCGGCAGGGCGTGCGGGAGTTCTTGGCACGCTCCGGCGAACCCATCGCGACCGGAACCCCCGTGAAAGGACACGCCTAACATGGGGTACTTGAAACGAGTCGGACCCAAGCGCTACCGTTACGCCTACGAAGCTCCGAGAGTCAACAGCAAGCGGCAGCAGCTAACCGGCACGTTCTACGATCTAAGCAAAACGGAGGCCGAAGCCAAACTTGCAAAGCTCGAAGCAGAAGCGCATGACGCTGAACGTGTATGCAATCCGAATCTGACGCTCGGGGAATTGCTCGCTGACTTTATGGCTCAGAAGAGGCCGGTTCTCGCGGTGTCTACGTTCGAGCGGTACGAGGTGTACGGCACGGCCTACTTACTGCCTGCCTTCGGTAGCCTAAAGGTTCGCGATCTGCGGCAGGGGCTTTTGCTCGAGGCATACGCCAAGTGGTCCACGACCGGAAGCAGCGGTAAGCCGATATCGGGGCGCAGCGTTCGTCACCTACACGACCTAGTTCGCTGCGTACTCAACTTCGGTATCCGGCGAGACCTTGTGGTCCGCAACGTGGCAGCACAAATAGCTCCGGAGGACTTACCTAAGGCACCGAAGCCCGAACCCAAGGCGCTTGACGAAGCCGAGACCGCTCGACTTCTTGAAGCAGCACGCAACCCGTCACTTCGCGCAAAGCGATCGGGCGGCCCGACTGCCGAACCCTGGTTCGCTCCGGCGGTGGCCTTTGCAGTATACACGGGAGCACGACGGGGAGAAGTCCTCGGCCTTCGTTGGTCCGACCTAGGGGGAAACTCGGTCACGATACGACGCTCGCTCGCACGTACGAACAGTCTCGGACTTTTCCTCAAGGAGCCGAAGAACGGTAAGGCACGCACAATCGCGCTGCCGAGTGCGCTCGTGACGATCTTGGAGCAGCACCAGAAGGAGCAGCAACGAGAGCGTGACGTTCTGGGGGCCGGATATAAGGACGACGATCTCGTCTTTGCCCGTCCGGACGGTTCGCTCGTGAACCCACGGAACTTCGGAACCCGCGTAGTAGAGCTAGCCGAGAGGGCCAAGGTAAAGGCTATCACGCTTCACTGTTTGCGCGACACGCACGCCTCTCTGCTGGCAAAGAAAGGCGTGCCTCTCGAAGTGGTGAGTAAGCGCCTCGGTCACGCCGATATCCGCGTAACGGCCGAGCGTTATCTCCACGTCTATCAGGAGCGGGACGCGCAAGCCGCGAGCATGTTGGACACACTCGTCTAATCCAGCACTTTTCAGGCGGTTAGACAAATGTTAGAAAAGGGGGTCTAAAAACGGTCTATGGTGGCGAAAAAGCCTGTCAAATAACGCTAGTTTTTTTGGGATGGCCGGGAGTCGAACCCGGACGCCCTTTCGGGCTGCAGATTTTCGCACCACTATGGCTTTCGCCACCGCGCTTTTGCGTTTGTGGTCCGGACTGTGCCTTGACCCTATGAGCTCGTGCTCACGTAGGCCGCGCCCGTCCAGTCTCTACACCTTCTCCTCTCGGAGCTTGGCTCGGCGTCGTCACGTCGCCCTTCGCCCTGAGCTTGTCGAAGGGTCAGGACGACAGAGAGTTCACCGAATTTGAGCGCATCCCGCAGGCGGTTTCCCTAACCCGCGGCTCAACCGAGTCTGGTCAAGTCTGCTGTGTCTGCCTATTCCACCACCATCCCGAATTAGCGACCTTCGACGACGGTTAAACGCTCTTCCAACACGTCGAAGCGGAGGTAGACCCCCGTTTCAAACGTCGTTATTCGCGTCTCGAAGTCAGTACACCGTGATTCCAAGCCGTCGAATCCGTTGACCAGCCGGTCGTAGTTCGCCTGGGTCGCGGCGCGAAATTCACGGAGCTCGGCCTGCACGTCGCCGATGCGCGCGTCTAGGCTATCGATGCGTATCTCGAGCGCGTCGAAGCGCTTGCCCGACCGGGCGTCGGATGCGTGAAGCAGCTCGGCGAATCGATTGAACAGGTTGTCGGCGGTACGATGGTCCATGGCGGTTATCGTACGCTACGCCTGTTGCCGGAACGTTTCCTGGAAGCGCTACTGCCGGTAGTGTTCGACGATCTCTTCGTTGCGCATCTGCGCGATGCCGGGGTCCTGGCCGGCGTGACGACGCGCGCGGCGCTGGCGTAAGAGGTCCCAGTATTGATCGAGCCTGACCGTGATCTCATCGAGGCGCTTGAGGTCCTCGGACGTGAGCTTTCCGATATCGCCGTGCTCGAGCAGCCGGTGCTCCTCGGCAACGAGTTCTTCGATATGCTCCCGTATCTGCGTGT
Source organism: Vulcanimicrobiota bacterium (assembly GCA_963752825.1). GTDB lineage: Bacteria > Vulcanimicrobiota > Vulcanimicrobiia > Vulcanimicrobiales > Vulcanimicrobiaceae > Cybelea. Next base: position 1,581,200 of record CAVVZF010000001.1, on the reverse strand, counting down.
CGTTCATCAGTTCATCCCTTTCGCGACTCTCGAACCGGCGGGAGCGCGCTGGGGTTGCCCGGCCGCGTCCGATTGCTGCAACAAGAAGCCGAGCAGCAGATCGGAGGTCGTCGCGAGAGCCTCGTCGCGCCCGAGCGCCTCCAGCGCCGCATCCAGCACGATGATCCCCGCCGGCAGAATGTCGGCGCGCTGCGGTCTCATGCCCGGCACCTTCTTGCGCTCGTCGAGGTTCATGTCGCACAAGCGTTTCAGCGTGCTTTGCAGATCCGCGCGCGTAAGCCGGTACGACGCGATCGGCGCGGCTCGGCCGCGCACGATCGCGGCCGTCGTCGTCGCGCTGCCGCCGACGAGCGCCAGGCGCTCCACCGGAGCGCATTCCTTTATCGGAAGCAGCGCCTCGCGGGTGAGGTCCGCGGCGCGCGACAGGTCGCCGGCCGACGCCTGCCCGTCGCGCCCCGCGAGCTTGGGTACAGCCTCCGTCAGGCGCACCGCCCCGGTCTCGCACGAGATCACGTTCTCGGGCGTGGTCGAATCGCCCACTGCGTACTCGGTGCTGCCGCCCCCCACGTCGATCACGCCGACCCGCTCGCCGCGCCGCCCGTCGAACGCAGTCAGAGCGCCCCTATACGAGGCCTCGGCCTCCTCCTCTCCAGACAGGACCCGCAGCGGCACGCCGAGCACCTCGTGCACGCGTTCCATGAACTCTTCGCCGTTGTCGGCTCGGCGCAGCGCGCTCGTGGCCACCGCAAACATGCGGACATAGTGGCCCCGCATTGCTCGCGCGAGCTGCGCGACGGCGTCCAGCGTGCGTTGCATCGGCTCGTCGCCGAGCCCGCCGCGCTCGCCGAGGCCCTCACCGATGCGCGTTCCGATCGAGCGGACGAACTCGACACGGGGCTTTTCAGGTTCTACGTCCGCCAACAGGGCGCGGGTCGAGTTGGTGCCAATCGATACGATCGCGTATCGCCTGCTCACGGTCGCGATCCCTCAGTGCTTCGCTTCGAATAGCGCGGCCCGGCGCTTCTTGCGCAAGAAATGCCGCTCGGCCGCCGGGAGCCCCTCGGACGGCTCCCACTCCTCGGTGCTCTTGAGATACGTCGCGATCTGCTCCTCGAGCTCGTCATCGCGGATCTGCGGTGCGAGTGACACCGCGCAGCGCCGCCCCTCGCGCCGCAGCTCGAAGGTAAGCCGCTTGCGCCGCGCGAGCGAGCGTTGATACTGTTCGCGATGCGACTCCACATCCGCCGCGCTGGCGGTGGCCAGGTCGCCGTCGTCCAGCCGGACCGTCGCGCCGTATGCGTTGAGGTTGATCACGATCCCCCCAAGCGTGTCGCTCACGGGTTCGAGGGCGTCGCCGCAGGTTGGGGCGACACGAAGATGAGCGCCTCGTTCGGCCGCACGAGGCGCAAGCGATCGTGGATTTCCGGGATCGCGCCTTGGGGGTCGCGTAGCCGGCGCAGCTCCTGCTGCTGCTCGTCACGCCGCCTCTGGAGCGCCGCGATGTCTGCGCGAATCGTCGACAACTCGTGCATGGCGGCCACGTTTTCGCCGATCGCCCGCGCAAATTGAACGGCAACCAACCCGACGACCAGCAGTGCGATCGCGGCGGCAACGACTCGGCCGGCCAGGCGGAGCACCGGACGCACGCGCGACCTCAGCGCTGTTTTCCTATTGGTTTTAGACTGTCTTCCTGCCATTCGCCCAATAGCCGGTACTTTCGATAACGCTCCTCTAGGAGTCTTTCCACACCCAGCGCCGCTAAACGCGAGAGCGCCGCATCGACGGCTTGGAGCGTACGCGTCACGACTTCGGCGGCGTTCCGGTGGGCGCCGCCCAGCGGCTCAGGCAAGACCTCGTCCACGATGCCGAAGCGGCGCAAATCATCGGCAGTCAACTTCAACCGCGCCGCGGCTTCTTCCGCCTTACCCGCATCGGACCAGAGGATCGCGGCGCAGCCTTCCGGCGACGCGACCGAATACGTGCTGTGCTCCAGCATTATCACCTGATCGGCAATCGCGAGCGCCAACGCGCCGCCGGAGCCGCCCTCGCCGACGATCGTCGCCACGATGGGAACGCGCGCGGTGGAGAAGACCTGCAAGCACGTCGCGATCGCCTCGGACTGCGCGTGTTCCTCGGAACTGATGCCGGGGTCGGCGCCCTTGGTGTCGACGAACGTGACGACCGGCAGCCCGAGACGAGCGGCGAGCCGCGCCAGCCGGCTCGCCTTGCGATAGCCTTCCGGCGCGGGCATCCCGAAGTTACGGCGCAGGTTCTCCTTGGTGTCGCGGCCGCGTTGCTGGCCAATCACGACGACCGGGCGCGAATGCAGCAGGGCAAATCCGCCCACGATCGACGGGTCGTCACGAAAATGACGGTCTCCGTGCAGCTCGTCGAAACGATCGAAGCGCGAGATATAATCCAGCGACGTCGGGCGTGCCGGGTGGCGCGCCATGTGGACCTTCTCCCACGGCGAGAGCGTTCCGAAGAGCTCCTGGAGGATCTCGCGATATTTCTGTTCGAGGGCGGCGACCTCGCTCGACATGTCCAGCGGCTGCGCCGCCGAAGCCTCGCGGAGCTCCGCGATCCGCCGCTCCAGCTCGGCCATGCTCTTTTCGCGCTCGACGATGATGTTGTTGCTCATCGCGCCCTAGCGTATTCGAGAAGCCGCACCAGCGTCTCTTTGAGATCGCGGCGGTCGACGACCATGTCGATCGCGCCCTTCTCGAGTAGAAACTCGGCCGTTTGGAATTGATCCGGCAGCCGTTGCCGAAGCGTCTGCTCGATGACGCGCCGCCCGGCGAAACCAATCATCGCCTTCGGCTCGGCGACGATGACGTCCGCCTGAAAGGCGAAGGATGCCGAAACGCCGCCGGTCGTCGGGTCGGTGAGCACCGTCACGAAAAAATTACCCGCCTCCATGAAGCGCGCCACGGCTGCGGTCGTTTTTGCCAACTGTATGAGCGCTACCATTCCCTCTTCCATCCGTGCCCCACCGGAGGCCGCAAAGATGATGCACGGCACCTTCCTTCGCTCGGCCTCCTCGAGCAGGAGCGTAATGCGTTCGCCGGCCACGCGACCCATCGTGCCGCCGCGAAAGTGAAAGTCCATAACGCCGAGCGCAACCGGAAACCCGCCGATCGTCGCGAAGCCGCAGAGGACGGACTCGGAGATGCCGCTGCGCTCGCGATCCGCGCTGAGCTTCGCGGGATACGGCTTTCTGTCCGACCACCCCAGCGGATCGTTTGACGCGACCTCCTGTCCGATCTCGGTAAACTCGCCGTCTGCAATCGACCTGATGCGATCGTAGGCGCCCATGCGAAAGTGATAGGCGCAGCGGGTGCAGACGTCGAGATTTGCCGCGAGGTCACGGCGGTAGAGCACCTCGCCGCACTTGGGGCATTTGCTCCATAGCGCCGCATCGCTGCGTTCCTCTTTCTCGCGCCGACCCTCGGCCGATCCGCCGATGACGCGCCGCCACTCGCGCATCAGACTTTGCGCTCCTTGGCCGGCGGCAGAAGCCACGCCGCATACAGCCGGCCCAGCTGCTTGAGGTAATTGAATATCTCGCGCTGGTTGAGCTTGGATTCGCCGGCGACGCGATCGGTGAAGACGTACGGAACCTCGATCGCCTTGCCGTATTTCGCCTTGGCGATCACCTCCAAGCCGATCTTGAAGCCGATCGGGTCGAGCGTTACGCCCTCGATCGCGTCGCGCCGAACGAGAAAATAGCCGCTCGTGACGTCCCGCACGCGAGTCAGCGGACGCGCCAGCCAGCACGCGACGAGCGAGGTCACGATGCGCCGTTTCGGCCAGTTTTCGATACCGCCGCCGGGAACGTAGCGGCTCCCGACCGCGAGGCCGTACTCGCCCGACTCCAACGCCTGCGCCATTTTCGGCAGCGCGTTGATGTCGTGGCTGAAGTCCGCATCCATCGCGCCGAGCGCGAGCGACTCGGGACGGGCGACTTTCCAACCTTCGATCACCGCGCTGGACAATCCGAGCTTGCCGCTGCGGTGCAGGCAGCGTACCGGCAATTGCGCGGAAAGCTGCTCGACGACCTCGCCGGTGCCGTCCGGCGAGTTATCGTCCACGACGATGATCTCACCGTCGAGCGCGTTTGCCTCGAACGTCGCAGAGAGCTCCCGCAGCAGCTTGCCGATACCGGCAGCTTCGTTGTAGGTGGGAACGACGATCGAAAAGGGTAGGGGCATGCCGAATCGCTGTTTCTACGACGTAAAGGCGTCAATCACCGCCAATAGCACCATCGCGGCCGTATCCGTACGCAGGATGCGTGCGCCGAGCCACACGAGTACCGCCCCGCAGCGCTCGGCAAGCTCGGCTTCGGCGTGCGTGAAGCCACCCTCGGGTCCGATGACGACCAGCACGCGCCCCACAGCCGGTAACGCCGTCGGTAGCCGTTCCCGCAGCGGCACGCGGTGCGCCGTCTCCCACGCAAAAAGCACCGCGGCGTATTCGCCGAAGCGCTCCGCCAGCGCGGGGAACTCGATCGGCGTTGCGATCTGCGGAACGTCGCGCCGACCGCACTGCTGTGCCGCGGTGCGCGCCAGGCGACGCCAGCGTGAGAGCTTCTCGGCTCCGACATCTCGGCCCAGGCTGCGCTCGCAATAGAACGGGAGAAATCCCGCCGCACCCAGCTCCGTGCACTTCTCAATCACGAAGTCCATGCGTCGTCCCTTCGGGACCGCCTGTGCCACCTCGACGTTCAACCCGCGCGCGGCGCCTTCGGTGACACGCTCGAACAGGGTCGCGCGCACCTCAGGTTCGATGGCGTCGATCGCCGCGATGAACGTTCGCGCGGTGGAGTCGATGATTTCGAGGCGATCGCCCGCGCGCAGGCGCAGCACGTGCGCGATCTTGTGCGCGTCGCCACCCGCGATCTCGACGCTGCCGCCAATCTCGCCACGACCCTCGACGAAGAATCGGCGAGCCGCGGTCACTACTCGGGGCGAAACGCGTCCTTCACGCGCTCGAAGAACGTGCGCTCTTCGATTGCATCGCCACCCGCGCGCGCGTACTCCTCTAGAAGGTCTCGCTGCCGTTTGTTGAGCTTCGTGGGCACCGTAACGTGCACCGTCACGTGATGATCGCCGCGCTGCGTGCCGCGCACGCTCGGCATGCCGCAGCCGCGCAGCCGCAGCCGCGTGCCGGACTGCGTTCCCGGCGCCAGCGTCACCTCGACGTCGCCGCCGAGGGACGGCACGGCGATAATCGTGCCGAGCGCGGCGTGCGGAAAACTCACCGGCACGTCCACGAACGTGTCGCGTCCGTCGCGGCGGAAGAGCGGATGCGCGCCGATGCTCAGATAGGCGTAGAGATCGCCGGGCGGTCCGCCGCGGCTTCCAGCCTCGCCGTTACCGGCGATGCGAATGCGCGAACCCTCGTCGACGCCGGCTGGGATCTTGACGGTCAGGCGCGTCTCGATCGCGCGCCGGCCGCGCCCGCCGCACGCTTCACAGGGATGCGGGATCACGTGCCCCTCTCCGCCGCAGCGCGAGCACGCGGACTGCGTGACGATCTGTCCCAGCGGCGTGTGCCGCACCGTCTGCGCCATCCCGCTGCCTCCACAGCGCTCGCACGCCACGACGATGGTTCCCGGCCGTGCACCGCTGCCGTTGCAGACGTCGCATTGCGCGAGCCTGTCGAAGACGATCTCGCGGCTCGCGCCGGCATACGCCTCTTCGAGCGAAATCTCGATGTCGTAGCGGAGGTCCGCGCCGCGTTCGGGCCCCGCGCGCCGCGTCGCCGCGCCGCGCATGTTGCCGAAGAACATATCGAAGATGTCGCCGAACGCACCCGAGCCGAATCCGAAGCCGCCGGGACCGCTCGCGCCGTTGCCGACCACTCCGAAGCGATCGTACTGCGCGCGCTTGTTGGGATCGGACAGGACTTCGTACGCCTCGTTGATCTCTTTGAAACGATGCTCGGCCCTCGACTTGTCGTGCGCGACATCGGGATGGTGCTCGCGCGCCAGCTTGCGATAAGCTCGCTTGATCTCGTCCCCCGACGCGTCAGCAGCGACGCCGAGGATCTCGTAGTAATCCTTGGTGGGCACGCTAGATTTCCGGTATATGCTCCACGTCGGAGAGCCGCTGGCTCAAACTCTCCGCGGTACCGGTAGCCAGCGCCAGCAGACGCCCGTACGGCATCCGCCGCGGTCCCAGAATCGAGAGCATGCCCAACGCGTGCGTCCCAAAATGATACGGCACCGTGACGACCGAGAGATCCGCCAGCTCTTCGCTCCCGAGCTCATGACCGATCTTGACGCTCGCGGCATCGGAGCTCATGGCATCCGCCACGATCTGATAGAGCGTCTTCTGCTCCTCGACGATGCGCAGGATCGAACGGAGCTTGCGCAGGTCCTGAAACTCCGGCTTATCGAGAAGGTTCTGCGCGCCGGCCGCGGCGATGGTCGGCTGTTCGCTCGAGCGAGCCGTGAGGCACGCCGCTACGACCGCGCAGCGCAGGTCGTCGGAGACGCCCGCTTCGCGCGCGGCCTGCGCGATCTCCGCCTCAGTGATATCGCGCAGCGCTTGATCGGCGAGACGCGCGTTGAGCGAGTTCGAAAAACGCGTGAGATCGTCGGGCTGCACCTCGGCGCCCAGTTCGAACAGGCTCTGGGCGGCGACGCCGAGCGACGTCACAACGACGGCCACGCCGGTGTGCGGCGACAGCCAGATGAGCTGGATGTGCTTGAAGCGCTGCGCCTCTTGGTGCGGCTTCGTCACGAACGCCAGGTTGTTCGAGAGACGCCCGAGCAGTCGCGTCGTGCTGTCGATGATCTCGTCCAGCTCGCGGGTCGCATCGCAGAGCTCGTCATGAATGCGCCGGCGCTCGATCTCGGTCAGCACCTCGGGCTGCATGAGCTCATCGACGTAGGTCCGGTATCCGGCGTCGGACGGGATGCGTCCCGCCGAGGTGTGCGGCTGCACGAGGTAGCCCCCCGCTTCCAGCTCGGCCATCTCGTTGCGAACCGTCGCGGAGCTCACGCCCAGGTTGTACTTTTGGGTGAGCGAGGCCGAGCCAACCGGCTCGGCGGTGGCGATATACTCGTAGACGACGGTGGCCAGGATGTAGGCTCTGCGCTTGCCTAGCCCGGTGCTATCTATCACCGCCCTACTGTAGCACTCCCGCCTCGGGAGTGCTAGCCGGGGCCGGAGCCTCCGCTCGCTCGATTGCGACCGAGAGCTCCTGCCAGCTCAGGCCTCCGACCGAAACGTAGCTCACGTCGCCGGTCGGGTCGAGCACGAGCGTGATCGGCCACTTCTCGACCGAGTAGACCCGAGAGATCGCCCCGCTGATATCCTCGACGATCGGCAGCGCGATGTTGCGCTCGCGGAGATAGCCGGCCGCGACGTCGGGCATCTCCTCCGAGATCGTTACGATCGCGACCCGGTCACCGAACGTCTGCTGCGCGCGCACGAAGTCGCCGAGCTCCTCGGTGCAGACGTGACACCACGTTGCCCAAAAATCGATGACGACGACTTTCCCGCGGAGGTCGGAGAGGTACTTCGTGCCGTGGGCGCCCGGAATCGCGAAGTTCGGCGGCGGCGCGTCGTAGTGGATCGTTGCGAGTCCCGTTGCAGGCGTGGTTGATGCAGCGAGAAGCAGTGCGGTTAACATCTTTTCCAGGCGCCGTAAACGTTCGGCAGGCATGACTGCGCGGCCTAGGTAACTCGGTCGAATGAGCACGCCCGCGATCGAAGCACTCTTCGAAGAGAGCCGACGCTTCCCGCCGCCCCCCGAGTTTGCCGCCCAGGCGAACGCGACGCCGGAGATCTACGCCGAAGCCGAGCGCGATCCGGAGACGTTCTGGGCGTCCTGGGCGCGCCGCCTCGAGTGGATCAAGCCGTTCGAGACGACGCTCGAATGGGACGAGCCCTTCGCGCGCTGGTTCGCTGACGGCGAGCTCAACGTTTCGGTCAACTGCTTGGACCGACACGTGCGCGACGGGCGCGGCGACAAGATCGCCTACTACTACGAGGGCGAGCCAGGCGATCGTCGCACGATTACATACCGCGAACTGCTCGACGACGTCAACCGGTTCGCCAATGGGCTGCGCGGCCTCGGCATCCGCAAGGGCGACCGCATCGCGATCTACATGCCGATGATTCCGGAGCTCCCCGTAGCCATGCTCGCCTGCGCGCGCATCGGTGCCGCGCACTCGGTGATCTTCGGCGGCTTCTCGCCGGAATCGATCGTCGACCGAGTCAACGACGCCGCCTGCGTAGCCCTGATCACGGCCGATTTCGGCTGGCGGCGCGGCGGAAAGGTGCCGCTGAAGCGCAACTGCGACATCGCGATGGAGAAGACACCCTCGATCAAGCATTGTATCGTCGCGCGGCGCGTTGGCGAAGAGGTCTTCATGCACGAGGGTCGCGACTATTGGTGGAGCGAGGTCGTCGCGGGACGGTCCACCGAGTGCGAGCCCGCCGCGATGAACGCCGAAGACCTTCTCTTTCTCCTGTATACGAGCGGCACGACGGCGAAGCCCAAGGGCATTAAGCACACGACGGCCGGATTCCTGACGCACGTCACGATGACGCACAAGCTCGTGTTCGACCTCAAGGAAGAAAGCGACATCTATTGGTGCACGGCCGACATCGGGTGGGTAACCGGTCACTCCTACATCGTCTACGGCCCGCTCGCCAACGGCGCGACCAGCGTGCTGTACGAAGGCACGCCCGACTTTCCCGACAAGGACCGCTTCTGGGATATCGTCGAGCGCTATCGCGTGACGATTCTTTACACCGCGCCTACCGCGATACGCACCTTCATGAAGTGGGGGACGGAGTATCCTGCCCGCCACGATCTCTCGTCGCTGCGGCTGCTCGGAACCGTCGGCGAGCCAATCAATCCCGAAGCATGGATCTGGTATCGCGAGTGGATCGGCGGCAATCGCGTTCCGGTCGTCGACACGTGGTGGCAGACGGAGACCGGCGGCATCCTGATCTCGCCGCTGCCCGGCATCACGACGCTGCTTCCCGGCAGCGCGACGCTGCCGCTACCCGGGATCGGCGCGGACGTCGTCAACGATCGCGGGGAACCCGTTCCGCCGGGCGGCGGTGGATACGTTGTGCTGACTCGCCCGTGGCCGGGCATGCTGCGCGGGATCTGGGGCGACGACGAACGCTACGTGCAGACCTACTGGTCGAAGTTCCCGCACGTGTATTTTGCGGGCGACGGCGCGCGCCGCGACGCCGCCGGCAACTACTGGTTCATGGGCCGCATCGACGACGTGATGAACGTGAGCGGGCATCGCATCTCGACGACCGAGGTCGAGAGCGCGCTGGTCGATCACCCCGCCGTCGCCGAGGCGGCGGTCTGCGGCAAGCTCGACGAAATGACGGGGCAGGCGATCTACGCGTTCGTGTCACTCAAGGGCGATCGCGCGGACTCGCCCGACCTTGCCGACGAGCTGCGCGACCACGTCGCGGCGCGGCTCGGCAAGTTTACGCGTCCGAAATACATCACGTTCACGCAGGAGCTGCCCAAGACGCGCAGCGGCAAGATCATGCGCCGCCTGCTGCGCGACATCGCCGAGGGACGCACGCTCGGCGACACGACTACGCTCGCCGACTCCTCGATCGTCAAGGAGCTGCAGGCGCGCGCGCAGGCGGAGGTCGCGCAGGAAGACTAGCGACCGAAGAACGGCTCCAGGTCGTCGAGGTGATCGATCCGCGTGGCCGGCGGCAGCGTCGCGAGGATCGTGGCGCCGTAGCGCGTCGACGCGGCGCGACCGTCGAGTAGCGCGACGAGCCCGCGATCGCCGCGGCTGCGGATGAGCCGCCCGAAGCCCTGTTTGAGACGCACCGTCGCCGCGGGGATCATGTAGTTCTCGAAGCCGTCCAGGCCGCGTGCTTCGAGCGCGCGCAGGCGCGCCATAACGAGCGGATCGCTCGGCGAGGGAAACGGCAGCCGGTCGATGATGACGCACGAGAGCGCGTCGCCGACCACGTCGATGCCCTCCCAGAACGTCGCCGTCGCGAACAGCACGGCGCCCGGCGTCTGCCGGAACCATTCGAGCAGATAGAGCCGCGGCATCTCGCCCTGCAGCCGCACCGGATACGCGAGGCGCTCGCGAAGGAGCGTATAGACTTCGCGCAACCGGGCATGCGACGTGAACAGCACGAAGGCGCGGCCGCCGCTGCGATCCAGACACTCCTCGACGAGCGGCGCCGCAAGCCGCGCAAACTCGGAGGATTTCGGATTCACCTCGACCGGCGCGATGAAGAGCCGCGCCTGGCTCGCGTAGTCGAACGGCGACGGCGCGATAAGCTCCTGCGCATCGTCGAGCCCCAGCGTCCGCCGCGTGAAGCCGAAGGACTCGTCCGTCGAGAGCGTCGCGCTGGTAAGGACGACACTATGCGTCCGCGCGAAAAGGGCGGCGCGCAAAAAGTCGGCGACCTCGTGCGGCGCGCACTTCACGCAGTAGCCGCCCTCGGAGTCGGTGCGCTCGACCCAGGCAATCGTTTCCGGCGTCCCCGCCTCCACGCGGTCGATCAGCGCCTCGTGCGCGAGCACGCTCCGCAACGCCAGGTCGCGCCGGCGCTCGGCTTCGGCCTCGTTTTCGACGCGCCGCTTGAGCGCGCCGTGCCAGTTGGCGTAGAGCCAGTTCTCCAGACCGTAGAGCGCCGCGCGAAGCGACTCCAGCGCGGGCCAAGCCGCCTCGTTGGCCGCGATCGGATAGCGATCTCCCGGCACGCGCGCCAGCGCCGATACGAGGCCGCGGATGCCCAAGTCGAACTCCGCATCGAAGCTAGACGGCAGATCGTAGAAGCGGTGCAGCTTGCGCAGCATCCGCCCGATCGTGGCCGCGGAGAGGACGGCGGTGAGCGCGTCAGTCGCCCAGCGTTCGCACTGGTGCGCCTCGTCCAGCACCGCGACGTCGTACGCCGGCAACAGCCCGCCGCCACTCGCGAGGTCCAAAAAAAAGAGCGCGTGGTTGACGACGACCAGATCGGCGTACTTCGCCTCGTCGCGCTTCGCAAAGAAAAAGCAGTCGCGAAAATGCCGGCAGAACTCGCCGACGCATTCGTCCGCGTCCGCGTCGAGCTGCTCCCACTCGGTAGCGGGCGGCTGGAAGCGTAGTTCGGCGCGATCGCCGCTCTCCGTGCGCGCTCCCCATTCCCACATCTGTTGCATCGATCGGGATGGGGCGATCAGTCGATCCGAGCGCATCAGATCGAGCTTCTGGCGGCACAGATAATGGCTGCGCCCCTTCAGTAGCGTAACGCGGACCGGCGTGCCCAGCGCGGCCTCGACGAGCGGAATGTCCTTGTGCACGAGCTGCTCCTGCAGCGCGATCGTGCCGGTCGAGAGCACGACCTTCTTGCCGCTGCGAATCGCCGGGACGAGATACGCGAGCGATTTCCCGACGCCGGTTCCGGCCTCGACGATCGTGTGCATCCCTTCGAGGATGCCGCGCTCGACGAGCTGCGCCATCTGCAGCTGTCCGGAGCGCGGCTCGTAGCCGGAGAGAGTACTTGCGAACGGTCCGCCCGCGCCGAAGACCTGCTCGAGCGACTCAGTCACTGCAGCGGGCCGTGCGGGCCGCCGGGAGTCTCGTATTCCGACTCGAGCTCGCGTCCCGTCCTCGCGTCGACGACGACCGGCGCCACGCGGCGCGGCGGAAAATAGATCGCGTAGGTCAGCGCAAATCCCGCCAACAGCCCGGCGACGTGCGCCTGCCATGCAATGGCCGGCACGGTAAACGTGATGATTAGGTTGAGGACGAGGATGCCGATGTTGGCCCGCACCAGGTCCATCCCTGGCTTTCCGAGCTTGAACCCGATCGCGAAGAGCGCGCCGAAGAGGCCGAAGATCGCGCCGCTCGCGCCGACGACCGGAACGTCCGGCACGCCGAGGTACACGACGCCGAGCCCCGACGCGATCAACGAGACCATATAGACGAGCAGCATACGCCACGATCCGAGAGCGAACTCGATGAAGCGGCCAAGGAAATAGAGCGACATCATGTTGACGCCGATATGGAGCAAGCCCCCGTGCAGGAACGCGCCGGTGAAGATCCGCCACCACTGGCCGTCTTGCAAAACCGCCGCCGGGATCAAGGCGCCTTCATACATCACGCGTTGAATTCCGGGGCCGTTTCCGAAGCCCGAGATCATCCCCGGCCCGCCGACCGAAATCTCCCAGGCATATCCGATGACGTTGCAGGCGATCAGGAAGCGAGTGATCACGCGATCATCACCGTGCGCGCAAGCTCGAGCGAGATAGCGTGCCGCTCACCGCCGACTTCGATCGTGACCGGCCCTCCGAGCGGCGCCTTGTCGACGACCTCGAGACGCGCGCCGGGACGCAATCCCACCTGGCCCAGGTAGCGTAAGATCTCCGGCATCTGCTCGGTGACGCCGGATACCGTCACGCGCGTGCCGGGCTCGACCTGCGCGAGCGGAATTCCCTCGCGCACCGGTTCGGTCAGATCCTTGGGCGGGATCGGATGGCCGTGCGGACACGTTTGCGGGTCGCCGAGCGCCGCGACGAGCCGCTCCTCGACGCGGTCAGTAATCGCATGCTCGAGGATGCAGGCTTCGGCGTAGACTTCGTCCCACGGCATGCCCAACACGTCGGTCAGCAGCCGCTCCGCCAAGCGGTTGCGACGCACGACGCCGACGGCGATCTCGAGACCCTTTCGCGTGAGCCGGATGTCGCCGCGGACTTCGTGCTCCACGTACCCCTCGGTGACCAGCTTCTTCAACATGCCGGAGACTGACGCAGGCGCGACGCCAAGCTCGGTAGCCAGCGCGGAGGTCGTGACGCCGGGGCCCTCGCGCTCGAGGCGGTAAATCGCCTTCATGTACATCTCGAAGGACTCGGCGAAGTGCGAATGCGAGTGTCCGGGCATCTCTCGTTCTAACTTCGCGGACCGGCGTGGAGTTCCGCAACGGCCGCCCCCAGCCGAGCCCGCATGGCCTGCTTCTCACCTTCCCCGGCGAAGCTGGCGTCGATCGCGTTGCGGGCGTAGCGTTCCAGCGTTTGCGGCCCGGCGATCCGCTCGACGATCGCGTATTCATCCTGCAGTGTCGTGCCAAAGATCGCCGGGTCGTCGCAGTCGATGGTAACGATGCAGCCGAGCTGGTCGAAATCGACATAGGGATGCGGGTGATCCGCGAGTTCCGCGCCGGTGAGACGATTCGACGTTGGGCAAATCTCGAGCGGGATACGCTTTGTCGCCAGCATTTCGGTCGTAGCCGGATCGTCGAGCGCGCGGATTCCGTGGCCGACGCGTTCGGCGCGCAGCAGCTCGACCGCGTGGCGCACGCTCGCGGCGCCGTCCGCCTCGCCGGCGTGCGCCACGCAGTGCAATCCCTCCGATCGCGCGTAGGCGAATGCGTCGGCGAACATGCTCGCCGGAAAGCGCGCCTCGTCGCCACCGAGCGCGATGCCGATCACGTCCAGATCGGTCATGGCAGCCAACGTGCGTACCGTCGTCATCGCGCTGTCGGTGCCGAAATTGCGCGTCACGTCGGCAAGCAGCTTGAATGTCGCGCGCGGCCGCGCTTTGCGGAGCTCGGTCGCGATCGCTTCCACGGTCGCACGAACGTCGAGCGCAGGATTGAAGAACGTCCAGACCGACGGCGACACGAAGAGCTCGCCGTAGATCACGTTCTGAGCGATCGCATCTTCGACGAACTCGCGCGCGAGCCGCGCGTAGTCCTCGCTGTCGCGAAGCGCGCGACTGACGGCGGCGAAGAGCAGCAAAAATTCCTCGAGCCCCTCAAACGCATAGGGATCCCCCGTGTCACCCCGGCTCCCTAGGTCACCCTGAGCCGAGAGCCTGCCCTGAGCGGACCTATACCGCAGCGGCACACCGTGCTTCGCCGCCAGCTCGAGAAACGTGGGCGCGCGCAAACAGCCCTCCAGGTGGCAGTGGAGGTGGATCTTAGGAATGCGCTCCGCAAGCGTTCCGGGGGCCATGCGGCTGCCTTCGGCATTCGTCCGCCGAGCACCGCGCCGAATCCGGCGGGCAGGGGCGCAACCCAAGCCGTTGTAAACTAGTCGTTCTTATCGCGGGGTGGAGCAGTCCGGTAGCTCGTCGGGCTCATAACCCGAAGGACGGTGGTTCAAATCCACCCCCCGCAACCAAGCCCGAGTGTCACCCTGGGCCCTTCGACTCCACTTCTAACCGTCATCGCGAAGCCGTGGGCGAGGCGGGGGGTGACGGTTTTGTCTTACCGGTGCGTCGCGCGGACCGTAAGCGTTTCGGTGCCATAGCTGGGAACGAATTGGTTGCCAACGGCCCATAGTACGCCGGAGCGAACCTTCGCAATGCCGAACAGCTGGTTAGTCGTGTCGTTGTTCGATTCGAGCGACGGTGGTCCGGGCTCCAGTCGCCACGCTTTTCCGTTCCAACGTTCGAAGAGGCTGCGCGTCGTGCCCGAGCTCGGATAATAAGTCCAACCACCGACTGACCACACATCGCTCGGCGATTGCGCCACGACACCAGCGAGCACGTTGTAGAGCAGATAACCGCTCTTCGGTTCCTTGTTCGGACTAGGTACTAGAGTGAATTCCGAACCGTTCCAATGTTCGGTCAGCGTCTGCGGGACTTGATTCGACTGGTTCGGCTCTTCCCAGCCGACGGCCCAGTAGTTGTTTGGCGACACGGCAGTCACGCTGGCGAAGTCGCTTTGAAAGAAGTTATTGACGGGTACGGCTTGCGTCCAACTCGACCCGTTCCAATGCTCGGCGAAGAGGTTTAAGTTCGGCGAAGAAAACGTGCCCACGGCCATGATGTCGTTGGGCCCAGCCGCGGCGATCGAAGTCAATTCTGTAAGACCGCCCATCGTCAGACCCGGAACGAAGCTCCATAGCTTGCCGTTCCAATGCTCGAGAAGGGCGGCGAAGTTGCCTTCGCCGGCCGCCCAAACGTTGTTCTTAGAAATCGCTACGATCGAGAGCAGGATGGCGTTGTTGTAAACGTACGGGCTCGAAACGACGCTCCACTTCTTGCCGTTCCAGTGTTCGATCACGGCCTGATTGTTCGGATAAAACGCATTACCGACCGCCCAGGCATCGTTACTTGAGATCGCCGCGACGGCGTGGAGTGCGCTGTCCGCAGGCTCGTTCTTTGGAAATGGGACGATACTCCACTGCGAGCCGTTCCAGTGCTCGATGAGCGAGTGTGTGTACTCCTGCGAGCCGTGCGTGTAGCAGCACACGTTGCCAACCGCCCAAACGTCTTTGGGGAAGTCGCCGCTAACGCCGGAGAGCGTATCATCGTAAAAGCCGTCCGGCGGCAGTACGTCGGGGCTGTCAATAACCGACCAAATCGACATCCTTGCCAACGGCGTTTCATTCGCGACTCCGCTTCCGACGGGCGCGCCTTGGGAAGGTACGACCTGCGAAGCCGACGAGCAACTCGCGAGAATGAGCGTCGCCAAGGTCACGCACATACGATGCTTCACGTTCTCATTATCATAAGATTTCGTGAAGAAAGTCTGAAGCAATGCCTCTGCCTGCCTAAGCTTAGCGCCCATTCCTGGAATCCCAGCTCGGGTCAGGGCTCCGCGTCCAACGGCGCCGATCGCCGGACCGTTCTCTTACGGCGCCCTTTGCGGCACCGGTATCAACTCAGATAATTCAGGTATGAAGCGACCAATCTCGCATACCGGTATGCGGACGACGAACGCTCGCGCTACGAAATACCACGCGGCAAAAGCGCCGGGCACATTCGCGCTCGGCCGAAAACCTGCGGAGCAAGGAACTTAGCAGTCTTTATTGATAACTTTTAGGTATCCAATGCCGACGGTGCCGCCGCCACCTCTCCAAGCGCCCGCTAACGTCGATTTTTATTGCGGTTTCCGCAAATGGACTTGCCAACGTCAGGATTGACGCTGGCGCGACGCATACATGCGCTGCTGAGGCTCACGCAAGGGCTGTCGAATGCCTAGAACGGGAAGTCGCTTTGCGTCAAGCCCTCGTTTGTTTTTAGATCGTCGACCGATTCGTCGAGGACGATCTGTGATCCCGACTCCATGATCTGCCGGATCGGCCAATGCGTCGACTTCGAAAAATAAACGATCTGCTCCGTGATGTCGTGGTTCAACGCAGGATCGGCGACCTTCAGGTCCAAGCGGTCGGTTTCGACGCCTCCGATCTTACCGCCGTCGCTCTGCGTGAGCGTCCCAGGAATGGTCCCATAGTCGTCGATGATGCCCGGCAGCAGACCATCTGGAATCGTGACGCCGTGCAGCGACAGGGCGCGTGGATCGTGCACGTTGATCTTCACGTGGATGCCGGAAAGAATACCACCCAGATGGACGCTCACGTCGTCGACACCTACCCATACAGCGCCCGAACCTTTGCCATCGCCCTTAAGAATCACCGTTTTGAGGTAGTGCGGCTTCATGAACGAATATTGATAGACGCGATCCTGCGTCTTCGTTCCGTTGACTTCGTGAGAGTGCAAAACGCAGGTGTAGTCGTTCACATCGGCAAACGTCCGGTCGAATGCCGCAATCGCGGGCTCCTCTTTGGTCGCGCTTGCAGCGCCGTCCGCTTGTTGAACGAGCGTCACCACTTGCGCACTTGCCCCCGAAATCGTCGCGATTGCAAACGCCGCAACCATCGCGTAGACCTGTGGACGGATTGATTTAATTAAAATGCTACGCCCTTCCGCAACCACGCGCCCATGCCTCGGCGAGAACCCCGAGCAGTGTACGTTTCTAAGCCGGCCGCGGGACGTTTAGCCATCTCCAGTGGCCCCTGAAGAGTACGATCGAGATGATCAACACCACGAGGCTGACCACTAGTGCGCGTACCGCGTTCAGACGCGCTCGCGCGATCATCGCACTGCAAAACGTGTTGGGACGCGGTGCCGTGGCACCGATCGCGGAACCGGTCTGCGCGACATCGGGAGACGTGCCTTGCGCAGCGTTCAATTGACCATAGCGGCCTCCGCGCTGGCCGAAGCCATGGAATCCATGCGGGCGCGACCACCGCATGCCCATGCGATGATGGGATCCTCCGAGCCCTGGGCTGACGGTTCGGAATACGCCATTTACGAAGCCGACGCTGCCCGCAACAAAGAGGAGCACGGCGATCAAGCAAACGGTATATCCGTAGATCGCTGATACTGTACTATTGGAACGGTCCATTTTTCGTGAACTCCCAAACGAGTGAAGTCGTTTCAGCTACGATGAATCGGCAATGCGAAATAGTTGGTCGAACCTTACCGCATGCAGGATGCGCCTAATGCTCCCGTTAGCACCAACCAAGGTGATGCCATATTCTTTGAAGCGAAAATGCGATGCGAGCGGTCCTGAACGAGGGTTAATTCTCCTTCCAGGGCCTCCAATAAAAAGCCACGCCTAGTCGCGCGGCTTTTTTGATTTCACGCCCTGTCACGCCCCCTGTTACGGTGTAAAGGACTCTCCTCAGGGTCTCGACATGAAATCCGGTTTGAGCGTAGTGAAGTTGATCGGTACGGAAACGTGCTCTTGCACGATCAGCCATTTACCGTTGACTTTTCGCAGAACGTCGGTAACGCGAACCGCCATCGCGTGCAAGTTGCCCATGTTTCCGGTAAACGATTGAATGCTGTGCGTGTAGGCGACGTCGCCGCTGATCGTCACGGACAGCTCGCTGATGGAGAACGTCGGATTGCCCTTGATTGAATCAAAGAATCCCTTCCAGTCAGTACGATAGTTATCCCAGCCCACATGCTCGCGCGGTGTGCCGACGTCGAAGACGAAGAGCGTATTGCTGTGGATGTAGGGCAACATTATGGCGTTGAGGTCCTTGTGCCGAAACGCGTTGGCAAACTGTTGATAGAGCGCGCTGATCGCGGCGTTGTCGTTGGATTGCGCGTCGGCGCGCAATGCAATGGCACTTCCGGCGATCGCGACGGTAAGGAAGAGAAAAAGGGCCATTTTCTTCATGAGGTAGCCTCCAGAAAAGGACAAGGACTGGCATGCTTCGCGCTGCGCGAGGCGAATCCTCAGCTCCTGAAAGTAACCTCGGCCCACGATCCCGGAGCTACTGCGCCGATTCGGCGGACCCTCATCGCTGTATAGCTCGCTCCGGTCGTAGCCGCAGGGTGTTCCACGCCAAGCCAGGTGCCCGCAGCCGCGTGGAACTGGGACCCGGCCGACACCTAATCCATGCTACTAGTAGCTATTTCTGCCCTCAGAACGAGAGTGTAGGGCCGTGCCAACTCGAACCGCCTTGCAGCCCGGTTCGGACGTGAGGGTCGCTAATCGCGGCGGACCCATAGCGCCTGCGCCCCGGGGCGGGCCCAATGCCGCGCTTCCGGCTTGTAAGGGGCAGAAGACGACGAAAGACTACGCTAGTTTGGGTACGAAAAAACTCTCGACTAAAGGCGGTACGCTTTGCGTTCCGCGGTTCAAGGACTGGGGCGGTACGATTACCTATCCGGGCCCGACGTCGTCAGGCGTCACCGCGAGTCTGATTAGCAGCACCACACCCTACAGCGGACCGCTCTGGCCGCCGTTTCCGCCTGGCACGCCGATCTTTTATATTCAGTTCAACACTACTTACGACGACGTGCAGTTCGGCAAGAAGCTTCCGGGCCCAGGCGATTTGGCCCGGCAAACAACTTAAAGCAAAGCAGGCGTACACGGTTACCGCCGACGTGCAGTCGGCAGGCAGTCTCTGGGACGCTTTTGGGGAATGCTACGCGACTGCAGTCACTGGAAAGTACGGGCCCGATCTCCCGGATGTCGGGGGGTATTCTCGGGAACCCTAAAAGTGGTGGGAACACACGTCGTCATCGAGATCATCCCGGCAAGCACACCACGACTAAGTGCTGAGTAATAGGCTGGCGTAAAGCCGACGAAATGAAACCCCAGGAGTGGTAGGTCACGGGCCCGTCAGAAGCGCTGCGGGAGCGGATCCTGACCTATTCCGGGATCCGCGTAACCCGGAGCAACCAGGTGTAAAGGATCGCGGCAATTCGGGCCCGGCCTTACGGCGCCCCTTCCCGCAATCGGTATGAATCCATGCTATTAGAAACTACTTCTACCCGGAAATCGTCATTCTGCCCCGCCCAATCTCGTAGTCGGCCATGCCGTAATAGATGTCGAACTCGAGCTCGCCGCGGCGATCGATGCCGGTCGGGAAGACAACGTGGCCGACGGTTCCGTGCAGCTCGCCGGGTCGCTCGGGAACGAAGAGCGGATCCGGCGATCGAAAGACGATCTGGTCCAAGTGCTGCGCGTCGTGAACGATAACGCCGGCGCAGTATCGCAGCAGCTGCGCTCCGCGCGGATGCTGGAGTTCGTCGACGCCGTGAATGACGGAGAGCCAGCCCTCGGCGACGCGCACCGGCGGCGTGCCGGCGCCGACCTTGACGCTACCCCAGTTCGCGGGAGGCATCGTGAGCCGGTGCGTCTCGGTGACGGTGCAGAGCGCGCGCAGTTCGGATCGAACCGCCTCGAGCGGGACGTAGCCGATCGCGATGCCCTCGCGCTCGCTCGCGGGCAGCGACTCGATCACCGCAAGCGCGGTCTGGGCGGACGTGTCGAGCAGCTGCAGCGTCGGGCGATGATAGAACGCGAGCGATTCCATACCGCTCGGCGAGGTCACCGGTCCGGGAAAGAATGCGGCGTCCTTATCGGCCAGCGGTGCGCTGCTGTCCGCGAACTGCATCAGCCCGAGACGCTCCCACGTCAATCCGTCCTCTGAGACGGCGGCCGCAACCTCGGGGCCGCGCGGACCAAACGCGACATAAGCCATCACGTAGCGGTCGAGCGCCTCGACGAACGTGACGCGCGGATCTTCGCATCCGTAGCCGCCCGGCGCATTCCGGAGTTCGTATGGTGCCTGCGGCTCCAGCGCGTAGCCGTGGAACTCGACGTCCAACAGGCCGTCGGCGCGCTCGCGCGCGCTATAGCAGCCGATGCGCGAGACGTTGCCGGGCGCGACCATGCGAGGATAGAGCACGAGCGTGCCGTCCCGCAGCCGAGCGCAGGCGGGATTGAGAATGCCGAGGCGCTCGGACGGCATCTCGTCGTGATCGGGCTTGAGCGGAACCCCGATTCGGCGGAAGGTCAGGCTATCAAATGGCACCTTTGAGCAGTCCCGTCTCCTTCCCGACGTTCTCGAACGCGCGCAGGGCGCGGTCCATTTCGTCCTGCGTCAGCGCCGCGCTGATCTGCACGCGGATCCGTGCCGTCCCCTCGGGCACGACCGGATAGCCGAACCCGGTGACGAACACGCCGGCCTTCAGCAGCTTGTCGCTGATTGCGATCGCGAAGGCCGTTTCCCCGACGATGATCGGCACGATCGCGCTCTCGCTCTCCAGCGGCTTGTATCCGATCCGCTCGAGCCCGGCGCGAAAATAGCGCGTCTTCTCCCGCAGGTTGCGCACGAGCTCCGGATGGTCGTCCAGATAGTCGATTGCGGCCATGGAACTGCACGCCACGGTCGCGGGAAGCGCGTTCGAGAACAGCTGCGGGCGCGATCGCTGGATCAGCGTGTCGATCAGCGCGGCGCTGCCGGCGACAAAGCCGCCCGCCGCTCCGCCCAGCGCTTTCCCGAGCGTGCCCGTGATCACGTCGAGCTCTCCGGTTAAGCCGTAGTGCTCGACGGTGCCGCGGCCGGTCTCGCCCATCACGCCGGTGCCGTGCGAGTCGTCCACGACGCTGATCGCGCCATACCGTCTGGCGAGCCCGACGATCTCGGGCAGTTTGGCGAGGTCGCCCTCCATCGAGAAGACGCCGTCGGTAACGATGACGATCGGGAAGCAGTCTTGCACGCTCTTGAGCTTCTCCTCCAGCGCGGCCATGTCGCCGTGCTTGAAGCGCTCGCGCCGCGCCTTCGAGGCGAGCCGAACGCCGTCGATGATCGAGGCGTGATTGAGCTCGTCGGACACGATCGCCGAGCCTTCGTCGCAGATGGTCGGGAAGAGTCCGGTGTTGGCGTTCCAGCACGAGACGTACGTGAGGGCCGCCTCGAGCCCCAAGAATTTGGCGATGCGTTCCTCGAGCACGCGATGCACGTCGAACGTTCCACAGATGAAGCGCACCGACGCGGTACCCGCGCCATACTTGTCGAGCCCGAGCTTCCCCGCCTCGACGACGTCCGGCTGATCCGCGAGTCCGAGATAGTTATTGCTGGACAGCACGATGACGTCGCCGGCCTCCTCCATGTGCACCTCGGCCGCCATCGGTGTCGTCAAGTGACGCAAGTGCTTGTACGTTCCGGCCTTGCGGAGCGCGTCGAGGTCGTCTCGCAGCTTGGCTTCGAACGCCTGATTCATGATTCTGCAACGTCTCCTTTGAAATCGAGCACGATCTTCGCGGCCTCGCCCTTGCTCGTCAGGTCGAAGGCGCGCTGAAACTGGTCGTAGGGCAGCACGTGGGTGATGATCGCTCGGGGGTCCACTCTTCCGCTCTTGACCAGCGCCTCCGTCTGATACCACGTCTCGAACATGCGCCGGCCGTTGATGCCGAGCACGTTGAGCCCCTTGAAGATGATGCGCTCGGCGAGGTCGATGCTCACGCGGTCCGACGGAATCCCGAGCAGCGCGGCGGTTCCGCCGTTACGCAGAAGCTGCAGACCCTGATCGATCGCGGCGCCGCTGCCCGACATCTCGAGCAGCACGTCCACGCCGTCGCCGCGAGTGCGGTCGCGGATTTCCGCAACGAGGTTGGGTCGCGTCGCCAAGAACGTCGCGTCCGCGCCGAGCTTGTGCGCAAGCTCGAGCTTCGCCGGATTGACGTCGATCGCGTAGACGGCAGTCGCGCCGGCCGCGCGGGCCACGGCGACGGCCATCAGTCCGATCGAACCCACGCCGGTGATCGCCACGCTCTTGACGCTGACTCCCGCGGCCATCACCGTGTGCACGGCGTTGCCGAGCGGATCGAAGATCGCCGCGTACACGTCGGGGATCGCCGGATCGAGCCGCCATACGTTATACTCGGGGATCGCGACGTACTCGGCGAAGGCGCCGTCGCGGTCTACTCCGATGATCTCGACGTGCTCGCAGATGTGGGCCTGTCCGGTGCGGCAGAGCAGACACGTCAGATCCACGATGTGGCCTTCCGCCGACACCCGCTCGCCGACGCGAACCGCGCGCACCGCGTCGCCGACCGCGGCGACCGTTCCCATGAACTCGTGGCCGACCACGAGCGGCGGCTTGATGCGCTGCTGCGCCCAAGTGTCCCAGTCGTAGATGTGGAGATCCGTGCCGCAGAGTCCCGCCTTCTCCACGCGGATCAAGACGTCGGTCGGTCCGATCGACGGTATCGGCACTTCGGTCAACAGTAAACCGGGCTCGGGGCCCGGCTTGACGAGCGCCCGCATAGCAGAGGCCATGCGGGCGCGTATTTCACTCGAACGCGGGGAAACCCCGCGTGCTAGAAGTCGTACTCGACTTGCGCGCGGTTGTACTTGAAGAGCGGCAGCCCGCCGAACTCCGATTGCCCGATCGGCGCGCCCGGCGCGCAGCTGGTCGTGCCGGCAGCGCCGCAGAACGTGTTGCTGAGCGAGCGCTGGATGTAGCGATAGCGCAGCACGAGCCCGTGATACGTGCCCTTGCCTGTGTAGCGGCTGAAGCGATAGCGTCCGTCGAGCACCCAGATGTTGGTGTTCTCCGGGGCCAGCGCGTTGCCGTAGTTGTACCACGCGTCCGTCGCGATGAAGACCCACTTCTTGTTGGTCGAAGTGTACTGCATCCCGACCTTCCACGACGAGCCCGGCGCTCGCCGGTCGGCCATGCCCTGCGACACGCTGGTCGTGAAGAGCGGATCGCTATCGTAGTTGTCGGTATACGGACTAGCCCAACCGCCGTAGTAGATTTGCGAGAGTCCGGTCTTTGCGTTCGTGAAGCACTGCGCGGCGTTGAGCGGCAGGAAGTAGGCCAGCGTCGCCTTTGCAGAGATCTGGTAGTTCGAGTTGTTGCAGGTCACGTCCGTCGGCAGATTGACAGTGTCCGTCTTCCAAGGGATCTCGTCGTAACCGGCGGTCAGTTGGAAGTTCTTCGCCACGGTGACGCCGATCTGCGCGCCGTAGGCCTGGCTGTTGACCTTGCCGATATACGACTGGCCTGCGTTCTGCTCGGTTCCGCCTTGCACGGCGATGAACGGGGCCCAGCTTCCGGGGAACGTGTACCTGCCGTCGCCCCACCACATGTTGACGAGATCGCTGACGCCGTAGAAGTATCCGTCGGCCGCGAAGCCGGTTCCCGAGGGATTGGCGTACCCGAGCTTGCCCATCGCGAAGCCGTTGGTGTCGATCCCCACGCCGCCCGGAACGATGATGTTGTTGGCCAGACCGTTATTGCCGGCCGGATAGCTCGTCAGCAGCGTCTGGCGGCCGAACGACGAGCTCGTGCGGTTCTCGTACGCCAGCATGTCCGCGCCTTGCACGGTGATCCCGCCCGGCGTCGTGTAGCCGAGGTAACCACCTTCGAACGCGGCCGGCTTTAAGCGCGAATCGGCCGGGTTCGCCCACGGCGAATCGAACGTGATGTTGCCCATCGCGCCGTCCCACCCGTAGGCTTTGTACTTCAGGTATGCCTCGTAAAAGGTGCTCAGCGTAAAGCCGGGCAGCGTGTCGTCGGGATTGGTGTTCGGAGGAACCTGCGAGACGCACGGCATGCCCTTGAGGTGGGCGGAAGGAACGACGCACGGGCCGTTGATCGGATTGGCGTACAGATACGTGCCCCCAATGCCCCAACCGCTGCCGGGAAAGTCGTACTCACCGCCCAGCGCGACCGCGCTGTTCCAACTCGCTTGGTTCACGCCGGCCGAGCTGTATTTGGCGCCCGGCGTGAAGTTGAACTGGGCTCCCGGGTTGTTCGACGCGTTCTGACGCGTGAAGTAGTACGAACGCACGAATCCGTGGATCGAAAGCGGGTTCGGCGTCGGCGGAGGTGGCGGGGGCGGCGCGACCGTGGCCGGCGGCGGCGGAGGCGCCGGCGCTTCGGTCGGCGGCGGCGTCGCCGGAATGTAGCGCACAACGACGAGCCGGCGATCCGGCACCCACTGCACGTACGCACCCATGCCTTCGGAGATCACGCGCACCGGCACGAGAACGTCGCCCTGATAAAGAATCGGCGGCACGTCGAGCGGGCGCGACTCGCCGTTGATGATGACTTCCGGCTTGCCGACCGTCACGCGGACCTCGGCGCCGGACTTTGAGACGACGGCCGTCTTGCTCGCCGGATCGTACGACACCGTCGCGCCCATCTGTTCGAACATCGAGCGCAGCGGAATCAGGATCGTCCCGCCGCGCACCAGCGCGGCCAGGACGCGACCCTGCTTGAGCACGTCGGGCCGCGAGTAAACGTGACGGTCGTTGTAGAGAATCGGAATCTGCCCCGAGGGCGGAGCGCCGAAGTTCGCAGGCGGAGCGGAGCCGGTTTGCGCCACCGGTGTCGTTGCGCTTTGCGCCGGCAGCGCGATGGCGACCGCCCCGATCACGGCCGCGATGAGCGCCGCGCGAGCACAAGCAGTCTTCATAACCAGAAGGAGCCTCCTGTTCAGGGAAGTAACTGGTGTCAACTTCTGCGAGCCTTCCGCGGTAACCTGGGTCAACATTTTCTTCAAGGGGTAGGGAAGGGAATCGCCCGGCCGCAGAGCCGGGCGATTTTTGGCGCAGACGCGCTGCCGAAAGCTCCGTTGCGACGAGGCAGGCGCAGGCGATCAAAAGATGTCACCGCAGATAGTCTAGCGCCCGCTCATTAAGGCGCTCTTAACAGCCCCTTAAACTGAGTGGGGGTAAGGCTGCCTGTGTTGCCTAGCCGTAGCGGCCCGTGATGTAGTCTTCGGTGCGTTTGTCTTTGGGCTTGGTGAAGATCGTCGCGGTCTTGTCCGTCTCGACCAGCTCGCCCAGCAAGAAGAACGCGGTGTTGTCGCTGATACGCGCCGCCTGCTGCATCGAGTGCGTGACGATGACGACGGTGTAGTCCTTCTTGAGGTCGCCGATGAGGTCTTCGATCTTGCTGGTCGCGATTGGGTCCAGCGCGGAAGCCGGCTCGTCCATCAAAATCACCTCGGGATCGACGGCGAGGCAACGCGCGATGCACAGCCGCTGCTGTTGTCCTCCGGAGAGGGCCAGCGCGGAGCGATCGAGCCGATCCTTCACCTCGTCCCAGAGCGCGGCCTGGCGCAGGCTGCGCTCGCAGATGTTCGTGAGGGTGCCGGAATCGCGCTCGCCGTGGATGCGCGGGCCGTAGACGACGTTGTCGAAGATGGACTTCGGAAACGGGTTGGGGCGCTGGAACACCATGCCGACGCGGTAGCGGATCGTCACGGGGTCGATGTCCGCGGCATAGATGTCCTGATGGTCCAGCAAAACGCGCCCTTCCACGCGAGCTCCCGGCGTCAGATCGTGCATTCGATTCAGCGCGCGGATAAACGTGGATTTACCGCAGCCCGACGGCCCGATCAGCGCCATCACCTGATTCGCGGGCACCTGAAGCGACGCGTTACGAATCGCGTGGAACGCGCCGTAGTATACGTCGAGGTTTTCGACGTTGATCTTCGGCTCGGTTGTAACCGAAACCACGTCTTCCGTGCTCACGAACATGCGCCGCCGGTATTCGTCATCCGATTCAAAATGCCCGTCGTCATCGCAAGCAGCCCCGACCTTAAGGCCGTTTAATGCGCATGATGGGAAGCCGGATCGTAAACGACGTGCCCCTTCCCAGCATCGATTCCGCCGAGATCGCACCCCCGTGCGCGTCGACGATGCCCTTGACGATCGCGAGCCCGAGGCCTGCGCCGCTGCTCCCTCGAGTGCGCGAGCGATCCACGACGTAGAATCGCTCGAAGATGTGGGGAAGGTCGCGGTATGGGATGCCCTCGCCCGAGTCGCGGACGCGCAGCACGGCGTCGCTGTCACGGGCATCGAGCTCGACACGGATGCGGCCGCCGCCCGAAGTGTGGCGCAGCGCGTTGTCGATCAAGTTGACGAAGACTTGCGACAGCCGATCCGGATCGGCTTCCACGCGCACCGGCCGCAGCGCCGAGAGCTCGAGCGAAATGCCCTTGTTGAACGCCTGCTGCTCGAACGACGCCACGATCGGGCGAGCGACTTCTTCGAGATCGACGTCGCGCAGATCCAGCTTCAGCTGCCCCGACTCCGCGCGCGCCTGCTCGAGCAACTGACCGACGAGCGCGGTCAACCGGTCCACCTGCGCCAGCGCCTGCGGAACGAAGAGGTCGCGCGCGTCCTCTTCGGGCGCCTCCAGCACCGTCTCGAGCATCAGCTTTATCGACGAAAGCGGCGTGCGCAGCTCGTGCGAGACGTTGGAAAGAAACTCTTTGCGCGCCCGATCGAGGCGCACGAGCCCGGTTTGGTCGTCGGAAAAGATGACGACGCGCGGCAGATTCCCGTTCTCGTCGGAGAGCGGCGACACCGAGATCCGGTAGGTTCGCTGGCCCTGCGCGCCGGTGAGGATGAGCGGCGCGACCGACGCCTCGCCCTGCAAAGCATCGGTGATGCGGTGCTCCAGTTCGACGTTATGGATGGCCTCGATGATGTGGAGACCCGTCGCGCGGCTCGAATCGAAACCGAACGTCGTGCCCGCTGCCGCGTTGGCAAACTCGACGCGCCCCTCCCGATTGACCAGGATGACGCCGATGGGTAGCGAGCCGACGAGCCGCGCAAAGCCGCTGTCGGCCGAAAGCGGCTGCGGTTCAGCGGGTGCGGTTGCGCTGTCCGATTCGCTTTCGGCCGCGTCCGCCGGCGGGCGGGGCATGCGTCCGGCGGCGAGCCCTGCGGCGAGCCCGGCGATTAGCGCGAGGACCGACCACTCGACGCCGGTCAAGCCTTGAACATGTACCCGCGGCTGCGAACCGTGAGAATGTGGCGCGGCGACCGCGAGTCCTCTTCAATCTTCTCGCGCAG
Source organism: Vulcanimicrobiota bacterium (assembly GCA_963752825.1). GTDB lineage: Bacteria > Vulcanimicrobiota > Vulcanimicrobiia > Vulcanimicrobiales > Vulcanimicrobiaceae > Cybelea. The sequence goes on along the minus strand of CAVVZF010000001.1, from coordinate 1,554,341 downwards.
CCAGCGAATGTGCACGCTGACCGTTTGCTGCTCGCCTTCGAAGTCGTATCCCCAAACCTTGTCGAGCAGCGTCTGACGCGTGACGACGCGCCCTTGATTCTCCATCAGCAAGCGCAACAGTCCAAACTCCTTGGGCGCAAGGGACACCTCCGTCCCACGAACGGTCAGCTGCTGCCGCGACGGATCGAGTACGATGTCTCCGAGCGCGATGGCCTCGTCGTGCCCGGAGGGCAGCGAGCTCTGGCGACGCAGCCGAGCCTTGACGCGCGCCAGAAACTCGTGCAGAGCGAACGGCTTGGTGACGTAGTCGTCGGCCCCCAGTTCGAGCGCCAGGACCTTGTCGATCTCCTGATCCTTGGCGGTCAGCATGATGATCGGCACGGGGCTGAACTTGCGGATCTCCTTGCAGGCCTCGACTCCGTCGAGAACCGGCAACATGATGTCGAGCACAACCAAGTCCGGCTGCTCGCGTTGCGCCATCGCGATCGCGCTTCGCCCGTCTCCCGCCGTCACGACGGCGTAGCCGCTACGTTCGAGATTAAAACGCAGGGTTTGCAGGATCGCGGACTCGTCGTCCACGATGAGGATCTTTTTATTGACGTCCGGACTCTTGAGGGCCGTCATGCGCGGGGCTCGTATCTCCGACGTTCCATTCATACGCTTTTGCTATTGCGCTGTAGTCCAGCGCACCGTCCCCTTCTGCGGAGCGAGTGGTGTAGAGTTGATACGCCAGCCCGGTCGCCGGCATGGGAAGGCTCGTGGCGCGAGCGGCGTCGAGGGCCGCGGCGAGGTCCTTGCGCAGCAGATCCATGGCGAACCCGCCGCTGAAGGTCCCGGCCAGCCACGTCTTAGGCAACCATTGTGCGAGCAGATAGTTCGAGGCCGTTGCCGACGCCAGAACCTCGCGCACGGCATTCAGGTCGGCACCGGCGCGCTGCGCGAACGCGAGGCCCTCGACGTTGGCGATCATCACGTTCGCGATGATGATCTGATTGACCAGCTTGACCGTCTCGCCCATCCCGACCGGCCCGAGGTGATGCGGAGTTCCCATCGCACGCAGAACCGGTTCCACGAGCGCAAACGCTGCCGGCGACGCACCGACCATGATCGTCAGCGTGCCGTCCCGAGCGCGAGCCGGCCCGCCGCTGACCGGAGCGTCGACGAATTCGACGCCGCGTTCCCCCAAGCGTTGCGCGAAACGGCGGGAGGCCACGGGAGAGATCGTGGACATGTCGATCACCAGCAAGCCGGCCCTGGCGCCTGCGGCGACGCCGCGCGGAGCGAAGAGCGCATCTTCGACCTCGGGAGCGTCCGGCACGCAGAGCACGACGGCGTCGGCGCCGCGCGCCAGGGCCGCAGGGTCCGCCGCCTCGCTAACGCCGTCGCCGCGCAACCGCTCCAGCGCCTCTCGGCGCCTATGCACGCTCGCCGCGACGTCGAATCCGGCTTTGCGCAACGACCGGGCCATCCCCTCACCCATCGCGCCCAACCCGACGAATCCGACCCGGGCAATCACGAGCCGCCCCTTTGGGCGCAGGCTCAGGATAACCTTCGGAGCCCGGCGAAGGCGCCCGCATGACCACCGCCACGGCAACTCCCTCGATCGTGCGTCCCACTTTTGACGAGATGAATCTCTCGATCGGCAAACGGACGCGCCTGCACCGCTTGATGTACGAGCACGGCCCTGCGAACGGCACGCTGATGATGCTGCCCATCGATCAGGGCTTGGAACACGGACCGGTCGACTTCTTCGACAATCCCGCGGCGATCGACACCGATTGGATCTATCGCCTCGCCGTCGAGGGCAACTTCTCCGGCGTCGCGCTGCATGTCGGCCTGGCCGAGAAGTACCAGAAGCACTACGCCGGCCGCGTTCCGCTGCTGTTGAAGGTCAACGGCAAGACGAACATCCCGCCCGACGACGAGGCGTTCAGTCCGCTGACGTCGTCGGTCGAAGACGCCATTCGGCTTGGCGCCGATGCCGTCGGGTACACGCTGTACGTCGGCAGCCCGTCGCAAGAGCTCGACATCGCGCAATGTAACGAGGTGCGCCGCGAGTGCGACCGATACGGAATGCCGCTGGTCGTGTGGGCCTATCCGCGCGGCTCCGCCGTAAAGTCGAAGGGGGGCATCGATTCACTCTACGCTGTCGATTACGCGGCGCGCGTCGCGTGTGAAATCGGCGCCGACGTCATCAAGCTCAACGAGCCCGTGTGGAAACCCGACGACGCAGCCAAGCTGCCGAAACCGTACGATACCCTCGCGTTCGACGACGTCGAAGGCTTACGGAAGGTCGTCCGGTCGGCGGGGCGGAGCCTGGTGCTCGTTTCCGGCGGGAGCAAAATGGGCGACGACGCGACCATTCACAAGGCGCACGTCGCGATGGCGGCCGGGTGCGTGGGGCTGATCTTCGGCCGGAACATGTGGCAGCGCAAGTGGGACCAGGCGCTCTCGATGGCGTCGCGCATCCACGACGTCCTCGCGGACTACGGCCAGCAGCAGTAAAGCCGTCGAAGGGTTAAGCGCGCTGCGGGGCTTGGTGCGCGGCGCAGTCGGCGCAATACCAGCCTACGGCCCCGCCGTGATCCTGCGGCACCATCTGCTCGCGCGGGCCGCGGCGGCCGCAGCCGGCGCACGCGTAGGTTTGGCCGGCGGTCGTGGGCCGTGCCGCGGTCTCTTTACGCTTGGCGACGTAGAAGGCGAGATAGATGACCGCGCCGATGACCCACGGCGACCACGCGAAGAACGCGTCGAACGCGCTGCCGGAGATCTCGGCGATCACTTCTTGAAATACTCGGCATTAATTTCGGTGTAGTTCTGCCATTTCTCGGGCACGTCGGAGTCGGCGAAGATCGCCTCCACCGGGCAGGCCGAAACGCAGGCGCCGCAGTCGATGCAGACTTCCGGATCGATGTACAGCATCTCGTCCTCATCTTTGCCGTGTATGCAATCGACCGGACACACGTCGACGCACGACTTGTCTTTGGTTCCGATACACGGCTCGGTGATGATGTAGGCCATGGCGTTTCAGCTTCCTCGCAGGGGAGTGGTGCCCTTCAGCGAGCCAGTCTTGCCCTGATGGCGCGCACTCCCCACAGTAGCACGACGGCGCCGATGAAGGCACTGACCATACTCGGAAGCTCCACGGTTGCCGGCCACCCCCGGAAAAGACAATCGAGGCACCCGCCGGCTGCCGCGCCGAGCGCGCCGACGATGGCATCGGCGATTGTTCCGGGCGGTTCGCCCGGCACGATCCATCGCGCAAAGAGACCGAGAACCAGGCCTAATAGGATCCAGGCCGGGATGACCATAGCAACGCTTCCTTCTCCCCGCCGACAGGGACGTCCCCGCCGAACGGTGGAGCATTACCGCATCATGAAGCGCTCTATCATTTGTCTGCTGGTCGCGTTTGCCGTAGCGGCATGCGTGGCGGCGGCGCAGGCCGCCTCTACCGAGATTACCGCCGGCGGAACGGGCAGCGTTTCGATGCCGCCCGACGTCGCGACGGTTGGTGCTTCCGTCGAAACGACCGCCCCGAACGCCAACGACGCGATTTCGCAAAACAACGCGGCGTACAACCGGGTCGTCACCGCGCTCGAGAGGTCCGGCGTAGCGCGCGGCGACATCGCGCTGGCGTATTACAACGTCAGTTATAATCCGCCGCCACAGGTGAGGCCGCCAAATCCGACCGAACATTATGGCTACACGGTCTCACGCACCTTCTCCGTCAAGGTGCGTCAAATCGGCAACGCCGGAAAGGTTAGCGACACCTGCATGAGCTCCGGAGCCACGGCAATTAACGGCGTGAGCTTCGGCCTGTCGGATCCCGCCGTCGCTCGCGAGCAGGCCACGGCAAAGGCGGTCGCGGCTGCCCGTGCCAATGCCGGTGCGATCGCGCGGGCGGCCGCGTTGAGAATCGTCGGGATAAAGAGCATCGAGCTCACTAGCGAGCCGTCAGGTCCGGTGCCGCTGATGCGAGCCGCCGCGATGCCGGCGGCGCCGACACAATTCGACCAATCCAACGTCAACGTCACCGTGTCGGTGAGCGTCGTGTTCGTCGCCGAGCCGTGACGCGCGGCGAAACCTCCCGCGGCGAAGGTTGGTAGCATAGGCGATGACTTTTGAGTGTGAAGCGTGCGCCGCTCGCCCCGCGGTCACGTCGTACGGCGGGCGCCGTCTCTGCAATCTCTGCGCCCAAAAGCGGGCGGCGACGAGCGCGCTGCCGTTCGTCGGGGCCGCGCTGGCGGCGGCCGGCCTGATCGCAGGCAGCGCCATACTCGCCGAAAAGATGCAGGGTGGCGGAGCCGCTTCGCCGCTGGACGAGCTCGGCAAGCGCCTGCGTGGCGGCACGCCGACGCTGGCGTCGTATTCACGCGACCTGACCGAGCTCGCGCGCGGCGGTAAGCTCGATCCCGTCATCGGGCGGGACCGCGAGATCGACCGCGTGGTCTCGATTCTCGCACGGCGCAGCAAAAACAATCCGTGTCTCGTGGGCGAGCCGGGCGTCGGCAAGACGGCGATCGTCGAGGGTCTCGCCGCGCGCATCGTCGCCGGCAACGCGCCGGAGTCGCTGCGGAATAAACGCGTTCTCGCCCTCTCGCTCGGCCCGCTGGTTGCGGGCACGAAATACCGCGGCGAATTCGAGGGCCGCGTCAAGCGCATCCTGGATGAGGTCAAGCGCAGCGCGCGCGACGTCGTGCTCTTCATCGACGAGCTGCACACGCTCGTCGGGGCCGGCGCCGCCGAGGGCGCGCCGCTTGACCTGAGCACGATGATCAAGCCGGAGCTGGCGCGTGGCGATCTGCAGTGTATAGGCGCCACGACGTTCGACGAATACCGCAAGTACATTGAATCCGATGCCGCGCTCGAGCGCCGCTTCCAGCCGGTCATGGTCGAGGAGCCGACCATCGACGAGACGATCGAAATCCTGAGCGGTTTGCGCGAGCGCTACGCGCGTCACCACAACGTCGTCATCGGCGAAGACGCGATCGAAGCGGCCGCGCAGCTCTCGGCCCGGTACATCGCCGATCGATTCCTACCCGACAAGGCTATCGATCTCGTCGACGAGGCCGCGGCTTCCGTCGCGCTGGCGAACAAAGGCGCGTTCGAACAGCCCCTGGTCGGCCGCAACGACGTCGCGGCGGTCGTGACACGATGGACGGGTATTCCGCAGGACTCGCTCACGGAATCGCAGGCCAACCGGCTTCTCGATCTCGAGCGCCTTCTATCCAAGCGCGTCATCGGGCAAGATCGCGCCATCGCTGCCGTGTCGGACGCTATCCGGCGCGCGCGAACCGGCCTGCACGATCCGCGCAAACCGCTGGGCACCTTCCTCTTCCGCGGCCCGAGCGGCGTCGGCAAGACGGAGCTCGCGAAGACGCTGGCCGAGGTGCTCTTCGGGAGCGAGGCCGCCTTGGTGCGCGTCGACCTTGCGGAGTTCACGGAGCCGCACACCGTGTCGCGGCTGCTCGGCGCGCCGCCGGGCTACGCCGGTCACGACGAGCCGGGTCAGCTCACGGAACCCGTGCGGCGCCGGCCCTATTGCGTCGTGCTGTTCGACGAGCTCGAGAAGGCTCACCCGGACGTCGCGTCGATCCTGCTCCAGATTCTCGACGACGGGCGCGTCACCGATTCCAAGGGGCGCACGATCGACTTCCGGCACACGCTCATCATTCTCACGACGAACCTGCAGGATGTCGATCTGGCCATCGCGCTGCGCTCGGAGCTGCTCGACAGAATCGACGAGGTCGTCTCGTTCGAAGAGCTGGGACTATCGCAGATCGAGGCGATCGTCACGATTCACGTTGATGCCCTGGCGAAGCGACTCGGCGCGCGCAACGTCTCGCTCAACCTTTCCGACGAGGCAAAACTCTACCTCGCTAAGGTGTCGATGGGAGGCGGAAGCGGGGCGCGCTACGTGCAGCGCACCGTCTCGCACTACGTCTCGACGCCGCTCTCGACGGCGCTGCTGCGCGGCGAGCTGCACGAGGGCTCGGGAGCCAACGTCACGCTCGAGGGCGACATACTGCGGGTCCGCGCGGCCTAGGTTGAGGAGTCCTTAGGGCACGAGGGCGCTAGCGGAGTTGGTGGCGGGCGCGAGCGCGAGCGCGAGCGGCGCGCTGATACCCGTGGTGACGGTCGTCCACGCTGCGCCGGCGTAAGGCGGTGGATACTCCGTCACCGTGTTATTCCCGTAGTTTGCGACGTAGAGATTTCCAAGCAGGTCGATCGCGAGCGCGATCGGCTCGCTCTGGCCGCCGACGATCGTCGCGGGCGGGTTCGTGTAGGGCACCATGTATTCGGTCACCGTGTTCGCACCCTGATTGGGCACGAAGAGATTCGCCGATGCGCTCAGGCCGATGGTGCCCTGCTCGTTGACGCCGTTGCTGATCGTCGCTGCCGGCGCGCTCGAGCTAGAGAACGGAGGCGTATATTCCACGACGGAGTTCGGCGTCGAATTGAGGTTCGCGACGAAGAGGTTCCCGCGCGAGTCGAGCGCGAGCGAATTCGGAGTGTTGAGGCCTTTCGAAATGATCGTCGGAGCACCACCGTAAGGAGGCGCGTACTCGCAAACGGTGTTTGCAGCTGAGTTGAGCACGAATAGGTTGCCGCTTGCGTCGAGCGCCAGGCTCACGGGATCGTCTACGTTTGCCGCGATGACCTGCGACGGTCCACCCACATAGGGCGGCGAGTACATCGTCACGGTGTTGCTACCGTTGCCGTTCGCCACGAAGAGATCTCCTCGACTGTCGAGGGCGAGCGCCTGCGGATGATTCACGCCGTTGCTGATCGTGTTCGGCGCCTGATTGTAGGGCGGCGCGTATTCGGTGATGCTGCCGGGTTGATCGGCGACGAACAGGTTTCCGGACGTGTCGAAGATCAGCGCCTGCGGATTGCTCACGCCGCTCGCAATCGTCGCAAACGGCGTGGTCTGGGCGTATGCGTACAGCGTCACGGTGTTGATGTTGGAGTTCGCGACGCCCAGCAATTGACGGACGTCGACGCGCGCCGTGCCGCTGCAGACGGCCTGAGCTTGCGCACAGGGATTCGTGGGACCCTGATACATCGCCGTCGCGCGCAGGATGCTCGAGCTTGTGTTCGCCGATGCCGGACCGGAGACGTAGAACTCGTTCGGCGCGAGCGCGCCCGTCTGGGCGACGGCGATCGGGAGCGCGCCGCCCGCCTGACTGAGCGTGAAGCTCGCGCCGGAGTTTCCAACGATCACGTTTTGATTCGCGTCGAGCATCTCGATGAGCAGCGCGTGCTTCCCGGCGCCATAGAGGTCGATGCCGCCCTGCGCGTTCGTTGCGCTCATGAACGAGGCTGGAACGATCTGCAGCTGCGCGGGCACGCCGCTCATCGTCAGATTGAGCGAGTTGGTCGCGCTCGAGGTGACGTTAAACGCCACCGCGACGCTTCCGATCGTTCCCATGTAGGTGCCGGCGGGGAGCGTCAGCGCGAGCTGGCAGCTCGTTCCGCCGGCCGCCGGCGAGCAACCGGTCGCGTTGGGTCCGACCGTCACGCTTTGCGTGATGCTGGTCGGACCGGTCACGTTGATCGCGAGGACCTGCGCACCGGTGCCGGCCGCGGCGCCGCTGATCGCGGGAGGCGGCGCCGTCGTGACGGGAACGGCGCCCCCGCCCAAGGGCTGGGGCGCGACGGGCGTGGGAAGAGCCGGCAGCGAGGGGACCCTGGAGAGGCCGGGATTGGTCTGACTCCCGGCCGGAACGAAGATGCGCACCACGGTGTTTCCGGAGCCGCCTGCGCCGAGCGAGGCGCCCGCAGGCATCAGCGCGCCGCCTTGACCTCCGCCGCCGGCGCACCCCACAGCGCACGCCGCCGCGGTGAGAGCCGCGGCGGCACGCAACGAGACCATTTTGCGTATCACCCTGCTACCGCAAGAGTCGCTCGACGTTGCTGCGCATGTCGGACGGCGAGAGCTCCCCGACTACGATTTTACGGACCACTCCGCCGCGATCGATGAACACGTGCACCGGCAGTCCGTTGACATCGTACTGATTGCGTAGCGTTCCCGCGTCAATCACGACGGGGTAGCTAAGATGGTGCTCGTTTCGAAATACCGACGCCTTGCGCGCATTCTCGAGGACGTCTACGCCGACGACCTGCAAGCCGCGCCCGCCGTATGCACGCTGCAGCGCGTCGAGCGCCGGCGCCTCTTCGTTGCACGGCGGACACCACGTCGCAAAGAAGTTCAGGTAGATCGCCTTGCCATGCAGCGAAGCAAGGGCGAGCGTCGGGCCCGGAAGGCTCGGCTCGCTCCAGCCGGGCGCGGCGCGGCCCACCCGTGCGGGCCCCGAGGCGTCCGCCGGCGACGCGCTTCCACCGCGGCCGCAGCCGGCCGAAGCGAGCGAGGCAAGCACGGTCAGGGCCACGACCCACTTAGCCATAGCTCGGGTATCCGATGACGCGACGGTCCTGCACCATCTGCTCGATGAGTTCGCCGACTCCCGCGAAAAGCCGCTGCTCGCGCACGTAGCGCAGCTCGCGCAGCGCGAGCTCGCGGCCGTAGATCGTGTGCTGGAAGTCGCGCAGCCATGCCTCGACGGTGCGAGCCGTCCCGCCGAACTGCGGATTTGTCCCGATCGAGACGAGCGCCGCATAGTGGCGACCGTCGTAGCGTGCCACGGCCGAATACACCCCGTCCTTTGGCAGCAGCTTGAGCGGAACGCGAACGTTGGCAGTCGGGAACCCGAGCGCATGGCCGCGCCCGGCTCCCACCTCGACGACGCCGCGTATCTCGTAGCCGGCACCGCCCAACAGACGATCGGCTTGCTCCACGTCACCGTCCGCGATGAGCGCGCGAATGCGCGTGCTGGAGATGCGCTCGCCGCCGTCGTCGAGGCGCGCGACGGGGACGAAGCCGACGCTGCGCCGCGCAAAGTATTCGCCCATCATCTCGACGTCGCCGCTGCGCTTGTGGCCGAATCGAAACGTCGACCCGACGACGACGCCGCGGACGCCTAGCCGCTCGACGAGCAGATCGAGGAACTCCTCGGGTCGCAGCGTCGCGACGCGGTCGTCGAACCTGGCGAAGAAACACTCCTCGAAGCCGGCCGACGCCAAGAGCGCGAGCCGCTCTTCCGGCGTGGAGATCAGCGGCGGCTCCGTCCCGGGATGCAGATGCGTCGCCGGATGGTTCGAAAACGTCAACACTCCGGAACGCCAGCCTGGCCGGCGCAGGCGCAGGGTTTGGCGCGCGATCTCGCGGTGACCGCGATGAAACCCGTCGAAGAACCCGATGGCGAGCACGAGGGGACGCGCCGTATTGCGCGCGAGCTCGTGACCGACCTTCAAAGGAAGACCTTGCGCGGCGCGAGCAGCGTTCCGAGCGCCTCGCCGATACCGACCAACGCGCGCGACTCGTCGCGCACGAACACGTGCGTTCCGGTCGCGCCCTCCGGCAACGGAACGACGCGCCCCGCGCGAAAATCGGCCGACCCGCGCAAATCCAGCACGATCGTCGGAAACGGAATGATGTGTTCCGGCGCGATCAGCGCACCCTCGGGGGCACGGGCGATCTCATCGAGCGTGCGCGCCTCGTAGAGGACGAACGGACCGGAGGCCTCCCGCACAAGGGCGCCCATGTGAGCGGGCGTGCCGAGCGCTGCTCCGAGATCGTGGCACAGCGTCCGCACGTAGGTGCCCTCGCTGCAGGCTACGCGCAGCCGCGCCAAAGCCTGCCCTGAGCTTGTCGAAGGGGCGGGCTCAACTCCCAGCATCGTCAGGCCGTAGATCGTGACGGCGCGCGCCCGCCGCTCGACGCTCTTACCCTCGCGCGCGAGTTCGTAAAGGTGCCGCCCCTGATGCCGCGCGGCTGAGTACATCGGCGGCGTCTGCATGATTCGCCCGACGAATCGCGACAGCAACGCTTCGAGGCGCTCGGGCCAATCCTTCGGAGGTGCCGCGCTCTCGATCGTATCGCCGTGCGCGTCTTGGGTCGTCGTGGAGTGGCCGAGCACGAGCGTGCAGACGTAACTCTTGCGCTGATCGACGAGCAGCGGTATCAATCGCGTCGCCTTGCCGATCGCCAAGGGAAGCACGCCGGCAGCCTGCGGATCGAGCGTGCCCAGATGCCCGGCGGCGAGTTTACGATCGCCGGCGTAGAGCGCGTAGATTCGGCGCACGCGCGATACCGACTGCGCCGAACTCGGGCCGGCGGGCTTGAACAGATTGACGAAACCGATCAAGAGCCGGCCCTAAATGCTCAAACTAAAGCGCTACAGACCTTCGGCGACGAGCGCCGCTTCGACCGCTGCGAACGCGTCCGGGAGCGAACCATGACACGTCAGTCCGGAAGCGCGGAAATGCCCGCCGCCGCCGAGACGCCCCGCCGCCGCCTGAACGTTGATGCGCCCGCCCGAACGCAAGCTCACGCGGATCTCGGCGTCGATAGCCTTGAAGAGCGCGGCGACGTCGACTCCCTCTTGCCCCAGGAGCGTGTTGACCATGTCCTCCGTGTCTTCGCCGTCGGCTCCCGTCTCTGCGAGCATCGTGTCGTCCACGTACGAGTAGCAGTATCGGCCGTCGTGCTCGAAGCGCATTTCTTCGACCATGCGACCCAGGAGCTTCGTCGCCGCGACGCGCCTGCGCAGGAATATCTCCTCGGTGATTTGCTCCTTGTCGGCGCCCAATCGCATCAGCTCCGCCGAAAGCTCGAGCGCCTCCGGCGTCGTGTTCGAGTGCATGAAGCCGCCCGTGTCGGTCATGATCGTCGCGAGAATGCACGTCGCGATCCGCGAGTCGAGCGGCGCGCCGAGGCCACGCAGGATGTGCATAACGACGCTGCCGGTAGAGCACTCGTGCTCCAGGACGAAGTTGAGCTTGCCGAAAAGCGAGTTGCCGAGATGATGATCGATGTCGAGCATGTTCGCGCGATCGACCGGCGCCAGAAACTCCCCGGCACGGCGCCAGTCGCTCATGTCGCAGAAAACGAACAGCGTATCCGCGGGCAGATCCGCCGGCAGCTCGCGCGAGACGAGCTCTGCGTCGGGCAAAAATCGGAGGTTGCGCGGCACGCTGTCCTGCTGGAAGTATGCGACGCGTTTGCCGAGGCCCTTGAGCGCGAGCCCGAGCGCGAGCCCCGCGCCGAGCGTATCGCCGTCGGGCTTTACGTGGCTCACCATCACGAACGAGCTGCGCCGGCGCAGCTCCTCGACAACCTCTTGCGTCGACGCGATTTCGCGCGTGCTTCCGATCATTCGTTCTCTTCCGCCGTGGAGTCCGCCGCCGCCTCGCGAAGCGTCTTCGCGAGCTCGATGGCCCGTTCGGCGGAGCGATCCTCGACGAACACGAGCTCCGGAATGTGCCGCAAGTCGATCTTGCGCCCCAACTCGCCGCGCAGAAATCGGCCGGCGTGCCTCAGCGCATCCAGCGACTGGCGCGCCTGATGCCGGTCGCCGATCACCGACACGAACACCTTGCAGTGCCGCAGATCGTCGCTCACCTCGACGTGCGTCACCGTGACGAACGCGAGCCGCGGATCCTGGAGCTCCTGCGAGATCAACGTGCCCAGGATGCGCTGGATCTCGTGATCGATCTTCGCAATCCTCTGCGCCTTCATGCTATTTTCCCTAATGCCAAGGCCGAGATCGCTTGCAATCTCAAGCTCTTACCAGCTCTGCTGCGACGCGTTCCAGCGCGTAGGCTTCGATGACGTCGCCTTCTTTGAGGTCCTGGAACCTCGCGATCTGGATGCCGCACTCGAAGCCTTCCGCGACCTCGCGGACGTCGTCCTTGAAGCGGCGCAGGCTCTCGATCTCTCCGTCGAAGGCGACGGTTCCGTCGCGAATCACGCGCACCTTGGCACTGCGCGTGATCTTGCCGCTCTGCACGTAGCACCCGACGATCGTGCCGACGCGGCTGACCTTGAAGACCTGCCGCACCTCGGCGCGACCGAGGACGACCTCGCGCTCGACGGGCGAGAGCATGCCGCGCATCGCCTTCTTCAGATCGTCTTCGATCTCGTAGATGATCTGATAGAAGCGCAGGTCGACGCCCTCGTTCTCCGCGAGCCGGCGCGCAGTCTCGTCGGGGCGGATGTTGAATCCGATCAGCACGCCGTTCGAGGCGCTGGCGAGATTTACGTCGTTCGGCGAGATCGCGCCGACGCCACCGTGAATGACTCGGATCTCGACGTCATCGGTCGAGAGCGATTCCATGCGGGCGCGTAACGCTTCGAGCGAGCCCTGGCCATCGGCCTTGATGATCAGATTCAGCACCTTCTTGCCCTCCGCCGGCATCGCCATGAACGTCTCGAGCGAAACGCGCTGCGATCCGGTGGCCGCCATGCGCACGTCGCGGCGGCGCGTCGCGCGCTTCTCCGCGGTCTCGCGAGCCACGCGCTCGTCGCTCACGACCGAGAGCGTGTCGCCGGCAGCGGGGACGTCCGAAAGTCCCATCACCTCGACCGGAATCGAGGGACCGGCCTTCTTTACTTGCTTGCCCTTGTCGTCGATCAGCGCGCGCACTTTCCCAAAGGTGCCGCCCGCGACGACGATGTCGCCTACCCGCAGCGTACCGTTTTGCACCAACACGGTCGCGACCGCGCCGCGCCCGCGGTGCAGCGCCGACTCGATCACGACGCCGCTCGCGCGCCGGTTCTTGTTGGCGCGCAGCTCGCGTATATCGGCCTCCAGCAGGACGGTGTCGAGGAGACTATCGATGCCGTCGCCGGTCTTCGCGGAGACCGGCACCATCTCGACCGTACCGGCCCAGTCGACCGGCTGGAGACCCTCCTCCACGAGCTGCTGCTTGACGCGATCGGGTTGCGCGTCGGGCCGGTCCATCTTGTTGATCGCGACGACGATCGGAACGTTCGCCGCCTTAACGTGCGCGATCGCCTCCTTCGTTTGCGGCATGACGCCGTCGTCCGCGGCAACGACGAGGATCGCGACGTCCGTGACCTTCGCTCCGCGAGCACGCATCGCAGTGAACGCTTCGTGTCCCGGGGTGTCGACGAATGTGATCTTGCGGTCGTTGCGCTCGACCGTGTAGGCGCCGATCTTCTGCGTGATGCCGCCCGCCTCGCCGGCCGCGACGTTTGACTGCCGAATCTTGTCGAGCAACGACGTCTTGCCGTGGTCGACGTGACCGAGCACCGTGACGACCGGCGCGCGAGGCGTCAGCATCTCGGACTTGTCCTCTTCCTGCTCGACCGTCACTTCTTCGCCGGCTTCCTTGACCACGGCGTTGAAGCCGAAGCGCTTCGCGATCTGGATGGCGACGTCGCTCGAAATGTTCTGGTTGATGGTCGCCATCGTCCCGATCTTGATCAGCTCGGTGATCACGTCGCGCACCGGAACGATCATTGACGTCGCAAGCTCCTGGACGGTCAGGAGGTCCGGGATCTCGATCGTCTCGAGCGTTCGCGCGGGCTGGGCGACGGCCGGCTCGCCCTTCTTCTTGCGCTGCCGCTCTTTCTCGAGCAGCAGTTCCTTCTCGCGATCCTTCTTGGCGGCTGCCTTGTCCTCGTGCGTGCGAATGCGATCGCCCGGGCGGCCACCCGTCGACGGCGCGGGCATCTCTCCGGGTGCGCCGGGGCGCGCCGGAGCGGCGCGCGTGCCGGGTGACATCGGACGGAACGGACCGTTGCCGGCCGGACGGCGTTGCTGCGCTGGGACCGCACGGGCCGGCGCGATGAGGCGGCCCGGCACCGGGCCTCCCTTGCCGCCCTGCCCGGGCATTGCCTCACCCGGGCGCGGCGCGACCCCAGGCCGGCCCGGCAGACCGGTCTGCGGCCCGGGCGATGCGGACGCGGCCGTGGTCGGCGGCGGAGCGGGGCGTCGAGCGACGGACGGCTGCCCAGATGGAACCGGGCGCAGTTGCGGGATTGCCTCGGCCGCGGGCCGGGCGCGCTTGGGCGCGGGCGGCGCCGATGCGGCCGGCGCCGCGGGCGCGGATGGCGGCGCTGAGCGCGCCGTTCCGACGACCGGACGGAGGCGTTGAACCGGAGGCGGCGGGGCCGGCTTGGGTGACGCCGCCTTGGGGGGCGCCGGGGCAGGCTTTGCGGCAGCCGCGGGCGCCGCTTTGGGAGCCGGCGGTTTCTCGCTGGGCTTGAGCAGCACGCTGCGAACCAGATCGGCGATCTGATCCGGGACTACGCTGAGTTGATTTTTTGCCTCGAAGACGCCGCCCAGGCGCTCGTTGAAGAGCGTCGTCAGCTCCTTTGAGGTGAGTCCGAGCTCTTTTGCGAGCTCGAAGATCCGTACTTTTCCGGCCAAATTTTCTCTCGAGCGCGGCGGCGCCCGAGTCCCATCAGTTGGTGCGCGGAGCCCCAACCGACGGCTTTGGCTCCGCTAGGTGATCAAAGGGTCGCCCTCATCGGAGGGGACGGTCGTCGCGAGATTTCATAAGTCCATTTCTTGCATGGTCTCTGTAATTATTAAACCATATTCGGCCGCCGCAGCGCCAAGCCCCGGGTACCGCTTGTTTTTGCGCGCGCGCTCCACGCACGCAAGCGAGCAGAGGTAGGCGCCGCGGCCCGCTTGTTTGTGCCGCGTTTCCGGCGAATCGGGGCGCCAGCCCGCCGGCGTGCGCACGAACCGAGTGAGCTCGTCCTGCACGAAACGCCGGCGGCAGCCGACGCAGCTGCGGACCGGCTTACGCGCCGTCCTTCCCCAAGCGCTCGCGGCGAAACTCCTCGAGCTTGCGGATAAGCTCCGCGTCGATCTCCTCGCCGGTCGGCTCCGGAGTCTCCGCAGCCTCCACCGCCGTGTCGCTCGAGACGCGCTCAGAGCGCTCCGCGAGATAGCGCTCGCGCGCTTGAGCCGCTTCGCTCTCGCCGGCGATGTCCAGCCGCCAACCCGTCAGCCGCGCCGCGAGCCGTACGTTCTGGCCGTCGCGCCCGATCGCGAGCGACAACTGATAATCGGGAACGACGACGAGCGCGACGCCGTCGTCCTCGAAGAGTTCGACGCCGATGACCTTCGCCGGCGCCAGCGCGTTCATGATAAAGGTTGCGGGCGTCGGATCGTAGCGGATGATGTCGACCTTTTCACCGCGCAGGTTGTCCGTGACGTTTGCAATTCGGCTCGACTTCGGGCCGAGGCAGGCTCCGATCGGATCCACCTCGGCGCGATTGCTGCGCACCGCGACTTTTGACCGGCTCCCCGGATCGCGCGCGATCGCCATGATCTCGACCGTTCCGTCCGCGATCTCGGGTACCTCGAGCTCGAGCAGGCGCTGCACCAAGCCCTCGGCGGCACGCGACAGAATCACCTGCGGCCCCTTCGGCGACTTCTTGACGTCGAGCACGTAGGCGCGAATGAAGTCGTTGATGCGATAGGCCTCGCCGGGGACCTGTTCGTCCAAGTACATGACCGCCTCGTCGCGCCCTTCCAGCGTGATGTACATGTTGCGCTGCTCGTAGCGTTGTACGGTGCCGGTGACCAAGTCGTTCAACTTGCGCACGTACTTGTTGTAGACGGTGTCGCGCTCCGCTTCACGGATTCGCTGCACGATCACCTGTTTGGCCGTCTGCGCGGCGATCCGGCCGAAGTCTTTCGGCGTCACCTCTTCATCGTAGAAGTCGCCCGCTTGATACGGCGCGCCGGCCGCCTTTGCCGAAATCTCTAGCTTCGGATCCTGTACGTCCTCCACGACGGTGCGGCGGTGAAATACGCGATAGGCGCCGCTCTGGCGATCGACGGTAACGATCGCATTCGACTCGGTCCCGAAGTGGCGCTTGTAGGCCGTAAGCAACGCCGCTTCGAGCGCTTCGAGCAACATCTCGAACGAGATGTTTCGCTCCTTCGCGATCGAGTGCAGGACGTCGATCAGTTTGTCTTCAGTTGCCGTGTTTTCTGCTGTTGCCATGCATTAGTTTCCGTTGAAGTTTGTCGCGCTGGAAGTCCTGGCGCGGGTCGTATTCCAAGCGGGCCGACTTGATCGCCGCGAGCGGCAGCAAAAGCTCGCCGTTCTCGGTTTCCATGACGACCGCTTCGCCGCGCAGGCCGTGCAGGACGCCGCGGTGCGTCTTGGCCCCGTTGATCGTAAGCGTCGTCAGGATCCGCGCTCGCTGCCCGGCGAAGCGCTCGTAATCGGTCTCCCGGTATAGCGGGCGATCGAGTCCGGCGGATTCGATCTCGAGCGTGTACGCGCCGTCTTGCGCCCCGAGGCTCGCGTTGATATACGCGGCGACGCGCTCGCACAGCGCCAAGTCGACTCCTCCGCGACGGTCGATGGTCACGCTGAGCTCGAGCGCTCCGCGAACCGGGCGCGCGTGATGCTGCACGATCTCGAGGCCGTCGAATTGCCGATCGTGCACCATCGCGTCGAGCTGCTGCTCGAACGTCTCGGCGATTCTCGGCGCCTTGCTCATGATGGTGTGTGTTGGTTCCTTCGTGGCGGGCCTCTAGAAGCAGCGAAGCGCGGGACGACACCCACGCTCCTTCCTTCCACTCCAAGGAACCCGTTCGCGACCCGACAGTTTCAATCATGCTCGGGCCTTTCCGAAAGTGCGACGGGCCGCAACCCTGCAGTGGGCGCGACCCCTCGCTCTGTTCTCCTATTTTGCGATCAGCGCGCCGCCGGAAAATCGTCCGGCTGGCGTGGGCGCGCACAGGGCGCCCTTACTCGGCGCGTACATCGCGGGCCCGATGGCCCGGCGGATTTTGCGGTTCCAACCGCCCTCCTTCGTTTCTGACGAAGTGTGCCGGCCTGTCCGGCACAAGAAAATTCTAGTGCGACTAATGTCTAAATTCAAGCGGGAAACGGCCGGGCTCATGGCGACGAAACGGGCGACGGTGCGTACGGCACGAGCAGGCGACCGTCGCACGGCTGCGAGACCATGCCATCGACGATCGGCGCGAGTCCGGCGGCGAACGGGCTGAGCGGCGCGCGGCTTGCAGAGCCTCCGCCGCCGATCGCGATCTGCGTGCCGTTGGCGGGACCGCCGTGCAAGTCGCTGTGCACGATCGACGAGTCCGGGCCCGCCGCATCGGCGTACCCGCCGCGGACGGCCTGTGGATAACGTACCAACCACCCCGTGCAGATCGTCGTCGGGCCGGCCTTGCGCGCGGCGATGACCCACATCTTGACGCGGGCTTCGTTGCCCGTGTTCTTGACCTCGTAGATGTACTTTGTCTTCGCCAGCACGTCGGGCGGCGGCGTGGGCTCCATCCTGCCCGCCAGCGAGTACGACGGCGTGTAGCTCTTGCTGCTCGGATGGACCGGATTGTTCGGCAACAGCGAACGCAGCTTGGCGTTGATGTTTGGCGCAGTGCGCGGCTTGGGCGCCGCGGTGGCACGCGGTCCCGGCGGCGGAGTCGGCGGGACGGCGATCGGGCGGGCGGGCGCCGCCTGCGCCTTCGGGCCGGCACCGGAGCGCGGACCGGGCGACGCGCCGCCGCTCGGACCGGGACTCGGCGCGCTACCGGCCGTTTTCGCGACTGCCGTCGCACTTGTCGGGCTTGGGCTGGGCACTCCGGCGCGCTGTGCCGGCAATGCCGACGCCCGCGCTGCCGGCGCGGCGCTCGGGGCCGAGGTTGCGCGCGCGATCGCAGCTGACGTCGGTGAGGCGCGCGGCAGAGCGGGCGCGGGCGTCGCGGCGCGGGCCGTGGCGCGGACCAGCGGAACGGCCTTCGGGGAGGGACGCGCTGACGGCGCGCTCGTCGGCACGGGTGAAGGTGCGGCCGTCGGCGGCGGCTTCAACGTCACCGCGACGGGCGCGACGGTCGGCACGCTGACCGGCGCGGCGGGCAGCTCATTGCGCGGTTGCGTTTCGAAGATGTTCTGCGTCGGCTGCGGATTGGGTTGCGGCGTCTGCTGCGGGATCGGACGCGGGTTGGGCGGCGCGCTCGGCACGATCTTCGCTAGCTCGTGTCGGTTGACGGGCTGGCGCTGCGACTGCATTTGTGCGACCGGCGCGTGCTGCAGCGGTGCTACAACGCGGACGTGCGGAACGGGCGCGACGGCGTGAACAGCCGCCGGCTGATTCGCGACGGCGATCGGAGACGTGCGGGCTATCGTGATCACCTCGCCGCCCTGCACGCTCTCGGTGGCGCCCTGTTGCGACGAGCTTACGAGCACCGTAAAGAGCAACGCGGCGAGCAGCGCATGGATGATGAGCGAGGCTAGGAAGCTTCCCGCGAGTCGCTCCGGATAGCGCCGGTCCCGCGGATCGCGCTCGAACGTCACGGCGAGGGGTTAAGTGCGCTTAATCGAGCGCAGGAGCCTGCCGGTCCGGCCGCACAACCCAACGCCCTTCATGGAATCGGTTTTGCAGAAGCGCACGAAGATCATCGCGACGGTGGGCCCAGCCTCGCGCGACCCGGCAATTCTGCGTTCGCTCTTCATCTCGGGCGCCAATGTGCTCCGCTTGAACTTCTCGCACGGAACGCCCGAGGAGCACGGACGGGCGATCGAGAGCGCGCGCGCCATCTCCGACGAGCTCGGCATACACACGGCGCTCTTGCAAGACCTTCCAGGCCCGAAAGTGCGCACGGGACCGGTGGCGCACGGCGCGCGCTCGATACGGCTGGAGCGGGGCGCCCGCTTCGTCATCACGTCCGAGCCCGCGGAGGGAACGCGCGAGCGCGTCAGCACGACGTATCGCGACCTGCCGGCCGACGTCGCCATCGGCAAGCACCTCTATTTGCAAGACGGCCAGATCACGCTGCTCATCGTCGGAAAGACGGCGAACGAGATCGAAACGACCGTCGAGTTCGGCGGCGACCTGCGGGCGGCGCAGGGCATCAACTATTCCGACGGCTCCCTCAACCTCACGTCGGTGACCAAACGCGATCTCGAGTACCTGGAGTTCGGTCTCGAGCATGGCGTCGACTACGTGGCGGTCTCGTTCGTGCGAACGGCGGAGGACGTCGAGCGCGTCCAGGCCTTCATCGCCGAGCACGGCCAGCGTGTGCCGGTGATCGCGAAAATCGAGAAGCACGAGGCCTTGGCCCATCTCGACGAGATCATCGCGGTCGCCGACGGCATCATGGTCGCGCGCGGCGACTTAGGGATAGAGATCCCCATCGAGACGGTGCCGATCGTCCAGAAACAAATCATCGCGAAATGCAATCGCGCCAGTAAGCCTGTCGTAACCGCTACGCAGATGCTCGAGTCGATGATCGCGTCGCCGCGGCCCACTCGAGCGGAGGCAACCGACGTGGCCAACGCCATCCTCGACGGAACCGACGCCGTGATGCTCTCAGGTGAGACCGCGCTGGGTGCGTATCCGACCGAGGCGGTGCGCACGATGGCCGAGATCGCGCGCGAGGTGGAACAGCACTATCCGCATGCCTTGCTGCGCGACCGCCGCCTGGAGAACTTCGAACCCACGATCGCGTCGTCGATCGCGGAAGCCGCAACGCGCGCGAGCGCCGAGCTGAAGATCCCGTACATCGTCACGGGAACCACTACGGGAAACACGGCGCACCACATCGCGGCGTTCCGGCCGCAGGCACGCATCGTGGCGCTCACGCCCGACCACCGCGTAGCGCGGAGGCTGGCCCTGTTGTGGGGCACCGAGGCGCTGCTGATCGATACCTACGCCTCGTTCGACGTCTTGCTCCACTTGACCGAGCGCCGGATGGTCCACGAAGGACTCGTCCGACCCGGCGATCTGATCGCGTTCACGACCGGGATGCCCGTCGGCTCCGGCGGCACCAACGTGCTGAAGATCCACCAGATTCCGTGAGGCGCTCGGAACCGAAGGCTCGCTAGCGTTTCAATAGCGCTCGCGCGTGGCGCAGCGCCGCGTCGTGCGTCTCGCCGGAGAGCATGCGCGCGATCTCGGCCTCGCGTTCTTTCGCGCCGCCCAACTCGCGCACGCCGATCGTGGTAACGCCGGCGCGTTCCGTTTTATCGAGCAAGTAGTGACGCTCGGCACACTTGGCGAGCTGCGCGAGATGCGTGACGCAGACGACCTGTTCGCGTCGTGCGAGCTGATCGATCCGTGCTCCCACCGCCGTCGCGGTGGCGCCGCCGATCGCGGTGTCGATCTCGTCGAAGACCAGCGCGCTCCCCGTTTCCCGGGCACCGGAAAGGACGACGACGAGCGCGAGCAGCACGCGCGAGAGCTCACCACCGGAAGCGATGCGGGCGAGCGGGCGAGCCGGCTCGCCCGCGTTGGCAGCGAACAGAAACTCCACGCGCTCCGCGCCCTGCGCGCCGGCACGCTCGAGCGCATCGAACGCAACCTCGAAGGAGCCCGATCCGAGCGCGATGTCCGCAAACTCCGCCAATACCCGCTTGCGCAAGGCCGTCGCGGCGGTCTTGCGCAGCCGTGTGAGCGCGGCCGCGGCGGCATCGAGCTCGCGCTGCGCGGCTTCGGCCTGCGCTCGTTGCTCGGCGATCGCGCGATCGCGATTCTCGTACTCGTCGATCGCTCGGCGCTGCCTTTGCGCGAGCTGCACGAGCTCGGCGACGTCGCAACCGTGTTTGCGCTTGAGCCGGTCGAGCAGCGCGAGCCGCGCGTTGATCGCCTCGAGCTCGGCGGGATCGAATTCCGTCCGATCGAGCGCGCGCGCGATCTCGGTGGCCAGATCGCCGGCCTCGCCCTGCAACGTTGCGCCGCGCTGCGCCATGTCGCGCAGCGCCGAATCGTAGCGTTCGACGCTGCCGAGCGCGACGGAGGCCGCGCCCAGCGCCTCGAGAGCGCCGTCGTCGGCCGCGAGCGCCCGGCGAGCCGTCTGCAGCGCCGTCGCGATGCGTTCGACGTTATCGAGGTAACGGCGGCGCTCGTCGAGGCGTGCTTCCTCATCGGGCTGCAGGCGCGCCTCTTCGATCTCACGCACGGTGAAGCAGGCGTCGTCGTAGCGCTCCCGCGCGCGACGCTCGTCCTGGGTGAGAGCCGCGAGCGCTTGCGTCGCCGTTGCAAGTGCGGCGTGAGCGCCCGCGACGGCCTCGCGCGCCTGGCTCGCCGCGGTGCCGGCGAAACGATCGAGCAGCTCGAGGTGATACGCGGGCGAGAGCAGCCGCTGCGCCTCGTGCTGTCCGACGATCTCTGCGACGGCAGCGCCGATCTCACGCACGTACGCGGCCGTCGCGGCTCGCCCGTTGACGCGTACGCTCGAGCGGCCGGCTTCGGTCAGCTCGCGGGTGATGCTGCCCTCCTCGCCCTGGTCCAGCTCGAAGCCGTCGGCATCGAGCCGCGCGCGCAGCGCCTCGTCGGGATCGAACGCGAGCGTGACGACGGCTCTGCGCTCGCCGCGCCGAACCGCGTCGGCGCCCGCTCGCGCGCCCAGCACGAAATCCAGAGCGCCGAGCAGCATCGTCTTACCGGACCCGGTCTCCCCCGTAAAGATCGTCGCGCCCTCAGCGAATTCGACGTCGGCGCGCGCGATCAGACCGTAGTTCTCGATCTGCAGGCGCCGCAGCATGAATCCCAGTTACCGACGCGGGTCTTTGATCGAAACGCCCCACAGCATCTTCGCTTCGAGCCGCTCGAGAAAATGCAGCGGCATCGTCCGCGCGAAGTGGATGCGTTTGGGGTGGCAGCGGATGACGACGCTCGCGCTTGGCTCGACGTCGGTCAGCACGTCGCCGTCGCATTCCAGGTGCGCCTGCGCGCTCTCGACGTCGGACGTGATCTCGATGCGGGACGTGATCGGCACGATCAGCGGCCGCGAGAACAACGTGTGCGGGAGGAGCGGAACGACGCCGAAGGCCTCGACGCTCGGAGCGATCAGCGACCCGCCGGCGGATAGAAAATATGCGGTCGATCCGGTCGGCGTCGCGACGCAAATCCCGTCGGCGGCGATGCGCGTGACGGCGCCGGCGTCGAAGCGTAGGCCGAACGGCACGATCCGCGAGACCTCGCCTTTGCGCACGACGACGTCGTTCAGCGCGAAGAACGGGCGGCCGCCGTACTCGGCTTGCAACGCAGTGCGCTCGTCCATGAATAAGCCGCGCTCGACGAGCGCCGGGAGATCGGACAGGCGCGGATCGTCCTCGTCGAGCTCCGTGAGGAAGCCCAGGCGGCCCGTGTTGATGCCGAGCAGCGGAACGTCGCCAGCGACCGCGATCCGAGCCGCACGCAGCAGCGTACCGTCGCCGCCGACGGTTATGAGGAGCGAGACGGGCGCCGCCGCCGTCCCCTCGACGACCTCGAATCCGCCGTCGCGAAAGTCCGACGCGACGCGGCTCGCGATCGAGCGAGCATGCTCCCGCGCCGTATCGACGTAGAGGCCGACGACCTTCTCTTTGATGGCCAGCAGCGTCGTCATCGCAGACTACCTTCGTCGAGCACGGCCTCGATTCGTGCGTCGTCGAACGGAGCGCCTGAGCGGCGCAGCTCGATCAAGAACTCCCGGTTACCGGCGGGCCCGAGGAGCGGCGACGCGACGAGACCGACCGGCCGCAGGCCGAGGGTCGCCGCGGCGCCGCGCAGCTCGCGCAAGACGGCGGCGTGCGTTGAACGGTCGCGTACGACGCCGCCCGAGCCGACCCGCTCCCGGCCGGCCTCGAACTGCGGTTTGACCAGCGCGACGATCGTCCCGTGCTCGCGAAGGTAGGCTACGGCTCGCGCCAAGATCGTTTGCAGCGAGATGAAGGACGCGTCGATCGCAATCACGTCGAATCCGGCCGGGAACGCGTCGTCCGCGAGCCGCCGGAAGTTCGTGCGCTCCATGACGCGAACGCGCGGGTCGTTGCGCAACCGCCAGTCCAGTTGCCCGTATCCGACGTCGACGGCGGTGACCCTGCGCGCGCCGCGCTGCAGCAGACAATCGGTGAAGCCTCCCGTGGACGCGCCGACGTCGAGCGCATCGGCGCCGCATACGTCGATGGCGAACGCGAGCAGCGCGCGTTCGAGCTTCTCTCCGCCCCGGCTGACGAAGCGTCGCGGCTGCGCGACGACGATCGCCGCGTCCGACGCGACGCTCTGCCCCGCCTTCGTCGCTACGACGCCGTCGACGCTGACGCGGCCTTCCATGATCAGGCTGCGCGCCTGCGAGCGGGTGATGTCGTTGCGTTCCGCGACCGCCGAGTCGAGACGGACCTTCATGCCCGCAGCTAAAACGGTATCTGCTCGTCCGATTTCGTGTCCAACATCGCTTCGTCGATCTGAGCCTGCGTGCTTTTGAGGAGCGTCTCGCACTCGCGCGCCAAGATCTTGCCCTCTTTGAATAACGCGATCGCTCGGTCGAGCTTGGTGTTTTCGTCTTCCAGCTCTCTGACGATCGCGTCGATGCGCTCGAGCTTCGCTTCGAAATCAGGGCTCGCATCACTCATCTTCGAGCACCCGTTCGACGCTTGCGGCAAGCCTCCCGTGAAAGAGCCGTGCCTCGATCGTATCTCCAACAGATACTTCTGCAGCGTTGCGGAGAGTACGCCCGGCATGGGTGACGATCGCGTATCCGCGCTCCAGCGGACCCTCCGGATTCAGAGAAAGAAGCCGGCTACGCGTCAGCGTCAGCGCGTTCTCTCGCCTCGAAACGATGCGGTCTCGCGCCGCGTCGAGCTTCAGGAGCGTCGTCGTGAGACGCGCTCCACGCTCGGCGATGCGGTGGCGTGGATTCCGTCGCTCGATGCGATTTTGCAGCTGCAACAGGCGCTCTCGTAGTTGTGAAAGACGCCGATCGATGGCGCTGCGGAGGCGCTGTTCGGCGGCATCTCGATCGCGCGCGCGCCGCATGAGTTTCTTGTCGATCGCGTTGTACAGCAGCCGCTTTTGGTGGTTGATCCGCGCTGTCACCTCGGCCCAGGATCCTGCGATGTACTCCGCCGCCGCCGTGGGCGTCTTGAAGACGGCGTCGGCGACCTCGTCGGCGAGGTGACGGTCGCCGGTGTGCCCGATCGCCGTGACGACCGGATGCCGGGCCCGGACGATCGCACGCACGATCGCCTCGGTGTTGAACGGATAGCGGTCTTCAAACGACCCGCCGCCGCGGACGACGACGATCGCGTCTACCTTGAGGCGCGATGCGCGATCGATCGCCTCGGCTATGTCGATTTCGGCGCCGTCACCTTGTACTCGCGTTTCGATGAACGTGACAGCGACGTGGGGCGACTTCTCGCGCAGCGTCGTCTCGAAATCTTCGGCGCCCTGCCCGCGCGCAGAAACCAGCGCCACGCTGTGGGGAAAGCGCGAGACCTGCCGCTTGCGCTCTCCATCGAAGAGGCCTTCGGCCTGGAGCCGCTTGCGCAGCGCCTCGACCTTCGCGGCGATCGCGCCGACGCCGAGCGGCGCGATCGCGACGACCCGCAGCTGATACTCACTGCTTTTCTCCCAAATGCCGATCGCGCCAGTCGCTACCACCGCAACGCCGTCCCGAACGGGTGGAAACTTTCGTACTTCCTTCCAGCCGGCAAAGCATTTCAATATTGCACGACTGTCCTTCAGGCTGAAGAAAACGTTGCCGCTCGGTTGCGGCTTCCAACCGGATATCTCACCTTCGATGGCGATGCGCGCGAGTTCGGGGCGCTTCTCGAGCCAATGCTGCAGGCGCGACGCGAACTGCGACACGGTAAGCTGCAGAATCTGCGGCTCCCGTTCGACGAGCGCCCTTTCCAATTTCAAGGGAGGGGAGTCGGTGAGGTCGACGCCTCAGGCGTGGGCGGCTCCGTGGGCGACGGCGCGAGCGTGGGCAACTCGGCCGGGGGCGTCGCGTTTTCGGGCGGCATCGTGGGTTGCGGCATCGCCGGGCCGACGTACGCGTTCTCGGTGTTGCCGGCGCTATCGTAACCGGTACCGTAACCGCCGCACGACGATTCCGTTCCCTTCAGGTAGTACTCGCCGCCGCAGGCCTTGACGACCTCGTCGGCCGGGAACGAGAACTCGTGCGGCGGAGTCCCGGCGAGCGCGGCCTTCA
Source organism: Vulcanimicrobiota bacterium (assembly GCA_963752825.1). Taxonomy (GTDB): domain Bacteria; phylum Vulcanimicrobiota; class Vulcanimicrobiia; order Vulcanimicrobiales; family Vulcanimicrobiaceae; genus Cybelea. The sequence goes on along the minus strand of CAVVZF010000001.1, from coordinate 1,529,565 downwards.
TGAAGCGCGCCCAAATCCGCGCCGGAATGTTGCCTCCGTAGGATTCGTTCATCGGAGTGTAGTCGTCGTTACCGAGCCACACCGCGGTGACGAGGTCCGGCGTGTAGCCGACAAACCACGCATCGCGGAAGTCTGACGTCGTCCCCGTCTTTCCGGCGGCTGGGCGTCCGATGATCGCGTTGGGATAACCGGTCCCGTGGTTGATCACGTCTTCGAAGATCGACGTCATGATGTACGCCGTTCCCGCGCTGACGACGTCGTTGGCTTGCGGAAAGCGATCGTCGAGAACGATGCTTCCGAGCGAATCCTTGACGAGACGAAACGGCGTCGGGTCCACGTGGAGTCCTTGATCGGCCAGCGTCGAATAGCCGCTGGCCTGATCGAGCACCGTGAGCACGGACGAACCCAGCGCGAGCGACAGGTTGGCCTCCAGCGGCGACGTGACTCCCATCCGGTGCGCGTAGTCGATCACCCGGTCCAATCCCACGCGCTCGGCGAGCTTGACGGCCACGATGTTGCGCGACATGACCAGCGCTTCGCGCAGCGTTATCGCGCCCATGTAACTGTGATCGTCGTCCAGCGGATACCACTGCGTCCCGTCGCCCATCGGATAGCTCACAGGGGAGTCGTCGATGACCGTCGAGGCGGGCATGCCCGAGTCGATCGCAGCGGTGTAGTCGTAGATCTTGAAGGACGAACCGGGCTGGCGCCGAGCCTGCCACGCGCGATTGAACTGATTGCGCAGCGAGAATCCGGTGCCGCCGATCATCGCGACGATCTCACCCGTGGAGGGTCGGAGCGCGACGAGCGCAGCCTGATGCGCGCCGATACCCTCGGCGAGCGCCTGGCGCACGCCCCAGTCAATCGCCTCCTGGCCGATCTGCTGTATCCGCGGATCGAGCGTCGTATACACCTGTAGGCCGCCCTCGTTTACGGCGCTCTTGCCGAAGAGCCGCTCGAGCTGCGCGATCGCATAGGTCGTGAAGTAAGGATAGCGGTACCCCTGCAAGCCGGGCGGCCGCTCTGCGATCAGCCCGAGCGGCGCGGAGTAGGCCGCGTCGGCCTGCGCGGCGCTGATATAGCCGCTCTCGACCATGCGGTCCAGAACGTGCCGCTCCCGGTCGGTCGCGAGTGCGAGGTTCGAGAACGGCGAGTAGATGGACGGCGCGGCCACCACGCCGGCCAGCATGGCGGCCTGCGCGACCGTGAGCTTATCGACGCTGCGCCCGAAATAGGTGTGCGCGGCCGCGTCGACGCCGTAGGCTCCCGCGCCCAGGTAGATGATGTTGAGATAGCGCTCGAGGATCTCGTCCTTCGTGTAGTAGCGCTCGATCTCGATCGCGAGCAGCGCCTCCTGCACCTTGCGGGCGATCGAGACTTGGTCGGTCAGGAAGAGCCGACGCGCGAGCTGTTGCGTGATCGTCGACGCGCCCTGGAGCTGCTGATGGGTGAGGTCCGCAAACGTGGCGCGCGCGATCCCGCCGAAGTCGACGCCGTGATGGTAGTAGAAGTTATGGTCCTCGTTGGCGATGAACGCGTCGCGCACCGTGACCGGGATGCGAGAGATCGGAACCCAGACGCGGTTCTCCTTATAGACCGAAGCGAGCTGCGTCCCGTCGCGCGCGTAGATGCGCGTCGTACTCGCGGGCTGATAGTCGGCCATGCGGCTGATGTCGGGAAGGTTACGTGCGTACGCCGCGACCATCCCGGCGACCGCGCCGATCGCGAACAACACGACGAGCAGTCCGGTCACGCCGATCCCGCCCCAGACTCGGCTCGCGCGGTTGGCGCTTCTACGTCTCTTTGGCATTGGCGACGGCGCTCAGGACGCCGTTGACGAAACGCCCGGAGTCCTCGGTCGAGAAGCGTTTGGCGAGGGCGACCGCCTCGTTGATCGCCACCGCGGTCGGCGTTTCGGGGCGGCAGCGCAGTTCGTATGTAGCCATCTCTAAGAGCAATCGGTCGATCGTGGGCAGGCGTTCGATCACCCAGCCCTCCAAGAGCGGGCTAACGATGCGATCCGCTTGCGGGGCGTATTCGAGCGTGCCCAGCGTAAGTTCCTCGACGAAGGCCCGGTCCTGACCCTCCGCGTTCTCTCCCACGACGTCGCGCAGCGCGTCGCCGGGCTCGCGATCGCCGATTACGACGGAGTAGAGCACCTGGAGCGCCTTCTCGCGGGCGACTCGGCGCGACGTCATCGATGCGTCGGCTCCTTGAGCAAGAGTTCGATGTCGTAGCGTCCCTCGCGGAAGTCGTCGGTCGAAAGGACCTCGAGGCACAGGCCGATCGTGGTGCTTACGCCTTCGATCAACGTCTCGCGCAGCGCGCGCTCCATTCGCGCGATCGCAACCTCGCGCGTGTCGCCAAACGCGACGACCTTGGCGATCATCGAATCGTAGTACGGCGGAATCGTGGCCCCCGCGTACAGGTGCGTATCGACGCGGATGCCGGGGCCGCCCGGAAAGACCAGCTTCGAAACCGTCCCCGCGGCCGGAGCGAAGTTGTTCTGCGGATCTTCCGCGTTGATCCGGCACTCGATGGCATGGCCTCGCGGGCTCAGGTCGCCCTGCGCGTATCCCAGCGGCTCTCCCGCCGCGATACGAATCTGTTCCTTGACGAGATCGATATTGTAGACCATCTCCGTTACCGGGTGCTCGACCTGAATGCGCGTATTCATCTCCATGAAGTAGACGTCGTCGCCGGCGACGAGGAACTCCAGCGTCCCCGCGTTGCTGTATCCCACGTATCGCGAGGCGCGCAACGCCATGTCGTGCAGCGCCCCTCGCACGCGCCCGGCCAGGTTCGGCGCGGGCGTCTCCTCGATGACTTTTTGGTGCGACGGCTTCTGCACCGAGCAGTCGCGCTCGCCGAGATGAACGATGTTGCCGAACTCATCGCCCAGCACTTGCACTTCGACGTGTCGCGGCGCGACGATCAATTTTTCGATGTACACGCGGCCGTCTTTGAAGCTCGCCTCGGCCTCGGCCGTCGCACCCGCAAATGCGCGTGACATCTCGGAGGCGTCGCGCACCACGCGCATGCCTCGGCCACCGCCTCCCGCGGTGGCCTTGAGCAGGACGGGATAGCCGGTGGAGGCGGCCACCGCCTGCGCCTCCTCCGGCGAGCCGAGCACGTCGCTGCCGGGGGTCGTGGCGACGCCCGCCTCGCTCACGACGCGTTTCGCGCTCGCCTTGTCGCCCATCAGGGCGATGACGCTCGGCTTCGGCCCGATAAACGTCAGCCCGTGGTCACCGCAGATCTCCGCGAAGCGCGCGTTCTCCGCGAGGAATCCGTAGCCCGGATGGACCGCGTCGCAGCCAGTGATCAGTGCGGTCGAGATGATGTTCGGAATGTTGAGGTAGGAGCGCGCCGCGGGACCCGGCCCGACGCAGAACGCTTCGTCCGCCTGCCTAACGTGCAGCGAATCGCGATCGGCCTCCGAGAAGATCGCGACCGTGGCGACGCCCAGCTCTTGGCAGGCGCGATTGATCCGCAGCGCGATCTCGCCGCGATTGGCGATCAGAACCTTACGAAACATACGTTGACGCTTTAAGCTCGGGCTATCGCGAAGAGCGGCTGGCCGTATTCGACCGGCGCCCCGTCCCTGGCCGAGACCGAAACGAGCCGCCCGGGGCCCATGCTGTGAACGGGCGTGCGGATACCGAGCGCTTCGATGTACCCGAGCTCGCGATCGCCCTCGAGCACCTCGCCCTCCGCGGGGGCCGGACGGCTCGCGTGAAAGATTCCGACGAGATCGGCCTTGATCGTGTCGACTCGCGGCGGAACGGTCGCCGCCGGCGCGCGAGCTGCGCCGCGCTCCGCGGCGGCCGCTTCCGGAGTTCGCCGCGCGACTTCGATTTCATCGTTTGGACGCGCGATTCGCACGCGCACGGCGTCGCCCCCTGCGAGAAATTGCGCGAGCGAGCGCACGCGCTCCGCGAGGGAATCGTTTCCTTGCACGGGCATCTCGGCAACGCTTTCGCCCAAAGGAGCAACGGACCTGGCTTCGGCCTCCGGCAACGCGTCGCGCATCGCGGCAAAACGCGCATCGATTTGCGCCAGAGGAACCACCACGAAGGCACGCTCGCGCATGCGCGGGTGCGGCACGCGGAGATCCTCTTCGTCGATGTCGAGTTCGTCGTACAGCAGCAGATCGAGGTCGATGACACGCGCACCCCAGCGCACGCCCGGCGTGCGCCCGAGCTCCTGCTCCTTGGCCTTCAACGCGTCCAGGAGCTCGCGCGGCGACAGCCGCGTCTGCAGCAGGACCACCGCGTTGGCAAACCACGGTTGATCCGTTTTGCCCCAGGGCGCGCTGCGATAGATCGACGATTTCGCGACCAGCGTTCCCAGTTCGGCAAGCGCCGCGACGGCGCGCTCGACGTTCGCGACGCGTTGTCCCAAGTTGCTGCCCATGCCGATATACGCCCGATGCGCCGTCACCGCGATCGGCTCAGCGTTATCGAGGGCGTCGCGCCGTCTAGGACGCCCGGCTTCGCGATCGTTACTTCAGCGCGCGCGACGCGCCCGTCTTCGAAGACCGCGTCGAGCAGATCGGCGGCGAGGCGCTCGAGCAGCGAGTACGACGTGTCTGCGACGATGCGCACGGCTCGCGCGTGCAGCGCGGCGTAGTCCATCGTGCGGCCGAGGTCGTCGCTCGCCGCCGCATCCCGCAGATCGAGCTCCGCGGATATCGTGATGTCGAGGGGCTGCGCGCGCTCGCGTTCGGCGGCATCCGCGCCGTGCTTGCCGTACGCGCGTATGCCGTCCAGCCTTATCCGGTCCATCCCGCGGGCCTCCAATCGCGAACCACCGCATCGGCGACGGCGACCGCGTCGCGCGCGGCGGCGACGTCGTGCACGCGCACGATGTCGATGCCGGCTCGCACGGCGAGCGCCGTGGTAGCCACCGTTCCGCACACGCGATCGGCCGGCTCTCGTCCCGTCAGCTTGCCGATCGTCGACTTACGCGAGGCTCCGAGCATCGTCGGAAAGCCCAAAGCGACGAGCCGGTCCAGCGCTCCCAGGACGGCGAGATTCTGGTCGGCGGTCTTACCGAATCCGATGCCCGGGTCCAAGACGATCGCCTGGGGCGCGAGCCCGCGCGCGACGGCTCTGCGGGCGCATTGGTCGAGATAGCGCAGCACCGCTTCGACGACGCCGCCCTCGTACGCGGTTCCCGTTTGATTGTGCATCGCGACGATCGGCATCGCGAGGTCGGCGGCGACGTCCAGCAAAGCTTCGGGCGCGCCCCAGACCGAGTTCACGATGTCGGCTCCCGCCGCGTGCGCGGCCCGCGCAACCGCCGGCTTGTAGGTATCGACCGACATCGGCACGTCCGGAAAACGCTCGCGCAGCGCCGCAATGACGGGAACGATGCGCTCGATTTCTACGTCCTCCCCGACCGGCCGGTGCCCCGGCCGCGTCGATTCGCCACCCACGTCCAGCAGGTCGGCCCCGGCGTCGCACTGCGCGGCGGCGCGCGCGATTGCGGCGTCCGGATCTTCGAGACCGTCGCCCGAAAACGAATCCGGGGTCACGTTGACGATCGCCATCACGTACGTCCGATCCCCCCAACGGATGAATCGACCCCGTACGCTCAGGGAACCGCGGCCGGCACGTACCATTCGCGTAATCCCGCTACTACGAACGTCGATCCCGTCACGACGACGACGTCGTCGACCGCCGCCATCCGGCGCGCGACGGTCAGCGCTTCGACCGGATCGGTTATCGCGCGGCCCCATCCGCCGAGCGACTCCGCGAGCGTTGCTAGCCGCTGCGGTCGAATCGCCGCGCGGCCCCGCGCGGTGAACGACGTAAACGTGAACGTCGAGTTGATCGTCCCGAGAATCTCGATGATTCGCCGCGCGTCCTTGTTCTCGCCGATCGCAACCACGTAGTGAACCCGTCGATCGGGGAACCACTCGCGCAGCGAGGCGACCAGAGAGCCGGCCTTCTCCGCATTATGGGCGACGTCGAAGACGACGGTCGGATTCGCCCAGACGAGCTCCATCCGGCCCGGAATCGCGACGTCGCAAAGCGCCGCAGCGATCTGCTCCGGCGTCGGACGCAGCTCGTCGGCCAGCTGTTCCAGCACGGCTATTGCCGTCGCCGCGTTCGTGCGCTGGAAAGCGCCGGCGACGGCCAGGCGCAGCCGGTACGACCCGCGCCGCGTAACGACGGAGAGCATCTGCGCGCCGCGCTCGTCGGTTTGCTCGCGTTCGACGCGCACGACCCGCGATACATGCACGATCGGCGCGCCGACCTCCGAGGCATAGCGTTCGATCACCGCCAGCGCGGCAGCGGGTATGGGCGCGAGCACGAGTGGGACGTCCGGTTTCGCGATGCCCGCCTTTTCCAAGGCGATCGCTTCGATCGTCGTTCCCAGCACGTCGGTGTGATCGTAACCCACCGACGTAATCGCCGCGACGACGGGCAGGATCACGTTGGTGCCGTCGAGCCTTCCGCCTAAGCCGACTTCGATCACCGCCACGTCCACGTGCTCGTCGGCGAAGTATTTGAACGCCAGCGCCAGCAGCGTCTCGTAATACGTCGGGCGCCCGTGCTGCGCGGCAGCGCGCGCGATCGCAGGCAGCATCTCGTCGAGCAGCGCGGCAAAGCGCTCGGGCGGCACGGGCACGCCGTCGATGCGAGCGCGTTCGGTCATCGCGTGGAGGTGCGGTTTCGTGTGGAGTCCGGTGCGCTTTCCCGCCGCCTGCAAGGCGCCGGCAATCATCGTCGCGGTGGAACCCTTGCCGCTGGTCCCGCCGACGTGGATCGTCGGATACGCGCGGTGCGGATCGCCGAGATCGCGCAGCAGGGCGCGGATCCGTTCGAGCTTGTAAGACGTGTGGCGCGACACCGTCTCGTCGATCGTGTCGAGCAGGTACGCCTCGGCTTCGGCGTAGCTCGCGACGCGTCTCATCCGTCCGGTAACCGGTCGGCCAAGAGCTCGAGCGCGTGCGGAAGCACCTGCAGCACGACGTCCAGCGTCTCCGCCACGGCCTTCGGGCTGCCGGGGAGATTGATGACGAGCGTTCGATCGCGAACGCCCGCGATCGCGCGCGAGAGCATCGCCGTGCGCGTGTACTGCAACGAGGCGGCGCGAATTGCCTCGGCGATGCCTGGGACCTCGTAATCGAGAACCGCCGCCGTCGCCTGGGGCGTGCGATCGCGCGGTGAAAGCCCGGTTCCGCCGCTCGTCAGCACGAGGTCCGCGGCGTGTGAGTCTGCGATATCGACGAGGTGCGCCTGCAGCGACGCCGGATCGTCGGAGATGATGCTTTCGCGGACGACGGCATATGCAGAGCCGAGCCTTTCGCGCATGATCGGCATGCATTCGTCGGCGCGCTCTCCCGCCGCGGCGCGGTCAGAGAGCACGATCAGAGCGACCTTAAACGTCATAGTTGCCGGATTTGCCGCCGGTCTTGCGCAGCAAGCGCAGGGAATCGATCGTGATGCCCTTGTCGAGTGCCTTGGCCATGTCGTAGATAGTGAGCGCCGCCACCGAGGCTGCAACCAGCGCTTCGAGCTCTACGCCGGTCCGCGCCGACGTGCGGGCCTCCGTCTCGACACGGAGCGCACCGTCTTCCCGCCACTCGAAGCGCACGTCGACCTTATCCAACGGCAACGGATGGGCTAGGGGAATCAGCGTTGCGGTGCGTTTCGCGGCCATAATTCCCGCGACCTGAGCCGTAACCAGCGCATCGCCCTTGCGCAGCGTCGCCTCACGCAGCGCGGTACGCGCCGCGGCGTTCATCCGAACCACCGCCTCCGCACGCGCGAATCGAGACGTGACGTCTTTCGCGGAGACATCGACCATCTCGACGCTCGCATCCGGCGCGACGTGCGATAGCTTCACCGCGGCGCGCCCTGGAAGCGTGCCCAAATCAGGCAGAGCAGCGCCAGCGCCCAGAGTACCACGAGGTGCGTGATATGGTGCGCGTGTTGCGCGCCGGATTGAGTGAAGAGGTTGATCTTCCCCATGCCATAGAGAATCCCCAGGACGAAGAAGATGATCGCCAAGGCGACCGCGATGACTCTCATGTGATTATTCCCCCGCGTGCGAGAACGAGGCAGATTACGCCCACGATGACGCAGTACCACCCGAACGGACGCAGGTCGTTCGACCGAAAGTAGCGCGTCAAGAAGGCCACCGAAAGGTATGCGGCGACGCCGGCCGCAATTCCGCCGATGACCGCCTGGACGAGCACGACCTGCGCGTCCGGTACGAAGAGCTTCGGTATCTCGAGGAGCGCGGCCGCCAGGATCACCGGCGTTGCCAGCAGGAACGAGAAGCGCGCGGCGTCCTCGTGGTCGAGGTCGCAGAGCAGCCCCGCGACCATCGAAATTCCCGAGCGCGAGATGCCGGGCAACAGCGCGAGCGCCTGCGCGGCTCCGACGGAGAGGCTGCCCGCGTAGCTCAGCCCCTCGATCGGCTTGTCGGTCCGCCCGGCGGTTCGCCGTTGATGCCGCCGCAGCGCCTCGCCCGCGAACATCACGAGTCCGTTGAGGATGAGGAAGAACGCAGCCGGCGCCGGCGAGCCGAACAAACGTCGCACGGGAACCTCGAAGATAAAGCCCAGGATGCCGACCGGAATAGTGGCGACGACGAGTCGCCAAGCGACGCGCTCGTCGCGATCGTCGCTCAAACGACCGCGAACGACGCTCGTCACGAGCGCACGCACGATCGCATGCCATTGCGCGCGGTAGAAGACGATCAAAGCCAGTGCCGTGCCCAAGTGCAGCACGACGACGAACGCGAGAAACGACGGGCTCGAGCGATTGACGTTGTGCCAGCCGAGCACGGCCGGGACCAAGATCGTGTGGCCGAGGCTCGAAACTGGAAACAGCTCGCTCACGCCCTGCAGCAGCGCTAAAACGAGGGCCTGGAAGAACGTCACGCTGGTCGAGCGGCCTCTACCACGCGACGAACTTTACGCTAAACGTGTAGTCTCCCGCAATCGGCTTGCAATCGCGGAGGGCCGGACTATACCGCGCGTCGCGCGCCATCGCGACGGCGACCACGTCGAGCGAGGAATTGCCGGTACTTTGGATGACGCCCGTGCCCGTCACTTGCCCGCTCGGATCGATCTGCACGCGCACGAGCGCGACGCCGCCGGTCCCCTCGGCCCGTGCCGCGGGCGCGATGTCGGGCGGCCCCGGCGAGGCGGCGATCGCCGCAGCCGCGTTGGGCTGCGCGCATCCCGCGGCGCTCGTCGCGGCGAGCGGCGGCGGCGGCGTGGCCGGCGCCGGGGTGGGCGCCGGGGGCGTGCCGTAGGCGGTTCCCGCCGGCCCTTCGAGTCCGGTCGGCTTGCGTGGCGGCGCGGAGCTGACGGTGCGCGGCGCCGGCGTACGGTTGGGCGGCGGCGGAGGCGGCGTGCGCAGCTTGGTCACCGCGATCGTTGCCGGCCGATGTTCGATCGAAACGACCTCAGCCGGGCCCTGCGGCGTAGGCGCCGGCGGCCGCACGATCAGCGCGACGATCAGGTGCACGAGCAGCGAGAGCGCAAACGCAATCACCAACAAACGCGGAATGCGTTTCATGGCTCATGACGCGCGAGTGTGCTAGTCGGGCTGGAAATCCGCGCGGAAGAGATAATCACCCGTCGTCGGTGAGCAGTTTATGAGCTTCGGCGAGTAGGTCGACTGCCGGGCCGCGCGCAACGCCGCCTGATCGATCGACATATTTCCCGAGCTCTTGTAGACCTTGGCCGCGATCAAGTTGCCGCTCGGGCCGACCGTGACCTCCACGTTGACCGTCACCGCGCCGAGGCCGAGATCGAGCGCGGACTGCGGATAATCCGGCTGCACCGGATTCGTCACGGTCGCTTCCACGTTCGGATTTGCGCAGGCCGGCTTGGGCGTTCCGGCCGGCGTGCCGGCGGGTTGCGGCGGCCCGGTCCCCACGCCCTGCGGCGCACCGTTCTCGCTGCCGGTCTTGGGCTGCGATACCGTGTTTTCCGTCGAACCGGAGGCGGCTCTGCTCGTCGTGTGGACGAGGTTGACCTTGAGCTTCGGCTGCTGCACCTGCTGCTGTTTGGGCGGCGGCGTCGCCTGGGGCGGCGGCGTCGGGGTCGGCGGCGGGGTGGGAGTCGGCGGCGGCGGCGTATGGACGATGACCTTGTGAATCTTTGAAACGGTCATCTCTTCAGTCTTGTTTTCCTCGCCGTGCTTGAGGATGTTCGGGAAGATCGATCCGATTGCCAAGTGCGCGACGATCGAGATAACGAACGCCCATCCGATGAAGCTTCGGACGCGCTCCCCGGTAGTGATGAATCCAGAACCGCGCTTGGCCATCGCCTACTGCGTCGTCCCCGCGGGCGTGCCCTCAACGTGATTGGCTAGGCCGAAGTCGGTGAGGTCGACGGACTTCGCGGCGTCCATCACCTGTAGGATGACGCCGTAGCTGGTCTTGGGATCCGCCTTGATGATCACGCTCTTGAAGCGATGCCCGGTGGCGTCCTGCAGCTGCCCGAACGCCGCTTTCATATCCAGTATCGACACCTGGTTGGAGCCGATCTGGACGTGATCGTGCTCGTCGATGATCACGACGATCTGCGACGGCTGAACCTTGTCCTTATTGTAGGCGTCGGGTAGCCTCGGCTCTTTCGTGACCGACGCCAAAATGATGAAGATAATGAGCAACACCAACAGCACGTCCGTAAACGGCGTGATGTTGATCGTCGACATTACCTCATCTTCGCCTCCGCCCGTGGAAACGGCCACGTGCTAATCCTCCCCTACGATGTTACGAAGCCGACGTCTTCCAGGCCGGCGTTCTTGGCGGCGTCCAAAATCCGAATGATGACCCCGTACGGCGCCTTGGCGTCGGCGATGATGGCGACGTGGTGGTGCGGCTTCTTCTTCGAGGCGTCGTACATGATGCGGTAGATGCCCGTCTGGTCGGTCTTCGTTCCGTCGACGAAGATCACGCCCTTATTGTTGACGTCGACTTCGATGTCGTTCTTGTTCTTGTTCTGAGTGGACGGATTGTTGTTCTTGTTGGGCAGCTCTTTTTCGAAGCCCGGCGGAGCGACCAGCGCGGCGAGGATCATGAAGATGATCAGCAGGACGAGCAAGACGTCGGTGAACGGCGTGATGTTGATCTCCGCCATTACCTCTTGCTCTTGTTGTGCCGAGAGCAGTCCCATGGTTGCGCCCTACCGCCTTACTTGGCGGTCGCTTTTGTCGGCTGGTAGAGGTCGGTCGGAATCGGCGCGCCGGTGTTATGGAAGTGCAGCATCTCGGCGAGCTGGTTGGCGGCGACGATCATTTCCTGATTGTAATTCTTGATGCGCGACTTGAAGAAGTTGAAGAAAACCACAGCGATGACGGCGATGATCAGGCCACTCGCCGTCGTGATGAGCGCCTCCGAGACGCCGGCCGCAACGACCGCCGGGGTCGAGTTGCCCTTCAGCGCGATGTCTTGGAACGCGCGGATGATGCCCAAGACCGTCCCGAAGAGTCCGACGAACGGCGCGATGACGGCGATCGTCCCGATGATGGCCAGGTTGCGCTCCAGCGAGTTGAGGTGCTCCATCAGCGCGATCGAGAGCGCATCGGTGATGTCGGTGCGGTTCTTCTCGCCGCGACGCAGCCCGAACTCGAGAATCCTCGGAAGCATTCCGCGGTTCTTTTTACAGAGCGCGATCGCCCCGTCGAGATCGTCTTCCGACACCTTGGTGCCGATCTGGCGAAGCAGCCCCTTGGCATCGGAGTGCTGCATCCCGAAAAAGACCAGGCGTTCGATTACGACGGCGAGACCGACGATGGAAATGAGCAGCAGCAGCCACATATCCCAGCCGCCCTGCTGCATGAGACCCAAAAATCCCGAAAACACGGCTTTACGACCCCTCCACTAAACGTGCGCTCCGCGGCGGCCTTCCGCCCCGTGAGGAGCGCGACATTGGCCTACTCCGGCCTAAAGTCCTGGTAACCTTAACTACCGCTTCCCGACTGCCCGGCGGGTGCGGCGTTGAGGTTCTTTTTGACGAACGATTCGATTTGCAGGGAGAGCGCTTCGTTGCCCTCGGCCTTCGCTTGCTGATCGGCCTTATCGAGGGCATCGGCGGCCTTCTTCTTCGTGCCGTCGTCGTGGCTGGATGCCCACTGCCCCGTCAACGCAATGCCTTCGGCGAAGTTCGCGGCCGCATCGTTGGGCTTGAGCGCGAGGGCCTTGTCGGCGTACGCCTGCATCCGTTTGTAGTCCGGCTTGTCCATCTTTGCAACCAAGAACGCCGCCTGCGTATAGGCTGTGACGGCAACCTCGGGATCGCCCCCGGCGGCAGCCTGATCGAAGTCCTTGAAGGCCTCGCTGTAGTTGTTCGCATTGGCCGCGGCGACGCCCGAGTTGAGCAGACCGGCCCCCAGGACGCGCCCGGGCAGCGTGCTGTTCGGATCGAGCCGCTTCGCTTCGGCCGCCATCGCTTGCATGTCTTGGGTGTCGTTGGTCTGCTGGTACGCGTTCATCAGCGCCGTGTCGATCGCGATCTTGGCGTTGGTGGGCGTCTTCGGATCGGCGAAGGCGACGGCGTGAACCTGCTTGAGCGTCGTGATGGCGTCCGAATACTGCTTGTTGGCGAGTTGCGCCTGACCGAGCGCGTACTTCGAGTTCGTGCTCGGGTCGAGCGCGACGGCCTTCTGCGCGTAGCCCAACGCCTTGGTGGGGTCGGTGCCCGCGACGTCGACGGCGGCCCTGGCGAAGCTCTGGGCGGCGATCGGCTTGAACTGTTGGCCGATCGTTGCGACCTTGTCGAAGGCGGAGGCGGCCGTGGCGAAGTCTCCGCTGTCGAACGCCGCGACCCCGAGCATCTGGCGTAGCGACTCGTCGCCGGGCGACGACAGCAGCTCCATCTGGGCCTTAGACTTGGCTTGCGTATACTGCTTCGCCCGAATCAGCGCCGCCACTTGACTCGCCGCGCCGCTCAGCGACCCGCCCGCCGGTACGCTCGGGCCGGACTCCGAGCCTTCGCTTGACGCGTTCGCCACCGACTTACCGTTGAATTGCAGGGTGAAGTCGTAGAACGCCGTGACCGGAGTCGAGCCGCGGTGCGCCGGACGATACGTCGAGTTCTGCGCGATCTCCATCGCGGCTCCGTTGTCGCCCGGGTTGGTCGAGCTGATCACTTTGATCGCGCGATGCGAACCATCCGAGTGCACCTCGACCTGGACGACGACCTTGCCGCTGCCCACGATCGGTTTCGTTGTGGTTCCCTGGTGAAGCAGTTTCGCCGGCGCGAATTCGTTCGCGTACTGTGCGAGTACCGGGACTGCGGCGAAGACGGCGAGCGCGGCCGCGATCGGAGCGACGACTCTGCCAAGACGTTTCATGGCGCACCTCACGCGGAGGAGGTACGAGGCCGTCACGTCGGCGGCCTGCGGTGCCGCTCGAGCGCGGCGCGCTCGCGGGGAGTTAGCTCCCGGAACCGACCGGGCGGCAGCGTGCCGAGCCGCAGGGGGCCGAACTGCGTCCGCGTCAGTGCTAGAACGCGATGCCCGAGCGCCTCGAACATCCGGCGGACCTGGCGATTGCGCCCTTCGTGGATCGTTACGTCGACGACGCTACCGTCCCGGCGCGTCGCGACGACGCGCACCTTCGCGGCCGCCGCGCGAAAATCGGGCAGCGTCACGCCGTGGACCAACCTGTGAAGGTCTTCCGCTGACAATCGTCCCGCGATTTCCGCCCGGTACGTCTTCTCCACGCCGAAACGCGGATGGAGCAGGCTGTGCGCCAGATCGCCGTCGTCCGTCAGCAACAACGCGCCCCCCGTCGCATAATCCAGGCGCCCCACCGGAAAAACTCCAGGCTGCACGACGAGATCCGCGACGCTCGCGCGACCCGCAGGGTCGCGCATCGTCGTCACGACCCCGACGGGCTTATGCAACAGCAAATACGTGTGCTCACCAGGAAGCTCGACGACCTTGCCGTCCACTTCAACCCGATCGCCGTCCTCGACGACGGTGCCAAGCTCCTGAACGACGCGCCCGTTGACGCGCACCCTCCGACCCGCAATCAGCTCGTCGGCATGCCTCCGCGACGCAACGCCGGCGCGCGCTAGAAACTTGTTGAGCCTCGTCGCCCTCCCCACAAAATATTAAGTGAAGGAACGGCGGCTAGCGGCGGCTACGTCCCGTTCCGGCGGCGTGTGAATGGCCGCCCGGATGGCGGAGCGACGAGCGGTTCCGAAGCGTCATGTCGACGCGACCGCGTTCCGGGCTCTAGTATTTCCCGTTATCCTCGTAACCGCGCGACATCGACATCGCCTCTTTGGTAACCGACTGCAGGAACTCTTCGTTCGTGCGCGTCTGCACCATCTTGTCGAGGATGATCTCGGTGATGTCGCCGGTGTTGAGGACGGCGGTTGCACGCCGCAGCATCCAGATCTTGCGCATCTCCTCGGGCGAGAGCAGCAGCTCTTCGCGCCGCGTTCCCGACCGCTTGATGTCGATCGCCGGAAAGACGCGCGACTCGGCCAGCTTGCGCGTGAGGTTGAGCTCCATGTTGCCGGTGCCCTTGAACTCCTCGAAGATCACGTCGTCCATCTTCGATCCCGTCTCGATCAGCGCGGTTCCCACGATCGTCAGCGATCCACCGTTCTCGATCTTGCGAGCGGCACCGAAGAAGCGCTTCGGCTTGTGCAGCGACGCCGTGTCGAGCCCGCCCGACAGCGTGCGCCCCGAGCTCGCGACGACCTGGTTGTACGCGCGGGCGAGGCGCGTGATCGAGTCGAGCAGGATCACGACGTCCTTGCCGAGCTCGACGAGTCGCTTGGCGCGCTCCATCGTGAGCTCCGCGACGGTCGTGTGGTTCTCGGGATGCTCGTCGAACGTCGAGGCGACGACCTCGCCGTCGATCGTGCGCTGCATGTCGGTGACTTCTTCGGGACGTTCGTCCACGAGCAGCGCGATGATGTGTGCGTCGGGATGGTTGATCGCGATGCCTTGAGCGATGTTCTTGAGCAGCGTCGTCTTGCCGGCCTTCGGCGGCGAGACGATCAGGGCGCGCTGGCCCTTGCCGATCGGGGAGAAGAGATCGATGACGCGCGTCGAGAGCTGCGTCGAGCGGTTCTCGAGCTTGAAACGCTCCTCCGGGAAGATCGGCGTTCCCTTTTCAAACACCGGCCGTCCCTTGATCGCCTCCGGGTCGAGTCCGTTGACCTTGTCGACGCGGATAAGCCCGTAATACTTTTCGCCTTCCTTCGGCCGGCGGGCCTGGCCTTCGACCATGTCGCCGCGCCGAAGCTCGAAGCGCCGTATCTGCGACTGACTGACGTAGATGTCGTCGTTGCCGATGTAGTAGCCCGCGCGGCGCAAGAAACCGTATCCCTCCGGCAGGATGTCGAGGATTCCACTCGCCACCTCGATCCCGGAACGGGCAATCTGCGCCTGCACGAGCAGGCCGACGATCTCGTCCTTTTTGACTTTGGCCGGAGTCGGAATCTCGACCTCGAGCTCCTTCGCGATGTCGAGCAGCTCGGTCTTCGTCTTCTCACCAAGCTGAGCCGCGGTGAGCATCGGCGGCACTTCGACCTGCGGAAGCTGATCGTGATATGCCGCCGGATTTTGCGCAAAGTGATGGCGGCGTCGCGAACGCCGGCGGCGTCCGCCGCTCTGCTGGCGCGTATCGTTATTGAAACGTTGTTCGGTGTTGGGGCGATGTTCGGTTTGCAGAACGTATCTCGCTGTTTAGAGCCGCACACGTCAAGCTTGCAGGTCGAGGACGAGGCGAGGCTGCCTACGCTTTTCAGACCGGTGACGTGAGCGAGGGGATGTCAAAATTCGTCGCACCGTCGGCAAAAAGCGACGCGGCGACGACCACACTATAGCACAGGGCCAGCAAGCCTTCAAGCAGGGCTTAAGCGAGCCGGCCCGCTGACATAGGGATTTCCTGCCTCGTAAAAGCGCAGCCGTCTCCGCGTGGCCTTGGTCACGCCGATGCGCCGGCTCCGCCTCACGCGCATACGACCGCCCGGCGTCTGCGCAAGCCAGAGCTGGGGGTGCGTCAGCAGGTCGAGCCCGTCAAACGAGCGATCGATCGCGAGGGCACTGCAAAGCCGTCCGGGACCGCGGCACAGATCGCGGACTCGCATTATCGCCCGTCGCGCCTGCATCAGTCCGAGGCCTGCGATGGGTTCCAGAGCGCGGACGAGCACGCCCGCGCCTTCCCCAGCGAGCTCGCTCGACAGGTTGAAACAGTACGATGTTCCGTAGATTTGATAAACGTAAGCGCGATGTGGGGGTCCGAAGAGCGTCGCGTTGCCCAGGCTCTCGCCGCGATACGCGTGACACGCGGGATCGCCCGGCAGATAGGCCTCGGTTTCTACGATTCTTCCGGCAGTCACGCCGTCGCTGCTTTCTCGCACGAGCACGCAGCCGAGCAGGGCCATCGCAAGCGCTTCGGTCTCGACGGGCAAACACGCCGGCGCGAGCCGGCTGAGGGTCATGCCGCCAGGTTCAGCGCTACTTCGGCTCGTGCCCTTTGCGTGAGGTCGTCGGTCGCTCCGGCGGCGACGCTAAACCCGGAAAGCGTGTTCAGAACGCAACGCAGACGGACGAAGGGGAGTGCGAGCACTTGCGACGGCTCGCGCCGCTTCGCGATCTCTTCGACCAGTTCGGCATCGTTCAAGACCAAACGCAGATTGTCGAAACCACGATCGCGTAGCGCTCGTACGATGGCGGTCACCGCCGCATACCCGCCGGCTCGATCCGACGCCGGGAGACTCCTAAACGTCGATCGCAGCAGCTTGGCGCTGCCCGAGCCGGTCAGGCGTGCGTATGCGAGGCCTAGCCCGCGCGGCCCGACCGCGTAGCCGATTACTGCTTCCACCCCTGGCCTCGAGACTCGCATTCCATCAGCCTCTTACCCAGTCTATAGCGAACATATGTTCGCAGTCAAGCGATTTGCGCGGGTTCGAGGAGGCTCCGGTAGAGGGCCAGGGTCCGATCCGTCTGCGTGTCGAGCGAGAACCGTCCGGCGGCGTGCCGGGCCGCCTCGGAGACGGCGCGATCCGGCCGCTCGGGGACCTCGCGCAGGGCCCGCGCAAACCCCGCCGGGCTAGGCTGGGCGATGATCCCGGCCGCGCCCAACACGTCACGGCTCTGGGCCGAGTCGGAGGCGATGACGCGGGCACCGGCCGCGAGCGCCTCGGCCAGGACGAGACCCTGAGTCTCAGTGGTGCTGGGCATGACGAAGGCGTCCGCGCTGGCGTAGAGATCGGGCAGCTGGTCGCGCGGGACCGCCCCGAGGAACCGGGTGTGCCCGCTCACGCCGACGCCCCGCGCCAGCTCTTCGAGCTCGGAGCGCATCGGGCCGTCTCCGGCGATCGCGAGGCGCAGTGATGGATCGCGTGCGCCCGCGAGCCCACGAAGCAGCAGCTCAAGGTTCTTCTCCTTCGCAAGCCGCCCGACGGACAGCAAGAGACGCTCCCCGGCGCGAGCGCCGAGCTTTGCTCGCAGTGCCTCGTCGCGGCGGCCGGCGCCGAACCGAGTGACGTCAATGCCGCTCGGCACGATCTCGACACGCGCGCGCACGCCCATCTCGACCAAACGCTGCGCCATCGCGCGCGTCGGCACGATCACGGCATCGGTCATGTTCGCAAAGGCGCGCGTCAGCTGCGTCGCCGCAAACCGCGTCGCATTTGCTTCGAACGGGATGTAGTGCGCGTAAGCCTCCAGCTGCGTGTGATACGTGTATACGAGCGGCATGCCGTAGCGACGGGAGTAGCGTAGGCCCATCCAACCGGTGACGAACGGCGAGTGGACGTGCACGACGGACAGCCGTTTGATGATGCCGTTGAGGTTGCGCCGGCTCACGAGGGGAAGCGTCAGCCGGTAGGGCGTCTTCGTCGGCAGCGGCAGCGAGGGCATCCTGAAGACGGGGCCGTCGGGCTCATCGTATCCCGGCATTCGAGGCGCGAAGCAGTAGACCGCATGTCCCCGCGCGCGTAGGCCCTCGGCGAGACCCTCCACCGAAGCTACGACGCCGTTCACCACGGGCCGGTAGATCTCGGTGAAAAAGCCGACGCGCAGCGACTCCATCGCGAGCCTCTTTCGCGCCGTGGTGCGCGCGCGCCCGGCGAGAAGGCCCCTCCTTGCAGGTTATGACTAAGGGCATATCGCCGCTTTCAGCCGGGTGTGGTATAGTGCCGGGGTCAGTTTGAGCCTGCCAAAACGGACAGCGAGCAGGCTCCCGAGTGTCTTGGCGCTTCCGTAGGATCCATCGCCCAGCGGCCGCCTTGCGCCGCTTCCAAACAAACGCGACTCGCCGCTCATCGTTCGCAGCCTGCGTGGTGTGCAGCGCAAACCTTAGCGACGAGCCGGAACGAAAGGAATACAGGGTTGATCGGACGCGTGCTTTGCGCCACTTTCGCGGCTGCCGCACTATGCGGCTTTCCGGCTTACGCAGCCACGCCGTTCTCGGGGACCCCACCCTCGAAGGTCACTTGGCATAAGGACGGCCTTCTTACGTGGGAAGGCGTCGAGCACCGCGCGATCGCGCCGCAGACCGTCCACCGGTTGACCCCGACGCTCTACCCCGGACTCTCCAAGCTCGTCGCCCATGGCACCCCCGGACTCCTCGAAGTGGATGCCCGCTACGCCCAGCGCGACGGCGGTCCGGTTCACCGCGTCGTCGTATGGTCCAGGGTGATCCGCGCGGCGCGTACGCGAGTCGTCGCCGACGGAATCGGCTACTCGCCGCTCGAGGCCTTCGAAGCGCACGGCGTCGCGCGCATGGCCTTGCTCGAACGAGACGCGATAGTGATGGTCGCGACCGCCTATACCGCAGCGTGCGGGGGCTGCGACGGGATGACGGCGATCGGCCGGCGCGCCGGTCATGGAATCGTCGCGGTGGATCCGCGCGTGATTCCCCTCGGAACGCGCCTCTATATTCCCGGCTATGGGCCCGCGATCGCCGGCGACACCGGCGGCGCCATTGTCGGCCATCGCATCGACCTGGGATTCGACTCGTGGCGCGACGCGATGCTGTTCGGACGGCGCGACGTCGAAGTCTATCGCCTCAAGTAGCGTACAATGGCTGGGTGCTCAGCCCCCGTAAGCTCCTCGCACAGGCCAACGTCCGGCCGCGCAAGCGTTACGGACAAAACTTTCTCGTCAACGCTTCGGCCGCGCGCCACGTCGCGCGGCTGAGCCTAGCCGGTGAGCCCCCGGGAACGCGAATCCTCGAGATCGGCGCCGGCACCGGCGCGCTCACGCTCGCGCTGTTGAAAGAAGGCGCCGACGTCACCGCGCTCGAGATCGATCCGAAGCTCGTCGTGCTGCTACGTTCTCGCCCGGAATTCGACGCAGCGAACGTCGTCGAAGCGGACGCGCTGACGTTCGACTACCGCGCGTGGTCGCGCGTCCGCGCATGGCGCGTCGCCGGAAACCTGCCCTACAATATCGCGACCCCGCTGATCCTGCGGCTCGTCGAGATGGAAGACGGTCCGCAAGCGCTGACGGTCATGGTGCAAAAGGACGTCGCGGAACGGCTGAGCGCATCGCCGGGAACGCCGGCCTACGGCAGCCTCTCCGTGGCGATCCAGTATGCGATGACGGTGGAGCTCGCGTTTACGCTCGCGCCGCGCTCGTTCTTCCCGCCTCCCAAGGTGCAGTCGAGCGTCGTACGGCTTCTGCGGCGCGCGCAGCCGGCGGCGCGCGTGCGCGATCCGGCGATGTTCTGGAAGGTCGTACGGGGCGCGTTCGCGTACCGCCGCAAAACGCTCGTCAACAGCCTCGCGCTTTCGCTCGATCTCGATCGCGCGGCGATCGTGCGGGCGTTGGACCTCAGCACAATCTCTCCGGAGCTACGCGGTGAACGACTCGCCCTCAGCGATTTCGCGCGACTGGCCGACGCGCTGGCCGAAGGATAGTTTTAGCAGCGTCTGGACCTGGTTTCTCGCCGGGTTCATCGCGTTTCTTTTCGTAGCCGCCTTCATCGCCGGGCTGAAGACCACGCGTGTGCCGGCCGTCAGCCCGATCGAGTTCGACGCTCTTCTCTTGCTCCAGTTCGTCGTGGAAGGCGCCCTGGTAGCGGTGCTGCTGGCCGCGCTTCCGGCGCTCTCCAAGTTCAGCCTGCGCGAGCTCGGCTTTCGCATGCCGAGCGCGGCGAACGTCGGAACCGCTCTGCTCGGCGCCGTCGGCATGGTGATCGTCGCCAACGGCGGCGCGTCGCTCATCGACTACCTGCTGCACAGCCAGCATCAGCAAGACATCGTACAGATCTTTCGGGAGCTGCACGACCCGACGACGGTCGTCATATTTGCCGTGTTCGCCGTCGTCTTTGCGCCGTTCGCGGAGGAGACGTTCTTCCGCGTCTTCTTCTTCAATCTGGGGCTTCGATACGCCGGCTTCTGGGGAGGCGCCGTGCTCAGCGGCGTGCTGTTCGGGATAGCGCACGGCGACGCGTATGCTGCGGTGCCGCTGGCGCTTGGCGGCATCGTGCTCTGCACCGTCTATTATCGCACGCGCAACGCGTGGGCTTCGATGATCTCGCACGCGCTGTTCAACTCGCTGTCCATCGTCGCGCTCCTCTTCGTGCCGAAGATCACGCAATGAGCTCGCGGGCAGCCTCCATGACGACCTCGGCCCCGATGGAGCGCGTTTCGACGTAGCGGAGCCGGTGCGCGAGCGACGGCGGTTTCGTCGTCGTCGCCGGCCGCCGATCGAACCCGCGCTCGCGAACGTAGCTCCCCACGACGTGAATCGCGTTCGGGTTCGGCTCGTCGTACCAATCCGGGTGGTGCGCGAGCCACAGCCCGATCGTCGGGACGTCGCCGCGCGCCATCGTCAGGTGTAGCGGCCCCGCGGGTATGCCGACGAAAAGATCGGTCCGGGCCGCGAGCGCCTTGTACAGGAGTGCGAACGGCTCCGCCGCGCCGGCGAACAGTTTGCGAAATCCCGCGACGCCCTCGCCCAGCGGTTCGTCATCCATCGAAACGAACCGCCAACGCGGCGAGATCGCTTGCATCGCCGCGACGAACTCGCGCGCCTCCGAGGCATTGCCCCAGTTCTTGCGCGACGCCGTCACCCCCGTCCGTGAGATC
The DNA here is from genome assembly GCA_963752825.1 of Vulcanimicrobiota bacterium. Taxonomy (GTDB): domain Bacteria; phylum Vulcanimicrobiota; class Vulcanimicrobiia; order Vulcanimicrobiales; family Vulcanimicrobiaceae; genus Cybelea. The sequence goes on along the minus strand of CAVVZF010000001.1, from coordinate 1,508,522 downwards.
ACGCACACGCGCGTGCCGGGCGGCGCGTGCTCCGCCAGGCGTTGGTCGACCAGCCGGCGCGTGTTCGCGGTGACGTTGAAGTCGATCGAACTCGGAAGCGGCGCCGATAGATCGAACCCGGCCAGCCGCTCCGGGCGCACGAGCAGGCGCGCCAGGTTGCGCGCCTTGGTGTGAAACGGATATGCCGTCCTGCCTTCCGTCTCGGGATAATCCGTCCAGAGCAGGACGCTCGGCGCGAACTCCGTGACGCCTGCGTCGAGCGGAGCCGGAAGCTCGAGCGTCGCGACTCGGCCGTCGCAGCGTTTGCGCGTCAGTCCGAGATGACGCGCTCCGAGTTCCCCGCCGTCGCCGGGAGCACGCGTGCCGCTCAGCAGCGTCCGAACCAGGGCGTTTCCCTCCATCACGCTCGCGTAGTCGTCGCCGAACCGCGTGATCGCATATACGTTGGAGGGCTCCAGCAGCGGCAGGACCGTACCCAGATGGACCCAGTCGCCCAATCCGTGCGGCCAGTAGATCAGAACGCGTGCATCGCGCAGCGCCGCGAAGCGACCGCGGTCCTCGCGCATGGCGCGAACGCGCAGCGTCGCGCTCATTGACGCACCGGCACGCCGCCGCATAGATGCTCCGGCATGCGTCCGGCGAGGCTGCCGAAGAACGCCGCGGCGCTGGTGTCGTAGCCCGGGCAGTGCGGAAAGCGCGGGTCGGGGCGCGGATCGAGCCGGACGCTCGGGTTAGCGGCCGCGATCGCCCATACGCCTTCGTCACCCCGCCGCAACAGAACGGCCCGATCGCCGTCGCGGACCGCCAGAGCGCGCGCATACGCGTTCCAGTCGACGACGTACGGCCAGCGACCCGGGCGCAACACGCTGTCGTTGAAGAGGAGCAGCACCACCACCGCCGACGCGACCATATAACGCGCGAAACGAGGATAACGCCGCACGCCGAATGCCGCCGCGACCGCCGTCGCCGCGAGCAGCGCCGCGGTGTAGTGCGAGCCGACGCGACTCGCCTCGTAGTTCCACGGTCGCATCAGGACGATCTCGGCGAGCAGCGGCACTCCCAAAAGCAGCCACCATCCGGTGCCGACGGGAGCGAACGCGAACGGCGCGAGCAACAGAAACAGCATCCCTATCTTGCTGGCCGGGTCGAACACCGCGAGCGAATACTGCGGCAGGCTGGGCGCGGTCGCCGACGCTCGCTCGACCAGAGCGAACCCCACGCCGTTGCAGAGCGCGAGCGCGCCGAGCGCGATGCCGATGCGGCGGTCCCACCATAGCGCGCACGCGACCGCGAACCACAAGACGAACAGAATCTGATCCTCTTTCAAGCCGAGCAGCAACTGTGCCACGATCAGCGCCGGCCAGAACGCGCGCCGCCGCACGAAGAGCGCCGCGCCGAACGCGAGCAGCGGTACGAACGCATTCTCCGAGAAGTTGTCGTAGCTCAGCCCCTGCGCGGACGGCGTCAGCAGATAGGCGATGGCGACGAGGTTCGCGGCCCGCGGCTCGACCCCGATCTCGCGCGCGAGCAGCGCGAGCGGGATCGCCGCGAGCGCCACGCCCAGCACCTGCACGACGATCAGCGTCTCGGCGCGTGGAAACAGCGCGACCAGCGGAACGAACGCCGCCAGCACCCACGAGTCGTGCACCGCAAGGTGCGGCCGCCACTCGCCGTAGTTCCAGGACGAACCGTGGCGCAGGTTCACGAACGTCTGCAGATACGTCCCAAGATCGGCGCCATAGCGCAAGGCATACAGTTTGTTCAGATCCAAGCCGATATACACTAACGCAAAAACAGCGACGGCTATGTAAATCGGACGCACACTACTCCTGCACTATGCCGCGACGTAACTAGGCGCCCAGCATGACGCTTCGGAACCGCTCGTCGCTCCGCCATCCGGACTCCGCTCCTGCTGCTCCGCCTCCTCGCTCCCGCCCTCCATCGGAGCCTGTCCTGAGCGAGCGAAGCGAGTCGAAGGGCTCGTCGGTCGGAGCTTCCTCAGCATCACGTCGGACGCCCACCTACGTCGCTGCGTGTTCCCGATGCACGCGATCCACGATAGCGCGTAACCGCTCGATGAACTGCTGCGGCGCGAATTTTTCGGCATGCGCGCGCAACCGCTGCGGATCGAAGCGCGACGGATCGAACGTGCGCAGGGCGGCGGCGAGCGATTCGGCAGTCGGCTCATCGAAGAACACGCCCGTTTGATTTTCCACGATCGTCTCGGGCGCGCCGCCGCCGCGGAAGGCGATCGTCGGGCGCCCGGTCGCGGCCGCCTCGAGCGGGACGAGACCGAAGTCCTCCTCGCCTGGGACGATCGCGGCACGCGCGTCGCCGAACAGCGCGTTGAGCTGCGCGTCGGGAACGTAGCCGAGCAGCGTAGTTGTCGTGCCGTGGGCCAGCTCGCGCAGCGCGTTCTCCGCCGGGCCCGAGCCGGCGACGAGCAGCTTCACGCCGGCGAGGGCGGCCGCGCGGATGGCGAGATCGACGCGCTTGTACGGCAGCAGGCGGGAGGCGGCGATGAAGTAGTCGCCGCCGCCGCTGCCGATGCTGAAGCGATCGACGTCCACCGGACAATGCAGCACGTCGCAGTCGCGGCCGTAGTACTGGGCGATGCGCGCGGCAACGTTCTGCGAGTTCGCCACGAATCGGGTGGGGCGCGCCGCTGCGGCGCGATCCCAGGCGATCAGCCGATCCACCACCGGACGCGCCAGCGGCGTGCGCACGTACTCGTCGTAGGCGAACGCGAAGCGGCTGACGGTGTTGATATAGCAGACGTGGACGGCACCGGGCGGGACGACGACGCCTTTCGCCCAAGCGGTCGTCGAGCTCACGATCGTGTCGAAGCGCGAGAAATCGAAGGCCTCGAAGGCGTGCGGATAGAGCGGCGCGAGCGCGCGGAAGTAGCGGTTCGCAAGCGGCAGTCGCGCGAGGTAGGAACGGCGGACTCGCGTCGCGGGGAAGAGATCGCCGACGGCGCGCTGGTCGTATAGCGCGGTATAGATCGGCGCGTCGGGCCACGCCCGCGCGATCCAGGCGAAGACTCGCTCCGCGCCGCCACGCTGGTTCAAGTAATCATGAACGAGCGCAACGTTCAGAGCGAGTCGTTAATCCTGTAGGTTCTCGCCGCGAGGGAGAACGAGCGCGATCGTCGGGTTGCCCAGGTAGGTACGGGCGACGCGCTGCACGTCGTCCGGCGTCGTCGAGGAGATCGCGGCCAGGGCTCGATTGATGAAATCGGGTGATGCGCTGCCGGTCGAGAAGACCGCCGCCAGCCACGTGCGCGTTTCCAGCGTCGTCGCGTCGTTGGCGAAATCGCCTGCCGCCTCGGCCTTGAACTCCTCGATTGAGCCTTGGAGGCGCGACGCGGCGAGCACGCTGACGACCGAGAGCGCCGTCGCAAATGCGCGACTCGGGTTGCCGATCAGCCCGCCGTTGACGTACAGCACCAGCGTCGCGGGCGCGCGATCGTACGCGTATACGGTCCCGACCGAGCGCGAAGCGAAGGTCGGCGAAACGACGCCCGGCACCTGTGCGATGTCCGACAGCGTTCGCCGGACGAACGCCGCCAAAACGAGCATCGGCCCGAAGTCCCGGCTGCTCACGCTGGGCGCGGGATACTGCGCGATCAGCCAGGGCGAAGCGATGTCGCGATGCGCGACGATCTCGTGCGTCGCTCCGTTGAGCTGTGGAACGCGCACCGCGACGGGCGACGTCGTTCCGGCGGGCAGCGCGCCGGCGAGCGCGGCGAGCGACTGCGGCGCCAGCGCGTCGAGCCGCCCGGCGGCGCTGACCACGGCGCCGCCGCGGCGATAGTAAGCGCGGTAAAACGAGCGTGCGTCATCGGAGAAAAACTGCGCGAGCGACGCCGGAGTGCCGAGTTCCGGCAGACCGGCGTTGGCCTGCCGCGACGACGCCGCATTGAGCATGTCGATTCCGACCTGGAGAGCGACCTGCTGAACCTGCGCGATCTGCCGCACGAGCACGCCGCGAGCGTCGCGAATCGTCGCCGGTGAGAAGTCCGGCGCTGCGAGCGCGCTGCGGAATAGGTCGAGGACTGGCGGCGCGTCCTCGGCCAGCGCCTCGACGTAAAAGCGCACGTCGCCCGGGTCGATGGTGAAGCGTACGGATCCGCCGCGCGCGGCGATCGCGTCTTCCAGCGCAACGCCGTCGACCGGCGTACGCACGATAGTTTCGGCGACGAGCGCGGCCAGGCCGTTCTGCCGCATGGTTTGGCGATCGAGGCCGGCCCGGACGATGAGGGTGACACCAACGAGGGAGGCGGCGCCGTCGGACTGCCGCACGATCACCGTTCCTCCGGCATTTTCCACGCTCGGGGCCGGAATCGCGACGGCCGCGGCGCGCGCGGCCGTCGGCAGCGCGATCGCCAGAGCCGCGGCGAGGCAGGGCGCGAACAGAGATCTCACCGGGACGGCTCCTTCTGCGGCGTGGTCGCGACGAGGTCGACGATCACGGGGTTGTGTAGGTAGCGGCGGACGACCTCAGCGACGTATTGGGGATCGAGAGCCCGGGCCGCCTGTTCGTAGGCTCCATTGGCGATGCCGGGAGCGTAGTCGAGGTCGCCCTCGGTGGAGTACCAACCGAGGTTGTCCGCGCGTTGCTCGGGCGTTTGAGTGTCGGTCGCAACGTGATAGAGAAACGCCTCGCGCGCCGCGTTGAAGGTCCGGGCATCCATCGGCTGTTGCAATCCTCCGAGCGCCTCGAGCACGCTCTTCTCGGTCTCCTTTTCGTTACTGCCGCCGATCGTGACGACCATCACGCCCGGATCGTGCAGCGTGATGAACTGCCCCACAACCAACGCGTCGCTATCCGCGCGATCGAGCGCCCGCGACACGACGCCCGTTTCTTCCCGGAAGAGATAGTCCGCGACGAAATCCAGCGCCGTCGCCGCTTTCTGATCCGCGATGGGCGGACCGATCCAGGCGAGTCCAACACCGTCAACCGCGCCCGACGCGGTCGTCGACGCGGGCGTTCCTTCCAGCTTCGAGCCGTAGGGAGTGTCCATCGAGCCGGGACCGCTTCCGTCCGTCACCGCCGATATGCTCGAGGCGTCGACGTTGCCCGTCAGCGCGAGGACGGAGTTCTGCGCGCGGAACGCACGTTTCGCGAACGCGCCGACCTGGGCCGTCGTGATGCTCGTGAGCTGCGACACCGACGTCGGCAGCGGCGGATAGTGCGCCGGGCCCGTCGAGAAGATCTGCTTGAAGAGGAGGTCGTGCAGCGTCGTGTCGGACTCGTAGCGCTGCTGCACGCCGAGAACGGCGGCGTTGGCGCGCGCCGTCTTCACGGCCGCGTCGTCGACCGACGGAGCGAAGTACGCGGCCGTCATCGCCGCGACGATCCGCCGCGACGCGTACGCGGGAACGACGGCGCCGATGCCCACGATGTCCGGATAGACCTCGATGTTGAGCTCGCCCCCGACGGTGTGCACGAGCGCGTACAGCGATTTGCCGCTCGCGAGCGGCGCGACTGCCGCGGCCGTCGCCGCGAGGTTGGCGATGCCGGGCGTGCCGTCGTCGTATCCCGCTGCCGGCGCGCGAAACCACAGGCCGACCGCCGCGGTGCCGACCGTCGGATCCGGACACAGCACGTAGGAGCCGCCGCGCGGCAGCGCGCCGGTCTGCCGCGCGATGGCGGCGCCGGCGGGAGCAGCGACCGACACCGATGCCAAGACGAGCATCGCGACGGCGCATGCGATTCGCGCGGTCATGCCGGTTCCGGAAAAATTTTCGGCGGGATGCGCGAAGGCTTTTCGGCGCGCTTCGGCTCCTCCGCGGGACGCTCCGCCGGCGCATCGCTGCCTTCGGCGGCCTCGGTCCCCTTGCTGCGGGTAAACGGACGACCCTCCAGGATGGCGCGCACTTCCTCCGCCTCGACCGTCTCGTACTCGAGCAGCGACGCCACCATCCGGTCGACCTTGTCCCAGTTTTCCCTGAGAATTCGCTTGCCGTTTTCGTATGATGACTCGATGATCTTGCGCACCTCGCCGTCGATCTTGCTTGCGACTTCCTCGGAGTAGTTGCGCTCCTCGCTGATGTCGCGGCCCAGGAAGACCTGATGCGCGCCGCGTCCGTACTGAATGGGGCCGAGGTCGCTCATTCCGTACTGCGTCACCATCCGGCGCGCCAGCTCCGTCGCCTGTTCGAAATCGTTGCTCGCTCCCGTCGTGACGTCGCCGAACTTGATCTCTTCGGCCAACCGGCCACCCATGGCCCGCGTGATCATCGCGAGCAGTTCTTCCTTGCTCCGGTTGTGGCGATCGTCTTCGGGCAGCGACCAGGTGATGCCGAGCGCCATGCCGCGCGGTATGATCGTCACCTTATGGACCGGATCGGACTTCTCGAGCAGACCACCGATGACCGCGTGACCGGACTCGTGATACGCCGTCGTCTCCTTCTCTTTCTGAGACATCACGACCGACTTCCGCTCCGGACCGACCATCACGCGGTCGATCGCCTCGTCGCAGTCGATCATTTCGATCACGTTCTTGTTGCGACGCGCCGCCAACAGCGCCGCCTCGTTCAAGAGATTCTCCAGGTCGGCCCCGGAGAAGCCCGGTGTGCGCTTGGCGAGCGTCTCGAGCGAAACTTCCTTGCCCAGCGGCTTGTTGCGCGCGTGCACCTCGAGGATCTTCTCGCGGCCCTTGTAGTCCGCGCGCCCCACGACGATCTGGCGGTCGAAGCGCCCCGGGCGCAGCAGCGCGGGGTCGAGCACGTCCGCGCGGTTCGTCGCAGCGATCAGGATCACGCCCGTGTTTTGATCGAAACCGTCCATCTCGACGAGGAGCTGGTTGAGCGTCTGCTCGCGCTCGTCGTGACCACCGCCCAAACCGGCGCCGCGCTGGCGTCCCACCGCGTCGATCTCGTCGATGAATACGATGCAGGGCGCAGACTTCTTCGCCTGATCGAACAGGTCGCGGACGCGCGACGCGCCAACGCCGACGAACATCTCCACGAAGTCGGAGCCTGAGATCGAGAGAAACGGCACGCCGGCCTCGCCCGCAATCGCTCGCGCGAGCAGCGTCTTGCCGGTGCCCGGCGGTCCGAGCAGCAGTACCCCCTTTGGGATGCGCGCGCCGAGCGACTGGTATTTCTTCGGATACTTGAGAAAGTCGACGATCTCCGCGAGCTCTTCCTTTGCTTCGTCGACGCCGGCGACGTCCGCGAACGTCACCTTGGGCCGGTTCTCGGAGAGCATCTTCGCGCGCGAGCGCCCGAACGACAGCGCCTGACTACCCCCGCTCTGTGCCTGGCGCAGGATGAAAAAGAGCAAGAGGACGGTGATGGCGAGCGGACCGAGCGTCATCAAGCTGGACAGCAGTCCGGTGTTCGACTGCTGATCGAAGCTGATTGCACCGCTCTTGACCTTCCGATAGACTTCGTCCACGAAGGTCTGATCCAAGTTCGGAACCGCGACCGTATACTTCGTTCCGTTGGAGAGGTCGCCGATCGCGTTGAGACCCGTCGCGTGGAACGACTGCACTTGTCCGGCTTCGAGCTTCTGGTAAAAGGCGCCGTAATCGAGCCGAGTCTCGCCTTCGCTGGGCTGAACGAATCGCTCGACGATGATAAAAAGGGCCACGACGGCCAGGATGATCAGGATGATCGATTTGAGGTGCTTGCTCACGTTAGGGTTAGACCGGTTGATCCTCTCGAAGCTCGGCTAGGTAAGGAAGATTACGGTACCATTCCTTATAGTCCAAACCGTAACCTATAGCGAAGGCGTTGGGGACGGCGAGCCCCAGGTATTCTACGGGCGAGTCCGCCACTCGGCGCGCCGGCTTATCGAACAGCACGCAGCTGCGCAGCGTCGCCGGCCGGCGCTCTGCTAGTAACGCTCGCAGGTACTCCAGCGTGAGGCCCTGGTCCACGATACCGTCCACGATCAGCAAATTTGTGCCCCCCAGCGGCAGGCTGGCGTCCGCCTCGAGCCGCGTCCCGCCTCCGGACGTCCCGGAGGCGCCATAACGTTGAACGAAGACGTAATCGACCAAGATCTCGCTGGGCCCATCGGTGCTTCGAGCCAGCGCCCGCGCAAGGTCGGCGGTAAGACACAGCGCTCCCTTCAACACGCCGAGCAGCACGAGCGGTTGCCTCCGATAGTCGGCGGCGATCTGCGCTGCGAGGCGCTCGATCGCAACCGCGATCGCTTCCGCGGTGAAGATGCGGCGCCCGACGCCCGCCGCGGGATCCGGCGCGGTCATTTCCGCTTGATGCCCCGAATGGAGCCGCGCTCGATTCTCAGGGCGATCCCAGGCTTCATATGAAACGTGCCGCTTCCGCCCCGTTCGAGCGCGAGCACCGCCGCCTCGACGTGGGAAAAGTCGACGTCGCGCAAACCGTCTTCCGCAGCCAGCCGGTCGCGGATCGAACGCCGCAGACTCGAACGCGGCGTCGCGTCGTGCTCGTCCGCGACCAGCGCGGCGGCCCGCGCCACGGCTCGATCGAGCTCCGGAAAGAGCGGCCGCAGCGTCGCCAAAGCCTCGCGCACGGCGTTGCGTCGAAGACCTAGCTGCGAGTTGGTCGGATCTACCGCATACGGCAGCACCTTCGCGTGGCAGTACGCGCGCAACGTCTCCGACGAGATTCCGATCAACGGACGCACGAGATCGACGTTCGCCGCGATGTGCCGGCGGAGCGGCATGCCGCGCAGCCCGTTCGGTCCGGTGCCGCGCAGCAGTGCGAGCACGACGGTTTCGCTCTGGTCCTCGGCGTGATGCGCGGTCGCGACGACCCCGCACGCACGCCGTCGCGCCGCGGCGCACAGCGCGCGATAGCGGGCTGCGCGCAGACGGTGCTCGGCGGGGGCGGACGCCGCCAGCGCGATCGTCTCGAGCGGAATCTCGAAGCGCGCGGCAAGCTCCAGCGCGACGCATTCGTCCTGCCACGCCGATTCGCGTACGCCGTGATTGATGAATGCCGCGAACAGCGTGAGTCTCAGACGCTTCGCGAGCGCGTGCAGCGCGGCCGCGAGCGCTGCGGAGTCGGGGCCGCCGCTGCAAGCGACCAGCACCCGCTCTCCGCGCAGCAAGGTACCGTTGCGCTCGATCGCGCTTTCGACCTCACGCTCGGGATGCGCGCCTCTCACGATCGGCGCACGTGCGCGGCGATCTCGCGCTCGACGTCGCGCCTCGCGACGGCCGCGCGCTTGTCCCAAAACTTCTTTCCGCGGGCGAGCCCGAGCTGAACCTTCGCCAAGCCGCGCGTGAAGTAGAGCCGCAACGGCACGACGGTCAGGCCCTTCTCGGCGACGCGGCTCTGCAAGCGCAGAATCTCCGCCTTGTGCAGCAGCAGCTTGCGCGACCGCGTCGGCTCGGTGTTGGAAAAGCTGCCCTGCTTGTAAGGGGCGACGTGCATGCCCATCAGCCATGCCTCGCCGTCGCGAAAGCGCGCGTACGCCTCGCTCAGGCTCGCGCCGCCCTCGCGGACGGACTTCACCTCGGTGCCCGTCAAGACCAGGCCGGCTTCGACCGATTCGAGGATATGATACTCGTAGCGCGCACGGCGATTGTCGATCGCGACGTTGCTCTTGCTCATCGCCGCAGGTGATCTTCGACGGCCTCGAGCCGGCCGCACGAAACGAAGCTGCCCTCGGCGTGCGCCAGCACCTCGCCGCCCTCGTCGAGCACGCTGGCATCGACACCGAGCACGTTGCGCCGCTGCCACGTGACGCGCCCGCGCACCTGGATCGGCCGCTCGAGCGGGACCGGTTTGCGAAAGCGCACGCTGACTGCCGCGGTCACGCCACGATGACCCGCGAAGCCGGCGGCGTGGGCCATGGCCTCGTCCAGCAGAGCCATCACGATGCCTCCGTGGGCTATGCCGCGCCATCCCTGGTATTCCGGCGCAAGCTCGACTCGCGCGTACACGCCGTCGGAGTCCGCGGCGCGATCGAAGTGCACGTGCATGCCGATCGGATTGGTCGGTCCGCACGCAAAGCAGTTGCCATCGTCGAACGGGATTTCGCTCATCGTCCCACGCTCAAGCGATCGACGAGGTACGGCGGCAGCTGAGCCTCGCGCATCTTGCGCTGCACTTCGTCGATCGGATAATCGTAACGAATCCACTCGACGCGGCGGCGCTCCGGTTCGTAGAACACGAGGGAGGCCGCGGGATTCAGGTCGCGCGGCTGCCCGACGCTGCCGACGTCGATGATGTATCGCTTCCCCTCCTCGAGGTTCAGCTCGCCGCCGTGCTGCATGTGCCGGTGCCCGATCGCTCCCTCTCCGTCGCGCACCCAGTATTCCGCGATGTGCGTGTGCCCGACGAACACGATCGGCGCGTCCGTGCGGTCGAAGGCGCGCGCGGCGCCGTCCTTGTCGAGGATGTATTCGAAGTAGCTCACCGGCGCGCCGTGAACGAGGAGAAAATCGGGGAAGCGCAGCTCGTAGGGAAGGAGGTTCAGCCACGCGCGGCTCGCGTCGTCGAGCACGCCCTGCGTCCAGCCGATCGCGGCTCGAGCCGCGCGGTTGAAGCTCTCGACGCCGAAGTTCTCCACGGCTGCCAGATCGTGATTGCCCAGCACGGCGTGCCGCGCGCGCTCGCGCAGCAGGGCGATGCACTCGTTCGGATTGGGTCCGTAGCCGACGACGTCGCCGAGCGAGACGACGGCGTCGTCGGGCGCTGCGATCGAGAGCGCGCGCTCGAGCGACTCGAGGTTCCCGTGAACGTCCGACAGGATAGCGTATCGCAAGGTCAGGTCAGAACCTCCGCCAGCACCGCGCGCAGCGCCGCCTCGAAGGCGCGGCGCATCGGCTCCGTGCCGGCGCTCACGCGGACGTAGGCGTCGAGCGGCGGCGCCCCCGGCTTACGGATCCAGACGCCGCGCGCGAGCAGCTCGTTCATGATCCGCGTCGCGCGCTCGGCTGCGTCGAAGTCGATGCACACGAAGTTCGTGCGCGACTCGATCGAGCGCCGGCCGAGCGACCGCGCGATGCGATAGTAGTCGTCGCGAGCCCGCGCCGTCTCGCTGATGACGTAACTCCGAAACTCGTCGTCTTGGAGCGAGGCCAGCGCGCCGACTTGGGCGTTGCGGTTGATGCCGTAATGGAGCCGTATCTTCTGAAACGTCGCGACGTTGCTCTCGGTGGCGAGCGCATAGCCGATGCGTCCGCCGGCCATGCCGTACGCCTTCGAGAAGGTGCGCAGGCGGATCAGGCGATCCTCGAACGCCGGCGGAAGCAGCTCGTCGTCGTCGACGAAATCGGCATACGCCTCGTCGAGCAGCAAGAGCGTATCGTGAGGAAGCGCTTCGTAGAAGCGCTCCATGTCGGGGCGCGCGATGAATCGCCCGCTCGGATTGTCGGGATTCGCGAGGTAGACGATTCGCGGCGCCTCGCGGCGCGCGACCGACAGCAGCATGTCGCAATCGGGCGTTCCGTCGTCGAGATATGCGGCAGCTATCGGGCGTCCTCCGTAGCCCACGACGTGATAGTTGAACGTGGGATACGTTCCGCGCGTGCTCAGCGCCGCTTCTCCAGGCGCGGCGAAGGCGCGCACGGCCAAACCCATCAGGTCGTCAATGCCGGATCCGACTACGATCTGCTCCGGCCGGCACCGATGCTTGGCCGCGAGCGCATCGCGCAGATCGAGCGACTCCGGATCGCCGTACAACGCGAGCCGCGGCAGCTCGCGGCTCATCGCCTCGACGGCGCGCGGCGAGGGGCCAAACGCGCTTTCGTTCGCGCCGAGGCGCACGAGCTCGCGCTGGCCCGTCTCGCGCATCAACTGCTCGGGCCCGATGAAGGGCGTCGTCGCGGGAATCGCTTCGACCGCGCGCGTCGGACGAATCACGAGAGTTTCTCTATGCTCCCAAAAAGCGGTGGACGGTGACGGGCGTGCCGGCGGACCACTCTTCATCGCGCTCTTCCATGATGATGAAGCCGTCCGCCCGCGCGGTAACGCTCACTGAAAACGAGCGCAGCTCGAGTGGATGCGCCAAAGGGCCTCCTCCATCATCCTGCAAGCGCACCGGGACGTACCAGGTCCATCCGTGCCGGCTCCGAGCGGGCGCGGCGAGGCGGGCCGCGACGCGCGCCGCTTCGACGGGAGCGCCGACGAGCGCGGCGACGATCGGCGCGGCGACCGCTTCCAACATCATCAGCGCGGAGGTCGGGTTGCCGGGGAGCCCGAGGATCGGCTTCGCGCCGTCGGCGCCGAAGAGCGTCGGCTTACCCGGCTTGACGCGCAGACCGTGAATCACGACGCCCGGGCGCCCGATCGCCGCAACCGCGTGCGGCAAACGATCGCGATCGCCGACCGACGAGCCGCCGCTCACGACCACCGCATCGCACTCCGCGATCGCCCGGCGCAAGGCGGACTCGAACTCGCTCGTCTCGTCGCGTAGCGTCGGAAAGTGACGCGGCTGCGCGCCCATCGCGCGCAGGGACGCCGCGATCGCGTAACGATTCGAGTCGCGAATCTGGCCCGGCGCGGGCCACGCGCCGGGGTCGACGAGCTCGTCGCCGCTCGAGAGCACCGCGACGACGGGGCGGCGATAGACCGGGACCGCCGTGACGCCCAGCGTCGCAAGGACGCCGACCTCAGGCGCGCGGATACGGCGCCGCGCGGGCAAAATCGTTTCGCCGCGGCGCATATCCGCGCCGCGTTCCGCGACGTTGTCGCCCGGATTCAGCCGCGCTTCAATTATAACGATGCCGTTCTCGAGACGAACGTCTTCGAACGGGACGACGGTGTCCGCCCCGGCCGGTAGAACGCCGCCCGTCGGAATCCGCACGGCCGTCGTGGACGCCGCGGAGCCGCCCGGCGCAGCGCCCATGCGCACTTCGCCCGCGACTTCGAAGGAGCCAGGCGTGGCGCGCGCGAGAACCGCAAAGCCGTCCATCAGCGAACGCTGCACGTTCGGGTAATCTTCGTCGGCGACGATTGGCTTCGCCAGCACGCGGCCGAGCGCGTCATCCAGCGCCACGCGCTCGACCCGCGGCGGCGCGAGCGTGACGCGGGTAAAGAACGCCACGATCGCTTGACGCGGCGGGAGCAGCGTTTCGGGGACAAATGCCCGCGCCGGTAGGACTGGATTTACGGACTGCATAATGGCGCGCTCTCCATGCTCGATATCGCTCTCATTCGGCGCGATCCCGACCGCGTACGACGCGCTCTCGCTCGTCGCGGGCTGGACGCCTCGGTGATCGACGAGCTTCTGCGCTACGACGAGGAGTACCGCTCCGCGCTCACGACGGTCGAACGGCTTTCGGCCACCAAGAATCGGCTGTCGGCCACCATCGGAAAGGCCGCCGATAAAGCGGCGGCCGCCCGCGAGCTCCAACCGCAGATCGCCGAGCTGTCGAAAGATATCGCCGAACGCGAAGAACGCGCTCGGGCGCTGTCGCCGACCGACGAAGGCTCGCCGTTGCGCGCGCTGCTCGACAACTTGCCTAATCTTCTCGACGAGTCCGTGCCCGACGGCGCCGGCGAGCGGGACAACGTCGAGGTCCGGCGCTGGGGCGAGCCGCGCCGATTCGACTTCGCGCCGAAGCCCCACTGGGAGCTCGGCGAACGGCTCGGAATTTTGGACTTCGCGCGCGCCGCAAAGCTCTCCGGAAGCCGCTTCGCCGTGCTGACCGGGGCGGGAGCGCGTCTGGCGCGCGGGCTGGCGTCGTTCTTTCTGGATAGGGCAGCCGCGCGAGGCTACGTCGAGGTCGCGCCCCCGCTGCTGGTATCGCGCGAGACGATGTGGTCGACCGGTCAGCTCAGTAAGTTCGCGGACGCGATGTTTGCGGACGCGCAGGCCGGGCTGTTCCTCATCCCGACGGCCGAAGTACCGTTGACCGCGCTGCGCGGCGGCGAGATACTCGAAGCCGGCGAGTTGCCGTACAAGATCGCCGCCGCGACGCCGTGCTTTCGCAAGGAGGCCGGCGCCGCCGGAAAGGACACGCGCGGCCTGATGCGCCAGCACCAGTTCGACAAGGTCGAGCTGGTCTGGCTCAGTCGCCCCGAAACGTCCTACGAGGCGCTGGAGACGCTAACGGACGACGCGCGCTCGCTGCTGGAAGAACTCGAGCTTCCCCATCGCATCGTAACGCTGTGTGCGGGCGATACCGGCTTCAGCCCGGCGAAGACGTACGACATCGAGGTCTGGATTCCGAGCAGCGACGCTTATCGCGAGATCAGCTCGTGTTCGAACTGCACCGACTTCCAGGCGCGCCGGGCGGCGATCCGCTTCCGGCGCGAGGCCGCGGGCAAACCCGAGCTCGTGCATACGCTCAACGGCTCAGGACTCGCGATCGGACGCACGCTCGTCGCGCTGCTGGAGAACCACCAGCAGGCCGACGGATCGATCCTCCTTCCGAAGGCGCTCGAACCGTACGTGCCTACGATACGTCTTGGATGAGCTCCAATAATACTTCGCGGTCGAGGTAACGAATGTGTCCGTGTTCGCGGCGCAGCGCTTTGCGCGACTCCAGCTCGGCGATTGCGCGCGCGGCGACTTCCTTGACGGTGCCGCCGGCAGCGGCGATCTGCGACTGCGTGATCGTCGACAGCGACGCGGAGGCCGCCGCAAGCCCGCGTTCGGGCATCGCATACGGCAGCAACACCCGCGCGATCCGGCCCAGGATCGGGAGCGATCCCTGAACGCTCAGCGCGTCCGCTAGGATTCGGACGCGCTGCGCCATCATGATCCCGAGTGCGTTCGTCAGCTCGGGATAGCGGGCCGCGACGCGCGACACCACGTCCCAGGGTACCTTGAGGACGCGCGCCGTCTTTGAGAACACCGCAATGCGCGCCATCTTGAAGCCGCGATCGAAATACTCCGCGACGCCGAACAGCTCGTACGGAAAAATTTCGTAGAGTATCCGCTCGCGCTCGCGGCCTCCGCCGTTTGCGCGCGCGACGATTCCCTCGGTCACCATGCCGATGAACGGCCAATCCACGTTTTCGGCGACGAGTGTCTGCCCGCGCCGGCCCGTCTGCCACACGGCCGCCGCCGCCAGCTCTTCGCGCACGCCGACGTCGAGCGCGGCAAACGCGGGGCAGCGTCCGAGATGTTGCGCCGACGACGTACGCTCGCTGGCCTCGCCGGGACGATGCGTCAGCCGCAGCTGCCAGACGCGGCTCGCGACTCGCCGCGTCTCGATCACGAAGCGGTCCGGCCGGTCCTGCGTCACGCGGGTGGAGAGCGCTCGCGGCTCTTGCTCGATAATGAGGGTAAGGGAAGCTCCGGATGGAAGACGGTCGAGGGCTTTGCGGATGAGATCCGGACGCTCCCACACAGGAAGACCCCGCAGATCGATTTCGGCAGGTTGTACCACATCGGTCACGTTCTCGCCGGGCCGAGCGCTCTACTCCCTTAGAAAGGTCAATCGAGAGGAGTCAGCATGGTAAAGTCTCTGGTTTCGCGGTTCGTCAGCAGTACTGCGCTCGTATGCCTGGCATGGGCGGCGCTGACGAGCGCGGCCTCGGCCCAGACGACGACGACGGATATGCATTTCACCACGGCGATAACCCAGGTCTACGGATCGCAGTATCCGATCACGGGAAGGCTCGACATTCAGATCTTCCCGGCTGGGAATTTGCGCGGTTACTACCACACGACCTACGACAAGCTCTACATCCCCGTCGTCGGCGGACGTGACGGTAGTTATATCTGGTTCGATATCGGGCCGTCGACCATCGATCTCGGCCTGGGCGCCGGCCCCGACGGAAAGCTGCACGTCGTCGGCACGCTGGGCACCGACGGCTCCTTCCGCGGCCAGGTCTACCCGGAGACCGCGGCGGTCCTCTCGGGTCCTTCGATGACGAACCAGTTCCCCAACCCGATCGCGACGTCGAACCAGCAATATATCTTCGCGGCGACGCCGACAAACGCGCCGACGCCCACGGTGAGCGGCCCGCCGTAGATTACGATCGAGGCGCCCCGCTCTTGACGGCCTTCCAGATGCGCTGCGGCGCCGACGGAAGGCCGTCCATGTGCTTGAGGAAGAGCGTCACCTGCCAGATCTGATCCTCGCGCAGCGTCTTGACGAATGACGGCATGCCGGTAAAGCGGATGCCGTGATCGATCTTCCAAAAGGTCACGCCCTCGGGATCGTCTTCGACGCCGTTCTTAGCGAGCTGCGGAGGACGCTGATACAACCCGCGCGCCCCGCGACGAGATTCGCGTCGCTTACGACTACGGGCGGCGGCGCGGTCGACGCTTCGCGCGCCAACGTCGCGTGCAGCGACGTGCGCGCCGCCCAGCGTTCCAGCTTCGACGGCTTCGCATCCGCGTTGGCGGGCATCAGCCCGGCCTCGACGCCGATGTAGAGGACGAGTCCGAGCGCAACGAGCGTCGCGATCGCTCCCAAAACGACTCCACGCGTCATGGGCGAGGCCCGTTCGACGCTAATCCGCGCTTAACCGGCGGACGCCGGACTCTCCACTGGTTGTCAGCCGCGTTCGCTACCGTGGAGAGGCCATGTCAACGATTACGATTCCTCACTCGAAGGGTCTCGGCGGGATCGCCGCCGCTATCGCTCGCCTGCCGCGTCTGGTCTGGCTCGGCGCCGGTCTGCTGGTAGCCGCCCTGCTAACCTGGGCGCTGCTGGGCGCGCGTGCGCGCGACCAGCTCGTTACCGCGCCCGTCGTCACGCAGACGCTCGTACAGTCGGTCACCGCGTCGGGCACGGTCAATCCGCAGAACCTCGTCTCGGTCGGCACGCAAGTCTCCGGGACGATCGCGTCGATCTACGTCGACTACAACAGCAGAGTGAGGCGCGGCCAAGTGCTCGCGAGGCTGGACCCGAGCACGCTCGAGGCGCAGCTGCAGCAGGCCCGCGCGGCGGTCGCGCAGGCTCAGGCACAGGTCGCCCAGTCGGCCGCGACTGCAAACGGCGCGGCCTCGGGCGTAAGCGTCGCGAGCGCCACCGATGCGGCCGACGCGGCCGGCGTCGCCTCGGCAAAGGCCAATATCGGCAAGACTGAGGCGGCGCTGATGCTCGCGCAGAAGACGCAAGCACGCGACTCGGCTCTGCTCGCGCAGGGATACGTCGCGCAGAGCACCGTCGACACCGACCGCTCGACGGTGGCGCAGGATGCGGCCGATGTCGCCGCCGCGCAAGCCGCCGTCGCGCAGGCGCAGGCGCAAGATCTCGCCGGCGCAGCAACGGTCGATCAACAGTCGTCCAGCGCGAGCAGTCAGGCCGCCGCGACGCAGGCCGCCGAGGCCAACGTCGCCGCCGCGCAGGCCGTCGTCCAGCAAGACGAGCTGAACCTCGAGCACGCCGTGATCACGTCGCCGGTCGACGGCACGGTCGTCGCGCGCGACGTCTCCGTCGGTCAGACGGTCGCGGCATCGCTGCAGACGCCGACGCTCTTCTCGATCGCGCAGAACCTCTCGAAGATGGAGGTCGACATCAACGTCGGCGAGCCGGACATCGGCAACGTGAAGCCCGGCGACGCGGTCACTTTTTCGGTGCTCGCGCATCCAAACACGACGTTTCGCGGCACGGTCGCGCAGGTGCGCATCAATCCGCAGACGCTGAACAACGTTGTGACGTACGACGTCGTAGTGTATGCCGCAAATGCGGGCGGACAGCTTCTGCCCGGCATGACGGCGAACGCGACGATCGACGTTGCGAGCGCTCCGAACGCGTTGACGGTGCCGATCGCCGCGCTGCACACCTCCGCCGCGGCCGGCGCGACGCCGTGGGGAGCCGCGAGCGCACCGGATGCCGGCGGCGCGATCGCCGCGGGATCGACGGCGCGGCTCTTGGTCGATCGCGACGGCAAGGCGATGCCGGTGCAGGTGCGCATAACGCTGACCCAAGGGAGCCTCGCAGCGGTAGAGCCGGTCGCCGCCGGTGCCCTGACCGCGGGCGATCCGGTCGTGACGGGATCGCAGACTCATGCGCGCAGGCCGAGCGCATCGCCGATGGGCACGTCACCGATGGGCGGATCGCCCGTGGGCGGCGCGATGCGGGGAATCCACTGATGGCGCGCGTCGTTGAGGTTTCCGGCCTGCGCAAGACCTACGCGCTGGGCGAGGAGCAGGTGCAGGCGCTGCGCGGCGTGGATCTCGCACTCGACGCCGGCGAGTTCGTCGCCGTCATGGGGCCGTCGGGATCCGGGAAGTCTACGTTCATGCACGTGGTGGGACTCCTCGACACGCCGACCGCGGGCACGTACCGCTTTGAAGGCGCCGACGTCTCGGCGCTGAGCGCGGACGAACGGGCGGATATCCGCGGGCACCGCCTGGGCTTCGTTTTTCAGGCATACAATTTGCTCCCGCGCACGAGCGCGGTGGAGAACGTCGAGCTGCCGATGGTGTACGCGGGCGTGCCCGAGACCGAGCGCCGGCGCGTCGCGCTCGCAAAGCTCGACCTCATCGGCATCGCGCACCTGGCGGATCATCACCCCAACCAAATGTCGGGCGGACAGCAGCAGCGCGTGGCGATCGCGCGCGCGCTCGTCAACGATCCCGGCCTGATCCTCGCGGACGAGCCGACCGGCGCGCTCGACACGCAGACGTCGAAGGACATCATGCAGCTCTTCGCTCGGCTCAACCAAGAACAAGGAATAACGATCATGGTCGTAACGCACGAACCCGACGTCGCGGCTTACGCGCGCCGCATCGTCACCTTTCGTGACGGCCTGATCACGAGCGATACCAGCAACGAGAGGCGCGCGGCGTGACGGTAAGAGCCACTCTTGCGCTCGCGCTGGCGGCGCTCGTTCGCAACAAAGCGCGCTCGCTGCTCACGATGCTCGGCATCGTCATCGGCGTCGCGGCGGTGATCGTCACGGTGGCGATCGGCGTCGGTGCGCGTACGTCGGTACAGCAGAGCATCAATAGCCTCGGTTCGAACCTAATCGTCGTGCAGCCGGGAAGCGTCACGCAGACCGGCGCCCGCAGCGGATTCGGCGGTGCGTCGACGCTGACGCCCGACGATGGGCTCGCGATCGCGAAGCTCCCCGGCGTCGCCGCCGTCTCGCCGATGGCCTCCGTGCGCACCCAAGTGGTCGCCGGGGACAACAACTGGCAAACGACGATCGGCGGCGTGGCGCCGACCTATACCTACGTCCGTTCCTGGCCGCTCGCAAGCGGACGATTCATCAACGAGAACGACGTCGCGTCGGCCGCCAAGGTCGTGGTCCTGGGTCAGACCGTCATCGCGCAGCTCTTCCCCAACGGCGATTCGCCGCTGGGCCAGACGGTGATCGTCAAGGGCGCGCCCTTCACGGTGATCGGAACGCTGAGCGCGCTCGGGCAGAGCGGCCTGGGTCAAGACCAGGACGACACCGTGCTGATTCCTTATACCTCAGCGATGGAGCGCCTCACCGGCCTGACGACGGTCAACGCGTTGATGGTTTCGGCAACGGAGCAGCAGCAGATCGACCCCGTGCAGCAGAGCGTCACGCAGCTGCTCGAGCAGCGCCACCGTATCGTTCCGCCGCAGACCGACGACTTTCAGGTACGCAACCTGCAATCGATCGCGCAGGCGGCCTCGCAGACGGGAACCGTGATGGAGCTGCTGCTCGCCGGCGTCGCCGCCGTCTCGCTCATCGTCGGCGGGATCGGCATCATGAACATCATGCTCGTATCGGTCACGGAGCGCACGCGCGAGATCGGGCTGCGCATGTCGGTCGGCGCGCGCGCCGCAACCATCCTGCGTCAGTTTCTGGCCGAGGCGATCGTGCTGGCCACGATCGGCGGCCTGATCGGCGTGGTCGCCGGCGCGATCGGCACGCTCGCCATCGGTCTGACGACGCACTGGCCGATGGCAATCCCGCCGCAGTGGATCCTCGCGTCGGTGGCCTTCTCGGCGATGGTCGGCATCTTCTTCGGCTACTACCCGGCGCGGCAGGCCGCCGCGCTGAACCCGATCGAGGCGCTCCGATTCGAATGACCGCGCGCATCGCCGTGATCGACGACGAGCCTAACATCCGCGACCTGCTCTCGCTCGCGCTCAAGCACCGCGGATTCGACGTGCGCTGCGCGGCCGACGGCGCCTCGGGACTCGCGCTGGTCCGCGAGTGGTCGCCCGATCTGATCGTGCTCGACGTCATGATGCCGAAGGTCAGCGGCATCGAGCTGCTCCCCGCACTGCGGCGCGTGACCGACGCGCCGGTCGTGATGCTCAGCGCCAGGGGCGAGGTCGAGGATCGTGTCGAGGGCCTCGTCGCAGGGGCCGACGACTATTTGAGCAAGCCTTTCGAGATCTCGGAGCTGCTCGCGCACGTCGACGCGAAGCTGCGCCGGCCGCATCTCGACGCGCGCTCGACGCTGGAATACGAAGGGTTGACCGTGGACCTCGACGAGCACGTGGTCGAACGCGACGGACGCCGGCTCGACCTGTCGCCGCTCGAATACGATCTGCTCGTGACGCTGATGCGCAGGCCGCGCCGCGTCTTCACCCGCGAGGAGCTGCTCGACCAGGTGTGGGGCGACGCCGACGTCGGCACCGGCGCCGTCGAGCGATACGTCTCGTACTTGCGCGGGAAGGTCGACGACGGCTTCGATCGCCCGCTGATTCAAACCGTCCGCGGGGCGGGCTACACGCTGCGTGCCTAGTGTCGCGTTACACTGAATCGTTTTCGCCGTTCGCGGCGCGCTTGGAACGCGGATACGTCCTGCTCGCCGTCGCGCTGATCGTGCTCGTCGTGGCGACAACAAGCGTGCTCGCGTTCCTGCTCTACGTCGGCGCGCTCAACGAATCGATCGGCACCTACGCGCAGCGCGCGACGGAGCGTGCCGCGACGTACGCACGCGCCGGCGAATCGCTGAGCGCCTACGCGCCGAAGCTCGCGAGCGAGATCGGCGGGACGCGCGTTCGCGTGTCCGTGTACGACAGCGCGCATCGTCTGCTCGCGCAGAGCCCGCGCCGGGACGCGCTCGCGGCGGATCGCGTCACGCGCGCCGCGGCGGCGTTCTTGGGGCTGCATCCCGCGGTCGTAAGCGTCTCGGGAGGAACGATCCTCGTAGCCCCGGATCTGGCCGGATTCGCGCGGCTGCTCGAGCGTTACCTGACGTTCGTGCTCCCGATCGGCGCGTTGGCGGTGCTCGCCGCGTGGTCGATCGGCCGCGCGATCACGCGGCGCGCGATCGCTCCGCTGCAAGACGTGTCGGCGGCGCTGCGTCGCATCGCGGGCGGCGACTTCGCCCCCGAACCACTGTTGTCGCGTGACGACGACTTGCGCGAGCTCACCGCGGCGTACAACGGCGTCGCGCACCGCCTGACGACGGCGACCGCGGAGCGAGACCGCAACGAGGCGCAGATGCGCCAATTCATCGCCGACGCCGGCCACGAGCTGCGTACGCCGCTGACGATCGTGATGGGCTACCTCGACGTGCTCGACCAGGGCGTCGTCGTTGACCCCGACGGCGTCACGCGCGTCTATAAGACGATGCTGGCGGAGAGCCGGCGCATGCGCGCGTCGATCGACAAGCTGATCCTACTGGCGCGTCTCGAGCGTCCGACCCTCCCGCGACCGGAGCGGGTAGACGCCGGCGCGATCGCGCGTCGCGTCACCGACGCGCTCGAACCCCTAGCGGGCCTCGGCCGCATCGCGTTGCGCGTGCCGGACGCTCCCGCGCCGATCGACGCCGATGAGACCGCGCTGTACGAAGCCATCAAGAACGTCGTCGAGAACGCGCTCCGGTATGCCCCCGCCTCGGACGTGACGGTGGACGTGGCTGCGGACGACGCGCGCGTCACGGTCGACGTTTCGGATCGCGGCCCCGGGATGACGCCGCAGGATGTGGAGCACGCGTTCGACCGCTTCTACCGCGGAACGTCGCGACCGAACGGCGAGGGATCGGGCCTCGGCCTTGCCATCGCGAAGCGGGCGGTCGAGCGGGCCGGCGGCGCAATCGCGCTCGACAGCCGGCCCGGCGAGGGTACGCGCGTCACGATGTCGTTCCCGCGCGCGCCGCAACCAATTCCGCACGGCGCCGGGTAGAGACCGGCATGAGCGTCAAGGTATACGGCATCAATCACATCGCCATCGAGGTCAGCGACGTCTCCAAGGCGGTCGCGTTCTATCAAGACGTCTTCGACCTCGAGAAGCTCGACGAGGGCGAGGGCGACGCGTTCTTCAAGGTCGGCGAGCATCAGTTTCTCGCCATGTTCGAGGGAGGCGACGGACGACCGAATAGCACGCGTCACTTCGGCTTGATCGTGCGCGACGAGGCGCAGCTGGCCGAAGTGCGCGAGAAGCTCACCAAGAGGTACGGCATCAAACTCATACCGCCGTTCCGCTGCGATTTCATCGATCCGTTCGGCAATCGCGTTCAGGTGGTGGATCTGCACGACGAGTCCATGATCTGGCTGCTGCCGTATCAGGAGGTCCAGAAGGCCGGTATCGCCTTCAAGTAGCGACGTGTTCCGGGCGGAAGCCGAGTCCGACCAGCCGCCCCGGTATGCGCGGCAAGAACGGTAACCAGCGCAGCAGGGCGGGCAGCCGGTGCAGCATCGGCACGCGGCCGCTCGCGAGCACGTTGCCGATGATCTTGCTCTGAATGAACAGCTGCAGCGCTTGCGTTAGCCGCGCTGCGCCTTCGCGGCGTCGCTGCGCGGCACGAAGGTCGCGCACCGTTACGTCGCCGCGAACGAGTTTGCCGGCCAGCATGTTCGCCGCCGCGACCGCGTCTTGAATCGCGAGATTGATGCCGACGCCGCCGATCGGCGACATGGCGTGAGCGGCGTCACCGATGCAGAGCAATCCGGGCCGAAACCACTCGCGTAGGCGGTTCACCCGCACGGTCAATAACTTGACGTCGTCCCAGCCGCGGATCTCGTCCACGCGATCGCCGAGGAACGGAACGATCGCGCTCACGTTTTGGCGGAACGCCGCCAAGCCCGCGCCCTGCAGCTCGATCAGCGATCCCTTCGGAATGACGTAGGCGCACTGCCAGTACGCGCCGCGGTCGATCAGCGCCATGATGCGGCCGTCGCGGATGTAGCCGAAGGTCTCGTGCGGATCGCCTGCGTGTTTCGTCAGCCGCAGCCACAGAACGTCCATCGGCGCGCCGAGCTCGACCGGTTCGAGCCCCGCGCACTCCCGCAGCACCGACTCTCGTCCGTCGGCCGCGATCACCAGGCGCGCACGAATCTCGGCGGCGCCGTCGGGCGACTGTGCGCGCACGCCGGCGACTCGGCCGTTCTCCCACAGCAAGTCGTCCGCGCGCGTTCGCATCTGCAAGTCGAAGCTCGGATAGCGCCGCGCCCGCTCGGCCAGGAAGTCGAGAAAGTCCCACTGCGGCATGAACGCGATGAATTTGCAACGTGTCGGGAGGTGCGTGAAGTCGGCGACCTTGACGAGGGTGTCGCCCACATTGCCGGCCAGAGTCGTGACCTCTTGATGCGGCCGCTGCAGGAACGATTCGAGGAGGCCGAGCTCCGCCATCACTTCGAGCGTCGACGGATGGATCGTGTCGCCGCGAAAATCGCGCAAAAAATCGCCGTGCTTCTCCAAAAGGATCGTCGAGGCTCCGGCCCGGGCCATCAGGAGGCCGGCCATCATGCCGGCCGGCCCGCCCCCGACGATGCAGCAGTCTGCTTGGGTTCGGTTCACCGAAGATTGTGAGCGAAAAAACGATAGCGCGCGAACTCGGCTTCGCGCGCGTCCACGCGAGCCTGGGTCGCCGCCGCGATCTCGCCGATGAAGTTCTCGAGCGAGCGCTGGGCGAGGGTCGGCGCGAGCGCTTTGTCGAGGAAGGATCCGAAGATCTGCATCGGCAGATCGTAACCCCCGCGCAGCAGGAGCTTGGACTCGCCGAGTCCCGCGGGTTCGACTCCGAACGTGCCGTTGAAGGTCGGAAACGCTGCGGGGAGATTCATCGAGCTGAAGGTGATGGCGAAAACGCGCGGGCTGTCCTCGTCCTTCTTCACTCGCAAGCGGATCGGCACGGCGACATACCCGACGTCGGGAAGATGCAGTTCACCGAAGCCGATGTGCAGGGCGAAGCCGCGCCAGGGACCCTCCTGGTCCGCAATGGCCTTCAATAATTCACCGAGCGCCCCGGCCGCGGGATCCGCCGGAACCCGTAGCGTGCGCTCGAGCCGTACATCGGGCACATCGTTCTCCTTCCGAGGCAACCCTTATGCGTCCGCGATGCGTCGCCTTTTTAGCGAGTGCTACTCGTCGTCAACCATTTTGAACCGCCTTTCAAAACCGACGAGTCGTCCCGAGGCGTCCCCATAGCGTTCTCCGTCTGCCTCGCTCCTATTATGAAGAAGGGAATTGTACGCGGCGCGATTCGCACAAAAAACCCCTGCGAGAGCGGGAGGAAGGTACGCCTACCGACAATATTAGGCGCACCTAATAATGCAGCACCTGGCTCTCCGGCGCTGGCGCGCCCTACTTATTCTTGCGTTATTCGCCGCAGCGGCGCCGGCAGTTGCTCTGGCCGACGCCGACCAGCCAGCTGCCTCGGCGAACTCGGCCTCGCTCGGGCTGCAGCCGCTCAGCGGTCGCATCCCGCAGACGACACCTGCCCCCGGGGAATCCGCTGTGTTCCAGCGTCCCGACGGGGCGTATCAGGCGGTCCCCTCGGTTCAGCGGCGCGTCAAGACCTTTCACATCGTCGAGCGCGCCGCACCGTGGACGCTCAAGCCCGGCCTGACGGTCATGGCCAACACCTACAACGGCGTCGTTCCCGGACCCGCGCTCGTCGTGCGGCAGGGGGACACGCTGGTGCTGGATTACACGAACGACGGCACGACGCCGGACTCGATCCACATGCACGGCGTCCACGACATCCCGGTGACCATGGACGGCGTCGGCGGCGTCTCGCAGCCGCTGGTGCCGCTCGGCGGACGGTTCGTGTATCGCTTCGTCGCCGACCAGCCCGGAACGTTCATCTATCACACGCACGACGACGAGGCGATGCTGGATTCCGGACTATACGGAGCCATCATCGTCGAGCCCGCGACACCACGCCCGGTCGAGCGTGGCCTCGCGCACGACTTTCTCGAGATGATCTCGTCGTGGCAGATCCAGAGCGGCGCCGAAAACCACTTCACGCTCAACGGCAAGGAGTATCCGAGCACGCGCGCGCTCGACGTGCATTCCGGCGAGCGTTTTCGCATTCGATGGATCAACATCTCGGGCGAAGAGTTTCATACGATGCACACGCACGGACACTATCAACAGATCGTCGCGCGCGATGCGTCCCCCGTCGATTACCGCGACGTCGAGGACACGGTGCTGGTGGCGCCGGGCCAGCGCGTCGACGTCGTCGTCAACGCCAACGCGAAGCCCGGTACGTGGCTGATTCACTGTCACGTCATGGACCACATCGAGGACGCGAGCGGCATGCCGGCGGGCCTGATCACGGCGATCCACTACGCCGGCACTCCCAACACGCTGACCGCGATGTACCGGGCGATGGCGCCCGCGGCCGGGGCGACGACGCGCGCGCTGAGCTTCGGCATGACGGTGCTGCTCGGCGCGATCGCGGGCTTTACAATCTTCCTCGGCTTGCCGATCGCGCGAGCGCGGCGGCTCTCACCGCAGACCATCGCGCTGCTCAACGCGCTGGCCATCGGCATCCTCCTTTACCTGGTCGTCGAGATCGCGCAGAACGCCATCGTGCCGATCTCGCAGGGTCTCGACGCATGGCACGCCTCGGGAGGCGCATTCCCGGCAGGACTCATCGCGGTCTTCGTCGCCGGCTTGCTGATCGGGTTGGTGGGGCTCGGCAGCGCTGCGACCCATTTCACACGGCAGGCGGCGACGCACGCCGAAAATCCGATCGTGCTGGCGGCGATCATCGCGATCGGTATCGGCGCGCACAATTTCGGCGAGGGCCTCGCGATCGGCGCGTCCGCCGCGGCCGGCGCGACGGCGGTGGCTTTGGCGCTGATCGTCGGCTTCGGCCTGCACAACGCGACGGAAGGCTTCGGTGTCGCGGCGCCGTTGGTGGGTCGCGTCGTCCCGACGTGGGCACAGATCGGCCTCGCCGGCCTCATCGCCGGCGGCCCGACGTTTATCGGGACGATCGTCGGCTACAGCTTCTACTCGCCGACGCTCTCGGTGCTGTTCCTCGCGATCGCCGTCGGAGCGCTCGTCTTCGTAATCGGCGAGCTGTGGAGCGTCTTGCGCCGCACCGGCCTCACGGTGTCCGTAACCGCGACGATGTGCGCCGGGTTCTTGATCGCGCTCGCCACCGAGCTCTTTTTGGACATGAACGGTGGATAGCAACGTCGTGACGTTCGCGGAATTTTATCCGGAGTATCTCGCGGCGCACCGGGACCGTCGCACGAAGCTCGTGCACGCGGGGGGACTCGTGAGCGGTCTCGCGCTCGGCCTGACCGGCATCGCCCTGCGGCGCCCGGCGCTCGTGCTCGGCGGCCTCGCGCTCGGCTATCTGCCGGCGTTCGCGTCGCACTGGATCTTCGAGAAGAATCAGCCCAAGACGTTGGAGCACCCGGCCCTCTCGTTCTGCGGCGACTTCGTGATGGTCTATCAGCTACTGACAGGTAAACTCGAGCAACCCGGCGACTAGTTCGTCGCAAGTGATCGCAGCAATCCTCGTGCTCGCGACGGCGGCGACGCTTGCCGCGGATACACCGATGGCCTGGCACGGCGTCGCGCTCGGAGCGCCCGCGTCGACGCTTCGCCCGCTGCTCGGCGATCCGCTGCGCATCGTGCCCACCAACGCCGGGCGCATCGCGCGCTATTGGCTGCCCGGCGCCAACTCGACGTACTTGCTCGTCGTCGAAGAGGGTGGCTACGTCTCGAGCTTCGAGGCGTTCAGCGACGTCGCGCCCACGGCCGTGCTAGACAACGTCGCGCCCGATCCCTCGGGCGTGCGCCTCGGGGACACGCTCGAGGCGGTGAAATCGGTGCATCCCGACTATCAATCCGCGATCGACCAGGACGACCGGCCGTTGCTCGTTGCGCGCATTTCACCGACCACGCATGCCGGCTACACGTTTGATGACGGCAGATTGCGCAGCTTCCAATGGGTCACCTCGGCGCACCCGGCGCAACCAGCGCTCCCGCCGCTCTCCGCACCCGCCGGCGATTCCCTCTTCGCCGCGATTCTCGATAAGCAGGCCAACGAGACCGACGGCCTCGCCTGGGAGTACCGCTATCTTGCGTTCCACCCGTGTTCGGGCGACGCGCGCTGGCAGCTCAAGAATCAATCGCTGATGCGTGAGGCCGGCCGTGCCTACGATCGCCTGCACGTCGTCTGCCCGGCGACCAACGCCGAACGCGACTTTTACTTCGACATCACGAGCTTTTTCGGGAAGCTGTAACGATCGCCGGTATCGCGCTCGACGAGTACCGGCACTCTCGCTACGAGATTCGGCTCGCGATTCGCTAGAGCCGCGACGTTACGGGCCGATGCTAAAGGCGGTTCCCCAGCCGCCGTTGACGCCGCCGCCCTGCGTCGTGCCGTAGAGCTTTCCGGCGAAGTAGGTGAGCTGCCCGAAGGGAGACGCGCCGTCGTGACCGGCCTTGAAACTGTAGAGCACGCGCTCGCCGCCGGCCGGATCGACGCGAAACACCGTTCCCCAGTTCTTTTTGTTCCCTTCGACGGTCGTGCCGTACAGCACGCCCTTGAGCGCCGTGAGGCGCGCGTACGGGTATCCTCCGTCGGAACCGCTCTTGAACGAGTACACGAGATGCTCTTGACGCGCCACGTCGACGACGAACACGGTGCCCCAGCCGGCGCTGCCGCCCTCCTTGGTAGTGCCGAAGAACTTGCCGTCAAGATACGTAAGGCCGTCGAAAGGATAACCCCCGTCCTTGGCGCCGGCCTTGAAGTCGTAGAGCTCTTTCTCGGTGCCGCCCGGGCTGGCGCTAAAGACGGTACCCCAGCCGGTACTACCGCCCTCCTTCGTCGTGCCGTAAAGCGTGCCGTCGACGGCGATGAGACCGCCGTACGGATAGCCGCCGTCATTGCTGCCCGCCTTGAAGCTGTAGAGGACGCGCTCGTGCCCGGTCGCCGACGTTTCGAAGATCGTGCCCCAACCCTTCGTGCCGCCCTCGACCGTCGTGCCGTAAAACTTTCCCTTGTAATACAGCAGGCCCGCGTACGGCGCGGCGCCGTCGTTACCGGCCTTGAAGCTGTACACGAGGCGCTCGCTGCCCGAGGTCGTCACCTCGAAGACGGTGCCCCAGCCGTGCATGCCTCCGGTCTGTGTCGTTCCGTAGAGCTTGCGGTTCACGGCGATGAGGCCGGAGCACGGATACGCGCCCTCGGTGTTGCCGCCGAAGCTGTAGACCACGCGCTCCTGACCGTTCTTGCCGAGCTCGAAGACCGTTCCGTACCCGAACTTGCCGCCTTGGTCGGTCGTTCCGAAGAGCTTGCCGCCCAGCGCGAGGAGCGCACCGTACGGATAGCCGCCGTCGTTCCCGGCCTTGAACTTGTAGATAGACTTATAGCTGGAGCCGAGGGCCGGCGAGTCGCCGCCGCGCGCCGCGGACGGCGGCTGGCCACACAACCATGGTCCTTGATCCGGCGACATCGCGGAGGCACCGATGGAAAGCGCCGGAGAAAGTGGTGGCGCGAAGGTGGAATGCGAACAGTTGGCAAGCAGAATAGCACAAGCAAGGATTGCATACGGTTTCATGACGTCGCTGCACATACCATGACGAGATCGAATCTTCCCTCGGCACATTAACAAAATGGAAGCCGCCGTAATAATTGCAATCTTCGCCGACGCGCCGCACGGAGTGGTGTTCGTCGAGCGCGCCGGCCATCTTCGGCGCAACCCCGGGCAGATCGGTCTTCCGGGCGGCATGACCGATCCGATGGACGGCGCGGATCCCGCGACGACCGCGGTGCGCGAACTTTATGAAGAGCTCGGCGTGCAACCGAACGCGATTCGCGTAGTCGGGCAACTCGAGCAGCAACGGCAGGTCTCCAGCGGCGTAGCGGTGACGCCGATCGTCGGCGTGCTCGCGCCGCACACGCCGCTGCACTTCGATCGAACCGAGACGACCGGCGTGTTTACGGTTCCGCTCGCGACGATCGTTGCTCCGGGTGAGATATACGAAGATCCTATGCTGAGCACGCGCGGCCGGACGTTGTACGCGCTCGACTACGAAGGCCGGCACATCTGGGGGCTGACGGCGCGAATCCTCAAGGTTTTTGCGGACGAATGGAACGCAAATGGTTCGGCGCTTTGCGCGCAGATTCAGACGGCCTTCGGCTAAACGTTACTCCTTAGGGGACGACGCCAGGTTCGTGGCTTTGGCCGTCTGAAAATCCGATTCGACGAACTGCTTGATATCTTCTAGCAAGGCTCGACCCGTAGCGGCCGCGATCTTCCTACCGACGACGAGATCGAACGCTTTACCGGCGATGCCCAGCGGCGGTGTGTATGTCCCCTCGAGCGTAAGCGTCGTCGTACCGGGTCCTTTCTCGCTACTTCTTAGCGTACCACTAAAGCGCGGCACGGTCTCGTCCTCGGGATCCCAGGAGAGTCTGAGCACCTTTTTACCGAGTTCCTCCGATAGGTCGTGCGTCACGCGTACCTCGTGACGCGCTTGACTCGACCCAGGCAACCCTAGCCGCGACAGATCGATGCGCAGCGTAATCACGCCCGGCGTAACATCTCGACGATGGACGACGAAGAAGCGCTCCGCGTGGTGCAGCGCATAGAATGTCGAGCACTCCGCGTCGATCGATTCCTTGAGCTCGCTCACCGCTCAACTTCCTTTCCCAAAGTGAAATCGCGCGGTTCTTACGTCGAATACGGCAGCGTTGTTGCCGAGCAGCCCGGGCAGCGAATCACGATGTGATTTTCACCCGGCTCCAGATCGAACGTAACGACCTCGCCGGCCCGACCGGCGGGAATCGCATTGGGCTGGTCTATTCCCAGCGTTTCCGGTGAGGCCCAGAGCGCGACGCCAAAATGCAGCCGAATAGGCGCCGAGAGCTCGAGCACGAGCCGCCTCTTGTCGACGACGGCTTTCTCGAGCGTCGGGTAATCCTCCCTGGGAAGGGATACCAGCGGCACGTCATACTTTGATACCGGATCGTCGGCGTACCGAAATGCGCGGGTCGGCAAGGTGTGCCCGGCAAGAAAACTCATGCCGATTTTGGTGTCGTGATAGTCGATTGTCGCAGGGTATACCGTCTGCCCGTTAACGATCGGGGACGGAACGGCGATACCGCCGGGGATGAATGGGAATGCCACGGCTCGCGGCGCCGCTGAAAAGGTTTTGGCGTCACCTGCGACTTCCGCCAGCGTCTCCGTCTTCATGCCGTCGAGCTTGGCTTGATTGTATAGCGCCGCCAAGACTTCAGCGTCGCCGGGAACCACATTGTTGAAGTTGCTCTCCTGCTGCGACATCATCACGATGGGTTGCGTCTCGCCGGCCGCCGCATACGAATCCGCCAACTCGCGAATGTACCGCTCCGCGCCACTCGTTGAGAACCCCGCACGTTGCTGCAGATCGTCCGGATCGGTCGAGAAATAGTCTTCGTAACCGCTCAAATACGCGCGGGTCAAGTCCCTCGCCGTCCATTCCAGTGCGAGCAACGAACATTGACCGTTCGGCTGCGGACGTTTGTATGAAGTAGGGTCGGCGCAATAGCTTCCCCATGGCGCTCCGTAATCGTAGGTGCCATCGGTTCCGTGGCTATTCCAAGTAATTCCCCAAAAGGCGTGTTCGCCCAATGCCAGCAATCCGTGGATGTTGCGTTCGTGCCCTGCGCCTTCGACGCTTACGGTGGGGACGTACCATGAAAAATGATCTTTTAGGTACTTGATGAGCGGACGGTAACTCGTGCCTTCGATATCGTCGCCATTTTTCTGGTGATACACGTTGTACAGATCGCCGACGGCGGTAACGTAGCTCAACGCTACCGCCATCCACGATACCGACAGCTTATTTTGTCGAGCATCTGCCTCGATGCTCTGCATTCCCCCGGGTACGTAATGCGCCTGCTGCAAAGAGGTTGCCACGAATCGCGTCTGCGTTTCGCCGCGCGGAATGGCCCAACCCGGGCGTGGCGGCGCGCCGATCGTGGAGAGACCCGAACAGTGCGCGTGCCTGACATCGATCGGAGAAAACTGTCCGGCGGGTACCTGATACCAAATAAGCCCGTCGTATGACACGCTGCAGGGCGATGAGCTTTGATCGTACACCGTTGCTCCCGGCGTCGTCCCGCCCGGAACACCCGGAGCAGGTGGAAGACTCGCCCCGGCACATCCGTATAAACTGCCAACTAGTACAAAAGCGAGTAGATGAGCCGGCTTTATGGATATCGCTCTTCTCATGTACGACGCCCCTCACGAGCTCCGCGCTATGCGGAGAACCGATCCGCCGAGTACATTGGCAAGACGACGGGCCCAAGCCTGCATTCAGCGACTCGGCGGCCTTCCGGCAACCGGGTGCGCCGGTTGCAATCAGCGTTGCTATGAGCCGCCCGGGGATTCGCTGAGTTTGTAGACTGCCGCCGACACTAGCCAGCTCGCGAGGAATACGCCCACGATGATGAAGCCGAGCAGACCGAAGTTCTCGTTGACGGCCCTGACGGCGTCCCAGACGCCTCCGTTGAGCCGGAGCTGGTCGGCGATCACTCCGGCGGCTTCGATGCCGCCTACGACGAGCGCGACGAGTACTGAGACCAGCGTGATGACGGCGTTATAGTACAACTTGCGCATCGGCTTGACAAAGGCCCAGCCGTACGCGCCTAACATCAGGATGCCATCGGTCGTGTCGATCAGCGACATCCCCGCAGTGAAGAGCAGCGGGAACAGCAGGATGCCTGCTACTGGAAGACCCTTTCCAGCCTCGACCGCAGCAAGCCCGAGCAGCGCGACCTCGGTGGCAGTGTCGAAGCCGAGCCCAAAGAGCAGCCCAACAGGATACATCTTCCAGCTCTGGTCTACGATCCGCAGGAGCGGCGCGAAGAAGCGCCCCATCAGGCCGCGCCGGCTTAGCATCGCGTCGAGAGACG
The DNA here is from genome assembly GCA_963752825.1 of Vulcanimicrobiota bacterium. GTDB lineage: Bacteria > Vulcanimicrobiota > Vulcanimicrobiia > Vulcanimicrobiales > Vulcanimicrobiaceae > Cybelea. The sequence goes on along the minus strand of CAVVZF010000001.1, from coordinate 1,476,638 downwards.
CATCGTCGTATGCCTCACCTCGTCGCGCCCTCGCGAACGCGCCGAGAATGTCGAACAAAACCATCAGGTTGATCGCGGCGATCAAAAGTAAGAAACCGGCCGAGATGGACGTGCCGACCAGCGTGCCGGCGTGCTGCAATGCCGGCAGCCTGCTTTTGACGACTGCGGCGCCGATCGCGACGGCAAGCGTCAGCGCGACGACGACGGTCGAATGCCCGAGCGAAAAGAACAATCCCACTCCCAGCGGGCGTTTGCGTTCCTGCATCAGCTTGCGCGTGACGTTGTCGATTGCGGAGATGTGATCCGCGTCGACCGCGTGGCGCAGACCGAACGTATACGCGAGGAGTGCGGTGCCGAGCAAAACCGGGCGCGACCAAAAGGCCCACAAGGCCAGCGCCCACGCACCCAAGTTGAGCGCGATCAAAAGACCGTAGAGCCGAAGGACGTTCGCTCGCGTGCTCACTGGCCGATCGCCGCGAGTAGCCGCCGAGCGTCATCGGCATAGACCGGATGAAACTGCGGATCCGCGTCCAGCGCCGCCCGGAGTCGCCGCCGCGCTTCCCTTCGATGACCCGTATGCCAGGCGATGACGGCAGCGTGATACTCGAGCTCGGGGTCTGCCGTGTCGAATCGCGTTGCCCGGATTGCATACCTGCGCGCCGCATTCCAGCGTCCCACAGCGGCTAGCACCCAGGCCATCGTGTCGTCTGCATAGATCTCGTCGCCGCGCTTGACGACGTCGGATCGCGCCGCGCGAAGAGCGTCGGCCAAGTGCTCGCGGTGTTCCGCATAGTACATCGCGAGAAGCCGATCGTTAATGCCCTGCGCGTTGAAGAGCCGCTGTTCGGCGCGGATCAGCGCGTCGGTACGGCTCCCCGCGGCGGGATCGCCGAGCGCGCGCTGTGCGTCGGCCTCGTAGCCGAGCGCTTGCGGCAGCGGATAGAGCTCGGCGCTTCGCGTCGCGGCCGCCAGCGCGCGGCGCCAATCGCGACGCGCTCGGTAGAGCTTGGATTCGAAGAGCAGCGCCATCGCGTTGTCGGGAAAAATGCGCAGCGCCTCGTCGAACTCCTGGCCGGCGCTCGCGGCGTCGCCCGCCTCGAACGCGAGCTGCGCCGCGCGCGTGTGGTACCACGACCGCGTGTACGCCGGAATCACGATCATGCGGTCGACGATCGCGGTAGCCGCGGTCATCTGCACCCGCGCACCCGCCAGATCGCCGGTCAGCTCGTCGTATCGTGCCCGTATCGACATCCACGTCGGATTCGGATCGCTCTGCAGGGGACGGGCGAGGATCCGGCCGGCCCGGTCGTAGCGCCCCATCTCCATCAGAATCGATGCCGCCTGCGCCCGAGCGTTATCGTCGTACGGCGCGGCACGAACGGCCGATTCTTCCGCGGCGAGCGCCGCGGAAAAGCGATGAAAGGCGACGTCGCACGAGGCGATGACGCCCAGCGCCTGGACGTTGCCATGCGGCTGCAACCGCAGCGAATCACTTGCGACGGCGAGCGCGCGGGTAACGTCGTTGAGGTCACCCGTCTCGCGAAAGCGCTGCAGATACTCGCCCCCGAGCATGCGCCGCGTGATTTGATCGCTGGAATCGCGCCGAGCTTGCCTCTCGTAGAACGCGATCAGCGCGTTACGCCGCAGGTAGTCGGTCTGGATCGGCGCGGGCGGCGGCGAACCTGCCTGCGCGCGGTGCGCGGCGAACCACGGCCAAGCCGATCCGGTGGCGATTGCCGCCACGAGGACGACAATCGCCTTTGGTTCTTTCACGTTAGAGCGGTGCCTGAATATACGGGAACGCGTCGGTGTTCGACTTGTCGTACGCGACGTTGTCGGTCGTCAGGCACGGAGCTTCTTTGTGATCGTCGCGAATAAGGCCGAGCGCCGAGAGCGTGTTGCCGAAGATCGCGCCGAGTGAGATGTCGATGATGTCGTCGTCGAGGGCGCGGCCTCCGTACTTGCTTCCGGTCGCACCGCCCGTCTCGTAGCCGAGATAGGCGGCCTTCGTCGTGTCCTGCGAAAGGTCGACCTTCATCACGTTCGGATACAGGATGGCCTGCAGCGTGTCGGCGTTCTTCCTGCTGCGGAAATTCAGCGTGAACGCCTTGATCTGGCTCCGCAAGACGGGATCGGCGTATGGCTCCGAAAGGTTCGTCTTTCTGTGATCTCTGAACAGCTCGAACGCTTCTTTCACGGCGGGCCGCGAGAGCAGCTCGATCTGTTTGTATACCGTCTTCGAATCGACGCCCAGGCTGGACCCGGCGCGTAACGCGGGGGTCAGCGCCGAGTTAGACGCGCAGCCGCCGATTGCGGCGCCGGCCAGTGCTAGAGCCAGCAGCGAGAGTTTGTAGCGTATCGTCATCTTGTGGTGTCCTCCTATTCCGATTGGCCGTCGGACGTGCCGGCAGTCGCCCAGAGTGCGATGAGTCCCGGTGATCCCTTTGCGGGAGCGAGCAGCGCCTTCGGCATCTCAACGACGATCGAGATGACGTCGTAGTCGGCGAGAAAGTCGCGCGGCTTGGCGATCTTGCACTTGTTAGAGCCGGCCGTACCGTAATCAACCCCGTTGAGGATGATCCGCTGCTTGCGTGACGCGAAGCGGAACGAATCGGCCGTCGCGGGCGGGACGTGCGGATGATTCATGTAGTTGCGGTCGGGGATGATCTTGAAGAACTGAGCGAGATCGAAGAAGAACGGGTCGCGTCTCGGCCCGACAAATACTTTGATCCCGTGCCTGAGCGAGGCGATCTTACCAAAGTCGAACGTGCCGGTCTTGGCGACGGTCGTATTGGACGTGCCGACCTCGTTCGGAGTGGCCGGCCCGTAGAGGGTGACTCGCTGCGACGAGCCGGTCGTGTCGGCCGTGAACTGCACAACGGTATTCTCGTGGAATGAGTTTGAGCCGACGCCGGTATTGGCGACCTTGAACTGGTACAGGACGTTAGGATCCAACCCGATGCCCCCATACATCCCGGCCGGAATCAGCGGCCGGATGTTCATCACCAACGCGACGCGCGAAGCGTCGTGCGGACTCGGGAAGGCGAAGACATCGGTGATATCGGCGAGCGGGTTGGCGACGACTGCCGGCGAGTCTTGGTGATCGGATCCGCGTGCCGCTCTGAATGAGTAGAGCGAGATCGAGAATGCGAGCACGAAGACCGCCGCCATCGTCCCAATAGAACGAAGGATGCTCATGTGGTCTCCTTTATTGCTAGGGTGTGGTGTGTCGAGCGCGTCGAGAGAAAAACGGAGAGAATGGCCAAGGTCGCGACCCCCGCGAGCGCGAGCGCGATGAGCGCCGGCCCGGAGGCGCGCACGCCCTGCTCGATCAGCCCTTGCGCGAGCATGCTTGCGCCGATGATCGTGATGATGCCGGCGGTGAGGAAGGGCGCGAAGCGCGACGCGCGCTCGAAGGCGGAGCGCCGGGAAAGCCAGGCTGCCCCGCGGACGACGGCCATCCCCAACGCGGTCAGGATCGAGGCGAGGCCGAGGCTGAAGATGACGATGAGCGCCAGGCCGTAACCGACGCGGTGCAGGTGCAGCGCGCCGAGCAGCACGACGATCGCCGCGGGGCACGGGGCGATCCCGCCGCTCATCGCAGCGACGACTGCGCTCGGGAAATGCAGGGGTGCCGATCCCGGTATTGCGTGCGAATGATCGGCGTCATGGTGTGCGTGTACGTGGCCGTGAGCGTGTTGGTAGCGATGCAGAAGGGCGGCCGTAAGACCACGCGCTCCAATCGCGGTCACTGCTAGGCCGGAGATCAGCGTGATCCACGTAAAGAGGGTCTCCGTCGCGAAGCCGGCGGCGACGAAGAGCAGTAGGCCGAGGAGCAGCACGGCGATCGTGTGCGCGAAGGTCAAGGCTCCCGCCAAAATCGCCGCCTGTTTGAAGGTCGCGCGTGAGCCGACGAGCGTGAAGGCGAGCAATGCCTTCCCGTGGCCAGGCTCGAGACCGTGCAGCGCGCCGAGACCGAACGCCGCGAGGATCGTGAACAGTATCAATGCCGGCGTCTGCGCGCCGCGCGAGATTAGATCCGAGAGCGCAGAGGACCGCACGAGCGAGACCGCTCCCCATGGCGGCGACGCGTCGCCGCCCACGCGAACATTGACGATGCGCCCGTCCGCGACGTTGAAGGTCGCTTCGTCGTTTTGGCGTGGCGATCCAATCAGCGCGCTCGGATACGAGCGCAGCGCGTCAGTGGGGTCCGCTATACCGGGCAGGACGATATCTTTCCAGCCTATGCGCCGATCCGCGTAAACGAGATCGCGGACCACGATCTTCGCGCGGGCCGGAAGCGGAGCCCAATAATCTCCGGTCCAGTAAAGGATGGGTAGACCGCCGGCGCCCGGGCGCGTTCGAGCCGAGGCGCGTTCGAAATGCAGCGCGAGCAGAGCACCGTTGGTCTGCACGAGGAGGTTGTGCGCTACGCGGCTGGCCTCGCCGTTTTGCCAATCGCGAGCGCGCGCCGGCGTCCACCTGACGGCGTGCATAATTTGAAAGGTCGGAATCTCGGCAATGTCGAGCACGTAGTGGATGCGGAGCCGGTCGCCACGGGCGTCAATGCGCGCGAGATGATTTATCGTGAAGTTGCCGAGGGGATGCGCCGTGGCGCTTTCCGTCGATGCGAGCGACAAGCACGCAACCCATAGCGCAAAAGCGGCTACCCGAAACAGCTCCAAAGCCCACCTCCAATGCCACCTCAACGGTGCCGCTGATTGGTTGGATTGAGGCCGCGCGGATTTTTTTTAGTGGAAATCCAACTCGACGTGCCACACGTTTAGGCGATTACGGGAGGTTACGGCATGGGGCCGTGGAGGGGAGGACGCTACCCCGCGCTGAGGGGAACGCGGTGCTTGCTGCACGTCATACGCGCGCCAGCCCTCGGGGTCATTGCCCTAGCGAACCCTCCAGAGCGTTGACCCTTGGATCAAAACGCCTCGTAAATACCGGCTTTTGGAGGAGAGGGTGGGATTCCAATGGGGGAGTACGCGCAAGGAACGAGCGAATCGCGTAGTCAAGGCACGGGCAGGGGTCGTCCGCGGGCACCTCGATCGCCGTAAGGCGCACTCGATCACCATAAAGGATGGGCTATGTTCATTTCGGTCATTCATAGGATCAGCGATCCCGATGCGTTTTGGGCCACCGCGGCTAGCGCCGCGAAAGACATCCCCGCCGACATCAAGCTGCATCAAACCGTGACGAGCAACGACCGCTCGACGGCGATCTGCTTGTGGGAAGCCGCGTCGGTCGACGGCGTTAGGGACCTTCTCGAGCCGCTCTTCGGGCGGGTTTGCAAAAACGAATACATTCCGATCGACCCTTCAAACTCGATGGGACTCCCTACGGCTGCAAGCGCGACTGCTTGAGGCGATCCTCCAGTCACGAAGGGATTCGGCGTAAAGGCCGGATCTCTTCAGCCGTTCCACGCCCGTGGAGCATGAGTCCCGGAAAGGGAGCTAAACAGCCCTACATTTTTTCTCACGAGCGCGCCGGCGTGCTCGACGATCCTGAACGAGAAGGCTGGCTCCCGACGGCCGCGATTGTAGAGTTGCTCGACGTTCCCGCGGGCTCTCGGGTTCTCGATTTTGGCACCGGCACGGGGCGTTACGGAGTGGCATTTGCTCAGGCTCGCCCGGACGTCTGCGTCGTCGCCTATGACGTGCAGCCCGAAATGCTCGACATCGTTCGCCGCCGGAGCGCGGACTTAGGCCTCGAAAACTTCGTCGCCGTAAGTTGGGAAGAGACGGAGGCGAGAGCACCCTACGACCGCATCTTCGCGCTCAATGTGCTCCACGAAATCGACGACGCTACGCTTCGTTCCCTCGCGCCCCTGGTGGCGCCGCGAGGCGACGTCCTGATTTTCGACTGGGATGCAACCATCGATCGCCCAACGGGCCCACCGGCCGAACATGCCCACAGCCCCGCCGAAGGATGGGGCCGCATCGCTCGCAGCGGCCTGCGATGCATCGAGCGTATCCACGACGCGCGTTTTCCCTATCACTTTATCGTGAGAGCCGCGCGCCGAACGTGAAACGTGCCACCAGCTGCACCACGGTCTCAAGCTCGAAAGCGAACAGAGCAAAGCGGCCCGGCGCGCAGATTCCCGTACCGTCGGGCACGGTAACGTTCCTCTTCAGCGATATCGAGGGCAGCACGCAGCGCTGGGCCCGTGACCGCACGGCCATGCAAGAGGCTGTGCGTGCGCACGACATGTTGATGCGCGGCGCGATCGCGGCGCGGGGCGGCTATATTTTCAAGACCATGGGCGATGCGTTCTGCGCAGCTTTTACCACGCCCGAGGCCGCAGCATTGGCCGCGCTCGATGCGCAACGCGTGCTGGGTGGCGCGGACTTTTCAAGCATTGACGGCCTGCGGGTGCGCATGGCCATCGACACCGGCACCGCCGACGAACGTGACGGCGACTACTTCGGTCCCGCGCTTAACCGCGTGGCGCGATTGCTCGCGCTTGGCCATGGGGGCCAGGTATTGCTCTCTGGGATTGCGGCCGATTTGGTGCGCGGGAATCCTCCGCCTCAGGCCACGCTGGCCGACCTTGGCGAGTACGAGCTCAAGGATCTCGAAGGGCACGAGCACGTATATCAACTCGTCGCGCCGGAGTTACAGCGCGAGTTCCCCGAGCTGCGCTCGCAGAAGGCGTTGCCGCCGTGGCTGGTTCCCGATGCGATGCGCACGCGCTATTTTACCGGCCGTAACGACCTGCTTGCGCGCCTTCGCAAACAGATAGTCGAACGCCATCGTGCGGCGCTGAGCGGTTTGGGCGGCGTCGGCAAGACGCAGAGCGCCATGGAGTACGCCGTGCGCCATCGGGCCGAATATCCCAGTGGCGTCTTCTGGGTCAACGCCGAGACGCTCGGTGGTCTGACCAGCGGCTTTGTCGCAATTGCCACGACGCTGCGGCTGCCCGTTGCGGCATCGAACGATCAGGAGCAAATTGTCAAGTCGGCCCTAACTTGGCTCAACGCCCATCACGACTGGCTGCTGGTCTTTGATAACGTGGACGAGCGGCTTGAAATCGAACCCTTCGTGCCCGAACGCGGCAAAGGCGACGTGCTCGTCACTTCGCGCCAAACGGTCTTCGCGGAGTTGGGCATTCCGCGCGCGCTCGACCTGGGGGATCTCGATACCCAGGAGAGCGTGCGGTTTCTACTCGCGCGGACGGGCCGCGAAGACGCCGACGCCGACGAGCGAAGCGCCGCCGGCGCACTCGCCACCGAGCTGGGGAATTTTCCACTCGCGCTGGAGCAGGCCGCGGCCTACGTTGCAGAGACGAACGCGACGTTCTCCGACTATCTCGCCGCGTTTCGCAAACGCCGAGTGGCGCTGTTGGAGAAGGCCGGTGGGCTGGTCGCGCACGGCACGGTCGCGGTGACCTGGGCGGCCAACTTTGAGGCGGTCGAGCGCGCCTCGCCGGCGGCGGCCGACGTGCTGCACGTCAGCGCGTTGTTGGCCCCCGATGCGATTCCGTTCGAGCTCTTTCTCGACGGTGCGCCGGCGCTGGGCGATGCGATTGCGGAGGCGCTTGCCGAACCCGACGAGTTGGCAATGGCCGAGCTGTTGCGGCCGCTGGCGCGCTACTCGCTCGTGCGCGCCGACGCGGTGGCGCACACGTTTAGCATGCATCGTTTGGTGCAGGAGATCGTGCGGACGTCGTTTGCAGAGCCGCAACGGCAAACGTACGTCGAGCGCACCATCGGCGCGCTTAACGCGGCGTTCCCCAAGGTTGAGTTTGCCAACTGGGCGCGCTGCGAGCGGCTCGTTGCGCACGTTGGGTCGCTTGCCGGACGCATTGAGGTGGACGATGGGCAGCCCGAAGTTGCCGGCCGCGTCTTGAACGACACGGGGCGGTATTTATGGGAGCGCGGCCGGTACGCCGAGGCGCAGGCTATCCTCGAGCGCACGATAGCAATCCGAGAGCGCGCGCTGGGGACGGACCACCCGGACGTCGCAACCAGCCTCAACAATCTTGGGGAGGCCCATCGCGTTCAAGGACGCTACGCCGAGGCGCGGGCGCTGTACGAGCGCGCGCTGGCGATACGAGAACACGCGCTAGGGACCGATCACCCGGACGTGGCGCACAGCCTCAACGGCCTTGGAGTCGCCTATCAAGATGAAGGCCGGTACGCTGAGGCACTGGCGTTGTTCGAGCGCGTGCGGGCGATTCGGGAACGCGCGCTCGGCCCCGAGCACCCGGACGTCGCACGAAGCCTCACCAACATCGGTCTCGCCCATTGGAAACAGGGCCGGTACGCCGAGGCCCAGGCGCTCTTCGCACGCGTGCGGGCGATTTGTGAGCGCACGCTGGGGCCCGACCATCCGGACGTGGCACGCAGTCTCAACAACCTCGCCTGCATCCACCTCGAGCAGGGCCAGTACGCCGAGGGGCAGGTGCTGCTAGAAGGCGCGCTGGCGATTTTTGAACGCGCGCTTGGGCCCGATCACCCGCTCATGGGACAGCTCCTCGACAACCTCGGGGCGGCCCTCGTCTTTCAAGGCCAATACGCTGAGGCGCAAACGCTGCTCGAGCGCGCGCTGACGATTCGGGAACGCTCGCTAGGACCCGATCACCCGGAAGTGTCAAGCGCCCTCATCAATCTGGGCGGTGTACATCGCGAACAAGGTCACTACATCGAGGCGCAGACGCTGCTCGAGCGAGCCCTGACTATTCGGGAGCGTTCGCTGGGGCCGGACGATGTGTTTGTGGCCGAAACGCTCGCCGAGCTGGCATCGCTGCGAAACAACCAAGGCCGCACGGCTGAAGCGATTGCCCTCTACGAGCGCGCGTTGGCGATTAAAGAGCAAACGTTTGCCGCAGACCACCCCGAGATCGCAGACCTCGGCGCCAAAATCGACGGACGCGATAATCACGAACAGAGCTTCGCAGGCGGACACGGTTGTAGAACAGTGACCGCAGCGAATCGCGGATATGAGGAGAGGGTGGGATTCGAACCCACGGAACGTTCATCGCGTTCTGCGGTTTTCAAGACCGCCGCATTCAACCACTCTGCCACCTCTCCAAGTGCCCGCTAACGTCGATTGTTATTGCGGTTTCCGCAAATGGGCTTGCTAACGGAGATCGTTCAGCAGAGCCATTTGCTAACATTTGCTAACGTAAACTTAGGCCCTTTCCGGAACAAGGAGCGAACGAGCGAGCTCGTTGACTGCCCGTCGCCCGAGGCCTTCGATCGATCGTGCATAGATCGAGAGCGTCACGACGGGTGAGCTGTGACCCATGAGAGCCTGTACCTCCTTAATCGACACACCATCGGCCAACGTGATCGACGCGAACGCATGGCGCAGATCGTGGAAACGGAAGCCGCGGATTCCCACCGACTTCGCCAGCTTGGCGAACTGTGTCGAGAATGTGTCGGGCGGCCACGGCTGGCCGCCAGGCGTTGGGAACACGAGATCATCGTCCGTGTATGCCGCGCTGGCTTGAGCCTTCTCGTCCTCCTGCTGAGCCTTATGCAAGCGCAAGAGCGTTACGCACTCCGGTGCCAACGGAACGACCCGCCTCGACGTCCTTGACTTCGGCGCCTTGAATCGGATCCGTTGGCTCCCATCCCTTGAGTGCTCCAGCGACTCGGCAACAAACACGGAGCCTTTGTCGAGGTCAACGTGCTGCCAGCGAAGCGCAAGCAGTTCCCCGCGACGTAGACCCGTGACGGCGGTAAGAGCGATCGGAACTTCCAGTCGCGTACCTTTCGCCGCCGCAATCAAGAACCGAATCTGGTCCCGATTCATCGGCGTTAGCTCGCGCTTGTCTGGGGCTGGGGCTTTTACGCGATCGGCTACGTTCTCCCGGAGAACGCGTTCTTCGCGTACCCCATATTGAAGCGCGGTGTGGAGCGCTCGGTGCACGTGCAGACAGGTCTGTTTGGAGAGACCCTTGTCGTGTATCGTTCTGTAGATCTTACGGAGATGCTCGGGCTCAAGGTTCGATAACGTCACGTTACCGATGATCGGGACGATGTGGAGCCTGACGATCGATGCATACCGCTCCGCCGTCCTAGGCGCTAATCGCTCCTGGGTTGCATCGAGCCATGAATTAAGAAACTGCTCGACGCTCGTCGAGCTGGCCCGCTCGTGCAGCATACCCTTGTCAACTTTCGAAAGGATCTCGCGCTTTTTGGCATCCGCCTCGGATTTCGACATTTTTCCGATCCGTACGCTGCGCAGGTTTCGCCTTCCGTCATTCGACAGCGGCGCATCGTACAGCAAGTACCAGATTTTCGACTTGCCGCGTTGATATAGATGACCTTCCACGTTATTTTACGCCTCCTGGAAGGTGGTTGAAGGCGGCGGTCGGGCCTGCTTCCGCCGCGGGCGTTCCGAATACCTGCCGAAGCGCGACCTTGGAAATCCGCGTGCGCCGTTTTCCAAAATTCACCGCTGGAAGCAACCCTAAGCGGACAGCTTCATACGCTGCGTTCTTCGGTATGCGCAGAAGAGCAGCCGCTTCTGCGACCGTCAACGAGTCAGGCGCAGTTTCCCAATCTAATGCTTCAAGGCGCTTTTTCACGGCGTCACCTTTCCAGACATTGTGATGTCATGCGGCTTTGCAACCTGCTATCGAGAATTCCGACCGAACCGTTACCGGTCTATCGTCATCGATTCGCGAGCACGCCGTTCTTTGCGGATGCTATACTCAACGTCTCGCCGTAGCTCGTTGGGCAGAGCTCGATACTCGTGCTCGATCGCGGCTGCAAGGTCGTCGAGTCGTACGTTCGACACGGGGTCGAAGCAGCGAACATGCGCGACGCCGGCCCGCTCGAGGACATTCAGTTGCTGCTCGATCTTCGGTACCCGATCGCGAGCGGCGCGCGCCGCGTTGAGCTCCCGTTCTAACCCCAGCGATGCGTCGACGTAGTGCCGGTAGGCGCGTTCTTGGCCAGCTATCTGTTTTTCAAGCGGTGGCAGGTCACGCCGCTCGAACTCATGCGTTGCATCCGCCAGTGCCTTCTCGTAGCGCGAGCGCTGCTCGCCGCATAAACGCTCTTCTTCCTTTGTCGCGGCGCGACGTGCCAGCGGATTCCACGATCGCTTCTCTCTGGCGAGCTGCTCGAGCCGAACGCGCTCGGCATCCGTGTAGCGGGTGGCCTCGGCCGCACGCTTTTGAATTCGTCGCCGCTCGGCAACCAAAGCTTCATCGAGTGTGGGCGGACGCTCGACGTGCTTTAGGTGGTGGCGCTCGAGGCGAGCTCGCTGATAGCGTCCCTCTTCTTCCGCGCATATGACGTTGAGCCGCAGACGAACCTCCGCCAATGTCACCGGACGCAGGTCACGCTGTGGAACGTGCTCGTTCCGGTTGCGGGTTGGAGCAACGAGCGCATCGAGTACCCGCTGCGCTCCGACATCGCCAGCACGTGCCCGTTCGCTAACGAACGATCGATAGGCGAGCGGCTTCTCCTCACGCGCTCGCCTCCGCTCCGACGCCAGCACGATCTTCGTCGCCTCCCAGCGCACGCGCGCGGTGTCATAATCCTTCGCGCGCCGGCGGCCCATGACCGCGTCGACCGACCAGTACGCAAACTGACGGGCAATGACACCGCGCGTGCCCAGCCGCGCCGCTGCGCGCAAAAGCAGGCGCGCTTCGCGGCGCTTCTGGGCATCGCGCTGCCGTTGCTCTCGCTCGCGCGTCCAGGCTGCATCCCGGCGCGCACCCATCGCCTGCGCACGTTCGCCGAAGAAACGCTCGCGATACGCTCGGTGCTCCGACCGCAGCCGGGCATGGCCGGCGATGCGTTCGGCGTCGCGCAGCGCCCAGCGTGGGTCACTACGCGCTTCGCGTTCGGCGCGATCGCCAAGGACGCTGCGGCTGCGCTTGGGCGGCTGCTCCGGTGGATACGGACACGGGCCAAAGCGCTGCTCGAGCACGGTTTTCTTGCAGCGCGTATGGATCCGCGACGCGCCGCAGCCTGGCGCGCCTCGGGATCTCTGCCCGCTGCAAACGCCAGGCCCTGCACCCGCGCACCGCGCCGGATCAGCTTGACCACGATGCCGTCGCGATCGAGTCGCTGCTCAAGATCACCCCACGTCTTCGCTGCATCGACGGCCGCCAAAATCGTTGGACGCACCGTATCCGCCCATGGCGCGGAGCGCACAATCTCGGCGATCGGTTCGCGCGCAGGGGTGAACGGACCGAATCGCGACTCCAGCGCCCGCAGTGCACACCGCGCATCAATGCGTGACGCCGCGCACCCCGGCGCTCTGCGATCCAACCCTTCTGAGAATGCAAGGCCCTGCACCCGATCACCGCGCCGAACCAGCTTCACCACGACGCCGTGCGCGCCAAGGCGCTGATGCAAGTCGTTCCAATGCTTGGCGCGGTCGACCGCATCGACCACATAGGGCCGCGCACTCTCCTGCCACGGCAGCTCACCGCGCTCGTGCAGCCGGCGGTACGCACCGTCGCTCAGGCGCCGCTCTGGATCGGGCGGCGGCGCGTAGAGATGCTCGACGCGCTGCACGATGTCGCGGTTGTGACGCCCGACCACGATCGTCCAGCCGCGTTCGGCGGCAATCTCGGCGCAAACCCGCTCGCGTTTGATCCGCTCGTGCCACAGGTCGTTGGCCTTGCCGTCGGGACCAATGCGGTTGGCGATCACGTGCGCGTGGAAGTCGTCGGTGTCCTTGTGCGCCGCCAGTACCTACTGATTCTTCTCCATCCCGATCGCCTTGAGCAGCCGTTCAGCGTCGCTCACCACCTGCTCGCGCGTCGGGCGTTCATTCTTGGCATAGGCGACGATCAGGTGGTAGACCGGATCTCGGCAGCGCTTGGACAACGCCGCTACCGCCTCCATCTCGATCGCGGCCGTCTCTATCGACATAACCCCACGCAAATGTACCCACTCGGCCTTCTCCGGTGCGCTGGCATAGGCAACGCCGCCCTCAAAGGAGTGACCGGCGCTCGCGACGGCGCGCTGGTGGGTATGCTCGGTGATATAGTCGACCCCGATCGCGAAGGTGCGGGTGTGGGCGCGCGCCGGCACTGCTTTCGTAATCATGGCACCTCCGAAAAAGAAAAAGCCCCACGCGAATTGCCGCTACGGGACTTTAGCGTTTCGCCCGCATTATTATGCGGGCGTTAGTCAAGCAGACTTTGTCACCTCAAGTATACCACAGATGCAAGTGCGCTGCCATTTTTTCTTTACGCACTCCGACCGCTGTACCGAGGGTTTTAGCACCGCAGCAGCGGCTTTCTCTTCATTCGGCCTCGCCTTGAAGCGCACCGCATGCAACGTTATACTTTTCCCCATACTCGGGACGTAACAGCGGAAGTTTCGCAGTGTAGCCGCGCTCTTTTCGCGATCGCCCTTTTTTTCAAAACGCAAGCCGGTGGTTGTGCGTGCAACGCACAACGCTTGAGGACGGGTTGCAGGCCTGCAGCACGCTGAACCCTACACATCACGACGTTGATCGTCACCGCCGTCTGTGCTGACTGCCAAGGCCACGATAACGCCCGACTCGCCGCATCGCATGAAAAAGCGACCTTTCGGGGACGCCTCGGCCGATGGGCAGCGGCGGAAGCGCAACCTGCGTGCCCCTCGCCGTGGAGTGTATCGGCTGCCCACCTAACTCTGCTATACTTAAGGGGCAAGTTGCGGAGATGCGCTCCTAGGCAGACACGCTCGTTCCGCGTCGTGAAGGAGGGTCGATATGCGCAGGCCGCTTGCCCTCCTCTTCATCCTGGTTGCCGCTACCGCCATCGTTGTGGGTTGCAGCGGTCATTCCTCGAGCGTCATGCCTCAAGCCGCTTCCCAGGGCGCAAAACGCCTTGCCCATATAGCGCTGCACGCTGCAGCCGGGCGCATAATCCTTGTGCTCTTTAAGAAAGGCCATCGTGGTCCCGTCGTCCTACGAGAAGTCGACGGAACGGTCGGAGCGCCGAAGGCAAATGCGAGCCCTGCTTCGGGTTGCTGGCTACGGTTTCAATTGCCTGGAACACCATGGAAGGCAACGTGCATCGCAGTTCGGCGCGAAGGTATCGTACGCACGGCCACCCCACCGAAGCTAGCCCTATCGCCAGCGACGGCGCCGACGCCGACGAGTCCGCCCCCGACGCCGACCTACTCGCCGCCCACGCCAGCGCCAACTCCCTCGGCTTGGTGTCCACATGACGACGACCCGGACTGGGCGTGTGGGTGGATGCCGCCACCGGACGGCGCCTTAAATGTAATATTCGGCTGCACGACCAGTTGCGAGAACCCCGGTAGCACGCTTGTTTCAACGATGACGTACACGTCACCATATACGCCCTCGCCGAACTTTACTTCGGATATGTTCGAGTGCAACAATGGGACTTGCAGCTCCCCGGTAGCTTGCATGAGTGGCTCGACGTGTACGGTAACGAACCCGTGCGCGCAACCGTATCCAACGTGCTACAACGAGGTTCAGTACTTCTCGAACGAAGGCGCTGCGCCGGCGAACGTCCTCAGCGTTTTTGATACCGTGAACGGAACGTACACCTATCCTGCCCTCGATCTGTACATCACGATCACGCCCGACGTGATAGATGAGAACATCGGGGGAAGCACAGCTTCGGAAGTCGTCAGTAACGCCATCAGTCCATCGCCGTTGATGGTCGGCCAGCAAGTGAAACTTGAAGCGTCGCCCGCTGGTGTGCTGACCGGCGGCGTGAAGTGGAGTTTTGATTCCGCTGCCCTAAGCGACGTCGTGGGCAGCTACAGCACGAGCACACCTAACGCGATGCTGACGCCCCATCCCGTGTCAACGTCGGGCAACCCGCTGACCTTTTATTGGGTTTCCGGTTCCACCGCAAAAACGATATACTTCATCACCCACGCCACGGGCGTCCAAGGTCCCCTCGTCGACTACGTCTACTATCCGGTAAAAACGGCGACGATCAAGACTGCGAGCGCCACCACCGCGCCTTCGGGAGCACAGGTGTCCGAGTACGGGAACGGCCAGGGCGAGGGACCTTCCGTCTTTACCGAAACCTGCGGCGCCACTCCACCCCCAGGGATCACGTACGTCGAGGCACTCCATCTAGGGAACTACTGTATACCGCACGGCATCGATTGGGAGTACACCGTCACCGTACCTCAGATCGGTGCCGGTCAAATCTCGATTGTGCAGCTTATAAACTTCGCGGAAACCTTCACTAAGGGCACCAATTCCGCTTCTTATAACTTCTACGGCAAGTACGAACTCGATGGGTCTTTCCCCTACGATGGCGGATACGCGCCGAATCCTCAGGCGACTGTAGGCGCTGGCGGCACGGCATCACTGGTGGGCCTCGTCGACGCGCCTGCTTCCCTACTCATTGGTATCACCTGTACCAAAGTTACGCGACTCGACCAATTCGATGACTATTTCATGTACGAGTCAAACGGCGGTACTCACAAGAGGCCAGCAATACCGGTTACGTTGGCCACAATGGCTTGGAGTTGGGGCGGGACGGCGACAACCACGAATGGCGGCAAAACTTGGAACGGTAGCTCGTTCACGTCCCCGCCGCCATCCTTGTCCTCCACGGCTTCCACTACGCTGCCTTGGTACCAAGCCAACAACGACACGCTGTTAAATGCTATACCCTCTCCCGATCCGTGCTCCGCACTGTGAGGCAATGATGACAAAGACACGCCTGGGCATTACACTTTTCGTCGCAATCTGCTTTCCGGGCTTTGCGCTCGCGCAGAGCGCGCTTGATTCAACTTCGCTGCTCCTGCGTGACGACTCCGCTCCGCGCACCGATTTTTCCGCTCAGGCAGCTTCCGGCTATATCAAATATCGCCCAAACTATCCGAAGTCTGGTCCGATGCCGCTGCTGGTGTACATCGCTCTGAGGTCGCCAGCGCTTACTGCGTGCATGGACCACCGAGATTTTCAATTCTCTCTTCGCGATCTGCGTGGTCGCGAAATGCCGCTGGCGTCGAAGATCCCGACCGGTGAGGGCATGCCATCGATTTTTAATGTGGAGATGTACCATATCCCAACAACGCCGGGTCCTTACGCCGGGTGCCCGTACCCGCCACGCGGCCGTGATAGGTTTGCCTTCTGGATTGACGGACTGTATCCAAACCTTCAACCTGGAACATACACCTTGCAGATCACCTATCGGCCGAGAGACGGCTCCGCTCCTGCAACACCGCTTGCACCCATTACCTTTACGATCTCATAACTCCACAGATGTTACACGTCAATGTCTTCATGAATCGCCGCTTTCGCGGAGTTCGCGGCCAACCTTGACGTTAGCAAATCTTTGGGCTTGCTAACAATTTGCTAACGGAATAGGTCCCGATGGGTACTCGGAGGTCACGATAGCTCTCGGATCCGTGCTCAATCGACGCTAGCGGTGACTTGTCGGGACGGCTTTAGTGATTTTCAAGACCGCCGCATTCAACCGCTCTGCCACCTCTCCGCATCGTCGGAAGCCCTTATTTCATTGGGATTTGCGCTGGATCGACAACACCGCGCGCTGCCTGTGGTTGCACTTTGGCTGCACTTGGTCGGAGCAAGGGCTCTCGGCGAAGCTCATTTCGCACCAACTGCCTTGGCGGCCTGGACCCGGCGTAGCGTCTCGCTCGCGGCTGCGATTGCCTTCTCTCGGCCACCCTCTACGACGTGGCTGTAGAGGTTCAACGTTGTGCTTGGAACCGAGTGGCCAAGTATGCGCTGGACCGCCACAATGTCGCCTCCGCCGTACGCCAGCGACCAAGAAGCAAACGTGTGCCGCAACGAAAGCTTCGCAATGGCGGCAACTTCGCGAAAGGCCTTGGTTGGCGCATCCAGCTTAGCTGGTCGCCCAGTCACGCCCGTGAAGACGAAGCCTTCGCTTCGGTAAGCGCCAGGCTTGGCCGCAAGTTCATCGCGGCTGGCCTGAGCAGCCTTAATAAGGGCGCTGGCCCGCTATCGCCACGGCCTTCCAGGCACATAGATATCGTGCAGAGGAGACGAGACGTAGCTCATGTCATTTCGTGCGCATAAACCCGACCTTGCGCCGAGGTACGCCATTGACAAAGCAAGCAAGAAGGCGCACCCTGAACCCAAGAGCGATGCTCCCCGGCACGGCCTTATATTGCGTGCGCCTGTTAGAGAGTAGGGTTTAGAGCTTATGCGTATTTCAGCCAGTAACATTGTCGGCGCGTGCCTTAGTGGAGTGCTTTTAGCCGCATGTGGCGGTGGCGGTCCTTCTTCCATCAACGCCAATGTCGGTCACACCGCAGGATCACTGCCCCGCTGAGCCAATCGCCTGCTGGGCTGATTGCGGAGCGAACGCGCCCGGGCGGTGCGTACGGGGTGCTCTACAGCTTCAAAGGCGGCACGGACGGCGCGGAACCGGAGGCAGGCCTCCTAGACGTTAAGGCCACGCTCTACGGCACCACCTACGGAGGGGGTGGTACTGCATGTCGTTTTCACTTCGGGTGCGGCACAGTCTTCGCGATCACGACATCCGGCGGGGAAACCGTGCTCCACAGCTTCAAATCTGGCAAGCACGGCGAATACCCAAGAGCGAGTCTCATCAACGTCAAGGGCACGCTCTACAGCACCGTCTTCGGAAGCGGCGGCCCGAAAAAAGGCGGAAAGGTGTTTAAGATTACAACCTCCGGCAAGGAAACCGTGGTCCATAGCTTCGGCCTCGGCCCTGGGGACGGCGCAGAGCCACTCGCGGGCCTTGTCGACAATAACGGCACGCTCTACGGTACCACCGCTTTTGGAGGTTCGGGCTCGTGCGACATCGACGGCGGATCCGAATGCGGGACGGTTTATGAGGTCACGCCGGCCGGCGGGGAAACCGTGCTCTACAGCTTCAAAGGCGCACCGGGAGACGGCGCGTTTCCAGCAGCCGGCCTTGTCGATGTCAACGGCGTGCTCTACGGCACAACCTTTTACGGGGGTAATACCGGTTGTGTCAACGAGTGGGGTTGTGGAACCGTCTTTGAAATCACGACGGCAGGCACGGAAACGGCGCTCTACAGCTTCGGCAGCCGCAGCGCTGACGGTGAAAACCCGAGCGCAGGCCTCATCAACGTCAACGGCACGCTCTATGGCACCACCTCCGACGGGGGCGCGTACGGCGACGGAACGGTCTTTAAAATCACGACGGCCGGTGCGGAAACCGCGCTCCACAGCTTCGCGGGCAGCTCGGGGGACGGCAAACAGCCAGAGGCGGGCCTCCTGGATGTCAAGGGCACGCTTTACGGCACGACCTACGAAGGGGGTAGCGGCTACACTTGCGGGCTTCCCGCATACGGTTGCGGTACGATCTACGCGATCACAAGATCGGGCAAAGAAACCGTGCTCCACAACTTTGGCGCGGGCTCGGGGGACGACGGCGGTAACCCTGCTGCAGGTCTCATCAACGTTAAGGGTACGCTCTATGGCACAACTTCAAGCGGAGGCGCGGACGGCGCAGGAACGGTCTTCTCGTTAGCGCCGTGAAACGGCTACGCTGAAAGCATCGCAAAACGGGCCCCCTTTAAACGGTGGGCTCGTTGCCTTTTTGGCTGCCGACTGGATCAGCAAACCGGCCTTTCGTCTTTTGGCAAAGGCCTCAACCGGGCCTGAAACATGAACGCTACAGGGCCTACAATGGCCCGGGGAAGCGCAAGAACCCGACTGGATGACTCCACGCTCGCGTGAGAGTATTCCAACAGCTCTGAGGCCCTAGAATCCACCCCCTCTATGCCGCTGGAACACACCCTGAGGCGGGCCGCAAAAGTATGGTCCAGAATAATGATACCGACCTGATGCCTGGACTATACCAAGAATAGGGGTTTGAACCAGGATCTCGTGAGGATCGGATACCAATAGGAGCGTGGTTGCACCGAGCCAGATTTAGCATGATTGGGCGTGATCGTTGCTGAGCGAGAACTCCTTATTTTACCGCAGCGTAGATAACTGCTGATAGGCTGTGATAGCGATCCAGTGGCATTTCAAGACCGCTGCATTCAAGCGCTTTGTCAGGTCGAGCCGAGTCAGCGATTTGCTCATCGATTCATGCAGGAGCCGCCAGCCGAGGTCCTGCCTTGTGATTGACGAAACCTTAGTTCGAGATGCCGAAGCTTCTAAGTCCGTCCTTCAAAGACTTTTCGCCATCGTCCACTTCTGCGTCACATTGCAAGAAGATGACCCGGCACATTGACACGAACCACGAGCTCGCGCTCCGCTCTGCGTTATGGAGGAGAGGTCTCAGGTTCTGGGAGACCCTCGCGCTGCTCGTCTTCGCGTGGCTCTTTCCCGAGGCTACCATGATTGCGGTCGACGTTACGTGCGCAGGCGCACTAAGGCGCTTGGAGGTGACGCAATGAATCGCTACGCCAACTTTCTCGCGCTAACGCTGCTCCTGACCGCGTCGTTCGCGCGTGCGGACACGCAGGCACCGTACGACGAGGGATGGACGATCGCGATCGGCTCGTGGCTGCCGCACTTTGATTGGGCGCACGCACGCTCGCTCAACGGCACGGCAGACTCCCCCAAGGGTATCGATTACTTCGCTTGCCCGGGAGCTTCGAGCATGGTTACCTTTACCGTACACAACTTCGATTCGGCGGCGGCCGGCTGTCCGACGCTCGAGCGCGGTCCGCAATACCGCCTGCGAGCCGAGGGGATGGATCACGGCTGGGTGGTCTACGATGCGTCGCATCGCATCCTTTTCTATTCCTACGGGTGCTGCTCGGAGGAGGAGTACATCTTGACGTCCGGCGTTGGGCCGCCGCCCAAGCCCGTTCCCACGGGCGACTTGAGCGCGGTGCGAACGCACCGCGGCGTGTCGCTGGGCATGACGATCGCCGCGGTAACAGCGATCTACGATCCCGCAGCGCCGCCACAGCACGCCGCTTCCTCCGGCCTCGCACAACTGACCTACGGGAGCGGCAAGGTCTCAGCCCCGACGGATTGCGACCAACAGCAAATGTTCGGGTTCAAGAACGGCCGCTTGACCTACATCGATCTCGCGATGGGCTGTTAGCGAAGGTTACGCCGCACTACGACCGACGAAAAAAGCCCGATTTGACGGGCCTCGCGTTCTCATGGGTATCCGGCCCTTAGCAGCCTGCTGTTACGCATTCTAGAAATCGCTAAGGTTAATCGATCTTCGTGACATAGGTACGAGGTCGGTAGGCGCCAGCGCCCACATTGCTGACCACTCGCGGAGGACCCTTCTGCCGAACAATGTGAGAAAACACATCCTTCTCACCGATTTTCTCACAGAATACGTACTGGTAATGGTCGATAAGGGTCGATGAGTCGTCTAATAGCCACAAAATGAAACTTGCGAGAACCTATCGAGGCTAGCTGCAGGCTTTTCAAGACCGCCGCATTCAACCGCTCTGCCACCTCTCCAGGTGCCCGCTAACGTGCTTTAGGGTAGGACGACCTCGCTGCCGCCGACCCACGTCTGAGAGATTTTGATGTCGCCGAGCTTCGCGGGATCGGCCGTCAGCGGATTGCTCTCTAGAATTACGAGATCGGCGTACTTGCCGGGCGTCAGCGAGCCGGTCTTGTCGCCCAGGCCGCATTGCGCCGCCGCGACGGTCGTCATCCCGCGCAGCGCGGCCTCCAGCGGCACGCGCTCGTTTCCGCCGATCACCGACTCGTCAGTCGCGCAAATCCGGGTGACGGCCGTCCCGATCTCGCGCAGCGGTGCGACCGGCGAACACGGGCAGTCGCTATGAATTGAAAACGGTATCCCAGCCGCCAAGAAGCTTGCGGCCGGATTGAACCGGCCGGCACGTTCGGAGCCGAAGATTTGTTCGCGATAAGCGGCGCCGTAATAGTAGACGTTATTCATCAAATGACTCGGCTGAACGCCCATCGCTTTCATCCGCTGAATTTGCTCGGGGCTTGCCAGCGTACAGTGCTCGATGCGATTGATTCCCGTGGGCGGCATCGAAGTGCCGTAGGCAGCTTCGATCGCGTCGAGCGCGCGCTGCAGCGAAGCGTCGCCGTTGCAATGAATTGAAACCGGCCAACCTGCGTCTTTGACTTTGAGCGCGAGCGCATTGAGCGCATCGGCAGTGTAGTTCGGCAGCCCGGTGCTCGTGCTGTTGAGGTACGGCTGAAGCTGAAACGCCGTCTCCTGTTGAGGAGAACCATCGGAGACAATCTTGATGGCGTAGAACGAGAGCAACGTGCCGGGAATTTCCAACGCCTTGGCGCCGGGGCGACCGTACGGTTTGATGAATTCCATCGCTGCATCGATGAACTCGACAGCGGGACTTGCACTATAGCGCACCGGCGAGCTCGCCATCACGGCCTTATAGCCTTCGAACGCGCTTGGCGTCGGCGCGTACGCGCCGGCCTCGTGCACCATCGTGACTCCAAGCGCGGCGCTTTGATAGAGGAACTTCTTAACCGCGGCGCCGACGAGCTCGATCGACAACTTCGGCAAGCCGATGACGAACTTCTGTAGTGCGGGCGGTTCGTAAATCATACCGTTGAGGTTGCCGCTTGCGTCCCTGCCGAAGTGCCCGCCGCCGGGAAGCTCGCCGACCGACGCGGTTACACCCGCAAGCTTGAACGCAAGCGAGTTTCCCGTGGCCGTGTGCATGCTGATGTAGTAAACGAAGACCGGATGGGCGGTCGAGACGCCATCGAGCTCCCCGATGGTGAGATCGCCGTCCTGCAGCAGGTTGTCGTAAAGGTCGGCGTAGATCCATCGTCCCGGAGGCAGTTGTGCCGCTTTCGCTTTGAGCGCCGCGAGAACGTCGGCCTTGGTCTTATAGTTATCGTATCCGACGTCGATCATCTGCGTCAGCATGATACCGCCGGGAATGGGATGCTGGTGCGGATCGATGAGTCCGGGCATAAGCGTTCGCCCATCGAGGTTTATCTTTTGCGCCCCCCTTCCGGCGGCGCGCATCACGTCATCCGTCGTGCCGATCGCAAGAATTGTGCCGTTCGCAATCGCCAGGCTCCGGGCGGAGGGATGGCGATCGTCCATCGAGACGATCGTTCCGTCGTAAAAGACGGCGGCGGACGGCGCCCCTCCGGTACCCGCGGCGACGGCCGGGCGGGTCGAGGCCGCGGCCAGGCCGGCTAGCGACGTTGCGATGAACCGGCTGCGCGAAAGGTCGTTCGAAAAGAGAGTTTCGAGGCCAAAAACGTCTCCGATGCACATGCGCGAAACTTCTTCAGCGGTTGCATCAAACCCCTCGATTGCACATCGCGTCAGCTGTGTCCTCAATGCGTCCTTGGAAAACACAAGGCTACCGGTCGGAATACAGCGCGCAACTGCACACTCGCGCCACGCAAGCGCCACATTCGCTAACAAGATCCCGCGCGGCGACGCCTTAAGGCGACTTACCTGAGCGCTCGAAGGTCCAGCCTTTCGCGTCGGGGAAGCATGCCGCGTGCGCGGGTTCATTCCGGGCCTATTGCTCGTTTGTATCGCCATCTTCGCGGTCGGACCGGCGCTGCGCGCGATGAATCAACCACAACCCAACCCCTGCGAACATGCCCAACCCGTTCCGGCGGCGCTGCGGCTTCCTGCCCAAGTACCACCGGGCGAACCGGAAGCCATCGAGCGTACTTTCCTCGCGTATCTTTCATCGTACCGATATCGCGATCTCGGATGGTGCGTGGACAAGAGCCTACGCGACACCGGTCCGTTCTCCCACGGCGTGTCCTACGGAACTCACCCGACCATCCGCATCTACTACTCGCCGGAGATCATGGCGTGGCTCCGCAACGGTCGACGCGGCGTCCCGGCAGACGGCGCGGTGATCATCAAAGAGCAGTACGGCCCGAAGCCGGCGCGTTACTTTGCCGGCATGGACGAAGACGATCTGCGCGCGACCGACTGGACGATCATGATCCGCCGCTCGTCCGCGTCGCACGACGGATGGTTCTGGGGCGAGCTTTACACCGGGATGTTCGACTCGGCCACCACGCTCCAATATCCGAATGCCGGGTACGGCCTTTACTGTTTGCGTTGCCACGCTTCTGCAGAGAAAGCCCTGACGTTCTCGTCACTTGAGAACATTCGCGGCTATCCCGGCCGGCCGATCGCCTACCACGTCGATGCCTCGTGGCAGCTCAATGCATCGCCTGAGGCGCCGCGATCGGAATCAGCTCCCTCGACGCCCACGACGCTTGCGGTCCAAACGTTTCCACCCGAGACGCTCGATACATTTCTCTCGCGAGCACATCACGTGCCGCAGTTTGTCACGTCGGACCAGTGCATAGCCTGTCACAGCGGCATGGCCAAGCCGCCGTTCGGCCCCACGATGTGGGCGCACGGTGCGAATATCTCCGAGTATGGTGAGTGGCGTTGGTCGCCGATGGCGCTGGCGGGACGGGATCCCGTCTTCTACGCACAGTTCGAGAGCGAGCTCGCATCGCTCGCATCGTGGAAAGATGCACGGGCAGCCGTCGCGATCAAACACGACTTGACGAATACGTGTTTGAGCTGCCACGACGTCATGGGAGCACGGATGTTTGCGAAAGATTTCCCGGGCCGTACGTTTCCCGTTGCCGCCATCTTCGATACAATGCGGCACGATGCCGACGCTGCGTACGGCGGCCTCGCCCGCGATGGGGTGAGCTGCGCGGCGTGCCATCACGCGGTGAGCAGGGATCCCCCTGCGGGAACTAACTCGCTGCACTTTTATCTCAATCACGTCATCAACGGGCGCTTCGACGTGGGACCGTCTACGGCGGAATACGGACCGTTCCACGACGACGCCCTTGCGACGCATCCGATGAAAGAGGCGCTAGGCATCACGCCGCGGTTTTCGTCGTATATCGGATCCTCACGAATGTGCGGGAGCTGCCACACGATCGCTCTTCCGGTCATCGATGCGAAACCTCGTCTGGCCGCCGTTCACAACGTCGAGCAAGCGACGTATCTCGAATGGCTGAACAGCAAGTATCAGACCGAGTATCACCCATTGAAGGGCGCTCGCTCGTGTCAGGATTGCCACATGCCCTCGGGCGGCGCTGCGAAGATCGCGCTGATTGAGGATCAGAGCTATCCCAGGACGACGTACCTGGCCGCCCGCGACGACGTTATGGTGCGATCGCGTACGTCGGGCTTTCGCCGGCACGAACTCTTGGGGCTCAATGCCTTGCTGCTGTCGATGTTTCGCGAGTTTCCCGGCGTCACGGGCGTGCGCACGTCAGACTATATATCGGGCACATCCGGCGACCTCGATCGCGCCATCGCAAACATCGTCCGGCAGGCGCGACACGCGACTGCAACCGTCGCGGTGCGGGCGCACGTCGCGGACGGCCACCTAATCGCAGACGTCGAGGTCGTTAATCTGACTGGCCATCGGTTTCCCACCGGTGTGGCCTTCAGGCGCGCCTTCCTCGACGTCGAGGTTCGCGATTCGTCAAAGCCCCCCGATGCGGCGCCGATCTTTGCATCGGGGCGAAGCGATTCACTCGGACGGATTCTCGGTACAAACGGCCTTCCGCTTCGCAGCGAAAGCTTTGCCGAAGATGAGCAGCATCGTCAGACGTATCAGGAGCACTTCGACGAAGCCGACCCCATTACGAGCGGCGATCAGGTACAGATCTTCGAGGAGCTGACGCAAGATGCCGGCGGCCGATTCACGACCAGCTTTGTCAGGCAGGATCACGAACCAAAAGACAATCGCATTCTGCCGATCGGTTGGAAGCGAACCGGGTCCGAGGCGGCTGTTCCCGCGGACTTCCTCGAGGCAACATTTCCGAAAGGTCGCGCCGCCGCGGATCCACGCTACTTGGACGGCAAGGGCCACGCCGTCGTTCGGTACATCGTCGCGTTACCGCCGGGTGTCGATGGGTCGCACCTCAAGGTCACCGCGCGCCTCTACTACCAGTCGTTCGCGCCGTACTACCTGGCCGACCTCACGAGTGGAAACGGTCCGGCGGCGCTGCGTCTAGCGGCATTGGTTCGGAACCTCGCCCTCCGAGGCACGGCGCTCGACGGATGGCGTCTCCTCGTCGCTGAGGGTACGGCTACGCCGCATCCCAGACGGTAGTAACGCGCCGCAGGACGTGCTCGGTACCTCAAGAAGTTGCCTTGACAACCGTCCGTTGTTGCAGGAGGGTACTAATGTCATTTCTAGCTTTGCGTTCGGAGAATATCGTAGCCAGTATTACCGCCGCCTCACTGACTGCGGCTACCATCTTGTCGGGCTGCGCGGGGCCCCGCGCACTCGGCCCGGCACTCCCGGCGGCGGAAGGGCTTACGTATCGTGCCGGCCCTGACGGAGTCAAACTTTATCCGGTCAAGCCCGCCGAGGCGGGACTGCTGGAAATTACGAGCGGTCCGGACGGAGCTCTCTGGTTTACCGAACAGATTGCGAGTCAGATCGGTCGCATTACGACAGGCGGCAAACTCTCGTACTATAAGACTCCTACCGCGCGTGCCCAGCCTAACGGCATTGCGACCGGGCCTGACAAGACCCTGTGGTTTACCGAAGGTATTGGACGTGTCGGGCGCATCACGACCGCTGGTCACGTGACCGAATATAAAGTGCCACATCCTGCATACGCAATCACGAAGGGCCCAGATGGCGCGCTCTGGTTCACTGAGAACGCAGGCACGATGAATTGGATCGGTCGCATCACGACGAGCGGGAAGGTAAAAGAGTACAAAGTTCCGTCGAAAAATGCGACGGCAGTGTCAGGCATTACCGTCGGCCCTGACGGCGCCCTATGGTTTACCCTGGAGCTAAGCAATCAAGTTGGGCGCATCACGACCTCGGGCAAAGTTCGTCTCTTCACGAACACCGACGGCGACGCGCGGCCTTCCGCAATCGTCAGCGATAGCAGCGCACTATGGGCCGGAGAGAGCGACGGCGTCGCTAAGATCACCACATCGGGCCACTTCACGGAGTACGCGTTGTTGCCCAGCGGCGGCGGCGCGGTCATGGGCATTACCCGCGGATCGAACGGCGGAGTCTGGTTTGCCGTGTATCAAGGCAACGATGTCGGAACCATCGCGGGCGGAAAGGTCAAGGAGTATGCGACCGGCAAGACGTCGGAAGACGGCATGTGGGACATTACGCTCGGTTCCGATAAGGCGCTTTGGTTCACCGATACGATTAACAATCGCATCGGGCGTTTTACGCCGTAGCGCCCTCTCTCGCGCCCTTGCGGTTCGCTGTCGCTCACGGCCGACCCACGTTTGACCTTCCCTAACCGGCCGTAAAAACCACAACTCACACAGTTTTCCGACACAGTTATCCGATACGATAGCGGTTGTAGGTGGCGGCCCGCCGGGTCCGGCATTAACATGATCGCATGCTTACAC
Source organism: Vulcanimicrobiota bacterium (assembly GCA_963752825.1). Taxonomy (GTDB): domain Bacteria; phylum Vulcanimicrobiota; class Vulcanimicrobiia; order Vulcanimicrobiales; family Vulcanimicrobiaceae; genus Cybelea. The sequence goes on along the minus strand of CAVVZF010000001.1, from coordinate 1,450,405 downwards.
CATCACGCGCGAGTCCATGGCGTGAAGAATCGAAAACAGCTGGCACGTGCCGCCCCCGGCCGTTAACGCGCCGGTTTCTGGCAGCGTTCGAGGCCGAGGTCTGGCAGCACTGGTTTTGTCCCTCGCCAGCCACCCATTCGATACCGACATTACCTCATCTCAAACGGTATTGAGGCTTCTCCCATCAAGCAAAAAGCTCGCGCAACAAGAACGAAGGAGCACATTACATGACGTTCGATTTTAAACGATTCACGGCTGCCCTAACTGCGGCGTTAGCGCTCGGCATTGCAGCCTGCCACGGACAATCGCCGGCGGGTTCGAGTTACGTCCCCGTGGGGTCGACTGCCGTTTCTTCGGCTCAATCCGTCGGCGACACGGAATCCTTGGCCCGAAGCCGGTCCCCCATCATATCGCTTTGCGGCAACGTGATAAAAATCAAACTGCTCGGCACCGTTCACTGCAGGTTCCGTGAAAACGGATATAACGGTGTCTTTAAGCTCTTCAATCGCGTACCGGGCCTCCTCGATCTCAAGCCGCTCATCGGTGGTCAAGAGACCGATTTCTTGCTCGGCGGCCTGGCCCTTGGCGACGGATTCTTTCTCGTTAAGGACCTGCGGCATCACGTTCTGCGGGTTCGCGTGCGGATCGTGCTTTTGTAGGAAGCAGCTGGAAATGCGCAAGAAGGCCCGGCTCAGGCGGGCCTTCTTGTCGTAGAGCAAAGTAGCGTGGGTTCGCTCAGGAGCTTTGGTCCCAGGTCGAATGGGCAATCCAACCAAGGACCAAGCCGCTAACGCGGTAAAGATTCCTCCGTGTCTAGCTTTGTGGCTCGACGGTTGGTGCACCTGACGATCGCTTTCGCTGTGAGCGGATGTGCGCAAGGCTCGCGCCCCGCCAACACGCTGCCATACGTCGGCACAACGCAGACGTTCGCGTTGCCGGCAGCCCACTTCTACGGCAACGACGCGATGTTTTCGTCTCAGCCTTCCGCCAATGAAGTCGTCGTCTATCGGCGCAAAAGAGACGGCTTAACCCTGGTGCGCCGCAAGACGCTGATCATGGGATTCTCGAGACCGATGGGCATGGTGACGACGCCGGACGGGTGGTGGTACATCACTAACTCAGGCGCCTCAGACGTCCTCGTCTATCGCACGACGCGAAAAGGACTGAAAGGTCCCAAAGCCGCGCTGAGTGACGTCGGACAAGTTCCGGTCAACGTCAACGTCACTCCCGACCGGCAGCTCGTCGCCGTTTCGAACGGCTCGACCACCGCGGGGAGCGCGGGAAGTGTGAGTGTCTATGTGAACGGACAGCACGAGCCCTCGCGGATACTGACCTATGGGACCGATCCGATCCAAGGCGAGGGCATCGCAATCGATTCACACGGCAACTGCTACTGGAGCTTCAACGACCCTGAGAAATTGACCGGGTCGATCGTGGAGTTTGCGGGCTGCAACGGGAGCGGCGCCCTTTTCAAGTCCGGAATATTGAAGGCCGGCGGACTGGCCTTCGACCGTAGCGGGAATCTGTATTACGTGGACCAGCTGCTCGGCATCTATAAATGCCGGATCTCGTCGTCGTGCAGCATCTTTACCCCGGTCGGCTTCGGCGGCCTCATTCTTCCGGCGAACATAAACTTCGATAGCCGCCGGCCTCAAAATCTGTGGGTCGCCGACGCCGCCGGATATATCGACGCGGTAAACCTCCAGGGCCTTATTGCATACATCCTGGACGTACTCGGTGGAGTCACGGCCCCGCCAATCGGAATCGCGCCAGCGCTGGGTAGCTAGCTTGCGAGAGACGGCGAACACCGCCGAGCTGGGAGCCCTTCTCAAAAAGTTTCGAGTACAAGCTGGTCTCTCGCAACAGGCGCTCGCAGAGCGAGCGCTCATCAGCGTGCAGGCTGTCAGCGCGCTCGAGCGCGGCTATCGCAGGGCGCCGTACCACGTGACACTCGAGCGCATTGCCGATGCGCTCGCACTTTCACAGGAAGCACGGCAGGCGCTCGAGCATTCCGCCCGGCGTTCGCGTGGTCCCCGTCTTACCGACCACCGTGCGGCGCCGACGCATAATCTGCCGCGAAAGCTCGCGTCGTTATTCGGACGCGACGACGTCGTTCGAGAGATCGCCGATTTAGTCGAAATGACGCCGCTCGTCAGCATCGTTGGAACCGGGGGAATCGGCAAAACGCGGGTCGCCATCGAGGTCGGAACGCGGCTACTAAACCGATTTCCGCACGGCGTTTGGTTCGTCGAGCTCGCCCCGCTCAACGACGCCGCCCTAGTGCCGAATGCGGTTGCAAGAGCGTTACGCCTTCAGGAGTCACCCCAACGCCCTGCGCTCGAAACGCTCTTCGCCTATCTCGCACAGAAGCGTCTGTTAATCATTCTGGACAATTGCGAACACGTCATCTCGCAGGCTCGGACAATTGCCGGATCACTTCTGCGCGAATGCCCGAGCGTCGCCTTGCTGGCGACGAGTCGCGAAGGCCTGAACATTACGGGGGAGCAAATCTATCGACTTCCCCCTCTTGACTTTCCGAAGCAGAGCGCCCCGTCGCCGGACGAGGCCGCGAAGTACGGCGCCGTCGCCCTCTTTGCCCAACCGCGTTCGTGCCGCCGACCTACGCTTTGAGGTGACCGCAGAAAATGTAAGATCAGTCGTCGAGATCTGCCAACGTCTCGACGGCTTGCCTCTCGCCCTCGAACTTGCGGCTGCACGAGCAAGCGTGCTATCGCCGCAGGAAATCGGCGAGCGCCTTGACGGGGTCTTCGACCTGCTGACCGGAGATCGGCACTCGGCAATATCACGCCACGCAACGATGCGCTGCGTGATCGATTGGAGTTACGGACTCCTCTCCTCGCAGGCGCAGCTACTCTTCGATCGACTCGCCACCTTCAGCGGCGGCTTTACGCTGGAGACTGCGACGACGGTTTGCGCAGATGAAGACATTCGGCCGCAAGACGTATTAGAATCGCTCTCGTCCCTCGTCGCCCAATCCCTCGTCATGGCGAACTTCGTGCAGGGCACTACGCGTTATCATCTGCTGGAGGTCACGAGGCAATATGCCTTGGAGAAGCTCACGGAGCGAGGCGAACGCGATATACTGGGACACCGCCACACGCTGGCGCTTCTTCAAGTAGCCGTGCGGCTCGATCGGGATTGGTACGCCGCTTCCGAACGTTCTTGGTTCCGCGAAGCCGAGGCCGAGCTCGATAACTTCCGCGCCGCACTTCGCTGGTCGCTCGAGGAGCACGGCGACCTGCGCTCGGGCTGTCTTCTCGCCGGAGCCCTTGCCAGGCTATGGTATTCTCTCTCTCCCGTTGAAGGACGACGCTGGGTTCGGTTGGCCATAGACTCGATTACCGAAAAGACTCGCGCCGACGAGCTCGCGCAGCTCTACATCGCCGATGCAGAGCTCTGCGGTGCGCTCTTTGAATCGGCAGCGTCGCTCGCATCGGCAGAGCATGCGCTACGGCTACGTTCCATGCTCGACGACTTACAAGTCGCACGCGCAGAACACGCCGCCGGCAGCGCGCTTACCATGATTGGAAAGGGTTCGAAGGGCGAAGCAGTTCTGCAGAAGGTGTTCGCGTCGGCCAAGCGGCTCGATAATCGCCGCCTGCAAGCGTTAGCATTGAGCGAACTCGGGACCGCTTGCTCGCGCCGCGGCGACGTCGAAGGCGCCCGCCGATTCTACGCTCAAGCGCTCGCACTGTATGTGTCGCTTGGCCTCGAAAGACCGGCGGCGTCGATCGCGGGGCACCTCGCCGAAGTCGAATTTGAGGCCGGCGATACGGCCGCTGCGTTGGAACGAGCGGAAGAGGCTCGCGCCGGGCATGCGGCCACCCGAAATCGTCGCTCGGAAGCGGCCGACTTGAGCAACATGGCGGCTTATCTGGTGGCGCTCGATTGCCTTGACGATGCCCGCGCTTACGCTTTGCAAGCACTGGACGCGGCGCGCGACGTCCGCTCGCCGGTGTTGTCTGCATTCGTCCTCCAGCACTTCGCCGCGATCGCCTCGTTACAGCACACGTTGGACGACCACCCCTTGGGGAGAAAACTGGAACAGGCCGCGATGCTGCTCGGATTCATCGAGGCGCGGCTCAGATCACTTGGTGCTCGTCGCGACTACACGGAACGGCAAGAGCACGAGCGCGTCGTCGCTGTGCTTAAAAGCGCACTTGGTGAACAACTCGACAAACTCATGGCGCTTGGCGCGCAATGGAGTGAAGAGGCCGCTGCGACCGCCGCTCTTGAGCTATAAGCACTCATCGTCTCGTCCTGGTCCGTCGCGGTCCTTGACGACGAGACGGAGCTAGCCTGCGATGTGGAACGAGAGGAACAAGACGGCTTGAGCGATCACAAACGCAACCGGAAGAGCGAGGCCGGCGAGCTTGCGTACCGTCAGCGCTCGCTCGGGCGAAGAGTTGATCTGCACGAGATGAATTCCAACGATCGTGGCGATGGAAATGACGACAAAAATAAAAGATGTGAATAAGACAGCGTCGATGTACGTAATATATTCGGTCCGAGGCAAGAGGCTACTAGCGGTGATATTGAACGCTACGATGATCAAAAGCGTGGAAACGGCAGATTGAAGCTGGTCTTTCGTTTTGAACTCCTCGTGCGAAAGCCAGAACGTTATCCACGAGACTATCACCAGTAGCAGAAGCGGTATAATGAATTTCGAAATGTACGATTTGGGCCTGCGCTGCATCTTCAGGTCGAACTCTACCTCGCTCGCTCGGCTGGCGCTCCCGGCAACCGTGCCTGTGCTTTGGGTAAGTGAAAGAGGCGACCATTGCGCGAGACCCACATAACCTCGATTTACCAACGCTGAGTCTTGGGAATCGGGCTTTAGAATCGTGCGATCGAGGTCGTCTCCGCTGGCCTCAACGACGACGGACAAGAGTTGAGAGTCAAATGGGAAGCGTCGTAAGTTAAAGGTGGTAGATAAAGTTGCGCTAAACGCCTGCGTGTATACGACGGTTCCGTCCGGCTTTGCATAGAAGTCGATGAAACGGAAATGCGTCGGCGTCTCTTCATTTGTGAACCCAAGGGCAGGCCTCCACATCGTGGCGGGCAAGTCGCGATAGAGCTGCCCTTGCTTGCGCGGCCGATATTTAAGGCTCGGATCGCTCCACTTTGCGATGAGCAAACCGGTGACTTGCCAGTTTTCCTTCACCTCATCGATAGCGTTAATGTTGCGGATTAGAACGGCGATGCGAACGACGGTTGGGCGCTCCTGAGTCGGCGCACCCACCTGGGACGCTGCCGCGCCGGTCTTGCATGCGTAAAGCGCCAGAGCTGTCAGCAGTAATAGGACCGTGAAACAACGTTTGAACTGTGGTGGCACAGTATTGTGGCATTCGTCACGCGGGACGACCTTGCCCCCAACGGACGCGCCGCTCGATCACGGCGCGCTGCGCAGGAAGATCGTCATGCGCGCCTTATTATCGCTGCGCTGTGGTAAAGGCGATGCGATGGGCGGTCCGGGCGTTTGGGGGGCTGTTTTTCTGGGCTGCTGCAAACGGCACATGTCTGGCGGGCGGCGCAATCGGTGGCGGGGTCGAGTCAGCATATACCACGTGCGTTAGCGCCGGCCCCTATTGCAACAGCTTAGTGCGGACGCAGTTCCGCCTCCAGTACAAGCCGGTCGCGCGTCGCGGGTTTTCCGCGCGAATCCGACTTTCGCGAGCATATCAGGCGACGCTGGACGATGATAAGGACGACGGATCGAATGAGGAGGAGCGGGCTAGCATCTTCGACCCTCCATTTGACGTTGTCGACCTCAAGCTTCGGTTTAGTCAACCAGACGGGCGCGATCGTTTCGAGGTCCGTGCCGGTTCCGCATATCAGCATTCAGACCCGAACACGGTCGACGGTTATCACGCCGCCTACCTTTCGGGGGACTACTACTTCGGCCCACCCATACCGTCGGGCTGGGGCGGCTTATCGCGTCGGTTAGACGTGTCGGTAAAGGTTTCGGAAAATCTTTACGCCCAAGCAAGTCGCCCGCCGGAAGAGGTCGACCAATTCGTGTCGACATATACCGTTCCGGTAAACGGCGATGGCACGTCGCGAATGTACGCTTCCTACGCCAGGGAGTTTCGGTTCAGCGGGAGCAACGCCGTCCGCACGCCCTCCAATCGTTTCGACCTCGGAGCATATCGAAATCCGACGCGCTGGTTAGAACTCTATGGCCGCATCTCGTTGTTCGCGACGCGGGGTATACCAGGAGCCACCAAGTTCATCGCTGGAGTCGACATCACGATCTAATTCCGACTCAGCGGCGTAATCCACGCATGACCTTGCCCTCGGTATTGAGATAGTAGTGCGTTGCGTCGAACCTCGGAGATTCAGCGAACATGAGGTACAGGTACTTAAAGTTTTCCGAAAAGGAATAAGCCGGGAAGTAGTCGCCTCGGACCATCGGGCGCGGCCGCACGTCCGTGAGCACGGTGTATCCATTCGTAACGCGGCAATGCTCGCGTAGCGCCAAGAAGTATCGGTAGGCGGTGCGGCGATATCTTTCGTCGTGCGTCAGAAACCATAAATCGAATGCCGCGTTGGGATATTCGGGGCGCATCCAATAGCGCGGGTCCACGATCGAGAGGTCGGGATAGAAAATCACTTCGGGTATCAGCTCGTAGCGATCGAGCACGGTCGTCCATGAGCCGTAGAATCCCTCGCCCACGGCGGGAAAGCCGCCCTTTGCCAGCAGCTCTGCGTAAAACGACGACAGCTCCGTGATCGAAGCGTCTCCCGTCGGCAAGCCCGTGCGGAAATCGACCGTCTTGAACCACAAAAGCCCGCCGACGTGGGTCACCTTGTATGCGAGCATCGCCTCGGTGAGCGTTTCCCACCACGCGCGGCACCTTTCGACCCCGAGCATCTGCCAGCCGCCCCAAAGATATTCGTAAAACGAGTCGGCCGGCTCGTCTGGCGCGACGTCGTCGCTACCGACGTACTCGCCTTTTTCGACGTCAAAGTTCGTCCCGAGTAAATTCAGCGACGACCGTCTTGCGATTACGGTTTCGTATGCCTTAAGGGATGCGTCCACATACTTCCGATTGCCGGTGAGACGCGTGAGATCGCCAAACTCCAGAACGTTCGATCCGATTTCAGCTAAATTGCTCTCGGGCTTGCTGACGGCTCCCGTACGCAGATTTGCATAGCGGTACGGCGCTCCCGTCGGTGACTTCGTGAAGCAGACCAGCAGCCTATCGGCTAAGTCGCGCGCGCCGTCGAACAGGAAGCTTTCTCCGGTAGCGTAGTACCCCGTCAGCAGACCGGCGACCATACGAATGACGGCTTCGAACATTTGCACGTCGCCATCGACGTCGAAATCGAGGTGCGAACGAAGCCAGGTAACACATGCGTCCAGCTCGGCATCGAGCTCCATAACGTAGAGTGTGTCGAGTGCCTCGATGATCGAGAGCCCGAACGAATGATCGGGAAGGAAAAAGCTTTTCGGGACTCCGCTTACGGGTCGAAACTCGTCGTACCCCCATGCGAACTGCTTGTAACCGTTCCAAACGTGAAGGAACTCTTCCCGGATCTCCCGCGCCGCCTGACGCGAATCGGGGGTACCGTAGGCGCCCGGCGACGCCACAACCGCGGACGCGGCGGCCGCTCTAAGAAATTCATTGCGCTTCATTCGCTTCTACGGCGACTCGAAATACGACTGCGGCTCTTCGCTAGGGAACGCGATCTCCCGCAACTGCTGCGACACCGCTATGCCATCCGCGGAGGCCGCAATGTGCACGATACTCCAGAGGGGCGGCTCGCCAACCGGCGCAAAATCGTAGGTGACGAGCGCTAGCGAGCGTTTGAAAGGGAGCGCGTAAACGAGCCGAACGACCTCGTGGTCGTTTCGCGCTATCCACAGATCGCGCAACGGATATGCCGTCGGATCGCGTAGGGGCTGGAGGACGAGATGCACCGCGCCGGAGCCGTCGATCCTTTCGTCGCCGGCGATAGTGACGCGATATGCGACGTCGACGGCGGTGACGGTTGCGATCGTCCGCAAGGGATCGTCGGCGAGATCGGGCGGCGATGCCGGCGGCCTGTCGGGCTCGGGCCACCGCCGATGGAATCCTAGTGGTGCGCCGTCTGGACCCGTGATATATCCGCCGCGCATGAGCGTGATCGGCCTCGTGTCACCTTTGGCTACCGTCCGAGCATAGGTGCGCCCATCGGACATCCGCACGATGAACTGGACGTCCGCGCCAGCGAAGCAACGCGGCTCGAGAAACGTGGCCGCGCATGGCAAAACGAAGGATTCGAAGCGCGGCACCGGGCGCGCGCTCCAGGTGGCCTGCGCACGGAGAAATAGCTGCTGCGCGGTAAGACCGGCGTCGTATGGTACGGGCATTGGAAGGTGCCTAGTCCTCCTAAAATGGGGTGCGCCGAAGCGCACCCCATTTGCCTTGTTCGCGAGTGGTTCTAAAGGGCGTTGGCTAGGGCCCAGCCCTTCGGAGCACCGATGCCGGCCGCCTGATTGTACTGCGACGCGTTACACGAGTACGCGCCATTGCTGCCCGAGGTGCACGGCGTGTAGTACGTGCTGTAGCCGGTCTGCGAGAAGAGGCTGTAGATCGTAGGATCGACCCAGCCCAGTTTCGCGGAGTGAAGCTCGTTGGCTTCGATGATCAGCGCGACCGATGCCGGTGACGACCAGGACGTGCCGAGGTACTCGCCCCAGCTGCCGCCCGTGTATACCGCGACCGGGAAGAACGGCAGCGAGACGTCGGGCTGATTGCGCCCCGAGGTGATCATGCCGGTAATCCCGCTCTGGTAGCTGGGTAGTGCGAAGACGGTCGAAACGCCGCCGCCGCCGGAGTATCCGTCGACGCTACCCATCGTAACGCTGGTCAGAACCCCTTGGCTGGTGTCGGTGAAGTCGATGCCGCCGATGGACGAGAAGTACGGATCCCCGGCCGGCGTACTGACGCCCAGCCTACCGCTGCACTCGTTGCTTCCCGAGTCACCGCTCGACGCCGAGAATTCGACGCCTTCCGCGGCTCCTTGCTCGGCGATCGAGTTGGTCGAGTCCGCAAACGGAACGTCGGAAGATTCGCATCCGCCGAACGAGGAGTTCACGGCCGTGGCCTTGCCGTCGGTCAGTGCCTTGTTGTATGCGTCTTCGATCTGTTGGTCTCCGAGCGAGCCCATGTCGTAGACGATGATGTTCGCGCCGGGGGCTAAGCCGGAGATCGTCTGAACGTCGAGATCCGTTTCGGCATCGTCGCCGCTGCCGCCGCCGTCGACGGCCTCGTTGGTGATGCTGCCGGTCTGCGTGACCCCGGCCGCCGATAGGTACGTCGCAACATAGCTCGTGTTCACCGGGTCGTCGATTATGACGGCGGCCGTGTACCCGGCTCCGTTGCATCCGTGCTGCACGGGGAAGTCAAACGGCTTGGCGACGCCGGTCGCCAGCGTTCCGTAGGAGTTCGTTAGCGGCCCGTTGTCGGGCGAAGCGTTGTTGCACCCGCTGCTCGGCGTCGACGTCGGGCTCGCCGTCGGCGTCGGCGTCGGAGTTGGCGTCGGCTTCGTGGTCGGCGTCGGCGTGGGGCTTGCGGTCGGCGTCGGGCTTGCGGTCGGCGTCGGCGTCGGAGTTGGACTTGCGGTCGGCGACGGCGTCGGCGTCGGATGACGGCGCCGATCTGGCTCCGCGACGGTGCGAACGACGATCAAGTTGTTGAGCGATGCGTCGCGCACGAGCGGCGCGATCTCTCGCGGCACGGTTGCCGGCGCCAGATTAGTATAGCGCTCGCCGTACTTACCCTGATGGACGTTGTGAATCTCGGTCGAAAAGTAGCGCTCGACGACCGCGCTGCGTCCCGTCGCATCGATGATCGTGCGATTGGGAAAGCGCTGCACGACCGTGAAGCCGGCCCGCCGTAGAGCCTGCACGACGCGCCCCTCTTGCGCCGTCGTCGGCGCATAGCGCTCGTCGAACTCTTCGCGGGTAAGAAATCGCCGCGAGTGTGCCCCGGGCGCGCTGAGCATCGCGACGAAGCGGTCGAGCTCGGCCTGATGATTGTAGCGCAGCGTTAGCGAAACCCGAACGGGCGAGATCGCCGGGCGACGACCGGCGTCGGTGTACGCCAGGTCGCCGCTGAGGTTTGGAATCGCGATCAAGGGTTTGTCCGCGGACGCAGTGCGCACCGAGGACTCGGGCGCGGCGCCGTTACCGGCGCCGGCGCTCCATGGTAGGGATGCGTTTTGACCGCCGCAGGCGGTGAGGGCCAGTGAGAATCCGAGCGTGCTTGCAATGGCGCGGGTTGAGCTTCGCATATGCCTCCGATCCGAGTAGCAAAAGGTTGTGCTTCTGCGAGCTAATGCGTAGCGCGCTGCCGCTTGCCCTGCTTGGCCACGGCGCTCAAGCGCCCCCCTGCCTGCATGCCGCAAGAAGCGGCGCCGCGTCGAAGAAGCTGGAGGCGATGCGCCAAGCCCTCTCACGCGGATTGCTCGTTCTCATCACGCTCGTTGTCGTGACCGTCTATTACCTGCCCATTGGGCACGTCGACTTCGTGGAGAACTGGGGCGAGGGCACCTTCGGGATCAGCCTCCCCACTCGAACGCCGATTGTCGTGAGCGTGGGTCGAGGCTCGCCAGCCGACCGGGCCGGCGTACGCGCCGGCGACCGCCTCATGGACCGCGGGTATTACGAGATCACGTCGCGTGTGCGGTCCCCCTATCCCGGGGAGCGCGAGCGTCTCGAGTTCGAGCGCGGCGCCGTCGTGTATAGAGTAGCGTTGAGCGCGGTCCCCAACCCGAGCTTTGGCACCTGGCAGCGCATCGGTGGAATCCTGGCTTACATCCCGCCGACTGTCTTCTTGATCGTGGCTTTCTTGCTCGTGTTCTTGCGCCCGTCGATCATGTCGTGGGCGTTCTACGTTTTTGCAGTGGGCTATTTTGGAACGAGCCCGGTCTTCATGTACTGGTCGCACGTGCTCCCACCACCGGCATACGTCACGCTCTCCTTCGTGCTCAGCACCGTCTTCGGTCCGTGGAGCGTCCTGCCGCTGCTTCCGTTCATCTTGCGTTTCCCCAACGGCGACGCGCTCGGATGGCGGCGGAAGCTCGATCCCTGGGTCTGGGTTTTCCTCGCGGTTTCGTACGTCATGTACGTCGTCGAGTGGCGCTACTACGGGTTGTCGGAATCGGTTCCGGCCTGGGACGCGATCGCCAGCGCCGTGATACCGCTGGTCACGTTCGCCCTGGCCGGATTGATCCTCGCGAAGAACCTCGTGACGGCAACGCCGAGCGATCGGCAGCGATGGGGCTTTCTAGCGATCGGAACGCTCGCATCGTTCGTCGCTTACGCGGTCTACTTCGTCCCCGGCGTGCCCTTCTCGGTCGGACAAGTGGTCGGCTTCGCCGTCGTGCTCATGCCCATCTGCATCGCATATGCCGTCTTCCGGCTGCGCGTGCTCGATGTGAATTTCGTCCTGAATCGCGCGCTCGTCTACGGATTGCTGTCGCTTGGCGTCATCGCGTTCGTTTCGCTTCTGGACTGGTTCGCCTCGCGGGTGCTCGCCGTCGGCCGGCTCGCGCTCGGGGTCGAGCTCCTGGCGACGATTGCCGTCGGTTTTTTGCTGGATCGCATCAACCGCGTTACGGAAACCTTCGTCGAATCGGTCTTCTTCCGCCGGCGCCGGCTCGCCGAAAGACACCTGCGCCGCGCCGCCCTGGCGCTTCCGTACGCGACCGACGAAGCCGCGATCGTCGACGGATTGGTTCAGGTCCCCGTCGACGCACTGGAGCTCACCGGCGCGGCTCTGTACCGGCGCTCCGCCGGCGGCTCGCGCTTCGAAGGCGCGGCAACGGCACGCCAAACTCAGGTCGCCCCCGCGGGCTTCGACGCCAACGATCTGCTCGTGCGCATGCTGCTGGCTGACGAGAGCATCGTCTGGCTCGACGAAGTACGCTCGCACCTCGATGCGGAGAACGCCGCCATCTACACGCTCGCCGTTCCCGTAACGGTGCGTCACGAGCTCGTCAGCTTTACGCTGTACGGCGCTCACGCCAACGGGGCGCAGCTCGACCCCGACGAGGTCGAAATGCTCCGCGAGCTCGCGCGCGAGGCGGCCAGGGCCTACGATCACGTCGAGGCCGAGCGCGCACGCGAGCGCTACGCGCAACTGAGAGAGCTCGGGGCGGCGTTGTAACGCAGGTATGGATAGCGCGCTGTTTCGCTCGACGCTAGCGACGCCCGTCGGCAGCCTTCAGATCGCGGTGAACCAGACCGGAAGGGTCGTCGAGATCTTGCTCCCGAATCGCGGGCCGAAAGCGTCGTCCTCGGAGCCGCTTCCGCCGGCGGCAGCGCGCGGAATGCGCGCGGCCAGGCAACAGCTGAGCGAGTATTTCCGGGGCGTGAGGCGCGTCTTCGATCTACCGCTGGAGCCTGAAGGCTCGCCGTTCGAGCAGCAAGTGTGGATGAGACTCTTGGGCGTACCGTACGGAGTCACTACCTCGTACGGCGCGATCGCTGTAGAGCTCGGCCTGGCCAACGGCGCGCGTGCCATCGGACGCGCGAACGCATCGAATCCGATCCCGATCGTCATACCGTGCCATCGCGTCATCGGATCCGATGGCAGTTTGACGGGTTACGGCGGAGGACTGCCGTTGAAGCGCGCCTTGCTCGAGTTAGAGGGCGTTATCGGGCCGCCCGATCCGCGTTTATTCTGATTCGTCAGCGGACCTGTCGGCCGAGAACCTCCTCGACGGCCGGAAGCGCCCTCGAATCGCTTGCGCGGGTTTCTGACGCGGCGTAACCGTCCGGACGAAGCAGCAGCAGGTCGCTTCCCGCGTACGTTCGCAACTCCAAAACGTCGGTGAACCGCTCTGCCGCCGAGAATGGCTCGGCCAGGCCTGCCATGTCGAAGATCTCGAACGTCCGCGGGAAAATCGCGAGCGCCTTCGAGTGCTCCGACTGCGTCGCATTCGCTTCGACGATGTGGTAGCTCATGCCGAGTCGCGCGCACTCGTTGGCGAGGAACAGGCCGACCGGCCCTGCGCCCGCGATGAAAACGTCGACCTCCGGAGCTCGCTGCAAGACTGGATCTCGCATTTGCGCGCCGCCGTTCGGAGAGGGTCGGGCTTCTCCTGTCCGAATGAGGCGCTCCATGGCTTGCTTTGACGCTTACGCACGTCTCAAGCTCGTTCTTGCGCTCGTCCTTCTAACGCCGGGTGCCGCGTCCGCAGCGGATCTTCCGTCGATCGCGAATCCATCGGTGCAAGCCGCGATCGCGGCTGCGGTGCAACGCGATCGGGTGCGTTACGGCGGGCGCACGCCGGTGCCGGCGACACTCATCGGCGTTTGGGACGGGCAGGGGCACGGGTTCGTGAGCGCGTTCGGATATGCGGCTCTCGCGTCGAAGACGCCCTTGACGACCGCGGACCATTTTCGGATCGGCAGCAACACCAAGACGTTTGTCGTGAGCGTTTTGCTTCAGCTGGTCGCCGAAAAGAAGCTCGCGCTCGACGATCCGCTGAGCCGCTTCCACCTCGGCGTCACAGTCCCTAATGCCGGCAACATCACGGTTCGCGAGCTATGCGACATGCGCAGCGGCTTGTACGAGGCCTACGATACGCCGCAGTTCGCCCGGCTGAACTGGAAGGTCCCGAAGGGCTTCAGCCCGCGAATGCTCGTCGCGTGGGCGGCGCGGCAAAAGCCATACTTTGCCCCGAATCGAGGCTATCACTACAGCAATACCAACTATCTGCTCCTCGGTTTGATCATCGAGGCGATCACGAAGGACAGCGTCGCAGATCAGATCCGCAAACGGCTGATAGAGCCGTTCGGCCTGACGCAGACGTCGTTTCCGCAAACCGAAGCCATGCCCGGGCCATGGACGCGCGGCTACGGCCTGGACCCGAACGGAGATTGGCAAGACGTCAGCAACACGGTGCCGGTCGCGTTCATGTGGTCGGCCGGCGCGATGATCTCGACCATGAGCGACATCCGCCGATGGGTAAAGCTCTATGCCACCGGCGCAGCCGGCGGACGCACGACCTACGCCGACCTCATCAACTGCATACCGTTCTTGGGAAACACGTCGTTCGGGCTCGGCATCACGTGCAGCGCCGGATGGTACGGCTACACGGGCGCCCTTCCAGGCTACAATACCGCCGACTATCACTCACCGTCGACCGGAATGACGATCCTCGCGTGGATCAACTACCAGGCGAAACAGCCCGTAGAGGGCGTCGCGAGCGTGATGGTGCGAGACATCGCGCGCGTCGTCACGCCAGGTCAGGTTCCGTTCGTTTACACGCAGAGCGAGCTGAAGAAAATGGCGGGCCAATGAAGTCTTCGCCCGAAGTCGACGACTACATCGCCCCATTCCCGCCCAAGGTGCAAACGCTGCTGCGCAAGATGCGCGCGCTCTACAAGGTCGCGAAGGGTTCGGTGCAATTCCCATTCACCGAACCGCTGCCGCTCGATCTAATAGGCCGAATCATAGACTTCCGCCTCGAACAAGAAGGGTATTCGTAAGTGACACGACTCGTGCGCGCATTTCCGCTTTTGCTAGCAGCGGCCCTAGCCGCTGCGTTCGCGCCGGCATCCGCTCAAAGCGTCGCCGGACCGACGACTCGGGACGGTCGCAACGATTTCAATTTCCTCTACGGAATCTGGCGCACGCATTACCGTATCCTCCAGAAACGCCTAAATAACAACCATGAATGGTATGAATGCGCCGGTACGTCGGTCGTGCGAACGTTCTGGGACGGCTACGGCAATCTCGAAGACGGCGACCTGCGCTGCGCCGGCAGCCACATCGTCGGCATGACGCTACGAATGTACAACGCGCAAAGTCATCAGTGGTCGCTGTGGTGGGGAACCAAGACGCGCGGTCTCGTCCCGCCGCCGCAAGTCGGGCATTTCGACTCGCACGGCGTCGGCGAGTTCTACGCCCACGACAAGCACGACGGAAGACCGATCATCGTGCGCTTCAAGTGGACTCTGCTGCCCGGCGACCACCCCTATTTCGAGCAAGCCTATTCTCCAAACGACGGCAAGACCTGGGAGACCAACTGGACGTGCGTCTATACGCGCGCCTGAGCGCGCTCGCGCTTTGCGTGCCGCTTGGTGCGTGCGGAACGGCGCAGACGATCGTCGCGCCCGGGACGATGCGGCCGATTCTGCCCGATCGCCGAATCGTCGTGCGGCCGGGCCAGTCGATTCAGTCGGCGGTCGATCGCGCAATCCCAGGCGACACGATCCTCGTCGAGCCCGGAACGTACGCGAAGCCGGACGGCCCTGCTCCTTCGATGCGAAGCAAACCTGTGCGGTCAGCGTCACGAAGGAGGCGATATCGCTTGTAGCCCGCGGCGGGAAGAAACCGGTCGTGTTGGAGAGTTCCGGCGCGCCGGCGATCGGCATCGCGGTCGGCTTGTCGTCCGATTGCGTCACGCATCCCCTCCGCGGCAGCCGAATCATCGGGTTCGTCATCAGGGGCTTCCCTGGATCGGGGCTGGTGCTGCGATGCGTCGAGGATTGGGAACTGGGATATGACGCGGCCTCGAATGACGGACTGTACGGCGTCGACTCCGAGTTCTCGGACGATGGACGCCTCCACGACAGCGTCGCAGCGGGTGCGAAGCGAGCCGGCTTCCACGTCGGCCTAGCGCAGGACGTCCGAGTCGACCATAACGTCGCTCATGACAACGTCATGGGATTCGAGTTGCGCGAGATGATTCGAGCGACCGCCGATCACAACACCGCGTTCCAAAATACCGCGGGTGTCTTCGAGTCCATCATGCCGGGCGACCGCCTCGAGCGCAGCCTGGATAACACCCTCAGCGACAATCTCGTGCAACGCAACGATCGACCGAACGAATGCGCCAAGCCGAGCGATCCCGTATGTAAGATCGCGCCGGGAGTTGGGATCGCGGTGATAGGCGGCGCGCACAATCTCAATCTCGGCAATCGCGTGGTCGGAAACGAGTCGTTCGGGATAGCGGTTCTCGACGTCTGCTCCGCATTCCAGATACCGCAGAGTCGCTGCGACAAATTGCGGTTCGATCCGTTGCCGAGCGATACGAGGACCGAACGAAACATCGCGCTGCAGAACGCCGTCGACCTGCTTTGGACGTCTAACGGCAGCGGAAACTGCTGGCTAAGGAATAGATCGCGGATCCGGATGCCGAAAAAGTTGCCGCGGTGTCCGGACGCCGCCAAATGGGAAACGCCGGGGCGGCCTTGAATCTGACGCAGCGTGCGGAGCCGCTCGGCCTCGCTTCCTGGCCGCTGGTTAAGAAATAGCGCGATCTACGAGGAGCCTCACCATGCTACGCCGCGTTCTCGGTACTGCAGTCGCGTTTGCTTGGCTTGCCGGGTGCGGCGGCCAGTCGAGCGTTCCGATGGGTCCGATGGTACCCGCCGCGCCGCAGCCCGGCGCGGCGGCGATGGAGCCGAACGCGAATAAGGAGCTTCCCGAACCGCCCGTCGTGAACTCGGTCCATGGCGTGGCGAGGGTCTCGTTGCTCGTCAACCTGAGCGGGCACACCGGTTTTCCGCAGTTTACGTACAAAGGCTTCAACGAGACCGCTCCGACGATTCGTGTCAACCCGGGCGACAGGATCGTGATCCACGAGACCGATTACCTGCCGCCAACCAAGGGCGACTCGTACGACATCAACATCCACTTTCACGGTATGGGATCGTCGCCCAACGCTCCCGGCGACGACGTGCTCGGAACGCTCGCGCGCTCGGGCCAGAGCCTCCACTACGTCGTACGCATCCCAAAGAATCAGGAGCCCGGGCTCTACTGGTATCATCCGCACGTGCACGGGGAAACCAACTATCAGGTCGGTGAGGGCGGGATGTCCGGTGCGATCATCGTGAACGGCCTGGAGCGCCATTTTCCGCGCCTGGCGAAGATGACCGAGCGCGTGATCATCGTCCGCGACACCGGCATCGGTGAGGCGGCGGGCGGCTTCGACGCGATGGGCATGGAGCGTTTTAAGCCGAAGGTCATCAACAACGAGCCGTGCGGCCCCGAAGTCGGGCTGACCACCACGATCAACGGCGTATATAAGCCGTACATCACGATCGCGCCGGGCGAGAAGCAATTCTGGCGCGTGATCAATGCGGCGGGTCACAAGACGCTCAAGCTCGCGGTCGACGGATCCGCGCTCAAGGTCTACGCGATCGACGGCTTCGCGCTGGACACGCACCCAGGCACGGCACCGTTCACCGAGCCCTATGCAATCGTTCCCCCGGCCGCGCGCGTCGAGTTCGTTGTCACCGGTCCGCGAAACCCCTTGGCGAAGTTTCGCACGTTGTGCTACGACACGGGGCCCGGCGGCGACCGCGACCCCGAGCTCGTCCTCGCGCGTCTGAGGCAGCCGCGCCACGCACCATCCGTCCTACGTGGCCCTCTCGCGGCGCCCGAACCGCTGCCGAGAAACGTCTACACGACGCCGCTTCCGCCGATTTCGGCCAAGCGCACCGTGACGTTCAGCGAAGGGAACAGCCACTTCTTCATCGATGGTAAGGCCTTTTCGATGCAAGAGCCGCCCGCGGTCGTCGTGCACGTCGGCACCATCGAGGAGTGGCACATCCACAATCTCACCGAGGAGGTCCACGACTTTCACATCCACCAGGTACACTTTCTCGTCGAGGAAATCGACGGCGTCAAGCTCGCGCATCCCTACTGGGCCGACAGCCAGTTGATTCCGCACCGCAATCACGGCAAGCCCGGAACGCTCACCCTACTGATGGACTTTCGCGACCCGATCATCAAGGGAACGTTCGTCTTCCACTGTCACATCCTCGATCACGAAGATCGCGGCATGATGGCGAAGATCCAGGCTATCTGAGAGGACTAGATGGATACTGAGCGTTTCGTCCGCTGTGCGCTCGTCGTTACTGCCGTTGCGATGGTCGCCGGCTGCACCGGGACGCAAGTCCCCGGCGCAACGCCGCGAACCCTCCCGGACGTAGCAGGCGCGAGCGCGCGTGCACACGCGGGTTCCTGGATGTTACCCGCGGCGCACAGCAAGGCGCTGCTCTACGTGTCCGACACCGGCGGCCGGGTCTACGTGTACACGTATCCGGCGGGCGATCATGTCGGGACGCTGACCGGCTTTAAGGGGCCGGAGGGTTTGTGTTCCGATTCGGCCGGCGACGTCTATGTGGTCGACACGCCCGCGGTTGCCGTGTTGAAATACGCGCATGGCGGCACGCAGCCGATCGAAGAGCTCCACACGTTCGGATACTATCCCGAAGGCTGCTCGGTCGACCCCGTCACCGGAGATCTCGCCGTTGCGGACTACGCGAGCAATCCAAAGCTGGGCCCCGGTGCGGTTACGATTTTTCGAAAAGCCAAGGGCATGGGAAAGAGCTACCAGGACTCCAGCTTTGGCGAATACTTTTTCTGCAGCTTCGACGCGAAGGGCAACCTCTACGTAGACGGCACGAACGTCGGCACGACCCAGGCGCTGCTCGCCGAGATGCCGCACGGCAGCACATTGCTTACCAATATCACGCTCGATAAGGAGATCGGACCCTATCCCT
The DNA here is from genome assembly GCA_963752825.1 of Vulcanimicrobiota bacterium. Classification (GTDB taxonomy): domain Bacteria; phylum Vulcanimicrobiota; class Vulcanimicrobiia; order Vulcanimicrobiales; family Vulcanimicrobiaceae; genus Cybelea. Next base: position 1,431,870 of record CAVVZF010000001.1, on the reverse strand, counting down.
TGGCCGTGCAATGGGACGGTAAGTATGTGGCGCTGCAGGGCTCGACCCGCGCGTTGTATCGTATCAAGGTGAGCGGGTCGACCGGAACCATCGTCCAGACGACGCGGTTCAAGGGCGATCGCAGCGACCTCGTCGCGCAGTTTTGGATCGCCGGCCGCACGATTCTGATTCCATATGGAAACGGACGGCGGATCGTGAAAAAGATCGGGCTTTGGCCGTATCCCGACGGAGGTGTGGCCACGAAGAGCATCAATGCTCCGCGCCTCACCGCCGAACTCTTTGGTACGACGCTCAGCGCCGCGCAGCTACGCTGACCGTGACGCCGACCAGCTCCGCGGCGTGCGCCACCGCGATGGACTTGCTCGGCGCGCCGCCGGCCGGATAGGGCCACCGCCCGACCATACGCACCAGGCGCGATACCGTCCCGTACGGCATCACGATCGTATGGCCTTGAATCCAAAATCCATGGAGCAGCGTGCTGCGGTCGACTTTGAAGCGAACGCTGCCGGTGGACCTGCCGTGCGACCCGACGATCTTGAAGCGGTAGAGTATGCGGCTCAGCGTGTCCTGGATCGCCATATACGTGCCGTCCCACTGAACGCCGCCGGGATATCCGATGGCCTTATCGAGGGTCACCGCCGTAATCGCCGTCGCCCCTTTGGCCAGCTCACCGAACAGCGTCTGATAGCTATTGGTATCGGCGCCGTCGACCAGGACGTTGCCGTGGTCGTCGAAGCTGCAGAAAAAGTACGCGTTGAATGCCGGGTCCGTGTAGTTGCTCGGGAAAAAGGCGCCGCGCCGGAAGATCGAGAGGCTCCCCGGGCCGCTCGGGTTGGCCGAGATATTCGCCACGGCAACGTCGTGGCTGGCCGGATCGACCGCGCAGTCGAACGGAAAGTAGCCGAACATCGTGAGCGTTTTGATCGGCTTGGTGCCGCCATGCTTGTACTTGAACACGGCCACATTGGTCGTATCGACGACGTACACGTCCCCCGTCGAGGGATCGGAGCACACGCCGGCGGGCGACTTGAAGCCCTGGAGCAGGCCGACTTGCTTCTCTCCCGGATAGGAGAAGACGTAGACCTTGCCCTGCGAATCGGAAACGTAGATCAAGTCTTGTTGCGCGGCCGCGGGCGCCATCCACGAACCCGTCGGGTCGAACTGCTGGGCTGGGCGAACCGGCGCCTGAGGCGCCAGCACCGGTGCTGTGGGCCCGCCGCAGCCCGCTGCCAGTAACGCGACGGCCGCAAAGCGCGCGACTCGTTTCAAGACCATCGCAGCCACGTCAGATCGCTTGCATCTTCGCCATCATCCCCAAGTCTTCGTGATCGAGGATGTGGCAGTGAAAAACGAACGTTCCCTTGATGACGGGATCGCGGAAATTCATGAGCAGCAGGAGCGTCCCCGGGTTACGGTTCTTGAGCATATGCGGGATCAACTGGCTATCGGCCCAGTATGGGTGTCGCAGCTTGACGCCATTGATCTCCTTGACCAAAAAATGTATCTGGTGGATGTGGAAGTCGTGCACTTCTTCCGTCTTGTTGACAATCATCCACTCCTCGACGGTTCCGGTGTGGACGACGAACAGCGGCGGCTCGCTGATCGAGAACTTCCTGCCGTTGATGAAGAAGTGCGTCGCATTCTCCTCGAAAAACGCGGTGCGTCTCGCCGCGATTGGAGGAAGCTTGGTCGTATAGACGTTTTGCGGCAGCGGCGCGCCGACGGTCAGGCGGCCCACGTACGTCGGCCGATAGCTGGGCCTGCCCGGCCAGCGGAGCCGCGCCAGTTTGAGCTCCGGATCGTGGTCTCCCGTGAGACCCGAGTCGAAGCAGAGCGTGCGGAACGTCCCGAAGCCGCTGGGCGGCCCGGTGACCACGAATTCGGCGCGCGACGCCGGGGGCATGATGATCGTGCGCACCATCTTGGTGGGCGGATTTCCCGGCCACGTGTCGAGGGCGAAGCCGTCGATCGCGACGAGCTCCATCTCGCCGCCGTCGTAGAGCTTGAGCGTCTTGTGCGACGTCGCGTTGACCACGCGGAAGAACTGCTTTTCCCCCGGCGCGATCGTGATCACCGGCTGATAGGCTCCGTTCAGCGTCGTGGTCAGGCCCAAGTCCGAGCCACACGGCTCGCTATTGATCGCCTGCGGTCGCACGCGCGCTTCCGACATGCCCGACATACCCGACATGTCGCCGCCGTCCGCCATCGTCTCGTCGGTGTCCTCACGGCGAACTGCCGTTCCGATGCCGGTCGCGCGCACGATGATGAGCCGCTCTCGCATCTTGGCCAGCCCGGGGAGATGATGTTCCAAGCCGTTGATGACGATCGCTCCGGACATCCCGCCCGATCCGACTTGATAGGACGTCTCACCGTGCACGTGGGGGTGATACCAGTAGAGCCCGGGGTTTTGATTCTTCGGTACGTGTATCACGTAGTGCAGCTTCTGTCCCGGCCGGGCGAGCGTGCCGAGCACGTCGTCGCCCGGCGCCTGCGGCGACGAACCCATTCCGTGAAAGTGAATGTTGATGTCGAATTTGTCGCCGGGATGGGGGGATAGCTCGTTCGTGACGTCGAGCAGGATCGTATCGCCGGGATTGACCCGGATCGTCGGCGCGGTGTCGTTCATGCCGTTGTACACGAATTCGGGGAAGCCGCTCGCGCCGTTGAAGTTGACGATCAGCGAAACCTTGGCGACGCCGTTGACGGATCGCACGTTCGGCGGCTCCGGCAGCTCGTTGATGTTCTTGTCGGGAACGACGCCCGCGCCGGGAGCGCGCACGCTTGGGGGCGCGACTCCTGTGGGATTAACCGGCACGCTGGACTGGCCGCCGCAGCCCGCGAGCCACGCGATTGCTATTCCGAAGGCGAGTAAGCGTCGTGTCATCGGCAACCCTCTTTCATTTCGAGCCTGACGCCGGACTGATCGCGGAGCCGTAGCCGCGCACCGAACCGATCCGCTTGACCGGCGAGCCGCCGGCCGGATAGTTCCACACGCCCACCTCCGCATCGAAGTCCGGCCCGATCACTCGCGAGCCGTCGATCCAAAACTGGCGAACGCTCTTGGTCTGGTCGAGCGTCGTCGAGCCGATGCGCGTCGCCGTGCTGCCGCTCACTGAGAACTGATAGATGACGGACGGCGTGACGCCCGTGTCGCCGATCGCGAGGGCCGAGCCGTCCCATTGCACCTGCCCGGGTTTCGCGACGGTCTGATTCACCGAAATGTCGACCAGCGCCGTCGAGTGGTGGGGCAGCTCGGCCAAATGAAACGTTCCGCTCTTGTCGGCGCCGTCTAAAAAGAGGTTGCCCTGTGCGTCGTAGCCGCAGAAGGCGACCCTGCGAAGCGATGCGTCGGTGTACTCCTTCGGATCGAGCCACTTGCCGTGCTTGGTTTGGTGGTAGACCGCGAGGATCACGCCGCCGACTCCGCCGGTCACGGCGACATCGCCCGACCTCGGGTCGACGGAGCAGCCCTGCGGAGCGCCGGGAGTGCTGAGGGCAACGATCGGTTTCGTGCCGCCGTGCGGATACTCGATGACGTCGTAGCCCTGCACGTCGGCGATCCAGACGTCGCCCTTGCGATCGACGCACTCGCTGCGCGGCGCCCCGAAGCGAGTGAGCTTGCCGACCAGACGAAGTCGTGGATAGGAAAAGACGTCGACGAAGTTGGTCGAGACGTTGGAAAGATACAGCAGATCGCCGCTCTTGGCTTGGGATGCAATCCAAGCACGCATCGTCTGGCGCGCGACCGGCGAAGACGTCCCCGACCCCAGCGGGAGCATCGGCGTGCCGCTGCAGCCGGCAACGGCCAACGTCGCACACAGTGCCAACGCACAGCTACGAAACCGCGCGATCGTCATGGATCCTCCGAGTCGGATGGCAAGTGCTCGGCATCCTTAAATGGGCGACGACACGGCTCCTTCGAGCGAGTTTTACTGGAACTCGAGCGGTGCCTGAGCCGATTGCGTGTCCTTTCCGCAGGTTACCTTTCCCGTCAACGTCGCCGAACCGGAGTACTTCGGCCGCGGCCGAGCAATCGCGTAGAGCACGAAGCCGCCGGCACTCGTGAGGTGGAGGGTTTTGGAGAAACTGTCGATGGTTTTCTTGCCGGACGAGATGTCCCAGGCGAGCTTGCAGTTGCCGACGTAGCTGATGTCGGTGTACGAGATCGCGTACTGCCAATAAGTTCCCGACAACACGTAGCTCGAGGGCCCCGTCATGCCGATGTTGTCATGGGTGGAGGCTCCGTTCACGCAGTCGATGCAGGGTACGCCGCCCTGGTTGGGGCCGTTGGCGACGAAGTTCATCAAGAAGGCTCGGGCGCCCGCCCTCGGGTGGATCGCGAGCGGCCGGAACACTTCGTGTCCGCCGGCAGGTGCGGAAAGCGTCTGTTGCGAGGGGGCCGAGGGCGTCGCGCCGCCTTGATTCGAAGCCGAACATGCGGCCAGCGCGGCGGCAAACAACATAAAAAGAACCGTCCGAGTATATACGGGCATCATTACCTCCTTAAAGCGCGAGGACCGTCGTTGCCTATTACGCCGCGCGGGACGCCTCTTACTGCACGGAGCGGATGTACGTTACGGCTGAATGCCCGTTCGTGTCCTTGACTTGGATCTCTTCCGTATCCAGATGAGCGCACGTGCTCCCTTGGGGGACGACCGTCCAGGCTCCGCCCGTCATGATCGGCGCCTGAACGACCCAGCACGCTCCGACGATCGTCTGTGCGGTAAACGCGCCCGTGTAGCCGTCCTCGACCGCGATGAGCTCGAAGGATTTCGCGATCGACTGATCGGCGGGGTTGGCGGAGGTCCCGTGCGGCGTGAGCTGGATCACGTTCGGCGTGTAGTTGGAGTGCGTGCACGCGGCTAGCCCGCCCGCAGCGGCCAAGATCAAAAAGACGCGCGGCGCCCTTTTCATGCGGTGTCTATTACGAGAGGCCAGGGTGACGGCCTGTCAAACCTACCGAGCCGTCCGTATCGAGCAAGAATCGGATGGATGGTTCGGGATTCCGGCGCCCGACGCGATCGGGCGGCTCGTGCACGGCGTTCAGGGCGGCCTACTCGGGATGCCCAGCGGAAGATTCTTCGCGTGGGTCATCGGCGGTGCATTACCGGCGGCGCTCGGCGCCGATTGGCTCACCTCGGCATGGGGGCAGAACGCAGCGCTCTACGCGTGCAGCCCCGCGGCGGCGGTGGTCGAAGAAGTCGTCGGCAAGTGGCTCAAAGAGTTGCTGGGGCTTCCGCCCGAAGCGAGCTTCGCGCTCGCGACCGGGTGTCAGATGGCGCACGTCACCGCACTGGCGGCGGCGCGAAACGCTCTGCTGCGCGCGCGCGGCTCGGACGTCGAAGCGCGGGGATTGTGGGGAGTGCCGCCGGTGCGCGTCATATCCAGCGACATTAATACCGGCGTATTCGACCCGTTCGAATCGCTCGTTGCGATCGCGAAGCGATACGGGGCTTGGGTTCACGTCAACGGAGCGTTCGGGCTCTGGGCGGGCGCAAGCCCGCGTTACCGTCATCTCGTCGCCGGAGCCGAGCGCGCGGACTCGTGGGCTACGGACGGCCACAAATGGCTCAACGTTCCATTCGACTGCGGCTACGCGTTCGTTCGCGATTCTGCCGCGCATCGCGCCGCAATGTCGGTAAGCGCTCCGTACATCGCCGGGGGCGAACGAAGCTGCCGCCACGCGAGCACGATCGTCGAAGGCCTAGACCGGCTTCCCGGTGCAGACGTGCTATGGCGGCCGATCCTCAATCAGGCTCTCGTGCGGTTCTTGGATCCCCGCGAGGAGGCGATCGAGGCAGACCACGATCGGCAGACCGAGCGCGTCATGCGCGCCGTCGCCGCAGTCGAGCGAGTTCTCCTGGAGCTGGCCGAGGCGGCATGAACGTCTTGGTCCTGGGCGGCACGCGTTTTTTGGGCCGTCACATCGTCGAGACCTTCGCGGGCCGCGGGCACCGCGTGGTGTCCTTTCATCGGGGAAGTACGCGCTGCGCGCTTCCGAGCGAGGTCGAGGAGCGACTCGGCGATCGCAACGCGGACCTCGGCGCGGTCGATACGGAGCGCTGGGACGCGATCGTGGACGTCAACGCCTTCGAACCGGAGCAGGTCGAACGCTCGCTGTGCCTGCGAGCCGATCGTTATCTGTTCGTCTCGACGGTCAGCGTGTACGCCGACTTCTCGATGACGGGCCTAACCGAAGACGCCGCGGTCATCGAGCGCTTCGATCCCGGAGACGCCGCGGCCGCATACGGCGGCAAGAAGGCCGCGTGCGAGCGCCTCGTGCGCGAGCGATTTCCACAACGGGCGGCGATCTTGCGCCCCGGGCTCATCGCAGGGCGCTGGGACTACACCGGGCGGTTCACGTACTGGTGCGAGCGGCTGTTGCGCGGCGGATCGGTCCTGGTTCCCACACCGCCGGATCGTCGCGTGCAGTTCGTCGACGCTGCCGACCTCGCGGGTTTCGCGGAAACGGTGCTCGCGCGCGACGTCTTCGGCGTTTTCAACGTCGTCGGGCCGTCGCAGCCGATCTCGATGGCGGAGTTTCTCCGAGAAGCGGCGCTCGTTGCGCGTGAGCGCGGGGCGCCGCCGTCGCGACTCTGCTGGGCCGACGAGGCGCTACTGGCGGAGCGGGGCGTCGCGCCGTGGACCGAGATGCCGCTGTGGGCGCCGGGCGACCAGTGGAGCGGTCTGCTCGCGGTCAGCAACGCGGCCGCGCTGGCGGCCGGTCTCGCGCCGCGCCCGATCACCGAGACCGTGCGGGCCGTGCTGGATTGGACGCAGGCTGAGCATCCGCAGAATCCGGCGGGTATCGACGCGCGGCGCGAGGCCGAACTGCTCGCTCACGTGGACGACGCCGCGGACCACTCGGCCCGCGAGATACCGTAGACGTAGATCGGTTTGCCGAAGCGATTGCGCTCGAGCCGCTTCAGGCGTCGCATGTTGTTGCGCTGCGCGACGGCGATCGACGGACGATTCTGTGTCACGATGAACGACACGACGCGATCGACCGGCAGATGCCCGAACGCCCAGTCGCGGCAGGCGCGGGCCGCTTCCGTCGCATAGCCGGCGCCCCAATACTCCGGCAGCAGCATGTACGCTACTTCCACATCCTCGCGCGCGTCGACGTCCTCCCAGTGGAGTAATCCAACCTGACCGACGAAGGCGCCGTCCGACTTACGTTCCACCGCCAGGAGCGAGTAGCCGAGGCGTTCGTAGGAGCCGCGCACGCTCTCGAGCGCGCGATTCGCGCGAGCGCGGTCGTACACGGCAGGGTAATAGCGCATCACGCGAGGGTCGCTCATCAGCCGAAACAACAGGTGCGCCTCGTCGCATCCGAATCGGCGCAGACGGAGTCGTTCGGTCTTGATCGCGTCGAGAACCGGCGCGGGCTTCGCTATTTCCGGCTCGCGAAGAAACCGTTCGTGTTGCCGGCGGAATCGACGTAGTAACCGACGAGGTCGTCGGTCTGGTTGATTCCGGTGATCACCGTCGTTCCGGCGGCGTTCGGCTCGTCGACCCGCTGCCACGCTATGGATGGCTTCAATGGATTCGTCAACAGGAAGCCGTTGGTGCCGCCGGCGCTGCCGACGTACGATCCGACGATCTGATCGTAGACGGTCACGCCTAGGAACTTCGTATCGGTCGAGCCGGGATAAGAGAACTCCGTGTACGTGCCCTGGCGCAGCAGGAACCCGACGAAGTGCCCATGCTTCTGCAGGTAGCCGACGATGTCTCCGCGGCCGGAGATGCTCGCGGCGACAGCGTTGTTTCCACCGGGCGGAGAAATCAGCCGATATTTTCCCGTGAGGATGTCTAGCGTGAAGGCCTCGTTGACGCCCGACGAGTCGGTGTAGAAGCCGACCGCGATGTCGGAGCTGCTCACGCCCAGCAGCTCGGTGACCGACTTGCCCTTGGGCATGCCGCGGGGATGCTTATAGTTGCTCCAGATTCCGCCGACCAGCACCGTCCCGAGGATGTCGTTTTGCGAATCGCGGTAGAATCCCACGAACGTACGCTTGTCGTTGAGTCCGGTGAGCTCGGTATCCAGGGAACCGGGATAGCTCTCTTTTCTGAAATTGTTCTGGCCGTAGGGAGCGACGACGATGTACCCCACGCTCGGATCGCTCGACGAGCCGCTGCCGTAGTATCCGGTGATCTTCGCTCCGTCGTTGATGCCCAAGATCTCGTTGAACGATGGATCCGCCTGATCGTCGACCGTCATAAAGTTGAAGCCCGACGTACCGGACACGCGCGCGAGCTGGGCTGGCGGGGCCGGCGGAGACGCGCTCGGCGAACCCGCGCCGGCGCACGCCGTCAGACCCGCGAGCAGCGACGCGAGCGTAATAGCGACAGACGCGCGTTTGGTCAACATAGGTTAACTTAAGTTACCGCTCGGTCGGACTGCGTTGGGAGTAACATCGTTGGCCACGATCATGGCACCGATTGTGCCACGAATCAATGCGTTAACGCGTCAACGCGAATTAAAAAAATCAGCACCTGCGCGTGAAGCTGTAGCCTCCGCCGCGCATGTGTTTGCCGTCCGATGACATCGTCAGGTTGTGTTCGCCGTAGTAAGTGAGGACCACCGTCGTGCCCTTGATGATCCAGTTGCCCGAGACGCCGTCGCTGTCGGTCATGTTACCGTTGAGGTCGGCGGTGAGTGTGAGTCCCGGCTTGTCGTCCGCGACCCATGTACCGACGAGGTTGACGGTGGTGCAGCCCGTGGGCACGGGCGTGGGCGTCGGCATCGGCGCGAGCGCGGTGATCGCGCCGCCGTAGAATTTGTGCGCCACGTCCAAGCAAAGCGTGTCCGCGCCGAACGGATTTTCGGGGAGCTGCACGGCGCAAGTGAACGTTACGACGTAGCCCTTCGAAAGCGGATAGCAGCGCACCGTCGCCGCGGCCGTCACGGCGCCGGCCTGCGGATTCTGGGCGGTGGCGATCCATTCGCCGCTGCCGGGGGTAGGCTCGGACGCGCCTTGGAGGAAGGCGCTCAGCGCGGCCTTGGCCTTCGCGCCACACTCCTCCGCGGAACCGTCCGGGCTCACGTGCCGGATTCCGACGGACATGTCGACGGCCGCGGGCGCAGGCACGCCAAACGAGACGACGGCGAACAACGATGCGGTCGTCACGAGTCCGGCCCGGTACAGGCTCGCGCGCGTCACGGTCCGCCCCCGAACGCCGTCGCGAGCTTCGTGCAGAGCGCGCTCGCCGTATCGCTGCTGGGCGGCGACTGCACCGCGCACGTAAACGTCACGACGTACCCGTCGTCGAGCGGATAGCAGTGGATCGCCGCCGCGGTCGATGAATGGCCGCCCGAATCCGGCTGACCGTAGGCTCGCCACTCGCCGGTGTCGCCCGCGCCGATCTCCGTAGCGTCTTGAAGCACCGAGTTGAGCGCGGTCTTCGCCGCGGCGTTACAACCGCTCACCGGCTGGCTCTTGACGACCTTGCGCGCGCCGACGGCCAGGTCGAGCGCCGCCGGGGCCGGCAGCGCGGCCGCGCCGAGCGCGAGGACGAAGCCTCCCGCGAGTAACACTGTGCGTCGCATGAACGCGGCCGCCATCAGTCCCGTACCGCCACGTCGGTTGGTACGTCGAGCTCCCTCTTGCTCTCCATCATGAGCACTTTTGGCGCTACGTCACCCTTCGCCCTCGGCGCGAAGACGAGGACGCTGACAATTGCCGACCCAACCGCCGAGGAAGCGTCAGCGATTCCGCTCCTTCGAGAGCTCGGAGGCGACGTCTCGATAGAGCGATCGTGTGGCGCGGGCTACCAGCTCGGCAACTCGGAAGAGGCCGTCGCCCGAGATCGTTATGCCTTGCCAGTCCACCGCCTCATGACGATGTACCAACGCGTACGTATCGTTTCCGACGTCGAAGATCGCGAACTCGCTCGACTCGGCGACCAGCCGTCCGCGCTCGAGCATGTTCCGATCGATGCTCTCAACCAACTTCATAATAAGACTCCCTGTGAATGCAGTCGCGGAGCGAGCGAGCCCCTGCGAGAGTGATGACCTGCGCGAATTGGGGAAAAGGAGAACATGAAGCGCAGGCGAGGCCACTTTTGGTGGGGCGCGGCAATTGCGATTCTTTGTATCATAGGGCTTGCTTCCTGGCAATGGCAGAACCTCGCGCGGTTCGGCATCCTCGCCGCGGCCGACGCGTTCACCGGAACGCGCATCTCGGTCGCTCGCATGACGCTCGGCGCAAATCGCGCGGTCTTCGAGGGCGTGCGCGTCGCGTCGACGCGCGACGAACCCATCGCCGCGATCCAGCGTCTCACGGTCGAATACGACCTCCGCGAATTGCTTCCGGGAGGCAAACGGCTTTTGGGTCTGCGGGCCGTCGAGGCGGACTCTCCGCACGTCACGATCATCCGCCGCACCGACGGAACCTACAACGTTCCGATTCCGCAGCTGCAAGCGAATCGCCCCGCGGGCGGTAGGCCGGTGATACTGACGGCGACCGTTCGCGACGGCTCGCTGGACGCGCTGGATCGGCGCCCCGCGTTCAACGACGAACCTGGTTTCTACGTGCGCGACCTCAACGTTAACGCCGACGTCTCGAGCGCGGCGCGTTCGCGATACGCCGCGAGCCTGCGCTACGGCGAAAGCACGGAGCGTCTCTTTCCGGTCGCCGGGCGCGGCGACATCGACCCGCCGGACGGATACGTGGATCAGCGCTGGACGGCGCGCGAGCTCCCCGTTGCCGCCGCGATCGACTTCGTCGCGGGCTCGCCGTCGATGCGCTTCCTGCGTGGAACGCTTCGCGACGTCGACGCCCGCTACTTCGGACTCTCCGACGGGCGTAGCGGCTTACGCTGCCATCTGTCGGCAAGCGCGTCGCTCATCCGAGCGCGCATCGCCATCGCCGGGCTCTCGAAGCCCATCGACGACGTTCGCGGTCCGGTGGACGTCTACGACGACGGGCTCTTGACGCCGCGATTCGATGCGAGCTTGGCGGGCACGCGCGTAACGATCGGCGGCGGCATCTACGGGCTGCGCAGTCCTCGACTACGCTTGGCCGTACGCGGCAGCGCCGACACGGCGGTGTTGCGATCCGCGTTCACGCAGGCGGCGCGCTTGCCGATAGGCGGTCCGTTGCACTTCGCGCTGCTCGTCGAGGGCACAACCGCCAAGCCCGTCACCTGGATCGCGCTGCAGTCGCCCCGGCTGAGTTACGCCGGTCAGTCTCTCGAAGACATCCAGGGACTCGTTGCGTTCGACGGGCGGGAAGCGGACGTCTTGGGCATGGGCGGCGCGTACGACGCAGTCGACGCGAGCGCGCGCGGTCGCGTCGCGTTCGAACGCCGGCCGGGCGCCGTCGACATGTTGCTCGGCGTACGCGCCGCCCCGGGCCGGGTTCCGTACGTCGGATCGTTCGTGCCGGGCATGGGTGTGCAAGCGCGCGCGCTTGCGACGGCCGAAGACCCGAAGGCGATCGCGCTGCGCGGAGCGCTGTGGGGCGTGAGCGCGTCACAACGTCTAGATGCCCTCTTCAACGTGGATCAGCGCGGAGTGGGGACCGTGGGACCGCTGTATTACGACGGCAAGCGCGGCTCGATCTACGCGCGCGTCGCGCTCGACCGCCCACAACGCTCGAGCCTCGGCGTCGCCGAGGCGCGGGGCCTTGTGATTTCGCCGGCTCATGCGACGTTCGACGGCACGCTCTTCGGTGGACAGGCAGGCGCGCAAATCGGCCTGGGGCTGACGGGGCGGCTACGTTCGCCGCTCGGAACCGCACATGCGCGCGCGGATCTCGCTCTTACAAATGGAGAGCTGCGCGGAGCCGTGTTCGGCGACGTCGGTGCCGCGGCGAGTTTCGGCGCGGCACTGAGCGGAACGCCGCAGTCGCCGCGCGTTATGGGAACGGTCGTCATCGCCGGGGAACGCTACCGAGACTTCACCGTCAACGGTAACGCCGGACTCGCATACGCGAACGGAACGCTGCGCGTCCACGACGCCGCGGTCGCCGTGGGGCCGCTCTTCGCGGGCGTCGCCGGAACGATCGCCGGGCTCACTTCCGGCGGCGGCGCGAGCGTGGCGCGCTACGATCTCGTGACGCAGCTGCACTCCTCCGACGTGGGCGCACTGCTCGCGAGCGTGTATCCGCACGCGCCCTGGCCGGTCCAGGGAAGCGTGGACGCCGACGTGCGGGTGCGCGGCATCGGGACCGCTCCATCGTTTTCCGGCGCGATTGCGGCAACGGAAGGGTCGGTCAACGGTCTGGCGTTTCGCGATCTCAGCGCGGGCGTGAGCGGCAATGCGGGAGCGCTATCGCTGACCGGCGGCCGGGTCCTCATCGGATCGACGGCCCTTGCGCTGCACGGCGACGCAACGCCGCGCAGCGCGAACGTCGCCGTCGACGCGCCCCACACCAACCTCGCCGACTTCAACGACTTCTTCGACGCGGGCGACACGTTCGCGGGAACCGGAAGTCTTGCGCTGGACGCGACGCTTGCCGGAACGCGCGTGGTCGCAAGCAGCGGAGACGCGCGCTTTAGTGACGCGCATTTTCGGCGGCTCGCCCTGGGTACCGTCGCGGCGCAATGGTCGACGACTCGCGGGACGATCGATAGCGCCCTGCGGTTCGGCGGCCCGGCGGGGCAGGTCGACCTCGCGGGCACCGTAACGCCGGCGACGATGGCCGTCAACCTGCGCGCAGGCGCGCGCGCCGTCGATCTCTCCACCTGGCTGCCGATGCTCGGTTTGGACGCGCCCGTCACCGGACGGCTCGACGCGCAGACCGCAGTCTCGGGACGCTACCCCGACGTCGCGCTGAGCCTGCACGCTGCGGTGTTCGGCGGTACCGTGGGCCGCATGCCGGTTTCGCTCTTCGACGTGAGCGTGTCGGCGTCGCACGGCCGCGGAACGATTCGATCCGCTCGCGTCGACCTGCCGTCGCTGAGCACGAGCGCGTCGGGCGCGTTCGGCTTGCGCGAGGACGATCCGCTCTCGCTGGACGTGCATAGCACGAGCCCGGATTTCGGCGCTTTCGTCTTCGCCGCGACCGGCAAGAAGGCGCCGGTCACCGGTACGCTCGACTCCGTGCTGCGCGTCGAGGGGACGCGCGCGGCCCCGCGGATTCGCGACTCGCTCGCCTTGCAGTCGGTCCGCTACCGCGATCTCACGATACCGCGCATCGCGGCCGAGATCGACGCCGACCGGCACGCCGTTGCCGTGCGCGGCGGGCAGATCGATCTGCAGCACGGCAAACTGCTCGCGTCTGCGACACTGCCGATCCGTATCGCGCCGCCGCACGTGAGCGCCGGAAGCGGACCCATCGCCGGCTCGTTGCGCGCCGAAGACGTCGAGCTGTCGAACTTCCTCGCGTTGCTCCCCAAAGGTACGAACGCGAGCGGCCGGATCGACGGCGAGGTGCTCGCGCGCGGCACGGCCGACGCGCCGCAGCTGAACGGAACGCTGTCGCTGCGCGACGCGACGTTCAGCGGGCCGATGGAACGGTCGCCGATCACCGGCGTCGCCGGCGACCTGTCGTTCGCGGGAAGCCGGACGCAGCTGACGTCGCAAGCGACGGTGGGCGGCGGCACGGTTTCCGTGCAGGCCGCAGCGGCGCTGGCGAGCCTGCAGCCCGCGAGCGACGCGATCGTCGACGCACGTGTGACGGCGACAAACGCGCGCCTCGACATGCCCGACTACTTCCAAGGAGTCCTCGACGCGGACGTTTCGCTGACGCGCTCGCCTGCGGCGAATGCGGCCGCGACCGGCACCGTTACGGTTTCGAACGCGCGCATTCCGCTCGATGCTTTCTTGAAGCAGGGAGCCGGAGGCCAGGGCCCGGGTCTGCCCAACGTCGCCTTCGGCAACGTGCGGATCGCCGCCGGGCCCAACGTGCGCGTCCAGAGCAAGAACGTCGACATCGGAGCAACCGGCGACGTCACGCTGACGGGCTCGCTGAGCGCGCCGAGGCTGGCCGGCAGCTTCCGCTCGACGGGCGGCTCTCTGAGCTTCTATCGCAACTTCAACTTGGAGAGCGGCGTCGTGCAGTTCGATCCGGACGGCGGCCTGATTCCCGACGTCGATGCGATCGCCACGACCTTCGTCTCCGATCCTCCAACGGCGATTCGCCTACAGATCACCGGCCCGGCGACGAAGATGAACCTCGCGCTGGCCTCCGACCCATCGTACAGCCGCCAGCAGATCCTCGGGCTGCTCGTCGGCGCGCAACAGTTCGGCGCGGTGCAAGGCGTACGATCGAGCGGAGGGAGCTTCTCGGCGACCTCGGCGGCAACGAACGTCGCGCTGGGGCAGCTCGACACGGTGTTCACGCGTACGATGCTCGAGCCGCTGTCTGCGTCACTTGCCGGAACGCTCGGCTTCAACGAAGTACGCATCACGAGCGACATCCAGACGGGCGTCGGCGTCAGCGCGGTCAAGGCGTTCGGGAAATACGTCAACGCGATCTTCGCGCAGACGTTCGGCTATCCGAAGACGCAGAGCATCACGCTCGAGGCGCATCCCAATCCCGCCACCGGCCTGCGCGTAACGGCGTTCACCGCGCAGGGACCGACGCTCTTGGCGCTGCAGCAGCCGGCGCCGGTCGGCATGGACGTCATGAATCTCAATCCGCTGACGCAGCTTCCACCGCTCACCGGCACGAACGGCGTCACGTTCGCTTACCAGCTGAAGTTCCCATGAGGCCGCACGCTATGCATGCTTGCACTCTCGCGCTCGCCGTATGTTTGGGCGCCGCCGCAGGCCGCGCAGCTCCGACCGGTTTCGTCGACCTCCCGCGGCTGGTCGCCGTCCATCCGCTTCACAAGGTTCTCGACGCGTACGATCGCGAGATCGCGGCGCTGCGCGGCACGCGCACCGCCCCCGGGCTCGACGACCCGGCCGCGCGCGCCGGCGCTTCGGCGACGGCGCTCCGGCGCGACGTCGCGGAAGCGCAGGGCCAGGTCCAGCGCATCGCATCCGCGGGCGACGCGCGCTACCGCGCGCTCGAAGCCCACGCCCTGTCCGCCGTCGACGCCTCGCGCTACGGCGGCAAAGCCGCCATCGGAGCGTACGCCGGCGCGCTGGCGCGTGAGACCGGCGCGAGTGTAAGCGGCTACGAGGCGGCGAGCGCGCAGAGCGTCGCTCGAGCCTTCGCGGCGCGACAACAACAACTGCGTGAACAAGAGTTGGCGTTCGCGTACGACCTCGCACGGCGCGACGCCGGCGCTCGGCTCACCCTGCGGGCGAAGCTGGCCGACGTGCGCCTCATTCGCGCGAAGCGTGCCGCGCTCGACGCACAGCTACAGGAACTGAGCAAACGCGAGTCCGCGGCCGTCGCCGCGCTGCACGCGCAGGACTCCGTCGTGCTGGCGCGCTACCGGGAGCAATTAGACCGACAGGCGGGTGCCGCCAACTCGCAGATGGTCTCGCAGCTGCGCGCCAAAGCCGACGCGAACCTGGCGGTACGAATGGGTGTGCTTCGCGCGGCCGGCTCGGCGCAAGTCGTTCCCGACTTGCCGTCCCGGCTGCGCGGCTTCGGTTCGAGCTACCGTCTCGACTCAGACGCCGCGGCGATCCGCACCGGCCTAAACGGCGCAGCAACCGACCTTCCGCAGCGTTTTGCACAACTCGCCGACACGGATCGCGGCTCGCGAGCCGAGATCTCCGCGCAACTCGCAAAGCTGCAGCGCGATCGCGCCGAAGTCTACCACGCTATCGTGGCGCAGATCGCTCGCGACGCGCAGCGGCTCGCGCGTGAACGCGGGCTGAGCGGCGTCGTCGTGTCCGCCTCGCGACCGCGCGGCGGCGTCGACTTGACCGCCGCGCTCGCGCGCGAGGAGTCGCGCTTTTAGGGAACCTCTAGGGCTGTTGCCGCAGCGGCTGCGCCGCGAGGCCGGACGCTTGGCGGATTTCGTCCACGTCCTTGACGAGGGCGTCGCCCACAGTGGACTTCGGCGGGCACTCGAGATCCGGCGAGGTCCAGCCCTGCCACTTGACATGCATCGAGCTGCCGAACGAGGCGCTCTTCATGCACGGCACGGTCACCGCGCCGGTGCTTTTCGCGTCGGCGAGATCCGCGAAGAAACGCGCTGCCGTCGCCGGCGGGACCTTGAACGCCTTCGCGGGACCGGTCGCGCTGCCGTCGCGATTTTGCGTCGTCAGCGACGCCTGCCCGTCGGACCAGACGGTAATCGAGTAGCCGACCGTGTTGGTCGAACCGGAATTGACGATCACAGCGCTATCGCGCGGCGCGGCAGCCACGAAGCTAGCAATCGCCAGAGCGCAGAACAGAGTTGCACGCCGGTGCACGATTAATTACCTCCCAACTTCGGCGGCTTGCGGCCGTGACGCCAGAGCCACGCCGGCGCGTTCGCGCGCACTGCGCTCGGCTCGAGCGCGAACAACGCCGCGACGATGGGCGCCGCGACGCCGGTGCCGCCGGCCTGTTGCCATCCGCCCCCCGCGGATTCGTAAAACGCGACTCCGGTGCTCGGGTCCGCAACGGCGGACATGTCGGCAACGCTGCGCATCGCGCAGCCGCGCCCGCGTTGCCACGACGGCTTCGCGACATACGCGCTGCACGCGCTCCCGCCGGAGCGCCAGGCGCGCTCGGTCCAGCCGTGCCCGGATGCCGCACTCAGCGTCGTCCCGCCGACGCAGACGACGCCGGCAAAGGTGCACGGCTGATTCGGCGCGCCGTCACCCGCGCTCGCCGTGATCGCGCGGCCCGCGTGCGCGTACGCCGCGTCTGCGGCGTTGGTTTCGTCTCCGCCGTAGGAGTTGCCGATTGCCGCCGCGCCGAGCGCAGCCGCGGCGTTGACGCCCGCGGCAAGATCGGCGCTTTTATTGCTGTTCGCCTGCACGAGCACGAGCTTGCAGTTGGGACACAGCGCCGAGACCATCTGCACGTCGACGGCTTCTTCGGCGCGCCAATCGTCGCTCGGGTCGGCATTCGGCTTCGGCAAGGGACTCGTGCGCCCGCTCTGGTTCACGACCTTCAGGCAGCCGCCGGACGGCGAGCACGCGGGGAGGCCCATGCTTTTGCGATAAACCGCGAGATCGCTCGCCGCGCCCGGATAACCGTACGCGTCGACGACCGCCACGATAACGCCTCGGCCGCGCGCGCGTGCGGCCTGTGTTGCCCCGTAGGCGGCCTGCAGGTCGGACGCGCAATACGGCGCGCTCTTCGAGCAGCCGCGATGCTCCCGAACGCGAACGACCAATTCGCATTCGCGGCGCCCGGGCGACGCGGCTTGCGGACAGACGTTACGGAAGGCCGACCGGTCCGGCGGACGCGGCGACGGCGAATGGGCAGAGGGCGTCGAGCCGCGTTCCCGCGACGCGCCGGGTCGCGGCGACGTAACGGGCGGCTCGTCCGGCTGATCGTCGGAGCTGTCGCTGGAGTTGTCGCTGGTGTCGGGGGCCGAGCTGGAAGCGGGCGCCTGACCCGCGGGCTGCGACTCGACCCCGGGCAGCGGCGTCTGCTGCATCCCTCCGGAGCAGGCGGCGAATGCCATCGCGGCCATCGCCACGACGGCGCTCAGAATGACGGTTCGCATCGCTTCCTTAGAATGCGCCAAGACCCTTAGGGGATCCCCAACCCGTGGGGCCGTCGAAGCCCGCCCGTGCGTAGCAAATGTAGTGGATCGTCGAAGCGCAGGTAACGCCGAGCTTGGGATCGACGTTGTTGCCGACCTTGATGTCGTTGATGTGTCCGGTATGGTGCCTCCAGATGTTCTGCGCGCCGGCTTGCGTCGCCGCGTTGCCGGCCAGCCCGTAGACGCCGGAGATGATCTGCGCGGATGCGCTCGTGCCGCCGAAGGCGAACCAGCAGTACGAGGGACACGGAAGGCTGCTCTCCTCCGAGTTGTAGACCGCGACCGGGTTGCGCAACGAGGCCGTGGCTGAGACGTCCGATTCGGAACGCATGTGGCACTCCGTGTCGGTCTGCCAGGAAGGCTTTCCTATCTTCCGGCTGCAGCCGCTGCCGGTTGCGCCGCACGGCGAGCTGCCGTAGCCGCAGCGGTCGAACGTAAAGTCGTTCCAGGTCGATTCGCTCCAGCCGCGCGCGTTGTGCGCGGGCACGAGACGCGTTCCGCCGGCGCAGACCACGTAGGTGTAGGAGCACGGCTGTTGCGGGCCGCCGTGATAGCGTCCGCCGCCGCCGTTGTCGCCGGCCGCCGCGACGATCACGACGCCGTGCTGATGGAAGATCGGATTGTCTCCGCCGCTCTCCGGACCGCCCCATGAGGCGCCGATGTACTTTGCGCCGAGCCTGCCCGCGGTCTTGACGCCCGCATACAGGCTGCTGTTGTAGTTGTCGTTGGTCTGAACGAGCACGATCTTGCAGTTTGGACAGATCGCCGAGACCATGTCGAGATCGAGCGACTGCTCGCCCTTCCAGTCATCGCTCGGTGGCGACTCGGGGGGCAGCGGCGAGGGATTGCCGTTTTGGTTGACGATGCGCAGACACTTCGTCGCGGTGGTGCATGCCTTCAGGCCCATCGCGTTGCGGTAATACGCGAGATCGCTCGCCGCGTGGTGATACCCCCACGCGTCGACGATCGCGACGAGTCTGCCGGCGCCTTTGCTCAGCGACGGCAGCGCATAGGCCGACTGCAGGTCGACCGGGCAGTAGGCGTTCGTGAAGATGCACGTTTTCGCGGGCTCCGCGAGATCGGCGCCCAGCGTCGGCGCAACGTCGGTGCGCGCCATCGCGAGGCACTCCATCAACTCGGGATCCACGGACGTTCCGCAGAGACGACGAACGGGATTGAGCCCGACGAACGGAGCCTCTCGGCTCGCGGGTCCGGTTAGCGCGTCGGGCGGCGCGCCGGCGTTTTGCTCGAGCGCCGCCGGGTTCGACGGAATCAGCGACGGATTGACGGAGCCGCCCGAACATGCGGCGAGCACGAGAATGGCCGACAACGGTAGGGCTCGAACGATTCCGCTCACTTCAGGACCTCCAAGAATTCACGTTGATTCAATTTGAGAACGTCGCGCCCGTCGCGGTCGTTCCGGCCTTGGGCCCGAGGACTTGCATGTCGCACCTTCGAGCACCTATGGAGCACCGCATCCCGACGCCGCTCGGGCGCGATTTGTTGGTCGTAAGCAACGGTTCCAGCATCGTCGCGAGCGACTTCGTGGCGCCCGCGCGCGCGGTGCCGGCACAAGCGGGCGACGCGCTGCTCGTTGAGGCGGACGCGCAAGTCCGGGCATACTTTCGGCGCCGGCTGAGCCGCTTCGACCTGCCCCTGGCGCTCGACGGCGCCGCCTTCCGCATCGCGGTGTGGCGCGCCGTCGCCGCCCTGGCGTTCGGCGAGTTCGTATCGTACGCCGACGTCGCGCGCGCGGTGGGGCGCCCGCTAGCGCACCGCGGCGTCGCGACGGCGATGGCTCTGTGTCCGCTCGACTTGCTCGTACCGGCGCACCGCGTCGTCGGCGCGGACGGCAAAATCAAAGGCGCGCGGCCGCGCTCGATGCGCGTGCGGCTGGCGGCATTCGAGCGCCGAAATTTCTAGGTTGCCTCCCCGGCGTAGGGCTCCGCGAGCGCCGCGTTCGCGAGCGTCTCTTCCAAGAAGCGCGCCTGATACGCGAGGATGTCTTCGACGAAAGGGAACTGCGGATGCCGCCGCCGCGGCGCGACGCGATAGCGATCGCGGTCGCGCTCCAATATGTTCCACTCGAGCATGCGCGGCAGCGCCACGCGCACCAGACGCGCGGGGTCGCGCCGCAGCTCCGGATCGACGAACAGCGCCGGCGGCAGCTCCGATAAAGCCTTCGCGACCGCGGCGCACGCTTCGTCCGCGTTGAACTCCGGCGCCGACTCGAGCCACGCGCCCAGCAGCTGGCTCGCGACGACCGGGCGTATCGCCGCGAGCGTGCCGACCAGCAGCGTCATGCCGCCTTCCCGCAGCCTCCCGAAACAAACGATGCGATAGAGCATCGACAGTTTGGTCGATACGAACGGATCGTAGCTCACGCCGACCAGATAGATCGTGGCGAGCGGCGCTAGCCGGTCGATCGCGCCGCGCATCGGGCCGATGCGACCGTCGATCGAATACTTGCCCTCCGGCGTCAGATAGAAGGTGCCGCCTCGCCGTACGACGTCTTCCATCAGCGCGAGGTCGCGCTCGACGTTCGCGCGCGTCTCGTCGAGGATCTCGCGACGGTACGGTTCGCGCAGCGTTGCAACCTTTACGACGGTTCGCGATTGCTCGAAGCAGCGCGCGCTCCGGAGATCCAAGGTTTTCGTCTCCGGCGGGAACAGCGCCGCGACGCGTTCGTCGAAAACATCGCCGACCGGCAGCGCACCGTGGCGCCGCTGCACCGACCAGGCAAAGGCGCCGACCGCGCGCGAACCCAGCTCGTTCTCGATCGGCAGCATGCCGAGCGCCACGAACAGCGACCCGGCGTTGACGCGGCGCAGCAGCGCGCGCAGCCACGGAAGGCGCTCCGCCATAAAGCCGGGTTCGTACATGCGCCGGGAACTCGCCGTGAAGACGGGATGCCGCCACGGCCCGCTGCACACCGTCGTCGCGGTCACGATCGTCATCGACTCGAGGTCGTGCTGGTGATTCGCGACGATCAGCGTCGGACCGCGCCGGCGCGGAATCCTTCCCCACCCGCGCACGCGGTATGCGACGTGGTCCCACGCGAAGTTCGTCACGACGGCGACGAAGCGTATCGGCAAGCCCCAAAGCGACGAGATCGGCCGGCGCCCGACGCGCAGCACCACGAGCGATGCGAGCGCAAAGCTGAATCCCGAGAGGCCGAAGACCGCCTGATAGCCCGCACGCGCCCCATGAAAGAGCCCGATGAGCCAGCCGCCTACCAAAGGCGCGACGACGTTGGGAAGCAGCGTTGCGATGCCCCAGATGCCGAGGTCGCGCGCGACGTCGCGAAGCTTCGGGATCGAATCCATGGCGAGCGCCCATCCGCTGGAGATGACGCCGCCGAATCCGATGCCGAACAGCACCGCGAACGGCAGGATCCAGCTCAATCCGGGGGCGAGCGCGAAGCCGATCGTCGCGATCGCCATCGCCGCGCCGGCGAGCGCCGTCACGATCTTGCGCGGAACGCGATCCGAGAGTACTCCGAGATAGAGGCTTGACGCCACCGCGCCCGCAATGGTCGCGAACGCGTAGAGCGCGGTTCCGGCGGAAGGGTCGCCGACCTTCTGCACGTCGCGGAAGAAATAAAGCACGAACGTCTGAAGCATGACCAATCCGAAGAAGACGAGCGTCCGTGCGGCGAACACGACGAAGAAGTCGTGCCAGTCGCGCACGTGCGCGTGCTCCTCGCCGTCGTAGACGCCTTCGCCGATGCCGAGCAGCGAGAGACCGCCGATCGCCATAACGCCGGCCGCCGCTAAAAACGTGAGGCTCGGGTCGGGCATGGCGCCCGCGATCGCGAACCCGAGCACCGTTCCCGCGAGCGTCGCCGCGCCGCGAACGCCCGACACGACGCCCCAGTGGCGCCGCGGAATCGACTCGGGTAACAGCGCCTGATACGCGCAGAGCGCCACGTTCGCGCCCGCGGTAGCCAGCACGAGGAAGAACCCGAACCATACCAGCGAGTGCGCGTACGCTAGGGCGATCAGCGCGCCGACGTCGATCAGGATGCCGGCGGCGACGAACGTGCGGCGCGAGCCGCCGCCCCTGCGCAGCGCGTCGGAGAGCCAGCCGCCCAGCGGCGGGACGAGCATCGCCGCCAGGGCTGCGACGCTGGCCAGGACCGAAAGGACGAAGACGTGATTGGTCGGCGCCAAGTGCACGGTCGCGGCGGGAACCGCGATCGTCATGAGCGCCGTATCCTGAAACGTCAGCGGCAGCCACAGCGCGTTGAGCATGACCCAACCGCCGATCTCGCGCGCTCGGTTCGAGGCGACGTTCAAAACCGGATCAGTGCTTGACCGCGTCGATCAGCACGATGCCGCGCCCGCCGAAGTCGCGCAGCTGATCGAGTGCGGCGACGGCCGCGCCGAGCGGCGTGTCCGGGTTCGTTGCCTCCGTGATCGAAAAACCGGTCTGCCGTTTTGCCTGCGCGTCGATCGGATCGCGCAGCGTGCGCGGCATGAGCTTGAACTTGCCGATCAACCCGAGCATCGGGCCCGCCTTCTCGTCCAGCGTTTGCGGATCGACGGCCATGACGACGACGCCGTGCCGCGGTCCGTTGCCGGTTCCTTCGAATGCGACGAAGTCCACGCCGAGATCGCGCGTGTGCGCGCGCACCGCGTCGACGCCGTTTCCGTGGATCGCGACGGCGTAGCCGTCGGGGGGATGCGCGAGCAGATCGCCGAGCCACGCCTCGAGCGCCGGCATCATCGCCTGCGTTCCGGCGACGACGTCGTGCCCGTCATACGTGCCGGCGCCCTGCGAAAAGACCGCGCTGTCCGCGAGGCCGGGCCGCGCGGAGACGCGGGTGTGCCACGCGTGCTCCGACAGTACGCTCGCCCCGGCGAAGAGCGGAAACTCGATCGGATCGGTCGGCGACGGCGACGGGCCGCCCGTGCCGCCGTGGCTTGCGTTCGCGCAGCCCGCGAGCAAGCAGACCGCGGCGAGCGCAGCGAGGCACGACTGCTTCACAACGGCGTCGCATTCGAGGAGAACGTGCGCGCCCCCCGTAAGCGGGAGCCGGTGGCGCTGTCATACGGATCCTACCTCAAGCTGGATGAGCTGCTGGGGCTGCAGCGGCCGCTCTCGGAGCCGCCGCACCACGACGAGATGCTCTTCATCGTCATCCATCAGGTCTACGAACTGTGGTTCAAGCAGCTCTTACACGAGCTCGACGGCGCCGCCGCCGCGCTCGACCGCGACGACCTGTTGCGCGCGGCCAAGCAGTTCCGGCGCATCCACGCCATTCAGCGCCTCCTCGAACAGCAGGTGGACATCTTGGAGACCATGACGCCGCAGGAGTTCAATCAATTTCGCGATCACCTCAACCCCGCGAGCGGCTTTCAGTCCGTGCAGTTCCGTGAGCTCGAGTTCGCGTGCGGCCTGCGGCGCACGGACGTGCTGCAGTGGGTCGAGCTCGACGACGAGCAGCGAGCTCGGTTGGAGCGCCGCCGCACCGAGCCGTCCCTGTACGACCGGGTGAAGAGGTTGCTGCGCCGGCGCGGCTTCGCCGTCGACTCAAGCGAAGCGCTGGTCGAGAGCTACCGGCAAATCTATTCCGATGAGGCCGCGCACTACGACCTGTATCTGCTGCTCGAAGATCTCATCGAGTTCGACGAGCGGTTCTTACTCTGGCGCGGCCGGCATGTTCGCATGGTCGAGCGCATGATCGGGCAAAAACGGGGAACGGGCGGCTCGCTCGGCGCGAAGTACCTCGAGAGCACGCTGGCACATCGCTTCTTCCCCGAGCTCTGGACCGTACGGACGTATCTCGGAGAAGGAACCTACGCATGAGCGACGCTGCGACGCAGGCAACGACGGCACAAGAGTACCGCTCGCACTTTACGATCCTCGCAGACTCCACGTATCTCGTCAGCCACTCGATGGGCGCGGCGCCGCTCGGCGCGCGAGACGCGCTGGAAGCCTATTGGGACGAGTGGGCGTCACAGGGCCCGGAGGCGTGGGAACGCTGGTTGCCGCGGATCGCCGCAATCGCCGACGGAATCGGCGCGCTCGTCGGCGCGGCTCCCGGATCGGTGTTCTTGGGGCCGAACGTGTCGGTGCTGCAGGCGGCGATTGCGACGTGCATCGATTTTCGCGGCGCACGCAACGAGGTCGTCTACGAGTCGCTGCAGTTTCCGTCGCTGACCTACGTCTGGCGCGAGTGGCAGCGGTACGGCGCCGCGGTCCGCATCGTGGAGTCGCCGGACGGCCGAACGGTGCCCACCGAGTGCATCGTCGCGGCGATCACCGAAAAGACCGCGATCGCAGTAATCTCGCACGCGTACTATGTCTCGGGCGCGCTGGCGGATATCGGCGCGATCGCCGCGCACTGCCGCGCGGTCGGCGCCTTGCTGTGCATCGACGCGTATCAGACGACGGGGGTTTATCCGTACGACGTCACCGCGCTCGATCTCGACCTCGCCACCGGCGGTTCGCACAAGTGGCTCTGCGGCGGCCCCGGCTGCGGCTGGATTTACGTCAAGCCGTCGCTGCGCGAACGGTTTCGGCCCGCGGTCACCGGGTGGATGGCACACGAGCGTCCGTTCGCCTTCGAGCCGGCGCCGATCGTGCACGCGGCCTCGATGTACCGCTTCGGGCACGGGACGCCGACGATTCCGGGATACGTCGTCGCGGCGCCGGGGCACGCGATGATCGGCGAGATCGGCGTCGCGCGAATTCGCGAACACAACGTCCGCTTGACCGGCAAGATCGTCGCGATGGCGCTCGAACGCGGGCTGCGCGTCAACTCGCCCTTGCAGCCCGAGAAACGAACGGGTTGGATCGGAATCGACTTCGAGGATTCCGAGCGCGCGTGCCGCCGTTTGATCCAGGAGCGCGTCTTCGTCGACTACCGCCCCGGCTGCGGCATTCGCGTCGGGCCGCACTTCTACACCGAGGACGACGAAATCGAGGCCTTCTTCCGCGCACTGGAGCGCGTGCGGTAACGCCGGTGGACTCCTCGTCGATGATCGTCGACCACACCAGAATTGGCGCCGCGTTCCGGCGCCTTTCGCTTCCGGTCGCGGTGCAGATGCTCGGCGATCAGCTGCTCGGCACGGCCGATACGATCGCCATCGGGAGCATCGGGACGGTCGCGCTCGCCGGCGCGACAGCGGCGAACACGCTCTTCCTCGCAATCGTCTTCGCCGTCTCGGGCTTCCTGAGCGGCACGTCGATCGTCGCGGCGCAGCGCATCGGCGCTCGCGACGTCGATGGCTTCGCGCGGACCGTGCGCGCCGGCGTCGTCGTGCCCATGCTCACCGGGCTGGCCTGCTTCGCGCTGAGCCTGGCCGGCTCGGGCCGCGCAATCCATTGGATGATCGGCGACCTGGCGAGCGCGCATGCAAGCGCGGTCTATCTCGTGCTGCGCTGCGCGTCGATCGTTCCGATCGTGATCTCGGGCACGCTGATCGTCGGGCTGGCGGCGGCTGGAAACCGGCAGCTCGGCGTGCTCGTGCTGCTCGTCGTGAACGCGATCCACATCCCGTTGCTGCTGATGCTCGGCCTCGGCTGGTGGACGCATCACCCCTTCGGAATCGTGGGCGCCGGCGTCTCGTCGTTGCTGTCGGAAACGATCGCCGCAACGTACGCGATCGTCTATGTCGCGCGCCGTCCGCATTACCGCGTGTTCGCGGACGCCTCGGTGCCGTGGGTGCTCGCGCGGCGCTGCGCGCTGCTCGGTCTGCCGGAGGCGATCTTCTTGCTCGGCGTCCTCGCGCCGGACATCTTCATCGTCGCGATGCTCGCCCCGCTGGGGGCGATCGCCGTCGCCGCCTTCCGCGCGCTCAACGTCGTCTCGGATCTCACGTTCGTCGTTCCGGGCCCGCTGCAATACGCTACGCAGATCGTGATCGGCCAACGCCTGGGCGCGCGCGATCCCGCCAGCGCGCGCAGCTTCTTCGAGCGAGCGCGCACGTTCTCGTTCGTCGCCACGACGCTGACCGGCGTCGTCACCGCTCTGCTGGCGTGGCCGCTGGCGTACGTGTTCACGCTCGACGCGAGCGCCGCGACGATCGCCGCGCTGCCGCTAGCGCTGCACATGGTCACGCTGCCGATCAAGGGCTGGGCGATGATCTCGCTCGCTCCGATCCGCGCATCCGGCGATACGAAGTTTTCGATGACCGTCGGCATCGCGTGCAGCGCGCTGGTCATTCCGCTCGCTTGGATCGGGATCGAGCGACTGCACCTCGGGCTGTACAGCGTCGCGGTCGGCTGGATCGCCGCCTGGACCGTCCGCGCGCTGCTGACGCAGTGGAAGCTGCGCGACGGGGCCTGGATGCGGCGCGCGCCGCTCGCGGCCTAGGGAACCTAACGGATTTTTCGACGGCGCCGCCTAACGGCGCGGTATGGCGTTTACGGAGGGGTTTATCTCGGAACTGGTCGGACGCCACGCAATGATCGACGACGAGCCGATCGGCAAGGTCGCTGATTTCGTCGTCCGCAAACCGGACGCCGTGTTTCCGCAGGTTGACGGCCTCGTCATCAAGACCGCCGGGGGCCTGCGCTTCGCGCCGATCGATACCGTCGCCGACGTCGACCGCAACGGCAACGTCGCGTTGACGATCGCCCCGTCGGAGCCCGCTCCGCCGGAGCATGAGGAGCTCTACCTCGTCGCGGACCTTCTCGACAAGCAGATCGTGGACATCGACGGCCGCAAGGTGGTGCGCATCAACGACATCGAGGTCGCCAATGCGGGCGGACGCCTGCGCGTCGTCGCCGCCGACGTCGGCTTCGCGGGACTGCTGCGCCGCCTCGGCCTGCGCTCCTTCGGCAAGCGCTGGATGTCGCGCATCGGCAACGTGCCGCGCTCGATGATCGCGTGGGATTCGGTCGCGCCGATCCGCGATATGAACCCTTCGCAGGTGCAACTGACGGTGAAAGAGAGCCGGCTGGCGCGCATACACCCGTCAGACCTGGCGGAGATCATCGGGGGCCTGTCGGCGCGCGAAGCTGCGGCCGTGGTCGGACAGCTCGACGACGAGACGGCCGCGGATGCGTTCGAGCATCTGGACACCGAGACGCGCAAGAACCTCATCGAAGATATCGGCACCGAGCGCGCCGCCGATATCATCGAGGAGATGGACGCCGACGACGCGGCCGATCTGCTCGCCGAGCTTCCGGAAGAACAGCAGACGCAGCTGCTGGCGGAGATGGACGCGTACACTGCCGGCGAGCTGCGAGAGCTCGTCAAGTACCCGGAGGACACGGCGGGCGGGATGATGACGACCGATTACGTGTGGATCTATCCTCACCGCACGACCGAGGCGACGATCCGCAAGATTCGCGAAATCGGGCCGGCCTCGGAGTTCATTTACTATCTCTACGTCGTCGACAAGGACGATCATCTGCTCGGCGCGCTGTCGCTGCGCGCGCTCCTGCTCGAGTTGCCGACCGCCTTCATCGACCGCATCATGGATACCGATCTCGTGACGGTGGCCCCCGACACGCCGGCCGTCGACGTTGCGTCCGCGATCGCCAAGTACGATCTGCTCGCGGTTCCGGTCGTCGACGAGCGCGGCAAGATGTTGGGCATCGTCACGGTGGACGACGCCATCGATGCGATCATGCCCGACGAGGTCGCCAAGAAGCTGCCGCACCTGCGCGCGCGCCACCACTCGCACCACGGCGTGACGTGACGCCGCAAGCGATCGTCGAGTTCACCGAGGCGCTCGCGCGCATCGCCGCATCGGGCGGAGGTCCCAAAGCACTGACGGCGCACTTGGCGCAAACCGTCGGCTGCGGCGTCCTGCTGGAGGACGCCCGCTGGCGCCACCTCGCGGCCGCGGGCGCGGGCGCGATCCCCGCGAGCGCACGCGCGACGGTCGAAGCGAGCGCGCCGGGCCGAGCCGCGCGCGTGGCCGCCGGCACCAAACACGTGGGATGGCTCACCGTCTTCGGCGTCGACTCCGGCACGGAAGCGGATCTTCTCCTGCGCCTGACTGCGGCCGCGATCGGCGTCGAGCTTGCGCGTGAAGCCGCGAGCCAGCGTGGACACAAAGAGGACTTTTGGGACGCGCTGCTCTCCGAGGCGTTTCACGACTCGACCGCGGCGCGCGAGGATGCGGCGGCCGCGGGCATCGCACCGGCCGCGTCCTATCTGGCTGTGGCGTTGGAAACCGAGTCGGGCGACGCGCGCGAACTCCGTTCGTTCCTCGCCGACTCCTTTCGCAGCGCCGACGGGGAGCTCGGCGTCGCGCAGCGGGGCGTCGCGCTCCTCGTGTTCGTTCCCACGTCGCGCGCCGTCGATGCGAGCAACGCAAAAACGGCGGCGAGCCTGCTGCCGAAGGCGGTCGCGCGGCGAAATCCGAGCGTGCGCATCTCGGGAGGCGTCGGCACCGTCGAGCCGCTGCTGGGCCTTCCACGCAGTGCGGCGGCCGCACAGGCGGCGCTCGCCATTGGTCGGCGCGTGTACGGGCCGGGGCACGTCGCGTCGTACGAAGAGCTGGGCGCGTATCCGCTGATCTATGAGGGCGCCGGCGTCGAGCGCCTGCGCGCGTTCGCGTCCGAGGCGCTCGCGCCTTTACGGCGATACGACGAGAAACATCAGACCGAGCTGGAACGAACGCTCAAGCTGTACTTCAGCCTCGGGCAAAACGTGAAGACCGCGGCCTCGGCCTTAAACGTCCATCGCCACACCGTGTTTTACCGGCTGCGGCAGATCGGAGAAATCACCGCGCGGTCGCTAGAAAGCCCGCACGATCAACTCACGCTTCGTTTGGCGGTAGCAATCGATGAACTCCACGACTCGACCTGAGCCCCGGCGGCCGTCCCCCAAGCGCGACGTCGTCAAGCTCGCACGCGACGGATCGGTACGCTTCGTCCGGCTCGTCTTCGCCGACATCTTCGGCGTGAGCAAGAACGTTTCGATCCCAATCGACCAGCTCGAGTCCGCGCTGGACGGGCACGTCACGTTCGACGGCGGATCGATCGACGGATTCGTGCGCGGCGAGGAACTCGACATGCTGCTGAAGCCGGATCCGTCGACCTTCGCGATCTATCCATGGCGCGCCGCGAACGGGGCCGCCGAGGCGCGGCTGATCTGCGACATCGCTATGCCCGACGGCTCGCCCTTCGAGGGCTGTCCGCGCACGACGCTGCGCCGCGCGATCGAGAGCGCCGCGGCGCTGACTGGCCAGCGTATTGGACTCGAGATTGAGTTCTATCTCTTCGAACAGCGGGGCGGCGACGGTTCGTCGACGACGACGTCGGACGTCGGGTCGTACTTCGACTTCTCGGCCAACGACCGCGGCGAGGAGGCGCGCAACGCGATCGTGGCCGCGCTTCGCGAGATGGGCGTGCCGATTTCGTCGGCGCATCACGAGCA
Source organism: Vulcanimicrobiota bacterium (assembly GCA_963752825.1). Classification (GTDB taxonomy): domain Bacteria; phylum Vulcanimicrobiota; class Vulcanimicrobiia; order Vulcanimicrobiales; family Vulcanimicrobiaceae; genus Cybelea. Next base: position 1,402,970 of record CAVVZF010000001.1, on the reverse strand, counting down.
CGGCGCCGGGCAGCACGAGATCGACGTCGCGCACGACGACCCTTTGACGGCCGCCGACCACGCGCTCACGCTGCGCACGATCGCGAAGCACGTCGCGGCGGACTTCGGGCTCGACGCCACGTTCATGCCCAAGCCGGTGGAAGGCCGCGCCGGCAGCGGCCTGCACGTGGATTTCCGCCTCCCCACGGCCGCCGAGGAGGAGACGGCGCTGTACATGGTCGGCGGGCTGATCGCGCACGCGGCGGCGACGACGGCAATCTGCAACCCGACCGTCAACTCGTATAAGCGGCTCGTCGCGGCCTGGGACGCGCCGATCTATACGGTCTGGTCGGAGCGCAGCGCGAACGCCCTGGTCCGCGTCCCGCCCGGGCACGCGCCGCCGCGCATCGAGATGCGCAGCCCCGATCCGGCGTGCAACCCGTACCTCGCGCTCGCCGTGCTGATCGGCGCCGCTGCGGACGGCGTGACGCAGCGCACGCTGCCCGGGCCGGCGCTCGTGGGATCGACCTACGATCTCACAGAGATCGAACGCCGCGAGCGCGGGATCGGCACGCTGCCGAAGTCGCTGCGCCAGGCGATCGCCGAGCTCGATGGCGACGCCGTCGTGCGCGCCGCGCTCGGCGACCATCTCTACCACGCGTTTCGCGATGCGAAACTCGAGGAGTACGAGCGTTATCGCCGCGCGGTGCATCCATGGGAGCGCGAACAATACTTGCGCCTATGTTGAAGCACTAACCCTTAAGGCTTCGCGCTTGAGCACGGCCCAGGCGTGCTCGACGTCGGAGCGCGTCGTGCGCAGGTTACCGACCGCGAGCCGAATCGCATAGCGACCCGCGATCTTCGTGTGCGAGATGAAGACCTCGCCGGTCGCGTTGACGGCCTCGACGACGACGGCGTTGAGTGCGTCGAGCCGCGCCTCGTCTAACGCGGGCGGAGCGTAGCGGAAGCACACGACCGACAGCGGATGCGGAGCCAGGATCTCCCAGTTCGGCTCGTCGCGAATCCAGCGCGCGAGCTCCTGCGCGAGCGCGATATGCGAGCGCAGCCGTTCGCGAATACCTTCGGCGCCGAAACTGCGCAACACGAACCACAGCTTGAGCGCGCGGAAACGCCGCCCGAGCTGCAAGCCGTAGTCCATATAGTTGATCGCGCCGGACTCGGGAGCCGTCAGGACGTACTCGGGTACGATGCTGAACGCGCGCCGTACGACCGCCTCGTCCTTAAGGAAGAGCACGGAACAATCCATCGGGACAAATAGCCACTTGTGCGGATTGACGACGAGCGAGTTGGCCTGCCCGACGCCGTCGAGCAACCCACGAAACTCGGGGACGATCGCCGCGATTCCCGCGTACGCCGCATCCACGTGCAGCCAGACCCCGTGCCGCTGGGCGATCTCGGCGATGTCGGGCAGCGGATCGACCGACGTCGTCGACGTCGTCCCCACCGTGGCGACGATCGCGAGCGGCCGCATTCCGGCCTCGACGTCCGCCCGAATTGCGGCCGCAAGCGCGTCGGGCCGCATGCGAAACATTTCGTCGCACGCGACACGTACGACGTTGCTGCGACCGATGCCGAGCGCGATCGCCGCCTTCTCGACGTGCGAGTGCGTCTCGCCGGTGACGTAGACGCGCAGGCGCGGCAGCTCTCGGCCGGTCATGCCCTCCTCCCGGATTCCGAGGCAGAGCGCCTCGCGCGCCGCGGCCAACGCCGTAAACCCGGCGACCGAGGCCGTATCGTAGATCACGCCCGTCCATTCGTGCGGGAGGCCGAGAAGCTGACGCAGCCAGCGCATCGTCACCTGTTCCAGCTCCGTCGCCGCCGGCGACGTGCGCCAAAGCATGGCCTTCATGTCGAGGGTTGCCGCCAGGGCCTCCGCCGCGACGGCCGCAGGCGCGGCACTGGTGGCGAAGTATGCGAAGAAGCGCGGATGATTCCAATGCGTCGTCGCCGGCACGACGATCCGCTCGAAGTCGTCGAGGATGCGTTCGAGCGGCTCGGCCGATTCCGGCGCCTCGGCGGGCAGCGCCGCGGCGACGTCGCCGGGTTTGACGTCGGGCAGCACGCGATAGCGCTCGGGGTGCTCGTAGTAGCGTCCGATCCACTCCGCGACACGATTCAGATCGTCGCGCAGCGCGTCGCCTGAGTCCACAGCATGGAGTGTTGGCGCCGCGCGCGGAGAAGGCCCCTGCTATGAAGTACCGGACGTACCCGAACAGCGACGTGGCCGTGAGCGAGGTCGGCTTCGGCCTCTGGACGACCTCAACCGGTTGGTGGGGCGAAAAGAGCGACGACGAGGCGGTCGGCATGCTGCGCGCGGCCTACGATCGCGGCATCACGCTGTACGACGCCGCGGACACCTATGGCAACGGACGCAGCGAGGAGCAGCTGGCCGCCGCCTTCGCCGATCGCCGCGACCGGGTCGTCTACGCGACGAAATTCGGGTACGACTTCTCCAACGCCGATGCGACCCGGCGCGGACAGTCGGAGCTGCCGCACGACTTCTCGCCGGCTTTCGTTCGCAAGGCCCTCGAGGCGTCGCTGCAGCGTCTAGGCACCGACTACGTCGACATCTATCAGATGCACAACGCGCGCATGACGCAGATCGAGGACGACGCGCTGTGGGACCTCCTCGAGGCGTTCAAGCGCGAGGGCAAGATCCGCATGTACGGCGTCGCGCTCGGCCCCGCGATCGGCTGGCTCTACGAGGGCGTCGACGCGGTGCGGCAGCGCAACGTCGCGAGCCTGCAGATCATTTGGAACATCCTCGAGCAGTATCCCGGCGACGAGCAGATCGCGGCCGCGAAAGAAACAAACGCCGGCACCGGCTACATGATTCGCGTCCCGCACTCCAGCGGGATGCTCGAGGGCCACTACACCGCCGACACCACGTTTCCGAAGGGCGACCACCGGCGGCACCGGCCGCGCGAGTGGCTCGTCAACGGCATCGAGAAGGTCGAGCAGCTGCGCTTCCTCGAGCGGCCCGGCCGAACGCTGGGACAGGCCGCGATCGCGTGGCTCCTCGCCGAACCGCGCGTGATGACCGTCCTACCGAATATCTACGATCGCGAGCAGCTGGAGGAGTTCGCCGCCGCTCCGGACGCGCCGGCGCTGCAGCCGGATGAGCTCGCCCGCATCGATGCGCTCTATAAAACCAACTTTGGCATCGCGGAGCCTCCGATGGCGTTCAAGGGGACGATGACGCGAGAGGCGGCGCTGCGATGAAGCTCGAGCACGTATCCACCCCGCACGCCCCCGAGCCGATCGGGCCGTACAGTCAGGCGATCGTGGTCGGCAACGAGCTCTATTGCAGCGGTCAGATTCCGCTCGACCCGCAGACCGGCGAGTTGGTCGACGGCGACATGGCCGCGCAAACGGAACGCGCCCTAGAAAATCTCTGTTCGATCCTGTGTGCCGCGGGCTACGAGTGCGCCAACGTGGTGAAGACCACGATCTTCTTGATCGACATGCGCGACTTCGCCGCGGTCAACACGATCTACGAGCGCTACTTCGGGATGACCAAGCCGGCGCGCTCGACGGTCGCGGTCGCAGCGCTGCCGCTCGGCGCGCGCGTCGAGATCGACTGCATCGCAAGAGATTAAAAGGCGCTACTGCGGGGCGGCGGAGGCCGAGCCGGTGAGGCGCGCGGTCTCCTCTTTGGCGATCTCCGCGACGTCCGGATCGAGCGACGCTTGCGCCGCCTTGAGCTGCGCGAGCGCGAGCGCCTTCTGTCCCTGCGCGGCGTAGGCGCGCGCGAGCAGGTAGCGGACGCGGCCGTCGTACGGCGCCGCGGCGACGCCCTTGATGAGCGCGGCCTGCGCGAGCGCGTACAGGCCGTTGTGTTCGTAGTCGATCCCGAGGTTGACGTACGATTCCGGAACGTACGGATTGACCGCGATCGCCTGAACGTAGTACGTGACCGCGCGCTTCCAATCGCCTTCGAGGTCGGCGAGATATCCGAAGTTGACGAGGGCTTCCGGACGCTCGGGTTCGAGCCGATGCGCTCGCTTGAACTCGTTGAGCGCGTCGCCATTGGCACCCGCCTGGATGTAGGCGACGCCGAGGTTATCTAGGCATGCATAGTTGAGCGGATCGACGTTGAGGCAGTCGTCGAGGTAGCGCGTCGCCGACGTGTGGTCGTGCACGTCGAGATATGCCATCGCGACACCGTTGAGCGCCGCGATCGAACGCGGGTCGGTGTCGATCGCACGGCGGAAGTAGAGGATCGCGTCGAACGGACGATGCAGCGCCCCATACACCTCACCCATCTCTTCTTGCACGTCGGCGTTCGTCGGGTTGTCGTTGGCGGCGCGGATCATGTCCGCCTCGTACTGCGGCAGGTCCCCCTTGCGCAGATGCATGAGCACGAGGTCGTGAATTGAATCGGTTCCCGGCAGCGCGCTCTCGAACTGCGAGATCGCATCGTCGATGCGGTTCTCCGTCGCGTAGACGACCCCGAGACGATTGTGCGTCTCCTTATCGCCTGGATGCGTCGCGAGCAGCGACCGATACACGGCTTCGGCGCGATCGAACTGTCCCTGGCGGTAGTACAGGTCGCCGAGGAAGCGCGCCGCGTCCGCGGCGGTCGGATGGCTCGCGACGAAGTCCGCGAGCTGCTTGATCGCGGTGTCGATGTGTCCGGAGGCGATCAGCTCCCGCGCGTAGGTGATGGCGGCTTGCTGATCGACGCTCGAATGGGCCTCGACAGGGACGATGACGGTCTCGTCGATATCGGCCCGCGCCGGGCCGGCCAGCGTCGCCAAGAGCGGCAGGGCCAGCAACGCGGCGAAAAGCAAGCATCGAGTCATTGGGAGGTACCTCACCCTTACTATAGCGCACCGTGGCGCCGGCCGTGACGGTCGGGCTGGGGAGCTACTGCACGAGCGGCAGCACGTTGCTGGGGGTGAGCGGATAGAAGGCCATGGCAATCACGGCCACGGCGCAGATGCCGGCACTCACCCAGGCCAGCGGAACGAAGGGCCGCAGGTCGGCGGGCTCGCCGCCCTCCGGGCGCTCGTACATGACTCGGATCACTTTGGCGTACGCGTACAGCGAGATAGCCGTCCCGACGACGAGCAGCCCAGCCAGCCAGGGATAGCCGTTTTCCACGCTCGTCGCGAGAATCAAGATCTTCCCGAGAAAGCCTGCCGTGGGCGGCAGTCCCGCCAGGGCGAGCAGGAAGATCGTCATGGCCGCCGCGAGCCACGGCCGGCGGCGGGCCAGGCCTCGGTAGCTGCTCAGACGCGCGCCCTCCTCGGCCTCACCCGACATCGCCGCCGCAACCGCAAAGGCGCCGAGGTTCATGAACGCATACGCAGCCAGGTAGTAGAGCGCGTATCGCAACCCGAGCGGCGTGCTTCCCGCCAGCGCGACGAGGATGTAGCCGATCTGCGCGATGCCGGAATATCCGAGCAGGCGCTTGAGGTCCGTCTGCGCGAGCATGCCGACGTTGCCGACGATCATCGAGATGCCGGCGACGATCCAAACCGGCAGCAGAACGCTCTGCGCGATGGTCGCCGGCAGCGCCGCGTAGATGAAGCGCGCGAAGACTGCGAGCGTGCCCGCTTTCGTCGCGACGCTCATGAACGCGGTGACCGGCAGCGGCGCGCCTTCGAAGACGTCGGGCGTCCACGTGTGGAACGGGACGAGGCTAAGCTTGAAGACGAGTCCGATCAGGAACATGCCCGCGCCGGTCCAGAAGAGCGGATTGAACGCGAGCGCCGGGCTGACGAAATCAGCGAGCCTCACGCTGCCGGTCGCGCCGAAGAGCAGAGCCGCACCGAACAGCAAGAAGCCGGTCGCGGTCGAGCTCAAGATCAAATACTTCAGCGCGGACTCGCGAGCCGTCTTGCGATCGGACGCCGCGCACAGCGCGTAGAGGCCGAGCGAGAGCAGCTCCAGACCGAGGAAGATCATCAAAAGATTCGCGGCGCCGGCCATGAGCATGGCGCCGCACGCGCTCCACAACATAATCGCCGTCGTCCCGGCGACGCGCTGCGCCGCGCCCATCGATGCGTAGTGGATCAGCGAGCCCGCCGCGGCGATCAAGATGATCTCCTCGAATGCCGTTGCGAACCCTCCGGTGATGAATCCGCCGAAGAACGCGTCGTGATTGTGGCCGAACTGGCGCGCCGCAAGATAGGCCGCCGCGGCGACGCCCAGCAACGCGATGCCGATGGAGACCTCGCGCTGCTCGCGCCGCCCGGAAAAGAGATCGGCGATGAGCACGAGCAACGCCGCCGCGGCCAGAACGCCGACCGGAAGGATGGCCGACCAGTCGGCGGCGGTGAACGGTACCGTCATGGATGCAGCAGCGGCGCCGGATAGACGCCGACCAACACCAGTGCGACCAGCAACGGCGCGACCGCGAGTCCCTCGATCCAACCGAGATCCGGGCGGACCGGCACGTCCGCGATAGGCGGCCCATTCATAATGTCCTGATACAGGCGCAACATGTATGCCGAGGCGAGCACGATCGCGACCAGCGCCACGATGACCGGCCAGACGTAGCCGGCCTGATAGACGCCGATCAGGATGACGAGCTCGCCCACGAATCCCGCGAGGCCCGGGAGCCCCAACGCCGCGAGCGCCGCAATGCACAGCGCTCCGGCCAGCCGGGGATTCTTCCAGCCGAGGCCGCCGAGGCGTGCGAGCGAGCGCGTGTCCTCGCGCTCTTCGACGTACCCCAACACCAAGAACAGCGCCGCGGAGAACAGCCCGTGCGCGACGATATAGACGAGCGCGCCTTCGAGCGCGATGCGATTCCCCGATCCCACCGCGAGCACGATCAGGCCGAGGTGCGACAGCGACGAATACGCGACGACGCGCTTCGCATCGGTTTGCACCAGCGCGATCACGGCACCGTAGATCAGCGAGATTGCGCCGAGGATCATCAGCGGCAGCGTGTAGGCGTGGACGTACTCGGGCATCAGCGCGAGCGCGATGGCGAGGAATCCGTAGAGGCCGGCTTTCGACTGCACCGCGGAGACGACGGCGACCATAGGCGCCGGGAGGCCGCTATACGTCGGCGGCATCCAGGTGTGGAGCGGCCATACCGGCGTCTTGACCAAGAACGCGAAGGCAAAGCCGGCGTAGATCCAGCCCGCCCAGCCGCCGGCCAAGTGCGCGCCGGCGCGCCCGATGACGTCGGTCGAGCCGTAGATCACGCCGAACGCCGCCGTCGCGAGCAGCAGCGTCAGGCCGCCGGCAAAGTTGTAGATGAAGTAGCGCCACGCCGTCGCGGGATGCTCTCCCCAGCCGATCAATGCGAAGAAGACCGGGATGAGCATCAGGTCCCAGAACAGCGCGAAGACGAGCAGGTCGCGCGCCAAAAAGAGCCCGAGCATCGTACCCTCGAGCATCAGCATGAGCGCCACGAAATCGCGCGTGCGCGGGACGCGCGTCGCCGCGATCGCGCACGCCGTGCAGACGGCCAGCAGCAGGGCCAGCCAAAACGAGACCGGCGTGGCGCCGAAGTGGAACGCGGCCGTAAACGGGCGCGAGAGCCATCGGAAGCTCCACTCGCCGGTCCCCGCCGCCAACAGCATCGCGAAGGTAGCCGCCGCGACTGCGGTACCGGCGGCGCGCGACAGCGTCCGATCCTCTCGCGGCACTAAGAAGAGCAGCGCGCCGGCCGCGATCGGGAGCAGGATCGTCGCGAGAACCAGCGGCATCAGCGCGCCGCTCCCGCGATTGCGTAGTAGACGATGAAGCAGGCCGCGCCGAAGACCAGGATCAGCGCGTACGTGCGCACGAGCCCGGTCTGAAAGGATCGAACCAGCGCGCCGAGCCACCGCGCCCAGAACACGACGTCGCGCACCGCTCCGTCGAGCACGCGCGGGTCGAGCACGCGCCCCGCGGCTGCGCCCATCAGCTGCGCCGGGCGAACGAAGATCCAATTGATCGCGTCGTCAAAGTAGAAGAGGTTCGTGAGCATCGCGGGCATCCGTTCCGTCTCGCGCTGCAGCCGCTGCGTCGCGCCGGTTTGCGCGCGCGGAGTGGCATAGCGCAGCCACGCCACGGCGAAGCCGGCCACAACCATGATGAAGACGATCGCGGACGTAGCCGCCTCGGAGACCGCCGGGGCGCCGGCGGTCGCGACCGAGCCAAAGAGCGGCGCGAAGAATTTCGACCACGGCGAGTTCTCTCCGCCGGCCATCAACGCGCCGCCGATCGCGACGCTCGGAACGACTAGCACGGCGACCGGAGCGTTCATGATCCACGCCGGCGCGTGCGGGTGATGGGCGTCGGGGTCGAAATCGCCGCGATAGTCGCCCAAGAACGCGATGAAGAGCAGCCGGAACATGTAATAGGCGGTGATGCCGGCCGTTATCACCCCGACGGCGTAGAGCCACGGGTGCCCGTGCTGCAGCACGCCATAGATGATCGCGTCCTTCGAGAAGGATCCGCTGAAGCCGGGAACGCCGCAGATCGTGAGGACCCCGGTCAGCATCACCCAGAATGCGAACGGCATCCGCTTCCATAGGCCGCCCATTTTGCGGACGTCTTGTTCCGCGCCGAGCGCGTGAATGACGATGCCCGCGCCCAAGAAGAGCTGAGCCTTGAAGAACGCGTGCGTGAAGAAATGGGCGACACCGCCCTCGTACGCACCGACGCCGACGCCCATGATCATGTAGCCGATCTGCGACATCGTCGAGTACGCGAGGATCCGCTTGATGTCCCACTGCGCCGTGCCTAGGATCGCGCCAAGCAGTGCCGTGAGCCCGCCGATCGTACCCACGAGCATCTGCGCGCTCGCACTCCCATGCCACAGCGGCGCGCAGCGCGCGACGAGATAGACGCCGGCCGTGACCATCGTCGCGGCGTGGATCAGCGCCGACACCGGCGTCGGGCCCTCCATCGCGTCCGGCAACCACGTATGGAGCGGGACTTGCGCCGACTTGGCGGCGGCGCCGATGAACAGCGCCAGGCAGATCGCGAACAGCAGCGCGGGCCCGTAATTTGCGGCCGCCGCGAACGCGTCGCCGAAACCGATGGAGTGGACGTTGGCGACGATCAGGAAGATCGCGAACATCATGCCGACGTCGCCGACGACGTTCATCACGAACGCCTTGCGTGCCGCGGCGACGGCGCTCGGGCGCTCGAACCAGAACCCGATCAAGAAGTACGACGCGAGGCCGACCAGCCCCCAACCGACGAGCAGGCCCACGAAGTTGTCCGACAGCACGAGCGTGAGCATCGCGAACACGAAGAAACTCATGTAGGCGAAGAAGCGCGCGAACGCGACGTCGTCGTCCATGTATCCGATCGAATAGAAGACGATCAAAAATCCGACGCCGGTGATGATGAACGTCCAGAGCAGCGACAGCGGATCCAGTAGCAGCCCAAAATCGAAGCCCGGCATCCACGCAAAGAGCGGCTGGTGCGCGCCGAGCGCGCCGCCGGTGCTTTGCGTCGCCGCGCCCCAGGAGAGCACGGCCAGCACGAACGACGCGCCGACCAGCGCCGACACCAGCCATCCCGCCAGCGTGCGCAGCTGCGGTCCGAACGCCCAGCAGATCGCGGCGCCGGCCAGCGGCAGCAGCCACAGTGCGACGACGAGCGGATACGCGCCAGTAACCCCGAGCACGTGATGCATCATCCGTGGAGCGTCCTTACGTCGTCGACGTCCACGTATTTCTGCGGGCGGAACGTCGTGACGATGATCGCGAGCCCGATCGCGGCCTCGGCGGCGGCCACGGTGATGACGAGGAAAGCGAAGATCTGGCCGACGTTCTGCAGCCATGCGCGCGCGAAGGCGATCAGCAGCAGGTTGGCGGCATTGAACATCAGCTCGATGCTCATCAGCATGATCAGCGGATTGCGCCGGACGATTACGCCGATGACGCCGATGAAGAACATGACGGCACCGAGCGCGACGTAGTCGCCGATCGGGATCGCCATCAGCCCTCGCCCTCGCGCAGGATCGCCTCGCGCATCTCGCGCTCGACCCTCCGCTCGTCGCGGGGCGCCCCTTCGCGCATCTGCTCGCCGCCCAGCGTGATGACGCCGATGACGGCGACCATCAGGATCAGCGCGGTGACCTCGAACGGAAGCAGCTGCACCGTAAATAGCGCCTTACCGAAGTCGGCGACGCTGCCGAAGACGCCGGGAGCGCCGACCGCACCGGCGGCGAGCGGCATCGCGCGCGGCGCGTGCGCTATAGCGTAAGCGACGAAGGCGAAGGCGGCCGCAACGACGATCCCACCCGGCACCCAGATCTTCGGCACGCGGTTCGGCCCCGTCGAGAACGGCGTTACGCCGCTGCTCAGCAGCGCGATGACGAAGACGAACAGCACCAAGATCGCGCCGGAATAGACGATGATCTGGATCACGGCGAGGAACTCCGCCGAAAGCGTGAGATAGAGCACGGCCAGCACCGCGAAGTTGAGCAACAGCGCGACCACGCTGTAGACCGGCTTGCTCGCCGAGATCGTCCAGACCGCGCTCGCGACGAGGATCGCCGCGAGCACCCAAAACGCCGCGGTCATTCCTTGGGCACGCGCAGCAGCGTGAGGCCCTTGCGCTGCGTCTTGAGGATCTCGCCGCGCCACGTCGCGTCGTAGCCGCGCTCGACGTCGGTGGTCGCCTTGATCTCGGCGACGCGGCCGAGGTCGCCGGGAATTCCCCCGGGGCGCTCGTCCGGCGGTTGGCCGGCGCCGGCATCCGGCGGCACGAGCAGGCGATCCTTCGCGTAAATGAAAGAGCCGCGACGGTAGTCGGCCATCTCGAAACGAGGCGTCAACACGATCGCGTCCGTCGGGCACGCTTCTTCACACATCCCACAGAAGATGCAGCGCAGCTCGTCGATCTCGTAGCGCGCCGCGTAACGCTCGCCCGGCGAACGGCGATCGTCGGGAGCGTTCTCCGCGCCGATGACGGTGATGGCGTTGGCCGGACAGACGCTCGAACAGAGCTCGCAGCCGATGCAACGCTCTTTACCGTCGTCGTACCGGCGCAGCTCGTGCAGGCCGTGAAAGCGCGGCGCGTGCTGCTTCTTGCGCGACGGATACGGGATCGTCGGGCGCCTTTGGAACATGAATCCGAAGGTGATCGACAGCCCCTTTAGGATCGCTCCGACGTTGTACAGCCGTTTCCTGGATGCCATGCGCTTCCGCTACCCCTTATAGGCCACGACGACGGCGGTGACGACGAGGTTGAGCGTCGCCACGGGCAACAGCACCTTCCAGCCAAATGCCATCAGACGGTCGTAGCGCAGCCGCGGCAGCGTCGCGCGCAGCCACATGTAGAAGAACATGAAGCACGCGACCTTGACGACGAACCACACGATGCTCGGCACGGCGGTCAGGCCGAACGGCGCGTTCCATCCTCCGAAGAAGAGCAGCGTCGCGATGCACGAGACGGTCAGCATGTTGACGTACTCGGCGATGAAGAACAAGCCGAAGCGCAGGCCGGAGTACTCCGTGTGAAAGCCGGCCACCAGCTCCGTCTCCGCCTCCGCAAGGTCGAACGGCGCGCGATTGGTCTCGGCGACCGCCGTTATGATGTAGATGACGCAGCCGACGAACTGCGGCAGCACGAACCACCAGCGATTTTGCGCGTGCACGATCCCGTCGAGCGACGTCGTGCCGGCCAGGATGAGCACTCCGATGAACGACAGCGCCATCGCGAGCTCGTAGCTGATCATCTGTGCCGTCGAGCGCACGCTGCCCAGCAGCGGATACTTCGATCCCGAGGCCCAGCCTCCGAGACAGATCCCATAGACGCCCAGCGATGTGATCGCGAGGATCAAGAGTATGCCGGCGTTGACGTTGCCGATCGCCCACGTCCCGCTCGACCCCGAGCCGAACGGAATCACCGCGTAGACGGAAAACGCGGTGACGAGTGAGATGAACGGCGCGAGCTTATACAGCAGCCGATCCGCGGTCTCCGGCATCAAATCTTCCTTGAGCATCAGCTTGGCTGCGTCGGCGGCCGGTTGCAGAAGGCCCCAGGGTCCGACTCGATTCGGTCCCGGCCGCAACTGCATCCACCCTAAGACCTTGCGCTCGACGAGCATCGCGTACGCGAACGACGTCACGACGACGAATAGCAGCACCACCGACTTGATCAAAACTACCAATCCTACCGCCATCTACGACACCTCTTCGCGTATGCGAGCGACCCAGGGATCGTGCTGCCACGTGCCGCCGCCCGAGAGAATCTTGCTCGCCCGTCGTGCGTTTGAACCTGTGCTGAAAGAGGGGGAAGCAGCGGCAAAGCGGTCGTCGCCAAGGGTGAAATCCGCCGGCGCCTTGGCCGCGCCGGCGATCACGGCGCTCTCGATCTCCCCGCTCGAGGGGAGCGACACGCCGAGCTGCTCCGCGAGCGCGCTCAGCATTTCGAGATCGGAGAGTGCGAAGTCCGGCGCCTGGAGCGAGGCGTTGTTCGGCAGCAGGTCGCCCACGAGGTTGGTCGTGGTTCCATACTTTTCGAAGGCCCCTTTCGCGGGCAAGACCAGCGTCGCGAGCGCGGCGCTGTCGGTCATGAAAAGCTCGCTCACGACGACGAACGGTACGCGCTCGAGCGCGCGCGAGACGGCCTCCGGATCTGCGCCGTTGCGGGCCGGATTCGCGCCGAGTATCGCAAGCATTGCCATGTCGCCGGCGCGGGCAGCGTCGAGCATCGCCGTCGTGTCGCGACCCGCGGCAACCGGTACGTAACCGGGGCCGCTGTGCGGCAGCATGCCCATCGCCTCCGCCCCGCGGGCGTTACTCTGCTCGCCCGTGATGAACGTCGCGAGCTCCGGCACTCCGGAAAGCGCCTCGGCGAAACCCTTTCCGACGGCCGGATCGACGCCGTCCCAGATCAACGCCACTCGGGTCGCATCTCGGGCGGCGTCACGCGCCGCTTCCGCGTTGCGCGCGTGTACGATCCGGGCTCCGTTCCGCAGCGCCGCTTTGCGCAGGCGCAGCCAGAACACCGGAGCGCGTTCGGCGGGAGACTCGCCGGCGACGACGATCGCTTCGGCGGCGTCCAGGGCGGACAGCGCGGCGCCGTGCGTGCCGGGCGTCGCCTGGCGCTGCAGGCCGGCGCGCCAGTCGAGATTCGTGACGCCGATCGCGCGAAAGACGTGTTGCAGCGCGAAGGCCTCTTCGTTGGTCAGCGTTCCGCCGCCGATCGCCCCGACGCTTGCCGCACCGCGCGCCGCGATCGCGTGGCGAATCGCTTCGGCCCATAAGATGATCGCGTCGTCCCAGCCGATCTGCGTGAAGCTGCCGGACTTGCGGTAAAGCGGCTGCGTCAGCCGGTCCGGAGACTTGTAGAAGCCGATGTTGTAACGACCGCGGTCGCAGAGCCAGCCGTCGGAGATCGGGTCGTCTTCCACCAGCATCGTTCGCAGCAGCTCACCATAACGCACGTCTGCGAACTGCTGGCACCCGACGGAGCACTGCGTGCAGCTCGTCTTCGTGCGGTGCAGGTCCCAGGGACGCGACTTGAAGCGATAGGTCCGCGACGTCAGCGCGCCGACCGGACACAGTTCCGTCACATTTCCGGTGAAGTTGTGCCGGTATGGACGTCCGCTCGCGGTCGCGATGATGTCGCGCTCCCCGCGCTCCTTGACGACCAGCTGCTGTTCGTCTGCGATGATGTCGTCGAAGCGAACGCAGCGCTGGCAGACGATGCACCGCTCCTCGTCGAGAACGATCGTCGGTCCGAGCTCCACGGCCTTGGGCTTGGACAGCTTCGGATCGGCGACGTCGGAGGTGCCGCGCGCGTACGCCATCGCGTAATCTTGCAGGTCGCACTCGCCGCCCTTGTCGCAGATCGGGCAGTCCAAAGGATGATTGATTAGAAACAGCTCCAACACGACCGCGCGCGCCTCTTCGACGCGCTCGCCACTGGTGCGCACGATCATGCCGTCGGCCACCGGGGTGTTGCACGCGATCTGCAGCTTGGGCATGCCCTCGATCTCCACCATGCAGATCCGGCACAACCCGGCGGGTCCCAGCTTCGTGTGGTAGCAGTAGATCGGAATCTCTTGGTTGACCGTCTTGGCGGCCTCGACCAGCAGCGTCCCCTTCGGGACCGTCACGGGCACGCCGTCGATCCTCAGATTGATCATCGCGCCACCGCTTCGGCGATGCGCGACTTGAACGCGTCGGGAAAGCGCAGCATGACCGACTTGAGGAACGGCTCGATAGAGTCGCCGAGCGCGCACAGGTTCAAGCCGGTGATCGAGCGCGAGACGCGCAGCAGCATCTCGTAGTCGCCGGGGATGCCGCGATGGTGCACGAGCCGCTCGAGAACGCGTTCCATCCAGCTGCCGCCCTCGCGGCACGGCGTGCATTGCCCGCACGACTCGTGCGCGAAGAAGCGCACGAGGTTGTAGGCGGCGTTGACGAAGTCGGTCGTGTCGTCGAAGACGACGAACCCGCCGGAGCCGAGCATCGAGCCGGCCTTCGTCATGCTCTCGTAGTCGTACGGCCAGTCCAGATGCTCCTCGAAGATGCACGCGGAGGAACCGCCACCCGGCTGCACCGCGGCAAACGTGCGCCCCGGCCGCAGCCCGCCGGCGAGCTCCATGATTTCGCGCACGGTCGTGCCGAGTGGAACCTCGTAATTTCCCGGATTGCGAACGTGGCCCGAGACCGAGACGATCTTGTAGCCCTTGCTGCGCTCCGTTCCGACGGAAGAGAACCAGTCCGCTCCGCGCTCCAGGATCGGCACGAGGTAGGCCAGCGTCTCAACGTTGTTCACGACCGTGGGCATGCCGTAGAGCCCCTCGACGGCCGGGAAGGGCGGCTTGAGACGCGGCTCCCCGCGCTTGCCCTCGAGCGAGTTGATCAGGCCGGTCTCCTCGCCGCAGATGTAGGCGCCGGCGCCACGCTGCACCGTGATCTCGAGATCGTAGTCGCTGCCGAAGATCCCTTTGCCCAGATATCCGGCGCGCCGCGCCTCGTCGAGCGCCGCGCAAAAGATCTCGTGGCCGCTCTTGAACTCGCCCCGAATATAAATGTACGCGTGATGGCACGCGATGCCGTACGCGCCGATCAGCATCCCCTCGAGTACCAAATGCGGCGTCTCGTCGAGCAGCATGTGATCCTTGAACGTGCCGGGCTCGGCCTCGTCGCAGTTGCAGATGAGGTACCGCGGGCACTTATCCGACGGCAGAAACGACCACTTCTTGCCGGTCGGGAAGGCGGCGCCGCCGCGGCCGCGCAGGCCCGACTTCTCGGCGAGGTCGAGCACGTCGCCGGGGCGCAGCTCGCGCACGGCGCGCTCCCACTGCCGGTAACCGCCGCGCTCGCGGTAGACGCCGATGTCTCGCAGATTTGCCTCGCCGATGCCGGCCGTCAAGACCTTAGTGACCGGCACGATCCGTCCGCTCTTCGATGGTCTCTACGACGGCGCGCGAATCCACGACGGCGCGTTCCATCGTACGTCCAAACATGTACACGTCGCGATTGATGAGATGATCGAGCATGATCGTCCCGCTCGCGTCCCCTAAACCGCCGGGGTTGTTCGGATCCGCGACGGCGACGGCGCCCGGCGACTTCCGCCCCTTGGCGATCTCCGCGTCCGCGACGGTCTTCCACGTCGGCCCCGGCGTCTGCGTCTGCAGCATCGGCTCAACCGGATACGCGCCCGCGCGGATCGCCGCGAGCATCTGGTCGATCTTCTGCGGCGTCAGGTCGTACACGAACTCGAGGTTGACCTGCATGCACGTCGCGCGATCGCACGCGGCCAAACACTCCACCTCTTCGTACGAGAAGACGCCGTCCGGCGTCGTCTCCAAGTGACCCACGCCCAGCTTCTCGCCAAAGTAGGCCATGATGTCCTCGGCGCCGTTGATCGTACACGCGAGGCCGCGGCACACCTGCAGCATGTACTTCCCTACGGGGCGGCGATAGAAGAGCGTGTAAAACGAGACGACGGCCTCGACCTCCGCGGGCGTCATCTCCAGCATCTCCGCCGCGGCGTTCATCGCGTAGAGGCTGATAAATCCCTGATGCTGCTGGAAAACGTGCATTATCGGCAGCAGCGCCGAGCGCTTGTGCTCGTACTGCGCGATCAGCGCGTCGAACTCGGGCCGAAGCCGCTCGAGCAACGCCGCGAAATCCTTATCGCTCACTCTCTTGCGGTGCCTCCGGGCCGGGTGGCACGACATAGCGCGTCTGCGGCCGCTCGCCTCGCGCATCCGGCGCTCGGCTTCGCTCGACCTCTCGGCCGCTCTCGCCATCCGTGGCTCCGCGGCCGATTCACACGCCGCTGCCGCGCTACGTCGAGCCCCCCGTCCTGGCGCATTAAATTCGGCTGCGGATTTTGCGGCGTTACTCTCGCTAAGAGAAATGCACAATCATCCCACACGATTGATGACGCGTTGGTCGTGCGAGTGGCGCGCGACGTGATGCTGAGGAAGCTCGGACCGCCGAGCGGAGCCAAGGATGGCGGGAGCGAGGCGGCCGGGCAGCAGGAGCGGAGCCCGGATGGCGGAGCGACGAGCGGTTTCGAAGCGTCATGTCGCAAGCCGAAGCACGACCAAAGAGTCATCGGTCGACTTCTCCGAAGACCGGGTCCAAGGAGCCGATCATGACGACGAGGTCCGCGATGAGGTTTCCGGGGGCGATGCCTTTGAGCGCTTGGAGGTTGTAGAGGCTCGGCGGGCGCGTGCGGACGCGATACGGGCGGTTTTCTCCGTCGCTGACGATGTAGTAGCCGAGCTCGCCGCGCGGCGATTCGACGCTCTGATAGACGTCGCCGGGCGGGACGCGGAAGCCCTCGCTGACCAGCTTGAAGTGATGGATCAGCGCCTCCATCGAGAGCGCGATGGTCTCCTTCGGCGGAAGCGCGACCTTGGGATCGTCGATCATCACGGGCCCCGGCGTGTCGAGCCGCTTGCGAGCTTCCTGCACGATGCGCATGGATTGCTCCATCTCGTCGAGGCGCACGAGGAAGCGCGCGTAGGCATCGCCTTCGGTGCGCGTCGGCACGTCGAACTCGTACGTGTCGTAGCCGCTGTACGGATACGCTTTGCGCACGTCGTACGCGATCCCGCTCCCGCGCAGGCTCGGCCCGGTCACGCTCCACTGGAGCGCCTCCTCCGGCGTGAGGATGCCGACGTCGATCGTGCGGTCCTGGAAGATCGGATTGGCTTGGAGCAGGCCGCGCAGCTCGCGCATGCGGCCTGGAAACTTTTCGATCAGGGCATCGAGCTTGGCCAGGTAGCCCTGCGGCAGATCGCCGTTGCAGCCGCCGACCCGCATGTAGTTCGGGTGCATTCGCGCGCCGCCGTTGGCCTCTTGGAGATCGAGGACGTTCTCGCGCAGGTCGAAACAGTAAAAGAAGATCGAGATCGCACCGAGATCGATGCCGTGCGTACCGAGCCACACGCAGTGCGACGCGATCCGCGTCAGCTCCATGTCCAAGACGCGAATCGTCTGCGCTCGCGCCGGAATTCGGTCGGTGATGCCGAGGAGCTTCTCGACGGCCAGCGAGTAGCACAGCGCGTTGGACGAGGGCGCCAAATAGTCCATGCGCTCGATGACCGTCTGCGCCTGCGTCCAGAACAATCCCTCGGCCGTCTTCTCGATGCCGGTGTGCAGATATCCGATCTCCGGGTCGGCCTTCACGACGTTCTCGCTGTCAATCTCGAGGACGATTTGCAACACGCCGTGCGTCGACGGGTGCTGCGGACCCATCGACAGCACCATCGTGTTGTCGCCCTGGCTGACGACGTCCGGCGAGAGCGGCTTGGCGTAGACGCTCACGACTCGCGAGCCCGTTTCACTTGCTCCTGCAGCGCCTCCAGCGTGCGCCCCGTCGGCGGCGTCCCCGCGACGACGTTGCTCTTGTTGGCGAAGGGCGGGCGCGGGGCGCGCTCGCGCGCGGGTCCGCGCATCGGATAGTCCTTGCGCAGCGGATGGCCTTCCCAGTCCCGCGGCATCTGAATCCGGCGGAGATCGGAATGCCCGTCGAAGACGATCCCGAACAGGTCGTAGACCTCGCGTTCGGCCCAGTCGGCAGACTTCCACAGATCCATGACCGTCGGCAGGTGCTCGTTCGGCTCGACGCCGCAGAGCAAGCGCATCCGCGCGGGCCTCCCGACCTCGGCCACGCCGGCTCGTTGGGGCGCGAGCTTGAGCAGGTGATACACGACGTCGAAGCGCGGCGTGCGACGCAGGTAGTCGACGGCCCCGAGATCGAGCAACACGGAGTAGCCGTCGCGGCGCAACGCTTCCAAACGCTCGCGAATCCGTGATGGCTCGACGCGCTCGATCGCCGCGTCGTCGATCGGCGGGCGAAGGCTGGGCGGGTCGATCGCGGCGCCGGCGATCGGCGGATTCTGCGTGCTAGGCATGGCGGGTCCTTACGGCGACGTCAGTTTAGGCGGAGGCCACGATGCCGCCGCGGCCGCCTTCGCGGATCTGCTGCTGAATGAGGTTGACGGCATACAGCAGCCCGTCAGGCGTCGGCGGACAACCGGGCACGTAAACATCGACCGGAATGATCGTGTCGACTCCCTGAATGACGGCGTAGTTATCGAAGATGCCGCCCGAGCTCGCGCAAGCACCCATCGAGATCACCCACTTCGGATCGGCCATTTGATCGTACAGGCGCCTCACGACCGCACCCATCTTCTGCGAGACGCGGCCGGAGACGATCATGAGGTCGGCCTGACGCGGCGAGCTGCGGAAAACCTCCGATCCGAGCCGTGCGATGTCGTACTCCGACGAGGTCGCGGTCATCATCTCGATCGCGCAGCACGCCAGCCCCATCGTCAGCGGCCAGACCGACGAGCTCTGGGCCCAACGGGCGACGTCGTCGACGCGCGCCAGCATGAACTGCCCGGGGCCTACCGCCATACGAAGCCGCCCTTCTTCCACACGTAGGCGTAGCCGATCGCCAGCACGATGATGAAGACGATCATCTCGAGCAGGCCGAAGACTCGCAGCGTGTGCATCTGCACGGCCCACGGATAGAACGACGCCGTCTCGACGTCGAAGACGACGAAGAGCATGGCGATGAGGTAGAAGCGTATCGGGAACCGCCCGGCCACGGGCGACGTAGGCTCGACGCCGCACTCGTAGGCTTCCCGCTTGTGCGCGTTCGGCTTGGCGCGCGCCAGCAGGCCGGGCAGGACCGTGAAGAACAGCGCCGCTGCGACCGCTACGCCGAGGAAGATTGCGACCGGACCGTACGGATTCATGGCTCGTTAGAAAGTTGTGACAAACTGTTGGTCTTACCTGTTGGGCTGGGGGGACGCCGCGCCGTCCAGACCGTACACTCGGGCATGCGGTACGCCGTTTTAGGAATGCTTCTGCTCTTCGCCCTGGGCGACGGCTGCTCGCCTCCGCCAAATGTCGTAGGCGTGCAAGACTATGGGAGCGTCACCGGGCGCGTCCTCGACGCGATGACCAACCGGCCGATTCCAAATGCGCTCGTCTCGGTCGGCTCGCTGTATACGAGCCGCGCCGACGTGAACGGTGCCTTCACCCTGCGCACCGTCGCCGGCGATCAGACCGTGACCGCGCGCGCCGCCGGCTACTCCTCGGCCACCGCCGACACGACGATCAATAAGGACGAGACGGTGTCGATCGGCTACATCCGCCTGGTTCCCCTTACGGCGCCGCAGGGGCAGCCCACGATCGCGCCCCCCGCGACGCCGACGCCGAAGGTGTCCGCCACGCCGGCGTCCGCCGCGTCCGCGGCGCCTGCCGCGTCGGCGGCGCCGAGCGCCTCCCCCGCCTCCAGCTCGAGCCCCGCGGCGACACAGGAAGAGTCAACCAAGACGTAGCGCGGCGAGATCCAGGTCGTACTCGATCGAGCGATAGATGTCGTCGGGAATCTCGCCGGCGCGGCGCATCGCGACGATGGCCTCGCGCTCGGCCGCGAGCGCCTCTTTCTGGACCTTGCGATCGACGCGGCTCTCGCGCTCCTCGAACTGTCCGTCCTGATCCGACTTGCCGCGCAACACGTCGATGCGCTGCCGATACTCTTCGAGGACGCGATCGGCCATCTCGCGCTCCAGCGCGCTCCGCTGCTGCGCGCGACCGTCCTGCAGCCGGGCGATCCCGGCCTCCAGCGCGCGGATGCGCAACCCGGTCTCGCGCCGATGACCGCGGCTAGTCTCCGTGACGCCGAGCCACTCGATCAACGGCCCGAGCGTAAGCCCTTGGAACACGAGCGTGACGAAGACCACGCATACCGTGAAGAAGATCATCACGCTGCGCGCCGCGAAGGGCTGGTCGCCCAGCGTATACGGCAGCGATAGCGCGATCGCGAGCGACACGATGCCGCGCATGCCGGACCACGCCAGCACGGCAACGGGCTGCCACGCCGGAATCGGATCGCGTTCGCGTAACCGGCGGTCGAGCAAGCGCGGCACATACGTCGCCGGAAAGACCCACGCTATGCGCACGAGGATCACGGTCACGCTCACGAGCAGGCCGTACAACGCGTAGTCGCGGACGTGCGGCTCGAGCGTCGCGAGAATCGCCGGCAGTTCGAGGCCGATCACGAGAAACGCGAACGCGTTGAGCACGAACGTCAACAGGCGCCATACCGCCGTTCCAAGCACGCGCGTCTCGGGATCGATGAAGCTCGCCGACCGGCGGCTGAGCAGGATGCCCGCGCTGACGGCTGCCAGCACGCCGGACACGTGCAGCTCCTCGGCGGGCAGGTATGCGGCGAACGGCGCCAGCAGGAAGACGACGCTCGCGATCATCGCGTCGCCGAAGCCGAGTCGCGCGATCTGGCGCAGGATCCCCTCGAGCAGGAACGCGGCGGCGATGCCCACGAGGATCCCCCCGGCTGCCACAACGACGAACGCGACGCTCGCGCGCGACAGCGAAAACGCTCCCGACACCGCGGCGGCGATGGCGAAGCGATAGAGCACGAGAGCCGTCGCATCGTTCATCAGGCACTCCCCGCTGATGATCGCGGCGATGCGGTTCGGTATGGCAAGCCTTTCGAAGATCGCTTCGGCGGCCACGGCGTCCGGCGGCGAGACGATCGCGCCGAGCGTGAAGGCCAGGGGCCACGTGAACTCCGGCTGCGTCGCGTGCACCACGACCGCGACGACTAGCATCGTGCAGATCACGAGTCCGACCGCGAGGAAGCCGATCGGACGCGCGTTGCGCCGCAGCGCGACCCAATCCGTGGACCAGGCCGCGCTGTAGAGCAGCGGAGGCACGACGAGCAGCATGATCGTGTCCGGCTCGATGTGCGGCCGCGGCAGATGCCGCGTAAACGCGAGCCCTATGCCGCCGATAGTAAACGAAATCGGATACGGGATGCGCAATCGCTTCGCAAGGACCGCGAGCACGACCACCGCGGCGAGGAACGTGACGAGGACCGACGCCTGCGCCATCGTGCTAGGGAACCCCTACGATTCTATGTCGATGGGCTCGCCCGCGGCGCGCAGATCCAGCGCGTACCCCGCGACGACGAGGTACACGCGCTGCGCCCGTTTGGCGAGGCGCTGCACCATCCGGCCCATCGCGTCCCGGAAGAGCCGCGCGGAGGCCACGACCGGGACGACGTCCCATCCGATTTGCTCGCTCACCACGACGACGTACGCGGGCGAGGCCAGCATCACGTCAACGAACTGCGCCGCCTCTTCGTCGAGCTGGGACGCGAGCACCGTGTAGTCGATCTCGAGCAGGTCGATTCTGGCCTCGATGCGCGCGGCCAGCCACGTGCCGAGCGCGTCGACCAGCAGACACGCGTCCGGCGAGGCCCCGCGGAATAGCGCGAGCTGCGCGTCGTGCGTCATGCCGGCGGTCTCGACGGTGCGCCACGACGCGGGCCGCTCGAGAACGTGGCGCGTCATCCGGGCGCGCCACTCCGCGTCCTCCGGCCCGCCGGCCGCCGTCGCGACGTAGGTCACCTCGCGTCCGCTCGTCGCCGCGAGCCGGACGCCGAACGCACTCTTGCCCGAGCGCACCGGACCGGTGATGAAGGTGACGGCCACCGCAGGCCTCGTTCGACTCCGGGCGGCTTGCCGCCCCGTTTCGCCGAAGCCTTTCAGCCGCTTATGCTCAACGTCTTAGCCATCGCAATCGGCAGCGTCGTCATCCTCGCCACGCTCAACGACGCCTTTCAAACCGTGGTCGTGCCGCGAGCGACGGGAAGGCGGTTTCGGATGAGCTTCTTATACTGGCGCGCGATGTGGCACTTGTGGCCCCGGCTCGCGTGGCGCTTTTTCGCCGCCGACGGAGATCGGCGAGAAGACTTCCTGGCGGTTTACGCGCCGCTGATGTTGGTCTCGATGCTGGCGATGTGGGTCGCGCTGCTGATCCTCGGCTTCGCGCTCGTCCTATGGGGACTGCGCAGTGGAATCGTCCCGGCGCACGAGACATTCGGAACGATGCTCTACTTCGCCGGAACGTCGCTGCTCACGATCGGCTTCGGAGATGTCGTCGGCCGATCCGGCCTTCCCCGGCTCGTTTCGCTTCTCGCGGGGCTTGCCGGCCTGTCGTTCCTCTCGATCATGACTGCGTTTCTGTTCGCAACCTTCGGGTCGTTTCAGCAGCGCGAGACGTTCGTGGTGACGGTTGGCGCGCGCGCCGGCACGCCGCCGAGCGGCGTCAACCTCTTGGCCATCGCGGGCTACTCGCTAACGCACGAAGATCTCCCGCAGCTCATGCTCGACGCGCAGCGCTGGGCCGCCGCGGTCATGGAGAGCCACCTCGCATATCCGATGCTCGCGTACTTTCGTTCGAGCCACGACGACCAGTCGTGGGTCGGAACGCTCGGCACGCTGTTGGACGCGGCGACGGTGCTCATGACGACGGTCGACGGCGTCCGCGACGGCCAGGCGCGCATCTTCTACAACGTCGGCCGGCATGCTACGGTCGACCTGTCGCGATACTTCCGCCTCGACACCGGGGAGGCGTCTGCCGGCATCGAGCGTGAAGAGTTCGAGCACGCATGCGACCGGCTCGTTGCCGCCGGTTTCAAACTCTACGACCGCGACGAGGCCTGGCAGCGGTTCGCCAATATGCGTTCGTCTTACGCGCCGCAGCTCAGCGCCATGGCGGCCTTCTTCGAGATCCCGCCGTTGCAGTGGATCGGGGATCGCTCGGCGATCACCATCGCGCCGCACGGCGGCTTCAAAATCCGTGACCAGCGTCCGAGCGATGAAGGAACTTCTTGAGGTCGTCAACGGGCAGCGCGAAGCCGATGCTGGGCTCGTCGTCGAAGCGCGACTCCGCGAGTCCGATCACCTCTCCCGTATCCGCGATGAAGACCGGGCCGCCGCTCTCTCCCGGCACCACCGGGAGCGTCACTTCGAGCGCATCCTTGCGAATGGAGGAGAGGCGTCCGGCTCCGAGCGACGTCGCCAGGCCCAGCCCTTCATCGTCGAACTCGTCCGGAACGGGATAACCCAGTAGGCCGACCTCGCGGCCCACGTCGTCCTGCAGGTCGGAGGGAGCTTCGAGCGCGATGACGGGGAGATTGCGGCGCGGAGTCCGCACCAGTGCGACGTCGAGATCTGCGTTAGACGCGACGACGCGCGCGGGGGCCGACCAGCGGTTGGAGACGGTAATCCGCAGGTCCCACGCGCCGTCGATCGCGTGCTGCGCGGTCAGCAGATCGCTTCCCCACGCTCCCGAAGCGACGGCGAACGCGGTGGCATACGCCTCGTCGTAACGATCCTTTTTGCGTTCGGGCGGCACCTTCATCGAGAGGAGCACGACCGCGGGGCGCAGCCGCCGCGCCGCCGCGACGAACGCATCGTCCCTGTGCCCGGCGCAGCCGAACGTGACCAGAGCGAGCACCTGCGCGACGAGCGCGACACGACGCGTCATCGGTGCGCCTCCACGATGCGCTGCGCAAGTGCGGCGCGCAGTTGTGGCAGCCCCGCCCCGGTGAGCGCGCTGACGTACAGCGCCCCGGATTCGCCGGCGGCATCGGGAACCAGCCGATCGGATTTGTTGAACACCGCCAGGCGCGGTGTGCCGTCGAGATGCAGCTCACGGAGGATCAAATCGACCGCGCGGCGCTGACGAGGCCACTGCGGATTGCTTGCGTCGAGCACGTGCACGAGCAGCTCCGCCTCCTCGAGCTCTTCCAACGTGGCCCGAAACGCATTGATCAGGTCCTCGGGAAGGTCCGTGATGAAGCCGACGGTGTCCGCGAGACGGACGTATGCGCCGGGCGCGAGATAGGCTCGCCGAATCGTTGGATCGAGCGTCGCGAAGGGCTGATCGGCGACGTGTGCGTTGCTGCGCGTCAGCGCGTTGAGGAGCGACGACTTGCCGACGTTCGTATAGCCGACGAGCGCGACGAGCGGTTCGCCGTGCGGCGACGCGCGCCGCACGGCGCGCTGGCGTCGCACGCCGCCGAGCAGCCGGCGCACAACGGCGATGCGGGCGCCGATGCGGCGCCGGTCGATCTCGAGTTTCGTTTCGCCGGGCCCGCGGGTGCCGATGCCGCCGCCCAGCCGCGATAGGTCGGCGCCTACGCCGATCAGATTCGACTGCCGGTAGCGCAGCTGCGCGAGCTCGACTTGCAGCTTTCCCTCGCGGCTGCGCGCGTGGCGCGCGAACACGTCGAGGATCAGCATCGTGCGATCGACGATCGGCAGTGGAACGATCTTTTCGAGGTTGTTGCGCTGACGCGGACGGAGGTCGTTGAGAACCAGCAGCAGGTCCGCGCGTATCTCTTTCGCGCGATCCGCGATCTCGCGAGCCTTGCCGCTGCCGACGAGGGTCGCGGGATCGATCCGGTCGCGCCGCTGGACGATACGCTCGAGTATCCGCGCTCCGGCGGCCCGGGCCAGAGCCTCGAACTCGTCGAGCTCCGGTTCGATGACGCGTCGCTCGGCGCGGCTGTCCACGGCGACGACGATCGCACGCTGCGTCATCGCTGGGCGAGCGGAGCGATGCGTTCGAGGAGCCGCCGAATGCCCTCGTTATAATTCGGCCCGGGCCGCTCGAGGACGTCGGGATCGATCGCATACACGCGATGCAGCCGCACGGCCCGCAGGCTGCGCCACGGCTCGCGGTCGGCTACCGCGTCGACGTGCGTTGCAGGATCGGTCACGAGCAGGTCGGGTTGATCCCGCAGAAGCGCCTCGGCGCTGTACTCGCCGTAGGCGGCGCCCAAGTCGCCGGCGGCGTTGCGTCCTCCCGCGAGCGCGATCAGCTTGGTGATGTACGAGCCGGAGCCCGCCGTCCAGATCGGGCCGCTGCCCAGCACGACGAAGACGCTCGGATGGCGCGCGAAGCCGCGAGTACGACTCACGAGGCCCTCGGTCTCGCGCCGCAGGCGATCGACCTCGGCGGCGGCCTCCCGCCGGTGTCCCGTGAGCGCGCCGGCCACGCGCAGGTTCGAGAAGATCTCGTCGTAGGTGTCGTCCGCAAGCAGGTAGACGGGGACGTGCGCGCGCCGCAGCGGCTCCACGAAGCGGGCCTGCGCCGGAATTCCGATGACGGAGCTCGGACGCAGCGCCACGATTGCCTCGACGTCGACGCTGGTCGCGTCCGCCACGCGCGGCAAGGCTTGGGGTGCGTTCGTGTACGACGAAACGGCCACGAGCTGTCCGCCGGCGCCTATGGCATAGAGGTCGTCGGCAAACGACGGCATCAGCGTGACGACTCGCCCCGCGGTGTGGGGGGCCTGCGCTCGCGCGTCGCCCGCGCCACGGGCGCCGCAGCCGCACAGCAGCAGGGTCAACGGCACGAACACGATCCACAGACGCATGAAGAGGCGTAACGAGTACGAAACCGCGCGCGCGCCGACCTCTGAAGGAGGCCGTGCGCTCTTCCCGCAAGTGCGTCACTTACGTTTGCGCGGGAAGCCGGTGTGAGGCCGGCACGGTCGCGCCACTGTATGCGGGGAGCCGCCCGTACGCCACTTTCCGGGACTCCGGATGGGAAGGCACGGGCACCGGCGATGAGCCGCGAGTCAGGATACCGTCGCAGACGCTTTCGAGCATAATCCGCCTCGCGCTAAGGAAAGGATTGCGATGGTTCCGATACTCGCCGCAATACTCGCGGCCTCCCCGACTCCGTCGGCGTCGCCGACGGCCGTTCCAGAAATTGCACACGTGGTGACCAGCGACCGCGGCACCGAGTCCGCCACGCGCACCGCTCGAACGACATACGTCGTCACCGCCGCACAGATCGCCCGCGACGGCGACGTCACCGTCGCCGACGTGCTCGCACGCGTTCCCGGCGTCAACGTCGTCCCGTACGGCGCCTTCGGCTCGGTGGTATCCGTCGGCATCCGCGGCAGCTCGTCGCAGCAAGTTCTCGTCTTGATGGACGGGCTGCCGGTCGCAGGCGCGCAGATCGACGACGTCAACCTAGGCGAAGTTTCGGTGAGCGGCGTCGACCGCATCGAAGTCGTCGAAGGCGGCGGTTCGACGCTCTACGGCTCGGGATCGATCGGCGGCGTCATCAACATCATCACCGCGGCGCAGCCGCCGCGCAGCACGGCGGTCGCGTCGACCGGATCGTTCGACCAGCAGACGTACGCGCTCACGACCCCCTTTCTCTCGTTCTCGCGCACGTACGCCGCGAACGACTACTCGGTGGTGGGTGCGCCGAATCGTCAGAACGCCCAGGCAGAGTTGACGGCGGTAAGCGCGCGATACGGGCATGCCGTCGGCGCGCTGGATCTCACGCTGACCGGCAGCCTCGACGACGCACAGGCCGGGGATCCGGGAGAGCTCGGCTTCTTCTCGCCGACCAGCGAGACGAACAACGTCGATCGCAACCTGCGGCTTGTCGCGCAGCACCAGGGTGCGCGCTCGACGACGTCGCTCGAGCTCGGCGACTCGTCGGAAGATCTGTCGTTTACGTGCAACACGCCTGTCGACCCGAACTGCCCGAACTCGTCCTTTCCGACTCCCGGCCCGGGCACGTCGTCGAACCCGCCCTACGCCCAGGTGCTCTACGACCAGCGCTGGATGGCGAGCCTGCGCAACGTGGTCGGCGACGATCGCTCGCGGCTCGTCTACGGCGTCGATCTGATGCGCGGCGTCGCGCGCGTGGACCCGGGCACCGGCGGCGGATCGTCGCTCGCCGCCGACGACGCGCCGATCTTCGGCGCCTACGCGCAGACCGCGGCGTACGTTCAGTCGCAGTGGTTTGCGACCAACGGCAACGAGGCCTACGCGGGACTGCGCGCGGAGCGCGACGGCGGCGTTGGCGGCGCCTACTCGCCGTCGCTCGGCGGCATTCTCCGGCTGCTTCCCGCGCTCACGCTGCGCCTCA
Organism: Vulcanimicrobiota bacterium; assembly: GCA_963752825.1. GTDB lineage: Bacteria > Vulcanimicrobiota > Vulcanimicrobiia > Vulcanimicrobiales > Vulcanimicrobiaceae > Cybelea. The sequence continues at coordinate 1,375,803 of CAVVZF010000001.1, read as the reverse complement.
ACGCCGCCACCGCGTTCCGCGCACCGACCGCCGAGGAGCTGTACTACCCCGGATTCTCCAACCCGAATCTCCAGCCCGAGCGGACGCGCGTCGGCGACGCGACCTTCGTCGCGCCGTCGCCCTGGGGCGACCTAGAGTTCGGCTGGTTCACGACGAGCGGGACGAATCTCATTGTGTCGCCGCCGCCGACGTACGTTCCGCAAAACGTCGGGCGCGCCTCGATCCAAGGCCTGGATCTCATAGCCAAGGCGCGCACGTTCTTTGGATGCGGCGCGAGTCTGGGCGTTACGAACTTGTACCGCGCGCAAGACCTCATCACGTCGACGCGACTGCCGGGAAGGGGCCCCGTCTTCGCCGTCACGCTCGCGCTCCAGTACCAAGCGCCCGCCAACCGCCGTTTCGACGGCTTCGCAATCGAAGCGCTGACGCAGGGCCCCCAGGAGGCGCCGGACCCGTTTCTCTCGCCGGCGTATGCCGTGTATCAGCCGGCAACGTTCACGAACGTCGAGGCCTACGTCGGCTACCGGTTGACGCCGTCGCTGATCCTCGCGCTGCGCGGTTACAACTTGGGCAACGCCCGCTACGCTCTCTACGCCGGATATCCGATGCCGGGCCGATCGCTGCGCGTGGAGCTCCGCAGTCGTTGACGGCATGAAGGGAGCGGCGCTCGTTGCGATTCTGCTCGCGGCCGCGGTGGCGGGCATGCTCGTAGGCGGGACGCCGCTGCCGGGCGCGCAGATCCTCTGGGCGCTCGCTCACCCGCACGCACCCGGCGTGGTCGGCGCGATCGTGTGGCAGCTGCGCCTTCCGCGCGTGTGCATCGCGGCGACCGTCGGCGCGTCGCTGGCGCTTTGCGGCGCGATGTTGCAAGGCATGCTGCGCAACCCGCTGGTCGATCCATATCTCACCGGCGTCAGCGCAGGCGCGGCGGCGGCGATCGCCGTCGCGATCCTCGCCGGCGCGTCGCCCGCCGCAACGCCCGCCGTCGGATTCATCGCCGGACTCGGCGCCGCGCTCCTCGTGGCGGCGTTGGCGCGCCGCGGCGGCGGAATCGACGCAAACCGGCTGATCCTCTCGGGCGTTTCGCTATCGACGCTCTTCGCCGCGATCGTCACGCTCGCGGTCATCCGCGCGCAGTCCGGCGACTACGCCAGCACGATCGTGGCGTGGCTCGCGGGATCGATGGCGGGTCGCGGCTGGCGCGAGCTCGAGACCGTCGCGCCCTACGTGTCCGCCGGCGCGCTCCTGGCGCTCTGGGTCGCGGCGCCGCTCAACGCGTTGCGCATCGGAGAGCTGCGCGCTCGTTCCGTCGGCGTCGGCGTCGATCGGGCCCAGTGGATCATTCTGGCGGCGTCGTCGCTGCTGGCCGCGAGCAGCGTCGTCCTCGCGGGACTCGTCGGCTTCATCGGATTGATCGTGCCGTACCTCGCGCGACGCCTCGTCGGATCCGACGCGCGCGTCCTGCTGCCGGCATGCGCCGCCATCGGGGCCACGCTCTGCATCGTCGCCGATGCGATCTGCCGGCGCATCGTAGCACCGGCAGAGCTCCCCATCGGCGTATTGCTCGCGTTCATCGGCGTGCCCACGTTCTTGTATCTGTATCTGCGCCCCGCGGTCCGCTCCAGCTCCGGGGTGCGCGGTTGATCGAGCTGCGCGGCGTTGGGCTCCGCATCGGCGGCCGCGACCTGCTCGACGGCATCGACGCAGACGTCCAAAGCGGCGAGCTCGTCGCCGTGCTCGGGGCCAACGGGGCCGGGAAGACGACGCTATTGCGCGCGATTGCCGGGCTGCATCCCGCCGCCCGCGGCTCGATCCTGCTCGACGGCCGGCCAAACTCGCGGCTCGGAGCGCTCGACCGCGCCAGGCTCATCGCGCTCGTTACGAGCGACGAAGTGTTACTCGACGCGCTCCTCGTTCGCGACGTCGTCTCGATCGGCAGGTTCCCGTATCACCGCTGGTGGGAATGGCGCGAGCGATCCAGCGACGAGGCGGCGGTGGCGCGCGCGCTGTCGGCCGTGCGGATCGAGGCGTTCGCCGAGCGCCTTTTTTCGACGCTCAGCGCGGGCGAGCGTCAGCGCGTCTGGATCGCGCTCGGCCTCGCGCAGGAGACGCCGATCGTGCTGCTCGACGAACCGACGAGCCACCTCGACGTACGCGTGGCTCACGAAATCCTGGGGTTGCTGCGCGGGCTGGCGCGGGCGGGCAAGAGCGTCGTGTGCGCGCTGCACGACGTCAACGAAGCGGCGGCCTACGCCGACCGGATCGCGTTGCTGGGAGAGGGCACGCTGCTCGCGATCTCGCCGCCGGAGGAGCTTCTTACCGGCCCGCTCCTCGAGCGCGCCTACGACATCGCGATGGAGCACGTCCGGCTCCCGGACGGACGGCTTCGCGTGTTCGCGCGCGATCGCGTCAGTGCGTCAAGAGACGCACGTCGGAACCCAGCACCCAACGCGTGAGGCCGCGCTGCGGTCCGGTCGAAATGACGACTCCGATCGCATCGTCGGGCGCGTGGAAGACCGGCGACTCCACATAGCCGGCGACGCACGTAACCACGACGGCGCGCGTTCCGGGCGACACGAGCCCCGCGTGCGGCAGCATCGCCTGCGCCACGTCGAACGACGCCGCGTGATATTCGCGCAGACGCTCGCGGGAATCCCAGACCAAGACCGACGGATCGTCCGTCGTGCTATAGAGCACGACGTGCTCGCCGCGATGCAGCCGGCAATCGGCCGAGGCGGACGCGAGCGTCGCGGCCGAGAGCAGCAGCAGCGCGAGTGCGGCCTTACGCATCTGCCGGCTCCGAATTCACGACACGAATCGCGAGTACGGCCAAGTCGTCGCGCAAGCGATTGCCGGCCCGAGCACGCACCTGCGCGACCAGCTCGTCGGCCAACGCCTGCGAGTGCGGACCCGCGCGCTCGATGAGCTCCATCGCCCCGCGATCCGTGAGCTGGGCGCCGGAGCGATCGCGCACCTCGGTCAGGCCGTCCGTCGTGAGGACGAGCGTGTCGCCGAGCTTAAGGTCGATCGAGTCGTCGCCGAACGGCTCGTCCATCACGCCGAGCACCGGTCCGGTGATCGCGAGCGGCGTGACGCCGGCATCGTTCCTTACGTACGCGCAATCGTGCCCGGCGCTGCCGTACTCTAAGTGAAACGTGGTTGTGTCGAGCACGCCGACGAACATCGACACGAAGAGGTATGGATTACCGACGGCTTTGGAAAATGCGGTGTTGAACTCGGCCAGGATCGCCGCAGGGTCGCTCTTGCGCAGCGCGATCGCGCGGATCATGAATTTGATGAACGCGGTCAGGACGGCTGCGTCCACGCCCTTGCCGCTGATGTCCGCGATCAGCACGAGCGCCCGGTTCTCGGAAAGGCGGTAGACGTCGAATATGTCGCCGCCGACGGCCATGTGACTCGTTGCCGAGAGATACGCGCTCCCGATCTCGCAGTGCGGCAGCGGCACGAACTCGCTCCGGAACGCGCGCTGCAAAATCTTGGTGACCGCACGCTCCTCTTCCAGCTCGCGGTTGAGCCGCGTGCGATACGTGTTGAACAGAATGGCCAGGAGGCCGAACACGCTCACCCAGAACGCGCGCACCCACGACGACCGGTCGAGCTGTTCCTGGGTGCTGTGCACGAGGGCCGCGTCCGTGTTCGCAAGTGCCTGGCGTATTGCGGCGACCGTCCCGGTCTCGTAGTCCGAGAAAAGCTTGTTGCGCTTGTCGAGCTCGTCGAGGCGCTCGCCGGGATTGCGCAGCAGCGGCGCGGCGACTCCCCTGCGCCACTCGGATTGGAGGTGACCGTACGTGCCGAGCAATTGCTCGGCGGCGGATAGGTGTTGCTCGCGGAGCGTCTGCCGAATCGTGCTCTCGGTGGCATCGTATCCGGCGGCGGCCTGCCGATACTGGCTTACGTAAAACGGATCGCGCGTTAGGGAGTAGCCACGCAGCGAATTTTCTTCGTCGATCTGCAGTCTAAGCAGCTCTTCCAGGTCGATCTGAGCCTGCTGGATCTGCGACTGGCGAGCGAACGTGTTCGCGATCTGGCCGCGCGTCTCGAAGCTTCCCTGTACCGCGAAGACGAGCGTCAGCACTAGGAATACCGTCAGTAACAGCGTGCCGGCGACGGTCGCGAGCGGCGCGTTTTTCATAAAGGCGTCACACTAACCCGGTCGAAGAACGGCTAGCCGTGCGCAGTCTAGTAGAGCCCACGATATTCAAATCCTACGACGTTCGCGGCGTTTATCCGTCCCAACTGAACGAAGAGGTGGCCTATGCCATCGGACGCTGTTTCGTGCCCCTGGTGGGGTCGAAGCAAATGTCCGTCGTCGTTGGAAGAGACATGCGCCCGTCCGGCCGGCAGCTCAGCGACGCCTTCGCTCGCGGTGCTTGTGACGCCGGGGCGCGCGTGGTGGACATCGGCATGGTCTCCACGGACGCTCTTTATTTCGCCGTCGGCAAGTTTTCGTTCGACGGCGGCGTGATGATCACGGCCTCGCACAATCCGGCCGAGTACAACGGCATGAAGTTCACGCGCGCGCAGGCGCAAGCGATCTCCCTGGATACCGGGCTGGCCACGATTCGCGATCGGCTCCTCGCACAAGACCTTCCGCCGAAGGCAGCCACGCCGGGCGCCGTCTCGCGGCGCGACGTCCTGGACGACTTTGCGCAGCACTGTCTCTCATTCGTCGACCGCTCCAAGATCAAGCCCTTACGGATTGCCGTGGACGCGGGCAACGGGATGGCGGGCGAGACGATTCCACACGTCTTCAAATTCCTGCCCTGCGAGGTGGTGCCGCTCTACTTCGAGCTCGACGGCACCTTCCCAAATCATCCGGCGAGCCCCATCGAGCCGGAAAACATGCTCGATTTGCAGGCCGAGGTCCGCAAGCGCGGCTGCGATCTCGGCGTCGCCTTCGACGGCGACGCCGACCGCATGTTCATCGTGGACGAGAAGGCTAACATCGTTGACGGCAGCACCGTGACCGCCTTGGTCGCGCTGATAATGCTGAAGAAATATCCCGGCGCTAAGATCCTCTACAACCCGATTTGCAGCCGCAGCGTGCCCGAGCTCATCGCGAAGGCCGGCGGCGTCCCCGTGCGCTCGAAGGTCGGCCACTCGATCATCAAGGGCGTGATGCGCGAACACGACGTGGTGTTTGGCGGCGAGCACAGCGGGCATTTCTATTTTCGCGACAATTGGTACGCCGACTCGGGGATGATCGCGCTGCTTTTGTGCCTCGAGCTGTTCAGCGAGGCGGCGAAGCCGGTCAGCCAGGTGATCGCTCCGATCGACACGCGCTTTCGCTCGGGCGAGATCAACAATCAGGTCGCCGACGTTGCGGCGAAGATGCGTGAGATCGAGGAACGCTATGCCGACGCCGACATCGATCACCTCGACGGCGTCACCGTCGGCTACCCGAGCTGGTGGATGAACGTGCGACCGTCCAATACCGAACCGCTGCTTCGGTTGAACGTCGAGGGCGACTCTCGGGCGCTCATGGAGCAACACCGCGACGAGGCTCTCGCGCTGATCCGCCGAATGCCCGCTTAACGATGTCCGGACTGACTCTTGGACCAGCTTTCATCGCCGTGGGCGATGGAACGTCGACGTTCGGACGGTTAGAAATACGAGACGGGCGGATCGCCGGCGTGCTCGCGGCCGACGGACCGGCGGACTGCGTGTTGCCGCCCGGCACGAGCATCGCTCCGGGTTTAATCGATCTCCACACCAACGGGGCGAGCGAGTATCTGTTCAACCGCGATCAGGGCAACGCCGTCGGCGTCGCGTGTGCCGAGTACGCCCGAATGGGGGCGACGGGCTTCGTGGCCGGCGTAATGACGGCGCCCTGGGAGTCGATGCTGCACGCCGCGTCGGAGATCGTCGAGGCGGCCAATCAGCTGGAGGAAGACGTCCCCCAGGGCGCGCGCTGTCTCGGCGTGCACTTCGAGGGACCGTTCCTCAATCCGAAGTTTCGCCGTATTCACAATCACGCGTGGCTACTGGATGCGAACGCGGCGCGCGCCAGGGAGATGCTGGATGCGTGCAAGGGCGCTTGTCTACTCGTCACGATGGCGCCCGAGGTCGAGGGCGCGAGCGACGCGCTGCGCGTGTTCGTGGAAAACGGCGTCGTCTGCTCGGCAGGCCACACCGCGGCGCGCTATCGCGAGGGAATGCTGGCGATCGGCCTGGGCTTCCGCTCGCTGACCCACGCCTTTAACGGAATGCCGCCGCTGGACCATCGGGATCCCTCGATCTTGGCCGCGTTCATCCAGGATCGCCGCACGCTGGTGCAGGTCATATGCGACGGTTTTCACGTGTCACCAGTGATGATCGACATCCTCCATCGCACGCTCGGCGACCGCGTCGTCCTCGTGACGGACCACATGCCGGCCTCCGATCCCGGCTACCACATCGAGGGCGGCGTGATGCGCTCGGCGGACGGCACGATCGCGGGCAGCGCGCTGCGCATGGACGACGCGCTGCGCAACTACATGTCCTACGCGCAGATTCCGTTTGCGCAGGCGATCGTCGCAGCGACCTACGCGCCGGCCCGCCTGATCCGGCACGAGGGCGAGCTGGGACGCGTCGCGCGCGGAGCCCGCGCCGATCTCTCCTTCTGGGACCGCGACTACCAGGTCGTCGGGACGATGGTCGGCGGCCGGTTCGTTTACAACGCGCTCGAGGTCGCCGTCTAGCCGCTAGGCGTAGGCGCCGCGGCAGCCCCGTCGAAGGCATGCGACCCGGCAGACTGCCGGTATCACGCTCGTTGGAGCAAAGGAGCATGCCCATGACCGCGCGCATCGAGTCGCTGCCGGCGGGCTCTTCCGACGATCCCGTCGTCAATGCGATTTTGGACTTTGCCAAGAACGGTTTCGGCGATACAAAAATGTTTGGTTTGATCGCCAGGCGCCCCGAACTTCTCAAACGCGTAGCTTCGATGTTCGCCTACTTCCTTGCAGGCGAAGGCGGCCTCATCGAACCGCAGTTGCTGGAACTTCTGCGATTGCGCGGCGCGAACCTGAACGCTTGCACGTATTGTGCCACGGTGCGACTGCAACCGGTCGTCGGTGACGTGAAGCCGAGGGAGTCCATCTTAGGACTTAGGGACATCAGTTCGATGAATAAAGCTCAGGCGGTGGCCGCCCTAAAGAACGCCGTCGACGTCGACAAGCTGACGCCGCGAGAGGCGGCCGCAATCGCGTTGGTCGACCGAATCATCGTCGATCCACACTCGGTTGACGACGACCTCGTCGCCGAGCTGCGCCGCCATTTCAGCGATGATGAGATCATCGAGCTGATCTGTGCGAGCGGACTGTTCACGTGGGCCGGCACGCTCAACACGGCCGTGCACTTGGACACGGGTGCCGAGAGCGCGTACGGCGCGGGGTTAGCCTACGCGGACGCCTGACGCCCGGTCACCCGAGCGATTCGGCGGGGATCTCTTCGCTCGCGCTCGAGGCCGAGGCCTCGTGCGCCGCCGACCGGAGCATCGTGACGGCGGCGTAGAGCACCACGATCACCACGAGCCACCGCACCCACACCAGGGGCAGCGACTTCACGAGGTAGGCGGCGATCAGCACGCCGGGCACTCCGCCCAGCGTCAGACCGAGGGCGGCCCGCATCGAAAACGCGTTGAACTTGATGAACCGCAGGCTCGCAACCGGCATGAGGAAGGCGCACGAGCCCATCATGATCGGAAATGCCGCGATCGGGTTCATGCCGAGAAGACTCACCATGATCATGCATGGAGCGTACAGGCCGATGCCGATCGTCATGAGAGCGCCGAGGCAAAAGCTGATGAACATTCCGGTCCCGAGTTTTGCGCCTTCTAGCCCGAGCGCCGTACCGCTCAGCCCAAACTGGCTGCCCTTGAGATTGCTCAGGATGAATAACACGGCTGCGGCGATGAGGGCCGTGCCCATGCCGATCTGCACGTAACGGCGCGGCAGTCGAGCGACGAAACCGGCGCCGAGCCACGCGCCGACCACCGAAGCCAAGATGAGCAGGAGCAGCGTGGGCGGCTCGACGGCGACGATCACGATAAAGATCGCCGCCTCGGCGATGGTCGGAAGAGCGTGTCCAACGTTGAGCGTCCCCGGTATGCGCTCGTCGGGCACGAACCGCAGAAACTTGAAGAGCGAGGTCGTCGTCGCGAACGAGCCGATGCCGAGGGTATCGAAGAAATTGGTGATGAAGCCGATCCCGACGCCTATCGCCGCGGTTATCGCACTGGGCAGGGCCGCGCGTTGCCGCGGCAGTGCGCGAACGAGCGCGACGACGAGGACGATCGCCACGACGGCCAAGCCGATGTACAGGATCGTGCGCAGGGTCATTGCCGCAAACGGTACGCCCACAAGGCGCCGCGGCCTGCTACGAAGAGCTCATCGCCGTCGAGCGCGAGCCCTCGGCCGTAGAGCTTGGACGGGACGGAGAGGCGCGCGACGCTGCGTCCGGTGCGAAGGTCGAATGCCGCGACCGCGCCGTTCGCTTCCGCAACGAGAACGTCCCCGCGCCAGACGACAGGCTCCTCGTAGATGCCGTTGGTGGCGACACGCCAGCGCACGCTTCCGTCGTTCTCGTCCAACGCCACGAGCTCGCCGTCGGTCGGGCTGTGAAAGAGCGGGACGACGATCGTGCCGGCACTCGCGGCCGGCGTTCCGATCGACTGCATCCAGTGCATCGTCGCCACCAGCCGGCGCTGCCAGAGAATCGCTCCGGTGCGCGCGTCCAGCATGACGTACCGCGAGTTCTTGAGCGTCACGCCGACGCCGAGAGTCCGATGACCGCGAATCGCGAGTGCGAAGAGACCGGGGGCGGTAAAGACGTCGAAATCGTTCGCGTCGTGTGCCAGCAGCTGCCTGGCCCAGAGCCAATGCCCCGTGCGCGGGTCGACCGCGATGACCGAGTCGGTGTACGGATCGGGACCCGGCGGCGGTGCGCTCATCGGCGTCGGGTTCCCCGTTCCGACGATCACGATGCCGCGACTTGAGTCGAAGGCCGGAGTTCCGGAGATGCCGCCGCCGGTGCCGCCATACCGCACGGGAGAGAAAGACCAAACCGGGGCGCCGGTCGAGGCGTCGAGCGCGATCTCGCGACCGGTATCGGTCGGCCGATCGGCAATCACGTCGATACTGAAGAGCACGCGCCCGTCGGCCAGAGCCGGCGAGGCGAACGTATCGTCGTTTTTGGCGATCGAGCAGATTCGTCGCTTCCAGACAACGCTGCCGCGGGCCGCGTCGAGCGCGGCGGCCTCACAGCTGCCGCTGACCGCGTAGGCAACGCCGCCGCGAACGACGACCGAAGAAATGACGCCCCGCGGGTTGCCGTACGTTTCGTCGGGGTTGGCTCCCAGCGACGCGCGCCAGCGCACGCGTCCGTCGCGTTCGTCGAGCGCGAGCACGTAGCCCAGCGTCGTCCCCTCGTAGACGACGCCGCCAGCGATCGTGGGAATGCCCAGAAACCAGCCGGGTTCCGCATGCGTCCAGAGATGTAGGAACGCCACGGCGAGCAGCGCGAGCACCGTCACCTAGGCTTCCGGCACCAAGCTCCGACGAGCCCGATCCAAGGCACCACCGTGTTGGCGGCGGCGACTTCGTCTTGCAAACGCTCCGGAAGAGTCTCCAAGTCGCCGAGCGCTTCATACGAGAGATTGAGCCTTTCGATTTGGGGCAGGACGCTTTGAACGCAATCCGACGCCCACCGTGTGAAGTCGGGATCGCATCCAAGCTCCATTTCTAGGCGCATGCGGGGCGCCGGCAGCCCGGCTTCTTGGAACGCTCGGTGCAACTCAACGCCCATCTCCAAATTCACGCCGCCGCGAACGCCCGCTTCGTGAAGCAATGAAATCGCAGAGCGCCAGAGCGGCACGCGCGCCGAAAGCGATACAAACGGGGCCCACGATCCTTCCTGAAAGGCGACGATGCCCCCGGGTCGCACGAGTCTCGCGACGGAACGCAACGTCGTTACGGGATCGGGGAGGAACTGTAGGACGTAGCGCCCGACCGCGGCGTCGAACGATTCGTTCGTCGTGTACTCGTCGATATCGGCCTGAACGAATTGGATGTTTTCCAACCCGGCTTCAGCCGCACGAGCCTGGGCTCGTAAGGTCGACCTCGCATCCCGTTCGACCGCCACAACCTTACCCGACGGACCGACGATGAGAGCGGCGAGCATCGCCACATCTCCAACTCCGGAGCCGACGTCCAAGACGCGTTGGCCGGCTCCCATTCCGGCATCACGAAAAAACCGTTCGGTTACCGGCGCCAGGCGATTCGCTTGTCGGATAAGACGCGCGCTTTCCCCGTCGGTATACCCGAGATGATAAGCAGCCGGTCCTTCCATGGACTCCTCTACGCGCTATGACGCGGCGAGCTCCCGCGTCGCCGCCGCGTTGAAGTAGGCGGCCCGCGGATGATGCATGACGATGGCCGCGGTGGATTGCTCGGGCACGATTTGAAACGCCTCCGTTAGCGTCACACCGATGCTGGTTTCGGCGTCGAGCAGGGCGAAGACGATCTCGTGCTGGCGCAGGTCGGGGCACGCGCCGTAGCCCCACGAGTAGCGCTTGCCGCGATCGTTGTCGAGCCGCAGGTCGCGCCGGATGCGGCGATGCGTGTACTCGGCGAGCGCCTCGGCCGACTGGACGGAGAATCCGTGAAGGAAGTACGACTCGCTGTAGTCGCCCGCGGCCTGCAGCGCTGCGGTGCGCGCCGTGGCGTTGCTTCCGACGGTGACGATCTGCAGCGCCACGACGTCCGTCGCGCCGCGCTTCCCGGGCTCGCGCAGATAGTCCGCGAGGCTGAGGTGCTCGCCGCCGATCTGTCGCGGGAACGTCATCCGCGCGATCTCGCGGCTGGGATCACTCGGGTCGAACAGTATCACGTCGTCGCCGAGGCCCGCGGCCGGGAAATAGCCGTACACGACGCGCGGCTGCAACAGGCCGTTTTTCGGCGCCTCGGCTTGGTAGCGAAGCAGACGCGGCGCGAATTCTTCCGCGACGATGCGCTCGAATGCGGCGCCCTTGACGTTCGAAGCGCCCCACGACAAGCGATAGAGGCTGCGCAGATCGAAGCACGGCCACACTTCGGCCAGGTCTATGGAGTCGAGCGTGCGCGTTCCCCAGAAGGGCGGCTGCGGCACATCGGCGCGCTCGCCCTTGACGAGCGAGAACGGCGTCGCAACGGCCGGCGCGGCGGCGGCACGCCGGCCCGCCTGCGCGGCAACGGCCTCGCGCTTGGTGCGCTCGAGTAGCTCCGATCGTCGCCCGGCGTCGCCGGTGAGTGCGTCGACGAGATCGAGCCCCTCGAAGGCATCGCGCGCGTAGAACAGCCCGGGCTCGAAGAAGCGCTGACCGGCGTCGAGCAGCGCGATGCGCCGGCCGAAGTCGCGATTGATCGCGGCACCGCCGACGATGACCGGAAAACGCAGCCCGCGCGCGTCCTGTTCCTCGAGGCAGATCGGCATCTGTTTGCTCGTCGAAACGAGCAGCGCGGAGAGCCCGATCGCGTCCGCGTTGACCTCGACGGCTTTCTCCAGAATCACGTTCATGGGAACCTGCTTGCCGAGATCCACTACGGTGTAGCCGTTGTTGGCCAAGATCGTGTGCACGAGATTCTTGCCGATGTCGTGAACGTCGCCGAAGACGGTCGCGAGCACGACGGTGCCCTTCGTCGCGCCCTCGCGACGCTCGAGAAACTGCTCGAGATGAGCGACGGCCTTCTTCATCACCTCGGCGGACTGCAGGACGAACGGCAGAATCAGCTCACCGCGCCCGAAGCGGTCGCCGACGTCCTTCATCGCGGGCAGGAGGATCTCGTTGAGTACCTCCACCGGCGTGCGTTCCCGCAGCGCCTCGTCGATCTTCGCCTCGATGCCGTCCTTGCGCCGGCGCAAGATCGCCTGATGGATGCGCTCCTCGATCGGTCCGGCCGGCTCCTCGGCCTGCGCCTCGTTTACGCCGCTCGCGCCGGTCGCGTTTGCCTCGAAATGCTCGATCAGGCGCGTCAGCGCGTCGGGCCGGCGGTTGAAGACGAGGTCGTCGCAGAGCTCCCGGACGCCGGCATCGATCTCGAAGTACGGCGTGATCTCCTTTGGATGCACGAGGGCGCAGTCGAGTCCCGCCTCGACGCAGTGGTGCAGAAAGACCGAGTTCAGCGCCGCGCGCGCCTCGGGCTTCAGGCCGAACGAGACGTTCGAGATGCCGAGCGACGTCAGCACGCCCGGCAGCGCGCGCTTGATGCCGCGGATGCCGTCGATCGTCTCGATCGCCGAGTCGCGGAACTCGACTTCGCCGGTCGCGAGCGTAAACGTGAGGTCGTCGAAGATCAACGCGCCCGGGGGCGTTCCGTACTCGCCGACGGCGATGTCGTAGATGCGGCGCGCTACCTCGACCTTGCGCTGCGCGGTCTTGGCCATTCCGTTCTCGTCGATCGTCAAGGCCACGAGGGCGGCGCCGTGCTCGCGCGCGAGCGGCAGCACGGCATCCATCTTCGCGCGGCCGGACTCGAGGTGCACCGAGTTGACGACCGCGCGCCCGGGGTAGTTTTGCAGCGCGACCTCCAGCACTCGCGGCTCGGTCGAGTCGATGACCAGCGGCGCCTCGATCGACTGCGCGAGGCGTCGCACGAGCTCGCGCATCTGAGCGTCTTCGTCCGCGCGTTCGGTCAACGCGCAGCAGACGTCGAGCAGATGCGCTCCGCCCTCGACCTGTTCGCGCGCGACCAACACGATGTCGTCGTAGCGATCCGCGAGCAACAGGCGCTTGATCTTGCGCGACCCCTGCGAGTTGATGCGCTCCCCCACGAGGAGCGGGCGCGGCTGCTGCTCCAGCGAGACCGCCGTGATCGCGGAGGCCGCTTCTTGCGGGCGGTCGAGGGCCGGCCGCGGCTTGCGCTGCACGGACGCGACCGCGTCGCGCAGCGCGGCGATGTGCTCGGGCGTCGTGCCGCAGCAGCCGCCGACTGCGTTCACGCCGAAGTCGCGCACGAACGCGGCCAGCTCCTCGGCGAGCTCCTGCGGGCCCTCGGGATAGATCGTCTCGCCCTGCGGCCCCATCAGCGGCAGGCCCGCGTTGGGAACGACGCCGACGAAGCAGCGCGCGTTCTCGCAGAGGTAACGGATCGAGTCGCGCATCTGCGCCGGCCCGGTCGAGCAATTGAGTCCGACAACGTCGACGTTCAGCGCGTCGAGCGTCGCGCAGATCGCCCGGATGTCCGTACCCAGAAGCATCCGTCCCTCGGTGATGAGCGTCGGCTGCGCCTGAATCGGGACGCGGCGAAGGCCGCGGGCGAACTCGAGTCGGATTCCCGCGACGGCCGCTTTCAGCTCCAAGAGATCCTGCATCGTTTCCAGCAACAACAGGTCGACGCCGCCGTCCACGAGCGCGCGCGCCTGCTCCGCATAGAGATCGCGCAGCTGCTCGTAGGTGATCCTCGACAGCGAGGGATCCGACGACGAGACGAGCATCCCGGTCGGGCCCATCGAGCCGGCGACGAAGCGCGGCCGCTGCCCCGTCGCGAAAGCATCGCAGGCCTCGCGCGCAAGCGTTGCCGCGCGCAGGTTGATGTCGCGGGTGCGCTCACCCAGGCCGTACTCGTCGAGCTTGAGCCGCGATCCCGTAAACGAATCGGTCTCCACGACGTCGGCCCCAGCGGCCAGATAGGCTTCGTGGATCGCGCGGACGACATCGGGCCGCGTTAGGACCAGCGCCTCGTTGCAGCCGCGATACGCGGCGCCGCCGAAGTCTTCGTCGGACAGATCGAGCTCCATGAGCTGCGTGCCCATCGCACCGTCGAAGATCAACACGCGCTCGCCCAGCAGGCGCAGATATTCAGACATCAGGAGACAATCGCTCTTTCCACGGCGCCCGCGGAAACTCGTACCTCGCCCACGACGCGCCCGGCCCGATTATACACGCAGGGCGAGCCAAAGCGAGCCAGCGCGGCGGCCTGCCGCTCATCCAGCACGCCCAGGCCGCGCAGGGCGGCGACGGTCGAGGGGCCGCGCGCGCGCGCCGCGCCGTCGAGTATCTTGGAGACGTAGCCGAGCTCCTGCGCGATCGGCGCGACGCCGTGCACGCCCTCGGCGCCCGCCTTCGACGCGACGTTTCCGGCGGCCGCGAGCATGAGCTCGGTGTCGAATTGAGCCGTGCCCGCGACGTATTCTGGATGCGCGATCATCGCCTCGCGCACCGCGCGTAAGGCCGCCGCCGTCCGCTCGTCGATCCCACGCAGCGACGCGAAGCGCGCAAACGACAGCGCCGCCTTCCTCAGGCTCGTCGCATAGACCGGAATGCCGCACCCATCGATGCCGATCGGCCACGCCGCCGCGTCGTCGTTAGAGAGACGCGCGCAGAAGTCCAGGATCCGCCGCTGCGCCGGGTTATCGGCGCGCAGGTACGTGGAACGGTCGGCGCCGACGACCTCGCACAGCGCGAGGATGCCGGCATGCTTCCCGGAGCAGTTGTTGTGAAGCGCGGTCGGCTCTTCTCCGGCGCGGCGCAGCGCGTTCGCCGTCGGCTCGTCGTAGGGCCAATGCACGCCGCACTGGAGCGCCGAGGGATCCATCCCGATCTTGCGCAGGATCGAACGGACGGCGTCGACGTGAAACGGCTGGCCGGCATGCGAGCCGCTCATCACCGCGACCTCGCGCGCGTCGAAGCCGAATCGGTCGCCCGCCCCGGATTCGATCACGGCCGCCGCGATGAACGGTTTCGCGGCCGACCGCAAGTAAACCGGTGCCTCGACGTCGCCCGCCTCGTAGAGCGTCGTCCCGCTCGCGTCCACAGCGCATGCTGCGACGCGGTGTACGGACTCGACTAAATTGCCGCGCGTTACCTCGACGACCAGCGGCGCATTCAAACCAGCGCCGGTTCGACGATCGTCGCCTCCTGTTCGGCAAAGACGGGGTTGCTCAGATAACGCTCGCCGGTGTCGCAACCGATGGTCACGATCGTCTTGCCTTTGGACTCGGGGCGCGCGGCCACTTGGAGCGCGGCCCACACGTTCGCGCCGGTCGAGATGCCGACGAGCATGCCCTCCTCGCGTGCCAGGCGGCGCGTCGTAGCGATTGCGTCGGCATCCGTGACGCGAATCACCTCTTCATAGACGTCGGTGTTGAGCACCTTCGGCACGAAGCCCGCGCCGGTTCCCTGGATCTTGTGCGGTCCGGGCTTCCCGCCGGACAGCACGGGAGACGCGTCGGGTTCCACGGCGATCATCTTCACGCCAGGTTTGCGCGACTTGAGCACCTCGCCGACGCCGGTGATCGTCCCGCCCGTACCGACGGCCGACACGACGACGTCGACGGCGCCGTCCGTATCCCGCCAGACCTCCTCGGCCGTAGTCCGGCGGTGGATCTCGGGATTGGCCGGATTCTCGAACTGCTGCGGCATGAAATACTTCCCGGGAGCGCTCGCGAGAATCTCGTTGGCACGCCGCAGCGCGCCGGGCATTCCTTCGGCGCCGGGCGTGAGCACGACTTGGGCGCCGTACGCCTTGAGCAAGCTGCGGCGCTCGATCGTCATGGTGTCCGGCATGACGAGGATCAGCGGATAGCCCTTCGCGGCGGCGACGAATGCCAGCGCGATACCGGTGTTTCCGCTCGTGGGCTCGAGGATCGTCATTCCGGGAAGGAGCCTGCCTTCGCGCTCCGCCGCCTCGATCATCGCGACCCCGATGCGATCCTTCACCGAGCCGGCGGGATTGAACGACTCCATCTTGACCAGCACCGTCGCCGGAAGTCCCTGCGTCATCCGCGGGATCTTGACGAGCGGCGTGTTGCCGAACGTGTCGGCGAGATTCTCATAGATGCGTGCCATAGTACCTGCTTAACCCCCGTGTGGGAGGGGGCGTTTCAGCGCGGGAGGCTTTCGGAACCTCTTTCTTTTACTATGACCGACCATGCGCCGGTTCGTACCAACCGCGGTAGTCCTCGCGACCGCGCTCCTGCCGCTGCCTGCCGGAAGCGCGGGCGGCGCCCCGACGCTCTCGGCGGCGCTCGCCGCGATCGCTGCCTACGCTCCCGCCGCCATGCGCAATCAGGGTACCCCCGGCCTCGCCGTTGCGATCACGGATCGCACGAAGACGCTGCGCGTCATCACGCTCGGCTATGCGAACGTCGACGCGCGAACCCTGGTCACCGCGCGGACGCGGTTCGCGATCGGCTCCATCACGAAGTCGATGACCGCTCTCGCGCTCCTCGAACAGCACGACGCGGGCGAAATCGACTTGAACGAACCGGTGCAACGGTATCTTCCGTGGTTTTCGATCGGGTCCGGAGGTGTGCCGATCCTCGTTCACCAGCTCCTGTCGCACACGTCGGGACTGCCCGACGACTATGCTGCCGAGATGGGTTACGTTTACGACATCGTCGCGCTGCGCGCGGCGAAGACGCTCTTCGTGCCGGGCACGTCGTGGTCGTACTCCAACGACGGCTACGCGGTCGCGGGTGCCGTCGTGGCGAGAGTGGACGGACGCTCGTGGCCCGACGCGCTGCGGGATCGCGTCCTGCAGCCGATCGGGATGACGCGCAGCGTGCCCGTGTTTACGCCGGAATTCATGGCAAACGCCGCGGTCGGTTATCAGTTCCGCGACAACGATCGGCCGCCGCCGCCGCGCCCCGCGCTCGTCGCGGCGCAACCGATGGACTTCGTCGACCCGGCGGGCTCGGTGCTCTCGACGCCCGAGGACATGGCCGCATACATGCGCTTCTATCTCAACGGCGGAAGGACGAGCAACGGAACCCAGCTCATCGCTCCCGCGACCTTCGCCGCGATGACGTCGCCGGATACGTTTAAAAACGGCAAGCCGGCCGGCTCGCCGGGTGTGGTACTGGCGGAGGCGCCGGAGTTCTATAAGGAGTACGGATACGGGCTGGCCATCTTCGACGGGGGCGGCGATCGGGTCGTCGGCCACACCGGCGGAATCTCAGGCTACACGGCGTGCATGCAGATGAACCTCACGCGCGGCTTCGGCGTCATCGCGTTCGCGAATCTCGTCGAGGCGCCGCTGCATCCGTGCGCGATCGTGCTCTATGCGATGCGAGTGCTACGCGCACAGAGCCTCGGGCAGCCGATTCCGGCTCCGCCGGTCGCGCGGGACCCGGCGCGCGTCGAGCGACCGAGCGATTACGCGGGAGCGTACACGTCCGCCGGAGGAGTGCTGCTGCAGGTCGTCGCTGCGCGCGACCGTCTTCTTCTCGTCGACGGCGGCAAGCGGATCGCCCTCTATCCGCGCGGGGACGATCGCTTCTGGGCGGACGACCCCAGGTACGCCACGTTTCTGCTCGCGTTCGGGCGCGACCGAAGCGGAAGCGTCGTCGAGATGAGCTACGGCTCGCAGTGGTTCGCCAACGAGCGCTATCACGGACCGCATACGTTCACCTACCCGGCAGAGTGGCCCGCATTGACCGGAAGGTACGAAAACGTGTTCTTCGGCGCCCCGGATATCACGCGCGTCGTTATCGTCAAGGATCGGCTGACGCTCGACGGCGTCGACGAGCTCAAACCGCTCGGCAACGATGAGTTCGCAGTCGGCACGTCGGTCGTGCGCTTCGAAGACTACGACGGTAATCAGCCGCAGCGCCTATCCATCGACGAGACGAACTACTATCGCGTAGAGCTACCCTAGGCAACTTCTAACTGCCGACGTCCCATAAGAGCCCGAGGTCTTTCTTCGAGAACGAGCGGAACGCGATGAGCGTCTCGGTCCCGATGATGCCGTCGAGCGCGGCGACGTGTTCGGTGACCAGGTCGTTGAGCTCTTCGTGCGCTCGGACGCGCGCGACCGCGATCAGGTCGTAGGGGCCGGCGACGGAGTAGACCTCGGCGATCCCCGCGATCGCGAGCAAATCTTCGGCGATCGTGCGGAGCCGCGGCCGCTCCACCTCCATCAAAATGAACGCGGTGACCATCACGCCGAACCCGCGCGGGCCAGCAGTGCGCCGCCGCAGTTCGGACAGCGATCGTCCACCGAAGACGAACAGTCCGCGCAGAACGTACAATCGTACGAACAGGCCCGCGCCTCGCCTTCGTTTAGCAGCGCTCGGCCGCAGCGCTCGCACGAGTTTTTCATGGGCAGACCATTACGGTGCCGCCGAGGGCGGCCCCTCGCCGTTTCGACTCGAGGCCCCCCCGGCACAAGAGCTTTCATGAAGGCCGTGGTCGTCGAGCACCGCGGCGACGAGCGGCTGCCGTTCGTGCTCGGGCAAGATTTCGCCGGCATCGTCAGCGAGATGGGCGGGCGAGTGCGAAAGTACCGCACCGGCGAGCGCGTGACGGTATCCCCCATGCCGTCGAGGATAAGTGGCGGTTTTTCGTAGATTGACTAATCGTGAAAGAGCTTGCGAACTCCTCGGGCGTCCGCCACCCGAGTGCCTTGTGTGGCCGCGTCGTATTGTAGCGATCACGCCAGCTGCCGAGAATCTGCCGGACATCAGCAAGGGTCGTAAAATCGTATTCGTTGAGGCATTCATCGCGTAGGCGACCATTGAAACTCTCGATGAAGGCGTTTTGGATCGGCTTGCCCGGAGCAATGTGGTGCAGCCGGACGCCGCGATCAACGGCCCATCGCAGCATCGCAAGAGAAACCATTTCCGGGCCGTTATCCATAACGATGGTCTGCGGGTAGCCGCGCAGAGCGGCGATCGTATCGAGCACACGGGTCATGCGCTCGCCGGAGAAAGCGAAATCGGCCTCGAGGGCAAGGTTCTCGCGCGTGCAGTCGTCGCCTACGGCTAGCACTCGGAACCGCCGGTTCGATCGGAGTCGACCGTGAACGAAGTCCAGCGACCATCGCTGGTTTGGGGCTTGGGCAACGCATTCGACGGGACCGCGGCCTAACGCGAGCTTGCGCCGAACGCGCTTACGCACTTGAAGGCCAGCTGCACGGTAGATCCGGCCGATCCGCTTGTGGTTGTCCGATATCCCGTCACGGCGCAGCAGCACGATCATCCGCGGTAAGCCGTACCGGCGATGTTCTGTCGCCAATGCGACCAACCGCAGCCGCAGCGGTTCATCGTTGCGTCTCGACAGGTAATGCAGAAGTTTGCGATTGACGCCGATCCATCGGCAGATCGGTCGCTCTTTGGCTCCAAGCCGTTCTTTTACGGCCTGCACCGCGGCTTTGCGCTGAGCAGGCCTTAGAAGTTTCCCTCGGCGACGATCTTGAGCGCTTCAATGTTCAGAGCTTGGTCGGCGACGCGAGCCGCAGCATGAAGCATCGCTACTCCTTCGAGCACGCCGCCCGTGACTTGCTGTAACCACGGGTTAGGAACGGGCTCGAGGCTTTTAATACTTGAAAGAACTACTTGCCAGAACGATGCCTGGTTAGGAAGCACATACTTCCACCACCATTTTGCCGCGCCTTCGACCCAATCGCCCGCACTAAAATCCGCCATTGTATGCGTCCTCGCTTCTTGATTCGCCGCGAAATTCCGTAGCGCGTGGCATCATGCTTGCCGCACTGCTCCGAGAGCCTGATTTATCCTTTCGATTGCTTCGCTCTTGAGTCGCGTGGCTGACGCCTCGTCGGCGCGACCGGCAGCATGAAGCATAGCAACTCCTTCCAGCACGCCACCCGTCACGTGCTGTAACCACGGCGCCGGGTCCGGCTCGACCCTTCTAATACTTGAAAGAACTGCTTGCCAAAACGATGCCGGGCTAGGAAACACGTACTTCCACCACCATTTTGCGGCGCCTTCGACCCAATCACCGTCACTAAAGTCTGCCATCATATACCTCCGGCCTGCTTGATTCGTTGCAGATTCTGCCGACCCTCGATGCATTTCGATTCGAACCTACGCGACTGGATGAGCCGGCCGATCTGCCGCTGAGCTCCGGGCCCGCGCGGAAAATGTCGGCGCTGGGATAGAGGGCGGCCTGCCCTAACCGTTCGTCGATTGCGATCAAGCGATATGATTTTGCCGTGCGATCCGAAGCGCAGAAGGGTAGCGGCGCTTGCTCCTCTGACAGCGATCTGATATGGAAGGGCGCCTGTCAAGCTTCTTCGGCTTCGATTTCTTGAGCATCTGTCTCTCCTTGGATGGTAAGGGAGGTTGAGGGCACTGGCCGGCGGATGATCTGCCTGACGCCTCGACGGTGAATCAAACTGATATTCGCGGATCTGCAAGCCGCATGACATTGATTCGTCGGGGAGCTGCCTCGGTCTAAACTCGCGCGTTTTGCCGAAGCATAGCGCATAGATCGCTCGAGGATTCTCCATGCCGTCGACGGCGGACCGTCCGCTCGCCGATGCGCTCAACCTCCATTCGCTTTACTACGCGGCGGCTTTGAGCGGATCGCACGTAGCACGGATAACCTGACCGACTGCCCAGACGAAGCCGAGCAGCTCGCGGGCGACAGCGACGACGACCTGCTGTGGTCGCTTCCCGCGAGCGCAGAGATGCCGGTAACGCCTATGCAGCCGCTGCTGCGCGCTCCATGCGATCGTACAGACCTGGGGATGCGTTTCTCTTTGCCGCCGCCGCAGCTCATCCGAGAGAGCAGGCTGATGCCGCGCGTGCCAAGCCGCCTCAACGAGGACACGGCGCAGATGCCCGTTGCCGCATTTGGTTATGCCGCCGCGTCGAACGCGCCCGCCACCGGCAACTCTGAGCTTCGCTTTTTCCTGGAGCACTGAGCACAGTGGTGATTTTCGGCGCTTTATTTGGCATGGCAATGGCCAAGAGCCGTCGGGACCTCCGGCCTGGCGTCTAAGAGTTAGTGGCCCACAAATGGCCCACATACCGCTGGCTACCGGCGGCAACCGGCCACAACATGAATAGCGGAATCTTCCTTAGAAGTGCCCGTTTTAGTCGTCACCAGTTGTCTCGGGTTTATCTACGGTACCGGATTCGATTCCCGTTGGCGCTATAAAAATTCGCTCGATTTTACAAGGGTTTCCAAGATAGCGGCGATTAGAGTCCGTTTTGAAAAATGCATGATCGGTTCTCCTTGCAGTAATCGAAAAAGTAATGAAGACCAAATGTGACGTAGATTGATGAAAAAAGCCTAAGCCCGAGTAGCGCTCGGGAACCCTAGTAAGAGAACTCCTGGAGCTGATCGACCTGCGGCCCGTTCACCCAACCGGTCCGTGACGTCGGATTGATCGAGATCCGCACCGGAATGACGGTGGAGGCATCGAAGCTGAAGCCGTTGATGGACTCTTCGAGGGTTCCACTCTCGTTGTAGACTTGGATGCTGCTGCCCGGGGCCGTGCTCGAGACGGGCTGGGCGACGAGAAAGAGTCCGTGGACCGCGTCGTTCGCAACGAAGACGCCTGCAGAGGGTTGCTGGGCGTTGTTAGGCAGCTGCACGCGAGTGCCCGTCCGCTTGGCCACGTTGTAGAACTCCACGCCGGCATCCAACTCGGTGGTCGTGCACGCAATGCCGGTGCTTGAGTCGTAGCCGATGCCGTTGGCGTAGCCGCACCCGAGCGAACCATCGTCGCACGAGACGCCGGAGAAATGATTCTTCTTGCCGGACTTGAGATCGATCGTCCAGATGACCGGCGGCGGTCCGCCGGCCGCGCCGAAGCTCGGCGAGGTCGCCATCACGGCGAGATTGTTGACGGTATCCTGCGCGAGTTGGGGCTGCGTGCCGAGTGCGAAGTCGGTCTCGCTTAAGCCGATGACTTTACCGAAAGTTTTCTTACCGACGTCGGAGACAATGGAGGTCCAACGGACCGGATCCTTCGCGCTGGTACCCGAAGACGACGCTCGTGGCCGTACTTTGATTTGGAGCCCACTCGACGACGTTAAAGAGTTTAAGAGGTGGAACCCACCTACCGTTGAGGCTGTTTTTCGTCACCGGGTTCAAGAGATGGTACATATCTTTGGCCGGAGTCTTGCCTAGAACCCCGGCTTTTTGAAAATCCACCAGCCCGACGTCGCCGGCGAAGATGCCGTCGGCAACGTAATCGTCTTGTGTTCCCGTAAACGCGCCGATGGTTTTCGTTATTTTGCCGCTCGTCTCGTTGAACGTCTGCACGGAGATCTGAGAGCCTGAGTCCGAAGCGAGGAAGCCGTCGTTGCCGTTTGAGTTGATGTCAAAGCCGAAAATCTGACCGCCGTCGGAGGTCGTCAGCACGGGCCCGAGTGCGCCGCCGTCGCGGACGGCCGTAAAATGCGTAGCCGGAGTAACTCCGCCGGCCGGGGTCGACGTCCCGGCGCACGCGCAGAGCGCAAGCAGCACGAGACAGGAGCCTGGTGATATCAATAAGCGATTCATTCGAGCATTCTGCGTGCCGTTTATGAAAAAATCATAAATGCGACTTTCGTCGTGGTTAGCGGATTGAGCCAGCGTGTTATTTGGAGTTATAGGCGACGCAGTAGCCACTCGGCGAGATCGTGCCCGCGACGACCTTGCAGGTTCCGTTAGCATCAGCCGTCTGGCCCGGGATGATCGAACACAAGAACGCAGTCTGAACGGCGCTCTTAAAGTTCGCGGAGGGCGCCTCGTCAAACTCGGCAGCGGCCAAGCCTATAACTTTGCCATTGCGAGCGATCCGATCGACTATGGGAGTGCAGAGCGTTGTAGGGGCGGAAGGGGCCGCAGGATGGTGTTTGGGGCGATGTTCATTCTACCAATCCGACGCCGGCTTAAGAGAGCCCAACGGCGCCTAGCGTTTCGGGCTGAAAGTGACGTTTACCTGGCTAACGTCGAGGATTTTGAAACCGTGAACGCCATATACGGAAAATACTTTGATAGGGCGCTCCGGGCACGCACAGCGGTTGCCGTGAAGGCTCTCCCTCGGGCGGCCCTGCTCGAAGTTGATGCGGTCGCGTTGGTCAGATGAGGTGTTGCTTCTTAGCTTGATTGGAGGAATCGATGCAGCAGCAGTTGCCGGCAAACTTTCGGAACAACGAACAGGTTAAGTACGGCCAGCTACGTCTAGTTGATATTCCGGGTGAAGTTGCAGCCAACGAACCATGGTTCAATCAGACGCTGACGACCGTGAACGACGCCGTAGTACGTCTTGGTATCTTCGAGGGTGATTTCCCATGGCACAAACACGTCGACGAAGACGAGTTTTTCCTCGTGCTCGACGGCGAGATTTTGCTCGACATCGAAAGCCACGACACGGTGGTTCTTCGTCGCCACGAGGGGTTCACCGTTCCCAAGGGGACGACGCATCGGCCTCGCTCGCCGCGAAAGTCTGTGGTTCTAATGGTCGAATCGATCGGGATCGTAGCCACCGGCGACGAGACGAAATGATTGTCGCTCCCGATATTCGGCCGTTTAGCTGCGAAGCAGACTATGGGCGGATGATTGACTATTTTCTTCAGGCCGACGAGAAATTTCTCATAGGTATGGGGGTGGATCCGCGGAGACTGCCCAGCAGGAAGGATTGGCTTAATCGGTTATTGCCAGACCTGGAGCGTCCGGCTCACGAAAAGCAAACCTATTTCTTGAGTTGGCTTTATAACGGGGCCGCCATAGGGCACTCAAACGTTAGTAAGATCAAGTACTGTGAGGAAGCCTACGTACATCTCCATATTTGGGTGCCTGAGTTTCGCAAAGCTGGGATGGGCATCGAATTCTTCCGAAAATCGGCAAACACGTTCATACGAAAGTTTGCATTAAAGAATTTGTACTGCGAGCCGTATGCTGAAAATCCAGCCCCTAACCGAACTCTATCGAAACTTGGCTTCCGACTAATTAAGCGTTACCGGACTGTTCCAGGACTCCTCAACTTCGAACAGGACGTTAATCAATACGTCATTCAGCATGAAATTCTCAATTGATCTATGCGGGCAAAGGCCGTCCCCAGAGACGTGATCCCGATTCTACCAGCCTCCGTGCGGTCGGGGATAACCACCCAAAAGTTCACGCGCGCAGGGGCACTTGCGCCTTAAGATGTCTTTACCGCCCGTCAGCGTCTCGAAAAGGACGGTCATCTGGGAGATGTGGCAGGAATATAGCTCCGGTGACGCTGGTCTAACGGCCATCTAACGGATTACGCAAAACTCGCCAAGATTCATCGGAACTAGCCGGGCCTCAAAAACGTGAATACCTGTACAGGAAAGGACTATCCGGTATTCGACGGAAGCGGCCGGGAACCCGATTCACGGGTTCGATTCCCGTTCGCGCTATCAAGACATCCTCGGGTGGAAGCAACTTTGAAGATGCGCAGTGGAATCATTCCCTCGGAAAGGTGAGCAGTTTCTGCGGGGCAGATGACTGAGATTATCGGTACAAAAGTCGCCACTGTGCTCGTTATAGTGAACATGTTTTTGGCGGGGGTTCTGGGGACTGGCGCCGGCGGCGTCACATGAACGGTACTACGGCGGCCATGGAGCTTTAAAGGCGTAGGCGCAGATGCGGTGTTCGCAATGATAGTCGCAGTAATTGCAGCGTACGTACTTGTTGAAATAGCGGCTAGCGCCGCGTTTGGCAATCGCTTTTAGGGCCGCTTGTTTGGCCATCGCTGCGGTGAGCGTCATCGCGAGGCACCTGTTGCGTGGCTCTCCAAAACCATTCGCCATTGGCATCGCTGAAGTAGTAAGACGAGAGCGGCGCGGATCGATGGTTTTCGCGAAGGGATTGCTCGTCGTGCTCGCTAAGCATTCAGCATAAGCGAGGAGGCTCCAATGTCGCAACGCCTTGCGTCTTCAGCGGTGCTCGCGGCGTTGTTTGTGACGACGGGCACGCCGGCTCGCTCCGAGATGTGCGGGCCGCCGGCGGCATTGACCGTCATCGAAAAGCGGACGATTCAGGTCTATCCAGGCAAAGGCATCACAAAGCGCCATTCAGTCGACGCCACCTACATCCAGCAGCTCGACGTGGTCGACGGTTACGGCTTTTCGTTAACGGGCGAAGACATGGGCCAAATCGCGTATTTTTGGTTCCTCGACAGCAGCGGCTGGCACTATGTTGGCCCGTGGTTTCCGTCGTCATGGCCGGCCGCCATAAAGGCCCACTTTACGAACGACGTCAATAGCATGGGCTGGGGCAAGCCGCGGTGCCTCAATCCCAAATTCGTTCCAAGAGGCGGCGGATAACGGTTCTCACGCAAGCGAACGATAATGGTTTTTCGCATCCGTCGGCTTGGCATCTAACGGCTTAAGCGATAGTCCCAGAACAGCTACGTCAGAATTGGGGTACTTTCCTTAACGCTACGACACCAACCGCCTTACCAGGGTCCTTTGGGCAGCCGGCGTTCGGTTCGCAACGTCAGCAGTAGCTCATTGAGATTACTCTGGCCGGACGGTTCGACCGGCAAAAAGCTCTCTGCCGCATCATCTTCGAGCATCCGCTGAAGTCGTACACACTCTTTCGATTAGAAGTCCAGCGTGCCACGCGCTGCCAACTCGCGTTGTTTATATCTCCGCAAGTTTTGTGCGACCAAGTTAGAGATGTACGGCAGCTAGAGATCGACGTTCAAGCGCAGAATGTTTGATTCGATGACGCTGTGCGTCACTACGTTCACTGGCAACTGAGGAAAGACAAAGAAGATGCGGCGCTACGGCAACTTTTATCTGCAGCCGCGCGATGGCGATCCCGGTCCAATCGCCCAGGCTGCACCTTACTGCGATTTCTTCGAAAAAGTCGGTCGTCTCATATTCACCGGTGCCATCAACCTTACGTCATGCGCCCGTCCGATTTCGAATACGCACGGAAGGACGCTCGAGCCTTGGCGTCGCTCGAGCGAGAGCATGGAGGAAACGACATCCGGCTACGAGATGTTCGAAGCAGTCGCCATGACCCAGCGCCGATCGCAGCTGCTGTGTGATGCAGGTCGTGAACCGGCACCGAAGCCAATACAACGGCTTTAATGCTGAAGGCTTCTCTGGTACGGGGCTTTCGTGAAGCGCCAGGACGAATGCTGGCGAATCGAAGCCTCTTGGCGGTGTTCGCGGTCGCGGGACTCGCACTTGGAATAGGCGCTGCGATCTTGACGCCGGGCTCGGGTAACGGTTTCGACCCAATCCATACGATGCTCGTCGGAACCGATGGTCTACTGGGGGTTGCGTTCTTCTTCATCCTCGCCGATGCCGTCCGAGTGGAACGCCCCGACTTCGTAATGACGTTGCGTATACTGATCGGATGGCTTGCCCGGGTCTGGCTCTCACTGGCAGCGATCGCTGCCGGAATCGCATTTTTCATGGTGCCGGGACTTTATGCTGCCGTGAAACTGGCACCGTGGACGGCCTACTACCTGCTGGGTGCCGATCAAGCTCTGCAACAAAACCTTCGCGATACGACCGGCTACTTTTGGGAAACGTGCGGGTTCCTCGTCTTTGCCTGGCTCTTTCCTCAACTTACCTTGATCGCCGTTGCGCTCACCGCGGCCCTCTGCGTCGTTGCCTTTCCGCTGTGCGCGATCGTGGCGACGCCGTTACTCGTTCTTTTCGGTTACTACGCACTCACCGTCGTCTGCCTCGTGTGGATGCATTTTAGCGCGGCCCTTATGCGCTTGGGTGTCACGCGATTCGGCGCTGCGGTCGCATTGCCCGCACCGTGAGTAGCTACGCGAGTTTCTGAGCCGACAGGACCTGAATCGGCGAGCCTTCGGCTAGAAATGACGATTGTGGCGCAACGTTGAGCGCCCGCGCGAGATCCGTCCCGTAAAAGGTCGCGCCGTCGCCGGAAAACTTGGCGACGTTGCCCGGCCACACGCGCCGGGGATCGTGGCGCACCCCGTATTCGAGCGTACCGCCGCGACGATCGAGTACGTATCCCCAATAGTGTTGCGTGATGAACTCCTCGAGGCTACCTTCCCGCGGCAAGGTTGGATCTCCGTGCGCACGTAGCGCGATCGCACACGCGCCCGTGCGGCGTCGCCGCCGGACGTAAAATCGCAAGTTGACTTCGTCGAACGTTTCGTAAGACGGGACGCGCACGCCGAGTACGCGGGTACGAAGAAATCGAAATCCGACGAGGCTTACGAAAGTCTGGCCATCGAAACGATCGAGCTCGGTTCCGGGGGGAACGCGATTGGCGAGCAACGCTGGGTCAACCGTGTAATTCAGCATCGCCAGATATCGCCACTCGGCCGTAAGGAAGATGCCTACGGGCCGGTCGGCCACGGGGTAAATCGCGCTTTCCCATTTCGTCGCAGGTCGCCTCCGGGTGGTCTTGCAGACATCGCAAGAGGCCCGTCACCTTGAAGGTTATCTTGGCGGGATAGCGCGCGTAGAAGTTATCGATCGCGGCGACGTAGGAAACGGTGCTCGTGCTGAAAACCGGCCCTTTGTCGGCCAGGTATACCTTGCCGAACTGCGATTGTGCCTTCTTGTCGGGGTCGTGCACGTACGCCGAGAGCCAGTAGCTGTACATATTGAATCGGGCAAGGTCGTACGCGAGCTCGTACGCCGAGATCATGCCCGCCACGACCGACGTCTTTGCCTGCGCAGACAGGTGCTGCCACGATACGCCGTCGGTGCTGCCGCACCAGGCCCGCGCCATCGGACAGTTCCAGCCCTGCGTAGCGGAGAGGGACGGCGCGTGCACCGCCAGCACGAGCGTCGCGGCAATCAGTAAAGACGAAAGGTTTTTGCTCATGCGCACGCATTCGCCGTGCTTCTGCGCAAGCCCAGCCGCGCCCCAATCGGGGGACTCGTGGCGATTAGCGTCGTAGTGGGTTGCGTGAACGGTCGATTCATAACCTCGATCCTCGTTCTTTTAGGTGCTGCCGCGTGTTCGGCCACAAGCGCTGCACCAACAACCTCCTGTGCGCGCACACCCGCCGTCGTCGTGCGCAAGTACTACCAGCTTTGGAGCTGGCAGCGGTATCCTGCGATGTACGAGATGCTCAGCCCAGCATATCGAGCCTCTCATCCGTACGGCCAGTGGGTGCGTACGCTGGGCTCCCCCGATCGGGTCGCCGCCGACGCAACGCCAGGGCGGAACTCTACCCAGGTGCAAGTGCGTGTCTACATGCAAAGCAACGACGGTACGGCGACGGCGTATCACGGAACGTGGCAGATGGCACGTTCCGGCGATACGTGGCTGCTCGATACGCCGGCGCTCTCGCGATACGCGACGCCGCCGCGCGATCTCTTGGCCAGCCTATTCAAATTGCCGAGCAGAACGCCCATCGAGCAGTGGCTAAAGGCGCAGGCGCTCTTGCGAACGCTCCAAGCAACGGTGAGCCACGCCAAAGTGGCGGTGATGGCGACCACCGACTGTTTTGTCGATCCGAGCGGGCGAACGAAGGCGACGACCGGTCGCGACGCCGGCTGTAGCCTAATCGACGGCGCCGGGTACGAATTCCGCGTTGGGCCGTCCGGTCCGACCGATTACCAGGTCGTTTATGACCCTTCCGACGGCATGGTCTGGTTTCTCGCCGGCTGCTGCAGCGATTTCCAGCAGTATCTGCTGAGTGACGTCTCGGCGCCGCCGACGTGCATCACCGATACGATGCCGCTGACGCAGGTCCGCACCAGGCACGGCATACGGCTGGGCGCGACGGTTGCGGACGTCGAGCGCGCCTACGGCAGAGCGCAGCCGAACACCATGGGGACCTACACCGAACTGGATTACGAATACCGCTCGCAAGGCGCGCCCGGGATGTACTGTGGCGCCTCGTTTGCATTTTCGAAGAACCGGCTGGCAGCGATCGAACTGGACGGCTGTTGAATATAGTGAGGCGATTCTCACCGCGTATCAAGCACACGTCAAGATGTTGGAGCCCCTCGGCGTGGTGCTCGCGCCCCAACTAGTCATCGGCAGCCGCAACGGCCGCGTTTCGTCGCCGGTTCGAAGGAACTTCGACCAGCTATACGCGTAAAGGATTCCTACCTCCGGCGACGGGCGTCTGCACGTACCGCCGGGGAATTACCCTTCTGGCCGGTTCTTATAGTTCGGATTGACGCAAGCTTTTTTGCCGTACTCGATATTGTTGATATCGTTATCGAAGTGCGGCGGACGTTGGCCGGCCACGACGCGAGAGGACCATCGGGAACATAGTGCCAGCCGCCGGCGTCGCGATACCAGTAATGTGTGCCCATCCCCCATGGTCCCGCGATCATCGAATAGTCGTAGTCGCCGTGCGCGTCAACCTGATAGATGTATGTCTCGTCGATCTGTGGGATCCGTTGCGTCTTCGAGGCGGGCTGTTCGTTATGAGTTTTGATCGTCAACTTTTCGATCGCCGCAACGTCTGTCGCCGGGCCGCAGGCTGCAGCGCGCGCGGGCACGCAGCTTAAACTCAGAGCAGCGCACTAAAAACGGCTATCTGCGCAGAGTTTCGCAGCATCGTACTTCCTTTGCAGCAAGACGGCTCACGCGCTCGCAGTTCCGCGCAGCGGTCCAGGCTCCTAGGAGAGACTAGCAGCTGTTTAAGAAATCCATCGCGATGAGTCTGTCCTTCGAGAACGCGAACGAGCTCTGCACGCAGGATCCGCCGCGTACCGCGTCGTTCTGCGTCTTGGGCGTATACTGATAGAGTAAGAGCACGTAGGCGCCGGCGGTGACCGGGCGCGCTCGGCCGTAGATGTGTTCGATGACATCCTGCGGCTCGCCGAGCCGAACGCCGAGCCGCGTGCGCATCTGAGCGAGCGACGCGATATCCATAAAGCAGAACGGCGGGGCCGACACGCCGGCGAGCAGCACGTCCTCGGCTTCGCTGCAGCAGCCTCGCTCGAACCAAACGAGGCGATGCGCGCCGTCGTAGAGCACGTCGTATTCTTGCGGGTCGGCGGGCCCGAGTTGGAACTCCAAGCCGTCACCGTCGATCGAGCTGCAGCCGGCAGCGTAGCCCGATGTTTCGAGACTCGTGCGCCCGCTGGCGTCGACCAGGCAATCGAAACTCGGCGTGCTCGTTCGCAGATGCGCGTACGGGTTGTTGACGAGGTTGCCGAGCACGCTCGGCTTCAACACCGCTTGACCGTTTAGCCATTCTTCGGCCGGCGTGTGATCGGGCGGGTTGAGCAGATCGGTCGCGAGCGTGTGGTCCTGTGAGACGTTCGAAGAGTCGAGCAACCACGAGGTGCCGGAGCGAACGACGTGCCAGACGCCGCGATACGACTGCTGATTGCCGCCCGCATCCTCAAGATACAGCCGAATCTGTACGTCGGTCGGAGCCGGTCCGGGACTGGTCCTGACAATCGGCACTCGCGCCGACGTTAGCGCTCGCTGCCACGCGCCGTACGGGTGAGCGGCTCGATACCGTGCGCTGAGCAGCGCGTACATGTCGCGATAGCGTTGCCAGCCCAGGAGCTGGTAGTACTTTTGGACGACGTCGGCCGGCGTCGCCGCGCAGGCGCTGGGTGTTTGGATCTTTCGGAGTCCCGTGCCGTCCAGCGTGTAGCGAACGTCGTTATGCCCGGAGGGGCAGCAATCGGCATCATTGGGTGCGTACTTGGGCAAAACCGCGAGCAGTTCGCCGTTGTTGATCGAGACGCCCAAGCGCCCGCCCGGCGATGCAATTTGGCCTGCAAAACGCCACCTGGCGCTGGCGACGCGAGTCCAGAGCAACACGTGGAAGACCCCGCCGCTGCCGCCGGAATCGAGCGGGACGACGAGCACCTCCTGATGGTTGCCGAGGTAACCGTCGCCGATAAGATTCGGTATGACGAAGCCGCTAATGTCGGTTCCTTTGAGCCGGTAGTACGCAAAGGGCAGAGCCGCCGGCGGGCGCGTGCGTTCTATTTGCGGCGCCGTCGCGAGGACGTGTGCCACGTTCAAGCGGCTGTACGTATTCGCGAGCGGTGCGGCGGCCGCACTGATTCCCATCAGACTCGCCGTAGCGGCGAAAAACGAGATCAGCGCGCGTCGTGCCATCGTTTCGTATAGTATCGCGGGCGCGGGCGCGCAACCTGCTCTCGCCCTTGCGGGTTGCTCGCGCGGAAATCCCCTCTTGCCTCTCCCGAACGGCGCAAGTTTTTAATCCCGTCGAGAACTAGCGTCTAAGGCATTGAGTTGGAATCACGAGAGAACCAACGACGAGCTGCTCCTCTAACGGCCGTCTGACGGATTCCGCAAGACTCGCCGGGATTCGTCGGGACTAACACGGATGACACGATCGCGTAGTCGCTCTCTGGAACGAAAGGCGTGCCAATGTGATGCCTGCTCAACAGCTTGGTTCCAAGGAGTATTGGCCTTTGCCCACGCCTGACCGAGGCCGATGTCGGCAATGAGAACCCGTCTTTGCAGCAAAGCTAGCTGCATAGTGACTGTACCGTCAGGTCGCACGACTGCGGAAATCGTGACCGGCGTAGTTAACCCTGCGAAAATAGGCTACGGTCGCCCAGCGGGTCACTCCAACATTACCTTGACTGCATCTACGATTCGATTCGGAAAAGGCACCGCTTTGCGTATGCGTCGATCCATGTGCACCGCGGTGATTTCGCATATGGACGCAACCTCGCCCGATTCGGCGTCACGCATCTCGTGGATAAATACGATGACCTTCTCCCGAATGGAAATCACTTGAGAGACAATGTCGACGATGGAGCCCGCGAACAGTTCTTTCTTATATGTAAGGTTCTGTCGAACCGCGGCGAGGCCGCTTTCCGTCTCGCGTAAGTAGGTCCCCGTGATGCCCAAGGCGCTCAAGAGCTGCCACGTAGCTTCGTCAAACTTTTCAACATACCACATAACGTTCATGTGACCCATCTGATCGCAGTGCCAAGGATATACGGCACCACGGTACGTTAGTAGTGACTGCACCGCCCCGAGCTCCTCTCCATCGTTAGTCGTTGCCATAAGTGATTACTTGCTCGAATCCCTTAAGAACTGCTTTGAAGTTTTGGCGTAGAGCCCTCCACGACGGCGGTGGCGATGCTTCAGCGGGAGTTTAAGGCGCAAGAAGCATCTTTGACCCGAGCAGAATTGCCCAGTGAACCTTCGTAAGTGGAATCGGAAAAGTGGTTTAGGTGGGGCATCCCGTCGCAGTAAAATCGGAATTGAAGGCAAGCGCCGAATACGGGATCGCCGGCTCTTCGTTATACTTGCTTCGCTCTGGACCTTAGGCGCAATCTCGTTCTCAATGAGTTGTTTACCGCGCTGGATTCCCTTGGCACTACATGATGAGACGATCGCCTACAATCCCGTATCGACGGCCCAGTCGAGCGCGTCCTCCAGCGCCTCTTCACCCCAGAATAGCTCCCCATTGACGACGCAATTTGGCGCTCCAAATATGCCAAGATCGATCGCGATCTCGGTATTCCGTCGAAGGCACCCTCGAAATTCAGGAGAGGTTGCTTTTTCTGGGAAGCCCTCCGGCGCACCGACTTCATCGAGTAAGGCGGCGAGTATCGAGGGGTCACCGATGTCCTCATCCTCGCCGAAGTTAGCAACGAACACGCGTCTGATGAAGTCACCGCACCAAGTTTGGGAGTCGGCCGCGCAAGCAATGCGAGCTGCCAATATCGAGTTTCTTGGAAATACGGACGGCTTACGCCAGGGTAAGTTTCCCTTCTTCGTGAGTCGTTCCATATCGCGCCACATGTAGGCTCCACGCCGCACATTGAGGTTGAATGGCGAGTTATCCCACCCTTGCATTTGAAAAATCGGCCCGAGCGAGAAGGGCCTCCACACGAGATCTACTTCTCGCTGACTGCACAATCCTTGGATCCTCATTGCTGCGACGTACGAATACGTGCTCGCAAAATCGAACCAGAATTCAAGTCGCTTAAAAGGCTGCACTCTCATCGATCGCTTTTACGTACCACAAGAGCCCGTGGCCGGTTAACGGTTAACATGCTTTAGTGCGAGACCGTGATTTGATGGAGGCTGACCTTGTTTCCTTCGGCATCCTCGAGATATGCAACACGGCAAACCGGAGTGTCGACGAGTTCGCTAACCTCGACCCCCTTGGCTCGAAGGTCGGCGACCGTTTTGGTGACGTCGTCGACTTCGAAGTAGACTCCGGATGCGCTGCCGGGGTCTCGGCCGATCCATTCGAACGTCGAAACGCTAAAATACCCGTCGCCAACTTTCGCTTGAGCGTATTTTTCCGTCCCGTCCTGAACCTGTGGCGCGTCGAAACGCAGCCCGAGCTTCTCTTCGTACCAGCGCCGCAGACCGGCGACGTCCTTGGCGGGATACTCCGTGAACGCGATTTCCTTTACCATCTGCTCCGGAATGGGCAGTCAAAACTGGCGTTTTCATGAAGACCGATTCTGGGCTGCACTTCTCTAAGTATGGAACAAGTGACCCTCACGGCGATGGCCACATCGCGCAAAAGTGGTCTAATTTTGATCCCATCGTCACTTAGCCAACTCCTGGGCCAGGGATTCGCGGGAAAGGTGCTTCCGGCAATTTTCACGATCGCTGTCAAACTTTGGTCGACGTCATCTTCAGTGGTTGCCCATGAGGAGACGCTGATCCGCATAGCCGTCTTGCCTTGCCACTCCGTTCCACCACACCAGCAGGTTCAATCTCGCTGAGTCTCCTCAATAACGCGCTCCGTGACGTCTTCAGGCCACTTTTCGTTCAAGTGGCCGTCGGAGTTTTGACGATATCCGGGTAGCCTTAGCGTAGTGCGTTGTCTGGAAACGGAAGCAACGGTCGGTGAAGTTCCCGCCATTATTGCGCTCATTTGCGCCGGCTTCGTGATGGGACTGCTTTTCCAGGTGGAAAGTCGTGATTGCGTCACACAGCAGCTGACGCCGATCCCAAAAGCGAGCGCCACGGTGCACCAATATCGACATACTCCATACGCGACCTCAGTCCCGTAACGCGAGACCATGCTCGACGGAGTTGCCTACAACTATGACGATCCTAACGAGAGGTGCCCTTGAACGAGCTGGGGCGAACGAAGATCTACGCGAAGCGCGGCAACGTTACTTTCAGCAACACGATTTTCCGCTATTCAGCCATATTGATTTTCGCGTGAGCGATGCGCAGGCTGTACGGCCTTTTTACGACGCGCTCATGGCGCTGTTCGGCACCGAGCCCACGGCGGTACGCACAGCGCGCTACGGGTATACTCGGCGCTACGGGTCGGTCCGTGCGGATTTCCTCAATGTGTACGAAGATCCACAGGCCCGCCCAACGACAATGCGTATCGCGTTTGCGGCGCCTAGCAGAGCTTTCGTCGACGAGGTCGCGCGCGTCGTTCGCGAACGTGGTGCTCGCGATGTCGAGGGTCCCGCCTATTTCGAGCAACACCACCCAACGTTCTACGCAGTCTTCTTCGAAGACCCATTGGGCAACCGCTTTGAAGTTTGCCACCACCGGATGGATAAATAAGCTGAACGCAGCCGCGGAGATTTTATACCACTTTAGGGCGATGTGGCCATCGCATTTTGTTGCCGTTAGCTGCAACATGCTTAGTAGAGCATTGAGGATCCGCGATTGTACGCCTGTCAGGAATACAGATGAAAGCGAGCTGCGTTGCCGTCGTGGGCCTTTATGCTTCAATCGCGCTGGTGCCGCTTCCCGTAGCAGCAGCCGTTAGCTATCCGTCGAGCTTTCACGCGCAACTGGCCCCCTATGGTATCGGGCCCACGGCTTTTACGGACACGGCATGGCAGAAGGGTCTGATGGGGTCGGATTTCTTCAACGTCACGACACGGATTCCGAGCCGCATATCGACTCGCTCGTACGTCCTGTACGACGCAAAAAATGTCTATGTTCGCTTCGAATGCGATCAAAAAAATGTTCCCGTAACCGCGTTGCAGTCGACAAATGATGTCGGATTTGGCACGGACGATTTCGTAGGGGTGGGGATCGACACGAGCGGCAACGGCTCGCAAGTGTACTATTTCGAGACGACACCCGCCGGGGTGCGCTACCAAGCGGCCAGCGAAAACGCTCGGTACGAACCGCAATGGACTTCAGCCGCTCGCGCGACCGCTGACGGATGGGAAGCCATTTTGGTCATCCCGCTGTCGGCGATGCGTCTTCACAGCGGAGAAAAGCAGTCCTGGCGCATGAATTTCATTCGCGGCGTCGCGGGCACGGCCGAGCACCACAGCTGGGCGTGGAACGGCCTCATGACCGACGCGGTTGGATCCGCGTGGCCAATCTTTACCGATGCTCAGTATTGGCCCGACGTTCAGGTCGCAATTACTTCGAAGACGGCAGCCGTTCGGGCGAAACCGCACGCCGAGATCTTCGGACTGGTCAGCGCCGGGGGAGATAGACACCTGTTTCAACAGGCGAACGGAACCTTTTTGGCTGAACCGAATCGATTCGTCGGCGCAGACGTAAGCGTTCCGCTTACAAACACCATCAACTTCGTCGGGACGGTTGACCCCGATTTCTCGAATGTCGAGATCGACCAGGCCACGATCGCGCCGACGGAGTTTGCCAGGCTTCTCACAGAATACCGCCCATATTTTACTCAAGGCGCGCCTTTTCTCAGTCCTAATCAGACACCATCAGGCGGCGTAGGCACGCCAAACAATGTCATCTTTTACTCGCCAACGGTCGGACCGTTCAACTCAGGACAAAGGCTCGAAGGTTCGTTCGGAGACCAGGCTTTCGGCGTCATGCATTTCGCCGGCTATAATGAATTGACCGATAGCGATTTCAGCGATATCGCGTATGGCTACCTTCATGCTCTTCCGGACCAGTCGTTTCGGTACTGGAGCGATGGGGTTCTTGCACACGATAGTCTGGCGGGAAGTGATACCACAGCCGAAGTCGGAGCCTCCGCCATGAACGTTAAATCTGGCATTAACGGTGGAATCGATCAGTCTTGGGAAGCGGGATCTTACGTTCCGTACCTTCACCGGGCGCAAGATCTCGACTCATTCCTTGCGGTAACAAAACCAAACTACAATTACGTATTCACGTATCAATCGATCGCGCCAAACTACAATCCAATGTTGGGATATACGACTATTTCCGATGTTCGTGGAATTGCGACCTACCTTATAACTAACGGGTCTCTACCCTGGACGAAGTCAGTGCAGACGACGACGGGTGTCGACCGCTTCTTCGATGATTCCGGAGCCGTCCATCAAGCAGACTTTCTTTTTACCCCTACCGTTACATTAAAGAATCAGTTGAAGCTGACGCCCGTGTATCATGTCGGGCTACTACGAAGCTACGCGACGCAGGCTCCGACCCGATCGGAGAATTGCTCTTCATCCAGCATCCCGCGAACGTCATATACGGGATATCCGAACTACTTTTGCCCGTTAACGCAACAGTTCTCCAATCTAGGAGTGACGCTGGGCTACCGTGACGGAACACCGTTTCCGATCGACTTCAGCTATGGCGAAGGTCCCTTTGGAAACGTGTACCTCCATCAATATGGCAGCTCACTCTCTCGCCAGCTGAATCGCCGGCTCAGCTTTTCGATCAACTACGACGGAACATATGCCTCGTCAGACGGCGTCCTAACATCGCAATGGTTACGGCGCTTCAGCCTGAGCGAGGCGCTCGGAGCTGACTCCAACGTGTCTCTCGAGTACCGGGTTATTAACGGGAACATCGGAGTAGTACCACAGCCGCCGGGGTCGAATCTGGCAGTGAGTTTCCACGATCTGCTTCGAAACGGCAACACACTCTACGTCAGTTACGGCACCCCTGCCGCACCGCAAACCCTCAATCGCCTTATCGTCAAGTACATCTTCAGCTCTGGCGGTGGTGCCGGGACATAAGCCTACAGTGAGACGGTTACCTTTTGCGCTATCCAGGGGAGGATACTTATGAATTTTAAGATTTTTGCAAGCGCTGGCCTCTTGACCTTCTCCGCGTTTATGGCCTTGGCGGCAGCGTCCGTGCCGCAAACAGCTTCAACGCCCGGTTCCCAGCCGGCAGCGTCGGAACGCGCATTCGTAGATGGCGTTCAGAAGGACTTGATGAAGCGCTTCCCGACCGTTGCCGACTCTCTCAAGGCAGGGTACTTTCGTTACACGAACGAGGACACTAGCGGATCGATCAGCTATGCCAACTTACGGTGGCAGAGCGCCGATCCGCAGCACCCGAGCCAACTCTGGTACGATGTCCACGGCAACTTGCTCGGCGCAGATTTCTCGGTGCTCGCAAGCGAATCGAAGACGGCGCCATCGCTGTGGGGCGTCCAGTCCGGCCGCTGGTTCTTTGGAAGAGCACACATTCACTATATTCTGGAGAGGCAAGACGGGACGGAAACGTACGGCTTGGTGTCGTCAAAGAAATTCGTAGCGGAGGGCGGAAACATGGCCAACCCGGACCCTGGAACTCTCGTGAAGCTGCGTGTAGTAAGCACCGTTGCTCAGGTCAAACGGATCTTTCTGTTCCCGACGTTGTGGGATCTCACCGTTTGGGTGAAGCCGAACCCTAACGGTGCTTTCGCCTACATGAACCCGCTTGTGACTCCCAGCGCAAACGCTGGAAAGAACTCGATGCAGTGAAAAGGGCTTTGCCAATCTAACTGCGAGAGATTGTCCTTCCGATTACGCCGATCTCGGTGAAGGCAAGGATTGTTCAGGCAGCGATTGTAATGATTGCCTATACGACGACTCTCAGTGATTCGGAACCGTGAGGGCGAGCGTGCTCGAATCGCCGCCAGGCCGATGCAAGGCGTGCGATACCAGCCTCAATGATTGCGGGGCAAACCGTAAAGGGCAGTCGGACATATTCCGTGCAAGAGCCGTCTACCGTCATAGACGCGCCAGGAAGAATACGTACCCCTGCGCGGGCTGCAAATTGCGCGAAGGATGCCGCATCCCCGAACGGTAGCCGTACCCACAGACATAGCCCACCGGACGGCTTTTCAAATTGCCATTGTGGCAGCTGCTTAGCTAAACGCTCGCAAAAAAAATCGCAATTCTCTTTTAGTTGGCGCCGGCGAAAGCTTGCGATCTGATCGAACGACTCAAGGACGCGTAGGGCAAGAACCTGCGAAGGAACGGACGTCCCTAGATCGGACAGCACCTTTAGCCGGGCCAAGCGGGAAGCGATGCTCTTGGCAGCACGAATCCATCCAACTCGCATTCCAGGCCAGAAGATCTTGCTGAGCGATCCGACGGAGATGACATTCTCCGGATCAAAATACGCGAGGGACCTTGGCGACGAACCGCTGAACGCTAAATCTTCGAGCGCGCAGTCCTCAAGTATCGGAACGTTGTGCTCGGACGCTAGACTTACGAGGTTGCGTCGTGCATTTTCAGACATGACGTGCCCAGTCGGGTTCTGAAACGTTGGAATGCAGTACAAAACTCTAAACGATGACGCCGACATGTGCTGCTGCAGCGTGCCGCCCGTGAATCCGGGGGCGAACGCTCGTAAGCGTGTTCCCCGGGTTCGAAATGCGTCGAGCGCGACGAAAAACGTCGGCTGCTCGACTGCAACCGTTTCGCCCGGGCTGACGAACAATGACGCCGCGAGGCTGATGCCCTGTTGCGAACCCGTGGTAACGATTATATTGTCGGCGACAGTCGGTATCCCAGCGTTAATATACCGCTGAGCGATTCGCTCCCGAAGTGACGGAAGGCCGGCCGGCGCGTAGATCGAGCGACATTGAAATTTGCGCATTTCTGCAAGAGTCAAACTGTTTAAGTATGGCAGGAATTCGTTTGGTAAATCGGGCCAGCCAACGGTCAAGTCTAACATGTCATCGGGCTGCTGGAGTATGATGCCGGACGAAAGGGCAGTGAGCTCAGCATCTCGTCGCGATGCCATTCGGCTCCGTGCCGCTGCCGTCCGCACGATACTTCCGCTGCCGCGCCGTCGTTCGAGCAGGCCGTCCTCCTCAAGCATGTCGTACGCGGAAACGATCGTGCTGCGACTCACGCCACCTTCGTCGGCGAGTCCGCGCTCTGAAGGCAGCCGCGTGCCGTCGGCGATTAGCCCATCCAAAATCGCCTTCTCGACGGCGCCTTTGAGCCGCACGCGAAGACGATCTTTCCCATGCATCCAGGGTCCGAGGAGTTGGCTCAGTGCGGCAGGAGTCAACGTCAGCCCACTCTTGCGCGATGCGGGCATCCTATTTAGCGTCACTTGTTCCATCATTTCGAGGCTTTCATAAGATCGTAGGCGGTCCCGGAAGCGACGGCAGATAGCGTATCACGAAGAATTGAGTGAGCTCCGTTCGAGCACGGCGCCATCGACGACTACGGGACAAGGGTTGCCTCCGCCTGACTCCGCGACGAAGACTCGTGTACGAACAACCCTCACGATTTAGATCCAAACCCACCGCATCCCCGACTTATTCCGAAACTCATACTCTTTGACCGATTAGATTAATACAGCGACTTAATGTAGCCGCCGTCAATCGCGATCGTTTGTCCGGTGATGTAGCTCGCCGGTTCGCCGCAGAGGAACGCGACGAGCGGGGCAAACTCGCCAGGGGTCCCCGGCCGGCGCATTGGAACGTCGCGCTGCGCGTCGGCCCAAAGCGCCTCCTCGTCCATGTTGTACAACTGCCGCAGTCGATCCGTGAGGATCCGTCCTGTAGCAATACAGTTGATGGTAACGCCTTCGGACGCAACGTCTCCCGAGAGCGTCTTCAGCGCCGATACTAACGCCGTTCGAAAGGAGTTCGAAAGGACCAGATGCGGAATCGGCTCTTTGACGGACATGGACGTAAGAGCAACGATCCGACCCCAGCTCTTGGCCCTCATTTCAGGCAGAATCTCATTAATAAGCGAAAGCATGCTCCGAAGAATTGTCCGGTAGCTGCGGTCCCATTCCTCGAGCGATACCTGCAAATAGGTCCCAGGCTTAGGCCCACCACCGTTTGCAATCAGGACGTCGATCAGCCCTAACGTGGTCGAAACGTTCGAAGCGAGTTCAACGCCAGACGCGTCATCAGTTTGATCGAAGCGAAAAGTCCGGACGGTAGAAGCTCCGAGCTTGCGCGCAGCCTCCGCAACCTCACTCAGCCGCTCCTGGCGCCGTGCGGCAAGTGCCAGGGTCGCACCCTCCTTAGCGAGCGAGAGCGCGACGGCTTCGCCGATTCCGGAACTTGCGCCGGTCACTAAGGCGACGCGGCCGCCAAGCTGGAGATCCACCTATTGTGCTTTGCCGGCCACGGCGATGACCGCGATTTCGACTTTATAGTCCGGCGTCGCGAGCCTGCTTTCGACCGTTGCGCGAGCCGGAGGATTGTGCGGATCGATCCAATGCTCCCACGCGCGATTCATATCATCGAACGTCGCCATGTCCGAAAGCCAAATGTTTGCCGACAGCACTTGTGATTTCGAGCTCTGCGCCTGCGCTAACAGGGCGTCGATCTTCGCCAGCACGTTCTTAGTCTGCTCGCCTACATCGGACGATTGGGCATCGACCTGGCCCGCCGTGTAGAGCAGCCCGCCGTGCATGACGCCTTGGCTCATGCGTGGATCAGGTGTTAACCTTACGATCGATTCACTAACGTTAGACAAGATATGCTCCCTTTAGAGTTACCGAGAGACTCTCGAGCGCTCGAATACGTTCCGGTGCGATGACCTCGTGCAGGCGGCTCTGCGCTTTTTTCCAGAGCGCAAAGGCTTTTCGCAGGACTTGCTTCCCTTGAGCCGTCAGCTCATATCGCTTCGTTCGGTCGTCCTTACCGCGCCCGCATTTGACCAAGCCGCCGGCAATTAGCGGACGCA
Organism: Vulcanimicrobiota bacterium; assembly: GCA_963752825.1. GTDB lineage: Bacteria > Vulcanimicrobiota > Vulcanimicrobiia > Vulcanimicrobiales > Vulcanimicrobiaceae > Cybelea. The sequence goes on along the minus strand of CAVVZF010000001.1, from coordinate 1,335,378 downwards.
GTCCCCGCGACAGAGACGTGACATCTAGGTCGCAGGCCTTAGCTAACTCCCCAAGACTGCAGTGAACTAGTCGATCGAGACGCGCGAGAACGGCGTACTGCGTTTGCTTCAGTCCCACCGGTTCGAGAAGATTGTCGTAGATCGCTGTAGCGCGGCGCGCGAGTCCTCGCAACGCCGTGCACGCACAAAGCTCTCGGTCCTGCGGAAGGGCGTGCGTAGATCTTTTCATAATGTTATTTGTTGATACAAGACTTGCATATACAATACTTCCATGCTATCGTTTCGTCAAGAGGGGCATGCATTGGCAAGGTGCGTCCTCTTAGTGGAACGATCTGAGAGGAGCACACCGCATGGACTTGTCCTATTACCTCGTCGACGTCTTTACGACGGCACCTCTAGAGGGGAATCCTTTAGCAGTTTTTCCCGACGCTACCGGGGTCGAGGCTGGGACGATGCAGAGGATAGCTCGCGAGCTAAGCCTGTCCGAAACGACCTTCATACTTCCCCGAGAGTCGAACGCCCGTCGGACGCGCGTGCGCATCTTTACGCCGAACCACGAAATGCAGTTTGCGGGTCACCCGACGATTGGTACGGCGTCCGTTATGCGCAGGCTTGGCATCGTTCCGCGCAGCGCCAAGCGTTTCGTTCTCCAAGAAAACCTGGGTGACGTCGCCGTTCGAGTCGACGACGGCGAGGATCCAATTATTTGGCTCACGACGCTGCCAATCGAGAAGCTCGCGGAATACCCACGCGAACGTTGTGCGGCCATGCTCGGCCTTCGATTGCATCAACTCGTCGCGGACGTTCCCTGCGAGCTTCTCTCCGCTGGGAATTCCATTATCTTCGTAGCGGTCGATAATCCCGCGGCTGTCGACCAAGCGCACCTCGACGCGGCGGTCTTCGAACGAGTCGTAAAAGACCGCTCGACACCGACGTGCGTGTTCGTCTTCGCGGCTACGGATACTGGAGCGTACTCGCGCATGTTTGCGCCACAGCTCGGCATCGTAGAAGATCCGGCAACGGGCAGTGCAACCGGCCCTTTGGCGCTCTTCATGATGAAATATGGCCTCGCTCGCAGCGGCGATGGTACGCGCTTCGTCAGCGAGCAGGGAACCAAAATGGGGCGGCGGAGCCTGTTGCACGTTAACGTGCAGGGCGAGATGGGTGCCGGCGGCATCGAAGTCGGGGGGCACGTTGCCGAGCTGGCAACCGCCGTCATGCGCATTCCGGCTCCGTCGGTCGTAACCGCGTAAGAACGTGAGCCGCTTAGATGGTCGAGATCGACGCTGTGGGTATTCGAACGCGATACCGCAATCAAGCTGAGGAGTTACTATGGACCTGAAACCGTTCCTACTCGAACAGTGGCTCGCAAACTTCGAGCGGGATATCGAGTATAACCTTGGCGCGAGTACCGGCCCACGCTGGACCGTCGAGGAACTTCTCGGCCTGGCTGGTGAGGACGCTCGTCGGCAATTGTTCGCGTTGCCGCTTACTTATGGTCCCCCGGCCGGTAACCCGAGTTTGCGAAGGGCAATTGCCGATATGCAAGGCGTCAGTCCGGATTGTGTACAGGTTGTGACGGGCGCAGCGGAGGCATTACTCATTCTGTTCTGGCTTGCCGCCGAGCCTGGGGCAAACGTTATCGTGCCTGCACCGAGCTATCCCGCCTTTTCGGCGCTCCCTCTGTCGCTCGGTTTAGAAACGCGGTATTACCGAATTGGAAGGGAACGCGACTTTGCCGTGGATGTCGAGGAGATCGAAGCGCTCGCTGACCGAAAGACAAAACTAATTCTCGTCAGCAACCCACATAGTCCAACAGGTGCGATTCTGACCGACGATCAGATGGACCAACTTCACGCATTTACCTCGGATCGTGGAATCCAACTCGTCAGTGATGAAGTCTACCATCCAATTTACCATACCGAGAAAGTTCAATCGGCGGCGAGGCTGCCGGCAGCAACGGTTATCAATGACTGCTCCAAGGCATTCTCGCTACCGGGTTTGCGGATGGGATGGATAATTGAGCATGATGCCCAGAAACGCGAGCGCTACTGGAACGCGAGAGCTTTTTCGACAGTTTGCAGCAGCTCTTTGGGAGAGTTTCTCGCTGAGATCGCAGTGAACAACCGAAGAGCGGTCATCGGTAGAGCTCAAGAAATCACGAGTCGAAACCTTCGGGTGCTTACTGACTTTATGCAAGAGAACGAGTCCGTGTTTGGATGGATTCCACCTCGAGGTGGAACAGTCGGCTTCCCCTGGATGCTTGATGGTCAGAATGCGAGGGCCTTTTGTGCCGCTGCCGCCAGCGAAGGAGTATTGCTGGCGCCGGGAGACGTCTACGACCAACCCGAGCACTTTAGGATTGGCATGGGTGCAAGCGGCGATGCGTTTCTCGGGGCAATAACGCGCCTAGAGAGTTTCGTGGACAATTGGCGCTTTAAAAGAAAGAATCGTAAACATCGGGCGATCGTATAGATGCTTTCTCGCAACGCGCGCCGCGCTTTAACGAGGTGCGATGGACTGTCGCCGAAGGTGGGGGTGCCGCGCCTATCGCGGCTGCTTTTGTAGATGCAGAGTGTGAGCGTTACGGGACGATCGGACTGGTACTAAGCGGCAGCGACATTGACGTGCAAAAGTTATGCGCGGCTCCTTCTTGGAAGGGAATCATGAAAAATAACGTCTTAGAGTCCATCGGTAACACCGAGCTGGTAACGCTGCGCAGAGTGGTGCCGCTGGCCTGTGCAACAATCGCCGTTAAACTCGAATACCAAAACCCTACGGGTAGCATGAAAGACCGGATGGCTATTGCCACGTGTTGGTTCACCATTGGGATATGTTGATGGCGGCTATCATGGCGTGGCTATGCGATATGCGCTTACCGAAGGAGACAACGTATCATGAACGACAACGCCGCGGCTTCGCGATCAGAAAGAGCGATCACTGAGATCCGAACATATCGAATCAAGGCGGGACGCCGCGAGGAATTCCTGCGATACTTTGAAACTCATGTAGCGCCGTTACAGCGTTCGAAGGGCATAGTAATCGTAGGACCGTTTCGCGACATCGAAGACGCTGATACGATAGTTTGGCTGCGGACGTTCCCTTCGCTCGATGATCGCAAGCGTATGTTGGGCACGTTCTATGAGAGCGACGAATGGAAAGACGGTCTAAAAGAGATCGCCGGCGAGATGGTCGAAGGTCATAGTCACGTCCTTGTACTGCTGCCCGGGTGGATGTTGAGTGATCCTGCGAGCGCGGAGCGATGACGGGCATGACCGTCGGCGACTCTTCACGGCCCTGCTTGAACCTGTTCGATTCCCGTTGGCGCTATAAGAAAGCTCTAATCTTAAGAGTTTTGTAGGAAGCTAAGCGTTTCCAGCCCGGGCGCTCGCATGGGCTCGAACTGCAAGGTGTTATCCTGCACGGAGCCGCGAAGCGGCGGAGTCGAAGGACGCGTCAAAAAGTTGAATCTAATGAATCTAAGCTCGCTCAACATATGGCTGCTAGGGCCCGCACGGCGCATAATACCGATCTGCTGCGCGTCCTCCAATGGAGTTATGTTTGATGGAGTCTATCGATGCTAGATGAAGAACATCTAACCGCGCCATTCTAGCTTTCTTCATTGTCTGAGATCGTGCCGCATGACTGTGCGATACCCGCGCGTTGCCACGATCCTGAAGCCGGCCTTCGAGAATGCGGAAACCGTGCCGATGAAGAGGTTTCTCGTACTCTTCGGCTGCGACGTGTCGATGGGATACGCCTCGAGGGCGGCCGCTTCTTGAACGCGCGCGATCTTCACTGCCGCGGTAATCAGCGCCAACATGATTCCACGGCGGCGATAGCCTCTGCGAATGTAGAAGCAAGACAACGACCAAACCGACTCTCCGGTCGTATCCTTGAGCAGCGGTGCGCGTGCGAGCCAGGCGAGTTTGCGACGAGGAGTTCCTCGGTGGCCACCCAAAATGTACCACCGGTGGCCGGTTGAAAATGTACCAGGGGTCGGTGGCCACTTGAAAGTGTACCACTGCGCGTGAGGTGATCCAGCCCGAGCATGCCAGGGCGGCGTCGCAAGATGCCGTTTATGAACCGACTGAGCATGGACGAGCGACAAACAATCATCGGTCTGCTGCGCCTCCGGTGGCCAGAGCGGCGGATCGCACGAGAGACCGGCTTCCACCGGGCGACGGTCCGGGGCATCGCCCGCGAGCTTGCCGCCGAGCCGACCGAGCCGCAAAGTGTACCAGAAGTGGCCACCGACCTGGCGCCGTCCTCGCGCAGCTCCTGCGAGCCGCATCGGAGCTTCATCGAGGCAGAGGTTGTCAAGGGCCGTAACGCGGTCGCAATCTACCAGGATCTGGTCGAGCATCATGGCTACGACGGCGCTTACAACGCGGTCAAGCGTTTCGTCGGCAAACTGCGACCAACTGAACTGAAAGTCAGTTGCCGGTTTGAGACTGATCCCGGGCAAGAGGCACAGGTTGACTATGGGGAGGGTGCGTTAACGCGGCACCCGCGGACCGGAAAATATCGCCGGCCACGGCTATTCGTGATGAAGCTGAGCAATAGCCGTCGTGCATTTCGGCGGGTCGTCTGGGAATCGTCGAGCGAGATCTGGGGCAAGCTCCACGAAGACGCATTCGCGAAGTTCGGTGGCGCGCCGCATACGGTCCGACTCGACAACCTCAAAGAGGGCGTACTCAAGCCGGATATCTACGATCCCCAGCTCAATCCACTTTATGCCAAGATGCTCGAGCACTACGGCGTGGTCGCGCTGCCATGCCGGCCGTATGCGCCTGATCTCAAGGGGAAGGTCGAATCGGAGATCGGCTACACGCAGAAGACGGCTTTGAAAGGGCGTCGATTCGAGAGCATCGAGGAACAAAACGCGTATCTCGACCACTGGGATGAGCGCTGGGCGATGACGCGCATTCACGGCACGACCAAACGCCAAGTTCGCGCGATGTTCGAAGAGGAGAAGCCATTCCTCCAGCAACTCCCGCTGACGCGGTTCGAATACTATCGGGTCTCCGAGCGCACCGTTCACTTCGACGGGCACATCGAGGTCGACGGCGCGTACTACTCAGCGCCGCCGCGCTATGCCGGCCGTAGAGTGCCAGTTCACGTCGGCCGTTTGTGGCTGCGCATTCTTGATCGAGAAACGCACGAGTGCGTGCGCGAGCATCCCATCGCACTCTACAAGGGGCAGCGGCGAACGCACGAGGCCGATCGGCCCAAGCAAACGCCGATACAAGTCGAACAGCTCGCCGCGCGCATCGGTGGCGCTGGCCTTGGCTGTCGAGCCTTTGCGAACAGGCTCGTAGAGGACCGCGGCGCCATTGCGCTACGGGCGCTCTACGGATTGCTCGATCTGCTACGCCGCTACGATGCCGGAGCCGTCGATCGCGCCTGCGCCTTTGCCGTGTCCTCGGGCATCCCCAGCTTCAAGTTCCTGCGCACCTATCTCGCGCATCACGCAACTCCGCTCAAACTCAAGAACGAACACCGCATCATCCCGGAGATCACAACATACGCAGATCACTTCGCGACGCTAACGCAAGGAGCACCCTCATGACCACCGATGAACTGGACCGCTCGCTTCGGCAACTGCGATTGGGCGGCATGGCCGATACGCTTTCGATCCGATCCCAACAAGCCAGGGCCGACAGCCTCGGGCCACTCGATTTTATCGGCCTGCTCGTTCACGACGAGCTGCAACGGCGGCGTGACCGGCTGATCGAGCGGCGCATCAAGGCCGCCGGCTTTCGCGACCAAAGAACGCTCGATGCCTTCGATTGGAAGTTCAACGCGCTCGACCGAGCGCTCATCTTTGAACTGGCCAACTGCCGATTCATCGAACAGCACGAAGACGCTCTGCTGCTCGGCAATGCCGGCGTTGGCAAGAGCCACATCGCCCAAGCCATCGGCATGGCCGCCATCCACGCCGGTTTCCGCGTTCTATATCGGGAGGCACACGTGCTGTTCGAGGATCTGCTGCTGGCCAACGCCACGGGCGAACGAACCGATGCGATCGCAACGTACAGCGAGATACCGCTGCTCATCATCGACGACCTGGGGATGCGAAAGCTGCCCGCCAATGCTGCCGAAGACTTGCTCGAGATCGTGATGCGCCGCTACGAACGTACTTCGACGATCCTAACCTCGAACCGGCCGCTCGACGACTGGCCTCAGCTCTTTGGCGACACACCGGCCGTTGCCGCCTTCCTCGACCGGCTGATGCATCATTCGCACCTCATCGAGATTCGAGGCAAGAGCTATCGGCTTCACGAGCACAGCCTCACTGCCCGAAACCGGCAGGCAAAGGCCACGACCTAGACTAAGCTACAACGAACTTTACAACGCTCGGGCTGGTACATTTTGAAGTGGCCACGCCTGGTACAGTTTGAAGTGGCCGCCGGGGGAGGAGTTAGCTGACACCAGCCGACCGCCAGCGTCTCGTCGAATGCCAAAAGTCCAGGCGGCGCGCCGTGCAGCACGATCCTTCGTAGCGCTGATCGATTCTTGCTGTGCGGGCGCCCTCGATACGCGGGGCCGAGTCTCCAATACATGCACCAACAACCGTTGCACGCCCCGCGCTTTCCGAAAAGATCCTCGAGTGCCGGCCACAGGTCCGGCGTAACTGGACGTATCAGCATCGGCATCCAGCAACGTTAGCTGAGCGCCAGCGTTGTCATCCTCAGAGTCCCCAAGTGCGCGTACACCGGGCGGCAATCGCAAGATCACTTGCAGTAAGGCGACGAAGTTGTTGGAGCGGGAAACCGTGATTTGACAGTTAGTAACGTATATGTTACTATTAGCGCCGATGCCGTTGACCGTCACTGAATACGTTCAAGAGGACGGAGCCGCCCCGTATGCTGCTTGGTTTGACGACCTTCCGACTCAAGCAGCTGCGAAGGTGGCAATAGCCAGGGCACGCCTCGAAATGGGAAACACCTCGGCTATCAAGTGGATCGGCGTCATCGGCGAGTATCGGATCGACTGGGGACGCGGCTACCGCATTTATCTTGCCAAAGACGGCGCAAATCTCGTAATCCTGCTCGGCGGCGGAACGAAACAAAGACAACGAGCCGACATTGAACGGGCTAAGGCGCTCTGGTCAGAATACAAGGCTCGGAAGGCGGCGGCTTCAAGATCAAGAGAGAAAAGGTGAACGCTATGGCATTGACTCGGGATTCTAGACATACTGTAGTAGAACGCGCGAAGCGCGATCCAGTCTTCGCGAAAGCCCTCCTAGACGAAGCGCTTACGCTTTTCCTTAACGGAGAACCTAACACGGCACGACTCGTTTTACGCGACCTTGTAAACGCGACCGTTGGATTCGAGCAACTAGCGATCGCAACGGGTAAGCCGGCGAAGAGCCTGCATCGAATGCTCTCGACCAGCGGCAACCCGAGCATGGACAATCTTTCGACCATCCTGGGCGTACTCCGCAAACGCCTTCGCGTCAAACTCTCAACTCGCACGGTGAAAGCAGCTTAGGACCGCGGTAAGGCTAGCACGAGCGGCGGAGGAGACAGTGACCGCTCCTCTAACGGCGATCTAACGGATTAGCCAAGACTCGCCGGGATTCGAGAGGATTGGGCGGGACTCGAAAACACAAAAGCCCGTACAGGAGAGGACTATCCGGTATTCGACGGGAGCGGCCGGGGCCCCGATTCGCGGGTTCGATTCCCGTTGGCGCTACCAAGAAACGCGCTTGTTGTATTAACGACCCTGACGCTATCAGCGGTCCGCCGCAGCCTTCCCTTGAATAGCAGATAGAACCCGCTCAAAACGGCGGGCAGGAAGGTTTGGCCAGCAATGCGCCATTCCGTCGTGATGGCGTTGGCTTGCGTGACCCTCGTGGGCTGCACGAAGACAGCACCATCGGTGTCGGTCGGGGGACGCCACCCGTGGACGATCCCCCACGTGCTCCGTATTGCTGAGATGTCCGATCCGGACCGCCTCAATCCATACCTTTCAGAGATGGGCGTTTCATATGAGCTTTCTTCGCTCGTCTATTCTTATCTCGTCACCGCCGATGATCGAGGACGGTTGATCGGCGATCTTGCAAGCGCCGTGCCGTCGCTGGCGAACGGCGGGATCTCGCGCGACGGGCGCACGTATGTCTATCATTTGCGGCGAAACGTTCTGTGGCAGGATGGCGTACCGTTTACGGCGCACGACGTCGTCGCGTCTTGGGAAGCCGTCATGAATCCGCGCAATAATACGCTCGAGCGCGAAGGATACGATCGCGTGGCATCGATCGAGGCCACTGGCCCTACCACTGTTGTGGTCCATCTTCGCAAGCGCTATCCGGCCTTTCTGTCGCGTTTTTTCACGCCACTCCAGGAGGGCGTAAAACCGGTCTTGCCCGCACATGTTCTCGAACGCGAACACAACTTTAACACCGGGGAGTTGGCCGGTCATCCGGTCGGCACAGGACCATTCCGTTTCGTCTCGTGGGTACGTGGCGACCGTATCATCCTAGCGCGGTTCGACCGGTACTTTAAAGGGCGCCCGAGGCTCGCGCAAATCGAAATGCGTTTCATTCCAAATGCACAGGCGATCGCCGTCGAGCTGAAGAGCCATGAGATCGATCTGATCGCGACGCCACAAAATTCGCTGGTCGATCAATACCAGTCGGTCGAAGGCGTCGTCCTAGAAAAGGCGGTGGTCAACGGTCAGGCGTCGCTCCTCATCAACGTGGGCAAGCCGATCTTGCACGGCGTCGCCATGCGGCGAGCCATCGCCGCGGCGGTGCCGTACGGCGTCATCTTGCACGACGTGGAGCACGATCTCGCAAGCGAAGCTCGCAACGTCTTGCCGTCGACCGCGATTGGCTACGAAGCGCTGCCCCCGCGAAGATACGAGCCTGCCGCGGCCCGCGATATCCTGGAGCGTGCCGGATGGAGGCGCGGTCCGGACGGAGTTCGCACACGCAATGGCGTGCGTCTGGCCTTTACTCTCGCAGTTGTTGCGGGCTTTACGAGTTTTGGGCGGATAGCATTACTGTTGCAGTCGTCGCTTAAAACCGTCGGCGTCGAACTTGCGATCAGAAGTTATTCGTATCGGACGATGTTTGCTGCACCGAACGGACCGCTCTACGATGGATCCTACGACCTCGCGCTGAGCGGTGGTTTCCTTAACTGGGATCCCGACCTCTACAACTTCCTGGCCTGCGATCGCTGGTACCCGAAGGGACTAAACATCTATCGCTTCTGCGATCCGCGCCTGGATGCGCTCGAGCGCATCGGCCTGCAGACCGACGAGCCGTCGCGACGCGCCCTCATCTATCGGAAGGCAAGTCGCCTCATATGGTCGGAGATCCCGTACGTTCCCTTGTTTGGCGGGAGCGTCCTAACTGTACGCTCCTCCGACTTGCGCAACTACAGCGTCAACCCGACCGGTGGGTGGAACGCCTGGCGGTGGGATATTTAACCCAACGCTTCCGCGACCACTTGTTCTTCGGTCATCGTTCCACCCTCGGCCATAAGCTTCGCGGTCGCATCGGCACCCATCCCATCGCGCAGCGCGGCGAGGATACGATCGTATTCCGGCTGCTGGTCCAAATCCCGCGGTTCAGATCCCGTGATCGCTGCGAGGCGAACATCCACAAATCCCAAGATCCGCGCGGCCCGCATATATGCCGAACGGGCCTGTTCGCCTTCGCTTTGCGGTCGCAGCGCGGCAACCGCCGCCAATTTCTGTAAGGCCTGTACAATACGGGCGTCTAAGCGGTGTTCTAGCGCGACGTCGAGCGCTTCACGTGCGCTTGCCTCCGCCTCGCTGCATCGACCCAGAGAAACCAGATACTCTGCGCTCTTATCGAGAGCGCACGCGACGCCGCGCGCAACGTTGAAACTTCTGAACGTCGCAAGCGCAGCCATTGCGTGCCGAAGTGCCAGTTCCGTGTTCCCGGCGCGCGACTCGATCCCGGAGAGCGTAATCATCGCCCAGGCTGTTCGGAGTTTGCTACTCTCAAAGTGAGGCAGTGCTTCCGCAAGGTAACCGCGCGATGCAACGAGGTCGCCGTCCTCCACAGCAATGACAGCGTGAATAGACAGTATCTCGCCGATGAGGCGGCGATCACATGCGTTGCGGGCGACCGGGAGAGCCTCTTGTAGAATCGATCTCGCCTCGTCAAATCGCTTTTGCTGAAAAAGCGCTCCGGCCTCAAGATCCTGCGCGCGGGCGACTCCAAGTGAGTCACCCACAATGCGATAAAACGCGATGGCACTCCTGCTACTTACAAGCGTTACATCATATTCTGAACTCTGCGCCGCAATCAGCGCTTCTGTGTGACTCAGTCTTGCGAGAACGCTCGGCGGTGTTTGCTCATCGACAAGCTCCAGCGCATAGGTCAGCCAGCGTCGCCCCTCGATCTCCGCGAAGGCCCCCCACAGCGCGCGGAGCTCCCAGACCAGGCGCTGCCCCAAGAGGACGTTACGGCGCTGGACCAGTGCCCACTGAAGCACCGCACGCAGGTTGTCGACTTCCGCGTGGGCCAGCGCGAGGAACTGTTCCTCAGTGCGGTATGCGCGATCAAGTCGCTTGGCTAGTTCAAGGTACGCGACCGCGTGACGATGCTCTATGGCATCTTGCTCACCGCGAGCTGCGAGTTTTTCACGCGCATATTGTCGAAACGACTCCAAGAGACGATAACGCGGTTCGCTTCCTTCAAAATCGACCACCACTAGCGATTTGTCGACCAGCGATGAGAGGAGAACGAGCACGTCCTCTTCTGCGATCTCTTCGTCGACGCAAACGGTCGTTGCCGTCGCGAGGGTGCAGCCGCCGGCGAAAACCGAGAGCCTCTCGAACACGCGTTGCTCTTGCGCGGAGAGTAAATCGTAACTCCAATCGATCGTCGCGCGCATCGTCTGCTGTCGCGCTCGAGCCGTGCGTTCGCTACCGGCCAGAATGCAAAATCGATTCTCGAGTTTCTCCGCTAGCGCTTGAGGCGATAACTGGTTCACGCGCGCGGCCGCCAGCTCGATTGCCAGCGGAATGCCGTCCAAGTGACGGCAAAGCTCGGCGACGATTGATGTGCTGTCGTCCGTCAGGGCAAAGCGATGGTCGACCGCGCGCGCGCGATCGCTAAAAAGCGCAAGTGCTTCGTGCGCGCTCAACGAGGGCAGCCGATAGCTGCGTTCGCCTGTTGCTCTCAGTGATTCGCGACTGGTAGCAAGAATCCGCACGCGTGCGCAGCTTCTCAGAATGGTCTCGGCGACCTCGGCGGCGTCCGTGATGACCTGCTCGCAGTTGTCCAGAATCAGCAGGAGCGCTTTATTTTTGAGATATGCAGCGAGTGTCGCGAGAAGCGAGCGAGCGGGCACCTCTTGTACGCCCAATGCCGACGCAATTGCTGTCACCACCAACGAAGGATCAGTTACCGGAGCGAGCTCGACTAAACAGACCGCAGTGTCGGTGCTATCATTCAGCGCGCGCCCGACCTGTAGTGCGGTCTCAGTCTTACCGAGCCCCCCTACGCCGACGAGCGTAACGAGCCGGTGGTCGTGCACGAGCGCGATTATCTCGTCGAGTTGCGTCTCTCGCCCGACAAAGTTCTTCAGCGCCAACGGTAGATTAGAATTCATCGTCTCGGCCCACGGGCCGACGGTGACCGACGCGCCGCCTAGGCGGCGCGGCAGCCCCGGACGAGCGGCGGTCGCCTCGAACTCCTCGCGTTGGTCTTCGTCGAGCGCCAGCGCACCGGCTAAGAGTTCGAGCGTTTGGCGCTGTGGCGTGCGCCGATAGCCACGCTCGAGCGCACTGATGCCGTCGATGCTCATGCGAGCGCGCTCGGCAAGGGCCTCTTGCGAGAGGCCCGCGGCGAGTCGGTAACGCCGCAGAAGCGTCCCGAAGTGAGGGGGCCCCCTCCGGTCCTCCATCGCGCTAGTGAGCTTCGCCTCACCGTAGGCGGCATCCTCAGCCAGTTCGCGGTCAAGTGTGTTGGTCGTGGTGTGATTGTCCGTTACCGGGCGCGCAGCTTGGCGGCATGATTGGCGTGGCCGCATCAGCGTTTGCACAGGTAGCAAAGTGCGGTCGCAGTCCCAGCGCGTCACATAGGAAAACCCTGATATGGAAGGGCGCTTGTCAAGCCGCTTGATCTGAAGTTTTTGGGCCATGTGTCTCCTCCGTTGAAACGCAAGGAGGTGCAGGGCATCGGTCAGTGGACGATCTGCTAGCGCTCGACGGTGAATCAGACTGATATTCGCGGATTTGAATACCGCATGACATTGATGCGTCGGGGAGCTGCCTCGGTCTTACGTCGCGCATTCGCAGGCTTAGCGCATGGGTTTTTTCGAGGATTCTCCTTGCCGTTGATCGAGATCGTCCGCTGACCGCTGTCCTGCACCTCCTTTTGTAGCTATGCCGCTGTTTTGTGCGGCTGTGACGACTTGAGAACCTGACCGATTGCCCAGATAAAGCCTAGTAGTTCACGAGCGACGGCCACAATCGCCTGGGGTCGCGGCTTCCCTCGCGCGGTCAAATGGCGATAGCGCTTGTGCAGACGTTGCTGCGCGTTCCAGGCTACGGTGCAAGCTCGAGGATCCACACCACGTTGGCGCTGACGCAGCGCGGGTGTATCTAGGGGCCTATGCCGGTAGTGCCAAGCCGTCTCCACTACCACACGGCGCAGGTGGGCGTTTCCGGTCTTAGTAACGCCTCCGCGACGAACACGTCCGCCGCTGCTGTGCTCGGAGGGCACCAACCCAGCGTAGGCCATCAGCTGGCGGGGCGTCTGAAAGCGGCTGATGTCGCCAACCTCGCTGACCACCGTTACAGCAGTGATCAGCTTGATTCCGCGCAGCGCTTGCAACGCGGCGATGGTCTGGGCGTGCGACGAGCTTTGAGCCACTGCCTCCAGCTCGTGCTCTAACCGCGCGACTCGTCGGCTGATCTCCTCAAGGTTGTGCCGGTACTCAGTGAAGACGAGCTCCTGCGCACGATCGCCCCAGCGCAGGGTGTCAAGCCAACGTTGATACTTGATCGACCATGCGCGAACGCTCGCCGGCGACGTCACGCCCAGGCGCAACAGAAACTTGCTCAGGCGATGGCGAGCGCGCAGATGGTCCTGGATCGCATCCTCGCGCGCGCGCACCAAATCACGTAACGCCTCGTGCTGCGGATCGGGAACCCACGTCGCGGTCAACTCACCGCTGCGCAACAGGCGCGCGAGCGCGAGCGCATCACGGCGGTCGGTCTTGATGCGGTCGCCGGGTTTGCGGGGGATCAGCGAGGGCGCAACAACTCTGCACTCGATCTTGAGCCGCCGCAAGAAACGGTAGACCACGTAGCCGCACGGGCCGGCCTCGTAGCAGACCCGCAGGCTGCTTGGTGAGCCAATCTTGCGTAGGATTTTGCGCAGGTCGTCGAGACTGTTGTGGATCACCCCGAGCGACCGAGGAGCAGCTCTGCCGCTGTCGGCGACGGCGATCGCAATCGTCTCCTTGTGGACATCCAGCCCGATAAACCTCAGGGCTTCATTCTTGGCCGTTGATGCGGTATTGTTGTTCATAGCCGGTCCCTTTCGCGTGTAGCTCTGTCTGGTAGTCTTGCCACGATAAACTACGTCTTCGCGAATGGGGCCGGTGCTGATTCTTACGGCACGCGGCGCAGACGCCGCTTGCGATTGCGTGGAACCGCGATTCACGCGACGCCGACGCGCGAGCGCCAGCCCTCCCATATTGTCTTACACCATATAGCGTTTTGGAAAGCGCCATATGGCATAAGGCTTTTCCACGCGATCCTGACATGCATGCCCTATGCGCTATGCATAGTGATCGAGGCGTGAAGCGATGCGTCGTCTGCACTATGCGGTAACCACTACGCGTCTCGGCGTGTGGCTGCGGTGCGGCTAGGCCATGGCAGCCGGGTATCCTAGCGAATCGCGAGGCGCTAGGTTACGACGAGTGACTAGAAGCTCAGCAGGTCTTCGCGGAAGTCGCTCCGTTGAATGTTAACCCTCGCATTCCCAGTCTTACTTCCACTCGTGTAGGGCACGGAGTTGACGAACCTTCTGCACCACGGAGTGCGCCCTCCCCCTTCGGTGCCTGGAAAAAACGTTCCCGAAACCGTAGATGTTCGCGACCTTATGGTAAAGCTCTCGTGGAATGCCCATATCAGCCCCTGTAGTGAGTTATAGAACCACCATCCCCCCTTGGCGGTAAAGGTTCCGGGATATGGTCCTGTCGCTGTCCCGCTCGCTCTGAACGACGTGGTGGGTATATCCGACTCGTAGCGACACTTAAGCTTAGCTATTCCGATGAGGCGTTCAGTGCTGGAAGAATCGGAGCCTACGCGAGGCGTTGTAAAACTCGGCGACGCGGCCCGTTTTGAGGTAATCGCGTTGCCCACGGGCGTCTGAGCGGCGGGGTTCGGGAACTGTGTCGAGCCGCCGCAGCCTGCAAGCATCGCGCCGACAATGCAAACGCTTAAAGCGTAAGGGACGCGTGAGATCGTCTTCATAGCGGTGCTCCACTAACAAGCACGCAAAGTGCCTGTCTTCGTTCCTGATAATAGCACAGAACTTCGATCGCCGTACACACACAACGACCCACGCAAGTTGCCGATGCCGAGCATGGTGCCGACGGCACCGATAAGACCCCGCGCTAAACCCAGCCGCGATCTCGGTAGCCACCACGGCCCCGGGCACCGTCGCCACCTTGCCGATCGGCGGTCCCTCGTCGCTGTACGGCTCGCTCCGGTCGAAGCCGCAGGCGCGCTCCATGCCAGGCTGCGTGCCGAGGAGTCGCGCGGGAATGGGACTCAACAGATCGTTGACCAGCTGCCCTTGCTGTAATTTGAGGTCGAATCCCCGAGCTTCGGGCCTCAGCCTCAAAGTTTGTAAAGCACCTCGTTTAGATGACTATAATACAATGTAACCTTCGCCTTTCCGTTCCCAAGAGAGCTCGTGTAGAAGCATCCGGACGAGCTGCAGTATAGCGATCCGGTAATTGTGGACGACCCGGAGATTATGGTGAAAGACTCGCTCATTGAGCCACTGCTGTAGCCATAGCGTCCCTTGACGGTAAAGGTACCGGGGTATGGGCCAGTCGCCTTACCAAGATGTTTTGTGTGAAAATGGCACCCCAAAGGGAATACGCAATGAGAGACGATCCGGGCCTTGAGAACTTCGTTGCCGGAAGAACCGGAGCGTGCACGCATGAGAGGTGCCAGAGCGCTAGGGTTCGTCGACTGCGCCAATCCTCCGCACCCCGCCAGCATAGCGACGGCAGCGCAAACGCTTAGAGCGTATTGCCTACGTGAGATTGTATTCATACAAACTCTCCTTTGCAAACACCGCAATGTGCTTGGCTTTGAGCTGCGTAAGTTACAATGGCGTGGGAATGCATTCGCCGCCCGTGACGCGGCACACGGATATCCCAACGGGTCCGCTGCCCGTCTTAAACGGCGATCCCTTCACTTTTTTCAGCGCGCCGTCGGTCGCAATAGTATAAGCGGAAACATCGGCGGAGCTAAAGTTTGTGACGTACGCGAACTTGCTTGAAGGATCGACTGCTCCAAAATCGGGCACAGTTCCCGCATTCTTAAACGGCGATCCCGCAACTGGCGTCAGCGTGCCTCTAGTCGAGTCGATTGTATAGGCGGCAACGAAGCTGTCAGACCGACCGAACCCCTGACTATCCGGTACGTAAGCAACCCTGCCCCCAGGAGCGACTACAACGTCTTCGGGAGCGGACCGCGGATTCGCGAACGGCGACCCCGGCAGCGGCCTCAGCGCCCCCGTTTTTGCGTCGATTGCATAGCCGTCGAGATTATCGGACCCGTAAGAAGCTACATAGGCGAACTTTCCTGAAGGATGCACCGTCACGCTAACGGGATTAATGCCTGCAGCAAACGGTGAACCCTTCACCGGCGTCAACGCCCCGCCGGCCGCATCGATCGTATAGGCGGAAACATTGTTGGAACCTTCGTTGGCCACATAGGCGAACATGCCCGAAGGATCGACCGCCACCGCATAGGGTCTGAGGCCCGCCCTGAACGGCGAGCCATTCACCGGCGTCAGTGCGCCAGTCGGCGCGTCGATGGCGTAAGCGGAAACGTTCTTGGAGCCAACGTTGGCCACATATGCGAACTTGCCCGTAGGATCGACGGCCACGCTCGAGGGATTGGTGCCCGCAGCGAACGGCGAGCCTTTCACCCTCTTCAGCGCACCGCTCGTTGCATCGATGAAATATGCGGAAACGTTATTGGAGCCAAGGTTGGCAACGTAGGCGAACTCGCCGGTAGGATCGATCGCCATGCCGAAGGGAGCCGTGCCTGCCCTAAACGGCGAGCCTGCCACTGGTGTCAGCGCTCCGCCGGTCGCATCGATGGTAAAAGCGGAAACGTTGTTGGAACCAAAGTTGGCCACATAGGCGAACTGAACCGCGACGTCGGGAACACCGCCGGGCCAAGGCGCGATCGTTCGGGTCGCGCCGGACGAACCAACCGGCAGGGTCTGCGAGTTTAGGGATGCGTTGGAGCATCCAGCGAGCAGTGTAGTAAGGACAACGATTGATGCGCGATCCGCGGTTGCTAATGAGAGGCGCATAGTGTCACGTTTCCTTTCGTAGCTTCACGTTTTCAGAACGCGCCGATGCCGTTGGGTGTACCCCAGCCGGTTGGGCCGGAGTACGTTCCAAACTCATCGGTTCCGGCAGTGCAAAGGTAGCTGCCTTCGAGGCCGTGGGGACAACCATCGGTGCCGCTACTGATGACGTGCAGATCCTCCTGGCGCTTCTTTTCCGTCAACGCCCAGAAGATTTTGCCGCCGTCTTGTTTGCTGGCGTTTCCCGCAAGTGCGAACACGCCGGCAATAATGGGCGTCGCAGCGCTCGTGCCGCCGACGGTAATCCAGCCACCTTCGCCGTACGTATCGTACGACGCGACATTCCAAGCGACGGCCGCCACGTCGTTGGCCGTCCGTCCCAAGCAGCCTGGATCGTGTTGCCACGATGGCTTGGCGACGTCCGCAGCGCAGCCGCCGCCCGTATCGGGCCATACGGTTTCGCTATAGATCGAACCGCTCTTCGAAAGGAGCGTGCCGCCGACCGAGACGACCCTGTCGAATGCCATTGGTCGAGCGATGCCATAAGCGAAGTCACCAGCTGCGGCAACATACGTTACGCCTGGCGACTCGAAGTCTTTTGATTTATAGCACCCGCCCGCACCGCCAAAACACGTAAAGCTGTTGCTGGTGATGTGCGCGCCCAGCTTCACGGCTTCGTCTTCGGCTTTGTCGGTCGAGGTAACGCTGTTGTTGTTGGCCTCGATGAGATAGATCGTGCAGTTCGGACAGCTGGCCGAAACCATATCCACGTCGAGGTCGATCTCATTGCCAGCACCAACCTGGCCTTTGGGATAGTGGCTTTGCTGCCCGTCCTGATTGTACTTGTAGAACTTCGCCTTCGGCAGACCGTAATGCCGGCGGTACACAGCGAGATCCGAGGCCACGTTAGGGTTATCGTAGTGGTCGACGATCGCGACGATCTCTCCCGAGCCTTTGCTCAACGAGGGGAGGTTGTAGGCTGCCTCGATATCTCGGGCACCCCATCCTGGCTCTTTGTCTTTAGGGCTCTTGTTTAAGATCAGCAGCTCGCACTGCATCTCGCCGGGACCGGCTTCAGGACAGGCCCGATGTGCGAGGTTCCGCGCCTGCCACTGCGGGATCGGGTGCGCTTCCACGGTCGATTGGTCGATCGCTCCCGGCAGGCTGCGGCCGCCGGCATTGCAGGCCGCAAGTGCAATCATAGCAACGAGCGGTGAGATGAGCTTCATGGTTTCGCGCATACATACTCCTTCGCAAGCGGCAAGGCGCCTGCCCCGTTGAAACGCTATCATACCGCCAAACAGCGGCGGCCGGAACCCACAAGTAACTTACACAAGCTCGGCGACGGTGGGTATATACGCGTGTCGCCGATACCGCCTAGCCGATCGCAGCACTCAAGCCGTGATCTCAAAAGCCGCTTCTGCGCATGGCTTCGCAGCTACGTCGCCGGTGGGGCGGCCCCTCGTCGCTACGTGCTGAGGCGTTGGAGGGCGGCCTCGATCTTCGCGATCGTCGAATGGTGCGGGACCGTCCCTTGATTCACGAACGCCTTGACGTTTGAAACGGCTCACCTGGGCTTCCCGGGCAGCGCGTGAAATGGCGGCGGCGCGAACCCGGGCGCGTAGAGCATCGTACGTTTTATGGGCATCGCGATAGATGACCGGATCGGTTGCACTGAGCTGTTCGGCCGTTAGCTCTTCCGGCGTATCCGTTGGATCGACGATGACCTCTTTGCCCATGTGCTCGATGGATGCGACGTGGACCGGCCGCGGGATCGTCAAACCCCGCATCGTACCCGGAGACGGCTCGGCGCCGTCCGCGCGAAGGCGTTTGAGCTCGAACGCGTGTGCGAGATCCAGAGGTCAATCGGAAACGTGCGGCGGCGATCTCCGAGGGGCACAGGCGAAATCGCGAGTGGAAGCGCGAGCACGGCCCGGAGAAACGCGGCAGGGCGTGGTTCCAACGCGAGGTGCAATCCAAGCTCGACGGCTTCTCGCTGAAGGAGATCGCGGCCGCGACTGGACTTTCGCTCGTCGCGTGTTCGCGCATTCGATCCAGGGCGCGCGTTCCGCATCCGCGGCATTGGGAAGCGTTGCAAGAACTCGTCGAGGATAGGTTCTAACCAACAAGGAATCTAGCTAAACGTAAGCAAGGACAACGATGCCTTATCCAGAGCGCAAGAAATGAACGGGGCAAACTCATGATAAAAACCTTTGGAATCGCACTCTGGATTGTGCTCGCCCTCACCGTGGCCGCTCAACCTGCACAACCATCTTGGCTAGTATTGCGTGTGGGAGACCCCGTTTACCTCGGCAATGGCGAGGACGACACACATGCGGCGGTTTGTCGGAGTATTGAAGCTTATGACGACTGGGCAGGAGGCGGTCCACTAGGTGCGTGCAGGAGGGTCCCAATGGGTACGGCGGCGCACGTGCTGGACATTGCAATAAATCAGGAGCTTTCGCGGCAAACGGGGATGACTCAGCGCATAGTTCTCATCCGTACGGATAATGGCTCGTGGCGTGGCTACACAGCAGCACTGTCGATCGTGCCACGCGTCCCACCGGGAGCTGTGCTCACAGTTTTTAACGTCAACCCAAACTCGCATGGTGGGACAGTACTCACTCTTGACGGCGAACTAGACGCCACACCAACGAGCAAAGACGGTCAGACCTTACGGAACGGAACAAGGGTTATCGTTGAGAGATTCGACCCGACCACGCCGAATGATAACGTCTTTGTGCGCGTCTTATCGGGGCCACAGACAGGGCAAAACGGGTGGATGCTCTATTCGAACTATGCGCTCACGTGGCAGTGACCTTCACAAGAACGTCGCGACTGCGGAGAGCGGAGGCACAAAGGCTCCTTAAGAGGGCTGTGGTGCAAGAGATCTGAGCCTAAACGGGAGGCTTGCTAAATGTGAGCCATCCGAAAGAATCTCGACGCTGTAATGCCCAACAACCGGCAGCGGAAGATTGAAGTTAAGCGTAAACATCGCATGATAGTTCCAACCAGCAGGTAGGTCCGGGTCCTTCTGGATCGATGGCATGGATCCATTAAGCAGCGCTATCTGCTGCCCGTCTTCGGAAAGAATGCGGATTTCGAGTGTGTGGGCGCGCTCGATCTCAGTAGGATGGACGTTCAGCCGAAGCGCGATCGCCCCGCGAAACAGCGCTGGCACCGTCGGAGAGTTCACCGTATCTATCCCGGCGCCGCTTATGTACGCTACTCCGTTGGCGTTCTCTGCGTGATTAGCCAG
Source organism: Vulcanimicrobiota bacterium (assembly GCA_963752825.1). Classification (GTDB taxonomy): domain Bacteria; phylum Vulcanimicrobiota; class Vulcanimicrobiia; order Vulcanimicrobiales; family Vulcanimicrobiaceae; genus Cybelea. Next base: position 1,315,561 of record CAVVZF010000001.1, on the reverse strand, counting down.
CATTGCCCAGTCTAGTTTCATTACGTACTCCTCAAGGTAGAATGCCCGCATTAATTTGGACCGCCGCTCGCAACGACGGGATTACGTGGTCTCTGAGCCAGGTCGCTGCTGCAGCTCGCACGGCCGGCGCATCTTTCGGGTCTGATGCAGCTATCGCCAGCACCTCCTCTTCCAGCAACCGGGGCCCGACCCACAAAAACTGGCCGTTCAGCTCAAGAAAAGCAATAGTAAGTACAGCTGCAAGCCGCTTGTTCCCAGTGGGGCATGGGTGACCCTTCACGAGGCTGTATAAGAGCGCCGCAGCCTTTTCGTGAAGCGTTGGGTAGAACTCGCGGTCGCCAAATCCACTAGCTGGCACCGCAAGCGCTGCTTCGATCATGCCACGATCGCAAGTCGCTAATATCGGCGCGGCGTCAGGACTAAAAAAGGACGCAAACGAAGCGTATTCGTTTGCGTCCTCGTACGAGAGATAGGTTACGATCTCTACGAATCAGCTAAACGGCGAAGTGCATCACCATAGACATCGATCAGCTTCTTTGCCGTGGCAGCTGCGGGTTCCATGTGTCCGACAAAGGAGTTCTCCGTGGCGGGCTGATGAGATGTGACGGTCACTGCTGTGGTCACGGCCACACCGTCTGTGATGTCCGTCTCGCCACCGAGGAAGTTCTCCGGAGAAATAGTCGCAGCGCTGGAGGTTCCTTTGGCAACCTCCGGCAGTGTGCCGTCGATGGAACGAAAAACTTCGGTCGTCATGTTACCTCCTAACGGTGAGATCGGCTGTGAAGTTACTATTCTTAATCACGCTCTCATGGCCCCGAGCGCCGCAAAGAAGCCCTCGGAGCTCGCTCGACGACTCTTAGCGGTTGGCTAGGCCTATCCTTGTGCGAGGTATGCCCTGCTTGGAGAGCCTGAGCGCCATCGGAACTTAAAAGCATCACGCATGGAGAATGCAAGTCGGGACCGCGTGAAAACACCTTATCCCATATGGCGTTTTCGAAGCGACGCGGTTTTTGCAAACGCCGCTGCAAAGTTTGCATGACGCGCAGCGGCTGAGTGCATAGCCGAAAAAGCCTTATTTTACGGTATTTTTGCGAGGGCCGGCGGATCGGCGGCGCCAGCCGAGGGTGTGCGGTTTCGCCCCTCTACCTCACAGCCCGCTAAGCTGCAGCACGGGAGGAGTTGGGCCGCTTTGAAATACCGCCCCCTCTTGGCCAGCCTAGCTGGGCTGAGCCGCCGCGCGATCCAAGCCGCCGCGATCCAAGCCGCAACGCGTTAAGCGCCGCGATCTAAGCTGCGAGACTGCGAGCACAGTGCGAGGCGCAAGTCGCCATGCTGTGAGGCGCGATGCACGACGCGATCGGCGCCGGGCTGCGCAGCTTCGAGGCTACGCCACGCCGCTAAGCGCCTAGCGCGATGCGGCCTCGCGAGCGCGGGGAAAGCGCGCGGACGCGCTATGGGCTCAACGCGAACACCGTTCCAAAGTTGTTTGCGCCGCCTTTATAGGTCGTGCCGTAGAGCGTCCCTTTTACGTTGAGCAAGGGCGCATCCGAATACACACCGTCTCCGCGGCTACCGAAGCTATGGAGTACGCTCTCCGTGCCGGAAGGTGTTATCGAGAAAACCGTTCCATGCTTTTCCGCGCCACCGTATCCCGTAACGCCGTAGAGCGTCCCATGAACGTTGATGAGCGCCTCCTGCGGCTTCTGTCCGTCTGCCGTGCCGCCTTTGAAACTGTAGATGACGGTTTCGTGACCCGAGGGCGTTATCGAGAAGACCGTTCCTGCCTTGTTTGCGCCCCCGGTCGCCGTCGTGCCGTAGAGCGTCCCTTTGACGTCGATGAGCGGACCTTCTGGCAGTTTACCATCGCTCGGGGCGCCTTTGAAACTGTAGAGCACGGTTTCCTTGCCGGACGGTGTTATCGAAAAGACCGTTCCATCGCCGTTCGCGCCCCCGACTTGTGTTGTGCCGTAGAGCGTGCCCGCGACCTTTATGAGGGACGCCCCCGGCCATCCGCCATCGCCTGACGCGCCGAAGCTGTGTAGCACGGTTTCCTGACCAGACCCGGCGATTGAGAACACGGTCCCCACACTTTGCGTGCCACCCACATAGGTTGTGCCGTAAAGCGTACCATTGACGTTGAGGAGGGCCGCGATCGGATATACGCCATCGCCTGACGCGCCGAAGCTGTGGAGCACGGTTTCCTGGCCGGACGGTGTTATCGAGAAAACCGTTCCGTCGCCGTTCGCGCCCCCGACTTCCGTTGTGCCGTAGAGCTTGCCGTCGACTTTGATGAGGCCTGCATCCGGGGCCTGACCGTCGCTTACGCCTCCTTTAAAACGGTAGAGTACACTTTCCGAACCGGAGGGGGTGATCGTAAAGACCGTCCCGCAACCAGGGGTGTGAACGCGACACGGCACTTTTCCTCCGTAATAGGTCGCGCCATAAAAGGTGCCGTTGACATCGACAAGCCCTGCAGCCGGGCGGGTACCGTCGAACTTCTTTCCTTCAATTTGTTGGTCTTGGAAACTGTACAACACAGCATACGAAGCGCTTGGGTGCCGATTGTTGTGCGGGCTCACCGCCTGACTTTGGGGCGCCGCGCCGATCGGCAGCTGCGAGCCGCCGCAGCCCGCGAGGATACTTGCGGCTGCGAAACTCAGCGCGTAGCCAAAATCTGAAAGTCTCATCTGCTTAGCTCCTTGCTGCATTGCGCTACAAAAGTTTAGGGCAACAGCGGCGGGGAATAGGCTGGTCCCGAGGGCGTGTAGAGGTCTTTGGTTATCGCCTTTTTCGAAGGCGTGATCGAACCGGGGGCAAACTCCTCAACAAGGGAGCTTCCGTAGTTGGACAAGTACAGGCGCCCCTTTTTATTGACCGCCACTCCTGCGGGATAACTTTTCATGCTAACGGTGATGGTCTGAAAGGGGTGGCTCTTGCCGGCACGATACTCTTCGACGTTATCTTCGTTGATATTCGTCACGTACAGCGTGCGATTGGCGTCTACCGTGATGCCGACAGGAGATGTCACACCATCGGTGATCGTCCGCTTCGGCGACTTGCTTCCAAGCGAATAAACCTGGACGTTGTCCTGGATATAATAACTAGGACCATTTGCGACGTAAAGGTTACCGGAGTGGTCGATAGCGATCCCGTTGGGCGTAACGAGGCCACTTGTGATGACCTCGTGCGGGTTTTTCGTACCCTTGAGGTACTCGGTTACGTTGCCTCCGTTGAAGTTCGTAACCCAAAGATTTCCTTGCGCGTCGATCGCGCAGGCCGCTGGGCCATTGATGCCTGTGGTAATGACCTCAAACGGCTTGGTTTGACCCGCGGCGTAAACCGAAATCGAGCCTGATCCTGCTACGGGTGCGTTGGCAATGTAGAGGTTCCCACTCCCATCGATGCAGGCATCCTCGGGGGAATCGACCCCTTCGGTAATTGTTGCCATCGGGTTCGGGTTGTTTTCCTTGGCAGGGTACACTTGGACCGTGCTGGGCGACCAGTTTGGGACGTAGAGAAGAGGGCCTGTGTATGCGTAACTTCCGGCAGCGCCGATCTTAGCCGGTCGTTCTCGCGGCCGCTCTGACGTTGAGAAACGCCCGACGATTCGATTTTCAACCATGTTGGGAAATCCACCAATCGGAACGTTCGCTCCGGGCGCTGTGATCGGCGGCTGCGATCCACCGCAACCCGCGAGGATACCCGCGGCTGCGAAAGTGCTCAGCGCGTAGTGGCCAAACTGTGAAACCCTCACCTACCTTGCTCCATGTGCCGTGAACGGCTCAGCGGTTTGGCAGGTTCGGCGCAGCCCGCTCAGTTCCCAGCTTCGATCAATGCCAGCAAGCCTTCCCAGTGCCGCGGATGCGGCACCTGCGATCCGGCACGGATGCGCGAGCACGCCGCGAGCGATAGCCCTGTAGCCTGGCCCATTTCCTTGAGCGAGAACGCATCGAGCTTCCGCGCGATCTCGCGCTTGAACCAGGCCTCGTCGCGCTGGGCCGGATGCTCGCGCGCCCAGCTGCGGTTGCGGCGATGCCCCTCGCTGACCGCCTCGCCTCGCGCGCGGTTCACGGCGGGCCCGCGGCGCGGATCGTTGCCTGCTGTGGCCTGCGCTGCGAGCGCTTTGCGTGCGGCCTCGATTGCACGCAAGCCGTGCTCGCGGCGAGCCTTCGGCATGCACGCATCGCAATGTCGCCGCCTGCGCTTGAGCACAGGCTCGCCGCACATCGCGCACGCAATGGGCGAGCTCAGCAGCGCTTCGACGGTTGGCGCACGCCATGCACGTGTCACATATGGCCGCGGCTGCGAGGCCTTGCGAGGCGTTGCGAGCAGCGACGACTTGCCCGGTCCCGGTTTAGTGCGGCGCAAACTGCGTGCCCTTGCCGATCGGGTGCGAGGCGAAGCGCCACCATGCACGAGCGACTCGCGGAAAGTCTGCGCGAGGCGCGCCGCGATTGGCCGCAGGCAATCGCGCAAGTGCGGCAGCGTGAGTGCGAGTTCGTGTGTCAGCGGTGCCGCGATCCGGCAAATGCCGTTCGGGAGCTCACCGAGATCGCGAGCCGTGAACGTGCGATCTTCCAAGAGGTCGAGCAGAAAGGCGTCCACGTCTGCGCGCACCGGCTCCATGGCGTCAAGCGCGAGCGAATCGCGGTTGCGCTGATCGGTATGGAGCACGCCGAGCGTAGGATCGCAGCCATGTGCGAGCAGTGCGAGCCGTGCCTCCGACCCCAAGCACGCGAAAAGATAGTTCCGCATGGCGTTGAGCGGTGACGTCGCAGCGCGAGGCGCGCCGGTTAGCACCGAGGCGCGCGAATCGCACCGAAGCCAGCGCGCAGGGATTCGTGCGAGGTCCCGCTCGCGAAAACGAATCCGTACGTCGCGCCAAGCCGGAAAATAGAGCGCCGCGGCATTGGCTTCGATCACGCGCACGCGGTCGATCGATTCGGCCAATGCGAGCGAGGCTCGCAGCTTGTCGAACTCGCGCAGATCGGCGCCAAGCCGAACGAGAATCCGCCGCTGGCCGTCGAGCTTGCCAGCGATCAACTCGCGCGCGATCGCCAGGTCCAAGCCGTTCGTAACGGCAAGCGCCTGCGCGCGGCGGATGGGGTGTCCGTCGTAGCCGAAGGGAACCGAATGCGCGAGCACCCCGCCGTCGCGGCCGATCTGAACCAGCGCGGCGCCGATCGCGCGCAGCCATGCGAACGCCTCTAGCGTGACGTAGCCCGCGTGGCCGATCAGAACGAGGCGTTCGAGGCCGCACCCGGCGCGGTCGAGCGTCAGCGATCGGCGCTGCCTGCCGATCCCGTCCTCGACGCGCAGCTTGCCCCGGTTCACGACGCGCAACGCAATGCCGAAGCCGTCCACGACCAGGACACCAGCGCGGACTTGCAGCGGGGGATATAAGGGCGTAAAGTTTTGCTTTAGCATCTGGAGCTCAACCCTCCGGGTGCGACGCCTCCGGTCCGCCACTAACGGGCCCGGATCTCTTCGTGTATGACTACTGCGGCTACGACGAAAATGGAAATCTCTTTGTCGATGGGAGAGATCAACGATCGCCAACGGCGGTTGTCGCCGAGCTTCCCGAGGGTGGCAACGCACTTTCGACCATCAAGCTTAACAAGGCTATCCAACGGCCAGGAGGAGTGCAGTGGGATGGCCACGAGCATCGCGATTGGTAACGACTATGAACACCTTATTTATCGGGTGTCTGTAAGCGGCGGCATAGGCTTGGTCGTTGGCACGACGCGATTACAGAACTGGAAGAGATGTTACGCTCCGATTCAGTTTTGGATACATGATGGCCTGATCGTGCTGCCTTATACGCACCATGGCAAACCGCTTTTGGGTTTCTGGCGTTACCCACGCGGCAATGCCCAGAGAAAGCAAATCGCGCTCCGGTATCTCGATCCCGCAGGGGTTACGTTCAGCGTCCCACCTGGGCACTAAGCCCGACCCACCCCCCGCGCCCGCGAGGCCGCATCGCGCTAGTCGTCGTGGCTTAGATTAGAGCCTCGCAGCTGCGCAGCCCGGCGCCGATCGCGAGGCGCATTGCATGCTCGCAGCTTAGCAGCTACGCCTCGCAGCGCTCGCAGTTTAGCAGCCTAGATCGCGGCGCTTAACGCGTTGCGCTTGGATCGCGTTGCAGCTTCGAGCGCCACGAGCGCGGCAGCCAGGCGCCAGGCTTGTCTCGTCTTGGCCTCGTCAACTCCTATCCCGCTAAGCTGCAGCACCGTGGCAGCGCTTGTACTTCTTCCCGCTGCCGCAGGGGCACATCTCGTTGCGGCCGACCTTTGGCTGTTCGCGCTGCATCGGTTTGGCGGGGGATTCGTCGTCTTTGTTCGTGTGGAACTGTTGAACGCGGCGCCCAGTGCCGGGCGCCGGGCCGAGCATCTGCTCGAGCTGTTGCGGCGGCAGCGCGTTGCCCGCGGCGACCGGTTGCGGAACCAGCTCGCCCGAGGGGATCGGCTCGAACTGCGGGCCCGGCATCATCTGCGGTTGCGGCGGACCGTGCTCGATCACCACGCGGAACACGCCCTTGATCGCTTCGTCGGCGATGTTGTTCTTCAGCGACTCGAAGATCTCGAACGCTTCCTTCTCATACTCCACTCGCGGGTCTTTTTGGCCGTAGCCGCGCAGGCCGATGCCGGTTTTCAGGTGGTCCATCACGTACAGGTGGTCGACCCACTGCCGGTCGATGATCGGCAGTAACAGATAGCGCTGCTCGACGACCCGCAGGATCTCCGGAGTTACCTCCTTCTCCTTCGTCTCGTACGCCGCGCGCGCGCGCTCGCGCAGCATGCGGCGGATCTCCTCGCGGTCCTTGCCGGCGATATCCGTCACCGTCAGGTCGCGCTTGATCGGAAAGATCAGCTCGAGCGCGTTGATCATCTCATCGAGATCCCACTCGCTCGGATGGGCATTCTCCGGCGCGTTTTCCTCGACCGCCTCGTCCACCTTGGCTTCGAGCGTCTGCAGCATGAACGTTCGCGAGTCGAAGTTGCCTTCCAGCGTCGCGCGCCGATCCGCGTAGATGATCGTACGCTGCTTGTTCATCACGTCGTCGTACTCGAGCACGTGCTTGCGGATCTCGTAGTTGTGGTTTTCGACCTTGCCCTGCGCGCGCTGGATCGACTTCGTCACCAGCCCCGACTCGATCGGCTGCTCGTCGGTGAATCCGACGCGCTCCATGATGTTCGTCATCCGCTCGCCGCCGAACAACCGCATCACTTCATCTTCCAGCGAGACGTAGAAGCGCGACGAGCCCGGATCGCCCTGGCGCCCCGAGCGTCCGCGCAGCTGGTTATCGATCCGCCGCGATTCGTGCCGCTCCGTGCCGATGATGTGTAGGCCGCCGTTCGTCGCGACGCTCTCACCCAGCTTGATGTCGGTGCCGCGACCGGCCATGTTGGTGGCGATCGTCACCTGGCCTTCCTGCCCGGCATCCTTGACGATCTCGGCCTCTTGCTCGTGGTACTTCGCGTTGAGCACGTTGCACTCGACGCCCTTGCGCCGCAGCATCGCCGCCAGCAGCTCGCTCTTCTCGATCGAGCGCGTTCCCACGAGCACCGGGCGCCCCTTCTGGTGCTCGGCGATGATCTCGTCGACGACCGCGTCGAACTTGGCCTTCTCCGACTTGTAGACGATGTCGGAGTTGTCTTTGCGGATCATCGGCATGTTCGTCGGCACGATCACCACGTCGAGGCCGTAGATGTCGCGGAACTCGCGCTCCTCGGTCTTCGCCGTACCGGTCATGCCGGCAAGGTGCTCGTACAGCCGGAAGAGGTTCTGGAACGTGATCGTGGCGAGCGTCTGATCCTCGCCGCGCACCTTGATGCCTTCCTTCGCCTCGATCGCCTGGTGGATGCCGTCGGAGTAGCGGCGCCCGTACATCAGGCGGCCAGTGAACTCGTCGACGATGATCACGTCGCCGTCCTTCACGATGTACTGCTGGTCGCGATGGAAGAGATTCCACGCCTTCAGCGCCGCGTTGAGCTGATGCGTGAGCTCGATGTTGCGCTGCTCGTACAGGTTCTGGATGCCGAGCATCTTCTCGACCTTGGCGACGCCCGCTTCGGTGATCGGAACCGCGTGTGCCTTCTCGTCGACCGTGTAGTCCTCGTCTTTCTTCAAGCGCGGCAAGATCTGCGCGAACTTGTCGTACAGCTCGCCCGACTCTTGCGAAGGCCCGCTGATGATCAGCGGCGTGCGCGCCTCGTCGATCAGGATCGAGTCCACCTCGTCCACGAGGGCGAAGTACAGCTCGCGCTGCACCAAATCTTCGACCTGCCACGCCATGTTGTCGCGCAAATAATCGAACCCGACCTCGTTGTTCGTCACGTACGTGACGTCACAGTTGTACGCCGCGCGGCGCTGCGCGGAGTCGAGACCGTGCTGAATCACACCGACGGTCAGGCCCAGGAACGTATAGATCGGGCCCATCCACTCGGCGTCGCGGCGCGCCAGGTAGTCGTTGACGGTGACGAGGTGGACGCCGCGCCCCTCGAGCGCGCGCGCGTAGACCGGCAGCGTCGCGACGAGCGTCTTGCCCTCGCCGGTCTTCATCTCGGCGATCCGCCCTTCGTAGAGCACCTGACCGCCCATGATCTGCACGTCGAAGTGCCGCATGCCGATGGCGCGTTTGCTGGCCTCGCGCACCACCGCGAACGTCTCGGGCAGCATGTCGTCGAGTGACTCGCCCTGCTCTAGCCGGCTCCTGAACTCCGCCGTCTTGGCCTGGAGATCGGCATCCGAGAGTGCCGCGATCTCCTCTTCGAACGCATTGACGGCCCGAGCCGTGCGCCGAAGCCGCGCGACCTCTCGCTCGTTGCCATCAATGATTCCCTTGAGAAACGCCATGGGCTCTTAGGGCACGATCCCCAATCCGGTCACCGCTCCCGGCGACTTGTACGTGGACATAGGCGCAACGTTGCCGGAAGCGCCGGCCGCGAAGATCAAAACGATTCCTGCGCCGGTCTGCGTCTCATCCGCGACGTAGATGACTCCGGCCGAGTTGACCTTGAGGTCCGTCGGCGCGATGAGCTCCGTGTTGCAGCCGTGAATCGTGCGGATGGGCTTCTTGTACTGCAGGCCCTTGTGGTACGCGGGGTACACCAGGATCGACGGACCGACGCGCGAGCTGCAACCGGCCTTCGGCTTACCCTGATCCGCGATGTAGATGTTTCCACTCGTGTCGAGCGCGATGCCCACCGGGGTGATGATGCCGTTGGCGGTCGTGATCGTGAACCGCGGGAAGATGTTGACCGGCGTCGGCGTGGGCGTGGGCGTCGGCGTCGGGCTCGGTGACGTACTCGGCGTGGGCGTCGGGCTCGGCGTCGGCGTCGGGCTCGTCGTCGGCGTCGGCTTGGGCGTCGGCGACGGCGTGGGCAGAATGAAACTCTCGACCGACTGGCCCTGAATGTTGGTCACGTACAGCGCGCTACTGGGGTCGAGCGCGACGCCGCCCGGCAGCTGCAGATTCGTCCGCGGGCCCGCGAGCGACTGGTACGGATCGACGGTCCCGGTGCGATACAGCAGCACGCGGTTCGGAAACATAATGGTCGGATCGTTGTCGGCGATCACCATGATGTTCGGCGCCGGCGTCGCCGAGCTGGACGCGTCCGGCTTCGGCATCTTCGGCGTGATCGCGATGCCGCGCGGGTGCCCGATCAGCGCCGACGACGCGAGCGGCAACACGTTGCCCGTCGCGAGCGCCTCGAACTCGATCAGCAGCGCCCTGTTCGTGCTCGGATTGTAGTTCGTCACCCAGAGGTCCGAGCGATGATCGAACGCCAGGTATTGGGGGCCGTTGAGCGTCGTGCTGCCGCCGCCGATCTGGAACGCCGGGCCGCCGCCGTCCTTCGTTCCGTTCGAGTAGATGCTGATCGCGTTCTGGTTGCTGTTGGACGCATAGAGCGTCTTCGACGGGAAGTTCGGCCCCACGTTGACCCCGGTCGTCATGCCGAGGTTGCTGCAGGCCATGATCCCCGCCGCCAGCACGAGCGCGAAAAACCCTGCCGTCACCTTAGGCAGCATTCGTTTCCCCCAACGTCATCACGCTGCGGACCCCTTTCTCTTCTAATGACAAGTACTGCGGAGGTGCGCTTCCCCCAGCGGCCCGAGTTTCCTGGCCGCTTGCGTGGTGAGCGAGGAACCACCAGCAGGCGGCCGCTACCAGGACGAGCAGCAAGACCGTGGCGAGCAGCCGCCGCAGGCGCCGCCGGTCATACGCCGGGCGGCTCGACTCCGTGTCGATGATCTGGCGCGGCATCGTCCTTAAACCGCGCGGCGCAAGGGATGGTTGAGCTCGTCGGTCTGAACGAGCTTGAGCAGCTCTCCCACCGTGACGAACTTATACCCGGCCCGCTTGAAGCGCTCGACTACGTACGGCAACGCCTCGATCGTCGCCAGCTTGCCGCTGTGCAGCAGCACGATCTCCGGTGCCGTCGCGTAGGTGACCAAATGGCGCTGCAGCCGATCGACCGTCAGCGTGCGCCAGTCGCCGCTATCGTCGGTCCACAGCACGACCGAGTATCCGAGCGCCTGAGCGATCTTCAGCGTCCGCTCGGTATACCGCCCGTGCGGCGGACGCATCAGCGTGCGCACCGCCGGATCGTGGCTGAGCGTCCATAGCGCGTCGCGCCCCTCGAGGATCTCGCGGCGCACCGCGTCGGCGGATTCTTGATCGAGATTCGGATGCGTATACGTGTGATCGCCGATCTCGTTTCCGTCGGCCTCGATCCGGCGCGTCAGCTCGGGCCACTGTTGCGCGTCGGCGCCGATCAGAAAGAACGTCGCCGGCACGCCTAGATCGCGCAAGACGTCGAGCAACATCGGCGTGTAGACCGGATAGGGCCCGTCGTCGAAGGTCAGCGCGATGAGGCGCGGGCGCCCCGAACGGTCCTCGGTGGGAAGCTCGTGCATGACGCGGTAGAGCCGCGCCGCGACGTCGCTCGAGAATGCGAGGTGCACGTTCGTCGTGGGCGTGACCAACGCGGGCGGCACGGCGCTGCGGTGCACGACGGCGCGCCACGCGCCGGCGATCAACGCGACGGCCGCGGCGACGGCGATGATGCCCTTGGTCTGTGCCGACACGAGATACGAGGGTTACGAGTGATCCGGCAGCGAGTCGGCCGGCGATTCCCTCGTGACATCGCTGCCCACGATGACCGTGACGTCGCTGGTCTGCGTCGCCGTCGCTGCCGGCGAGCTGCTCGGCGCTCGATCCGGCACGACGACCGCCTTGCGGAGGCTGTGCGGCAACGCGCTGAGCACCTTCGCGCCGGCGAACGTCACGCTGGAGTGTTCGTGAATCTCGGTCGTTCCGTAGTCCGACCGGTCGGCATCGCCGACGTCGCCGATCGTGAACCCGGCCTGCTTCAGCACAGTCGCGACGCGCCGGGCCGCGCCCGTGACGCCGCTGCCGTTCTCGACGTCGACGCGCAGCGTGTTCGGGGCGATCGCCGCGAGCGTCATGGAGTCGGGCGACGGCACGGGCGCCGGCGGTGCGGTCAGCATCGTGGCGACCAGGTGCGCGCGCGCGGCGGTGTCGGGCACGAGCGAGTCGCCATAGCCCGGCAGATTCACGTCGTCGGTGTACGGAACCTGAGCGACGATGACCGACGAATCGGGCGTGCCCTGATAATAGTTCGCGATCGAGAGCAGCTCCGAGTCGGCGAAGTCCGTCTGCACGTATTTATGGAACACGCGGATGAGGTCGCCGAGGTGGAGGAAGGTGTTGATCCGGTCGCCCTTGACCTTGGCGACCAGCGCGTGCAGCACTTGCTGCTGGCGCATGATGCGGCACGGGTCGCTGCACCAGTCGTGGCGGAAGCGCATGTACGCCACGGCGTGCTCGCCGTTGAGATGCTGCATGCCCTCTTTCAAATGGATGTGCAGGTGGCCCCAGGTGTCGTCGTAGTCGAGCGGGTCGCCGGTGCAGTCCCTCTTATAGCGCAGGCAGTTCGACGACTTGACGTACACGTTGACGCCACCGATCGCGTCGACGAATTCCTTCGTCGCGTCGATCCGCAGGACGGCGTAGCGGTCAAATCCGGGGACGCCCAGCCACTGCGAGATGACGTCCTTGGCTTCCTTGACGCCGCCGTCGGACTGCGCCTGGTTGATCTTCGCCTGCGTGCCGTTGGGCAGCGTGGCGATCATGTCGCGCGGAACGGAGAGCTCGTAGATGTGCTTGTTGGCGAAGTCGAGGTTGACGGCCCAGATGACGTCGCTGCGCGAGTTCGTCGAAAACTCCTCGTCCTTGTCCGTGTAGTCGTAGTCGAGACCCTCGACGAGCACTAGCAGGTTGTTCTTTCCGAACACCTGCTGCGGCGCGGGGACGAAGATCTGCGTGATCGCCGCGACGGGATTCTTGTGCTCGAACACGGCGTAGCCCGCCAGCGTCGACACGAGGCCGACTACGACGATCCCAACGATCGTGAGAACGCGGCTAGTCAACAGACGGCGTGCTCCGCCGGTATCGCTGTGCCGAAGAAATCGAATGGGCCGTGTCCTTCGAGCCGCACGTGCGTAAACTCGCCCACGCTGGCCTGGCCGGTGAAGTAAATACCGCCATCAACCGCAGGCGCTTCACCGTCCGACCTTCCAAACCATGCTCGGGATTCTCCCAGGTAGCGGCGGAAGCCGTCGCGCTCGCGCAGCCGGCGCGACTCTTCGACGAGCACGCGCACCGTCGTTCCGCAGCGTTTGCTGCGAGCTCGCTCCGAGGCGAGCCGTTGCGCTTCGCGCAAACGGATCAAACGCTGCCGGCGGCGCCGCGGGCCGACTTTGTCGGCGAGTCCCGCGGCCGGCGTGCCCTCCTCCGCGCTGTATTCGAAGAAACCGACGCGATCGAGCTGCGCGCGGCCGATCCACTCCTCGAGGTAAGCGACGTGGTCGTCGGTTTCGCCGGGGAATCCGACGATGAACGTCGAGCGCATCGTGATGCCGGGAACGCGCGCGCGGAACTCTTCGATGAGCTCGAGATAGCGCTCCCCGTTGCTCGGCCGCAACATGGCGCGCAGCACGTCGGCATGCGCGTGCTGCAGCGGCATGTCCATGTACTTGCAGACCTTGGGCAGGCGCGCGATCGCGTCGATGAGCTCGCGATCCACGGTCGCGGGATAGAGATAGAGGAGCCGGATCCACTCGAGGCCGTCGATCTCATGTAGCCGCTCCAGCAGCTGGGCGAGACCCCCGCGGCGCACGCCGCGATCGCGGCCCCACATCGACGTATCTTGAGCGATCAGCACGAGCTCCTTGGCGCCGCCCGCGACCAACGCCCGGGCTTCCGCGCAGATCGATTCCGGGCTGCGGCTGCGGAACTTTCCGCGCAGCGCCGGGATGATGCAGAACGTGCACGGGTGATCGCAACCCTCGGCGATCTTAAGGTAGGCCGTGGCGCGCGGCGTCGTCACCAGGCGCGGCAGAAAGTCGTGCTCCGGCTCCGGCTCGAGCTCGAGCCGCACCGGCCGCCGCCCGGCCTCGACGTCGGCCAGCAGCTCGACGATCCCGGCGTACGCTCCCGTGCCGACCACGCCGTCGATCTCCGGGATCAGGCTCTGCAACTGATCGCCGTAGCGCTGCGCCAGACATCCGGCGACGATCAGCTGCTGCCCCGCGCGTTTGCGCGACGCGTGCTCGAGGATCGTCTCCGTCGACTCCGCCTTCGCCGGATCGATGAACGCGCACGTGTTGATGACGACGGTGTCGGCGCGATCCGCATCGGCCTCGAGGCGCCACCCGGCGCCGCCGAGCTTGGCGATCATCACCTCGGTGTCGACGAGATTCTTCGCGCAGCCCAAGCTGACGAACGCGACGCTCGGCATGCGTTAGCGGTAGTTGACGAACTGCAGCGGCAGCTCGAAGTCCATCGAGCGCAGCGACGCGATGACCTTCTGCAGGTCGTCCTTGTTCTTGCCCGACACGCGGATCTGCTCGTCCTGGTACTGCGCGTTCACCTTGAGCTTCAACGACTTGATCCGCTCGATCAGCGCCTTGCTCTGATCCTTGGGTATGCCGCTGCGCAGCGCGACCGTCTGGCGCACGGTGCTCCCGGCGGCCGGCTCGACCGCGCTGAAGTCGAACGCCTTGATGTCGATGCCGCGGCGCACGGCCTTGCTTTGGAGGACGTCGACGACGTTCTTCATCTTGAGCTCGTCGTCGGAGATCAGCGTGATCTTCTTGCCGTCGAATTCGATGTTCGTCTTCGAGTGCTTGAAGTCGAAGCGATTCTCTATTTCCCTGCGCGTCTGATTGAGCGCGTTGTCGAGTTCCTGCCGATCGACACGCGAGACCACGTCGAACGAAGATTCGCTCGCCAAACCTTATGATCTCCTTTTATAGTGTGAACGCGTGCTCCACGACGTCGCCCTGCTTTCCCAGCTTCCCAACGTCTTTGCCGTCGATGTAGATCTCCACGCCGCCGGCGTTTCCAATGCGTACGAGGGCGTTCTTCCCGTGGAACGTCTTCGACGTTCCGGCCGGAAACGTGCCTTCCATACTAACATTCCCGTCAACCGTAACGCGCAGCCAAGAGGGGGCGGAGAGGACCAGCGCGAGCGACTTGCCGCCGTCGACCGCCGGGACGGCGGGAGTGCTCGTCACGCGCGGCGTGGTGGCCGCGGGAGCGGTCGGGCTCGCCGCCACCGGAGCGGCGCTGGCGACGGCGGTCGCCGGCAGGCCGGTCCTGCGTGGCATCGTCAGCTCGGTGAACACGACGAAGGCGATCAGGAGCACGGCCACCGTGCCCGCGCCCCACAGCAGGGCGCCACCCGCCCACGACGGTGCCCCGCGGCGCGGCCCGGGTTCGCGCGCCGTGCTCGTCTGCGGCAGCGGCTGCGTGCGGTTGAACGCGGCGACGGCCTCCTCCGGGTCAAGCCCGAGGAAGCGTGCGTACGTCCGGAGGAAGCCGCGCACGTAGACCGGCGCGCCGATCGCGTTCCAGTTGTCGTCCTCGATGGCGGCCAGATAGAGGGAGCGAATTCGGATCTGGTCGGCGACATCCGAAACCGCCATGCCGCGCGCCTCGCGGGCCGCGCGAAACCGCTCACCCAGCGCTTTAGACGCTCCTGACATTTGGGCTTTGAGTTAGCTTCGCTCTAGTGTTATCCTGTTCGCGAAAGTCATATGGCAAAAGAGCGTGTCGTTGCGGCTATGAGCGGCGGAGTCGACTCCGCGGTTGCCGCCGGTCTTTTGCTCGAAAGCGGTTACGACGTCGTCGGAATCACGATGAAGATGTACGCGCCGACGCGGCCCGCGCACGCACGAAGCTGCTGCGGCATCGACGACTTCGAAGACGCCCGGCGCAGCGCCGCGGTGCTCGGCATTCCCCATTACGTGTTGGATTTCGAGGAGGCGTTCCGGCGCAACGTCGTCGAGCGTTTCGTGAGCGACTACGCCGCTGGCCGCACGCCCAACCCGTGCGTGTCGTGCAACAATTTCGTGAAGCTCGGGACGCTCGCGCAATACGCGGACAGGCTCGGCGCGCGTTACGTCGCCACCGGTCACTACGCGCGCGTCGACCGCCGCGACGACGGACCGCATCTGTTCCGCAATCCGCACGCGAAGGATCAGGCGTACGCGCTGGCACAACTGACGCCCGCGCAGCTCGCGCGTCTGCTGCTGCCGCTCGGCGAACTCGACAAGGCAGCGACGCGCGCACACGCGACGCGTATGGGGCTGCCGGTGCACGACAAGGCGGAGTCGCAAGACATCTGCTTCGTCGAAGGCGGCGACTATCGCGACGTGATCAAACGCGTGCGTCCCGACATCGACGGCGCAGGCGAGATCGTCGCGACGAGCGGCGAGCGACTCGGCGAGCACGCCGGCATCGCGTACTACACCGTGGGACAGCGGGCGCGGCTTCCCGCGAGCAGCGCGGGAGCGCGTTACGTCACGCGCATCGATGCCGCGACGAACACGATCGTCGTCGGGCGCGAAGACGAGCTGCTCTCCGGCGAGCTCGAGGCGGATGCTTTGAATTTGATTCGTCCGGAGGGCTTCGCTTCAGAGGCAACGCCGGTGCGGGCGATGATCCGCTACCGGGCTGCTCCTGCGCCGGCGGTCGCGACCGTGGTCGACGGCGACCGACTGCGGCTGCGCTTCGAGCGCCCGCAACGCGCGATTTCGCCCGGCCAGCTCGTGGCGCTCCTCGATCCGACCACCGACGAAGTGCTCGGCGCTGCCACAATATCCGCGGCGGCGTAGCGGCTCAGGATGACACGGCGAGGGCGAGGTCGTCGCGGAGGTTCCAGTACGTGTCGCGCAGCACCGGTTTGAAGCCGGCCTTGAGGATGAGCTCTTCGAGGTCGCGGCGCGTAGCCTCGTTGGTGCTGCCGGCGTCGTGCACGACTTGCTCTTCGATGATCGTGCCGCCCATGTCGTCGCAGCCGTAGAACAGCGCGAGCTGCCCCATCTTCAAGCCGGGCGTGAGCCACGACGCCTGCAAATGCGCGAAGTTGTCGAGATAGAGCCGCGAGATCGCGAGCACGCGCAGGTACTCGAGGCCCGTGGCCTCCTTGCCGCGCAGCGGCGTCTTGAATGGTACGTAGTACCAGGGGATGAACGCGGTGAAGCCGCCCGTCTCGTCCTGCAGCTCGCGCAGCACGTGCAGGTGCTCGATGCGCTCTGCCGCGGTCTCGATGGAGCCAAACATCATCGTCGCCGTCGTAGGCATGCCGAGCAGCTGCGCCTCGCGCATCACGCCCAGCCACTCGTGCGGCTGCACCTTGCGTGCCGAGATGCGCTTGCGCACGCGCTCGACGAGAATTTCTGCGCCTGCGCCAGGCAGCGACCTCATGCCCGCGGCTTTCAGCCGCGCGAGAACGTCGCGGGTGGAGATTCCCTCGATGTGCGCGATGCCGACGATCTCGGAGACCGACAGCGAGTGCAGGTCGGCCTGCGGGTACTCCGAGCGTACCCGCGCGAAGAGCGTTTCGAACCACTCGATGCCAAGCTCCGGATTGACGCCGCCCTGGATCATGATCTGGGTTGCGCCCTGATCTACGGCGTACTTCACGCGATCCAGCACCTGATCGTGCGACATCGTGTAGCCTTCTTTATGGTGCTCAGGCCGGAAGAACGCGCAGAACGTGCAGTGCACGTTGCACACGTTCGTGTAGTTGATCGTGGTATCGACCACGTACGTTACGGCTTCGGGCGAATGCATCTGCATCCGACGCGCGTGCGCCGCGGCACCGAGCTCGTGGATGTCGGCCTCGTTGTAGAGGCGCAGCCCCTCGTCGGAATCGAGGCGCCCTCCGCCGGCCGCGCGGTCGAGCAGGCTAGCCAGCGAGGGCACTGGGGACCTCCCGCAGGGGCGCCGGGACGTCGGAGATCGCGCCGATCTCGACCAGCTCGCGACAATACGCCGCCAAACCGTTGCGCGCGGCGGCGTGGAACATGAAGTTGAGCTTCCCGAAGTAGCTCTCGTAGAAGCCCGCGGGACGCGCGATCGTGCGCTGCGCGAGCGCGACGACTTCGGGCGAGTGCGAACGCGACCACGTGTATGCGTCGGTCAACGCGTGCATGCACGCGTGAAACGGCGCTGGATCGCGTTCGTACGCGTCACGGCGCGCGGCCCACACGGCGAACACCGTCTGGTGCCCGCTCCACTCGTGCCACAGCCGTCCCAGGTCGTACACGAGCTCGGAGGGGAACCGCTCGATCGCGTCGATCGCGGCGTCGCCGATCAACAGCGTCGGATCGCCCGCGGACGCTCGCGCACGCGGTTCGCTCTCGTCCACGTACGTCGGCCGCACGCGGTAGCGCTGCTCTAGAAGGATGCGCAACAGGTATCGCCCGCTCGCCGACTCCTCGCTGACGTATACCGCCGCGTCTCCCAGCAGCGCCGGCCGCGTCCGCGAGACGAGCACCACCGACACGACCTCGTCGCGAGCCCCGATGCAGAGGTCGGGCAGCAGCACGAGGCGATCGGAGTTCGCCGCCCACGCAAATGCGCTGACCGGCCCCATGTCGAGCTCGCCGCGCAGCAGCATCGCGTTCAAGCGCGCCGGCACGTCGGCGTGCAACGTTCCCGGATACTCGATCGCTCCGGCATCGAACGCCGCGTAGATCGGCAGGTCGTTAGTGTATTTGATTCGGCCGCAGCGGAGCATTAGGATGACACCGAAAGAGGCTCGGCCTCAGGTTGGGAGGGTGTCCAGTCAAAGGCGAACTCGTCGTAGGTCGAGTTGCGGCGGGCGGGCACGTAGCCGGCCTCGTCGATCAGCCGGCGAAACTCGCGGTCGTCGACGTACTGGCCCGACTGAGTGCCGGCCGAGTGGTAGATCATCTCCTCGTCGGTCGAGCCGTGCGTGCCGTCCATGTCGTCGGCGCCGAACTGCAGCGCCACCTGACACACCTTCAGGCCTTGGATCATCCAGTAGGCCTTGATGTGATCGAAGTTGTTGAGCATCAGGCGCGCGACGGCGAACGTGCGGACGTCGTCGAGGCCGGTCGTCCAGCCGCAGTAAGATAGCTCGTTTCCGTCGGGATGGAACGCAAGCGGGATGAACGCGTTGTAGCCCGGCGAGCGCTCCTGCGACTCGCGCAGGCGGATCAGATGATCGACGCGGTCCTCGAGCGACTCGATGTGTCCGTACAGCATCGTCGCGTTGCTCGCGATGCCCTGACGATGCAGCTCCTCGTGAATCTCGACCCAGTTCGCAGCCGACACCTTGTTCGGGCAGATCTTCGAGCGCGTCCCATCCGCGAAGATCTCCGCCGCGCCGCCGTTGACGTTGTCGAGTCCGGCCTCCTTGAGCATGCCGATGATTGCCGGGAACGACAGCCGGTGTCGCCGAGCCATGTACTCGATCTCGGCGGCCGTGAAGAGCGACAATTGCACGTGCGGAAGCGCCTCCTTGAAGCGCCGCATCAGCGGCAGCCAGTAGTCGAGGGAGAGCTGGCGCGGGTCGTGGCCGCCGACGATGTGGATCTGGTTGAAGTTCGTTCCGGTCTCGATGGCCTTGGCGAAGACCTGATCTGCGGTCATCCGAAAGATGCGATGCGGTTCCTTGAACTCGTCCGCTGCGAACGAGCAGAACGTGCAGCCCGCGAAACAGACGTTCGTGGAGTTGATGTAACGGTTGAGAACGTAGAAGACCTTCTTGCCGCTCTTGCGCTCCTTCTGCTTGCGCGCGAGCCGCCCGAGCGTGTGCAGATCCCACGTGCGATAGAGCGCGAGTCCGTCGTCCATCGAGAGCGGCACGCCGGCATCGAGCTTGCGCTCGATCTCCACGAACATCGGATCTGAAAACGGCATCTTTACGCCTATTCGGCCGACCGGTGCAGCCGCCCCGCAGCCTGCCCGGCCGAGATCGCGTGCGGAACGATGGAGAGCCCAGCCGAGACCAATGCGACCGCGAGGAGTGCCCCGCCGATCAGATCCGTGAGGTAGTGCGCACCGAGCGCGAGGCGCGCCCAGCAGATCGCGATCGCGAGCACCGCGAGCAGCGTCGCCGCCGTCTTTCGCGTGGCTGTCGGCAGCTCTGAAATATAGAGCATCAGCGCCCAAAGGCCGTAAAATCCCGTCGCGATCGCGGCGTGCGAGCTGGGATACGAGCCCGCGGTCTCGTGCTTGACCACCCAGTCGAGGCGCCGCGGCCGCGCGAAGAGGTGCTGCAACAGATCGGCGCCGCGCCAGCACAGCAGCAGCATCGCGATGCTAAAGAGGATTCGCACTCGCCACTCGGGCGCCAACCACGCGACGATCAGCAGAATCACCGCGATCGGAACCATGACGTAAAGGTAGCACGACCACGTCAGCCACCATGCGATAAGTGTCGAATGCCCGACCAAGGTGCGCTCCCATGCGCTCAACGCTGCCGGTTCCCCGAAGTGCACGACCTGCACGCCCAGCACGGAGAACAGCGCGGCCGCGACGATCATCACGATCATCGCGCGGATGGCGTAGCCGAGATCGTATTGCACGCCGTCAGCCGCTCGCGAAGAGGTCTTGCTGACCGCCGGGGTTCTTACCGAGGCGCGGCGCCATCAGCTCCAGCTCCGGAAGGCCGATCAAGATCTTGCGCGGCTTCGTCCCCTCGTGTTGGCCGACGACCTTGAAGTCCTCGAGCTGCTTCATCACGCGCACCGCGCGCGGATGACCGATCGAAAACTGCGACTGCAGCGCGGCGGTCGATGCGTAGCTCGTCTCGATGATGAACTTCGCGGCCTCGTAGCACAGCGGGTCTGCGTCGCGGCGTGCGGACTCGTCGTCGCCGACCGGCACGACCTCCAC
This sequence comes from Vulcanimicrobiota bacterium, assembly GCA_963752825.1. GTDB lineage: Bacteria > Vulcanimicrobiota > Vulcanimicrobiia > Vulcanimicrobiales > Vulcanimicrobiaceae > Cybelea. The sequence continues at coordinate 1,295,319 of CAVVZF010000001.1, read as the reverse complement.
GTCGAGCAGGTTGTCCGGGCGCGCCTGACGCGCCCAGAATTCTACGAGCCGGCTCACCTCCGAGGCCGTGATGAACGGGCCCTGCGCGCGAATCGGCTTGGGCGCGTCGATCGGGAGGTACAGCATGTCGCCGCGTCCCAGCAGGCGCTCCGCGCCGTTCATGTCGAGGATGACGCGCGAGTCCGCCTGCGAGCTCACCGCGAAGGCGATGCGCGACGGGACGTTGGCCTTGATCAGCCCCGTGATGACGTCGACCGATGGGCGCTGCGTCGCGACGACGAGGTGGATGCCGGTCGCGCGCGCGAGCTGCGCAAGCCGCATGATCGTCGTTTCGACCTTCGCGGGCGCTACCATCATCAGATCGGCAAGCTCGTCGATTACGATGACGACGTACGGCAGGTGTTCCAGCGGATACTTGGCGTTGTATTCCTCGATCTTGCGAACCCCGGCCTTGGCGAAGCGCTCGTAGCGCGACTCCATCTCTTTCGTCATCTCGAAGAGCGCGCCGGCGGCGAGCCGCGGATCGGCGATGACGTCCTTGATGAGGTGCGGGATGCCGTTGAACACGGCCAACTCGACGCGCTTCGGATCGATCATCAGCATCTGCACCTGATCCGGCGTCGCGCTGACCAGCAGCGACGCGATGATTGTGTTGAGACAGACGGACTTGCCGGCGCCCGTCGCGCCGGCGACGAGCACGTGCGGCATCTTGCAGAGGTCGCCGAAGACGGGCCGGCCGGTGATGTCCTTGCCGAGGGCCATCCACAGGGGCGGCACCTGCCCGCGATTGGGGAGCGAGTCGAGAATCTCACGAATCGCGACGACCGCCACGGTTTGATTCGGAACCTCGATTCCGACGGCGGACTTTCCGGGGATCGGCGCCTCGATGCGCACGCTCGTCGCGGCCAGCGCGAGCGCGAGATCGTCGGAGAGCGACGCGATGCGCGAGATCTTGACGCCGCGTTCCGGCTTGAGCTCGTAGCGCGTGATCGACGGTCCGCGCTCGATGTGCACGACCTTCCCGCCGACGCCGAAGCTGTTCAGCGTATCCTCGAGAATGTTTGCGCGGTTGGAGTCGTCGACCGTCTGGCTGGGCGGAACGTCGAACAGCGAGAGATCGGGGAGGCGATAGGCGCCCTTCGAGGTGCCGAGGGGCTTCGGCTCGGAGTAGCGCGGCGGCGCGGGCGGCGCGCTGTGCGCCGGCGCCACGATCAGCTCGGGCTCGATCTCTTCCTCTACCTCGGGCTCGACCACGGCTTCGACCTCGGGCTCGACGGCCGGCTCGGCGACGCTCTGGTGCATCGGCAGGGCGAAGGCCTCGCGCAGGCGCGGCAACCGCGGCAGCGGCGGCGGGCGCAAACCGCCGAAGAACACGATGACGCGGCCGATGAGCTGCTTCATGCTCGCGTTGGTCAGCCACAATGTCAGCGAGAGAGCGGCGAGGCCGAGCAGAATCCAGGCGCCGGCGGGGCCGAAGAGCGCGCGCAGCGCCCACCATATGTTCGATCCGACCGCGCCGCCGTGCGCCACGCCGCGCGCCCCGAACATCGCGTCGATGATGAGGAAATACGCGAGCGCGCTGCTGCCGAGCCCAGCGATCATGCGCGGCACGTTGACTTCTAAGAAAACGATCGCGCCGAAGAGCGCGAACAGAACCGGAAAGAGCGGCGCGGCCGACCCGAACAGCCGGCGCAGTCCGCCGGCGGTCCAGGCGCCGATCGCGCCGGCATGATGCGGAAACGCGAGGGCGATACCGCAAAGGACGGCAAGTGCAATCGCGGTAATCCCAACGATCTCGAGGTTGAGCCTCGCCCTGGCATTCGCTCTGCGCCGCGCCCGTGCCATGGAATCTATCTCTTCTTCGTCACGTTGGGAGTTCATTTTGGTGCTTCGAACCGGCTCAGCACAGGCTCTCGTCGTCCTCGAGGGCGATCAGACCGGGCAGGAGTTGCTCCTCGAAGCGCTGCGCGTGCTCGACCGCCGGGTCATCGGTGTCGAGCTCATACTGATGCCCTACGACCTTTCGCTGAAGAACCGGCGAGCGACGCGCAACCGCGTCGTGCTCGAAGCGGCCGCCGCAATCAAGCAGCATCGTCTGGGGCTCAAGGCCGCGACGATCACGCCCGAGGGCCGCGACGACGTCGGCTCGCCGAATCGCATCCTTCGCGAAGCGATGGGGGCATCGGTCATCGTGCGCACGGGGAGAAAGCTGCCGCGCGTGCTGCCCGTCGGCGGAATTCACGCGCCCATCTCCGTCGTGCGCATGGCCGTCGGCGACGCATATGGCGCGCAGGAGTGGCGTGAAGGCGACGGTATCGACGAGATCGCGCGCCGCACGGAAACGATCTCGCGGCGAGTCTGCCGCTACGTTGCCGAGTACGCCTTCCAGCACGCCGCGAAGACGGGCGCGACCGTCTTCGGCGGGCCGAAGTACACGGTCAGCCCCGTGTACGAGGGCATGCTAAAGGAGGAGATGGACGCCGCCGCGCGCCGGCACCCAGGCGTGGCGTACGATCCGCAGCTCATCGACGCTACCTACGCGCTGCTGCTCTCGGCGGCGGGAGACGCGCCGCTCGTGATCCCGGCGCTCAATCGCGACGGCGACTGCCTCTCCGATCTCGTGATGCAGCTCTTCGGCTCGATCGCCGGGGCCGAATCGGTCGTCCTCGCGTTCGACGAGAACCTCGCGCCGTCGGCGATCATGGCGGAGGCTCCGCACGGCACCGCGCCGCGGCTCGAGGGCAAAAACGTCGCAAATCCGCTCGCGATGATCCTCGCGGCGGCCGCCGTTCTCTCATACATCGACGATGCCCGGGCAGCCGCCGCGTCGCGCGCAATCTACGACGCGGCGATGGCCGCCGTCGCCGAGGGCATCGCGACCGCCGACCTCGGCGGCCACGCCACGACGACGGAGTTCACCGACGCGGCGATCTCCCGGCTCTCGATGTCATCCTGAGCGAGCGCAGCGAGACGAGGGACGGCTAGTCTTCGAAGGGGTGGCGCTTTGACGTCCTTCGACTCCGGCGCTTCGCGCCTCGCTCAGGACTGCGCCGGCTAACCCGTCCTTCGACTGCGCTCGGCTGCGCCTCGCTTCGCTCAGGATGACAAAGGTGGCTACACTTCCATGACGACCGGGATAACCACCGGGCGGCGCTTCGTGCGCGAATACACGGAGCCGGCCAACGCGCTGCGTATGTGCTCTTTCGCGGCGATCTCCCGGCTCTCGATGTCATCCTGAGCGAGCGCAGCGAGACGAAGGACGGCTAGTCTTCGAAGGGGTGGCGCTTTGACGTCCTTCGACTCCGGCGCTTCGCGCCTCGCTCAGGACTGCGCCGGCTAACCCGTCCTTCGACTGCGCTCGGCTGCGCCTCGCTTCGCTCAGGATGACAAAGGTGGGCTACACTTCCATGACGACCGGGATAACCACCGGGCGGCGCTTCGTGCGCGAATACACGGAGCCGGCCAACGCGCTGCGTATGTGCTCTTTCGCGGTGATCTCCCGGCTCTCGATGTCATCCTGAGCAAAGGCGCGAAGCGCCGGAGTCGAAGGACGCGCTAGCCGCGCAGTCCTGAGCGAGCGCAGCGAGACGAAGGACGGCTAGTGTTCGAAGGGGTGGCGCTTTGACGTCCTTCGACTCCGGCGCTTCGCGCCTCGCTCAGGACTGCGCCGGCTAACCCGTCCTTCGACTGCGCTCGGCTGCGCCTCGCTTCGCTCAGGATGACAAAGGTGGGCTACACTTCCATGACGACCGGGATAACCACCGGGCGGCGCTTCGTGCGCGAATACACGGAGCCGGCCAACGCGCTTCGTATGTGCTCTTTTACCGTGTTCACGTCGCGCATAGCGTCCACGGAAATTCCTTCGATCATCGTTACCAGCTCCGCGCGCAGCTCGTCGAGCACGCCGTCGGCCTCGGGCAGATAGAATACGCCTCGCGAGATGAGGTCCGGACCGGCGATGACCCGCGCCTCCTCGCTGTCGATCGCGACGACCACCATGATGATGCCGTCGTTGGAGAGTGCTTTGCGGTCACGCAGCACCGCCTCGCCGACGTCGCCGATGCCCGAGCCGTCGACGAACACGTGGCCGCCGTACGTCTTGCCCACCTTGTCGCCGTATTCGTGCGTGAACTCCAGCACGTCGCCGTTCTCCACCACGAAGACGTTGTCGGGCTCGACCCCCGTCTGAACGGCCAGCCGCCCGTGCGCGGCCAGCATGCGATACTCTCCGTGCACGGGGACGAAGAACTCCGGCCGCACGAGGTTGAGCATCAGCAGCAGCTCTTCTTGGGACGCGTGGCCCGACACGTGCGAGCGGCCGTCGGTGCCGTGAATGACCGTGGCGCCCAGCTTGCAGAGGTTGTTGATCGTTCGATGCACGCTCTTCTCGTTGCCGGGAATCGGCGTGGCGCTGATCACGACCGTGTCGCCCGGCACGATTCGGAACTGCTTGTGATCGCGCACCGACATCCGCGCGAGGCCGCTCATTGGCTCTCCCTGCGAGCCGGTCGTCATCACGACGATCCGCTCCGGCGGATACTGGTCGATGTCTTCGATCTTGACCACCGTTTCGGGTGGAATGCGCAGGTTGCCGAGCGACCCCGCGAAGTGCACGACGTTGCGCATCGACCTGCCGAGAAACGCGACCTTGCGATTGAATTGCACGGCGTGGTCCACCGTCTGCTGGATGCGCGGCACGTTCGAGGCGAACGACGCAATGACGATGCGCCCCTTCGCGTGCGAGAAGATCGACGTAAACGCCTCGCCGACGATGCGCTCCGAGAGCGTGTGGCCGGGTCGCTCGGCGTTCGTCGAGTCCGAGAGCATGCACAGCACGCCCTCGTCGCCCACGCGGGCGATGCGGGCGAAATCGGCCGGCTTTCCGTCGATCGGCGTCTGATCGAATTTGAAATCGCCGGTGTGAAACACCGTGCCCACCGGCGTGCGCAGCGCCAGCGCGCACGCCCCGGCCACCGAGTGGTTCACGTGGATGAACTCGGCCTCGATCTGGCCATAGCGAACCCGGTCTCCGGGATTTACCGGCGTGAACTCCGCCTCGCCCAGATGCTGCTCGCGCGACTTCGCCTTGATCAGCGCGATCGTCAGCGGGGTCGCGACGATCGGTCTGTCGCGAAACTCCTTCGCGAAATACGGAATGCCGCCGATGTGATCTTCGTGGCCGTGCGTCACGAGCAGCGCTCGCAGCTTGTGAGCGCGCTCGCGCACGTAGGTGAAGTCGTTGATGACGATGTCGACGCCGTACATCTCCTCGTCCGGAAACATCAGGCCGCAGTCCACCACGACCAGATCGTCGTTCGTCTCGATGACGGTCATGTTGCGCCCGATCTCCCCGCAGCCGCCGAGCGGGACGATACGCACGTAGGGCTGCGAGGGCGGCGCGGCGACGGTCAGGGCGTCGGAGCTCACGAGCGGTGCTTTTGCCCTTCATCCTTGCTCCCCCGCGCGCAACCCGTGAATTGCGCGGCGGAGGTTGCTTACCATGAACGTCTTCGCCCTGATCTCGATCCTGCTCGCGGCGGGCCCCGCCGCCTCGCCGGCCCCGAGCGCCGCGGCGGCCTCGATGCCGCTTTCGCCTGACGCGCTCTACTCGCGGCGCGCGCTGCGCCGCGCCAAGCTCCTCATTCAAATGCGCATGCTGCAGTTTCGCGAGGAGCGCCTGGAGTGCGTCCGCGCCGCGCTCCTGCGCCAGCTGCCGCCCGCGCTGCGGCCCCAGGAGCCCACGACCTGGACGGCCGCTGAGAACGCTTGCTTCCCGCGCCCGTCAACAGGCGCAGGGTGACAATGGTCTGACACCATCTGCGACTTTTTTCCGTTAAGCGGGTAGATGCTGAAAGAAAACCCCTTCTGTCTTACGGAATAGATTTTGAGATGGTGAGAAATAGAATACTGCCCACCTTGATCGTGGGTCTTGTGGGTGCCGTTATCGGCAGCTTCCTTATGATGCTCTACGCGAGCAGTCACTTCGGCGGCGCGACCGGCCCCGATCGCACTCCGCCCGCCGTGGCCGCGGTGCCGCTCAGCGGCGTCAGCGACCAAGATCGCATCGTCAGCGCGGTCAAGCGCACGAAGTCGTCGGTCGTGGCGATCACCGAGCAGGTAAACGGCCAGCAAGTCATCCCGGCGGACCCGTTCTTCCAACAGTTCTTTGGCGGACAGGGTCCCGGAATCGTGCAGCCTTACCACGGTGAGGCGTCGGGCTCGGGCTTCGTGATCGACGGCCGTGGTGACATCGTCACCAACGCGCACGTCCTGCAGCCGCCCAACGGTGGACACGTGACGAAGCTGACGGTCGTCTTCCCGAACGGCGACCACGTGCCGGCACGCGTCATCGCCTATAACCTCGCGGCCGACGTTGGCATCCTGCGGGTCGACGGATATTCCAAGCTTCCGCCGCCGCTGGAGCTGGCCGATTCCAGCCGGCTGGAGCAGGGGCAGTGGGCGATCGCGATCGGCGAGCCGCTGCAGATGCAGGGGACCGTGACGGTCGGCGTCGTCTCGGCGTTCAATCGCTCCGAGCCGATCCCCACGGAGAACGGCGGTGAGATCGACTTCAAGGGCCTGCTCCAGACGTCGGCCCCGATCAACCCCGGCAACTCCGGCGGCCCGCTCATCGATATCGACGGGCAAGTGATCGGGATGAACCAATCGACGGTCAAGTCCGCCTACGCCCAGGGCATCGGCTTCGCGATTCCGTCCAACACCGTGCGCAGCGTCATCGCGTCGCTCGAGAAGCACCCGGGAGCCCACCAGGGCACCGACACGGGGTTCCTTGGGATCTACATGGCCGACCTGACGGCCGGCGTCAAGAACCAGATCGGCTACAACGGAAGCGCGGGGATCGCGGTCCAGCAGGTTTTCTCGGGCTCGCCCGCCGACCAGGCCGGCATCCAGCCGGGCGACGTCATCCTCCAGGCCGACGGTAAGTCGTTCGACAACATGAAGGCGCTGCACGACTACATCGGGTCCAAGAAGCCGGGAGACACCATCCGCCTGAACGTCTGGTCGCAGGGCATGAAGAAGTTCGTGGCCATCAAGCTGGGCGAGACGCCCGCCGAGCAGCCGCTTTCGGTCGAGCAGCAACAGCAGCAACAACCCGAGGAACAGCCCTAGCAAAAATCCTTACCGGCAAGCGCCGTAGGCGCGCAGTCTTGAGCGAGGCCCACGGGGCCGAGTCGAGAGGAGGCCCCTGCAACCGGGGGGCCTCTTTCAGTGTCTTTGGGTGGTAGAACAACTTGGCCGCGCATCGAGTATGATGATGCGGTATCCCACTTCCGATCCGTTCGTAAGCGGCAAGGCGCCGCCGGCGGTGCGGGCGCACGGCTTTTAAACCTCGGCCTGCGCGACGCAGACGTTACGGCACAGCTGGTCCAGAGCAATCGGGCAAATTTCTAGGAACGAGGTAAAGAGTTTCATGGCTAAGACGGTCGGCATCGACCTGGGCACGACGAATTCCGTCGTGGCCGTAATGGAGGGCGCACAGCCCGTCGTAATTCCCAACGCCGAAGGTTCGCGTACGACGCCTTCGGTCGTCGCATTCACAAAGACCGGCGAGCGTCTCGTGGGACAGCTCGCAAAGCGTCAGGCAATCACCAACCCGGATCGCACGATCAGCTCGATCAAGCGCCACATGGGTGAGGCCGACTACAACGTCAAGATCGACGGCAAGGACTACACGCCGCAAGAGATCTCGGCGATGATCTTGCAAAAGCTCGTCAACGACGCGAGCAACTATTTAGGGGAGCGCGTGACCACGGCGGTCATCACGGTCCCGGCGTACTTCAACGATTCACAGCGCCAGGCGACGAAGGACGCCGGCAAGATCGCCGGCCTCGACGTCCTGCGCATCATCAACGAGCCGACGGCCGCGGCGCTGGCCTACGGGCTCGAAAAGAAAGGCAACGAGACGATCCTCGTCTGGGACCTCGGCGGCGGAACGTATGACGTTTCGATTCTCGAGGTCGGCGACGGCGTCTTCGAGGTAAAGGCCACCAACGGCGACACGCACCTCGGCGGCGACGACTACGACCATCGTATCGTCGAGTGGCTAGTCGATCAGTTCCGGCGCGATCAGGGCATCGACCTGAGCAAAGACAAGCAGGCGATGCAGCGCCTCACCGAGGCGGCGGAAAAGGCGAAGATCGAATTGTCGTCGGTCGTGCAGACGACGATCAACCTGCCGTTCATCACGGCCGATCAGGAAGGTCCGAAGCATCTCGACTACCCGCTGACGCGTGCGAAGTTCGAGGAGCTGACCAGCGATCTGACCGATCGCTGCGTGGGCCCGTTCCGCAACGCGATCGCCGACGCGAAGCTCGACGTCTCGAAGATCGACGAGGTCATCATGGTCGGCGGTGCGACGCGGATGCCGGTGATCCAAGAGCTCGTCCGCAAGCTGACGGGCAAAGAGCCGAACCTCACGGTCAATCCGGACGAGGTCGTCGCGATCGGCGCGGCGATCCAGGCCGGCGTGCTGTCGGGCGAAGTCCGCGACGTCGTCCTGCTCGACGTCACGCCGTTGTCGCTCGGACTCGAGACGCTCGGCGGCGTCATGACGCGGCTGATCGATCGCAACACGACGATCCCGACGAAGAAATCGCAGATCTTCACCACCGCGGAGGACGGTCAGACGTCGGTGGACATCCACGTGCTCCAGGGCGAGCGCCAGATGGCTGCGGACAACAAGACGCTCGGGCGTTTCCGGCTGGAAGGCATCCCGCCGGCGCCGCGCGGCGTGCCGCAGATCGAAGTCACCTTCAACATTGACGCCAACGGCATCGTCAACGTCGGCGCCAAAGACCTCGGCACCGGTAAGGAGCAGGCCATCACGATCACGGCCTCGACGAACCTCTCCAAAGATGAAGTCGAACGCATGGTGCGCGACGCGGAGCTGCAGTCCGCGGCCGACGAGCAGAAGCGCGAGGAGGCTGAGGTCCGCAACAGCGCCTCGAGCCTGATCTACTCGACCGAGAAGTCACTCAAGGAAGTCGGCGACAAGCTGGACGCGCAGGCGCGTGGCGAGGTCGAGCACGCGCTGTCGGAGCTCAAGCGCATCAGCGAAAACGGCACGATCGCCGAGATCAAACCGGCGATCGACGCGCTGCAGCAGGCGAGTTACAAGATGGCCGAGCTGCTCTACAAAGCCGCATCGCCGCAGGGCGAGCACGCGACCGCGGGCGATGGAGCGCCCACCGGTAACGGTGCGGCGGCCGGCGCGGGCGGCGAAGACGTGATCGACGCGGAGTTCAAGGAAGCCAAGTAACGCCGGTCCATGTCTAACGATCCGTTGTTGGAGACCCAGGCCGGCGAGGCCGAGATCGAAGACGCCGCGGCGCAGCCCTCCCTCGAGGAGCAGCTCGCCGCGGCGACCACCCGCGCCGACGAAAACTACGAGAAGTTTCTGCTAGCCGCGGCCGACTTCGACAATTTCAAGAAGCGGCTGTCGCGCGACGTCGATTTGATGGTCGCTTCGCGCCGGCGGATGCTATTGGGACGCATCTTGCCCGTGTTGGACAACCTCGAACGCGCTCTGCAGTCCAACGCGGAAGGCGAGTCGCTGCGCGGAGGCCTCGAACAGACTCTGCGCGGATTCGAGGCCGTCCTTGCGAGCGAGGGCGTCAAGCCGATCGAGATCAAGGGCCAAGCGTTCGATCCTCGGGTCGCCGAGGCCGTCGGCACGTCCGACTCGGACGGCGTCGCCGAGGACACCGTCGTCGACGTTACCCAGAAGGGCTACACGCTCGGCGACGAGCTGCTGAGACCCGCCAAGGTCATCGTCGCCAAACACTCCGGCGAATGAATTTCAAGGACTACTATTCGATCTTGGGCGTTCCGAAGAACGCTGCCGAGAAAGATATCAAGTCCGCCTACCGCAAGCTCGCGCGCAAGTGGCATCCCGACGCCAACCCAAAAAACGCCAAAGAGGCCGAGGAGAAGTTCAAGGAGATCGCCGAGGCCTACGAAGTTCTCGGCGATCCGGAGAAGCGCAAGAAGTACGACGTGCTCGGTCCGAACTGGCAGCAGGCGGCACAGCAGGCCGAGCAGCAACGCCGCTACCGCACGACCGTCGACGGACAGGAGTTCGAGTTCGATCTCGGCGGACCCGGGGGCCCGAGCGGTTTCTCCGATTTCTTCGATATGTTCTTCTCGGGAGTCGGACGGCGGCAGACGGCTTCCTCGCCGGGATTCGCGCGCCGGGGCCAAGATCTCGAGACGACGATCGAGCTCAACCTGCGTGACGTCTACGACGGCGGCAAGAAAGCCGTGTCGCTGCAGATCGAGGATCTCTGCCCGCGCTGTCACGGTACCGGCACCGTGGGCGGCCATCTCTGCCCGCAATGCCACGGCACCGGACGCGTGCTACTCAATAAGCGCTTCGAAGTGACGATCCCCAAGGGCATCGGCGAGGGCCAGCGCATTCGGCTCGCCGGCCAGGGCGGCGCCGGAATCAGCGGCGGACCCAACGGCGACCTCTATCTGATCGTCAGGCTGCTGGACGATCCGACGTACAAACGCAAGGGCGACGACCTCTACGTCGACCTTCCGATCAGCATCTACGATCTGGTCTTAGGCGGCGAGGTCAAGGTGCCGACGCTGAGCGGTCAGGTCGCGATGACGATCCCCGCCGGAACGCAGAACAATCGCTTGCTGCGCCTCTCCGGCCGCGGACTGCCGCAAGTCAAGGGCAACGGCAGCGGCGATCAATACGTCCGCCTGATCGGCCAGCTCCCCCAGAATCTCTCGGATAAAGAGAAGAAACTCTTCAAAGAGCTGTCAGCGCTGCGCAACGGCAAGGCCTAGGCCGCATTCCCGAAAGACACGCGGCGGTATACCGCACGCTCGAAGCCTTCGGCCGGCTCCGAGGGGCAACCTGGAGCGGCCACTCGAGGTTTATCGAATCACCCAACACTTTATTTCTGCAGTAGGAGAGGCCCGTGATTAAAGAGATTGCATTCACCGCGTATCCGGCGAAGGACGTGGCCGGCCTGCGCAAGTGGTACGAAGACAAGCTCGGCCTGAAGTTCAGCGGGCCGTACGAAGAGGACGGCGTCGAGAAATATAACGAGGCCAACGTGGGCGGCGGATGGTTCAGCGTGCTGACGCAGGAGTGGGCCGACCGCGAGCCGGGCAGTGCTTCGGGCGTCGTTTTCGAGGTCGACAACATCGACGACACGGTAAAGGACCTGCGCGGCAAGGGCCTCGAGGTCGAGGACCCCTACGCGACGCCGGTCTGTAAGATCGCGTCGTTCACCGACCTCGAAGGCAACAAGGTCTCGCTGCACCAGGTAACGGTCCCGCACTAGATGCGAGCCTGCCCTGAGCCTGTCGAAGGGTGATGGCCGGACACGGGCTGATGTGGTCGAACATCTATCAGCCCGATAAACCGAGAGTCAAGCGCCGCGTCGACTGGAAGCGGATGGCGGCGTTATTTGCCCCGTACTGGCGCCAGCAAGCCACGGTGCTCGCCTGCATCGTCGTCGTCGCGGCGCTCGGACTCGTCCCGGGCTTCATCACGGCACACATCATCGATGCCGCCATCCCCCAGCGCAATCTCGCGGCGCTGGGGGTGGACGTAGCGATCATCCTTGGCTCGGCCTTGCTCGCGGCGGCGATCGGCGTGCTGCAGGGCTTTCTGAACTCCGTGGTCGGCGAGGGCATCATGCGCGACATCCGCACGAGCCTCGTCGCGCATCTCCATCGCATGCCGCTCGACTTCTTCACCGGCACGAAGACCGGCGAGATCATGAATCGCGTCAGCAACGACGTGGACAACGTCGACAACGTCGTGACCGGAACGCTGACCACGATCGTGACCAACGTCGTGCTGATCGCGACGACGCTCATCGCGATGTTCGTGTGGGACTGGCGGCTCGCGCTAATCTCCATCGTCATCGTGCCGCTGATGGTGCTCCCGCTCGGCCCGGTCGGCCGGCGCATGTATCAGATTCGCAAGGAGACCCGCGAGAAACGCGACGAGATCGAGTCGATAACTCAGGAAACGCTATCGATCTCCGGCATTACGCTCATCAAGTCGTTCGCGCGCGAAGCGTACGAGCGCGCGCGTTTTTACCGCGCCGGGACTCGCCTCATGCAGCTCGAGGTCGATCTCGCGATGGTGGGCCGCTGGTTCATCGCGTCAGTCACGGCGATGGTCGTCGTCGGCCCCGGGCTCATCTGGTTCGGCGGCGGATGGCTCGCCATCGTGTCGACGCTGAAGATCGGCGTCATCGTCGCCTTCGTTTCATTCATTCAAGGGCGGCTGTACGGACCGGCCGCGACTCTGGCCGGGATCCAGGTGCAGATCGTCAGTGCGCTCGCCGTCTTCGAGCGCATCTTCGATTACCTCGACATGAAGCCCGAGGAGTACGATCCGCCCGGCGCCATCGCTTTACCGGAAGTCACGGGCGACATCCGTTTTGACAACGTCGTGTTCTCCTACGACGGATCGCGCAACGTGCTCAACGGCGTCTCGTTCCACGTGCGTCCCGGCGAGGTGGCAGCGTTCGTCGGCCCGTCGGGCGCCGGCAAGACGACGATCACCGCGCTCGTTCCGCGCTTCTACGATCCGCAGAGTGGGAGCGTGCAGGTCGATGGACACGACCTGCGCACGGTGACGCTCGACTCGCTGCGGCGCGACATCGGCATCGTGACGCAGGAGACCTATTTGTTCCACGACACGGTCGCCAATAACCTACGCTACGGGAAGCCCGACGCGACCGATGCGGAGATCGAGGCCGCGGCGCGCGCGGCCAACATTGCCGATTTCATCGCCTCACTCCCAGCCGGCTACGAGACGACGGTCGGCGAACGCGGCCACAAGCTTTCAGGCGGAGAGCGTCAGCGCCTGGCGATCGCGCGCGTGTTGCTCAAAGATCCGCGCATCCTGATCCTAGACGAAGCTACGAGCTCGCTGGACTATGAGAGCGAGGCCGCCATCCAGAAGGCGCTCGAGATCGTGATGCGCGGGCGAACCAGCCTCGTGATCGCGCACCGTCTCTCCACCGTGCTCGCCGCCGACGTCATCTTCGTAGTCGACGAGGGACGGATCGTAGAGTCAGGCCGCCACGCGACGCTCCTGGCGCGCGGCGGCCTCTACGCGCGGCTCTATCGCACGCAGTTCAAAGACCTGTCCGCCTAACGCGGACGGCGCTACTGCGCGTATTGGATTCCGAGGTTGACCTCGTTAATTGCGTCTTTGACGTAGTTGATCGCGTTTACGCGATGTCCGCCCTTGTTGGCCGTCGCCGCCTCGAGCTGGTTCAGCGCGTAGTTGAGATAGGTGCGCGCCTGCGACATGTGGCTCTGCTGCGCCAGCACCGTACCGGCCCCGGCGAAGCCGAAGAACACCGCAAAGATCAGCGCCAACGCGCCCAAACGCAGCTTGGAAATATACATGTATGATGCCTCCGTAGAAAAAGAGAGAGTCAATTAGGGTGACACTGAGAGTGGGATATCCATGACCATGGGTTCGACGGGGACGTGCAGTTTCGGTTCGGTTGCAGCCTGAATCTCCTCGACCGTGACGCCCGGAGCGACCTCGCGCAGAATCAATCCCTCGCCGGCGATGTCGATCGTCCCGAGATCGGTGATGATGCGATGGACGACGCGCCGGCCGGTGAGCGGGAGCGAACACTTGCGCACGATCTTGTGGGCGTTGCCCTTGGCAGTGTGCTCCATCATGACGATCACGCGCTTCGCGCCGTGCACGAGATCCATCGCGCCGCCCATTCCCTTGACCATCTTTCCCGGAATCATCCAGTTCGCCAGGTCGCCGTGCTCCGAGACCTGCATCGCGCCGAGCACGGCGAGATCGATGTGGCCGCCGCGGATCATGCCGAACGAGAGCGCCGAGTCGAAGAACGACGCGCCCGGGAGGACCGTGACCGTCTCCTTGCCGGCGTTGATCAGGTCCGGGTCTTCCTCGCCCTCGTACGGATACGGGCCCATCCCCAAAATGCCGTTCTCGCTCTGCAGCGTCACCGTCACATCGGCAGGCACGTAGTTCGGGATGAGCGTCGGTAGGCCGATCCCGAGATTCACGTACTGACCGTCGCGCAGCTCCTGCGCGACGCGCGCCGCCAGCTGCGTTCGCGTCAACGCCACTATCCGGCCCTCGCGCGCGTCGTAGCGCGCTCGATGCGTTTTCCCTGCTGCCCAACGTGCACGATGCGCTGCACGAACACGCCGGGAAGGTGCACCGTCTCGGGGTCGATCGCGCCGGGCTCGACCAGCTCCTCGACCTCCGCGATGGTGATCTTGCCCGCCATCGCGCAGAGCGGATTGAAGTTGCGCGTCGCCTTGTGGAAGATCAGGTTCCCGGTGCGGTCGCCTACCGATGCACGCACTAGCGCATAGTCGCAGACGATTCCGGTTTCCAGCACGTACTCGCGGCCGTTGAACACGCGCGTCTCTTTCTTCGGCGACGCGATCGCGACGCCGCCGTCCGGCGTGTGGCGCCAGGCCAGGCCGCCGTCGGCAATCAGGGTACCGTCGCCGGCCGGCGTGTAGAAGGCCGGAATCCCGCATCCTCCGGCGCGCAGTCGCTCGGCGAGCGTACCTTGGGGGACCAGCTCGACCTCGAGCTCACCGTGTAGATATTGGCGTTCGAACTCCCGGTTTTCGCCGACGTACGAGCCTGTCGTCCGGCGTATCCGCTTGTGGTCCAGCAGCACTCCTAGGCCCCAGCCGTCGACCCCGCAGTTGTTCGAAACCGTCACGAGGTCCGTAGCGCCCTGCTCCAGCAGCGCCTCGATCAGGTTGTGCGGAATCCCGTTGAGACCGAAGCCGCCGACCGCGAGAGAGGCTCCGTTTGGGATATCGGCGACCGCCTCGGCGCAGGAGGCGTAGACCTTCTCCATGGCGCCCTAATGCGCCGACGGAACGAGCGCCGCCTCCGTGGAACGAAGTCGCTATGACGATGGCACCGACCCAGATAGAAACCAGCGACGAAGAGGCGATGATTCTCGCGGTCGTCCGCGAGCTCGTCGCAGAAAAAGTCGCACCGCGCGCCGCCGAGATCGACGCCGCGGGCGAGTTCCCATGGGATGTCAAAGAGCTGTTCGCGCAAAACGACCTGCTCGGAATCCCGATACCCGCCGATTGCGGCGGACTCGGCGGCACGTTCCTCACCTACGTCAAAGTCGTAGAGGAGATCGCCAAGGCCTGCGCGTCGAGCGCGCTGATCGTCGCCGTGCAGGAGTTGGGGATGCTGCCGATCGTCATCGGCGGAAGCGACGAGCAGAAGCACCGCTTCCTTCCAAGGATCGCGTCCGGTGAGCACCTCGTCGCCTACGCTCTCACCGAGGTATCGAGCGGTTCGGATGCGCTGGGCTCGATGCGCACGCGCGCCGAAAAACGCGGCGACGCCTATGTGCTCAACGGCCAGAAGATTTGGATCACGAACGGCAGCGTGGCGGACGTCGTCTGCGTCTTCGCCGTGACCGATCCGTCGGCGGGCTCGCGCGGCGTCACGGCGTTCGTCGTAGAAAAAGGCACGCCCGGCTTCTCCGTCGGCAACGTCGAGAAAAAGATGGGCATCCGCGGATCTCCCACCGTCGAGCTCGTCTTCGAAGACTGCGAGCTTCCGGCGGCTAACCGTCTCGGCGCGGAGGGCGAAGGTTTCAAGATCGCGATGAAGGTGCTGGATAAGTCCCGGCCCGGCATCGCCGCGCAGGCCCTCGGCATCGCGGCCGGCGCGCTCGACTATGCGACGAATTACGCGAAGGAGCGCATCGCATTCGGCAAGCCCATCGGCCAGCATCAGGGCGTCGGGTTCATGCTCGCCGACATGAAGACGGAGGTCGAGGCGGCGCGCCTTCTGCTCTACGAGGCTGCCCGCCGCTGCGACGCCGGCACGCCCGACGTCACGCTGTGGGCGGCCATGGCGAAGCTCAAGTGCGGCGACGTGGCGATGTCCGTGACGACGGACGCCGTTCAGGTGCTCGGCGGCTTCGGTTATTCGGCCGATTATCCGGTCGAACGCATGATGCGCGACGCGAAGATCACGCAAATTTACGAGGGCACGCAGCAGATCCAGCGCCTCGTCATCTCGCGCAACCTCGTAGGAAGAGCGCGCAACTGAGAAAGCTCGAGTTATCCCTCATCGGCGCACTCGCCCTGACCGCAGGATGCGGTCAGCAGCCGGGCGCGCAGATTCGCTTCCAACCCGCGGCATTTCAAAATGGTGCGAGCAGCGCGCTCTTGGGCCGCGGGAAGGTCAGGCACGTCGTCATCATCTTTCAAGAGAATCGTACGGTCGACGATCTCTTCGCCGGGCTGCCCGGAGCCGACACGGCGCGCAGCGGCAAGAACTCGCACGGGCAAATCGTCAAATTGCAGCCCGTGGCCTTGACCGCGCCGTACGACATCAGCCACAAACACAACGCCTTCGAGACGGAGTACGACAACGGCAAGCTCGACGGTTTCAACAACGTCGTGTCCCTCTGCAAGAAAGGCGCAAATTGCCCGCCGCCCGACGTCCGCGCGTACGGGTACGTGCCGCGGCACGAAGTCGAGCCATACTTCACCATGGCGGAGAGTTATGCGTTTGCCGATCACATGTTCCAAACGAACCAAGGGCCGAGTCTTCCCGCGCACCAGTACATCCTCAGCGGTACGTCGACGATCCGCACCGGCTCGCCGCTGCGAGCGGCGGAGAACGCATACACGCCACAACGCAAATTTACCGGAGGGTGCGACTCGCCGCCGGGATCGCACGTGTATGTGATCAACCCCGCGGGCGAGGAAAACCGCGAGGTCTACCCTTGTTTCGAGAGGCAAGCCCTGATCGATTTGGTCGAGGCCGCGGGGGGGTTGACGTGGCGCTACTATCAACACCACGTGGGGCCAGGGCTTTGGAGCGGACCCGACGCGATCCGTCACATACGATACAGTCCCGCGTATAAGACCCACGTGCTGGCCCCATCGTCGCGAGTGCTCACCGATATCGCCGCCGGACACCTCGCCAACGTCGTGTGGGTGATCCCGTCGGCTAAGGCGTCCGATCATGCCGGCCAGACCAACGGGTCGGGACCCTCCTGGGTCGCCTCGGTTGTCAACGCGATCGGCAAGAGCAAGTATTGGGACGACACCGCGATCTTCGTCGCGTGGGACGACTGGGGCGGCTGGTACGACCACGTGAAGCCGAAACAGTACAACAGCTACGAGCTGGGATTTCGCGTCCCGCTGATCGTCATCTCGGCCTATTCGCGTGCGGGCTACATCTCAAAAAAGCAACACGAGTTCGGCAGCATCTTGAAGTTTACGGAGGAGGTGTTCGGCCTCGGGTCGCTCGGCACGACCGACGTGCGCGCCGACGACCTGTCGGACTGCTTCAACTTCGCGCACGCGCCGCGCAAGTTTAAGATTATTCCCGCGAAGCTGCCTGCGAGTTACTTCCTCAACCAAGCCCCGTCGAACGAAAGCCCCGACGATGACTTCTAATCGGGCGGCACTGGCAGATTGAAAAAGCCAGCGCTCTTCCTCATCGCCGCGCTGGCCCTGTCCGCCGGCTGTAGTCAGCCGCCGGGCGCGCAGGTTCCGCTGCAGCCGGCGCTGGTTCAAGCCGGTGCGTATCGCCCGCTCTTGGGTGGCGGCGAGATCCAGCACGTCGTCATCATCTTTCAAGAGAACCGCTCTACGGACAATCTCTTCAACGGATTGCCCGGCGCCGACACCGTGCACTGGGGCAAGAACTCGCTCGGTAAAATGGTCAAACTTCGGCCCATACTCCTGACCGCGCCATATGACGTCAGCCACAAACATAACGCCTTCACGATAGAGTACGCCGACGGTAAGCTCGACGGCTTCAACAACGTCAAATCCGTTTGCAAGAAAGGATACCGCTGCCCGCCTCCCGACGTCCGCGCCTACGGGTACGTGCCGCGGCGTGAAATCGAGCCGTATTTCACGATGGCGGAACGCTACGCGTTCGCGGATCGGATGTTCCAGACGAACGAGGGGCCGAGCTTCCCGGCTCATCAGTACATCCTGAGCGGCACGTCGACCATCCGCAACGGCTCACCTCTGCGAGCAGCGGACAACGCATACACGCCGAATCGCAAGGTCACCGGCGGATGCGACTCGCCGCCCGGATCGCACGTGTGGACGATCAACGCGGCGGGCGACGAAAATCGCAAGGTCTATCCCTGCTTCGAACGGCATGCTCTGATCGATCTGGTCGAAGCGGTACCCGGTTTAACGTGGCACTACTATCAAGAACATCTCGGCCCCGGCATTTGGAATGGGCCCGACGCGATCCGGCAAGTACGAAAGAGCCCCGAGTATCGGTACGACGTCGCCGCTCCCCCGTCGCAAGTCCTCACGGACATCGCAACGGGAAGCCTCGCCAACGTCGTATGGGTGACGCCGACGGCGGCTGCGTCCGACCATTCCGGCTTAACCGACGGATCCGGCCCGTCCTGGGTCAGCTCCGTCGTCAATGCGATCGGCACGAGCAAGTATTGGAACAATACCGCCATCTTCCTCACGTGGGACGACTGGGGCGGATGGTACGACCATGTAAAACCGCCGCTGTACAATAGCTACGAGCTCGGATTCCGCGTTCCGCTCGTCGTCATCTCCGCGTACACGCCGAAAGGCTACATCTCGCACCGCCAGCACGAGTTCGGCAGCATCTTGAAGTTTACGGAGAAGATCTTCGGCCTGGGATCGCTCGGCACGACCGACGTCCGCTCGGACGACCTATCGGACTGCTTCAACTTCAAGGGGACACCGCGCAGGTTCAAAATCATTCCCGCGAAATTGCCCGCGAGCTACTTCTTGAACCTACCGCCCTCGAACGAGCCGCCTGACGACGACTTTTAGCCCTAGCAGGGCGAGTTGCTGCCCCATCCCGTACAGAGCGTACGCGCAACCGAAGCCGGAACCTGGTGCCGGGTAAGATCTTCGATGCTCGTGGCGCCCCCGCCAAAGAGGAACTGCTGCCACTGCTCACCCGATGCCCGTTTGTAGGCTGCGACACCCGACGCGTCCTCGCTGTACCAGTTAACGAGGGCGTAGTTGCCGTCGACGTGAATTCCGCTCGTGTGAAAGTGCGGGTTGGGGTTCTTGTGCTGAAAAGCCGCGCGTACCCCGGCGACATCGGCGCTGGAACCAACGTCGCTCGCGAGAGCTACGCTAAACGAAGACACACCCAACGTCAGCAAAACGAAGGCAAGCCGCTTTATCATCTTTTTCCCTTCCACAAGAGACTAGGTACGACCCCTTGCACACTTGGCCTTGACGCGTTGGAGACCCCTCATGCATGACAAAGTGCTGCGCTGGTATGCCCGGCACGGGCGTGCGAACCTACCATGGCGCGTGGAGCGCGATCCATATCGCACGGTGGTCAGCGAGTTCATGCTCGCGCAGACGCAAGTCGATCGGGTCGTCCCGAAGTTCGAGGCATTCGTCGTTCGCTTTCCCGATTTCGCTGCTCTCGCGCGAGCCTCGGCGGCCGACGTGCTGCGCGAGTGGAAGGGCCTCGGATACAACTCGCGTGCGGTTCGCCTGCAGGGGCTCGCAAAGGCCGTCGTGGAGCGGCATGGCGGCGCGCTGCCGAGCGACAGTGAGGCGCTGCGATCGCTGCCGGGAGTCGGGCCGTACACCGCGGCGGCGATTAGAGCGTTCGCATTCGATCTCGACGATGTGCCGGTGGATACCAACGTGCGACGCGTCGTGCATCGGCTCCGTTTCGGCGTGGAGCATCCGCCACGTGCCACCGCGCGCGAGCTCGAGACGCGTGCTCGCGAGCTCGCTCCCGCCGGCCGCGCGCACGACTGGAACTCGGCGCTGATGGACCTCGGCGCGACGATCTGCACCGCGCGCTCGCCGGAGTGCCGGCGCTGTCCGCTGCGAGAAGATTGCGTCGCCGCGCCGATCGAGCCCGAGCAGCTGCACGTCTCGCCCAAGGCGACGTCAGTGCCGTTCAAACGGACGACCCGCTACGCGCGCGGCCGCATCGTCGATCGGCTGCGCGACCTGGCGCCCGGGCGGCGCATCTCGCTGCTCGACCTGCATCGGTCCGTAGGCTCCGAGATGCCCGAGCGCAGCGTCGACGACGTGAGCGAATTCGTTGCGGCCCTGGAACGCGACGGCCTCGTGAGCAGCGACGGAGACGGCATCGCGCTGCGCGAATGAACCCCGCGTGCCTGTGATTCCGTTTCCGAAAAAGAAGGTGCCGCGCAAGGTCGCGCTCGAGGAGCTGGCGATCCTCGAGCAGACGTATCCGCACGCGGTAACCGCGCTCGAGTATCGTAGCGAGTACGAGCTGCTGGTCGCGGTGATCCTGTCCGCTCAGTGCACCGACGCGCGCGTCAACATGACGACGCCCAAGCTCTTCGCGAAATACCCCACACCCGAGAAGCTCGCGCGCGCGCGGCAGTCGGACGTCGAGAAGATCATCAAGTCCTGCGGGTTCTTCCGGATGAAGGCCAAGAACATCATCGCGTGCGCCCGCGATCTGGTCGAGCGGTTCGGCGGCGTCGTTCCGCGCGACCGCGAGGCCTTGGAGTCGCTGGCGGGTGTCGGGCGCAAGACCGCCAGCGTCGTGATGGCGGCCGCGTTTCGAGAGGCGGCGCTGGCCGTAGACACGCACGTCTTTCGCGTATCGCATCGGCTCGGCCTCACGCTCGGCAAGACGCCGCGTCAAGTGGAAGACGACCTAACCGCGCTCCTTCCCCAGAGCAAGTGGGGCGACGCGACGCACTGGCTGATCCTGCACGGCCGCGCGCTCTGCAAGGCGCCGACGCCGAGGTGCCCGCAGTGTCCGGTGAATCACCTCTGCCCGACGCCGGCGATCATCGCGAAGGTGATAACCGCTAAAGCGTTAAGATCGTAGCGACGCGATGGCTTCGCCGATACGGCGAATGCCCTCCGGGATTTCGTTGCGCGCGACCGCGGTCAAAGCGAGACGAAAATAGTGATCGCCGCCGGAGTTTGCGAAGAAGGCCTCGCCGAACAGAAACGACGCGCCGAGGCGCTCGGATGCGTCGAGCAGGGCGCGGGCGCGCAGCTCGCGCGGCGTCGACGTCCACAGATAGAATCCGCCGCTCGGGCGGCTCACCTTCAGGCTCGCCGGCCAGTGCTCCGCGATCGCCGCGTCCGCGATGGTTCGTCGCACGAGCAGCTCGTCGCGCAGCTGCTCCACGTGCGCGTCGTAGCCGCGCTCTAGATAGTCCGCGACCGCTGCCTGGACGTACAGGCTCGTCGCCATGTCGTACGCCTGCTTGCGCAGCAGCAGGCGTTCCAGGATCGTGCGCGGCGCGGCCAGCCAGCCGACGCGCAAGCTCGGCGCGATCGTCTTGGAGAACGTCGAGATGTAGACGACGTGGTCGGGGGCGAGCGCCACGAGCGGCGTTCCCGGCGGCCCGAGCGGACCGTACGGGTCGTCTTCCACGATCGGCACGCCGGCGCGCCGTGCGATCGTCGCCAGCCGCTCGCGCCGATCCTCGTTCATCGTCGCGTTCGTCGGGTTGTGCAGCGACGGCATCGTGTAAATGAAGCGCGGCCGGCGCGTGCGCAGGATCGCCTCGATATGATCCACGCGCATGCCCTCGTCGTCAACGGTCACCGGGATCGCGCGCAGGCCGTTGATCTGAAAGACCTGCAGCGCGCCGGGATACGACGGCGATTCCACGATAATCTCGTCGCCCGGCTCGGCCAGGCTCTGCGCGACGATCGCGATGCCCTGCGTCGAGCCGGTGAGCACGATGATGCCGCCGGGCGCGATTCCGGCGGCCCCGCGCGCGTTCATGCGCGCGGCGATCGCGGCGCGCAGCGGCTCGTATCCCTCGGAGTCGCCGTACGACAGCACGAAGCGCGGGTCGCGCGCCACGCGCGCGAACGACTTCGCGAGCTCGCCGAGCGGCGAGGGCTCGTCCGGCGCGACGCCCTGCACGAAGGAGATGCGCCCCGCCTCGTGTTTGGCCGCGAGCTCGCCGAGCACGTTGGGAAACTCCCCGACGCGCCACGGGGGCAGCGTCACCCACCACGGTACGCCGGCGGTGCGCTCGGGCTGACCGCCGCGCAGCTGCGGCACGACGCGCGAGCCCGAGCCGACCCGCTGCTCGATCAGGCCCTCGCCGACCAGCTCGCGGTAGGCGTGCACGATCGTGCTGCGATTCACGGCGAGGCGCTCCGCCATCGTCCGTTCGGGCGGCAGACGCGTCGATTCGGGGAGCGTGCCGGCCAAGATCGCCTCGCGCAGGCGCTCGTAGATCTGGCGGTAGAGCGGCACGATCGAGTCGCGGTCGAGCTCCGGCAGGATTCCCGCCCATCCAATCCTCGACATGGATGATTCCATTTCGCGAATCTTCCTGGGGAACGCTTCCGTCCCGGCGAAGCGTCGTCATATGAGCACTGCAGAACACCAGGTAGACGTCGCCGTCATCGGCGCCGGCCCCGGCGGCTATCACGCCGCCATCCGTCTCGGTCAGCTCGGCAAGAAGGTCCTGTGCATCGACCGCGACGAGGTCGGCGGCGTCTGTCTCAACTGGGGCTGCATCCCGACAAAGGCGCTCCTTCACGTCGGTGAAGTGATCCGTCACATCGAGCGTGCCGGTTCGCTGGGACTCAAGGTGCCGAAGGCCGAGATCGACCGCGAAACGGTCGCGAAGTTCAAAACCGACGTCGTAAACGCCAACGTCGGCGGCGTGAAGACGCTCTTCAAAGCCAACGGCGTCGAGTTTCTCGCCGGCGAGGCGACGCTGAGCGGCCCGAATGAGATCGTCGTCAAGACAAAAGACGGCGGCGGCGCAAAGGTCACGGCGGACTATGTCGTGATCGCGACCGGCTCCGCGCCGGTCGACGTGAAGGCCTGGCCGCGCGACGGCGAGACGATCATCAACTCGGATGACGCCGTCGGCCTCACGCGCATTCCGAAGAAACTGTTGGTAATCGGAGGCGGCGTGATCGGCCTCGAGTTTGCGACCGTATACGGCCGGTTGGGCGCCGAGGTGTTGGTCGTCGAGATGATGCCGCAGATTCTCACCGGCACGGACGTCGAGATCGGCAAGACGCTGGGGCGAATCTTGAAGAAGCAGGGCATCGAGATCATGCTGAACACGAAGGTCGGCGCGATCGAGAAGCACGGCAAGACCGCACGCGTGACGATCAACGGCGAAGGCACGGGGGGCAAGAACCAGACGTGCGAGTTCGACATGGTGCTCGTGGCCGTCGGGCGCAGGCCCGTCACGGACAACCTCGGGCTGGGCGCCGCGGGGCTAAACGCGGACGAGCATGGCTTCATCGCGACCGACCGCCAGCAGCGCACGAAGGTCTCCAACATCTTCGCCATCGGCGACGTCACCGGCGCTCCGCTGCTCGCGCACCGCGCGATGAAACAGGGCGTCGTTGCGGCGGAAGTGATCGACGGCGACAAGTCTGCGGCGTTTGATCCGGTCGCGGTGCCGAACTGCATCTACACCGATCCCGAGGTTGCCACGGTGGGGCTCTCCGAGGAGGAGGCGAAGGCGGGCGGCTACGAGCTGCGCATCGGCAAGTTCCCGCTGGCCGCGAGCGGACGCGCTCGCACCATGAACGACACCGAGGGTATGATCAAGCTCGTCGGAGACGCGAAGAGCGACTTACTGTTGGGCATGCACATCGTGGCGCCGCAGGCCGAATCGCTGATCGGCGAGGGCGTCATGGCGCTCGAGATGGGAGCGACGCTCGAGGACATCGGCCTGTCGGTCCACCCGCACCCGACATTGACGGAGGGCATCATGGACGCGGCGGAGGCCGCGCACGGCAAGGCGATTCACATCATTAACCCCAAGCCGAAGCCTCCGGTCGCCGCGAAGGTTTAAACGTACACGTGGGTTTGAAGGATAAATGATGCCGGCGCGATTGCTGGATCTCGGCGTACGAGGCTATCGTGAGGTGTGGGATCTCCAGCATCGCCTGCACGAGGGCGTGCGTGAGGGGCGCGAGCCGGACACGTGGATCGTCGTCGAGCATCCGCCGGTGATCACGCTGGGCCGGCAGGCTAAGGCCGAGAACGTCTTGCTGAGCGCGGAAGAGCTCGCACGCCGCGGCGTCGACCGCGTCGCGGTCGAACGCGGCGGCGACGTGACCTACCACGGCCCCGGCCAGCTCGTCGTCTACCCAATTCGCCGGATGGAGCGCTTTCGCGAGGTCGTGCCGCTCGTGCGTGCGCTCGAGGCGGCGGCGATCGATGTGTGTTCCCGCTTCGGCGTGCGCGCCGAGCGCCGCCCCGAACACGCCGGCGTGTGGGTCGGCCTCAAGCAAATCTGCGCGATCGGCCTCGCCGTTCGCCAGATGGTCACGCTGCACGGCATCGCACTGAACGTCTCGACCCGCCTCGACTACGATCGCCTCATCAACCCGTGCGGCCTGAGCGATCGCGGCATCACGTCGCTCTGCGCGGAGACGGGCCGTACCATCGAGATGGACCACGCGAAGCGCACGCTGCTCGAGGAGCTCGCGCGCACCTTCGACGTGGAATTCTGCCCCGAGCTGGTGGCCTGATGGCGATCGAGATCGACCTGACCCTTCGACAACCTCAGGGCGACACGAAGAGTAGGAAACCCGGCTGGCTCAGGGTGTCGTTGCCCATCGGCGACGAGTACCAGCGGGTGAAGTCCAAGGTGAATGCCCTCGGATTACACACGGTGTGCCGGGAGGCGGCGTGCCCGAACCTGGCGGAGTGCTGGGGCGCGGGAACGGCGACGATCATGATCCTCGGCGATACGTGCACGCGCGGCTGCCGCTTCTGCAACGTCAAGACGGGAAATCCGCGCGGCGAGGTTGACTGGCTCGAGCCGTTGCGCGTCGCGGAAGCGGTCCGCGACCTCGGATGGAAATATCTCGTGCTGACGGCCGTGGACCGCGACGACCTCGCCGACGGCGGCGCCCTGATCTTCGCCAACACGGTGCGCGCAATCCACGAGCGCGTGCCGGGGGCGCGGGTCGAGATCCTCAGCGGCGACTACCGCGGGGATCTGGCGGCCGTGGACATCGTCATGGACGCCAAGCCCGACGTCTTCGCGCACAACCTCGAGACCGTTCGGCGTCTCACGCCCTCCGTGCGGGACAAGCGCGCCGGGTACGATCAGTCGCTCAAAGTGCTCGCACACGCCAAGAGCCGCGCGCCGCAGCGCTATACGAAGACATCGCTCATGCTCGGGCTCGGCGAGACGGAGGCCGAGATCGAGACCGCGATGGACGACGCTCGCTCGGTAGGCGTCGACATCTTCACGATGGGACAGTACCTGCAGCCCAGCAAGAAGCATCTGCCGGTCGTCGCGTTCGTGACGCCGGCGAAGTTCGCCGAGCTCGGGCGGCTGGCGCAGCGGAAAGGGTTCCACCAGGTCGTGTCGAGCCCGCTCTCGCGCAGTTCCTACCATGCGGAGCAAGCGTTCCCGAACCGCGCGGGAGGCTGAAACCGCCCGTACTCGCATTAGGTTGCTACATCTAACGTGACGAAGCTCTTCCTAAACCGGCCGGTCCTCGCGGCGGTCTGCTCGCTTCTGATCTTGATCGCCGGGCTCATCGTGATGCCGGCGCTTCCGATCGCTCAGTACCCGCAGATCGCGCCGCCGGTCGTCACCGTGACCGCCACGTACACGGGCGCGAGCCCGCAGGCGGTCGAGGCGCAAGTCACGACGCCGTTGGAACAGGCCGTCAACACGGTGCAGGGCCTGCGCTATCTCAGTTCGACGAGCTCCCAGGGCTCCTCGACGATCACCTGCACGTTCAACCTCGGCGTCAACCTCGACATCGCGGCCGCCGACGTGCAGAACGCGGTGCAGTCGTCACTCGGGCTGCTGCCGGCTACGGTCCAGCAGCTGGGCATCACCGTCGCCAAGAACTCCGGCTCGTTCGTCATGGGCATCGCGCTGACGTCGGACAACAAGAGCCTCGACACCCTGACGATGAGCAACTACGCGCAGATCAACGTCGTCAACAACCTCGAGCGCGTGCCCGGCGTCTCGCAGGTCATCATCTTCGGTCAGCGCCAGTACGCGATGCGCATCTGGCTCAATCCCGTGAAGCTGGCGCAACAGGGGCTCGACGCGAGCGACGTCGTCAGCGCGCTGCAAGAACAGAACGCGGAGGTCGCGGCCGGCAGCATCGGCTCTCCGCCCGCGCCGGCGAACCAGCCGTACACCTACACGGTCAACGCGCTCACGCAGCTCTCCGACCCGGCGCAGTTTGCCAACATCATCCTTCGGGCGAACCCCAACGGGGGCTACGTGCGCCTCTCCGACGTCGCCCGCATCGAGCTCGGAGCGCAGAGCTATACGACCGACCTGCGCTTCGACGGCAGCAACCAGGTCGTCGGCATGGGCGTCCTGCAGTACCCAACCGCGAACGCGCTCGACGTTTCTCGTCAGGTGACCGCCGCGATGGTCCAACTCGCCCCGCAGTTCCCGACCGGGATGCACTGGGCGGTGGCCTTCGACGTGACCACGTTCGTGAACGAGTCGATCAAAGAAGTGGTGCTGACGCTGCTCCTGTCGATCCTGCTCGTCATCCTCGTCATCTTCGTCTTCTTGCAGCACCCGAAGTCCACGCTGATTCCGGCCGCGACGATCCCAGTCTCGCTGATCGGCACGTTCTTCGTGATGGAGCTCTTCCATTTCTCGATCAACACGATCACGCTCTTCGGTTTGACGCTCGCCACGGGATTGGTCGTGGACGACGCGATCGTCGTGATCGAGAACATCGCGCGACATATGGAGCTGAACAAGGGGAAGCAGAGCGGCATCGCGAGCGCCGCCGAGGCGATGCGCGAAATTCAGAGCGCCGTCGTCGCCTCCTCTCTCGTACTGCTCGCCGTGTTCGTTCCCGTCGGCTTCCTGCCGGGAACCACCGGACAGATCTACAAGCAGTTCGCCCTGACGATCGCGGCGTCGATTACGATCTCGCTGTTCATGGCGCTGACGCTCGCGCCGGTACTGTCGGCGCGACTCCTCTCGGGAGAGTACGAGTCGAAGCTGGCCTTCTTCCGCTGGTTCAACAGGACTTTTAAGCGCTTCCGTGACTGGTACGGCCGCGCGCTGCCCAACATGTTCCGTCGGCGCTGGCTGGTGGCGGGAATCTTCCTTGGCGCCCTGCTGATCACGCTCTTCCTCGCGGCGAGGACGCCGCAAGGTTTCTTGCCGGACGAAGACCTGGGCTACTTCATTACGCTCGTCCAGGCGCCCGAGGGTACGTCGCTTCAGGGCTTACGGACCATCTCGCTGAAGGCCGAGCAGATCATCCGGGCGCAGCCCGAGGTCGAGCACTTGTTCGACGTCGGCGGCTTCGGCTTCTCGGGGTCGGCGCCCAACCGCGGCATCATGTTCACGCTGATGAAGCCCTGGAGCGAACGGAAATCGCCGGCTTGGTGCCAGCTGATCTTCCTGTTCGCGCATCCGAACGCGTGCATCCCGCACAGCGTGTTCGCCGTCGAGCAGCGTCTTAACGGCGCCTTCTACATGCAGATTCCGCAGGCGCAGATCTTCGCGTTCAATCCGCCTGCGATCAACGGCGTCGGCAACTTCGGCGGATTCCAGTTCGAGCTCGAGGATCGCGGCAACGTCGGGCTGCCGGCTCTGATGAACACCGCGTATGCGATGATGGGCGCCGCCGCCAAGGATCCGCGGTTGCAGAACGTGTTCACGCAGTTCCGGATCAACTCGCCGCAGATCGAATCGAACATCGACCGGAACAAGGCCAAGTCGATCGGCGTTTCGCTCTCCGACGTCTTCACGACCCTCGAGGTCGATCTCGGCTCGCTCTACGTCAACAACTTCACCTATCTGAATCGCTCGTGGCAGGTGGACGTGCAGGCCGACACGCCGTTCCGCAGCAGGGTAGAGGATCTCGGCAACCTGTACGTGCACTCGAGCTCGGCGCCGGGAACGACGGTGCTGCCGGCTGCGGTCGCGACGCCGCAACCCGGCGTCGACGCTGCGTCAACCACCGCGACCGGCGCCGTGATGACGCCGCTCTCCGCGCTGATGTCGATTCAAAGGGTCCTCGGGCCGCCGATCATCTCGCACTACAACCTCTATCGGAATATCGAACTGAACGGCAGCAACGCGCCCGGCACGAGCACGGGCGGCGCGATCCAGGCGATGCAGCAGATCGCCGCCAAGGTGATGCCCAAGGGCGTGAGCTACGAGTGGACCGGACTGCAGCTCGACCAGATCGCCGCCGGCCCGCTGACCATCGAGATCTTCATCCTGGCGCTGGTCTTCGTCTTCTTCGTGCTCTCCGCGCAGTACGAGAGCTACATCGATCCGCTGATCGTGCTGCTCGCCGTGCCCACCGCGCTGCTCGGGGCCCTGCTCTTCATCAACCTGCGCCACTTCCCGCTGCCGTTTCTCTTCGATCCAACGCTCTCGCAGGACGTCTACGCACAGGTGGGCTACGTCATGCTCATCGGACTCGCGAGTAAGAGCGCGATTCTGATCGTCGAGTTCGGAAATCAGCAGCTGCGCCAGGGCGCGACCATCGTGCAGGCTGCGATGCGCGCCGCGCAGACACGGTTGCGCCCGATCCTCATGACGTCGATCGCGTTCGTGATCGCCGTCATCCCGCTCGTGTTCGCTACCGGCGCCGGCGAGGCGGCGCGCCACTCGCTCGGCACCGTCGTCTTCGGCGGAATGCTGATGTCGACAGCTCTAAATCTCGGCATCACGCCGGTGCTCTACGTCATCATCAAGTCGTTCGAGTTGCGCGGCGCCGCAGCCGGGCGCGACGGACAAACGCGCGGCGAAATCGCGCAGGAGCCGGCGGCACCACCCGTCGGCGTGTAGGCCTCTTGCGTTTGTACAAGCGGCTTCCAGGGGCGTTCTCCGCGGAACCGCTCGTCGTCGCACCTCCTGTGCTCCTCCTGCTGCGGCGCTCGCGCGGACGAGCAAGCTCGGAACGAAGTGCGCATCCTGCGCTGGTCCGCGCTCGTCGCAGCTTCCGCTTGAGAACGCCCCTGGAAGCCGCTGTACAAACGATGATTTTAGTCGGGAGGAACTCAACCGCGTAAGCGCAACCCTGTTGCTGACCGACTGATAGTTTTAATAACCGCCGTCATCCTCGGCTTTGGGAGTTGCTTGCATGCTCGGTAAGTTCTGTCGCATCGTAGCGGCCGCAGTGGCGGTGTTTTCGGGCTGTGCCATCGCGTTGCCGGCGCTCGCCGACGGCACCGAGAACGTCTACCAGCAGTCGATCGTTCCGGGCGCCAACGATGCGATCAAGAGCGTGATGTCCCAGCCGTTGACGCCAACGCCGCAGCCGCGGCCTCAAGCGTCGGCCGACAACGGCAGCGTCGCGCAGGTTCCGCCGGTGCAGCAGCACCGCATCGGGCCGGAGATGAAGCTGCCCGGCAATCGCATCGAGTATCGCCTCGACGTGTCCGCCGCATATCCGTGGGGGAACATCGGGTCGTACGGCAAGGGCTGGCTGATGGGCGGCATGGATGCAGCCCTCGGTTACGGTTTCAACTGGTCGACTCGCGTGGTCGCGAGCATGTTCCAGCTGCAGCACTGGCCCTACGGTTTCAACAGCGGTCTCACGCCGGTCTATTTAGCGGGATTCCAGAACCCGGTCGGCTGCGCCGATCTCACCGGCGGCAATAAGTGCGGCCCGGGCGCGGGACGAAACATCAACGTCCGCACGAAGGACACCTTCGGCGTCTTCATGCTGCAAAAGATGTTCGTCATCAAATCGGACAAGCTGCCGGGGCCCGTACCGTTCGTCATCACGCCGACCTACGTCGCGCGCGGCGGCCAGATCGGCTTCGCGCAGAACAACAACGACGTCGTGCCGTTCACCTACAACCTGCCCGACGGCCCAGTCATCAACATCCCGGTACGCACCGCGCAGTACTACGCCATCGCCATCACGCTGCCGTTCTTGAAGACGCCCAAGATGTTCGGGACGCTCACCGTGGCGCCGCAGTGGCTCGTGCACACGGCCGGAGCGAACGTCGGCAACTCCATGCAGCTGCCGCAGGTGATCTACCTCGAATACACGCCGTTCCACGGCACGACGCTGTTCTTCGAGCCGCAGAGCGCGCGCGACTATCTCCCGACCGATCCCTATCCCGAGCATCTCATCGCATATTTCCTCGGAGCGTCGCAGCGTTTGAGCAAATACGCCTTCGTCCAAGTCGTACTCAACAGCGGCAATCCGACCAACCGGGGGCCGGACGGCATCACCGCGATCAAGTGCGTGACGGTCCAGCAGGCCATCAACAATGCGTGCGGGCTCGCGATCGGCGGCCTGAAGGCGACGCAGCTGCAGCTGCAGTTCGGCATCGGTTCACCCAGTGTCTTCCCGTTGTAAGTCGCTAACACCGCGCTCGCCTTCCGAAGAACTTGAAGGTTGAGGCAGGGGGCGGTATCTGGCCGCCGTACCCTCAATAGTCCCACCGTTTCTGGAGGATCCGCTCGTGAAATCAATATTTATTTTCCCCTTGGCGGCAGTTACTGCAGTATGCGCCGCGTGCGCTGGTCAAAATGCTCCCACTCCCTCTGCGGCTGGTTACCAACGAATCGCCCACGCGCGCCCTCATTCTGACGCGAGCCCCACCATGCGGCTCATTGTCGGTAATACGTACGAGCAAGGTATCCTGAGCTTCGACCTACCGGCGACTGGCGCAAATGTTGCTCCTTACCAGAACATCACCGGAAGCAACACAGGATTGCTCGGAGTGCGGTCAGTAGCTGTTGCCCCCCAAGGGGGTATTTGGGCGAGCGCGATCTACGGGACCGGAGGCTGCGTCGGCTCAACGCAATATTATGACGCGCCAGAGTTTGGCGCCAACGCGACTGGAAATGCGACCCCCATCCGCGTACTCAATGCACAACCGTACTGGCCCCTAGGCGTTACGGTTGATAGTGGTGACCATCTTTGGGTCGCCGCCTGTAGTCAAGGCCAGGGGCCGGCGGTCCTTGAATACGCTTCCGGTGCTAGCGGCCACGCCACGCCGATCAAAATTATTTCAGGAAGCAACACCGGGCTTATGGTGCCCACCAGCATCGCGCTGGACAGCTCGGGGAACATCTACGTTGGCAATGAGCTGTCAGCCTCGAATGCGAGCATACTCGAGTTTTCGTCGACTGCTTCGGGAAATGCAGCGCCGACTTCCGATATTCAAGGCTCGAACACCCAACTGGGGGGACAGCTACGCCAAGTAAGTATTAACGCCAGCATTTACGGGCAAGGCGACATACTCGTTGCCGAGCTCGCCCCCGGGTCGCAGGGCAAGGTTTTAGAATTTGGCCCAGGCGGCTCGGGCAACGTTGGTCCCTTTGCTGTTATCACTTCAGTTGCGTCACCAGGCGGAGTCGTCGCCGATAAGTCTTCGGGGAACATCTGGGTTTCCGCTCAGGGCACCAATGCCGTTAGTGAGTTCGGGCCGGACGCAAACGGTAATGCGACGCCCATCTTTTCGATAACGGGTTCAGACACTGAGCTGGACGGTCCCGCAAACTTAGTGTTGCGTTACTTTTAGCTCCTTGATTTAAAGCGATAGCAGATGCATGTATCCGATAGATTTGCTCGTGGCCTTGAATTCGAGCGTTCAAGCGATGGCTAGGCTCCTGACTACACGTTTTGCCAGACCCTTTACGAGAGTCAGGATCTGCATGACGCGATGGATTAAAATAGCTATCTTCGCGCCTGTTCTTATAGCTATGTGCGGGTGCAATAGTGCGGGCGTCACTGCTGGCTCGATACCACACGCAGCTGACTTTTCAGCGCGCCAAAGCATCAGTCTGAAAACCATCGTGGGCGTCGGTGATAGCCTGACTGCCGGCTATCAGGCCGACGGCTTCCTTGGCCAAACCGGCGTGCCGAACCCGCTCGACCCGGGCTTCTCGATCCCGCCCACTCAGGAAAACGGCTGGTGGGCGCTGTTGGTGGAGCAGGCGTCGAGCTCGCCGTTGCAGACCGCGATCGAAGAAATCTACGATCCGTCGAAGAGCCCATTGCCGCTCATCAAAGGGCCAGGCCTCGACAACCAGATCGTGGGAACGGCTCCTAGCAGCTTCGAGCCCTTCGGTCAATTCAAGGGCACCGATCCGTGCACGTACGCGCACGGCTTCAACCAGGCCGGCTTTGGGTTTAAAGCGTCGGCGCGCGTGCGTTTGAACCCGACTTCGGCGACGATTCGCAACTTCGGCATTCCGGGGCTCACGCTGCACGAGGCGAACACGATCCACCAACCCCAGACCAACACGTGCAGTCCCCTCCCGGGCATTCCGGGCCTGCTTAGCGACGTCGTCAACGAGGAGAGCGGCACCTACTGGCCGGTGCTGCGCAACTTCACCAACCTTGGGCCGCATCTCACCGAGGTCAACGCCGCGGCCTCGCGCCGGCCGACGCTCGCGACCGTGTGGCTCGGCGCCAACGACGTACTCAAGTACATGGGCAGCGGCGGCCGCTTCGTCGGCGGCGACCGTAGCGCGAGCCAGGTCGAGAGCGATCTACGCGCGACGATTTCGACGCTCGAGCATGCCGGCGCGCACGTCGTTCTCGCAAACCTCCCCGACATCGTAGAAACCGGTTATTTCCAGCGCGTCGACATACCTAAGCGCATAAATAAGCAGTGCCGCCTTGCGAGCTACGCGTACTGCCTTCTCGAGCTTGCAAGTTTAGGCGGGCAGCTGCCCGGGATCGCGAAGCGCTATGGCCTCGATACTCCGCAGGGTTGCGTCCCCGCCTCGGTAACGAAGCCTTGCGGCTACCTCACCCTTCCGGCGGCGCTTCTTATCGACCAATATGCGAATAACTACCAGGGTCAGATACCGGACTTGGACTGCGCGTACCCGACGCCTCATTGTAAGCCCGTGAAGGGCAGCGGCTTGGGATCGAACTACATCACACCGGAGTTCGCTGCAAAGGTTCAGGCGCTCAACAATGCGATCAACCAGGGTATCGACGACGCCGCGTCGTCCGAGCGCGTTCCTTTAGTGGACGTGCACGCAGTTTTTCATGGTTTGGCCAGCGGCGACCCCGCGAACCAGTACTTCCGGCTGGCATCCTCGATCGCGCCCGGTGTATGCTGCACGCTAGGATATCTTTACTTTGGCCCGGCGCCATCGTACACCCCGCTGACTGGAGGAATACTTAGCTTCGATGGAATCCATCCTTCGGATACGGGTTACGCGCTGATCGCGTACGACTTCATCAAGGTGATCAACGCCGCGTACGGCGCGCGCATACCGGAGGTCGACGTAAAGGCAGTCTACGACGGATCCCGGTGCACCAAGCTCTGCTACCCGGATCCCTACGCACCGCACGTTTAACCTGTTAAGGCTCTTCGTCTAGCTCCTCTTCGTCGTGCCGGCGCTCTAGGCGCTCGGTGACTTCGGCCTTCACGTCGTCGGGAACGTCGGGCCTTTCGAGCAGCTCGCGGTCCTCGTCGTCGAGAAGCGTTTCGAACTCCTCGGTGTCGTGGTCGTTCTCGGGGGTTGTCATGTGAACCGCACCTCTCTGCAGCTCATTCTACCCCCCGGCGTGATCGCCGCAACCGCCGTCGCCGATGATTTGTGCGCGACTGATCGGGGCTTACGCGTAGATGCCGCGGAGTTTCGAGGCCTTGACGACGCGATCGATCGCGAGGGTGTACGCCGCGGTGCGCAGCGTCGCGTGGCGGGAGTTCGCGATCGAACGGATCTGGTGGAGATTGGTGAGGAGGAAGTCCTCGAGCTTCTCGTTGACCTCGGGCTCCTTCCAAAAGTATCCCATTCGGTCTTGCGCCCACTCGAAGTAGGAAACCGTTACGCCGCCGGCGTTGGCCATGATGTCCGGGAGCACGACGACGCCGCGCTCGCGGAAGATGCGGTCGGCCTCGGGCGTTGTCGGCCCGTTGGCCCCCTCGACGATCAGTTTCGCCTTCACCTTGGCTGCGCTCTCGGCCGTGAACACCTTCTCGAGCGCCGCGGGAACGAGCACGTCGCACTCGCTCGCGAGCAGCGCGCTGTTCGTAATCTTCTCCCCGCCCTTGAAGCCTTCGAGCGTGCCGAACTTGGCCGCATGTTCCATAGCGCCGGCGACGTAGATGCCGTTTTCGTTGTAGTACGCGCCGGTAACGTCGGAGATACCAACGATCTTGCAGCCGCGCTCCTCGAACAGCTTCGCGGCGTGCTTGCCTACGTTGCCGAATCCCTGGATCGCGATCGTAGCCTTGTCGGGGCGCAAGTCCATCTCGGCCATCTCGTCGAGGGCGCAGATCGTTACGCCTCTGCCGGTCGCCTCGACGCGCCCGCGCGATCCACCGATGTCGAGCGGCTTGCCGGTGACCACGCCGGGCGTGTTCTGCCGGACGTGCATCGAGTACGTGTCCATGAACCACGCCATGACCTGCGGCGTCGTGTTGACGTCGGGCGCGGGAACGTCTTTATCCGGACCGACGACCTCGACGAGCTCCGCGGCATAGCGGCGTGTGATGCGCTCGAGCTCGTTGGAGGAGAGCGTCGCGGGATCGCACGTTACGCCGCCCTTGCCGCCGCCGAAAGGAAGGTCCACGACCGCGCACTTCCACGTCATCCAAAACGCGAGCGCCGTGACCTCGTCGAGCGTCACGCCGGGATGGTAGCGGATGCCGCCCTTCGCCGGACCGCGCGCGAAGTTGTACTGCACGCGATATCCGGTGTAGACCTCGAACTCGCCCGAGTCGCGCTGAAACGGGATCGAAAAGATAATCTGGCGCGACGGATGCGTGAGAATGCGCCGCATTCCGGCGTCGAGCTCCAGCAGGTCGGCGGCCTCGTTGAAGTAGGCAATGGCGTCGCCGAAGACGGAGACGTCGCGCACGGAGGGTCCTGAGCCCGCCGTAGGGCGCAGCGTAGCGGTCATACCCTAACCTTTTGTCGGTTCCGCGCCGCAGCCCCTTGATTCACACGTTGAAACGAAAGTTGACGACGTCGCCCTCTTGCATCACGTAATCGCGCCCCTCGCTGCGGACGCGACCGGCCGCCCGTAACTCCTCCATGCTGCGATATTTGACATAGTCCTCGTACGAGACGATCTCGGCCCGAATGAAGCCGCGCTCGATGTCGCCATGGATCGTGCCCGCGGCCTGCGGGGCCTTCGTGCCGCGCCGTATCGGCCAGGCCCGAGCCTCCTTCTCTCCGGCGGTCAAAAACGTCATCAGTCCGAGCAGGTCGTATGCCGCCTCGGCGAGGTCGTCGAGACCGCTGCGCTCGATCCCGAGTTCCCTGCGATACTCGGCGGCCTCGCCTTCGCTCAGGCCGGCCAGCTCGGCCTCAACCTTCCCGCTGAGCACGACGGCGCGGCCCCCTTGCGCCCGCGCGACCTCGCGCACGGCCCGCACCTCCTCGCCGTCTACGCCGACCTCGCTTTCACCAACGTTGGCGACATAGAGCACCGGCTTGGCCGTGAGCAGGAAGGAATCGGCGGCGACTTGTGCTTCGAGCGAGTCTGACGCGAAGCTGCGCGCGGGCCGAGCTTCCTCCAGGGCCGATTCCAGGCGCCGCGCGGCGGCGACGTGCGCGCGAAGCTTCGGATTGGCGCGCGCCTCGCGCTCCAGTTTCTGTATCCGCCGGCGCATCGTCGCGAGGTCCGCGAGCGCCAGCTCGATCGCCACGATGTCGGAATCGCGCTGCGGATCCGGATGTCCCTCGACATGCGACACGTCGGCGTCCTCGAAGCCGCGCAGGACCATCGCGATCGCATCGGTCTCGCGAATGTGGCTGAGAAAGGCGTTGCCGAGTCCCTCGCCGGCGCTGGCGCCGCGGACCAAGCCCGCTATGTCGACAAAGCGAACGGTCGCCGGGACGATCCTCTTAGCGCTGACGAGCTGCGCGAGCACCGGCAGGCGCGAATCCGGCACGGCGACCACGCCGACGTTCGGCTCGATAGTCGCGAATGGATAGTTCGCCGCCAGGGCGTGCGCCGAGCGCGTGAGCGCGTTGAAGATCGTCGACTTCCCGACGTTCGGCAATCCGACGATTCCGCAGGAGAGTGGCACTGCAGCCCGCCGGTTCGGCCGCTCGCGGCGCCCGCCCTTGCGCCCCTGGCCCGCGCGACGACGGCGGCAAGAGAATCGTCCAGACGTGTCGGATACGTCGTTATGCGCCAAATGAAGGTCGACAAACTCGGCATCGACCTCCTGACCCACGACCCGGTGGTCATCCTCAAGGACATGGACGGCTCGCACTACCTCCCAATTCTGATCGGACCGTTCGAAGCGACCGCGATCGCGCTCGCACTGGAAGGCGCCCCGGTGCCGCGCCCGCTCTCTCACGATCTCATGCGCAACATCCTCGAATCGCTCAACGCCAACCTCGAGCAAGTCGTCATTCACGACATCAAAGACTCGACGTTCTTCGCCAAGCTCGTCGTGCGCACGAACGGCGAACTCCAGGAGATCGACGCCCGTCCGTCCGACGGCATCGCGCTCGCGCTGCGCGTTCCCGCCCCGATCTTCGTCTCCGACAAGATCGTGCTCGAGGAAGCCACCGCCGAGAAGAAGCCCATCAACGACACCGAGATGGCGCGCTTCAAAAAATTCCTCGACGATTTGAAACCCAGCGACTTTAATCGCTAAGCGTCCTTCGACTCCGCTCGCGGAGTTTATCCTGAGCGAGCGTAGCGAGTCGAAGGGCTCAGGATGACAATGAGGGTTTGAGGCGAACGTGCCGGGGCTTATGGCTAATGAACTGCGCGCCGACATCGGCGTGTTCGGCGGGTCGGGATTCTACACGCTCATGGAAAGCCCGCACGAAGCGTGGGTCGAGACGCCGTATGGCGCGCCCAGCGACAAGGTCGCACTCGGCGAGATCGCGGGCAGACGCGTGGCGTTTCTACCTCGACATGGCAGAGACCACCAGCTCCCTCCGCAATCGATCAACTACCGCGCCAACTTGTACGCCATGAAAGAACTCGGCGTGCAGTGGATCATTGGGCCGACGGCCAGCGGTTCGCTCAAGGCCGACGTGCGGCCGGGATCGATGGTCGTCTGCGACCAGCTCGTCGATCGCACGACCGGCCGGAAAGACACGTTTTACGACGGCCCGATATCGACGCACATCAGCTTTGCGGATCCGTACTGCCCAACGCTGCGACCGATCGCCATCGACGTGCTGCGATCGCTCGGCATCGAGACGCATGAGACCGGGACTGTAGTCGTTATTCAAGGACCGCGCTTCTCCACCCGAGCCGAATCGCACTGGTTTCAAGCCCCGGGGTGGGAAGTCATCAACATGACGCAATATCCCGAGGCGTACTTGGCGCGCGAGCTCGAGATATGTTACGTAAACATCTCGCTCATAACCGACTACGACGTCGGGCTCGAGGGGATGCCGCCGGTTTCGCATCATGAAGTCATCGAGGTCTTTACGAAAAACAATGAACGGGTGAAAGCGGCGATCGGGGAGATCGTCACAAAGATCGACATGGACGCTGATTGTTCGTGCCGGCACGCACTCGCGGGAGCCCGTTTCTAGAGCGATGCAACGCCGGCAGCCGCGGCTCGACCTCGGAATGTACGCGCGCGCCGTTCCGCTCTTGCTGCGTCATCCGTCCGTCTTTGCGATGCCGCTCCTGGCCGCGGTCGTGGATCTGCTGCTGTCGCAGCTCTCGTATCTGTTCACGGACCCGCTGGGCGGCGCAGGCGCCGGGCTTTTCGGGCTGATCGTGCAGCTCGTCTACCTGTGGGCGTTCGGCGTCACGATCATCCAGGCGAACAACATCTGGCGGCGCCAGCGCGGCAAATTTGACGAAGCCTGGGAGGAAGGGCGCCGGAAGTTCGGCGGCATTGCGCTCGCCGCCATCGGCTTTCAGTTCGTCGTGTGGGCGGCGAGCTACATCGGTTCGTTTGTCGGAGGCGCCCTGGGTCTCGTACTCGGGGCCGTCGCGGCGTTCTTCCTGATCTACACGATCCCGTCGGCGGCGATCGGAGGGCTGCCGGGAGCGCTCGCCATCTCCGGATCGATCCGCGGCGTACGCGCCGAGCCGGTGGGCTCCGTCATTCTCGCGGTGGTGTTCTTCGCGATCTGGTACGTCGCCGTTCCGATCGGCCTGCCGTACGCGTTGGTGCATCTCTCGCCGACGATCTGGTCGTTCGTGACGGCCGCCGCGCGCGCTCTGGCCCTCGCCTACCTCGCGTTTCCGTTCGCCAAGCAATACGACGACATCGCGTTCACCGGCTACTGGTGAGCGCCATGCGCACATACTCGCCGATCAGGGCGGGACTGACGTTGGTGCGGGCGAGGCGCTGAGCCTCGTCGAGCTTCGCGAGCAGCGCCGCCGCCTCGCGCCGCCCCAGTGGTTTGAGCTTGCGCAAGCGATCGGCGTGATCGACCGACATCAGCGCGACCCCGTCGTGACCGCCTGCGACGATCCAGTCGCGCACCAGCGTTTTGATCGTCTCGAGCCCTTCGGCGAGCGTCTCGCGCGTCGCCCATGGCTCCTGCGGCGACTTTCCCTCGACGCTCTCGAAGAACCAGCGTACGACCGCGGCGCGCAGCGACTCCTCTTCCTGCTCGAGCGCAGCCAGCGCCCGCGCGACGCTCCCGCCGGACAGCGACGCGCCCAGCTCGGCGTCGGCGTCACCGTAATGCATGCGGCGCAGCACGTCCGCCACTTCGGCCTTCGCGAGCAAGGGAAAGCGCACGTCGATCACGCGCGAGCGGATCGTCTCGAGCAGCCGCCCGGGGGTCGCCGTCGTCGCGATCATCACGAGGCCGGCCGGCGGCTCCTCGAGGAACTTCAGCAGCGCGTTGGCCGCGTGTTGCGTCGCGAAGTCGACGTCGCCGAGCAGCAGCGCGCGCATGCCGCCGCTATACGACTGCATCGAGAGCTGGCGCACGAGATCGCGCGCCGAGAGCTGCTCGCCCTCGCCGAATCCCGCAGGAGCGTCGCGGTCGCCGATCTTGAGCACGCCCTCGTGCTCGAGAAAGTCGGGATGGTGTGCGCTTTCGCCGCGAAACTGCACGCAGGAAGAGCACGTCCCGTCGTATCCGAGCACGCCGGTCTTCGGCGCCAGGCAGAGCAGCGACTGCGCGAGACGCCGCGCGAACGTCTTCTTCCCGACTCCGCTAGGGCCGGTGAAAAGGTACGCGTGCGCGAGCGTCTGTGGTGTCAGCGCGCTGAAATAGCGCTTCGGTCCGTCCGCGCCGACGACGTCGAAGCGCAGCTCGCTCACAGCTGCCGCAGTGCCTGCTCCAGCAATCGCTCCGGCGGCAGGCTCCCGTCGAGCACGCGATGGCGCGGGTGGCGTGCGAGCTCGAGAAATCCGCGCCGCACGCGCTCGTGAAATGCGTCGCCTTCCGTTTCGATGCGATCCGGAGCATCGATGCGGTCGCGCAGGCGAGCGCGCGCAGAGACGACCGGCAGATCCACGAGCAGCACGACGTCGGGCTCTACTCCGCCGGACGCGAAGTCGCATAGCGCGCGCAGCAGCTCGAGATCCATGCCGCGTCCGTAGCCCTGGTATGCGAGCGTCGAATCCGTGAAGCGGTCGCACAGGACCACGCCGCCGGACGCGAGCGCGGGCCGTATCAGCTCTTCGACGTGCTGCGCGCGCGCCGCGTTCACCAAGAACGCCTCGGCGAGCGGTTCGATGGCGAGCGAACGTTCCAGGAAGATCCCGCGCACCGCGTCGCCGAGCGGCGTGCCGCCCGGCTCGCGCGTCACGACGACGCTCTTCTTTTCCGCCCTCAATCGCTCGGCCAGGCCGGCGACGAGCGTACTCTTCCCGCTGCCCTCGATCCCCTCGACGACGACGA
This sequence comes from Vulcanimicrobiota bacterium, assembly GCA_963752825.1. Taxonomy (GTDB): domain Bacteria; phylum Vulcanimicrobiota; class Vulcanimicrobiia; order Vulcanimicrobiales; family Vulcanimicrobiaceae; genus Cybelea. Next base: position 1,255,594 of record CAVVZF010000001.1, on the reverse strand, counting down.
ACACCGGCCGTTAAGCGTCTGAAGTCTTGTAGATCTTGACGCGGCGGTTGGGCTCGAGGCCGGTGCTGCGCGATTGCAGCCGGTAGCGCTCCGCCAGCTGGTGCTGCATCCGGCGCACGTACGACGTCTGCGGCGAAAGCTCGATCGCCTGGTTGGTCAGCAGCACCTGATAGATCGCCTCCTCAGCCTCGCGCAGGGCGAGCTCCTCGTGATCGACTGAGCCTAGGTTGAACACGTCGCGCAGCGCGGCCTGGATCTGCGTCGTCGTGTTCGTCTTGATAGAGTAGATCGGAACGTTATCGGAAGCGATCTGCTTGAGCTTGGGTTGCTCCTTGCGCTCGAGCGTCTTGAGCGCGAGCACGACGTCGGCGTCGTCCCAGTTGCGCGCGATCGAGGCGTGGACGCGCAGGTTCGCGATGGCGCGCTCGATCTTGTTGCGCGACACGCCGTAGGGGAAGATCGAGAGCGGGCGGTCGCGTTCGTCGTGCTCGCGCTCGTGATCGTAGCGGTCGGCCAGGCGCGGCATCGACTCGGGATCGGCCTCCTGAACGACCGTGACGGCGCCGCTCGCCTCGCGTTGCCGGATCTCCGGCTGTGGCTGGTAACCGCGCAGCAGCGCGTCGATGACGTCGGCGACGTTCTTGTGGATGGCGAGGCGGTCGCGATCGTGGATCTCGACGACCACGTCGAACGTCGGCGGCGCCTTGCGTTCGAGCACCGTCTTGCGCGTGCCGCGGCGGCGCGCTTCTTCGTCCGAGAGCGTCACAGCGCTGACTCCGCCGACGAGATCGGAGAGCGTTGGGTTCATGAGGAGGTTTTCCAGCGTCTGCCCGTGCGCCGTCCCGATCAACGTCACGCCGCGTTCCGCGATCGTGCGCGCCGCGGCCGCCTCGGCCTCGGTCCCGATCTCGTCGATCACGATGACCTCGGGCATGTGGTTCTCGACCGCTTCGATCATCACGGCGTGTTGAAGCGTCGGATCCGCGACCTGCATGCGCCGAGCGAGGCCGATGCCGGGATGCGGAATGTCGCTGTCGCCGGCAATCTCATTCGACGTGTCGACGATGACGACGCGCTTGCGCTCCTCCGAGAGCACCCGCGCGCACTCGCGCAGCATCGTCGTCTTTCCGACGCCGGGACGCCCCAATAGACAGGTCGACTTGCCGCTGCGCAGCACATCGAGCAGGATGTCGATGGTTCCGTAGACGGCGCGGCCAACGCGGCAGGTGAGGCCGACGATCTTGCCGGTGCGGTTGCGGATGGCGCTGATGCGGTGCAGGGTCTGCTCGATGCCGGCGCGGTTGTCTGCGCCGAACGGAGAGATGCGCGAGCAGACGTGCGCGATGTCTTCGTGGCTTACCGGAGAGTCGCTGAGATACTTGAAGTCGTTCTCGAAGCGCGCTTCGGGCGGTCGCCCGAGATCGAGCACCACTTCGATGATATCTTCGATGTTGTTGAGACGGACGAGCGCCTGCCGTATCGCGAGTGGGAAGATGTCGAGGAGCTGAGAGAGTTCCCAACTAGGGGAAACGCGATGAACTCTAACCGCCAATACTGATCCCCGTTTCCGCGCCTGTCCCCCGAGGCACTGTTACAGGGTTACTCGGGCCGTGGCTTCACTCCTTTACCACGCGGATCGTGCGCAGCGTGTCGTCGCAGGGCCCCTGGATGCGCACGCCGGCCTTCATCTCCAAACGCAAGTAGTCAATGATGTCGGGCGTGAGCTCCTCGCCCGGAGCGATCACGGGAATGCCCGGCGGGTAGGGCGTGATCGTCTCGGCGCAGATGCGCCCCTTCGACTCGCGCAACTTGACGATCTCAGTATCGGCGAGGAACGCCTCGCGCGGCCGCATCCGCATCGGCGGCATCGCCGGAAGATGGAACGTCCCGCGCTTGAGGCGCTGCTCGAGAATTCCCGACGGTGCGAACATGTCGAGCTCGCGCTTGCCGCGCGCCAGCTCCTCGAACGCCTCGACGAACCGCTCGGCCGCGTCGCGCGTGGTACCGATCGTGAAGAGCGCGACGACGTTGAAGAGGTCCGCGAGCTCGACCTGGATGTTGTAACGGCGGCGCAGTATCTCCGAGGCCTCGTAGCCCGTGTAGCCGAGGCCCTTGACCGTCACGGCTATCTTCGTGGGATCGAGATCGAAGATGCCCGGGCGCCCTTGCAGTTCCTCGCCGAAACAGTAGATGCCGGGGATCGCGTTGAGCCGGCCGCGCGCCTCCTGCGCGAGCTCGATCGCGCGCGAGAGCAGCGCCGCGCCCTCCGTCGCCATCTGCTTGCGCGCGACGTCCAGCGACGCGACCATCGGGAGATTGGGCGAGGTCGAGAGGAACATCTTGAGCACCGCCTTGAGCCGGTCGAGGCGCACGCGCGGGCCCTTCTGGTGCAGCATCGCGCACTGCGAGAACGCGGAGAGCATCTTGTGTGTCGAGTTGATGCAGAGGTCGCTGCCCGCGGCGGTCGCGGACACCGGCAACGCCGCGTGAAAGTGGAAATGCGGCCCCCAGGCCTCGTCCACGAGCAGCAGCTTACCGGCGTCGTGGGCGATCCGCTCGATCGCTTGGAGGTCGGCGGCGACGCCGTAGTACGTCGGCGACACGAGATAGACGGCGACGACTTCGGGATGGTCGCGCAGCGTCGCCGCGACCGTCTCGGGCGTGACGCAGTGGTCCATGCGAAGCTCGGCGTCGACCTCGGGACGCATGTAGACGGGCTCCGCGCCGCTCATCACGAGTCCGCCCAGCATTGACTTGTGCGAGTTGCGCGGGACTGCGATCTTCTCGCCCGGGTTCACCGCGGCCATCATCATGCACTGGTTACCGCTGGTGGAGCCGTTGATCAGGAAGAACGTGTTGTCGGCGCCCCAGGCCTCCGCCGCGAGCTGCTGCGCCTCCTTGATCGACTCCGTGGGCTGCAGCAGATCGTCGATGCCCGGCATCGGCGTCAGGTCAATCGCGCAGATATTGTCGCCGACGTATTCTCGAAACGCCAGGTCCATGCCGTTGCCCTGAACGTGCCCCGGCGTGTGGAACGGGAGCACGCCCGCGTCGACGTAGTCGAGCAGCGCCTGGAAGTACGGGGTCTTATGTTGATCCAACGCTCACGCCAGCACTTCGAAGCCCAGGCGATCGAGCATGCCGAAATCCTCGGCGTCGCCGCGGCCCGGCGTCGTGAGATAGTCGCCGAGCACGATGCCGCTCGCTCCGCTGCGCATTCCCAGATCTTGCAGGCCCTTCAGCGTCACTTCGCGTCCGCCCGCGAAGCGCACCAGCGCGCGCGGCAGCGCGAGCCGCACCATCGCCACGAAGCGCAGGGCCTCGGCGGGATCGAGCAGCGGGAGCCGGCCGAACGGCGTGCCGGGGCGCGGGTTGAGGAAGTTGACCGGAACCTCTTCGGGCTGTAGTTCTTGCAACGCCGCTAGAAAGGCGATGCGGTCGTCGAGCGTCTCGCCCATGCCGATGATGCCGCCACAGCATAGCTCGAGACCGCGCCGCTTCACGCGCAGGCACGTATCCCAGCGCTCCGCGTACGTGTGCGTGGTGCAGACCGACGGAAAGTAGCGCTCCGAGGTCTCGAGGTTGTGGTTGACCTTGTCGACACGCGCGTGCGCGAGCCCCTCCACGTGTTCGTCGGTCAGGATGCCGAGCGACACGGCGACCGTCAGCGGCAGCTCGGCCTTGATCGCGGTCGTGGCCGCGCAGACGCGCTCTAACAGCCGCTCCGATGGTCCGCGTACGGCAACGACGATGCAAAACTCGCCGGCGCCGCGTTCGTACGCGGCACGCGCCGCGGCGACGAAGCCCTCGACCGTGGAAAGCGGCTCGGCCTCGACGTCGGTGGCATAACGCGCGCTCTGCGAGCAGAAGTTGCAATCCTCCGAGCAACCGCCCTTTTTCGCGTTGTACAAGACCTCGACGGCGATCGCGTCGCCCGAGTAGTGCGAGCGCACGTCGTCGGCCAGCGCGAGGAGCTCGGGAATCCGATCCGCCGGCAGAGACGCGAGCTCGCGCAGCAGCTCCGCGCCGGCGGGATCGCCGCGTCCGAGCACTTGCGCTCGAGCGAATTCGAGCGTGGCTTCAGAGTTCGTCATCTTCTCTACGTCTGAAAGGCAATAAGAGCAGGAAAGGCAGCAAAAGATTTGCGCCCGCCGCTACGGACTCCGCTTCCGTGGGCGCAAACGGCAGAATGCCGATTATCGGAGAGCTTTCCTGCAGCACGCGCATCACGTCGTCGCGATACTCGGCGCCGGTCGAGCCCCAGCGGTCGACCAGCATCGCGCCCGCGACCGGAATGCCCACTTCGCGACAGGCCTCGAGCGTCAGCAGCGCGTGGTTGATGCATCCGAGCCGAAGCCCAACCGTGAGGATGAGCTCGAGCTTCGCGAGACGCACGACGTCGCGGAGGGCCTCGATCCGATTCAGCGGCACCAGGATGCCGCCCGATCCCTCGACCACGAGCGGACCTTCGAACGCGCCGATGCGCTCGGCAAGGTCGCGGGCACGCAGCTTCGCCCCTGCGGCGAGCGCCGCCGACCACGGATCCGCCGGCTTCTCGAAACGCTCGAGCTCGGCGTGCGGTACGCAGGCGAGCGCACCGGCTCGCTCGGCGTCACCTTCGGCGCCCGGCGCAGTGCCGGTCTGCACGACCTTGACGACGGTCGGCGCCTCTCCGGTCCACCGCAGCGCGAGCGCGAGCGCGGCCGCCACGCGCGTCTTCCCGACGTCGGTATCGGTGCCGGTCACGAAGTAGCGATGCGGCGCAGCTCTCAAAGCTTGCCGAGCTCCTCGACCAGGCGGTCGATCTGCTCCGCCGTATGATCGGCGCGCAGAGAGACGCGAAGCCGCGACGTGCCGGGTGGGACGGTCGGCGGGCGTATCGCCGGCACGAAGATGCCGCGCCCAAACAGCGCATCGGAAACGCGCAACGCGCGTTCCTCCGCTCCGAGCAGCACGGGGACGATCGCGCCGGCGGCGTTAGGCGCCGGAAGGCCGATCGCGCGCAACCCGTCGCAGAGACGCGCGACATTCGCGTGCAGCCGCGCTCGCCGATCGTCGGCGCGGCGCGCGAGCAGCAGCGCGATGCGCGCCGCCAATCCGATCGCCGCGGGCAGCGCCGTGTCGAAGAGGAACGCGCGCGCCTCGTTGACGAGGAGCTCGACCACCGGTGCCGGACCGGCGATGAAGCCGCCGTGCCCGCCGAGCGCCTTCGAGAGCGTTCCGAGCACGACGACGCGCGAATCCCCGAGGTCGCGCGCCATACCCGCTCCCTCCATCCCCACGACGCCGAGCGCATGCGCCTCGTCGAGCAAGAGCACGCCGTCGTCGCTCAAGCCCGCGAGCAACGCGCGAACGTCGACGGCGTCGCCCTCCATGCTGAAAATCGTCTCGCTCACGACGCACGTCGGGCGGTCGTCCGCGCGGGGCACGCGGGCGTGATCGTAGATCCAGTGCGGTACGGGCGCGAGCCGGATCCCGTCGATGAGCGAGGCATGGTTGAGGCGGTCCGACGCGATCGCATCCACGCAGCGCGCGAGCACCGGAATCGCGCCGACGGCCGCGTGATAGCCCGACGAGAAGAGCAGCGCGCGTTCGCGGCCGAGCCAGCTCGCCAGCTCCTCCTCGAGCAGCGACAGCTCGCGATGCCGCCCCGCCAGCAGCCGCGCTCCGCCCGAGCCGACGCGCGACGCGCGCTTCAGCGCCTCCACGACCTGCGGCTCCGTCGCCAGCCCCAGGTAGTCGTTCGAGGAAAAGTCGATGACGTTCGAGAGCTGTCGCTCCGGCAGCTGGCGATAGCGCTGTTTTGCGCGGACGTCGTTTAACAGCGACTCGGCGCGGTTCAAATATGTCATCCTTTCCTTCGACTTCGCTTCGCTTCGCTCAGGATGACAAGAAGGGAGTCGAAGAACGAGTCGACTTCGGCGTCGGTGGAGCAGAGCGGAGGAACGAACTGGAGCACGTCGCCGATGGGCCGAGTGAAATGGCCGGCGGCATAGAGGCCGTCGGCGACGCGCCACGCCGGCGTGAGCGAGCCTCGCGGAGCGATCGCTTCGCCGCGCAGCTCGACGCCGATCATCGCGCCGGCCTGGCGCGCGTCGCACACGAACGGATGCGCGCGCAGCTCTTCCAGACGGGCGGCCGCGCGGCGAGCGATCCCGGCGACGCGCGTGAGCGTCCGCTCTTCGTCGAAGAGATCGAGCGACGCCAGCGCGCCGGCGCACGCGATCGGGTTTCCCGCGTACGAGTGCCCGTGAAAGAAATGGACGGTCGCGCCGTAATCGCCGAGAAAGGCGTCGTAAACGCGACGCCGCACGAGCGCGCAGGAGAGCGCCAGCGCTCCGCCCGTGATGCTCTTGCCCAAGCACAGAATGTCGGGGCGCAGCGCCGTCTGCTCGAAAGCGAACATCGTTGTGGTTCGTCCAAACCCGGTCGCGATCTCGTCCACGATCAGCAGCGGCTCGATATCGCGCAGCGCGCCGTAGACGCCGGGGTCGACGAGCCGCATGCCCGCCGCCGCCTGGATCAGCGGCTCGACGATCACGGCCGCGACGTCCGGCCCGAGCTCCGCGACGTCGTGGAAGGCCCGCGTCTCGAACGTCAGGTCGGCGAAACGCGCCTTGAAGAGCGCGATGTCCGACACGCTCATCGCCCCGATCGTATCGCCGTGGTAGGCGTCGCTCAACCGGACGAAGCGGCGCCGCTGCGGTTGGCCGGCATTCTGCCAAAACTGTACCGCCATCTTGATCGCCGCCTCGACCGCGCTCGCTCCGTCCGAGGCAAAGAACGCGCGATCCATCCCCGCGAGCGCGCAGAGCCGCTCGGCGAGCGCTTCCGCCGGCGGATTTGTCGCGCCGAGCAGCGTCGCGTGATCCAGCGTCGCCGCCTGACGCGCGATCGCCTCCACGATGCGCGGATGGCAGTGCCCGTGGACGATCGTCCAGATCGAGCTCACCGCGTCGTAGACGCGGGTCCCGCGCGCGTCTTCCAGCATCGGTCCGAACCCGCGCACAAACGTCGGCGCGCGCCGATCGAAGCCGCGCATCTGCGTGAACGGCAGCCAGAGATGCGCCATCAATGCGGGAGGCTACGCGTAGGCGACGATCACGATCGCGCCCACGATGGCGACGATGTCCTCGGCCAGCGCCGCGGACACGGGGCCGATCGCAGCGATGGCGCGCATTCGGAGCGCCAAACCGCCGTACGCGCCAAGGACCGCGCCCAGCGCTCCCGCGACGGCGGCCGCGATCGCCCAGCCGCCGCTCGACCACGCCAGCCTCCAGCCGCAGAAGGCACCGCTTGCGATTCGCACCACGAGCGGCCCGGCGCTCGTTCGCGCCGGGACGTTCGGAAGTAGATCGGCGAGGTACTCCGCCAGCGCAGCCACGCCGAGCACGTATGCGAGCGTGGACGTGTGGCGCATGAGCCACAAGACCGCGGGCCCGGTGAACGTCCGCAGACCGGCGACGCAGCCCAACAGAAACGCGGCGAGCAGCAGCGACATCTCCCGCCGCTTCGGTGCTCGTTGAGGACTACCTAGTCTGCCGAAGGGTGAATCGTTGGCCGGTAGCCCGCACCGAGAATCGCGAGCGCTGAGCGCGGCGTCAGCACCTCGACCTCGCGGCGCCCGCGCGGACGCCGCCGCATGTAGCCGGAATCGGACCACGCGAACAGGTTGGAATCCCATACGAGCCACGCCTGGCCGTCGAGCGCGACGTACGCGCCGTCGGGGAGGCGCGCTAGCTCCTCGCGATAGGTCCTCTTCCGCTTGCCCTCGATGCGATCGGCATGGAGGACCGCGTCCATCTCGTCTGCGCCCGCCGGCGCACAGGACCACGCCTCCCACAGCCCGAGGAAGCGCTTGTAATCCCCGCGGCGGCACTCCGCGCAAGGCCGGTGGCCGGCGCTGAACGCGGTCGCCTCGTCGAGGAAGAACAGCTCAGTGTATCGATGCGGCGTCATGACCTCGCGGTGCCGGCCGCGGAACTCCAGCAGGCACGCGATCCAGCGTCTCACCGCGAACGGCTTAACGATGCGCCGCGCGTCGTCGTGCAAAATTCCGCGGTTGCCCATCATCAGGCCGCGGCCCGGCACCGCGACGATCTCTCCGTACGGGGTGACGCGATTCTGCAGAGCTCCTTCGACTTCGCTCAGGACAGGCTCCGGAAACCTAGGTTTCTATTCGCTCTTCGATCGAGACGTTGTAGAGGAACAGGAACTTGCCCCACTCATCCGGCAGCGTGTTGCGCTTGATCTGAATCCACGGAATATACTTGGGCTGACGCGGCTTGCGCTGCAGCGACATGTTGGCCTCTTGCGGCATGCGGTTGTTCTTGCGATTGTTACATCGCATGCACGCGCAGACGAGGTTCTCCCACGTAGAGTCCCCGCCGCGGCTCCGCGGTATGACGTGGTCCACCGTCATCATTCGTTCGCCTCGGACGCCGCAGTATTGGCACTTGTGGTCGTCGCGGATTAAAACGTTCTTCTTCGTCAGCGCCACCTTCTGCATCGGCCTGCGGATGTAGTACAGCATCCGGATGATCGACGGCATGCGCATCTCGTAGCTCGGCGACGCCAAGATGCGCTCGCGTCCGTGCAGCATCTCCGCCTTGCCGGCAAAGATCAGCTTCACCGCGCGCTGAAAACTCGTGACGTTCAGCGCCTCGTAGGTGAAGTTGAGAACGAGCACCTCGCTCATGGGCAGTGTACGAAGCGAGGCATCTTAGGTGCCTCGCTTCCGAACGAAGGTCAGACGCGTTTCGGTTAGCATCTGTGTGATCGCTAACCGCTCGTTTGGGCTCAACCTTTCCTTCACGCGTTCGAACGCGGCCGTCGCGACGTCGATGGCGACTTCCGCAGACGCATGATCGGGCTCGTGTGCCTCGCCTTCGGTGAGGTACGCGTGCGCGGCGAGCGCCAGCGCCGTTATCACCTCGGCGAGCAGCGGCTCGACGGGCGGTATCGGGCCTTGAAACCCTCCGTATGTATCCGGAGACGCGGCCGAGTTAGACATCTCGGCTCAAACTACGCCGCTGCGGTTTTCTTCCCTTGCTTGGACAGCATCCCGAGGAAGTAGCGATGGACGCGGTCGTCCGCGCTGAGCTCGGGATGAAAGGAGGTCGCGAGTACATTCCCCTGGCGCACCATCACGCCGTGCCCGTCGCGCTGCGCGAGCAGCTCGACCCCGGGACCGCAGCGCTCGATCCACGGCGCGCGGATGAAGATGGCGGGAAACGGCGCGTTGCCGAGCGCCGCGATGGGCAGATCGATCTCGGTCGACTCGTTCTGGCGGCCGAATGCGTTACGCCGCACCGTGATGTCGATCAAATTTAGCGTCGGCTGCTGCGCGTCGGCGACCTCGCGCGCGGCAACGATCATTCCCATGCACGTGCCCCACAGCAGCATTCCGGCGCGCACGCGTGCGACGATCGGCCGGTCGAGCGAGAAGCGATTCAGCAGCTTCATCACCGTTGTGGATTCGCCGCCCGGGATGACGAGCGCGTCCACGCGCGCGAGGTCGCGCGAGTTTTTCACCGGGATCGCCTCCGCTCCGGACCGGCGCATCGCGGCGATGTGTTCGGTCACGTCGCCCTGAAGCGCGAGCACGCCGACTAGGGGGCTAGTTGCCACGAGGGGCCATCAGCTCGGCTTCGCTCAGCTGACGCACGTCTAGGCCGGGCATCGCTTCCGACGACCCCAGCGACCGGCACGCCTCGAGCACGACGCTCGGCTCGTTGAAGTGCGTCGTCGCGTCGACGATGGAGCGCGCGAAGCGCCTCGGATCCTTCGACTTGAAGATGCCGCTGCCGACGAAGATACCTTCGGCGCCGAGCTGCATCATAAGCGCGGCATCCGCGGGCGTGGCGACGCCGCCGGCGCAAAATAGCACGACCGGCAGCTTGCCCTGCGCGGCGACCTCCGCGACGAGCTCGAGCGGGGCGCCCAAGTCGCGCGCGCGGGCGACGAGCTCTTCCTTCGGGGCCACGCTCTGGTCGCGAATCGCGTCGCCGATCGCACGCATGTGGCGCACCGCCTCGACGATGTTACCGCTCCCGGCCTCGCCCTTGCTGCGAATCATCGCGGCACCTTCGGCGATGCGGCGCAGCGCCTCCCCGAGGTCGCGCGCACCGCAGACGAACGGCGTCGTGAACGCCTGTTTGTCGACGTGATACTTGTCGTCCGCCGGCGTCAGCACTTCGGACTCGTCGATGTAGTCGACGCCGAGCTGCTGGAGCACTTGCGCCTCGGCGAAGTGGCCGATGCGCACCTTGGCCATCACCGGAATCGTGACCGCATCCATGATGCCGCGGATCAGGTCGATGCTGCTCATGCGAGCTACGCCGCCTGCGGCGCGTATGTCGGCGGGAATCCGTTCGAGCGCCATCACGGCCACCGCCCCGGCCTCTTGGGCGATCGCCGCATGTTCGGGAGTGACGACGTCCATGATCACGCCGCCCTTGAGCATCTGCGCGAGCCCGCGCTTGACGGTTATCGTTCCGGTGCTTTCCATGTTCCTATCATAACAAGCGATCCCAATGAGAACATTGAGAACGCCGCTAGGGCCGGGGTGTGGCCGCGGCCGCGGGCGAGCCCGGGGCGCCGGATGGTTCCTCCGTCGCGGGCAGTACCGGCGCCTGCGAGGGCTGGAGCGTCGGCAGCGGCTTCTGCCGCCAGATCGGGATGTTGGGATTCGGCGTCGGCGTCGGGATCGGCGTCGGGCGCGGCGCCGGCGTCGGCAGCGGCGTCGGCAGCGGCTGCGGCGGGACGCGTGGGTCCGGGAAGCGCGGATCCCCGGCCGCCGAGAGCGCCTGCGAGCGCTTCCAGTCCGGGCCGTAGGGCTGCGGCGACGCGTCGGGCGACGGGCTCACCGAGACGGGACCGACGGACTGCAACGTCTGCTCCGTCGCCTGACCGATGACGCGATCTCCCATGCGCTCGCCGATGGCCACCGCGACGAGCAACACTGCAGCGCCGACCGCGAGAACGATCGTCGGCAGTCTCATGCGCGTGCCAGCGGACGCACGACGTCGAGCTTGGCCGCACGAGCGCGACGGTCGCTCGGCTTGCCGATAAGATGCACCTCACGCAGCTCGCCGGGCGCCATGTCGACGCGCGCCGTGTGACCGCGGAACTCCAGCAAGACGTTGCGTGGGCGGTCGGTCAGGTTCCCAACGAAGATGCGCACTGCACGGCTCTCGTCTTCGAAAGCGATGGCGCCGACCTCCACCGGCGAGGTCGTGACCTCGTCGCTCACGTCGCGACCCGCGTAGATGCACTTGAACGGTTCCTCCGCCGACAGCTCCGGCATATCGCCGTAGATCGTGTCGTTGCGCATATCCACGACGTACGTGCAGCGTCGTCCGCCCCAGTGCACGCGGGCCGCGGCGACCCACTGCCAACCCTTCGGCCGCAACGGCGCCAGGTGCGGACGGCCGCTGGTGCGATAGCCGTTCAGCCCGCCTACCGTTTCGGCGACGGCCCAGAGATACTTCGCGCCCGTCCACGGCGAGAGATACATGCCGCGGTTGCTGAGCGAACCGCCGTCAAACCATTCGGCGAACTCGCCCGGCACCGTGTTGCGCGGGCTGCCGCCCTCGATCGCGGCATACGAGACGTTAAGGAAGTGCACTGCCGCGTCGGTCATGCCGTTGCGCGCGAGCGCTACGCAGAACCACAGCGTCAGATCGGGCCAGATGCCGCCGAGCAGGCCGAAGCCATATGAGGGGAAGTACCACGCGTCGGCGGTGGAGATCGTGCGCAGCCCAACCGGCGTCACGAAATCGGCCTCCTGCAGCCGCGCGAGGATCGCGCGGCGCTGCGGTTCGTCGGCGATGTTGAAGAGCACCGGGAAGATCTCATCAGCCGTGAAGTTGTCCTGATAGTTGCCCTCTTGATCGTAGTTGAGCACGAAGGCGCCCGTGTCATCGTTGTAGAGGTAATCCATCATCGCCTCACGCATCCGCCGCGCCTCGTTGCCGTAGCGCTCCCAGTGATCGTTGTCGCCGATCACGGCGCAGAGCATCGCAGCCGCCTCGAGCGCGAACACGGCTTCGGCGTTGATCTCCGTGACGGCGCCGTCGAGCGTGTAGTATGGAATGATGTTGCGCCAGGAGCTGATGCCATAGAGGTCCACCCCCCTGGCGCGGCAGGAAATCAGCCCCTTGTCGTCGCGCTGCGTGAGCATGTAATCCGCGAGCTTTACAATCATCGCGCCGTGCGAGCGCACCCAGTCGTCGTCGAGCGTGGCGTTGTAGTGGTGCAGCATCGCGATGAGATGCAGCGGCGTGTCGTCGTTGATGTTGAGATCGTAGTCGGTCTTGTAGCCGCTGACGCCCCGGACGTATTCGATCATCAGGCCGCTATCTTCCATCGCGCGACTGAACACCTCGAGCGCGTTGCGACTGAACTCCGGCCAGAAGTAATCGAAGCCGTGAACCATCCACGACGTGTCACGCGACACCAGGATGTCGGACGGCGGCGAGTTCGTCGCGCCCCATCCGTGCGGATACTCCTTGACGATGCGCAGCATGTTGGCCTTAGCCCACGCCATGCCGCGGCTGATCTCCGGCGAGGGCGTCAGAAAGCGCGCGTCCGCGAGCCGCTGCGTGAAGTATCCCTGCGTGTCGTGCAGGGCGCGCTGGTCGCCGATCAGCGACTCCAGCACCGGGCGACTGCGCTCCGTGCCGCCCTTGTTGTAGACGACGGCGAGGCGCAGCGACTCGCGAGCTCCGGCGGCCACCTTGATGCGATACTCGAACGCGCCGAAGATGCGGCGGCTCACGAGCTCGGCCTGTTGCGGCGTCACGTCGCCCAGTGTCTGCGGGGAGTCTTCGGTCGCGAGCGTCGCGCGGCGCATCGCTTCCAGCAGCACCTGCTCGCGCAGCGAGAGCTGCACCGCGACCGGCGCGCGCGAGCCGCCCCACCAGCGCTCGCCCCCGGTCTCGAGGTTCTTCGAGCAGATGAACCGCCCATCGTTCCAGGCGCGAACCTCATGCTCCGGTTCCCCATAGAACCGCTGACCCACCAGCATCGCCCACGGGAAGAGCGCAACCTCGATCTCCGCGGCGCCGGGGTTGTACAGCGTAACGTCGACGACGAATGAGACGGCGCGATCGAAATCGGCACCGAAGGGAACGTAGAACGCTTCCGTTACGTGGAGGCGATGTTCCAGCGTGAATTCAGAGATCTGCGCGTAGGGCAGAAAGGTGAGATCGCGCTCGATCTCGTGGGGGAAGAACGTGCGATCGCCGAGCCGGTATGCGATGTGATGGGTGCCGAAAATGATCTGGTCCGTATCGGCGTCCCACAGCCCGCGCACGCCGCCCTTCGCCGTCGACTGCGCGTAGGTCTTGAAGTTGCCGAGCAAAAGCCCGTAGGGCGTCTCCGATTCGTGCAGGACGTAGGCGCAAAACTCGTTGCGTTGCGCATCATAACTGGACCCCATCTCTCAAAGGCTGTACTGCGGCGCCGAGCACAAAGGCGCCTCCTCCGGCGGCGGCAAACGACAGCCGCGTGCCGATCCTCGGGGCTCCCGCGAAGATCAATCTCACGCTCGAGGTTCTCGCGCCGCGCGACGACGGCTACCACGGGATTCGCACCGTGATGGTGCCGCTCGAGCTGGCCGACGAACTGTCCATCGAACGTGCCGAGGGCTTCACCTTCTCGTGCGACGTGCGCGAGCTCGGCGGCGAGCGCAATCTCGCCATGGCGGCGGTGCGCGCGCTGGGCGAGCCTCCGCCGGTGCGGATCGAGCTGCGCAAGCGGATCCCGATGCAGGCGGGCCTCGGCGGGGGATCCAGCGACGCGGCCGCGGTGCTGCGCGCCGCGATGGGCGGCGTCTTCGGCGACCCCGCCGCGCGCGACTGGCTGAGGATCGCGCGGGCGCTCGGGTCGGACGTGCCGTTTTTTCTCGCAGGCACCGGCGCACTCGTCGAGGGAACCGGCGAACGCATCACGCCGGCCGGAGCGCTGCCGCGCTGGCACGTGCTGATCGTGAAACCGCCGGTCGCCGTCGCGACGGCGCACGCATACGCGGCGCTCGACGCCCTGCCGCGTCCGCAACGCGCACGCAGCGGCAGCGTGTCGCTCGCGCTGCTCGAGGCGCTGCAAGGCGGCGAATTCGAACGTGTCGAGGCGCTGCTGCAGAACGATTTCCACGACGTGATCGCAGCGCAAACCCCGGAGGTCGCGACGGCATTGGAGGCGCTGCGCGTCGCGGGCGCGCGCAACGCGCTGCTGGCCGGCTCGGGCTCGTGCGTCTTCACGATAGCGCCGCAGCGCGCGCGCATCGACGCGATCGGCGAGCGACTCGCGCTGCCCGACACTTACGAGCGTTATCCGAGCGCGTTCGCGGCGACGCCGGATTGGCGCTGAGCGTGGACGCGGTCGTTCTCGCCGGCGGCCCGCTCGACGACATCGCGCGCTTGCAGCCGGGCGCTCCGAACAAGGCGTTCGTTCGAATCGACGGCGTGACGCTGGTGGGACGCGTGCTGCGGGCGCTGCGCGGATCGCGCGAGATCGGGCGCATCGTCGTCGTCGCGCCGCCGAGCGTTGCCGGCCACCCGGACCTGGCGCCGGCCGACGAGATGCGGCCGGACGGCGTGCGCATCACGGAGAGCCTGCGCAGCGGTCTCGCCGGCTTCGCGCCCGACGCAGCCATGCTGGTCGTCGCGTCGGACATGCCGGTGCTCACGGCCCAGGCGGTTGAGGATTTCGTCGGGCGGCTGCCTGCCCTCGACGCCGACGTCGTCTACGGCTGCGTCGAGAAAGGCGTCCACTTGCGCCAGTTTCCCGACGTCCCGCACACGTGGGCGCGCATGCGCGACGGCACGTATTGCGGCGGCGGGATCGTCGGCATCAAGCCCCGCGCGCTCCCGTTACTCGAGCGCTTCATCGAGCAACTCGGCGCGGCGCGCAAGCATCCGTTTCGGCTCGCGTCGCTCTTCGGCTGGGACATGCTCGCGCGTTTCGCCGTAGGAAGACTCGGCGTCGCCGCAGCGGAGGCGCGGGCATCGAAGATCCTCGGCGCGCCCGTGCGCGCACTCGTATCGTCCTATCCCGAGACCGCCGTCAACGTCGACCGCGTCAGCGACGTTGCACTGGCGGAGCGCCTTGTTCTCCACTAGATTCGCCGCCAGATACCTATCGAGGTAATGCGCCATCCGCGGGACGAGGGCACCTTCGCGATGGGATAGAAGCCACGGCCGCAAAGACGAGACAAGCTCAGCGCCTGGCTGCCTAGCCCCGACGCGGTCGAAGCCTGCTACGCTGCCATGCGATCGGCGCCGCTATGCTGCGCAGCTGTGATGCTCGCGAAGCCAACGGCGCAAGGCCGTGCGGCGACGCGATGCGGGGCCGGGCGGCGGGGCTTATCGAGAATTGGAGCCTTTGCTGACGACCACGCCGACCGTTAACTGTGTCTGCGAAATCTCTTTAATCGCCGCGCCACCTGCGGGGTAATGAAAGTACTCAAAATCGAGCTCCGTTAGGTCGTGCGTGAGAACAACTTCCGTTCCTTGAATAAAGAAATTTACTGGCGACGGAGATTTCGTAAGGGTGGTTGTGCCGATTGTCGTGCCTATATTCCCGCTGATCTTCATGTGATAAATGTAACTGGTGTCGGGGTAATCATACCTAGCTCCGGTTCCGACGGCGAGATAGTTGCCGACCCACTGCAGACCCATGAACTGCTCCGGTATCTTATCTAGGGCGATCCCCCGAAAGCGCTTTTGGCCAGTCGGGAGCTCTGCGAACTCGAAATAGCCGACCTCGGCATTTCCCCCAATGAAAAGGTTGCCAGCGTCGTCGTAGGCACAGAAGTCGTAAAACCAGAAATTCGGATCGCTATATATCTGCGGCGTCCCCGTGGCATGTTGGTAAATGAGAACGTTGGCAGCGCCACCGTTCGTGTACACGTTTTCGACGGCAAGATTTCCCGTTGTTGGGTCGGTGGCACACGCGCGGGCCTGTCCTCCGTAGGACGGGTCGTTTAAGGTTGCGATTGGGCTTGTACCGCCGTGTGCGTATTCGAATATCTGTTCCGTACCTGGACTCGGGATGAAGATGTCCCCCGCCTTGTCGACACACATGAAGTCAACCCCCACGAACCCTTCCAGCTCTCCAACCAGGCTGCCCTTCCACGTATACACTTCGACCCCATAGCTACCGTTGGAAATGTAGACGAGATCGTTCTTCTTCGCTTCCGGCAGCATCCACGACCGGCCATGCGCGGCATGCGTCGGCGCTGCGCGGCCTTGCGGCATCGCGCCCGGCGCGCCGATCGGCGGCTGCGATCCGCCGCACCCCGCCAGTATTGCCGCTGCGACGCAGCTGCTAAGCGCGTAGCGGCCAAGACACGAGCTTCTCACCTCCGTTGCTCCTCGCTGCATGAACGCCACCAAGTCCAGCAATCGTTTCGGCTCGGGCCGGGCCGAGCCCCCGCGGTGGGCTAGTGTCGTTGATTGTGTGGGCGACGGTCGGGGCCTAATCATGCAGAAAGCAGCATTCTATCTTGGTAAAGCGCTGCCAATAGTACGAGCAAAGGCGCACTACGACGGCGGCAACGCCGGATTCTACGACTAGCGACCCGCAGCGGCCTTCTGCGGTGACATTTTTCGTTTGGCGCAGACATCATCCAAGCGAGTCGGTAGCCGAGGTTGGTGGGAACTGATCTATGGCGTTATCCGAATTTGCACGGTGTTCGACTCGTTCGATCTTGAGTCCACGAACCAGGACGCTCCCTGCGGCGTCGCAAAATAGCCGCGTATCTTCGAAACGGCAACGATAGTATACACGCCCGGCTTCGATAGATGACAGCCCCACCACGTAATGTCTTCCCATTCCGAGACTGGGGCGTTCCCCAATTCAAATGTCGGGCCCATGCTGGATCCGGGTTGAAGGGTATAGCCCACCATGTAGCCTCGATTGCCCGCACCGGCACTTGAAAGGCACTGTGGACCGCTTGCGTCGCGTATGACCAGGCCCATTATCCACGACGGAGGCTGCCTCTCAAAGCTATACACTTGGCCCGTCATGTTCGTAACCGTCAAGCGAAGATAGATAGGTTCGCCTAATGTGTACGCATTTTTATTTGCTTCGATATGAATCTTGAACACGCCAGTACGTAGAGGCAGCGGGGCGCTGGCCGAAAGTTGAGCGGGCGCGATCATGGAAACGGTCGTCATGAATGCCGCAGCGGCGCCGATGCTAAGCGCGTAGCGGGCCAAAATCCAAGCTCTTCATCTGCTTTGCTCCTCGCTCCGTGAACGCCACGCAGCCTAGCATCGTTTCGGCTTAGCCAAGCTGAGCCCCGTCGGCTGCCAAGCCACTGCGCGATCAGCTGCTTTGCCCTGACCTGAGGGGGCATTCTACGCAGCTGATAACTGTGAGGGTTGGTTAGTTTGAACTTGCTCGGCGAACTCCCTTGGCGTTCGGTAGCCGAGCGCAGAGTGCGGCAATGCAACACGGCCTCGGATTCGCGAAGCCGTGCAAAGGGCGGGCGGCTACGCGTCACGGCGTCAGCGCAAATACCGTGCCATTGTTGTACGTGCCTCCGTCGCTGGTGGTTCCGTAGAGCGTGCCATTTACATCGATCAGGCCGGCGTTTGGGGTGCTACCATCGGTTCCAGAGCCAAAGCTGTGGAGGACCTTTTCCTTACCGTCCGGCGTGATGCTAAAGACCGTCCCGCAGCCATAGTTGCCGGACCCGCAGCTATACGCCCCGCCTTCGCTTGTTGTGCCGTAAAACGTGCCATTTACATCAATCAGGCCGGCATCTGGGATGCTACCATCGGTTCCAGAACCAAAGCTGTGGAGCACTTCTTCCTTGCCCTCCGGCGTGATACTAAAAACCGTTCCGCAGCCATAGTTGATGGACCCGCAGTTATGCGCACCGCCGTACTCAGTCGTGCCGTAGAACGTGCCATTTACGTCGATGAGGCCGGCGTCGGGGTATATGCCATCGGGTAGTTTACCGAAGCTGTGGAGCACTTTTTCTGTGCCGCTTGTCGTGACGCTAAAGACCACACCATCGATGTGGCGACCACCTAGGAGTGTCGTGCCATAGAGCGTCCCGCGAGCGTCGATTAGGCCGGCGTAGGGCGACCATCCGCTTCCATCACCCCCGCCAGTAAACCTAAACACTACGTACTGTTTGCCACTCGGGGTGATGCGGTAGACCGTTCCACAGCTTATGAACGGCGATAACTGGCCGCAAGCTTTCGCGCCACCAAAAGTCGTCGTGCCGTAGAACCTGCGATTCACGTCGATCAGGCCGGCGGCAGGGTTTGCACCATTGGTTCTGTTGAAACTGTGCAGCACGCTCTCCGAGCCGGTGGTGCTGACGCTAAAAACAGTTCCTACGCGGTGCACGCCGCCGCCATTCGTTGTACCGTAGAGCGTGCTGCCCGCATCGAGGAGGTTCGCGACGGGGTGCTCTCCATCGGGTGGCGGCCCAAAGCTATGCAGCACCTTCTCCGTGCCGCCCGGCGTGATGCTAAAGATCGTCCCGCAGGAGTAACCGCGCGTACAGCTGTTCGCACCGCCGTACTCGGTCGTGCCGTAGAGCGTGCCGTGCACGTCAATTAGGCTCGCCTGCGGGTTGCTCCCATCGGGGAGTGCGCCAAAGCTATAAACTACTCTGTAGTTCGTTCTACTGCTACTTGGCGCGTGCGCCGAGGCTTGCGGCATCGCGCCCGGCGCGCCGATCGGCGCCTGTGATGCCCCGCAAGCCGTGAGCAGCACCGCTGTCACGAAGTTGAGCGTGTTGCGAGTCGAAGTCTTCACGGAAACCTTCCTCGATTCACAACTTGGGGCTCACTGTCACACCGTACGGATAGAACACGCCGTCCGTGATGGTCGCGATTGGCGCTCCTCCCGACGGATAGTTCCATTCCATGACTGAGCCGGGGTCGCTTTGGTTGGCGGCGACGATTTGCTTTCCTTGGCTTTTCGGATTGTTGCTAAAGTTAGGAATCCAGGATTCCGCTTCGCTAAAAACGCCGTAAAGCCCAGTGGACCCTTTGTAGATAGCCTGGCCGTCACCCTTCACGGCAAAACGCCAGACGCCGTCATCGCCGATTGCGAAATATTTGCCGTCCCAAGGGATGCCCTCGACTAAGATCCAGTTCCAACTCGAACTTGGCGATGGGTTTACGCGGATAAAGTTCACGCTGTGCTTGTCGAGCTCGGCGAATGACGAGTAACGGTTACTGTCCGATCCCGTGACGAGGAGATTTCCTCTGTCGTTATAGGTACATGCGAAAGGGGGCGCCACACAGCAGCGCGTCGAATAAACGACTCGCTTGCCGGATGCGTGCCGATATATCGCGACATTTCCGTCGAGGTTGGCCACTGCGAGGTTCCCGGTCGTTGGATCAACAGAGCATCCGTACGGTTCACTCTTGCCGTCGCGCAACTCGTTGATTGGAAACCTGTCTCCGTGCGCATATTCAACGATCTTGTGCGCAGCAGCGTCGGCTATAAAGATATTTCCCACCGCGTCCACGCACTCGCCGGTCGGCTCGACAAAACCGGTGAGTGTTCCCACGAGGTCTCGCTTCCAAAAGCGGTATACCGTCACCGTGCCGTTGCCGTTAGAAACATAAAGCAGGTCCCACTTTGCTTCGCCCCCAGCCATCCACGACGAACCACGATCGGCGTGCGTCGCGATCGCCCGGCTCTGCGGCATCGCGCCCGGCGCTCCGATCGGCGACTGCGATCCGCCGCACCCAGCGAGCAATGCAGCAGTCACGGAAACGCTAAGCGCGAGGTGACTCGAATTCCGACTGTTCATGCTGGGCACGCTCCTCGTATCGTCAACGAAATCTCACCCTTGAACTGTGCCTGGTCGCACTCACCACGAGTCATTCATCTACCAACTAAAAACGACGAGACCGTTTCCGGACGCGTTCTTCCAGTTCGGCCAAAATCGGACATTCGTAGCGCGGGGCTCAGCGTACGACGAACCACCGCCACCTCCGCCGCCGCCGGAGTAGGGGGGCTCGGGCGGGCAAGCGCTGCCGCCTCCCCCGCCACCGAAGTAGCCTCCACCGCCGCCTCCGCCACCGCTGCCGGGATCGGCTATCTTATTCCCGCCGCTTCCGCCGAGACCGAGCGCACCAGCCGCTCCTGGATTGCCATCTTTGGAGCATGACGATGCAGTGCCGCCGTCGCCACCGGCGCCGCCCTGCGTCTGGGTGCCACCGGAACCACCCTGACCCTCGGTGCCGTTATAGTACGGTCCCCCCTCGTTGCCATTCTCACCGGTGGGTCCGCCCCCGCCCCCACCAGTTCCCCAATCCACGCCGTAGGCGCAGCCGTAGTAGACGGCGCTCGCGCCGCCGCCGCCGGCGGCGACCAGAATACGATCGCGTAGCCTACCGGGGCTGACGCGCACGTCCGAGGCGCCACCACCGTCGTCAAGGTAGCCATTGCCGCCGGCGCCGCCGCCGTTGAAACCGCCGCTCCCCCCATCACCGCCAACGTAGATATCCAATCGCTCCTTCGGGGTGACTGGAATCTCGGCGTAGACTCGGGCTCCTCTTGCAGTCTTCGGACAACTAGCGCCGTGTGCACCGCGCGCGACGACGGCAATGTGCGTGACACCGGCTGGCACCGCGAATGATTGCTTCGTGCCCGTGTAGTTGAACGTGCGGCTGTGCGTTAAGGCTTGGGCTACTTGATCGGCCGCGGGAGTTGCGCTCTCACCACCTCCGCCGCACCCGGCGAGTAATGCCACAGCGGCGCCGATGGTAAGCGCAAAGCGAGCCAAGTTGCTCATGTGGGCTGCCTCCCGAAGCGAACGGACGAGCGGCTAAAGACGTTCGTTGTGGGCCTGTGCTATCCCAGGGAGCAAGCGGTTATGAGTCCGCGAGCTCGCGCAAAACGCCCCAATGCCGCGGATGCGGCACCTGCGAGCCAGCGCGGACGCGCGAGCAAGCTGCGAGCGATAAGCCCGTCGCCTCCGCGATCTCCTTGAGTGTGAACGCATCGAGCTTCGGCACGATCTCGCGCTCGTCTGTAACGCCGTGCGATCGGCGCCGCTATGGCGCGCAGCTGCGATGCCCGCGATGCGCACTGCCGTGCAGCGGCGCGTTACTATTGGGAGCGTGGGCTGAAAGCAACGCTTGCGGCGGGCCCGCTCCCTTTTCCCACTATGAACGTGTACTCGTAAGTTAGCTTTGTGGGGGTGTAGGCGTACACATCAATCCAAGGATTCGGAAAGTCTGCCATCGCCCAAGTAGTGCCGCTTGCGTTCAGGTGCCCCTGGATGCCCCCGTTCTTAAGCCGAAGGGGACCGCCGATCAGTGAGCAGCGCGGATTGCAGCCGTGGTACACGTATAGGTCAGTGTACTTCGCCGTCCAACTGACCGTTACAAGGTTACCTTGGGAGTCTATGTCGAGGCTGCCATAACCCGGACCCTTGTAGCCTGTCGCTGCCTTGCCGGATCCCGAACATTGCTTGAAGTATGTCAACGTCCCGGCGGTAATCGAGTGGTTCAATGCAGACGCCCAACAGTCACCATTCTTTGCGACGAGAACGCAACAGAGTTCAAACATATTCGGGTTCGTTAGATTGATTTTGCAGCCGCCGGAGAGACTGCAAACCGAAATGCTGCCCGGCTTCAAAGTATCTCCTGCGCTGCTAGTATCGAAAATATTCGCAACAGCCACGATTCCGGTCGCCGCATTGATGCTGGAGGCATTAACGGGCTGCCCATATGGGTCAGTCAGCGAGCCTAGTTCGTTGTCGCACAGCCCCGGGCCGTTGAAAACGGTGACTGACTTCGCAGCATTGTCTGGGATTAACGGACGGCCCCGGGCATCGACAGACACGTTGTTAGCGTAAGTGATGCCCGGAACAGTGCAAATCTGCTTGAGTTGTCCATGCCGAAGGCGATAGCCGTAGATGACCTCGCTGGAGCTGCCGTTGATTTCTACGTCGACGTACAGCTTATCGCTTCGAACTCTGGGCGGCGTCACGTGTGACGTGCCTGATTTTATCCACGATCCGCTGGGCGCGACGTACTGCGCGGTCAGCGAGCTCTGCGGCATCGCGCCAGGCGCACCGATCGGCGGCTGCGATCCGCCACACCCTGCCAGCATTGCCGCAGCGGCGCAGCTGCATAGATGAAATGAGAAGGCCGGTCCCCAAAAGGGTGACTTGCTAAAAGCCCCTTTGCGCACTCGAGGTGCATTGAAAGGAGACCGACCCATGAACGCAAGCATAGCAGACCGGCGACGCAAAGCAACCCCCGGAAGCCGCTCGAGGTCGAGGCGAGCGCGCACGTCAATCGGGATTGACGTAGGCGACCGATTCAGCGAAATCTGCGTGCTCGACCAGGAAGGCCACTGCACCGCCCCGCACTTTGCTCAACGCGTTCGCGAGCAAACTCCCGAGCACCTTAAGCCGGTCATCGCACCACTGGTAGCCGCGATCGATTCATTAACCGAACAGATTCGCACTTAGGACAAACAGATCGAGGCGCTCGCCGAGCAGCGCTACCCGGAGACGGCAGTCCTGCGACAGATCTCCGGAGTTGGAGCGCTGACGTCGCTTGCTTTCGTGCTCACGCTTTTCGACAAGGACCGGTTTGCGCGCAGCCGCGACGTGAGACCGTACCTCGGACTCGTCCCGCGCCAAGATAGCTCCGGTGAGCATTCGCCACAGCTGCCGATCACCAAAGCCGGGAACGAACTCTTTGGCTAGTTGGTTAAAGCGCACGCTCACAGTATGCCCAACAATAGCCAGATCGAGGCGTTTCAAGCACTCATGCGCTGGGTATAGCTCGGTCCGTGAAAGACGATGTGAAAAAAGTCCAAAACGACCTCAAAGATACCGCAAAACAAGTTAAGCACCGGACGATCGCGGAGGCGGAACACTTAAAACGTGACGCTTTCGGCGACGAAATGACGGCCGGTGAGAAGCTTAAATCGGGCGCCAACGAGCTGAAAAACCGCGCGGCGGCGGAAATCGACAAAGCAAAACGTGACCTCAGGCGCAGTCATTAGTGCCCCTTATTGAAGTCGTTATCGTCCTTATCGTTGTTGGCGTGCTGCTTTGGCTCGTCAACACGTATATTCCGATGGCGAGTGGCGTAAAATCTTTGCTGAACGCTGTCGTCATCATCTTTCTTGTCGTTTGGCTACTTAGAGTTTTCGGGCTCTGGAACTACATTGCGCATTTTCGAACGACCTGACCAATGCGCTGAACCGTCGGATTTCCTAGCGTCTCTGCGAGCCTCGTCCACTGTGTAAAAAATTGGCCAAAGCTGGTCAAGATTTACAATCGCGAAGAGCTTTCTGGTGCGCGGCGACGCGATAACGAGCCGAGCGGGAAAGAGTCCACGCTGCTCAACGCGTTCATTATGCATGCCAATCAGCTTATGAAGACAGCTCGAGTCCATGAACTGCACCGCGGTCATGTTAATAATCACGTTCGGATGTTCAAGTGCTGGAGCTAGCAGTTGCTCCAGCTCCTCGCAGTTAGCGAGATCCCATTCCTTTTCGCTAAGACAAATCATTAGTGGCGCCCCTATGTCGGGCGCTTGACCGGAGGGATGGGAACGGCGGCCAGATGCGTTCATCGTCCTGCCCTCAACCGTCGTACGTCGCAAAGCCTGCGTCCGGAATGAGATATCTTACTCTCAAGTTTGACGGCGGCCGCCGAAGCGTGGCCTCCCGATGGCTCACCTCTCTTCCGTGAAGCGTAATATAAACCAATGCGCTCTTCTTTATTCTCAACGACGTCGTCAATCTTGGGAACAAAGCGAAAAATACCCTGAAGATTGAAAAGCGCAAAAAGTTTCTTTAGGCTTTGTTTCTGCACTACGAACGTTGTTGGCTTATAGCCCCTGGCATCGCGCATCTGATGCATGCGGATTAGCTCGACAACGACCGTTGAGTCAATGTATGTCACGTCCGTAAAGTCCAACACGACGTCGGGAACATCCGTAAGGCGTTCCAAGTCCGATCGCAGATGCTCTCTACCCGCAAGGTCGTATTCGCCACCAAAAATCATGACGATCTTTTCTAAGGCTTGCTGTGCTTGCTTCTCAAGCGCCGTCCCACGAATAGGCGTCACCGGATACGTCTTGCCGGTTTTCAATACACGATCGAGACAAACAGCGGTATCCACTGTTCCGAGCCTCCATACAAGCTAAGGTTGGTACAATGGTACGTCACACTTCTTTTCAGAAACAAGAAGTGATTAGCGTCTAGTAATGTGATGGAGTCTCGTCAGGCACTCATTAGGGGAAACGACCTGTTATGAGTTGTCGTTTCGGGCGGCGAAAGATCGAACGGCGGCCATCAAGGGGACTTGTATCGACTCCAAGGGCTGATCCCGAAGCAATACGATTGGAACTTGATCATCGAGACGCGGATTAGAACCGTGAAACCACGCTCTGGCTATGTCGCGGCTCGCAAGGCCGGAAGTCATAAGCGCGAGCTGAAGGGCAAAACGAAGAACATGGGGGCGCTGTGGTTCCCGCTCGCCCGTAATCCATTGCTGCACGGCGCGCGTCTCCCTCACGCCTCCGATACTCGCGACAGCGGTTGCGCCAAGTAGGTCCACGAGCTGTTGAACAGCGGCACCCAACGGGAGTGCCATGGCTTCCTGATGCGCATCGCTGGCACCAATCTCACCACTGCCGCCGACCTGCTGTTGTTGCAATGACACAGGCGAATCCCCCCTTAATTTACGGCCATAATAACATACCAAATACCAAGTACAATACCAAGTCAAAAATCACCTTTTGGAACCCGCATTGCTCTGCTGCAGGCCTGGTGCTTTCTGGGCGCCGTTCCGAAGGCGGGAGGCGCTAGCGGCTAACCAACGGAGCGCTGTGCTTCTTGGCTTTGATGGAATTGCAGATGAGATGATCGCGGGGCCAATGGCCCTCGCCGCACAGCGCCAGGCGGGGCCTCGCTTTAAAAAAGCTTAGCTCCCGCATAGCCGAGGTTCCATCTGGTCTGACGATTTGGCATGAGACGCTTTTAGGAGGCGCTGGACGCGCTGCGCATAGGTCTACCGGACGAAGCGCGAGCTTACGTGCACCGCACTTAATAGCCGAGTCGTTAGCCCGTTTCGGGGCTATCTAGGTCACGTTGCTTAGCGCCAGTGGCCCGGAATCCAATACCAGCCGGAACCGGCGACGTGACGCCAGTGGCCCGGTACCCATGCGCCCGGATGGGCTACATAATGACCGGGCACCCAGACGTACTTGACGCCGTTCCAGCGCCAGTAGCCGCCAACCCAGACGTAGCCCGAACCAGGCGGTGCCGGCACCGTTTCGACAACGGCTGTAGGCGGTGCAACCTGCACCCAGACCACGGCAGCCGATGAAGTCACGGCAAATCCGAAGGCCAGGATGGCGGTTATTACGACGTTCCTGATCATCTCGCGATCCTTCCGGCGACGGCTGCATATTGCCGTCGCCTAGCGGCGGTCGTACCCTTTTTAGGGCAATCTATCACATGCCCGCGATTCAAACTGAGTCACTACCGGGGGATACGTCCGCCACGCCGGCGCGTGGTGCGCGGGGCACTGGCGGCACCTAGCGGACGGCGGGCCCAGCGGGGCTACGCCAATGGCGGAGTGCTCTTTCGGATTGTCACGCGTTGCGCAGCTGAGCACGTTCCAAGAATCGAACGCGCTCTTCAAGTTCGCGTACGCGGAGGGCGTCGAGCGCGTGGCCGACGGCCGCCGCCATGTTCCGCAGCGACTCGATCTCGTCGGGCGCGTAGGCCTCGGCATGCTCCTTGTTGCCGCAGATGAGCGCACCGATCAGCTCGCCGCGCACAATCATCGGAAACGCGAGCACACCGGGCAACGCAGAGCCCAACGCGTGCAGGTTGGCAACGACGCGACGAGCCCGCATCGCGACGAGTGCGGGGTCATTCTCGTCGACCGAATGGCTTTGCGTAAACGAGGAATTGTGCGGCTCGTAGAGTTCCGATGGACCCCGCAGCCAAACCCCCGCCTCGGTTGCATGCGCGTGGTGGATCGCCATCGCCACGCAGCGCTCGAGCAACACGCCGGCATCGGTCACATACTGTGCGTCGTGCGTAAAATCCGTGATCGCGGCTTCGTCGAGGTGGCGCTGCCTGAAGAGCACCCGATCGACGGCTTGCTCGACACGCGCGACGATGAAGCGGGTCGAAAATCCCAAGACGAGCGCGACGGCGAGCTGCACCGCCATGCTGCCGGCGCGGCTGTGCTGCTCCACAAATCTTGACGTCAGCGTTTCGACGACGAGGAAGATCCCAACGATGATGATAGAAACCGCGCCGTAGACGACGGCCCGATTGATTACGAAGCCGACGTCGATGACTCGGTGGCGCAGGATGACGTAGGCCAAACCGAACGGAATCGCTCCGATGAGGAGTAGCGTCGCATCGTCGACGACCTCCGAAGCCCCGATGGTGTTCTGTACGGTGATATCGATCGCAACGGCGGCCAGGCCGGTGCCGAGCATTAGAAAGACCCACCGCCGTCGCTGCCGTTCCGACGCCGCGCCCTGCACGTAGGCGATTATCAGGATCGCGATCACGAGCAAAGCGCTCGCAACAAAGAGCCAAATTATTGCGGTGCGCGCCAGCGCGACGGTGTGCTCCGTCGCGGCGAACGAAATACCCGCGATCGTGACGCCGGCAGCGACGAGGGTCAAGATCTGCGTGATGCGCGCGAGCGCGCGCGGAACCGGCTGGGCGGCGCCGTCGGGAAACTCCGCGGCGAAGGTTGCGGCGGCCGCGGTCCCGACGAGCAATAACAGAGTGCTCGCGGTTTGCAGCACGAGAACGGAAAGGAGCGGCGTCGGCATCACGGTGTTCGCCAGCCCAATCAGCAGACCGTAGCAGAGCAAGAAGAGCACGAGCGCGCGGGCGGCGGAATTGTCCCAACGGCGCCATGCTAAGAGCGCGGCTACTGCAAGGAAAGCGAGGCGAATGAGGAGCGGGACCAGCAGGATCGTAGCGTAAGCCGGCCGCGGCGTAAGCAGCGAGACCGTGCGCGAACCGTTAACCACGACCGAGATGCGCGAACCCGGCGCTGAATAGGAGGCTTCGGCCCGCTCAAGCGGAGTCTTCCCAAATGAGATCGTGTCGCCGACTCGAATGCCGGCCAGCGCGCCGGGCGAGTTCGGCGCGACCGAAATCACGCGTTGGCTCTGCGCGGCACGCATCGTCTGGTTTGCCGTCCGCAAGCCGTATTCGGGCGCCACCGGCAGCAGCGTGTCGTAACCAACGAACACGGCAGCGGCTGCGATGACAAGCAGCGCGACGACGCGCCACACAGCGGCCTTCATCCGCGCGGCTTCATCCTCGCGCGCGGCGTTTCCCGCTCTTCACCGAAGTGTTCTTTCATGTTGACGCGGGCCGAGTTCGAACCCGTAGTTCGCCGAAGCGCTCGATTCGCTTCCGGAGCGGTTCGCGCGGCTACAAAATGAATAAAGGACGCCGAAATAGAGAAGCGTCCCTAGTCTTAAGCTGACCCCAGTAAAGTCTTCCAATGCCGCTTATGCGGAACGAGCTTCCCGCTACGTGCCTTTGAGCCGTGCGAGATTGTCGTGCCCATGGCTTGCGCGATCACGCGCACGCCTTGCAGCTGCGGCAGAATGTCGCGCCGGAAACCGATGCCATCCAGCGAGCCCATCGATGTAGTACTGGACTCGTTCAGTTCACAGGTGCTCAGAATGGCTCCTGCCTCGAAGACGTACTGCCAATGACGGACTCACGCACTAAAGAATCCTTGATGCTTGCTGAGTTCCCATCTCAAATAAGTATGGGGGCATACAAAATGCAAAGTAAGGGTTCAGTGGGCATCGGTAGATTCTGCTTTTAATTTAGAATTTAGCAGTCCTGTGGCGCGCAGCCGAGCGCCTGGAGAGAGGCCTTGTATAGGCCGGAGATGCTATGATCCACGCGTGAGGTAGACCGATTGGGGCCTGGGGTTAATAGCCCGTAAACGAGTTTTTGGTCACCTCACGCGGTGTTCCATCCATTCCGAACAGTTGCTCGGGCTTCGAGCCCGCATTGACAAGATTGGAGTTGGAAGGTTGGACGAATGCATCTTCGTTGGCATCGACGTCGCAAAGGACCAGATCGACGTTTGCCTGCAGCCCGCGGATATCTACCGAACGTTCCCTAACGAGAAAAAAGGCTTCGATGAGCTGCAAAAGCTCCTTGCCCATCAGCGGATCACGCTGGCGGTCTTGGAGTCGACCGGCGGTTTAGAAATTCCAGTTGCCGCATCGCTGGGCTGTGCCGGCATCCCCATTGCGATCGTAAACCCGCGCCAAGTGCGCGACTTTGCCAAGGCCTCTGGGCGCCTCGCAAAGACCGATCGCCTGGATGCGGCCATCTTAGCGCAATTCGGGGCCGCCATTCGACCGGCGGCCCAAGCGCTCAGGAGCGACGAACATCGAGCACTGGCTGCGATCATGACGAGACGCGTGCAAATTATCGACATGATCGTTTCTGAGAAGACCCGGCTATCGTCGGTACCGAACTCTGAGATGGCCAAAGATATTAAATCGCATATCGCCTGGCTCGAGAAGCGACTTGGCAAAATTGACGAGGATCTTGGGAAACGAGTGAAGCAAACGGCGCTCTGGCGTGAGCGCGATGAGCTCCTTCAAAGCGTGCCCGGTGTCGGCACCGTTGTTTCGCACACGCTATTGGCCCATCTCCCCGAACTGG
Source organism: Vulcanimicrobiota bacterium (assembly GCA_963752825.1). Taxonomy (GTDB): domain Bacteria; phylum Vulcanimicrobiota; class Vulcanimicrobiia; order Vulcanimicrobiales; family Vulcanimicrobiaceae; genus Cybelea. The sequence goes on along the minus strand of CAVVZF010000001.1, from coordinate 1,226,896 downwards.
GTACCCTCGACCGCAGAAAAATCGCGGCCCTTGTTGGCGTAGCGCCATTGAACTGGGATAGTGGCAGAATGCGTGGGCGACGCGTCATCTGGGGTGGTCGGGCTGCCGTTCGGAAAGCGCTCTATATGGCGGCAGTCGCATCCTTCAAGTGGAACCCTATTATCGCTGCATTCTATAAACGCTTGAGAGCTGCCGGGAAAAAACCCAAAGTGGCGATCGTGGCCTGCATGCGCAAGCTCTTGACCATCCTCAATAGCATCGCCCGCTCAGGGGAAGCCTGGCGCAGCTGCACCTAAATTCCCAGATGCAGTTGCTCGTTTTGAAGCCCGTTGGCTCCGAATCACCTCTCGCGCGTCACAAGTCACCCTCGTCACGCGAGAATTCCGGGGCCTCGGTGGCCACCCAAAATGTACCACCGGTGGCCGGTTGAAAATGTACCAGGGGTCGGTGGCCACTTGAAAGTGTACCACTGCGCGTGAGGTGATCCAGCCCGAGCATGCCAGGGCGGCGTCGCAAGATGCCGTTTATGAACCGACTGAGCATGGACGAGCGACAAACAATCATCGGTCTGCTGCGCCTCCGGTGGCCAGAGCGGCGGATCGCACGAGAGACCGGCTTCCACCGGGCGACGGTCCGGGGCATCGCCCGCGAGCTTGCCGCCGAGCCGACCGAGCCGCAAAGTGTACCAGAAGTGGCCACCGACCTGGCGCCGTCCTCGCGCAGCTCCTGCGAGCCGCATCGGAGCTTCATCGAGGCAGAGGTTGTCAAGGGCCGTAACGCGGTCGCAATCTACCAGGATCTGGTCGAGCATCATGGCTACGACGGCGCTTACAACGCGGTCAAGCGTTTCGTCGGCAAACTGCGACCAACTGAACTGAAAGTCAGTTGCCGGTTTGAGACTGATCCCGGGCAAGAGGCACAGGTTGACTATGGGGAGGGTGCGTTAACGCGGCACCCGCGGACCGGAAAATATCGCCGGCCACGGCTATTCGTGATGAAGCTGAGCAATAGCCGTCGTGCATTTCGGCGGGTCGTCTGGGAATCGTCGAGCGAGATCTGGGGCAAGCTCCACGAAGACGCATTCGCGAAGTTCGGTGGCGCGCCGCATACGGTCCGACTCGACAACCTCAAAGAGGGCGTACTCAAGCCGGATATCTACGATCCCCAGCTCAATCCACTTTATGCCAAGATGCTCGAGCACTACGGCGTGGTCGCGCTGCCATGCCGGCCGTATGCGCCTGATCTCAAGGGGAAGGTCGAATCGGAGATCGGCTACACGCAGAAGACGGCTTTGAAAGGGCGTCGATTCGAGAGCATCGAGGAACAAAACGCGTATCTCGACCACTGGGATGAGCGCTGGGCGATGACGCGCATTCACGGCACGACCAAACGCCAAGTTCGCGCGATGTTCGAAGAGGAGAAGCCATTCCTCCAGCAACTCCCGCTGACGCGGTTCGAATACTATCGGGTCTCCGAGCGCACCGTTCACTTCGACGGGCACATCGAGGTCGACGGCGCGTACTACTCAGCGCCGCCGCGCTATGCCGGCCGTAGAGTGCCAGTTCACGTCGGCCGTTTGTGGCTGCGCATTCTTGATCGAGAAACGCACGAGTGCGTGCGCGAGCATCCCATCGCACTCTACAAGGGGCAGCGGCGAACGCACGAGGCCGATCGGCCCAAGCAAACGCCGATACAAGTCGAACAGCTCGCCGCGCGCATCGGTGGCGCTGGCCTTGGCTGTCGAGCCTTTGCGAACAGGCTCGTAGAGGACCGCGGCGCCATTGCGCTACGGGCGCTCTACGGATTGCTCGATCTGCTACGCCGCTACGATGCCGGAGCCGTCGATCGCGCCTGCGCCTTTGCCGTGTCCTCGGGCATCCCCAGCTTCAAGTTCCTGCGCACCTATCTCGCGCATCACGCAACTCCGCTCAAACTCAAGAACGAACACCGCATCATCCCGGAGATCACAACATACGCAGATCACTTCGCGACGCTAACGCAAGGAGCACCCTCATGACCACCGATGAACTGGACCGCTCGCTTCGGCAACTGCGATTGGGCGGCATGGCCGATACGCTTTCGATCCGATCCCAACAAGCCAGGGCCGACAGCCTCGGGCCACTCGATTTTATCGGCCTGCTCGTTCACGACGAGCTGCAACGGCGGCGTGACCGGCTGATCGAGCGGCGCATCAAGGCCGCCGGCTTTCGCGACCAAAGAACGCTCGATGCCTTCGATTGGAAGTTCAACGCGCTCGACCGAGCGCTCATCTTTGAACTGGCCAACTGCCGATTCATCGAACAGCACGAAGACGCTCTGCTGCTCGGCAATGCCGGCGTTGGCAAGAGCCACATCGCCCAAGCCATCGGCATGGCCGCCATCCACGCCGGTTTCCGCGTTCTATATCGGGAGGCACACGTGCTGTTCGAGGATCTGCTGCTGGCCAACGCCACGGGCGAACGAACCGATGCGATCGCAACGTACAGCGAGATACCGCTGCTCATCATCGACGACCTGGGGATGCGAAAGCTGCCCGCCAATGCTGCCGAAGACTTGCTCGAGATCGTGATGCGCCGCTACGAACGTACTTCGACGATCCTAACCTCGAACCGGCCGCTCGACGACTGGCCTCAGCTCTTTGGCGACACACCGGCCGTTGCCGCCTTCCTCGACCGGCTGATGCATCATTCGCACCTCATCGAGATTCGAGGCAAGAGCTATCGGCTTCACGAGCACAGCCTCACTGCCCGAAACCGGCAGGCAAAGGCCACGACCTAGACTAAGCTACAACGAACTTTACAACGCTCGGGCTGGTACATTTTGAAGTGGCCACGCCTGGTACAGTTTGAAGTGGCCGCCGGGGTTCCGGGGCGATCTCACTTGAGTTCGACGAAGGTGACATCCGTCTCAGTGATACCTGTGTTCTCACCAACGTGCGTCTGGGCAGCGTTCCAAATGACTTCGTGAGGCGACTTCTCGACCTCTACAGTTCGCTCTCCGACCGTCAGCCTTCGCCGGAAGTTGCTGAGAGTGATGAGGACGCTATCCGGGTGTTGATGAGGCTTGGTTCTGTCACCAGGTCTATCCGTGTATCGGAGCACCCGTACCCGGTCGTTCTCGAAAAGAACTTTGTACAGTTGCGGATCCGTTGCTGTGGGGTCTAGTTCCATTTGCGAGCTTACTCCATTTCACGAAGAAGAAAGTGAGCTTGCACTTGTAGCAGAATTCTGGCGATTCGATGACTCGCAAACGTTCCCCCAGCGGCCTAGAGCAGCCCAGCGCCTGGCGAGGGCTGGGCGGCGAGGCTGCTAGGCCGATTGAGTAAAATCTAGGCCGTAGCCGTTTCCTCTGTCAAAAGCATCGTCCAAGTCGAGGCTAGATCGAGCCGTTTAGTGGCTTTGGTTTCCCGCATAATAGTGTCTACGCGGAATCCCGGATACGAGAAGAACTCTCGCAGCGCCGCGACCTCAGTGTTCCAGCTCGGTGAATCGAGTGTTCCTGCTCTGTGTTGCAAAAAACTGTCTTCGAAGTTGAAAACGAGTGTTGAAAGCTGTCTCAGGAACGCTTGAATCTGGGGCGGCTCCATGGTAACGTCGCGCCGAAAACCTCGAACCATGGCTTCGCTCAGAAATGGTTCCGTACAACGCAATATCGTTTCCGAAACACGAGCAGTTCTACCCTGCTGCATCAACGAACGCTGATTTCTATTCGTCTGCCGCAGCTGAATCAACAAGAATATAAGCGTGACGACGACCGCCACGCCGCTCACAAAACTGCCGATGGCTGCCAGATCCGAAAGTGACACGATTTTCCCTCCTCAATCCGATGTCGTCCCAGTTAACGAGCAGCCGTTGGTGACACTCATGCCATCCGACCCGGTAAGAGATTGGATAAGCCCGCCTCTCGAAAACTCGATTCGTGTCATCCGGTCGTAGTCTGACCCCGATCTGCACGATAAAAGCATCGGTGATGACGCGAACGCGAAGACTAAAGCGATCTCCGCGAAGCTATATCGCATGCTCATAGAACACCTGGCTGCGGCGGATCGCAGTCGCCGATCGGCATGTCAGGCGCGATGCCTTCCACACCGCACAGGCGACATAGCGCCGAGTAAATCAGAGCTGCCGCTCTAAAATTTATCCCTGATCTGGTAGAGATAATCGTTGCGGCCCGAGGTTCCGATTGCGTAAATGAGCGCGTGCGCGTGGTCAGCTCCGAGCGAACCGATGCGGATCCCTGAGGCCAACTTTATGGTTTTCAGTAACTTCCCAGCAGTGCCCTCGCGCACTTGGATGGAGTTTTGCCCTGCACTGAGATAAATGTGATTGAGGCGCGGATTGACGCCCATGAAACTTGGCGTATACGAAAGGGACAGAGCTTTTTTGATCTTTTCGCTGCGTCCGTCGACAATATTCAGCCCGTTGGTGGCTTGCGCATACAGCACGTCGGTGAGGCCGTTGACACCAAGGGCGATGCCGAACGAAGTGGGACTAAGGGCAAACGATGCTAAGGGGTCGATTTCAAAGTTGCCGGCACTATCGTCGAAGTAGTACTTGCCGGTTGCCGGATTGAGGACACTGATACCCCCCATGACGCCCCCGCTACCGATAGGACCGGCAACGATCGCGTAGGTGTCGGCGTTGATCGCCCACACGGGATCGTTACCCGCACCGCACTGCGCCGCGACCCACGCATAGCGGCGAACTCTATCTACCCAGCTGGTAATTGGGCAATCGCTCAGCGAAACTCTCTTGACTTTAGACAACGTGCTGCCAGAATACACTTCCACGTTTCCAGCGTAAAGTCCGGGAAGCCAGACGTTGTGTGTCTTCGAATCCACGTTGTTCGCTCCGCCGAATCCGTCGACGGTTGCGAGTATCGAAAGAGACGACCCGGCTCCATCCACCACGGTAGTATGGTTACCTTTTATATTGATTCCAGAACTGACGTAGATCTGATTGAGCGCCGTGTCTACGGCTATGTAGCAGCACGAGTTGCCTGCGATCCGAATTTTCTTAAACGCATCCGGCATCTGCGATTGCGAAGATCTCGCAGCATTCTGATTGTGAGGATAGTCAACGCTCTGCGGTATGGGCACCGCTACCGTGCTGCCGTTAGCGCCCGCCGTCAGCGCCGAGCTCGTTGGAGAAAGGCCGCTATTTGCGCCGCCGCATGCTGCTAAGAACACCGCAGTAAAGCACGCGCTCACAACGCCCTGTACGTTTTTCATTCATTGTCCTGTTCTTCTCCGAGGCGATGCTAGTGCTTCGGGGATGGACTATGCGCCTGCAACGCATCTTCCCGTGTAATCGTTCGCATCGTCGACGCCTAGGCTGCGAATCGCAGGACGGATGCGAAGGGCGCTGGCTCTGCCAGAAAGCGATAATTGCGACGAGCCAAAGCACGGCACAACAAAACAACCCCTTGCAGCCAGGATGCGCCTTCTTGCTGGCTTTGTCAATCAGTCAGGCTGAGGCGTTATGTGCTCAATCCCAGGTCAAAAGCCACGCGCGAAACGCTGCGGTGAAGCGCGCTGATGCGAAGGCCACCTCGCCGATCGGCGGCCCCTCGTCGCTGAGCAACTGTCTTCGATTCGAAGCCCGAGGCGCAAGAGCACCATCCTAGCTACTATTTATCCATGCGGTGATGGCAAACTTCGAAGCGATTTCCCAAGGGGTCTTCGAAGAAAACTGCATAGAACGTCGGGTGGTGCTGGTCGAAGTATTGGGGACCTTCAATATTTTGGCCACCATGCGTCCGAACGACGCGCGCGACTTCGTCAACAAAGGCAGTGCTTGGGGCCGCGAAGGCAATACGCGTAGCGGTCGGGCGCGTGTCGGGATCGGCAAAAATATTGAAGAAATCCGCCCGGATGCTCCCGTAGCGCCGAGTATAGCCGTAACGCACGACTCGTGGAGTCGTTGGTTCGGTACCAAAGAGCGCCATGAGGGCGTCGTAGAACGGACGCACGGCATCTGCATCGCTAACCCGCAGATCGATGTGACTGAACAGCGGAAACGGATACGTTTCAAAATAGCGCAAGCGCGCCTCGCGTAGATCCTCGTTTTGCTCCATCTGATCCACTGATATCTCCTTTGCGTTCACCAAACTACGCGCGTCCGCGCCTTTGGATGGGCTTGGCTCAGTACCAGCCTCCAGTTTAATCTTAGCGCCCACGCCCCGATCGCGGAAGTGGCCTCGCCCCTCGTCGCTGTGCAGCTGCTCGAATTTGCGGGCGTCGCGTTGAAAGAAAACGCCTTTCAAAAACGAGACCGGCCTGGCTGCGCGGAGCCTTTCAAAGTGAGGTCGTTCCCCCGACGGGGCCGCCAGGCTCATGGCTGGCGTACTTTTTGATGAAGCCGCGACGTTACCGACCGTGTCAAATACCTCGCGAACACGATCTATTACGGCGCCTACCGCTGCATGGACCACACGACGCTTCTTCGGGGCTGGTAAGCCGGCGTAGTCAGTCCTTCAGCTCTACGAAGACGACGTGCGTATCGGTGGTCCCTATGTTCTCGCCCGTATGGATCTCAGCAGGCCGCCAGAGCGCCCGTCCTGTTTCCAGAGCGACGTCCTTAACGTCATCGCCAACAGTCAGTCGGCGCCTGAAGTCAGACAGAGTTAACACCACGCTGTTAGGGTGCCGATGTGGTTTCGTTTTCGCGCCCGGCGTGTCTCGGTAGTCCAAAACTCGGACACGGTCGTTCTCGAAAATCGTCTTGTACTTGTCCGGATCGGTGTAAGTCGGATCTAGATCGCCCATATGGCAGCCCTCTTTCTCTCAACGGACGCTACTCTCGGACGCGTGACGTTCCTCTTTCCCTCGCCGCGACAGTTCTTCGCGCTGGGCGCAATTACACCTAAACTTTCAGAGCTTCCTCGACCGCTTGATCTTCGGACCACGTGGCGCCTTCGGCTGCAAGCTTGTCAATCTCACGTTCGCTCAGCGCCTCGCGAAGCGTAGCGAGCAGTTTGTCGTAGCCCCACTGCTCGGTAGACTCGCGTTTCAATCTCAGTTGGTCGTACTGTGCGTCCACATAGCCCAGCAACTGAGCCCCGCATCGTCTATCGCCGCGAAGTGCCACAAGCAGTGCCAGATGCTGAAATGAATGAGCGAGGCGAAATTCGCTTTGTATCTGCCGGGCAAGATACAATCCCGCGCGGGCCGCCTCGCGGGCTCCCACAACGTCGCCCAGCGCAATGCGATAGGCGGCGCTGTTGGCGTACACACCAGCCATGTGCTCTACAAAGTTCAGGAGCGACACGAGCTCCAGCGCCTCGTTTGCCAAACGCAACGCCCGCTCCGGGTCACCCGCCGCAAATTCTAACTCCGCCATACCGTGCAGCGCCCGAGAAGTCCTAATCTCGTCCCCACACGCTTTCGCGCCCGCCAGAGCCTGCGCGAACAACTCCCGCCCCACGTGCAAATTGCCGCAGTCCACTTCGATCAATGCCAGGTTGTTGAAACAATCTGCCGCGTGCAGCATGTCGCCGCACGCGCGCAGCGCCGCAAGTGCCAGTGCGGTCGCCGCGCGGGCCTCGTCAAGCCGCCCCATCTGATAGAGAGACCAGCCACGCATGTGCTGCGCTAGCGCCGCACCATGGAGGTCGCCCACCGATTCGTACAGTTGCACCGCCTGCTCAGCCGCTTCGTAGCAGCGGTTTCCGATGAAAAAGCGGCTTTGCGCCAACCGCAAAAGTGCTGCGATTGCCGGATGCTCGGCTTCGCTTACGGACGAAAGCGCGAGCTCGACCCAGTGGCGACCTTCGACTTCGAGGCCTGTCAGTCGCCAAAGGCGGAACAACGCACCGGCAACCGCACCGCCCAGCACCGCGTCGTTGCGCTTCGTCAACGCCCATTCCAGCGTTGCCCGGTAGTTGTCAAGATCCAGTACGACACATGCGCGCCACGTTATGGTGGAGCCCGTGCCGTACCGCTCGCCGGCGGCCTCGGCCTGTAGGCGAAAATACTCGGCATGACGGCGCGCCATGCGTTCGTGCTCCCCCGATGCGCATAGTTTTTCGAGCGCATAAGCGGCCGTTGATTCGAGCAGCCGATAACGCCCCTGTTCGCCGCTGGTGTCGGCTATGACAAGCGACTTGTCGGTCAACGACGCGAGCAGATCGAAGACGTCGAGCTCTGCAAGACCCTCGCCCCCGCACACCGCGGTTGCGGCATCGAGGTCAAATCCGCCGGCAAAGACCGAAAGACGCTCGAATACCCATTGTTCCTTGGGCGTGAGCAAGTCGTAGCTCCATTCGATCGTCGCATGCATCGTCTGCTGGCGTGGGAGCGCCGTTCGCTCGCCGCCGGCGAGAATGCGGAAGCGATCGTCGAGCCTTTCGGCGATCGTTTTCAGCGGCAGGATCTTCACGCGCGCCGCCGCCAGTTCGATCGCCAAGGGAATGCCGTCCAACCGCCGACAGATGTCGGCAACGATTGGAGCGGCGTCTTGCGCCAGCGCAAAGTGCTGGTCGACGGCCTGCGCGCGATCGTCAAAGAGCGCCACGGCCGAGGAGTTGTCGAGCGACGGTAATCGGTAAGCATATTCTCCCGCCGCTGTGAGCGGTTCGCGGCTGGTTGCCAGAACGCGAACCTGTTGGCACCCCGACAGCAGCGCGTCAGCGACATTTGCGGCTTCGGCTATCACGTGCTCGCAGTTATCAAGGATCAGAAGCACCGCTCGATTCTTGAGATAGCCCAGCACCGTCGCGAGCAGCGGCCGATCGGGTGCTCCTTGTATGCCCAGGGCCGATGCTATCGCCGAAACGACAAGCGATGGATCGCGAATTGGAGCGAAGCCGACGAAACGAAGAGGAGTGCCATTGGGCTCGTCAAGCTCCTTTGCGATGCGCAACGCGATCTGCGTTTTGCCGATGCCACCAGCGCCCGTAATCGTGACCAGCCGATGCGTGTGTACGAGCTCGGCGATCTCAGCCAGCTCCGCCTCTCGTCCGACGAAGCTCGTAAGGGCGAGCGGCAGACCCGCAGAGCCGTCGTCGAGCCACGGGCCGACCGTCACCGAGGTTCCGGGACGCGGCAACGACGGATGTGCCGCCGCAGCTTCGAACTCTTGGCGCTGTTCGTCGCTAAGCGCCAACGCGCCGGCTAGGAGTGCGACCGTCTCTCGTTGCGGCGTGCGCCGGTGGCCGCGCTCCAGCGCGCTGATGCCATCGGAGCTCATCCGGGCGCGTTCGGCCAGGGCTTCCTGGGAGAGTCCAGCGGCGAGCCAGTGATGCCGCAAAAGGCCCCCGAAGTCCGATGAGGCGGCGCGCTCCTCGACTTGCATGGCCCCGGTATCTTCGCGCTGCCCCTGCTCGTGCCCTCAGCAGCCTAGCGCGGCGATCGTCCAAAAGGCGCCTCGCCGTAGAATGTGCCGTTCACTTTGATCAATGCCCCAACGGGATTGGCGCCGTCGCCCAGCACGCCGGCTGGGATGGAGACTAAGCCAAGGTGGCGAACGAAAGCCATTGATGTGCACCGCTCGCGAGCGTGGCCAAAAACAGAAGACAGTGTCGAACCGAGGAAACGTCCACCTGTTCGCACCGAAGTGACCTTCAGTCGCGTGGTTTTAATAAGGAGATGACTGACTTCAATGTTGAACGCTAAATCGCCCGAAGTTGCGGCTCTAATCGAGAAGCTGAAATCGGATCACACGCCGCTCAAAGACAGTACGACGGTTCACGAGGACTGGAGCATCATCTTTAGCAGCAAACACTACTTTTTCATCATAAAAACCGAGCCATTCCCCGAGCCACCCCAACCCAAGAAGAGCTTTGAGATTCGCGGCAAGCATTTTACAGAAGACAGCACGGTTGCTGAGGTTGTTGCCGCTCTGAAACTCTAATGTCAGGATGAGGGCGAAGTCATTGTATGATTTGCCCTCTCGCCTTGTCGCAGATTACTGACCCTTAGGACCGAGCTCCGCTACTTATGAGCAGCACTTTTGCCTGCCAAGACACCTTAGCTTCGGCCACTCGACGTCTCGATACTTGGATAGTGGAGAACCTGGATCGTTTCTCCCCCTTCGGCGGAGAACAGGGAGACAAGCTCTATTACAAGTTAAAAGCATTTGACGAGCTTTGTATGTACTTGGCTACGTGCGACGAGCAACCTGGCGTCTCCATTCCGCGAGAGATTCATGACTTCGTAACGTCCGTATGTGTAAACTCCCGTTACTTGTTAACCGTTGTCTCGTCGCCTCGGGAACTTCTTCTTTACGTCTATCCAATCATCTACATGGTCCAGAAGCGATTGCCGTCATGGCGCGAAATGAGGGCGTACGCCGTAGCGGTCCTTTCTAGCCGTTTTTACTTTTCGACCGAGCGCCTTCCGTGTCGCATATTGGACTCGTTGTTCTCTCTTTGGCAACTCGATCCGGGAAATGAGCGACTGATTCTGTTTGAAAACGCATGGTCGGTCGGGAGCGGCGCGCATCCTCCCCATGCTGGGTGGAGTACGGCTTATGAGTATTATTTTTACACACACAGCATATTTTTTGGGACCAAGCTCGGGTTAGATCCAGACGGTAACGGCCTTTACAGCGAAGATGAGCAAAGCGAGGACGCGGTTGAATTTGGAATCCTCAGATTCCTTTCCGAATCAAATATCGATATAGCCCTCGAGCTAGTGTTGTGCCAGATGTTGCTAAAGCATAAGAATGGAGCCGGCGGGTCGGCGCTGTGCCTCTGCCAGTTGTTCGCGGACATAAACCTCCATGGATACGTTGTTGGCCCGACACCTGAGGGTGTTGAACTTTTTAACGACTCCGAAAAGCTCTGGTTTTGCAATTACCATACGTCACTGGTCGCAGCGATAGTGCTTCGTTATGCCCAAGGGCGCTATCTGCGGGACGTTAGTGCTTCTTTAAAACAACTAGAAACATCACACATGAAGCTCTCTACGCTTTTTGATGTAGGTTCGATATTTAGACGTATGGCGTCTTGCGAAATGACGCCGAGCAGTGCGCTAGATATTCTTGTCGATCGTCACCACGATTTTGGCCCGGAGCTCGCGGCACGAATCGAACGCCACGTACGCACGCTTTCGGAATTTATCTGAACGCATTCGCTTGGCCGCTCCCGTCTAGTACTAGACAGTCCTTTCTTGTACGGGTTTTTGCCGCTCAGCGTGCTCAACTCACGCAGCGGCATACGGTTTCCATAGACGTATTGGGGTTGTTCAAGGACGCTTTAGAAACCTAAAATAGAACGCCCCGAACACCAAGACGATTCCAATATTCACGATCAGCCGCTCCCAGAATCGGCTTCTAAAGAACGTGAAATCTACAGCAACTATGATGGCTGCCATCGCCACGACGTAAAGCACGATAGCTACCTGTCTGCCCATTTCAGTTAAGTTACAGCTAATAATGCCCCGCCGATGGTGAAACCGATCGCGCGTAGCGTCATATTGCACACTCCAAGATGTCTATCAGGACGGTAACGATCCTGTCATTTCCTCGCTAATAGCCGCGCTCCTGGCCCTCAAGCCAGGCCGCGCTTAACTCCGGGGCGCTGCACTTCGTTCCTTCCAGTGCATCCCCATGGAACGTCGAATGGTTGTCGTGCAAATGATACCTCGTAAGACTTTCTTGACGCTAGCCGCCGAAACGATCGCATCCCCGTACGCGAGTGGTAGCGAAGCACATCAGCGACGTCGAGGCGGCGTTTCACGCTCTTGCCGCGATGTCGCGACAAGATGCGGGATCTCGGTTACGACATCTACCGCGGAATTGGTGACGACCAGGAATTCTATGTCGCGGAGCATTGGGCTTCGCTAGCCGCACTAGCGGCGCACGAACGCACTGAGGCTTTCATTAACTTTGACCAGGGCGTGCTTGTCAAATACGCAACGCTGCACGACACAGTTACAGCGCGCCCATTCGACGTCAGCTAAGGCCCCCGACGGCTTGCAAAACGATGCCCCTGCTCGGCGCGCTGAGAGCGACTGCCTACGTATCAGAGCGATGGGAAATTCGTCGCTACCCTTTGACGTGCGGGAGGATCGGTAATAGCGCCAGCGCCACGATGACCAAGACACCCGCGAGCGCACTGCGGAACAGCCTCTCGGGCAGTTTCGTCACGAAATACGTGCCGACGAAGACCCCCGGAATCGAACCAAGCAGCAACGAAGCCGCGATGACTGGGTTCACGTCGCCGATCTTCCAGTGCCCGACGAGCGACGGCACGAGGACCACCACTGCAAAGGCGAGATCGGTTCCAACTAGCCGCCGAAGCGCGATGCTCGGCGCGATAACCAACAGAAGCGGCAGCGTCAGCGAGCCCGCGCCGATCGATGTAATGCTCACGCACATGCCAACGAAGAGCCCCAGCGCTGCCAGCCGCAGCGACGGGAACGCGCCGTCTGCGAGCGCTACTGGCGTGTCCCGCGCGAGCTTGCGATTGAAGAAGATGCCGGTCGCCGAAATCAGCAACGCACAAGCGACCGCAATCCGCAACACGAGCTCGAGTTGTTTCACGTCGAGATGGTGTTTCAGATAGGCACTGATTAGCACGCCGATGATCGCCCCCGGCAGACCGCCGGCAGAGAGCCGCCACAGCACCGACCACTGTACCGTGCGCGCACGAACGTGAGTGAGCATGGCGACGATTTTCGTACCGAGCGCGAAGAGTAGATCCGAGCCAATTGCCGTGTTCGTGCTGACCCCGAAGAAAATCAAGAGGGGCGTGGTGATTGCGCCGGCACCGACGCCGCTATACGACATGCACGTGCCGACTATAAATCCAACCAGGACGTAGCTCCAAGTTATCGTCATGTCGTGTTGCCCTTTACCCCGGCTGCCATCCTCAAGGCCTGGCGCCGGGTACAGTTAAGAGAACCTAGGTTAATATCCTAGGTCAACATTCTTAATCGTCGAGCCCGTCCCTGCCACGAGCTCGACAAGCCGAGGCTGAGTAACCAAGCGCTGGCCTTGTCTCACGAGGGGACCCGCATGACTTGCTGATGAGCTTGGCCCGAGAAGTTATGGCTCCGGCGTTGGTTTAGGCGTTTCGGGATGTTGTTCCCTAGGTTCCGGCACCCGAGTCCCGTTGTCTTCGTACCCGCGCAGGAACGACATTCCGTGTTCCCACGACGACTGGTCGGCAAACGTCACGCGCTTTACGGTGATGACTTCGCGCGCCATGAGTCTCACTACGCGATCGGACCAAAGTTGCCCGAACCAACAATGATCGGCGATGTCAACCGGCGGTGTAAACGTGCCTTGGTCGACGCCGCCAAAATCCGCTTGGACGGTGCCCGAATGACTCTCGACGACGAACGAAAAATCAACGTACGTGGCTACTTTGGTCGAAACGTTCCGAAACCACACGCATTGCTCGTAACGGCGCCCGCGGCTTGCGCTTGCGTTCCCCAATCACACTTTGTATAGATGGATAGGTATGGCGTTGTAATTTCGTACGATGTAGTTATTGATGCGCAGGCGCTCGGGCTCTGGGGTCGCAGCGGTGGAAGCGGATGTGCATCGCACCCAGACTTCGCCTGAGGTCCACGTGATCTTGTTGGCGTCGGAACTCAGAGTGGCCGTCTGCGCCCAGCGTTCGGCAACAAGCTGCGAGCCGCTGTAGTGAGCGTAGGAGTCTCCGTGGTTTGGGCTTTTTATAATTAGCCTCGGGCTATCGGTGATCGTATCCGGCTGCTGCGGGATTATGCTGGAGCCGGAGCGGCACCAGGTGCCTAGAAATCCGCTGTTCGCCAGCGCGGAGCTGTCGCTATGCCATGAGAACCACGAAAATAACGCCGCAGCTGCAGCAACAGCGATTAGGCCGAATCTCATATTAGCCTCCTTCCATATTTATGTGCGCGTTGTTTTGCGAGTTACGGCCTAGGCCTCTCGCCGTGGCGAAGCATCTAGTCGGCGTCGATCATATGCAGCCACCGCGAACGCGTGCGCGGTTTGACCTTGGGTAGGATCTTGCAAGAAATCGGCTCGTCGGGATTGGCGCTCTCGAACGGCTCCGGCTTGGTCTGAAAGAAGTCGTCGAGGTTGTTGAGATAGGGCGAGGCATCGTCCTTGCCGAGCGACTGCAGCCCCAACAAGTCCTCGGTAAACTTCTGCAGCGTCCCGAACTCGATCTCCGTGTGCGCGACGGTCCCGCGCTTTGCAAAGGGCGAGATCACGAGGAGCGGCACACGAAAGCCGGGACCCGCCGCGTCGCGCACGACGTAAGGCTTCACATGGTCGTAAAACCCGCCCCAATCGTCCCAAAATACGAACACGACGGTCGAATCCCAGTACTTGCTCCGGCCGATCGCGTTCACGATTTTCGCGACCCACGACGGGCCGCACCATCCCGCCGGGACGCCGGGATGATCGGACGTCAGCAGCCCCGGCAAGATCCAGGTGACGTTCGCAAGATCGCGGTTGGGGTCTGCGATGTCGTCGAGAAATGTGTACTCCGGCATCCTGAAGTTTTTCGTGTCGACCTTCGTCGACGAGGCGCCTTCGTTGTCATGGCACTTCGCCATATCCGGCTTCTTCGGCCAAAGCGAACTGTCGCGGAGCCTGGCGTTGACGTCCAGTCCGTTGATGCTTTGGCATAACGAGTGCGCATAGAGGCGCCACGTCAGTCCCTTTTCATCGACGCGGTCCGCCAGCGACGGATATCTCACTCGATGCGCTATTCCGCCCCGGCCGAAGCACGGAAACGGCCCCGACGCCGTCTTGCTCTCTTCGCCGGTATTCGGGTCGAGTACGAACGTCCTCGTCGTATCCGGAGAATCGCAGCCCCACGGTGTGAAGGCGCAGTAGTCGAATAGGTATCCGCAATAATCGGGCTTTTGATTGAAATCGGGCGGATCGATCACGTTGTTGGACTGTGCCGAGAAAATGTACTGGTGGGCGGTATACGATTCGCTGTTGTGCCCCATGAAAAAATGGTCGCCGAGCGTGTATTTCGTCGCTATCTCTCGGTACGGCTTGGTTTCAGCGTAGTCAACGTATGAGTAGATCGTGCCGACCGATGCCGGCGGCGTGTAGGCGGGAGTCGGCGTCGCGGCGACCATGAAGCCGTCCATGCGGCACGTAGATTTGCTTCCGGGTGGGGCCGTCGGCGGCGGCGTGACCGGCGGATCGCATGCCCACATCCAGTCGCGATGATAGTTATCGGGATCCTCACCCCCTGTGTAGTAGGCGAGTTCGATTTTCGTGAGTTTGACTTTCTGGTCGCCGGCCTCTCCCGAATCGGTGGCGGTGGCTTTGGGAAACGGGCTCGGCCCTCCAAAGAGGTTGTCGAACGTGCGATTCTCTTGGACGACGAAGACGACGTGAGTGATCTTGCCGGAAAGAAACGAAGAGCCCCGCAAACGCGCCGCACTACCTAGCGATGGAAGCGCGGGGCCCGTGGGCGCCTTCCAACATGCAACGAGCGCAACTGCAACGAAAAGGCCAAGCCAAAATCCGCGCATGAATACCGCCTCCGATTTCGAAGTAGCGCAAAGCATGTTCTGCGACTTTCCGGCCGTCCCCTCGAACGTGCTCGCCGCGGTCACAGCTCGCTACGTTTGGGCGTTGCCTTTTTTATGAAAACGGCGTTGTACGGGCGGATCGTCTTTGGCGCGTCGGCCGTGCTGTTCGGCGTCATCGCGCTGATGTGGCACGATCCCGACACGTGGCAGAGCCTGAGCAGCCTCTGGAAACTGCCTGCCGGCTACGTCGTCGGGGGTATTCTCATGGTCGCCCAAATCGCGGGTGGAATCTTGCTGGTGTTCCCGCGTGGCCCGCGCCCCGCATCGATCGTCCTCGTCGTCGTCTACGCGCTCTTCTCGCTGGCGTGCATACCCGGCATCGTCGCCGCGCCGCGCGTCTTCGGGCAATACGACGGTTTCTTCGAGCAGTTCTCGCTGTTGAGCGGCGCGGTCGCCGTGTACGCCGCGACTGCGGTACGGGCGACGGCGTTCGCCCGAGCGGCGCGTCTCGGGTTTGGACTATCGGTCATTTCATTCACGCTGGCTCAGATCGTCTACCTGCGCGTGACGGCCGATTTGGTTCCGACGTGGATACCGCCGAATCAGATGTTCTGGGCGATACTTACCACGATCGCGTTTGCCCTCGCGGCGGTCGCGATCTTCATCAACGTTCGGGCGCGCCTGGCGCTCCGTCTGCTGACCCTGATGCTGGCGCTCTTCGGCCTGTTGGTTTGGGTCCCGCGCCTGATCGCCCACCCCGAGGCGCACTTGAACTGGTCCGAGTTCGCGCTGAACTTCCTGATTACGGGCGCCGCCTGGATCGTGGCCGAGTCTACGGCGACCGCCAGCGTTTGAAGAGCTCGTTGGGGATGCCGAACTGGTCGAGCGCCTTGCCGACCGTGTGCGCGATGATGTCGTCCACGCTCTGCGGGTTGGCGTACATCGCCGGCACGGGCGGAAGGATGACCGCGCCGATCTCCGCCAGCTGCGCGAGCGTCCGCAGGTGCCCAAGATGCAGCGGCGTCTCGCGAATCACGAGCACGAGCCGGCGCTTCTCCTTCAGGCAGACGTCGGCGGCGCGCACGAGCAGGTTCGAGTTCATCGAATAGGCGATCGCGCTGGCGCTCTTCATCGAGCACGGGATCACCAGCATGCCATCGGTGAGGAAGGAGCCGCTCGAGATCGCCGCCGCGAGATCGTCGTCGCGGTGTGCGACGTCGGCCAGTCCCTCGAAATCCTCGGCGGTCATCTCGGTCTCGAGCTCGATCGTCCGGCGAGCTGCCGCGGTGAGCACCAGGTGCGTCTCGATGCCGCCGATGGCGCGCAGTGCTTGGAGCACCATGTAACCGTACAGGCTACCGCTGGCACCACTAACGCCGATGATGATGCGCCGCATCGGAAGGCGGTTATACGTTGGCTGCAGGGGCGCCTGGTGGAACCTGTAACTTCAGATCGTGGCGCCGCCCGAGTCCACGTTGCTCCGTTCCTTCGTCGCCGATGCCGTCGAGTGGCATCGCGCCGGCGGAGAGGAAACCCTGCTCCGTCTCATTCGCTCCCCGCACTCCGGCGTGGGTCACGACGTCGCCGTCGCGTATGCGACGCTCGCACGGCGCACCGGCGTCCTGCTCGACGCGATCGACGCCGGAAGGCTGGCGCTGCCGCCGGCCGAGCGCGACGACGTGCTGCGGTTCGCCCAGCGCGCGCGCCGCGTTCGCGCGATCCCGCAAGACGTCGAAGCCGAGCACCTGCGCGCTTTGATCGCGCAAATGTTCGACCTGCCGCCCGACGCGCCGGCCTCGCCGTGCGCGGACCGCGACGGCGGTCGCGACGGCGGCGAGATCGACCTCGCGCTACCACCACCGCCCGAGACGCCTGCCGGCGTGGAGCCTTGGCAGCGGCATTTCAGCGCGTCGGCGCTCAACGCGTACGCCGAGTGCGCGCGCAAGTGGTTCTACCGCTACGCCTGCGCGGCAGTGGAGGATCCCGGCTCGGCGGCATCCGCGTACGGCACCGCGCTGCACCTCGCGCTCGAGGACTTTCACGCCGATTTCCCGCGCCCGGCGGCGGGCGACGAAGTTCCGATGCGCCGCCGCATGCGCGAGTGCGTAACCTGGGCCTTTGAGCGCAACCGCGACGGCTTCGAGACGGCCGTTGAGTTCGAGCTCCAGGTGCGCCGCGCACAGCGCACGGCGCAGCGCTACGTCGACTGGCTGCTCGTGCAAGAGCGGGAGGCGCCGTTCGAGGTTCTCGGCCGCGAAGTCGCCGCCAATCTGGACCTGGAGGGGCGGGCCTTCGTCGGCTTCATCGACCGGCTCGACCGCGACGAGCGCTCCGGCGGCATCGGCGTCGTCGACTACAAGACGGGCAGCATCGCGATGAGCGCGGCGGAGTATTGCGACAAGGTCCGCCGCTTTCGCGACTTCCAGCTGCCGTTTTATTACTGGGCGCGCACCGCCGCCGGCGATCGCGTTACCAAGCTCGTCCTCATTCCGCTACGCGACGCGCTACTCGACGTGCGGCCGATCGTCCTCGACGTCGCCGATCGAACGCCGGCCTCGTCGCGCAATAACGGATCGGCTCGAGGCTCGATCGGCGTCGACGAACTCCAGCGCTCGCGCGTGCGGATGATCGAGCTGAGCGACCGGCTCGCGTCGGGCGAGATTCGCGAGTTTGAAGTTGCGACGGACCCGGCGGCGTGCTCTTTCTGCAATTATGCGACCGCATGCGCGCGCCGGCCGCCGCCGGAGGGCAGGCGCTTCGGAAGTTGATCGAGACGAGCATCGACGCGTGCGTCGCGATCGTCGGCCCGCCCTCGAGCGGTAAGACCACCGCGCTGCTCGAGCGCCTGGAGCGCGCGCGAGCCGAGTTCCCCGACGCAAATCCTCTGCACGTCGACGCGACGCACGGCCTCGACGCGTATGCGGCATCGCTGCTCGCCGCCGAAGGCGCGGACGTGACGCTCGTCGACGACGTCGACGCGGAGCTGCAGTTCGCGGTGGCCTGCGCGCCGCTGTTCGCGCTGGAGTGGCCGGAGTTCGCAGAAAATCAGCTGGATCCCGAGGTGCCGGGTCTGCGCTCGCCCGAGCGCTTCCTCGCGTCGGCGTTTCGGCTGATCCGGCGGTTGCGCGATGCCGGAGTGATGCCGTGCGAATTTCTCGCCGCCGCCCAGACCGGCGCGACGAACTTCTATGCGAACCCGCCGAATTTCGCCGATCCGTCGCTGTTGGCGGCGACGAAGAACGCATACTACGACTCGCTGGACGTGGATGGAAGAGAGCTCGATCGGCAGCGCAGGCGCGAGCTCGACCTAGCCAAGATCCTCGCGCGACTCTATGAGGCGTACGTCGAGCTGGTCGAGACGACCGGCAGGATGACCGGACGCGACGCGGCGATCGCGGCCGCGCAGCGAGTGCGTGCGGATCCCGCCCTGACCGCGCGCTTGCGCGCGCGCCACTGCTTCGCTTTCGTGGATGAGGCACAAGACTTGACTACCGCGCAGCTCGGCTTGCTGACGGCTATCTTCGGCGACGAGTTGTCGGGTGTCACGCTCTGCGGCGATCCCGCAGCGGCGATCTCGCCCGTACGCATGACGCATCCGCAACAGACCTTCGCGCGCGCCACGTCGCGCGTCGAGCTGCAGCCGCGCAACGCCTTACCGAGACCGGAATGCGCCAGGACCGCGACGCCGCTCGACGAGGCTCGGCTGATCGCCGACCGCATCGCCGCGTGGCTCGCCGAAGGCGTCGCGCCGAGCCGGATCGCGGTGCTGTTCCGGTCGGTGCGCAGCGTGCAGCTCTACGAGGCCGCGCTGCTCGAGCGCGGCGTCCCCGCCATCGTCACCGGCGACGCGAACATCTTCGAGGACCGGCGCGTGCTCGACGCGCTCGCGCTGCTTTGGAACGTGCACGACCCGTTTCGTCACGAGTGGCTGTTACGGACGCTCTCGAATCCGGCCGTCGGCCTGTCAGACGCCTCGCTCGCGATCCTGTGCGGCGAGCCCGCCGACCCGCAGCGGCAGCTGTTCGCGTTCGAAGACGAGCCGGCACCGACGCTGCGTCCCGGACGATGGGACCCTAAACGCGATCTGCGGCTCGGCTGGAACGTGATTCGCGGCGAGCGCGACGACGCGTTGAGCCCGGACGCCGCCGAGCGCATCCGGCGCTTTCGGCGGATGCGCGAGGGTTGGCTGCGACGGCGCGACACCGAGCCCTTCGAGGCGTTCGCGCGCGCCGTGTGGCGCGAGGGTCTCGCGCGCGACGGAGAGCCCGGCTCCGCGCGCGCCGTCGCGCAGCAGGCGGTCCTGCGCCGTCTGCTCGCGCGGCTCAACGAGTTCGTCGAGCACACTCCGGACGCGACACTCGAAGACGTGCTGCGTTACGCCGATCAGCGAATGGAGAGCGACCTCGAGGCGTGCGCGCCGCCGGCCGGCGGCGAGGAGTTCGTGCAGCTGCGCAGCGTCGAGGCCGCCCGCGGACTGCACTTCGAGCGTGTCGTCGTCGCGAACGTTCGTCCCGGCGCGTTTCCGCTGTGGTACTCGCCCGAGGCGTTTCTTTTCAGCCCGAGGCTCGGTGTCATTCCAAAGGAGAATTCGGGCGCCGCACGCGCATCGCGAACGGCCAAGTTCAGCTACTACATGTTTGCCGCCAAGGCGGCTCGGCGGTACAACGACACGGAGCGCCGAGCCTTCAACTACGCGCTGCGGCGCGCCGGCGCAAGCGTCTTGGTCACGGCCTCCGGCAAGCCGACGCGCGGCGTCAGCGCGCCCGAGCTTCTCGAAGAGCTGAGGTAATGAAGCTGCAAACGATTCCCGCGAAGGCGTACGAGCGCGACGTGCTGCCGCTCACGGCGCCGCTGTGGGCAGGCCGCCGCAGCTTCGAACAGTACGTCGCGCAGACGCACGAGCTCGCAGCGAGCGCATACGGCCGCCGCCGTTTTCGCACCGTAGGTCTCTACGACGGACGCCGCCTCGTCGCGTCGTTCAAGCGCTACGAGCGCACGCTACGCGACGGACCGCGCGTCTTGCGAACGATCGGGTTCGGCGCCGTGTTTACCCCCGCCGAGCTGCGCGGGCGCGGCTACGCGAGCTTCATGCTCGCCTCCGCGCTCGACGCCGCGCGGCACGACGGCTACGACCTCGCATACCTCTTCTCCGACATCCGTCCGCAGTTTTACGCTGCGGTGGGCTTCCGTTCGCTGCCGTCGCGCGAACTGACCCTGCGGGCCGACGCGCTGCCTCCCGAGCGCCTGCACATCGCGTCGCTCGCACGCGCCGATGCCGCCGCCGTACGCCGCTGCTTCGAGCGCGCCGACCTGCGTCGCGGCAGCGCCTTCGTACGCGACGACGCGATGTGGCGCTGGATCGCGACGCGCGTGCACCACGGCTCCGAACACCGGCTCGGCCACGCGACGAACCTCGCGGTGCGGCGCGGACGCCGAATTTGCGCGTACGTGCTCGGCGCGCGCGTGCCCGAGCGCGACGCCTACGTCTTCGACGAGTTCGGCTTCTCCGACGATGCTGCCGCGACGCTCATCCCCGCGCTGCTGCGCGCCGCGGCCGGCGACTTGCGGCGCATCATCGGATGGTTTCCGCCCGACGGCGCGCGCCAAACGCTGCCGAAGGGCACGACGCGCAAACGAAAGGGCGCGACGCTCATGATGGCTCCGCTGAGCGGCGACGGCGAGCGTCTGATCGACACGCTCTGCCGCGACGCAAACGCCGACTTTACCTGGGCGACGGATCACGTCTGAAATAATTTCATAATTATCAATTTCAGACATTCTTCACTTCGTGCCGCTAACGTGCGTGCAAAACTACTCTGCCACAATCGTCGAGGTGCTGTGATGTTAGATGCGCGAACCTTTACAATCGCAATTGCCGCCGCCCTGATGGCGAGCGGCTGCAGCCAGCCCGGCGGGGGAATGCCCAGCACAGTGCCGCGGGCCATGTCGCAGGCCGCGCTGCCGGCCGGCGGCGCGGGCGAAGCCGCTGCGAGTGAGTCCGTACTGAAGCAGCTGCGCAAACAAGTAGTCATCGGTTCGACGGTGGATCCGGCGAACGGAGGCCAGAATCCCTACGGGCTGACGATTGCGCCGATCACGGCCGGCAAGTTCACGGCCGGCGATCTCGTCATCTGCAACTTCAACGCGAAGTCCAACGTGCAGGGAACGGGGCGTTCGATCGTGGCCCTCCACCCGGTGCCCGGATCGAAGCCGCTGCACGTCTCGTCGGACAAGACGCTCGTGGGCTGCGACGCGCTCGCGCTGGGCGGCGACGACACCATCTGGGCGGCCTCGATGGTCGCGAACGACAACCCCGTGCTCGGCGTCACGGGCAAGCTCATCACCAACATCTCCGGAAAGCCGTTCGCGCAGCCATGGGGCCAGATATTCGCCGCACCGAAGAAGGGTGCGGCGGCGTTCTACGAGACGAACGCGCATACCGGGACTGTCGTGCGCATCAACCTAGGATCGAAGTTCACGTACGACGTGATCGCCACGGGATTCCCCGTCAATCGCGGGAAGCCGGGAACTGCGCTCGCGCCGTCCGGCCTCGCATACGATCCCAGTCTCGACACGCTCTACTTCGCGGACGGCATGAACAACACGGTCGTGGCCTTCAAAGACGTCACGAAGATTTCTAGGGGTGGCATCAAGGCGAGCGGCAACGGCATGAAGTTCAGCGGACCGTCGGCCAAGGACGCGCGGATCCTCTTTGCTGGGACTCCGCTCAACGGCCCGATCAGTACCGCATTGCTGCCGAACGGCAACCTCGTGGTGGGCAACACGCTCGATCCCACGGGCAAGAACCTCTTGATCGAGCTGTCCGCGGCGGGCAAGGTGCTCGACGTGCGTAACGTCGATAAGGGCGCCGCCGGAGCGCTATTCGGGATCGTCGCCACCGGCTCGAGCGCCGCCGACGCGAAGGTCTATTTCAACGACGATAACGACAACGACGTTCAGGTGCTCGAGCGGTAAGCCATACGCGCCTGCAGGTTCGCGACGCTCTTGCGGATTGCGACGAGGTCCGGGTGATCGCCGTCCAGCACGTTCTCGCGAATCTGCAAGGCGCGCGCGAGCAGCGGCTCGGCCTCGGCGAAGCGCTCCTGCGCCTCGTAGAGAGCAGCGAGATCGCCGAGCGCCGCCGCGACCTCGGTGTGGTCGCTGCCGAAGACCTTCTCGCGAATCCGCAAGACTCGGGCGTGCAGCGACTCCGCCTCTTCGAAGCGCGCCTGCGCTTCGCAAAGCTTCGCCAGGCTGTTGAGCGTCACCGCGACCTCGGCGTGTTCCGGGCCGAGGGCGCTCTCGCGAATCCCAAGCCCGCGCGCAGCAACCGCACGCGCTTCATCGTAACGCCCCAAGCGGCCGTAGACCAGCGCCAAATTGTTGAGCGTGTGTCCGACGTCGGGATGATTGGGACCGAGCGCCTTCTCTAAGATCGCCACCGCGCGCGTCATCAGCGGCTCCAGCTCGTCGTAGCGCTCCTCCCGAAAGTAGGACTTCCCGAGATTGTTCAGGCTCAGCGCGATGTCGGGATGATCCGGACCGAGCACCTTCTCTCGAATCGCCAGCGCCCGGAGCTGCAGCGACGTAGCCTCCGCGTCGCGCCGTTGCCAGTCGTAGAAGAACGACAGGTCGCTCAGCGTCGCCGCTACCGACGCGTGCTCGAGGCCCAGTGCCTTCTCTTGGATCGCCAACGCGCGCAGGTAGCGCGGCTCCTCTTCGTCATAGCGCCCGAGCTTGTGGTACATCGTCGCGCTGTCAGTGAGCGTCGTCGCGACGTCGGGATGTTCCGGTCCCAGCACGGCCTCGCGAATTGCGAGTGCGCGCTCCATAAGGGGCGCGGCTTCCGCGTAGCGGCCCTCGTGGGTGTAGACGATCGCGAGCTCGTGCGTGGCCGCCGCCACCTCGGCATTCTCGGAACCGAGCAGCCTCTCGAGCATTGGGAGCGCAGGCAGCGCCAGCGCCTCGGCACCGCCGTATTCGCCCCGCTCTCGCAAGTAGACGCCGCAGCGAAACGCCAGCCGCGCCGCCGGAAGAAACGCATCCTCGCCGAGCGCCCTCAGCGCCGCGCGCGCGTGCGGCAGCCATCGTTCGCAAAGCGGCCAGGTCTCCAGCGTCGGTTCCGGAAAGGCGGCCTCGGCCACGCCAGCAGCGCATCGCCCCCACGTTCGCGCATCGCCAGGAGCGACGTCGCGCGCGGCGAGCTGCACGAGCCGGTGAACGCTATAGGACTGCGACGCCGGCGAAAATGCGAGCAGCGAGACCCGATCCAGTGCGCCCAACGCATCGTTGCGGCGCAGCTCGTCGGCGACGAGCGTCTGCAGCGCCTGCGGATAGCGATCCGCGGACTGCTCGAAGAGCTCGTTCGG
Source organism: Vulcanimicrobiota bacterium (assembly GCA_963752825.1). Lineage (GTDB taxonomy): Bacteria > Vulcanimicrobiota > Vulcanimicrobiia > Vulcanimicrobiales > Vulcanimicrobiaceae > Cybelea. The sequence goes on along the minus strand of CAVVZF010000001.1, from coordinate 1,203,094 downwards.
AATCGCGTCGGGCGCGAACGACGCGGCGAAGCACAACAGGTCTTGGGCGCCGGGGGCCTCGTGCTCCGCCTGCGCGATGGCGGTTCGAAACGTCGCGAAGACCGACTGCGGATACTCGGCGTGCTGCGGCGCGTTTCTGAGATAGTCGTTCACGCGCTGCAGATAGCGCTGCGGCGAAACCATGCGTCTGCCGCGCAGCGCCGCGGCGGCGTGCGCTAGTGCGAGCGGCAGCCCGCCGAGGGCTTCCGCGATCGCCCGCGCGTCCTCGCCGGTGAAGTCGGCGCGTGCGCTCTCTCTGCGTAGGTATTCGGCGGCGACGTCGACCGGCCACACGTGCAGCGCGATCGGGGTCACGTCGGCGCTCCACGCCGTGTTGCGCGACGTCACGAGCACGTGCGCGCCGGCGCGCGGCTGCCATTCGCGCAAGACGCGCTCGTCTTCGAGGTTGTCGAGGACCAAAAGTGCGGGTTTGGCAAAGCCGCCGAGCACGGTGCGTAGTACCTGCTGCGCGGCGCCGCGCCGATCCGCGTGCCGGTCGAGCCCGCGGACGAAGACCGCGCCTAGACGCAGCAATCCCTCGACCAGCGCGTCCTCGGTCTGCGCGTGGAGCCACCAGATCACGGAATACGCCTCGCGGTTCCGCCACGCGTACTCGCGCGCGAGCGAAGACTTCCCCAGGCCTCCCAGGCCGCACAGCGCTGCGACGCCGCCGTCCTTCGCGAGCGCTTGCGCAAGCGCGGTCAGTTCGGCCTCGCGGCCGCTGAAGCTGGACACGTGGCGGATCGCCTCACCGTCGACGATCGTGCGCGGCGCGCGCCAATACGGCCCCGCAGGCGCGGACCCGCGCCGCCCCTCGCGCACGGCGTCGCGCACGATGTCTCCCAGCAAGGGACGATTGTCGATCACCGGGACCAAGTCCCAATACGCGAGGCCGCTCAGCAGTCCGGGCGGCTCGCACTCGACGACGCGCAGCAGAACGAGGCGTCCTTTCGTGTTGAGCGGGTCGTCGGCGATCGCGTTCTGCCATTCGGACTGGCAGCGATCGCTGCGCAGATAGTCGGGCGAAAGGAGCGCGACGACACGTGCACCCTCGGCGAGTGCCGAGTGCGTGCCTTCCACGATCACCGTGTAGCCCGCATCGCGCAGCGTCTGGCCGACGAGGGCGGCAAAGCCGGCGTCGGCGTCCGCCCGGCTGACGAACACCGCCTTCGCGGGCTTGCGGTCCATCAAACGCGCGGCACGTTCACCGGTCGCGAGCGATGCAGGTTCAGCCACGCGACGTCCTCGCGGATCGCCTCGTCGCCCAGCGAAATGAGGATCGCGCGCGCCTTGGCGGCATCCGCCGGCTCGAGCGCCGGTTTTCGCAGCAGCGGCGCGATGCGGTTAGCGGCATAGCCGAACAGCGCGGCCATGAGCTCGTAGTGCCGGGCGTGTTCGCCCCACCCCCGCTTTTCCGCGAAGTTGTGGACGAGCGCCGCCGCGACGGCGAGCAGTGCGGCTCCGAACACCATCGGGCTCGTCACCGCACCGAAGTATCGCCACGAGGATGCGATCGTGAACGCGATCGAAAGCGCGACGGACGCCGTCACGACCCTCGACGCGACGCGCTCGCGCAGCCGCTCGCGCCGGCCCGCCACCTGCGTGAAGTACCGCTGCTGATCCACGATCCAGCCGTCGTAGATGGCCTGCAGGTCCTGCGCGGAGGCGCGGTGCGCGGAGCGCGCTTCGGGATCGAACGGCTCGGTCACGGCCTTGAGCGCGACGGCGACCCAGTCGATCTTCGTTCGCTCCGTTTCGGCGAACCGCGCCGCAACGGAGCGCTCGATGCCCGCCAGGCGCCAGTACTCCCACGTGCGCAACGTCTGCTCGAGCGCGCGATAGTCTTGATAGCGCAGCTGCCATTCGCCGCGGCGCGATATGAGGTACGGCACGAACGCCGCGGCGGTGCAGAGCACGTAGGCGCCGAGCAGCGCGAACGGATGACTCGAAAAGATCGTGTAGGCGTTGAACGCGATCACCGCCATGAAGACCAGCGCCGAGATCGCGAAGAGCGCTCGCGTCGTACGGCGCTGATAGCCGTTAGCCAAGCCCTCGGCCTGGCGGCGGAGCGTTAAGCCGCGAACGCTGCCCGCAAACGGGCCGCGCGTCGCGTCACGATTGAAAGCGTCGACGTCGTACTTCGCCCGCTCGAACGCGCCCGCCGGATCGATGAGCGCCGAGCGCGGATAGAGCACGGTCACCTCGTAAAGCCGTGCGCCGGCGCCTTCGGGCGCGCGCGGCGTCGAGACGTGAATGACCGGCCCGCAAAGCGACGGATCGTACGCGCGTTCTTCCGCTACGTACGGTGTCGGAATGCCCTCGAGCCGGAACCTGACGATCTCGGCCGTACCGCCGATCTTCGTCGAATCCGTGCCGTCCCAGAGCGCGACGAGCTCGAACGAGCGGCGCGCGATGTACGCGCCGCAGTTGGCGTACAGCGTGCCCCGGTCGGCAAGAATCTCGGGCTCCGCCGCCGGGACGACGAACGACGCGACGGCTCGGCTCAGCAGCGATCGGAACTCAGCGAGCGATTCCGCCGTGACAAAGTCCTTCTCATATTCTTCTTGCGGCATCGGCAGCGGAACGACGAGCGAGAAACCCGCATCGAGCGCCTCGCGCGCGACGAGCCGATCGGCGCCCTCCGCGAGCGCCGACAGCAGCACAATCGGAGTCGACGGATAGCGCGAGCGAAAGGCGTCGAGCACGTCGCGCACCACGTTGCGCAGCTCGTCGGGCGGATCGGGCAGCCGGCGATGGCCGACGACGCCGAGCAGCAGCGGGACGGGCCCGAACTCGACGCCGCGGCTTTCCACTCTAGAAGAGGCTCGTCTGCAGCGCGTCGCCCTCGGCGAGCGACGCGACGCGCGTTCCCAGCAGGCGTACCGGCGTGCCCTCGAGGCCGGCTCGGCGCAGGCAGTGCACGGCGGTGCGAAAGATGCGGCGCGCTTCGCGCGTCGGCTCGGTCAGGTGCGCCTGGCGGCCCACGATCGTGAAATCCCCTCGCCGGATCTTCACCCCGACGGTCGCGCACACCGCGTGCGCGCGCTCGAGCGCCTCCGCGAGTTCGCGCGCCTGCACGCGCAACACGTCGATGAGCTGACGCTCGTCGCGCACGTCGTATTCGAAGGTCTCCTCGGTCGAGATGGACTTCGTCTCGCGTTCCGATTCCACCGGGCGCCGGTCGACGCCGTGCGCGAGCTCGCGCACGTCCTGCCACCAGGATCCGAAGAGCTCGCGCATGCGCGCGTCGTCGAGGGCGGCGAGCTCGCCGATCGTGGTGATGCCGAACACGCTCAAACGGGCCTGCATCTTCGGGCCGATTCCCCACAGCCGGCCGACGGGCAGGGGCGCGAGGAACGCAGCCTCTTCGCCGGGGGGAACTGCGAGCAGGCCGTTCGGCTTGCACGCGTCCGACGCGATCTTCGCGATCATCTTGCCGGCCGCGACGCCCGCGCTTATCGTGAGCTGCGTCCGCGCGAAGACGTCGCTGCGGATCTGCGCCGCGCACGCGCGCGCCTCGTCCAGCGTCGATGCGTCGACCGCAACGAAGGCCTCATCCATCGACAGGCCCTCCACGGTCCGGCCATCGCCTTCGAATATCTCGAAGATCTCGCGCGACACCGTTCGATATTTCTGCATGTCAGGCGGGACGACGATCAGCTGAGGACACGCCATACGCGCCTTGTAGAGCGGGAGCGCGGACCGCACGCCGTACGGGCGAGCTTCGTAGGACGCCGTCAAGACGACGGCTCGCCGGCTGCTGCCCGCGACCGCCACGGGCTTGCCGCGCAGCTCCGGATTATCGCGCACGGCGACGCTTGCGTAGAACGCGTCGACGTCAAAATGAGCGACGAACTTATTGCTGCCGTTCACGCTGGCGGCGGCGCTGCGCCTTGGCTTGATTGCCGCACGTTGCCATGCTGCACCACGCGCGCGACGCGTTCTTCGTTCGGTCGTAATACGCGAAGCGGCAGGAGAGCTTGCGGCAGGCCCGCAGGCGATTCCACGTCCCGAGCAGCTGCGACTCGTAGACGGTCGCCAACAGCGATGCGATCGGCCCCTTGTCTTCGGGCGACAACTCGAGGCCGCGCTCCGGACTGACGGCCAGGCTGAGGCGCGTGCTCGCCAGGAAGGGGCGCAAGCGCTCCCAGGCGTTCGGCGCGTCGCCCTCTCCGTTGTTGGCGAAGAGCAGATCGCGCAGAGTCTCGCGGAACTCGCGCAAGAACTCCAGATGCGTCGCATCCTTGGGTGGCGCGAGCCCATGACTCAGGCACCAAGCGCGCGCGTTCTCGAGCGAGGCCAGCTCGTCCGGCCCGCTTGGCAGCTCGGCGGTGTTGACGAACCGCCGGACCAGCTCGAGGGCCCCCGGGGCCAGGTCGGCGACCGTGCTCATCGGCCCGATCTAAGCGGCGGCACGGTCACCGCCAAAACTGCTTGACAAGTTACTGTCACCTCTATATAATGATTGAAGGTTACCCATTCGTCAAGAGGTTACAACAATGTTCCGCGATCCCATCCGTACCGCCCCGTTAGTCTCCGACATCAGCGACGTCGATCTCCGTTTGAAGATCCAGCGCGCCGATTCCGCACTCTTCCTAGAGTCCAACCTGCGCCTCCCGCACCTGCGGATTACATAACCCCTTTCGCAATCGCGAGGATGGTCTGCATGTTGCGGAGGTCGTCCTCATCGGTACCGGGCGTCTCCAAAATCGCCGTCTTGTCGCGCAGCTCGCGGTGAGCCAGGAGCGCCCGGAAGCCCTCGAATCCGATGTTTCCTTCGCCAATGTGCCAGTGCCGGTCGCGACTCGCGCCGAGCGGCACTTGCGTGTCGTTGAAGTGGAACATCAGGATTCGGTCGACCCCAATCTGCCGCTCGGCCTCCTCCACGAAGCGTTCCACGCCCTGCACCGAGTTGATCTCGTAGCCCGAAGCCCACGCGTGCGCCGTGTCAATGCAGAATCCGAGCTGCCGGTGGGGGAGGCTCCGCGACAGCGCCCCGAGCTCCTCGAGCGTACCGCCCATCAACTGACCCGCGCCGGCAGAGTTTTCCAGCACCAGGGAGACGCCCGGCGCGATCGCGACGAGCGCCGCCTCGAGCGCGCGGCATGTCGCGGCGAACCCTTCGCCGCGATCGCGCGCGCCGTATGAGCCGAGATGCGTGTTGACGAAGCGCATCCCGCCGGCGGCCGCGACGGCAAGGTCGTGCTCCAACAACCGCAGCGAGCCTTGCGCGATCTTCGGATCGGCGCTCGCGAGGTTGATCAAGTACGCCGTGTGGATCGCGCACGTGTCGATGCCGGCATTGCGGCGCAGCTGCGCGAACGCGTCCAACGCGGCGCGGTCCACCGCCGCCGGACGATACCCGCGTGGATTGGTTGCGAAAACCTGCATCGCGCTGCAGCCCACGGCCCTCGCGTGCTCGACCGCCTTGACGTAGCCGCCCGCGACGTGCACGTGCAGGCCGATCTTCATCTACGAGACTTTGACGCTTTCAAGATTGAACTCGAGTGGCTGTCCGGGCTCCAGCTCCAGCGCCGGCAGATCGTCCAGCGAGCGTAGTCCGAACGACTCCAGGAAGAACGGCGTGGTCGTGTACAGCATCGGCCGTCCGACGACGTCCTTGCGGCCGGCCTCCGCGATCAGCCCGCGATCCAGGAGCGTGTTGACGACGCTGTCGGAGTTGACACCGCGGATCGCCTCGATTTCGCTGCGCGTGACCGGCTGAAGATGCGCCACGATGGCGAGAGCCTCCAGCGCGGGCGTCGACAGGTTGGTTTTGGGCGGCAGCAGGTAGGCCTCGACGGCGTCGCGCGCGATCGGCGACGTGGCGAAGCGATAGCCACCCGCGATCTCGCGAAGCACGATGCCGCGATCCGCGTAGTCCGCCTCGATGCGCTGCAAGACGGCCGCGATCTCCTGTTCCTCAGCGCGCAGCAGCTTGGCGAGTTCCCGAATCGACAGCGCCTCGCTCGCGACGAAGAGCAGCGCCTCGACCGGGCGTTGCAGGCGGCTTACGGCCTCGTCGAGCTCCGTCACGCGGCCTTCGTCCAGAGCCGAATGTCGTCGAACGCCTCGGGCTGCTCGAAGCGGATCCGGCGCCGCCGAACGAGCTCCAGGATCGCGAGGAACGTGACGATCACCACGTCGCGCGTCATGCCGAGCTCGTCGCACAGCTGCGAGAAGTACACCTCGCCGGCTTCCCCGACGCGGCGCATGATGTAGTCCATGGATGCGAGCAGCGAAATGCGCTCGCGCGCGATCGAACGTTTCTCCGGACGCGCCTGGGCCAGCATCGCGATGAAGGCGCGCTTGAGCTTCTCGGGGTCGATGTCGTAGCGCTGCACGACATCGCCCGCCGGATCGCCGGACTCGCGATAGAAGAACGAGCCCGCCTCCGCCTGACGCTCGCGCAACTCCTCGCCGAACTCGCGGTACTTCGAGTACGCGATCAGTCGGCGGCGCAGTCGCTCCTCGACCTCTTCCGGCGTCTCGCCGGGCTCCTCCTCGAACTCCTGCGGGATCGGTGGCAAGAGCGCCTTCGACTTCAAGAAGACGAGCGTCGCCGCGATCACGAGATACTCGGCGGCAATCTCGAAGTCGAGCGCCCGCATCGTGCGCACGTACGCGAGGTACTGCTCGGCTACACTGGCGAGCGGCACCGTAGCGACGTCGAGCTGCTGCTCCTTGATCAGGCTGAGCAACAGATCCAGCGGACCGTCGAACGCGTCGAGCCGCACGCAAAAAGCGGCGTCGTTGACCGTTTCGCTCGACAACTTAAGAGGACAGCGAGGTTTGCGCCGCGATTGCCGGCTCGCCCATCGCGTCGGGATTCTCCGCCAAGAATTCCATGGCGAGATCGATCAGGCGCTTTTCGTTAACGTACTTGAGGCCCTTGCGAGCCTGCGCCACGTCGAACCAACGCGCGTCGTCGACCTCGTGATCGTGGTTCGCCGGATCGCCCGAGAGGTAGCGCATCAGGAAGAACGTGACGGACTTCCGGTGCTTGGCCTTCCCCACGTAGAACCAGTAGGCGATCTCGCTGAGCCGGGTGACGATCTCTCCCCAGCAGCCCGTTTCCTCGTGGACCTCGCGAAGCGCCGCCTGCTCGGTCGATTCGCGGTGCTCCACATGCCCCTTCGGCAGCGTCCAGATGCGTGGCGGTTCGCCGCGCCCGATCAGTAGCGCATCGTAGGTCGAATCACGGCGACGCAGCAGCAACCCGCCCGCCGACACCTCGTACTTGATCCGCATGGCGCTCCGTATCTGGATGGGGAAGGGGGCCACTTACGAGCCCCCTGTTACATTCATTATAACGTCCGGTCCCAAGAAGCGGCTGCGGGCAGGGCGCGCCTTTTTACGCCAATTTCGCCTGTCCCTTGGCCGCCCGCAGGGCCTCAAAGGCAGCGGTAGCCGCCATACCGCGCAGCTCCGGAACGGCGGTCGCCTCGAAGCGCGAACCGCGCACCGGCGGACCGACGATCCAAAGCCCCTCGACAGGCGCGCCGGAAGCCCTCAGCGCCGCGAGCTCCCAGGTCGTCCGCAGGCCGAGTCCGCGTGGCTCCGCGCAAACCAGGCCGTCTGCCAACATGCCGGCGATGAGCGGGTCGCGAGCCATTCCGCGGGTGCCGCCGACGCCCGAACAGTTCACGATCCAGTCGGGTCGCAACGTGACCTCGGTGCCGTTGTTAAGGGCGATCCGGGCCGCCCCGTCGCGCATCGCGGCGAGGCGCCCCGCGTACGTTATCGCCTTGCCGGAACGCGCGTAGGCGTGGCGCACCGCGTCCACCTGTTGCGGCGCGCGGTGCCGCCGGCGCTCCCAATGCGCGCGCAGATGGCGCTCGAAGCGAGCGCGTTCGACGGGCGGCAGGCGCCGCCAGAGCGATTCGGATTCGGGACGCACGGCGTCGATGACGCTGCGCCAATCGAATCCGCGCCGTTGCGCCTCCACGACGTGGCGGCGTAGGCCGCGCAGCAGCGCTCGCGCGTCGTGCGCGTCGAGCGCGGGGATGACGTCGTACGGCGCGACGTCGGCGTGCACCGCCGGGTAGCGCCCGTGCCGCGACACGACGTGGACGGTACCGCGATGGCCGCTACCGCGCAGCGCGACGAGCACGTCGAGGGCGGTCAGGCCCGAGCCGACGAGCAGCACGTGTCCGCCGACGTTACGATAATCGTGGCGCCACGGATCGCCGACGTAGCCCGGGTGCTGCGTGACGCCCGGCGGTAAGAAGTGGTCCGCCGGAAGCGCGTTCCCCGTAGCTAGCACGACCACGCGCGCCTCGATCCGCGTGCCCATCGCGGACTCGACGATGAAGCCGCGCTCGGATTTGTGCACCGCGCGGACGCGACCAGTGACGAGCCTGAAGTGCGGACGCTCGAGCGCGCATGAAGCGATGTCGGCGACGTAGTCGCCGTAGAGTCTGCGCGAAACGAAGGCCGCGCGGTCCGCGCGCGATCCCAGCCAGCGCAGGAAATGATCGGGATCGTCCGGGTAGAGGCTCATCGCTGCAGCGCGAGTGTTCAAGAGATGCTCGGAATGCCGCGTGCCGTACGCGGCGCCGCGCCCGAGCTCGCCGGGCTCGAAGATCCGCACCGAGAAACCGTCGGGAGCGTGGCGCGCGAGCTGCGCCGCGACGGCGCAGCCGCTGAAACCTCCCCCGATAATCGCGACGTCGAGGTCGATCATCGCCTGCGCAACGCGGCGTACGGCGAAATGACGTCGTCGTATCTTCCGAAGGCGACCTCGCAGCGCCGCGCGAGCTCGTCATAGATCAGATACTCGCGCAGGGGCGCGGAGTAGACGTGGAGCGAGACCGCGGGAGCGTCGAGAGCGGAGACGCGATGCAGATCGAAACGCCCGCCGCGCGTGTCGAGTCCACCGGCTCCAAGGATGCGCGAAGCTTGTTCCTCCACGTGCGCGTACCCGCGCACGGTTCCAGGGTCGAGCCGTACGTAGTCGTCAACCTGCAGGCTTCCGGACAAAACCAGCATCCAGCAGTCCTGGTCGCCGTGGTCGTGAATCGCCGAGGCCGCCCCGGGCGCCCAGTTGAGCAGAAGAACCTCGAAGCCGTCGTCGCGATAGGCGCACGTCCGGGTGTAAGCGTCACGCCGCTGGATCAAGGACAGGCCGCCATCCCATCGCACGCTTGCCTGCCGCAGCACCCGGCCAACATCGAAATGGCCCCTGTCGGCCGAAGCCCGAGCCCGCAAGTCGTCTACAAGCTGCCGAAGCACCCGATACCTCGCAAAAAGAAGACTTTAGTTAATAATCGGAGTCACCTTTTTCCCCAAACGACGGCTTTCCTTCCCACCGGGCTGAGCGCGGATCACGTTCCTTCGGGTCGCGGGCGCCAGCGCAGGTCGGGCTGGCGGGCGGCGCGCGTCTCGTCGACGCGGCCGACCACCGTGTTGACCGGCGCCGCGAACAGCTCTTCTGGATCGCGTTTGGCGGTCTCGACGATCTTGCGCAGCGTGTCGACGAACGCGTCGAGGGTCTCTTTCGACTCCGTCTCCGTCGGTTCGATCATCAGGCATTCCGGCACGATCAGCGGAAAGTAGATCGTGGGCGCCATGTAGCCGTGATCGAGCAGCGCCTTGGCGAGATCGAGCGCGCGCACCCCGTGCTCGCGCTTGAGCGTCTGCGCAGACGCGACGAACTCGTGGCGACACGGCTCCGCGTACGGCGTCTCGAGAAATTCCGCGATCTTCACTCGCAGGTAGTTCGCATTGAGGACCGCGAGCTGCGACACGCGCTTCAGGCCCTCTGCGCCGTTAGCGTACAGATACGCGAGCGCCCGCACCCCGTGAGCGAAGTTCGACCAGAACGAGCGCATCGGACCGATCGACTTCGGGCGGTCGAAATCGAGCCGGAACGTCGAGCCGTCGCTCGTGACGACGGGCGTCGGAAGATACTCCACGAGGTGCGCAGCAACGCCGAGGGGACCATGACCGGCGCCGCCGCCGCCGTGCGGGATCGTGAATGTCTTGTGTGTGTTGAGATGCATGAGATCGAAGCCCATGTCGCCGGGGCGCGTGTACCCCATGATGGCGTTGGCGTTCGCGCCGTCGTAGTACATTAGTCCGCCGGCGGCGTGAACGGCTTCCGCGATCTCCGCGATCGATTCTTCGAACAGCCCGAGCGTGTTCGGGTTGGTCATCATGCAGACGGCCGTGCCGGGACCGAGCACCTTGCGGATCTCTTCGACGGCGACGCGTCCGCGCCGATCGCTCGGCAGCGAGATCACCTTGAACCCGCACATCGCGGCCGATGCGGGGTTTGTGCCGTGCGCGGTGTCCGGCACGATCACCGTATCGCGTTGGGCCTCGCCGCGTTCCTTGAAGTATTTCTTGGCGATCAGGAGCGCGCCGAGCTCCGCGTGCGCGCCGGCCGACGGGTTGAGCGAGAACGCTGCCATCCCGAAGAGCGAGCTCAGCGAGCGCTCGAGCTCGTACATCACCGCGAGCGCGCCCTGCGCGAGCTCGTCGGGCGTGTACGGGTGTAGTTGCGCGAACTCCGGACGCGCCGCGATCGCGTCGTTGACGCGTGGATTGTACTTCATCGTGCAGGAGCCGAGCGGATAGAATCCGAGATCGATTCCGAACGTACGCTGCGAGAGATGCGTGTAGTGGCGCACGACGTCGAGCTCGCTGTTGTCGGGCAGCGGCAGCTCCTCGCGCAGCGCGGACTTGGGCAGGAACGCGTCGAGCGACTTGCCCTGCTCGAAATATTTGTTGGCTCGGCCGCGCCGGCCGAGCTCGAAGATCAGCGGGATGCCCGCCGCGCGCGGGTCAGACGGCGACGTGCGCACGCAGCACCTCCTTGAGCGCGCCCGCGAGCGCGTCGATGTCGCCGCTCGTCGTGAGCTCGGTCGCCGTCATGAGGATGCAGGTGGCGAGCTCGGGATAGAAGCGTCCAAGATCGATGCCGGCGAGGATGCCGCGGTCCTGCAGCTCGGCCAGCACGCCTGCCGCCGGCCGTCCCACATCGGCGACGAACTCGTTGAAGAACGGCGCGTCGTACGGCAAGCGGACGCCGGGAACGTTCGCGACGGCGCTCGCCAGCTCGCGCGAGCGCGCGAGGTTCAGCGCCGCGGCGTCGCGCAATCCGGTCTCGCCCAGCAAGGCGAGGTAGATCGTCGCAATCAGGGCGCAGTGCGCCTGATTCGTGCAGATGTTCGACGCGGCGCGCTCGCGGCGAATATGTTGCTCGCGCGCCTGCAGCGTCAACACGTACGCTATGCGTCCCGCGCTGTCGACCGTCTTTCCGACCAGCCGGCCGGGAATGCGCCGCATGTGCTCTTTCGTCGACGCGATGAAGCCCGCGTATGGTCCGCCGTATGCGACCGGCACGCCGAAACTCTGCGCCTCGCCGGCGACGATCTGCGCGCCCCACGCCCCCGGCGGCGCGAGCGCTGCGAGCGAGAGCGCCTCGGCGACGACCGCGATCGGCACCGCGCCGCTGCGCGCGACCGCCGCCGCAGCGTCGGACGACAACGCGTCGACGCAACCGAAGAAGTTCGGCGACTGCACCGCGACGGCGGCGTACGACGCGAGATCGGCCTTGGCCAGCCAGTCGAGATCCGTCGTGCCCGAGGCCGTGAGCGGAATCTCGTCGATTGCGACGTCCAGCCCGTCGCAATAGGTCTCGAGCACCGCACGATAGTTCGGATGGATCGCGCGCGACACGAGCAGCTTGCGGCGTTCCGTCGCGCCGAGCGCCATGATCGCCGCCTCTGCCAGCGCCGTAGCGCCGTCGTATACCGACGCGTTGGCAATCTCCATCCCAGTGAGCAGGCAGATGTACGTCTGCCACTCGTAGATCGCCTGAAGATAGCCCTGCGAAACCTCGGCCTGGTACGGCGTATAGGCGGTGAGGAACTCGCCGCGCATCGCGAGCGCCGCGATTGCGGGCGGCGCGTAGTGGCGATAGGCTCCGCCGCCGAGGAACGAGCGATACTCCACGGCCTTGTTGCGCTGCGCGAGCAGCTCGAAGCGGCGCGCGATCAGGTATTCCGGCAGGGCCGGAACGACCTCGAGCTTCTCCTTGAGCGCGATCGCGTCGGGAACGCGCAGGAGGTCGTCGAGCGACGCGACGCCGATCGCCTCCAGCATGCTCTTTACGTCGCTTTCGGTGTGCGGTGCGTACACGGGATTACTCCGCGGCGATCTTGTCGTATTCCGCGGGCGGCAACAGCGTCTTGGCCTCGTTCGGATCCGCGATGCGCATCTTGAGCAGCCACCCGGCGCCGTACGGCTCGCGGTTAACGGCCGCTGGGTCGTTCTCGAGCGCGCCGTTGATCGCGAGCACTTCGCCGGAGAGCGGCGTGAACAGATCCGAGACTGCCTTGACCGACTCGATCACGCCGACGGGCGAGAACTGCTTGATGGCGGCGCCCACCTTCGGCAGCTCGACGTAGACGATGTCGCCCAGCGCGTTCTGTGCGTAATCGGTGATGCCGATCGTCGCCGAGTCGCCGTCGAGCTTGACCCATTCGTGTTCCTTGCTGTAGAGCAGATCTTCCGGCTGCGCCACTCCGTACTCCCTTTTCGTTATTTCGCGCGCTTGTAAAACGGCAACGGCACGACGCGCGCCGCGTGCGACGTGCCTCGAATGGTAACCCATAGCGCCAGGTCGACGGTGGCGGCCTCCGGCGCGACCAACGCCGTGGCGACGTTCTTGTTCCCGACCGACGGCGCCATCGAGCCGCTGCGGATCTCGCCGACCCGCCGGCCGTCGACCAGCACCGGATATCCCTCGCGCGCCGGCGTTCGCCCTTCCATCACCAGGCCGACGATGCGCGCGTAGTCGTCGCTCTCGCGCTGCGCCGCGAGCGCCGCTTTGCCGAGAAAGTCGGGCTTGCTCAGCTTGAGCGCCCAGCTCAGGCCCGCCTGGACCGGCGTGATCTCCTCGGTGAGCTCGTGCCCGTACAGGGGCATCCCCGCCTCGAGCCGCAGGACGTCGCGCGCGCCCAGCCCGCAGGGTTCCAGGCCGCGTGCGGCGCCGGCCTCCAGTAGCTCGTGCCACAGCCGCGGCGCCGATTCGCCGTCGACGAAGAGCTCGAACCCGTCCTCGCCCGTGTAGCCGGTGCGCGCGATCACCGCGGGAATGCCGCCGGCGCGGCCCTCGGCCGCGAAGTAGTAGCGCATCGACGCGAGGTCGACGTCGACGTGCGGCTGCAGCAGCTCGACGGAGAGCGGGCCCTGGATCGCGATTAGCGCGCGAACTCCGTGTTCGTTGCGCAGCGCGACGCCGGATGCGCGGTGCGCGTTGAGGTGCGCCCACATCTTGTCGGCGTTAGCCGCATTGACGACGAGCAGCCAGCGTCCGTCGAGGCGGTAGAAGATCGTGTCGTCGTGCGCGCCGCCCGCCTCGTTGCAAAAGACGTTGTAGCGCGCCTGTAGCGGCTTCATCGTCGCGACGGCGTTGATCGTGAGCGTGTCGGCCCACTCGGCGACGCGATCGCCGGTGAGGTAGAACTGACCCATGTGCGAGAGGTCGAAGAGCCCCGCGCGATGCCGCACCGCGTCGTGCTCCTTTAAGATGCCGGCGTACTGCACCGGCATCTCGAAGCCCGCGTAGGGTACGAGCCGCGCGCCCGCGCGCACGTGCTCGTCGTGAAGTGGAGTACGCTTCATCCTTCGACAGGCTCAGGACGACGCTTCGGCTTCTCTTCGGGGTAGGTGTTGAGGAAGTTGAGCGTCGCGTGCGCGACGATCTTGTCACCGCTGCGCACGTAAACCTCGCCGTAGCAGATGCGCCGGCCGGCGCGCAGCACGCGCGCCTCGGCAATGAGGTCGTGCGGCGGACCGGCGGGGGCAAGGAAGTTGCACTGCAGCGCGACGGTCGTCGTGTCTTGCTCGCGCCCATAGATCGAGGCGAGCGCCACGTAGAACACCGTGTCGCAAAGGCTGACGATGGCGCCGCCGTGCACGGCACCAGTGCCGTTCGTGATCTCGGTGCGATAGGGCATGCGCATGACCGCCCGGCCGCGCTCCACCTCCTCGAGCTTCAGGTCGAGCAGGGCGACGAAGTTGCTCTTCTCCTTCTCCCAGGCGTGCGGGGCGCGCGAAAAATCGATAGCCATGAGCGGGGCTTTCCGGACGGTTAAAACGTATCCCCGCCTGCGGCCAGCATCCGCCGGAGATAGAGCGGGAGCGCGAAGAGCCGCCGATGCGTCACGGAGTCATAGAAGAAGTTCTCGCCGCGCAGACGCGCGCAATAGGTGTCGATTTCTCGCGCGTCCAGCTCGGAGAGATCGACGCGATCGCTGCACGCGAGGAAGGCCCACTGCGTGTCGAACGCGGGGACGTGTGTCGCGAAGGAGACGACGTGCGCGTAGTGGCGGCGCAGAGTGCGGGCCATCTTGCAGTGCAGGCCCGCGTTTTGAACCGCCGCGGTGCTCGCCTGGAGCACGTAAACGCCGCCATCGATCAGCCGCGACTTGATCAGCGCGAACACCTCGTCGTTGAAGAGCGGGTTGCTTGGCGAATCTTCCAGCGGCTCGGTGAGATCCGAGACGACCGTGCCGTAGCGGCGATCGTTCGAGCGCATGAAGTGCAGCGCATCGCCGACGATCACTCGGGCGCGCGGATCGTCGAACGCGCCGGCGGACCATTCGCCGAGGTACTTCTTCGCGAGGTCGACCACCACGGCATCGATGTCGACCATCGTGCAGCGCATTACGTCTGGGCAGCGCAACGCCTCGCGCAGCGTCGCGCCCTCTCCCCCGCCGAGGATCAGCACCTCGCCGCGATCCGAGGCCGCCGCGAGCGCCGGGTGCACGAGCGTCTCGTGATAGATGCGCTCGTCGGCCTGCGAGCTCTGCGTGTCGCCGTCGATCACGAGCATCTTGCCGAAGACCGGAGATCGTACGACAGCAATCTGCTGAAAATCGGAACGGCCGGAGAACAGCACCTCGTCGAGCGCGTGATGGTGCTGCTCGGTCGGCGCAAATTCCTCGACGTACCATTGCCAATGCTCTGTCTTCGGCATGTGCGGCCTAGATTGGCGCCGCGAACGAAGAACCCCGCCGTCTCCGGCGGGGCCCTGTCGAAGGATGACCTTGCGATACGGATTGCTCTATTGGAAGCAGTTGACCGCGAAGTACAGCGGCGTCAAACCACTCTTGGTCTTCGGCGGAAGCTCGAAGCCGCGAGGCACGGTGTACTGCGCCAGCTTCACGGTCTTGTCTTTCACCGGACCTTGGACGGGGAGCGGCTTCCACAACGGCTTGCCGTTTTTGAACGTGAGCACCGCCGCGCTGCACTCTTTGCCGGGCAGACCCTTCGAGTCGGTAATCACATACTCGAGGACCGGCTTGTTCTTCTCGACCTTCGGAATGATCGCGTTAGTGCTCTGGTTGATCGCCGCGGCATACGCGATCGTCGTTCCGGTGGCCTTGTACTTCGGGAATGGGGTGGTTTTCCAGTCTTCGATGTCGCCCTTGTCGATTGCGTCGGCAACGTACACGGTGGCCGGGCTCTTCAGATTGTTTGCGCCGATGCTGCCCGAGACCGTGAGGTCCTTATATTTGGAGAGCGCGAAAGGGGAACCGGTGGGCTTGAGCGTGATCTTGCTGCAAGCACCCTTCATCACCCATTGCCCTTGCGGCGGTTTCGTCGCGCACGACGTTACATCGGGCGACAGAAGGTTATCTTGCGATAGCGTGTCGAGCCCGTTTGACGGGCCGAGCGGGGCTTGCGACGTCGGAACGAGGCCGTGCCCCGCGCAGGCTGCCAGCGCGAGTGCACTCGCTGCACAAATCACGCCGGAGCGAAACAGAGAGAGACGCATGGAATTCGTTTTTAACCTCACTCGAGAAAGCAGAGATTTGAAATGCAGAATTGGACTCGCGAACGCAGCGAGCCTGCCGAATTAAGGTGATAATTGCTGATGATGCCGGTTAAAGAACCGATCGCTATGCGCTCAGTACGCGCACGTCGTGATTGCGACTTAAGACGTGCGTGAACTCTCCGTCGCTCTTCTCGATTCCGCGCTTCAGTTCGGTTGCGAGGACGCTCGTCGCACGCAGGGCCTGTGCCGCGTGCTCGCAAGCGAGCCAGGGGTCGGTGTGGTCGCCGCACGTATAAAAGTCCATTGCGGCGTAGCGCTTTTCGGGCCAGGTGTGGATCGAAAGATGCGACTCGGCCAAGATCACGGTGCCCGAGACGCCCTGGGGCTCGAAACGGTGAAAGGCGCTCTCCATAATGGTAGCGCGGGCGGCCTTGGCCGCGCCGATCATCATGGCCGCGATGCCATTGATGTCGGAAAGAAATGCAGGGTGACAGCCCGAGAGCTCGCACACGATGTGCCTGCCGAGTGCCTTCAATTTTCCAGGTCTCCTTGACCCTTGAGGAATCCCACCTCCGGACTACGTCGGCTGGCGGCTGCCTGCAGCCTCCTCCCCCGACCTATCGGCGAGCTCTTGCCGGCGCTTTTGAGCGGTGCGCGAGCGACTAGCCGCGATGGCGCGTAAGGGCGCGCCCTCCCCAGAACCGGTGGGTCCGCTCCGGGACCCGAAGCCCTTCGAAGCCTGTGGATATTGAAGGACCGGGGGCAATCATACCCCCTCGACCCCCGGCTGTAAAGAGGCGCCGGAGGAGCTCCTTCCTCAGGGGTAATTCAAGCTCGTACTGTACTATCTTGACTATGTCCATCACGGGGGGTACGCTCATCAGTGCCATGGCAGCCAATCTCCAAGCCCCGGTCGCCCCCTCCGAGCTCATGGAGGACTACCGGCACGGATTTCACGATCCCGAAAACTACGTCTTCAAGTCCGACAAGGGCCTGACTCCAGAGATTGTGGCGCGGATCAGCGCCATGAAAGACGAGCCTGCGTGGATGCGCGACTTCCGGCTCAAAGCGTACGAGCTCTTCATCGCTAAACCGATGCCGACGTGGGGCGACACGAAGCTGCTCAACGAGATCGACTTCGCCGACATCCACTATTTCGTGAAGTCGACCGACCAGACGGAGCGTTCGTGGGACGACGTCCCCGACGACATCAAGCGCACGTTCGATCGCCTCGGGATCCCCGAGGCCGAGCGCAAGTTTCTCTCCGGCGTCTCGGCGCAGTACGAGTCCGAGGTCGTGTATCACAGCACGAGCAAGGCGCTGGACGAGCAGGGCGTGCTGTTCTGCGACATGGACACTGCCGTCAAGCAGTACCCCGACATCGTCCGCAAGTATTTCGCGACCATCATTCCGCCGGGCGACAATAAGTTTGCCGCGCTGAACTCGGCCGTGTGGTCGGGCGGCTCGTTCATCTACGTGCCGCCGGGCGTCGAAGTGAAGATGCCGCTCCAGGCGTACTTCCGCATCAACGCGGAGAACATGGGCCAGTTCGAGCGCACGCTGATCATCGCCGACAAAGGCGCGAAGGTGCACTACATCGAGGGCTGCACGGCGCCGAAATTTTCGACGTCGTCGCTGCACTCCGCGGTCGTCGAGCTGGTGGCGCTCGAGGGCGCGTCGATCCGCTACACGACGATCCAGAACTGGTACCGCAACATCTTCAACCTGGTGACGAAGCGCGCGATCGCACAGGCCGGCGCCACGGTCGAGTGGGTGGACGGCAACATCGGGTCGCGCCTGACCATGAAGTATCCCTCTATCTACCTGATGGGCGAGGGCGCGCGGGGCGAGGTCCTCTCGATGGCGTTCGCCGGCGAGGGTCAGCATCAGGATGCGGGTGCCAAGGTGATCCACGTGGCACCGCGCACGACCTCGGTCGTCACGAACAAGAGCGTGAGCGCACACGGCGGGAAGACGACCTACCGCGGGCTCGTGGAGGTGCATCCCGGTGCCATCGGTGCGAAGACGCGCGTGCGCTGCGATGCGTTGATCATGGACGAGGAGTCGTCGAGCGACACGAAGCCGACGATGAAGATCCACGAACAGCGCTCGACCGTAGAGCACGAGGCCAGCGTCAGCAAGATCGGCGAGGAGCAGCTCTTCTACGCGATGTCGCGCGGTCTGTCGGAGGCCGACGCCACGGCGATGATCGTCAACGGCTTCTTCGACTTCTTCGTCAAGGAGCTCCCGATGGAATACGCGGTTGAGCTCAACCGGCTTGTGAAGATGGAAATGGAGGGCGCGGTCGGCTAAGTCCGGCTCCCCCGCAGGGAGCGATCAGCAGCATCGAGATCGCTAACAATCCCGTCTCGCCGACGGCCCTGTCCGTAAGCGCCGGTCACGACTGGGTGAGCGCCTAAACCAAGCCGAATACGTGTCGAGTGGCCAGCAAAGCGCAGGTTGAAAAGGCGATCTTCGAACGCGAGGGATTCCGCGTAGAGCTCGAGCTCTTCGAGAAACGGCAATCGCTGCCGCCGTACGATTTTTCGGAAATGGCGCCACAGCACTGGAAGGTGTCGGATTGGAAGAACGCGCGCCTCGACGCATACCGGCTGCTGGCGAAGGGCGCCACGATCTACCTCGGCGACGGCACGCCCATTTCTCGCGACCTCCAGCTCGGTAACCTGCGCGACAGCTACTATGCCGCCGCTCATGGATCGCTGAAACCACCGGGCGATACGGACGAAAGTTCCAAGGTGACGCGCCTACGGCCGCATCGAAAGCGGTAGCTGCCCGAAGGTAGAACCCTCTGCGGATGTGGAGAACCGTTCTACTTCTGGGATGCGTGACGCTCGCGAGCTGCGCGCGCGGGTTTATTTCGTTGCCGCCGTCGAGTGCGGTGTATGGCGACTCGGCGGTTGCGCTCACGGGCAACGGTTACAAGCTGCTCTTCCGCTTCGGCGGAAAGACGACCGGCGCTTCGCCCGGTGCGGGCTTAATCGACATCAAAGGCACGCTGTACGGTACGACCTCCGGAGGCGGCACGAACCATCACGGCACCGTTTTCAGCCTCACGACCGCCGGTAAAGAAAAGCTTCTGCATAGCTTCAAGGGCGGTTCGGACGGTGCCGCGCCCGGCTACGGGAGCTTGATCGACGTCGGAGGCGCGCTCTACGGGACGACGCAAAACGGCGGCGGCTCCATGAGCGACGGCACGGTGTTCAAGATCACGACGGACGGCGTGGAGAAGACGTTGTACCGTTTCAAGGGCGGGAAGGACGGCGCAAATCCGATCGCGGCGCTGGTCGCGGTCGGCGCCAAGCTCTACGGAACGACCCAAAACGGCGGCTCGAGCGGTGACGGCACCGTGTTCTCGATCACGACGAGCGGCGTGGAGAAGGTGCTCTACAGCTTCAAGGGCGGTTCGGACGGCGCGAATCCGACGGCGCGGCTGACCAATGTGAGCGGCACGCTGTACGGCACGACGAAAAACGGCGGCGGCGGATGCTCGACCGGATACGGCGCCGTCTTTAGCATCTCGACTGCGGGCAAGGAAGACGTGCTTCACGCGTTCGCGGGCGCTCCCAGTGACGGCGCGACGCCGACGGGCGGATTGACCGACGTCAACGGCACGCTTTACGGCACCACGGAATACGCCGGTAAGGTCCGAAGCGACGTGCCGTACGGGACGGTGTACAAGATAACGACGTCGGGCAGAGAGAGGCTGCTGCACACGTTCACGTACCGAGACGGCGAGAACCCGTCGTACGGGAATTTAACCGACCTGAAGGGCACGCTGTACGGTACGACGCCGAACGGGGGACCAAACGGCTTTGGAGTCGTCTTCAGCATCAAGACCTCCGGCGCCGAGAAGATCCTCTACAGCTTCATGGGCGGCAAGGACGGCGCGAATCCGTACGCGGGGCCGGTCGGCGTGAGTGAAAAGCTCTACGGCACGACACAGGCCGGCGGCGGCCCGGCCTCCGACGGAACGGCCTTTACGATATTGCCCTGATCTTATGCCGCGGCCAGAACGTCGGCGTTCTCCCTGACGAGCGCGGCGAGCTCGCGTAGCGAAGCGGAGTTCGTCACGTTCGGCGATCGCTTGGAATAGCCGAGGAATCGCTCGAGGCTTCCCATCGCCTCGCGCCAGCGCGAGCTAACGGGGTCACCGGCCGCGTGGTGGAACGCGTCCGCGATATCTCGCGTCGCGCGGGCCGCGGCGTACGCCGCGATCCGCGTTGCCGGGTTCATCTCGAACAGTACCCTGGCGATATCGTCGCAGATGTGGTCGCAAACCGATTCGTATTGCAAGATTCGTAACTCCTTGGCTTTCACTGAGAGCTTAAGATCTGCGTGCCAAGAGCAGCACGCCGGGTGTAACGAGCAGCGCCGCGACGCCGGTAACCAGAAACATGTCTGCGTACGATAGCGCGGCGGCCTGTGCTGCGACTGTGGCGGCGAGTTGCGCGAGGCCGCCGTGCTGCACGAAGTCCGCCACCGGCAGTCGTGAGAGCGCGGTCTGCGCCGCGAGGATCGTCTGATGAAACTGCAGCCGGCGATCCAAGAAGGCGACGACCGATGCCGACGAGATCGAGCCGCCCAGCTGAAAAAAGAGCACGATGAACGACGCGGCTTTGGCCGCCGCGTCCGGCGCAACCGCGCGCATCGTCGCCACCAGCAACGGCGTGTAGACGAACGCCGCGCCAGTGCCGGTGAAGAGCAGCGGCGCGACGAACGTTCCGAAGCCGCTGTCCGTCGTGAGCCGGCTCGCGAGCCAGAGCGAGCCCAGACCGCAAACCGCCAGTCCGCCGCCGATCGCATAGCGCAGGTCGAAGCGCGGATGCCCCGCCAGCCGCGCGACGGGTATCGTCAGCAGCAATACAGGCAGCGCACGCGCACCGATCAGCAGGCCTGCGTCGGTGCTTGTGAAGCCCAGATTATCGACCGTAAACTGCGGAAGCAGCAGCAAGCTCGGGAAGATGATTGCCGCGTACGCCGCCGCAATCGTCAGCGCCGCGGCGACGGCCGGCTTGGCGATGACGCGCAGATCCACGATCGGCTGCGCTACGCGCAGCTCCCACCAGATAAACGCCGCCGTCGCGCTCGCGGCCAGCCACGAACACACCACGATGGATTGGTCTGCAAACCAGTCGTCATGCTGACCCTGATCGAGCACGTACTGCAGGCAGCTGACCGCGACGATTAGCAGCGCGATGCCGGTGACGTCGACGGGAGCGCGCTGCCGCCTTCCGTCGTCGCGCATGTAGCGCCACAACAGGAACAGAGCGAGCGCCCCAGGCACGACGTTCACGTCGAAGACCCACGGCCACGAGAAGTTGTCGACGAGAACTCCGCCCAGCGTCGGGCCGACCGACGGCCCGACGATCGTGCCCAGCGCGAAGATCGATTGGCTCATCCCAAGCTGCTCCGGCGGAAACGTGTCGCGCAGCACGACCTGCGCCGTCGCGAGCAGACCGCCGCCGAACGCGCCCTGCACCACGCGGAACAGGATCAGTGCCGTCAGCGACGTCGCCGTACCGCACAGCACCGACGCCAGCGTGAAGCCCGCGATCGACGCCAGGAAATAGTTCTTGCGCCCGAAGCGCAGCTGCAGCCAGGGCGTCATCGGAATCACGATGACGTTGGCTATCACGTATCCGGTCAACACCCACGTGCCCTCGTCGACGGTCGCGCCCAGGTTGCCCTGAATCGTCGGCAGCGCGACGTTGACGATGGTGAGGTCGACGGTCTGCAGCAGCGCCGCCAGCATAACGCCGCCGACGACCAGGTAGCGCGCGAGCCCGTGCTCGACGAGGGACGGAGCCGCCGGACGCGGCGACCCGCTGGTCGAGATCGGCGCGCCGGGGCGCGCGGGAAGAATGCCCCGGGTCGCCGGGGCTCGTTCAGCAACTCGCATAAGGGAAGTCGTGGTCTACAGGAGCGACTTGCTTTTAGGATAGTCCGCGTGCGATACTATTACTAGAACCGTGTTTATCCTAGCACTGACGCGGACACCTTGAGAGGCCGGCTAATGGAATCGACCCTTCCCCGACGCTCCGAGCTGAGCGACTTCCTGCGCACCCGTCGCGCCAAGATCGTCCCCTCGGACGTCGGCTTGGCCGACGGCGCGCGGCGCCGCACGCCCGGCCTGCGGCGCGAGGAGGTCGCGCTGCTGGCCAATATCGGGGCCACGTGGTACACGCGGCTCGAGCAGGGCCAGCCGATCAACGTCTCCGCCGAGGTGCTCGACGGCATCGCCCGCGCGCTACGGCTAACCTCAGAGGAGCGTCGCCACCTGCACCTGTTGGCCGGAATGGCACCGACCGTCGTCGTTCCCGACGAAGAGCGTGTGAGCGAGCTCGTGCGCCGCGTGCTCGACGGGCTGAATCCATTGCCGGCCTATGTGCGCGGCCGCCGCTGGGACGTTCTCGCGTGGAACGCCGCCGCCGACGCGCTCGCCGGCTTCTCGGGCGCGACCGGGCCGGCGCGCAACATCGTGTGGCGCCTCTTTCGCGACCCGAACTCGCGCTGCCGGTACGGAGATCCCGAGTGCACGATGCGGCGTGCCGTCGCGCAGTTCCGCGCCGTCGCCGCGAAATATCCCAACGACCCCGGCTTCGTCGAGCTTATCGACGACCTGCGCACCAACTCCGCAGAGTTCTGCCGCTTGTGGGCCGAGCACGACGTGCTCGGCTCGACGGACGGCCTCAAGCGCTTCAATCATCCGGAGCTCGGTGAGTTCATCTTGGATCACACGACCCTCGAGCTCCCCGGCGACGGCGACGTCAAGATGATCGTGCTGACCGCCGCCACGGGTTCCGAAACGGAAGCCAAGCTGCACTTATTGGTGCCGAACGCGCTGACGGTATAGCGTCACAAGATCAGGTGCGCGTCGCCGAATTCGTGGCAGAAGTAGCCGCGTTCGGCGGCTCGCGCATAGGCATCTTCCAGTAGGTCCGCGTCGGCGAACGCCCGCAACATCGAGACGTGCGTTGCGTTGGCGTCGTGAAAGCCCGACAGCAGGGCGTCTACGACTTTGAGCCGATACGTCTCGTCGATGAAGAGATCCGTCCAACCGTGCGACGCGACGACCTCGTCCGCGGCGGAGCTCTCGAGCGCGCGAACGACGGTCGTGCCGACCGCGATGACGCGCCGGCCCTCGCGGCGAGCGGCGTTGACCTTCTGCGCGGCGGCAGGCGAGACGCTAAAGCGTTCCGTGCCGGGACGCTCCGGTGCCTCGAAGCTAGCCACGCCGCAGTGCAGCGTGACGGTCGCAATCTCGATGTCGCAATTTCTCAATCGCGCGACCACGCGCTCAGTAAAGGGACGCGCCGCGGATGGCATCTCCGCCGAGCCGCGGCTGCGCGCAAACAGCGTCTGATACTCCTTTAGGGGAACCTGGCGGCCGAGATACGCGTACGCGATCGGCGCCCCGTGCTCGGTGAGGTACGCGTGCATCGGTTTGGGAAGCGCGAACGCGGCATACCACACGCGTGGGTGCTCCGGCTCGACGGGTGCGAGCAGCGTCGCCGAGGCGCCGCCGGGAAGCGTCAGCGTCTCTCCGGGGACGACCGGACCGCGCGGCTCGACCGTCCAGAGCCGTTCGTCGATCTTCGTGCTGACGTGCAGCAAGAGCGTGGTTCCGCCGCTTCGCCCGGCAACGAGCGCGGCCGCCAGCGTGGCCGAGTCGTTGACGACGACGAGATCGCCCGGCCGCAGCAGCGCGGGCAGGTCGTAGAAATGCGCGTGCGTTTGCGACCGCGCGCCGCGATCCGTGACGAGCATGCGCACGGCATCGCGTGCGACGCCGCGGTACTCCGGCGGCTGGGTCGCCGGGCGCAGTCCGCGCGAAAGCGCCGGCGCCGCCGTCATGCGGGAGTGAGGTCGGCGGCGCGGACGCGCTCGAAGCGCTCTCGCATCGCGGCGATCGCGTGCATCATCGCGCGGGCGGACTCCGCAGGGTCGCGCAGCTCCGACGGATCGGCGTCCGGCATCGCGTCGCGGTGCATCGCCGTGTCCATGTCGCCGGGGTCGAAGACCAAGACGCGCACGCGCGAGCCGTCGAGTTCGGCGGCGAGGACGCGCGATACGTGTTCGAGCGCCGCCTTCGTCGCGCCGTAGCCGCCCCACGACGGATACGCCTCCACGCCGGCATCGGACGTAACGTTGACGACCGTGGCGATTTCGGATCTCGCCATCAGCGCGAGTGCGTGCTGGGTCAGGTGGATCGGGGCGAAGACGTTCACCGCAAAGAGCGTGTCGAACGTCGGGCAGTCCAGGTCGGCGACGGCCGGCAGCGGCGTCGTCCCGAGCGTCGACGCGTTGTTGACGAGCAGGTCCAGGCGCCCGGCGCGCCGCGCGGCCGCGACGAGCGCGTGCGCGTGGTCCGAATCGGCCACGTCGCCCGCGATCGCGACGACGTCACCGATTTCGCCAAGCTCTCGACGCGCGCGCTCGAGGTCCGCCGCATCGCGGCCGTCGACGATGACCGTCAGCCCCTTGCCCAGCAGCTCGCGAGCCAGCGCCTTTCCCAATCCGCGCGATCCGCCCGTGACGATCGCGACGTGTCCCGGTTGAAACCAATCCATAACGACCACGAGTCTACAACCTCAAGTATAGTTGAGGTCAAGCGATGGAATATCTTACCGTCGGCGAGGTCGCCAAGCGCAGCGGGCTCCCGGTATCGACGATTCACTTCTGGGAGGCGCGGGGTCTGATTCGCAGCGAGCGCAGCGAAGGCAACCAACGGCGCTTTGCCCGCACCGAGCTGCGGCGCATCGCCGTCATCAAGATCGGCCAGCGGGCGGGCATCCCGCTGACGGAGATCCGCAGCGTGCTCGATACGCTCCCCGCGGACCGCGCGATCAACGCGAAGAACTGGGCGGCGCTATCGAATCGCTGGAAGCGTCGCCTCGACGAACGCATCGCCCGCCTCGAGGCGCTGCGCGATCAGCTCGGCCAGTGCATCGGTTGCGGCTGCCTGTCGATGGATAAGTGCTGGCTCCGAAACCCCGACGACAAGCTCGCGAGACAAGGGCCCGGACCGCGGCTCCTCGGCTTCACCGATCAGGCAAACGTCGGCAACTGACCTCGGCTGGCCACCTCGGCGACGAGCGCCGCTCGATTGTTGACCCCGTACGCGCGAAACACTGCCTTGAGGTGGTTGCGGACCGTGTGCTGGCTCAAGCCCAGGTCTCTCGCGATCTCCGCGGTCGTCATCTTGCGGCACAGCATTTCGAGGACCGTGCGTTGCATCCGCGGCAGCTTCACGGGCGATACCGCGGCCGCGCTCTGAGTCGCGATCTCGTGTGCGAGCCAGGATCGCGGGTAGGGCTCGAGCTTGTCCTCCGCGAGATGTCGCCAGCGCTCCTTGCCGGTGGCTTCGAACAATCGCAGCGCCGTGCGACCGGCGCGCCAGTCGTAGCCGATCCGATCGAAGATGACCCAGGCTTTGTGCAGCGCCTCCTCCGCGCCGGATTCGCCGCTCTTGAGCCTGACAAAACCCTCGGTAAAAGCCGCGAGGGCCTCGCAGCGCTGATCGAACGCGAAGAGCGAGACGGTTGAACGCATCTTATCGAGTCCCTTGTAGCGGGCCAGGAAGTAGTGCGCCTTCTCCGGGCTGTATTCGACGATCGCCTCGGCCATGAGCAGCAATCCGACGCGCTCGTCCCCCGGAGCTTCGTTCCAGTCGATGCGATCGAACAAGACCTCCGTCTTTGCAACCTCGTTGCAGGCCCAATTCTTTTCTCCCACAATGCGCGCGAAGTACGCGCGATCGAGCAAGACGATCGCCTCAAACGCCGGGCTCGGCTTGGTGCGTTCCGCAGCGCGCAGATAGCGAAAACAGCCCAAGAGGTCGCCGCGCAGCGCGTACGACCAGCCGACGCCTTTTAGCGCCTGGAAGCGCTGGATCGCGAGGTCCGGCGGCCACTCGACGTCTGCATCCACCTCCGCCTTCGCGATATCGGCGGCCGCCGGCAGCGGTAGCTCTCGCCCCAGCAGCGCCAGGTTCTGAACCGCATGGAACCACTCCTCGAGATGATCCTCGCGTCGCTCGCCGATCAGCTCGATCACCCGAATCGTGCTGTGTGCCGACTCGCGGTAGTGCTCTTCTTGGCAGAGGATGAACGATTCCAGCAGTTCATGCAGGATCCGGGCGTCTAGCGACTTGTCGCACGTCATGTCGCCGGCGTGGCGGCGCGCTTCGGCTACGTTGCCCTCGAGCATGTAGCGACGCGCGAGTTGGTACGCGAGGACCGCTCGTTCCGCCGGCGCGCGCGCCAGCTTCCGTGCCATTTCGAAAAGGTGGTCGGCGCGCTCGAAGTCGCGCATCCGTGCATAACCGATCGCAAGGAGGAGGGCCCATTCCGCCCGCTCGCGGGACGCGCCGGCTTTGGGCGGGCGGCGGATCAGAAACGCGACCGCTCTATTCTCATCGCGCTTGAGCAGAATTCGTGCCGCGAGCAGCTGCGCCGCATATGACGGCGAGGCGCCGGACTCGACCGCCTGGTCGTAGACGTCGCCGGCGGCCAGATACTCACATCGCTCGAACAGCCCGCGCATCTCGTCGAACCACTGCGGCGCGACCGGCTGTTTCTTCGCCATGGCCAAATAGATTAGCGTGGCGGCGGTCCAGGCCCCGCCGCCGCGCACCGCGTTAACCTCCGTTATTGCCGCCTCCCGGCAGGCCGCTGCCCGGACCGGGCATGCTTCCGCCGCCGTCGGGCGGGCCCATCGTCGGGGCACCGATCTCGGGCGCTCCACCGAAGTGCGTGAAGCCTCCGCCAAGACCGCCGAACAGACCGAACGCCAAAACCAGGGCATGGAAGAACATAAACATCCGTATCCAACTTTCCCAACGCGGCAAGCCGCGCAATAGCAATGCGGACGTAGCCAATTGGCTAGACGTATTATCGCGCCTGCAAAATGCGAACACTATAATCAACTTGCCGCTCGCTTGCTAGATCGCGTGGGGCGTGCCTGTCGGTGTCGATTGACATAAGTAGTTTTTACGCTCTGCGATTTGCAAGAGATAACGGAAGTTATTGCACGCAATCATCTTTGTTGCAGATTTATTTTGCGGCGTCTTGACCGCGCGATTAGCCAGCCAATAGACTTGGTTCAATCGTGTAGCTACTTTGGAGGACAGCAGGATGAATCGGACCCGCTTCTCGGCGCTTGCTGTGATCGTTGCACTCGTTGGATGCTCGCAAAACGCGACGTCGCCCACGCCACCCCCGGTGCCGTTAGCCGCTCAACCAGGCGGCATGATGCGCTCGTTTTCGGGCGGCAGCACGCCGATCACGCACGTCGTCATCGTATTCCAGGAGAATCGCACCACCAACGACCTCTTCAACGGTCTTCCCGGCGCCGGCACCGTACGTACCGGGAAGAACTCTTACGGCCAAACGGTAACACTCCAGCCTCGGCTTCTTACCGCCCCCTACGACATCAGCCACGCCCATAGCGCCTTCGAGACCGAATGGGCCAACGGCCAGATGAACGGTTGGAATCTCGTTCAGTCCAAATGCAAGACGGGGCATACGTGTGCGCCCGCGGACATTCGCGCGTACGGCTACGTGCCTGAAAAAGAAGTCGAGCCGTATTTCATCATGGCGCGGCGATACGTCTTCGGCGCCAAAATGTTCCAAACGAACCAGGGGCCGAGCTTTCCCGCGCACCAGTACATCTTGAGCGGCACGTCGACCATCTCGGACGGATCCAACTTGCGCGCAGCCGAGAATCCGCAGACGCCGCAGAAAAAGTCCACCGGCGGCTGCGACTCACCCCAGGGGTCGCTCGTGAAGCTCATCGACCAATACGGGAACGAGAATCAGACGGCCTACCCATGCTTCACTCGGAACTCGCTCATCCCGCTCATCGAAGCGCAGAATCTGACGTGGCACTACTATCAGGCCGGCCCGGGCCCGGGACTCTGGCACGGCCCCGACGCGATCCTGCCAGTCTTTCAAAGCCCGCAGTTTAAGACCGACGTCGTGAGCCCACCGTCGCAAGTGCTGACCGACGTCAAGAACGGCAATCTCGCGAACGTCGTGTGGGTGACTCCGACCGGCGCCGCCTCGGATCACGCCGGCGCCACCAACGGATCCGGACCCTCATGGGTGGCGTCCGTCGTGAACGCGATCGGGAAGAGCCAATATTGGGACAACACCGCGATCATCGTCACATGGGACGACTGGGGCGGCTGGTTCGATCCGGTCCCGCCCCCACAGTACAATTCCTATGAGCTCAGCTTCCGCGTGCCCCTGCTCGTCATCTCGGCGTACGCGAAGCAGAACTACATATCGCCCGTGCAGCACGAGTTCGGCAGTATTCTAAAGTTCACGGAGAAGACGTTCGGTCTCGGCTCGCTCGGCACGACCGACGTCCGCGCCGACGACCTCTCCGACTGCTTCAACTTCTCCAAGGGACCGCGCAAATTCGTCCCGATTCCGGCCCCGCACGATGCGGAATACTTCTTGCGCCAGCCGGTTGGCGGTCCTCCGGACGACGACTTCTAGAGGCTAACTCCGGCATGTAGCCAAGAGGGCGTGCGAGATGAATCGCACGCGCCTCTTGGCTCTGGCCGTCATCATCATCGCCGCACTCACGAGCTGCGCGCAAATCTCGACGTCGTCGTCCTCGCTGCCGTCCGCTCGCTCAGCCGGCAAGTTTCGGACACTTTCCGGCGGTACGTCGCCGATCCAACACGTCGTCATCATCGTTCAAGAAAACCGCACGACCAACAACCTCTTCAACGGTCTTCCCGGCGCCGGAACGGTCCGCGAGGGGCAGAACTCGTTGGGCCAAACCGTACGACTCCAGCCTCGGCTCCTGACGGCGCCGTACTACATCGGCCACTCGCATACGAACTTCGAGACCGAGTATGCGAATGGAAAGCTCAATGGTTTCGATCTCGTAGATTCGAGATGCAAGACGCGACGCGGGTGTCCGCCCCCGAGGATGCGCGCGTACGGCTACGTCCCGAAGAAGGAGGTCGAGCCGTATTTCACCATGGCGCGGCGCTACACGTTCGGCGCGAACATGTTCGAGACGAGTCAGGGACCGAGCTTTCCCGCGCATCAATACCTCCTGAGCGGGACGTCCACGATCTTCAACGGATCGTCGCTGCGCGCCGCCGAGAGCCCGAAGACCCTCCGGCTCAAGAACACCGGCGGCTGCGACTCGCCGCGCGGCTCGACGGTGGCCCTCATCGATCCGTACGGCAACGAGAATCAGACGACGTATCCGTGCTTCGATCGCAACTCGCTCATCGCGCTCATCGCGGCGAAGTCGCTGACCTGGCACTACTATCAGGCGGGCAAGGGGCCGGGGCTCTGGCATGGGCCGGATGCGATTTTACCGATCTTCAACCGGCCGGACTTTGCGGCCGACGTCGTCAGCCCGCCGTCGCGGGTTCTGAATGACATCAAGAAGGGCAGACTCGCGAACGTCGTGTGGATCACGCCGACCGCCGCGGCCTCGGATCATGCCGGCAGCACCGACGGCACGGGACCGTCGTGGGTGGCGTCCATCGTCAACACGATCGGAAGGAGCCAGTACTGGAGCAGCACCGCGATCTTCGTGGTCTGGGACGACTGGGGCGGTTGGTACGATCCTGTGCCGCCCCCGCGGTACAACTCTTTCGAGCTCGGCTTCCGCGTGCCGTTCCTCGTTATCTCCCCGTACGCGAAGCAGAACTATATCTCGACGACGCAGCACGAGTTCGGGAGCATGCTGAAGTTCACCGAGGAGACGTTCGACCTCGGCTCGCTCGGTACGACCGACGTGCGCGCCGACGACCTCTCGGACTGCTTCGACTTCTCGAAGGGACCGAGCAAGTTCGTGCCGATCCCGGCCCCGCACGACGCCGACTATTTCTTGAGGCTGCCCGACTCGGACGAACCGCCCGACGACGACTAGCCAGACACGTGCGGCGCGCATACCGCCGCAGCGAACACAAACGCGACGGCTACCGCAGCAGCACGAAGCGACCGCCGTCCGTGAAGAGGATCACGAGCAGCGTCGAAATGAGCGTCGATTCGTAGTACCATCCGGGCCCATCCTTTCCCCAGAAGCCGGTCTTCCAGACGAAGATCTTCTTCTGGATCGCGCCCAGCATGATAAGAATCAGGCCGATCGCGGCGAGCTGCTGCAGGACACCGAAGATGATCGCGACTCCGCCCGCGAGCTCCGCGGCCGCCAGAAAGATCGTGAAGGCCTTCGACATCTCGATGCTCTTGCTGCGTGCGTCCGGATGCTTGAGGTCGTCGTAGCCGCTGCCGGCAACGATCAGACCGACCATCAGCCGCATTAGCAACAAGCCGTAATCGGTGAGGTGGCTCAGCTCAAGCATGCGCGTCGAACCCGGCCTGCGCGCGCTTGACTTCCTCCATGTGATCGTGCGCCCACTGCGTCAGCGATCCGAGCGGCCCGCACAGCGTGCGTCCGAGCGGCGTGAGCTCGTACTCGACGCGCGGCGGAACCTCGGGATAGATCGTCCGCTTTACCAATCCGTCGCGCTCGAGGTCGCGCAGCGTCTGCGTGAGCATCTTCTGTGAGATGCCGCCGATCATGCGCCGCAACTCGTTGAAGCGGCGATGCTTGGCTTGGGCCAGGATGCCGATGATCAGCGTCGTCCACTTGTCGGCGATTCGGTCCAGGATCAGGCGCGACGGGCACTGCGCCTGGTTGTATACGTCGGCGCTCGTCGGCAGGGGCGGCAGTTTGATGGTTTCCATTGGGTTCCTAGGCTACTTTAGAGTGCGTACTTGTTTTTGGCTTGTTGGTATGTAAAAGTTACTAGCACAACGATAGCACACTTCGGGGCTATCGGCAACCATAAGGAGCCACACAGTCAAAATCATGACCACCCAACTGCAAGAGAAGGCCGTCTACGCCCTCGATCCGGCGCACACGACCGTCGAGTTCGTCGTCCGACATTTGATGATCGCCAAGGTGCGCGGTCGCTTCACCGCCTTCGACGGCTCGATCGAGCTGGAGCCCGGGAGCGACGTGCCTGCCGCGATCCGCGCGACCATCCAGGCCGGTTCGATCGACACCCGCGAGGATCAGCGCGACGCTCACCTGCGCTCGGCCGACTTTTTCGACGTCGAGAAGTTCCCGACGCTGGCGTTCGAGAGCACCCGCATCTACGGCACGCCCGAGGAGTTGACGATCGACGGCAAACTGACGATCCACGGCGTCACGCGCGACGTGACGCTTCGGGGCAGCTTCGAGGGCCGGGCCAACGATCCGTGGGGCGGCGTGCGCGCCGGTTACAGCGCCCACACGACGGTCAACCGCAAGGACTTCGGCCTCACCTGGAACGCGGCGCTCGAAACCGGCGGCGTCGTCGTGGGCGACGAGGTTCGCATCGAGCTCAACGTAGAGGCTGTTCGCAAGCAATAATAGCCTGGATCAGGCGCTTCGTCTCCTCGGGATCGCGCACGTCGATCGTGTCGGTGCCGGCCTCTTTCGCCGGATAGTCGTTCCCGCCCGGAAAGATCGCGTCGCCGATGAACAACATCTCGGCGATCGGGATGCCCAGCTCGTCGCGGAGCCTGCGGATGCCGTAGGCCTTGTCGACGCCCGGGCGGGTAACGTCGATCGACGTCGTGCCGCCGAGCCGAACGGAAAACTCGGGCAGCGTCTTAGCGAGGATCGCCTGAATCTGCTTGCGCTTCGAAAAGTCCGGATCCCACTTTTCCTTCGCGTCGAGCGGCGCTTGCTGGCCGAGCGCCGAGTAAGTGATCTGCGTACCGCGGTCCTCGATGCGCTCGCCCCACGTCTGCTTCGGCTGAAACCCCGTCTCAGCGACGGCGCTCTCGAGCGCGCTCTCGATCTTCTTCTTTTGCTCGTCGGTGAGGTCTTCGGAGTAAAGCTTGCGCCACTGACCGTCGTACACGAAGAACTTCGTCCCCGACGTCGGCAGGATCGAGAGGTTCGGAAAGTCGCTGCCTGCCGGAAGCCTCTCGAGCACCTGCTTTTGGAACTGCGGATAGTCGCCGCCTGAGATGATCGCCACCTTGATGACGTCGATGAGGCGGCCCAGAAGGGCCTCCATCTCGTCGTCGAGCGCCGCCTTGCTCAACGCGAGCGTGCCGTCCAGATCGAAGACGATGAGGCGCTTCAAGGAAGCTCTTTGAAGGACTGTTTCACGCGATACTCGCTGAGCGGATAGCGCGAGCGAAGGTTGGCCCACTGGGTCAAGAGCTCGTCGCTGTCGGGGTCGCGCCGGTAGCGCGTCACGCCGAGATAATAGAGCGCCTCGGGTGCCGCGTACGTCGTGGAGAAGAGGGTGAGCGCCTGGGCGTAACACGCCTCGGCCTGGTCGAAACGCTTCGTGCGCAAGTACGCCATCCCGAATCCGCACAGCGCCCTCGCCATGAACTCGGGCGGCGGCAGAAAGCCGTCCCAGCGGTACAGCTCGGCGCCGTCGTGATACAGGATCCGAATGTCCGGCGTCCAGATGTGGTGCATGGCGTGCAGGAGCTTGTTGTTCTCGGACTTCGAGTTGTCGACCTGAACCGGCACGCTATAAGCGAGGATCGTATCGACGACGGGAGGTTGAGGATACGTCACGGTATCCAGCGCTTGGCATCCCCCTCAACCAGGGTTGAACACGTCGAGAAAGACGAACTTGCGCTCCGAGTTCGCGCGCTCGAGCGCCGCCTCGTAGTCGGACATCCAGGGAATGTGTGCCACGGTCGTGCCTCCGGTTCGAGCGAATCCGTAGGTTCGCCGGGCCCGATGACAAACTCCCGCCGCATGAAGCGGGATGACTTCTTACGGCAGGGGGCTGCCGTCTCGATCTTGGCCGGCACGCCGCGTCTCGCCCTCGCGAAACTCGAAAACGATTCGTTCGCGCCGGTTCAGCGCTATTGGCGAGTGTTCCGGATCACGACGGTCGTCACGCTGCCCGGCTCTCCGCAACCGGTTCGGGCGTGGATTCCGGTTCCGGGATTCGTGGAGTCCGATTGGATGCGCCCGGGCGCGACGACATGGGAGACCAACGCGAGTTCTGCGAGCATCGTCCAAGAAGGCACGTGGGACGTCAAGATGCTCGTCGTGGATTGGCTGAAACCTGAAGCCTCCGCGACGATCAAGGTGACCAGCACCGTCTCGACACGCGACCGCGTCGTCGACCTTGCGAAGCCCGGACGGCCACAGGTGCTGAGCGGCGAGGAGTACGCGCTCTACACGTCTGCGACGCAGCTGCAGCCGACCGACGGCATCGTCGCGGACACCGCCAAGAAGATCGTGGGCGCCGCCACGAGCGACGCCGTCAAAGCGAAACTCATCTACGAGTGGGTCGTCGAGAGCGCCTCGCGCAATCCGAAGACGCGCGGGTGCGGCCTCGGCGACGTCAGCTTCATGCTCGAGACCGGCGATCTCAGCGGGAAGTGCGCGGACATCAACGGCCTCTACGTCGCGCTCGCGCGCGCCACCGGAATTCCCGCACGCGACCTCTACGGGATTCGCGTCGCGCCGTCGCGCTTCGGCTATCACAGCCTGGGCACGAGTTCGAGCGTGATCAGCAAGGCGCAGCACTGCCGAGCAGAGGTGTTTCTCAGCGAGTACGGCTGGGTGCCGGCCGATCCCGCCGACGTGCGCAAGGTCATGCTCGACGAACCGCCCGGGCATCTTGCGCTGAGCGATCCGAAAGTAAAGGCCGCGCGCGAGACGCTCTTCGGTGCGTGGGAAGGCAACTACGTGGCCTACAACGACGGGCACGACGTGGCGCTGCCCGGCTCGAGCGGCGCCGGCCTCGGCTTTCTGATGTACCCGCAGGCCGAGGTCCGCGCGGAGCGCCGTGACAGCCTCGACCCCGCGGCGTTCGTCTACACGATCGACTCCGCAGAGACCGCTGCGGGGTCTGCCTAATGTCTAGACACCGCGTCGCGACGGTTTCCGAGATCGCGCCGGGCACGACGCGCCGCGTCGTCGCCGATTCCGTGGAGATTCTGCTGTGCAACCTCGACGGTAAAATCTACGCGATCGAAGACGTGTGCACGCACGACGGCGGCCCGCTGGATCAGGGGACGCTCGAAGGCGAGCACGTGGTCTGCCCGCGCCACGGCGCGACCTTCGACGTGCGCACGGGCGACGCGCTGACGCTGCCCGCGGTCGTCCCGCTGATGACGTTCGAGGTGAACGTGGAAGGCGACGACGTCTACGTCGACGTCTAGATCTTGAAAACGCTCGGCCGGATCGTGCTCGCGGCGCTCGTCCTGATCGCGTTGCTGGCACTAGGGTTCGTGTTCAACGTCGTCGCCGGCACGCGTTCGCATGCGCGCGACAGCGGCATGACCTCCGGTCTGCGCCTGCGCGCGCCGGTGCAGATCCTGCGCGACGATCGCGGCGTGCCGCACGTGATCGCGAGCGACGAGCACGACCTGTTCTTCGCGCAGGGATACGTCGAGGGATCCGACCGGCTCTTCCAGATGGACACGCTGCGCCGCTACATCCTCGGCGAGCTCGCGGAGGTCTACGGATCGCGCGCGCTCCCGGCCGACCAGACGGAGCGCGCGATCCCGGTACGGGCGATCGTGCAGACGCAGTGGCAGCGGCTTCCCACGCGCTCGCGCGAGATCCTCGGCGCGTTCAGCGACGGCGTCAACGCCGCGATGGAACGCGAGCCCTTGCCCGTGGAGTTCCGCATCCTCAACTATCGGCCCGCGCCGTGGACGCCGCGGGATTCGCTGGCCATCGCGATGGTAACCGTGCTCGATCTCATCGACGACTGGGACGCGATCGCTCGCCGCGACCGCGCCTACCGCCACGGCGGGCTCGCGCGGCTCGACGCGCGCTTTCCGTTCACGGATCCGTGCTACGACGCGCCGGTGCTCGCCGGGCTCGCGCGCATCGAGCCCGGACCGGGGTGCCGGCGCGGCGTCGCGACGCTGATGCGACAACTCGCCGACACGCGTCCGCCGATCGGCAGCAACGAGTGGGCCGCCGGCGCGAACCGCGCGCTGCATCGCCGCGCGATGCTCGCCAACGATCCGCATCTGGCGCTGCAGATGCCGGGCGTGTGGTATCTGCTCGACCTGCGCGCGCCGGGCTTTCACGTCGCCGGCGCGACGCTGCCCGGCTGTCCCGCGATCGTGCTCGGGCACAACGAGCGCATCGCGTGGGGCGCGACCGACGGCACCGTCACGTCGCTCTCCGCTTTTCTGCCTCCGGCGCGCCTCGATCCGGCCGGCTGGCACACGGAACGCTTCTCGGTGCGCTTCGGGCGCGAGGCGACGAAGCGCTACTATCGCACCGCGCGCGAGTTCGGCACGCCGACGGCGGACGGACGCTGGGTGCTCGTGCACTGGAACGCGTACGACGACCCCGCGACGCCGGCCCAAACGTTCATCGATGTCAATCGCGCGCAGTCGATCGAAGCCGCAACGGCGACCCTCGCGAGGTTTCCGGGGCCGACGCAGAACTTCGTCCTGGCCGACGCGAACGGACGCGTCGCGTATCAGCTCGCCGGGCAGATCCCCGACGATCCGGTGCGCGCGCGCTGGCTGCATCCGCCGAGCGATCTCGCGCGCGACTATCCCGCGATACCGTTCGCGCGGCTGCCGAGGGTGGCGCCGTCGCGCGACGCCGTCGTCTGGACGGCGAACAACAAGATGTATCCCGGCACCTACCCGCTGCCGCTGAGCCCGCAGTTCGCGCCGCCGTATCGCGCGTATCGGATCGCGCAGCTGCTGCGCGCGCGCCGCACGTACGACGTCGCGTACTTCGCGGCCATGCAGATGGACACGCT
This sequence comes from Vulcanimicrobiota bacterium, assembly GCA_963752825.1. Taxonomy (GTDB): domain Bacteria; phylum Vulcanimicrobiota; class Vulcanimicrobiia; order Vulcanimicrobiales; family Vulcanimicrobiaceae; genus Cybelea. The sequence continues at coordinate 1,167,494 of CAVVZF010000001.1, read as the reverse complement.
CTCCCTGCCCGAGCGCGAGCTCGCGCGCGACGTCGCGCCACTGCTGCGCGCCAGAGACCCCGTGCTGGCCGCCGACCTCGCGCGCTGGAACGGCGAGATGGACGGCGACTCGACGACGGCGACGGTCATCGAGGGGCTGCGCTTGGCGCTGACGCATCGGACGACCGGACGCGTTCCGTCGCTGCTCGCGCGGCCGATCTCGCCGCAGGCGCTGCGTGCGGCCGCGCTCCCGTCTCCCGCGCCGTGGCGCGAAGCCGGTGCCGTGCCGGTGCTTCACGCGCTGGCTTCGCTCGGCATCAGTTTCCTCGACGGGACGACGCTGCCCGGATACGGCGACGCGCTGACGCTGCACGTACAGTATCCCGGCTACGGGCAGAGCTTCCGCGCGGTGTGGGACGTCGGGAACTGGGACGCGGGCGGGATCACGCTGCCGCAGGGTGAGTCGGGCGAGATCGGCTCGGGCCACTACACAGATCAAGCGCAGGCGTGGATCGCGGGCCGCCTCTGGCCGCTGCCCTTCAGCGACGCCGCCGTGCAGCGCACCGCAGTTGCCCGCGAGACGCTCGCGCCGTAACGATGAAAGCGGTGATTCGACGGGCTGCGAGCGCCTCTGACTTTCGCGCGTTTCACGAGCTGCTGATCGACTATGAGGCGGAGCTGCCGCCGGTACTTCGCCACGGCTCGGTTCCGAGCGCCGAAGAGGTCGAGCGAACCTACCGCGAGCGCAGCGCGGCGTTCTTGGCGGAATCGGAGGGGCGCGCCGTCGGCTGCGTGGCCGTGTCGGAACTGGACGGGCGGACGGGCGTGATCATGCGGCTCTTCGTTCGGCCGGAGAGCCGCGGCGTGGGCACGGCGCGCACGCTGGTGCTGCGCGCGCTCGAGTTTCTAGAGGCCGAGGGATATAGCCGCGTCGTACTCGACACCGATAAGGAGCGGCTGCCCGCAGCGTATCGCCTCTATCAGTCGGTTGGATTTTCCGAGTGCGGCCCGTACACGACGGTGAGCTACCCTTGCCCGACGTTCATGGAGCGCAGGGTCGGATAGTAAAGTTAGCCGACGATCGGATTTGAACCGATAACCTATCGCTTACGAAGCGATTGCTCTACCGTTGAGCTACGTCGGCCGGGCCGCCCGTCTTTCCACGGCGCCGAGCGCGCCCCTCCCCCGAAAGCGGGCGGCGACCGGCGACCTTTTTGAGCGGTCTTTGATAGCGTCGCGCACGCTCCGGCGCCATCATGTTCCTTACCATGAAAAGAGTTCCACTGCTCGCCCTGCTGCTCGCGTTGGCGGCACCGTCGTTCGCGCTGGCCGATGAGAACGCGACGTATCACGGCCCAGTCACCGCAGCCGAGAAGGGGTTCGTCGCCACGATGGCGGCCGATCTGATGGCGCGCTATCCGACCGCGGCCGACGCCGAAAAAGCCGGCTACGTCCGCTACACGAGCGAGGACGACACGGGCGCGATCAGCTACGCCAACTTGCAATGGCAATCGTCCGACGCTGCTCATCCGAGTCAGCTCTGGTATGACAAGAACGGCCTGTTGCTCGGCGCCGACTACTCCGTGCTCGTCAGCTCGAGCGCGGCGCGTCCGCAGCTCTGGGGCGTCAACCCGGGCCGCTGGGTCGAGTTCGACGGCCACGTTCACTGGGTGACGCGCGATCCCGCGACCGGCAAGGTCACATACGACGGCTGGGCCTGGGACAAGGCGTTCGCCGCGGCGGGCGGCAACCCGCAGCATCCCACCGCCGCGACCGTCGCGGCGATGCACAAGGTCTCGAACGCCGATCAGGTCACCACGATCTTTCACTTCCCCGCGATCTGGGATCTCATCGTGTGGGTGAAGCCGAATCCGAACGGCGCGTTCGCCTGGAAGAACCCGACGGTAACGCCGTAGCTTACTTCGCGTCGGCGTCGTGAAAGGTGCCGCGCTGCGCGCTCTGGTCGAGTTCGAGATCCTCGAGGAGGTAATACACGATCTTGCGGTCGTCGAAGCCGATCTTTGCAAGCGATCGCCCCTCGATCTCGACGACCTCGTGCACGTGCCCGACGCGGCCGGCGTACGCGTAGTTGACGTCGGTGTAGTTGGGATCACCCGGCTTCGGGTGCGGGATGGCCTTGACGCCGCGCAGCGGCGTGCGGTGCCTGTGCATGGCCGCGAGGTTCGACGCTCCGGCCTGCGAAGCATCGCCCATGATCATCGAATATCGAGGCAAGCGGCCGCGCGTCGCCGCGTCCGCGTTCGTGGCGCCGACCGCCGTGCTGATCGGCGACGTCGAGATCGGGCCGGAATCGAGCGTCTGGTTCGGCGCGGTGCTGCGCGGCGACAACGGCCCGATCCGGGTCGGCACGCGCACGTCGGTGCAGGATAACGCGGTCGTGCACGTGAGCGAGTACGGCCAAACGATCATCGGCGACGACGTGACCGTGGGACACTGCGCCGTAATGGAAGATTGCACGATCGGGCGTCACGCGCTCATCGGGAGCAACGCGACGCTGCTCAACGGCTGCACGGTCGGCGAACGTTCGCTGATCGGCGCCGGCAGCGTCGTCGGCGAGGGCACCGCGATACCCGACGGCGTCGTCGCGGCCGGGGCGCCGGCGAAGGTGAAGAAAACCCTCGAGGGCGAGGCCGCGAAGTGGATCGAGAGGGCATCCGAAGCGTACGTGATGCTATCGCGTTCCTATCTGGAAGATCAAGAGCGCGTTGAGAATTAGGATCGCCGCCGTCGCGACCGCGGCGAGCGCGGTTACCCAGCGGCGGTTGGCCATCGCACCCATCGTGTCGCGGCGCGACGTGAGGACGAGCAGCGCGATCACCGGTACCGGCAGCACGAAGCTCAGCACCACCTGACTCACGATCAGCGTCTGTGTGATGTCGACGCCCAGCGCGACGACGGCGACGGCGGGCGCCATCGTCACGAGGCGGCGCAGCCACAGCGGCACCGCGAAACCGACGAAGCTCTGCATGATGACCTGCCCGGCCATGGTCCCGACGACGGAGCTCGCGATTCCCGACGCCATCAGCGATACGAGGAACACGAGTGCGGCAAGACTGCCGAGCAGCGGCGTCAGCGTGCGATAGGCCGTTGTGATGTCGGCCACGTTGGCGTGTCCGGTCGCGTGAAAGACGGCCGCCGCCATGTACATCATCGCAAGGTTCACGAGGCCGGCGATCGTCAACGCGATCACGACGTCCATGTAGGCGAAGCGCACGATCTTTCCGACGTGCCCGCTCTCCTCCGGGACAATCCGATCCTGCGTGAGCGCCGAGTGCAGATAGATCGTGTGCGGCATCACGGTAGCGCCGACAATGCCTACCGCGAGCAGGACGCTCGAGGACCCGCCCAGCCACGGCACCACCGAGTGATAGAGCACCTGGCTCCAGTTCGGCTTGGCCAGCAGCGTCTCGACGACGTAGCAGATCGCGATGACGCCGACGAGCGAGCCGATCACGGTCTCCATAACGCGGAATCCGTAGCGGTGCAGCGCGAGAATCGCATACGTCACGACGCCGGTGACGATCGCGCCGATCAGCATCGGCACGTGGAACAAAAGGTAGAGCGCGATGATGACGCCGAGGAACTCGGCGAGGTCGGTGGCCATCGCGCCGATCTCGCTGACGACCCACATCCCGAGCGCGACGGGCCGCGCCGTGTGTTCGCGCGAGAGCTCGGCGAGGTTCTTGCCGGTCGCGATGCCCAGCTTCGCCGAGAGGCCTTGGAAGAGCATCGCCATCAGGTTCGCGAGCACGACGACCCACAGCAGCCGGTAGCCGAAGCCCGCACCGCCCTGGATGTTGGTGGCGAAGTTGCCGGGGTCCATGTACGCGACCGACGCGACGAACGCCGGCCCGGTGAACGGCAGCAGCGCGCGCCAGCCGCCGCGATTGCCGGCGAGCACGTTGCGTGCGGCCGCGACGGTGCGCGAGCTGCTCGTGCCGACGCCGTAGCTACGTTCCAATACGCACCAATGCGGCGTGACTGCGGCGCAGCGAGACGGTGCGGGCGCCCTGGCGCACGCGCACGCCGCTGCGGTCGTTTTGCTCGACGCGCAGCGTCGAGCCCGGAAGTATGCCGGCCGCCGCGATCGCCGCAACGGCCTCGTCGTCGCGGTCGTCGAGGCTGACGACGCGCGCCCGCGATCCGACGGCGAGCGTGTCGAGGCTGGCGAGCGGCTTCGCGCGCGGCAGGCTGTCGCCGTAGGGAATCGGATGGCCGTGCGGATCGCACCTTGGTTTGCCGAGCAGCGTCGCAATGCGAAGCGCGAGGTCGTCGGAGACGACGTGCTCGATGCGCTCGGCCTCGGCGTGCACGCGCTCGAGCGGCACGCGCAGCGAGCGATGCAGGAACGTCTCGAGCAGGCGGTGGCGCCGCACCATCGCGACGGCCAACTTACAACCCTTGCGCGTCAACCGCAGCGGCGCCGACGAAGCCGAGTCCGTCTCCAGCAGGCCGTCGTGCTCGAGTACCCGCTTCGCCTTGCTGACCGAGACGCGGCTGACGCGGAGGTAGCGCGCCAGAGCCGCGGCGCGCACCGGCTCGCCGGCGCCCAACTGATAGATCGCCTTAACGTAGTCTTCTCGGGCGCGCAAGTGCGAGCGGTCCGAGCCGACCATCAGGAGTTCGGGCTTGCCTTTGTTAGCCATGGGTAACGCTAACCATGGTTAACGAGTTTGGGGCGCAGCGCCCGCGGCCCTTCCGCGGGTCTTTGGTTATCCGGCCTTGAGCAGGTGGATGGTTCGCCTCGGATCGATCAGCTTGAGCTTGCCGCCCGGGACCGGCCGCGCGCCCTCAATTATGAGCGTGCGCGCCTGAGCCGGCGTGAGCACGGGATCGAGCGCGAAGAGCTTGGCCGCGAGGTTCGTCACGTTCGGCGCCGCCATCGACGTCCCCGAGAACCTCACGGTGTAGCCCTGCGGGATCTTGCTCGGAACGTGGAAGCCGTCGGCGTAGACGGCGACGGTCGAGCCGTAGCTCGTGAAATTCGTCGGATCGCCGGACTGATTGACGGCGCCGACGGTGATTAAGTTAGGATAGCTCAGCGAAGCGGGGACGTCTTGCGCGAAGGTCGCGTCGTTGTCGCCGTTGCCGGCTGCAGCGACAAACAGCGTGCTCGGCGTGCTCGCGATCATGTTCGCGACCGCAGCGCGCCAGATCGCGTAGAGGGCCTTGGCCTTGGCTTCCCGCTGTTTGGCGTCGCTGGTTGGGTCGGTCTTGGCGAGCCATTGCTCGAACTCGCTCACCTGGTCGCCCCAGCTCATGTTGACGACGCGAACGTGGTTGTCGCGGAAAAACGCGCCGATCGCAGCGAAGTTCGCGGCCATCCGGTTCGCCCATTCGACCGTGGGCGCGAACGACAGGTTCGGGAGATTGTCGTCGAAGCGCGCGACGACGATGCGCGCGCCGGGATTGCCGCGCGAGGCGATGCCGGCGACGTGCGAACCGTGCGCGTATTCGCCCACGAAGTCCATCTCGTGCGCAAACGCCTCTTCTTGCGTGACGTTGAGCGAGCGCAGATAGGCCTGCGTCGCCGCCGCGTCGGGCGACATCACGCCGCTCTGCATGTCGCTCATGCCGGTCATCAGCTTCACGAGCTTCGGATAATCGGCGGCGACGTTGGACGGCAACGGATACGTATCCGACGTCGACGGCGTGCCGTCGTCGGCGAAGGCAAGACCGTGCTGCGGCGCTGAATCGCCGCCGTACATGAGGCCGGGGTAGTCGTGTGGATCGACGCCGGAATCGAGGATGCCGATGCGCACCGGCGCCTGGATCTGCGAGGGACGCAGCGTGACGTCGCGAGCGGCCCAGATGTCGGGCTTCATGCCATTGTGCTTGGCGATGTACGCTGCGAGAATCTTGGCATCTACCGGCAGGAACGGCAGGAGCAGCAACTGCGCGCGCGCCTGAACCAGACCGCGCGCGGAGGGGCCGTCGAGCGTGCCGGTCTTGGCGGCGATAGGATCGAGTTCGTGGCCGACCTGGCCGACGATTTGATCGCGCGTCGCGACCGGCTCGAAGCTAGCCGCCGCCTTTAGCGAGTCTTGGACGACTTCCCAAGGAAGCGGCGCGACGGCGGAGCGATCGGCCGCGGCGAATGCGGCGATCAGCGACGTTCCGTTCGTTTTCTCTCCGGCGAGCGCGGTAACGTACGCAAGCTGCAACCGTCCAGCCAGCAGCGCGCGATCCGGCTTGGTCTGCACCGCGCGCAACTCGGCGACGGTAGCGCGCCCGCCCGCGGCGTCGCCGTCGAGAACCTGACCCGCCAGGCGCGTCGACAGATAGCCGTCGAGCGTGGCCTTGTCGCGGATCTCGTAGCTCGCGAGCGTCTTATCGATGTCGCTCTCGACGGCGTGCAGAAACGGTGCGAACGCGGCATCCGATGCGAGCACGAGCTGCGACGGCGGCGTCGGCGTAGGATAGGAAAAGCGCGGGAGCTGCGTCTCGTCGGTCACGACGGTGCGCGCGGGCTGCGCCGCGGCTGGGCTCGCGAGCCCGACGAGGCCCGCCAAAAGACACGAAGCGATCGAGCGAATCACCGGCCCTGTTTACGGGCTGGGATAGTGCGACTCATCCCCGTACGGCAAAAAGAGCGTGTATTCGCGCTGGAAGCGCAGCTTCACCGCCCCGGTCGGGCCGTTGCGATGCTTGGCGATGATGAACTCGGTCATGTCCGGCTCCGGCGTCTCCGGATTGTAGTAGCCATCGCGATACAAGAAGGTCACGACGTCAGCCTCCTGCTCCAGAGAGCCGGAGTTATGCGTGATCAGGCCGTCCACACAGAAATTGTGCAGATTCCCAACGGTAAGATCGTACGCGACCTCAAAGCCGTCGGACGTTATCGAAGCAATAGTTTCCCAAAGGAGATCGGAACTGTTGCGCTCGTCTTCCTCGGACCGCTCAGCCACCGCCAGGGCCGCGCTGCCCGGGTGGCCGTCACCGATCAGCCACCCGAGCAGCAGCGCCTTCCCCCGTGAAATGCTGGCTCCGGGCCAAGCCGGACGGGGGTAGGCGCGTGGTCCCGCGACCGAGTCGCCGGGACGCAGCCGTCTGAGTTCCCTCCAGCCGCCCGTCGTCAAGAAGCGATGGCCGTCCGTGCAACGGATCGTGCGCCCGCTCTGCGTCGTAACTTGATACAGTTGCCGTTGACCCACGCTCCACGCATCCACGATCGGGCGGCGCACAAGTTTCAGCCCGTCGTTGGTCGCCCAGACATTGAAGCCCAAACGCTTTTCGACAATCTTGGAAACGGGAATCCGCTCGCCGGTGTCGGCGTTCGTCACGAGCGAGTCGCCGCCAAGACAGTCGCGTAAATCTGCGAGCATCGGGCGTTTTTCGCTACGAATCTCGACGCCCCGGTTGAGCTGTGCGAGCGCGATGATCGGCACCGCGAGATCCTTGGCGGTCATCTTCAGCGTGCGGCAGATTTCCGAGAGCTCCTCGTTGCGGTTCGTGTTGCGCGTGAGCGCGGCAGGCCGGACGAGCTGTAGATAGTCGATGAAGATCGCCGCGAGGCCAACGGTGGACTTCAGGCGGCGGCAGCGGCTGCGCACGTCGCTAACGGTCAGCGCGCCGAGGTCGTCGAGATAGAGCGGCAGCTCGTTGAGCTCGCCCATCGCTCGCGAGATGTCCTCCCACTGATGGGTTTTGATGTTGCCGCGGCGCATGTCGTTCATCGAGATGCGGGCTTCGGCGCAGATCAAGCGTTGGATCAGCTCGCTGTTCGACATCTCGAGCGAGAAGAACGCGATCGGCTCTGCTTCGACGCGAGCGGCCGCCACCGCCATATTGAGGGCGAACGACGTCTTGCCCATGCCCGGCCGGCCCGCGATAATGACGAAGTTGCCCGGCTGGAATCCGGTCGTCATCGCGTCGACGTCGCGATAGCCCGATGTGAGACCCGTTCGATCGCCGCGTTGATGGAACAGCCGGTCGATGTGGTCGAACGCGTCTTTCATCAGGCGGCTGACCGGCATGAACTCCGTGACGCCGCGCCGCTCGCCGATCGTATAGACGAGCTGTTCGCTGCGGTCAAGCGCCTGCGCGACGTCCTCCTCGCCCTCGTAGGCGAGCTGCGTGATCTCGGTGCCCGCATGGATCAGCGAGCGCAGTACCGACTTCTCGCGAACGATCGTTGCGTAGTAACGGGCCGAACCCGCGGTCTGCACGGTGTCCATCAGCGCGCTGATGTATGAAAGCCCGCCGACCCGTTCCAAGGCGTTGCGCCTGCGGAGCTCCTCGCCGACGGTGATCTTGTCGAGCGGCTCGCCGCGTTCGTAGAGCTCAAACAGCACGCCGAAGATCGTCTCGTGGACGTGCGCGTAGAAGTCGCTCGGTCGAACGATCTCGCCGACCGCGGCGAACATCTCCCGGTCGACGAGAACGGATCCGATCACCGCCATCTCCGCCTCGAGGTTGTGCGGTGGGATGCGATCGACGGTCGACGGAAGCGGTTGCGCGGTCATGACCGCGTGCGGTGTCCGGCGTCCCGGCGGTGAACGCCTTGTGAGCCCCTTGTGGGCCGGCTGTGCATAGACTCGATTTTATGGGGACAGTGTGCCAGACGTGGTGGCACTCCGGATGGTGTTACCGGCGCCGCACCTTCCGGCCGGAGGCACGCGGACAGCGCAGTTCCCGGAGCACCTGCTCCACGCTTGCAACGCCCGCGACCTTCAGTCCGGCCAGCGCGCGGTCGATTTCGCGCAGGTTCTCGCGCGGCAGCAGCACCGTTCGCATTCCGGCCTGGCGCGCCGCGTAGAGCTTCTCGACGATCCCGCCCACGGCGCGCACCTTGCCTTGAATCGAAAGCTCGCCGGTCACCGCGACGTCTTGCGGCAGCGGCGTGCGCGTGACCGCCGAGTACAGCGCCAGAAAGATCGCAAGGCCGGCCGACGGGCCGTCGATGTTGCCGCCGCCCACGACGTTGATGTGCAAGTCGAAGTCCGCGATGTCCAGGCCCGTCAGCGCGCGCAGCACGCTCGTCGCGTTGAACACCGAGTCCTTCGCCATCGAGCCCGCTGTGTCGTTGAAGCGGATCGTGCTCTTGCCCTTCTGCGACGCCGGAAACGCGACCGCCTCGATCTCGATGATGCTGCCGAGGTGGTGCAGCACGCCGAGTCCGAAGCTCTTGCCGATCTCGCGCGTCGCGCGGCCCTTCACCAGCGTGTGGCGCACGAGCCGGCTCGCGCGCACGACCGCGTGCACGTCGTCCTCCGTGATCGACGGTTTCTTCACCGCGCCGTCGGCGTGGCGGCCCGGATGCAGCCGATACAGCGCCTGGCCGTACGCGTCGGCGACGATCTGCACGGCCTTGCGCCCCTCGATCGTATACGACGCGACCAACTGCACCACGCGCTGCGCGGCCCGTGCGCCGAGCCGCTTGATCGCGCCCGTCACGATCGAAACGATCTGGTGCTGCGTCAGCGGAGCGAAGAAGATTTCTGCGCACCGCGAGCGGATCGCCGGATCGATGTCGTCGGGCTCGCGCGTCGTCGCGCCGATCAAAATGAAATCGGCCGGCGCGCCCTCGCGGAACAGCCGCTTCACGTACTCGGGCACGTTCGGCGCGCTCTCGTCGTAATACGACGACTCGAACGTCACGCGCTTGTCTTCGAGCACCTTGAGCAGCCGCAGCTGCAGCGGGCCGTCCATCTCGCCGATCTCGTCGATGAAGAGCACGCCGCCGTGCGCGCGCGTCACAAGACCGAGCTTCGGCTCGGGGACGCCCGCGTCGGCGAACTCGCGGCGGCTGCCCTGATAGATCGGATCGTGCACGCTGCCGAGCAGCGGATTCACCGTCTCGCGCGGATCCCAGCGCAGCGTCGTCCCGCTCGCCTCGACGAACGGCGCGTCCTTCGCGAACGGCGTGTACGGCCGCGACTTCGCGACCTCGAGCACGAGCCGCGCGACCGTCGTCTTGCCGACGCCCGGCGGCCCGTAGAGGATCGTGTGCTGCGGATACGGCGAGCTGATCTTCGCCAGCAGCGCGCGGATCGCGGCCTCCTGGCCGACGACCTCGCGCAGCGTCTGGGGCCGCAGCTGCCGCAGCGCCGATGCCGCGAGGCTGCGCTGCGAGAGCGCGTTGAGCTCCTCGAGCTTGGCCTGCGAGGCCGGCGTCTCGGGGCCGCCCGTCTCGCGCAGCGCCTCGAGCTTGAGATCCTTGACGTACTCCTGATGGCGCTCGGCCATCTTCTCGTTGACGCGCTTGTCGATCGCGTCCTCGGCGTGGCGCTGCGCGATAACGTCGGCCATCGCCTCCTCGATCTCCGCAAGCGTCCTGCGCTGCTGCGCGCGCGTCGTCACGCGCTCGAGCGTCGGATCCTCGAACACTAAACGTTGCAGCCCGCACAATCGGTCGGGCAGGTTCTGCGAGCGCATCATCTTGAGCGCGTTCACCTTGCCGGCGCGCAGCACGACCTTGTCCTGGCCGAGCACGGATGAGAGCATCTCATAGAGCGCGCCGACGTAGCGGCTCATCTCGTCCTCGACACCGAACTTGCGGCGAAAGCGCGCCGCGTAGACCTGGGGCATCGCTTAAGCCGAAACGACATCCACCGTGGCCTTGGCCACGACGTTGCGGTGCAGCTTGATCGCGACGGGATAGGATCCGAGCGCCTTGATCTGGCCGCTCAGCTCGATCTTGTGCTTGTCGATATCGACCGAGAGCGCCCCGGCGATCGCCGCGGCCACGTCGGCGTTGGTGACCGCCCCAAAGAGCTTCCCGTTACCGCCGGCCTTGGCTTTGACGGCGAGCTTCGCCGTCTCGAGCCGCGCGGCGAGGGCCTTGGCTTCCTCGAGCTCCTGAGCGTTGCGGCGCTCGCGGGCCTTCTGCTGCGCGTCGCGTTGCGCGAGCGCGCCTTTCCCGGCCTCGTCCGCCAGCTTGCGCGGCAGCAGGTAGTTGCGTGCGTAGCCGTCGGCGACGTCCACGACGTCCCCGCGCTTACCAAGCGCCGTGACGTCGCGCAAGAGAATCAGCCGCACGAGCGACCTATTCGGAGCCGAACGGGAGAAACGCGATCAGGCGCGCCCGCTTGACCGCCGTCGTCAGCATGCGCTGATGCTTGGCGCAGTTGCCCGAGATCCGGCGGGGAACGATCTTGCCGCGTTCGGAGACGTAGCGCTTGAGCCGGGCCACATCGCGATAGCTGACCGCGATGGCCCGATCCGTGCAGAAGCTGCACGGCTTGCGCTTGGGGCGCCGCTCTTTGACGGCGCGCTTAAGCCTGGTTGGCTTGCTTGGCATGGTGTCCTTTCGACTAGGTGGTTGCCGGTCCGGATGTCCCCGGTCGGGGCCGGACCCTAGCCAGGTGACGCCTCAAAGCGGACGCCACCACCGGCCCCGCGCATCCCGTGGGGCTGGATTTTGAACGTATGTTCGGGCCTCCGCCGGCGCGCCCTGCCCCTCTCAATGACGGCCCGCTCGCAATGGTGTATACTGCATGGGTTACCCAGGTTTCGAAGCCCGCCCAGAAAGCGAGTCGGATCCGGAGAACAAGTCACCCCAAAGTTTTAGGAGATTCGCTCGTTTTATGTACACAGATGAAATGCTCACGTGCGTTGACTGCGGGCAGCAGTTCGCGTTTACCGCCGGGGAGCAAGAATTTTCGCGATGAAGGGCTTTACCAACAAGCCCAGCCGCTGCACGGACTGTCGCGCGGCCCGCAAGGCCGGCCGCTCGTCGAACGGCGGTGGCCGCGGCGGAGGCATGCGCGAGATGTTCAAGGCGACCTGCAGCCAGTGCGGCGGCGTGGCGGAGGTTCCGTTCCAGCCCCGCGGCGACAAACCGGTTTACTGCCGCGACTGCTTCGCGACGCGCCGGTCGTCGTACCGGTAAGCCGAATGACCAGGCGATCGCACCTGGAAGCCTCACGAGGAGCCTGCCGACGAGGCAGGCTCCTTTGGTTCCGAGTACAAATCGCAGCGTCGATGGAGCGGGTTTCGAGATACGGCACGGGCGTCGGGTTAGCGATCATTCACGTCGGTGCGCTTGCCGCCTTTCTGCCGGTCTTCTTCCGCCCCTCCGGCATCGCCGTCGCCGCGATCATCGCCTATCTCACCGGCGCCCTCGGCGTAACGCTCTGCTACCACCGCGTTCTCACGCATCGCAGCCTGCGGCTGCGCAAGCCGCTGGAGTACCTCTTCGCGCTTTTCGGCACGCTCGCGCTGCAGGGCGATCCTATTCGCTGGGTTGCCGTGCATCGCAAGCACCATGCAAATGCTGATCACGAGGGCGATCCACACGACATCCGGATGGGGTTTCGCTGGGCGCACGTCGATTGGCTCTACCGCCACAACCTCGCTATGCCGTCGCAGGACGAGATCATGCGCTTTGCTCCCGATCTCTACGCGGACCCGTTCTATCGCGCGCTGCAATATCTCGCTTTGCCGCTGCAGCTCGCGCTCGCGGCATTGCTCTTCTTACTCGGCGGCTGGGTATGGGTGATCTGGGGCGTCTTCGTGCGCCTCGTGCTCAGCTATCACACAACCTGGCTCGTCAACAGCGCGGCGCACATGCTGGGGTACCGCACATTCCGCACGACCGATCGGTCGACCAACTGTTGGTGGGTCGCTCTCCTGTCGTTCGGCGAGGGCTGGCACAACAATCACCACGCCTTTCCTTTTTCCGCCAGGCACGGCTTGCGCTGGTTCGAGATCGACATGACGTGGTGGCACGTCCGGGCGCTGGCCTTCCTGCGGCTGGCCGACCGCATCCGCATCCCGAGCGCGCCGATGCAACGCCGCCTCGCGTACGCAAACGTGCGTTCGTTCGGCACCCGTGGCTCGGATACGGTATACTGACCGCATGAATCAGCCTCGCCAACATTGGGAGCGGCCCGACTTTCAAGAGCATCCGCTTGGCGCTGAGGTTACGGCGTACCTGACCTCACCGATTCGCAAGCCGAAACTCTAGCCGCGCTGCCATCGCGACGGCGTCACTCGACCTCGTCGACCGGCTCCACGCGGTCGGCGCGGCGCGCTACCACGACAAGCATCCCTTTCATCAGCGGCTCGTCGCCGGCGAGCTCGATCGCGTGCAGGTGCAGGCCTGGGTCGCGAATCGCTACTACTACCAAAAGCAGATCCCGGTAAAGGACGCGGCGATCCTCGCCAACCTGCCGTCGGCGGCGCATCGGCGAGCGTGGATCGCGCGCATCACGGATCACGACGGCACCGGCAACGGCGCGAGCGGCGGAACGGCCGCGTGGCTAGCGCTCGCACAAGCGGTCGGCCTGGACGCCGCGGACGTGCTCTCCGAGCGCCGCGTCGCGCCCGGCACGCGCTTCGAGGTGGATGCATACGTAACGTTCGCGCGCACCAAGCCGTGGGTCGAGGCCGTCGCCTCGTCGCTGACCGAGCTCTTCGGCCCGCCCGTGATGGAGCGCCGCGTCGCGGCGATCGTCGAGCGATATCCGTGGATCGATCCCGCCGGCCTCGCGTACTTTCATAGGCGCATTCCGCTCGCACAACGCGACGCGGAGATCGCGCTGGCGTGGGTCCTGGAGGAAGCCACGACGCCGGAGATCGCGCAGCGCTGCATCGCCGCACTGGAGTTCAAATGCGACGTGCTGTGGTCCATCCTCGATGCCACCGCGCTCGCGAGCGGAGTCTTCGAATGAACGATCAGTCGCGCCCGCGATTCGGCAAGGGCGTGAAGCTGCGTCTCGAGGCCGACGGCACGACGATGCTGCTCGTCCCCGAGGGCGCGCTCGTCCTCAACTCCCCCGCGGCCGCCGCGTTGGAGCTCGTCGACGGCGAACGCAGCGTCGACGAGATCGTCGCCGCGATCGTCGAGCGCTTCGACGTGGCGCTCGAACGCGCGCACGCGGACATCCACGAACTCTTCGAGCGCCTGGAAGTGCGCGGGTTTCTGCAATGAGCGCGCCGAGGCCGATGTCGTTGTTGTGCGAGCTGACGTATCGTTGCAACCTGCAATGCCCGTATTGCTACAACCCGCTGGCGCTGCGCGAGTATCACGACGAGCTCTCGACGGCGCAGTGGTGCGGCGTGCTCGAGCAGGCGGCGGCGCTCGGCGTCGTGCAGTCGCACTTCTCGGGCGGCGAACCGACGCTGCGCCGCGACCTCGTGGCGATCGTCGCGTGCGCGTCGCAGGCGGGGATGTATACGAACCTGATCACGCAGGGTACGTTCCTCGACGACGCGCTGCTCGACGAGCTGCTCTCAGGCGGACTGGACCACGTGCAGATCAGCATCCAGGCGCCGGAGGCCGCGCTCGCGGATCGCATCGCCGGCGCGACGGCCCACGAACGCAAGCTCGAGGCGCTACGGCGCGCGCTGCAGCGCGACGTCGCCGTGACGCTCAACTGCGTGCTGCACCGGCTCAACCACGACGCCATCGGCGACGCGATCGCGCTCGCGCAGGAGCTCGGCGTCCGCCGGCTCGAGCTCGCCAACGTGCAGTTTTACGGATGGGCGTACCGCAATCGCCTGGCGCTGATGCCGACGCGCGAGCAAGTCGAGCGCGGCGAAGCCGTCGTCGCGTCGGCGCGCGAGCGCCTGCGCGGCGCGATGGAGATCGTCTATGTACTGCCGGATTACTTCGACGAGTTTCCCAAGCCGTGCATGAACGGTTGGGGCCGGCAGTTCATGACCGTCACGCCGAACGGCACCGTCTTGCCCTGTCCAGCGGCGGCGGCGATCCGCACGCTGCGCTTCGAAAACGTGCGCGAGCGCGAGCTGGGCGAGATCTGGGGCGAATCGGACTCGTTTCGACGCTATCGCGGCACGAGCTGGATGCCCGAGCCGTGCCGCTCGTGCGAGCGCCGCGAGATCGATTGGGGCGGCTGCCGCTGCCAGGCGTTCTTGCTCACCGGCGACGCCGGCGTCACCGATCCGGTGTGCTCGCTGAGCTCCGAACATCACCTCGTCGCGGCGCTGCGCGACGGCACGCAGGAGCGCGAACTGGTCGCTCGCCGGGCGTGATCGTCCGCGTCCTCGGCTCGGCCGCCGGCGGCGGCGTGCCGCAATGGAACTGCGCCTGCGCGAACTGCGCGGCGGCGCGCGAAGGCCGGCGGCCGCGGCGCACGCAGTCCAGCGTCGCCGTCAGCGCCGACGGCGCGCGCTGGCTCCTGCTCAACTGCTCGCCCGACGTCGCCGAGCAGATCGAGGCGTTCGCGCCGCTGCATCCCGCGCGGCCGCGCGGCACGCCTATCGCCGGCGTGCTGGTCACCGACGCGAACGTCGACCATCTCGGCGGCCTTTCCGTGCTGCGCCAGCACGGCGAGCGCGGCTTCGTCGTGCGCTCGAGCGGAGTCGTTCGCGCAATCGCTGCGGCGCAGCCGGCGTTCGCCGCGTTCGCGCGTGCGCCGCACCGCTGGCTGGAGGCGCCGCTGGATGCGCCGTGCGAGGCGGACGGCGACGACGACGTCGTGGGCAACCGCCTAACGGCGCGCGCGATCCCGGTGCCCGGCACGACGCCGGGCTACGACGGCCGGCGCAGCCTGCCCGGCGCCGTGGTCGCGTACGAGATCGCCGAACGCCCTTCGACTCGCGGAGTTTATCCTGAGCACTGTCGAAGGGCTCGCTCAGGACAGGCTTTTTCGAAGGGCCAACGATTGCTTTTCGCGCCGGTGTTCGCCGGGATCGACGACGCGCTCGCGAGCGCGATCGAGTCCGCGAGCGTCGCGTTGCTCGACGGGTCGTTCTTTAGCGACGACGAGCTCGTCGCGCAGGGACTCGCGGGCAAGCGCGCGCGCGCGCTGGGGCATCTGCCGGTCGGCGGCCCGGGGGGCACGCTGGAAAGACTGCACGGCACGAAAACGCGCGTGGTCTTCACGCACCTCAACAACTCCAACCCTATGCTCGATCCGGACTCGCCGGCTGCAGCGCGGGTGCGCGATCTCGGCACCGAGATCGCCTTCGACGGGATGGAGTTGGCGCTCTAAAAGTCGTCGTCCGGCTCGATCTCCGGTTGATTTTGACCGGAGAAGAACGCCGCCTGGCGCATCGCCGGGATCGGATCGAACGGCAGCGCGCGCTGCGAGAAATCGAAGCAGTCCGCCAACTCGCCGGCGCGCCCGTCGGTCGTGTTCAGCGAATGCAGCGCGAACGCGGCCTCCAGAAACTTCAGGATGCTGCCGAACTCGTATTGCTGATGCGACACGTAGTGGTGCTTGGCCCACGGCGAGATAACGATGAACGGCACGCGCGGACCGAGCCCCATGCGATCCAGTTGCGGTGGCGCGACGTGATCGTACCAGCCGCCCCAGTCGTCCCACACGACGAAGATCGCCGTGCTGCTCCAGTCGCGGCTCTCGCCGATCGCGTTGACGACCGACGCGACCCATTCCGGGCCGTACGGCGCCGCACCGCGCAGGCCAACGTCTTTCTTCGTGCCGTAAAACGGCAGCGCGTGATCCGAGTTCTGCATCCTCGGAACGACCCACGTGATTGCCGCGATCTTTCCGGCGCGCGCGTCGGTGAGAACCCTCGTCTCCGGCGAGACGACGTTGCGCCAGCGCGACGAGTACCGGATGTGCGCGATCGCGTCGAAGGCCGACCAGATGCTGCCCAGGCGGTTGATCGCGGGCGCGTAGTAGCGCCAGCTCACGCCGGCGCCGCTCGCGACGTCCGCGATGGTCGGAAAGTCGAGGCACGGAAAGATGCCGGGATCGATCTCTTGACCATCCGGCGCCATGAGCGCGACGCGCGCGTAGAGCGGCGAGTCGCAACCCCAGGCGAAGCGCGCGGTTCCGACGTGATTGGGATTGCTTGCGGTGTACGCGGCCTGACCTGCGATCAGGTAGAGGTGCGCGGGGAAGCTCGGCCCCGTGTTGGACTGAAACATCCGGTCGCCGAACGTGAAGCGCTCCGCCATGGTCCAGTACGGCACGACCTGGTTCTCGGGCACGTAGGCGTACGGAAAATCCCTGATCTGCCTCGGATACGTCGCGACGCTCGCGAAGCCGTCCATCCGCCCGCCGTCGTATTCCGTTACCCAGGCGCGATGCTGATGGTCGACGTCGGCCGGATAACCCAGGTCAACGGGCTGGAGCGAGACGGGACCGATGCGCCGCTCTCCGAACCTTACCGTATCGGCGCCCGGGAAGCCGTTGAAGAGGTTATCGACACTGCGATTCTCCTGCACGATGATGACGACATGTTTGATGTGAGCGCGCACGTCGCTGACGAAGCGAGCGTTCGTCGCTCCCATGGCGAGCCACGCGAGGGCCATCACCGAGCCTTTCAAGGGCGTGCCGCTCATGATCCGTTAAGTACCCGGGAAGACTCTTAGGGTATGACGGTGCTGCTGGAACGGCTGGTCGCCACGCTCACGATGGCCATCGTGGCCTGGACGCAGTTCCGCATGGGCCCGCAGAACAATGCGGTCGTCGGCGGCCGACTGCACGCCGCCTGGCGCACCGAAACCGGCGGCCAGATCTCGGCGAGCCCGACGGTCGGCGACGGCACGCTTTACGTCGGAAACAACAACGGCTCGCTGTACGCGCTCGACGCGCAGACCGGGCAGATTCTCTGGAAGGCGCACGTCCCCAATCCGCTGATGAGCGCCCCGCTGATCTTCGGCGACCTCGTGATCGTCGGCGAAGGCGATCCGACGAGCCGCACTTCGTCGCCCTCCGAGCCGGTGATGGTCGGGCAGGGCCCGAGCGCGTTGATCGCGTTCGATCGCGCGACCGGCGCGATGCGCTGGCAGACGATGCTCGCCGGATCGGCGATGCCGACGCCGGCCATCATCGACGGCGTGCTCGTGCATCACGACGGTGCCGGATGGATCAACGGTCTCGATCCGGCCACCGGCGAGAAGAAATACGCACGCTCGATCGGATCGATGGCCTCGATGACCGCGATGCTGCCCGTCGGAAACGGCGACTTCGTCACAATGGGAGTCGGCAGTAACGCCGCCTGGCGACTGCACGCCGATGACGGAACGCTCGTATGGCGCAGCTCCTTCTCCAAAGGCGCCTCCGGTATAGGAGACTGCCCTCCCGTTACCGACGGCGCGCGAGTATTTTGCGATTACGTTTCTCCGGTCTTTCCCGATACTTCGACGGTCGTCGGAAATCTCACCGTCCAGCGCGTCTACGCCCTGGACTCAAACAGCGGCGCGCCGGTCTGGGACGTAGCGCTGGAGAGCGGCTCGCTGCCGATCCGCAACGAGGCAGCCATCCCGCTGCTCGCCGACGGCCTGCTCTATCTGGGCAGCGCGATTACGCCGTGGATGCATGCCCTCGATCCCCGCAGCGGCATGCTCGTGTGGGAATCGCCGACGCGCGGCTCCGTCAAGGGCGGCGCCGTTGACGTCGACGGCGTCGTGTATTTCGGCGATCTCGGGGGTTATTTGTGGGCGCTCGACGCCAAGACCGGCCGCGTGGTCGGCGACAAGCTGATGCACACCCCGTTCAATGTCGGCTCGCCGATCGTCGTGGGCAAGACGCTCGTGATCGGCAGCGACTCCGGCGCGGTGATCGCGATCCCGCTCGACGACATCCGCAACTCACACGATTCGTAGGCTCCCGGCCCGCAACAGAGCCGGGAGAACGTCACGCTCGTGATGGCTCGGGCGAAACGTTCGCCGGCTCTGTTGCCCCTCGGCTCGATTCTAAAAGAGATTCCAGAGGTACTGATTGTAGACTTCGTGGTGGTACTGCACCTCTTGCGCCTTCACGAAGGTCCCGAGTAGCCGCGGGCAGCGATCCGCGCTGGCCTGTTTGAGGTCGGCGTAGCGATTCTTCACGTCGTCGCCGAGCAGCTTGCCGGTCCACTCCGAGGCGCGAAACGCCGCGAGCGCGTCGTAGATGTTGTCCGGCAGGTAGCGATCGGCTTGGCGCAGGTTTTTGATGCTGCTCGCCGTGCCCTCGAGGCCCGTCTTGAACACGGCCAGCATCACCATGTACGGGTTTGCGTCGGGTGCCACCGAGCGCACCTCGGTGCGCATGCTGCGCTGGTTGCCGATCGGGACGCGGACCATCGAGCCGCGATCGATCGCCGAGGCCTTGAGCTGATTGGGCGCCTCGAAGTGCGGGTCGAGCCGCCGGTACGCGTTGACGCTCGAGTTGAGCATCAGGCAGATGTCGTTGCCGAGCGTGAGGATGCGGTCGACGAATTTCCATCCGAAGGCGCTGAGCTGTTCGTGGCCCTTCGGGTCCCAGAAGAGGTTCTTGCCGTTCTTGCTCACCGAGACGTTGGTGTGCATGCCGCTGCCGTTCACGCCGACGACCGGCTTGGGCAGGAAGCTCGCCGTCATGCCTTGCCGCGTCGCGACCTGGCGGCAGATCAGCTTATAGAGTTGGATCTGGTCGGCGGCCGCGACCACCTCGCCGTAGTTATAGTTGATCTCGAACTGCGAGGGCGCGACCTCCGGGTGGTCCTTCTCGTTCTGGAAGCCCATCGCGCGTTGCACCTCGGCAACGGTGTCGATGAAGTTGCGCAGCGGATCGCTCGGAAGCGAGTGGTAGTACCCGCCCGTGTTGACGTACTCGAACTTGCCGGTCTCGTGGTAGCGCCGCTCGGCGTCGACGCCTCGGAAGAGGAAGCCCTCGATCTCGTTGGCGGCGTTGAGCGAGTAGCCTTCCTTGGCGTAGCAGTCGTTGGCGAGCTTCTTGAGCGTGCCGCGGATGTCGCCCCCGAACGGCCGGCCGTCGCGGTCCAACACGTCGCCGAACACGAGGATCTTGCCAGGCCCGAACACGTCGGCCGGCGCCCAGTAGAACGCGCTCCAGTCCAGCGATAGGCGCAGGTCGCTCTCGCGCTGCGCCGTGAAGCCGCGGATCGAGGAGCCGTCGAACGTGAGGTTGTCGTGGGCGCGCAGCAAGAACTTCTTGTCGTAGTCGAGCATGTGAAGGCGCCCTTCGAGATCGCTGAACAGCACCGTCAGCGCCTTGATGCGCGGCTCCTCCGCCAGATAGCGCAGTCGCTCTTCCTGCAGCGCGTGGAGCGGAACGCGCTCCTGGCGCTGCGCCTTGGCGCGCAGGTTCAGCTCCTCGAGCTCCGCGTAGGGGAGCGCCAGAAAGTCTCGGAGCTCCGCCCCGGTCGGCATCTCGGTCGAATTCATTCGTCGTCTCCTGTGGCGTAGGGCGCGAGTGTATTACTGCGACGCTTGCACAAGCGACGGTGCGCGCCTTTGGACAAGTGGTAAAACGTTAGCCCAGCGCCTTGCTCAGACGGGCGCCGTCGGGCGAGCCGAGACCGGTACACGGATCCCAACCGGGCCCGGCGTCGTACGCGCCGTTGCTCCCCGTCGTGATGTCGTGCAGCGGGCCGGGATTGTTCGGATAGCCCGGCGCCGCATACAGCGCGGTGTTGAGAAAGCCGAGATTCTTTCCGAGCTGCTGGTTCATCAGCGCGATCAATCCAGCCCACAGCGGCGCGACCGCGCTCGTTCCGCCCGCGACCATGTTCGAGCCGTCGACCCGGATCTGGTAACCAGAGTTTGGATCGGCGTCGCCCGACACGTCGGGAACGCCCCGTCCGCCGCCTGGAAATCCCGCGGGCGGCGGCGGCACGTTGGCCTTCGACTGCCAGGCGGGCAACGCAAAGTAATCGCTCACGCCGCCGCCCGAGTCGCTCCACGTCGTCTCCGACGCGATCGACTGCCCCGACGCGCTCAGCGTCGTGCCGCCGCAGCCGAGCACGTACGGGCTCGACGCCGGAAAGTCGGCGTGCGACGCGCCGTCGGGCTGACCGTCGCTCGATCCGCCGTCGCCCGACGCGACGCACACGGAGACGGCCATCGCCGCCGCGGCTGAGATCGCCTGATTCAGCGCGTCGCGCGCCTGCTGCGTCCACGTCGACTCCGCTGCGCCCCAGCTGATCGAGACGACCGACGGCTTGTTGGTCGTGTCGTGGATCGCGGTGGTGACGGCATCGAGGAATCCCTGGTCGGTGTTGGGCGCGAAGTACATCGCGATGCGCGCGCCCGGCGCGACCGCGCCCGCGATCTCCGCGTCGAGCATCACCTCGACGTCGGCGTTCTGATCTTGGCCCGGGGTGCTGCTCGCGCCGTCGACCGGCACGATCGTGACGGTCTGGCCTTTGATGCCGAGGCCGGAGAGATAGGTCGCGAAGTCGGTCTGGCTGAAACCGCCGCCAAGCTCGACGATGCCGATGCACTGGCCCGTGCCGTCGACGCCGCTCGGAAAGTCATACAAGCCCGCGATCTGCACGGGCGTGAACGACGCCGCCGGCTGCGCCGCGATGCGCACGCGCGCCTCCGCCTGCGGCCGATCGTCCAGTCCGAGCACGGCCTGCACGACGGGCGCGATGTCGACGGGAACGCTGATGCCGCCCTCGCGGCCGCGATACATCACGCCTGCAGCCTCGCAGCGCTTCAGCGTCACGCCGAACGCGGCGCTCAACTGCGCGATCGTTCCGCGCAGCACGACGCTGCGCCGTCCGGAGCTGCTGTCGACGACGCTCAAGCCGTGCGCGCGCGCGAAATCCTCGACCTTTTGCACGTCGCCGGGGTCGGCGCCGTAGGCGTCGGCGAACTCCACACGCGACAGCGCGCCCGGCGGCGGTACGCCCGCGCCCTTCGAGCGCAGGAACACGGTGACCGTGGCCTCCTGCGTCGGCTCCGCGTCGCCGAGGATCCGCGAGCCCGGCAGCGGCGAACGCTCGCTTCCCGGAATGATCTGTCGGTCGGTCATGTCGTCTCCTGTCGCTGCAGTGCTTTCCCCGCCGCGCCGCCAACACTTTCGAGCCTGCGCGCGTCTTGATGGTATGCCCCTAACACTGGAAGCCGGCGCCGTCGACGACGCTCGGCCTGGAGGTGAGGCGCTGGAGCGCCTGATCGCTGCCGTCTGGCCGGAGGCCTTCCGCGTGGCCGTGACGATCCTGCGCGATCGCGGACTTGCCGAGGACGCGGCGCAGGACGCATGCGCGGCGATCGCGCGCGCGTTGCCGCGGCTGCGCAGCTCGAGCTCTTTTTCGGCCTGGGCGTACAAGACGATCGTCGCCCACGCGCTCACGGTTGCGCGCCGGCGCCGGGGCACGTTGCCGCTCGACGCCGTCGCAGAGCGCGCGTCGGACCTCGACCGCAGCGACGTCATCGACCTGCATCGCGCGCTCGCAACGCTGTCGCCGCAGCAGCGCGCCGCGACGCTCCTGCATTACTACGCCGGCCTGCGCAGCGAAGAGATCGCCGGCGCAATCGGCGTGTCCGCGTCGACCGTTCGCTTCCATCTCATGCTCGCACGCAGAAGGTTGCGCAATGCGTTGTCGGCGGCGCCGAGCGCACCCGCTCCTTCCTCCGAGGTAATCTCTCATGTACGATGATGCCCGTATCGCTGGTGCGTTCGAGTCGCTGCTCGGCTCCACCAGCGCGCCGCCGGCGCCGCTGTCGCGCATTCGCGAGCGGCTGGCGACGCCGCAGCCCGCCAAGACGTCGCGCCGGTGGACGCTCGCCGTCGCGGCGGCCGCCGCTGCGGCGGCGATCGTACTCTCCCTCCCACGCGTCGCACCGGCGTTCACCGACGCGATCGAGGCGCAGATCCAGCAGATCCTGCACTGGAAGCCTCCGCCGCCAGCGCCGCCGCGCGTGTGGTCGGCCATGCGGCCGCAGACCGTGAGCCTCGCCCACGCGCAGGCGCGGGTAGACTTCAAGATCGTCCAACCCGCGGGACTGCCGAACGACGTCGTCTCAGAGGCGATCTCGGCGACGGCACCGGGCCTCTACTCGCAGACGACACATTCATGGAGCGTAGGGAAGCCGGTCGTGATGTTCACCTATCGGCGATCGGAAGGCCGAACGTTCATGCTGACCGCGACGCGCTACGACGCGCGGGAGGGTCCACCGGCGAAGTACATCTTCGAAGGTATGGATCGCAGGCAGAACGGACGCGAGGTGATCCTGCGCCGCGACGTCTTCACCTGGCGCAACGGCGATCAGGCGATGAGCGTGGTCGCGGACGAGGGCATCAGCGCGACGGAGGCGGTGGCGATTCGCACCGCGATGGGCGGCGTGCCGATTCCCGGCGTGTGGCCGCGGCCCGAAAGCGGCGGCCCGATCGAGCAGTATCGCATCCCGTAGCGCGGCGCCTTTTACTTCAACGCGAAGAAGAAGCGAACGACGTGGAAGAACACGGGTGCAGCGAAGATCAGCGAGTCCATCCGGTCGAGGATGCCGCCGTGGCCCTGCACGATCGTCCCGTAGTCCTTCACGCCGCGGTCGCGCTTGATCGCCGAAAACACGAGTCCGCCCGCGAATCCGAGCAGCGTGATCAGCAGCGAGATCGCGGCCGCGACGAGCGGGGTGAACGGCGTCATCCACCACAGCGCCGCGCCGATGGCGGTTGCGGTCAAGATGCCGCCGGCGAATCCTTCCCACGTCTTGTTCGGGCTCACCGTCGGCGCGATCTTGTGCCGGCCGAGCAGCTTGCCCCAAACGTACTGCAGCACGTCGCTCGCCTGATCGACGATCACGAGGTAGAGCAGCAGCTTTGCGTCCGGACCGTAGCCGGGGATGTCGAGCATGAGCAGCGCCGGCGCGTAGCTCAGGCAGTACACGCAGATCATCAGCCCCCACTGGATCTTGGCCGCGCGCTCGAGGAACGATTGCGTATCGCCGGCCAGCGCCATGACGGCCGGCAAAAAAAGGAAGGCATAGACCGGGATCACGATCACGAAGCCTGACCAGCGCAGGCTGAGCAGATAGTACTGCAGCGGCGTGAAGATGAAGAACGTCCAGAAGAGCGTGTGATGGTCGGCGCGCCGCGTCGAGACCAGCGTGATGTACTCGCGCAGCGCGAGGAATGAGATCAGGCCGAAGAGCACGAGCGAGCCGGTCGGGCCGACGACGAGCGTGAGGCCGAAGATGATGCAGAGAACCCACCACGTGCGGATGCGCGCGTTCAAATTGTCGATCGTCGCGCGCGCACCCGGCGCGCGGATGATGGCCTTGATCGCCAGGCCGACGACCGTAGCGAGCGCCAGCACGGCGAGGATGCCGCCGAACGCCCAGACCAGCTGCGGGTCGAAGCGGTGCGCGGCGAACGTCATCGCGGCTGGAGCGCGCGCAGCGCGTCGCGCATCCGCGTGAGGAAGTACTCCTTCGATTCCGACGGCTCGATGAACGACGCCGAACCAAACGTGACTCGGCTGATGAACGGCACGGGCAAGAACTCTCCCTTCGGCAGGATGCGGTTGAGGTTTTCGATGTAGGCGGGAATCAGCGCGAGCTCGGGCTTGTGCAGGCAAAGGTAATAGAGCCCGCTCTTGAACGAGCCGACGGTCTCGCCGGTCCCGCGCGTGCCCTCCGGAAAGATGATCAGCGAGTACCGATCGCCGATGTCCGCGGCGATGCGGTCGATCGTGTCGCGGGCGCCAGCCTCACGACTCGCCCCAATCGGACGGCGCGGGATGAGGATGGCGTTGAACACGTCCACGGCGAGCGCGCGGCGCAGACCGTGATCCCAGTAGTCCAGCGCGGCGACCGGCCGCGTCTGCGCCCGCAGCCTGCGCGGCAGCGACGACCACAGCACGACGAAGTCGAGATGACTGGTATGGTTGGCGAAAAAGACGCTCTGGCGCGCGGACGGAAGGCCGTCGCGCCACGTCACCTGCACGCCGCTGATCAGCCTCGCGCCGCCGGCGATGACGCCGGCGAAGGGCGCGAGTTTCAACGCGCGTTGACCTCGGCGACGATGCACAGCGTACGTCGCACGAGCGTCACGAGCGACCCGACCGCGACGACGGCAAGCGCCAGCGCGACGATCTGTCCCCGCCAGCCCACTAGCGGCTCGAAGACCGAAAGCACGCACGCGACCGTCATCACGGCCATGCGCTGCGGCTTGGCCATCGGACCGATGAAGTAGTGCCGCGCGCCGATCGCCGCGCCGAGCACGCGCGCGTACGCGGTCAGCACGGCGAGCACGCCGGCAAGCCAGCCCAGCTCGCGCCCCCACGCAAAGACGCTGAGCGAGTAGCCCGCGCCGACCAAGATCGCGAGGTCGGCGAAACGATCCGGCACGTCGTTGAAGAGCTCGCCGTGCGGCGATTGATGGCCGCCTTCGACGGCGACCATGCCGTCGAGCATGTTGCATAGCAGGCGCAGCTGGATCAACCCGGCGGCGGCCAGCAGCTCGACCACGCGAGCGACGCCGTAGCTCTGTCCGCCGGCCCACAGCGCGATTGCGGCGCCGGCAGCGAAGACGAGGCTCGCTATCGAGATCGCGTCGGGAGAGATGCGCGCGGCGACCAGCGTGCGCGTCAACGCCTTCGCCCAGCCGCGCTCGCGCGTCGCGAGCGGGCGGCGCTTCGGATCAGGCGTCAAAGACAATCAAGACGGAAGCGGCATGAACGAATCCGCTGCTCTCGATCTTTCCCGCGTGAGCCGCTCTGCGGGAAGCAGCAGGACCCCGAGCACCGCGACCGCCGAACGTGAAGTCCGTGCCAAGTAGCACGACTTGAGTTGAACGGGCGATGCCGGTTGACCGATCGGTGCCTATTCAACCGCGCCGGCGACCTTTCGGTCTATCCCTACTATTATCAACGCGAAGCAGCATGTATTCGTAGAAATTCACGCAACAGGGGCGGCGCTTCCCCTCGGCAAGCTGTTCGATGGTCCGTCTAACTCGACGCGCGCGCGTCTCGAGCGTCTTGGCTGCTTCGATCCAACGAACCCAATCGCGGCGAGCGAGGGGCGCGAGGTCGTTCCACAATGCTTGGGCCGCGTGCGACGCGGCAAAGGCAGTGCGGAGATCGGCGGGGATCGTGAGTTTCGGCTCGGGTCCCAAGACGGCAAGGTTTACCGTGTCACCGACGCCGGCACCCGCGCCCTTGAGCATCGCCTTGTTGACGCGCAGCGACCGGGCTCCGGACGCGTTTGCGTCTAGCGGCGCTCGAAAAGGATGACCGTTGATGGTGCCTTCGAGCATGGCCATGCCGCGCAGTTTCTTGCCGACCGCCCCCGGGAGGCTGAGTGCCGTCGAGGATCCGTTCTTCGCCGTTTCAGCCCGAACGAGTCGCGCCTTGAAGCGCAGCACCGCCGGACCGTCGGCCACCTCAAGCTCCTAGAACGGGATCTCGTCTTCGAGCTCGTCTCCGATACCGCTCGGGCCGCCCGCAGGCGCGTGGGCCGCGGCCGGGCTGCGCCCGCCGCCGTTGTAGCCGCGGTCGCCCGCGTCGGCGTCGTCGCGCCGCGACGAGAGCATCTGCATGCCCGAGATCACGACCTCGGTCGCGGTGCGGCGAATCGGCTGGCCGCTCTCGTCCTTGAGCTTCGTGTCGTCGTACGAGCGGATCGAAAGCCGGCCCTCGACGAGCACGGGGCTGCCCTTTTTGAGATAGGTGTTGCAGGTCTCGGCGAGGCGCTCCCAGGCGACGATGTCCACGTACATCGTGTCCTCGGGTTTGGCGTCGCGCTTGTTCGGGTTCACGGCGATGCGAAACTTCGTGACCGCCGATCCGGAGTTGACGTAGCGTATCTCCGGGTCGCGCGTGAGGTTTCCGACTAAGATCACCCTGTTGAACGAAGCTGACATACTACACTCTCTTTCGCCAATATCTTAAAACTCGGTACGAGATTACGCTCGCAGAGTGTCACCTGTATGGCACAGGTGTTGCCGAACGGCTGCGTTTTTATGCCGACGCCGGGGGCGCCGGAGGCGCAGCCGCGGCCAGCGCGGCCATGTGGGTGAGCATCTTCGCGTCCAGCCGGACGACGAGCGCGCGCAGCACGTCGTCGTGCAGCTTGAGCTGGCGCTCCAGCTCCTTCGAAACGGCCGGCTCGCTCTTGAACTGCATCACGACATAGTTGCCCTCGCGGACGTCCTTGATCTCGTATGCGAGCCGCTTCTTGCCGAGCCGTTCGATGGCGGACACCTGGCCGCCCTGGCCCTTCACGATTTCGCCGATCGCGTTGGCCCGCTCTTCGACCTCGGCCTCTTCGAGCGACGGCCGCACGATATATGTTACCTCGTAATCATTCATCGGCCGCGTTGTTCGCGGAGCCGCGCGCCCCAGCCTGTGCGACTTTGGGCGGACCCGGCGCTCGGCCGCCCGGCGCTCCATGCGGCCGCTCGTATCGCCCTCAAGGACTCCGCAAAAATGTTTGGAAGGTCCGGTCCTACCCTGCCGCCGGCACGGTTGCTACGAGGAGAAACGATGGTCGCCAGAGCCTTTATCGTCGTCGCATTACTGACGACGCTCGTCGCGGCGGGATGCGGATCGAACGGCGCTTTCTCGAGCGTTCCGGCGCAGCAGTCGGCCTCCGCCACGCGTCCCGCCACGGGACATCCCGTCAGCCAGTACATCTCGAACGTCATCGTCATCATCCAAGAGAATCGCAGCTTCGAGAACTTCTTCGCCGGGTTCCCGGGCGCCAATGCGCCGATGTTCGGCTGCGCCGGAAAGGGCAGCGGCGGCCCAGCGTCGTTCCGCGCCCGCTCGGGCTCCGGCTCGGGCTGTCCGCCGAGCGACACGCAGGTGCCGCTGCACCCGATCACGTTCGTCGGGCCGGACCTGCGCCACAATTGGAAGTCGTCGATCGAGAGCTGGAACGACGGCAGGATGGACGGATTCTGGAGGTTCGGCAGCGGCCCCTACGACGCGTATGCGTACGTCTCTCCGGATCTCATCGTGCCGTACATGACGCTCGCGAACACGTACGTGCTGGCCGACGGGATGTTTCCGACCGAGTTCGGCGGGAGCTTCACCGCGCACCTGACACTCGTGGCCGGCACCGATAACATCAGCGACAGGCCGTCGCGAGCGGAGGTGGATTTTCCGGATGCTCCGCCCGACGACTGCGACTCGCCGCCCGGCACGACGAGCTCGTTCGTCACGAAGACGCGCAAGGAGCATCACGGCCAAGGCCCCTTCCCGTGCTTCACTCAGTTCAACACGCTAGCCGAGGTGATGGACAAGGCCAAGGTATCGTGGAAGTACTACGTGACGAAGCACGTCGGGGCCGGGCTATGGTCGCCGTTCGAGGCGATCAGGTACGTGCGCTACCACCGCGACTGGCATCGTAACATCATCTCGCCGCAGACCAAGATCCTCACCGATCCGGGCAGCAATAACCTCGCGTCGGTGAGCTTCGTCACGCCGAGCAAAGCCGACTCGGACCATCCCGGCGATCACAGCGACCTCGGCCCCTCCTGGGTCGCGAACGTCGTCAACTCGATCGGCGAGAGCCCGTACTGGAACAAGTCCGCGATCATCCTGCTGTGGGATGATTGGGGCGGATGGTACGACAACGCCGCGCCGCCACAGCTGGACTACCGCGGCCTCGGCATCCGGGTGCCGTGCCTGATCATCTCGCCGTACTCGCGCCAGACGTCGCCGAGTCACCCCGGCTACGTGTCGCACACGCAGTACGAGTTCGGAAGCATCCTGCGGTTCATCGAGGAGGCCTTCAACCTTCCGTACATCGGACCGGAGGGCAAGGGCTATACGGACGAGCGGGCGGCGCCTCTCGACGACAGCTTCGATTTCACCCAGACGCCGCGGCCGTTTACGCCGATCACGCCGAAATACCCGAGGTCGCGCTTCGAGCACGAGCCGCCGTCGAGCGAGCCGGTCGACACGGAATAAACGCGGCTCGCGCGATCAGCGCGACGAACTATGGCTCCAGTTCGTGAACGTCGTGGTGAGCTGAGTCGGTATAGAAGAGCGTCGTGTTCTTGTCGCTCGTTCCGGCGGCGAGCAATCCGAAGATCTCCGGCGTCTTGTCGGAGTTGAGCGTCTTGGTCGCAAGCACTTTGCCCGCGGCCGAGATCTCGACCAGCGTGTTTCCGCCCTTGCCGTTGGCGACGACGAGGTTACCGTTGGGCAGCCGCGCGAGCGCCACTGGCGAGTTCATCGGCGAGCCGCTGTACAGGACCGAGGCGCACGAGAACTTCTTCTGCTTGCACTTGAACGTCTTGCCACCGGGCTGCACCTGAATCTCGCCCGTCGTGAGCAAATTGCTGACGGTCGTTACCGCGACGAGTGTGTCGTCGACGCCGTCGATGATATAGAGAGTGTCGTTGCACTTGTTTCCGTGGTCGATAACCGTTGGGTTGTACTGCATTCCCGCAGGCCCCAAGGCGCCCCAGCCCGACCCGCTGACCGCGAAGCCGGTGATCACCGCGACCGCCTTCTGGAGGCCTATGTAACCGACCGCAAACTTGACGATCGAGCCGGTCTTGCCGTCGCCGACAAAGATGCTCTCGGGCGCGTAGGGCAGGCTGCAGTAGGCGTCGTCGGTGACGAGCGGCTCCGCGATCGGAGCGCGGTAGGCCTTCACCGCCTTCGCTTTGAAGTTCCACTTCTCGACGATGCCGCTTGACATTCCGCCTGAGTACACGTCGTCGCCCACACTCAACGCGTCGCCGTCGCAGCCGTCGATTTTCGTGCTTTGCACGAACCTGACCGGCTTCGAGCCCGGCTTCGGATCCAGCAGCTCGATGGTCGAGCCTTTCCCGGCGGCGCCGGACGAGTCGACGAAGTTGCAGACCAGCAGTTGCCCTTTCTTCAGCACGCCGAAAGTCACACCGACCTGCGACAGAGCGCGCGGACCCTTATCACCGTTCTTCGAATCGACCGTCGAACCGATGATGACATCCTTCTTGAACTCCTTGAGTATGGACGTGTTGTCCGCCGGCGAGATCGAACCGGCGTCGCCGACGGCAGCTTGCGAGAACGCGTTGTTCGCGCTCACGCTCGACGGTACGGCGCCGTTACCGCCACAGGCCGACGTTGCCAGCAGCGCTCCGGCGACGATCAGCGCCTGGCGTCTATGAAAAAGCATTCTAAACCTCGCTGTAGCACGCAGTGAAAGCCCGGCCTTCGAATTGCCTTTTTGGCCGACCTGCAAGAGCGAGCGACCGCCGTCACCTTTCAGACAAAAGTCCTAACAAAGAAAACTATAGTCATCACGACGCCGATGGCGACGACGCCCGCGCGCGCGAACGGCTGGGGGACGCGCCGAAAGAGGCGAGCGCCGAGATATCCGCCGGCGAGCGCGATTACCGCCATCGGCAGCGCGAAACGCCAATCGACGATGCGCGCGACCACGAACGGGATCAGGGCGACGCCGTTGATCGCCACAGCGAGGACGTTCTTGATCGCGTTCTGCGCGTTGAAACTCGGTAATCCCGAGAAGGCGAGCACCGCGAGCATCATAATCCCCATGCCCGCGCCGAAGTAGCCGCCATAGATCGCGACGCAGAACTGCACGGCGAGCTGCCACGGCGCGTGGCGCGGCTGGACCGGTGCGTCACGCCTCAGGCGCGGGCTCAGCGCGAAGACGATCGTCGCGAAAAGCAAGAGCCACGGAATCAGCCGTACGAACAGCGCTTGCGGCGTGACCAACAGCAAACACGAGCCGATCAGCGAGCCCGCGATGCTCGCGCAGATCGCGGGCAGCAACAGCCCGCGATGCGCCGCGACCTCTTCGCGATAGCCGCGCGCGCTGCCGATCGTGCCGACCCACATCGCCGCGTTGTTGGTCGCGTTGGCCGAGATCGGCGGCACGCCGGCGAACACGAGCGACGGAAACGAAAGAAAACTTCCGCCGCCGGCGACGCTGTTCATCGCCCCGGCCGCAAACGCGGCGAGCCCGGGGAGTAGGATCAGAGCGCCGTGCGTTCGCGCTTGGTCACGCGATAGACCCGCCGCACGTTCTTGAGCGTCTCAAGCTTCGTGAGCAGCTTGTGCAAGTGATCGAGGTCGCGGATCTGCAGCGTGAGGCTCGCCACCGCGACTCCGTCCTTGCGCACGCGCGCGTTGACCGAGCTCACCTGGGTCTTGAGCTCCGAGAAGACCGCCATGATGTCTTGCAGCAGCTGCGAGCGATCGTCGGCCTCGACCTCGACGTCCACGCCGTGCGTCAGACCCGCGTCGTCGATCCACTGCGCCTGCAAGATCCGCTCCGGCGTGGCGTTCATGTAGGCGACGTTGGGACAGTCGGCGCGGTGGATGCTGACGCCGCGACCGATCGTCACGTAGCCGATGATCGGATCGCCCGGAACCGGAGAGCAGCACTTCGAGAGTCGCACGAGCACGTCGTCCACTCCGGCGATGCGCACGCCGCTCGAGCGCCGCACGCCCTTTCGCGGCGCCGGCCGGCGCCCGATCTTCGTGAGGTCGACGACGTTGTCGTGCTTGAGCTCGTCGCGCACGCGATTGACGACCGCCTGCGCCGAGGCGTCCCCGAAACCAATGGCGGCGTAGAGATCCGTCGGGGTCGCGTAGTTCAGTCGCGACGCGATGCGCCCGAGCAGCTCGCCACGCGCGACGTCGGTGCGCAGGCCCGCGCGAGCCAGCTCCTGCTCGAGCGCCTCCTGCCCGGCCAAGACGTTCTCCTCGCGGCGCTCCTTGCGGAACCACTGCTTGATCTTATGTTTCGCGCTCGACGTCTTGACGATCGAGAGCCAGTCCAGCGAGGGCCGGCCGCTTGATTTGTTGACGAGGATCTCGCAAATGTCGCCGTTCTGCATCGCGTAGTCGAGCGGAACGATCCGGCCGTTGATCTTCGCACCGACGCAGTGATTGCCGACGTCCGTATGCACTTGATACGCGAAGTCGAGCGGCGTGCCGCCGGCGGGTGTCGAATAGACGTCGCCGCGCGGCGAGAACACGAAGACCTGCGAGTCGAACAGATCGAGCTTCAGGTTCTCCATGAAGACGCGCGAATCGCGCATGTCTTTCTGCCACTCCAACAGCGCGCGGAGCCACGAGAGCTTGTTCTCGAACTGGTCGGCCTTGCCGCCCTCCTTATAGCGCCAGTGCGCTGCGATGCCGTACTCGCCGGTGCGGTGCATCTCCCACGTGCGGATCTGGATCTCGAGAGGATCACCGCTCGGACCCACCACCGTCGTGTGCAGCGACTGGTACATGTTGGGCTTGGGCATCGCGATGTAGTCTTTGAACCGTCCCGGCAGCGGCGTCCACATCGCGTGAACGGCGCCGAGCGCAGCGTAGCAGTCCTTCACGGTATCGACGATGATGCGGATCGCCGTCAGGTCGTAGATCGTCGAGAACTCGCGTCCCTTGCTGATCTTCGAGTAGATCGAATAGAAGTGTTTCGGCCGGCCTTGGATCTCGGCGTTAATCTTGAGCGCCTTGAATTCGTCGCGCAGCCGAGCGATCGCGTTTTCGACGTCGGCCTCGCGCTCGCGCCGCGTCTTCGCGACGCGCTCGACGATGTCGTGATAGCCAGTGGGATCGAGGTAGCGAAGACACTCGTCCTCGATCTCCCACTTGATCTTCCAGATCCCGAGCCGGTGCGCGATCGGCGCGTAGATGTCGAGCGTCTCCCGCGCGATGCCCTGCTGCTTGGACGGCGGCAGGCTCGCGAGCGTGCGCATGTTGTGCAGGCGGTCGGCCAGCTTGATGATGATGACGCGGATGTCCTTGGCCATCGCCAGGAACATCTTGCGGAGATTCTCGACCTGCGCGTCTTCCTTCGATTGGTATGGAATCCGCGTCAACTTGGTCACGCCGTCGACCAGGCGCGAGATCTCGTCGCCGAACTGGGCCGTCACCTGCTCGTTCGTTATCGACGTGTCCTCGACGACG
Organism: Vulcanimicrobiota bacterium; assembly: GCA_963752825.1. Lineage (GTDB taxonomy): Bacteria > Vulcanimicrobiota > Vulcanimicrobiia > Vulcanimicrobiales > Vulcanimicrobiaceae > Cybelea. Next base: position 1,135,016 of record CAVVZF010000001.1, on the reverse strand, counting down.
TCGTGGAGCAGCGCCGCCGCGATCGTCTCGTGGTCCATCTCGAGGTCGGCCAGGATTCCGGCAACGGCCAGCGGGTGCTCGATGAACGACTCGCCGGACGCGCGGCGCTGGCCCCCGTGGGCCGCGACGGCCACCTCATAGCCGCGCATCAGCGCCTCCGCGTCGGCGGAGGTGTCATAGCGGCGGACTCGCTCGATCAGCTCGGTGATGGTCATGGGTATCCCGCTATTATAACGCAGCGGGCCCGGCTAGGGGGGCGTGGGGCTCGGGGCGGGGGTCACCGTCTCGACGTCGAGCCGGTTCTTGAAGAGGATCGTCGCGATCTTGCCCTGCGCATCGAGCGCGAGCCAGAGGTAGATGTTCCCCGAGGTACAGCGCATCTGATAGGCGTAGCCGCGCGCCCCGGGCGGGAAGTCGGCCGCGACCCAGGGCCCGAGAAAGACGACGTCGATCAGTGCGCCGAGCTGCCCCAGCGCCGCCGACGTGTTGGCGATCTTCGCATCGTTGAGCTTATCCAGTACCTGCTGCGCGTACAGGCTCTTGTTGATGATCCCGGCCTGCCACTGCACGAACTGCTGGCGCGCGAGCTTGGTGATCGCGGGGTCCGCAACCGGGGTGGGCGTAGGCTGCGGCGTGGGCGTCGCGTGCGGGCGCGCGGGACTCGGCGCCGTCGCGGCCAGAGCGGCGGCCGCGATTGCGACGGCAAGCACGACGAACCTCATCGCAAATCAGTACGAAAGGAACGTGACGACGTCGTGACCCGCCAGTTTCTCGCGTCCGTTCAGATCCGTCAGCTCGACCAAAAAGGCGAAGGCGTCGACGCTGGCTCCGAGACGTTCGAGGAGCCGCCCGGTGGCGGCGGCGGTGCCACCCGTCGCGAGCAGATCGTCCACGACGAGGACGTGGTCGCCCGTGCCGATGGCGTCGGCGTGGATCTCCAGCGCATTGGTCCCGTATTCGAGCGCGTACTCTTCGCTGAGCTTGTCGTGCGGCAGCTTTCCGGGCTTGCGTACCGGGATGAATCCGGCGCCGATCGCGTACGCGATCGGCGCTCCCAGAATGTATCCGCGCGCCTCGACGCCGACGACGTAGTCGATTCCCCGCCCGATGAAACGCTCCACGAACAGGTCGATCGCGCGCCGAAAGCCTTGCTTATCTTTCAACAACGGGGTAATGTCACGGAAAAGGATCCCGGGAATCGGAAAATCTGGGATCGCTCGAATCAGGGTTTCGATCTCCACGATGGACCGGTTACAGTCGGGGGATCGAAGGGCCTGCAGAAAGGATGGACATGAAGAAACCGTACGCCCTGGCTGCCGCGCTGACCGCAGCGCTCGCCGCGGGCACGGTTGCTCCCGCGCTGGCCAACGGCGCGGGCAGCACCACCACGATCATCATAGTCAGTGCCGCCGCAGTCGCCTCCGTTCCGCTCATCGTCAACTACAACCACAAGGTCCGGGAGAAACGAGCGGAAGAGCAGGAGGTGGCGCGCCGGCAAGACGCCTATCGCGATTGGTTCTATCACAAGTACGGCTACTACCCGACCTACGACCAGTTCAGGCAGTGGTACGTACAGACTTACAACACGAATCCGTAGGCACTAAAGACGGAAAAACGCCGAGCCTCTCCACGCGGACCGGCTCGGCGTTCTTCTTGTGAAACGGATGAAACTCGACCTCGGCGAGCCAAAGCCCCGGTTGCTGCTCGCCATCGCGATCTCGATCGCGATCCACGAGGCGGCCGCCGGACTCGTGCCGCAAGCGCTCTGGCGCCCATCCCCGAGCCAAGAGGTGGTCACGCACGCGCGCATCCTGCGCGTGGCGTTGCGCACCGTAGCAACACCGACGCCTCGGCCGGTGCGCGTCGCCGAGCGCGTTCGTCTCGTCCCCGCCGCGCCGGCGGCGCACCGCGCCTCGGCTCGCCGCGGCAAACCGCGCCGCGTCGTGACGCACGCGGTCTCGGCGGCTCGACCGGCATGGGACGCGGCCGGCAGCGGGAGCGCGCATGCGATCGTCGCGTCGGCCGGCACCGGAACCAACAGCGGCAACGGCGCGAGCGCGGCCGGCGACGCCGCGGCGAGCGATACGCGCCCGTGCGGCTTCGTGACGTTCTCGGATCCCCATGGTTCGCAGTACGACTCGCGGACGCACGGCTTCTGGGTGGACATCCGCATGGCCGTGCGCTTCTCCGACGGCGCGACGCAGTCGATGATCCTCGACTATCCCTGGTACTATGCGAGCGAAGCCGCGAATCCGTGGTCGGACCAGAATCTGCGCGATCCGAACTTCCCGACGCGGTTTCAGCAACCGCCCCCCGAAAAAGCGGCGGGTGAACCCCCGCTCGTGCAATACGTCATGGCTCACAGCACGGCGGACGGACTCACGCTCTTACGCGATTGTCCCGCGCCGTCGCCGGCGGCCGAGGCCCCTTAGACTTTCAGCTCGACCTTTTCGAGCGCGCCCTTCGTCGATACGACGTGGTGATTGAGCCGCAGCTGCTCGGGTTCGAAACCGAACGCGAGGCCGAGAAGCTGGGGCAGATGGAAGATCGGAACGTCGATCTCTTGCTTCAGGACGCGCGCGGCGTCGGGCTGCTGTCCGTCGAGATTGAGATGACAGAGCGGGCACGGCGTGACGAGGAGATCGGCGCCCTTCTCCTTGGCCTCGATGATGTGATTGCCGCCCATCGCGAGCGCCTTGTCGCGATTGAACGTCAGCATCGGGAAGCCGCAGCACTTCGTCGAGCCGCGATACTCGACGGGCTCGGCGCCGAGCAGCGAGATGAGACGCTCGAGGTAGGTCTTGCGCTCCGGCCGTTCGCGCAACCCGAGCGACTCGATCGGGCGGAGGATGTAGCAGCCGTAGAACGGCGCGATCTTGAGCCCGGTGAGCTTGCGCTTGATGCGCGCCGCGACGCGATCGATGCCGATGTCTTCGAAGAGCATCCAGAGCAGGTGCTTGACCTTGGTCGTGCCGCCGTAGCGGAAACCCTGGTCGGCGATCGTCGCGTTCGCGCGATCCATCCGGGCCGAGTCTCGTTGCAGATGATAGTTGTGATTCGAGAGCACGCCCTGACACGTGCTGCAGATCGTCATGAGATCGGCGTTTTCGGCCTCCGCCATGGCCAGCGTCAGGCCGTTGAGCGCGTCGGCGAGTTCCGGATTCTGCTCGCTCAGCACGCCGGCGCCGGTGCAGGGCGCCTGAGTCAGCTCGTGGAGCTCGAGGCCGAGCGGCTCGGCGATGGCCGTGGCCGACACGTAGAGCTCCGGGCAGGCGCCTTGCGAGACGCAGCCGGGATAGAACGCAACCTTCACTTGAACCGTCCTCCGACGCGCTCGAAAATCGCCTTGATGCGCTTGAGTCCAGGAATTTTGTGGTGGATGAGCGGCGGGAGCTTGCCGGCGCGCAGCAGGTTGAACGCGCTCGGCAGCACCTTGAGCTGCTCCATGACGTTGAAGTAGCCGATCGACTTGGGCATCAGCGTGAGCTCGTTGAGCCTTCCGCTGTCGCGCACCGACTCGGCGAAGGCGTCGGCGTGCCGCGTGCCGGGGTTGTTGGTGAACCCGGCGTCGACGGCGAGCTTACGCAGCTTGAGGATCTGTTCGAGCGGCGCGACGCCCTTGGGGCATTGCGTGACGCACTCGTAGCAGTGCGTGCAGTCCCAGATGCCGCCGGACTCGCTGTATTGGCCGAGCCGCTCCTTCGCCTCCGCGTCGCGCGGATCGGCCGTATAGCGATAGGCCTGCGCGAGCGCCTGCGGCCCGAGGAATTCGGAGTTGACGGCGAACGACTCGCAGTCCATCAGGCAGGCGCCGCAGCTGATGCAGCTGACCTCTTGGATCAGCTCCTCCATCGCCGCGTTCGGAACGCGATACTCCTCGTCGGGCGGCGGGACCGGGCGTTTGTTTTGCAGCCACGGCTTCACCGCGAGGTGCTTCTCCCAGAAGGGCGCCATGTCGCAGACGAGGTCGCGGATCACCGGCATGGACGGCGGCGACTCCACGCGCGTCTTTCCGTCCTGGGTGAACTCCTGCAGCTTGCTCTTGCAGGCGAGGTTCGCGTGGCCGTTGATCCACATCGCGCACGAGCCGCAGATCGCGCTGCGGCACGCGCAGCGCACGGCCAGCGACTGATCCTGGTACTCGCGGATCTCGATGAGCGCGTCCAGCACGACCGCATGCTCCGGCAGGTCGACGGTGTACGTCTGATAGCGCCGCACCGGGGAACGATTCCACGGGGCCGGATACGGCTCGCCCGGGATCGCGTTGTCGGCGTAGCGGCCTTCGGGGTTGTAGCGCCCGACTTCGATCGTAAACTGCATTTAGTAGGTGCGCACCTCGGGCTTCCAGCGTGTGATGGTGACGGGGACGTGTGAGATCTCCGGCTCGCGCTCGCCGCGATGGGTCAGCACGACGTGCTTCAGCCATTCCTCGTCGTTGCGCTCCGGATGTTCGGTATGCGTGTGGGCGCCGCGGCTCTCCTTGCGCTCGAGCGCGGCGCGTATGATGGCTTCGCCGCAGTCCAGCAGGTAGCCGAGCTCCAGCACGAACTCCAGCGCCTGATTGAAGACCCTGCCCTTGTCGCCGACGGCGATGCGTTCGTAACGCTTCTTGTATCCGTCGATCGCCGCGAGCGCCTCGCGCAGGCCGGCCTCGTTGCGATACAGCCCGACCTTTTCGTCCATCATCGTCGCGAGCTCGAGGCGCAGCCCGGCAGGCGTGTCGCCGGTGTACGGGCGTTCCAGCAACTCTTGCAGGCGCGCTTGCTCCGCAGCCAACAGATCTTCGCCGCCCGTGCTGGCCGGCGTGCGCTTCGCGTACTCCGCCGACGCCTTGCCGGAGCGACGCCCGAAGACGATCGTGTCGAGCAGCGAGTTGGCGCCGAGCCGATTGCCGCCGTGGACGCTCACGCACGCGACCTCGCCCGCCGCGTAGATGCCGGGTACAGCCGTCGCGCCCTCGACGTCAGTCTTGATGCCGCCCATCTGATAGTGCATGCCGGGCCGCACCGGGACGGGTTCCTTGATCATGTCGATGCCGAGATAGTCGAGTGCCATCTCGTGAATTTGCGGGAGCTTCTTCAATATGACGTCGGGGCCAAGGTGGCGCAGGTCGAGCAGCACGTTGCCGTCGATGCCGCGGCCCTCCGCGATCTCGGTTGCCTCCGCGCGCGACGTGACGTCGCGCGCCGCCAGCTCCATCTTGTTGGGCGCATAGCGCTTCATGAAGCGCTCGCCCTCGGAGTTGAGGAGATAGGCGCCTTCGCCGCGCGCGGCTTCGGTCATCAGGAAGCCGCTGCCGGCCAACGTCGTGGGATGGTACTGCACCATCTCCATGTCCATCAGCGGCGCGCCGGCGCGATACGCGAGCGAGTATCCGTCGCCCGTGCAAATCAGCGCGTTGGTGCTCGGCTCGTAGAGACGGCCGAGTCCGCCGCTGGCGGCGACGACCGCCTTGGCGCGCAACAGATGCAGCTCGCCGGTGATCATCTCCAGCGCCACGAGCCCGCGGCACGCGCCGCCTTCCATGAAGAGCTTGGTGGCGAACCACTCCTCGTAGACCTTGACGCCGGCTTTGAGGATCTGGTCGTACAGCGTGACGAGCAGCGCCTGGCCGGTGATGTCACCGACGAAATACGTGCGCGCCAGTGACGCGCCGCCGAACGCGCGCTTCCCGAGCTTACCGTCGGGGCCGCGAAAGAAGATGACGCCCATGTGCTCGAACTCGATGATGTCCGCGGGCGCCTCCTGAGCCATGATCTCGACTGCGTCTTGATCGGCGAGATAATCGCTGCCCTTGACGGTGTCGAAGGCGTGCGACTCCCAGCTGTCCTCCTCGGAGATCGCCGCGTTGATGCCGCCCTGCGCGGCGCTCGAGTGGCTGCGGATGGGATGCACCTTGGTGACGATCGCGACGTCGGCTCCGCCGCGCGCGGCTTCGAGTGCCGCCCGCATACCAGCCAAGCCCGCGCCCAAGACCAAGACGTCATGATCGCGCGTCACGAGCCGGTAGTTTCCCCTAAAAGCACGGCCCCATTCCGAACGGGTGTTCGATGCAAATCTCGTCCCATTTCGACTCTTGCGAGCATAGCAAGGCGCCGGCGCGCGCCGCTACGTTTTTCGTAGCGGTACGCGTGCCTTGCCGTCCCGAATCGTCGTCGCAGTAGGCCTCCCGACTCGTCACGTCAGGAGGCCTCATGCTTCAGAACGTCACCGCGACGCCCGCGCGCCGCTCGCTCGAATTCGGAATTTATCGCGACGGCGACAACAATCTCGACGCGATCCAGGAGTCCACGCTCTCGCAAGCGCTGCGCACGAGCCGCACCGATTCGCGCATCGAGTTCACCGTCGAGGACACGACCCGGCTGCGGGCCGACGGCGACGCCGTCGAGTCCGGCGCACTGCACACCGAGCAGTACACGATCGCGGACGGCGACGTGTCGCGCGTGCACGTCGCGCGCGCGCACGAGATGAGCAGCGAGGCCAACCTCGCGCGGTTCGTCGCGCACACGCTCGACAACGCGCAGGCGAGCGGCGCGCAGACGACCTGGATCGATCTCGTCGATCATGGGGGCGGCGACGGCGGCGGCCTCGAGACGCGCGACGGTCGCGCCATGAGCATGCCGGACATCGCCAAGGCGATCTCCGACGGCGTCGCGATGCACGCGCAAGAGCATCCCGAGGATGCCAGCCGCAGCGTCGACGGCGTCGTCGCGAATCAGTGCCTGATGGATACGATGGGATTTGCCGACGCGCTCTCGCGCGCCGGCGTGAAGTATCTCGCCGCGAGCCCCGAGACGATGCTCGCGCCGGGCGTGCCCAGCGGCGTCGCGCACGCGATCGCCTCGCACGCGCACGATCCCGACGCGATGGCGAAGGCGATCGTCAACGACGTCATGCGCACGAAGTACGACGCGGGCGAGCTCGACTTCGGTCCGGCGGCGGCGTTCGACGTGCTCGATCTCGATCCGGAGAAGATCGCACGAGCCGAGCGCAGCATCAAGCGGCTCAACGACGGCGTCGCCGCCGCGGCGCGCGAGCCCGGCGTGCGCGGCGCCGTGCGCCAAGACGCGCGCACGATCGAGGGAATGGCGCGCTTCCCCGAGGCGACGAGCGACATGCCCTGGCGCGCCGACCGGCCGGCGATCGCGTTTTACGAAAAGCTGGCGAGCGATGCGCGGTTGAGCGATCGCATTCGCAGCGACGCGCGGGACGCCGCCGAGGCGGTACGCTCGCTCGTATTGTCGCACCGCGAGAGCGACAACTTTAAGGCGTTTGGCGGTTCCGATTACTCCGATGCCGTCGGGCCGACGGTGCATCTCCCCACGTCGCGCCGCGAGATCGACCCGTGGGCCTCCGCGGGCGTGACGGAGACCGACAACGCGTTTTATGACGCCGTCGACGAAGATGCGATGACCCGCGTCATCACCTAAGCCGAGCGACCCCTAAATTCCGAAGGAAGGACCCCTGCCGCGCGGAACTGCATCCGGACAGCCTCGAACTACTTCACAAGAGGAACATCATGGCCGCCAAACTTCTCGCAGCTATGGCCGCGCTGACGATTGCCGTTTGCGCCGGGTGCGCTTCCGGTTCGTCCTCCTCGAGCGCTCTTCCGCAGGCCGTCGTGCCGGGGATCTCGCCGACGGAGCGCAGCCTCTCGAGCAACTACATCAAACACATCGTCGTCATCATCCAAGAGAATCGCAGCTTCGAAAACTTCTTCGCCGGCTACCCGAACGCCGACGCGCCCACGTGGGGCTGGGGATTAAAGCACGGCAAGCGGGTCAGGATCACACTGCATCAAGACACCTTCCAAGTAGAACCCAACCTCGAGCACGTCTACCCGGCCTCGATCATCGACTGGGATAAGGGGAAGATGGACGGCTTCACCAAGTGGGGTCAGAAGGGCGACGACGCGGCCTACGCGTACATCGAGCGGTCGCAGGTCCAACCGTACTGGGACATGGCCAATCAGTACGTCCTCGCCGCGCACATGTTCCCGACCGAGTTCGGGCCGAGCTGGACCGCGCACATCACGCTCGTCGCCGGAACCGACAGCGTCCAACAGAATCCGCTCTGGGCGCTGGTCGACTTCTCGGATGGCGCCTACAACAGTTGCGACTCGCCGCGCGGCACCAAGACCGACGTGATCGGCACGAACCGCAAGGAGCTCTACTTCGTCGGTCCCTACCCGTGCTTCACGCAGTTCAACACGATGGCCCAGGATCTCGACCAGGGCGGTATCTCGTGGAAGTACTACGTGGACGTGATCAGGCACGCCGGGATCTGGTCGCCGTTCGAGGCGATCAAGTATGTGCGCCGCGGACCTGATTGGCAGAAAGACATGGTCCAGCCCGAGACGCAGGTGCTCACCGACGCGCAAAACGGCAACCTGGCGCAGGTGAGCTGGGTGACGCCGAACCACGATGACTCCGACCACCCGGGCTCACATAGCGACAAGGGCCCCTCGTGGGTCTCCTCGATCGTCAACGCCGTCGGGCAGGGCCCCGACTGGAGCTCGACCGCGATCGTCCTGTTATGGGACGATTGGGGCGGGTTCTATGACAACGCCAAGCCGCCGGACCTGGACTTCCGCGGCAACGGCATCCGCGTCCCGTGCCTGATCGTCTCGCCGTATGCCAAGACGAACTACGTAGACAAGACGTACTACGAGTTCGGCAGCATCCTGAAGTTCATGGAGGAAGTTTTTAACCTACCGCCGATCGGGCCGGGATCTGCCTGGCAAGGCTACACGGACACGCGCGCCACTAGCCTGGACAACGCCTTCAACTTCTCGCAGCGGGCGCGCGCGTTCAAGCCGATTCACTCGAAGTACTCCACGCAATACATCATGACAATGCCGCGCTCGAATCTACCGGTAGATACGGAGTAGCTAACGCATTAGTTCGACTCGGGAGGGATAGATCGGCCGGTTGATGATGCGCGTCAACGTCATCGCCGGCGCGCTTAGCGCGAGTTTGCTGAACTCCGTGAACGCCTCCCGGGTCGCCTCACCCTCGGCATAGCGCTCGTTGCGCTCCATCTCCACCTTACCGGCGACCGGTAGGAACCGCACGAAGCGCCCCTCGTCGTCTTCTCCGACCTCGACGAGTTCCGAGTCCGCGAAGATGCGCAGCGCGGCGCCGATCGTCCGGTCCGCCACGCGTTCGATGTCCAAGATGCCGGCGAGCTGCGCGTTGTCGCCACGCACCAAAGCCTGTCCTGAGCCTGTCGAAGGACGCAGCCCACGGTAGATCTCGCGCAGCCGCGGCAGCGGCGGGGCGTCGATATCGATGAGATATTCGTTGAGCGCGCGGTCCTGTTCACCGTAGAGCAGGTGGATGCGCGCGGGCGCGCCGTCGCGCCCGGCCCGGCCCGCCTGCTGGTTGAACTCGCCGAAGTCGAAGTTGAGGTGGTAGAGCACGACGTTGCGCACGTCGGGCAGGTCGATGCCCTCGCCGAACGCCGACGTTGCGACCACGACGCGCAGGCTCCCCTCGCGAAAGAGCCGCTCCACCTCGAGGCGTTCGGGGTTCGGCATCTTTCCATGGTAGAAGACGACGCGATTGCCGAGCCCCTTGCGCAGCCGCTGAGCGACCTTCGCGACCTCCGGCCGCGAGTTGCAGTAGACGATGCCTTTCTCGTACGCCCCGCCCGCGCCGAACAGATCGGTGAGGTAGCCAATCTTGTCCTTGGTGTTGCGCGCGTCGACCACCTCGAGATTCTCGCGCACGGTCGGATCGATTACCCACGCGTCGATCTTCAGGTCGTCGACGATGCGGCGGAACGCGTCGTCGCGGGCCGTCGCCGTCAGCGCGAGGATCTGCGGCGTGCCGAGCTCGGCGATCGTCGCCGCGAGCCGTGAGTACGCCGGACGATGCCGCGACTCGTGCACGTGGTGCGCCTCGTCGACGACCACGAACGACGGCGTGCCGGCGCCGCGCAGCGCTTCGCGGTGGAACTCGAGGAACTCCGGCGTCGCGAGCACGACGTCCCACGTGCCCTCGCGCAGCGCGCGGAAGAGATCGTCGCGCTCCTCGTTATTGATCGAGCCGTTGGCGCGGAAGCAGCGCAGCCCGAGCGGATCGAGCGTGCGGCGCAGCGCCTCGTATTGATCGTTGGCTAGTGCGCGGAGCGGATAGACGACCAGCGTCTTCGCGTCGCCGAGCCTGCCCTGAGCCTGTCGAAGGGCACGCATCGCCGCGGCGAACTGGAAACAGAACGACTTGCCGCGCCCCGTCCCGAGCACCGCGAGCGTGTTCTTGCCTGCGTCCACGCGCTCGAGCACGGCGAGCTGCGCGGCGTGCGGGCGCGCGGAGCCGAGCAGCGCCGCCCGCACTATCTCCTCGACCCGCGATTCTTCATCCAACAGAGCCTGTCCTGAGCGACACTGAGCTTGTCGAAGTGGAGTCGAAGGGCGCCGCTCGGGCGCCAGCGCGCCGGCGGCCTCGCGCTCGACGAAGATGTTGACCCCGCGATGTTTTCCTTGAGCCTGTCCTGAGCTTGTCGAAGGACCGCCTGTCAGCGATGCGATCCGCGCGCGATAGCGTGCGCCCGCATCCATCAGCGGCGCGATGTGCGCCGCCATCTTTCGGTTGAAGAACCCGAGCTGCAGGTTGCCGTAATGCACGGCGATCGCGTTGGAATCGTGCGGGTTGTGCGGCTCTCGCCGCAGCTCGAGCGGCGCGCCGACGCGCAGGCCGGCAATGACGTCTTGGCGGCCCTCGAACGAGACGCCCGCGATCTTCGTGTGGAAGCGCGGCGCGTCGCCGATGGTCGCGTACGGGTCGCGCAAGTAGCTCTCGCTGCGCGCGAAGACGCGCTCGACGAATTCGTCCGTTTCCCTCGACTCCACTTCGACAAGCTCAGTCTCGCTCAGGACCCGCGGCTCAGCGACGGCGGCAGGATCGGTTAGCGCGCGCAGCGCCGCCTCGAAGGCGAGCTCCGAGCGCGTGGGTTCCGGGAGCGCCCTACTCCTTCGGTTGCTCTGAGCTTGGGGCTTGCTCTGAGCTCGTCTCAGCTTGCTCTGACTCCTTCGACTCCACTTCGACAAGCTCAGTGTCGCTCAGGACGGGCCCTGTCGAAGGGAACGCGTCGAGGTTGAGCGCGATTTCCTCGTGGCCTTGCTCCATCGCAGCATCGTGCAGCCCGGCGTTCTGGGCGTCGAGCGGATCCAGCGCAGTTGCATCCTCGCCCGCGTACGGCTCCTCGACGGCGACGCCGCCGTCGTCGCGCTTGCGGCGATAGCGCTGCGGCGCCGCCGGTGAGGCGCCGCGCGCGGCCTTGGCCTTCGCGCGGCGCTCGCGCCGCGCGGCTACGATGTCCTCGCGCGGCACGCCGCCGCGGCTCTGGAGCGCCGTCGACTCGGAGCGCGTCCGCGCGGTCACAGTGCGGTCCTGAGCGAGCGCGGCTCGGCGGCGCTTCGCGGCCGCCTCGAGCTGGCGCTTGCGGAAGACGAGCACGAGCGGTGCCGAGAAAAAGATCGAGTGGTATCCGCCTGATAAGATGCCGACGAGCAGCGCGAAGGCAAAGTTCTTGAGCGACGCGCCACCCAGCGCGAGCAGCGCCACCAGCGTGATGACGACGGTCGCGAGCGTGTTGAACGAGCGCGTCATCGTCTGCTTGATCGACTCGTTGACGATCGTGTCGTAGGGCGCGCCCGCCATCAGCTTGGTGTTCTCGCGGATCCGGTCGAGGATGACGATCGTGTCCATGACGGAGTAGCCGATGACGGTCAGCACGGCGGCGAGGAACGCGTCGTCGGCGCGCTTGTCCGCCAGGGCGTAGATGCCGATCATCATCGCGGCGTCGCGCAGGAGCGCGATGACCGTGACGAGGCCGAAGATGTAGTTCCAGCCGAAGCGGAACGCGATGTAGATGAACTGGATGCTCAGCGCGATCACGAGTGCCCATAGCGCCTTCGTGAGGTATTCGCGCCCGAGCGACGGCCCGACCGCCGTGATCTGCGACGCGGCTCGGTCGACCGGCGCGACGGTACCGAGCGCGTTCCAGACCGGCGCCGAGTCGTTGGCGAACGAGGTCTGAGTCTGGATGACGAACTGCGTGCCGTCGGTGCCGGCGGTCGTGACCGATTCTTCGGTCATGCCGAGGCTCGTCAGCGCCGTCTTGACCTTGTCGGAGGTCGTGGGCTGCGTGAACTTCACTGCGATGTCGGTGCCGCCCGTAAACGAGAGGCCGAGGCGCAGCATGTGCGACGGCTGGAAGCCGTTGCCGCCGGCGAAGCCGTGGTAGATCATCGAGCCGAGGCCCAGCGCGATGACGAGAAACGAGATCGTCGAAACGATGCGGTACCAGCCGACGATGTTCCAGTTGAGCCGCCGGAATAACATCGCCTACGCTCCCGCCTCGGCCGCGCCCCTGGAGAAGATGCCGACGTCGCCCCGCTTCACGCCGTAGAGCTCGGGCGTCGTGAGGATGTCGTTGTCGACCAAAACGTCGACGAAGAAGCGCGTGATGAAGACGGCGGTGAACAGCGACACGACGGTGCCCCAGAAGAGCGTGAAGGCGAAGCCCTTGACCGTCCCGGTGCCGAGCATGTAGAGGACGCCGGCGCCGACGATCGTCGTGAAGTGGCTGTCGAAGACGGCCGAGAACGCGCGCTGGAAGCCGACGCGCACGGCGGCGCGCATCGTCTTGCCGTTCCAGAGCTCTTCCTTGATGCGCTCGAAGATCAGCACGTTCGCGTCCACGGCCATGCCGATCGAGAGCACGAAGCCGGCGATGCCCGGCAGCGTCAGGCTCGCCTGCGAGATCGCGAGGATCGCGAGCATGATCAGCACGTAGATCGCGAGCGCCACGTCGGCGAGAAACCCAGGCAGGCGATACACGAAGATCATGAACAGCAGCACGAGTCCGAGCCCGAGGGCCGCGGCGCGCATCGACTGGATCAGGTCGATCTTACCCAGCGTCGGGCCGATCGTTTCTTTCTCGACGATCTTCACGCTGACGGGCAGCGCGCCGGCGTTGAGCTCGTTGGCGAGCGTGATCGTCTCGTCTTGCGTGAAGTTGCCCGTGATCTCGCCGCTGTCGTAGATCGGGCTCTGGATGATCGGCGCCGAAAGATAGCGATGGTCGAGGAAGATGCCGAGCGGCTTCTGCAGATTCGACGACGTGAGCTTTCCGAACTTGGCCGGATTCTTCGTCTGGAACGTGATGTCGGGACGGCCGGCCTGGTCGTAGCTGGCCTGCGCGGCCTTGAGGTCCTTGCCGGAGTACACGACGGGGCCGCTGTTCTCATACGCCGTCTTCGCGACGTAGAGCTCCGCATCGGCCTTGGCCTTTGCGTTGAGGTTGGGCTGCTGCAGCATCGCGTTGGCGGCGTCGGCCTTCTGGACGACGTCGAACGGAACGATCTTGTATTCGAGCACCGCGACCTGCTTGAGCACCTGCTCCGCCTGGTCGGGATTCTTCACGCTCGGGAGCTCGACGAGGATGCGATCGGTGCCGACGTTACTGATCGACGGCTCAGCCACGCCGAGGCCGTTGATGCGGCGGTCGATCACCTCGCGCGTCTGCGCCTGAACCTGCGTCGTGATCTGGGGAACCTCGGCGGTCGGATAGAGCTGGAGCAAGAGCCGCGCGCCGCCTTGCAGGTCGAGGCCGAGGTGAATCTTCTTCTGCACGGGCCACGCCTGCCAGATCGAGACCACGCAAATCGCGACGATGACGAGCGCCTTAAACGGCGCCTTCAGGTTCTTCCAGTTCATTGGAGCCGGAGGAGCTTAGCCTTCCGGCGGCGCCGGGCCTGCCGTCGGAAGCGACGGGATTCCACAGGCGGCGGCCGATCGCGAGCAGCCCGGCGACCGCGGCGACCGCGATCGCGCTCCACACCGCCCCCTGGGCGGCCCGCCCGTAGACGAACGCGCCCGCAGCGAAGAGCGCGCCGTACACCGAGGCAAGCCCGAGCACCCAGCCAAGCAGCGCGAGCGGGAGCGAATCGGGCGAGGCCGGGAGGCCGCCGCTGCGACGCACCCGCGCCCAGCCCGGCCCCGCGGGCCGAACCAGGCGGTAGAACGCCGCCAGGACGGTTGCGTCGACCGGCGGCGTGAGGAACGTGACCGCAAGCCACACGACCGTGGTGACGCCGATGGTGATCAGCAGCGCGTCGACGCTCGCGACGGCGTGGCCGAGCTTAGCCGCGACGAAGAACGCGAGCGAGGCGACGAACGACGCGGCCATCGCGCTCACCTCGCTCCACGCGTTGATGCGCCACCAGAACCAGCGCAACAGATAGATCAGGCCCGTGCCCGCGCCGATCGAGAGCAGCAGGTTGAACGCGTTTTTCGCGTTGTCGAGCGCCAGCGTGAGCGCGACGCCGACGCCCATCAGCAGCACCGTCACGAGCCGGCCGGCGAACACGAGCTCGCGCTGGCTCGAGCCCGGCCGGATGAAGCGCTGATAGAAGTCGTGCACGAGGTACGACGTGCCCCAGTTCAGGTGCGTCTCGATCGTCGAGCGATAGGCGGCGAAGATGCCCGCGACCATGAAGCCCGCGAAGCCCGCCGGCAGGAAGACGAGCATGGCCGGATAGGCGATGTCGTTGCCGATCAGGTTGGCCGCGACGTTGGGAAAGCGCAGCTGGATGTCGTGCAGCGACGGATACACGATCGTCGAGGCGAGCGCGACGACGATCCACGGCCAGGGGCGTAGCGCGTAGTGCATCACCTGGAACGCGAAGGTGCCGAAGAGCGCGTCGGACTCGGTGCGCGCGGCGAGCATGCGCTGCGCGACGTAGCTGCCGCCGCCCGGCTCCGCGCCGGGATACCACACCGACCACCACAAGACCGTGAGCGGGATCACGAAGATCGCCAGCGCCGTCTTCGGGTCGGCGAAGTTCGGCACGATCGAGAGCGTGAGCGCGTGCGTCTGCGCGACGTGCGTCACGAGGCCGTGCAGGCCGCCGACGCCCGGGGCGTGGATCGCGAAGTACGCCGCAGCGAACGCCGAGCTCATCGTGATGCAGAACTGGATCATGTCGGTGACCATGACGCCCCACAGCCCAGCGGTCGCGGCAAAGATGATCGGCACGGCGACACAGATCGCGAGCGTCTCCGCGCGCGGCCAGCCGAACAAGATGCCGGCGATCTTCACCAGCGCGAGGTTGACGGTCGCGATGATCCAGCAGTTGAAGAACAGCCCGAGGTAGATCGCGCGGAAGCCGCGCACGAACGACGCCGCGCGCCCCGCGTAGCGCAGCTCGTAGAACTCGAGATCGGTGAGCACGCCCGAGCGCCGCCACAGCCGCGCGAAGAAAAAGACCGTCGCCATTCCGGTGAGCAAAAACGACCACCAGACCCAGTTCTCGGCGACGCCGCCGTCGCGCACCAGATTGGTCACGAGGTTGGGCGTGTCGGTCGAAAACGTGGTCGCAACGAGCGAGATACCGATCAGCCACCACGGCGCCTGCCGCCCCGCCGCGAAGAACTCGGTGATGTTGCGCCCGGCTCGCCGTGCCAGCACGATCGCCGGAACGAAGCTCACGCCCAGCGACGCGACGACGATGACCCAATCCAGGGCCGTTAAGTGCATGCAACGAGCGCGTTCGGTTCCTTCTCGTCGATGACCTCGGCGGGCGCGAGCGTCACGTCGCTCGGCAACTCGCCGTAGGCGTACACGCCGATCCGCACGCCGCAGCGCAGCAGGAAATCCGCGAGCATCGGCCGCAGCGCCGCGGTGCAAACGACCGCGGCTCGATCGCGCGGCGTCCGCGCCGCGTACGCCTCGATGCGCGCGCGCACGGCCAGCGCGGTGGCGGGATCGTACGCGTCGGAGCGGCACCAGCTCGCGATCAGCCGCTGCTCGAATGTCGGATCGAAGATCGCCGGCTCGAGCTGCGTCACTCCCCTGCGCCGCAGCAAGTCCGGCACGATGGCTCGCCGCGCGGCCTCCGCGAGCTCGCGCGGCTCGTGCGTGCCGGCCTCCAGCATGGCTTCGATGACGGCGATCGGATCGCGCGGCCACGCCGCCTCGCGTAGCAACAGCCCGAAGGCGCGATGCAGCGCACCGAACGGCAACGCGTCTCCGCCGATCTCCTTTACGAGCGCCGGAACGGTGGCGCGCAAGTGCTCGATCAGCGTCTGCAGCTCCTGGCGCCCGACGAGCTCGACGGCGTGGACGCGCGCGATCTCCGCGAGATGCGATCCGATCACGGAGATGGGATCGAACACGAGCGCGCCCGCGTTCGCCGCAGCCTCGCGGCCTTCCGGCGCGATCCAGGCCGCCGGCAATCCGTAGACCGGCTCCGGTTCGATACGTCCGCCCAACGATGCGAGAACCGATTCGTCCGCTACCGCGAGCAGCCGGTCGAGGTCGAGCCGCCCAACGCCGAGCAGACGATCCCGCACGCGAATGCCATACGTGCGCGGCTCGCGTGCGAGGTCGTCACGAAGGCGCACGCCGGGCAGCACGACGCCGATGTCGGCAGCCAGCGCGCGGCGAACCTCGCCGATTCGGTCCAGCAACGCGTCGGAGAGCGGCGGCGCGAGCAGCGGAGCCAGATCCGCGCCGATCTCGACGGCGATCGGGTCGACGCCCACGAGGCCGAGCGCGAGCTCCGGACGGCGCATCGCATTGCGCTTGATGCGGTCGCGCGCGTAGGCCGCTTCAGTTTCGCGGCGCGCGCGATGCCGCTGTGCCGCCGCCGCCATGACGAAGGCGCACCCGCCGAGCACCGCAAAGAGCGGCCGCGGCAACGCGGGGACCAGCGCTAGCGCGAGCAACAGGCCGCCCGCACTGCGCAGCACGTCGGGACGCGAAAAGAGCTGAGCCGCGAGGTCCGCGCCGAGCGCGCCCTCCGACGCGACGCGCGTGACCATCATGCCCATCGCGGTCGAGATGAGGAACGCCGGCAGCGTGGTGACCAATGCATTCCCGATCGAGAGCAGCGCGAAGGTATTGAGCGCGTCGATCGGCGACAACCCATGGTAGGCGATGCCGACGACAACGCCGCCGATCAAGTTCAGCGTCACGATGATCAGCGCCGCGATTGCGTCGCCCTTGACGAACTTGCCGGCGCCGTCCATCGCGCCGTAGAAGTCCGCCTCGCGCTGCACGACCTCGCGTTTGCGCCGCGCGCCCTCGGCGTCCAGCGCTCCAGCATGCACGTCCGCGTCGATCGCCATCTGTTTGCCGGGCATCGCGTCGAGCGTGAAGCGCGCCGCCACCTCGGCCACGCGCTGCGAGCCGCTCGCGATGACGACGAATTGGATCGTCACCAAGATCGAAAAGACGATCAGTCCAACAATAAGGTTCCCGTGGACGACGAAGGCGCCGAATGCGGGAATGATCGCCCCCACGGCGCCGGGGGTCGCTCCCGACGTAAGGATCAAGCGCGTCGCCGAGACGTCGAGTGAGAGTCGAAAGAGGGTCGCGATCAGCAACGCCGGAGCGAACGCCGAAAACTCGAGCGGATCCTCGACGGTGACGGAGAGCAGTAGCACGAGCGCCGAGCCGAAGACGTTGACGCCGAGCAACAGGTCCAGCAACCACGGCGGCAGCGGCACGATGAGGATCGCGACGACGGCCAAGAGCAGAGCAGCGAACGAGTAAACCGCTGGTTTGCGCGACGCTATCAACCTAGGGAACCTAACGCCGGCGCGCGCAGCAGCGACGCGACGATCTCCGCGACCGCGACGTAGTGCGCGTGCGGTATCGGTTCGCCGGCGCGTCCGTCGCGGTAGAGCGCGCGAGCCAAACCGGCGTTCTCCACGACCGGAACGTTATAGCCGAGCGCCGTTTCTCGAACGCGCAACGCCAGCTCGTTGACGGCGCGGACCAAGACCTTCGGCACGGAAACCGCCGGCGGGCGATACTCCAGCGCGACGGCAACGTGTTCGGGATTGACTACGACGAAGGCGGCGTTTTTGATGCGCCGCAGGCCGCCCCGCAGCAGCGAGCGGTGCAGGGCGCGGCGGCGCCCGCGCGCGACCGCGTCGCCCTCTTCGTCTCTGGTCTCGCGCTTGCGCTCCTCGAAACTCATGCGCAACCTGCGCAGCCACGCGCTCCGCGCAGCGGCGTACTCGGCGATCGAGAAGCACAGCCCGACGGCGCCCGCCGCCGCCGCGACGCCTTCGGCTCCCTTCCACGCGCCGGCCGCCGCGTTGCGCCAGCTTGCGGCGCGCAGCATCGTCGCGGCGCTCGCTACGATCACCGGCGTCATCACGGCGAGCGCGCACGCGAACGCGAGCGTCGCTCGGAGCGTATGCGCGAGCGTCTCGCGCGAGCAGATCCGTTTGAAGCCCTCGACGGGGTTGAGGCGTTCGAGCTTCGGCCCGGACGGGGCCAACGTCACGCCGCCGGTCTGCAGGAAACCCGCCAGGACGCCGGCCAGCGACGCGGCGCCCACGACGAGCAGCGCAATCGCCACGACGAGGGCGCAGCGCGCTCCGGCGAATCCTTTCGTCGCCGCGGTCACGATCGCACCGCCCGCGATGGCGCCGAACGCCGGAACGGCTGCGACCGCCGTCGCCGCCGCGGCCGCGAACGAGAGGTTTGCCGAGAACTCGCTCGACCTGGCGACGTTCCCCTCGCGCTTCGCCTTGGCGATGCGCCGAGGCGTCGCTTCGAACGGTTTCTCGGAGGCGTCGCTCATCGCACGGCTTCAGGCACGGCGATAGCCGTGGTTACGATCGCCGCGGCGAACGCGAGCGGGAAGGCCAGCGTGAAGCTCCCGAAACGCGGAACGACCCGCGAGAGAGCGCCGAGCGCAATCTGAACGACGAATGCCAAACCGACGGCGGGCGCGGCAACCTGCACCGCAACATCTGCGAAGGCCACCGCAAAATTCGCGGCAAAGCCGCCCCATGCGGACGGATTGGGCGCGCTTCCCGGCGGCATGCGCGCGAAACTTTGCGCGAAGCCGGCGAGCGTCAATCGATATGCCCCCGTAAGAAAGAACGCGCCCGTGAGCGCGAGCGACCAAACCCGTCCAAATCCGCTCGGCGCGACCAGCTGCAGGCTCGGGGCAATCGCCCTCACGCCGACGTAATCGTCCACGACGCGGCCGCCGGCATAGGCGCCGTCATAGGGAAGCGACGCCGCCATGCCGATCGCGCTGCCGATCAGAAACTCGCCGACGAGAGCGACGACGAACGCGACGCCGGTGGTATCCGAGACGGCCGCTCGCGCCCCGGGCGCGACGGCCATCGCGAGCAGCAGCGCGAATCCGGCACGCAACGGCGCCGGCACGCTCGGATGCGAGAAGCCGGGCGCCCGAAAAAGGAATCCCAGGCATCGCGCAAAGACGAGCAACTCCGTCATCAGCGGCCCGCATCGAGCGCGGGAATGGCCGCGAGCCCGTGATCGAAGAGCGCGATCAGAAGGTGCATCGCCGGAGCGCCGAACAAGGCGACGGTCAGACCGACGGCGACGACCTTCGGCAACAGCGTCAGCGTCTGCTCCTGCACCTGCGTGGCCGCCTGCACGACCGCGATCGCTGTGCCGACCGTTGCCGCCACGGCGAGCATGGGCAGCGCGATCGTCGCGGTCGTCATGAGCGCGTCGTGCATCAACCCGTCGAGCGCATCCACGGCTCAACGGTACAGCGATGCGATTACTGCCGCGTTACCGCGTTGTTATGGAGAACGCCGGCCGCCACGCGCTGGCGGCGAGCAGTGACGACACGATCGCTCGCGTCGCGGGCGACCGATTGAGCGTGTAGAAATGGATGCCGGCCGCCCCGCCGAGAAGCAGCTCGAGCGCCTGCATCGAGGCGTAGGCGACGCCGAGGTCTTCCACGGCCTTGTCGTCACCCTTGCGTGCCTCCATCTCGACGCGCAGCTTGGGCGGAATGCTTGCGCCGCACATGGCGACGAAGCGCTGTATCTGTCCGAAGTTCGTGATCGGCATCAGCCCCGGAAGCATCGGGATATCGACCCCGGCGGCGCGCGCGCGGCGCTCGAACTCGAAGAAGTGCGCGTTGTCGAAGAACAGCTGCGACACCAAGAAATCGGCGCCCGCGTCCGCCTTGACCTTTAGCTTGAGCAGGTCGTCTTCGAGCGTCGGAGCCTCCGGGTGTTTTTCGGGATAGCACGCCGCACCGATGCAGAAGTCGTAGTTTCGCTTGAGCATCGCGATGAGGTCGCTCGCGTGAGCGAAGCCGCCCGGCGGCGGCTGGAAGGCCGCGCCGGCCGGCGGGTCCCCGCGCAGCGCGAGCACGTTTTCGATTCCCGCGCGCGCCAGGTCGTCGAAGAGGGAGCGCAGCTCGGAGCGATTAGCGCCGACGCAGGTCACGTGTGCGACGACGGTCAGGCCGGTCTCTTGCTGAATCTGCTTCGCGAGAGCAACGGTGCGCGCGCGGGTCGAGCCGCCGGCGCCGTAGGTGATCGAGATGAAGGACGGGCGCAGCGGCTGGAGCGCGGCGATCGTTTCGAAGAGCCGCGCCGAACCGGCATCGTCTCTCGGTGGAAAGAACTCGAACGAGAAAAATGGCCGCTGCGTCGCGAGCGCTTCGCGTATGCGCATGGGGCACGGTTATCGAAAGCTCGCGGCAACGCCTCCGCAGAGGAGCGCCCAGCCGTCGACCATGACGAACAAGAGCAGCTTGACCGGCAGCGATACGACGGGGGGACTGAGCATCATCATGCCGAGACCCATCAGCATCGCCGCGACGGCCAGGTCGATGGCCACGAATGGCAGATACAGGGCGAAGCCGATCGCGAAGGCGTTGCGGAGCTCGCCGACGACGAAGGCCGGCACGAGGACGCTCAGCGGCGCGTCGCGCTCCGGCTCGGGCTTGCGGCGTGCGATGCGCTCGAAGAGGCTCACGTCCGTGGCTCGCGCCTGGCGCAGCATGAAGGAACGCAGCGGATCTATCGCGCGCGCGAGCGCGCGCGAGGCCGGAATCGCGCCGTGCGAATATGGCACGACCGCGTCGCGAGCGATGCGTTGCGTGGTCGGCGCCATCACGACTAGGGTCAAGACGAGCGCCAAGCCCGTGAGCACCGCGTTGGGCGGGAGCGCCGAGGCGCCGATCGCCGACCGCACCAGCGAGAGCACCACGACGATCCGAACGAACGACGTGCACATGACGAGCAACAGCGGCACGAGAGAAAGAATCGTGAGACTGACGAGGAGCTCGAGCGGCACCGCCGGGTGCCGGCTTGCCGCGGCGGCGAGGGCGTCGAGGGACATCAGAGCGCAAGCAACTCCGTGATGCGCAGCCCGAAGTTCTCTTCGATCGCGACGATCTCGCCGCGTGCAATCGGCCGATCGTTCACGAGCAGGCTCACGGGATGATTTGCGGGGTGATCGAGCTCGACGATCGAGCCCGTGCCGAGCTTGAGGATCTCGGCAACCGACAGCGTGGCACTCCCGAGCCGGACTGTGATACGCAACGGGATGTGCATGAGCACGCTCATGTTCGCCGGCTCCGCCGGCTTCTCGGCCGGACTCACGCGGTGTCGCGGATCGCCTCGACTGCGATCGCGTAGCGGCCGTTACGGACGCCGCAGACGCCGCGCGCGAGCCGCCTCCCCGCGCTCGCCAGCGTGCAGCGGCGCACTTCGTCGGAACGGATCGGGAGCATGGTTCCGACGGCTATCCCGCCGACCGCGGCCGCCGGCGAGCTGCCGAGATCGATCGCCGCTACGGCCGCGACGCGCACGTCCGCAAGGTGTGCGAGCTCCAATCCGCCGCGCGGCTCCGGCGCCGGGTCGCGCGAAAGCGCGATGCCGATCCTCGCCTCCGCCGGTCGTTCCATCGACATCTCGAAGAACGTGACGAATCCATCGATTCCGGAGACGCGCTCGATCGGGCGGCCCTCGCGCGCTCCGCAGACGGCGATCAAATTCCCCGCGATCGCCGTGGCCGTGCGATCGACGACGTCGCGCTCGATAGGAGAGAGCGGGCGCGCGCCGGAGGCCGCCGGCTCCCCGAAAACCGCGCTCGCTAGCGCGATCGCGTCGGGCGTGCGAAGTACGATCGCGGCGTCGGCAACGCTGCCGCGAACCCGATACACCGTGGCATTGCGCGCGATGGCGTCCCATGCGCGCGGATCGGGGATCACGGGCTCGAACAGCCGTAGCGTCACCGGCGTCCCGAGCAGCGCACTCAACGTTTCGCGTATGCCGTTGGCGACCACGCACGCCGCGCTCGCCGGAAGCGAGGAGCGCCGCTCGAAGCGAGCCTCCCGAACGAGGTTTCCAGAATCCAGCGAGTTCCCGCTCGCCGGCGCAAAGCCGAGCGACTTCATTTAACCAGATCCATCGCGGTCTTTCCGAGATGCCCTTTCGCGGCTTCCGCAGCTTGGAGCGCATCGAACCTGAGGTAGGCGTCCTTGAGCCGGATCAGACTCTCGTCTATGTCGATGCGGCTGCGATCTCTTTGCATCGTCGCGAGCGGCGCGAAGCGCTCGTCGCCGGGCACGCCGATCTCGGGCGTGACGCCGGGCGGCGCTTGCATCTCGTCGCCGTCGCCGAGGAGCCTCGTCCCCGCCGGAAAGCGCGCCAGCGCGAGGCGACCGACGACTACGCGTTGCGATTCGCGCGCCGCGGTGCGAGGGTCGATCGTTTCGCGACGATAGGCAAACGTGCCGTCGCGGTCG
Organism: Vulcanimicrobiota bacterium; assembly: GCA_963752825.1. Taxonomy (GTDB): domain Bacteria; phylum Vulcanimicrobiota; class Vulcanimicrobiia; order Vulcanimicrobiales; family Vulcanimicrobiaceae; genus Cybelea. The sequence continues at coordinate 1,112,458 of CAVVZF010000001.1, read as the reverse complement.
ACGTGCGCGTCGCGAACGCGCCCCAGCGACTCGTCGACGGGGTCCACTCGCAGCTGCGCCGGTGCTTCCCCCATGACACGCACACCGCAAACGAACCGTCCACCGCCGTCGACGAGCGCGCCGCCGCGCAGCGAGAACGATCCGTCTCGCGTATACGCGCTCTTCCCTGCGTCGTCGACCGTGATGAAGTATGCGTGATCGGGAGCGCTGACCGCCAGCGGATCGAGCGTGAAGTCGGAGGCCGCCGATGTCGTCAACACGTCGTCGTGCTCGGGGACCGCTCCGGGCGTGAACGCTCGCCGCACATCGGCGGCGCGCTCCGCGATTCGATCCAGCGCGGCGCTCATCGCGGCATTCAAAAACATCTGCGAACTCCTCTCGAGCGTAGCTCGACGCCGATGCCTCGCGCCGCCAGCGTCACCCGCGCTTGCGCGAGCGCGAGGGCAACCGCCTCCCTCAGGTGCGGACGGCACAAAGCAATCAGCGTCGTCCGATTTCCCTTGGTCTGCAAGACGACGTGGATGCGCGCGTTCCCGCGCCCGACCGAGAATGTCGCGCGCCGCAGCGCGGCGCCGGCGAAAGCGCTTTCGATCGCCCGCGCGAGCGGCGGCCGCGGCCCGCGAGCGTCGTGCATCCGACAGCATCGCGCGTCCGTCGAGGCGCGTGGTTCTTTGATCGAGCGAGCGCGCGGCGCGACCGCCGGTCGGCCCTGCATCTGAGCGGAACCTACTGCCGCGCGCCCGTTCCGCAGTGAAGCGACGCGCAGCCTCGGTGCGGGCGTTCGCAGTCCTCCCGCGGCTTCGGCCGGCGTATCGCGCTTCAGGTGCAACGCGGCATACCATGCCTGTGGAAGCACGCGTCGATCGATGGCCGCGACCGGAGCCGCCAGAATACTCACTTCCAGTTGCTGCGTCATCATGGCACGATCATGGCAGCGCTCTGTGAGCCGTCCTTGGTCGAGAGGTTGCCGAGTTGAGAACTAGGGAGCCTCTGAAGAAGTCGCTGCACCGATTGCAGCGAGCAATTTCGCCGCAGATCGAGGCGCGCCCGAGGAAGCATAGTCGTGCCCTCTGTGACCGAGGGCGCAACAAAGAGATGCGGCGAAACCGCCGCTGCCCAAAGGGTTTGACCGCAAAGCCGCCATCTGCGTTGTCGAAGACTCGGTCACAGACCGCTGTGGGTATGCTCCCTCGCCTTCTCCTAGCATCTGGCGGCTTTGCGGCTCAAACGATCGGTACATGGACTTCTTCAGAGGCTCCCTAGTGTCGTGTGCGCAGCGCGCGATAGCGCGTCAAGACGCCGTGCACGTAGTCTCGCGTCTCTGCGTACGGGGGAATGCTTCCGTATCGTTCCACGGCCGCCGGACCGGCGTTGTACGCGGCGATTGCGAGCGCGACGTCGTGGAAACGATCGAGCAGGCCGCGCAGATAGCGCGTTCCGCCTCGAACGTTCTGCGCCGGGTCGTACACGTCGCTCACTCCGAGGCTCGCCGCGGTCTCGGGCATCAGCTGCATCAAGCCGGTGGCGCCGGCGCGGGACGTAGCGCCGGGGTCGAACGCCGACTCGTTATATACGATGGCCTCCACGAGCGCGGGATCGACGTTAAACTCCGCCGCGCTCGCTTCGATGATGCGATCGATCGATGCGCGCGAAACGCTGCTCGTCGCGCGCACGTCGTGTCTCTCGAACGACTCGTCCAGCGTCGCCGCAAAGTCGCGGCCGGGTGCGCCGGGACCGGCCGCGATAGCATCGATCCGTCGCCGAATCGCCGTCAGCTCGTCAGCGATCTCCATCCACGTCTTCCAGCAGCGCAGCGATCTCGAGGAGCCGCGAAAGCGTCGCGTCTGCGGCGCTGCTCTCGCCGGCTTGACGCAGGAAGCACTCGATGCGAGCCTCGGCCGCGATCGCGGCCCGCGTCGCGTGGTCGACCGGTTCGATGCCCAGCATTCGCGCGTCGTCGGTGCGGTCGAGCAATGCGATCGCGCGCCGCAAACGTCGCGCGGCGCGCAGGTGGCCTTCGTCCGCCACGTCCGGCATGGTGCGACTCGCGCTGTGCAGCACGTCGACCGCCGGAAACCTGCTGGAGTGGGCGAGAGGTGTCGAAAGCGCGATGTGTCCATCCAGGAGCGATCGAGCCGCTTCGCTCACGGGATCGCGGTCGTCGCCGTCGGAGAGCACGGTGGCGAAGAGCGTGATGGATCCAGCGTGCAATTGTCCCGCGACTTCGACCAATCGTGCGAGCTCCGCAAAGACGCTCGGCGGGAAGCCCCCTCGCCCGGTGCTCTCGCCGGCGGCGACGCGTATCTCGCGTAGGGCCGCGGCGGCGCGCGCGAGGCTATCGACGATCAGTACGACGTCCAGGCCTCGGTCGCGCAGGGCGCGAGCGTGCGCGACCGCGACGCGACACGCCGCGACACGTTCGTGCGCCGGACGATCGCTGGTCGCGCAGACGATCGTGCTGCGCTCGCCGCGCAGCGCGATCCAGCGCTGGGCCTCGCGGCCGCGCTCCCCGACGAGCGCGACGACCACGGCGTCCGCGGCGCAGCCGCCCACGATGGTCTCGACGAAGACGCTCTTGCCGCTGCCGGGTGCGCCGAAAATTCCGATGCGCGCGCCGCGCCCGATGGTCAGCAGCCCATCCACGACGCGAATTCCGGTCCACAACGGCACGCCGACCGGCGCGCGCTCGTTCGGAAGCGGCGCGGACGGCTCCACGACGACGCGTAGTCCCCGCAGCGCAGGCCCCCCGTCGAGCGGCGCGCCGAATGCATCGATCGCGCGCCCGAACGCACACGTTCCCAGGTCGAGCTCCGGCAGTGCAGCGGTCATCGAGACGCTTGCAGGATCGCGTCCAAACGCGAATCCAAGCGGAGATCGATCGTTCCGCTGCGCAGCTCAAGCACGGCGTCTCCGCGGCACAGCGCCTCGTCCGCGACGACCGCGATCGGCAGATCCGCAAGCGCGTCGACGTCCGACGGATGAGCGCGCAGCGCCAGCGCCTTTTCGCCGCCGAACCGTTCCAACGCGCCGGCAACGATAGCGGCAACGTCGGCCGGCTGCAGCCGAAGCTCGCGCCCGAGAACGTCGCGGGCGATCTCTGGCAACAGACGCGCTACCGCCACGTCGACGGCGTCGGCCAGACCGGCGCGGAAGCGGCGTGCCGAGCGGATAGTTTCCTCGCAGTAGCGTACGGCCCGCGTAACGGCGGGCGCCTCGATTGCCGCGCTCGCCGGCTCGGGCGGCGCCGGGCGCAAGAACGCGTCCAGCGAAACGAACTCGTCAGGCACGGGGACGCAGCAGCTCCTGCGCGTCCTCGAGCAGCGGCGAATGCCTGCGCTGCATGCGGCTGACGATCGCTTCGCGCTCGTGGGGCGGATAGAGATCGAGCACGGCGGTCGCGGTAGCCGCCGGCAAGGCGCTGATGATTGCCGCGGCCGCATGCGGCGGCTCGCGCTCGAGCATCGAACGAACGCGTCCCGGCGCGAAGCCTTCCGCGGCCTTCGACGTGCGGGCGAGCATGGCGCGCTCCGCGAGCTCCCGTACCAGAGCGACGACCGGAGGCAACGCGACGCGGGTGCAGGCGACGAGTCCGATCGTCAGGATCACCGCCGGGGCGAGAGGGACGATGGCGCCGTAGAGCAGCCACCAAACGTCCTTGCGCGCAACGGGAGCGCTGCGGAAATCGACTGCCTCGACCGCCAGGGTGTCACCGCGGCGCGCGTCGTAACCCACGGTTGCTGCCGCGAGCTCGCGGACTTTCGCGAGATCGAGCGCACGCGTCGCGTCGACGAACACCGCCGTCGAAACGCGCTTGATCGTGCCCGGCGGCACGCGCGAGACGAGCTCGCGCGTCTCGCTTCCGCGATCCTCGCCCTGCTCGACGTGCCGATAGCGTTTGCCGCTTCCGTCGTAGCTTTCGCTGCGGCGCACCGCGGCGATCGCCTGCGCGCCTAACGGTGCGCGACGCACGTCGCGCTCCGAATATTGCGAGCCGTCGAATTCCGCCCGTACGCGCACGATTGCCGCGCCGTCGCCGAATGCGCCGTCGAGCGCCGATTGCAGCGAGCGCTGCAGGTCGGCGGCGGCGTCGCCGGCACCGGCGTCGTCGGCCAGCGCAAAGCCGCGGTCGTCCAGAATCGTAACCCGCGAAGGCCGCAGCTGCGGCACGCTCGCCGCCACGAATGCACGAATGCCGGTCACGGCCTCGTGCGACAGTCGCGTCCCCGCACGCAGCCGAAGCCGCACGCTCGCGCTGGCGTTCTGCGCTTTGTCGTCCGCAAACTCCGCCGGCTTGGAGAGCGCGACGATGACGCGTGCATCGTCCACGCCGTCGATGCCGCGCAATCCGGCCTCGATGTCGCCCGACAATCCGGCGCGCGTCTGCGCGTCGACGACCGATTGCGGCGTGAGCACGCCGATGCCGGCCATGGCCTCGCTGGTGCTGAAGAGATGCTGATGCGGAACTCCGGCGAGCGAGAGTCGCAGTAACAGATCGTTGCGGCGCGCCGCGTCCACGACGACGTTATCGGCCGTCAGCGTAAACGGCACGTTCCAGCCCGCCAATTGTTCCTCGACTTCGGTGAGCTGCTCGGGATACAGCGCCTGAGCGAAGAGCGTCGCCCGTGACGCGCGCCCAAACAGTATCCCGCCGATCGCGACGGCCATAGCGCCGATCGCAACGGCGACTACCACCCAGCGCGCGACCCGTGGCAGGGCATTCCATCGCATCAACAGCTGCGCCAGCGCAGGCATCGGGTTTGGCTCCCTAGACTTGCATGTTGAGAACGGATTGGATCGCCTGCGTCAGGCGCTGCGCCGCGGCCGTCGCAACCGACAGCGCGACGTCGGCCCGGGCGCGTTCGTAGACAGCCGCTTCGAGGGTCCCAGCGCCGTACGCGAACGCGTCTTCGGCCCGCGTCGCCCCAGCCACCACGTTTCCCAGCGCATCGAGTTCGCGCGCGAAGTTCGAGCCGTCGCCGGCCGTATTCGGCGAGGGTGGGAGATCGGGCACGATCGGCTCGACCGTCACAGCCGTTCCAACTCGATGGTTCGCTCGGCGAGCGTCTTCCCAACGTCGAAGATCGACGCATCCGATTCGTATGCTCGTGAGGCGTTCATGACGGCGATCATTTCGGTCAGAATGTCGACGTTCGTTCCACGCTCTGTGTGCGTGCCCGTGAACTCGACGCGAGCGTCGCCGTCGTCGGAGTCGAGCACGCGGAAATCGGGAATCATGCGCGCGTAATCGGCGTTCGGACCGGCCGCCTCGGCGGCGGCGACGTTGCGAGCCGCGACGTCGAGCGCCGCGCGCTGCGCGTCCATGCCGCTGGCAGCCGCGTCCAATAAGTCGATGCTCATTTGGCCACCGCCTTGATCTCCTCGAAGCGGGCGCGCTCCGCGCCGATCAGCGCTTCCGCGAAGATCGCGGCCTGCGCCGTCTGCGCCATCGCGGCGTCGGCGGAGCGCCCCGGCGCGGAACCGGAGTTCGCCCGGGCGACGGCGGCCTGCGCCTCGCGCAGCCGCGTGTGGGCCGCGGCAATGGCGTCGCGAAGAGAGTCTCCTACGTCAAACATGCGCCTATCGTAGCGAGGCGGTTTGACTGCGGCGCGTACCCGAGTTTGCCGAGATATTTCGTGAGAGCGGGATGAAGATTAAGTTGGAACGGCCTGATTTGGGGGTAAGAATAGGGTTGAAACCGCTCTCGTCGCCCGGCCCACGGGTAAAGAGGAGGGGGCACTAGGCTATAATGGTCTCCGGAAAAGGAGGAAACGTGCGAATCACAAGATCGCTTCCCGCAATCATCGCGGCAATACTCATCACCGCAATACCACTGCCCTCGCCGGCGCAGTTTACCGTTGGCGTGGGCTTCACGATCGGCTCGGCTCCGCCGCCGCTGCCGGTCTATTCCATGCCTCCGGCACCCTACCCGAACTATCAGTGGACCCCCGGCTACTGGGCCTGGGGACAAGCCGGTTATTACTGGGTACCTGGCGTGTGGGTGGCTCCGCCGACCATCGGCGCATATTGGACCCCCGGCTATTGGGGCTACTCGGGCGGGGCCTACGGTTGGAACGGCGGCTACTGGGGCCCAAGCGTGGGCTTCTACGGCGGCGTTAACTACGGCTTCGGCTACTACGGCTCCGGCTTCGTCGGAGGCTCGTGGTACGGAGGCGCCTTCCGTTACAACACGGCCGTCGTCAACGTCAACCGGACCGTCATTCACAATACGTACAACAGGACGGTCATCAACAACTACAACCACTCTCGCGTGAGCTACAACGGCGGCCACGGCGGCGTCACCGCTCGGCCGACGCAGGCGCAGCTCGACGCGCGGCGCAACGGTCGCGTGCCGACGACCGCTCAACGCGATCAGGCGCGAATCGCCGGTCAAGATCGCAATCTCTACGCCAACGTCAACAAGGGCAAACCGCCCATTACCGCGGCAGCGAAACCATTCAGCGATACCAACAAGCCCCCGAACTTCGCGCCGGTCACGGCGGCCGACAAGAAGACCGCGCAGGCGAGCATGAAGGGAACCTCGGCTAACAAGGCTCCGACGACCACCAACAAGGCGCCGTCGACGACGAATAAGGCAATGGCTCCGGCGCACAAGGCGCCGACGACCACGAATAAAGCGCCGACGACGACCCATAAGCAGCCTGCGGCGCAGCCGATGCACAAGCAGCCTCCGGCGCAGCCGATGCACAAGCAGCCTCCGGCGCAGCCGATGCACAAGCAGCAGCCGGCGCAGCCGATGCATAAACAACCCAGCGGTGCGATGCACAGCCAAGGCGGCATGCATCAGGGAGGCCAGCGTCCGCCGGGTGGCGGCCAAGCGCATCCGAGCGGAGGCGGCAAGCCCCCGAGTGGCGGAGGCGGCCAAGGTAAGAACAAACCGCCCCGCGGTTAAAGGTCCGTTCACACACGCAGGGACCCGGTCTCGGGTCCCTGTCCTCTTTTAGAAAGCCTTAACGCGCGATCGGCAAACCCTGCGCGTCGAGCGGAACGCCGAGCATCAGACGCGTCACCTCGTCATAGTTCGCGACGCCGGCGGCGATGCGGTTGGTCTTGAGATAGGCATTATAGGTGCGCCACGACCAATGCGCGAGCAGCGCGTTGATGTGCCGCGCGTTGCGCCGGCGCAGCGCCGCGAAGTCCTGCCACACCAGCGAAACGAACTCGCGATGCGCGTAGTGCCGCTTCTGCGGTAGATACAAGAAGAGTTCGAACCAGCCGGAGTACTGCACCGCGGGATCCGGCGAGCGCAGGCAGGTCAAGATGGCCAAGTAATTGGCCTCGTCCTCGCGCGCGTACGCGGCGTCGTGGCTCCACTCGTGCGCCAGATCGAAGGGCCGTTCGAACCACAGCAGGTCCGACGCCATCGCGACGTTGAGCGTGAGCGGGTTGATGAAGCCGCTCGTTCCGGTCGCGAGCATGAACGGGTCGGCCACCGTCGGCTTCGGCGCCCCGACGCGCGGCGTCCACTCGTCGCCCGCGCGCTGCACCGCCGGCAGCCACGTCGCGCGCAGCGCCTCGAGGTCGAGCGGCTGCGCGGCGTGCGCGTGCGCCGCCGCGGCCAGCGCGTTCATCTGCGCCAAAGCGCGCGCGCGCAAGGTCGCCGCGGCGCTCGGCGTCACGCGGGCCGGATAGAACTGCACGCGCGCCTCGAGCGGCGCGCGCGCGTAGTTCCATCCCCAGCTCAGCTCGAACCACACGGCGTAGATCCCGACGACGGCGGCGCAGCTCAGGAGCAGCGCCGCGAAATCGGCCGCTCGCGATCGCGAGCGCGCGCGAAAGAATCGAACGACGAGCGCGACGATCGCGGCGACGCCGGGCAGCGCGGCCGCATCGCCCAGCGACCACGGCAGCGGATGCGTGAGGGCGAACGCGAAGTGTTCCCAGCCGGGATACGCGCCGTTGACGTAGTCGCGCTCGATCCAGCCGGGAGTTGGTTGAAACAGGAGTGCGAGCGCGCCGAGCGCGATCGCGATGAGCTTGACGGCGGTCTTTAGCGTTTGCTGTATTGGAAGCGCTTGCGCGCGCGCTTGCGGCCGTACTTCTTCGACTCTTTTTCGCGCGGATCGCGCGTCAGGAACCCGTTGCGACGGAGCGGCTCTTTCAGCGACTCGTCGATCGCGAGCAGCGCGCGCGCGATGCCGTGGCGGATCGCGCCGGCCTGCCCGGTGATGCCGCCGCCCTCGGTCTTGATCGCAACGTCGAAGCGCGAGCCGCTCTGCGTGGCCTCGAGCGGCTGACGCACGATCTGGAGCAGCTGCGGCCGCGAGAAATACTCCTCCAGCGCCTTGCCGTTGACCGTGATCACGCCCTGGCCGAGGCTGAGCTTCACGCGCGCCACGGCGCGCTTACGGCGGCCGGTGGATTGAACGACGTCGCTAACTTGATCCAATGAGAGCTCCTACTTCGAGGCCGGAAGCGGCGCGGGATTCTGCGCGCCGTGCGGATGCTCCGCTCCGGCGTACACGCTCAAACGGCGCAGCTGCGCGTCGCGCGTGCGGTTGGTCGGGAGCATGCCGCGCACGGCCTTCTCGATCAGCCGCTGCGGGTGTTTATCCGCCATCTCGCGCGCCGTCTGCACTTTCAAGCCGCCGGGATAGTTGCTGTGGCGATAGTAGAGCTTCTGCTTCCACTTCTGACCGCCGAGCTCGACCTTCTCAGCGTTGACGACCACCACGTGATCTCCGTCGTCGATGTGCGGCGTCCAGGTCGGCTTGTGTTTGCCCGAGAGGGCGCGCGCGATCCGGACCGCGAGCGTGCCAAGACGCTGGCCCGCCGCATCCACGATATACCAGCGATGCTCGGTCTGAGCCGTCGTCTGCTGATAGGTGCGCACAACCCACGTATCCTACGGGAAAGGCGCGAGGCCCGTCAAGGCGCCGTGGGCGGCGAGACCCCGAAAGAGCGGCGGCTCGGCGAAGGAGTCGTACCCCTCGTACCGGACCCCGGCCAGAAAGAGGCCGTGGGCGGGAGCCGTCGCGGCGTCGATCGGCCGGCCCGCTCGCAACCTTTCGGCCAGCTGCTCCGGCCCGCGGCGCCCGCCGCCGCACTCCAGCACTGCCCCGACGAGCGCCCGTACCATGTGCCGCAGGAAGGCGTTGGCCGCCACCTCGATGCGGAACAGCTCCCCGCGGGGCTCGATCTCCAGGCGCGAGATGGTGCGCACGGCCGGTTTCGTCGCGCCGGCGATCAGGGGGGCGAAGTCGTGCTCGCCGACGAGGCAGGCGCAGGCCGCTCGCATGGCCGTGAGGTCGAGCGGGCGCACCACGTGATCGGCGTAGCGCGCCAGCAGGGCGCTGCGCTCGCGCCGGTTCAGGACGGCGTAGACGTAGGTCCGCTCGAGCGCGGAGAAGCGCGCCGAAAAATCGCCGTCCACTACCACGGCGTCGCGAACGCTGCAGTCGCGGGGCAGCAGCGCGTTGATCGCGACCACGAGGCGCTCCAACGGAAACGGCCGGCTCGCCGAAAACGAGACGACCTGGCCGCTCGCGTGCACGCCCGCGTCCGTTCGTCCGGCGCCCGTGACCTTGATCGGCTCCGCGAAGAGCGTCGCGAGCGCGGCCTCCAGCGTGCCGGCGACGGTGCGCAGCGCCGGCTGCCACTGAAACCCGCAGAACTCCGTGCCGTCGTACTCGACGGTGAGACGCAGGTCGATTGCGGTTACCGGACGGTGGCGGCTGCGGTCAAGTGCGCGCGGCGCAGCTCCCCTTGCGCGCGCGCGAAGTCGCGGCGGAACGCGGGATCCTGCATCATCACGTATGCGGCCAGCGTCCCGGCCGTCCATCCCGATGCGACGTCGCTCGGATAGTGCAGGCCCAAGAGTATGCGGTTCGCCGCGAAGATGCGCGCCTGCGAGAAGATCGCATAGCGGTGCTCCGGCAGCAGCTGCGACAGAACGATCGCCGACGACGAGGCGAATGCGGCGTGTCCGCTCGGATACGAGCCGCGCTTCGTTGTGGCGCCGTCGGGACGCGGCCGATCCCAGTATTCCTTCACCGCGCCGGTGAGGCGCTGCACGTCGGCGCCGACGCGCTTAAAGAACGCGGCGGTCAGCGGCAGGCGTTCCGGCGTGAAGCCCGGACCGACCGACGGCGTAAAGAAAAAGACGCTGCGCGCCGACGCCTCGCGCGCCTCGAGAAGCTGCGCGGGGCTGCGCGCCGCGACCGCCGCCGTCACCTCCTGCATGTCCGCGCGCGCCTCGGGCGAACCGGCCTCGGGCGGCGGCGGCAGCAAGATGGTGAGGTCGATGCGGCGCGGGTCGAGATAGTAGTAGCCGGTCTGAGTCTGGGGCGCCAGCGGCGCGAACGCCGTCGCGGCGAGCACGAGCAGCAGGATCGCGACGCGATGTACGCTCGTCATCCGTGTTGCCGCTGCAGCGGAAAAAGCAGCACGTCGCGCACGGAGCGCTGATTGGTCAGCAGCATGACGAGCCGATCGACCCCCACGCCGATCCCTGCCGTCGGCGGCATGCCGTACTCGAGCGCGCGGACGTAATCCCAGTCCGGCTCCGGAATCTCTTCGTTGCCCGCGAGCCGCTCCGAGACTTGCGCGTCGAAGCGCGCCCGCTGGTCATCGGGATCGTTGAGCTCCGTGAACGCGTTCGAGATTTCCATGTTGGCGCAGAACAGCTCGTAACGGTCGGCGATCTCGGGATCGTCCGCGCGCCGCTTCGCGAGCGGCGAGATCACGATGGGGTAGCCGGTGACAAACGTCGGCGCGATCAGATGCGGCTCGACGATCCGCTCGAAGATCTTGTCGAGCGCGTGACCGTGCGTCGGCGAGGCCGGCAGGCCAAGCTCGGCGAGCATCTCCTGCGACGCTGCCGCGTCGAGCAGCCGCTGGCGCGTATATTTTGCGCCGCCGTAACGAGCCATCGCCTCCACATACTCGATGTGCCCGAAGGGCCTTTGGAACGAGATCGTCGCGTCGCCGTGCGGCAGATCGGTGCCGCCCTCGGTGGCGACCGAGACGAGATGCGCGATCAGCGCCTCGTTGAACTCCATCATGTCGGAGACGTCCCAGTAGGCGGCGTAGAGCTCGAGCATCGTGAACTCGGGATTGTGCGTCGTGTCGATGCCCTCGTTGCGGAAGATGCGGCCGATCTCGTAGACGCGCTCGAGGCCCGCGACGATCAGGCGTTTGAGGTTGAGCTCGGTCGCGATGCGCAGCTGCATCGCCTTGTCCAGCGCGTTGCAGTGCGTGACGAAGGGCCGCGCCGCAGCGCCGCCCGCGAGGTGCAGCAGCGTCGGCGTCTCCACTTCATAGAAGCCGTGGGAATCGATGAAGCGGCGCATCTCGGCGATCAGCCGGCTGCGCATCACCAGCGCGTCGCGCACGTCGGGGTTGACGATCAAGTCGACGTAGCGCTGCCGGTAGCGCTTCTCGACGTCTTGGAGGCCGTGCCACTTGTCCGGAAGCGGCCGCAGCGCCTTGCCGATCGCGTTAAACTTGGTGACGTGGAGCGTCAGCTCGCCGAGTTTCGTGCGAAACATGTAGCCGCGCACGGCGACGAGGTCGCCGCGATCGAGGTCGTCCCAGTCGGCGAAGCCCTCGTCGCCCACGTCCTGCTTGCGTACGTAGAGCTGCAGCCGGCCCGTGCGGTCGCCGAGGTCGGCGAAGATCGTCTTGCCCATCGTGCGCTTGGTGAGGATCCGGCCCGCCAGGCTCCAGGCCTCGGCTGCGGCGTCCTGTCCCGGCACGAGAAAACCGTAGCGCTCGGATAGCTCGGCAGCCGTCGCGTCCACGTCGGCGCGCCGCTGCGCAAACGGATCCTTTCCCCGCGAACGCAAGGCGGCCAGATTCTCACGTCTGGCCGCCACGAGCGCTGCTTCGGTCTTGCCGAATTCTTCCAAGATCCCTAACTTACGAAGCCTTCTTTGCGGCCTTTTTCGGTGCGCTGCTTTTGATGGATTCGATCTTGTATTTGACGAGCCCGCGCGGCGTGGCCACGTCGACCGTCACGCCCTTCTTGTGACCCATCAGCGCGCTGCCCAGCGGCGACTCGTTGGAGATGCGGCGATTCGGCGGGTCGGCCTCGGCCGAGCCGACGATCGAAAACTCGTAGGTCTCGTTGTTCTTGAGGTCCTTGACCTTGACGACCGCGCCGAGGTGAACCTCGTCGGCGGCGTACTCCGACTCGTCGATGATGCGAGCGTTGCGAATCATCGCCTCGAGCTTCAGAATGCGGCCCTCGATGAACGCCTGCTCCTGCTTGGCGTCCTCGTACTCGGCGTTTTCGCTCAAGTCGCCGTACTCTTTGGCCTGACGGATGCGATCATTGACCTCTCGCCGATGGACGCTTTTGAGCTCGTCGAGCTCGTGCTCCAACTTCGATAGACCTTCCGCGGTCAGGACGATCTCCTTGTCGTTCAACCTATAGACCCTCACTGGGGTTCAAGGGCGAACCCCACAGCACGGTACGGCGTATTCTCCAACGCTGGCGCGGTTTGTTCTAGGGGGCCGCTCAAGGCCTCCTGCACAACGGAGGCCTGCGACCGGGGGTATACCCAGGCCCTAATCCGCCTTAACGACGCGGGGTTTCAGCCGCAGCTCGCGTAGCACGCGTTCGTAGTCCGCCGGCACCACCTCACTCCAGGCCTTCCCCAGCAGCGCCAATAGCGCCGCCTCCAGAACGTTGGTTCCGAACGACCGGCCCGCGAGATCGGGCGTCGTCGTGATCAGCATCCGGATGCCGCGCGCGGCGAGTTCCTCGACGTTCCCCTGCGTGACCGTGTTCGTCAAGACGATCTTCCCGTCGAGCCGCTCGGGCATGAACTGGCGCATGAAATGGAAGTCGCCGGCGATGATGTCGGCGTCGTGATAGTACTGCGGATATTTCGGCTCGGGCGGCTTCTCTTGTTTCTTTCCGGTCGGGTAGAAGAATTGAAACGGCAGCTTGCACGCGTCGGGAAGATACTTTTCCGCCATGCGTTCGAACTCGTGCAGGTCGCGTACCGGCATGTCCTTATCGAGCGCGAAGATGAAGTCGCCGAACAGCACGTCGGCGCCTGCGTCGACGAGCGCCTGCGCCATGCCGAAGCGATCCAGCGCGCTGACCATCAGGACCTTCTTGGCGCGTAGGTCGATGCCGAGCTCGTCGCGCATGAAACGCACGGTCTCGCGCTCCAGCGTGTTCTTCAGGCCGCTGCCGTCGACGATGGGCGTCACCTTGGCCGCCTCGAGCAGGCGCAACCCGTCTCGCAGCGCGTAGCGATGGCGTCCGGCATAGAGGTACACGTCGATGCCGCCCAAACCGATCGCGTCCACGTTGCCGTCGAGCTCGCGCACCTTGGCGATGGCCGCGTCGAGCTTCCCGTCCATCCCGACCCGCGAGATGTCGAACTCTTCGCCCAGGAAGTTCACGCGCGCGCGATGATCGCGACTGCTGGAACCGAGCGATACCGAAACGACCGTCTTCATGAGGTAACCTCAACCGTGTCATCCTGACCCTTCGACTCGGTGCTGCGCGCCGCGCTCAGGGCTACGGTAGCGGCCTTTCGGGTTGCGGCGAGCTTCTCGGGCGTGATCGCCGCGTCGAAGGCGCGCATGTCCGCGAGCGAAAAGCCGCAGCGCTCCGCCATCTCCGAGATCTCGACGACGCGCTCGAGGCGGATGCCGCGGCCGAGCGTGTACGGCTCCAAGCGATCCTCGAGCGCGAGGATCATCGTCTCGCTCATGCACGCGAGCGCCGTGTGGGGCGGGAGGTTCAGGTCGAACTCCGTGCCGGGCTCGCGCACTCGCTCGAAGCGCGGGCTTCCCGGCACGACCATGTTGCCGCCCTCGACGACGAGGACGTCGGGACGCTGCTGCGCGACGCTGCGGCTGACGTCGTGCGGCAGCGATAGCTCGCAGACCACGGCGCCCGTCTGCAGGTCCTCCGGCTCGATCACGTCCTGCGTGGAGCTCGTCGCGGTCAAGACCAGCCGCGCCGAACGCACGGCCGACGGCAGATCGGTGGTGTGCTCGCTCTCGCACGGCAGCGCCGCTGCGACGGACTCGTGGAACTTGCGCAGGCGCGTCTCGTTGCGCGCGACCAGCACGACGCGCTTCACCCTAGGCGCGATGAGCCGCACGCACGCGGCGCCAATCGAGCCGGTCGCGCCGACGACGGCCGCCGTCGACGACGCCGGATCGATTCCCATCTCCTGCGCGCCGCGAAAGAGACTCTGCACGCCCGCGGCAATCGTCAGCGAGTTGCCGGTCGTCACCGGAATCGGCGAACGTTCGTTGATCGTGACGCCCGCGTCGCCCACGACGCCGGTGAACGCGCCGAGGCCCGCCACCTGCGCTCCTAGCTGCGCGCCGATCTGGATCGCGCCGACGACGCGCCGGTAGACCTCCTCACGCGGAAAATCGATCAGCTGTTGCGGCAAGAGCGGGGCCGCGACGAACCAGCCCTCGGTCTCGCGACCGTCGGGCGCGCGCACGCCGGTGACGTGCACGGCGGCGTAGGGCGGCATCCACTCCATGATCTTGCGCAAGATCGGCTCGCCCTTGCCCTTGGCACCCGGCTCGTAGCGCGCGATGTCGTCGAACGAGAGCGGATGGATGACGAAGCAGAACTTGTTCACAAGATCTAGGCCCGATCCGAAAGCAGCAGCGCGTGGGTGTCCTGCGGCGCGCCGGCGGCGCCCACCGGCGGCAGCTCGTTCACGGCCTTCCAAAGATCCAGCGAGCGTCCGCCGTCGTGCATCAGGTGCGTGCCCGGCGCGTGCCGGTACCCGATCGGCGACGCGGGCTGGGCGGCCTCCTTCGCCTGATCCCAGAGCAGAATGCTCTCGTACGAATCCGCGATCGATTCCGGCGCCCACGTATCGGATGCTTCGAACGACGGCTGCTCGGTCGCCCGGCACACGACCGAAAGATAACCCGACTCGAACTCGGCCGTGAAGCGCGTCGAGTCGTCGCGCGCATACGGATGGTAGAGACAGTCGATCGGCAGCAGCTTGAAGTAGCGAAGCAAATAGTCGTACAGAGGGATCGACGGATACCAGTACGTCGTGGACTCGCGCTGGAGCTTGCCGCGATCGTTGAACTCCATCGAAAACTCCGGCCGTCTCACGACGTTTGTGGAGACGATCATCAGCCCATTCTTCCTCAACAGCGGCCGGAGCCCGGCGAGCGCGTGCATCGGCGAATAGACGTGGTACAGCACGCCCGACAGGTTGATCAGGTCGAATCCCTTATTTCCCAGCTTTCGGCTGACGTCGTAGAGCGACCCGATCTGACGGAACTTGAAGTTGACGCGGAAGAGCTTGCGGACCGCCTGCATCTTCTCGTAGTTGTACAGGTGCGGATTGGTTGCGATCACCTCGCGGGCGCCCTGCCGGCACATGAGGACCGGCATCAGGCCCTCGACGCTGCCGATGTCCAGGCAGTCGCAGCCCGCCAGATCGGCGTTGCGCAGCAGCATGCGCGGCAGCAGCGGAAAGTCGGCCGGAAACGACGAGCTGGTCATCACTCCGGGGGCCAGCTCGAAGCTGTAGTACCACCACTGATTGAGCAGCTCGGAGTCGCGCATGCTCTCGGGCGTGGCCGGGAGGCGGCGGCCCATCGCTCGAGCCGAGAACCACGCGAGGAGCATGCGGCTGAACACCGATCCGCGCTCGAAGAGCCTTCGCCTGACGAACTTCTTGAACGTCGGCGAGTTGAGGAACCGCTCGTATTTCATCGTTGCTCCGCTTGACGTTTGAGCGCGGCCAGCATCATCTCGCTGTTCTCGCGCACCTTCTTTTGCAGTGTTGGCCCGATCAGCTCGGCGAGGGTCGGAACGCCGAAATCGTAGTCGACGCCGAGCACGACGTGCGTTGCGCCGTCGCGGTGCTCGAAGGTCCAGGCTCCCTCGAATTTGTCGAGATCCCCCTCCAGCAGCCGGTACTCGATGCGCAACGCCGCGTCGTCGAAGCGATCCTCTTCCGTCCATTCGATCGGAGCCTCCTCGACCAGCGTCTTCCAGCGCGAGATCGCGCCGTCCGCGCGCCGCTCGAGGATGGTCACCGTCTCGACGTCCGGCATGAACTCCGGAAATCGCTCCTGGTCCTTGGCCAGCTCGTAGACGACTCGCGCGGGGGCGTCGATCACGATCCTGCTCTCGACATACGGCATCGGTTACGCGCAGAGGTCGCCGAGTTTCTCATACGCGGCGGAGACGCCCAAGCGCAGCGCCGCAAGCGCGCGGTCGATCTCCGGCTCGGTCACGATGAGCGGCGGCTCGAGGCGAATGACCCGCTGCTGATTGAGCGTCCACGCCGCCGTGACGCCCGCCTTGAGCATCTCCGGGATGACGTAGCCGCCGTAGCCCTCGTGCGTCAGCTCCACGCCCACGAGCAGCCCGAGCCCGCGCGCCTCGCGCACGACGGCGGGAAACTCCTCCGCGACGGCACGCGCTCCGCGCAGTAGCCGCTCGCCGCGCTCGCGCGCCAGCTGCGCCAACCCGTCCTGTTCCAATACATCCATCGCGGCCAGCGCGGCGGCACACGCGATCTCGCCGCCGCCGAACGTGGAGGTATGCGCGAGCGGGGCGTCGCCGAACGCGCGCTCCCACACGCTCGGACGGGCGATGAACGCGCCGACCGGAACGACGCCTCCGGAGAGCCCCTTAGCGAGCGTCATCACGTCGGGCACGACGCCCTCGCGGTCGCACCCGAAACGATATCCGCAGCGCCCGAGCCCGGTCTGGACCTCGTCCGCGACGAACAGCGCGCCGGTTCGATCGCACGTCTCGCGCACCGCTCGCAGATACCCCGCGGGCGGAACGTTGACGCCGCCTTCGCCCTGAACGGGCTCGACGACGAACGCGGCGGCGTCGCGCAGCGCCGGCTCGAGCGCGTCCGAGTCGCCGTACGGTATAGAGACCGAGTCGGCCAGCAGCGGGCGAAACGGCGACTGGAAGCTCTCACGGCCGCTGACTGAGAGCGCGCCGAGCGTCTTGCCGTGGTACGCGTCGATCGTGCCGACGATCTTCGCGCGCCGCGTCGCGGCTCGCGCCAATTTGATCGCGCCCTCGATCGCCTCGCTGCCGCTGTTGCACCAGAAGGAAATTTGCAGGTCGCCCGGCGCGAGCTCGGCGAGCCGGCGTGCGGCGCGCCCGAGCAGCACGTTGAACATCGTCTTGCCGGACAGGGCGATCAGCTCCAGCTGCGCGCGCACGGCCTCGACGACGCGCGGATGACCGTATCCGAGCGTGAACACGCCGTAGCCTCCGGCGAAGTCCAGGTAGGCCTTGCCGGTTTGATCCCAGATCGTGCAGCCTTGCGCGCGCACCTCGACGGGCGAACCGGAAAGCTTCATCACGCGTGCGAGCGGCGGATTGAGGAACCGCTTGTAGTTCTCGTACGCCTCCGCGGCCAGCGCTTGCGGCGAGGATGCGCCGTAGAGATCGCGCCGTTGCTCGATCACGTCTATGCCGCGACCGGCGGCGCGAGCTCCAGCCGCGCGATCGTCTCTTCGATCGTCGCGATCGTCTCGGCGGCCGAATCGAGACGCATGATTCTCTCGCGCAGCGACGCCGCGCCGGGGACGCCCTTGAGATACAGCGCGATGTGCTTGCGCATCTGCGGCACTGCGCGCGGTTCGCCGAGCTCGTCGACCATCCGGCGATAATGCACGAGCGCAAAGCGCAGGCGATCCGGCGCGGCGGGCGACGGCTGCGGCTCGCGTCCCTCCATCAGGTCCCGAATCTGCGAGATCAGCCAGGGATTGCCGAGCGTGGCGCGGCCCAGCATGATCGCGTCGACGCCGCTGTCGCGCATGCGTTGCATCGCGACGTGCGGGTCATCGAGATCGCCGTTGCCGATCACGGGGATGTCGACTGCGGATTTGAGCCGCGCGATGTGCCCCCAATCGGCCTCGCCCTTATAGAACTGCTTCGCGGTGCGCGCGTGCAGGGTGACGGCCCGCACGCCGGCGTCTTGCGCGCGCCGCGCGACGTCGACGTAGACGAGGGCGTCCTCGGTCCAGCCGAGCCGCATCTTCATCGTCACGGGACAGTCCACGGCGGCGATGACGGCGCGCATGATCGCTTCGCAGCGATCGGGATCGCGCAGGCACGCGGATCCGCCGTTGGTCTTCGTGACCTTTGGCGCCGGGCAGCCGAAGTTAATGTCCACGATGTCCGCGCCGCACTCGCGCACGACCTTCGCCGCGAGCGCCATCGTCGCGGGGTCGTCGCCCCAGAGCTGCGTCGAGACCGGTTTCTCGAGGCCGTGCTGGTCGATCATCTCCATCGTGCGGCGGCTGCCGTACGCGAGCGCGTTGGACGAGACGAACTCCGTCACCGTCAACCCGAGGCCGAAGGGGCGGTAGAGCGCACGCATGGTTCGGTTGGTAACGCCGGACATCGGCGCCAGAATCAGGGGCGGCCAAATTTGGATCGAACCGACGTGCAGCGGCGCGGGACGCATAGGCTATCTCTTAAACGGCTCGCCGCCGCCCGCCTCGGCGTCGTGGAACAGGCGCAAGCCCGTCAGGCTGAGGTGGGGAGCGATCGCGTCAACGATCGGGGTCTGCCTGGCGACGATCTCGGCGAGGCCGCCGGTGGCGACGACCCGAGCTGCGGCGTCCATCTCGCCGCGCATGCGCGCGACGATCGCTTCCGTCTGCCCGGCGAAGCCGTAGACAATGCCGCTCTGCAGTGCCTCCACCGTGTTGCGCCCGATCGCGCGGCCCGGCGCCTCGAGCGCGATCTGCGGCAGCTTCGCGGTGCGCCCGATCAGCGCGTCGATCGAGACCGTCACGCCGGGCGCGATCGCGACGCCGAGATATTCACCGGCGGCGGAGATCGCGATGAAGACGGTCGCGGTGCCATAGCTGACAACGATGAGCGGTGCGCCGAAGCTGCTGCGCGCTCCGATCGCCGCCGCCACGAGATCCGCGCCGACTTCCGACGGGTTCTCGGTTACGATCGGGATCAGGCGTTGCGTCTCCGGCTTCAAGAACACCGCAGCGACGCCGAAGAAGCGCTGACAGGCCGACTCCAGAACCGGATCGAGCTTTGGCACGACGCTCGCAATCGCGATCGCGTCGATCGCGCGCGGCTCGACGCCGCCAGTGGCGAAAAGTTGCGTGAAGAACACGCCGTACTCGTCGGGAGTCCGCCGCAGCTCCGTCGTCACGCGCCACGTGTGCCTCAGCTCGCTTCCGGAGAAACAGCCGAGCTTCGTCTCCGTGTTGCCGACGTCGATCGTCAGGAGCATCGCATCAGCTCCTCGACCGCGTCCAGCAGGCGCGCGGCCAGCGTCGCCTTGCCCGCGCGGCCCAGCTCGCGACGCCCCGTCTCTCCCCAGAGCAGCACGAGCGCGTTGTCACCCGGGCCGAAGCCGCGCTCGCCCGATACGTCGTTGACGGCGATCGCATCCAGGCGCTTCGCGCGCAGCTTCTCGCGCGCGCGCTCTTCGTGATGGTCCGTTTCGGCCGCGAAGCCCACCAAGAAGCCGGAGCCCTCGCGCCGGCCGAGCTCCGCGAGAACGTCGGGGTTGGGCGTCAGTCGCACCGTGAGGTCGTCGCCGGTCTTCTTCACCTTCGAGTCGGAGCGCTGCGCGGGGCGCCAGTCGGCGACGGCCGCCGTCGCGATCGTCAGGTCGGCGCCGGCCGCGTGCTCGAGCGCGGCGTCGTAGAGCTCGTTCGCGGTCGTGATGCGCACGACGTTCACGCCTGCGGGCGGCTCGAGCATAGTCGGCCCGAGCAGCAGCGTCACGCTCGCGCCGCGCAGCGCCGCCTCGCGCGCCAGCTCGATGCCGGTCGCACCGCTCGACGCGTTGCTCAAAAAGCGTATCGGATCGAACGCCTCGCGCGTCGGACCGGCCGTTATCGCAACACGCTTGCCGCGCAGCGCCGCTCGGCGCGCCAGCGTTACCTCGAGCGCGTCGAGCAGGCGCTCCTCGGAGGCGAGGCGGCCGACGCCGACCTCGCGCTCCGCCAAGAAGCCGCGCTCGGGATCGACGATCTCGTAACCGCGCGCCCGCAACTGGGCGATATTCGCCTGCGTCGCCGGATCCTCGTACATCGCGTCGTTCATTGCCGGCGCGAGGATGCGCGGAATGCGTGCGGCGAGCAACGCCGTCATGAGGAGATCGTCGGCGATCCCGGCGGCGAGCTTCGCGATGACGTTTGCCGTCGCCGGCACGACGAGCGCGACGTCGGCCTCGCGGACGAGCCGGATATGCGGGATCCGCTCGGGAGCGTCCCATAGCGACGTGTAGACCGGCCGCGCAGTCAGCGACGCGAACGTGAGCGGGGTGACGAAGCGCTCGGCCTCGGCCGTCATCACGACGTCGACGAGCGCGCCGCGCTGGACGAGCGTGCTCGTAAGCGCCGCCGCCTTATAGGCCGCGATCCCGCCGCTAACGCCGAGGAAGATGCGCGCCCCGTTCATTCCGATAGCACGTTGTCGATCAGACGCGTGGAGCCGAAGCGGGCCGCGCCCACGACCAGCACCGGCGAGCGCGGTCGCTCGAGCAAAGCAAACGTGTCCGGATCGACGAGCTCGAGATAATCGAGCTGCGCGGAGGGACTCAGCGCGGCGGCGCCCGCGGCGATCGCCGCGGATTTAGATTCGCCGAGCGCCAGCGCGTCGGCAACGGCCAGCAGCGCGCTATGCAGCGTCGGCGCCTCCGCGCGCCGGCGTGCGTCGAGATAACGGTTGCGGCTCGACATCGCGAGGCCGTCGTGCTCGCGCACCGTTGGCACGATCTCGAGCTCCACCGGAACGTTTAAGTCGACGATCATCTTGCGCAGGATCGCCGCCTGTTGCGCGTCCTTCTGCCCGAGAAAGAGCAGGTCGGGCCGAACGATGTTGAGCAGCTTCGTCATGACCGTCGTAACGCCGCGAAAATGCTGTGGGCGCGCCGCTCCTTCCAGGATCTCGGCGAGCGGGCCGACGTCGACGTAGCTCGTGAAGTCCGGGGCGTACATCGCCGCGGACTCGGGGATGAGCAGGGCGACGACTCCCGCGGCCGCGAGCTTGGCGCGATCGCCGGCCTCGTCGCGCGGATAGGCCGCGAGATCCTCGTTGGGGCCGAACTGCATTGGGTTGACGAAGATCGACGCTGCCACGGAGGCCGACCGCTGTCGCGCCCGCCGTACGAGCTCGAGGTGGCCGGCGTGCAGCGCGCCCATCGTCGGCACGAATCCGAGCGGACGCGGCAAAGCATCAAAAAGCACGCGCGCCTGCGTGACGGTGCGAACCGTTTCCATACGATGTTACGTTCGGGTTACCCGAAGTACGGTGCGGCCGACGACGAACGGCACGCCCATGGGGAGAGGCACCTCGCCGACCACGGCCTGGCCGCTGAGCCGCGTGCCGTTGCGGCTACGCAAATCGGTGAGGCGGATCGCTCCGGCGTCGATCTGAAGCCGGGCGTGGCGGCGTGAGACGTAGCGGTCCAGGGCGAGGCATGCCTCCGCTAGGGCGTCGTCGCGGCCGATGGTGATCTCACGCTCGAACGCCCACGTCTTGCCGTCGAGCGGACCGCTCAGCACTTCGAGCAGGTACATGGCTGCCAGCCCTTCTCTAGGCGATCCGGGCGCCTCCTGGCGTTCGTATGACTAAGAACCGCCCCCGACCGTGACGATTACTAAGACGGAAGCCATGACCGACCGAATCGACGAGTTGATCGATCTGCTTGAGGCGGAGCCGGAGGGCCTCCGCGCCGCGGAGTTTCTGCAGGCCCAGGACGTCCTCGGCGGCCTGGCCGGCAAGCGCGTGGCCGAGGCGGCGATCGAGGAGACCCGCGTCGTCGTCACGACCACCGACGGCTGCCGTTACTACTTCTACGGTTTCCTCGGCTCGCAGGAGAGCGCGCCCGCCGCAAATAGCGCGCCGAGATAGGCGTGCGCGGCGCTGACCCCGCCCTGCACGTAGACCTCGAACGGCGCGCGCATCGGCGCGTCGCATGACAACTCGATCGTCGAGCCGCTGACGAACGCGCCGGACGACATGATGACGCGCTCGGCGTAGCCCGGTACCGGTCCCGGCTCGGGACGAAAACGCGCGTTGACCGGTAGCGCCGACTGGAGGCCCGCCGCGAACTTCACGACCAGCTCGGGCTCGCCGAGCCGGATGGCCTGCACGATATCCGTGCGCGGCGCGCCCGCGACAGGATCGACCGGGAAACCGAGCCGCTCGAACAGGGCCGCGAAGAAGTCCAGCCCGCGTAGGCACTGCTCGACGATCGCGGGCGCGAGGAAGAGCCCGTGCAGGAGCCCGCGCCCGAGTCCGAGCGAAGGCCCGAGGGCCGCACCGAGCCCGGGCGCGTAGAGCCGCGCGGCAACGCGTTCGACGAGGTCCGCACGGCCGGCTACGTAGGCACCGGCCGGCGCCAGCGACCCGCCCAGATTCTTGATCAGCGAGCCCATCACGAGGTCCGCGCCCGCCTTAGCGGGCTCGCGATCCTCGACGAGCTCGCCATAGCAATTGTCTACGAGCACGGCGACACCGGGAGCGGCGGTCTTGACCACCGCATACGCGCGCTCGCATTCTGCGACGAACAGCGATCGACGCGGCGCGTAGCCGCGCGAGCGCTGCACGAAAACGGTCGCGACGCTGCCCGCCGCCAACGCCTCGCCGACCGCGTGCAGATCGATGCCGCCGTCGCGCGCGAGCGCGACCTCGCGATAGACGATGCCCTGACGAACCAGCGCGTGTGGCGCATCGCAGATCGCGTTGCGCAGCGTATCGTACGGCGCGCCCGAGATCGCGAGCAGCGTG
Source organism: Vulcanimicrobiota bacterium (assembly GCA_963752825.1). Lineage (GTDB taxonomy): Bacteria > Vulcanimicrobiota > Vulcanimicrobiia > Vulcanimicrobiales > Vulcanimicrobiaceae > Cybelea. The sequence continues at coordinate 1,089,738 of CAVVZF010000001.1, read as the reverse complement.
CCGCCGGGAGGCGTGCACGCCGCGAGCGCGGCAACGATCGCGTGCGTGCCGCTCACGATCGAGAGGCGCGCGATCGCTCGCTCCGCACCCAGCACGCGCGCCAGCAACGACTCGTAGCGCGCGCGCGCAGGGTCGTCGTAGCCGTAGCCGAGGCCGCCGGCCAAATCGCTCTCCGCGATACCCTCGTCGAGAAACGCTTGCAACACCCCGGCCTGCACGAGCTTCTGAGCGGGATACGTTATCGTCGCCGTCCGCTCGTACGCGTCGAGTGCCGCCGCGCGGAGGCTTCCGGTGACGCCGAACCGCTCGCACAGCTGTACTATCACGGCGATTCCGGGTCCTGAGCGGAGTCGAAGGAGATGTGACGCTCGTACGCGCGAACGAAGGGGTAGTAGATGAGCGTAGCGAGGGCGATGTTCACTGCGGCGAGCGCGATCGCGCGGAAGTCCTGCGTCGCCAAGTACGTCGAGACGAACGTCGGCACGGACGACGGAATGTAGAACGCCGCGCGCGAGACGAGCCCGGCGGCGACGGCCACATAAGTGACGGTCGCGAGCACGAGCGGCGCGCCGACGAACGGCACGACGAGATGCGGATTGAAGACGACGGGTGCAGCGAAGAGCAGCGGTTCGTTCAGATTGAAGAGCGACGGGATGAACGTCGCTCGGCCAACGCGGCGCAGACGCGGAACCGCGGAGATCGCGAGGAGCCCCGCGAGCGGCAGCGTCGCGCCGGCTCCGCCCGGGAAGACGAAGAGAAAGAGCGAGATCACGACGATGTACGGCAGCGGCGCGTGCGCCGTAAACGCGTGCGTGTTCTGGATCTGCATCGTGAGGTAGACCGGCGTGACGATGGCCGCGAGCATCGCCGGCCCGTGGACGCCCGCCGTCCATAGCAGCGTCTCGATGAGAACGATCGCCATCAACGCGAGGTAGGTATCGCCGAGTCGCGCGATCGGATGCATCGCCGCCACGATCGCGGCGGGCAGCGAGAAATGCAGCGCGTAGAGCAACGCAAACGTCGCGACGCCGAGCAGCGCGCCGCCCCAATCGGCGAACGGCGCGCGCAAGCGGCGGCGCAACAGCGCGATCCACCCCGCCGCGACGCCGCACGCCAGGATCGCAACGAAGAGACCGGAGGCCCCGAGGACCCGCAGATACTCGATGATGTCCGGGCCGAACGGCCGCGGCAGCGCCAGCGCGAACGAAGCCGCGCTGGCCGTGACCAGCGGGGCGACGGCGTAACCGGCGACGCGCGCGAGCCGCACGGCGAGCAGAATCGTCAGGGCGGTCGCCATGACGCCGAACGCGGGTAAGAGGGCGGAGGCCAGGCGCAGGCCCAGCGACGGCGTCTTCGGCTCGCCGGCCGCGAGCTGTGCGCCGAGGATGACGACGAACGCCGCCGCGAGCGCGAGGAAGCTCCACGGCAGCGCGTCGCGCACCGCCGCGACGAACGCCAGCTCGCCGAGCCGCCGCATCAGCGGCACGGCGCGGCGTTCGAACGAGAGAAAGGCCCTAGAGGCGGCGGACGACGGCTTCGACGCGACCGACGATCTCGACATCGCTCGCGTAAATTGGCGCCATCGCGCGATTTTCCGGCTGCAGCCGGACGCGACCGGCCTCCCGATAGAAGCGCTTGACCGTGGCCTCGCCGTCCAGCATCGCGACCACGATCTCGCCGTTTTCGGCGCTCCGCTGGGGCCGGACCAAGATCAGGTCGCCGTCGAGAATCGCCGCCTCGACCATCGAGTCTCCCTGCACCCGCAGCATGAACGCATCCGAGGCCCGCGGCACGTAATCGGACGGCAGCAGAAACTCACCCTCGACGTCCTCTTGTGCCGTGATCGGCACGCCGGCCGCGACGCGGCCCAGGATCGGGAGGACGAGCGCGTTGTGCGTGGAGGGCCCCCCCGAAGAGCGGAGCGCCCGCGGCTTGGTCGGATCCCGCGAGATCAGGCCCCGGCGCTCGAGCGCCTTCAGATGGGCGTGGATCGTGGAAGATGACGAGAGGCCGACCCGCTCCCCGATCTCCCGCACCGAGGGCGGATAGCCGTGCTCGGCGGTAAAGTCGCGGATGATTTCCAGGATCCGGCGCTGCCGCTCCGTCGCCGGCTTGTCGATCGTCTCTTTAGACATTGCTTCTCCCGCCAACAATGCCAGCCGTCTGGCACCCATGGCGGGTATAAGCCTACCATGAACCGCCCCGCAAGGCAAACATACGTTCGAGATCCTCTTGACAGCGCTCTGCGCGCGCATGGTAAAATCTAGTGGACGAACAGGCGTTTGGCACAAGATATAGGAGTGGAAGAGTGGGTAGGCGCAAACGGTTCACGCTGATGCCGGCGATCGCACTCGCCGGGCTCGGTCTCACGGTCGCCTTGCCGACGCTGTCGAGCGTGCGGCTCTACGCCGCGACCGCCCAGCGCTACGCCGTGGTCACCGTCCATCCCGGCGACACGCTCTGGTCGATCGCCTCGGCCCACGCCGGTCCCAGCGTCGACGTCCAAGAGTTCGTCGACCGCATCAGCGACGCCAACCATCTGCACGGCGGAGCGCTGCAACCCGGCCAACACCTCCGGATACCAGAATAACCTTGTCATCCTGACCCTTCGACTCCGCTCAGGGTGACAAAGGGCGCACTCCGCTCAGGGTGACATCGTATTTTTATTTGCGCGAGACGAGCACAACGGCATGACCGTCGTGCTCGTTAAGAAAAGCCAGCCCGTCCATCATCCATGTGTCGAGCCCGTCGGTCGAGTGGCGCCCGACCTCGCGGACCACGTGCACGCGGTCCTTGAGCCACTGGAGCTCGCTACGGGTCGTTACCGGGAAGATCGCGCTCTCGCAATCCTCGCACCGGTAGCCGTAGTGCGCTATGTCTTGGCCATCGTGTCGGAGACGAGATTCAGCGTCGTCTGATAGATCGTCAGCGACGTGCCGACCACGCCATTGTCGTGGCGTTGCTGCACGTACTCGTCGACCGAGAGCGGTACCGAGCGCTTGAAGTCGTACCCGATCTTGGCCTGAATGTCGGTGGTCAGGCTGCCGCCCTTGGGGCTGCGCAGGCTGCGGGTCTCGCCGATCTGCATGATGCCGTTGTCGTTGCCGTTGATCGTGTAGTTAGCCGTGACGTTCAGCGACGGCGTGTTCTGCACGATCTGCCAGTGACGATGCGCGTCGAGGGCGCTCGGATCGACGAAGTTGCCGCCCAAGAAGCGCAGCAGCGTGTACTCCTCGGTGTAGACGGTCTTGTTGGGATCGCAGATCACGTTCGTGTTGCCGTACACGACGCACTCGGCGGCCGGCGCCCGGCGAATGTTTTCGCCCTGCTCGCTGATCATGACGACGAGCGCCCCGTCGGGCTGCTGGCGGAGGACGTCGACGGTCATCGTACCCTTGTCGGTGAGAGTACCCTCATAGGTGCTCGATCCGTGGCCGCCCGAATTTACACCCGCACCGCTGTTGGTCGGGGCGGCGCCGCTGTAGTCTTCAGCCGGATTGGCGGAATCTTTCGCGCTGATGTTTTGATTCGAGCTGTACGTGAAGTGATAGACCAGCGTGCCCATCGTCGAATCCGCGCTCGCGGCGATCGGCGCCAAAATACACAACGCCATTCCCGCGGCGGCGACGCTTCCTGCTAACTTCACCATGGTTTCGTTCCTTGCATGACGTTCTCGTTCGTTATTTGCCGCACTCGGCCAGAGCTGCAGAGATCGTGCTGCCGGCGACGTTTTCGCGCTTCTGCTCCTCGACCCGCAGCCACTGCATGCCGTCCATGATCTTTTTCAGCGGGTTGTATCCGACGGCCAGGCCCGGCACGGTCGTGGGATCGAACGCGTAAGGGTTTGGCGCAAGCCCCGGTGTGTTCGGGTCCTGCCACGGGTTCGGCGTCGCGTGCTGCAGCTGGAGCGTCGTGTCGCGTCCCTGGATGCCGTTGAGATCCTCCTCGCCGAAGTGCTGCAGGTCGCCCATCTGCTGCGTCTGCACGAAGCCGTTGATCAGGTCGAGCGATGCGCTTTGGAACGCGATGGTCTCGAGCAGCTGCGCCTTGATCTGCGCGAGCTTCGCATCGTCGGACGGACTCCCGGTAGGCGCGAGGAGCTTTTCGTCATCCAACAGCGTCTGGGCCGCGATGATGTTGCGCGCGATCGGGGTCACGAGGTACGACATCCGCTGCAGGGCCATGTCCGTCTCGGGCGACTCGTTGTAGATCGAGTCGTTCCCCGCCGGAGCGCCGTTGCCGTTGGGATAGGCGGTGCCGATCGACGTCAGCGCGCCGCGTTCATATTTCTTAAAGAGCGGAGGGCTCTGCGCGATCGACTGGTCGTTCTGAAGAATCATCGCCACGGCGGGACGCACGCGCTCGTGCAGCCGCGCGCACAGCGCGGTGGTGACTACGTGATAGATCTGCGGCGGCGGCGTGCCCGTTGCGGTGACGCCGGTGCCGTCGGAACGCGCCGGAAGCGGAAGGAAGCCGGCGCATGTTAGCACGCATGCCGACAGCAGAAACGCTCTCTGCATCGCATGACGCTTCGCTGGCGCGGGCGCCGGGCCTGCTCGAAAGTAGAAGCGGGACCCCGCAAGGGATCCCGCTTCGTCGACGTCGCTACGTCAGAGCGAGGTGAGCGTTAGATCTTCACCGCCGCGTTGAAGTAGACGTTGATGGGCGGAACGCCTCCGCCGATCGCGCCGTTGCCGGAGTTGAGCGGCGTGTAGCTCTCTATGAACGGCGTCCGCGCACCATTGGCCTTGAAGTCGTTGATGCCGGTGCCGTTGTAGAAGTTCGCCGGGTAGATGGTGCTGTTGAGCGGCCCACCCGCCGGCGTGTAGCCGCAGACCACGTTGCTGGGCGCGTAGTACGACGACCACGGGGTCGACGAGCCGCCGAAGCACGAGTGGAAGAGGTTCGCGCCGAGCACCGTCAGTTTGATCCGCGGGCTCACGTCGTAGGTCAACTGGAGATTACCCACGATCGAGCTGGGATTCTGGTAGTTGTCGAACGCAAACGTTCCGGTCTGCGGGTTGGGGATGTACAGGTAGCCGAACTGGCCCAGGCCCGCCGCCACCGTCGTCAGGTAGTTACACTGCAACGGATTGGTCTTGGGCGAGAGCTTGGTGATGCCCGTGGCTGCCGAGTTGAGCGTGCAGGCACGCGGGTCCACGCCGGTCACGTCCATCGGGGTTCCGTAGAAGCCGCCGGTCTGGAACGAGAAGCTGGGCGTGATCGCCAGCTTGTCGTGGCGGTAGTTGAGCAGCAGCGAGGCTACGTACGGCGAGATGTAGCTCTGGAGGAACCCGTAGAGGTTCGGCGCGATGGCCGTCGTGTACGGGTTGTACCAGCCGTTGGGACTGAGCAGCGGTTGCGGCGACATGTTGTAGTAGGGGTTGAGGATCGTGTCTTGCTTGGAGCCGTTGGGCTTGGAGCACGACACCGCGTTCAGTCCCTGGTAGCAGGGGCTGCCGCCGCCCGCCTTGGTCAGCTGGTTCCACGCCGTGATGGCTTGGTTGAGCGCGGTGATCGTGTTGGACACGGTGCCGCCGTTGCTCAGACCGTAGTTGGTGAACTGGACCTTGGAGTTGGTGTACGTGAAGGCCAGCTGGCCCGAGAGGCCGTTGCGGGTGAAGTCACCCTTGTTGAACTGGAACTCCACGCCGTAGTCGCGGTTCACGCCCACCGGCACTTGCGTTACGAAGCCCGCGCCGATGAACGTCTGCTGCTGCCAGCCCGCGACCCACGTGTAGTAGGGCGTGAGCTTGAAGCTCATGTCCGTTCCGTGCAGATGCTGCTCCCACGACAGGTCGTACTGCGCCGACGAGATGCCCGGGATCGGGTGGAACGGCGAGTAGAACCCGAGGTTCATCATGTTGTTCCACAGCGAGCGGTTGTCGCCGGTCGAGCTGAGGTACTGCGTCGAGGCCGAGATCGGCGGCTGCGTGAAGCGGCCGGCCGAGGCGCGGAACACGGTGTCCGGCGAGGCCGTATAGGTCGCCGAGAAGCGCGGCTGCCAGTAGTTCAGCGCGTACGAGCCCGGCGAGCTGGCGGTGAAGTTGGGCGCCGCAACGCCGTCCTGCACCGTGCCGTTGGGATGCACCCAGCCGGTATGCGGACCAGTCGGGAACAGCGCCGCGGCGGCCTTGTCGCAGTCGCCTACGACGTACTGCGCGTTGGCCGGCGGAATCGCGCCCGGCAGCAGCGGCTGCGTCATCACCTGGTTGGTCGCGGCCAGCACGCAGGTGAAATTGGCCGTCTGGTTGGCGTAGAAGATGTTCGCTGCGTTGACCGAGTCCGGCAGGACGTACGTGAAGTTGTCGTACCGGATCGAGGCGTTGAACAGGAACTTGTCGCTGGGACGCCACTGATCTTGGAGCGCCGCGTTGCTAAAGCGCGGACGCACCGTGTTCAGGGGGCCCGTCGCGTTGCCGGACCACAGGCTGTCCCAGGTCGCGCCGGCGCGCGCCGCGGGTGATCCCGCCGGACCGAAGCCGGTCGGACCGCTCTGCGCACTCGCGGTCCACGTGGGACTGACCGTCAGGCCGGAGGCGACGTCGTAGTACGAGCTGTTGAGACACAGCTGCGCCTTACCGGTGGACGGGTCGTAGCACGTGAAGCCCTTGCCGGTTGGGGCCATGTAGCCGATCGGCGAGCCGCCCACGCACGTGCCGCGGCAGCCCAGGTAGCCGGAGTAGTTGTTGAACCGGATCACGCCCGCGGTCGTGTAGTTGCCGTCGAGCGAGACCAGGTTCTGGTCGTTGATCTGATCCTGGAAGTCGATCGCCGCGCCCGAGGTGTGCGTGATCAGGTCGTACTCCGACGAGATCGCCGAGGGCACGAACAGCGCCGTGCCGCCGAAGATCGGGTCGGTCTGCAGCCAGTCGGAGTAGAAGGTGTAGCCGTAGAGCCGCAGATAGGCCGATTGGCTCAGCGCGTAGGTGTACTGGATCTTGGTGACGCCCGTGTCGTTGCGATTGACGTTGGCCGAGTTGTCGGTCAGCGGAATCTGCCCGAGGTAGGCGTGCGCCGGCGTGCCCGGCGCGAAGTAGATCCCCGGCGCCTTGATGTTCGTCGCGCTCGTCGCGATCGGCGTGCCGAACGGCACGTTGTACGAGACGTTATCGGCATACGACGTGTAGGTCGGGCCGCAGCCCACCGCATTCGTGGCGCACGCGTACGGCCCGCCGAAGAACGGCGAGGCGTGCAGCGCCGCGGCGATCTGTCCTTCCGCGCCGGTCGGCGAGTTACACCCGTTGACCGTCAGCCCCGGAGCAATCGTCTCGGGACCGCAGATCGGCGCGTGCGCGACCGTGTTGTAGAGCGCCCAGGTGTACTGGCTGTTGCCCGGGCCGATGTCGCTCGGGCTGTCGTAGAAGTAGTTGGCCAGGGCCGAACCACTCCACAGCACTTGGACATCGTCCCGAAGCCCATTGTGCTTGGGAATGCCCATGTGCAGGTTGATCACGTTCTCGCGATCGGCGATCGTCGACGGGTTGCCGCCGATGCCGCTGTAATACTGCCAGCAGCCCTGGGCCGGAACGGTGAACTTGTTGATTCCCGCCGAGAACAGCGGACAGGTCGGCTTGACGCCTTGGCACGTGCCGAAAACGCACGTCGACCCCGTCCACAGCACCTGATTGCTGCCGAAGCCGTAGCCGATCGCGTTGCCGGTCGTGTCGCCGGTGAATGGACCGCCCGGCGTCATATAGCCGGCGCCGTTGCTGTTATCGAACAAGCGGTAGTCTTGGTTGTAGCCCGCCAGCCCGATGTAGTAGCTGAAGGTGCGATCCGGCGTCGATCCGCCGATCTCGACCTGGGCTGCATGGTAGAACGTGGGCGTCCCGATGCCTAAGTTGGCTTGGCCGTAACCCGGGAACGTACCGGTCTTGATGACCTGGTTGATGAACCCGGCCGTGCCGGCCGTCGCCACCGACGCGGGACCGCCGCCGGTGTAGACCTGCAGCTCCTGCAGGCCCAGGCTGGCTTCCGTCGAGGCATTGTAGTTGTCGAAGGCGCGGTTGACCGGGATGCCGTCGTACTCGTAGCCGGTGTAATAGGAGTTCTGACCGCGCACGTACGCGGCGTTGAAGTCCCAGCCCATGCCGCCCTGTGAGACTTGGATGCCGGGGACGGTGGCCATGGCGGAGTACGCGTTGTTGAGGTTACCGCCGCCGCCCAGCGCCTGCGCGGCCTGAGCTTGCGCGGCGTTGACGCTGTACAGGTCGCTGCCGACGCCCGACTTCACGAGCGAGGCACCGGCCTGCGACGTCACGCGTGCGATGGTCTTCAGTGTCTTGATCATCGTGTACGCGACGCTTTGCGTCTGGTCGGCAAATACCACAACGCCCGGGAACGAGACGCTCTGGTAACCGGTGCGCGTCAGGTTCACGGTGTATGTGTCCGGGGCAAGCGAAAGGATCACGAAGTGTCCCGTCGCGTCCGTCGTTGCGGTGCGAGTCATCGAGGGCGCAACTGCCTGCACTTCCACGCCGGCAATCGGCGCGCCGCTCGTATCCTTGATGCTACCCGCGACGTTACCGGTGACGCCCGCCAGTGCCCATGTTCCCTGGCAGAGAAACGCCAACAGCAACGCTGCGGCTATGCCCGCACGACGGAGGGTTCGATGTGAACTCATGTTCGTTAACCCTCTTGTCGTTAAGTTGTCAAAACGCGAGCCGCCCTGCCTGCCCCCCGCTATAGTGGCCTCAGGAGCTTCACAGAGTGACCCACTGCGCCAAGGATTTGCTCAGGAAAGGGCCGGCTCCTTTAGGCTCCCTTAAAGGTACGCGCGCGCCGCTAGGCCCGAACCGCCAGCCGTTCGGCGACCAGTTGAGGAATTTCTGATGGCCGCTGGGCCACCGGGACACCGGCCGCGGTGAAAGCCGCCACCTTGCTCTCCGGGGTCCCGAAGCTGCCCGAGATGATGGCGCCGGCGTGCCCGAGGGACTTGCCCGGCGGGGCGTTGCGGCCCCCGATGAAGGCGACCACCGGTAGCTCGGGCAGGTGCTCGGCGACGAAAGCGGCCGCGTCCTCCTCGTCGGATCCGCCGATCTCCCCGCAGATCACCAACGCCCGGGTCTGCGGGTCGTTCTTGAACTCGCGCAGACACTCGACGAAGGTCGTCCCGATGATCGGGTCGCCCCCCACGCCCACACAGGTCGACTGGCCCAGCCCGGCCCGCGTGAGGAGGTCTACCACTTCGTAGGTCAGGGTCCCCGAGCGGGACATTAGCCCAACCGGCCCCTCCTTGAAGACGTGGCCCGGCATGATGCCCACGAGCGCCTTCCCCGGCGAGACCAGGCCGGGACAGTTGGGACCGATGATGCGCATGCCGCGGGTCGTGCCGACGACCTCGAGCACGTCGTGCACCGGGACGCCCTCGGTGATGCACACTGCCAGCGAGATTCCCGCGTCGTGCGCCTCGTAGAGCGCGTCGGCCGCAAACGGCGGCGGCACGAAGATGCATGTGTGGGTGGCGCCGGTAAAGTCGACGGCCTCCTTGACGGTGTCGAAGACCGGCAGCCCCTGCGGCGCCCGCTGACCGCCCTTGCCGGGCGTCACGCCGCCGACGACGTTCGTGCCGTACTTGACCATCCGGTCGGTGTGGTACGAGCCCTCCGAACCGGTGATGCCCTGCACGATGACCTTGCTGTTCTTATCTAAAAAAATCGCCATCGTTGCCTTTTAGCGCTCTTGCTGCGTCGCAAGACGCACTGCTTCGCGGGCGCCTTCATCCATCGTTTCCACCGGGGTCATGCCCGCATCGGCGAGAATTTTGCGGCCTTCTTCTTCGTTCGTACCGGTCAGGCGGATGACCAGCGGAATCTTACGCGACGTGGTCTGCGCCATCGCTTCGACGACGCCGCGCGCCACCTCGTCACCACGCGTGATGCCGCCGAAGATGTTGATGAAGAACACCGTCGCTCCGGTGTTGTTGACGACGAGCTCGTAGCAGTTGCGGACGCGCTGCGCGTTCGCGCCGCCGCCGACGTCGAGGAAGTTCGCGATCGCGCCGCCGGCATAGGCCACGGCGTCCATCGTCGCCATCGCGAGCCCAGCGCCGTTGGCCATCGTACCGACGTTTCCGGGAAAGCGGCGGAAGTTGCGAATGCCGACGCCGGCCTGCGCCGCGAGAATTTCGTCCTCGTCGAGCGTCAGGCTCTTGCGCCATTCGTCGAACTCGGGATTGCGGAACAGCGCGTCGTCGTCGAGCTCGACCTTCGCATCCGAGGCGACCACGCGCCCGTCAGAGGTCAGCGCGAGCGGATTGATTTCGACGAGTTTCGCGCCATAATCGAAGAACAGCTCGTAGAGCGCGCCGGCGATCGCGGGAAACTGCCGGCGATAGCCGGGGTCGAGCTCCGCTCGAAAGGCCAGCTCGCGCCCGATGAACGGAGAATAGCCGATCGCCGTGTCGACGTAGAATTTCACGATCGATTCGGGATGGCGCTCCGCGACCTCTTCGATGTCCATGCCGCCGAAGCGGCTCACGATGAACACCGGCTTGCGCGCGGAGCGGTCGATCGCGATCGCGCAGTAGGCCTCCTTGGCGATCGAAAGCCGCTCCTCCACGAGCACGGAGTTGATCGGTTCGCCCTGCGGACTCTGGCGATTCGGCGGCATCGGCGTCGCCATGATCTCGCGCGCTGCGCTGCGCCCCTCGGACGCGCTGCTCGCCATCTTGATCTTGCCGGCCTTGCCGCGGCCGCCCATCAGCACTTGCGCCTTGACGACCCAATCGCCGGGGGCGCTCGCGATGAAGCGTTCGACGGCCTCCGGGTTCTCGGCATGATGAGCGCGCGGGACGGCGATGCCCGCGCGCTCGAAGAGCTCCTTGCCCTGATGCTCCAGCAGATTCATTGCCGCCCAGACAGGTTCGCTGGAGTTCGGGCCCCGCTCCTTGCGAGTTCTATCGCACCGGAGTCCTATCGGGCTACGGTATGACTTCTTTCACGAGGTGGTGGTTGGTGTCCGCGACGTACACGTCGTTGCCTCTGGCTGCGACGCCCCACGGTTGCCAGAATCCGTGTCCGATAACGCCGATCTTACCGTGCGTCGGCCCGGCGAACGGCGGCGTGATTACCTTAATCGCATTGTGGTTCGTGTCGGCGACGTAGACCGCACAGGCCGTCTTGCAATACCGGTCCACGGCGACGCTGGTCGGAACGTCGTATCCGGAACCAACGGTCACGACCTTTCCGCCCGGCTCGATCATCTTGACCTGATTTGCAGCGGAGTCGGCGACATAGACGTTTCCCGCCGCATCGACGGCGACGCTCGTGGCGACTTCGAATTTCGGTCCGTAGTGCACGGGAATCTGCCAGCCCCCATGGATGCGCAGGATTCTAAAGATCACGCTCGTGTCGGCGGCTGCATAGACGTTCTGGTGGGCGTCCACCGCGAGACCCGTAAAATACGCCCCTCTTGCGACGACGCTCTCCACGCCGAGCCTGCCTTCTCGATAGATGAACCAGCCGACGTAAGGCGCGCCTTCCGAGACGTAGGCGTTATCGTCGTTGTCGACGGCGATGCCCCAGGGATACCAATAGTAGACTCCGACCTTGTTTATTTTTCCGTGCGTGGGTCCGGTAAACGGAGGAACCACCTTGAAGAGTTTCCCCGTCGGGAGATCGGTGACGTAGACGTCGCCGTCGCGGCCGACCGCGAGGTTCCACGGCGCCCGCCAGCGCGTCCCGACCAGGACGATCTGCTCGCTGCCGAGGGGCGCCGCGCCGGCGTTTCGCCCGGAGATCGCGGCGGGCGAAGCGGCCTGCGGGGCGAGCGGCCCGGTCGCGTTCGACGCGCACGCAACCAAGAAAAGGGCCAGAGCAAAAAAAGGAAAACGCGTAACGACAGACGGCGTGTGCCTCATTTCAGCCTCCAACGCAAACGCTACCGATTATTTCAGCATAGCGTTCGCACCGCCTCGTGTGTGACACGAAAATTCCTTGATTTTCGCGGGCGGCGAAGGGGGCCGCCCGTGCCCGCCCGCGAGCTAGTCGAGTCGTCCCAGGAGCGAGCGCGCGATGATGAGCTGCTGGATCTCGGACGTGCCCTCGTAGATCTCCGTGATCTTCGCGTCGCGGTAGTGCCGCTCGGCCGGGAATTCGCTGGTATACCCGTAGCCGCCGTGGATCTGGACGGCCTCCGCCGCGTGCTTGCGCGCGGCGGTCGACGCGAACAGCTTCGCCTTACTCGCCGCCTGCGCGAAGGGCCGGCCGGCGTCGGCCAGAGCCGCTGCCCGATAGGTGAGCAGCCGAGCCGCGTCGAGGTCCATCGCCATCTGTGCGATCTTGAACGAGATGCCCTCGAATGCGCCGATCGGCTTTCCGAACGCCACGCGCTCACTGGCGAACGTCACGGATTCGTCGAGACAGGCCGCAAGGATCCCGATCGACTGCGAGGCGATTCCGATGCGCCCGGCCGTCAGCGCGGTCATCGCGTTGCCGAACCCCGCGCCTTCCTCGCCGAGGAGCGCGTCCGCGCCGACCGCGACGTCGTCGAAGGCGAGATCGCACGTGTTGCTCGTGTGAATGCCGAGCTTTTCGGTCACGCGCTCGACGGTGACCCCGGGAAGGCTCGGCTCGATCAGGAAGGCGCTAACGCCGCGCGCGCCCGTGCCCCCGGTCCGGAACATGCCCATGATGACGCCGGCATAGCTTCCGGTGCTGCACCACTGCTTGCGCCCGTTCAGCACGTAGCCGGCGTCGGTGCGCTGCGCGGTCGCGCGGAGTGCGGCCGCGTCCGATCCCGCATCCGGTTCCGTTAACGCGAAGCCGGCGATGACGTCCTCGGCCGCGAGCGGCCGCAGCCAGCGCTCGCGCTGCGCGGGCGTCCCCGTCTTCAGGATCGCCGAGCAGATCATTGAGTGCACCGACACGGTCACCGCCGTTCCGGCGTCAACCCGCGCGAGCTCTTCGATCGCGAGCGCGTACGAGACGTAATCCGCTCCCGCACCGCCGTACTCTTCGGGAACCAAGATCCCCATGAGCCCGGCGCGCGTCAGCTTTCCGTACAGCTCACGCGGAAAGACGTGGCCGCGATCCCACTCCGCGACGAACGGCGCGATCTCGCGCTGCGCGATCTCGGCCGCGAGCGCACCGACCGCGCGCTGCTCGTCGCTCAGCTCGAACTGCGCCCGATTCTCGGTAATCAAACCGCGATCAATAGCGCATCCCCCTGCCCGCCGCCGGAGCATATCGCGGCGACGCCGAGGCCCCCGCCGCGCTTGCGCAGCTGGTTGATGACCGTCTCTACGATGCGCGCGCCCGAAGCGCCGATCGGATGGCCCATCGCAACGGCCCCGCCGAAGCGGTTGAAGGAGCCCTCGTCGAGCTCCAGCCGCCGCGCGGACGTGATCGCGACGGCGGAAAACGCCTCGTTGATCTCCCATACCGCAATGTCGGACGCGCGATACCCCGTCCGGTCGAGCAGCTTGTGCGCGGCCATCGCGGGCGTCAGGCTGATGTACGGCGAGTCCCACGCGACGGTGTCGTGATCGACGATCGTGGCGAGAGCCTCGTAACCGTGGGCGGCGGCATAGCCTGAGTCGGCGAGGATCAGCGCCGCGGCACCGTCGTTCACGCCAGGCGCGTTGCCGGCCGTCACCGTGCCGTTGCGCTCGAGGGGCCGCAGCTTGGCCATCGCCTCGAAGCTCGCGTCGGACCGGACCGCTTCGTCGCGATCGACGACGACGTGCGGGTGATCGCCCGTGACGAACGGGACGTACGCCGCGTAGTCGAGCGTGAACTCTTGCGACGGCTCGTGTTCCCAGACCCGGCCGGATGCGCCGACCGCGACCGGAATCCGGACCTTACCCTGGCGCGGCAACCGGTCGACGACGACCTTGTCCTTGGCCTTGCTCGCGACCCTTACCGGCACGATCTCGTCGGCCAGGTGACCGGCCGCGTGCGCCTCGGCGGCGCGACGATGGCTCTCGAACGCGAAGCGATCCTGCTCCTCGCGCGTCAGCTCTAGCTCGGTCGCGACCTTGCTGCCCTGCGTCGCCATTGTCATCGGGAAATACTGGTCCCACAGGCCGTCGTAGATCATCGCGTCCACGAGAGCGCCGTCGCCGAAACGATAGCCCCAGCGGGCGTCGCGCAGGAGGTACGGCGCGTTGGACATCGACTCCATCCCGCCCGCCGCGACGACCGCGTTCGCGCCCGCGTTGATCGCGCGCATCGCGTTCACGACCGCGAGCATGCCCGAGGCGCAGACCTTGTTGACCGTATCCGCGGTCACCGTCTTGGCGAGTCCGGACTTGAAGAGCACCTGGCGCGCGGGGTTCTGCCCGACGCCCGCCTGCAGCACCTCGCCGAAGCTCACGTGTTCGATCTCGGACGGATCGATTTTGGACCGCTCCACGGCCGCCGTCAGCGCGACCGCGCCCAGTGTCGTTGCGGAAAGCGGAGCGAGCGCTCCCCCCAGTTTGCCGAATGGCGTGCGTGCCATTCCGAGCACGACCGTCTTCGAATTCATTTCAGCCATAGCCCGCCCACAATTCGCGCCGCCCTTTTCTTCAACCTAGGCGCTGGTCTGGCGAGGGCGCACGACGTGATGCCGAGGAAGCTCGGACCGCCGAGCGGAGCCATGGAGGGCGGGAGCGAGGCGGCCGGGCAGCAGGAGCGGAGCCCGGATGGCACAGCGACGAGCGGTTCCGAGGCGTCATGTCGTAAGCGCTCGCCGAGGCCAGCGCCTAGTGTCGCACGACGATTGGGCATGTTTCGCACTCGAATTGAATTGTTATGTGCGAGATACCGAAGTGCGACTCCGCGCACGCCGTGATTTCGTGGAGCACTTGGGTCGCCTCGCTGATGCGCCGGTCGTCGAGCAGCACGTGCGCGGAGAGCGCGTGCGAGCCGCTGCCGATCGACCACACGTGCAGGTCGTGAACGCCGGTCACGCCGCCGATCTTCTCGAAGTGCGCGGTGAGCTTCGCCGAGCTGACGCCCTCCGGAACGCTCTCGAGCAGAACGCGGGTCGCGTCGCGCATGACGCGGGCGACGCCGACGACGATGATTCCGGCTACGAAGAGCGAGAGCAGCGGATCGATCCACGCGTCGTGGGTCAGTGCGATAGCTATTCCGCCGAGAATGACGGCGATTGCGCCGAGCGCGTCGCCGAGCACGTGAAAGAGCGCGGCGCGCACGTTGAGATCGCGCCGTCCGCCGGGCCGCAGCAGCATGCCGACGCCGGCGTTGACGGCGAGGCCCGCGGCGGCGACGTACGTCATGACGGCGGCGTGCGGCTCGACCGGCGCCGCGAAGCGCCGTGCGGCCGCGTACACGATCGCGATCGTCGCAACCAGCAGCAGCGTTCCGTTGGCGAGCGCGCCGAGGACCTCGATGCGGCCGTAGCCGAAAGTGCGGCGCGGGTCGGCGGGCCGTGCCGCGCCGATCGCGGCGAGCAGCGCCAGCGCCATGGCGAACGCGTCCATGCACACGTGCGCGGCGTCGCTGGTGAGGGCGAGGCTGCGCGACACGGCCCCGCCCCACAACTCGAGCACGGCGACAAGCGCGGTCGCGACCAGCGCCAGCGTCAGCCGGCGTTGCGTCGGCATCGTGCTACTCGCAGCGCGCCTTGACGGTCAAGGCCGCAAGCATCGCGCCGAAGAGCGCGAACGTCTTGCTCTCGGCCTCGAGCAGCGCGCCGCCGTCCCACATCTCTCCCGAGCTCACCGAACCTTGTCCTGAGCTTGTCGAAGGTAGTTGCGGGATCAGGCGCGGCACGCGCGCGCAATAGCGTTCGAACTCGTCGCCGAATCTCGAGCGCAGGAAGGCCTCTTCGTGCGGCATGATGGCCGCGTACACCGCCGCCATCGCCGCTAGCGATCCGCCGATCAGCGCCGAGCGCGCTGCGCGCGAATTCTTCCCGGTGAACGCGAGCGCGAACCCGGCGGCCGTGACGAAATTGCCGATGTACAGCGGGTTGCGCACGTAGCCGTACGGACCGCCGGTCACGAGCTTCGGCGCGGTGACCTCGTCGTTGCGCGTCGTCGCGCCGGAGTATCCGACCGCCCAGCAGCGCGCGAGCTCGCCCGCGATCGCGAGCGGCAGGCCGAGCGCGATGCTGCGGGCGCTCGGGCGTCCGAAGATCGCCAGCGCCGCCGCCGGTAGGCTGAGCAGCAGCCCGCGGTTCTTAAATACGAATTCTTGCGGCGTCATCCGCGTGCCGCCGCACGAGCTACGCGCTCCTGCGCGGCAGCGTATATGTCGTGCAGCGAGCGCACCAGCGGAATGTGGGATTCCCAACCTGTGTTGGCACGCAGCTTTCCAGGATCACCAACCGAAAGCGGGATATCCGCGCTGCGTTTTCTATCCGCATCCTCGCGCACTTCGACCGGCACGCGCGCGATCGCGATTAGCTCCCTCAGCACGTCGCGGATCGTGACGGCGCGTCCGCTGCAGACGTTGTAGACCTGTCCGGATTCGCCGTCGCGCGCAAGCGCGATGTAGGCTCGGACGACGTCGCGCACGTCCAGAAAGTCGCGCGCCGTCTCCAGATTCCCGACGAGCAGCTGCGGCGGACCGCCCGCGGCGATGCGTGCGAGTTGGGCCGCAAACGACGCGACGACGAAGCGCTCGTCCTGACCCGGCCCGATGTGATTGAAGGCGCGCGTGATGACGATATCGAGACCAAGACTGCTCGCTTCGCCTAACAAAATCGCCTCCGCTGCGGCCTTACTCGCGCCGTAGGGATTGACGGGGCGCAGATCGAGCGTCTCGCGCAGCGGATAGTCAGTTGGCGCACGCGCCCCGTAGACTTCTCCCGAGCTCGTGAAAACCACGCGGGGCGGCGGGCCGCCCGCGTAGTCGCGAATCGCCTCGGCGAGCCGTGCGGTTCCCATGACGTTTGCCTCATAGGTTTCGATCGGCGTTTGAAGCGCCTGTGGCACGAACGCCTGGGCCGCAAGGTGAAAGATCACGGTCGGCCGACAGGTTTGGAGCGCATACCGAAGCGTTTCGATATCCGCGAGATCGACGGTCAAATAGCGGGTCTCGATCGCCGGTCGGCCGTGGTCGTGGGGGCCGCCACAGCCCAACGCCTCGACGCCCTCGCGACGCAGTTGGTCGAGCAGGTATCGACCGACGAAGCCGTAGGCGCCGGTTACGAGCGCTCGCATCGCTGGATGTCCGATTCGACCATCATGGCGACAAGCTGCTCGAAGCTCACCTCGGGCTCCCAGCCGAGCACGCGTCGCGCCTTCGCGGCGTCGCCGATCAGGCGATCGACTTCGGCGGGCCGGACGAAGCGCGGGTCGATGACGACGTAGGGCTCGTACGAGCCGAGCCCGGCCACCTCGAAGGCGATGCGCACGAACTCGCGCACGCTGTGCGTTCGTCCCGTCGCGACCACGTAGTCGTCGGCCGCCTCCTGTTGCAGCATCAGATACATGGCGCGCACGTAGTCGCCCGCGTAGCCCCAGTCGCGGTGAGCGTCGAGGTTCCCGAGCCGCAGCTCCTTGGCCAGGCCGAGCTTGATGCGGGCCACGCCGTCGGAGATCTTGCGCGTCACGAACTCCTTCCCGCGCCGCGGCGACTCGTGATTGAAACAGATGCCGCTGCACGCGTAGAGGCCGTACGACTCGCGATAGTTGACGGTGATCCAGTGCCCGTACACCTTCGCGACGCCGTAGGGGCTGCGCGGATAGAAATCCGTCTGTTCGCTCTGCGGAGACTCGGACGTGTTGCCGAACATCTCGGAGCTGGACGCCTGATAGAAGCGTATCATCGGATCGACGTGACGAATCGCCTCGAGTACGCGCGTGACTCCCAGCGCGGTGAACTCGCCCGTGAGCACCGGCTGGGTCCACGAGGCCGGAACGAACGACTGCGCCGCGAGGTTGTAGATTTCGTTCGGCCGCACGTCGGCCAGGATCGACGTGATCGAGCTCTGGTCGAGCAGGTCGCCGGACACGATCTCGACGTCGTCGACGATGTGTTGGATGCGCTCGTGCACCTCGGTGCTCGTACGCCGCGTCATTCCCACGACGCGATAGCCCTCGGAGAGCAGCAGCTCCGCGAGATAGGAGCCGTCCTGACCCGTGATTCCGGTGACGAGTGCGGTCTTGGCCACGCGGCGCGCTATGCCGATGCTGCGGGCCGGCGCAAGCGCTCGGCGAGCGAGACCGCGATGAAGGCCGCGACGGCGCTCGGAAGCGTGCCGCGACCGAAGCCCGCGTCGTACCCCAGCTCGCCCGCCAAGCGATTGGTGACGCGCGGACCGCCGCAGATCAGGACCACGCGATCGCGCAGGCCCTCGGCCTCGAGCAGCTCGCCGAGCAGCGTGAAGTTCTTGACGTCGCTACCCTTCTGCGTGACGACCTGCGATGCGAGCAACGCGTCGATGCGATGCTCCTTAGCATAGCGCACGAGCTCCTCGGGCGCGACCTGGCTGCCGAGGTTGAACGCGTCGAACATGTGATAACGCTCGAGCCCGTAGTCGCCCTTGTAGCCCTTCATGTTGAGGATCGCATCGATGCCGACGGTATGGGCGTCGGTTCCGATGCACGCGCCGGCGACCCGGATCTTCCGCCCGATGCGCTCGGCGACGAACGAGTCGATCTCCTCCATCGACATCTCATGCGTGCGGGCCGACGGCGCATGGATGCCGTCGACGTCCACGCCCTCGCGCGTGCTCGCGTACAGGACGAAGAAGGAAAAGCCCGTCGCGATCGGGCGGCCGTCGACGACCTGCACGTCGGTGAATCCCATCTTGCCGGCGAGCTGGCGCGCCGCCTCGTCGGCGGCCTCGCTCCACTCCACCGGAAGCGTGAACGAGAGCTGGATCTTGCCGTCGTCTTGCGTATCGCCGTACGGCTTCACGATTCTGCTCATGAGGCTACCGCGAATTTCAACGCCTCTCCAAATGGGTTGAAGTAGTCGTCGGCGCGCGCGAACACGCCCTCGAACCCGCGGCCGCCGTCGGGCGAACGTGAAACATCGGCGAACGTCGCGGACGCAATCGCGGCCATCAGCCCGGTCTCGGCCACGCGCTGCAGCAGTGACTCGCACGCGGCGAGGACGTCGTGCGCGCGTCGCTCGATCGTTCCGCCCGGCCTGGGCACGATCTCGTCGCCGAGGTGACGCGCGGTGTTCATGATGTAGCGGGCGTTTTCCAGCGAGAGCGCCCGGTCGCCCAAAAACGGCGTGTGAATCGCCTCGGTCAGCATTCCGCAGAGATGGATGCGCTGTCCCGTCATCACCGACGTGAGGTTGAACATCGCATCGATCAAGTGCCCCTTGAAGACGTCGCCGGTCATGTGCTTGGTGGGGGGCATGTACTTGAGCGCCGCCTGCGGGAAGATCTCGCGGGCAAGCTGAGCCTGCGCGACCTGATACAGGAAGCTGTCCTCGAGATCCGGATTGATCTCGTAGGCGTCGCCGAGTCCGATCTGATGGTCGGGCAGGCCGGCGCGATGCGCAAACTCCTCGTTGATAAACTGCGACGCCAGCACCGCCGGCGCCTGATCGACCGCGTCGGCGGTCGTAAGGTAGTTGTCCTCTCCGGTGTTGATGATGATCCCCGAATACGCATTGAGCATTCGGCTGAAATGCTGATCGACGAAAGTGCGCTTCATGTTGATGTCGCGGAAGAGGATCCCGTACATCGAATCGTTCAGCAGCATGTCGAGCCGCTCGAGCGCCGCGATCGCCGCGATCTCCGGCATGCACAGGCCGCTCGCGTAGTTCGTTAGCATAACGTAGCGCCCCAACCGCTCGCCGATCTCGTCGAGGGCCGCACGCATGATCGCGAAGTTTGCCTGGGTCGCATACGTCCCGCCGAAGCCTTCGGTCGTAGGACCGAACGGCACGAAATCGAGCAGCGATTGCCCGGTCGAGCGGATGACGGCGACGACCTGAGCACCGGCCTCCGCGGCGGCCACGCCGGCGCTGCGATCCTCGTAGATGTTGCCGCTGGCGACGATCACGTACAGCAGCGGCGGCGGGAGCTGCGGGAGGCGCGCGAGGCGCCGCGCACGCTCGTCGCGCTGCGTCTCGATGCGCCGCAGCGCCGCGCCGACGTGCGGGCGCAGCGCGCCGCGCGCCGCCGGCTCCGGGGTCTGCGCGAACTGCTCGAGGGCGAACCGGCGCAGACCAAGCGCCTCGCCCAAAGCTGCCGGCTCGAGCCCAGTCTCGGCCAGCGCCTTCCCAAACGCGAGGCCCACGCCGCGGCGCCGCTCGTCCGGGGCCAGCGTCTCCACGATCGCGTTGGGGATCGGTACCTCGTCGGGGGTGACGCCGTCCACGCCCAAAAGCCGCAGCACGGCGCGCTCGACCGACACGGTGGAGTGCGCCGCGATAAATGCCTCCACCGGCGCGACGATGGCCGACGCCAACGCGCGGCAGCGTGCGACGCGCTCCCGGTCGATCTTCAGTTCCACGGTGCAGTCTATCTTATCCGAAGGCCTCCGAAACCCCCAAGTGCGCGGCCAAGCCCTCGCGCCACGACGGCATCGGGATGCCCAAGCCGGCGAGCTTGGCGTTGGAGAGCGCCGAGAAACGCGGGCGCGCCGCGGGCGCCTTCCGCTCCGCCGCCGCAATCGGCTCGATGGCGGCGTCCACACGGGCCAGCCGCGCCGCCTCGCAGGCAAACTCGTACCAAGTGACGGGGCCGGCGTTGACGGCGTGGTAGAGGCCGTAGGCCGCCGTCTCGACGAGGCGCCGCAGCGCGTCTGCGAGGTCGCCGGCGAAGGTCGGTGAGGCGTAAGAGTCGGCGACCACCCGCAGCGCTCCCCCAGCGAGAACGCGCTCGACGAGCCCGGGCCGGATCGGCGCCGACTCAGGCCGACCGTACACGCCGCAGGTGCGCACGACAAACGCCCCCGCGCGGAGTGCCTCGACGAGATACTCGCCCGCGAGCTTGGAGGCGCCGTAGACCGAGAGCGGGTGCGGCGCGTCGTCTTCGGCATACGGCGAAGCGGCCGCGCCGTCGAAGACATAGTCGGTACTGAGCGTCACGAACACGGCGCCGGCGTCACGAGCGACGCGCGCTGCGCCGGCGACGGCGATCGCGTTGGTTTCGAATGCCGGCACGGGTTCGGTCTCGCAGCGGTCTACGTCGTGAAACGCGGCGCAGTTCAGCAGGACGTCGGGCCGGGTGCGCGCGACCGCGCGGGCGAGCGGGCCGGCGTCGCGCACGTCGAGCTCGTCGTGTGCGGGTGCAACGATCTCGCAGTCGCGCCAGCGTCGTCGAATGGCGGTTCCGAGCCGCCCGGAACCGCCAATCAACAGGACGCGTTTCACACCGTCGACCGCCGGCCCGTCGTATTACGCTGTGCGATCAACGCGATCGCGACCGCGAGCGCGGCCGCGAGGTTTCCGACGACCATGATTTCCACGACGGTCGCGAGCGTCGGATGGATCGCGGCGATCGCGCCGAGCGTGCCGAACGTGCAGATGAAGAGCGGCACGGTGAACGCCAGGCGATGCGTCGCGATTCCGTAGAACGTCAGCGCGTTCGTCAGCGCCAGCATCACCATCGCCAAACCGTACGCCACGAGCAGCGGAGCCGCCGCATCGAAGGCGTGTCCGACGAGCGCGTGGAGCACGGCGGTGCCGAAGAAACGGAAGACGAACAGCCCGCCGCAGGCGACGACCCCGAACATCGCGAGGCTGGCCACCAGCACCTCGCGCGTCTGCGCGCCGCGCGCGTGACGGTCGGCCGCCTGCGGGAGCAGCACGGTCGGGATGAATCCGACCAGATAAAGTAGGATCTTTCCGCCCAGCGAGGCCGCCGCGTACAGCCCCGCGGCGTGCGCGTCGAAGAAGTGCTTGACCAGGACGACGTCAGCCGAGCCCATCAGCGTGACCGCGATCGTAGCCGCGGCGGCGCCGGCGCCCGCGTTGAGGATCCGGCGCCAGTCGTAGCGGACCCGATGCGCTCGCGCTCCGGCGTAACGCCGGCGCAGACGCAATCCGAGATAGATCGCCGCGCCGAGCGGACCGAAGAAGAATCCGGCGATGCCGCCGCCGAGCTTGAGCCCGACCGCGACGAGCAGGCCGATGCCGAGCACCTTCGCGATGCCTTCGACCGAGTTGGATATCGCGTATCCGAAGAAGTCTTGCGTTCCTTGCGCGACCGCGCGCAGCGTGCTCACGAACAGCGCAGCGCCCGCGATGAGACCGACGAACGGAACGGACCACACCGGGACGTGAAGAAACCGCGCAAACGGGACGGCGCCGAGGATCGCAATCACGAGATAGATCGAGGCGAGCCTCGCGAACCCGCCCGCCACGCCGTCGGTCAGGCCGCGAAGATGTCCGTCGTCGTGCAGCGCGCGAAACTCGGCCGCGAGCTGCGCGACGACCGGCGCGACGAAGGCCGCCGGCAGCGCGAGAATCACCGAGGCGCTGAGCAGCGCATAGAGGTTGCCGTAAACGGTTACGCCCAGGTCACGACTCGCGATCGCATGCGCGACGAACCCGCAGGCGTTGAGCACCATGCTCGCGGAAAAGACGAGCAGACTCTGCTTGAGCATCGCGCTCGCGCGAAGGCGCTCGAGTCCACGCCGCAGCACCAGCGTGCCCGGTGGACTCACGCTTCCGTTCATAGTACCCTCGTTCTCATGGAGATCGAGCATTTACCTCTCACCGGCGCTTTGCTGCTCACACCGCGCATCTTCGCTGACGAACGAGGCTATTTCAAGGAAACGTACTCGCTCGATCGTTATCGCCAATGCGGCGTCGAAGAAACGTTCGTGCAAGACAACCTTTCGCTGTCGCGGCGCAACGTCTTGCGAGGTCTGCACGGGGATGAGCGAATGGCCAAATTGGTGGGGGTCGTGCGGGGCAGCATTTTTGACGTGATCGTGGACCTGAGGGGCTCGAGCCCCACGCGTCTACGCTGGTACGCCACGGTGCTGAATGCGGATCGAGGCAAGCAAATTTACGTTCCGAAAGGGTTTCTGCACGGCTTCCTGGCGCTCGAGGATGAAACGCTCGTCGGGTACAAGCAGAGCGCCGCGTACGACCCCGTGCGCGAGGTCTGCGTCGCGTGGAACGACCCGGACTTAGGAGTCGAGTGGCCGCTCGGCGGGGGGCCGCCGATCCTCTCGGCCCGCGACGCCGCGAGCCCCCCGTTGCGTAGGCTTTACCGCGTGTAACAAACAGCGCCCGGCCGAGGTAAGAGCCGCCAGAGGAACAGAAACGAGGAGGGATGGCATTCCGTGATCAGAGCGACGAAGCTCTGGTGCAACGAGTGCGCTCCGGCGAAAGGGAGCTCTTCGGCGTGCTAGTGGATCGCTATAAACGCGGTATCGCGAACTTCATCGGCGCAACGGTGCGCAACTCTTCGGAGACGGCGGACCTTTCGCAGGAGACCTTTCTGCGCGCGTATGCACATCTCGGAACGTTCAATCCTCAGCTCGGAAAGTTCTCGACCTGGATCTACCAAATTGCCCGAAACGTGATTCGAACCTATCTTTCAAAGTCGCTGCGCGCGCCGCAGCTCCAAGAGCTCTCGCCCGAGCACGGGATCGAGAGTTCGCTTCCCGATCTGTCGCGCGATGCCGACCCCGCGGGCGGCGTGCTGCGCGAAGAGGCGGAGCGCGAGCTGCGCTCCGCGCTGGCGGAACTCCCCGAGCGCACGCGCACCGTGCTGGCGCTACGCTATTTCGACAACATGGAGTATCAGACGATCGCGAGCACGCTCGGGCTCTCTCTCGGCAACGTAAAGACGCTCATCCATCGCGGCAAGATCGCCCTCACGAAGAAGATGCGCGAGCGCGAAGCCACCGCGGCCGAAGCCTTGCCGTGTCCTGCCGCAAAGGGAGGTACGAGTGCGCTGCTCCTCGTGTGAGCCGCTGCTGGATGCGTATCTCGACGCGAGTCTCCCGCCGATCCAGGGCGGCGCGGTCTCGCGGCACCTCCGCGCGTGCGGCCGCTGCACCGCACTCTTGCGCGAGCTGCGGGTGATCGACGCGCTGCTCGAGACGGCGCGCTCGCCGGGCAGCGTCGGCGCCGATTTTACGGCTTCCGTCGTGACGGCCGCGCGGATGGCCCCGCCGCGCGCTCGCCGGCGCATCCCGTTCGGCCTCATGCTGCTCGCATATCTCGCGATCGCGTGGACGCTCGTTCTCGTCGGCCTGCGCTCCCAGGCGCTGACTCACCTGGCCGCGGCGCTCGTGCTCTCCGAGCGGCACGGCATCGCCGCGCTCGGCGCGGCAGTGCGCGCGTTGGCGCCGGCGACGCCGCTCGCTGCCGCGGTGGTGACCGGCGTGCTGCTGCTCGACCTCTTCTTGCTCTGCGCCATTGCGTACGGGTACCGGCGCGTGCGGCCCCTGATGGCACTCTACCTTTTGCGAGGACCCCGCTCGTGAAGCTTCGCTGGTCAATCGTCCTGGGAACGCTGGCGGCGGCGCTGACGCTCTGTGCGGCGCCCGCTGCGGCGGACCCGCAAGCCGTCTATCACGGCGGAACCTATTTCGGGTCGGTCGTCGTCGAGCCGGGACAGGTCGTCGACGGCGACCTCACCGTGATCTTCGGCGATGCGACGATCGCGGGCATCGTCGAGGGCGACTGCACCGCCATCGGCGGCAGCTGCGACACGCGCCCCGGCGGGGTCGTCACCGGACAGATCAACCAGCTCGGCGGCGCCGTAGCGCAGGCCGTCGTCCCGTGGGCGCCCAGCGAATCCGTTTACAATCCTTTTGTTCCCGACCACCGCCTGCTGTGGCGCCTCTCCTGGAATCTGCTCGCGCTGCTCATCTTCCTTATCTTCCCGCTGCGCACGCGCATGGTGCTCGACCGTCTCGAGCGCCATCCCGGGCTCTCGGTCACGGCCGGTCTGCTCGGCTGCGTCGCGATCGTACCGCTCGCCGTGCTGCTGGCGATCACGATCCTGCTGATCCCGCTGATACTGCTCGAGCTCGTCTTCGTTCTGGCAAGCGTCTTCCTCGGCACCGCCGCACTCGCGCTCTTGATCGGGCGCAGGCTGTGCGAAATGTTGAGCCCGTCGACGACCCCTTCGCCGCTGGTCGCGCTGCTCGTCGGCATCGCGCTGATCACGGCAGCGGAGCTCGTTCCGGTCGTCGGCACTCTCGTGCTCATCCTCGTCGGACTCATCGGTCTGGGCGCGACGATACTTTCGTTTGCCGCGGACACGATCGCGGCCCCGATCGAACCCGGCGCGTCCTCCCCGCGCGCCCCTCTGAGCGGACCCCCCATGGCAGCCGGGTAATACTAGCGGGATGTCTACCATCTCGCGAGCCGCGAAGTTCGCCGAGCGCACGGCACATCTGCGGGCTTCTACGATTCGCGAGATGCTCAAGGTCACGCAGCAGCCCGAGGTGATCTCGTTCGGCGGCGGGCTGCCGGCGCCGGAACTCTTCCCGACCACGGCGATCGCCGAGGCAGCGCGCCTCGCGATGGAACAGTACGGACCGGCGGCGCTGCAGTACAGCGTCACCGAGGGGATCCCAGAGATGCGCCGGTGGGTAGCGGAGCGCCTCACCCGGCGCCTCGGCCGAGTCGTCGACGCCGAGAGCGTCACGATCGTCAACGGCTCGCAGCAGGGGCTCGACCTGGTCGGCAAGGTTTTTCTCGACCCGGGCGACCACGTCGTGCTCGAGGATCCGTCCTATCTCGGCGCGATTCAGGCATTCGACGCGTATCAGACCCGTTATCTGACCGTCGACACGGACGAGGACGGCCTGTTGCCCGACTCCCTCGAGCGCGTGCTCGAGCGCGCCGACCCGTTTCCGAAGTTCCTGTACCTGGTTCCGAACTTCCAGAACCCGACGGGGCGCACGCTTTCGGGACCGCGCCGCGAGCGCGTCGTGCGCCTATGTGCGGAGTTTGGGTTGCCGATCGTCGAGGACGATCCGTACGGCGAACTCCGCTTCGAAGGCAGCGACTTGCCGGCCCTGCTCGCGCACGAAACCATGGCCACAATCATCTACTCCGGCACGGCCAGCAAGATCATGGCGCCCGGCATGCGGATCGCCTGGCTCGTGATTCCGGACGAGGATATCCGCGAGAAGATCGTGCTGGCGAAACAGGGCGCCGACCTGCACAGCGGCACGTTCGCGCAGTACGTCTTCTACCTGTACGCTCGCGACGGGGAAGCCTTCGACGCGCACGTTAGAAAGATCGCGGCGACGTACTCTGCGCGCCGCGGCGTCATGGCGTCGGCGCTCGCGGAGTTCATGCCGGAGCGGGCTAGCTTCACGCGTCCCAAGGGCGGAATGTTCTTGTGGATGACGGTACCCGGCGTCGATACGACGGAGCTGCTGCACATCTCCGCACGATCGAAAGTCGTCTTCGTCCCGGGAGTCAACTTCTACTCCGGCCGCAACGTGCACGACGGCATGCGGTTAAATTTTTCCAACGCGTCGGAGAAGAATATCCGAATCGGCGTCGAACGGCTTGCACACGCCATCGGAGCCTACAAGGCTGGCGTGGCGTCGTAGGTTAGCACAAGGAGTCCGCTCGCGTGGCATCAGGCTTGGTCGTCGGCATCTTTCCTCGATCGGACCCGAAGGGGCTCGAGAGCGCGCTATCGGCGCAGCAGATCGACCTGAGCAAAGTCAAGGTCGTGAGCGGCACCGCCGGCGACACCGAGGATTCCGCGCTGGAGTTCGTCGACGTGGTCGCCGATATGGAGTCGAACTCCCTCTCCGACGACATGACGCGAGGCCTGGGAATCATGGGCGACTCGGGCGGCACGAGCGTTCCGGGAATCGGCGGCGGCCGCCAAGCGACGCTGGGCTCTTTCTCGCACGGCGGCGCCACCTCGCGCTACCTCGCCGGGTTCGCCATTCCGCCGGACGAGGTGAATAACTTCGATCAGGCCGTGGCGGACGGCCGAGCAGTGGTCCTCTATCCCGACGCCGGAACGGATGCGCAGGCGGTGGTAACGGCCTTTAGGGCCGCCGGTCTGCGCAACGTGCGGTCGTATTGAGGCGCCTTTAACGCGCCGCGCAAAGCGGCTCATCCTGTCGAGTCTCGCGACGATCCTCGCGAGCTGTACCCCTTCCGCCCACTACGACTACGCGCATCTGCCGTCCGGATACCAATGGAGAGCGGTCTATGACCCCGCGACGAACGTCATCGTCTTCTACGGCCGGGTCCCCCTGACCAACGATACCGTGTTTGTCGGCCCGGACAACCGGTTCTACATCTTGCACCACACGGGAACGATCCGGATCAGAGACCTGCAACTGCGCTGGCGGCCGCACGACGCCTCGCCGCTATGACCGCTGCGTAGAACCCACGACGCGCGCCGGCACGCCCGCAACTACGGCGAAGGCCGGGACGTCGCGCGTTACGACCGCCCCCGCTCCGACCAGCGCGTGCTCCCCGATGGTGAGACTCGGCAAGATCGTGGCGTTGCTGCCGATCGACGCCCCGCGGCACACCCTGGTTGGCAGGACGCTCCAGTCCGCCTCGGTCTGTAGCGAGCCGTCCGGATTCGTCGCCCGCGGATACCGATCGTTGACGAACATCACGCCGTGGCCGACGAAGACCTCGTCCTCGATCGTCACGCCCTCGCAGACGAACGTGTGCGAGGATATCTTGCAGCGGCTCCCTACGACCGCGTTCTTCTGTATCTCGACGAACGCCCCGATCTTCGTGTCTTCGCCGATGCGGCAACCATAGAGATTGACGAGGCTCTCGTGAAAAATCCGCACACCTTTGCCCAGGACGACGCTCGGATCAATGGGCACGACTAGGGAACCTCGCAAGAAGTCGCTGGAAGGCCACGATCGTCGCCTGCCTCCAAAACTCGAACCCGAAGGCGGCGCTCACGAACGGATGATAGAGCCACTCAGAACGGCGATCGCGGAGCAAGCCGTGCAGCGCGGTCGCGAGCGGAAAGACGAAACTGATCGAGTAGAACGGCCACAGGTATGCACGCGAGCGCTGCCCGCGGCCCGACGAGCGCAGGCGCCCCCACATCGGCTGTCCGGCATCGGTGAGGCGCGCGCGAAAGCGCGGCCCGAACTTGCGCAACGCATCGGTGATTCCGCCCACCGTGTGATGCTCGAGCGTCGCGCCGGGGACGAACGCGATCTCGCGTCCCGATCCGATCAGCATCTCCACGGGCAGGACGTCGTCTTCGTCGGTCCCCGCCGGCTTTCGGTAGGGAAGCCGGATCGCGAACGCCTGCGCCAGCGCGATCAGGGGCGTCGGGCCCGAGCCGAAATCGTACACGACGTAGTCGTCGGTGCTCCGCTTCACGCGATACGTGCGCGCATATGAGACCGGCGAGGTCGCGCCGCCGTAGGCGAAGTGGTTGAACGGATCGCTGAAGGCGTTGAAGTAGCGCGTCGTCGCGCCGTCGGCGGGCGTGTTCACGAGCGCCGGAAACGCCGCGACGATCGCGGGGTCGGCGAACGGGCGCGCGAGCCGCTCGAGAAAGTGCTCGTCGTGCAGCACGTTGTCCGCTGCGAGGATCACCGCAACGTCTCCGGTAGCGCGATCCATCAGCATGCCGACACCAGGCTCAGCCCGGCGCACTGGGTTGGGAACGACGGTCGCCCCGTAGGATTGCGCGGCGGCGACCGTATCGTCGGTCGAGCCGCCGTCCGCGACGAGCAGCTCGATCAGCTCGCGCGGATACCGCTGCCGCCGTATCGACTCCAGCAGAATCGGAAGCCGCTTCGCCTCGTTGAGCGCCGGCACGATCATCGAGAAGCGCACGCCGATCACGAGGGAACCTCTGAAGAAGTCGCTGCACCGATCGCGGCGCCGCTGCCCAGCGGGTTTGGCCGCAAAGCCACCACCTGCGGTGTCGAAGGCTCGGTCACAGACCAGTGCGGGCATGCTCCCTCGCCTTCTCCGTGCATTCGACGACTTTGCGGCTCAAACGATCGGTACATGGACTTCTTCAGAGGTTCCCCAAGACCGTTGCGGCGCCGAGATCGACTCGCGCGCTCCCGCGTTGCGCGGAGCGCAGCGCGCCCTCGATGACGCGAACCACCCCGGCGCCGAAGCGGCCGTCCGACCGAGTCGGCACTCCGTCGCGAATCGAGCGCGCGAAGTCCTCGACCAGCTTGCCCAGGGCCTCGCGATTATCCACGAGCGGAACGTTCAGGTCGCCGAGCCGGTACGAGACCATCTGCTGCTGCAGCGTAGAGCTCGTCGGATCCAGCACCACGCCCTTGTCGTAGATGTAGATCTTTTCGTTCGGATCCACGTCGTCCCAGACCGCCATCTTTCGACTCGCCGAGATCGTCGTTCGGCGAACCTTCACCGGCGAGAGCCAGCTCAGGTGAACGTGCGCGATGCATCCGCTCGGGTACCACACGGTGAGAAACGCGACGTCGGGCGTTTCGGCGTGCACGCAGGCCGCGAGCTGCAGCGAAACGGACTTCGGTTCTTCGCCCAAGACGTAGTTGAGGATCGACACGTCGTGGGGACCGAGATCCCACACGACGTTGCTCTCCTGGAAGAGACCGAGATTGACGCGCACCGAGTCGATGTAGTAGATGCGGCCGAGCTCGCCGCTTTCCCGCAGCGCGCGAAGCTTCTCGACCGAGCCCGTGTACAGGAAGGTGTGGTCGGTCATCAGCCGTACGCCGCGGCGCAGCGCCCGTTCCACGAGATCGCAGGCGGATTCGTAGCTCTCGGCCAGCGGTTTCTCGACGAGAACGTGCTTGCCGGCCTCGATAGCCTGCGCCGCTAGTTCGTGATGCGTGCGTGGCGGGGTTGCGATCGCGACGGCGTCAACGGTCTCGTCTTTCAGCGCCGCATCGATCGAGCGGTGCACCGCGACGTGCGGATAGAGGCGCGCCAGCTTTTCTAGCCGCGCGAGGTCGGTGTCGACGATGCACGCTACGCTCCAGGATTCCGAGGCGTGGAAATTGCGGACCAGGTTCGGTCCCCAATACCCCGCTCCCACGACGGCGGCCCGGAGTTCGCGCGGCACGGCGGTATGACCGGCGTCGCGCCCTAGGCGTGCACGAGACGCCGCGCGTCGTCGATGGCGCCAACGACGAGATCGATCTGATCTTCGGTGAGCTCGGGGAACATGGGGAGCGAGAGGATGCGCTCCGCCGCGCGTTCCGTGCGTGGAAATGCGCCGCGCCCGAGCCGCAGATCGGCGTACGCCGGCTGGAGATGAATGGGCACGGGATAGTGAATGCCGGTCGCGATGCCGCGTTCCGCGAGAACGCTTTGCACGTGGGCCCGGTTCTCCGCCTCGATGACATAGAGATGGTATACGTGCCCCTCGTCGGTAAGCCGCGGGGGCGGAGCGATGCCGATCTCCGAGAGCTTCGCGTCGTAGCGGCGCGCGTTGCGGCGCCGCGCGTCGTTCCAGCTGTCCAGATGGCGAAGCTTGACGTCGAGAACCGCGGCTTGAATGGAGTCGAGGCGGCAGTTGCCGGCCCTCACGATGTGTTCGTATTTCTTGCGCTGACCGAAGTCGCGCAGCAGCAGCAGCCTCTCGGCGAGTTCGGCGTCGTCCGTCACGATCGCGCCGGCGTCGCCATAGGCGCCCAGGTTCTTACCGGGATAGAAGCTGAAACATCCGACGTCGCCGAAGCTCCCCGCCGCCTTGCGGCGGTACATCGCTCCGTGCGCCTGGCACGCATCTTCGATCACGCGCAGGCCGTGCCGCCGAGCGAAGATCAGGATCGGTTCCATCGGAGCGACTTGACCGTACAGATGCACGGGCATCACGGCTTTTGTGCGCGGCGTCAGCGCGGATGCAAGCCACGAAGCATCGATCAGGTAGTTTTCGTCGCATTCGACGAGCACCGGCTCCGCGCCGATCGCCGAAACGGCGATCGCAGAGGCGATGTAAGTGTTCGCCGGGAGGATCACCTGATCGCCCGGCCCGATGTCGAGCGCCTGCAGAGCGAGCTGCAGCGCGGCGGTTCCGGATTCGACGCCGACGCAATGCGGCGCCCCTACGTAACGCGCGAAATTGTCCTCGAAGCGGGCGACGTCGGGCCCCAAAATGAAGCTCGCGTCTTCCATGACGCGTTGCACGCGAGGAACGATCTCGTCGCGCAATGCCGCAAACTGAGCGCGCAGATCGACGAACGGTACTTGCGTAGTCACTGTCACGGCCCGCGTTTCGTCGGCACTCGCCGGGCCGCCTTCAACAGGCACAATATGCAAACGATTCCACAAAGTTCCGCGAGCATCTGCAAGAGGGAGGCTACCTGCACGATAATTATCGGAGCCGGCGACGAGACGCCGACGAGCCAGCCGTTCGCCGCCATGTCGACGCGGACGTGCTGCAACGCGTGCCACGCACGTACGGCCGTCCATGCGGCGTCGTAGCGTACGTTCAGGCGCAGCAGCGTCGCAGCCGGAGCGTCGCTCACCACGTAGAGCCAGGGAAGGACCGCGCGAAACGGCCTCGCCGAAATCGTTCCGCTCGGCGCGTTCGCTGCGAGCGCGGGGCGCGAGCGAGTCAGCGCGACCAGCTCGCACAGACCGCCGCAGGTCACGGACTCGCCGCCCGCGGGAACGGCGAGCCACGCGAACTCGCCACGGCTCGTGAAAATCGCGCGCCCGTTCGCGTCGTTCAGGTGCCCGTTGACGTACGCCAGCATCCAGGTGCCGCCGTCGACGCGGAACGGAATGCGCGACCGCGTGTAGATTCCGCCGAGACCCTGCGCGATCTCCGGATACTTGGCGAATCCCAGCCGGGCGTCGATCCAATCGGTTTCCGGGTCGACCGAATCGCTTCCGGAGGATAAGAGGCGAACGGCCGGATACGCCGGACCGGCGTCGGCGAAGAAAACGTCGCAGGCGTCCAACGCGCTCGGCAGCGCCACGACACGACTCGCCGCGCACGTCGAGACCGGCGGCAGCGGATTTCCGATCCGGCGAAGGGACGGGATCTCTTTCGCGATGGTCTCCGGCGGCGGCGCTGCCGTCAGGAGGATGCGGCTGCTCGTGCGCGAGATCAGCCAGCCGCGCGATACGATCTCCGCCGTCCCGAGTGCGCGCAGCGCCGCGACGTCCCCACGCTGCTCGTAACGCGCCAGCGCCATGTCGACCGGATACGACGGAAGATACTCGTTGAGCGCGACGACGCCGCCGGGATATCCCCTTGCGTCGGGATCGGCTCCGTCGCCGCCGTCACCGCGCAGCCCCAGCGGCTGAAAGGCGGGCGAGAACGCGACGCGCTGCAACGGCGCAGCCGTGACCTGCGGATGCGGATACGCGGCGGCGCCGATCCACAAATCGCTCGGCGGGGCCGCGATCCACGCGGCCCCGAGCGCGACGCCGGCGGCGAGCGAAACGTATCCCGCGGCGCGCAGCGCGCGCAATGCGGCGCTCGCCGGCACCAACAGCACTGCGGCGAAGATCCCCGCCAGGTCGTAGAGTTCGCGGAAGACTCCGCTCTCCGGGACGTTGCGGACGATCCAGGCGTAGGGTACGGCCAGCGGCCCCTGCGTGCCCGCGATGATGAGGAACAGCGCGGCGCTCGCGGCCACGGCCGCGATCACGGCGCGGGACTTGCGCGCGACCACGACGCCGAAAAGGGCGAGCGCGAGAACGGCCCAGACCGCGATCGCCGCGGCGAGTCCCAACCGGTCGGCGTAGCCCGGGAAATATCCACCCAGTGCGGAGAGCGCGCCGGTCGGAACGGACTGATAGGTTTGCCATGCGAGGCTGTACGGCGTTCGCACGATCGTGCCGCGCTCGGCGATCAGGCCGACGATCGTCGGAAGCGCCACGACGAGGCCCGCGAGCGGGGGCAGACACTTCTTCGTTCGCAATCCGAAGATCGCGAGCGCGAGCATCGCGATGATGAAGAACTGCAGCTGGGTTTCGACCAACACCAGCCACAGCGCGAGGCGCACGGACGAGGCCGCCGTTCCGCGCAGCATCTCGCCGATGAGCCCGATCATGCCGGCGTATGCCAGCACCATCACGAGATGCCCCGCGACGACCTCGTTATAGACCCAGGGGTTGAACAGCGCGAATACGCCGATCCCCGCGGCCGCGACGCCAGCGGCGCCCAACCGCTGCGCAAGCCGGATCGCATTTCGGGCGCATAGCCAACCCGCGCAAAGCGCAAACAGCGCGAGCGCGCCCAGCGGACCGAAGATCCACAATCCGAGGCCGATCGGCAACGCGATCGGATACATTGTCGGGTGTGCGTTGAGCATGCCGAACCCGTTGGGGAGCCAGCCGCCGATCATCTCGTTGACGAACGACGGGATCGCGCTCGCCTCGACCGGCCAGTTCCAGTCATGCCGCAGCGTCGGAACTCCCTTGACGCTCACGAACGCGGCGAAGACAAATCCGGCCGCGACCGCTAAGAGCCGCAACGAGTTCTCTTTACGCCGCTGGAGCGGATTGCCGGAGGACGGCGGCGCCGATGAGATAGAGGCACGCGCAGACGGCGAGCGCTTCGGCGATGGGGCTGAACGCCAGGGCTGCCCCGGCCACCAAGAGCGATGTGACGACCAGCGCGAAGCGCGACCAGACGACGCCCGAGGCGCCGCGCGGCCCCGCGTTCGCACCGTTATCGAGCCGCCACGTCATGCCGACTCCGAGCGCCGCGAAAAGCGTCGCGAGATAGGCCGTCGTCGTAAATCGCTCCGCGTACGTCTCCGGCACGAGGCTCGCGAGAATCAGCCCGGCGACGGCGGTGGCGACGGCGTACTGGGTGGTGCGCGCGAAGATGCGCGCACTCTGCGGAGCGTGCAGCGCGCCCGCTACTCTCGCGTAGCCGCGGCGCAGCGCGGCGCCGGCCGGCGTCGGGGCGATGAGGGATGCCGCGACCGCAACGGTGGCGATGACGACGGCCGCGTAGGCGAGCCTTACGAAACCCTCGCCGCCGCTCGACGACAGCAGCGCCCGGGCTGCGAGTGCGACGACGGCGGCGACGACCGCGTAGCGCGTGGCGACCGCCGGCCGGTCGCCCTGCGCGAGCTTCGCGTTGATTGCCACGAAGGTGCCGCCGCGCGCGAGCGCTGCCGCGGCGACCAGCCCGAAGCAGGCCGCGACGGCGAGCACTTCGCTGCCGGGCTGCGATGCAAACGCCGCGCCCAGCATCAATAGCGCCCCGACGCCGCTCGCAAACGTGAAGGCCGCCGGGAAGGCCGGGCCGGGCGCGCGACTGCGCTCGCTTCCGGGCGCCTCAGGAAAAAACCATTTGACCGCGAGGATGAGCGCGGCGGCGAGCGCCGCGATATACGCCGTAGTGGCGAACCGCTCGGCGTCGGCTCCCGAGACGAGCGCCGCGATGACGATTGCGGCAACGGTGGTCGCCGTCGCGTACGCCAGCGCTCGGCCCAATGCCCAGACGCACGCGTTCAACGGTCAGATACGCGAATCGGCCATAGCGAGGGGACGCACGCGAGCACGACCATGACGATCAAAGCGATGATCGAGAGCGCCGCGGCGATCGTGTAGTAACGCTGCCCGACGAACACCAGCGAGATCTCGCCGCCGTCGGGAAGGCTCGGAACGAGCCAGCCGTTGACCACCCCGTCCACGACGACGTGCGGGAGCGGCTCGCTGCCGTTCAGCGTCGCCTGCCACTCGGAGTGGAACGCCTCGCCGAACACGAGCAGGAATGGACTCGCGGTCTTGTTGGCGGTGACGCTGAGGCTCGTGGGCGACTGCCGGTTCCACCGCAACCCGACGGGATTCGTGCGCGGCAGATCGACGGGCTCGATGCTCAGCAGCGTGATCTTGACCTGACTGTCGGCACTGGCGACGACGTGCCGTCCGGCGGCCAAAGATACCGGCTGCGCGCCGACCGGTCTTCCGTCGATGCGAATCGGCAGGCTCACGAGCGACTGCGGCCGGCGCAAGGCTCGTTCAGGAATCGCGTGCACGGTGTAGGAGATCGATGAGAACGTCGGATGTGACCCGCGCGCCAGGAACCAGATGCCGGCGATGCGCTTCGACGCGTCGTCCCATGCGTCGGGATACGCGTGCATGAAGTTGATGTCGAAGAGGCCGTTTTGCGGAATCGGATAGACGCGGTAGACGTATCGGCCGCGATCCGAGAGGGCGACGGCCAGCCAGACGGCTTGACCGCCCATCTTCTCGACCGTGCCGGTCAGCTCCGGATCGCCGGCGAGCGCATCGGGCGGATTCGCGATGCGGAACGCGCGGAACGCGGGGTCCGTTACGCGTTGCGCGGAGCCGCTTAGCGCGCGGCCTATGTTGAAGGAGAGATCCGGAGCTACGGCCGCCGAGATCTCCTCTGGGCCGAGGTCCTCGCGCTCTCCGCCGGCGGAGTGAAAGCGGAAAGCGACGTCGTTCCATCCGGGATGCAACGCCAGCACGAACGTCGCCGGCACGGCGTCGGGCCCTTCGAGGCTCGTGGTGCTGTCGTAGGCTTGGGAGCTCGCTGCGGTTCCTGCAAGAGCGACGGTGTGCTGCGCGCCGCCGTCGGCCGAGACCGTCATGTCGCCCAACACCTGCAACCGGCCGATCCGCATCGCGACATCGGCGTCAACGTTCTGCGAGCCCGGCACGAAGACTCGCACGTGCGCCTCGCGCGCGAAAAGGAACCAGGACGTGGGATCGCCGCGCTGCCACTGATAGACGGTCGGATCGTCACGATACCACTGCGGAGGCATCATGAGCGCCGCCGTACCGACGACGCCGGCGCCGAAGACGTACGGAAGCGTTCCGGAGAGATTGGCCGGGAAGGCCCCGCGATACACCCCGCCGGACGCGACGTGGGTGCGCGCCTGGCCGTCGGGCCCAAACGGGGCGACGGCGCCTGCGGCGATCCGGTACTTGCCGGAGGCGGGCAGCGTCACGGTCATCTTGCGCGCGTAGACGAGACTCGTCGTCGCGCGATTATGCGGTAGCGCACGGCCGAGAGCCGCGATGCGGTCCTGCCACGCCCGCAGGTCGTCGACGCTCACCAGCGCCACGACCAGGTTTGGATCGGGATATCCATCCGTCACCAAGTGGCCTCCCGCGGGGAGATCGATCTGCCCGTACTCGGTCCACGCGCCGTCGGTCGTCAGCGGCGAGAAGTAACTCCCGTCTATGCCGAGGTTCTGCGCGGGAGCCCCCGCGAACAGCAGCGACTGCTCCAGCGCGAAGATTTCGTACACGCCGGCGGTCCGCACTGCAAACGGCGTCGTCCAGCCCACGTCGGCGGGTGGCGGATGAATCCGAATGCCGCCATGCTCGAGCGCCTCGTTGACGGCCAGATCCCGGATCTGCGCGGGCGACGCGGGCAGTATCGGCGAGAGCTGCGTGAGGGCGGCGGAAAACTCGTCGGCCGAGCGACTCGGGGGCTCGAAAACCGCCTTCCCACTCGCCATCGCGTCCACGTCCCCAAGGTGACCGTCCGAATATTGCGGGAGGGTGCTCACGGTGGGATGGGTCACGCCGTAGACGAGCGGCAGCGCGCCGCTCAGGTGATAGACGCGCAGCGGCCCGTCCGAGCGAACGGGCGCCGCTCCGATCACCCGGTGCAGCAGATCGTGCGTCAACGTCGTCGTGTTGAAGCGCCACTCTCCTGGCGAGCTGAAGTCGATCGCCGGAATGAAGTCGTCGCGCTGCAGGATCGTGTCGACCCCCAGTACGCGCAGCATGTCGGCCGCGAACGGCAATCCTTCGCGAGCCGCGCGATAGCTGCGCCTCACCCAGACGTCCGTACCCTCCGCAGGCTCTCCGCCGAGCAATCCGTAGATCATGGGTCGATCGACGAACGAATCCTCGATATAGAATTGCGGCGAACCCCAGTCGAATTGCTCGAGATACTGCGTGGGAAAGAGCGCGACGCGATGGCCCGCGTCGTCGCCGACCAACGAGTTCTCCCGATACTCCCACGGCGGAATGACGGGGCCGGCGTAGTTCATCTTGTTGATCAACACCGGAACGAACGCGACGATCGGGATCACGATCGCGGCCGCCGTCGCGGCCGGCGCGAGCCAATTCCACCGGCGCACTCGAGCCGCGTCCGAAAAATACTCGCGCAGCCAGGCGAGGATCGCCGACACGGAGATCGCATAGAGCGCGCTGATCCCGAACTCGACGCCGGCGACCCACTTATACGAGAAGCGGAACATCTGGAATTCAGGGAAGTTACGGTAGAAGACGTTGTAGATCGGTTCGGTCACGGCGTCGCCGAGCGCGTCGTGGTAATACCCCACGACCAGCGGCACCGATACGATTGTGACGATCAGAAAGAAGAGCGTCGCGGGCCGCTGATTCCGTTTGAACGCGATGCCGCCGAGCGCGACGATCGGAACGAACCAGAGGAGCGCGCCGAAGATGCCCGCCGCGTACGACGCGGCCCACGGGAAGTACGCTCGGCCGGCGAACGAGACAAACGTCGCCCAGTGACCGAGGCCCCGCAGGACGTTGTCGAACGACGTCGCCGCGTTGTGCATCGACGGTAACTCGCTGAGCACGCCATTGAGATAGACGTCCCGAAAGAAATCGCCGAACGGCACGAGCCAATAGAGGTTGATCGCGACCGTGGCCGCCGCAGTGATGGCGACGAACGGCCACGCGCGCCGCGCCGCGGGCAGCGGCGACGGATCGAAGACGATCGAGATCACCACGAAGATCGCGAGGATGATCGCGTTGATCGCAACCAGCGGCGGGTTCATCCCGCCCCCGATGAGCACGAGCAGCGCGATGAATAGCCCGGCGCGCCACAGGTTGATTTCGCCGCGCAGCGTGCGCGCCGTGACGCCCACCATCGCAGGGAGCATCGCGTAGGTGAGCAGCCATACGATCTGCGCCTGCGAATTGAGCGCCACGTACATGTTGAAGAGGTACGCGCACGAGCCGGCGACCCGCGAGACCTCGTCGAGCCACGGCGTTACGTGACGCAGACAGTAATGCATCGAAAAGAGGCACGCCAGATAGACCGCAAAGACGATGGCGTGCTGCGCGTAGTCTTGCGGAATGCGCAGCGCCTGCGCGACTCCGTACGCCCATCCGTACGGCGACTCGTAGGGGTACCAGTAGCCCGTGTGCTCGCCGAGATGCAGCGCGGGGTTCCACGCATGAAGCAGCTGCGACAGGAACTTCAGCGGATCGATGTGCAGCGCCGCTTGTCCGTCGTTGAGCTGCACGCCGCTGCCGTAGCCGAGCGTAACGAGCAGGGCGAGCGCCACGAAGAGCAGCGGGACTCCAACCTTGCGCAGGACGTCGCGAACGGCCCAGGCCTCCCCGAGCGTGCCGACGTTCGCCGGCGCCCGTACCGTCTGTTCTTTCATCGGCGACCCGACCGACCCGTCACGAATACGCCTTTCCGTAAAGCCTGAACGGCCCTTCCAAGCTTAACTCTTGATTAACCGACGGCGCGTCGAACAGCCGGTCGATCCTCTCGCTCACGTCGTCGAACTCGACATCGCGCAAGATGCACCGATAGTCGAGCCGCCGCACGCATTCGAAACGGTGCGAGCCTTCGTCGTGGCAGGCCGGACACAGCGACGGGCGCAACGCGATCGTTGGGCCGACGGGAGCTCCTCGTACCTCGCTGGTCATTCCGAAGAGCGCCAGAGTTTTAACGCCGAGTCCTGACGCGAGATGGCTGAAGCCTGCGTCGTTGCCGACGAAGACCTCGCACTCCGCCAACCGCCGCGCGGCCTGCGCGAGCGGCTCGCGGACAATGCTGATTCCCTCGACGCCGCGAAAATCTTGCTCCGCGCGAGCCGCGTCCGCGGCCTCGTGCGGTCCCAGGAAGAAGCGCACCCGCCGCCCGCGTTCGGCCTGGAGGCGCGCCAAGGCGACGAACCGCTCGTAGGGCCAACGCTTGGACTCGTTTCCCTTATATGCCATCGAGCCGGGATGGATGCCCAGCGTACCGGCCTGAGGGTCGGCGCGCCAGCTCTGGGGCACCCAGTATTCGAGATCAGCAGGCGAGGCCGTCAGCTCCAGCGCGCGCGCCATCCGCAGGTTTTCGGCGATACGGTGGCCGCCGCGCAGCGGGATCAGCGTCGCGCGCACCGTGCGCGCGATCGCGCTGGACGCCCCGCCGTAGCGGTGCACGCACAGCCGCTTCGCGCCGGCTGCGCGCGCCACGAACGCATATTGCCAGCGGGTCGCGGGAAACGGCAGAGCGCAGAGATCGTAACGGCGCCGGCGCAGACGACGGATGTGACCGAGCATCTCGGCCACGCTCGGCCGCAACGGCAACTCCGCGACGTCTCGCGCGAAACCGAGGGCGCGCACGTACTCGGTGACCGGCGGCTGCCACGTCAACACGTCGGTGCTCCACGCGTCGGCGCTCAGGCCGCGCAGCAGCGGGCTCGCGGCCAGCGCATCCCCGAGCCCTGGTAACAGGAGCACTAACGCCGAACGCGACGACAAGGAAGACTTAGTCTCGGATGGCGACGGGAACGACGACTTCGTGCGAGCTAGCGGCGAAATCGGCTTGTGCCGGGGAGCGTTCGGGCCGATCGTAATAATGCAGGATCCGCATTCGATAAAAGATCGCTAGAGTATCCAGAAAGACGTTCCACACGGCGGGCAACCGGACCCGGCTGCTGAGTCGCTGAAAGTGCAGCGTCACGGGTGCCTCGACGATTCGGTATCCGAAGTGGTGGATGTTGGCGAGGAGCTCGAGATCGAACGCGAACCGCTTCACCAAGATGCGTGGCAGAACCTGATCCAAGACTTGCCGCTTGAAGAGTTTGATGCCCGTTTGCGTGTCGCGCACGGGCAGTCCGAACAGAGTCCGTACGAGCAGGTAGTAGAAGAAACTGTAGACGCGCCGCGTGGGCGGATAATTGACCCTCGATTGCGGATGAAACTTCGACCCGATGACGACATCGGCTTTGCGATCGTTCATGGTCGCGAAAAAGTCGGCAAGCTGCTCCGGATGGAGGTCCATGTCGGCGTCCAAGAACGCCACGTATTCGCCGCGCGAATACGCGGCGCCGCACGTCAGTGCGTTACCCTTGCCCTGGTTGCGCGTGCAGCGCACGACGCGCACGTGATCGGGCCATGCGCGCAACGCGTTGCTCGCGGCGGCGTGCGTACCGTCGAGGCTGCCGTCGTCCACGACGATGATCTCGAAGTCGATGCCCAGATCGCGCATCGTCTCCACGGTCTCGCACACGTTTTCGGCTATCGAACTAGCCTCGTTGTAAGCGGGCATGAGTATCGAGAGCATGGGCGTGGAACGTTGGCTTTCCACGGAGGACCAGCCTGCCGCGAAAAAATTGATTGTAGTCAATAACCTCATCGTGTTCCGAGCTATGCGATCGGTGCTTCCCGGTTCTCCGGTGGACTGACGAGGTTGCGTTCGAACTTCGCCACGATCGTGCGCCATGCCAAGTCGAGTTCCTCGACGCCGAGCATGCGCGCAACCGCTACGAAGACGGTACCGCCGATCGCCATCTGCCCGAACAGGAACCACGCTCGCGAGGCGAGCGACGCTTCCGGCGTGACGC
Source organism: Vulcanimicrobiota bacterium (assembly GCA_963752825.1). Classification (GTDB taxonomy): domain Bacteria; phylum Vulcanimicrobiota; class Vulcanimicrobiia; order Vulcanimicrobiales; family Vulcanimicrobiaceae; genus Cybelea. The sequence continues at coordinate 1,049,438 of CAVVZF010000001.1, read as the reverse complement.
CGAGCGCGCTGATCCAGCCGAGCGCGGCCAACATTGCAAGCGAGCTCAGCACGACTTTTCCGGTCGAAGCAAGCAGCGCCCCCCAATCAATGCCGGCGACGAGCCGCGCGGTCACGATCAGCAACAATACGGCCTGCACGGTTTGACTCGTCGAGTTCGCGAGCAGCAGACCACGAGCGCCCAAGTTCGGCAGCCACACGAGGGAGAGCAAGACGTTGAGCACGACGGTCACCACGGAAATCGTGACGGGCCACACCGTTTCGTGACACGCGAAGCAGCAGCGCGTGAGCACGACGTTAGCCGCCAGAGCGATCAGACCCACCGCCGCATACGGCAGCAGCCCGGCAGTCAGGTCGGTCGCGCTCGCCTGGAACGTGCCGCGCTCGAAGAGCGCCTGAACCATCGGGTGCGCGAGAATCACCAGCGCGCAGGCCGACGGAATCGTGATGAAGTTGACGAGTCGCAGACCGGTGACGACGCTGCGCGCGACCCCCCTTCGGTTCTCGCGCGCGAACTGCGCGGCGAGCAACGGAAAGATGACGGTGGCGATGGCGGCCGCGAAGATCTGCTGGGGAAACATCACGAGCTTCGTCGCATAGTTCATCCCGGCGATGTATCCGGCCGCGAGCGTCGAGGCGAAGAAGCGATCGAAGAACAGCGCCAGTTGACCCGCGGCAGAGCCCACGATGATCGGCCCGAGCAGAAGCCAGATCTTGCGCAGGCCGGGATGGCGCAGGTCGATGATCGGCCGGTACTTGCCGATCGACAAGAACGAGGGCAGCTGCACGAGCATCTGCGCGGTCAACCCGAGGACCGTCCCCAGCACGAGCGCGTAGATGCCCATGCCGCGTGGCTCGAGGAGCACGACGCACGCGATCGTCACGGTGTTGACGGCGACGCCGACGAGCGCTGCCGACCGGAATCTGTGATAGGCGTTGAGCATTGCGGTGAGCACTCCGCTGAGGCTGACGGCGACGATGCTGGGCATCAGCCAGCGCGTCATGTGGATCGCGACGCCCATCTGCGGCGGTCGAAAGCCGTGGGCGATCAGCGGCACGTACCATTTCGCGGTGAAGAAGCCGATGACCGCGCACGTCGTCAACACGATCGCAAGGAGGTTGAGCGTCGTGCTCGCGAGGCGCCACGCCTCTTCTTCTTCGTGATGCGCTAAGTACTCCGAAAACGTCGGGACGAGCGCGCTCACCAGCGCGCCGTTGAAGACGCCGAAGAGGATCGTCGGAATCGTCGCCGCCGCGAGGAACGTGTCCATCTCCCATCGCGTGCCGTAGTATCGCGCGTTGACGACCTCGCGCATGAAGCCGAGGAGCGTCGACGCGAAGGTCGCGCCCATGATGAAGAACGTCGACGACGCGATCGAGATGCGGTGCTGGCGCGGGCGCTGAGGACGGGGGACGACCCGGAGGTGACGCGGCGAGGACTTAATGCGCTCCGTCCCTCCGCAACACGGCCGGAATGGTGCGCAGGATGATCAGCAGATCGCCCAGCGGCGTCCAACCGTCCACGTAGCGATTGTCGAGCTCCATCCAATGCTCGAACGACACGTCGCTGCGCCCGTTGATCTGCCAGAGGCAAGTCACGCCCTGTGGCACCGTGAGCCGCCGCAGCGCGAATCTGTCGTAGTGCTCGACCTCGCTCGGAAGCGCGGGCCGCGGCCCGACGAGCGACATCTCACCGAGCACGACGTTGACGAGGTTCGGCAGCTCGTCGACGCTCGCGCGGCGCAGGAAGCGCCCCAGCGGATGCAGCCGCGGATCGTTGCGGATCTTGAAGACCGGTCCATCCACCTCGTTGAGATGCATCACGCTCTGACGCATCGCGTGCGCGCCGTTGACCATGGTGCGCAGTTTGTACATCTTGAAGTGCCGGCCGTGCATCCCGACGCGCTCCTGGGTGAAGAACGGCGTACCCCGCGTCGCGCAGGCGATTGCCAGCGCGGCGAGCGCAACGAGCGGCGCCGTGACGACCAATAGCAGCGCGCCCAGTACCACGTCGATCGTCCGCTTCAGCGCAGACCAGGACTGCGGGACCCGGCGCTCCATCGGGGCGCTAACCGCTATCTGCATCGCATCACATCAAAAGCGCTCGTTTGACGGTTCGCCCGACGTAGTCGAGACCCTCGATGTCGCCCAAGGCGCAGCCCGGCTCGGGCCCTACGTGAAGAAACGGCACGTACTCGCGGGTGTGATCGGAGCCCGGGGCCGTCGGGTCGCAGCCGTGATCGGCCGTCAGGATCAGCTCGTCCCCCGGGCGCAAGCGAACGGTCAGATCCGGAAGCATCACGTCGAGCTCCGCCAGGGCTTGCGCGTATCCGCGCACGTCCCGGCGATGGCCGTATTTCGAGTCGAAATCGTTGAGGTTCGTGAAGATGAAGCCGCTCTCGACGCGCTCCAGCAACTCGAAAGTCTTCTCAACCGCGTCGCGGTTGTCGGTCACCCGAACGCACGACGAGATGGCGCGTCCGCAATAAATGTCACCGATCTTTCCTACCGCGTGCACCTCGACCTCACCGCTTCTTAGTTCGTCGAGCAGGTTTGCAGGCGGCTCGATTGCATAGTCTCGTCGATTCGGCGTCCGCCGGAAAGCCCCCGGTTCGCCAACGAAGGGCCGAGCGATGACCCGGTTGACCGCGTGCGGGGGGCGGAGCATCTCGCGGGCCTCGCGGCTCCATTCGTAGAGACGCTCGAGCGGCACGACCCTCTCGTGTGCGGCGATCTGAAACACTGAATCGGCCGATGTATAAAGGATGGGGCGGCCGGTCGCTAGGTGGACGGCGCCGAGTTCCTCGATGATCTCGGTGCCCGAAGCGGGCTTGTTCCCCAGCGGCGGCTTGCCCACGATCGCCGTGAGCGCGTCGATCACGTCGCCGGGAAAACCCTCTGGGTACGTGGGAAACGGAACCTCCGTCAGGATGCCCATCATCTCCCAGTGACCGGTGATCGTATCCTTACCGCGGCTTCGTTCGCGCAGGCGCGCCACGCGCGCCGCCGGCTTCGGGTTCGCCGCGACGCCGGCGATGCTCGTCAACAGCCCGAGCCCCAAGGACTCGAAGTTGGGCAGCTTCAGCCCGCCCATGCGACGCGCGACGTTGCCGATCGTGTCGGCGCCGGGTGCGTCGCCGAACTTGGCCGCGTCGGGAAGCGCGCCGACGCCGCCCGAGTCGATCACGATCGCGACCACACGTTTCATGCGTGAGCGCGGCTTCGGGCCCGTGGTGCGCACGCCTGCTCGCGTAGGAGTGGCGACCCGGCGTCGAAAAAGCGCCTGGACCGTGCCACGAATCGCATTATCGGCGGCGCTCATGACGCTGATGCTGGTCCTCGCCTGCCGCGCGGCCCGTCCCGCGGTTCCGGCACCGGCCCCGAGCGCCACGCCGACGCCGGAGCCCCCTCGGACCATCCTCTACCTCACGGCGAAGCGCGTCGACTTCTATTACGACCGGTTCCTCGTCGAGGCGGACGGCAACGTGCGGCTGCGCACGAGCGACGGGTTCTACGTGAGCGGCGACGCCTTCTCGATGGACCTCAAGCTCAACCGGTTCCTCGTGGCGGGACACGTCACGCTCCACGATTCCACGGGACAAGTCAGCGGCGCGGCGATCTCGGACTTTCTCGACTTCCGACGCATCTATTTCGTCCCGGTTACGACGGAGCCCGATCGCTGGACGTTCCTCAACGGAGATCTCGCGCACCCGGCCAAGGGCCGCGTGATGCCGGACGACGCGTTCTACTTTCCCAACGTCGGCGGAACTCCGAGCATAGAGGCCGGCGGTGCGGTCATCGGCACGAAGACGTACATACGCTTCGTCAACTCGCACACGTATCTCGCGGGAACGGCGATACCGCTCGGATCGGACGTCGTCAACTTTTCGTCGAGCCAGTACTTCGCGCAGAATACGCTGTCGGGCGCAACGGTCGACCTCACGTGGAACGTCGCGGGCAACACCGACTCGCTCACCGCGGTACACCTGCGCTCCGACCCGACGTATCACACCTATCTCTCCGTCGAGCAGCACCTCGTGGGCGACCACGAGTACGCGATCTTCTCGGTCAACCCGGCGACGCGCGCCGAGAAGTGGTGGAACATGATGCTGTACGAGAAGCTGGGGAGCCGGTTTCAAATCTCCAGCTTCACGCAGTACTACAGTCAGCAGAACTGGCTTCAGGAGCCCTCCGCCGCGCAGCAGACGACGTACATCAACGCGACGTATGCGTTCCCCCATTCCTACGTGCAGGCCACGTCGCAGTTGACGAACTACAACGTCCTCGGAGTGGGCTCGCTCGAGCACAACCCTATCGCGGGGAACTTGTCGCATCCCAGCCAGCTGCAGCTCACGTGGACGAGCTTCCAAAACAAGATCGGAGATCTGCCGCTCTACCTGCAGACCTACGAAGGGTATGGGTTCAACCACGACTCGGTCGGCCCACTGCAGTACCTCGAGGGCTATCCGAACCTGCCCGGCGGCAGCGAGCGGCCCATTCCGACGCCGGGCCTGCAGTCTTACGGCGCGCCGTGTGCAGATCAGCACGGCGTCAAGAATCCGCCGGTGTATTTCTGTCCGGTCTACACGACGATCTACAACACGGTCTTTGGCTTCAACTTCTTCACGCCGGCCCTAAAGCTGAACGATCCGCCGAGCCCGTATGAGGTCTACTACTTCAACGCGAGCTACAACAAGCAGTACCAGTGGAACTCGCTGCCGCACTGGATCAGCAACACGTCGGAGAACTTCAGCATCAGCCGCCAGTTCACGCGCGCGCTCCATACTTACGTAGGCTATCAGATCCAAAACGTCGGCGACCACTACATCAACGGCAGCTATCTGCCATGCGAACCGGTCGGCTCCTTCTACTGCCCGCTGAGCTTCACGTCGTTTCGCGGCGTCTCGACGCTGCGCACGACGAGCCTCGGGATCAGCGTCGTGCCAACTCCCGAGTTCAACTTCTCGATGCTCGTCCGCCACCACGACGACTACCCGGTCCCGGTGCCCGGCGTGTTCGGTTTGCCGCCCAACAACATTCTCGGGCAGCCGCTCTACTCGTGGTTCCTGGGACAGCCGCCCTACGACGCGAGCTTCGACGTGCGCTTCAAGCTCTTGCCGCACGCCTTAGTCGACGTCTCGAAGACGCTGTATTGGTATGGCAATCCGTATCGGACGCAGTTCTGGCAGCCCAGCACCGTCGTCCAGGTGCTGCCGATATGACCGGGCGCTTCGCCTCGCTGGCGGCGGTCACGCTGGCTCTCGTGCTCATTGCGGCAAGCTCGCCGATCGTCGTCAGCGGGCAGCTGTTGGCGTATCAAGACGGCTACGTCTTCTTCACGACCGGCGACGGGTTTCGCGTCGCGCGCGACGTCGTGATCCACGACGCGAAGACCGGCGGCTCCACGACGCTCGCGCCCGCGCCACGGATCTGGGCGCGCACGACGTTCGACGCGTCCGGCACCGTGACGGAGCTGGACCTTTCGCGCGATCCGCTGCCGCCGCAGGGCAACTTCGCGGACGTCGCGCATTTCGCCGTCGCGCTCTCCACGCCGGCGCCCAATCCGGATCTGCTCGCATATCAACCGACGCCGGGACCGGACCAGACCCCGCTGCCGACGCAGCGCTTCTCGGGGCGACCGGTCCTCGTGACGTTCATCGTGCAGGTGCCGCCGATCACCCCGTTCACGTCGGCCGTCTACATCACCACGGATCAGAGCGGCTGGAACGCACAGGCCATCCCCATGGATCGCGTCGACGCGCTGCACTATGAGATCACGCGCCGCTATCCGTCGGGGACGATCTTCCGCTACCTCTACGACCGGGGCTCGTTCCAATCGACGGAGATTTCGCCCAACGGATTGCAGCGCACGCCGCGCAACCTCGTCGTGCCCGACGCCGACGTGCGCGTGGTCCACGACACGGTCTCGGCGTGGCAAGACCAGGTCAACGGCGGGGTCAATCAGGTCCAGCCGCAGATCATGCCCACGCCATACAACCCCGCGCCGTTCCCGAATCTTCCGCCCGGCTTGCCGTCGCCTCGGCCGCCGCCAATAACCCGCTAGCGCACGGTCAAGGGAATCGCGCGCGTGGCGGCATCGCCGCGCGTGTTACGCGCGATGACTTGCAGGGTAACGTTGCCGCGGACGAACCACGGCAGCGGCGCAACCGTGTACGTAAGCGCAAACCTTCCGACGCCGACCTTCGAGAGCGACATCGCATATCCGCCGATGCGGGCCTCGACGCTCGCGACGTTCGAGCTCGTGAGCACGCTTCCCGAGACGCGGTCGCCCGCCCGCACGGTCGTCTCGCTGATCGCGATCGCGAGAATCTGCGGCGGCGCCTCAGGCGCGACCCGAGGCGCCGGTTTCGCGAGACGCGGCGCGGCGGCCGTGGTCGCCTGGCCGGACGGAGCCGGCGTCGGCGTGATCACGGGCGCCGTTGCGGCGGCGGTCGGAGACGGCGTGGGCGCCGCAGACGCTTGGGGCGCGGGCGTCGGCTGCGCCGTGATCCCCGGCGACGGCGATGGATTCGTGGCGCGCGTGCCGCGGCTGCAGTTCGCCAGCGCGATCACGGCCGCGGCGATGCATGCGGCCGAGCGGGCAGTGCGCATGGTGCTACGCTTCTCGCCCTTCGACTTCGCGCCTCCGCCCTTCGACTGCGCCGCTGCGCGGCGCGCTCAGGATGACATGGCGAATGTGTTGAAAGCTTGACGCATGGCCGAGCCCGCGCGTCCCGTCCTGAGCGTCGTCGTTCCTCTCTATAATGAGGAGGGTAACGTCGCGCCCCTGCTTCAGCGCATCGGCGGCGTGACGGAGCGTCTACGCGATGCTTTCGATTTCGAGATCGTCCTGGTCAACGACGGCAGCACCGACCGCACGCTCGCGGCGATTCGCGACGAGATGCGTCGTCGGCCGCATATCGTGTTGGTGAATCTCTCCCGAAACTTCGGGCACCAGCTAGCGGCGACGGCGGGCATCGAGATCGCGCGAGGCGACGCCGTCGTCCTCATGGACGGAGACTTGCAAGATCCGCCCGAGCTCGTGGAGGCGTTCGTTCGCAAGTGGCGCGACGGATACGACGTCGTATACGCAGTCCGGCGCTCGCGCCGAGGCGAGAGCCCCTTCAAGATCGCGACGGCGCGCGCATTCTATCGGATCATCAAGCGGCTGACCAAGGTCGCGATCCCGCTTGACACGGGCGACTTTCGCCTGATGAGCCGGCGCGTCGTCGAGGCGCTGCGCCGCTCGCCCGAGAGGCACCGCTTTCTGCGCGGGATGGTGAGTTGGGTAGGCTTCAATCAAGTCGCGATCGAGTACGACCGCGACGTGCGGCACACGGGCAAGACCAAGTATCCGCTGCCGAAGATGATCCGTTTCGCGATGGACGGCATCACGTCGTTCTCCGACATCCCGCTGCGCTTCGCGTCGTATTTCGGCTTCACCGTGAGCGCCGTCGCATTCATCTACGCGCTGATCGTCGTCGCCTTCAAGCTCTTCAGTCTCAAGCCGCCGGGATACACCCCGGGCTGGGCGTCGACGATCGTGGCCGTGCTCTTCCTCGGCGGCGTGCAGCTCATGAGCCTCGGCATCTTGGGCGAGTATCTTGGGCGCGTCTACGACGAGGTGAAGGGGCGTCCGCTCTATCTTATCAGCGACATCGAACGCTCTTGACCTATCGTCCGGTCGTCGACCAATTCGTCACGCCCGTTCCGCTCGATCCGCTTTCGGCCGTCCTGTTCGTCGCGGCGTTCGTCGCCGCCGCGGTGTTGACGGCGCGCCGCGCGGCCTACGGCCTCGCGGCGCTGATCCTGTCGACGCCGTTTGCCTTCGCGCACGACGCGTTGGGCACTAGCATCACCCTACCGAAGGTCGTTCTGCTCGGCGTCCTGCTCGGATTGACGACCTACGCCGGTGCCGCGGCCGCACTGCGCGATCGACCGGCACCGCTGCTCCTCGGCGCTCTCGGATTGTACTTCGCCGCCAGCGCGCTCACGCTCGTCGATGCGGCGCACCGCGGCCCGGCGATTCGCGAGACGTTCAAAGTCGTCGAGTATGCGGCCGTCTTCGTCGCAGCGTTCTGCTGCTACCGCGTGGATCCCGATGACGCGCCGCTCGTGGACGCGACCGCACTTGCGGCGATCGTCGTGGCGGCGACGGCGCTCACGCAAGAGATCATAGGCGCGCCGTCGGGCCTCTACGTCGGAGCGGCGGTCGTGCCGCGCATCGCGGGCGTGCTCGAAGGCCCCAACCAGCTCTCCGCCTACTGCGAGATCGCCGTCGCGGCGCTCGGCGCCTGGGCGCTCGTCCGCCCGAGCACCGCGTTGCGCGTGGCGCTCTTCGCGATCGTCTGCGCCGACGTGCTGACCTTCTCGCGTGCCGGTCTCTTTGGGCTCGCGGTCGTCGCCGCAATCCTGGTCCTCGTCGCGGGTAAGGCGGCGTGGCGCGCGCTGCGCCCGGCGCTGTACGGGCTCGGTGCCGGACTGCTGGGCTCCGCATGGTGGGCGATCTACGCGCACGCTCCCGGAGTGTTGCGCGTATCGCTGCAGCCGAGTCTGTACGCGGGCGGCGTCGGAAACCGTAGCGAGCTGTGGGCCGCGGCGTTGCGCATGTGGCGCGACCGGCCGCTGTTGGGCGTCGGCGCCGGAAACTTCGAGTTCGAGCTGCCGCGTTACGGTGTATCCGGCGTGCGCACGCACGCCAACAGCTGGTATCTCCAGGCGCTGGCCGAGGGCGGCATCGTGCTGCTCGCGGCGACCGTCGCGCTCGTCGCCGCGATCGTCGCTGCGTTCGGCGGCAAGGGTCTGCTCGCGCGCCTGCGCGGCGGATCGCCGTGGGTGCTCGCCGCGCTCGCGGCGACGGTCGCCCTCGCCCTGCACCAGGTCGTGGACTTGCTGGTCTTCTATCCGAAGGTCGGCGGCGCGTGGTGGCTGCTGGTCGGAATCGCGGCGGCGGCGCGCAGCGCGCGCGCGTGAACGCCGCTACACAGCCGCTCGTCGTCGTCACCAGCTGGGGCGCCCACGGCGCGCTGCCGCTCGGCGTCCTGCTGCTGGCCCTCGCGGCCGCCGGAATATTGTACCGGCGCGCGCTCGCGCGCGCCTCGTCGCTCTCGCTGCCGGGGTTGGCCGGGATCGTCGCCGTCGCGCTCGCGGCCGCGTGGTCTTCGCCGCTCCTCTTCTCGAGCGACGTCTACGCATATGCCGCCTACGGCGAGCTCGCGCGGCTCGGCCTCGATCCCTACGCGCACGCGCCGGCCGGCATGCACGACGCGTTGCTGCAAGAAGCCGCGTGGCAGTGGGCTCCTTCGACGTTCCCGATCTGCGTGTACGGCCCGGCGTTCGTGGGACTGGCGCGAGCCGTCGTCGCCGCGCTCGCGCCGCTCGGCACGCTCGCGCAGCTGGACGGCCTGCGTCTGACGGCGTCGGCTGCGCTGCTCCTGATCGTGCCGCTAGCGTTTGCGGCGTACGGCGATTGTCGCGCGGCGAGGCTGCGCGCCGCGACGACGATCGCGTTGAACCCGCCCGCGATTTGGTGCGCGGCCGAGGGACACAACGACGCGATCGCGCTGGCAATCGTGCTCGTCGGCTTCGCATTAGCGCGGCGCGGTTTCTTCGGCATCGGGGCCGTGATCGTCGCGTTTTCAGGCCTCATCAAAGCGCCGGCCGCGCTCGCGGCGGTTGCGTTCGCGGCGCTGGAGCGGCGCGCGCGGCTCGGAGCGGCGATCGGCATCGGACTCGTCGCGGCGTTCTCATTTCCGTTGCTGTTCGGCGTCGGCACGCGCCTCGCACCGCACGGACAATACGCGCCGCAAGCGTCGCTGCAAGCGATCCTCGCGCCGGTGAGCCCGCTCGCGGCGATCGCGGCCGCCGGCGCAGTCTGCCTCGCGCTCGCGGTCGCCGGGGTCGCACGCCTGCGCGGCGGCGACAACGCGGGCTGGATCTGGCTGGGAATCGGCGCGTGGGCACTCGTTCCGAATCCGTATCCGTGGTACGGGATATGGCTTGTCGCGCTCGCCGCGCTCGCGCCCGGATCGCGCGCCGCAACCGCAGCGATCCTGCTGTCGTTTAGCTCGTTGCTGCGTTACGCTCCTGATGCCATCGGGGTGCCCAGTCCGGCGGCGACGGTCGCGCTCGGCCTCGCGGCGTCCCTGCCGATGTTGATGTTGCTCCCGGGCTGGTATAATGAGCGACTCACATGACCGCGTCGCTCAAAGAGACCGGCACGAGCGCCGCCCACCTGCTTGCGATCCTGGACGGCAGCCGCACGTGGCAGAATACGCTCGAACGCATGCGCGCCTTGCGCGCGCTGCCCGGAGATAAACCGGGCGCCTACGCGCTGCACGAAACGATCGGCGCCGCGCGGCCGGCGCTGCTGGGCGCGCTCGCGCGCGATTTGGGCGGCACGCTGCTGGCCGTCGTCGCGACGCCCGATACCGCGGAGCGCAGCTTCGCCGATCTGCTCTACTACTTGGGCGAGCCTGGGAACCGCGTCGCACTGCTACGTTCGCGCGACGAGGCGTTCGGGGCGATCGAGAGCCCCTCGGAACGAAGCGCGCGTCTGACGCTGCTCGCCGATCTGGTACGAGGACGGCCGCGGATCGTCTTGGCGCCGATCGCCGCGGTCCGTCAACCACTGATGGAGCGCGCACGCTTCGAGCAGTCGTCGTTCGTGCTCCGCACGGGTGACGAAGCGGGCTGGGAACGAGTCCAGGAACGGCTCTTCGCGCTCGGATACGAGCGCCGCGACGTGGTCAGCGCGGTCGGCGAGTACGCGGTGCGCGGCGGAATCGTCGACTGCTTTGCTGCGGCCGCGGACGCCCCCGTGCGAATCGAATTCGTCGGCGACGCCATCGAGTCGATGCGCGAGTTCGCGATCGAGTCGCAGCGCAGCAGCGCGGCGGTCGAACGGCTCGAAATCGCGCCGTGGTCCGACGATGCCGACGGCACGGCGACGATCTTCGACTATCTGCCGGCCGATGCGGCGGTCGTTCTCGAGGAACCGGCGACGATCGCGGCGACGGCGCGAGCACTCGACGAGGAGCGCGCACGCGAGCGGCATACGCTGCTGGCGGACGAAGAGGCCGCCGAAACGCTGCTCGCACATGCATCTGCGCCGCCCGCGTCGCTGCGCGACATCGGCGAGTCGATCGCGGGCCACGCCACGCTCGTCCTGCCCGGAGCGATCGAGTCCGCGAGAGATGCGAATGAATGGGCACCCCCGGTCCTCGATTCGTTCGTGCTCGAGTGCCGTCCCGCGGAACATTTCAATCGACAGGTCGCGCTCTTCGCGCAGGCTCTGCGCGACTGGACCTCGACCGGCGAGACCGTCTTCATCGTCAGCGCCGCCGTATCACGGACGATCGACTTGCTGCGCGCGGCCGGCATAGAACCCGGCCGCGCCGAGCGCGGCGCGGTGCACGTCGATTACGGATCGATCGAGTCGGGCTTCAGGCTGCCGGGGGTCCACCTGCGCGTGCTCGGAGATCGCGAGATCTTCGGCGCGCCGCCCAAGCGCGTCAAGATTCGCGCGCTCAAGGAGGGCGTCCCGGTGACGCTGGCCGACCTTCGAGTCGGCGACTACGTCGTGCACGCCGTACACGGAGTCGGTCAGTATCTCGGCCTGCGCCCCGAGACGATCCTCGGCGCGACGCAGGACTATCTCGACCTGCGCTATGCGGGCAGCGACCGGATGCTCGTGCCCGTCACGCAGATGCATCACGTCGCCAAGTATTCGGCTGCCGAAGGGCAGGCGCCGCGCCTCTCCAAGATGGGCGGCGCCGACTGGGCGCGCGCGAAGGCGCGCGTCTCCGAATCGCTCTCGAAGATCGCCGACGAGCTCGTCGCGCTCTACGCGGAGCGCGAGCTGTCGCGCGGCTTCGCCTTCGGACCGGACACCACGTGGCAGAGCGAGATGGAGGAGGCGTTCCCGTACGAGCCGACGCCTGACCAGCAGAAGGCTGTCGATGCAACGAAATATGACATGGAGCGCGCGCGGCCGATGGATCGCCTGATCTGCGGCGACGTCGGCTACGGGAAGACCGAGGTCGCGATGCGCGCCGCGTTCAAGGCCATCGCCGACAAGAAGCAGGCGGCGGTGCTCGTGCCGACCACGCTGCTCGCCGACCAGCACTTTCGCACGTTCGGCGCTCGATTCGGCGCATTTCCCGTGCGCGTGGAAGAGCTCTCGCGCTTCACGCCCAAGGCCGACCTGAAACGGATCCTACGCGACCTGGCGGAGGGCAAGGTCGACGTGATCATCGGCACGCATCGGCTCCTGCAGAAGGACGTCGCCTTCGCCGACCTCGGCCTGATCGTCATCGACGAGGAGCAGCGCTTCGGCGTCATGCACAAGGAGCGGCTCAAGGAGTATCGCGCGAGCGTCGACGTCTTGACGCTCTCGGCGACACCGATCCCGCGCACGCTGCACATGTCGCTGATGGGCGTGCGCGACCTCTCGCTCATACAAACCGCGCCGAAGAACCGCATGTCGATCAAGACGATGGTCGTTCCCGCCAGCGACGCCGTCGTGCAGCGCGCGATCGGCGCCGAGCTCGACCGCGGCGGCCAGGTCTACTACCTGCACAATCGCATCGAGTCGATCTACGCGGTTCGCAACGCGCTCGAGCAGCTCGTCCCGCACGCTCGCGTCGCCGTCGGCCACGGCCAGATGCGGGAGGCCGAGCTCGAGCCGGTCATGCAGCGCTTCATCGACGGCGAAATCGACGTTTTGGTGGCGACGACGATCATCGAGAACGGCATCGACATTCCCAACGTCAACACGATGATCGTCAACGACGCCGATCGGTTCGGTCTCGCGCAGCTCTACCAGCTCCGCGGCCGCGTCGGACGCTCGAATCATCAGGCGTATTGTTATCTGCTCTATCAGGGCCACAAGGCGCTCACCGAGGAGGCCAAGGCGCGTCTCGAAGCGATTCGGGAGTTCGCGCATCTGGGCTCCGGCCTGCAGATCGCCATGCGCGATCTCGAGATTCGCGGGGCCGGCAACCTGCTCGGTGCGGCCCAGTCGGGCTTCATCGCGTCGGTCGGATTCGAGACGTACTGCGAGCTGCTGGCCGAGGCCATCGCGGAGCGGCGCGGCGCACCGGCCTCGCTCGAAGAACGGCAAGAAGCGGTGATCGACGTGAAGATCAGCGCCTTCATCCCCAACGAGTACATCCCGCAGGTTTCACAGAAGATTGCCGTCTACCAGCAGCTGGCGAAGGCACGAACCGAGGTCGAGGTCGAGGAGGTCGAGGCGGGCGTGCGCGATCGTTTCGGAGCGTTCCCCGAACCGCTGCGCAATCTCGTCGAGCTGACCAAGCTGCGCGCCGTCGCCCTGAAGAAACACGTCACGCGGGTCGTCGTCGACGATCAGCGGCTGACGTTCGGTGTCGGCTCGGGCTTCGAGCTCAGTCCCTCCGCGGTTCCCAAGTTTGCCGCGCTCACCAAGAATCGCTTTCGCTTCGGCGAGGGACGCATCGTCGTGGATCTGCCTCGGTCGGCTAGCGGCCGCAAGAGCCCCTCGACCAGCTGGATGCCGCTTTTGCGGCAGCTGCTCGACGCGATCTAGGGAACCTGGCCGCCTGGGCCCGCTTGGCGGCCCTCATTGGAGGACCTGCGATGCCGCACGCGAAGCAGGGCGCCGTAACGCGGGGCCACCGGCCCCGCTTCCTACGCACTCAACCTTCCTACGGAGCTATGATGTCGAAAGCCCAACGCATCACCGTGGGCCTCGCCGCCCTTCTGATGGGCACGTCCATTGCGGCGTGCTCCGGCGGCGGCACGGTCGCGACGGTGAACGGCCAACCAATCAGCCGAGCCGAATTCAACAACCGCCTCGAGACGAGCCCGATGGCGCGCGGCGTGCTGCAGCAGATGGTTCAGGAGATGCTGATCGAGCAATACGCCAAGAACAACAACATCGTCGTCAGCGACGCCGAGATCAACGACCGCGAAGATCAGATCAAGTCGGCCTTCCCGGGCACGTCATGGGACGAGATGCTGAAGTCGCGCAACCTCACCGAGAACGACGTGCGCGCAGCCTTACGCGAGCAGCTGATTCTGGATAAGGCGCTCCAAAAGGAGATCACGATCACGCCCGCCGAGCTCAAGTCGACGTTCGCGAAGGATCACGCCTCGTACGACACGCCGCCGACCGTGACCGCGCGTCACATCCTCGTTCCGAGCCTCGCTCTGGCGAACCAGGTCGAAGCCGACCTCAAGGCCGGCCAGAGCTTCGCCACGCTCGCCGCGAAATATTCGACCGATCCCGGTAGCAAGGACAAGGGCGGAGATCTCGGCACGTTCCGCAAGGGACAGATGGTGCCGTCCTTCGACAAGTACGCCTTCTCCGCGCCGATCGGAGTGATCAGCCCGCCGATCAAATCGCCGTTCGGCTACCACATCATTCAGGTCGAAAAGCGTACGCCCGGCAAGAAGGCGACGCTCGCGGACGCGACCCCGAAGATGCTCCTCGGCCTGCGTCAGCAGAAGGAAGCCCCGCTGATGCAGCCGTTCCTGCAAGGCCTCCAGCAACACGCGGTCATCATCACGAACGATCCGCAGTTTGCCGGAGTCTTCCCGACCCCGACGCCCGCTCCGGCGGTCACGGCCTCCGCGGCCGCGGCATCGCCCGCACCCAGCAGCACGAAGTAGAGCCGCCGCCGCGAGGCGGCTAACGGGGGCGTCCTGGTGACGCCCCCGAAAGCGCGCTGAAATGCTGGTTCGTATTGCGGGTCTGGGTCCGGGTGATCCACGACTGCTGACGATCGGCAGCCTCGACGGGCTGCGGGCGATCGGGAGAGCCGCCCTCCTGCTCGCGCCGCCGGACCTCACATCCTATCTCGAGCGCAACGGCGTCGCCATCATCCGCGGCGTGGTGGACGATCCGGCGCTGCTCGTGCGCGGCAGCGCCGACGAGATCGCGCGTTTCGCGCAGCATCTCGACGACCCGTCGCTGCGCGGAGGCGCGCTGGGGCTCGGCGTACTCGGCAATCCGTTGTCGGATTTTCCCGGCCTCCCGGCGCTGCTTCGCGCGCTGGAGGCCCGCGACGTCGCGACCGAGATTGTGCCCGGCGTGCCGCGCGCGACGCTCTCCGCCTCGATAACGATGCCGCTGGTGCCGCTCCCCCCGCAATCCTCGCACTACTCCTGGGACGACCTGGTGGAGATCATGGCACGCCTGCGGCTCGGCTGCCCGTGGGACCGCGAGCAGACACACCGCACGCTGGTTCCGTACCTCATCGAGGAGACGTTCGAAGTCGTCGAGGCGATCGAGCATTCGCAGCTAGAGGGGCTCTGCGAAGAGCTCGGCGACCTGCTGCTGCAAATACTCTTCCACGCCCAGATCGCCACGGAGGTCGGGAAGTTCAGCATCGCCGACGTCGTCGACGCCCTTTCCAACAAGATGGTCCGGCGTCATCCGCACGTCTTCGGCGACGCCGTGATCGAGGACGTGGACGCACAGTGGCGCAACTGGGAACGGCTCAAGGCCCTCGAAAAGACCGGGCGCCGGCGCAAGAGCCGGCTCGACGGAATCCCGAAGCACCTCGGCGCGCTGCAGCGCGGCCAGCGCATGCAGGAAAAGGCGGCGCGCGTGGGTTTCGATTGGCCGAACGTGTATGGCGTGCTCGACAAACTCACCGAAGAGTTACGCGAGCTCGCCGAGGCGCGTCGCCGGCCGCAGGACGATCCGCGCGTTCGCGAGGAGCTGGGTGACGTGTTTTTCACGCTCGTCAACCTGTCCCGCGCGCTGGGGATCGACGCCGAGACCGCGCTGCGCGAGGCCAACGAAAAGTTTTATCGCCGATTCGCTTTCATGGAAGAGCGCGCCGGCGCCGACGGCAAAAGCCTCTCGGACCTTTCGCTCGACGAACTCGAGGAACTATGGCAACTGGCGAAGGCTTAACGGCGGTCCTGCGCGTGCGCATGGCGCTGCACGACGCGCACTACGGGGGCGCGCTCGTGGACGGCGCCCGGATGCTCGCGCTCTTCGGCGACGTCGCGACCGAGCTGCTGATCCGTCTTGACGGCGACGAGGGACTCTTCGCCTCGTACGACAGCGTCGAGTTCCTCGCTCCGGTTTTTGCCGGCGACTTCATCGAGGCGCAAGGACGTATCGTAAAGGTCGGCAAGACGTCGCGCCGCATGGAGTTCGAGGCGAGCAAGGTGATCGCGGCGCGGCCGGAGCTCGGCGACAGTGCCGCCGACGCGCTCGAGACGCCGGTCGTCGTCTGCCGGGCTACTGGCACATGCGTCACTCCGAAAGCGAAGAAACGGATCTGATCTAGACTAGGCGTTCGTGCGTCTTGCGTTTCCAGACGAACTCGTAGTAGCCGAACTGCAGCGCGAGC
Source organism: Vulcanimicrobiota bacterium (assembly GCA_963752825.1). GTDB lineage: Bacteria > Vulcanimicrobiota > Vulcanimicrobiia > Vulcanimicrobiales > Vulcanimicrobiaceae > Cybelea. The sequence continues at coordinate 1,033,090 of CAVVZF010000001.1, read as the reverse complement.
ACGACGCAATACGCGATCGGATAGCCAAGCCACACGCCGTCCAGGCCAACGCGGTGCATCAAGATGTACGCAGCCGGAACCTCGACGCCCCAGATCGCGACGATGCCGTTGATCGTGGGCCAGAGCACCGTGCCGCTCCCGCGCATCACGCCGCTGAGCACGGCCGAGTTGCCGAAGAGCAGATAGCTCCATAGCGTGATCATGAGAAGCTCGTGCGCGATCTTGAGCGTGTTCGAGTCCGTTATGAACCAGCCAAGGATCTGCCATGCAAAGACGTAGCAGAGGCCGATGATGACTCCGCCGATGACGTAGTTCAGGCCCACGGCGGAACGGATCACGCTTCCCAGCTTGTCTTCGCGGCGAGCGCCGATGCACTGGGCGCCGAAGATCGAGGCCGAGATGCCGATCGAGATCGCCGGGAACTGCACGTATCCGACGACTTGATTGACCGCGCCGTACGCGGCCGTGGCGCTCGACCCGAAGCGGTTGACGAACGAGATGACCGCGATCTCCGCCAGCGAGACCATCATCACTTGGATGCCGGTCGGCACGCCGATCCGCACGACGGAACGCAAGATGCCCCAATCGATGAGCATATCTTCGAGCGTCTCGCGGTCGAACTTGAGCGGGTGATCGTGCCGGGCGAGATAGTAGAGCAGCCACGCTAGTGCCGCCGAGTTAGCGATCAGGCCCGCCACCGCGGCGCTGACGACACCGAGCTTCGGTAGCCCGAAGACGCCGACGATGAAGAGCGGCGTTACCGCGATCGCGAGGACCGCCGAGACGATCAGCGCGTAGAAGGGCGTCGTGGAATCGCCGGTGCCGCGCAGGATCGTCGCGTAGACGAAATAGACGAAGAAGACCGGCATCGTCAGGAAGAGCACGCGCGCATACGCGTCCGATTGAGCGATGATGTCGGGCGGAGTTCGCAGCCATGCCAGGATCACCGGCGAGCCGAAGAAGCCGACGATCGCGACGGCGATTCCCAAGTAGAGCCCGGCGCCGATCACCGTTCCCGCGATCTTCTTCACCTTGTGATGATCGCCGGCGCCGAAGGCTTGGCCGATCAGAACGCTGGCGCCGCTCGAAACGCCGAACACGAACGAGAACAGCAGGAACACGATGGGAAACACGGCCGAGATCGCGCCCAGCGCCTGCGTCGAAATCAGGCGACCTATCCAGATGCTCGCCATCGTCTGCGAGGCCGACTGCAGCACGTTGCTGAGCATCAACGGCACGAGAAAGACGAGGAGGATCTGCCACATCGGCTTGCCCTCCTCGAACACGTTGACCCCGCGGCGTGGTACCGCGCGCGCCTGCGCCACTAACTTTCCTTCCTAATCCTGAGCTTGTCGAAGGACCTTCCTAATCCCGAGCTTGTCGAAGGACTCTATTCCTGCGCGAGTACTTCATAGATGCGTTTGCGAGTCTCGTCGAGCAACTCACAAACGCGCCCGATCGTTTCGGGTTTCGACGTCGAACCGAGCTGCGCGATCGACTGCATGAGCCGGCCCGCGGCCTCGCGCAGCCCGTCCGTCTCGCCGCCGGACTCTTCGTCTTCGGCGTCGTCGAAGAGCCGTCCGAGGTCCTTCGCATGCTCTTCGAGCAGGCGCCGGCCCTTCTCGGAGATCTCGTACGTCCGGCGCTCGCCCTCGTCGCGCCCGACGATCAAGCCGGCCGCCTCGAGCGCGCTGAGAATCGGGTAGACCGAGCCGGCTCCAGCGCCCCACCCCTTCTCGCGAAAGGCGCGCATGAGCTCGTAGCCGTGCCGCGGCATCTCGGCCAGAAGCTTCAAGAGCGCGAACTTCAGAATGCCGCGCTTCAGCCGCCGGCCGTGCCGCCGATGGCCGTGGCCATACATGCCCCACCTACCCGAGCGCGGGTCACCCCAAAAACTCATGTCCATAGTCTTGCCTCCAGTGAGTATCGCGATAGTAGGCGATATATCGAGATACTGTCAATACCCGACGAGCGTCTTTGGCGTGGCGTGTTGAATGAGGCGCCCCGGTGCGGTTGGATAAGTTCATGAAGGTCTCGCGGCTGGCCAGGCGGCGCAGCGAGGCGCACGAGGCGCTCGAGCACGGGCGCATCACAAAGGACGGCAAGACGCTCAAGCCGGGCTATCAGGTCAAGCCCGGCGACGAGCTCGAGATTCACTATGCCACGAAGTTCGTCACCGTGCGCGTGCTCGAGGTACCGCTGCGCGTGACGCCGGCGGTGCGCGGCGAGTCGCTCTACGAGATACTCGGCTCGCGAAAGGACGATGCCGAGTGGCTGTGATCTCGGCCGATACGAAGGACGCCCTCGCTCGCGAGCTGCCGCCCGAGGCGCATTGCCGCCAAGCGCTCCTCGCGGGGCTGGCATTCTACGGAAGATCGGGCGGGCAGTTCGTCACGCATCGCAACGCGGTCGCGAGACTCTTTTGGTCCCTGCTCGACGGGCGGAAGTCGCATCCCATCGAGACGCGCACGCCGACGCGCCTGCAGCGGCTTCCGACGTTCGCAATCGCGTTACCCGAGCGTCTCGCGACCCCGCCGCCGAAACCCGTGCACCGTTGCGACCGTCTGATCGAGGTTCGGGCGGCGTTCCTCGCGTGCGGATCGCTCGCCGCGGGCGCGCGCGGCTACCATCTCGAGTTCGTGGCGCGCAGCGCTGACATCGTGGAACGGTTGCGCTGGATGCTGCGCAGCGCCGGTGCGGCGCCCAAGGAGACGCGGCGTAAGGGTCGCGCCGTGCTGTACTTCAAGGACTTCGACGCCATCGCCGAGTTGCTGACACGAATCGGCGCGTTCGGCGCCGTGCTCGCGCTCGAGGACGTCCGCGCGCTACGCGAGACGAAAAATCGCATCCATCGGCTGGTCAACACGGAGGCGGCGAACCTGCAGCGTTCGGCGGAAGCCGCCGCCGCGCACCGCCATGTCATCGAATATCTGCAAAGTGCGTACGGGCTACCGCGGCTGACGCCCGCGCTGCGGGAAGTCGCCGAGCTTCGGCTCTTGTATCCGGACGAGTCGCTCGCAGAGCTGGGGCGGCGCTGCAATCCGCCGATCGCAAAGCCGACCGTGAGCGGACGGCTCGGGGCGCTCAGCCGGCTGGCCGACTACGTCCGCGGGCAGGGGAGCGCGAAACCGGCCAGGTAAACGCGCTCATGCGCATTGGGATCAACGGCTTCGGCCGCATCGGCAGAAACTTTACCAAGGCGGTGGTAGAGCGCCATCCCGAGATCGAAATCGCGGCGGTCAACGACTTGATCGACGCGCAGCAATGTGCGCACCTCTTCAAATACGACAGCAACTATGGTCTGTACGAGGGCAGCGTGGCGGGCCAGGACGGCACCCTCACGATCGACGACCGGCGAATCAAGGTGTTCGCCGAACGCGACCCGGCCCGGCTCCCGTGGCACGACCTGGGCGTCGACGTCGTCGTCGAGTCGACCGGTCTCTTCACGAACGCCGAGAAGGCGCGAGCCCACATCGACAGCGGTGGCGCCAAAAAGGTCATCATCTCGGCGCCCGCGACCGGAGAGGACATCACGATCGTCCTCGGCGTCAACGATCGCGGTTACGATCCCGACAAACACAACGTCATCTCCAACGCATCATGCACGACGAACTGCCTCGCGACCGCCGTGAAGCCGGTGGTCGACTCGCTCGGGTGGGTGAAGGGCTTCATGACGACGATCCACTCGTACACGAACGATCAGAACGTGCTCGACGGACCACACAAGGATCCGCGCCGCGCCCGCAACGCCGCCACCAACATCATACCGACCTCGACCGGCGCCGCGAAGGCGCTCTACCTGACGATCCCCGAGGTCGAGGGGACGTTCGACGGCTTCTCCTTGCGGGTGCCGACGCCCACCGTCTCGATGATCTATCTGGTCGCGCAGACCAAGAAGCCCACGACAAAAGAGCAGCTCAACGCAATCCTGCGCGGCGCGGCCGAAGGCGAGTTGGGCAAGTACGTCGCGTATACCGAGCAAGAACTCGTATCCAGCGACTTCAAGAAAAATTCCTACAGCTCCATCATCGACTCCAAGCTGAGCAATGCCAACGGCGACCTCGTTCAGATCGCCGCGTGGTACGACAACGAGTGGGGATACTCGTGCCGGCTCGCGGAGCTCACGGCGATGGTGCTCACGACCATTCCCGCGAAAGCCTGAGCGCCGCTTCGAGCGTGAGCTTTCGACGGCTCGAAGAGCTCGACGTTCGGGGCAAACGAGTGTTAGTGCGCGAGGATCTCAACGTGCCGCTCTCCGGCGGTAAGATTCTCGACTTCGGTCGCGTCGACGCGGCGATTGCGACGCTGCGCTGGCTGCACGAGCACGGCGCCCGCGCGATCGTCATATCGCACCTGGGCAGACCGGACGGCAAGCCGGATCCTCGCCTCTCGCTGCGGCCCGTGGCGCAGGCGCTCGCCGACCGGCTCGGCGTACCCGTTGCGTTCGCCGAAGACTGCGTCGGCGAAGCGGCCGAACGCGCCGTCGCAGAGCTGGGCGACGGCGGCGTGCTGCTGCTCGAGAACGTGCGCTTCCATCCGGAGGAAGAGCGCAACGACGAAGCGTTCGCGCGGCGCCTTGCAAGCCTCGGCGACTATTACGTCGACGACGCCTTCGCGACCGCGCACCGCGCGCACGCCTCGACCGAGGCGATCGCGCGCATGCTCCCCAACGCAGCGGGATTCTTGATGGAGGCAGAGCTCTCGTCCCTGGCGCCGCTGATCGAGAACCCGCGCAAGCCGTTCGTGTGCGCGATCGGCGGCGCGAAGATCAAAGACAAGCTCGGCCTCCTGCAGCACCTGATGGAGCTGGTCGACGCGTTTTGCGTCGGCGGGGGGATGGCCAACACGCTGCTAGCGGCGTCGGGCGTCGCGGTAGGACGCTCGCTGCGCGACGACGACTCCGAGCCGGCGCGGCAGATTCTCACGCTCGGAAAGGCGCGGGGCGTCGAGCTACAGCTTCCCAGCGACGCAGTCGTCGCACCGGCCATCGACGCGGCATCGGAGGCACACGTCGTCGCGATCGGTGACGTCGGGGACGAGATGATCCTCGACATCGGCCCCGTAACCGCGCAGGCGTACGCGGCAACGATCGAGCCGGCCAAGACGATTGTCTTCAACGGACCGATGGGCGTCTACGAAAATCCGGCCTACCGGCGCGGCACGCAAGTCGTGGGCGACGCGATCGCGCGAGCCACGGCGGCGGGAGCGACGAGCGTCGTCGGCGGCGGCGACGCGGCCGCGGCGGCGCATCTGCTCGGCTTCGCATCCAAAGTGACGCACGTCTCCACCGGCGGCGGCGCGACGCTCGAGTACCTCGAAGGCAAGACCCTACCGGGAGTTGCGGCGCTTGAGCGTTAGGACGATCGTCGCCGGCAACTGGAAGATGCACAAGACCGCGGCGGAGACGGCCGCGTTTCTCGACGTCTTCCTGCCCAAGGCCGCGGCGCTGCCCGAGAGCGTCGAGATCGTCGTCGCTCCACCTTTCGTGTCGATCCCGGCGGCGTCGACGCTGCTGCGCGGCACGCGCGTCCGCTTGGGTGCACAGACGATGCATTGGGAACTGGAGGGCGCATTTACCGGCGAGATCAGCGCGCCGATGCTCCGCGAGTTCGGCGTCTCGCACGTCATCCTCGGCCACTCGGAGCGGCGCGCGTACTGCAACGAGACCGATCGCACCGTGCACCTGAAGGTGCGCACGGCGCTCGAGCAGGGGCTGACGCCCATCGTCGCCGTCGGCGAGACGCTCGATGAGCGCAACGCGGGCGCGACGGACGCGCGCGTGATCGAAGAGACGCGCGCCGCGCTGGACGGCATCGGGGAAGACCAGCTCTTCCGCGTCGTCATCGCATACGAGCCGATCTGGGCCATCGGCACGGGCCGCAACTGCGATCCGCAAGAGGCCGACCGCATGATGGCAACGATTCGCGCGTGCCTGCGCGGACTCGACGAAACGCCGATCCTCTACGGCGGAAGCATGACGGCCGACAACGTGGCCGCCTACATGCGGCAGCGCAACGTCAACGGCGGCCTCGTCGGCGGCGCATCGCTCGAGCCCGGCGGCTTCGCGACCCTCATCGCCAACGCAAGTTTACCCTAAGCGATGTCATCCTGAGCTTGTCGAAGGACGAAGGGTGGAATATAGACCGGTCGTTCTCGCGGTGCTCGACGGCTGGGGCTGCCGCAAATCCGCGCATGGCAACGCCATCGCGGCCGCGGAGCTGCCGCACTGGCACGCGCTGCTCGAGCGCTGGCCGCACACGACGCTGCAGGCCTCGGGCGAGGCGGTCGGCCTTCCCCGCGGCGTCATGGGCAACAGCGAGGTCGGCCACATGAATCTCGGCAGCGGCCGCCTCGTTCCCCAGGGCGTCACGGTTATCGACGCCGCGATCCACTCGGGCGAGTTCGGCCACAACGAGACTCTGCGACGCGCCGTCGCGCACGTCGCCGCGAGCGGTAGTACGCTGCATTTCATGGGCCTGCTCTCTGATGGGCGCGTGCACAGCTCGATCGAGCATCTCTTCGCACTCGTCGACGCGGCCGTCGCCGGCGACGCGCCGATCGCGATCCATTGCTTTCTCGACGGAAGAGATACGCCGCCGCGCTCGGCCGAGGGCTACGTGGACCGGCTCGAGGCGAAGCTGGCCGCCGTCGGCCGGCCGGGTTCGATCGCCAGCGTGATGGGGCGCTACTACGCGATGGACCGCGATCGCCGGTGGGAGCGCACGCGGCGCGCCTACGAGCTGCTGGCCCACGGCCGCGCGGACCAGCGCGCGGACGACGCGCGAACGGCGGTGCTCGGCGCATACGCGCGCGGCGAAGACGACGAGTTCGTGTTGCCGACGATCGTCGGGCGGGCGCGTCCGATCGAAGACGGCGACGCCTTTGTCTTCTTCAACTTTCGGCCGGACCGCGCGCGGCAGCTCACGACGGCGTTCAACGCCGGCACGTCGCTGTATTACGACGACGGCTTCGGCGTCTTTCCGTCGAGGCGCTACGCGAATCCGTTCTTCGCGACGATGACGAAGTACGACGAAGAGTACACCAACCCGGTGCTGTTCGGGCCGCGCCCGCAATACGACACGTTTGGGGAAGTCGTCGCGGGGGAGGGTATGCACCAGCTCCGCCTCGCGGAGACCGAGAAGTACGCGCACGTCACCTACTTCTTCAACGGCGGGCGCGAGGATCAATTCGAGGGCGAGGACCGCGAGCTGATTCCCTCGGACCGCTCGGTGCCCACGTATGACCTGGCGCCCGCGATGCGGGCGCGCGAGATCACCGATGCCGCCGTGAAAGCGATCGAGAGCGACACGTACGACGCCATCATCATGAACTACGCAAATCCCGACATGGTCGGGCACACGGGCAAGTGGCAGCCGACCATCGAGGCGGTGGAGGTCGTGGACGAGTGCCTCGCGCGCTTAGTCGACGCGACGCTGCGCGCGAACGGTTTGCTCGCGATCACCGCCGACCACGGCAACGCCGAGGAGAAAATCGACGCCGACGGCAACCCGATCACGGCGCACTCGACCAATCCGGTGCCCCTGGTCATCGTCGCAAACGGGCTGCGCGGCAGCCTCGCGTCCGGCGGCAAGCTCGGCGACGTGGCACCGACGCTGCTCACGCTCATGGGACTGCCGATCCCCGAGCGCATGACGGGGAAAAATCTCTTCACTCCTAGTTAAAAATTCAGGCGAATCACAGCGGCCCTTACGCTCGTTATCAGCATCGCGTGAGAGTATGCGGACATGAACGATGTGCATGACGTGCTCGCGTTCGCCCGAGGCCTGATCTACTTCGTTTTTCTCGGCATGGCCACCGTCGCGATCGCCCTCGCGGCGCACCTTCGCTAGGGAGCAGACCACTATGCGTCTGCGCGGTAACAGCCGCTGGGATCGACCTGAACGCGTCGGTCCCCGATCACGATCGAGCGAATGCGATGATCCCAGAAACAAAACACTTTCAGCGCCACCGGACGCAGCTTGGCGAGAAGCTCCCTCGCCCGCTGCGACACCGCCAACGCATCTTTCACCCAGCGCGGATGATCGTACGGCAGCAGCGCGGTCTCGAGCTCCGCCTCTGAAGCTGCCGCGACGATCGCCTCGGAGCGGTTCGCCCCTACCTGCAGTGGCAGCGCGGCGGCGCTCTCCTCCGGTTCAATGCGGCGCAGCATACGCCTGACGCTCTGACAAACGCTTGAGCCCCGCGATCGCGCTCGTGTGCAGCTGGGACGCGCGCTGCGGCGAGATGGCGAGCTGCCTGCCGATCGCGCGCAGCGACTTTCCGTTGAAATAGTGCAGCAGCACGACCTGGCGCTGGCGCGGTGGCAAGCCCTCGACGAGCGCGGCGAGCCGCTCGCGTTCCGAGCGCTCCTCGACGATGCGTCCGGGATCCTCGCTCCAGTCGCCCGAGAGCGACTCGCCGATCGGAAGCGGCGCGTCCAGCGAAAGCGGCTGACCGCGATACGCCGACGCGATCGCGCGCCGGTATCCGGGGCAGCGGACGTCCATCTCCTGCGCGCTCGGCACGTCGCCACGCTCGGCGGCGATCGCGTAGCGCTGATTCTCGCCATCGCGAACGATGCGGCGCGCCCGCTCGGAGACGGGATCCATGCGCCGGATGCCGTTGAGCATCGCGCCGACGATCAGACGCCGCGCGTACTCCTCGAGACGCGGACCGCGCAGCGGATCGAAGGAGTCGACCGCGCGGATCATGCCGACGCAGCCGTCGCCGACCAAGTCGTCCATATCGAGATTCGGAACGAGGCGCTTGAGCCGCCGGGCGAGCCTGCGCGTCAGCGGCAGCAGCATACGCACGCACTCCTCGCGCTCGCCGGCGTCGATCACGATGCCTTCTCCAGCCGCTTCGCCAGCAGCGCCGCGAAGGTTCGGTCGCGCCGCGCGATCTCGCGGGCCAGCGAGTCGAGCTCGTAGTCGCCCAGCGTACCGGCGCCCGCGATTATCGGGCGCAGGACCGGCGCGAGCAGCATCGCCTCGAAGAACTCGGCGGCGCGGCGGGCCGTTACGCTATCCACGCTGCAGGTTGTTGGCGATGCGCAGCATCTCGTCTGCGGCCTGCACGCCTTTGGCGTTTGCCTCGTAGGCGCGCTGCGCGGTGAGGATCTGCATCATCGCGTCGATGATCGTGACGTTGGATTGTTCGAGCATGCCGAAGCGCAGCTTCGGCCCGTCATCGGAGCCCGGTACGACGTCGCGCCGGCGGCCGGCTGCGGTCGTCGCCTCGAACACGCCGCCGCCCGCGTCGCGCAGCGCCTCGGGCGCCGGAAACTCCGCGAGCCGAATGCGCCCGATCGTGCGCTTGCCGGCAGGAGCGGCGATCTCGACCGTCCCGTCCGCGGCAACGGTCGCGCTGACGGCGTCGGCGGGAATCCGGATGCCCGCGAGCGACAAGCCCTGCGAGTTGCGCAGCGACCCGTCGGCCGCGCGCGAGAATTCGCCGTTGCGCGAGTAGCGTAGGCGCCCTTGGCCGTCGACCAGCGCGAAGAATCCGGGTCCGTCGATCGCGAGGTCGAAGGGACCCGGGCTGCGCGCGAGCTTGCCTTGAACGAAGAGCACGCGCGTGCCGAGCGCCGCGGTGCCGATGCCGGCTTGACCCGGCGCGACCAACTCGGCGAAGGTCTGCGCCGATCCCTTGAATCCGACGACCTCGGCGTTGGCGAGGTTATCCGCGACCGTATCGAGGTTGCGTTGTTGCGCCGCCATGCCGCTGGCGGCCGCGAAGAGCGCGCGATCCATCGCGGCCGCTACTTTACGCGCGCCGCGTCGGAAGATTTTTGCCGCGACGCGTCTATCGCGGTTACGGCCTTCTCTGCGCTCTCGAACGAGCGCTCCGCGGCCAGCACGTCGATCATTTCGGCGATCGCGTCGACGCCCGACGTTTCGAGGTAGCCGGTCTCCACTCGGCTCGACGCCGGGAGTCCGAGGGCGCGCGCGTCCACGCGCGCGCCGCGAAAAACGCCGCGTGCGCCGAGCAGCGTGCCGCCGCGAGCGTCGCGCAGCGTGCCGTCGCTCTGCCGGACGAACGCGCCGGCTCGCGTCTCGCGCACGCCACCGGAGGCGTCGCGCACGCGAAACGCTCCGTCGCCGGCAATCGCGAGGTCGAGGTCGCGCCCGGTATGCCGCAGCGCGCCGCGGTCGCCGCCGGGCCGCCGCTCGATTCTCACGCCCAGCGCGGTGAGAAAGCCGCGCGCCGCCGACCGGCGAAAGCCGTCCGTCGAAAGGTTGGCGAGATTTTCCGTCGCGATCTCCAGGCGCGTGCGCGCCGCGACCATGGCGCTGGCGGCCCAAGCAATTCCGTCCATGCGCGCATGGTAGCGGAACGGCGTAGCCGAATCGTTTCCGCACCGTGACCGACGTACGTTACCTCATTGGCATCGCGCTCGCCGCGCTGCTTGCGGCCTGCGGCCCCACGCCGGAGCAGCGCGTCCATCAGGCCGAGCTGAACGATCTCGCGCAGCTGAAGCGGCGCTATCCCGACGTCGTCATGGGCTTCGATCTGCAGCGCGACGACACGCTCGTCATCAGCCTGGACCTGCAGGAATACATCGGAATGGGCGACGACGCCGTAGCCGCGCTCAAGCGCGATTCGCTGGCGCGCTGGCGCTCCGCGTGGACCGCCGAACATCCGCACCAGCACGCCGTGCTGCGACTGCACTTCATCGATTTCATCGGCCGCCGCGTCGCCGACGAGACGACGCGGGTCTAGTCTAGCCTAGAGCCGCGCGATGACGGCCTCGGTGAAGGCGCGCGTCGAGAGCGCCGATCCGTTGCGCGCGAGCTCGGCCGTGCGCAGGCCGTCGGCGTAGGTTCGCTCCACCGCGCGCTCGACGCGCTCCGCCGCGCGCTCGTCGTCGAGCGAATGGCGCAGCAGCATCGCGGCCGAGAGGATCGCCGCCGTCGGGTTCGCCGCGTCTTTTCCCGCGATGTCCGGTGCGGTTCCGCCGATCGGCTCGTACAGGCCAAACTGACGGCCCTCGGTTCGGCGCCTTCCGAGGCTCGCGCTCGGGAGCGTGCCGATCGAACCGGTGAGAATCGCGGCCTCGTCGGATAAGATGTCACCGAACATGTTCTCCGTGAGGATGACGTCGAACGCGCCGGGGCGGTGCACGAGCTGCATCGCCGCGTTGTCGACGAGCAGATGCTCCACCTCGACGTCGGGATGCTCGCGCGCCACCTCGTTGACGACTCGGCGCCAGAGCCGCGACGTCTCGAGGATGTTCTGCTTGTCGACGGAGGTCAGGCGCTTGCGGCGCGCCCGCGCGCACGCAAAAGCGACGTGCGCGATGCGCTCGATCTCGGGCGCTCGATAGATCATCGTATCCACCGCCTCGTCGACGCCGTCGACGCGGCGCTGCTCTTTGGGCCGGCCATAGTAGATCCCGCCGGTCAGCTCGCGGATCACGAGCAGGTCGAGACCACGCACAATTTCGGGGCGCAGCGACGAGGCGTCTTCCAAACCCGGGAACACCTTCACGGGGCGCAGGTTCGCGTACAGCTCGTAGTCGCGCCGCAGCAGGAACAGCGCGTATTCGGGCCGCTCCGCCAGCGGCTTGCCCTCGTATTCCGGAAGCCCCACGCTGCCGAACAGAATCGCGTCGCTCGAGTCGCACAGCTCGCGCGTCTCGGCGGGAAGCGCCGGCAGACCGCGCGCGAGCGCGGCGCCGCCCACCGCGGACTCGACGCACTGCACGTCGGGCCGCACGTGGTTCAGGACGGTCGCTGCGGCGCGCGTCACCTCGGGGCCGATGCCGTCCCCGGGCAGCACGGCTACGCGCACTATTAGTAGACCGTGATTCGCGTCGTGTCGGCTTTGGGGGGCGACTCCTCGATCGCGTTGCTCTCGACGGTGCTGGGACTCTGCGGCTCGCCGTTGCCGGCTGCGCCTTCGGCCCGTTCGAGCAGCGCCAGATGCGTCATGATCAGGCTGCGCAGTTCGCTGCGCGCCTTCTCCGCCGCTTCGACCGTCCGCTGATGCTCGCGCCGCACCTCGGCGATGGCGTCGTTGTAGCCGGCGATCTCGCGTTCGCCCGCGAGCCGAGCCTGCGCGCGAATGAGGTCGGCCTCCTTGTGTGCGGACGCCTTGACTTCGTCGGCCGTGCGCTGCGCGAGCACGAGCGTGTTTTGCAACGATTCTTCCATCGCTTTGAAGTGGCTCACGCGCTCCTTCAAGTCGGCGATCTCCGCCTCGAGCGCGGCCCGTTGCTGCGCATCGTCCTCGAGCGTCTCGATGATCTCGTCGAGAAACTGGTCGACGTCCGTGCGGTCATAGCCTTGAAGCGCCTTCTTGAAGCTCTTGTGCTGAATGTCGACCGGTGTAATCTTTTCCATCGCTCCCCGTCCTACGTTCTATTTGCCATGAAATCGAAGGTGCCGTCGGCCATCATCGACTCGCGCAGGCCCGCGGCATTGACCACGATCCCGGCGGGAACGACGAGGTAGATCGACTCCGCGAGCTTCTGGATCTTGCCGTCGATGGTGTACGCCACGCCGGACGTGAAGTCCACTACCCGCTGCAACAAGGTTCGATCGGCGTTCTGTAAGTTCACGATGACGACTTGCCGGTTGCGCAGCGAGTCGGCGATTTCGACGACGTCCTGGTAGGAACGCGGCGAATAGACGCTCACTTGCGTTCCGCCGCGGCGCCCGGCGCTGGAAAGCGGGACGACTCGTCCCGACGCGACCTCGTCGCCGTAAAACTCTTCCTCGTCGTCTCGGATCGAGAAGAACGATCCGATCTTGCTGAACATGCTCACGCCTGCCTCCCTTTGACCGGTCGTGGGCCGAAGAGCGCCTCGCCGATGCGCAGCATCGTTGAGCCCGCCCGCAAGGCTTCACGCCAATCTCCCGACATGCCGATTGAAAGCGTACTTCCACCTACGGAGGCCAACGTCTTGGCGGCCAGCTCGAAAGCGCGCGCGATTGTCGAGCGATCCGCATCGAGCGGCCCGATCGCCATGACGCCCTCCAGGCGCAGGGGCGGCAGGCCGCGGAGGGTTTCTGCCAGCTGCGGGGCGTCGGCCGGCGCGCATCCGAATCGCTCCGCCGGCGAGACGTTGAGCTGCAGCAACACCGGCAGGCGCTTTTCGAGCTCCCGCGCCGCCCTGGCGAGCGCGACGCCGGCCTCGGGCCGGTCCACGCTTTGCACCACGTCGAACGTGGCGGCGATTCCCCGCGCCTTGTTGGTCTGAACGTGTCCGATGAAATGCTTGCGCACCGGCGGCAATGCAGGAAACGTGCGGCGCGCCTCCTGCAGGTAGTTCTCGCCCAGGTCCCCCAGGCCCGCCGCGATGGCCGCGGTCAGCGCCTCAATTGGCTGGCCCTTGCCGACCCCCACCAGCGTGATGCTGCCGGCATCGCGTCCGCACTCGCGCAGCTCCCGGTCGATCTCGTCGCGTAGCCGGAGATAGCGTTCTGCGGCGCCCTCGCTCATCCGGGCGACGGGCGAGCCGCCACCCGCGCGTCGGTGCGCGTCCCGCGCGTTGCGCAGTAGACGATGCCGATGACGCCCAGCAGAACCATCGGCAGCGCGTAGAGCTGGCCGCCGGTGAGGCCCATCCAGCTAAACGCCGTCTGGCGCCACATCTCGGCGATCGAGCGCGTGATCCCATAGAGCGTGAACCAGGTCCACGCGACGACGCCGTCTTTTGGTTTGAAGCGATAGACGAGCAGCAGAATCGGCAGGGTGAGAATGTCGAGGATCGCCTCCATCAGCTGCGACGGATAGCGATAGGCCTGCGCTCCGTTGACCAGCGGCGCCGAGGGAAAGATCATGCACCAGGGACGGTCCGGCGCGCAGACGTCGCCCCACAGCTCGTCGTTGATGAAGTTGACGATCCGAACGAGTGTGATGCCGACGGGCAGCATCATCACGACCTCGTCGCCGACGACCACGTATTTCAGGCCCGGGTGTTTGCGGATGAAGAGCCACATCGCCACCAGCACGCCGATCAGGCCGCCGTGGAAGGCCATGCCCCCGTTCCAGACCGCGATGAAGTTGATCGGGTTGGAGAGGTAATACGACGCGTCGTGCATGCTGATCATGTCGTTGATCACGAAGAAGGTCCGGCCCCCGACCAGCACGCCGACCAACGCATAGAACAGGAAGTCCTGAATCTGCTCCCGCGTGAGGCCGAGCCGGAGCCGCCCGGCGGGGCGGCTCATCCAGAGGTAGACGCAGACGAACGCCACCAGATAGGCGATGCCGTACCAATGAATGCCGAACCGACCGAGATGAATCGCGACCGGATCGATGTTTGGATAGGTGAACCAGTGCTGCATTCCTAACAATCTCGGCGATGACCGCGACGACAGATATCACCGCCGGCATCGCCTTCGCTGCGGGCTTCGTTTCCTTCGTGTCGCCGTGCGTCCTCCCGCTCGTGCCAGCGTACCTGTCCCTGCTTACCGGCGAGAGCCTGGAGGATCTGAAGGCGCGGCCGACGGCGACGGCGCGCACGCAGACGATGCTGCACGCGATCGCGTTCGTGATCGGCTTCAGCGTGATTTTTGTCGCACTCGGCTTGAGCGCCAGCGCGATCGGCGGCGCGTTGGATCAGAACCGCGTGCTGATCGCGCAGTTCGGCGGCGTGATCGTGATCATCCTCGGACTCCACATGATGGGCATGATTCGCATCCCGTTGCTCATGCGCGACGCCCGCGTGCACCTCGTTCGCCGCCGCGCGACCCTCTGGACGTCGGGCCTGGTGGGCATGGCCTTCGCCGCGGGATGGTCGCCGTGCATCGGGCCGATCCTCGCCGGCATCTTGGCGATCGCGTCGCAGCAGCACAGCGGCCAGGCCGCCCTGCTGCTCTCCTTCTACTGCCTCGGACTGGCGCTGCCGTTCTTGGTGGCGGCCGCCGCCATCGGCGTCGTTCTCCCCTGGCTCAATAAGATCAAACGCTCCCTAGCCGCGATCGAGTTCGCCGCCGGGGCCTTCCTGATCGTGGTCGGGCTCGTTCTCGTCAACAATGCATTCCTCAACGTCGCAGGATGGTTCTATCAGTTTGTCCCGCAACCAAGCCTCTAGCTTAGTCAACACCCTCGTCATCGCCGGCGTCGCGATCGTCGTGCTGTGGGCAGACCAGCTCTCCAAGCGCTGGATCGCCGCGCACTGCGTCCCCGACTTCCCGGCTTGCCGCACGATCATCCCGAATTTCCTGCGGTGGACGTACGAACGCAACGTCCACGGCGCGTTCGGCCTGTTTGGAAACAACGCCGTCGTGCTGATCGGGATGGCCATCATCGTGCTGGTGCTGTTCTGGTTCAGCTTCCGCGACGCGGCCGCGCGGTCGCGCACGGTGCGCGTCGCGTTCGGCATGATCGTCGGCGGCGCAATCGGCAACATCGTCGATCGGCTGCACTTCGGCTACGTGATCGACTTCATCGACTTCTACCGCATCTGGCCGAACATCTTCAACCTCGGTGACTCGTGCATCACGGTCGGTGTGGGATTGCTGCTGCTCTCCAGCCTTGTTGCACGTCGTCACCGCTGACCAAGCCGGGAAGCGCGCCGACGTCCTCATCGCCTCGCTCTCCGGCGCCTCGCGAACGCTCGTCGCGCACAGCGCTCGTCGCGGCGAAGTTCTCGTCAACGGCGTACCGGCCAAGGCGAGCCGGCAGCTGGAGCCCGGCGACGTCGTCGAGTTCGACATTCACCAGCCTCGCGAGCTGGTCGCGATCCCCGAGGCGATCCCGCTCGACCTCGTGTACGAAGACGCCGATGTTCTCGTCGTCGACAAACCCGCGGGTATGGTCACGCATCCGGCGCTCGGCGCCGTGGACGGCACGCTCGTCAACGCGGTGCTCGCCCACGTCGAGAGCGCGCTGCCCGGCGACGCGCTGCGACCCGGACTGATCCATCGCCTCGATCGCGACACGTCGGGCCTGCTCGTCGTCGCGAAGACCGCACACAGCCTCGCAGCGTTACGCGCCGCGATGAAGCGGCGCGAGGTCGTGCGCGAGTATCTCGGCATCGTTCGCGGCGTCCCGGAACACGCGCGCGGCATCATCGAGGGCGCGATCGGCCGGGATCCGCGCAATCGCCTGAGGTTCGCGATCACCGCCGAAGGCAGGCCGGCGATAACGCGCTACGACCTGCGCGAAGCATTCGCCAAACACGCCGAGCTGATCTTTCGTCTCGAAACCGGCCGCACGCATCAGATTCGCGTGCACATGGCGGCAAGCGGACATCCGATCCTCAACGATCCGGTCTACGGGCGAAGAGAAACCCGCTTCGAGCTCCCGGGGCAGGCGCTGCACGCGTGGCGGCTCGCCTTCGCGCATCCGCGAACGGGTCAACCGATGCAGTTCGAGGCGGCGCCGCCTCCCGCGTACGAACATGCCCGCGCGCTCGTCGCGTCGTAAATGTTTGAGCTGCTCGCAACAGATGGGGAGGCGCGACGCGGAACGCTGCGGCTGGCGCACGGTGTGGTCGAGACGCCGTGCTTCATGCCGGTCGGCACGGCAGCGACCGTCAAGGGATTGACCCCGGCGGAGCTGCGCGAGGCGCAGACGCAAATCGTGCTCGCCAACACGTATCATCTCTGGCTGCGGCCGGGCCGCGACGCGATCGAGGCTGCGGGCGGGCTGCATCGCTTCATGGCGTGGGACGGCCCGATCCTGACCGACTCGGGCGGCTTTCAGGTCTTCAGCCTCGAGGGACGGCGCCGACTCGACGATGACGGCGTGACGTTCGTGTCGCATCTCGACGGCAGCGAACACCGCTTCACGCCGGAGGGCGTCATCGAATTCCAACAGGCGATCGGCAGCGACGTCGCGATGGTGCTCGACGTGTGCGTGAAACTGCCCGCCTCGCGCGAGACGCTCGCGGAGGCGGTGCGCTTGACGAGCGCGTGGGCGCGGCGCTCGCGCGCGGCGTGGGGGCCGCCCGAAACGCTGTGCTTTGCGATCGTGCAGGGCGGCCTCGACGGCGAACTTCGGGAGCAGAGCACGCGCGAGCTCGTCGAGCTCGGCTTTCCCGGCTACGCGATCGGAGGGCTGTCCGTCGGCGAGACACGCGAGGAGATGTGCGCGACCGCCCGCGTGACGGCGGCGCTCTTGCCCGCGGACAAGCCGCGCTATCTAATGGGGGTCGGCACCGTGCGCGACCTCGTCGCGGCGATCGACTGTGGCATCGATCTGTTCGACTGCGTGTATCCGACCCGGTGCGGCCGTAACGGCCGCGCGATGACGCGCGACGGCGACCTCAACATCTTCAACGCCGCGTTCACCCGCGACTTCTCGCCGGTCGACCGCCGCTGCGATTGCTCGACGTGCGCGAACTTCACGCGCGCGTATCTGGCGCACCTGTTTCGCGCGAAGGAGATGCTCGGACCGCGGCTGCTCTCGTACCACAACGTGTATCTCGTCAACGCGCTCATGCGCGAGGCGCGCGACGCGATCTCGGCCGGCGATTGGGCACCTTTCCGCGATCGCGCGCGGACCTAGCCGGCCCGCTCCAGCTCCAGCACGACCGCTGCGCAGTCGGCGCAGATCGAGGGATGTTCGGGATCGGTTCCGAGCTCGCGGTACTTCCAGCAGCGCGCGCACTTCGCGCCGGCGGCCGGCACCAGCTCGAGCGAGATGACGCCGTCGGCGTCGGCGCTCTCGGCCTGCTGCAGGTCGAGCTGCGACACGACGAGCGCCTCGCGCAGGTTGTCGCCCAGCGCCGCGAGGCGCTTGTAGAGGCCCGGCGTCACCGTCAGCCGCAGCGCGGCCTCGAAGTCGCGCGGGCTCGTCACCGCCGCGACGCGGCCGCGCAGCGTTCGCAGCTGCTGCCAGAGCGCGATATCGCCCTCGAGCGCGCCGTCGCGGTGCCGGTGTGCGTCGAAGGAGCTATCGAACACGCTCTCGGCGTGCTCGCGCGCGAACGCCGGCAGGTACTGCCACGCCTCTTCGGCGGTGAACGAGACCACGGGGGCGAGCACGGTGAGGAACCGCGTCAGCACGTAGAGCAGCGCCGACTGCGCGCTGCGCCGCCGCGGATCGCCGCCGGCCCGCGAGTACAGCGGGTCTTTCAGCGCGTCGAAATAGAGGCCGGACATCGAGCTCTCGAATTCGACGATCTGCAAATATGCGTCGTGGATCTCACAGCGGTCGTACGCGGCCTTGACGCGCGCGACGAACGCGTCGGTCACCGCACAGGCGAGCCGGTCGAGCGGCTCCATCGCGTCGCGCGCGACGGCGTTGCTCGCATCGAGGCCGTCGAGATTGGAGAGCATGAAGCGCAGCCGGTTGCGGACGTTGCGATAGACGCGTCCGACCTGGTCGACGACGTTCGGCCCGAAGCGCACGTCGTCGATCGGCTCGACGGAGGCGGCCCACAGCCGCAGCACGTCGGCGCCCCAGCGGTCCATCGCGTCGGCCGCATCGAAGCCGGTGCCGCGCGACTTCGACATCGGGCGACCCTGCTCGTCGTTGACCCAGCCGTTCTTCATGACGCGGCGATACGGTGCGCGCCCCTTGATCGCGACGGCCGTGATCAGCGAGCTGCGGAACCATCCGCGGAATTGATCGCCGCCCTCCAGGACGAGGTCGCTCGGCCACGGCATTCCGTCGCGCCCGAGGACCGCGAGGTGCGTCACGCCGGATTCGAACCAGATGTCGACGATGTTCTTCTCTTTTTCGAAGCGCGCGCCGCCGCAGTTCGGACAGGCGAAGCCGCCCGGCAGATACCGCTCGACCGGATCGCTCCACCACGCGTCCGCGCCGACCTCGCCGAAGCGCTTGGCCGCAATGCGCGCGACGCGCGGGTCCAGCACGGCCTCGCCGCAGTCGACGCAGATCAGCGAGGGGATCGGCGTTCCCCACGTGCGCTGCCGCGAGATGCACCACTCGGGATGCGTCTCGATCATCTGTTCTTGGCGCGTGCGTCCCCATTCCGGGGTGTACTCGACGCCGGCGATGGCGTCCGCGGCGCGGTGCCGGAGCAGATTCTGGTCCATCGCGAGAAACCACTGGGCGGTCGCGCGGAAGATCACCGGATTATGGCAGCGCCAGCAGTGCGGGTAGGAATGCTCGTACTCGCTCGCGCTCCAGAGCGCGCCGCTCGCGCGCAGGTCCTCGATCATGCGCGCGTTTGCGTCGAAGATGTGCATGCCGGCGTAGGGGCCGGCCTCCGCCGTAAAGCGTCCCGCCGCGTCGACCGGGTTGAGGATCGGCAGCCCGTACTTCATCCCCGTGTCGAAGTCGTCGGCGCCGTGTCCCGGTGCCGTGTGCACGGCGCCGGTCCCCGTCTCGAGGTCTACGTAGCCGGCGAGCACGACGACCGAGTTGCGGTCCATGAAAGGATGGCGCACGGCCAGATCGTCGAGCTCCTCGCCGCGCGCGCTTCCGATTAGCGTCGCCTCCGCGTAGCGCTCGCCCAGCGCCCGCTCCGCCAGCCCCTCCGCGACGATCACCGCCTCTTCGCCCACGCGGTAGAGGCCGTACGTCGCGTCGGGCCGCAACGCGATCGCGGCGTTCGCCGGAAGCGTCCACGGCGTCGTCGTCCAAATCAGAAACGAGATGGGCAGCGCGTCGCTTCCAAAAACGTGCATGACCTTGCCGATGCGCTTGGCCTGTTCCTCATCGGCCATGAAGCGCACGAAGATCGACGGCGAGACGCGCTGCTCGTACTCGATCTCGGCCTCGGCCAGCGCGGTCTCGTCGTGGACGCACCAGAGCGTCGAGCGCAGGCCCTTGTAGATCTGCTGCCGTTCCGCCAGGTCCGCAAGCGCGTCGACGATCGTCGCCTCGAACGACGGATCGATCGTGCGGTAGGGGCTGTCGAAGAAACCGAAGTTTCCCATCCGCACGCGCTGGTCGCGCTGGCGATCGAGCCAGAAGAGCGCCCGTTGCTTGCATTGCGCTCGCAGCTCCAGCGGATCGATCGCGTGAAAGTCCTTGATCCCCAAATACTTGAGCGTCTCGAACTCGATGGGAAGTCCGTGCATATCCCAGCCGGGGACGAACTTGGCGAACTTGCCGTCCAGCAGCGCGATCTTTACGAACACGTCCTTGAGCACCATGTTGAGGAAGTGCCCCATGTGCAGGTCGCCGTTGGCGTACGGCGGACCGTCGTGCAGGATCCACGGCCCATTCGGGGCGTTGCGCTCCAGGCGCCGCTCGTAGCTGCGATGCTCCCGCCACCAGCCAACGCGTTGCGGCTCGCGCGCGGGCAGGTCGGCTTTCATCGGAAAGCCGGTCTTCGGAAGGTTCAGCGTCGAGCGATAGTCCGCGGTATCAGCCATCGCCCATGAGCTCCCCGAGCACTTCGAAGTTGCGCGCGGCCGCGGTTTGCACGGCCTCCCGCCGCCGCTGCAGCTGCGCGGAAAGCGCATCCCGCTCCGCGACGAGCCGATCGACCAGCGCGTCCACCGCGGCGTCGCCGAGGCGCTGTTCGCCCGCCGTCCACAGCGGTCGAAGCGGATACTCGAGTTCGTCGCAGAGTGCGGACACCTTTGGATCGTACGCCATCGCGAGAAACGGAACGCCGTAGCGCGCCGCGAGGACGATCGAGTGCAGCCGCATGCCGACGGCGACCCGCGCGCCTCGCACGATCGACGCGGCCTTCGCCAGCGTGCACTCCGGCAAGAGCATTGGGTTCGATGCGCACGCGCGGATGACGTCGGTCGAGGCGGCGGCGTCGGCAGCGCCGCCGAGCGGCAAGAAGGCGCTGCGGATCCCGTGCTGCTGCGCGAGACGGTCGATCGCGCGCGCCAGCACCGCCGCGCCGTCGCGGAAGCCGGAGGCCTTACGCACGCTGATCACCGCGTACGCTCCGCTCTCAGGCCCGAGTCCCTCGGCCGCGAGATCGCACTCTTCCGGGACATCGTAGAGAAAGACCGGATCGGCCGTTCGCTCCACCGGCGCGCGCGGGACCAGCTCGTGCAACAGCCGGCGCGACCGCTCGTCGCGCACCGTCGCGCGATCGAGACCCTTGCAAAAATGCCCCACGACGAGCCGCCCCCAGAGATCCAGCGGCCCGACCGATTGCGCGAAGACCATCGTCTTGCGGCGCGTGCGTATCGCCTCGCGCAGGATCGCTGTGTAGTAGAGCAGGCTGCGCAGGCTCGTGCCGTTTTGCAGCAGTCCGCCCGCGCCGGAAAGGACGACGTCCGCGCGCGCGATCGCGGCGCGAACCGCGCGCCAGTCCCAACGCGGCGTCGCCTCGATGCGGTAGGCCTCCGACGTCATCTTCGGCGTGGCCGACAACACCTCGAGCCGCGACGCCGGAAAGCGGCGCCGCATCTGCGTCACGAAGACCTCGAGCAGCGCTTCGTCCCCGAGATTTCCGAAGCCGTAGTACCCAGAAAGCAACACGCGCGCCATCACGGTGCGGTCGAATCAATGCGCCGGTAGATCCAGATCGCGGCGATGCCGACGATCCCTCCGAGCACGAGCGCGTTGATCACCCGCAGGATGGAAACCTCGAGGGGAGTGTGCAGGTGCGAGAACGTGTCGATCACGTCGCCGACACCCACGCCGATCGCGAGCGCGAGAAGCCAGCCGATCGCGCGGCGGTGCGCCGGCAGCAGCGCCGGCAAGAGCATGATCGCCGGGAAGCCGATCAGGAACTCCTTAAAGCGCGGCCGTACGCTGAGCACCGCCGTGAGCGAGTGTCGCAGCGCCAGCTCGAACGACGATGGAGACACGTCGCTCTCGTTGCCGCTGCGCACGAGCATCAGCGCACCCGCCGCGACGATCGCGATCCCCGCGAGCAGTTGATAGGTCAACACGGGCGAGAGGAAGACGTCGCGCCCTCGCTCCACGCCGGCACCGAAGCGCTTGTCGAACAGATAGAGCCCGAGTGCGATGAGCGGCGGCAGGCCCAGCACGAGCCGCACGCCGCGAAACCGCTCGATCTCCTCCATCGCCAGCGGAAAGCTCATGATGCCGACGACCACCAGCGCGCCGAGCAGCGCGACGCCCGTCGCGAGCAACGTCCATCCTAAACTGCGCACGATCTGTGTGCCGATGCGCTGGGCCGGAATCTCGTTCCAGGCCGGGAGGAGGCAGAGCAGCGCGGCGGTCGCGAACAGCAGCGCGCCGGCCAGCGCGATGACGGAGCGCGCGAAGGCGTCGTGATGCGAGACCACGCCTGCGGCGTAGAGCAGGACGGTCAGGCCGTATGCGGCCACCGCGAAGCGGCGCCGATACCAGCCGAACGCCTCGAGCAGCAGCACGAAGATCGACGGCACGGCGAGCGTCGCGATGCCCACGAGCCCGCGATTGTTCCCATGGTAGAACGGGATCGGCGTCGCGCGACCGAGGCGGAAGCCGGCGGCCTTGAGCTGGTCCGCGATGGACTTGACCATCTCGACGTTGGTCGCCTCGATCGAGAGGTTCCCGTCTTGATGACCCCACGGGCGCAAGTAGACGACGCGGATGTTACGCTCGCGCACGCCGAGGACGTAGCGCGCGACGACCTCGTCGAGCTTCAGCTTGTCGAGCTCCGTCTTGGCGATCGCCTGCACTCGCACGGTCCGGCCCGGGATCAGCTTGGCCAGCGTGTCGTTGCCCTTCTGCACCTGGCTCGGGTCGTACGTCTCGATCGAACCGAAGTTGAAGACGTGGCGCTTGAACGCGTCGGCCGTGTCCATCAGGTGGTCGGGGTAGCCGACCACCTGATTGGCCAGGCCGAAGAAGATGACGGTCGAGACCTTGGGGTCGTAGCGCAGCACGTCGCGGAACAGGCCCTCGATCTGCGGAAACGCGAAGCGCTCGTCGTTCTGAAAGCGCGGGACGACCAGTAGCCCGAGCCGCCGGGCCAGCTCGATCTGATCGGTCGGGATGCCCAGCGCGATGGCGTTGAAGTAGTCGATCTGCGTGTGCACCTCGATCAGCCACGGCCGCGTCGCGCGCAGCACCCGCACGCTCTTGGGCATAAAGTGCAGCGCCAGCTGCGTGCGATAGCGGTGATAGGTCGACGGGTCCGTGACCAGGAGATAGATGGCCCCGCGGTCGATGCGGTGCGTGCGGACGAGCGCCGCGAGCAGCGGATCGGAGATCGGGCTGATGCGCGCCTGGTTGAGCAGCGCGGCGCCGGTGGTGGCATACGCCTTGCCGTCGTAGCCGACGTTGCTCCCGAGCTCTTCCGTCAGCGCGAGCGACGTCAGGCCGGCGCGGCGCAAGGCGATCAGGAAGGCGGCAGGGTTGTAATCGTACGAGCGTGCGAGCGCGTCGAAATCGGTAAAATCCATGGCCAGCTCGACGCGGTTCGCGTGCGACTCGACGCGCGCTCGAAAGGCCGCCACGGCCAGCGCGGCGATTAGGGCAACGAGCAAGACGATGGCGGCATACCGCGTTCGCGGCGTAAGGAAGTTCACGAGTCGGCTGTAGTTCGCTGGTCGCCGTTATTTTTCTGCCGCACGCCCTACGGTAATTACAGAAGGGCTCGCCATAGGCGAGCCCCCCTGCCGTCGCGTATGCGCGAGTCCCTTTTTGTCAGGTCACGCATACCGGGTGTGGGCGACGCTTGTGCTTTGCGCGCGTCGCTCGCTGCCCACGAGCGCGAGCGGCGCGGATGGCGAGCATTCAACGCCACTGCGGCCGGCGCCTCTCGAGAAACGCGGTGATGCCTTCGTGCGCGTCCGCCTCCTCCGCGTTGGAGATCATGACGTCTTTCGTGTAGTCGTAGGCGCTCGACTGATCGAGATCGATCTGCTTGTAGAACGCGGCCTTGCCGATGCCGACGACGGTCTTGCTGGAGGTGGCGATCTTGCGCGCGAGCGCGAGCGTCTCATCGTGCAGCCGGTCGGGCGCGACGACGCGGTTGATCAAGCCCCACGCCAGCGCCGTAGGCGCATCGATTGGATCTCCGGTGAGCAGCATCTCCATCGCGCGCTTGCGCCCGATCGCGCGCGAGAGCGCGACCATCGGCGTGCTGCAGAACAGCCCGATACGTACGCCCGGCGTGGCGAAGGTCGCCTCGGTTGACGCGACGGCGAGGTCGCAGGCTGCGACGAGCTGACACCCGGCGGCGGTCGCAACCTTCGCGACCTCGGCGATGACCGGCTGCGGCGTCGCCACGAGCCGCGCCATCAGCGCGACGCAGGCCTCGAAGATGGTTCGATACGTCTCGACGTCGCGGTTGACGAGCTCGCGCAGGTCGTGACCGGCACTAAACGCCGCCCCCTCGCCCCGCAGGATCACGACCCGCACCTCGGCGTCCCGCCCGACCTCGGCCAGAGCGTCGTCGAGCTCGCGCATCATCTGCAACGAGAGCGCGTTGCGCTTCTCGGGGCGATTGAGCGCGATCACCGCGACGTCGCCGTCGCGTTCGATTGTCACGTTCTGCAGATTCAGCACCGGAGGTCTCGACTCCGTGACGGCGCCGGCTACTTCCTCCCGAGGAGTTAGCCGGTTCGGCGTTGGTGGAGGAAGACGAGATTGCCCTCGGTGTCATTGATCGCGGCCATGCGGCGGTTCGACGTCTCGGTCCGAACGGCGATCGGAACGCCGCGCGCCGAGAGATCGGCCAGTGCCGCTTTGAGATTGTCCACGCGAAGCTCGTTCCACCGGGGAAGTCGTATTCGGCACCGCGATCCTCGCGATAGACTCGTGCAGGCTCCAGGCCGAGGACGTCGCGATAGAAAGCGATCGCGCGCCGAGCGTCCTCGACCATGCAGCCGCTGAGATCGAGCCCATAAATCGTGAACGCGCGTGCGCTCGGCGTTAGCGCCTTGGGCAGTTGGTCGAGAATCGCGTTCCAGCCCCACGAGCTCCGCTCCGTTGCTCAACTGCAACTGATGCTGCTGCGCCGGATCGTCTTCGTCCCACCGCCACGAAAAGAGGATGCGCTTCGGCCTATCGATTTCCAAATACGTGCCGCGCACCGGCATCTGTCCGTGCGCGGTATCCAAAATGCGACGGCGTAGGCGCCTCCCACCCGAGCGTCGAGCGACAGTTGGGTAACGGTGCAGCCCTCCGGCGCGCTCGCGGGTTCAGCCGGAGACGGTGGACCCGTCCGGCGAATGCGCGCTCCAGGAGGACGGAGCGCTCCAGCACCTTGACGTGCTTCGAGGCCGCGGGCTGGGAGTATCGGGAACCCGCGGCGGCCTGCGCGACCGTGAGGCGGCCGCGCGCCAGCCGCTCCGGCATCTTGCGGCGCGTTATATCCTGCCGCGGGCGATGTCAACGTATAAGGGGCGGGGATGCGGCTCTGCCTGAGTGGTGCTATACTCGGGTCGTTCGGGCGCGATCATGGACTGCGCTCTTGGACGCGTTTCTCTTGGCTACCGGACCTTGCGAGGAGTTTATCGATGCAGCGGGTGCACGTCTCCATCCAAATCTTGTCCATCGCCTTTTGCACGCTCGCCGTCGCGGCGTGCGGCGCGCAGAACGCCGCGCCGCCGGCGGCCACGGCTCCGTTGGCCGCGGCGCTTCCCGCGGGTCCGGATACGCTGCACGTCGTCCCGCTCTACCAATATCGTGGTCACGTGACGGTCATCGGCCCCGGTGGTTCCGCAGGGTTGATCGGTAGCGCCGATACGGCGCTGTACGGCGTGTCGGCCGGCGGCGGAAATCTGAAGTGCCACGTGCCGGACAATCTCAAGGGCTGCGGATTCATCTACGAGCTCACGCCGGACGAAACCGGGGTGTTGCACCTCCACAGCCTTTACACGTTTGACGGCGCGCATGGAGCCGAGCCGACCGCTGCGCTCTTCAAAACCATCCACGGAGGATTCATCGACGGCACGACGGATTTAGGAGGCGCGCACGGTAAGGGGACGGTTTTCCGGTTCAACCACGCGACGGGCGCGCTCACGGTTCTTCATAGCTTCCGCGGCGGCAAAGACGACGGCGCTTACCCCTATGCGGGCGTAGTCGAGCTGAAAGGCAGGCTTTATGGCACTACGAGCACCGGCGGCGCTTACACCGAATGCGGGAGAGACTCGGGGTGCGGGATCGTTTACAGCGTGGACGAGGTTTCCCCCCATTACGAACGCGTGTTGCACAGCTTCGGGAGCGGATCCGACGGCGCCATACCCTACGCGAGACTGATCCACGTAACCGGCAATCTCTACGGCGCGACAAGCTCGGGAGGCGGCCCTGCGCAGTGTGGAACGGTTTTTACCATCGACCGCATCACCGGAGCCGAGCGAATACTGTACCGCTTCCGCGGCGCCCCGGACGGCTGCAATCCACTGGGAGGGTTGGTGACGTTGAAGGGCACGCTGTACGGCACCACCTACGCCGGAGGCGCGGAGGCCTGCGCCTGCGGGACGGTCTACAGTCTGAGCACGACCGGGACGGCGACGGAGCGCGTGCTCCATAGCTTCTCGGCCGTCCGGGGTGCCTATCCGGAAGCGAGCCTGCTCGCCGTGCACGATTCGATTTACGGCACGACGCTGTACGGGGGCAAATGCAGCCTGAACAAAGCCGGTTGCGGGAGTCTCTTCAGCCTGACGCCGTCGATATCGGGACCGCCGATATTTGCGGTTCTCCATCGATTCCATGGTGACCGTGACGGGGCCCAACCGGAAGCGCCCCTGCACGCAAGGGATGGCGTCTTCTATGGTACGACGTCTGCGGGCGGAACGCACGGCGCCGGCACCGCGTTCCGACTCCCGGCCCCGAGGCCGGGCGCCACGAATTAACAGGGGCTAAGTGCGCTAACTTGCGGGCGAAATTACAGGTTGACGGCGCTGCGATGCGGCGCCTGCGGTGCCTCGCTCAAAATGACAATGGGCGATGACGGGCTCGAACCGCCGACTTCCTCCTTGTAAGGGAGGCGCTCTCCCAGCTGAGCTAATCGCCCCTTTTGCGCAGAGTTTCGTGAAGCTCTTATGCCGTAGCGCTTTTTCGAAATTCCCACAGGCGCCACCCGCGCGATAATCGCCACTACCTTCGGACGAGACTTTGGCGGGCTTTGATAGGGACGGAAGTCCCCCCTGGCTTAGCGCCCCGACGGGCCTTCGGATTGCAGCCTGCCAGATGCCCAGATAAAACTGGGCGATGACAGAGTCGAACTGCCGACTTCCTCCTTGTTGGGGAGGCGCTCTCCCGCTGAGCTAATCGCCCCTTAGTATCGCGCCGCGATCTTCTTCTGCAGCAGCTCCAACGCGACGCGCAGCTGAGCGTCCTTGTCCTCCTCGCCGAAGCGCGCGTCCTTGTTCTCGGCGACGCTGACGTCCGGATCGATGCCCCGCAAGTTGATGTCGCGATGGTTCGGCGTGAGGTAGTGCGCGGTCGTGATCTTGATCGCCGCCCCGTCGGGCAGCGGCGTCAGCGTCTGCATGACGCCCTTCCCGAAGGTCTTCGCGCCCACCAGCGTCGCGATGCCGTCGTCCTGCAACGCGCCCGCCGTGATCTCCGACGCCGACGCGGTGTACTGATTCACGAGCACCGTAACCGGAAGATTGATCGAGGGGTTACCCGGCGCGTGGATCGTGGTCGCGGACTGGCCGCGCTCTTCCACGGTGAGCAGATCTTTGTATGCGATGAAACGCGAGCTGATGTCGAGCGCGGAGCTCACGTAGCCGCCGCCGTCGTTGCGCAGGTCGAGCACGAGCGCCTTCGCCCCCTGCTCGTTGAGGCGCGAGATCGCCGCGTCGAACTCGCTCGGCGTCGCGCGGCCGAACGCGATGATCCACACGTACCCGATGCCGTCGGACAGCATCTTGTAGATGACGGTCGGCGGCTGGACGTTGTCGCGCGTGATCGAAACCGCCAGCGGCGATCCGTCGCGCCGCAGACTGACCGCGACGACCGTTCCCGGCTTACCGCGCAGCAGGCCGCTCACGCCTTCGACGTTGAGCCCCTTCGTCGGCGTTCCGTTCACCGCCATGATGACGTCGCCCACGTGCAGCGCTGCGCGCTCGGCGGGCGTGCCCGGCAGCACGTACGAGATCCGGACCGAGCCCGAGAGCGGGTCGGGTTCGATCATGACGCCGATTCCGCCGATGCGCTGCGGATCCAAGGCTTCGTTGAACGCCTTGAACTCGGCCGGCGTAAAGAACTGCGTGTAGCGATCGTTGGTCGCCTTCGCCATCGCGTCGATCGCGGCGTACGCGAAGTCGCTCGGCGCGGCATGCGCGGCCTTGGCGCTCGCGACGATGGCGTCGTCGAGCGCGTCCAGCGTGGCCTCGCGCTCCGGCTCCACGCGCAGCGCCGGCGGCGTGATCGTCGCGCCGTGCTTGCGTGCCGCGCTCGCGAGCGCGTCGCTCGCGGCCGCGAGCAGCACCTGCGGATCGACGACGTCGTAGTACGTCGTCGTCAGCAGACGATAGCTCTGCCCGACGTCGGCGGCGACCTGATCGGACAGCGCGGTGGCGGCGGGCGTCGCACCCGCGCACAGGATCGCGGCCAGCACCGATGCCGCGGCGGCACGCACGAAAAACTTGGGACTCGTCATCATGATCCTCTCTTTCGTTCCCCATACGCAGAACGCTTAGCAACCCAGATTTGTTTTTAGTGAGCCGCGGCGGCGCGGCGCAGCCGGTCCATGATCGCGAGGCCCAGCCCGCGCTCTTCAAGTGGCTGCGCGTCGATGCGCTCCAGGCCGAGCGCGTCGAGCTCGTGGAGGGCCTCGAAGAAAGCGGCCGCAGCCTCGCGCAGATCGCCGCGCCGCGAAAGCACGCGGACGGCCGAGTAGCCGTCGCACGACTCGCGCAACGCCAGCGCGCCCGCGCCGGCGCGCTCCGCCGCCGGGACCTGGCCCGGGTCGACGACGCGCAGGGGCGTCCGCGGCGCGTAGTGCGCGCGGAGTTGCCCGGGCGCCGCGGCCGGTCCCGGGGCCGCGCGGCGCGCGAGCGGCCCGATCGCCGCCTCGATCTCGTCCGCCGCCAGCGCGCCGGGGCGCAGCAGCGCGGGCACGGGCTCGAGCGCGACGATCGTGGACTCGATTCCGAACTGCGTCGCCCCGCCGTCGAGAATCAGATCCACGTCGCCTCCGAGCGCCTGCGCCACGCGCGCCGCCCGGGTGGGGCTGAGGCCGCCGAACATATTGGCGCTGGGCGCCGCCAGCGGCTCGCCCACCCCGCGCAGCAGCGCGCGCGCCACGGGATGCGACGGCATCCGCACCGCCACGGCCGCAAGCCCCGCAGTGACGAGGCCCGGGACCCGCGGGCGCTTTGGAAGCACCAGCGTCAGGGGACCGGGCCAGAAGCGTTCGATCAGGGTCTCGGCATCCCGCGGTACGCGCGCGGCGACCCGCTCGAGAGCCGCCCGGTCGGCGACGTGAACGATCAGCGGATCGAACTCGGGACGCCGCTTGATCTCGAAGATCCGGGCGACGGCCCGGGCGTCCCAGACCAGCGCCGCGAGCCCGTAGACCGTCTCGGTGGGCAGCGCGACGACTCCGCCGCTGCGCAGGAGGGCGACGGCGCGTGCGATGCTCTCCGGAGTCGCGGGGAGGACCGGCATTTTAGCGACCGCTCGTCAGGGAAGGGATGCCGCCCGCGGCCAGATGATACACTGGAGCCTGTATGCGAGCCGTTCTTCTTTTTAGCGCGCTGCTTTCCGTCGTTCTTAGCGGCTGTGGCGGTGGCGGCGGCGCGACCCCGTCCGCCCCCTTCCTGCCCCCACCGCCGGCCAAGAAGGGGAACCACTTCACCCACATCGTCATCCTCATCCAGGAGAACCGCACGTTCGACAATCTCTTCGCGACCTTCCCGGGGGCGGACGGAACGACGGTCGGCAAGACGCACAACGGGACGCTGCGGCTGCACGAGAGCGACCTCGAGAGCCCGATCTCGCCCCGCAACGGCTACGCGTTCTGGGTGCAAGACTACAACCACGGGCGCATGAACCACTTCGACCTCGTCCCGATCGGCAAAGTGCCCGGCACGTACGTCTACGCCTACGTCAACCCCGCGCAGATCAAACCCTATTGGGATCTGGCCAAACGCTACGTGCTCGCCGATCATACGTTTCAAACCGAAGGCAGCGGCAGCTTCACCGCCCACCAGGATCTGATCCGCGGCGGCACGGAGCTCGGCGACGGACGCAACATCATCGACTTCCCGTCGCAGACGCCGTGGGGCTGCGACGCGCCACCCGGCACCACGACGTCGCTGATCACCGCCAACAACCAGTGGCGGCAGTATCACGATCTAGGTCCGTTCCCGTGCCTCACGTATTCTACGTTGCGCGATCCGCTCGACGCGAAAGGGCTGTCGTGGCGTTACTACGCCCCGACGGTCGGAGGAAGCTTCGGCGGAAATCTCTGGAACGCGTTTGACGCGATAAAGGCCGTGCGCTACGGTCCGGAGTGGAACACCAATCAGGCCTCGCCGGAAACCAAAGTGTTCACCGACATCTCGCGCGACTCGCTCCCCGCGGTGTCGTGGGTGATTCCGGATTACCAGAACTCCGATCATCCCGGCGACAACAGCGATACCGGCCCGTCGTGGATCGCGCAGGTCGTCAACGCGATCGGCGAGAGCCCCGCCTGGCAAACCACCGCGATCGTCATCGTGTGGGACGATTGGGGAGGGTGGTACGATCACGTGCCGCCGCCCGGACGCCATCGCTACGGCGGCCTCGGCTTCCGCATCCCGATGATCGTCGTCTCGCCGTACGCAAAACGCGGATACATCTCGCACAACCGATACGAGCTCGGCAGCATCATACGCTTCATCGAAGACAACTGGAACCTGCCTCGCCTGGGTACGACCGACTCGACCTCCCCCGACTTTGTCGGCGATTTTTTTGACTTCACGCAACAACCGCGTAAGTACGTGCCGATTGGGGGAAAGTATCCTAAAGTTTATTTTCTGAAGCAGCCGCCCTCGAATCTGCCGGTGGACGACGAGTAAAAATAACCCCGATTATCGATGCGCTCAAAAACGACGAATAACAGGGTCAACCCGAATGGAACGGCGCGGCGTTCGGCGAACGCCGGAATTGGTTTGATATGCGCACGCTAGAGAAAGTGTCTGGGATGATCGCTGCACGGCCGCGCCTCGCGGCCGTTCCGGTCGTGCTGTCGGATTTCGAAACGATCGGCGTCACGAGCCCGTGCGCGCAAGACGAGCTGAAGGTCATTCAGTCGCACTTCATGACCCTCGCGCAGTGCGCGTCGCGCGGCGTGACGTCGGCCGCCGGACGCGACCGCATCGCGCGCACGCTGCAGGAGCGCATGGCCCGCTACGGCGCATCGTCCGAACACATCGCGCAACGTCAGGTCAGCGTCTTGACCTCGCGCTTCGTCACGCAGGATCCCGACAACGAGTACGAGCCCATCCGCCGGTTCGGAAACCTGCGCACCGGCACGGGCGAGCCGCTCGACGAGCGCATGAGCCTCTTCGAGGAGGTCGCGTACGACGTGTTCGCGCGGGTCTACCGCGACGAGGCCGCGCTTCCGCCCGACGACGTCATCCACGTGAGCTGCTCGGGATACCTGTCGCCCAGCCCGGTGCAGAGCTACTTGTCGCGACGCGGCTGGCTCGGCGTCGGGGTCACGCACTCCTATCACATGGGTTGCTACGGTGCGTTTCCCGCCATTCGCACCGCCGTGGGACTCGTCGGCTCCTCGCACGTCTCGCTGCCGAAACGCAAGCGGCGCGTCGACCTCGTCCACACCGAGTTTCTCTCGCTGCACTTCGATCTGCTCGGCGACGAGCCCGACAACTTCGTCACGTCGACGCTGTTCGCGGACGGCTTCATCAAATACGCGGCCTATCCGCAGTCGGAGTTTGAGAAGAGCGGCAAGAGCGGGCTGCGCATCCTGGCGATCGACGAGTACATCCTGCCGGACTCGCTGCCTGAGATGACGCTGCGGCCCGGCCCCCTGCAGTTCGACATGTCGCTCTCGAAGCGCGTGCCGTTCATGATCCGCGACTCGATCAAGGATTTCGTCGGATCGATCTGCGGCCAGGTCGGCCTCGACTTCGAGCGCGAAAAGGCGGGGATGGTCTTCGCGATCCACCCGGGCGGCCCGGCGATCCTCAACCAGATCCGCAGCCGCCTCGGCATCGAAGAGTCGCAGATCGAGCTGAGCCGGAAAGTTTTGTTCGAAAACGGAAACATGGCCTCCGCGACCGCGCCGCACATCTGGCAGCTGATCGTGGAATCCCAGGCTATCCCTCGGGGAGCGAAGGTCCTAAGCATGGCGTTCGGTCCGGGCTTGACCGTGATCGGCGCCCTTTTCGAAAAACTATAGCGTCACAATCGACGGGAGCTATGAGTACATCGACACCGCAGAGGTTTTCCGTGCCTGCGCCGTTCTATTGGAGCGTCCGTGCCGTCCACGCGGGCGCACCGCTCTTCGTCGGCCTGGGCAATCTCGAATCGCGCGCCCTAGCCGGCCGCATCGCGTCGCACCCGGTGGACCGACCGGTCTATATCTGCGGCCTTCCGCGCGCGGGCACGACGATCACGCTGCAGATGCTCAGCGAGCATCCCGACGTCGCGACGCACAAGTACGCCGACTTCCTGATGCCCTACTTGCCGTACGTATGGAACAAGGTCTTCCCGCGCATCCCCGTTGACGCGATGCGCAAGCCGGTTCCACGCATCCATCGCGACCGGATCGAGGTCACGCGCGACAGCGCCGAGATGGGCGAAGAGATCCTCTGGGAACACTTCTTCCCGTACATCCACGACGAGGCGAACTGCAGCGTACTCGACGGCACAACGTCGAACGCGGCGTTCGAGCGCTTCTACGACGAGCACTTGCGCAAGCTCGCGCTGGTGCGCGGGCGCACGCGCTACGTCAGCAAGGCGATCATGTGCGTCGTGCGCATGCAGTACCTGCGCAAGCTCTTCCCCGACGCGCGCTTCCTGCTCTACATCCGCAATCCGGTAGACCACGTCGCCTCGCTGATCAAGCAGGATCGCATCTGGGCCGAGCTCGAGCAGAGCGACCCGCGCCAGATCGAGATCATCGAGCTCACCGGGCACCACGAGTTCGGCCCGCACCAGGTGATGGCCAACGTCGGTAATCCCGAAGAGCTAAAGGAAATCCGCGCGCTCTTTGACTCCGGCCGAGTCGCGGAATCGCGGGCGCGCTACTGGGCCTACGCGTACGGCTTCGTCGCCAACCAGCTCGAGAGCGATCCCGAGCTGGCGCGCCGCGTCTGCATCGTGCGCTATGAGGACCTCTGCGCCGACTCGCTGTCGACGATCGACCGCATCCTCGCGCACGCCGAGCTGGACCCGCAGAGCTTCGCCACGACGCGCGAGGTGTACGGGGAGAAGCTGTCGTTCCCGGATTACTACAAGCCGAAGTTCGACGCGCAGCAGCTGTCCTCGATCACCTCGGCCACGTCGGGCGTGGCCGCGAAATTCGGCTACGACGTCGACGCCATTGTCCAGAAGGTGGCGGCCTCGTGAGACCGCGATTGTGGGCGCTCGTCCTTTTCGCCGGCGCGGCCATCGCGGCATGCGGCGGGGGCTTGTCTTCGGGCGGAGCCGGCGGCGGCCTGATTCCGGACGCGCGCGGGCAGAGCGGGCGCACGAAGATCCAGCACGTGATCGTCGTGATCCAGGAGAACCGCAGCTTCGACGATTTCTTTGCGACCTATCCGGGCGCAGACGGCACGATGACCGGCCAGGCTGCCGCGATGCCCAAAAAAATTCAGCAAGAATGCCTGAAACGACACCAGCCCGTCATCACGAAGCCGACGACCGTACCGCTCACGAAGGTGTCGCTGGTTGGGGCGGGATTCAAGGATAACTTCGGCGAGGACAACGATCTCGATCACAGCTACGATCCGGGCTACGTCAACGAGCTCGACAACGGAAAGATGGACGGGTTCGACCTCGTGCTCTTCGGCGCGAGCGGCTTGGGCCCGCAGGCGGAGTGCACCTACGCGTATCAATACGTCGATCCCAACGACATCAAGCCGTACTGGGACATCGCGAACCAATACGTGCTGGCCGACGAGATGTTCGATACGCAGGGGAGCGAGAGCTTCACCGGACACCAAGACCTGATCGCCGGCGGGACCGTCGTCAACTACGACCCTTCTCAGTACGGCGACAACAGCATCATCGACAATCCGTTCGTTCTTTCACCGTGGGGCTGCGATTCGCCGCCGGGCACGGTCACGTCGCTGATTACCACCGGCGGTCAATTCGAGCGGGCCGTCGGCCCGTTCCCATGTTTCACATACGGGACGATTCGAGATCAACTCGACGCCAAGAAGATCTCCTGGAAATATTACACGGTCGGATCGAACAAGGGCGCCTCGGGCATCTGGAGCGCATTCGACGCGATCAAGGCCGTCCGTGACGGACCGGAATGGAAGACGAACGTCACGACCGACCCGATCGTCATCTTCAAGGACATCAAAAACGACAAGCTGCCTTCGGTGGCGTGGATCACGCCGGACGCATTCAACTCCGATCATCCGGCCGAGTACAGCGGCAAGACTCCAGAAGACAACGGGCCGTCATGGGTCGCGTCCGTCGTGAACGCCATTGGCACGAGCAAGTACTGGAAGTCGTGTGCCATCGTCATCCTGTGGGACGATCCCGGCGGGTTCTACGACCACGTCAAGCCGCCGTTCCAAGACAACCAGGGCGGGCTCGGCTTCCGCGTGCCGATGCTGATCGTCTCACCCTACACGCAGCCGCACGTCGAACACACGCAGTACGAATCCGCGAGCGTCCTCAAGTTCATCCAGGACAACTGGAACCTCGGAACGTTACCGCCGTCGCCGGACGTGCGCGCCGCGAGCATCGGCAACGCCTTCAACTTTAATCAGACTCCCCGCCCGTTTCATAAGATCAATTCGAAGTACTCCCAGTCGTTCTTCCTCAAACAAAAGCCGTCGGGGCTTCCCGTCGACACGGAGTAGTGAAGAACGCTGATACGCGCGGAGAAGCTCGTAGCTCCGCAGCGAGGCGTGCGACTTCTCCGCAAAAGACAGGATGTCGTATTCCTTTGGTGTTGCGGAAAAGCGCGCGAGCAGGAGCCCACACGGATGTGGGCGACGAGCGTCCGAGTCGCGGGGCTACGAGGTTTTTCGCAGCGCGACGGTATCGCTCGGTCATCGTTCGACAGAGCCTGTCCTGAGCGACACTGAGCCTGTCGAAGTGGAGTCGAAGGGCTCCGCTCAGGATGACAAGGGCGGGAGACACTCACTGTTCGTCGGGGATCATGCCGTCGTCGGCCTGTTGCAGGAAGAAGTCTGGGCCTTCGGGCGCCTTGATCGGGACGAACCTACGCGGCGGCGCGGAGAAGTCGAAGCAGTCGCCGGCGGGTGAGGTCGCGCGCCGGTCCGCGTCGGTGAGCTGAGCTAGGCCGAAGAGGTCTTCGGCGAAGCGCAGCACGCTCGCGGTCTCGTACTGCACGTGCGAGACGCGGTCTTTCCGGGCGTATGGCGATATCACCAACAGCGGAACGCGGAAGCCGAGTCCGTCGTAGCCGCGGTGCGGCGGCGGGACGTGATCGTACATGCCGCCCCAATCGTCCCACTGCACGAAGATCGCGGTCGTATCCCAGAACGTGCTCTTGCCAACGGCGTCGACGAGCGACGTCACCCACGACGGACCGTAGCCGCCGCCGCAGATCGGATGATCGGAGTCGGGGCAGAGTGGCGTGATCCACGTGAAGTCCGCCAGCTGGCCCGCGGCGACATCGTTTAGGAAGCGCTTCTGCGGCATGATAACGTCTTTGCGCCAATCCGGACCATGGAAGATGTGTCGCACCGCCTGGTAGCCGGACCAAAACCCGCTGACCGGCTTCTGGTACGAGCTCGTGTAGAAGCGCCACGAGAGGCCCGCGGCATCGAGCTCGTCGCCGAGCGTCTCATAGTTGAAGCACGGGCGCTGCGCGCCGCCGTAGGTGCGCTGCCGCGTGATAGTCGCGACCTCGTCGCCCGCCGTTCCCTCGCAGCCCCAGAACGAGTCCGGAACGTTGACGCTCGAGTGCGCCTGCGCCGCGATGATGTATTGATGCGCGACGAAGCTCTCGTCCAGCTGTGACGCGAACATCCGGTCGGCCAGCACCCATTCGTGTGCCATGTCGAACAGCGGCTTGGTTTCGCTGTGCGGCACGTAGACGTACTGGCCGTAGCGCGGGCCGCCATAGAGCTGCTCGCGGTCAAACCCGTCCATGCGGCACTTCGTCCCGGGCAGCCTACCCCTGCCATCGCACGCCTCGAACATTGCGTGCGCCGAGTGGTCGATCTCGTACTCATCCTTCAGACTGACCGGTATGAGCCGGATCCGCTGCCCCTTGGAGGTCTTGCCGCTGGACACCGTATCTGCGCCGGGAAAGCCTTGGAACATGTCGTTGAAACTGCGGTTCTCTTGCACGATGTAGACGACGTGTTTGATCTTGCCGGCGCCGGTGCCGCCCAGCGTGCGGAGCACGTCGTCCGCACGCGGAAGCAACGCCGGTGAAGCTGGCGATCCGATCGAACACGCGGCTAGGCCGACGGCCGCCGCCGCGCAGGCCACAAGCTTGCAGAAGTCCCGTATCACGATAGGCGCAGCAATGCCACCAGGCCCCTTCATTTCCCTTCGGGAACCAACGCCTTCCAGACCCAACGAAACGATGCAAAGGAGCTTCTCGTGAACGGACCCACTAAACTAGCGGCGTCGCTTTTCGTGGCGCTCGGAGTCGCGGCGTGCAACGCCGGCGGCTCAGTCGGCGTGCCCGGCACCTCCGGGCAATCCGTCGGTCAAACGCCGTCCTTGTCCCTCGAGGCAAACGGCTTTACGCGCCTGTGCGCGGATGCGCGCGTGGGCTACATGAACTGCGACGTACTGCTGAAGACGAACGTCGAACCGGGAGTCGCGGGACTCGGACCCGTCGACTTCCAAAAGCGCTACGACCTCCCGATCACAAAGGGCAAGCGACAGATCGTCGCGATCGTCGACGCGTTCGACAACCCGAACGTCGCATCGGACCTCAAAGTCTATCGTAAGAACTTCGGCCTCGGCACGCCCAATTTCAGCAAGTTCAACCAGTTGGGCCAAAAGAAGAACTACCCCTCGCAGTGTGCGGGCAGCGATCTCGGCTGGTGCGTCGAGATCGACCTCGATGTGGAAATGGTCTCGGCATCCTGTCCGCTCTGCACGATCTGGCTGTTCGAGGCCAACTCGAACAACAGCAACGATCTCTACGCGGCCGTAGCCAGAGCCGCGAAGATGGGCGCGCACATCATCAGCAACAGCTACGGCGGCGGCGGCGGAAGCGCGTCCTACGGCGACTTCGCCAAGAAGGGCGTCACATATCTAGCCAGCGCCGGCGACGGCGGCTACGGCATGCAGGACCCGGCCGATTACGACACGGTCGTGTCGGTCGGCGGCACGCAGCTCTCCAAGGTCGGCGCGAAGTACACCGAAGATGTCTGGCCGGACAGCGGCGGCGGCTGCTCGGTCGTGACCAAGCCTCCCTGGCAGCACGACCCGAGTTGCGCGGAACGCACGGGCAACGACGTGTCAGCGGTCGCGGAGAACGTCGCCGAGTACGACACGTTCCGCTACGGCGGCTGGATCGTCGTCGGCGGTACCAGCGTCGCCTCGCCGCTGCTTGGCGGCGTGTTCGGTCTGGCCGGCAACGCCGGCACGCACCAGAGTGGTAAGCCGTTCTGGACGCTCAGCAAGAAGAACCGCGGCAGATATCTGCACTACATCAGCTCCGGCGGCGTCGTCGGCTGTCCGCCGAGCCTGTCCGGCAGCTACCTCTGCGTGGCCGGGACGCACCAGTACAAGACCTACTCCGGGCCGGCCGGCTGGGGCACTCCCAAGGGCATTGGCGCCTTCTAGCCCGCAACCGGAAAAAGCCCGGGAAAGCGGGGCCGCAGCAAACGCCGCCCCGCTTTCCTTCGTTTCTAAGGCTGGGAGGTAGCCGGACGACTCATAAGGTAAGCCTCCTCTCCCCGAAAACTTAAAAGACAAGCAAGGAGCTATTGTGAACGGACCTATCAAACTAGCGGCGCCGCTATTTGTAGCGGTGGCCCTTGCGGCGTGCAATGCGGGCGGATCGTCCAGCGTTCCGACGGCCGTCGGTCAATCCGGCGGCGCGCTGCAAGACACGACCCTAGAGGCGGCAGGCTTTCATCGCGTCTGCGCGGACACGCGCCCCGGCTACATGAACTGCGACGTACTCACGATGACGAAGATCGCGCCCGGAGTAGCGGGCCTGGCGCCGATCGATTTCCAGACGGCGTACAAACTGCCGATCACGAAGGGATCCGGCCAAGTCGTCGCGATCGTCGACGCCTTCGATAATCCGACTGCCGCATCGGATCTCGCGAAGTATCGCACGAACTTCGGGCTCGGAACGGCCAAGTTTACCAAATACAACCAGGAAGGCCAGCAGAGTAACTATCCGACGCAAAATAAAAATTGGGGCGTCGAAGAGGATCTCGACATCGAAATGGTCTCGGCGTCCTGTCCGCTCTGCACGATCTACCTGATCGAAGCCAACGACAACTCGACGACCAATCTGTACGCGGCCGAAAAAGAGGCCGTGAAGCTCGGCGCGCACATCGTCAGCAACAGCTGGGGCGGCGGCGGCGGCAGTTCGTCGGGCGGCGCGTTCGATGCATCCGGCGTGACGTATCTCGCCAGCGCCGGCGACAACGGCTACGGCACGCAGGATCCGATGGACTACGACAGCGTCGTCTCGGTCGGAGGAACCGTGCTCAACAAGGTTGGCTCGACCTACAAGGAACAGACGTGGGCGGAGAGCGGCGGCGGCTGCTCCGTCGAGACGAAACCGTCGTGGCAGCACGATCCGAAGTGCACCGAGCGCACGGACAACGACGTGTCAGCGGTCGCCGAGAACGTCGCCGAGTACGACACCGCTTACGGCGGCTGGATCGTGATCGGCGGCACGAGTGTCTCCTCGCCGCTGCTCGCCGGCGTCTACGGTCTGGCGGGCAACGCCAGCTCGCGCCAGAGCGGTAAGGGGTTCTGGACGCTGCGGGCCAAGAAGCGCAAGAAGGATCTCCACGACATCACCGAGGGCGGCGTCATCCACTGCCCGCCGAGCCTCGCCGGCAGCTACCTGTGCGTAGCGGGAACCGGTCAGTACAAGACCTACGCCGGTCCCACCGGCTGGGGAACCCCAAACGGCATCGGGGCATTCTAACGCTTCGTTAGGGATCAACACAAGCGAGGGCCGGCACGAGTGGCTGGCCCTCTTACTTTAGTGGCAGGTCAGCAAACTCTCAGGGTGAACAGAAGGGAACCCAGAATCCCACACCATCTACTAAGGAGCACTTGTGAACGGAACCATAAAATTGGTGGCGCCGCTTGTTGCGGCCCTGGCCATCGCCGCCTGTAGTTCAGGCGGCACTTCGAGCGTGCCGGCTACCGGTTCGTCCGGTCAGTCGATGTTGACCCAGACGCACCGCTTCGTGCCGGATTGGCTCGCACGGGGCGAGGCGCGTCCCGTCTGCCCCGCCACTGAAGGCAAACCGACCTGCACTGTCCTGACGAGAAAGGGCATTCAACCGGCCTGCACCGGCGCGACGTGCGGCTGGGCGCCGATCGATCTCGAGACGCGCTATAAGCTGCCGATCACCAAGGGATCGGGCCAGATCGTCGCGATCGTCGACGCCGGCGACAACCCCGATGCGGCGACCTCTCTCTCGACGTATCGCACCGAGTTCGGTCTCGGCACGGCCAACTTCAAGAAGTACAACCAGGAAGGTCAGCAGAGCAACTATCCGACGTACACCGGCTGGTCGGTGGAAATCGGTCTCGACATCGAGATGGTCTCGGCGGCCTGCCCGCTGTGCACGATTTATCTGGTCGAGGCGAACAGCGCGAGCTCCAGCGACCTCGACACGGCTGAAAACGAAGCCGTGACGCTGGGCGCGCACATCATCAGCAACAGCTGGATCTGCTACGGCTCGGTCAACTGCGTCGACAACTCGGACTTCGATCAGCCGGGCGTCGTCTATTTGGCGGCGTCGGGCGACTTCGGCTACAACGAGAACGGGGCGCCGGAAGCGCTCGGCAGCGTCGTCTCGGTCGGCGGCACGCAGCTCGCGAAGAGCGGGTCGACCTATAGCGAGTCGATCTGGAACGGCGCCGGCGGCGGCTGCGCCACTGGCGCAACCAAGCCGAGCTGGCAGCACGATCCGGACTGCACCTCGCGCACCGACTCCGATGTCTCCGCCGAAGCCGGCTGCTCGCCGGGCGTCGCCGAGTACGACGAGTTCGACGGCGGCTGGTTCGACGTCTGCGGCACGAGCGCGGCATCGCCGACGGTTGCGGCGGTCTTCGGACTCGCGGGCAACGCGAGCTCGCAAGATGCCGGTAAGAAGTTCTGGTCGCTTACCGGCAAGCAGCGCCGACACGACCTGCACCCGATCCTCAAGGGCAACGACGGCTCGTGCAGCGGCGAATATCTCTGCACGGCAGGAACCCACCAGTTCAAGGACTACTCCGGCCCGGGTGGCTGGGGAAGCCCGAAGGGCATCCGCGCGTTCTAACGCGCGGCGACGCCTGACGTAAA
Organism: Vulcanimicrobiota bacterium; assembly: GCA_963752825.1. Classification (GTDB taxonomy): domain Bacteria; phylum Vulcanimicrobiota; class Vulcanimicrobiia; order Vulcanimicrobiales; family Vulcanimicrobiaceae; genus Cybelea. The sequence continues at coordinate 992,721 of CAVVZF010000001.1, read as the reverse complement.
CCGCGAGGCGGGTGCGACAGCACCCGCCTCTTTTTTGTTCGAGACGATGACCAGGAGCAACGCGGGCGGCAGGTGCGGTCCCAGGTGAGCGGCAAGCCTCTCCGCCCAACCCACAATGATAAGGAGCACTTGTGAACGGAACCATAAAACTCGTGGCGCCGCTGGCCGCGGCGCTCGCCATCGCGGCCTGTGGTTCGGGCGGCTCTTCCGGCGTGCCGGCGACCGGTTCGTCCGGTCAGTCGATGTTGACCCAGGCGCATCGATTCGTGCCGGATTGGCTCGCACGGGGCGAGGCGCGTCCGGTTTGCCCGCAGATAATCGGACGGCCCACCTGTCTCGCTCTCACCCGGCGCGGAATCCAGCCGGCCTGCACCGGCGCGACGTGCGGCTGGGCGCCGATCGATCTGGAGACGCGCTATAAGCTGCCGATCACCAAGGGATCGGGTCAGATCGTTGCGATCGTGGACGCCGGCGACAACCCGAGCTTGGCGACGTCGCTCTCGACGTATCGCACGCAGTTTGGTCTCGGCACGGCCAAGTTCTTCAAATACAATCAGGAGGGTCAACAGAGCAACTATCCGACCTACACCGGCTGGTCGGTCGAGATCGCGCTCGACGTCGAGATGGTCTCGGCGGCGTGCCCGCTCTGCACGATTTATCTGGTCGAGGCGAACAGCGCGAGCTCGAGCGATCTCGACACTGCCGAGCTGGAGGCCGTGACGTTGGGCGCGCACATCGTCAGCAACAGCTGGATCTGCTACGGCTCGATCAACTGCGTCGACAACTCGGACTTCGATCAGCCGGGCGTCGTATACACCGCCGGGTCGGGCGACTTCGGCTACAACCAGAACGGCGCGCCGGAAGCGCTCGGCAGCGTCGTCTCGGTCGGCGGCACGCAGCTCGCGAAGAGCGGGTCGACCTATAGCGAGTCGATCTGGAACGGCGCCGGCGGCGGCTGCGCCACGGGCGAGACCAAGCCGAGCTGGCAGCACGATCCGAGCTGCACCTCACGCACCGACGCCGACATCTCCGCCGAAGCCGGATGCTCGCCGGGCGTCGCCGTCTACGACGAGTTCGACGGCGGATGGGGAGACGTGTGCGGCACGAGCGCCGCGACGCCGCTAGCCGCCGCGATCTTCGGCCTCGCCGGCAACGCGAGCTCGCAGAACGCCGGCCAGAAGTTCTGGTCGCTTACCGGCAAGCAGCGCAGACACGATCTGCACCCGATCCTCAAGGGTAACGACGGCTCATGCAGCGGAAGCTACCTCTGCACGGCGGGGACGCATCAGTTCAAGGACTACTCCGGCCCGGGCGGCTGGGGAAGCCCGAAGCGCCTCAGCACGTTCTGACGCGTTAGAGGTCCATGAGCCAAAGAGGCGGGCGCGAAAGCTCCCGCCTCATCGTTATTCGTAGTCGGGTGCGCGATAGTCGCCGGGCTGCGCGAGGAAGAAGTCGCGCCCGCGCGGGGCCTTGATCGGGACGAACGCACGCGGTTTTTGGGTGAAGTCGAGGGAATCGTGGGCGGGCGACGTCGCGCGCGTATCGGCATTCCCGAGCTGGCCCAGGCCGAAGAGATCCTCGGCAAAGCGCAGCACGCTGCCGGTCTCGTACTGCACGTGCGAGACGAAATCGCGCTTGGCGTACGCTGAGATAACGATCAGTGGAACCCGGAAGCCCAGGCCGTCGTAGTCTTTGTGCGGCGGAGGAACGGGATCGTACAGTCCGCCCCAGTCGTCCCACTGTACGAACACGACGGTCGAGTCCCAAAACTTGCTCTTGCCGATCTCGTTGACCAGCGCCGCCACCCACGACGGTCCGTATCCGCCGCCGCAGTTCGTGTGGTCGGAGTCGTCGCAGACCGGCGTGATCCACGTGAAGTTGGCGAGCTTCCCGGCGGCGACGTCGCGAAAGAACTTCTTCTGCGGCGTGATGATGTTCGCCCAATCCGGCCCCTCGTAGATGTGCTTCACGGCCTGATAGCTCGACCAGATCGCGCCGTCGCCGCTCGACTTGTTGCCGTACCAGGCCGAATAGAAGCGCCACGACAGGTGGGCCTTGTCGAGCTCGTCGCCGAGCGTCTGATAGTCGAAGCAGGCCGACTCGGGCGGGCCGTACGTGCGGTCGTGCAGGATCGTGTTGACGCTGTTGCTCGGGCCCGGCACGCATCCCCACGGACCGTATGGGATGTCGACGGCGGAGTGCGCCTGCGCGGCGATGATGTACTGGTGCGCCACGAAGCTCTCGTCGAGCTGCGACTGGAACATGCGATCGGCGAGCACCCACTCGTGCGCCATATCCCAGTACGGCTTGGTCTCCTTATGCGGCGCGTAGACGTACATCGGATACTTGATGCCCTTCGGTCCGCCGTACGTCTGCTCGTGATTAAAGCCGTCCATCCGGCAATCGGTCCCGGGAAGCTCCCCGGTTCCGTCGCAGTCTGCGAACATCGCCTTGGCGGAATGGTCGATCTCGTAGCGCCAGGCGAGGCTTACGGGGCGGAGCACGACGCTCCGTCCCTTCGAGTCCTTGCCGCTCGAGACGGTGTACGCGCCGGGATAGCCCTCGAACAGATCGTTGAAGCTGCGATTCTCTTGCACGATGTAGACGACGTGCCGGATCTTGCCGGCACCCGTCGCGCGCAGGGCACCGAGCATCTGCGTCTCGCCCAGCGGCACCGCGTTGCCGCCGAGGGAGCAGCCCGTCAGCACGCATGCCGCGGCCAGCGCGGCGGCGCTACTGCGCATCGGGGATCCGATAGTCCGGCGCCTGGTGCAGGAAGTATTTGGCGTCGTTAGGCGCCTTGATCGGCACGAACGCGCGCGGCGGCTTGGTGAAATCGAAGCAATCCTGTGCGGGCGATGCCGCGCGCGCATCGGCGGCCGAGAGCTGACCCAGGCCAAAGAGATCCTCGGCGAATCGCAACACGCTCGCCGTCTCGTACTGGACGTGCGATACGTGATTCTTGCGCGCGTACGGCGAGATCACGAGCATCGGAACGCGGAAGCCCACGCCGTCGTAGCCTCTGTACGGCGGCGGGACGTGATCGTAGAGCCCGCCCCAGTCGTCCCAGATGACGAAGATCGCCGTGGTGTCCCAGAACCGGCTCTCGCCGACGGCGTTGACGAGCGCCGTCACCCATGAAGGTCCGGTGGCGCTGCCGCAGTCGATGTGGTCGGAGTTCTTGCACGTCGGCGTGATCCAGGTGAAGCTGTCGAGCGTGCCCGCGCCCACGTCGGTGATGAATTTCTGCTGCGGCGTGATGACGTTAGCCCAATCGGGTCCGTCGAAGATGTGTTTGACGGCCTGATACGCCGACCACTCCCCGCCGTTGTGACTCGTATACTTGCTGGTGTAGAACCGCCACGAGAGCTTCGCGCCGTCGAGCTCGTCACCGAGCGTCTGATAGTCGAAACACGCCTGCTGCCACCCGCCGTACCGACGCGAGTCCGTGATCATCTGGACGATGTCGCCGGACCCTCCCTCGCAACCCCACTTCCCGTCGGGCAGGTCCACGCTCGACTGGGCCTGCGCGGCGATCACGTACTGATGCGCCACGAAGCTCTCGTCGAGCTGCGACTGGAACATCTTGTCGGCGAGCACCCCTTCGTGCCCCATGTCGAAGTACGGCTTTGACTGTTTGTGCGGAACGTAGACATATTGCGGGTTGGGTGGACCCCCGAAGCTCTGCTCCTTATCGAACGCATCATTGCGGCATTTCGTTCCGGGCAGGTTGCCGGTGCCGTCGCACGCGGCGAACATCGCGTGGGCGGAATGATCGATGTCGTAGGCGCGGGCCAGGCTCATCGGCGCGAGCTGTATCGTCTCGCCCTTCGAATTTTTGCCCCACGACTGCGTGTCGGCGCCGGGAAAACCTTGGAAGAGGTTATCGAAGCTGCGGTTCTCCTGGATGATGAACACGACGTGCTGGATCTTCCCCGCGCCCGTGCCGCCGCGCGGCGCGCGCACCGCGGCTACCCGCGCCGCCGGCGCAACGCCCCCGGGCGCTCCGGCGCCGCAGGCGGCGAGGAACGCAAGCGCAAACGCGACGGCCGCGGCGCGCGCGACGGAACTCTTCGTCATAGCGCAACAGCCTATGCCGCGGCGCGAGGCGCTTCCTCCCGGCCAACGGAGGGTTGCGACCCGGTGCGCCCAATTGAGCGGAGATGGCTTTACAACGCGCGGTCTTGGCGTCGTTCGCGCTGGCGCTAGCCGGCTGCGGCTCGGGCGGAGCGCCCTCGGTTGACCCAGCCGCGCCGGCGCTCCGGCACGCGATGCGCGCGAGCACGACACCGATTTCGCACGTGGTCTTCATCATCCAAGAGAACCGCTCGTTCAACAATCTCTTCATGGGCTATCCCGGCGCGAAGACGCGCAGCTACGGCTTCGACACCAAGGGGAACAAGATCGAGCTGCACGCTACCGACCTCGCCACTTCGTGGGACATCGATCATTTCTCGCCGGCGTTCTTTGCCGCGTGTGACGGAACCGGAAACCTGCGCGGAACCAAGTGCAAGATGGACGGCTGGAACAACGAGCTTCACGGCTTCGGAGCCCCACAGAATTTCGCGTACGCGTACGTCCCCGAGAAAGAGGTCGACCCGTACTGGAAGATGGCGAAGCAGTACGTGCTCGCCGACAGGACGTTCTCCTCGAACTTCGACGGCAGCTTCATCTCGCACCAGTACGCGATCGCGGCCTATGCGGACGGGGCCGCCGACGCGCCGCCGACCGACTGGGGATGCGAGGGTGGAAGGCAGGACAAGATCCCGACCTGGACCGCGCAGCGGACGTACGGTCGGAGCATCGTGACGTGCTTCGACATAGCCACGATTGGCAGCGAGGCCGACGCGGCGGGCGTGACCTGGCGCTTCTACGCCGGCGCCATCTACGGCGACGGCGGCCTCTGGTCGTCGTATCAGGCCAACAAAACCATCTACCGCGGCCCCGACTGGAAGGCCGACGTCATCAACCCGCCCTCGCAGTTCCTCACCGACATCGCAAACGGAACGCTCGCCAACGTGACGTGGATCACGCCGACTTACGAGAACTCCGACCATCCCGGGCTCGACGCCGCCGGCGGCCCGGCGTGGATCGCCTCGCTCGTGAACGCGGTGGGCCGGAGTCAGTTCTGGGACTCGACGGCGATCTTCGTGATGTGGGACGACTGGGGCGGGCTGTTCGACCCGATCAAGCCCATCCACGCGGATACCTTCGGGCTCGGCTTTCGCGTGCCGCTGGTCATGATCTCACCGTACGCCAAACAGGGCTACGTGACGCACGTTCAATACGAGACCGCGAGCGTGCTCAAGTTCATCGAGGACAACTTTGGACTCGCGCCGCTGGCGGCCGCAGACGCGCGCGCCCGCGATCCTGCCGGCGACGCATTCGACTACGGCCAGAAGCCGCGCAAATTCAAAAGGTTCGGCGGGTCGAAGCCGGCCGAGTACTGGATCGAACACGATCGCGGCCTGCCGCGCCGGCGCGGCAAGCCGCAATCGATCATCGGCGACGACTAAGTCGGATTACTTCTTCGACGACGGGCTGTAGGCAACGCCTTCGACGTCGAGGCTAGCCTGGAGGCCGTTGTTGAAGCTGTAGTAGTAGGTTAGTTTCGTCGGTTTGTAGCTGTAGATGTCGATCTGACCATTGAGATAATTGGCGACCGCGAGCCGCTGGCTCTGCTTCCCGAGGTGCCCGAAGATTCCCGTGCCGTTGCTGAGCGTGTTATCGCTCACCGACGTGCATGCCGGATTGCATCCCGAGTACACCCAGAGGTCGGTGCCGGCGGATCCGTGCCAGTTGAAGCTCACGACCTCGCCCCAGTTGTCGACGTCGAGTCCGCCGTAGCCGGTGTTTTGGAAGCCCGTCGCCGCGACGCCGGTGCCGGTGCAGCCGGCCCAGTACGTGAGGACGACGGCCGTGAACGCCGCGTTGTAGGCGTCGGCCCAGCAGTTGCCGTTCTTGTCCATCGCGACGCCGGCGACTTCGCCGATGCCTTGCGAGCTCGGCGCGAGCTGCGTGCAGCTCAGGCTCGCCACCGTGCAGGTTACCACGTAGCCCGGGCCGAGAATGTTGGCGACGACGATCGGCCCGGTCGCGGCGTTAACCGCGGCGCCATCCGAGGCTTGCCCGTAGGTATCGGTGATCGTCGCCATCAGCGGGCCGCACATCTCAGGTCCCGTGTAGATCAACACGCCGCCGAAGGCATCCGGAGCGATGAGGTTACCGATCGTGTCGGTTGCGATGTTGTTGACGCTGCTCACGCCGGTGATCGTGCAGAGCGGAGCGCCGTTGCCGCTGTTGTTCTTCTGGTAGCCGAGAATCTCAGTACCGAAGAACTCGCTGACGTGGATGCCCTTTAACCATGGCGGCGGCGCCTGACGGCCTTTGAGTTTCACGGGCCCCTTCGGCAGCGCCGACCGCGGGATGATGCTCACCGCGCCTGTGCGTTTCAGTGCCTGAACCTTCGATGCATTATTTTCGGCACTGGAGACCGAACCCGTCGATCCCATGTTGCCGCCCGCGCAACTCGCGAGCAGCGCCGCCGCGATGGCGACGCCGAGTGGAATTGATAACACACGCATGTTGTTAATGCTCCTTCATATGACGTCCGAGAAACAAAGAGGTGACCGGCGCTAGACCGGCCACCCCGTTTGCATACTCGCTATCGAGTTTCTTGGTTTACTGCTACTTCTTCGAGGACGGGCTGTAGGCGGCGCCTTCTGTGTCGCCGGTAACCGAAAGTCCGTTGTTGAAGCTGTAGTAGTAGGTGAGCGTCGACGGGCTGTACTGATAGATGTCGGCCTGGCCCTTCAGATACGCACCGGCAACGAGGCGGATGCCATGCTTGCCGATGTGGCCGAAGATGGCCGTGTTTTCGGTCAGCGTGTTGTCGCTAACGCCGGTGCAGGCCGGGTTGCATCCCGAGTAGACCCAGAGGTCCGTGCCTGCCGAGCCGTGCCAGTTGAACGACACGATGTTGCCCGAGTTGTCAACGTCGAGACCGCCGTAGCCGGTGTTGGCGAAGCCGGTCGCGACCTGTCCCGTTCCGGTGCAGCCGGCCCAGTAGGTGAGGATGACGGCGGTGAACGCCGCGTTGTAGGAGTCGGCCCAGCAGTCGCCGGCCGAGTCCATGGTGACGCCGGCGATTTCGCCGATGCCTTGCGAGCTCGGCGTGAGCTGCGTGCAGCTCAGGCTGGCGACCGTGCAGACCACGGTGAAGCCCGGGCCAAGGATGTTGCCGACGACGATGTTGCCGGTCAGCGCGTTAACGGCCGCCGCGTCGGAGGCCTGGCCGTAGCTGTCGGTGATGGTGACCGGGGGGGTCGTTCCGCCGCACATCGTCGGGCCCGTATAGACGACCACGCCGCTGAAGGCGTCGGGAATAATCAGGTTGCCCGAGTTGTCAACGCCGAGGTTGTTGACGCTGCTGCCCGGCACGTTGCAGATGGACGCGCCGTTGCCGCTGTTGTTCTTCGTGTAGCCGTTAACGGTCGATTCGAAGAACTGTGCGACGTAGATTCCCTTCATCTCTTGAGGCGGCGCCTGCCGACCCTTGAGCTTTACCGGCCCCTTGGGTAGCGCCGACTTCGGGATGATGCTGACCGCACCAGCCTTGTGCAGCGCCTGGACCTTAGATGCGCTGCTGCCGGTGCCCGGGACCGATGAGGTCATCGACCCCATGTTGCCGCCCGAACAGCTGGCGAGAAGCGCGGCAGCGACTGATGTACAAACCGCTGCTGATAACAAACGCATAGGGAGAATTCTCCTTACTTGTAGTTAGGGAAGTGCTAGGCCGTCGAGAGCTTCCGCCGCGGCGGTCAAGCGGACGTCCGGTAATTGAACCGAGGTGCACTCCAGTGGTTGGGGCATCCGCAAAACTCCGTCCAGACCTAGGGAGGTCTGTCCTTTGGTCCAAGGTGCCGGAATCCTGCATCCCCGTCAATTTTTTTGGCCTTTTTGGTGGCCCTATTCGGTCGATCGCGGGTTGAACGCGGCTCCCTCGACGACCTCGCTGGGGCTGAAGCCCCGGTTGAAGCTGTACGCGAAGCGGACCTTCGCGGGCTTGTAACTGTAAACGTCGATTCGGCCGTATTGGAAGTCGCCGGTGACCAGCTTGGTCGAGGTGGCGTTCAGGTGCCCAAACGTGGCCTCGCCCTTCATCCTGAAGGGTCCGCCGACCAGCCCACACTTTGGATTGCAGCCCTTGTAGACGTAGAGCTTCGCGTCTTGGTAGCTGAGCGAAACGAGGTTCCCGTGCTCGTCGATGTCGAGGCCGCCGTAGTAGGCGTTGAGGTAGCCGGTCGCCTTTTTGCCGCGGCCCGCGCAGCCCGCAAAGTATGTCAGCGTCGCCGCGCCATTCGAATCGGTCGCCGACGCCCAGCAGTCGCCGTTCTTCGCGAGCGCTACGCCCGCGACCTCATCCATGTTCGGGCTGTGTAGGTTGGTCTTGCAACCGTGAGCGAGCGTGCATTTCGAGACGCTTCCCGGAGTCTTGTTGTTGTCGAAGATGTTGGCGATGACGATCGTTCCGTTGGCGGCGTCTGCGCTCGCCGCGTCCGACGGCTGCCCGTACGGGTCCTTGACCGAACCGAGCTTGGGTCCGCACATCTTCGGACCCTTGAAGACGATGACCGTGTCGGTGCCGCCGTCGGGATCGATCAGGTTGCCGCTGAGGTCGACCGCGATGCCGTTGGCGCCCTGGACGTGCGTGACGACGCACTTCGCCTTGCGATTGTGGTTGTTCTTCGCCGCAAATCCCCAGATGTCGGTCGCGTAGACCTCGCTGGCGTAGATTCCCCCGGCGCTCTTCGCGTTCGGTTCGAGCGTCAACGGCAACGCCGCGGCGCCGCCGATGGGGCGCAGTTGCGGCGGTACGACGGTCGCAAAGTCCGACCGTTGCGGGGCTTCGTTGACGGCGGGGAGGGCGTAGAGCGCCTGGGGGGATCTCGCGCTGCCGGAACACGCCGCGAGAAACGCGACGGCAGCCGTGGTTAACACGGTTGAAGCCTTCATGCCGCCATTATCGCAAAGATCGCGGCGTTAACGCGTCAACGCCCCAAATACGTTGAGTTAGAATCGCAGGGCGATTGCGCCGGTCGTGGTGCCGACGCGGACCCGGCCGCTCCCCGATCCGATCAGCCCGCTCGCGCGGGCGCCGACGAGGTTTTCGCGGCTCGCCGCGACGCCCGGAATGCGGCTCGTGATGTCCCCGACGGTGCTCGACGCCTCGATCGAGGCATCGCTGTTCGGAGCGATCGAGACCTCGACGGCGCCGGTCGTAGCGCGCAGATCGATCGAGCGGTTTCCCGAGACTCGCCCGACGTCCGCGGTGATCGCCCCGGCCTGCGTCTCCACCGTGACGTCGGCGCTGGTGCCCGCGAGGTTCACTGCCCCGGCGACGTTCGAGATATCCAGGGACGCGTCGGCCGGAACCGTGATCCGGTAACGCACGGTGCCGTGCCGCAGCCCCGTGTAATTCGTCTTGACGAAGACGTCCTTGCCCTCGCCGCGTACGTCGATCTTCACCGAACGCAGCTCCGCCGCGTCGTTGCCGTACTTCGTCGCGCGAACGTCGACGCTCGGCTTTGCCCATGCATCGACGTTGACGCTGCCGGCGATGTTGTCGACGTGCACCGTCGCGCCCGCGCCCGCCTCGATCGTCGCATGAAAATCTTCGCGCGCGCGCTCGCCGAACGCCCCGCTGCATCCGGCTAGCCCAACGATCGCGGCCGCGCAAACGATGCGATTCATACGTGCAGCACGGCGGCGCCGCGCAGCTCGTCGTGTTTCAGCATGTTCAGTGCGCGGTTCGCGTCTTCCAAGCGCATTCCCACCGTCGAAGATTCGATCGGTATCGCGCCGGCGATAGCGAGGAACTCCTCGCCGTCCGCGCGCGTGTTGGCGGTGACGCTGCGGATCTCGCGCTCGTCGAAGAGCGTGTCGTAGTCGAGGGGCGGGATCTGCGTGAGATGGATTCCCGCGATCGCCAGCACGCCGCCGCGGCGCAGCGCCGCCAAGATGGGCGGCACGAGGTCGCCGGCAGGCGCGAACAGGATCGCGGCGTCGAGCTTTGCCGGCGGCGCATCCGACGCGTCACCGATCCAATCCGCTCCGAGCTCCCGCGCGAGGTCGCGGTGGATGCCGCCGCGGCTCATGACGAACACACGGCAGTTCCAGTGCCGCAGCACCTGGAGCGCCAGATGGGCCGAGCCGCCGAACCCGTAGAGCCCCACGGTGGCGCTGGGCACGACCCCGGCGCGCTTGATGGCGCGAAAGCCGATGATGCCGGCGCACAGCAGCGGCGCGGCGTGCTCGTCGTCTATCGCGTCGGGCAGCCGGTAGGCAAAGTCTTCCCGCACCACCGCGTACTCGGCGTAGCCGCCGTCGCGATCCCAGCCGGTGAAGAGCGCGTTGGGACAGAGATTCTCGCGTCCGCTGCGGCAGTAGTCGCACGTGCCGTCGGTGTAGCGGAGCCACGCGATGCCGACGCGCGTTCCGGCGGCGAATCGCTCGCTCCCGGGACCGGCCAGCGCGACGGCGCCCACGATCTCGTGGCCGGGGACGATGCCTGGGTGCTTGGGCGCGAGGTCGCCCTCGGCGACGTGCAGGTCCGTCCGGCAGACGCCGCACGCGCTGACGCGCACGAGAATTTCACCCGGCGCTGGCGCCGGTTTCGGTTTGTTCGTTAGCCGTAGCGGATCGGTTTCGATCGCGGCCGGCCGCTCGAGCGTCATCGCGCGCACGCCGCTTTGTTTCGACGCGCCGGCGCGCGGCGCTGGTTAAGGCGCCAAGAAGAGGTGCTCGATCTTCTGGCTGCAGCTTCCCCCCTGCGCGAGGCAGCGCAGGGAGATCGCCGGCTTCGCATGGCTGCGCATCGGCAACCCGTAGACGTCGAGGCGGCCGTCGACCGCGTCCAGCGTATAGAAGACCCCGCGCGGAGGATCCGCTATCAGCGCTCCGACGATCGTGTTGGCGAACTCGTCCGGAAAGAGTCCGCGGTTCTGCTGGTTGAGCGGTTCTTGGAACTGGCTCATCACATCGACCGGCGGCGACGGCGGCGAACCCGGATGCGGCGAGTGCAGCGGCCCGAAGTACTGCCCCAGAAGCAGCGACGGCTGCTGCGGCGCCGTCGGCGGCCACTGGCTCGAATCGACGAAGTCGGCCTGCGCCAGGTTCAAACCGATCGAGCTGGGCGGTTTGGCGTAAGGAAGGCCCGTCTTGAAGACGCGAGCGCGCTGCGACGAACTCGCATAGACGTACAACGCGGCGTTGACGTCGAAGCGCGCCTGGATCAGGGTCGAGAAGCCTGCCGTCTTCGAGCCTGGAGCGCCGAAAATGATAATGACGGAGGCCACCATCGTCTTCGTCAGGGGCGCCTGAAGCTCGGATACCTCGCCGCCAAGGTTGTTGAGCAGCCACAGGTTTTGGTTGGGATCGTACTCGATGTCGACGAGGTCGGCGCCGGAGAGCCCGATCTCGGTGATCGCCGGCGTGAGCGGAATGCTGAGTTTGGCGTGCGAGCGCGCGAACGATTCGATCGGAGGATGAAAGATCCGGATCGTCGTCGGGCTCGCGAGCGCGACCTCACCGTACGGATCCACGGCGATCTGCGGCGCAAGACCAAGGCCCGGCCATTCTTGGAGCGTACGCACCGGCTTCGACTGCGCCGTCAGCGGAAGCGCGTACGCGAAGAACGTCCCGTTGTGATCGACGTAGAGCCACCGCGCGGCGGGCGTAGCGGTGGGCTGCGGCGGATTCGAGACGCCGATCGGCGCCGGACCCGTCGTCCCGCAGCCGGAGATCACCGCCACGGCGCCGGCCAGCGCGACGAGTATCGCGAAGCACGAGGAAATTTTCATCGATCGAGGCTCCCGAAGAGGGGTCCGCTCGTGCTGCCGGACTTCGGATCGAACAGGAAGAGCGACAGCCGCGCCGCGCGGTGAAACGGCAACACGTTGCGTTTATCGAATGGATTGATCTGGCGCAATGTCAGCGTGCCGAGCGGCGCGCTCGCGTTCCCGACATATCCCCCGAGGTTTGACACGCTGTTCCCGAGCGGAACCGTGGCGACGTTCCCGAGCTGCGCGCTGCCGAGCTTCTTGAAATTCGCGTGCATCGACGCGCTGAAGCTTCCGAAGTCCGACGATGGAACGGCCGGAGATGCCTCGTAGAATGACATCGCGGCGCCGCTCGGCCTTGTCGGCTCTGGAAACGCCAGCACGCTGTACGTGGGATACGCGCCGACGACGATTAGCGTGTAGTACATTCCCGGGCTCAGCGACGGGGCTTTGAGCGGACCAACCGCATACCCCAGCTCGTCGCGCGCCGTCAGCGAATGCGTCCCCGGCGCTACTTGCATGAACGGCGAGAACGCGCCGTATACAAAGAGCGACATTACGGTCGAATGATCGAGCTGCAGGTAGGCCAGCCCGATATCTTGCGGCACGCCGTTGATGAGCGTTTCCAGCGAAGGCGCCCCGTCGGCGAAGCGCACGCGCGCGAAAGCGGCCTGCGGCGGCGTTGCGCTCGACGACGAACTCGACCCGCCGCACCCCGTAATTGCAAATACGCAGCTGGAAGCGAGGAGAACAAATCGTGCAAAACAATTCATACGGTGAAGAGGTACGCGCGCCGCATCGCGGCGCGCGTACGCATTGTCAGGGTATGCTACTGGAGGCAAGCCGGCTGAGATGCCTTGCCGCGGAGTGCGTGGAGAACCGCCTGGTGAACGGTGTAGTTGAGCGGTGAGTATTCTAGCGGACCAAGTAGCCCATTGGCCGTCTTCGATACGACGAATTTGATCAGCTTCTGCTTTTGCAATACATGGACGCCCAGGTTTTTCCCGTAGAAGAGCCAGTAGCTCAAGCCGACGATTGGATACGTGCCCTTCGGCGGCGTGACGAACTGGCTCGGGTCGATATAGAGCTGGCACCACGGCGTGCTCGAGCCGAGGGTAATGCCGTCGCTGCCCATCCCGTAGGTGATCGTTTTGGCGTTCGCAAGCGCACCAGCGACAGCGGTCTTGTTGGTTGGACTCACGAAAATCGTGTTGCTGGTGTCGAGCACGCTCGACTGTTCGAGAGTGCCGTAGGTGCCCGCAGGCGCCGACTTCACCCAGGCGCCTTCGGCGTAGCCGGTGCCCCACTCGTCGCCTTGGATTCCTGCGACGACGCCGGGATTGCCGCTCTCACCGATAAACCGCGAGTTGGGGTCGCCTGACGAGCCGGGTCCCGGCCAGGTCTGGTTTACGCCGAACCCCCAAGCTGCGCTGCGGCTCGGACTGCTGTAGGGCGCCTTGTTGTATGGCGGGCCGAACGAGACGTTGCACGCGGTGTTGAGCTTATTCGTAAAGAGGTAGCTCGTCCCGCTGCCGTCAGAACGGAAGTAGTAGTGAAGCGTCTCGCTCGACCCACCGGTAACCGACTTGCCGCCGTTATCGGCCGTGATCGCTCCATCGTTCCAGTCGCTGATCGTGCCGTTGGAAATGGCGCAGTACGTCCAGGTCGAGAGGCGCAAGAACTTGCCGCTCTTGATTCCCGTGAATCCGTTGTTGTTGTATGGGAAGACGATCGGGCCGCCGATCGTCGGGAGCTCGAACGGTTGTCCCAAAGTGGAAGCTCGGTTGGTGGCGTAGGGCGTGCCCGACCCGCAGCACTCGGTCGACGCGAGAGCGACGTCGCTTCCGTTGAAGTCGAGCGGATCTCGCCGGCCGCCGAAGCCTGTGGGCGATGCGCCGAGCGGCGCGCAGGCGACGGTCGCGGTGATCGATTGACCGGTGAACTGTTTGCGACCGAAGCCGCTGCCGGTCAAGCAGTAGTAGACGACGCCCGCGGTACCGGCGCTCGCGAGAATAGAGCCGGGGCCGGGTGTTGCCTGAGGCGAGCTATAGAGGCCCGCCGGCTGATCGCCGAGGTTGTAAGCGTACGCCGGGAAGGTCGCGCCCCCGGCGTGGAGATCTTGTGGACCATTGTCGTTGGCACGAACGCGATGCGATCCAGTGGGCGCGTTCGGTATACTCGCTACTCCAGAGCCCGCCCCGGAGCTTCCGTTACACGCGCTAAGCGCTAGCGCCGCGGTGGCCGCCGATAAGGCTAGAGCCACGAGAGTCTTATTCATACGTCGATGTTCCTTCTATCGATGGTCGAGTGAATCAGTGGTCTCAACCGCGCCGGCCTTGGCCGGCCCGGAAAACGAAGTGACTACGGGCGCAGTCGGGGCATTCAGCTGCGTCGCCGAGCCCACGATGCGAAGCATCGGCTTTACCCTTCCGTGTGCGCTAGCGGAGTAGCCGTCGATCGCGTTATTGAAATCGTCGGTGATGAAGAGTGACGATCCGTAGATCTGAATCGTCGGGAAATACGCCAGCAGTGGATTGCGCGATGCGTAGCAGTCGTTGCCACGCGTCGACGCGTCGCCGAGCGTCAAAATCCGCAGCGGCGGAACGTCGGTGATGCCTCCGCCGGCGCCCGCCGCATAGACGTTGACGCGCGCTTGACAGGTCGCACTCCCGCCGCTGCCCTCTTTCACCCACGTGCCGATGAAGATCTCACCCGCTCGGTCCAGGCTCACGTTCGTGGTAAAGCCGGGCTCGAGTTGCGTGGTCGAATCCCATGGAATCGTGCGTGCGGGCGCGGTTTGCGGATTGCCGATATCGGCAGCCGCCGCAACGTACAATCCATACTGGTTACCAAGAGGCGTGTGCAACCCACCGTTGACGTAGAAATTGTTGGCGGAGTCAATGGCGAGCCCGCTCGGGAGGGCGGCCGCGTAGTCAAGGCTCGTTGTGAAATCGAAAGCGTACTCGGGCGCGGCAGGCCCGGAACTTCCGGCCGGATACGTCAGCACTGCGTCGCCCGTATTGCCGTCGACGCTGGTACCGCCGTACGTTACGAGCCGGCCGGACGGATCGAAGGTGATGAAGACCGGAAAGAGCGCGGTGTTCGTCTTTGAGTCGGCCTTGAGCACGGCGTTCGGCGGGCTCTTTCCGCTGGCACCGGGTCCGTAGATTGCAATCTCGTTGCCGGCATCGGGCGCGCCGGTTCCGGGATCATAACCGAGGCTGTTATCAAGATAGCCCACGTACAGATTCCCGCTGGAATCGACGGCGATCGTCCGAGCATAAAGCTTGGAGTTCAGCGACAGCGTGAGCTCAGGAGCGGCGTTGCCCTTCGCCTTGCCGTCGTACTCGGTGACCGACGCTGCTTTCCCGTCGCCGGCCCCGAAATTCAACGCATAGAACGTGCCGACCGGGGGCGGCGGTACCTTGCCGTGCAGCGCAAAGTGTGCGCTGGCACCGATCGAGCCTGATACGCTTGCGGCGATTGTGACGGGCGACGCCTGGCGGTTGCCGTCGTACCTGAGCGTGATGTCCGACGTCGGCTTCGCGATCGACAGCGAAGCGCCCGATTCCCGGCCCGCGTGCAGGCGAAACGCGTGCACCGTGTCGCCCTGAACCGTTAGTGCGATCGGCGTAAGAAAAGGACTAGCACCGACGATCTGCGCGCCTGTGGCGTCGAACGCCGTTAGCGAAACCGCAGCCGTCACCGGCTTGCCGCGCTCGCCCGCTTTGGGTGACAGCGACAAACGCAGCGATGCAATCACGCCGTCGAGGGTAAGGGTAAGGTTGTTGATCGGCACGTCGCCGCCGCCGGACGCGATCTTCGCCTGCACGGTGCCGGCCGACAAGACGGCGCCGGTGGCGTTGGGGCCCGCATAGGTCGTGAGCGAGAAGACATCCTCGCCCGGTGATCCGAGGGCCGTTCCCGCGCAGACGGTCTGGCTTCCCTGGGGCGCGCAGCCGTGAGAATGTACGCGCGTCTCGATCGTCGTCGCGTTGACGCCGCTCACGCCCTGGCCGTCCACAGACGCGAGCTGGATTACGAGCGACTCGGTATTGGGTGAGACGTAATCGGGCCGGACGCCCTTTGCGTGCCCCGTTCCGGGAATCGTCACGTGCACGTCCACCTTCACGAGCGGAAGCGGTTGCGGCGTCGGCCCCCCCGGAGAGTTCACGACCGGGCCGTTAGGCGTGCCGAAGCCGCCGCTGCATGCCGCCGTCGCGGCGAGCGCCGTAATCGTCAGAATCGCTCGCGTGCGAACGTTCGTCACGGATATGCGGCCGTGAGTAGATCGGAGGTCGTGACGTCGGCTTGACCGCTCGGGCCTTTGATCACGGGCAGCTGCGAGAGGTTCTTGGGATAGGATGCCTCGTACGCCGGGTAGTCCGCGCCCACGGCATAGATCTCGTACGCCCCCTTGGAACAGATCGTCGGCGTCTGCTTGCCGGATTGCGTGAGCGGCCCGAGATCGTCGGCCAGGATCAGCTGCGCCGGCCCAGCCCCATGCGCGACGATCGTGTAATACGCGTCGTTGGCGTGCGCATTCACGCAGCTGCTGCCCGAGATGCCGCTGCCGCCGTTGGCGCGCACCACGGCCATCGCCTCGGTCGCTCCGGCGGGCACCGTCAAGCTGATCGTGCCGCCGCCCTTGCGATCGGGTTTGAAGGACGGCGTTCCAAACGCGGGCAGCGCGGAGAGACTCGTGAGCTGCGCGGCCGCGGCGAGGATGCCGGGCGGCGGCGTCGGCGTTCCGTTGGGATTCGGACTAGGCGTGGGATTCTGCGGCGTATCATACGCCGGCGGCACCGCCGCGTAGAGATGATAGACCCCCAGCACCGGCTGCACCGCGAAGTCGCTGAAGCCCAGCGAGTAGCCCTCCCAACCGAGCGCAACCAGCGACGGCCCGCCTTGCGGAAACGCGGGCGGTCCGCCGTACCACCGCTCCGGGTTGTTGCCGTAGATCGGCTGGTTGTATGCCTGATACAGCGGCGTGAAGCCGTCGCCCGGACCGGAGTCCGAGTTACACGGACACAACCCGTAGCCGAACGCGCCGGTGGTAGATTGTTTGGGCCCGCGCGGCGATCCGGTCCAGAGCGATTGATTGAGCGTCGCCCAGGTAATGTGGTTGGTGCCCAGATCCGCGCCGGCTCCCAGCACCTCGTTGCCGGTCTGCGTCGAGATCAGCACGTCGAAGCTCGACGGGCCGATGATCATCGGCTGATTGTAGAGCGTTCCCGACAACCCGTTGCTCTGGCGCAACGTCTCGACGGTGTTGAGCCCGTACGCGATGCTCGCGCCGTTTTTGGACGAGATCGTCGCGACGCCCACCGCGAACTGCAGCTTGCTCGTCGCGGCCGGATCAAACGACGTCACCGGCGGCTCCGAAGCGCCGCCGTTCCCGCAGGCGCACAGTGCAGCGCAGCAACCGATGAAAGCGAATACAACACCAATTTTCATATCGCCACGTGGTAATAGAAGCGGAACGAGATCGGCGGCTCGTTCGGAAACGTCAAATATGGCGAGGAGCTGTGCGCCGAGACGTCGGGCGGCGCGTAGGGTGCGGTCGAGTAGGTGCACGGTGCGTTGCCGGTCTGCAGGCCGCTGGTCACCGGCGCGCCGTAGCAGCCGTTGACGATCGGCACGTTGTAGAGCTGGTTGAACAGGTTTTGAACCTGCAACCCGAAGACCGACTGCGCGAGCACGCCTTTGGTGGGCGGCCGGTACTCGACGGTGAGATCGGCGTCGACGCGCGGCGTGGTCAAGAAGCCCCCCGCCAAGTCCGGCTCGTGAATGCCGCGCGTGGCCGCGATGTTCGGCTTGGTGCACGTTCCCGGGTCGAGTGGATCGATGTAGCCCGGCGTCTGCGAGTAGATCAGCGACAGGCTCGTGCTGGGCACGATGACGGGGATGCCGTTGCAATAGACCGCGGTGTAGTATCCGGCCCCGTAGGGATAGCCCACGTTGAACGAGAGCACCGGATTGATACGCCAGCCATGACTGGTCTTGTAGTTGAAGGCGGCGTTCATCTGAAACGGCGACAGGTCGGGCGAGCGATACGTCGTGCCCAGCGCCAGCGCCGCCGGCTGTAAGAACGCCCCCGGCGGCTCGTTGCTGAACTGGTTGATGTAGGTTGCGCCCAGCTGCATCGAGAGGCCGAGCGGCTCTTCCTTAGTGTAGAGCACCTCGATGCCTTTCGCGCGCTGGATGCCCAGATTGGAGTACGCGACGTCGCCGAAGACCGGCGAGCCGGTCTGGTAGCTGAAGCCCAGGATCTGCGCCGTCTGCTCCACGACGTTGTAGCCGCGCCGGTAGAACGGCGTGATCTTCATCGCCGAGCCGTCGGGGAACGCGTGCGCCGACGAGAGGTCGATGTTGGTAAACGTCGCGCCGACGAGCGGCGCCTCGAGCGTCGAGCTGCCGTAGCGGTAATCCCGCGTCAGCCAGTAGAGCTGATCCGCATAGTTGGCGCAGAGCGCATTGGCGTGCGGGCCGCAGTACTGCGCAGGCAGCCCGGTCGAGTTGTCGTAGGACGGAATGTTCTCGAAGGGCGCGTAGGGCGTGCGGCTGACGTCGGCGCCCAGCAGGCTGGGCAGCGGCATCGCCAGCGTATGGCCGAAGCCGACGCGGATCGTGTCGCGCGGATCGGGCGAGTACGACTGATCCAGGTGCGGCTCGTACAGCCGCTGGTGCTCGACGGCCGGAATCGATGCCGGTGCGCCGGCCTGCTGCGGGATCTGGAAGTTGTAGCCGTCTAAGCGCAGGCCGAGCTCGCTCTTCCAGCGGCTCGACATGTCGATCGTGTCCTGCAGGTACGCGCCGTACTGCTGCTGCCCGACCGTCGCCACGTCTTCCTCGAACGGAAAGCGTACGCCGCCGGGAAAGTACGCGCTCAAGTAGCCGCAGCCGGTGATGCCTTGCGTGAGGCAAAACGCCGGCGACAAGAAGTCCTTCTCCAGCCCCGCGGCGGCGAACGGATTATTGTTGGGCAACAGCCCGCTGTAGGTGTAGGGCAGCGGCAGCGGCTGCAGCGGATGCGTGATCGGATACGTGATGATATAGGCCGGCGTCGTGAACGCCGTGTACGACGTGAAGTCGTACCGGTTGCCGTAGGGAACGACGAACTGGTAGATCGTGCCGTACTTCAGGAGATTCTTGCTGCCGATCTGCGTCGTCACGTCGACCTGGGCGCCGGTGCGCGTGCCGCCGTAGGGATCGGCAAAGATGCCCTGCGCCGGCATGTCCTGCGATTGCTCGGTGTACGTCCGAAAGTAGCGCGCCGTCAGCAGCGACGACGTGCCCAGGTTCACGCCGTACTCGAGCTTATACGCCAGAAACGGGCTCTTGAGGGTATCCGGCGAGGAGACGAAGGCGTAGGTGTTGGGCTGGCCCGGAAAGAGCGGGATCAGCGAATCGCAGGCGTAGTTCTGCGTCGCGGAGTTGACCGGACCGCTGGGCCCGATCACGAGGTAGGGGGCGCACTTGCCGGCGGTCGTGCCCCCCGAGATGTACGGCAGAAACTGAAAGCCCCCGTAGTCGAGCGTCTGCGTGATCGACTGATCCTGAATGAAGAACTGCAGCCGCTGATTCTCGTTGCGGCCGAAACGGTAGATCAGGTTGTCGACGAAGTCGTCCGATTTCAAGAACGACGGCGCGTAGTAGACCAGGTTCGGATCGATCGTGCTGCCCAGCGTCGCGGCGTTGGTCCCCAGCGTGCCCAGCGTATTGGCCGCCGTGCCCGGAATGCCGTACTGATAGGCCTTGCGGATCCCGATGAACCCCGCGTAGTTGGAGAGCCGCTGCGACGGATCGGCCCAGCCCCACTCCAGCCCCAGCTGATGCAGGTACGGAAACAGCTGCGACTCGGCGTCGACGTGTAAGTAGCTGGGATACGTGCCGTGCTTGGCCGTGAACAGCACGAGCCCGGTGCCCGTGTCGCCGTGCGTCGCGTCGCCGCCGCCGGGAACCAGCTGCACGCTGCCGACCCCGTTGAGCAGGTTGAAGTTGGCGATGTTCTGCAGCGTGTTCTGCAGATTGGCCGACGGCGTCGTGTAGTCGATGCCCTCGAACTCGTACGCTGCCTCGAACGCGAAGCCGCCGCGGATCGAAACTGTGCCGGTCTTGTCGATCGTGACGCTGGGGATGCTGCGCAGCAGGTCGTTCTCGTTGGCGTTGAAGGCCTTGCCCGTGACCGTCTCGATCTGCGCGCCGGTCACCGTGTACGTATCGATCGTCATCCCGCGCTGGAAGGCGCTGCCGGTCGAGCGCGCGTGCGTCGAGGCGATCGTCTTGAGCGTGTGCGACAGCGGCACGTTGACCGTCTGCTGCGAGCCGTTGAGCACTACCAGCGACGTCGAATACGGCGCGTAGCCGGAATACGAAAACGAGATCGAATACGTGTCCGGCAGTACGCTCAGGAAACGAAACCGTCCCTGCGCGTCGGTGACGGTACGATAGGTCGCGCTGGGCGACTTCGCGACCACCGCGACTCCGGCAACGGGGCGGTGCGTGCGGTCGTCCGTGACCGTTCCCGAAAGGATGCCCGCGGTCTCCGCGCCGGCCCGGATATGCGGCAACACCATAGCGCAAAAGCCGGCTAATGCCACGAGTTTCCGAAGACGAAGGAGACTTTCGACCAACATCAACTCCCAGCAGCAACGAAGAGCCGGCATACGGGCCGATTCTTCAAACCGATGCTAGGCGATGACGGACCGGCGCTGCATCCCGGGTCTCCGGACGGCCGTTAATGTACCGACAGAGAGAATTACGTAATCCTAAGAAAGTTCAGCCGCGCTTAATCTTCGTTCTTGTTCCGCGTGTCGGCGATCTGCCAGCGCGATCGGAGTCCGAGTCGCCCGAGAATCGAGCTGACGTGACGCTCCACCGTGTGCTCGCTGATTTGCAACGTGAGCGCGACCTCGCGATTGCGCGCGCCGCGCCGGATCAGGTCGGCCACCTGCTGCTCGCGTTCGGTCAACATCGAGTTCGGAGGCCGGCCCTGCGCGGGATGGCGTCCGCCGCCGCCCGGCTGGCGCACGAGCAGCAGCATCGCCTCGTTCGTCCAGCGGCGTAAGCCCATCGCATTAAACGCGCGCGCCGCGTCGCTGGCGTGATCGGCCCACGAGGTCCGTCCACCGAATCGAAAGGCGAGGTAAGCGCGGGCCAAGAGCCGGTGCGCGCGCAGGTAGCGGCGATTCGCCGCCGGAAGGGCGGCGAGCGCGCGCGACGCAAGTCGCGCCTCGTCGAGATCGCCGTACCGTGCCGCGATCGAAAACAACTCGGGGCTGCGCGAGGGACTGGCCGTCCCCAGTATTGCGCGCCGCAGCGCGCGCCGAACTTGAAGATGATTCTTTATGCTATCGGCGGCGGTCAGCAGCGCGGTCGTCGCCGCAGCAGCGACCTCGGGATCGTCCGAACGCAGCGCCGCGGCGACGACTTCCGGTCCGGTCCAGATCGCGAGCGCACCGGGATCGCCCTTTTCCAGCGCGAGTTGCGCGCCGACCGGCGCGCACGCGGCGAGCATCCCCGCGGGACGCGCGTGCGCTACCGCACGCTCGAGCAGCTGCGCGCCGGCGGCGACATCGCCGGCATCCAGCGCGAGGCGCGCCGCGGCGATCAGGCATCGCAGCAGCCGCGGCGCCAGACCGTGCGCTGCCGCGAGACGCGTCGCGTCGTCGATCGTCGCGCGCGCCGCGTCGACGTCGCCGAACAGCAGGGCCTCGTGGGCCAGCCGCTCGAGCGCCGCGACCGCGAACGCAAAGCGCCCCTGCGACGCCGCGCGGTCGTGGGCTTGACGCAACGACGCATACGCGCCGGGCGCGTCGCCCGACCACGTAAGGACGATCCCGGCGACCAGCGACTCTTCGTAGCCGGCCCCCCCGGCCCGCTCGAAATATGCCGTTACGTCGCCGGCGGTGCGGCACGCGAGCAACTCCGGGTCCGCGACTCGGGCGAGCGCGCGATCGTCACCGCCGTGCGCCGCAACGGCGGCGTCTTCCGCTCGCAGCATGCGCATGCCATGCTAGCAAGCGACTCTTAAGCGACGATTACGAACGTGCTAAGCCGCGCTGCACACCCTCGTCACGCTGCGGGCTCGATCTATCGCAACGAGCGAAAGACGGTTCCGAAATCGACGTGTGCGCCGCCCCACGCGGTCGTGCCGTACAAAGCGCCGGTGACGTCGGTCAAACCGGCCTCCGGATTGGCCCCGTCGGCGTAGCCGTGAAAACGATAGACCACTTGTTCTTGCCCGAACGCGTCGACCTTGAAGATCGTGCCGCAGGTCGGGCTGCCGATGGAGCCGGACCCCAGGAGGCAGTCGCCGGATCTTTTCTCGGTCAGGCCGCCGTTCATGGTGGTCCCGTAGAGCTCGCCGCCCACAGCGATCAGACCGGCGAGCGGACCCGCGCCGTCCGCTCCCGCCGCGAACGAGTGGAGCACCTCTTCCGAACCGGACGGACCCATCGCGAAGACGGTGCCGAAGCCGTGGCTTCCGCCGTGCAGCGTCGTGCCGAAGAACTCGCCGTTGACAACGACCAGCGGTCCGGCGGGATTCGAGCCGTCGCCGCGGTTGACGCCGAAACTGTGTAGCACGCCCTCCTCTCCGAACGGCGTGATCTTGTACACGGTACCGCCGGAGGCGATCCGCCCGCCGGCACGCGTCGTGCCGTACAGTGCATCCTTGTAACGGATCAGCGCGGCCGTCGGGTGTCCGCCGTCGGTCGGAGCGCCTGCGAAGCTGTGCAGCACGCGCTCGCCGGATGCGTCGAGTTCGAAGACGGTTCCCTTGTTGTGTGCGCCGCCGAGCTCGGTCGTGCCGTACAGCACGCCGCTGACGTCGACCAGGCCCGCCAGCGGCAGATCACCGTCCCTGCGCTTTCCAAAGCTGTGGACTACGTGCTCGACGCCGTCCGGCGCCACGGAGAAGATCGTTCCGCCGCCGGACAAACCGCCCGCGGAGCTCGTTCCGTAGAGCGAACCGTTGAACCAGATCAGGCCGGCTTGCGGGTATTCGGCGTCCGGATAACCGGTGAAGGAATACAGCGTGTGGAGCTTCCCGAACGCATCGATCTTGAAGACCGTCCCGTAACCCTTGCCGTACGCCGACGTCGTACCGTAGAGCAGGCCGCCGTGGAGAAGCAGCCCGGCCATCGGTGCGCCCCCGCTCGTGCGGCCATCGAAGCTGTACAGCGGTCCTTCCCGCCCGAATGCGCGCGACGCCGCCGGCGCGGTGCCGGCCGAGCTCCCCGGCAGCGCCGGTGTCCCCGAAGCGTTCGAACAGCCGGCCAAGAGCGTGGCGCAAAGTAACAACGTGCCGATGCGCATAGTGCGAACCTCCTCCAAGCTCGACTTTTTTCGAGGCGGCCGGAGGCAATCCCGGTTTGATTCGTCTAACGCTCGAAGGTTACGGGTCGTAGCTCGAGCGAGACGTCGGACTGACCGTGGGACGCGAGGTCGGCGGTGGCGTGGCCTGCTTGCCCGGCGCAGCGTGTTTGCTGACGACGAACACGTCGTGCATGCCTTCGTGATAATGGAACGCGCAGCCGATTAGGTAGACGCCGTCCTTGACCAGCATGATCGTAACGGACTTGCCGGGCTTGATCGGGCCGCTGGCATATCCCGCCTCGAACTTGCCCTTACCGCGCGCTTTGATCGAGAGGTTCGGGTTCTTCGGGAAGATCGCGGGCGGTTTCGAGATCACCTTGACGACGTCCAGCGTATGCTCGGTGGTCTTCGAGAGATTGCGAACGGTGATCTTTGTGCCGGGCGGGAAGCCAAGCACTTGAGAGTAGCGTTGCTGCGTGTATCCGCCAACCTCGGCCTCCCATTTCGGCGACTTGACCATGCCGAGGCCCTCGTCCGGCTTCTCTTCGCCGATCGTGTCCTTGGGAAGGGTCGCGGTCATGACGACATCGGAGTCGAGCGGCGGGAGCACGAAGGTAGCGCCGCCCGGCGCCCCAGCATTTCCGCCGGTGACGTGCCCGGCGCACGCGCTGACGGCGATGCCGACGAGCGCGATGGCGATTGCTATGAGTTTTCTGCCCATTGCTCCACCCTAGGCGCGGCGGGTTAAGAAACTGTAAATCCCGCCGGCGCTACTGACTGAGCCGCAGCTGCAGCGTCGTCTCCGTGTTCTGTCCCGACGCCGGATCGGTCGCCACGACGCGAACCGAGACGGCCTGCTGGCCGGGCATCGTCGTGAGGGTGACGGTGATCCGGAAGTTGCCTCGCTGGCCGGCATCCGTCTCGCCGCGGAACTGCCCCGTCGTCGACGGTCGCGGACCCGCGGTCACCCGAATGTGTCCGTTCGGCACCGTGTTCCCGACGATGTCGAACGTATGCCCGACCGCCGCGTTGGGCGCCGGTTGCGTGATCGTGAGGCGCATCGTCGGCGGCGGCGGCCCGGAGCGGATCACCTGGAAGGACCACGAGCGGTCGAAGGGCGTACCTCCGGGGCCGCGGCCGGTCGCGCGCACCGTGTGCGAGCCGAAGTCGAGCGGCGCCGGCGGTTTGTAGGAGAAGCCCGTCGAGGACGTGCCGCTGCGCGACGTGACGTTGTTGCCGTCGAGATAGACGCGAACGCTGCCGGCGTCGACGCGCGCCGTGAATTCGGCCGAGATCACGGTGAAGCGGTCGCGGACGTTCGAGCCCGGATCGGGCTGCTGGAGCCGCAGCCGCACGACGGTCGACGGCGGGGGATACGGCGGAGGCACCGGGGGACGCGGGGGTCGCGCCGGCGGCGGCGGGACCGGTTGTGCCATGTTGATCGCCACGACGCGCGTGCTCGCGTCGTAACCCACTTGCGCTCCGAGCGATTGCGCGATGAACCGCAGCGGAACGTACGTCGTGGCACCGACGATGAACGGCGCGACGTCGAGCGTCTGCGGCTGGCCGGCGACGGTGACCTGCGTCGAGCCGATGTGCAGCGAAACCGTCGTGGCGCCCTTCGTCGCGTTGATCGTGCCGGAGGCGTAGACGACGGTCGCTCCGAGCCGCTCGAAGATTCCCCGCAGCGGGACGAAGACGCGACCCTCGCGCTCGATCGGTCCCGGATTGAGGTAGAGCGGCTGTCCGTTGATCGTGACGGTGACCGTCTGAGCGAGCGCGACGTGCGGCAAGCTCGTGACGGCGAGCGCGGCCAGCAACGCGCCGCTCAAAATGCGAGATCCCAGTGAAAACACGGCCGAAACCTCCTCACGCGATTGTGCCCGAAGGCTTGCTCGTTCCCCTTTACCCAACGGAAGCGGCGCAGGAACCAATGTTAGCGGGAAACCCTCCGCTGACCTCAAAGGGTAGCGGGTCTCGCTCGTAGCTCCCAAGCTTGGAGGTCATTCGTGTTTCGCTTCACCCTTAGTTCAGCGTGTCTCGCGGCTGCGTCCGCGCTCGCCGTCGGTGCGGCCGGGTGCTCCGGCGGCCATTCGCTTCTGCCGGGCGCCGGTCCGCAACTCGCCAACGATTTGCGGCCCGGAAAGATAACTCGGTTCGAGCCGCTGCGCCATCGGCCGCCCGTGCCGGGAATTCAGCTGACGTTCCTGATGACGGACGGGACGGTGCTCGCGCAAACCTACAGCAACAACACCTGGTACCGCTACACCCCCGACTCCTCGGGCAACTATGCCGACGGGACCTGGGCGCAGGCGGCGACGCTGCCAACCGGCTACGGGCCTTCGGCCTTCGCGTCGGCGGTGCAGATCGACGGCCGCTTCATCATCACCGGCGGCGAGTACAACTATCCGGGGAACGGCTACCAACTGCAGCTGACGAACCTCGGCGCCATCTACGACCCGGTCGCCGATACGTGGACGTCGATCGGCCATCCCAACAGCTGGACGACGATCGGCGATTCGCCCTCGGCCATTCTGCCCGACGGCGAGTACCTGGTCGGGCAAAAGCTGACGCATCGCGACTCGCTCCTCAATCCGCATACGCTGACGTGGAAGAGGATGGCCGCTAAGGGCAAGTCCGACTTCAACGCCGAGGAGGGCTGGACGCTCCTTCCCAACGGCACCGTGCTGACCGCGGACGTCAAGAATGCCCCAAACTCGGAGATCTACAACCCCGCGACGCAAAAATGGACGAGCGCGGGTTCGACGATCGTCGACCTGCACTCGCCGTCGCCGTACGGGTGCCTGCTCTACGGACCCAACGAGTGCTACTATCCGCCGGGTGAGATCGGCCCCGCGATGCTGCGTCCCGACGGGACGGTCTTCGCGACCGGATCGGCGCCCAATGGCACCGGCACCGGGCACACCGCCATCTACACCATTGCGAGCGGCAAGTGGTCCGTCGGTCCGGACTTCCTCAACGGCGACAACGCCGGCGACAACTTCGCGGTACTGCTGCCGAGCGGCAACGTGCTGGTATACGGCAACAGCGGCGAGATGTACGAGTTCAACGGCACGTCGTGGACGCAAGACGGCGGCCAGTCGGGGCCGCCGCTCCTGTTGCCGACGGGTCAGGTGCTGATGATGAACTACGGCAGCCCCGTGCTCTTCAATCCCTCCGGTTCGCCGAAGGCGAGTTGGGCGCCGACGATCAAGACCGCGCCGAGCACCATCACCCGCGGGCAGACCTATAAGATCACGGGCACGCAGTTCAACGGTCTATCGATGGGGATGGCGTTCGGCGACGAGTATCAGAACTCGACGAACTACCCGCTCGTGCGCATCACGAACAACACGACCAAGCACGTGTTCTACGCGCGGACGCACGATCACAGCACGATGGGAGTCGCTACCGGAAAGAAGGTCGTCTCCACGAACTTCGACGTGCCGAAGAGCGCGGACACCGGAGCGAGCACGCTCGTCGTCGTGGCCAACGGGATCGCGTCGAAGCCGGTCAACGTCACGGTCAAGTAGCTACAAAGCAGGACCGGCTCGTTCTCGTGCCGGTCCTGCTTTCACGAATCGGTCGAGCCGTGAGGATCTTTACGGAGGCGGCTGACCGCTCGTGATTGCGGTCGCGTAAAAGTTGTCGCCCTGCCAGTAGCCGTGCGCGACGATCTGCCGTCCCACGGCGACTTTGCCGGTTGTCTGGTTGTTCAACGCGGCACTGTCGTCGATAACTGCCTGTCCCTTCGTCTGCTGAACGGTGACGAGGTGCCCCTTGACGGAGACGATCGTCCCGGCGACGACTTGATGGCGATAGGTCACCGTCGGGCAGTTGCCGTTGGGAACCCACGTGTCGCCTTGCCATGCGCCGCAGTTGGTATCAACGTATGGCGGGGGACCGGGCGGCGGCGGAGCGCCCTGAGCGCCCGCGATCGCAGTGGTGGCCGCGATCCCGGCCCAGCCGCTGAGAATCATAAACAAAGCTCTCATGGCCCCATGATTCCCAACCCGCGGAAGCTCAATCGGAGGCAGACGCCGGCTCGATTCGGCACGAGACTCGGCCCTTACAGCAAGAAGAACGGTATCGCGACCAACTGCAGGAGCGTCGAGAAGATAACCAAGGCGGGGATCGACTGATCGAGCAGCACGCCGGCGATCGCACTGCCGGCAAACCACGCGATTCCGAAGACCAAGTCGTAAAGCCCGAACGCCGTCGCTCTCCTTCCACGTGCGATCACGCCGGCGATCAGCGCAAGCAACAGCGCGTCCTGCACCGCCGTGCCGACGCCCCACAACGCGGCGCCGGCCTGCGCGGCTGCGCCCGTTCCGAGAAACGCGAGCGGCGTCGCGGCCGCCGTTAGGACGATCGCCGGCGCGACGACGATCTTACCCCATCGATCGAAGAGGCGCCCGAGGATCGGGGCCGCGATCGCGCCGACGGCCATCGCGACCGCAAACCACAGCGAGATCGCGGCGATGCCAACCACGTGATCGCGCGCGAAGCGAAACGCAATCAAGGCGAAGTCCACGTAGCCCGCGGCGATGAGCGCCCCTCCGATCGCGTAGCGCCGAAACGCACGCGGATCGCGAATGGTCGCGCCATCCGCTTCCGCGCGGGGCGCGATCTTTTGCCCCGCGACCGTGGCAGCCAGCAGAAACGCGAGCGTCAGCAGTGCGGGAACGATCAAGATTCCGAACCCCGTGCTGTACCCGGCGCGGGCGATCGCGAACGCGACGAGGAGCGGACCCGCGGTCGCGCCGATCTGGTCCAGCGCCTCGTTTAGTCCGAATACGCGTCCGCGTCCGATGGTTTGTCCGGCCTCCGCAAGCACGGCGGCCATGACCGGCTTGCGGATTCCCCGGCCGACGCGCTCGCCGATCATCAGGCCCGCCGCGGCCGGCCAGCTTCCGGCGAGTGCCAGCGCGGGAACGCACAGCACGTTGATCGCGTATCCTACCCAGGCTTCCAGCCAATAGCGTCCGGTTCGGTCGGCAATCGCACCGGAGACGGAGCGGATCGCGTAGCCGGCCAGCTCGCCGCCCCCCGCCACCGCTCCGATCGCAGCCCCGCTCGCGCCGAGATGACCCAAAAACGCGCCGACGACGCCGCGCGCGCCCTCGTACGTCATGTCCGCAAACAAATTGACGACGCCCATGATCGCGACGAAACGCAGCACGCGCTTCGCGTCGACGCTCATGACCGCCGGTATTCTCAGGCCGCGCGAAAGTTACTTTCTGCGGCCGTCAAGAACTACGGGCGCATGCCACGCAAATATCGCTACGGCGAGATGACCTGGCCGGAGGTTCGCGACGCCGCGTCTCGTCCGTGCGTCGCCATCCTGCCGATCGCGACGCTCGAGGACCACGGGCCGCATCTTCCGATCGACACCGACCTGATGCTATGCACGAACGTGTGCGAGCTGGCGGCCTCGCGCGCGGTGGATCGCGTCGTTCTCGTGCCGGCGATCAACCACGGGTATAGCCCGCATCACATGGATTTTCCAGGAGCGCTCACGATCGGTCCGCACACGCTCATCGACTACGGCCTGGACGTTTCTAAGAGCCTCGCGCATCACGGCTTCACGCGCATCCTCATCGTAAACGGCCACGGCAGCAACACGCCGTTCGCCGACATCATCGCGAGGCTCTGCGTGGTGCATACGGGTGCGCTGGCGGCCGCCGTTAACTACTGGGCGGCGCCGGGCGTGCGCGACGCGGCGGAGGCCCTGCGCGAATCGGAACCGGTCGGCGGCATGAATCACGCGTGCGAGTTCGAGACGTCGCTCTACTTGGCGCTGCGGCCGGAGCTGGTCGATATGACGAAGGCCATCGCCGAGCTTTCGCACCGGCCGTCGAAAAACTACTGGACCGATTTGATCGCCGGCGACGGCCCGCTCGCGATGATGGAACACTGGAGCCGGCTCAGCCGCAGCGGCGTGATGGGCGATCCCACCAAGGCGTCGGCAGAAAAAGGCCGCGTGCTTCTGGACGCGGCCGCGAATGGCATCGTCGAGCTCGTCGACGAGCTGCTCGCGCGGCAGACGCCTGCGCGCGTCGATCACCACTAATCGTACTGTAGGTACCCCGCCTCGAGCAGCCGCGCTCCGGGCGTCACACGATGCGGTTGTGGAGCGCCGCTGTGCATGAGATGCTGCGCCTCCACGCAACGGGCGAGGACGAGCGCGTCGGCGATGAGGCGGCGATGGCAGCGCCACCAGAGGGTCTCGGAGCACATGATCGCCGTGCAGCCGCGTCGCGCATCCTCGACCAGCTGCGCCAGTGCGGCCGCAAACTCGGGCGTCTGCATATAGTCGGCGTAACCGCGAAACGACGGGTGGTGCAGGCCGACGTTCGGGCTGTCTGCGCGAGCCTTGCGAAAACCGCCGAGCGCCGGACGCCACTCGTAGGTCGCGCCCGAGAGGTCCGGCATCCATTGCGCCATGCGCTCCGCCCAGACGTGCGGATGCGCCCGGCTTTTCGGCACGCTGCGCACGTCGATGACCGCCTTCACACCCGCCGCGCGGATCAGTGCCGCCAGCTCGACCTCACCGGCGGTGCCGTGCCCGAACGTGTAGATTAACGTGCCGTTTTGCATCAACGAACCATCAAATCGCCGCGAATTGAAGGCACCCCGGGAAGGCGCGATGTTAGACTTATTGCGCTGTGCTGCGCGTTTGCATTTGGACAGCCGTTGCTTTCGTACTGCTCGGCGCGCCCCTCAGGGCCGCCGTGAACGGAAGCTTTGCGTTCACGGTCGCCCGAGCGCCGCATCCGCTCGCCCTCGATCCCACGCTCGCGGACCCGGCGTGGGCGGCGGGTAAGATCCCAAACGGCGCCGGACCGTGGATCAACGTGACGACGCGCTCGCCGGCCACGCTGGCGACCACCGCCTATCTGCTCTACGACGATAAGAACGTCTACGTCGGCTTCAAGGCCGAGCAGACGGGCGCTCCGGTCGTCGCAGCGCAAACGACGAACGACGTCGGGTTCGGGCTCGACGACTTCGTCGGCATCGGCCTGGACACGAGCGGGGCGGGGAGCGACGCCTACTATTTCGAGGCGACGCCGCGCGGCATCCGCTACGAACAGGCAAACGAGAACGTTCGCTACCGCGCGCGCTGGAGCGCGGCCGGAAGTGTCGGCAGCGGGTCCTGGAGCGCGGTCTTGATCGTGCCGCTCGACGTGATCCGCGTGCCGCGCGGCGGAAAACAGACGTGGCGCTTCAACTTCGTGCGCGGCGTGGCCGCCCGGGGCGAGCACATCTCCTGGGTGTGGGACCCGATCATGCAGGATGCGGCGGCGGGAACTTGGCCAACGTTCGCTGATACGCGCTTCTGGGCGGCCGGGAGGATGGAACTCGCCGCGTCGGCCGCGACGCGCCCGAAGCCGCGCGCCGACGTCTACGCGCTCGCGAGCGTCGGCAACGATCGCAATCTCTTCCAGCAAGCCAACGGAACGTTTCTGCCCGAGAACGTGCGGATGTACGGCGGCGACGTCAGCTATCCGCTGACTCCGACGATTCGCTTCGTCGGCACGCTCAACCCGGACTTCTCCAACGTGGAGATCGATCAGCAGACGATCGCGCCGCAGGAGTTCCAGCGCCAGCTCATCGAGTACCGGCCGTTCTTCGCGCAAGGCGCGGCATTCATCAACGCCGCATCGGGCCCGCGCACGGCGGTCGGGACGAACGTGCAAGCGCCGTTTCTCGTCTTCTACTCGCCCTCGGTCGGGCCGTTCGATAGCGGCGCCAAGGTCGAGGGAACGTTCGGCGATCAGAGCTTCGGCGCGCTGACGTTCCACGGGTACGACGAGACCACCAACAACACGTTCAGCGATCAGGCGTACGGTTACGAGCACATGGTGCCGGGCGGGTCGTTCATCTATTGGAGCGACGGCGTCTTCGCCAATCACAGCATCGCGGGAACCGACGACACCATCGAGACCGGCGCCGAGGCGCGCGGCCTCAGCAACGGCATGATTTACTTCTTCGATCAGTCCTTCGAGGACGGGACGTGGGTTCCGCAGGGTCATGCGGACCTCACCGAATTCTTCGTCGACCGGCACAAGAACAATTTCGAGGTCAATGCCGGCTACCTGGACGTATCACCCAACTACAACCCGATCGACGGCTACACGCCCAACTCGGACATGCGCGGGCCTCAGTTCGAAACCGACTTTCAGGGGACGACTCCGGGAATCAAAAATTACTCCGTTTTCTTTACGATGGATCGATTTCTCGACGAGTCCGGAGCGGTCCATCAGGCGGACACGCAGCTCTTCGTGCAGGCCACCTTTCCCAATCTCTTCTCGCTCGACGGTGTCGGCGAACAGGTGGGCCAGCTTCGCTCCTACTCGATCCCGGCCGGACCCGGCTGCACCGGGCCGATCCTGTTTACGTCGAGCTTCACCGGCTATCCGTGCTATCTCGACGGCGTGACGCAGCCTTTCAACCTCTACCAAATTCCCATCGGCTACCGCGATGGAACGCCGGCTCCCGTCGATGTGAGCTATTCGTGGGGGCCGTTCGGCGACAACTACGTGCACCTGTTCACGATCGTCACGAGCCGCCCGATCGGACGCCGGATGAGCCTGGGTCTGGAGTACGACGGCACCTACCAGCGGGCGTTTTCCAACGGCGTGCTCGACTCGCAGTGGCTGCGGCGCATCTCGCTCGGATACAACCTCAGCAGCGAAAGCTCGCTGTCGCTCGAGCTGCGCGACATCAACGGACGCGGCGGATTCGCGACGCAGATCGGCAACAACCTCGCGATCGGCTTTCACGAGCGGTTCGCGAAGGGCAACGAGCTCTACGTGAACTTCGGGAGCCCGGCGGCCGGAGCCACGCTAAACCGCTTGATCGTGAAGTTCGTGTTCCATGCCGGCGCCGATGAGGGCACGTAAGCTTTACGCCGGCGTTCCTTCTCGCACGCCTGAATGTATCAATTGTCTCAGTTCCGGCGAGTCGGCATGCTTGTGAACCGAGACGGCGTGCTGGACCGCAGCCTCCACAACCTCGTCTTCGGTATCGGCGGAGATGGCGACGGTGCAATTCGCCTCACTGGGATGTTCGCGACAGTCGATAAACTTCCGGGCCATGGCGCCCTCCTTGTATACGGGTCAGGCCGCTAACCGTTCGACGTGCTACAATGGACGCCATGCCGGATCACGGAGCGCCGTTTACCGTCGACCGTCTCGATCACGTCTTACTCATCGTGAGCGGAATGGCGGAATCGCTGCGGTTCTACGAGGGCGTGCTCGGCTGTGACGTGGAGTCGCGGCTGCCGGATTACGGCATGGTCGAGCTGCGCGCCGGCTCCTCGCATCTCGACCTCGTCGACGCGGCGGTCCCACAGGGGGCGTGGGCGAGGCCCGCCGTCGCGGGCGGACGCAACGTGCATCACGTCGCGCTGCGGTTGACCCGCGTCGACGAGGGGGCGCTTCGAAATCACTTGGCGGCGCACGGTGTCGCGATCGCGGAAGAGCGCATGGAAGACGACGGGGCGATCTCGTTGTACGTGCGCGACCCGTCCGGGAACGCGATCGAGCTGATCGCCGGTCGTAACGGCTAGGGATTCGGCTCGGGCGTCGGCGAGGCCAGGTACGGGTTTAGCGTCACCTTCGGCGCGCTACGCGGAGCGGCGGCGGCTGTCGTGCCGGGCGAGCAATCGGCGTTTCCGGCGCGCACGAGGCAGGCCTGTTCGGTGATGCGATCGATCCGCCAAACGTTGTCGCCCGCGCTGACGTAGCGGTAGCGGAAGAACAGCTCGAACACGATCACGACGACCGCGATCGCGATCAGCGCGTACCAGGCAACCTTATATTGCATCGTCAGCTCCCGCCTTCAGCGGCGAAGACACGCATGACCTTTTGCGTTCCCCAGGTGCGAGCGTGCGCTAACACCAATCTCATCGTTTCTTCATGAACCTTCGACCCTTCGCTCTAGAGCGGTTCTTCGCGCGGCATGAGTTCACCGCGCGCTATCTCCTGTGCGCGAGCGACCCCGAGACGCTGAGCCTGCGCGAACTGCTGGAGCTCGAGCCCGGATCAGAGCAACGCCTCGCCGATCTCGGGCTCGGTTACACGGATTCGCGCGGCGGCGAGGACTTGCGACTCGCGATTGCATCGCTCGATGAGAGCGCAGATCCGAATCGCATTCTCGTGCACAGCGGCGCGGAAGAGGCGATCTTCACCTTCATGAATGCCGCGCTGCGGCCCGGCGATCACCTCGTCGTGCAGTTCCCGTGCTATCAGTCCCACTATTCGATCGCGCAGGCGCTCGGAGCGGAGGTCACGCGCTGGCACTGCGATCTCGCGCGCGAGGGCGCTCCGGACGTCGGCGAGCTCGAGCGGTTGATCCGTCCGGCGACGCGCGCGATCGTCCTGACCACGCCGAACAATCCAACGGGGTATGCGCTCGACCGGGTGCAGATGGATGGCGTCGTTGCGCTGGCGCGACGACATGGCCTGTGGCTTTTTTCCGATGAGGTCTACCGCGGTTCGGAGCGCGAGGCCGAACGGCTGCCGGCGGCATCGGATCTGTACGAGCGTGGCGTATCGCTCGGGGCGCTGGCGAAGGCGTATGGGCTTGCCGGCCTACGAATCGGCTGGATCTCGGCGCAGGACCGCGCGCTCTACGGCGCCATGGCGACGATCAAGGATTACCTGACAATCTGCAGCAGCGCGCCGAGCGAATTCCTCGCGGCACTGGCGCTGCGCCATAGCGACGCGCTCCTCGAGCGCGTGCGTCGCATCGCCGTAGCGAATCTCGATCGGCTCGACGCCTTCTTTGCCCGGTGGCCCACACTCTTCGATTGGAAGCGGCCGCGCGCCGGAACGACCGCGTTTCCGCGCTATCTCGGCGGCGGCAGCGAGGCGTTCTGCACGCGGCTGGTAGCCGGCGCGAACGTGCTGCTGTTACCCAGCACGGCCTTCGACGCCGGCGACGAGCACTTCCGCGTCGGCTACGGCCGAGCGAATCTGCCCGAGGCGCTGCGTGCGCTCGAAGAATTTTGAACCGGTCTTAGGATGGCGGCGGCGCGTTGCCCTGCATCGCGAGGAACGTGACGACGTCCCAGGCGTTGCGGATCCCGATGAAGATCAGCAGCAGCGCGCTCGCGGCGATCGCATAGAGCGCCCGCGCCGGCGCCCACGCGAGCGCGACCGCGCCGCCGAGCATCGCGCAGGCCGCGAGCAACGGAAGAACCGAGTACCACACCCAGTCCTCGGCGTCGGGAACGTAGAGCGTCATGTCTCTAGCCAGCCGCAGGACTCGCAGATGGTAAAGGACGCCGCAGAGACCCGCCAGCCCGATCAACGAGGACCGTCGGCGTGCTGAACGTGGCGAGCCCGACTCGACGCGCGGGCATCTCCGTTCGTCGTTACCAGCGTGATCGCGACGAACATCAACCCGGTGAGCGCGGCGGCCGAAGAGCCGATCATCACGTAGAAGCTCAACCAAGCCGAGAGAAACGGCGCCGGGTGCTCAGACATTCGATTTCGTGCGTAGCGCGGCCGCCGCTTCCGTCGCCGCGCGCTCGCCCGTATGCAGCGCGCCGTTCACGGTGCCGCCTTGCCCGTCGGTCGAGGTCGCCTCACCAGCGAAGAACAGCGTCTTGTTCAACGGTTTGGCCAGCGCCGCTCGGGCGCCGAGCGCGCCGACCGCGACGTAGCTGTACGCGCCACGCGAGAACGGATCGCGGTTCCAATCGTGCATCAGGCCGCGCTCGAATTCTTTTCGAACGAGCTCCGGCTGTTCCAGGAAAGCCCCGAATCCACTCAGCGCGCGCTCGATGACGTCCGGCTGCGGAAGGCCCTGCAGCGCGACCGCTTTCGGGCCGCCGGCCCAGGCGATCACGAGCGTGCTGCGCACCGGAAACTGCGTCCAGTACGCCGGAAACACCTGGCCTTCGCGATACAGGAACGCAGCGTCGCGGTAGCGGCCGTCGTCCACCCGCTCCCAGAACGCCGTTTTAAACCACAGCGCGACCTTGACGACGTGACCCATCTCGATCCCGGCCAGCGCGGCCCGCTTCGCGGGCGGCAGGGGCGGTTCGAAAACGATGTCGGGCTCGTCGCCCGCCTGGCGCAAAACGCCGACCGGGAGCGTCACGATCGCGGCGCGCGCGCGGAGCGTCTTCCTCTCACCGCCGTCCAATACGTCGACCGCAACCGTCCCGCGACGCCAAGCGATCTTTCGCACGACGCTCGAGCGGCAGAGCTGCGCGCCGGCGGCGACGCACGCGCCGATCAAACGGTCGAACATCGGTCCGTATCCGCCGCGCGGCCGAGCGCTGCTCGAGTCGACGCCGGACTTCCACTCGTCCGCGATGGCGCGCACGCTTGCGATCGCGGGATCCGCCGCATCGAATCCTTCGACGAATGCGCGCGCCAGCGCCGCGATCTGCCGCATCCCCTCGTCGCCCTCGAAACGCTGCAAAAAACGCTCGACGCTCTCGTCTTCGCGCAACGATTGCGCGACGTCGAAGATGTTGGGCGCCGAGTCGAACGGGCTGTCGCCGGTCGTGGGAATGGTGCTCGTGCCGCCCTCGTGCAGCAGCGTCATCGTTTCGCGAGCACGGCCGTGGATGAACTCCGCACCGAGTTCCGCGGGTGTCGTCGCGCGCGCCGCCGGCCGCGACCATACGCGGCCTCCGAAGCGCTCGCGCGCCTCGAGGAGGATCACGCGCAGCGATCGTTCGGCCAGATGGCGCGCGGCCGCCAGGCCGGCCGCCCCGCCGCCTATCACGATCGCGTCGGCATCCATGCAGCGTAGTTATAACGCCGTCGGCGGCTTCCTATGGAAGCAGGACGAGCACCGTTGATGCGTTTTGCGCGATCGCGGCGCGCGAGAACGGAAGCGACGGCAGCACTCCCTCGATCCAGTCGCGCGTCAGATCCGTGTAGTGACCGGAGCCCGGTTCGCCCGACTCGCCGCTCGGGATCGCGATTCCGCCATCGTCCCAATTGCCGGTATCCCAGACCGCGCGAAAACCTTGCGCGAACCCGGGCTCTTGCAGGTGGATCGTATACTCGTCGCCGGCGCCCGGAAGCAGCGCGCCGTTCAGAAACGCGAAGTTCATCGGCGCGAGCGGATGATCGATGCGCGTGGCGCCCGCATCGCGCCAGCGCCGGCTCTCGCGCGCGGCAAAGGCCAGCGCGCCGCTGACGTCGCGGTCGTCGCGGGGGGTGTCGAACACTTGCGCGTCCCCGTAGAGCGCAGTGCGCAGAGCGTGTTCGAGCGCCGCCGTTCGCGAATCCGCTGCGTAGCGTCCGTCCCATCGGCCGAGCGCCCGCAGCGCTTCCGCGTCGCCGCTCGAAAAATGCTCTCGCGCGGCCCGAACGATGCCGCGAGCGATCCGCAGGTCGATGGGCGAGAGCGTGTCGAGCTGCATCCGCGCGAAATACGCCACGTCGTACTCCCCGCGCGAGCGCAGGAGCGCGGCGATGCGATAGGCGCGGTAGGGCGGCTCGAACTGCGCCGACAGACGGTACGGATATCCCGGGCCGTAGCCCTTGTTGTTGGCGGACACGAGAATCGCGTCACGCGCCGGATCGCGGTGGGGAAGCCGGTCGAACGAAATCGCCGGCATGGCGCGGCGCAGCTCGCGCGCGGGATGCACGTAGCGGCCCCACGCCGGATCGTCGGGAACGAGTCCGGCCACGTGATACGCGACGTCACCGTTGCGGTCGGCGAGCAGAAAGTTCTGCGGCGACCCGCCGTAGCGGGCGA
Source organism: Vulcanimicrobiota bacterium (assembly GCA_963752825.1). GTDB lineage: Bacteria > Vulcanimicrobiota > Vulcanimicrobiia > Vulcanimicrobiales > Vulcanimicrobiaceae > Cybelea. The sequence goes on along the minus strand of CAVVZF010000001.1, from coordinate 955,825 downwards.
GAACGCGCAGCGCCTCGCTAACGTCCCGGGCGCGATCGAGCTCAAACACCGTCGAGATCGTCGAGCGGGTCTGCGCGTAGACCGGCCAGCGCACGAGCGCGACGCGCCCGGGGTCGTTATCGTCGGATACCGAAAATTCGCGCGGCGTGCGATAGTACATCGCGGTTACGTCGTGCGAAAAGCGCACGCGAAACCGCTCGGTCACCCACGATCGCCGGTCGAGCCGTCCCGCATCGAACACGCTGGTCGTCGTCATGTCCGCGTTCGTCGAAGCCCATGCGATGTGCTCGTTGTGGCCGAGCACGACGCCGGGGATTCCGGGGATCGTCGCGCCGGCGGCGTGCACGCCGGGCGATCGAATTTCGACGACGTACCAGATCCCGGGAATCGTGAGGTCGAGGTGCGGATCGTTGGCGATCAGCGCGTGCCCGTTTCGGGCGCGCAGTGCGCCGGCGGCCCAGGCGTTGCTGCCGGTGGCGCGGCGCGGCGCGTCCGCGACGGTGACGGACGCGTTACATTCGCGCGTGACGCGCGAGCGCGCCGAGACGGCGCGCGTGACGACGCCGTCGACGGTCACGTCATAGCGCGGGTCGGATAGCGGAAATCGGTCATCGTAGCAGCGGCGGTCGCCGCGCCAAAGGGCGTCGCGCGCAAAGACGTCGTGCCAGGAGTCCGCGAGCTCGAGGGACGCAACGACGGCGACCGCGAGAGAATCCTTCGGCGTCCACGGCGCCGGGCGATAGAGCAGCATGCGGAACTCGACGGGCAGCGGCTGACGCGCGACGGCCGCGTTGACGCCGGCGCTGAACGCCGCGAGTGCGTCGCGATCGCTCTGCGGTAGCGCCCGCAGTTGGCGGCGCGTGATGCCGCTGACGTCCGCCGCGCGCTGCGCCTCGTCGAGCGAAAGCGCCTTCGCCCCGAGCACCTCGGCGAGCCGCCCGTACGCGTAGCGACGCGTAAAGTCGAGCTGAAACAACCGGTCCGAACCCTGCGCGTAGCCTTCCGCAAAATAGAGATCGCGATCGTTCGCGGCACTGATGTGCGGCACGTCGCGACGGTCGCGGACGATTGTCGCCGGCGCCGACAACCCGGAAACGACGACGCTCCCGCGCGTCGCCGCAGCCTCGTCCAGGCCCATCGCCACGTTGGCGGCATACGCGCCGGCGGACGCCGCGGCGCAGACCCAGAACGCGATTGCGTGGCGCCGCAGCGCGCCGATGATGGCACCGGCCGGCGTCGGATCGGCGCTCTGGATCAACCGCGGATCGGGCCGTTCGAAGAAGCTCACGTCTGCCTCGATTGTAGCGCCTCGCCGCTCGGCTGCGTGACCCGTCCGGGGGGAGGGCAAGCGAAGCCTCGCTCGTATCAGTGGTTTGAGGTACAACGTGGAACCGCTGGATTTACGCACGAGGCCGCCGCGCAGCTGCTACGTGGAGCTCGACGGCCTCATGCTGATGTCGCGCACGATCGACAAGCTTCGCGGGCAGCTCCCCGGCGGCGATTCCGGCGGTTACTTCATCAACGGCCGGATCAAGGGCATCTCAGGGTATCTGCTCGAGCGGCTCGGCGTTGCCGAGGCGGATCTGCTCGCGGTCGTCGCGCGCGCGGCGAGCGACGACGAGGTCGCAGCGTGGCTCCGCGAGCAAACGGATCCGTCGCAGTATCCCGCCATCAACGCGACGCTGCGCCGCATTCGACCCAAGCACGCCGAGGACGAAGCATTCTTCCGCAACGAGTACGCGCCGACACTCGAGCAGCATCCGGAGCTAGAGTTCATCCTGGACATCGTCGACGCGGACGATCGCCGTCGCTTCGCATAAGGCTACGAGCGTTGAACGAAGACGCAGCTTGACGCGCGCCGGCTAAGCGCCGCGCACAACAAATGCCTCGACGTTGCGCAGGCCGGCCGCTCGCAGGGCCTGCCGTGCCGTCTCGGCGTCCGATTCGACCGAATAGGCGACGACGCTGCGGCCCTCGGCGAGAGCCTCGTTATAGTTGTCGACTTCGTCATCGGGAATCGGTAGGGAGCCGAGATAGTTTGGGAACTCCTGTATGTCGACGAAATCGCTCAGCGACTGCTCTCTGCTATCGGTTAATCCCGGAACGTCGGTTCCTCCGAAATCGGTCATCACGCCGGTACCATGGGAGAGCTCCGGCGACAGCTCCTCCGCAGGGTCCGGCTTCACCAACGTAAATTGAAGGGACGAATCTTGCGGCGCCGCTGCCCCGCTGTCGGGGATGAAGATGCGTAGCCGGTCCCGGTCGAGGCCCGGCACGCCGGACAGCGCTTTCTCCAACGCGGCGGCGTCGGTCGAGGGGAATATGCCGACGATTAACTGGCTTGCCATGGTGATGTTCCTCGTTTCACGGTAGTTTCAAAGGCCCTTCCCGGTCATCGGCACGTTGTTCGGCGTGATGATGCGCGCGACGTCCCGGAATATTGCATTCGCTACGCCCGGCGGCGGCTTCTCGTTCTGCATGTCGACCCAGGCGACGATGAATGCGCCGGTGGGCGGAAAGTAGTCGTCGGCCGTGTTGTACCCAACCAGCCCGCCGGTGTAGCCGTACCAGCCGGCGCTGCATCCGAGCCCGAGACCGTAGGAGAGATTCCCCTCGCCGGTGGGTATACACTGCACGAGCGCGCGATACGTTTCCGGTGCGCTCGTCTTCCCAGTGACATACAGCGTTATCCAGCGCTTTATGTCGGCCATGTCGGAGATCATCGTGCCCGCCGCACCCATGACTGAGACGGGTATCGTGTTGCTGACGTCCTCCCAGTTCTGATGCTTATCAAGGCTATAACCGCGCGCCCACGGATCCGGCATGGCTTGCGTGTCGGGATAGCTCGTCTGCGAAAGCCCGAACGGCACGATCAGACGCTTGCGAATTTCGTTGGCGACGCCGTCGTGCGTGACGTTCTCGATGATGAGGCCGAGAATGAGATAGTTGGTGTTGCTGTAGTTATAAGCCGTGCCCGGTGGAAAATACGGCCTCTGCGCGACGGCCCACCGGACCATCGTCCGCGCATCGAACTTCATCTGCGGCGTAACGTTCATGCGATCGAACTCCGGCGCTTTGTAAACCTCGAACAGTCCGCTCCGCATCTCGCAGAGCTCGCGGATTGTGATGTTTTTCCCGTTCGGGATCCTCACGCCGATCGCAAAACGGCTGATCGGGTCGTCGAGGCTGAGCTTCTTCTCGTCCACGAGCTGCAAGATGACGCTTACGACGAAGGTTTTCGTGTTGCTCCCGATCCGAAAATGGTCCGCGGGCTGCAGGAGGCGTTTCTTGACGCGGTCGGCATAACCGAACGCGCGGACGTAGCTGCCGCCGGCACCATCCCACACGCCGACGAGCACGCCGGGCACGGGCGTGCGGCCGCCGTAGATCTTGCGATCCCGTTCGACCGCGGCATCGATCGCACGGCGGACTGCCGGGTCGGCCGCCGACTGCCGCGCGGCCGCGTGCGTCGCGCCGGTTCGCGAAAGCAGCGAGGCGCAGGCGAAGACGACGAAGATAACGGCGGTCCGTCCCAAAGCCCGAGTCCTTCTATGTCTTGCGCTTCTCGGCGAGCGCCTTCGCGACTTTCAAGGGTATCGCGCCGCCCGGAATGATGATGTTGAGCGTTTCCGCCCCGAGATCGAATAGTGTCTCGGGCTTTAAGAGCTTCGCGACCGCGGCCATCGCGGCCGAGGGCTGGGTCTGGAGCTCGCCGGTGATGGCGTCGACCGCTACGTCCGCCGACTTGTTCTTCGCGCTCCATTCGAATTGGAAATTGAACGTCGGCCGCAGGTAGAGATCGATGCACTCGACGTTCACGCGTTCTTCCTTGATCTCGTCGGCGTCGGCCGGCCGAAAGTCCTCGCCCAGAAGCGCCCGGATCACGGCCGACGCGCGTACTGCCGGCGCGACGACCTTCGCGTCTTCGGGCGCAAACTCGGTGAGGCTGACCGGGAGAGCTGTCGCCTTGAGATACGCGGCAGGGTTGGCCGGCTGGTCGGTGAGCGCGTCGAGCCACAGCTCGCGTTGCTCGTCGCGCTCGCAGTGCTCGACGACCGGCAGCTCGATAGTCCCGCCCTTGACCGCATACGCGTCCTCGCCCACCGTCACGCCGGCGACGTGGGACGTCTTTATCTGCACCTTGTACGTTTCGCTGCGATCGTAAAGAAAACGGAGATGCGCCTTGGCATGCCACAGCGGCAGGTACCATAGCCCCTGTTCGGTCATCGCGATGTCGTCCTCTTTCGGGCGCGCGAAGATGCGGGACAACGTTCCAAACGCAGACGCCTTGTGCGCGCTCGCTCGGCCGCGCGCTTCCTGCGCCGTGATCATCGGCTCGAAATAGTAAGCGCCCTTTTCGGCGATGACGATTTCCATGCGACTAGCTCCGGCAGCGAAAGGCGGTCCATGCTAGGTTGGTCGCCGGTCGTCGAAAAGCCTTCGGCAGCGTGGGCACCGAACGTACTCGCATGCTTGCAGTTCACGTCGCCGCCGTTGCGGCGCTCGGAGTCGCGCAGCCCGCGCAAACCGCCACCGGCATTCCGCTCGATGCGCCCTGGAAGGTGACCATCTACGATCTCGCCCGAGCGAAGTTTCATCATCCAGCCTGGGGATGGCAGCACTCCGAGCGCAACTACCAAATCGCGATGCAGCTCGCGCGCGGCGACGGCCTGCGCGTCGACGACGACGTCCTCTTCGCCGCGGCCTTCCTGCATGACATGGCGGCGTTCATGCCGTGCGCCGACGCTAAGCTCGAACACGGCGAGTGCGCCGCCCGGCAGAGCGGCGCGATCCTGCGCGCGGCCGGATTCCCCATGGAGAAGCTGCCTGCGGTGCAGGCCGCCGAACGCGGCCACATGTACTACAGCGATCCGGGAACGCAGCCCGAGGCCGTCGTCCTGCACGACGCCGATTCGCTCGACTTTTTGGGCAACGTCGGCGCCGCGCGTATGCTGTCGCTAACCGGAGAGAGCGCCGAAAGCTTCGCTCGGGCCGTCAAGACCCTGCGCTCTTTCGTGCGCGACATTCCTCCCCGGCTGATCACGAAGACGGCGCAGCAAATCGGCGCCGAGCGCGCCGCCGAGCTCACCCGCTTCTTGGACGCGCTCAACGCGGAGACGTTCGACGGCAAGGCGATGTAAGGCACAATTTCCCATTCCGACGCGACTTTGTCTCACTCGGCGACCGTAAGGCTTTAGACTTTCTTCACACTTGGTCGCGAAGGTTGAAGTAGTCCGGCCGTTCGTTGCCGGACACGTTGCGCAATGAGGGGGAAGGGTGATGATCGGACCGTGGGCTAGAGGCGCCGCTCTTTTGGTGGCCGTCGCGCTCGCAGCGGGCTGCACGAAGCTGGCGGGATCCGGTTCAAGCGGTTTGCCGCTGGGCCCGCAGGCCGCTAGCGCGGGGAGACAGTTCGTGGCGGGGCGTCTCGCCGGGCCCGGCCCGGTTCTCACGAGCAGGTTCCGCGGACCGATCTTCGGCTGGGCGATCGACGAGAACGGTACCGACGGAGTCCTAACCGAGGTCACGAGCCTCACCTTGCCGAGCAAATCCGTCGTGGAGACGTTCAATCAGACCAAAGCACAGATCGTGAAGGTCGTTCGTAAGCAGAATACCGGTAAGCAAGGCAATCGCGAGTTAAGCGTCGACGGGATAGCTGCGAACGACGTCGGACTAATCGACGATGGAAGAGTAAACCTCCGAAATTTCCATAGGCACGACGTCTATTATGTGATGGCGCCGGTTACCGGCAATAAAATCACCGCAACTTGGACTCGACCGCCGGGAAAAGACTTCCGAGTCGTCGACATGCCCGACCAGCAGGTCGATCCCCGCTTCGTGATGGCCGCGACCGTGGTACCCGACATCACCAAACCACCGCATTTCGAAGTCGTCGTGACGGACATCGCGAGCAACAAGATCTTGCGCGATCTCCACCCCCCGAGGCTCGACGGCGTCAACTTCCCGTACTTCGTCGCGGAGGATACGACCACGCACCATGCCTACGTGCCTGCGGCTAACTACCATTCGCAGACGGTCTTTATCGACTTCGACGTTCTCACCGGACACGTGTCCAACAACTTCGTCGCTCCGCCTTTCAGCGGCCCGGTCACCGGCATCGCGATCGACTCCGCGGCGCACATGATGTGCACGACGACCCAGTCGACCTACAGCGTCCAGATGTACAATCTCACGACGCAGAAACAAACGTTTGTTGGACAGATTCCGAATTCGGGAGGCGAAGGCCAAGCGGGCACGTCGATCGCAGCGGATCCGATTAACCACCTGTTTCTTGTCGAGCAGCCAAACTCGTTACTGGGCGGTAGCGAGATCTACGTCTACGATGAAAAAGGGAACGTAGTAGAAAGCCTCACCGGCTTCCAGTTCCCGTCATACACGTTGTTGCCCGCTAGCCCAATCCACGTCGTTCCTTCTTCGCGGAGCGGCTACGTCGCCGGCCCGGTGCCAATCAGCTTCAATCCTTTACGTATTAAGACGCTTGGTGAAGATAAGTACGCTGGAACTGACTCAGCGGGAGGCCTGGGTTTGGCGCTCAGCCTATAAGGGTTAGATGCCCCGCGCCAACCCGGAGCGCTCGTTCGTTGCGTCGGCACGCCATCTGTTTCGGCATATCGACGACGAGGGCGCTCTGCGCCGCAACCCGCTCCTGCGATCGTACTTCCGCATTGAAAACGGCGGCCGCAGGGGAGTTCTAGCGGCGATCCGCGCCGATATTCTAGCCCTCACGGACGCGATCTGCGACGACCTGCAGTCGAACGGGCTCGAACTGCAGGCACGCCGCCGCCGTGAAATCGTAGCCGCGCTTTGCGCCGGGAAAGAAGCGGCGAAAACGGCCGCGGAGCTAGGACTTTCGAGAAGCCACTACTATCGCGAGCGGCAGATAATCTGCTCGCGCATCGCGCGGGCGCTCGGACAGGCGGCAACGACACGCGACGCGCGGTCCGTCGTGCGCGACGATGCGTTGCGCCTGCTGTTGCGGCGCGCGGAATCGCTGCGCGACGGTGGCGCTTCGAACGAAGCGGTGCGCGCGCTCGAGGACGGCTATTCGTCCGTCGTCGATGAGCTGGCCAAATCCGCCGTTGGCCTGGCGCTCGCCGAGGAGCTCGTCTTCCTCGGCGAACGCGAGCGGGCGACCGAACTTCTCGGCCGATCCGGCAACTCGCTCCCGCTATCCAAAGGCAACGGAAGCAGCGAGTGGCTCGGCGACGTGTGGGCCTTGAACAAGGCCCGCATCGAGTCCCAGCTCAGCCGCGACGCCGCCGCCGCGTCCGCACTCGAGAGGCTCGCCAAGCGCCGAATCGCCGAACGAAGGTCGGATGAAATCACGTTCGATGCGGCATTTCTCTGCGGCGAGTGGTACCGAAACTCCGGCAACTACGACGAGGCGCGAAAGATGCTGCGCCACATGCGGACGATGGAACAATCGTCCGCACACGCGCTCGCGAAGCGGCACATTGCGATCGCGTTGCTGGCGGGCTACTGCGCGGAGAGCTCGACCGACGAGTTTGGGCTGGTAGAACAGTCCCTGCGCGACGCGCTGGACCTGAGCATCGCGAGCGGAACGCTCATCGGAGCGCTTCTGGCGAGCTCGGGCCTCATCCGTCACGCTGCCTCGCGAGGTCGCGACGAAGCGGTCTATGCCATGGCCCACGAAGCGCTGCGCATGGCTCGAGGAGCCGATTTCGGCGGATTCCTGGGATACGTCGTCGCTGAAATCGTCGACGCGGTGCTCGAAACGCGCTACTGGCGCGCGGCGGCCCCGCTCGTGTTCGAGGCCGAGCGGATCGTCGCTCCCGGAACGCTGCGGCACGCGCTGCTGAAGCACGCCCAAGCCAGATATTTCATGAAGGCGGCGCGACACGACAAAGCTCGCGAAGCGATGCTGGAAGCCTACGGCATCGCTAAGAAGCTCGCCAACCGCAGGCTCGAAGGGATCGTCCTGCGCGATCGAGCTGCGATGGCCTCGGGTCAAAAGGAGCTCGGGCAGCGTGCCGATCTCATGCGCGAAGCCGTCGCGCTCGTAGAACGATTCGGCAGCGCGAGCGATCTAGCGACGACCTACGACGCCGCGGCCCGCGTTCTCGCCGATCGTCGGATCCTTCGGCTCGCACGCCAGACCGTGCCGGCCAAACAACAGGGTCGACTCGCGTTGCGAGTCGACCCGCTGCGGCTCCCGAAAGCCGGCGGCCGCTAACGGCCGCCGGCCGGGCTCACCACCGCCGAGAACGGAAACGAAACGCCGTCGGTTATCGTCCGCGTCGGGTTGCCGCCCGCCGGATAGTTATAAAACAGCACGTTGGACGTGCTGTTCGCCTGATTCGGCGCTACGACGATCGCGCCGTGGATGGCGAACTGCCCCACGAGGCCGGAGCCGGTCAGCGGCGTGTGGCCTTGAAGCTTAGGCTGCCCTTTCGTGAAACTGAACTGATAGATCGCGGACCCGGCCTGATCGCCGACCGCGACGTATGTGCCATCCCATTGGACGCCGCCCGGAAAAGTGATGCTCTGGGGCAGGAGGACGGGTTGCAGCGTGTGGCTGGCCTTGGCCAGCCGGGCGAAGGCGAAATTGAACCCGCCGTCGTTCAGCCCGTCCACGTACAGGCTGCCGGCTGCGTCGTATCCGCAATAATAATAGTAGTATAGGCCCTCGACGACGTACGATTGGGGGTAGCCCCGGGCCTTACGAAAGATCGCGAGGTTGCCGGGATAGTCCCACGCCGTCTCATAGTTGGCGACGGCGAGATTGCCGGTCGTCGGGTCGATCGCGCAGCCGTATGGCTGATACTGTTTGTCCGCGATCGTCGCGATCGGCTTCGTCCCGCCGTGCGCGTATTCGAAGATGAGCCCGAACGAGCTGTCGGTGACGTATATGTTGCCTTTCGCGTCGACGCACTCGCCGTACGGTTTGTCGAAATTGCTGAGCGTCCCGACCAGTTTGCCCTTGGGATACGAGTACACGGTGATGTCGGAGACGTTCGAGACGTAGAGCAGGTTCTCGGTCTTGGCCTCCGGAGACATCCAGGAGCGGCCGCGATGGCGTTGCGCGGCCTGGCGGGCCGGCTGCTGCAGCGGGGGCGCGGCCGAAAACTGAGCCGCACTGCATCCGGCGATGCCGAGGAGAAGGGCGATCGAAGCGATGCGTCGTGTCATCGTTTGTCTCCGTTGCTAGTAGTTGAATTCCTGAAGAGTGTTGAGGCCGGGCCCGTTGGCGTATCCGATCCTGGCCACTGGATTGACCGCGAGACGCGGCACGATGGGCGTATTCAGGTTCAAGAAATTAAAACCGTTGATATATTCCACGAGCTTGCCGCGCTCGTCGTAGACGATGACCGTGCTCCCCCCATTGGGCGAGAACGTCGAGTTGCGCTGGGCCACCAGGAAGAGGTGGTGTACCGGATCGGCGGCGACCGCGGCACCGTTGGTCAAGCCTCCGCCGTGGAAGAAATAGACCGGTATCTTCACGGCTTTGCCTTTACCCGTCGCGAGGTGATAGAACTCCACGTCCATGTCGCCTTGCGTCGTCGTGCACATCATGTCGGTAGCCGGGTCGATCGCCATGCCGTTGGGCCAGCCGTATCCGAGACCGGTAAAAGTGCGCAGGTGCTTGCCGGTCGACGCGTCGAGGACGTCGAACGTCGCCGGTTCCTTCGGGTTGTACCGCTCCCGGCCGAGGTAGCCGATCACGGCCTCGCTCGTCTTGGCATCGACCGCCGCATAGATCGGCGCCAGCGTCGTGAAGAGGTCTCTCTTGGGAAAGTCGATGCGATTTCCCCATTTGTTGCCGGCCGTGTCGTAGGTGTACAGCCCCACCTGATCGATGCCTCGGTGCGTGTAGAGCGCCGTCATGACTTGCGACGCCGACGCTTGATTGTTCGTCACTAGGCTAGGAACCATGCCGCGCGCCCGCGACGGCACCGACTTCCCGCTGATTCTGTTCCTCGAAACGGGTTCCATCAGGTCAAAGTGGTCGTGCCGCACGACCCCCTTACCGAACGAAACGTGAGCCACGTCGATGATGCCGACGTCGCTGCCGGCGATCGCCATGGCGACGGGCTCGACGTCGGCGTTCAGCCGCTCCGATTTTCGCACGACCTTGGTTATTCTGCCGGTCGTCTCGTCGAAGGTCTCGATTCCGTTCACCACGGGACCGCTGTGTTTGAGGAGCGTCTCGGTCAGGAAGCCATCGCTGCCGGTTTGGTCGATGTCCCAGCCGTAGATCTCTCCACCGAACGCCGACGAGACGACCGGCCCGAGCGTACCGGCGTTCGTGACGCCGCGCGCACCGACCCCGAGGGGTACGGCCGGCGCGACCGATGCGCCGCCTCCGCAGCTCGATAAGAACGCGGCTAATGCAATGGAGGAAAGGGAGCGCTCCATACTCTCATCCTCAGCGCGAGAGATGAGAAAAGCATGAAGGCGCTCCCGCGAAAGGTTACTGTCCGGTCTGGCAGTTGATCATCCAATCGATGCCATACTTATCGGTGAGCATGCCGAACTTCGCGCCCCAGAACATATCGGCGAGCGGCATCTCGACGCTTCCTCCCTCCGCGAGGTTCTTGAACACCCGCTCGGCTTCGGCCACGTCACCGGTGCCGAGCGACAGCGACATCGATCCTTCTCCGTACGTCTTTCCGGGGGAGGCATCGGAGGCCATGAACGACACGCCGGGAGCTCTGAAGTTCGCGTGCATGACCATGTTCTCGGTCTCGGGGGTGACCGGCGGTCCGCCGGCGTCCTTGGGCATCTCCTTCCAGCGCGAAAGTCCGTCGATTTCGCCGTTGAAGACACCTTTATAGAAATTTAACGCTTCTTCACACTTGCCGCCGGTAAAGAAGAGATATGGCTCGAGTTGCATCGGACGAAAGACCTCCTAATCGGTCGGTTTAGTCTTTGGGGGAATCGCCGGATTGGCGCTCTCGCCGGCTAATCCTTCGCGAGCGACGTGAGGATGCGATACGCGGCGGTCACTCGATCCGCGATCGGAAAACTTCTATTCGCCAGGATCACGATTCCGAGCCGTCTTCCCGGTATGAACGCCACGTATGCCCCAAAGCCGTTGGTCGAACCGGTCTTGTCGATCCAGACGTCGTGCCGCGGCTCCTCGGGCGGCCTGATCTGCGTAACGGGGGTTGCATCGAAGATCATCCGCGGCGAGTTGCCTTCCAGCAGCGCTTTAAGCGACACGGGATACGGGTACTGCTCCCAGATCAGGTCCTGCGTCATCGGACCCGCCTGGAAGTACCCGGTGTGCGTCTGCGTAATGGCTTGTTGCAGCGAGGGGTCGAGTTCGATTAGGCCCATCTCGGCTTCGACGTAGCGGAGCAGGTCTGCGGCCGTCGTTTTGACGCCGTATGCCGGCGCCCACAGGACGCCGCGCGACATTCGAATGGGCGCGCCGTCTTGCGCGTATCCCTGCGCGTAATCGGCCGTTCGGGTCGTGGGAACGGTCATGAAGCTGCTCGTTAGGCCGAGGGCGGGAAACAGTTGCTGCTCCATCAGTTCGCTAAAATCTCGATCCATGCTCTTTGCCGTAATCAATCCGAGCATGCCGATCCCCACGTTGGAGTACGTCCGGTACGTACCCGCCGGATAGGCCGGCCGCCATTTCTTTAGGTAGTCCAGCAGCTGCGCGTCGGTCGTGATGTCCTCCGGAACTTGCAGCGGCAGGCCTCCCGGAGTGTGGGTGCCCAAAGCGAGCAGACTTACCCGCCCGAATGGGCTGCCGCGCAGAGAGGGGATGTATTGGGCCGTGTCGTCCGCGAGCGCGAGGCGATGTTCGACCTGCGCCCGGGAGGCCAGCGTTGCGGTGAACGTCTTGGTTATCGATCCAATTTCAAACAGCGTATCGCGGGTGACCGGCCGGCGCAGCCGCTTCGAAGCTAGCCCGTACTCGAAGACGTAGTCGGAGCCCGCGATTGTAATGCCGACCGCAACGCCGGGAATATCATCTTTCGCCATAACCGGACGTATGACGCGGTCCACCGCGGCACGAAGCGTCGGCTGTTGCGGCGGCGGCGCGACCGCCAGCAGAACCAGGAGCGCTGCGAGGAACCGAACGTGGACCGGCACGAGCGCGAAGACTTACCCGCCCGGTGGAGTGTACTGGACGTGGCGCTGGATCGCGCGATCGACTTCTTCGATCGGGATCAATACGGTCGTCTTGCTGTGCACCATGCCCGAAGCACGAACGGCAAACCCGACGGCGAGCGCGGCCTCGGCGTCCGGTAGATCGATAATCAGCACCGCGTCGTCCTCGCCGAAGGCGAAATAGAAGGTCTCGAGTTTCCCGCCTAGTGACCTGATGAGCTCCTCGACGGCCTCGCGCCGCCGCGTAGCGCTGCTCTTCACGAGCCCCTTCGCCCCTTCGGGCGTATAGCTGGCGTGGACTAAGAACTTAGCCATGAATAGCTCCTTTCGCTGACCGAGCTACTTTCGCGAGAAACGTCGTAAACCCACGCGAGGCGCGAATCGAGCAAGATTCCGATGGTTTTATAGCGGCCGATGCGCGAGAATATCCATCGGTGATACCGTTTCGCGTCACCGGTCTCGCACCGGAATCCTTCGCGCACCTCTACGGACTCAGCGACGCCGAGCTTGCGCGCCACGGAGTGCTGCGTTACGTCGTCGACACCATGCCCGGATTTCCCGATCGGATCGAGATGCGCGACCTCAAAGTCGGCGAACGCGCGCTCCTGCTGAACTACACCCATCTCGATGCCGCATCGCCGTACCGGGCGAGCCACGCGATCTTCGTGCGCGAGGGCGCGACGGAACGTTACGACCGCATCAATGAGATTCCCGAGGTCATGCGTCTTCGGCCGTTGAGCCTGCGAGCGTACGACGCGAACGACATGATGCTCGACGCGGACCTCGTAGATGGGCAAGCGCTCGAAACGCTCATCGAGCGCTTGTTCGCCGATCCGAAGGTCGCGTATATCCACGCGCACAACGCCAAGCCGGGGTGCTACTCGGGCCGCATCGATCGCGCCTAGTGTTTCCCGCGCTTCTGAACGAGTGGGCTGATTTATAGCTCGAGCGAAGCTCCGATGGCTACGGCTTCGGTCCAATCGGCGCCGTGCGCCATCGTGGCGTCCAGACGATCGCCCAACGCCGTCCGCAGCGCGGCGACGACGCGTTTGTACTCTTGGCGCTCGGTGTATTCGCGCGGCGCCTCCAGTTTCCCGAGCCATCCGTCCACGAATCCGAGCAACATCGCAGCGCGCTTGTGAATGGTTTCGACGTTGCGATGATCGGAACTGGCTTGCAGCACCCCCACCGCCGCGAGGTGTTGCAGAACGTAGGCCATCAGCACGGTCCGCTTGACGTCGCGGACGGCGATGAGCGCTTCCCTTCCATACGCGCGCGCGTCGTCGAAACAGTCGAGCGCAATGAGATACGCGGCCATGTTGCAAAGGTCGTTTGCGACCGCGCGGCGGTTTTGCGTGTCTTCGTGCGCCGCGCGAGCCTCCTCGGCCAGCTGGAGCGCCGCAGCCGCGTTGCCGGCCGCAAACTCGACCTCAGCGAGATTCCCCGCAATCGACGCCGCAGGCCGTTCGAGACCGAGCGCCTCGTAGTACGCGAGTGCATCGGCGTAAAAACGTCGCGCTCCCTCGAGGTCGCCGCAGCGCGAACGCGCCGTTCCGAGGTCGCCGAGCACGAGGGCTTGCATCCGGCGATTATCGAGGCGCTTCGACGCCGCGAGCGCCGCTTCGAGGAGCGCTTGGCCCTCATCTGCGCGCCCCAGCGCGCCGAGCGCGCTGCCCGCGGCTTGCTCCGCGCGAGCTCGCTGCAACTCGTCGAGGCCATCGTCGAGCCGCAGAGCCCGCTCCGCCGCTGAAAGGGACGCTTTGTACTCACCGAGCGAACCACTCAGCTCCGCATCCGCGACGTGAAGGCGGCCGAGCACGTCGCGCGGCGTCGTGTCGTCGCCGCTCTCGATGGCGAGCCGCACCCAGCGTCGTCCCTCAACCGGGGAGATCGAATACCACACGCGGGCCAACCCGGCGGCGAGCACACGGCCCGAGGGCACATCGCGGCGCTCGGCGAGCGACCAGGTCAGCGCGGTGCGGAAGTTATCGACCTCCGCCTCCGCTTCTCGAAACCACGAACGCTCCCGAGCGTCATACCAATCGCGGTCGAGCCGCTCGGCCATGCGCAGAAACGCGATCGCGTGTCGCTGCGCCATGGCCGCTCGTTCGCCACGCTCTTCGAGCTTCTCCAGCGCGTACTGTCGGGTGGCCTCGAGGAGATGATAGCGCGCGTTGCCTCGCTCGAACTCGGGCGCGACCAGCGACTGCGCGACGAGCGACGAAAGCAACTCCAACATCCCCGCGCCGGGAAGCCGCTCGTCGCAGCAGACCGCGCTCGCGGATTCCAGTGAGAAGCCTGCGGCAAAGATCGCGAGGCGAGTGAAGAGCAGGCGCGTCGGCGGAGAGAGCAGCTCGTAGCTCCAGTCGACGACGGTGCGCATCGTCCGCTGCCGCGGAATCGCTGCGGCGCCGCTGCTCGTGAGGACGTCGAAGATCCGGTCGAGACGCGCGCAAATCTGGGCAGGAGAGAGCACGGCCGTGCGCGCCGCCGCGAGCTCCAGCGCCAGAGGCAAACCGTCCAGGCGCCGGCAAATTTCCACGATCGGTTCGACGTTCTCACGTGTGATCTCGGCGCGCGAGTCGACGGCGTGCATGCGGTCGACGAAAAGCTCGACGGCCCCGTAGCGAAGCGCGTCTTCGGGCGCGGGCGTCCCGTGTCGCGGAACGCCCAGCGGCGGGATTCGGTACGCGCGCTCCCCGGGTATGCTCAACGCCTCGCGGCTGGTCGCGAGCAGCGCGATGCTCGGACAATCGCGGAGTAGCGCTCCAATCACGGCGCGCGCACCGGACATCACCTGCTCGCAGTTGTCGAAAACGATCAAGGCGCGTCTTCGCCCTAGGTACGCGACGAGCGTTTCCAGCAGCGAACGGTGCGGCGATTCTTGCACGCTCAGCGCGGCGGCTAGAGCTTGTGGCAGGAGTTCCGGATCGGCGAGAGGGGACAGATCGACGAACCAGACCCCATCGGCGAAGCTGTTGAGCAGTGTTGTGCTGGCGGCGATCGCCACGCGGGTCTTGCCCGCTCCGCCGGTTCCGACGATGCTGACCAGGGGCGCCTGCGAAAGGAGGGCGACGACCTCCTTTACGACCTCGACGCGGCCCAGAAACGACGTGAGCTGGCGGGGCAGATTGTGAGCCGGCGTCGGAGCCGATTCCTCCAGGCGCTGGCCGCGCGCGCGCCTAGTGGACATCTCCAACTCGAGGCGAGCCTCCTCGGGGAGTTCGAGTGCCTCGGCGATGCGCTCGAGGGTGTAACGATAGGGAACCTTACGGCTACCGCGTTCCAGCGCCGAAACGGCTTGGACGCTAATCGCCGCGCGGTCTGCAAGCATCTGTTGCGAGAAGCCCGCCTGCGTCCGAAGACGCTTGAGCAGGCTGGAAAGCTCGGCGCCGCTCGCCGCGCGCACTAACCCCCGGGCGAAGGTGCGATTCCGAAGGGGTCGCCGTCGACCGAGAGCGTTTGGTATTCGATGCTACCGGTCGCGGGATTCACGGCGTCGATGTAGCCCGTCGCGTCGGCGACCCAGAGATGTTTCTGATTGGCGTCGAAGTTGAGATTGATTGGAAGCCCGAAGCCGCCGGACAAGAGTTTGCAATTCGAGATCTGTGCGCACTTGTAGATTCCGCTGGCTTCGTCGATATAGTAGAGGTTGCCGGTCGCGTCAAAGACCATCCCGCCGGCGCGAGCGATCCCCGATCTCACGACCGTTCCCGTTCCGCTGCATCGGTCGAACTCTACGATCGAGCCGAGCGCGCTCGGCTTGCTGACGTCGTTGAAGCTCCAGAAACAGTTGCCGTGGGGATCGATCGCAACCCCCTCGCCCGCCAGCACGTCGGTGCCGTAGGTGAGAACGCGCGATCGCTTCGACGCTTGGTTTAGGTAAACGCTGACGCTTCCCGTGCCGCTACCGGCACTCGCTAGGTTCGAAACCGCAACCAGCTCGCGGTCGGGTGTAACGCTGACGTTATCGGGCACCTCCCCGCCGTCGCCGAGCAATCCGACCGGACCGCTCGGTCCTTTTTTCGTGCTGCGGTAGATCAGCACGTTCGAAGCGCCGGCGTTGGCAAGATACCACCAACCGGACGAAGTCGTAATCGTTCCCTGCGGCGCCGAGATGCCGACGGAGAGCGTCTCCAGATGCGTGAGGGTGAGGCCCTGGCGCCGATACACCGTCGCGTCGTTCCCATAGGGCTGGGATGAATACATGAAGTCATTGCCATAATGCTGAGCGTCGGGCCTGGCCTCCGCTACGACGGCCGGCCAAACCGTCCGGAGCGGCGGCGCCGAAGAACCGGCCGCGCAATCCGCCAAGCCGGCAGCTCCCGCCAGGAAAAGCATCCAACGCCCGGTCTGGGCGAGGCGGAACATGGGGAGTCCTTCAAGAGGGTCGAGCCGCCACCTGGTTCTCCAGGCCCTCCGTCCCCCGCGATGGGGGAGCCCGGGACGCCTCCGGGTCCCAACTGTAGCAGAAACTGTGTCATAGAACCGCGCAGTCGGACGCGTGGACGCCCGTTTACGATTTCTTCAACTTGTTGCTTCTCTCGACAGGAGTCAGGAAATGAGGAAATCTCTGCTTCTCGCCGGCCTTGCCGCCGGCATCCTCACGGCTGGGTGTAGCGGGAACGGCGCGCCAACGTTGCTGCCCAGCGCGTCGCTTCCCAGTTCCCTAACGCCACCTGCTTCGACGGAACGCGTCCCCGCGGGGTGGGCCGCCACGGCGACCCAAGGCGTTCCCATCAAGAACTTCCCGACCGGACGGGTCCCCGAGGCAACGCGGCTGCGCGTGGTCGTCGGTCTCTCCATGCGCGACCGGGACGGCGCCGCGAAGCTCGTTCGCAGCCAACACTCGCGCGGCGAGGCATCCTTTCACCAGTGGTTGACCCCGGAGCAGTTCACCGAGCGGTTCAACCCCTCGCGCAGCCAGGCCGCCTCCGTCGCGGACTATCTCAAACAGCAGGGCTTTACGGGCGTCAGCATCGAGCCGAACAACTTGATCGTTAGCGGCACCGCGCCCGTTTCACGCGTCGAGGCCGCGTTCCACACGATCATCCACGGCACTCCCGCGAACGGGAAATACGTCTATGGCAACGTCAAACCGGCCCTGGTTCCGGCCAAGCTTCAGGGGCTCGTCGTCGCGGTACTCGGGCTGACCAACGCTTATCAAATGCAGCTTCATATCATGAAGTCGGATCATAAGATCGTGCCGATGGCGACGGGCACGCCCCCGCCATGTCTTGAGGTCGTGAACGGCGTCTGCATCGGCGGCGAATATGGTCCGCCGCAGTACCAGGTCGCGTACGATGCCCAGCACTGTGGGTCGGCCCCCAAATACCATCGCATTCGTCCGGATTGGAACTGCAGCAGCGGCTCCAACACCTCGATTGCGGTCATGGCCGAAGGCAACGTCTCACAGGTCGTTACCGACCTGCGAACGGCGGAGGCGTTTTGGGGACTCCCACAGGTGCCGTATTCGGTAGTGAAGGTCGGCGTGCCGAGCATCGATACATCCGGCATCGACGAATGGGACCTCGACACGCAGATCTCGAGCGGATTCGCACAAAGGGTACAGCATCTGTACGTGTACGACACGACGTCGCTCAGCGACTCCGATATCGCGCTCGAGTTCAGTAAGTGGGTCAACGATGACAAGGCCCAGGCCGGCAACGCCTCCTTCGGCGAACCGGAGGCCCTGGCGTACGCCGACGGATCGATGACGATCGACGATGAGGAGTTCAATCAAGCTGCGGGCCAGGGCATGACCATGTTCGCCTCGACTGGCGACAGCGGCTCGGGCTGTCCGGTCCTGGTCAACACGGGCGGGCCGGTGGGCGGAACGCCCCAAGTATGCTATCCCGCGTCGTCGCCCTACGTCGTCGCCGTGGGCGGCACGACACTCGACACGAACGCGGTCGGCAACGAGCCGGGCTCCTATTACGGCGAGCACGTGTGGATCGGTACCGGGGGCGGATTCAGCGCATTCGAATCGGCCCCGTATTGGCAGGCCAACGGAATCTGCGCGGAGTGCACTTCGGGCGGGCTCCGGGGAGCGGCCGACATCGCGATGTGCGCCGACAACAACGGCTGCCCGATGGACGTCTTCGTCAGCGGTACCCAGACGGGAATTGGAGGGACGAGTCTGTCTTCGCCGATGTCGATGGGCCTATGGGCACGCCTGGAGACCCAATTCAAAAACAAGCTCGGATTCGCCGCGCCTGTGTACTACGGCGTGTACGGCTACTACGAGCCCTGTCCGATAGGATCCACGGCGTGCGTGCCGGCAGGCGAACCGGGTGACGATACATCCGCACTGCCTCCGGATACGACGGCTCCGATCGGCGGTTTCAACGACATCCTGTACGGCTCCAACGGCATTCCAAGCGCCGCCGCGCCGGGATGGGACGAACCCACGGGTCTAGGATCGATCGACTACTACCGGATGCAGCAGGACATTCAGAACTCGATCTTCCCCGGCTAATACGTCGAGAAGGGGCAACAGAGGAGGCGGCGCCCGAGGCAGCGTCGCCTCCTCGCCTTTTCGCCTTGCCGAGGTTGCGTTAGCTCGCGTTAACCGCGCGCCGCGTTCGTACTCTTGGCGTAGGGAGGCTGGTGCGTGAGACGAAGCAGGGCTACATGCTTCGATCGCGGAGGACTTCGAACCATGGCGTTATCACGACACTTTTCGATCGCGCTTCCGGTCGCGATCGCAACGCTGGTCTTTCTCTCGCCGATACCGGTCATCGCAGCGTATTGTGGCTCAGACGCCGATACGAGCTCGCTCGAAAACTTGGCTCTTTCGCACGGTGCGTCCGATGCCTCTAGGATCATGGACATCGTCGTAGTGCAAGATTACGCACGCGTCGACATACAGTCAAAAGGACGCCTCACCGAGTATTATGTCAAGGATTGTGGGCAATGGCGATTCAGCGGATATGCGCTTCCCGCAGGAGCGCCCAGCGCCATAAGCGCTCAGCTGAGCGCGTTTGTTACGCGCGACAAGGGCGGAACACAGTGCCTGAACCCGAGTTTCGTCAACCACCCGAGCGGACCCTAATCAAACCGTAGAGGCGCGTCAGTTCGCGCAGTCGGAGTGGAGACGCTGCGCGAGGCGTTCACACACGCTCTCGATCGCACCTGAGTCGTACGCTGGACAGTCGGCTTAGTTTGCGAGATAATGCGGCCATGACGCATACGACGCACGACCCTCACAACCATGCGCACGTTGCGGGGTGCGGACACTCGAGCTTGCAGCACGACGACCACAGCGATTATCTGCACGACGGCCACATGCACCACGGACACGACGGTCACTTCGACGAGCACGAGCTTGCCGCGTCAAGCAAAAATCCGGCCGATTGCAACGACGGCCACGACTGCGCTGCCCATGAAGCGGCGCATCGCCACGCGTCAGGATGCGGGCACGAGCCGGTTCCCCACGCCGGGCACGTCGACTACGTCGTCGGCGGGCACCTCCACAATCAGCACGGTGCGCACTGCGACGACCACGGCGCGGTCAGGGTGAGCTAGAGCCCTCGTCGCACGTGTCCATAATCGAGCGCGACGCGCTGCTCCACTTTGCCCACTTTATCTGCATCTTCTTGCTCGCCGGCCTCTTGGCCGGCGAGGCGTTCGTGCTGAAGAAATCACTGTCGCGCGAAGGCGTAGCGCAACTTCAAGGCATCGATCGATACTACGGGATGTCAGCCGGTCTCGTTATCATAACAGGACTGTTGCTGGTGTTCTTTGGCGCCAAGGGCTCCGCATATTACGCCCACAATGCGATCTTTTGGGTGAAGATGGCGATCTTCGTGACCATCGCGCTCATCTCGATCGCGCCGACGCGCGCATTCTTACAATGGAACCGGCGCCAAACCGCTGACGGATCGATCGTGCTAGACCATGCTGAGTATCGTCGGTTGAGGACGTTGCTTGGGGTCCAGATCGGCCTCTTTGTGTTCCTGCCGCTGTGCGCGGCCCTGATGGCAAACGGCGTTTCGGTTTAGCGACCTAGGTTTTCGATACCGTAGTGTTTGAATGCAGGCCAGAGCTGCTGCAGCGGTGGACGCATGCCGCGGCATAAGACGATCGGCCGATCGCGCTCGTAGGGCATCGCGTAGGGCGACGTGCCGAACGTAGCCACGACGCGCGCCGAATCGCAAATTCTCGACCACTGCGCGGGATCGACGTTCACCGCGAGCACGACCGAACCGTCATAGCCGCGCGGCCCCCAGAGGTAGTAGTTGTTGTTGCCGCTTAGCGCCGGCGGAAGTCCATAGCCGTAATAGTCGATCGCCGCCGCCTCGCCGTAGTTCGAAGCAAAGATCGCGGCCTTCGCTCTATCAGCCGGCGGCAGAGTGCCGTACGCGTCCTCGACGGCGCGCGCGAGGCCCTGCCAGCCGAACTCGTCCGAGAGCATCTGCATCAGCGGCGCGCCGACGCCGGCCGCTTCGATCGGACGCGGCCGCGGATGCATGTTGTCCATCATCGTCTTGAGGCGGTCCGGAGGCAGCACCGGCAGCACGAGCGGAAGCGAGAACGCGCCGTTGACGGCGATGAGCACCGCCCAGACTGCGACGAGCCAGCGCGGCAACCGCGTGCATGCCGCAGCACCCAGCGCGAACATCGTCGGATAAGCGCCCGCGAGATAGTAGCTCTTGCCGTGCGTCACCAAAATGAAGACCGCCATCGCGACGAAGGCGATCGACAAGAAGCGGAAGCGTGCGAGTCGCGCCGACGCGAACGGCGCGACGATCGCGGCAATCCAGAGGGGAGCCAGCACCATGTTCACGGCGAGCATCTGGTCGAGCGTGAAAGAGAGCGGCGTTCCGGTGAAGTTTCCGGCGTTGTCGTTGCGAACCAGTTCGAGGAACGGAAATCCGTGCGCCGCTTGCCAGATCACGTTCGGCAGCGCAACCGCCGCAAAGATGAGCGAGCCTATCCAGAAATCGCGCGAGCGCAGCGCCGATCGCGGCCCGGCCAGCGCGAGCCCGAGCGCGAGCCAAAGGGCCCAAAAGAAGGCGCCATACTTCGCTTCGAACGCGAAACCGGTGATCGCGCCGGCCCACCAAAACGCGCGCGGTTCGGCGAAGAACAGGGCGCGCGCGATGAAGTAGGCGATCAGCGTGAAGGCGATCGGCTCAAAAGTCGACGTCGAGAGCGTGGCGGTCATCGCCGTCACGAGCGTCGCGCCTGCTGCCGCAATCGCCGCAAGCCAGGCGCCGCGCGTGCTCGCGCCGAGCAGTTGCGCTAGCATGACCGTCACCGGGACGAGGAGCGCGGCGGCCAACACCGCCGGAAGGCGCAGCAACCAGAGGTCGATTCCCGCCGATTGAGTTAGCGCCGCGAGCAGTGGAACGAGCGGGGGTTGATCGACGTAACCGAACGCCGGGTGACGCCCGCAGACAATGAAGTAGAGCTCGTTTCGGAACGCGCCGTACTCCGTCGCCACGGCGAAGTGCACCACTACGACGATCGCCGCGACGCTCCAAGCCGCCCAGACGGCGCCTCCATCAATTCCGGCGCGTCGGCTTGCTTGCGCGGCGGTCGACATGCCGCCGCAGTACGCCGCCGGCGCCGCCCCGTCCCCCCACTCGCTCAGCAAGAAAGGTGGCGTGACGGCCGGTCAGGGAACGCAAGGCGA
Source organism: Vulcanimicrobiota bacterium (assembly GCA_963752825.1). Taxonomy (GTDB): domain Bacteria; phylum Vulcanimicrobiota; class Vulcanimicrobiia; order Vulcanimicrobiales; family Vulcanimicrobiaceae; genus Cybelea. The sequence goes on along the minus strand of CAVVZF010000001.1, from coordinate 934,077 downwards.
ACCGTGGTTGTTCATCTGATCGACGGAACCTACGAACTCTTCCGCCATTTTTACGGGTTGCGGCGTTTCACGAACGGTAAGGACCGGCGTTTCGGGGCGGTGGTCGGAGTGCTCAATACCGTGCTGCACATGATCGCCGACGGAGCCACCCACTTAGGCGTCGCCACCGATCACGTCATCGAGTCTTTTCGTAACGAGCTCTGGGCTGGATACAAGACCGGTCAGGGAATCGATCCGGCGCTCCTCACACAGTTCCATCCTCTCGAGGAGGCGCTGCGGGCCATGGGGATCGCGGTCTGGGCGATGGTCGAACTCGAGGCCGACGATGCGCTGGCCGCCGCTGCCGCCCTCGCCTCGAGTGATTCTCGCGTGCAGAAAGTCTGCATTTGGACGCCGGACAAGGATCTCGCGCAGTGCGTGCGTGAGGACCGCATCGTGCAAATCGATCGAAGGAGTAAGGCGATCCGGGACGCTGACGGCGTGCGAGCTAAGTTTGGGGTGGATCCCGAGCTAATACCCGACTATCTCGCGCTCGTCGGCGACGCCGCGGACGGCTATCCCGGCATGCCCGGCATTGGACCGAAGGGTGCGGTCGCTCTCCTGACGCGCTATGGCAGAATCGAGCGATTTCCGCCGGAGGTGCTCGGCGAGCGCCGCCGCGTCGCTCTCCTATTCAAGGAACTGGCAACGCTTCGAACCGATGCCGCGCTCTTTGCAGACGTCGACGAGTTGGCGTGGCGCGGACCAACTGCTCAATTTCCTGCCGCGTGCGAGCTGCTTGGCGCGCCCGAGCTCCTGGCGCGCGCCACCGGAGCTTATGCACGTTAGCGACACTGAAAGAATGGAGAAATCGAGTGGCCGAATGGAAGCCCGAGGGTTGGCGTAGCGTCACGCCGCGTCTCGTGGCTCGGGATCCCGCGCGGCTCGTGCGGTTTCTGAAAGACGCCTTCGGCGCGAGCGGCGAGTTCAAGAGCGATATGCCGTCGCAGATGCGGATCGGCGACTCGATGGTTATGGTCAGCGGCGCGGGCCCGCGCGAAGTGACTTCGAGCTTCCTTTATCTCTACGTAGAGGATGCGGATACGGTGTACCGGCGCGCGCTAGAGGCTGGGGCAAAATCGATCGAAGAACCAGCCGACATGCCATACGGCGATCGTCGCGCGATGATCGAAGATCCGGGCAGTAACGTCTGGCAGATCGCCACACACCGATGGCACTGATTCCGTGGAGTCCATCGCCGGAGGTCATAGCGAACGCGTACACGTTGTCCTCCTCGGAACCGACGTAAACAGCACCGTAGGACCAAAGCTTGGCATTGAAAAGTCTGAAGTCGTCGCGGAGGATTCGATGCGTATAAGCTTGCACCCGGTGCTCAGGATTGAACGAATGAGATTCTCGACTATTACCGACACGGTAGGCAATACGCCGCTAGTAGAACTCGCGCGCAGCTCCAGTGGCTTGCCCGGCCGAATCCTTGCAAAGCTCGAGATGCGCAACCCCTGCGGCAGCGTCGAGGACCGGCTCGGGCTTGCGCTCATCCTCGATGCTGAACGGAGGAGCGTTTTGCGGCCTGGAATGACGATCGTCGAAGCCACCGGTGGGAATACCGGAATCGGGCTGGCGTTTGTGGCCGCCGCCCGTGGCTATCGACTTATCCTTACGATGCCGGAAACGATGTCGACGGAGCGCATTGCGCTCTTGCGCCAGCTTGGGGCGGAGGTGGAGCTCACTCCAGGAATTCTCATGGGCGATGCCGTCGCCCGCGCTCGGCGCATCGCAGCTGAAACCGCCAACGCCGTCTGGGTCGACCAGTTCAGCAACCCCGCAAACCCAGAGACGCACCGGCAAACGACGGCCGTCGAAATTTGGGACGATACCGAAGGAGCCGTCGACGTCTTCGTGTCGGCCGTCGGAACGGGCGGTACGATCACCGGAGTCGGAGAGGTGCTCAAAGCTAGAAGGCCGGGAGTCCGAGTCGTCGCCGTTGAGCCTGCGAACGCCGCCGTTCTATCGGGCGGCCGAGTCGGCGATCACAAGATACCCGGCATCGGCGTGGGCTTCATCCCCGCGATTCTCAACCGCTCCGTTATTGATGAAATCATTTCGATCACCGACGAAGATGCTTTCGCTTGCGCGCGGCGTCTCGCGCGAACCGAAGGTATCTTAGCGGGCGCCTCTTCCGGCGCCGCGTTCGCCGCAGCGCTGCAGGTCGCGGCGCGTCCGGAAAATCAGGGTCAAAGGATCGTCGTCCTTCTCGCCGATACTGCGGAGCGCTACATCACGACCGACCTCTTCTCGTCTACTTGACGAACACGACATGCGCGGCGTTCGGCACGAGCCCGTTGCGCGCGCCCCCTCGGGTCTTGGGGGTTCCCGATTGCTTGCCGGCCGGCTCCTTTTCACCACTTAATCGCCCTCTCATTCTAACTTAATGGGCGGCTAATCGTCGCTCCATGCTCGCTCAGGCGGATTCGGCTTCAATAAGAACCGGAGGAGCCACCGATGATAACCAAGTCCGTTAGCGTGATTTCCGCGACCCTGATTTCCGTGGCCGTGCTGGTTGGAGTGATACTCACGAGTGCGCTGCGGACCCCGCACGAACAGGCACCTAACAGGAACGGGCCGGGCACGGCCGGACCAGGCGTCGTCCGCGTCAGCGTCGTCGAGGGTTCGGCGGTCGTCCAACGAGGCGACAGCCACGTGCAGACAAACGCGGTACGCAATGCGCCGATGCTTCCCGGCGACTATATCTCGACCGGGACGACGTCGCACGCTGAGCTTCAGTTCGACGGCTACACGGCCGTTCGGCTGGGAGGGACCGCCCAGGCGCGCATCGTCAGCAATGACCCGAATAACCGAAAGGTACAGCTCGCGGACGGCACCGCGGAGATCGGACTGATGGGCGGCGGCGAGGCGATTCAAGTCGACACGCCTTCGGTTAGCGTACGCGCGCAGCAGGCCGGCGACGTTCGGATTTCGATCGCCGCGGACGGCTCGAGCTGGATCACCGCGCGACGCGGCGGCGCCGACGTAGTTACGCCGCAGCAAACCTACACACTCGGAACGGGAAGGACGCTGAGCGCGCGGGGTTCGGCATCCAATCCCGCGATCACGTATGGCCCAGAAGTCGCCTTCGACTCCTTCGACGACTTGAACGCCGAGCGCGACAAGACGATGCTCGCCGCGCTGAGCGCGAACCCGAGCTTGAATCCCCGACTCGCCGGTTACGAGAATCTGAACGACTACGGTCGTTGGGAAGCCGTCGCCGGCTACGGACAGTCATGGGTACCGAACGAGCCGGCGGGCTGGGTCCCATATCGTAACGGTTCCTGGACTTGGGAAGGCGGGTACGGTTGGACGTGGGTAGGCTCCGAGCCATGGGGCTGGACGCCGTATCACTATGGCAACTGGTATTACTGCGACTGCGGCTCTTCGGGCTGGGCATGGTTGCCGCCGGCCTCCAAGGCGGCCCAGACCTGGTCGCCTGCGCTTGTTGGGTTCTTTGGATTCGACGTCGCGTCTACGGGCGGACCCAATAACTGCGGCGGAAACTACGGCTACGCGCCTAGCAGTTCGGGCGCTCCTGCCCCGTCGTACGGCAACGAGGCTGCCGCCCCGTCAAACAACGCTGCTCCAGCCGCCGCAGAGGCTCCATATAACTCGGCCGCTCCCGGCCCGTATGGCGAAGGCGGGCCTTCTCCTGAGACTCCGTACGGCGTCGGCGGCCCCGCGTATCCAGCCGCAAACGGCTACCCCTATCCTTATATCGGGTGGGTTCCGATCGCGCCCTACGAACCGTTTTATCCGTGGTATCCCGGCTGGGCGTGGCTCGGCTTTGGATGGGGTTACGGGTACCCGGCGAGCTTCGCAACCAACATCGTAAACGTCACCAACATCACGCGGATCTACCGTAACTTCCGTCACGGTGGAGCGACCGGAACCACGACCCGGCACTTCCGTCACGGGACGGTTCACGGACATACTGTTGCGGTGACCCCGCGCGACCTCGGACGTCGCGTCGGAACGATCCATGGAACTCTGCCGATCAAACCAACGCGCAATAACCTAGCATTCTCACACGGCACGGTGCACGCGCCGGTGACCTTCTCTAAAGCCTTCAACTCACCACGCTTCGCGTTGCATGGGATGGCCGCCGCGCACACCTCGGTCGCGCAGCATAGGGCTGTAACTCCGGCCACTCGGGCCGGATTCACCGGCCACGCCGCTGCGCGCGCGGCGCTGGGTCGTGCAAATGCACCTGTATCTCATGCGACTGTGCCGACGACTCGCACGAACGCGGCCATCGCTCACGCGAGTATGCCTGAGCGCTCCAATGCGGTGCAGTCGCGTGGAAATGTGCCGGTTACGCACCAGCATCCGACGTTTGCGCGCGAGAACGCAGCTCCGGCACATCAGATCGAAGCGACTCGGCGTGGGAACGCGCCGGTGACTCGCGAGAATTCCGCGCCCGCAATGCGTGAGAATACCGCGCCCGCAATGCGCGAAGGTTCGGAGGCATCACGGCAACCCGAACCTGCCCGCAGCGAGTTCGCGCCTTCCACATCGTGGGATCGCTTCAATGTAACGCGCGGCGAGGCACGGTCTGCCGGTGAGGTCTCGGCGCCGAACGAAGCCGGGCGAGAAGAGCGCGCTCCCTCCGATTCATGGGGCCGCTTCTCGGCGTCGCGGGGCGAGTCGTACCGAAGCACGCGCGGCGAATCGTACGGAAGCACGCGCGGCGAATCGTACGGAGGCTCGCGCGACCCGTACGCCGGGCGCGAATCCGTTCCATCCTACGGGCGCGAGACACCCTCGTACTCGCGCGGATCGTATCCGTCGTACCCACGCGAATCGTATCCGTCGTACTCACACGGATCCTACCCGTCGTACTCACACGGATCGTATCCGTCCTACCCGCGCGGATCATACTCGGCGCCCTCGTATTCGCGCGGTTCATATGGGTCCGCTCCTTCGTACTCGCGGGGCAACTGGTCACCGCCGCGTTCATCGGGCGGCGGCGGCGGGGGTGCGCCACACGGTGGTGGAGGCCGACCGCCTCACTAGAACTGCACCCTGACCCGGCATAGGGCGCCTGCCATGCGGCAGGCGCCCGTGATATTCAACCGATATCGCTTGCCGGTTTAGGCCTTGCCGATTGCGGGGATAACGTGCGGTTGGCGGCACCTCACGACGCGCCGCCGTTCGGAGGGTACTTCGATGGGCAGGAGTCACATTTCGTTGCTATTGCTTGCAGTCGCATTGACATTCACGGCCGTCGACACCCGCGCGCAAAGCGCAGTCAACGCAACCGGCAGTTGGAGCGTCGCCCCCAGTGGCGAAGCGTTGGCGAACGGCACAGTGAGGCTTCGGCAAGATGGCTCGGCGATAACCGGCGCGTACGGGCAAACCGGAAGGATCGAGGGGAAGTTCGAGCCTGGCACGCTTCAAGTCGATGCCAATTGGAGCGACGCGCGCGGCAGCGGCTGGATGACGATCGTCTTCGCCGCCGATGGGAGCAGATTTTCCGGCGAATGGGGACGGCCAGGCAGTAGGCCGAGCGGACACTTCGACGGCGTCCGCGCCGCCTATCCCAGCGTTTCGGGATTCTACAACGTTAACGTAACGGGCAGCGGCGAGCTCACGGCGCACCATATCAGCTTGCACCAGTTGTCTTTAGACGTCGTCGGAAACTATGGACCGGGAACGCAACTGAGCGGCACCATGGCCACCGACACCAACGCGTTCGCCGGGACCTGGAAGAGTCCCAGCTCGAACGGTTGGATCAAATTGCAGTTCGATGACGACAGCAGAGGTTTCCAGGGCACGTGGGGCCTGGTGCCCGGCACCGAGCCGGCTGGACAAATCACCGGAAGCGTACTCAACACCGCGCAGCTCGGCATTAAGGGACTCTGGCAAATCGCCTCGAGCGGCGCAGCCTTCGGCGGCGATGTCCTCAAGTTCGATCAGAACGGTCAAGCGGTAACGGGCTCGTTCAAGAATGGAAGGCTGCAAGGAACGCTTCCCCGCGGTTCGCAGGCGCTGTCGGGCACCTGGAGAGACTCGCATGGGACCGGCGTCTTCGAGCTCAAGTTTTCCTCAGATGGGATGAGCTTTCGAGGCACTTGGATGCGAAAGAACAACAATAGCGGCAGCATCATCGGCAAGCGCGTGATCGCGTCGACGCCTGCGTTACGCTAGTAGCTCGACGCTGTCGAGTGAAATCACCGGCCGTTTTTACTCGCTAGCCAGCGTTTTTGCGCCCGATGACGGAACGCGGTAACGTCCGCTGCTCTTGGGTCGGAAGCGATCCGTTGATGCTCGATTATCACGACAGAGAGTGGGGCGTTCCGGTACACGACGACTGCCGTCTCTTCGAGTTCATGGTCTTGGAGGGCGCACAAGCCGGCCTGAGCTGGATGACGATCCTGCGCCGTCGCGAGGCGTACCGCCAGGCCTTCGCCGATTTTCGATCCGCTTCGGATCGCGCATTTCGATCGCCGGAAGGTCGAGTCGCTTACGCGTAACAGCGGAATCATTCGAAACCGCCGCAAGATTGAGGGTGCGGTGCAGAACGCACGGGCTTACGTAGCTCTCCGCGACGGCGGCGCGACGCTTGACTCGTTCATGTGGAAGTTCGTCGACGGCAACCCAATCGTCAATCGCTGGAAGAGCGTCTCGCAAATTCCAGCCTCGACCCATGTATCGGATGCGATGAGTAAGGCGATGAAAAAAGCGGGCTTCACCTTTTTCGGAACGACGATTTGCTACGCGCACATGCAAGCCGTGGGCATGGTGAACGATCACGTCGTGACGTGCTTTCGGCACCGCGAGCTTACGCGTTCTTGAAACGAATAGCGTCGAGTGCTACTTGCGTGGCTCTCGTCAATGGATGATCTGCGCCGAGGGCCTTCTCCCGGATCGCTAGGGCGCGTTGAAGCAATGCCTGCGACTTTGTTGACCGCCGGACCGAAGTAATCACCCTCGCGCGCGTCGGCCGTGCCGCTGTTGATCGCGGCGCGCACCCGCAAGCCATCGACGGCCGAGAAATCTTCGGCGGCGAGCATACGTTGCGCGGCGAGCATCGCTGCGACGGCGTTCTCAGGGCGTTCGAACGTTATGCAGAACGCGTCGCCGATGGTCTTGAATACCTGGCCGCCGTGTTCGGCAATGGCGCGGCGTAAAATAGCGTCGTGGCGGCGCACGGCTTCTTGCATCGCCACGCGGTCCCGCTCCCATCGTACTGTGCTGCCCTCGATGTCCGTGAAGGCAAACGTCACGGCACCGGTGGGTAGCGGTGCTGTCAGCGCCATGGCGAAACCTTCAAAGGCGAAGCCGGCTACGCCTGATAGTCCGCGGCCGGATATGATCAGCGGATGCTGGGCGTGACCGAAAAGTGCGCGTCTCCTCGCGGGAGGATCGCCGTCGATCCTACGTCTTCAATACTGGCTTCGCGAGGGGGATGAGCCAGAATATCTTCGATAAATGCATTTACAACCGTAGGTTCGCCTTCGGCTTCGACTTCCAGCACGTTAACGCCAACATTCCGCACGTAACCCGTCACGGCGTAGCGCGACGCAATGCGGCGGACCGTTTCGCGAAAGAATACGCCTTGGACGATCCCGCGGATTTTGAGATTTCGTCGCTCGCGCACGGTGGTAACCCCGGTTCATAGGCGGGCCACCAGGTCCTGTAGGAATACTTGCATGAGTACGGCGACCAGCGACGGATGAGTTCGACGCATCTCGACACAATCGGCCGCGACGCGAACTAGCGCGGGACTGGCCGCCGGCGGACGATCGAACCGGTCGAGTCGTTCCTAACGGCGGCGTCGGCTAAATGGTAGGGTGGCCCCCCATACCGCCGATCACCCTCGAAGGGATACGATTCTAGCGGTCCGCCTCGTCCAGGACGGCTCGCCGTGCAGGAGGTATCATGCGATTCAATCGATCGGGTTCACAGCGTTGGGGACTTCTCGTTTCCGCGGTCGCGATCGGCCTGCTCGCGGGCTGCGCGGGCCAATCGACGCTCGCGCCGCTGCCGGCGAATCTCGAAAGCACCGCTACGCTTACGCGCCTCGGGGCAGATGCGCCGGACGTTTCGCCCCCCGCGAACTGCAAGCGCCAAAAGAGTACCAAAGAATATGCCGAGGTGGCGAAGGAAGCGCTGAAACACAACGGGGGATCGCTGTGCGTTCCGGCTTTCAAAGGTTGGGGCGGCGCGCTGCAATATCCGCAGCAATACGGTAGCTACGCGTACGCCGTCAAGCTCGTTAGCAGCACCACGGCATACAAAGGGTCACTGCTTCCACCAGCCGGCTCAAAGACGCCGATCTTTTACCTCCAAATCGGGTTCAACAGCTTTCCGGGATTCTACCCGACGCTTCCCAAGGGAGCGCCGCTCGTGAGTTCGCGCCTCAAGCCTAAGAAGCGCTATACGGTCGAGCTATTCGAGTATTTTTACGGCCTCGGTTGGTCTGGGGAAGGCTCGTGCTACCAGGTTGCCAAGCCGTCAAAAAACGGTGGCTCGCTCGCGGGCGCCGGCACCGTCTTCGAAAAACTAACGTTCTTGGAACACAATGGCGCCATCGAGATTTTCGAGGGTGCGCTGGCGCCGACTAGGTGCCAAACGACTTAGCGCAGAGCGTCATAAGATCTTCCGCGGCGCAAGTGCCGAAGATAGCGGGCTAGACCGCCCCGTCGTTGGGATGTGACAGGGTCCCGACCGCCGGCTAGCCCGTTCCCAGCGCCGGCGAGTTTTTGTGAAACCCCATCGCGCGGCCATCCGCTTCTGCTCGCGCTTTTGCATCAGAGAAGCGCCCGCCGGCCGGGTGTGCTATACTAAGCTCGTTTTTATTTCGGGCCTTAGGTGCTCGAGAGCCCAATAGGAAATAAGCCTTTGGGCCACGGAGGTTCTCGTGAACAGGTTCCCAAGCGTGCTGGGCCTGGTCTTGCTCGTCGCGTGTAGCGGCGGCGCCGGCGCACCCCTGACGAATCCCCAATCATCGTCCCCAAGCAACCGCATCACCGAAGCGCTGCAGACGCCACCGCCTGCAGGCTGGCAGTTTCCGTATAAGCCCGACCCGTTCATCGTTCCTATTTGTGCGTCCGATCCGTGCAGCCCACTGCTCGATCCTAACTCGGCGTCCGAAGTATCGCAGATGATGAATGGTACGTTCTCGATGGGCGAAATCCAAGAGGCCGAGCCCGGAACTAACGGTCAAGGGCAAGACGATACCGACCCCATCTACTACGCGACTCAGAGCGATCCGACGTACACCGTCACCTGTTCGCAGTATGGGGGTTGCTCGTTTTTCTCAGGCGTTTCCATCCATATCCCCAACGGCGCGCATGCATCGATCGACAGCGACCACCATGCGACCGTCATTGAGCGTTGGGCCGGAACGGAGTACGACTTTTGGGAGTTCAACGACCACGGAACCGGAAAGGGAACGACGGCTCCGGTTTACGGCGGCGGCGCACTCAGCGTCGGGTTTGGCGATCTGTGCACGACCACATCGCTGCAAAACCACGGCCGCTGCTCCGGAAGCGCCAACGAAGCGGCAACTCCCCTGCAGCCGGGCATGCTCGATCCACGCGAGATCGTCGCGGGCAAGATCAAGCATACCTTCTATTCCGGCACTCACTGCCCGTCGCCGCTGTTTTTTTGGCCTGCCGCGCAGAGCGGCGGACGTTGTTACTCGGGTCCAGCGGAGGGCGAATACATTTGGCTTGATTTAACCGACGCGCAGATCGACGCGCTGCCGGACCACAAGTGGGCCAAGACACTGTTGCACGAAATGCACGACTACGGAATGATGATCGATGATTCTGCCGGTTCCAGTCCGTGGGTTCCCGAAGGCGTCGATAACGCCACGTTTACTATCGTCGGACAGCAGCCGGCCTGGAACGCCTTCTTCACCGAAGTTGAAAACGAAGGCGACGGCAACGAACTCAACTGGGGGGATAACGCCTCGCATCTTCCGATTCCGACAACTGGAATAACGCAAAGCAATATCCATATCGTCGAATAAAAGACGCGTCAAACACGGCGGCAGCGCGTCGCTCCGCTCCGCCGGAGTGGTGGAGGGACGATGCGCCGCCTCGTATTGACAAGCCGTATACCTCTACCAAATCGTGGATAATTACTAGAGTTAAGCAACCGACGCGCAATGCTGTATGCCACTGGACCGACAAAGCGGGAATCAACGGCAGCTGGCGGGTAGTGGCTTTCATGCCTAAAAGAGAGGCGGCCTCGTCGAAGTTGCCGCCTCCCCCGGCACCACGGATCCGGCCCGCGCACTTTGATGACTACGCGCAAATCCGCCGCCTAGAGGCAGTTCTCAACTCCGTATTGTCGCAGGATGAGTGGCGCATTCTGTGGTGTGGTAATCCACTCTGGCCCCAGCTCGGCAAATCGTGGCCAATCGGTTGGGTACTGGAAACCTCCGCTGGCGACATCACCGGCTACCTTGGCAATATTCCGACGCTTTATCATTTCCGGGGCGAACATCTGATTGCTGCCAGCGGCCGGGCATGGAGCGTCGCGCCTGCGTACCGCGGCCGCTATTCTCGGTGGCTCGTGGATGCGCGACATAATCAGCGCGGCGTCGACCTCGTCATCGCGACGACAATCGGGCCGATGGCTCTACGCTATGCCGATAAGGTTTACAACCGCGTACCAGCCGGCGACTGGGGAACCGTTGCATATCGTATAGCGGGGCATCGCTCTTTCGCAACGAGGGCCTTGGAGAAACTGCGCGTGCCGTTCGCGGTCGCGCTGGGGCCGTTGGCCGGCGCAACGTTGCGGTTGACGGACCGCATCTTCAACGGGAGACCCGCCGCGCACTCCTCTGGATTTGAGATAGAATGTGCCGACCGGTTCGATCTCCGATTTGATGCGTTCTGGAGGGAACTGCTGCGTCAAAACGGCGACACACTGCTCGCGGCTCGTGACAGCGCGACGCTGTCGTGGCATTTTTCGGTAGCGATCCGCCGATCTCGCATTTGGATCCTTACCGCATCGCGCAATCGCAACTTGTGTGCTTATTGTATTTTCAGACGACAAGACACCGCGAACGAGCTCCCCCGAATGCGCCTGGTCGACTATCAGACGCTCGAACCCGACGTCGAGCTGCTGCCGGACTTGCTCGCGCTTGCGCTCGCGCGATGCGAGGCCGAAGCCATTTGCGTTCTCGACAGGCCTGGCGTAGGTTTGCTTAAAATGCGCGCTTTCGACGAATTCGCTCGCCATCGGCGAAAACAAAGCTGGTCTTTCTTTTACCGCGCGCCCGATCAGTCTCTTGCCGGCGCACTCCGTCAGCCCGAAGTTTGGGATCCGTCAGAATACGACGGAGATGCCAGTCTAGAATAGATAGGTCGAGTCAACCATTTGGGAAACGGAGCGGTGGTTTGGGCGGTCTAGGATGTTCCGCGCCGCACCGAGTATCCATTGCTCACAACAACGAGCCGCCACGAGGAGGGGCCTAGAGCGCCTTGCGAATGACCCGACGCGTGCACCGAGCCTCGGCGGAGCCGTATCTGAGAACGGTCGGCGGAAGAGTTCTTGTCCCGCTCTTGGTTGCGCTTGCCTATGCCGGTGCAGCGGAACTCGGATTTACCTTGGCCTTCGCGACGAAACAGGTAACCGCAGTGTGGCCTCCCACCGGTATCGCGCTTGCCGCACTTCTGCTGTGGGGGAATCGGGTCTGGCCGGGTATTTGGGTCGGTGCGTTCGCAAGCAACGCCCTCAGCGGCGAGCCCACTTGGACGGCAGCCGCGATCGCGAGCGGAAACACTCTGGCACCCGTCCTCGGCAGCGTACTGCTGCGACGTTTTGGCTTCGAGAACTCGCTCGACCGCGTGCGGGACGTCCTTCTTCTCGTAGTTTTCGGATCGGCAATTGCGATGACGGTATCGGCAACCAACGGCGTCGCCGAGCTTGCCTTTGCGCGAGTCATTCCATGGAGCGCTTTCGCTTCGGTTTGGTGGGTGTGGTGGACCGGCGACGCGATGGGGGTCCTCTTCGTCGCTCCAGTGTTGCTCACGTGGATTACGGGCACCCGCAGTACCGAACGTGCCGAGGGCGGCGTGATCGAGTTGAGCCTCTTGGCGGCAGCGTTGTTAGCGCTGAGCTGGGTTTCGTTTTTGAGCAGACTTCCACTGCGCTTTTCGGTTTATCCGTTTGTAATTTGGACGGCACTTCGTTTTCGGCAACGTGAAACTGCGACAGCGATCGCAGCGATCGGCGGGCTTGCCATTTGGGCAACGGCGCACGGATTTGGACCTTGGGCTTCGGGTTCGCTCGACTCGCGACTGGTGCAGCTCGACAGCTGGATGTCGATCCTGGCGATAACGGGGTTGGTCATGGGCGCGGTCACCGCAGAACGGCGCGCGGCTTGCTCTGCACTGCAATCGCTGCTGAAGGAAACAAAGCGTTCGGCGGAGACGCTGCAGACCGCTTTCCTCCCCGAACGTCTTCCCAAGCGTTCGGGCATGCAATGCGATGCCCTCTATATTGCAGCACAGCGCGAAACGCTCATCGGCGGTGACTGGTACGATGCTTTCGAGTTGCCCGACGGAAGGATCGGCTTTTCGATCGGCGACGTTACCGGTCACGGGCTCGACGCGGCCGTCGCCGCCGCGCGCATTCGTAGCAGCATCTTTGCCGCCGCGTTCGAGGCGTTTGAGCCGGCGGAGATCTTGGCGCGGGCCGACCTGGCGTTGCAATCGCGGCAGAACGTGGCGGCCACGGCGCTCGTTGCCATTATTAGCGGCGACCTCTCGACGATCAGTTATGCCAGCGCCGGGCACCCGCCCCCGTTCGTTGCGGCTCCCAATTTGGCCGCACGCGCGTTGCCGTACGGAGGCGTTCCGTTAGGCATCGGCATGCCAATCGAATTGCAGACGCACACTGCATCGCTCGAGCCCGGAGCCGTTGTTCTATTCTACACCGATGGGCTCACGGAGTTCAATCGCGATGTAGAGCGTGCGGAACGAGCGGTGCTCCACGCCCTGACACTCTTGGTTGATGGGACGATCGTCGATCACCCCGCCTCGTTCATCCAGCAAAGCGTAATGAGCTCCGCGAAGCCTACCGACGATACCGTGCTTCTGGTTGTGCAACGGTCGCGGGGGGTACAATAGACGTGCGTGACACGCTAGCCGCGTTTACAGTCTATACATACTTTACAGAGGTCGCCATGCCGGCCGCGAGATGGTAGAGGTTGTGGCAATGATAGAACCACCAGCCGGCATTGTTTGCGTCGAAGGCGATGGTAACCGAGTCGCGCGGTGTGACCAAGATCGTGTCGCGTTTGTGACGTCTCCAGGAAACGAGCGGCTCACGTGAGCCGCAGCGCTTGCGAATCAGGCGGATTTGTGAGAGAATCCTCACCAGTCACCTCAAAGCGCGATCTTTCGAGCGGTCGATAAATTGCGCCACTGAAAGATCGGTACAATTTTTAAGCCCCCTTCGCTTAGCCACCCGTCGAGCGGCGTTTCCCTTACCGAGTTCATCTTAGGATGCGCTTGGTTGGTGCGCTGCGCCCCGCCGGCGTGGAAGCCCGCTTTGGGTCGAGCCTGCACAGCATGACCAACAAAAGGAGAGTTAACCATCGCTGCTCGCAATAGAAAAATCCGAGGCCGGGCACGCGTGCCCAAATTGGCTGCGCCGCAAAACGTCAAGGAAGCCCCGCTTGAGGTAATCGGCAGCATCAAGCAAGTTTTTCCGAGCGCCACGTTCTCGGTCGAGCTCGATAACGGCCATGTCGTCCTAGGGCACATCGCCGGACGCTTGCGTCGACATCGCATCCGCATTCTTCCCGGCGATCGCGTGGACTTGGAACTCTCGCCCTACGACTTAACGAAGGGCCGCATCGTTTATCGCTATCGCGCCGGGGAAGCGCGGCGAACATCGCCGCGATCCGAACAATCACCTTAAAAGTCATTAGGAGATCCTAAATTACATGTACACCGATGAAACGTTAAGCTGCCTCGACTGCGGCCGCTCGTTCATATTCACCGCAAGCGAGCAGGAGTTTTTTGCTGCTAAAGGCTTCACGAACAAACCCGGTCGATGCACCGACTGCCGCGCCGCTCGCAAGGCCAACGGAGGCCAACGCAGCTCGTCCGGACGCGCAACCCGAGAGCTCTTCAAAACAACGTGCAGTCAGTGCGGCGGCGTCGCGGAAGTTCCGTTTCAGCCGCGGAACGGCAGACCTGTCTATTGCCGCGATTGCTTCTCATCGCAGCAAGCATACCGTTAGGAGTTGAGCTCGGAAGCTCGTCGCCGCCTCAACGGCCTCGGCCTGGGCGCTATCCACGCCGCCGCATTGGCCGCGTTCATACCGGGAACGTTCGAATGGAGTGCGGTGGCAGCCGCCGCCGCTGTCCTTTACGTTACGAGTGGGCTCGGGATAGCTCTCTGCTTCCATCGCGCACTCACGCATCGCGGTTTGCGACTGCGCAAGCCGCTGGAATACGCACTCAGCGCGCTTGGTACACTCGCGCTACAGGGCGATCCAATTCGCTGGGTAGCCGTTCACCGCAAACATCACGCGCACTCGGATATGCAGGGCGATCCGCACGGGCGCGACCGCGGTTTTAGCTGGGCCCATATGAACTGGCTCTACATGCGAAACGATGCGCTCCCGACTGGAGAGGACTTGCGCCGATTCGCGCCGGACTTGCAGGCCGACCGCTTTTATAGATCACTTCAGTACGTTCAGTGGCCGCTGCACCTCGTTCTCGCAGCCTTCCTCTTCGCGTTGGGCGGCTGGAGTTGGGTGATTTGGGGAATGGGCGTGCGCCTTGTCGTCGGGTACCATGCTACTTGGCTGGTCAATAGCATGGCGCACTCGAGCGGCTATCGCAGCTACTGCACGCATGATTTATCCACCAACTGTTGGTGGGTTGCCCTCATTTCGTGGGGCGAAGGCTGGCATAACAATCACCATGCGTTTCCCTACTCGGCGCGGCACGGTTTTCGCTGGTTCGAAATCGATCCCACGTGGTGGATCGTGAGAGCGCTCGCGCTGGTCCGCCTTGCCGACGGCATACGGATTCCGTCGAGTCCAGCCCTCTTAAGAGCTAAAAAGGTAGCTGTCTCGGTGTAACCCTAAAATCCCCGGATTCACATATGGCAGTGATCTGCCGTTCGTTCAGACGTTGAAACGTCTTGTTCCCGAACTCAAACGACTCGCCGGCTTGAGCCTCATCATAGCGCGCCTGCGCTCCTACGTTTAATGGCGGCCGAAGTTGCAATGTCTGCTTTTTGGAGTCGACGCGATAGGCCTGATCTTTCCCAAATAAAACGACCTCGCCACGGCTGTTCGTATAGCCCCCATACACGGGCTCCGACAGCGCTGAAGAACTCGGCCCCTTTGCCTGAGTTCTTATGGCGAGGACGGCGACGGGCGAACTAACTCTGGGCATACAGCTGTTAAAACGCCAATCTCACTAGAAGCGTTGCACTTTAGGTCCGGCGCTCTCGGAAATCGAGGCGCACCAGCTGCCACAGCGGGCAAGCTTGCGAGCCAAGCTTCTTTTATCCAGATCCTGACCCGGAAGCTTCAGCCTAAATCCGCCAGATGGCCGTTAAACTCAAGGCGCAGACGGCCGCAGAACGCGGTACGCTGCCTGCTCAAGACACACTAGCGGCACGGCGCGGAACTTTGCGCTTCTACCCACATATACAAACTCGCCCTCAGAATCGATCGCCGTGGGAAGTGGCTACTGCCCGCCCCGAATGGCGATCCCGTAACCGGTGCCTGCGCAGCATCGCGCGGAGGGCGCAATACGTGGCCCTTTATCTAAAGCGGGCAAAGCTGGCCTGTGTCAGAATGAGTAACGAAAAAGTCAAGCGGAGGTTGGATATGATCGAACGACGGAGCTTCTTACTGTCGCTCGGAGCGTCCGCGCTGGCGCTGCCGACGCTCGGCGTATTCAAAGCCGACACGGGCGAGCCATTTGAGCGCGCCCTCGTGCTGAGCGGCGGAGGGGCGCGCGGTGCCTATGAGGCTGGAGTCATCGGTGCGCTCGCGGCCGTCGGGGCCGTGGGGGACGGTTCGCCGCTGCTGCCCTACGAAATCGTCTGCGGGACGTCGATCGGGGCGCTCAACGGCTGGTTCGTTGCGACCGGTCAATACACGAAGCTCCGCGAACTCTGGTATGGCATCAGTAGTCAGAATCTGATGCGCGCGAAGCCGCGCTATGCCGCTTTGCGCGACCCCGACAGCGGCCTATTAAATTATGCGGCGGCGGCGGCGAGCCTGACCGGGCTAGTACGAAATCAGCGCGCACTCTTGGAGAGCGCACCGGTGAGCGACTGGATTGCCCGCAACATCGATCCTAAGACGCCGCTGCTAATGCCGCTGGTCTTTGCGACGACGAATCTCACGCTCCAGCGCCCTGAGTATTTTTACATGCGACCCGAAACCCTTTACGGACAACCGCAGAATCGAGGCGCAGACATTCCCCAAAAGGTCGTGCACGCGCTGCAGCTCACACTGGGGCCGCACACGGTCGTGCGAGAGGCGACGCCGGACCTGCTGCACCGCGCCATCTTTGCTTCAGCGGCCCTTCCACTCGTCTTCGATCCGGTGCTAATTCCGAATCCCGACGGTGCGGTCAACGAGTATTGCGACGGGGGCGTCGCGAGCAACTCCCCAGTCGGTGTCGCGCACGCGGTTTCCGCTGGGGCCGACGTCGTCCTGTTGGACCCGCCATTCGAGCCGAAGACAAGTTACGACGATGCCGTGGAAATCGTCTTCGGCATCTATGGTACGATGCAGCGAAAAATCCTCGAAACCGAGATGCGTAACGCCTACTTTCAATCAGTCGGCAAGCGCGCGTTCACGCGTCTCACACAGCAAGAGGCCGCCCACGCAACGCTGGGCAATCCGACGCTCGCGAAGCTCATGCACACAGTTCCGGTCACCGAGTTGAGATTTATAAGACCGGAGACAGAACTTCCGCTGGGCGTCGCCGGCTTCGACGACGAAGTAGGCATCGGCAAAGCCTATCAGACCGGCTGGGAGGATGTCGGCCGCGGCTTCACCCCGTACGACTGGGAAACGTTCGAGTTGTGAGCGATCGGCACGGTTGTGGCTCCCGATAGGCGTAGAGAGTGAACCACCAGCGGTAGTGGTCAGTTCGGATTCTCACATAGGGCGAGACATGCTCCATCGCATAGCGCAGCGCGTACCATGGAGACATATACTGCAAACGCTCATCCTTAAAGTCGTTGCGGAAGTCCGTCACGAAGTTCGCCGCTATTCCATGCTTGCAGAGGCGAAACATCTCAGTGAGAGCTCGTTTTGTGAACCCTGCGAATTCCAAAGCGTCATGAGGATCTCTCATGTAGAAGACGCCACAAGACACGACAAAGTCGTGTGGAACATTGAATTCATTGAGCTTGGCAATGTCAAGGTGCATCCATGTTGAGTTTAGCGAACCGTGCTTGGCAATGGCGGCTTCGAGCATCTCCGGCATGTTATCGATACCAGTGTATTCGCCAAAGGGAAACATGTCGTGGAAGTGCGAGCAAAGGTCTCCTATACCGCATCCGATGTCAAGCAGTGAAATCGGGTGGTTTTCCTTAGACACCCGCCTCCTCTTTGGTTCCCACGCCTCTGGAATAACCTCGAGGAGTGCAGCAAACTGACGAGCCTGGTACTTTTCGTCCTTCCACCCAACTCCCCGAGCCGTCGGACCATGCTCCTCGAGTAAGCGCATGTAGTGCTCATGCATAACGATCTCCCTAAACGAAGTAGCGGTACAGGGCTGCGCCGGCGGATGCGAGCGCTTGGATAGCAGCATCCTCGTCTCTGTTGCACTCTTCCTTAGCGGCTTGAACGACGACGTTCACCAGCGTTGTGAACGTATCTTTGATGGTGGATGAACCTGGACGGGGGAGGTAATCCACTCGATAGACCGGTTCAGAAACGGCACCCAGCTTGGATTTGAAGTGGATGAGCCCTTGAGTGTCAGAGAAGCCTAGGTCAACGATTCGCTTGCCGTTTTCGTTCGCGAGCTTGACGAGCCAACGCAGCAAGAAGTAGTTGGCCCGCCATCTTAAGAAATTGGGATTAGAGGCACTAAATTTGTAGTAGTACTTGTCACCGCAGTCTAAGATAATACAAGCAGCAATGGGCTTGACGCACTCCGAGACCCACGCACAAACGACGAACGCTTTTCGAGGGAAGAAGAGGTCGTAGAGCAACTGGAAGAACGGGTGGCCTTGGGGCAAGATGCCATACTTTCGTGCTCTAAGTAACGCGTGTGGATTGAAGAAGTCCTCTAGCCGTTCCTGGGATGTTTCGGCGGTTGCATACACCCCAAGCTTCCGTGCATGGCGCCATTTGTAGTCGGATTTCTCGGGGAATCGGTCCTCGTATCCCTCAACTGCGATAGTTTGGCGTTCCCCAACCTTAGCGGACTCGAACGCCCGATGCAGGGAAAGGCTGGTCGTGGTCTTCCAAGTCCAAGTGTCGCCATCTCCACGGAACCCGTCTAGCAGTGGGCTGCAGTGGGGGCCAAGGATGTCGCAAAAGTCGCTGAAAGGAAGAGAGATGCGTCGTTTGCCTGTAACGAACTCTGTGCCTTCGTCAATCACCGCATAGGGCAACCCTCCGACCACGTTGCCTAACTCGTCAAATCCTGCCATCACATGAATCTGCCACCCGTATGCGACGTTGAGGAGCGTCATCCACTCTTCGGAATGAAAAACGCTGTGAGGCGTGCGATTGAGGTATTCCCGCCAGTCCGAACCAAAAGCGTTCAACGTCCTCACTCGAAGATACGTTAATGGCGCAGTGTCGGTCGATAGACCGATGGGCGAGCCCAATGAGTCTGACAACTGATGCTCCTTCTACGACCTTCGGCCGGGCCGCGCATCATCCCCGCAGGGCAGATAGACTTGTGAAGGAGTCGCGATCATGATACGCGCGAGCTTGCTGGTCTTGCACAAGCGACCCTCGATCGATGGGCGCCGCGCCGTTTGCCTCGCAGTTCATTCTAAGAACCGACGATGCTCGATGCTTGGCGAATTCAACACGTCGTTGCCGCGGCCGAACCAGATCTCATCATCGAGGAAACTCCCGTCCTGTACGGGTTTTGGCGTTTTGAAATTCCGGCTAGTCGCTTAGAATCTCCGCTCGTTTCGTAATCCGGTAAATCGCCGTTAGAGGAGCAACCGCTCCCTTGTGTGAGCGTGGTCTTCGCGACGGGGCATCTAGGACTGCCGCGGTCCGATGAGTATGCCTTAGAACCTCGAGCCGACTCTAAACTGGCCGGCCGTACAAATGTCCGTGATCTGCTGGCAACTTAGTCGAAGAAAGGTTTTATTGGCATACTCAAACTCCTCGCCCGCTTCAGCCGCATCGTAGCACGCTTGCGCACCAACATTCAGCGGCGGACCTTCCTTCAAGATCTGATTCTTGAAGTTAACGCGGTAGGCGACGTCTCTCGCAAACAATACGACAACACCACGGCCGTTCGCATAGCCTCCGTAAACCGATTCGGAGCGCTCGGAGGACGGTCCCTTGACGTCTCCGCTAATAACGAGCGTCGCAATCGGGGATTGAGTATGTGTCATATATAGGACTAGACCACCAAAGGACTAAGAAGGTTGCACTGTTCGGCAGGAACGCCTTCGTTTTCAAGATGATACTTGGTTAATGCCGTTCGCGCTGGCCTTGCTCGCGCTCTTTCTCTCGATTTGGATTGAGGTTCCAGGCCCGACGATTCCGCTATTCATTATGACCGTCGGTGGTACCGAGCTCTGGCCCGTCTTGACGGTTTTCAACGCTGTTGTCCTGCTCATCGCGTGGCGCTCACACAGCTCTACGCGACCTGCGGCCGCCATCATCGCGCTCGTGGCACTTTTGTGCACTCTCGTTCCCCCTGTTGCCTATGCGATAAAAGGCCCTCGCATCCCGGTATCGGCCTTCCTCATGTCCCTTTCAGGACGTGCGGACACGAGTGCCGCTCGCCCCGCTCCTCTCGTGCTCGCGATTTACGGCGGCGCATGGGAACACGGCTCGCCAAAAAACGACGCACAATTCAACGCGATCATTGCTTCTTGGGGCTATCGCGTTATTGCGCTGGACTATCCGCATGCGCCCGGCTCCCGCTGGCCCGCGCAGCGTGACGCCGTTCTTCGCCAGATCGATTCGCTGCCAACCGGTCGCATCGCCGTGCTCGGGCATTCGTCCGGCGCACAGCTGGCGATGATCGCGGCCGCCCTGAGGCCGCACCGCATCAGGGCGGTGATAACCTACGAAAGTCCGGTCGACCTTCGACTCGCATACGAATATCCGCCCCAGCCCGACCTTATCAACATACGCCAGGTCATGCTCGACGTTTGCGGCGGCACGCCGGGGCAGCAGCCCACGTGCTATCGAAGCGGATCGCCTCGGTACGTCGTCCACGCGGGCATGCCGCCGGTGCTTATGATCGCGGCAGGTCGCGATCACGTGGTCGAGGTTGGTTTGGAACGCTTCTTGCGCGACGAGCTGCGCGGTTACGGCGTAAACGTTACGTACGTTGAGCTGCCCTGGGCCGATCATGCCTTCGAGGATGTCGCCACCGGTTTTCACAACCGCATCGCGCTGTGGTACGTTCGCCGATTCCTGGACCTTCACTTGAGGGGACCTTAGGCGATGCCTTTGCTACGCCGCGCTGCGCTGATCGTACTAGCAATCTTCTTCATAGCGGCCGGCATCAATCACTTCGTGCATCCGGGCGTTTACGCGCGGATCGTTCCGCCTTGGCTTCCGGCGCCGGCTTTGCTCGTCGAAATCAGTGGCATCTGTGAGGTGATCGGCGGAATCGGAGTGCTGATTCCCAGTACCCGGAGATTCGCTGGAGCGGGTCTCATCGCGCTGCTTATCGCCGTCTTTCCGGCAAACGTACAAATGGCGCAGCACCCGGAACTTTATACGGATTTGGGTACTGCGCCGGCCTTTTACGTTCGGCTTCCGATCCAACTCGTTCTCATTGCTTGGGTTTGGTGGATTCGCGCCTAGAGCGGCGGGGAGCCCAATTTTTCACGATGGCGGCGCAGGAAAAAAGTCAAACTAGGGGACGCCGTCGAGGCGTCGAACCGTCCAAATCTTCGCACAATGCCGGTCAAGGGGGTAGAAAATGCCAGGACCGTTAACGGGAAAGACGATCACCGTCACGACGTCGAGGAGCTTGACTCCAGCCGAGATGGCCAGGACCATCGAAGGTGCCTTCCGCGGAACCCAATGCCCCACGTGCACATCCGGTGGTCACTTCATTCTACACGAAGAGACGGAGCTGCCTATGGACAAGACGCTCAACGCCCGCGCAGGGATTAGCGAGCAAACTGAAGTGTGATGCTTCAATGACGGTCGGCGACGCGTGCGGTCTGGGGGTCGGAGTCGTCTACACAGCCGGGCTCGCACGCGTCCTCGATCTAGCCGCTCTCGACGTCCTCGAAGTAGAACCCCAGGTATATTGGCGACCGACCGGCGATCCAACGAAACCTGTTTGCCTCGATGACGCGATCTTCTCGCGGTTGCGGGCGATGCCGCAACCCAAGCTCGTTCACAGCATCACGCTACCTATCGGCAACAGCCGCCCGCACGACCCAGTGCTCCTCGAATGTCTCCGTGACAGCATCGCTTTGCTCGATGCGCCGTATGCCAGCGAACATCTGAGCTTTAATCAATTTGGCAACGGCCCGGAACGGCAGTGGACGGGATTCCTCCTTCCGCCCAAGCAGAATGAGCATCAGGTCATGATCGCCGCGGAACGAATCGACGAGATGAGGCAAGCCACCAGAGTCCCGATCGCATTTGAAACGGGAGTTAACTACCTCAGCGCGCGGACGGATGAGCTTTCCGATGGTCGCTTCTTTCGAGCCGTGGCCGAAACTGCCGATTGTGGTATTTTGCTTGACCTACATAACCTGCTCACAAACCAGCGTAACGGAAGAGAGTCTGTGCTAGGCGTCTTTAACGAGCTGCCGCATGAACGGATCTGGGAGATTCACCTTGCCGGCGGGATGGAATACCACGGGTATTGGTTGGACTCGCACACCGGCCACATCGAGGCCGAGTTGTTCTCCATCGCGAGGGATATTGTCCGCGAGTGCCCGCGTCTGCAGGCCATAATCTTGGAGATCATGGACAAGCGGGTAGGAGAGCATTCTGCCGAGGCGCTACGCAACGACGTTAAGTGCTTGCGCTCGCTCTGGGCGGAACGGCAAAAGCCAGTCTCGGTCCAGTTCGGGCCGCCGCGACAGAACCAAGCGGAAGCCCCCGAGCTGGAAGCGATCGACCGGCACGAAAAGGCACTTGGCGCTCTTACTCTTGGGCACGTTCAGTTTGAAGCCGACCCGCAGCTACTGAACGATCACGGAACAGATCTTTACCGCCGTCTAGTTGTAAAAATGAGGGAAGCGGTTCTTTACGATTCGCTCCCGCTGCTCATTTCATTATTGCTTTCAACGATACAAGGCGAGGAAACGACGCGCTTGATCTCCCTTTACTGCAAAGAAACCCTCCCGCAGCAGTTTGCTTCAGATGAAGCGCGGCAATTCTTGAAGTTTGCGAGGCTGAAGTCTCCCGCGGTGCCGCATTTGCGTGAAGTCGCGGATTTCGAAGATGCGATCAAGGACGTCAAGGACGGAAAAGTCGCTGAGCGCGAACTGACGTTCAGTTGCAACCCCGAAACTTTGCTAGTTTCATTAGTAGAGCGTAGACACGTCCCGCCGCTGTCTTTGGAACGGTTCTACGTCAAGGTTTTTGAGAAAGGTATCTTGTTTCGGCGATGCATGGTTGACGCGTTGCCAACCGACGGCCCTAACGTGTCGCCGCGATAAGGCTATCTTCAAACGACCTACGCCCCGGGGAACACTCGACCCATGCGCACGATCGAAAGCGGCCTCTCGGAGATCGGGGGCTTGACGGTGCTGCCCAACGGCACGCTCTTCGTGGCGAATGAGTTACACTTCGTCGACGGCAATCCGACGAACGGCAACGTCGTCGCGTTCGCGCCCGGCGCGTCGAGCCCCGAGGTCACGATCTCGAACGTCGACGACACGAACGCTGACGGAACGGCGTACCGCCCCGCGCTCCGCTAAGCACAAATCATCGGCGAGCTCCTCGAACGCTAGGCCGTTAGAGGAGCAGGCGCTCTTTTCTCCGCTAAAGGGAGCTGGTTACGCTGGCTGCAGCCGCCTTCAATACGATTAGTTACCTGTAGGCATAGGCATTTCAAATCCCGCCTTTTTGAGCGCATTGCGAACATGCTCGAACCGTTCGTACTGCGTCAACGCTTGAAATTCGAGAGAAATCGCTCGCCCCAAACCATCCCCATCTTGCGGCTTCCTTTGTGCGATCTTGCAGATCTTCGAACAGTGCCGCGATCCGGACGCGAGGCCGCTCTACACGCGCGCGCTGGCAATTCGCGAAGAGGCGCTCGGTCCGAATCACGCGGAAACGAAGGCGACGCGCGAGAAGCTACAAAACGTTGGGTTGAAGTAACGATGCCCGGACAGCGATGCGCGAATGGCGAGTTGGCATTCTGGTAGCGCCAACGGGAATCGAACCCGCGCCCTTCGACCCTTCGACAAGCTCAGGGCAGGCTGAGCTCAGAATGACAGGGTCCCGGCCGCTCCCGTCTAGTACCGGATAGTCCGTTCTTGTACGGGTCCCCACTTTTAGCCGCGAACGAAGTCCGCGATCAGGTTTGTCGTTGCAGTGTGGAAGCCGCCGACGTCGGGCATACCGACGTAGTTAAGATCGCCAATCGAGAACGACAGCTTTGTAGGCTTTTCTCTTCAAATCAGGATCTAGTGAATTGCTCGAATGAAGGCGTCGGACTTGCGCCGAAATCCCTGCCGTTGCATGATCGCGGCTTTCGCGGCCATCCAGAAGGCACGGCGGAGACCATTTAGGCGAAACGAGGAGACCGTTCCGCGCCGGGGTCGCCCTCACAAGTACCTACCTTGGTGGGCAGCCCGACGCCGTGGAGGGAAAACATCGCGATGCGCCTGACCTGTAGACCGTGGCGGAGCGCGACCGCGCCGCGGACGTGAGTGAACCGAAGAGTCCGACGGCGCTCATCAGTTACAGTCACGACTCGCTGGAACACGAGCGCGCTGTTCTCGAGTTGTGCAATCGGCTGCGCGCGCGCGGCGTCGATTCGTTTATTGACCAGTTCCTGCAAGGCGCACCGAGCGAAGGCTGGCCTCTGTGGATGGAACGCCAGATCGAGCAACGCGATTTCACGCTGATGGTCTGCACTGAAGCCTACCAGCGGCGCTTCATGGAAATCGAAACGCACGGAATCGGCCGCGGCGTCGTGTGGGAAGCCAGGATTCTGCGCAACCTGCTGTATGAGGATCCGCACCGGCACGGCCGCATCATCCCGGTTTTGCTCGCACCCGATGCCGCGGCTTTCGTCCCAACCATATTCCGCGGCCACTTCTACGACCTAAGCGACGAGCGTGGGTTCGAAAGCCTTTTGCGCCACTTGCTGCAAGAACCCAGCGCTCAGACGGGCGCGCTGGGTTCGTTGGGTCCGCAGGGAAGCCGCTGGAGCGCGTTCGAGCGGCCCTGGCTGGTCCCCGACGCGATACGCACGCGTTACTTCACCGGCCGCGAGGCGCTGCTCGCGCGGCTTCGTCGGCAACTGATGGAGCGTCACCGCGCGGCATTGAGCGGTTTGGGCGGCGGCGGCAAAACGCAGACCGCCATTGAGTACGCCGTGCGCCATCGCGCCGACTATCCCGATGGCGTCTTCTGGGTCAACGCTGAGACGACCGCCGGACTCACCAGCGGCTTCGTCGCGATTGCCACGACGCTGCGCCTGGCAGCAGCCGCATCCAACGATCAAGAGCAAATCGTTCGGGCCGTTCTGGAGTGGCTGAATGGAAACGACCGATGGCTACTGATCCTCGATAACGTTGAGGAACGTGACAACGTCGCATCGTTTCTACCATTGCGCGGCGCTGGACATATCCTCATCACCTCGCGCGAAAGTGTGTTTCAGGGGTTGGGAATTGCACGCGGCATTGAAGTCGCGGATCTCGATAGCGACGAGGCGCTGCGGTTTGTCCTCACGAGAACCGGACGCGGCGACGCCGATCTCCAAGAGCGGGCCGCCATAACCGATTTGTCGTTGGAACTCGGGAATCTTCCGCTCGCATTGGAACAGGCGGCGGCCTACATTACGGAAACCAACGCCACCTTCGCCGCCTATCTGAGCGCGTTTCGCAAGCGGCGGATAGCGCTTCTCGAGCGCTCTGCGGGGCGCGCACCGCACGAAACGGTTGCCGTCACCTGGGCGGCCAACTTCGAGGCGGTCGAGCGCGCATCGCGAGCGGCAGCCGACGTGTTGCGGGTCAGTGCGTTGTTTGCTCCTGATGCTATTCCGTTCGAACTGTTCATTAACGGAGCGGAGGCGATGGGTGAAGCGATTACGCAGGCGCTTGCCGATGCGGACGACCTGGCGATGGCCGAGCTATTGCGGCCGCTGGCGCGCTACTCGCTTATCCGCTCCGACGCGGCGCTGCGTGCATTCAGCGTACACCGGTTGGTGCAAGAGATCGTGTGGGCGGCGCTGCCGGAGGCGCAGCGGCGGGCCAACGTCGAGCGAGCGGTCTGCGCGCTCGACGCGGCGCTTCCCGAAGTCGAGTTCGCAACTTGGGCGCAATGCGAGCGGCTAGTCCCGCACGGTGAGTCGATTGCCGAGCGGGTTGACGCGAACGACGTGCAGCCCGAGGCTGCCGGCCGCGTCTTGAACCGCACTGGACGATACCTGCGTGAGCGAGGCCGCTTCGCCGAGGCGGAGCGGCTGCACGAGCGTGCGCTGGCAATTTGTGAACGTGCGCTTGGGCCCGATCACCCGGAGGTGGCACGCAGCCTCCTCGCCGTTGGGATCGTCCATCGCGAGCTGGGCCGGTACGCCGAGGCGCTGCCGTTGTACGAGCGCGCGCTGGCGATTCGGGAACGCGCGCTCGGGCCGGATCACCCGGACGTGGCCTTCATCCTGAATAGCCTCGCCATCGTCGAGGGTGGCCAAGGCCGGAACGCCGAGGCGCAGTCGCTGTACGAGCGCGCGCTGGCGATTCGGGAACGCGCGCTCGGGCCTGGTCACCCGGACGTGGCACGCACCCTCAACAACCTTGCGGAAGCTCACCTCGATCAGGCCCGGTACGCCGAGGCGCAGGCGCTGAGCGACCGCGCGCTAGGGATTTTTGAACGCACGCTCGGACCCGAGCACCCGCACGTGGGATACAGCCTCATGATGCTCGGGGAGACCTGTGCCAACCAGGGCCGGTACGCCGAGGCGCAGGCGCTGTACGAACGCGCCCTGGCGATCTGGGAGCGCGCGCTCGGGCCGGATCACAGACTCATTGCAGAGAGCCTCGACGACCTTGCGAACGTGCACGCCCAGCAGCGCTGCTACGTGGATGCCGAGCGGCTCTTCGAGCGCGCGTTGGCGATTAAGGAGCGCGCGCTCGGACCCGATCACCCGGACGTGGCGCACAGCCTCATCGGGTTTGCGTCACTGCGCAACGAGCAACGCCGCGCTGCAGAGGCGGTCGCGCTCTACGAGCGCGCGCTAGCCATCAAGGAGCGGACTTTTGCTGCCGACCATCCCGAACTCGCCGCGCTCCGCGGCACGATTGACGCGCTGCGCGCTGAAACGTAAGACGCAACGAACCTCCGCATAAATGCAGCGACGGGCGCCGGTCAGGTCATCGATTCCACGACCCAGGGCTTCGAGGAGCTCGGGGCTCTGGCGTAATCACGTAAAACCCCGCAAGTGGCAGCACACGTCGTGGCCGCCTTGCGGGATCGGCACCAGCGTAAGTCGGAGTCGGCGCGGTTTCGCGAACTGCTCCGGAAGCACAGCCTTGCAGCGGGATCGCTTTAGAGGGCTTGCATTTTCTCACCTGATAGGCTCGCTTACTTGACAAAGCGACAAAGTGCGAGCATGTTTATTCCCCACTTTGCTTTGGTGAAAGAGGTCACCTGGACCTCAACTACTTCGCAAATACGCCCGGAGTTTTTTGTTCAAAATGGAACGGCGTTACTTCGTTCGCATGGCCACGACAAGTTTCTCTGGGGCGTATCTGTCGCTTGTTGCGTGCGCGAATTCAAAGCCGACGAAAAATCCTACTGAAAGGACTTCACCTGTGACTACAGTTGCGCAACCGATGGGTACCGGTACGACCGCTGTTCGCCCGTTTCCTCACGTGAACGTTCCGGAGTCGGAACTTGACGGTTTGCGCCGCCGCATCAAGGCGATGCGGTGGCCCACAAAAGAGCTCGTCGCGGACCAGTCGCAAGGCGTGCAACTGGCGACGACTCAGGCGCTGGCAAGTTATTGGGCGACCGAATACGATTGGCGGAAGCTTGAGGCTCGGCTGAACGCGATTCCGCAGTTCGTCACCGAGATCGATGGGCAGGATATTCAATTCATCCACGTTCGCTCGAAGCACGAAAATGCGCTGCCGCTCATCATCACGCACGGCTGGCCTGGTTCGCTCATCGAGCAGATGAAGGTTATCGGTCCGCTGAGCGATCCTACGGCGCACGGTGCGAGCGCGTCGGACGCCTTCCATCTCGTGATTCCGTCGATACCGGGCTACGGGTATTCCCCCGAGCCGACCACGCCGGGGTGGGATCCCGTCCGCGTTGCAAAAGCCTGGGTCGCGCTGATGAAGCGTCTTGGATACAACCAATTCGTTGCGCAAGGCGGCGATTGGGGCGCGTCCATCACGCAACAGATGGCATTGTTCGCACCAGAGAACGTACTGGGTATTCACAGCAACATGCCCGGCACCGTTCCGGCCGACACTTTAGCGAAGGCAATCGCCAACGCTCCGCCTCCCGCCGGGCTCGCGGGCGACGAGCTGCAAGCGTATCGGCAGCTAGCTGACTTTTACACGCATCACCTCGGGTACGCCGTCGAGATGTCGAACCGCCCGGAGACGCTCTACGGATTGATGGACTCGCCCGTTGGCCTTGCGGCCTGGATTCTGGATCACGACAAGGACAGCTACGAGATGATCGCGCCGGCCTTCTTCGGGCACCCCGGTGGCCTTTCACGCGATGACGTGCTCGACAACATCACCATGTACTGGCTGACGAAGACGGCAATCTCCTCGGCGCGCCTCTATTGGGAGAATAAGCTCGGCTTCTTTAACGTCGTGGGCGTTACTATTCCGGTCGGCGTGAGCGCGTTTCCGCATGAGATCTATACGGCGCCGCGGAGCTGGGCGGAAAAGGCATATCCCAAACTGGTCTACTACAAGAAGCACGACGTGGGCGGCCACTTTGCCGCCTGGGAACAGCCGCAGCTCTTCTCTGAAGACGTCCGCGCAACGTTCCGATCCCTCAGGACGTCAGGATGAAACGTCGAGTTTATTGTGCCCGCGTATTAAACTATAGCTGCAATTGGAGAGATCAATGGACGAAGTACGAGTAGAGCAGAAAAGCTATCAGATGCCACCGCACGAGGGGTTTACCGTCGCTCACTTTCTCACAGTAGCCGACCTCGAGCGATCAGCTGAATTTTACAAAACGGTCTTCGGGGGCGAAATTGTGAGCATGGGCGATGGAAACGCACCGCCGTACATCAAGATCGCAAACACGTGGCTCATAATCAACGTTGGGGGCGGTCCGACACCTGACAAACCAACGGTGACGCTCCGACCCCCTCCTGACCCCAATGAGATCAGTAGCTTCATGAATATCCGTGTAGCAGATATTCAAGCGTGCTACAAGTTATGGAAGAGTCGGGGAGCGACGTTCCTCACTGAGCCTCTAGACAAGTATGGTGAGACGCGCTGCTACATCCGCGATCCCGACGGTTACATCATTGAGGTCGGGCAAAGCAAAGGTGGGGTCCTTTACGGATAAGAAGTGGTCTCAACGGTCACACGGCCGTTTCATCTAAACGACACATGAAAGCGTCTGTTGTGAGCGCGTACGGCGGCCCGGAAGTGATGAAATATCAAGACATGCCGGATCCGGAGCCCGGCGTGGGCGACGTCCTCGTCAAGGTGGCCGGGATCGGCATCAATCCGGAAGACATGCTCGAGCGCAACGGCGACTTGAAGGATCGGTGGCCGATGCACTTTCCGGCGATCATCGGCCTAGACGTGTCGGGCACGGTGATCGCGACGGACGACGGCGTCACCGACCTCAAGGTCGGCGACCGTGTCTGCGCGTGGTCGTACCACACGTACGCTGAATTAGTCGCCGACAAAGCGACTCTTTTCGCCAAGGTGGCGGAAACGATGGACCTGGTCGATGCGGCCGCGATTCCGCTCGTAGGCGTCACGGGCAGCCAAATGATCTCCGTAGCAAGCGGGTTGCAGTACGGCCAGACGGTGCTAGTCTCCGGCGCGGCGGGCGCCGTCGGTCGTTGCGCCGTCTACATGGCGAAGGTATCGGGGGCGCACGTAATCGCGGGCGTGCAGCGTTTTCAGCTCGACCAGGCGGATAGCATCGGCGCGGACGAAACGATCGCTCTCGACGACCCGGCCGCCTTCGCGGCGCTCCCGCAGGTCGACATCGTGGCGAACGCGCTTCGCGGGAAAACGGCGACGGATCTACTCGCGAAGGTCAAGGACGGCGGGACGTTTGCATCGGTGACGGGAGAGCCTGATGGCACCAAAGACTACCCGAAGGTGCGCGTCGTCTCGTTCCGCTCAAAGCAAGACCGGGCGGGCATCGCCTTCATCGTCGATGCCGTAAACGCCGGAAAGATGACGATCCCGATCGGCCGCCGCGAGGAGCTGAAGAACGCGGGCGCCGCGCAGGCCGCGTTCACGAAGGGCGGTATCGGTAAGGTGCTGCTCATCCCGTGAGTAAGCACCAGTTTTCTCTCATGCCGATATAAGTACTCTCTATCTGAAATGGAGTCGTTAATGAACGAAGTACAAATCGAACAAGAGAGCTATGAGATGCCGCCGCGGGAGGGATTTACCGTCACACATTTCATCACCGTCGCCGACATCGACCGATCGGCTGATTTTTATGAAAAGGTCTTCGGCGGCCGCATTCTGAGCAGAGGCGACAGCAAGGGTGCGTCCGGGCACATTCAAATCGCGAATACTTGGCTGATTGTCAACGTTGGGGGCGGGCCCACCCCGGACAAGCCGTCGGTAACGCTCAGCGTCCCCGCCGACCCGGATAAGGTCAGCAGCTTCTTGAATTTCCGCGTTGCGGATATTCAAGCGTGCTACGAATTATGGAAAAGTCGTGGAGCGACGTTTCTCACCGAACCGATAGACAAATACGGCGAGATAAGATGCTACATCCGGGATCCTGACGGTTATATCATAGAGGTTGGACAGAGCACCGATCTCACGTACGGTTAAGGCTCAGCCCGGTCGGCTACTGGCGTGATCGATGAAAAGGTTGCGATAATTACCGGTGCTTCGCACGGTATCGGCGCGGGCCTGGTAGCCGCGTACCGCGATGCAGGCTTCAAGGTGGTCGCCAGCGCACTCTCGAGCGAGCACAGCACAGACCCGAATGTGCTGAGCGTTGCCGGCGACATCAGCAACCCCGAGACCGCCGAACTCATTATGAGCGTCGGCGTGGATCGATTCGGACGGCTCGACACACTGGTCAATAATGCAGGAGCCTACATTTCTAAACCATTTACACAGTACACCCTGGCGGACTATGACTTGATGCTGTCAACGAACCTCGGCGGCTTTTTCCACATTGCGCAGCGTGCGCTGGTTGTGATGCAGGCCCAAGGTTGGGGTCATATCGTCAACATCACGGCGACGGTAGCCGAACAACCTGTCAAAGGTGTTCCGGCAGCGCTAGCATCGTTGGCTAAAGGCGGCTTGAACTCAGTGACGAAGGCACTCGCGATCGAATATGCGTCGTGTGGCATCCGGGTGAATGCGGTCTCACCTATAATCATCAGGACGCATCCGGAGGCATCGTACGCCGGACTCGAATCGCAGATTCCGCTCGGGCGAATTGGAGAGATCCAAGACGTCGTCTCTGCCGTGATGTATCTGGAAAACGCTCCGTACGTAACTGGCGAAATTTCCCATGTAGATGGGGGTCAAAGCGCAGGCCACTGGTAGATCGGCACGTCCCGTGGTTGCTACGACTGATGCCACTTCCAACTGCGTTCGCAGAGATCGCGCTCTCAAATGGTCATCAAAAGGTGAGATCTCACACCCGAGCTATACTTATCGATAAGTGCATCAGTGGACCAAGCAAAGTCCCTTGGCCTCGAGAACAGCGAGCCCCCGCTCAATGCGCTATGGGTGTTCTCCGCGGAGTACGTGTTGCGCGCCTCGGCGCACAGCTTTGGGATGCGCGGATACATCCTGCGCCAGCTTTTCCGCCTCGTTGCCAACATCTCACGGATAGAGCAAGAACTCGACTGGCGGCCGCGGCATTCGCTTTCAAGCGGCTTGGCGGCGACTTTTCGGGCCGAAGGTCTTGCATGAGCGCCCGAATTTTAATCACCGGAGCGTCTTTTCGTCGATCCTTCCTGTGAGAAAGCCCTTGCCTTCGTTCGCGATGCACTGCCCTGGGTGTCCCTAGCTACCTGACCGCAATGGCTTTTTAGGAAACACTCTTGCCTCCAGCGCGATAATGTATTTTAAGATCGCGGCCGCGACTTCCAACAGTGGCATGTAGATGAAGCTCCAATCTCTCTCGCGGTACAGTGCCGCGAACGTCAGAACGGTCGTTCGTTGTAACGGTGGCAAGTCGCTCCGCCTCGCAATATCGATATCGGCCGCGTCACATACGCGCTCCGGTAGAGCATTGATATTTATCGGGCCGACGACCCCGCGCACTGTCGGAAAATTTACCTCTGTCAGCACTGCTACTATCACCTGGCCCCATCCAAGCGCAAACTCGCGTTCACCCTTCGGAAGCAATGCTACTTGAGCCTTGGCAGCGCGCATCGCCTTCTTGACCGTGTGTGAGTGCACGATCCAAAAGAGCAGCTGAAGCAGTGTGGGATTTGGGCCGCCGCCTCTACGAAACTGTAGCACCGCGTCGTAGTATCGCAAAACTTGCCGCCCTACGTCGCTCGGCAAGGGTACCTGAAGCGAGCCGCGGAGAATGACGTTCGAAAACTCACCTCTGGTTTGGAGAGCCTGGAGCCTCCAGACGGTGATGCAAAAGTTAATTCTGTTCCACCAGGGATTCGTCGACCTCCCCGATGTCAGCTGCCACTTCGTCTGAATCGTGTCGCCGGCCATGGGATCCGGAGCATATGCCGGTACGATAAATGCGGTGGACAGCATATCTAAAATTTTCAGTCGCGATTGATACGCGTCGACGTCGACGACAATCTCGTTCATGCCGACTGATTGGCTTTGGACTCGTGACGGAGGTGCTGCCATATGCCGATAACGCTGGTGACGATTCCTACGATGACCGCGATTACGCCGATATCGGCCGACAGCGGCTCCGGCGGGTTCGGAATGTAGACCGGGATATCGATCTCATTTGAATTGACGGTGTTGCGGTGCTTATCGAGCGCGAGCAGCAGCAAGGTGACGACGTGGGTGCCGGATCTCGTTGCCATCACGTTCCAAACCCAAGGCGCGGGCGTCGGAGGAGCTGTTTGCGCAAGACTGCACGCCGAAGCAAGCAGCGCTTGACGCGAGCGCAATGCATCGCCGATTCGATCGACAACAAAGCCTGGCGCGTCGATGAGAGCCTCGTATTGGTCGACGTTGCTGGGAGAACATGCGCCGCTACCGCCCGTCAACAGAGGCCTCAGCTTGAACGTTGCCGTCTCGTAAAGTCCGAGCGAAGCTTTGGTCTTGACGATGTCTTCAGCGGCGGGTTTCGCTTGGTACTTGTCAACCTCAATCGACGCAGTAATATCCTCAAAAGGCGGGCGCGAGAGCTGATCTTCGGCCTGTCGGAAATGATAGAGCTGCGTCCCGTTCAATCGATCTTGCTCGTAATTCCACCATTGCGCTCCGCTGATCACCGCGACGATCATCGCGATCGCGGCGAGAATGAACCACAGATGCGCGTGGCTCTTGGCACCGTCCGGTGAGCTCGTCTTCATGTCGCGTCGACAAAACAATCGACCGACTTCACGACTCCGGTCGAAAACGGCGAAACGAACGTTAGCTGCGCTCCGGATTGTCGAAGTACACCGAAGCGGGACACGGTAGAACCGCCACTTCCCAAGGCGCAACGGAATCGAATCGCCATCGCGGG
Source organism: Vulcanimicrobiota bacterium (assembly GCA_963752825.1). Taxonomy (GTDB): domain Bacteria; phylum Vulcanimicrobiota; class Vulcanimicrobiia; order Vulcanimicrobiales; family Vulcanimicrobiaceae; genus Cybelea. The sequence goes on along the minus strand of CAVVZF010000001.1, from coordinate 900,863 downwards.
GTTGGATGCTGAATACCTAAGCGTGACGGTGACGAAGTAGTTCGGGTTTCCGGCAGGCGACGATCCGAGTGTGAAGGAGCACGATTCGATTGTAACTCCGTGACCGTCATGGCCAGAGCAGGGCTTCGGCGGCCCGGGGCTGCTCGTCGTCTGCGCCGATACGGGCACCGACGCAGCCAGGATCGCGGCACCCACGAACGCAACCTGCAGCCGCGCCGATGATGACTTTAAAAGTGACTGGAAGATCACACGCCTACTCCTTTCTGTGCGACCGCGCATGGTTCGGTCTACGGGTACGGCCGCGGGGGAACTTCGTACGGCAGCGATGGAAACGGCCGCCAAACCGCGGTTGCACGCACGGTGGGATCGAGCGGCGGCGCCCACTTGTAGAATGCGTACTCGCTGTCCGGATCGCGATTGAGCGTAACGTTGACGTATGTGAATTGATTCGGCGCAATGAGCCTATTGATGTCGACAGACGGACGATAGATCGTCGGTTTGTATTCGATGTACTGGCTGTCACTCACGGCTTCGATATAGATCGCGTGATGGCGTGCGCCGTCTGGCCCAATCCACGTCGGATAGTTCAGATAGAACGAGTACGAACCAACGGCGACGTCGTTGTGGATTGGCGAGTTCGAGATGATGGCATCCGAGGAGCTGAGTGAAGCATTGATGACGGCTTGGCGCATCGCTTGTTCCTCGGGAGTCTCAGCGGCCGGCGTAACGTAGTTCGCGGCAGCCGGGCGCGCCGATGGGAGCGTAACGGCCCGTGGATCGCCCGGGATCTCGGCCTCGTCCCAAAAGCAGATCATACAATCGTCGATGGAGCGGCCGGTCTGATCGCGTAAGCTGAACACGACCGTCGAGTTGACGTTCGTGGCGTTGTCGTTCGCCCACGCGATGTTCTCGCTCGCCCACGCCTGTGCGAGCGCGTCGTAATCGCTCGCGGACGTCTGAAGCGCCGTCAAGACCTCCGTAAACGCCGCGTCCGTCACGTCGGTTGCGTGCAGTATGCCGGTATCGGTGTCGAAATGCGAGTAGCCCTTGAGAATCTTATGCGGTACCGAACGTGCGAGCACCCGCGGAACGATCGTCGGCGGGTCGGCGTCCGGCTCGGCGTCGAGGAATGTATAGTTCAAGTTCGCGCCGCTGATGCGTACGGTGTTGTCGCTCCCTACTTCGCTCGTCGCCCAGAAGAGCTTCATGGCAAGGTCGTTGCCGATAAAGTCCCCGCCAAGACTAAAAACCAGCACCTGCGCCGGCAGCGGATATACAGAATCGTTCCACGCCCGCATCCACTCGTCGTTCAGGCGCCAGAGAAAGTCGCTGCCGTAATCGAGATCCGTAAGAACCTGCTTGCCGACTGCGAGCACGTGCTTCGACAAAAGCTTCTGGAGGTAGCCGATCGGCGTTTTCCCGATCTCCGCGAGGCTTGACCCGTGATTTGCACCGGCCATCGTGACCACACGTGCGGGCAGCACGGCCTTGTCCGGCGTCGCGGCGGCGGCGCGACGATTCAGCATCCAACGGCGGACGATGAGGGCGCCCGTCGAGTGACAGACGAATGCGGCGGTCGCCGTGCTGAAGCCGGTAGCTTCCAGATCGGCGACGCGCATTTCGAACGCGAGCGCTAGATCGTCGATGGTGACAAAATCGTCGAGCGAATCGAATGCCGAGAGCACGATTGTATCGTAGCCGGACTGATTCAGGAGCTCGGGCAGATGCTGGTAGGCAGCGAGCGATGTTTCACTGTATCCGTGAACCAGAACGATTGACGGCATTATCCGGCTCCTTTCCTCTGTGCCTCGCGAATCACGTCCGCCGCTTTTTCGGCAATCATGTAGACCGCGCTCGCGATGAAGAATCCGGGAATTCGCGGAAAGACCGAGGCATCAACAACGCGCAAACCCCGCACGCCGTGGACGCGGAAATCGCTCGACAACACGCCGCCGTTTTTCGCATCGCCGATCGCACACGTGCATGACGCGTGATGGCCCCAGGCGTGCGCGCGAATGAACTCCGCCAGCTGCGCGTCGCTGGCCACGTCGGCCCCCGGAACTTCTTCGACGACCCTGCCGCGATCGCGAAGCGGGGCGCTCAACGTTCGGACGTATTTTACGCCCTCGACCATCGCTTGCAGATCCTCGTCGCCACCTTGCGCAAAGTAGTTGAACTCGATCTCGGGCGGGTCGCGCGGATCGCCCGTCTTTAGCCGAACCGTTCCGGCCCGATTGCGCGTGTGCGCCTTGAGGACGAGCCACGTCATGGAGTCGTGGGTACGCGTCAGTTTGCGCGAGAACCCCGGATAGTAGCCTGTGAACTCGCTCAGCAGCAGCATGCAGAAGAGATCAGGCGGCCCTTGCGCGACCGACGAGCTCTTTGCGAGCGAAAGCGCGGCGCCGTTGCTCGTGTAAACGCCAGTCGAATCGGCCGAGTCCCATTGCTCGAACTGTGCGTCGCCGGGTGCAAAGGTCGCGCCGTTGAAAAATGGCCACGGCTGCTTCATTCGGTACACGACGCCGATCTCGTAGCGGTCTTGTAAATTGCTGCCGACTCCGGGCAAATCTACGCGCACGTCGATCCCGCGTTCGCGAAGATGCGCGGGCGGCCCGATGCCGGATAGCATCAAGAGCTGCGGCGAGTTGAACGCGCCGCCGGCGACGATCACCTCGCGCTCGGCCGTAACGGTCCCCGTGACGCCCGAGTCGCCGGTGGATTTCCCCGCGCGGTAGAGCTCTTTTCCCTCCAAATACTCGACGCCGGTCGCACGATTCGCGTCGTCAAAGAGCACGCGCGTGGCGAGCGCGTCGAGCCGAACCTGCAGGCGATCGCGGAGGCGCCGTTGCGCCGATAGCAGTCGCTCGCGCGTCCCGTTGCGGCGATGGCCGGCGGTCGTCAGGGGCGTCGAACGCAAACCGGTAGAGTTCTGCGAGACAAGACGCCAATCGTTGGCGTCGAGTCCGGCCTCGGCGAGCCAGTCGAGGCTTTGAACTTTGTTTGGATCGACCGCGACCTCCCGTGCAATCTCTTCCCACAGTTCACCGGCAACTTCGATGAATGTCTGAGCCGGCATGCGCGGCAGCTCGACGTTGAGCCATCCCCGAAATCCATGCCGCGATGGATTGTAGCCAAAGAAGCTCGCGATCCGCTCGCCGCGGCGATACGCGCACCGTTCCAAGCGTTCGAAGTAGCGCCGCATTCGGACGGGGCGCCATGACTCGTCCTGCGTCAGCTTTGCGATGCCTTGCCAATCCTCGTTGTGCGGATAGATAAAGATCATCGCATTGTGCGCGGTACACCCGCCCAACGTGCCGGCGCGCGGATAGAGGATGCCCGGTGGGTCGGCACCGGCATAGTGGCGCACGTGAAAGTCCCATTTGATCGCGTCGTTCTCGCAGGCCAGCGGGTGGAAGGCCGGCACGTCGTAGTCGGCAGGCAGACAGTTCGCATCGGGACGTCCTGGATCACAGCCGTCGAGAGAGCGCGGATCGCCGCCTGCTTCGAGCACGAGTACCGTCGCCCCGCGCTCCGCAAGTCGCGCCGCGACGGTCCCGCCGCCCGCGCCCGAACCGACCACGACGTAGTCGAACCGGTCGTTATTCAAAGACTTCGTCACCGGTTGGCTCGTAATGCTCGACGCGGTTCATCAGCTGGCGTAAATTTGCAAGCTCGGTGTACATTCGCCAGCGCACCCGGTTCTGATTCCCAAGCGGACGGTGCTCGGGAATGCAGTGCCACGGGCTATAGCGCACGACATTCGCAAACGCGAGCTGCGCCGCCGAATCGAACTTCTGGCGCGGAATGTGGATCGTCGCCGCTTTCACGTACGGAGAGAGATGCAGCGGCCAGCGCACCGCAGCATTCTCGATCGGCATGCGATGCGCATCGGTCTGGACTTGGATGAGGAAGTCGAGATCCACGTCTTGCTTTGCGAGCGTCGCGGCCATCGCATCGCGCAAGTAGTAGAACGGCGGACGCAGCGGCAAACGCGGAATGTGCGTTCGCGTTGCGAGCGTTGTTCGAATCGAGTATTGCATCGCCTGTCCTTCCCCGAGCAGGTACGGCGTGCAGCTCCAATATTGGGCCTCTAGCGGGCTCGACTGCGTCTTGTTCCAGAGTCCCTGCATCAGTGCGTCCAGAATGTGATGCTGAGTAAGATTTAAAAAATAGAAAAACTCGGTGCTATCACGAAGCTCGCGCTGCAGCTGTGCGTTGCATTTGGCGTCGGGCGTGACGAACGTTGGCGTGGTGACGGTAAGAAAGTCTTGGGTGAACTTCTCGTCGTCGAAGATTTTCTTGCCGCGAACGCCCATCAGCTTCACCGTGCAGCTCATGAAGCCGACATCGTCGATGTCGGCCGGCCAGTCGGGGCCAGGTCCGGAGAAGCGAACGTACGTTTTGTACGTCTGCGGTTGCGCGAATATGCCGCGCTTGATCTGCTCGGGCACATCGCCGTGAACGATGAATTCCGCGCGCAGGATGCCGTGGGTCTTGGTATTGCCGGCACGCTGGTAATTGCCGGGCTGCCAATGCGTCCGCATGTAGGTGCCCATGTCGATGATGATCGAGTCGAGGAACTCCGACTCACCCGGAAGGGGCTTCTCCTCGGCAAGCTTCAGTCCGTCGTTCGGGCGCGTGAGATTGATCAACCACTGGATTACGGCTGCGCTCGGCTCGCGGAAGAGCGCGTCCCATGCCGGCCGAAAGAACGGATCGAAGCGCCGTTCGAAGTGAAGCAGCGCCATGAAGATTCCGTGAACGAATCTCTTGAGCGCGAGCTTGGTGCCGCCGTCGATGGTCAAAGTGTTTTTAAGAACTCGATGAGCGCGCGTTTATCGGGGTCACTTAGCGCCGGTCCTGTATCCGACGTCGCCTGGCCCGGTTCGCGATAGCCCGTTCCGAAATAGTGCCCGCGGTTGACGACGAAATCGGGGCACTTGCTCAGCTTGAGCAGACGCGGATAGAGATTCGCGAAGGTTCTGTTGGCGTCACGGGGATGTGCGGACAGCCGTAAAAGATCGACGATGATTCCTGCGCCCAGTTCGGCCCGGTTCTTCTGGTAATCGCTCAGCTGGGCACCGTGGAGGTCTTCGGAGGAGAGCCGCAGGTTCGCGAGCAGATCGATGGGCGTACCCGCGGGGATTGGCCCGATCGAGACCTCGGACGCCAGGCCGTTCGGGAAGGCTTTGGGAAAAACCACGCGTACCGCACCCATGCTCTCTTGCACGAGGTCCGGCAAGTAGCCCGCCGCGACCGTCAAGTACGACGGCTGCGTCGTGCGATCGATCACGCCCGGCACCCTCGTCCCGAGCAGCGAGTCGTGGCGGCGGCGTTCCGGCCAGAGCATCTGCTCGATCGAGGCCTGGAATACGCGTATACGCGCGTCGACCGACGGGCTCGGATCGAACGGCCCGACGCTGTTGTTTAGCAGGTACGGCGCAGTCGACCATATCGAGATCAATGAGGGAACGCGCGTGTAGCCACGTCCGCCTGCTGGGAGCTCGTACGGATGCGGCGCGCCGGTATACGGATCGTACCACGTGATCGTTCCGACCGAGGGCAGATCCTTATATGATTGCGAGGAGTAGTTATCCCAAATATTGCCTTCGATGGCGTTGGTGGCGAGTGGACTGCATGCGTTGGTGTGCAGCAGCGTCACCGGAACGCGAACGTCGGTTGAGAGATAGTTGTCTTGCAAAAAGTTCGGAGCCAAGACGATCTTGCGCATCTGTGCCTTGTACGTTGGCGTCTGCGTCCACGCCCAATAGCGGTTGAAGCACGCCAGGTACTGGGGACCGGCACAGCCGTTCGGATCGAGACCGGGCAATGAATCCGGCTGTCTGCTCGAATGACAGCGCGCGCAGTTCTCGGCGAAAACGATCCTGCCGCGCGTGAGCACGGCCGGACTGGCCGTCAGATACCTGGCGCCGCCGGGCGCGTCGCGAAGGTGATCGAGCTGCTGACTCGCTTTGATAAGAAACAGCGCCTCGTCGAGCGTTTGGTTCTCGGTTGCGGCAAATGCGCTCGAGTTGACGCGGCTGACCGCGATCGACATCGGTGTGACCGTTTTGCCGCCGATGATCGGGTTGAAGTGACGCAGCCACTCCTCGCTGTAGACGCCGATATTGATGTAGACGCGGTTGAGCGCGCCTAAGACGCCGACTGAGTCGGCCCCATCTTTGAGCACGTGTGCCGTCGAAACTTGATCGGGCGCCTGGAAGAAGGTCGTGAACGGACCCGATTTGACGTAGTCATTGAACTGTCGGTTGTTCAACCCGCCGCCGGCGAGCTGTTCCTTGCCGAAGCGCTTCGCTTCGGCCAGACGCGACATGACGTCGTAGATGGCATTCATCGTGCGCGGGTTGTTGATATTATCGGTCGATACCAGCGAAGTATCGAGTGTTCCGGGGCGCCACGTCCGGAAGAGCTGCGTGATGAAGTCGCTGTCGCGTTGGCGCCAGGCAAGGATACGATCGATCCACATGTACTGCGCGCCGACGGTCGAGCTCAAGTCGGCCCAGGCCGGGTCGTTCGGGTCCGCAGGCGGATGAATCGGGCTCGGGCCGACGTGGCAGAAGCCGCACGACATTCCGACTCTGTACGGCTTGATCAAGTTCTTGTTTTCGTAATATGCCGCGTCGGTATAGTAACGCTGCGCGTTCCACGCTTTGGCGGCCCGTTCGTCAAAGTTCGGGTTCGGGAAGAGCCGCAGGCCGACGACGCCGCTTGCGTATCCGTAGTACGAACCCACGGGAACGGTCTTTCCGCGCGCGCCGGTCGCCACTCCCGGGTACTTCTTCTCGTTCTCAAACGGGTCGGGCGGGCAGCTCTTCGAGTGGACGCGCACATCGAGCCACAAGCCGAACCGATCAGGATTCGGCGCCGTCGCCTTCTTGAAACACGGCTCGTTGACCATTCCCAAATAGACCCAGCGATTGTCGCGAGTCGCGTTGAGCGCAGGATAGGACGAGATGGCTTTTAGCAGGTCAACGTTGCCGAAGCTGCGCGCGCTGATTTGATCCCAGAACCGGTCGTCTCCGCCGGTCCAGACGATCCACATGTCCCGCCCGCGGATCTCTGCCGGCGCGAGCGCGACTCCGCCATCCATCGCGTGAAAGTAATCCTCGTCCGCGGCCGGAAACGATGCGGCACCGCGTCCGGCGGCCTTCGCTTCATCGGAGACCGTGGTGTTGCCCGAACATGCTGCAAACGTCAAGAGTGTGACGCCCAAGCTCAGAACCGCAAGCGCTCGGATCATTGGCCCCCCGCTCCTAGTTGCACGAAGTAGCGCAACGTTCGCAGACTCGGCAAGAAAAAGTATGCTCCGCCACTTACGGCGATAAATTGCGGTAATCCCATGATGCGCCGGCGCGCTCGGTCTTCGCGATTGATGACGAATGAGTCGGTGGCATGGTCCCCTGCGCCGCGCAATCGAGTGCCTAGCAGTGGATCGCTCTCGCCGATCAATCCGTTGAAGGAGTCGCTCGCGATCCAGGCGTTCTGAAGAAATTCAAACTGTCGCTCGATGCTCGCGTTGATGCAGACGAAGCGCAGCCCGCGGGGTGGGTCGTCGGGCGGCGCAGGCAGCTGCGCGTCGGCCGCGGCGAGCCCCGGCCCATACTCGCGGCCGCGACGCACGATCCGATGGAAGCGTACCGACGACGTAAGATCGTCGTGAAATGCCGGCTTACGAAAGCCGAGCATCTGCACGGCTGTGCCGATCGGGCCCCATGGCACGGTGGGAAAGTCGGCGTTTCGCGGGTTGGCACGACGAATGTGCGCGCCAAACGGGCAGCGCGTGCCGACGGAATCGCCGCCGTAAGTGAAATTATTTTGTGTGATCGCCTGCCGCGTGGCTCCGATGCCTTCGATCGGCATCTTCGCGAGCGGCACGAGGGGATCGCCGTTCTTCATTCTTCCGACGAAGGCGGCACCAAGCTCTTCGGTTTTTACGAACGACCAGAATTGCCGAACGTCTTGGCGTAGGTCGCGCAACACCAAGTACGTTCCATTACGCGCGACGTCCCGTTTGCTCGGATCCTCCTCGGCGGGCGCAAGCAGATCGTTGATGCCCCCTCCGTTCACTAGCGGCCGCTCCGTGTAACAATTATATTCGTTCGGATAGCCGAGCAGAAACTCGCCGAGTGCGACGAGGTTAGAATAGCGCACTTTGTCGCCGCGCAACTCGCGCTGGCGCTCCCAGTCGATCGTCGGTTGGCTGATGCCGTCGGTGAACCCAAACTGCTCGACACCGTTGAGGTTCGACGTGTCGAGGCACACGATTTCATGGAAAGCGCCGCTCCACGCTCGCGTTCGGAATGTGCTTGCGAATCGATCGAGCGTGCCGGCAGCGGCAAAGAGCGCGACGACGACGTGTGGCTCGCGGCCCGGGGCTCCCCAGCTCCAATGTTGCGGTGCGTTCGCGCCGACATCGCCGAGGCGCCGTGAGCGGTCCTCGTTTCCGGCGATGCCGGAGAGAAACTCCACCGAGAATCCGGCGACGACGCTCTCCGGCACGCCGAGCGCGCGAAGCCCTGCCGGCGTAAACGCTACTTGCAGCGCGGCGGCCGGCGGCGGCGAGCTTTCGGCAGCCGTAGCGATAGGCGCATCCCGCAGCCACTCGCAAGCTGCGCGCCGCTCTTTGATCGTCAACAAATAATAGCAGGCATCGGTCAAGTTCTTGTAAGCGAAGCGCACGATGCCTTGGACGTCGTTGTAATCGACCGGAGCGCTTGTGGCGTTCACAGCAGCGCCGCCCATGCGCGCGCTTGATTCGCGTTGAGAAAGCGCGCTTCGAGGCCATTGCGAATTTGCGCGTTGCGTTCGAGATCCGCCGCCGTGAGCCCGGGGTGCGAATTATACCAAACTTGCGTGCGAAACTCGTGCCGCAGGAGGAAGTTTTTGAACTTTTGCTCGTCTTTGCAGCCGCCGTCCAGGAGCCAGCGGGTCTTCGGATAGCCGACCCCGTTGCTGAAAACGAAGTTGAGCCCAAAGCCGGCCTTATTGATGAAGTCGTCCATGTAGCTCTCGAGGCTTCCATCGTAATTACTCAAGAAGACGAGCCGCCGCTTCGCGTCCAGCCAGACCCAGCGGGCAAAGTGTATCGTTCGAACGCGTGCTAGCCGCCCTCTGACATAGATATGCTGCGCCGCGTAGTTGAGGATGATCAATCCAAAGAAGCTGATCGTGCGGCGTACCAGACCCGGCTTGATCGTGCCCACGGCGCTGAAGACGTTCGTGACGTCGCGATCCTCGGTGCTCGCGATCGGTTCCACATGGCGCGGATCAGGTCGCGGGCAGATCTCGGGATCCGAGGCTTCCCGCATGCGCACGAGGAGCAGCAACAGCGCCGCCATGACGATCACGACCGGAAGAAGCACGATAACGAGCAGTGGAGGCACGACCGCGCCGAAGAAATCGGCGATCCACCAGCGTAAGCGCGTCGGCGCGGCGGGCGTCATGGTTAAGCGCGCGGCAGCAATCTCGCCGCTCAGATAGTGGCGGAGTATTGCATGCAGCTCGAGTGGCGTCATATTGGCCGCTGTCTCGGCATTGGCGTCGAGATACGCCTCCATCGCCTCGCGCAGCGCCGCGTCTTCGCGGATCTGCAGCATCGTGCGCCCCTTGTAGTTCACGTATGCAGCCGCAGCACTGATGCTGTGGCGCTTCATCCAGTCCAACAGATTCGTGCCGGACTCGAAGCCCTCGCAGTGAGCGAAAACCTTCGCGAGGCCAGCCTCGGCGCGGGCAGCGAGCTCTTTCAAGAACGTTTGCGCGTTCTCGTCAACGTCGCCGAGAAAGGCTAAGTAGAGCGGATAGTCACGTGGCGGAACGTTGTACACGGCGATATCGTCGAGGCTGTTGTCCTGGATGAGACAGACCCGGGCAAAGTGCAGCCGCTCGAACTCGGCAAACGGGATCAGTGTGTTCTGCGGGTCGGCATGCCCGGGCGCTGCGTTCATCGACTCGAGCAGACCGAGCAACGGCAGCTCCGCGCCGGCGCGGACGGGAGCGAGAATGAAAAATGCCGATTGCGGCGTCACGGAGTGGACGAAAAGTCGAGACTGAAATCGATCAGCCGCGTTTTAGCCCAGTAGACGAGGCCTAAATAGAGATTAGGCGCGACTTCGCGAATCTCGTCGCGGATTCTCTCGGCGACAATTGACGTCTTTGAATAGTCGAGTACGATGCAGTCTTTCTCGTCCAACCAGCTTGGCCCGACGTAGACTTCAGCAACGATCGCATTAATGCCGAACGGCGTGATGCGATTGACCAGCACGCCGTTTGGTCCGTCGAAGACCTTGCCCTTCCAGCCGAATAGGTTGATCGCTTCGGCGATCGGCTTGCTAAAGATCGTTCCGGAAGCGATGATCGCCATACCCTGTGCTTCGCCGTTAGGGATTGGACCGGGCGGACTCGACGCGAAGAGATCATCAAGCTGTTGCCGGGTCATCGATAGGAGCTGGTCTGCACTCAGAGATACCTGCATGATGTCGACCCCCAAATCAGGTAACAAAACTCGGCATTTTTTCTCGAGCTACGCTGTTCACATTAGACCAACAGAGAGGGGCGCTGGCAAGTAGGGCTTCGCCGCTACCTGCTTCGCCCCTTGCCGGAAGGCCATGCACTGAACAGGGTGCAATAGCAGCCCGTTATGCCCAGCGTGGCCCGCACCTGGTGTCAGCGGTTTAGGTTCTCGACGTTTGCCGATACGTTCAAGATTACCCCGCTCCGTTTCTACGCGCCGCGCAGCCTAGCAGACATCATCGAGATAGTCAAAGATTGTGCAGCGCGCGAATATCGTGTCCGCGCCGTAGGGACCGCGCACTCTTGGTCAGACGTTGCGCTTTGCCCCGACGTCATGATGGATATGAGCAGCCTCGCTAGTCCGCTTGACACGGAAACACATTTACTTCGCCGCGACCGCGATCCCGAGACCTTGTTTCGCGTCGAGGCCGGCATGTTGGTCCGCGATCTCGCGGCGGTTCTGAAAAAGCACGGTAAAGCGCTGCCGAATATCAGCGGCTTTACGGGTCAGACGATCGTCGGAGCGGCGCAGACGGCGACGCATGGGACCGGCCTTGTAACCGGCCCGCTTTCGAGCTTCATTGCCTCGCTCGATGTCGTGAACGCGCACGGACAAGTGGTCCGCATCGAGCCAACGGATGGCCTCACCGACTCGGCAGCTTATCGCGCCGCCTATCCGCAGCGTCTCCTCATTCAAGACGACTCGCGGTTTGACGCCATCACCGTGAGCATGGGCTGTATGGGTATCATTTACGCCGTGTACGTGCAGACCGTTCCGTACTACATGCTTCGAGAGGACCGCACGATTAGCACGTGGCAGGACGTCAAAACACGCATACCCGAACGCATAGCGGCATCACGGCACTACGAGTTTTCGCTGAATCCTTATCCGCACGACGGCAAAAACACTTGCCTAGAACTCGCCTACACGACGGTTCCGGAGCCAATTCCGCCAGCCGCGCTGCGTGCAAAACGAAAGCCCCTGCTGTATATTTTTGCGGCCTTACCGGGCGCGACGCCTCTCCTGCGCTGGCTACTCGCTAATTTTCCGCAATGGTCGCCGGCATTCTTGGATTTCATCATGAAAAGCCTCCAGGACCGCGGCGTGATAAATGGCTACGAGGTGGCGCTAACGCTCGGAACGCTCACGGACGTCGTAGTCCAGTCGTGCGAGTTCGCGCTGCCGATCAGCCGCTGCGTGATAGCGGTCGACGCGGTCATCCAAATGGCGCAGGAGGCGCGCGAGGAGGGCCTCTATCATAGCATTCCGGTCATCGTACGCTTCGTGAAAAAGACATCTTCGTATCTCGCGATGCAGTACGGCGGCGATGACGACGAAGACTTTTGCATGGTCGAGTGCCCATGCATCGTTGGGACGAGTGGATCGATGGAGCAGATGAACCGCTACGAGCGCGCCCTGTATGCGCTTGGCGGGCGCCCGCATTGGGGCCAGTACAACTACCTCAGCGGTAGCAACGATATGATCCAGGCGATGTACCCCAAGTTCAACGCATGGCTCGAGGCATTTCACGAATTCAACGACGTCGGGATGTTCGACAGCGCCTTCACCGACCGCTTGGGATTTTCGCGCCGCCCCGCGTCGCGAGTTCGTAGCTGAAATGCATTCGGGAAAGCCCGTACCGTATAAAGAGCTTCTGGTAGCGCCAACAGGAGTCGAAAACGATACTGGAGATGAATCCGAGCGGACCGATCCCGACCGAGCGCGACATTTTTGACTTAAATCTTCTTGAGACGTTGTCCCGAGTCGGAGGCGCCGCTGAGGCTCTCGAGCCCCCCGATGAGGACTTTTAGGCCCAGAACGCCGCGCTTTGGGCAGGCTCTGCCTGATAGAGGCGGACTTCTCGGACGCGTCCACCGCCTAGCGTGAAGATTAGGACCTCGCCCGCCTTCAGCTTGCGGCCTTTTCGATCGCCGGTGACGTCGCATTGAACGAAGACCTTGTCGCCAGACGCTGCCATCGTCGATGGTATGGAGTGGAACGTGCCGGCCGTTTCTTGGCCCACCTGCGCGAACATCGCGAAGATCGCGTCGCGGCCGTCGTAATTTCCCGCAAGTATCCCGGTCGGCTCACTGCGCCATCTGGCGTCAGCATCAAAGAGTTCGCTCAGGGTCGCCATATCAGAAGCGGCGAATGCCTCGAATCCCTTTTTAACGCGGTCGATATTATCGATTTCGGCGTGTGTGGAAGTCATAAATCTCCTCCCTTCAAAGAGTCTTGGGAAGCCGGAAAGTTCTACGAGTCAGTGCCCGAGCCTGCGCATAGTCAATTTGGCGGGAGCGCGTGGGAATCGAAGGTCAGCGGAGCTATTCGGTCAACGGCGCGACCTCGATTGTGTCCAGCTGAGAATGCCAATCGAGCAGCGCGGGCTTGCCACGTTCCGTGGCTCGCTCCATCCACGTGTCGCTGGTCCTAACCTTGCGGCAATCGTCCTGTTTGGCCCATTCCCCACCGATCCGACGCCCCAGCGACGTAAGCTGGGCTGCCACCGCGGCGTTTGCGTTTGGGTCGGTGACGTGAACGAGGATCTTTTGACTATCCGAGAACCGGCCGGCGTAGCCCCGCGCGCCAAAATAAGTAGACATTTAAGTGTTGATCACCCCGCTGAGGGAGACACTTGGGGAAGGGCAAGAGCGCATTGTGCTACAACGAAAACAAAGAAGGCGAAAAATGATAGACCACGTTATTCTCACAGTCAGTAATCTCGAGCGTTCAGTTGCTTTTTACGCCAAGGCCCTAAAGCCACTCGGGATCACAAACTTTACAGATTACGAGGGCCAAGACGGACACCCCAATTTGAAGGGTTTTGGCGACGGCAAGCGAGCTTTTTTCTGGCTCAAAGAAGGAAAGCCCGATCCGCAAGCGGTGCATGTTGGATTTGTAGCGACAAACCATGCTCAAGTATATGCCTTCTACAAAGCGGCCGTGGACGCCGGAGGCAAGAGCAAGAGCGCACCTCACGCTCGGCCTGAATACTATCCTGGCTATTATGCGACGTGGGTGCTCGATCCTGACGGCCACGACATCGAGGTCGTTCATAAAGGCTAAACCGGGATTCCAATGGTGCTACAATGACGGCTAACTGCGTAGGGGAACGAGGGCATCGGCACCGTTCAAAATCGCCGTCACCGACCGGCAAGCGCCCTTTGAATTAAGTAGACATCCGGCGACGACAAACAAAAAAACCGTGGTATCGCGGCTTAAGATAGCGCCAACGGGAATCGAATCCGACAACGATGATCCCGACTAGTAACGGCACGTGCTGAAAAGTATTATTTCGTAACGCTTTCCGCCCCGCCATGATCCCGTCGGCTACCGACCAAAACCGCCTCATCCCGCAGAGTCCGTGCCACAGCCGTGCCACGCCAAAACTCCGGCTGTTTATGCTGCTGCTTCCCTGCACACGGGGGCTCATAGGCAGCAGTCTTGAAATGCAACACCGCTCGTCTCAATGAGACGCGCAAAAGTCCCGAGAGATGAGTGAAACTGGAGTTTGAGCACCTCGGCGACACTAGGTCAGGCATATCCTATCGCAGGTCAGCGGCTTCAGATTTTTTCCGTGCAACAGTTCTCCACCTTCGTTGGGAAAATAGAATGACTTGCAGGCTTTCTTTAGGAGGCGGTTGGGACAAGCGCAGTTGCAGTTTGCCCGCGAAAGACGGAGCACGAAATACCTCTCAACGCCTAGAAGGCGCCAATGCCTTTGGGCGTTCCCCAGCCGCCAGGGCCAGAGTAGTAGGCCTTGTACCTACCGTCACCGCAGAGGTAGGTACCACAACTGCTGCCATCGTTGCCGCTTCCGATAAGGTTGAGGTCCTTCTTTCTTTGTCGTTTCGTCAGCGTCCAGAGCTTTTTGCCGGCATCCTGCTTCTTGGCGTTGCCCGCGAGGCCATAGACTCCCGCGATCAATGGCGGAGCGACGCTGCTGCCGCAGACGCCGATCCAGCCACCTTGGCCGTAGCTATCGTACTCGGCTACACCGGGCGCGCAACCCGCTTCGGCCGATACGTCAGCGTATGTGCGTTGGGTGCAATCGGGATCGTGCTGCCAGTTGGGTTTCGGCACGCCGGTAGCGCAGCCGCCGCCGGACCTATCCCAGACGGTCTCGCTGTAGGTCTTGCCGTTCTTGCTGAGTTGCGTGCCGCCGACTGAAACAACTGTGTCGAGTACGCTCGGTGGGCCGCTCTCGTTGTAGCCTGCATCGCCCGATGAGCCGAGATAGAGCACGCCCGGCGTATCGAAACCCGTTAGGCCGCAGCCGCTAATCGAGCCGTAGCAGATCCAACTGTTGCTGATGATGTGCGCCCCAAGCGTCTGCGCCTCTTGCTCGGCCGCAGAAAGGTCGGTCGAATCGGCGCTGTTGGCCTCAACGAGATAGATCGTGCATAGTGGGCAGGCAGCCGACGCCATCTCGATGTCGAGATCAATCTCAATCGACCAGCCCGTATAGCTCGGGTAGTTACTCCGTTGGCCTTCTTGATTGTACTTGTAAAAGTTTGCAGTCCCTAGGCCAAACGCCGTGCGGTACGTCGCGATATCACTGGCGGCGTTGGGATTATCGCCTGCGTCAACGAGCGCTACGATCTGTCCCGAGCCTCTCGTGATGGGTAGATTGTAGCGCGTCTGGAAATCGAGTGGTGTCCAGCCGCACGTCGAGCCGGAGCAAGCCGGCTGAATGCCTTTTTGGATCAGCGCCAGGCACGTCGGCTGCCCGACGATTTGCGGGCAGACCGCTCGTGCATTGCCCAGGGCCTGCCGCTGTGGCGCGGTGCGTGTTGCGACGGCGCTTTGCGGCATCGCCCCCGACTCGCCGAGCGACAGTTGCGATCCGCCACAACCTACGAGCACCATAACAGTAGTGCAAGCGCCCAAAGCATGCCGAGCAACATCGGAGATCTTCACTGCATAGTCCCTCAGAGGTTCAGAGCCCAGCGATGTTCCGCCCAAGCGGCCATTTTCCTGGTTGCGACTCGGGTGACGACGATCGCGATTTACATTGGGACCATTCCGCCAAGAGGCCGCTCGCAAGCGTTGTCATGTTTTTCCACTCCGCCGCACAAAGATCGGCCGACGGAGATCACCCGGCCCGACTCTGTTCGTCTAGTACGGGACAGCTTGAATATTGCCGTATCCGTACACCGTTGCGCTGGTCGCCGTCGAGCCGGCAATGTAGAACTTTACGGTAAGCGTCGTGCTATTGGCGACGATTACGTCCGCCTCAGCGACTACGCTTAAACCGACGGGAGATGAACCCGACGACGAGGTTTGCCCAAAAGGCACAGTGCCGGCGAAGGCACCCGTCCCGGGCGACACAACGCACGTATTTGAGCCGTCTTTTGTTGCGTTTTCGACGGTGAACGTTGACGTCGAGACGATGCAGCCGTACACGTTTTCGCTGCTAAGACCGGTGCTGCCGACATTGAGTGGCATCGTGATTTTGACCAACCATTCCCCGTTGGTGCCATTGCTGGTTCCGGTGGTAACGGACTGCGTGCTGCCCAACTGCTGATAGCTGTTGGCCGTAGTACCGGTTGCGACGCTGGTGTCGCCGGTGGTTGCGAAGGAAGGCGTTAGCGTGCACTGCGATTCGGCCGTACCACTTGCGCCGCAGAGCGGGAGGGAGGTCGAAGAGGCAAGGCCGGTATTCTCCAGGCTTGGCACCGAGACTGTTGCGCCTGAACTACAAAGCGTCAGCGTCGGATAGTTCCAGACGAGACCGCATTGGTGCGCGCCCGTATGCATCATTTGCCCGAGATAAATGCCACCCTGCGCCAGACCCGAAATCGAGTAAAAATCGCCCTCCACCAATGTGGGTGGGATCCCATTGCCACTGCTGGACGCGATAATTGGGCCGTTGAAATCGACGATGCCATCGGACCCGCCAAATTGCGCCTGGAGGACGCCGCTCACCAAAACGGAGTAGCTTCCGTCGCAGCCGACATAAGCTTGTAGCGAACCGCTATTGAGAAACTGCATCACGTCGTCATTGCTACCGCTACAAATAGGATTGTTAAAGGCGAATGCGGTAAGTGCCGAACTCGTGGCGTTTGAATTGAAATCAAACGGTTGCGAGCCGGTTCCACCAGCCAGCCCATACGGCGGCGGAGTCCCGCCGTCGATGGCTAAGCTGCCGGCGACCGCGAGGCTGCCATTGCACAATAAATAAGCAGCACCAGGAGTAGCGCCGGAGCTATTCTCCCACTGCATGAGTAGGTTGGTATTTGTTGACCCGCAGCTCGAACTCGTGGCTTGGAAGGCCCACGGCGCTACAGTGCCGCTCGGCGTACCGCTGTTAGTGACCAAGAACGGCGTTGATGTCGCAAGGGGAAAATAGGTAGGTGGGTCGGCCGGGCTTTCGACAACCGTTGCGCGTGGAGGCGGTGAGCCATGTGCACTAGGCGTCTTGATGTCAGCATGCCCTGCCAGCGGCAAGCCGAGAACAGCGAGGGCAGAGAGCAGCAAGATCGATCGAATTCTCATTTGGATGCTCCTTTGCAGCACAAGGATATAGCCTACTGGCGGCCTGGAGCCTGGAAACCATCGCGGAGAAATCGGGCCGGCTTAGGGCAAGCTCAGGCGCGTCTTACCGAAATAATACCAGCTTTTCGCGGCTGAGATCAGCTGCGCTCCAAGTTGTCGCTCCTGGTCAGAGCAGCCCTTCGAGTCGGGTTTTGTTTCGGGGCTGATCGGGCCGCCAGGCCCGCGGCCCCGCCTTTCCGGACTGGTTGTGCGTTTGTACGCACAACCACCGGCTTGCGTTGTGAAAAGCCTTCGATCGGGGTCAAGGCCGCGACATGGAGATGCAACGTCTGCGCACCGAGGAACTTCGTTGCATCACGCTTTCGCTCACGGTCGGATAGCGCAACAGCATGGCGCCGCTCACGCGGCGAACGGGCTCTTGATGACGAGCGTGCATCGATCGCGATCGCCAAATGTAAGCCTGGTGTTGCGTTACTGTAGCGCCGGCGTAACGGCACCAGCAGCCTGAAAGCGAGCGAATGAGCAGTCGCGAGATATGCGCAGAACACGCTGGCGAACACGGAATGGCGCGAGGCCGAACACGGGTAAAACGCGGCCGAGCATGGTAGCGCGAGCATCCGAGTACGGGCGGCGAACGAAAATTGGATCCGTCGAACGCACCTGGCGAGCATCGTGAAGAGCACGGAGCCGGGTTCATTGCTGAACGCAGCCGCGTCTAGGGTCTGCCCGTCAGGGCCGAGCAAGGCGAGCCCTCGACGCGGCTGCTACAATCGACCTCTCCCGGCTCCGTGTACATCGCGTCTGCGTTGCGATATAATTGGCCTGACAAATAACGCCTGACTTTCGCCCGCATTATAATGCGTGGGAAACTCGCCCTGCAGCTTGCCGCCGCGGGGCGTTTCATTTCTGGAGTTGACATGACGAACCGCAACGCTAGCCTCGAAGATGCACGCGATGTGCTCAGCGTGCACGAGGTGCAGCAGATTCTTGGCATCGGGCGTAACGCCACGTATGAGTTGATCGCGTCGGGACGATTACCCTCGGTGCGTGTAACCGCGCGTCGCATCGTCGTAACGAAAAAGGCGCTGGAAGCATTCCTTGGCCTCTTGCCGAACAGCCCAAGCGAGATCCAATGAGAGGGCACATCACGCGCGGGCGCGCCGCCGGCACATGGTACTTACGCGTCGAGCTGCACCACAGCAGCAACGGCAAACGCCGGCAACGTCGTGAGACGGTGCGCGGAGCGAAAGCGGACGCGCAGCGGCGGTTACGCGAGTTGCTGCACGAAGTTGAGGCCGGCGGCTACGCCGACGCTCAGCGACTGACTGTCGCCAAGATCGCGGAACGGTGGCTCGCCACGAAGGAGCATAGAGTCGTCGCTAAGACCTACACATTCTATTCGTTGCACGTACGGTTGTACATCGTACCGACCCTGGGATCGCTACAAGCCGAGGCGTTGCGCCCGGCCTACATCGAGGCGGCGATCGGAAAATGGGCGCGCGGCAAGCGCAATGATCGTGAGGGCGTCGTACTCTCAGCTCGGTCCGTTACTCACCTCTTTAACACGCTGCGCACGATCCTGCGGTGGGGCGTGAAGATGGGAATGCTTGTCCGAAACGCCGCCGATGCTGTGGAGCCGCCACGCTTCGAACGCAAGGAGATGCACGCGCTTGATCCTGCCGGCGTCGCGCGATTGCTAACGGCCGCGCAGGGGACTGATCTGCGAGCGGTCACCGCTGTCGCGATCGGTACCGGCCTGCGGCGTGGTGAGCTGCTCGCGCTGTGCTGGTCCGACGTCAACCTCGACGCGCGTCGGCTCACGGTTCATCGCTCGCTCGAAACCGTCAAAGGCGTCACGCGCACGAAGCCGCCGAAAACCGCGCGCAGCGCGCGGACGATCGCGCTGCCGCCATTTGTCGCGGAGATCCTCCGCGAAGAGCACCACCGTCAGGAGCTCCGCGAGGCGCGCGGGATAAAACGAAACGAAGGCGGCTGGGTCTTTGCGCGTCCAGACGGCTCTCCGTGGGAGCCGGGCGCGTTTTCGCTTGCGTTCGCCCGGTTCGTAAAAAGCGCGAAGCTTCCACACGTCCGATTCCACGATCTCCGCCATTCGTTCGGGACGCTGGCGCTTGCATCGGGCGTCGACTTGCAGACCGTCTCGCGCGCCCTTGGACATGAGTCGACGGCGATCACATCGCGCATTTATCTGCACGCAATTGAGAGTCTCAACGAGGACGCGGCGGCTCGTATTGACGCGCTCCTCGGAAACACGGTAACGAGTGCCGCGGCGGAGCCAAGAATCCCGTCCAAGCCCGTCGAGTCCGTGCCACAACCGTGCCATCCGACTGCGCTGCCAATCAAAAACGCTCGTAGATTTGAGCGTTTCATGGTAGCGCCAACGGGAATCGAACCCGTCTTTCCGCCTTGAAAGGGCGATGTCCTAACCGATAGACGATGGCGCCGCGGGCTCCAACACCCTACCGGCCGACGAGCCGGGTGTCAAGGGACGCGAAGGTCTCCGACAGCGTGACCCGACGGCTACTTCACCGTGAAGACGCATACGGTATAGACGACTCGCGAGTCTAATGCGGCCAGTCCTTTGCTCGTGTTGTAGCGGCCGCGTCGGCGTCGGCGGTCGGGGCACTGGTCGCGGCCGCCTGAGCGATCACGGTCGTAACGGGAGGCGCGATGATCATAGGGAACCTCTCGTCGGACGGTAGTTCGCGGAGGGTTTTAATGACGTCTCGCTGTGCGGCCTTCTTTCTCGTGGCTTTCCTTGCGGGCTGCTCCACGGGGCCGCCGCTCGGGCTCGAGGCGTACCGCGGCGCCCAAGTTCCCGCCGCGGTGAAATTCCCGAAGATCCATCACGTCGTCATCATCTATCAGGAAAACCGCACGGTCGACGATCTCTTCAACGGACTTCCCGGCGCCGACACCGTGCGCAGCGGCTTCAACTCGAGCGGCCACCGCGTCCCGCTCCGCCCGATCAGCCTGACCGCCCCATACGACCTCGGCCATCTCCACCACGCGTTCGTCGTGGAGTACAACAACGGCCACTGGAACGGCTTCGATAAGGTCGGCTCGGAGTGCGTCAGCGTCGGGATCTGCCCGCCGGCGGACGTCCGCGCATACGGTTTCGTGCCGCACAGCGAGATCCAGCCGTATCTCATCATGGCGAAGCGCTACACCTTTGGCGATCGCATGTTCCAGACCAATCAGGGGCCGAGCTTCCCCGCCCACCAATACATCGTGAGCGGAACCTCCTCGATCACCAACGGCAGCTCGCTGAAGGCGTCGGAGAATCCCTCGACTCCGGCGGACCGCTCTACGGGCGGTTGCGATTCCCCGCCCGGATCGCTCGTCGTTCTCATCGACTCGCTCGGCAACGAGATCCAAGACATCTATCCGTGCTTCGACCGGATCTCGCTCATGCAGCTGCTCGAGGCGAAGTCGCTCAACTGGCGCTACTATCAGGGAGTACCCGGCCCCGGAATCTGGAACGGCCCCGACGCGATCCTGCGCATCCGCGAGAGCCCGAGCTACTCCACCCACGTCGTGACGCCGCCCTCGCAGGTGCTGACCGACATCGCGCAGGGGCATCTGGCCGACGTCGCGTGGGTCACGCCCACGGCGCTGGCCTCCGATCACGCGCGCGTCACGGACGGTTCCGGGCCGTCGTGGGTCGCGGACGTCGTCAACGCGGTCGGCGAAAGTCAGTATTGGAACGACACGGCGATCTTCGTCACGTGGGACGACTGGGGCGGCTGGTTCGATCACGTGCCGCCGCACCTCTACAACTCTTACGAGCTAAGCTTCCGCGTCCCGCTGATCGTCATATCGCCATACGCGAAAAACGCCTACATTTCGCACACGCAGCACGAGTTCGGCAGCATCCTCAAGTTCACGGAGGAGGCGTTCGGCCTGGGCTCGCTGCACACCACCGACGTCCGCTCCGACGACCTGTCGGACTGTTTCGACTTCTCGAAGCCGCCAACTAAGTTCAAGCACATCCCGGCACGCCTGCCGCCCGAGTACTTCTTGCACCGGCCGTTCTCGAACGTGATTCCCGACGATGACTAAACGGCACACGCTCGCAGCCGTAAGCGGCACGATCGGCGCGATCGCGCTGGCCGCGTGCTCGCTCGGGGCACCGTTTTCGACGCCACTCGTAGCGTCGAACCGCGCGCTCCCCGAGCGCGATCTTGCCTCCCACTATACGCTTCTCTACGAGTTCGGCCAGAACGGCAAGGCCGGCGACGGCCGCACGCCGCTGGCCAACCTCGTCGCGCTGGGCGACACGCTGTACGGAACGACGGCCTACGGCGGCGCGACGGTCGGCGCGTGCGGCGTCGGATGCGGCACGCTCTTTCGCGTTTCGCGCGGCGGCCACGAGGTCGTGCTGCACCGCTTCAAGGGCGGCGCGTCGGACGGAGCGATACCGCTCGCGGGGCTGCTCGTCGCCGACGGCGCGTTTTACGGAACGACGAGCGCCGGGGGAGGCGCGCGCGCCTGCTCCGGCGGATGCGGCACGGTGTTCGCGAGCGACTCGCGCGGCAGGACGCGCATCCTGCATCCCTTCGGCGGCGGAAGCGACGGCGCACAGCCGGCCGCGGGATTGCTCGAGGTTAACGGTGTGCTCTATGGCACGACGATGTACGGCGGAAGCTCTGCACCCTGTCCGATGGGATGCGGCACGGTCTTTCGTCTGAGCCCGAATGGAGCGAACGAGAAAGTCATCTACGAGTTCAAGGACGGCGCGGACGGAGCGCAGCCGGCTGCCACGTTGATCGCGATCGGCGGCGAGCTGTACGGGACGACTCAATACGGCGGCCGCCGGACGCCGTTCTGCGCGACCGGATGCGGCACGATCTTTCGCCTCGAGCCCGACGGCAGCGGCGAGACGGTGCTGTATCGCTTCGCGTACGGGCCGCGCGACGCCGACGGCGCGTATTCCGCCGCGGGCCTGACCGCCGTCTCGGGCGTGCTCTACGGAACGACGGCCGGCGGCGGCATCGGCGGCGGCACGGTCTTCTCGCTGCACCCCGCGACGAAAGCGGAACGCACGCTTCACGTCTTCACGCCCAGCACGCATGACGGCGCGCACCCCGACGCGCGGCTCATCGTCCTAAACGGCCTCTTCTACGGCACCACGCGCGACGGCGGAACGCGATTCAAGGGAACGATCTTCCAGATAAACAGGTCCGGAAAGGAACGCGTGCTCTACAGCTTCAGCGGAAAGCCCGACGGCGCGCAGCCGCAAGCGGAGCTCGTCTCCCACGCGGGCACGCTGTACGGCACGACGGCGCTCGGGGGCGCCACCAGCGGCGGCACCGTCTTTGGCTTCACGCCCTAGCTGCTAACGGTTGCTGATCGTCGCGCCGATCGGCCGCATCAGGCCGGTCGCAGTCCGGATCGCCGCGCCACCACCCGGGAATCTCCAGAGGTATGCGCCGCTGCGGTCGCGGCGGCAGTCGTCGTAGTCACCGGCGGCGAGCCGTCCGTTTTGTATCCATGCCTGCGCGACGTCGCACGAGCCGCTCAGCGCCGTCTTGCGGGTAATCTTGGCGAGCGTGCCGCGCACCGACGCTTCGTAAAAGCACGCGCCCTTCTTGCCGTCGCACTCCTGATCGCCGAGCACGAGCCCGGTTCCGATCCACTGCACCGATCCGGGAAAGTGAATCGTGGCGCCGTGCACGGAGAGCGATTCCATTGCGTGCTTTCCGTGCGCTAGTAGCGATAACACGTACGCGCCGCCCCCCGTCGAGCCGCTCACATACAGGTTGCCGGCGGCGTCGTAGCCGTCGAAGTAATAATAGGTCACGACGGGATTGAAGTACGCCGTCGGAGTTCCGTGGCCGCCGTGGTAGATCAAGACCTCGCCGCCGCCGCTGCTGTCGAAGACGTTCGTGACCGCGAGGTCGCCGGTGCTTGCATCCACCGCGCAGCCGCCGGGATATCCGGTCGGATCGTTCAGCGTGCGGATCGCGTGCTTGCCGCCGTGCGCGAACTCGAGGATCACCTGCGACACCGTGTTGGTGATCCAGACGTTCCCGCCGCGGTCGCTACACTCGCCCTGCGGCTCGACGAAGCCGGTCAGCTTTCCAGCCGGCTTCAGCTCGGGAAACGTGTAGACGTAGACGTCGAACGTGCCGGCGTCGGAGACGTAGAGCAGACTCTTCGCGGCCGCGGCGTCGCTGGCCATCCACGACGCAGAGCGATCCGCGCTCGACGTCGGCGTGCGAGCGGGCATCGCACCGCCGCATCCCGCCAGCCAAGCAGACGAAATCGCGAAAACGAGAGCGCGCCGCATCACGCTCCCCTTCGACGCCTCTAGAACGGACCCGCTATCGCGATCCCGAACCCCAGCCGCAACGGCCCTACGCGCGGCGTAGAGGCTTAGCTTGCCCTTACTTTAAACGTGCCCGACGCGCAAATTTCGGCGATGCGTTCGTGGCTCAGCCGCAGGAACTTCACATTGGCATACACGAACGGCTCGCCCGCCTCGGCCGCTTCGTAATGCGGCTGTGCGCCGGAGTTGAGTGAGGGGCGCTCACGCAATGTCCGGCTCTTGAAGTTCACGCTGTAGGCGCAATGCTCTGCAAAGAGGCTAACTTGCCCGCGCGCGTTGGCGTAGCCGCCGTAAATAGGCTCTACCGATTGGCTAACGAGGCCGTTCTTACTCTTGCGAGCGATTTCCAGAACGGCAACTGGCGCCCGCGAAGTTTCCATCTTGGTAGAAGATATTCGCCGCTCAGCCCGATTCGGCCTATGCTGGGTTATCCTTTCTGCGCGTGCAATCGGGTGGGCATATATGTCTGGAACTCGGGTAAGACCAATTCCCATGGCTGAGCCAATCGTCGAGGCCGTCTGGCGGCGAATCAAGGCGACGGCGGAGCGCAACGCAGCGCGCGGCATTCGGCTAAGTCCTCAAGAGTCGGAGAATACCGTGAACAGTATCATCTGGAGTGAGAATGGCCCATTCCCAGACGATGCGGTAGAGTTCTATACACGAGAGTTAATTCGACTGACCGACGAATATCGAGCCGGCGCTCCAAAATCGCGCTAGCGCCGGGTCGGCATCATTAGACTGGCTACGTGCGAGGGGGTTAAAGTTTGAGGCATGGAGCCTGCCAGCTTGATCAGGATTGCTATGGCTGCGAATCGTTTTCGTGATGGTAGCGCTCTTCAAGGTTGGCTTGATTGCCGTCTTGGTGGTCGTTTACGTAAGACGTCGGCCAGCGGGCTCAAGTTGTTGGCCCTCATAGCCGCGATTGCAATTTTGTTAGGCATGCGCTCGCTGATCAGGTTTGGATCTACAGCGTCGTTTATCACCGTATGGTTCAGTATAGGCTATGCGAATTGAACGGACACTGCGGCAGAGACCCTCCTTCACGGTAGCCGGCATTAGGCGCTCTTCCCCCGCACCGTACCGCGCCGCAGGTCCTCCTAAGCGTGCCGGTGACGGGGCACGAAGTCTGCGGCCACAGTCTCGGCCGGTGCGAGCAAGTCATCGCAGTGATAGCATCGCTTCCCGATCGCCTCATTCGGCCGAAGACCGGTGCCGATCGCCTCAGTTTTGTTGATGCACTTCGACCTGCGGCATGTGACGTCGCCCGGACCGAGACGAATCCAGAAGCCAGTAAAGATCACGCGGTACCGTCCTACGCTCGAGCGCTCAGAGCCTTGTGGACAGCCTGTGCATAGATCCCGTGACCGGCCGCTCATCGTCGAAGACGGCTGCAAAGCCTAAAGAGAAACGTCGTAGACCGCAGTTAGATTCGCTGTTACGATCACGGTCTTCGTTACCGCCTCTTTGGTGGGCGGCCGGTTCGCTTTTAGGCGGGGGAGGCTGCATTGAACGACATGGAGCGCATCTGGGCACGAATGAAGGCCACCGCGACGAAGCTCGCTAAGCGCAAGGTCCTCGTTGGCGAGTCTGAATCGCGAGATACCGTCCTCAAAATCTGCCGGTCAGAAAGCGCGAAGCCCCCACCCCCGGACGCCTTGGATTACCTGACGGGCGAATTGCTAAGGCTCACCCGAGAGGGCCGAAACAACTAGTCTCCGCGCCGTTCTCCGGCTTCGCCATCCCGAACTTGAAACGATCCGCCGACCGCATCCCACGTCGGCGTCGTGTGGCCCTTGTGATCGCACCCGAATCCATAGCGAAACCGAAGAGACGCTCAAGCACGCTCACGCGTTGTTCAGTCACTTATCCCGAGCTACGCCGGTTTTGGCGTCGATCGGAAGTCGGCCGCCGATCGGCTGAACGCCCTTATCGAAAAGCAAGGCCGAACAGCTAGGGTTGCCGAGTTGTTCCGAGTCGCGCGATGATTCATGCTGGGCCTGGTAGGATTCGAACCTACGCGCAACCAGTTATGAGCCGGCCGCTCTACCGCTGAGCTACAGGCCCCGCGCGTGGAAGGGCTTGGCGCCGGGATAGCGCGCGGCCTGCCCGAGCTGCTCTTCGATCGCCATCAGGCGATTGTACTTTGCGGTGCGGTCGCTGCGCGACAGCGAACCGGTTTTGATCTGGCCCGCACCGGTCGCGACGGCGAGATCGGCGATCGTCGTGTCTTCGGTCTCGCCCGAGCGATGCGAAATCACCGTGCCGTAGCCGGCCTTCTGTGCCATCGCGATGCAGTCGAGCGTTTCGGTCAGCGTCCCGATCTGGTTTACCTTGATCAAGATCGCGTTGGCGACGCGCCGCTCGATACCGCGTTCGAGGAACGTCACATTCGTGACGAACAGGTCGTCGCCGACGAGCTGTACGCGTTTTCCGAGCGCCGCGGTGAGCTTCTGCCAGCCGTCCCAATCGCTCTCTGCCAAGCCGTCTTCCATCGACACGATCGGATAGCGCTCGCAGAGCTCGGCATAGAGGGCGACCATCTCGTCGACGCCAGCGGCGCGATCAGCCGCGAGCGGATAATATTTGCCGTCACGATAGAACTCGCTCGACGCGGGATCGAGCGCGATCGCGACGTCGCTGCCCGGCCGATACCCCGCGAGCTCGATCGCCGTGACGATCAGGTCGAGCGCCTGCTGCGGCGTCTGCAGCGGCGGCGCGTAGCCGCCCTCGTCGCCGACCTGCGTCGGCAGATCGCGATCGTGCAAGAGCCGCCCCAGCGCGTGAAATACCTCGGAGCCGTAGCGCACCGCCTCGGCCTCGCTCGGCGCACCGACCGGCACGATCATGCATTCCTGAAACTGCAGCGCCCCCGTGGCGTGCTTGCCGCCGTTGATCACGTTCATCATCGGAACGGGCATCGTCGCCGCCGTCGGGCCGCCGAGATAGCGAAACAGCGGCAGCGACAGACTCGTCGCGGCCGCGCGCGCGACCGCGAGCGAGACGCCGAGGATCGCGTTGGCCCCGAGGTTCGCCTTGTTGGCTGTCCCGTCGAGCTCGATCAACCGCTCGTCGATCTCGCGCTGCGCCGTCGCCTCGAGGCCTTCGATCGCCGGTCCGAGCAGCTCGTTGACTGCGTGCACCGCCTTGAGCACGCCCTTCCCGTCGTAACGGCGGTCGTCGCCGTCGCGCAACTCGACCGCCTCGTTCTCGCCGGTGGACGCGCCCGACGGAACCATCGCCTCCTCCACCGCGCCGAAACTCGTGGCCACGGTCACCGCGATCGTCGGGTTCCCGCGCGAGTCCAACACCTCGCGCGCGTGCACGCCCTCGATCAGCGGATTTCCGCCGCCGCGCAACGACTCGAGCGACACGCTACTCGTTGATCCAGCGGTCGAGATCGTGACGGCGCGAGACGAAATCCTTGTCCTCGAAGAGGAGCTTCAGCTCGCGCTCCGCGCTCGCCGGGCCGTCGCTCCCGTGCACGAGGTTACGTCCGATCGTCTGCGCGAGATCGCCGCGAATCGAGCCCGGCGCGGCGGCCAGCGGATCCGTCGCGCCGATCAGCTGGCGGCACCCGTCGATCGCGCCCACGCCCTCGACGGCCATGGCGACGAGCGGGCCGCTGGTGATGAACTCGACCAGGCCGTCGAAGAACACCTTGCCGCGGTGCTCCGCGTAATGTTCCCGCGCCCGTTCGCCATCGAGCTGCATCAGCTTCATCGCCGATATCACGTAACCGCGCCGCTCGATCCGCGCCGTGATTTCGCCGACGAGCCCGCGGGAAACCGCATCGGGCTTGCAAAGAATTAAGGTACGTTCGATGGCCATAGACCCGCGCAATACGCCCTTTCACCCCGCTACCCTGCGTGATCGCTACGTCATCCTGCGACAGGCTCAGGATGACACGGGAGGCTTGCCATGACCGCGCGCAGCGGCCCCTACGTGGACGTACAAAAGGCGCTGGCGGGGACGGCGTTTGCGTCGATCCGTTACGTCGAAGAGACCGAGAGTACGAACGCGGACGCCACAGGGCTGCTCGCGAACGCCGGCTGCGCGGGGCTTACGATCGTTGCGGAGTATCAGAGCCGCGGCGCGGGCCGCAAGGGGCGCGCGTGGCAGGCGGCCGCGGGCTCCGCTCTGCTCTTCAGCACGATCCTACCGCGCGCAATCGCCGCGGAGCGGCTGTGGATCGTCCCGTTTTGGACCGCGCTCTCCGTACGCGCGGCGCTGCGCGAGTGCGGCGTCGCGACGATCTTGCAGTGGCCCAACGACGTCTTGCTCGGCGACCGCAAGATCGCGGGCGTACTCTGTCAGTCGAGCGTGACGGGCGCGACCGCGCGAGTCGCGTGCGGCGTGGGCATCAACGTGCACCGCTGGCGCGAGGCCGAGACGGCCGTCGTCCCGCCGCCGGCGTTCTGCGACGACGTCGCGGCGGTCGACCGCCGCACCCTGCTACGTGCCGTCCTTCTCGACTATCAGCGCTCTGTCTCGCAACTCGACGAGCCGGAGCGCGCAGCCGCCGCTTGGGAGGCGGCCGCGGAGCTGCCCGGGCGCCGCTATCGCATCGCCCCCGACGCGGCGGAGCCGCCGTTCGACGCTATCGCCGAAGGGCTCGAGGTGGGCGGAGGCCTGCGCGTCCGGCGTGAGGACGGCTCGCGGGAGGTCGTCTCGCTCGCGGACGCGCGCGTGCTGCGGTAAGAGTGCGCTAGCGCTCGTTGCGCGCCCGGCTGAGGCGCCGGTCGCAGATGTCGCAGAATTGCGGCGTCTTATTGTCCGTCTCGAATATCGAGTTCGAATAGTACATCGCGCAGCGCGCGTTGTAGCAGTGTTTGAGGCCGAACGCGTGGCCCAGCTCGTGAATCGACTCCTTGAGCGTTCGCTGGAAGAGCAGATTCGCGTCGCCCGGCTCGCCGTAAAACTCCGAGCGCAGCCGACAGATCGAGACGACGGTGGCGTTCTGCGCCTCGTCGGCGTCGCCGAAGACGAACCGGTGCGACGTCTTGTAGAGATCGAAGTCCGTGATCGCCAGCAGCACCGCATCCGACTCCGGATGGGCGCGCAGCACCTTTGACGTGAGCGTCGCGACGAACAGCTGCCCGCGCGTCGCGTTCAGCGAGCTACGCGGCACGGTCAGCGAAGGCTCAACGCCCGCGCCGGCGAGAAAGCGTTCCTCCAGGCACGCGGCGAGACGGTCCAAGAACGCAGCGTCAACAGAGTTGATCGGGACGATGCGTATCTTGTCCATCTCGCAATTGTGGATTCGCTGCGCGTCGTACGATTCCGCTCATCCTTCGACAGGCTCAGCCCTTCGACAAGCTCAGGATGACACGTGGTGAAGCCGTCGAACATTTTCGCGGTGATCGTCGGAGTCGGCATCGACATGGCGGACGTCGCACGCTATCGCTTCGGTGCAGCCGAGCTCGCGTGGTTCGCTCGCAAGGTGTACACGGAGCACGAGATGAGCTACGCGATGCGCAAACGCAACTGGCACGAGCGGCTGGCTGGATTCTTCGCGGCGAAGGAGGCGACGCGCAAAGCGTTCGGGCACGCCATCCCGTGGCGTTGGGTGGGAGTGACGCACGAGCGCGGCGGGAGGCCGGCGATCGAGCTGCGCGAGGCCGCC
Source organism: Vulcanimicrobiota bacterium (assembly GCA_963752825.1). Lineage (GTDB taxonomy): Bacteria > Vulcanimicrobiota > Vulcanimicrobiia > Vulcanimicrobiales > Vulcanimicrobiaceae > Cybelea. Next base: position 871,862 of record CAVVZF010000001.1, on the reverse strand, counting down.
GGACGCCTGATGGCCGCGCGCGGCGTCCGAACGATTCATCTCAGCATCACGCACACGTCGGCAACGGCCGCCGCGATGGTGATCTTGGAATCGTGATCTACGTTCTGACGCCCGAGCAGATGCGCGCCGCCGACGCGGCCGGCATGGCGCACGTGGGCGACGAGGCCCTCATGCGCAACGCGGGCCTGCGCATCGCGGAACGTCTGCGCGCGATAACCGGCAAGGGCGCGAAGATCGTCGCCTTCGCGGGTCCCGGCAACAACGGCGGCGACGCCTTTTCGGCGCTGGCCGAGCTCACCTACGAGAACGACTGCACCGTCGTCGCCGACCCGGCCGGACCGCGCTCGAAGGCGCGCGCGGCGGCCGAAATGCGCGCAAAGAAAGCCGGCGTGCGCGTGCGCGGGCTGCCGGCCGACCAGGCCGAGGCCGAGGAGCTGCTCGCCGGCGCTATCGGGGTCGACGGCCTCTTCGGAACCGGCGCGCGCCTTCCGTTACCGCAGGCGTATCGTCCCCTGGCGCGCGCGCTCGACGGGCGCCGCATCCCCGTGCTCGCCATCGACATCCCGAGCGGAACCGACGCGCTGACCGGCGCCGTCACCGACGACGCCGTGCGCGCGAGCGTGACGGTCACGCTCGCCGCGCTCAAGCCCGGGCTCCTCCTGGAGCCGGCCCGCGACTACGTCGGCGACCTCTGGTGCGCGCGCATCGGCATCGAGGACTCCGTGCTCGCGGCGCAGCCGCGCACGTTCGCGGCGCTCGATGACGACGCGTTTCTACAACTTTTGCCGCGGCGCGCGAGCGACACCGACAAGCGCGCCGCCGGCGCGCCGTTGATCGTCGCGGGCTCGCCGCAGTTCCCCGGCGCGGCAATCCTCTGCGCCATGGGCGCGGCACGCGCCGGCGCCGGCTACGTGACGGTCGCGACGCCGCGCTCGGTCGCGCCGGTGCTGCGGGGACATCTCGTCGAGCAGGTCGTCGTCGAGCTCTCCGAGGACGCGGCCCCCGAAGCGGTCGTCGAAGAGCTGCTCGACATCTCGAAACACAACGGCGCCGTCGCGATCGGCCCTGGGCTCGGCCTCGACGACCGCACGGGCGACATCGTCGCGCGCTTCATTGAAGCCAACCGCCTTCCTCTCGTTGTCGACGCGAGCGGACTCTTCCATCTCAGCAAGCGGCTCGATCTGCTGCGCGGCAACCCCAGCGTGATCACGCCGCACGCCGGCGAGTTCGCGCGGCTCTCCGGGCGCGGCACGATCCTGCCGGGCACGCGCATCGAGCGCATCCGCGAGTTCGTCGACCGCACCGGTGTCACGACGCTGCTCAAGGGATCCGACACGCTGATCTACGACGGCGTGACCGTGAGCATCAATCCGACCGGGACCAGCGCGCTCGCCACGGCAGGTACGGGCGACGTGCTGACCGGCATCGTCGCGACTCTGCTCGCGCAGGGGCTCGCGCCGGTCGACGCGGCGCGCGCCGCGGCCTACTGGCACGGCCTGGCCGGGCGCCGCGCGGCGCAGCGGCGGCGCGTCGGCGTGATCGCCGGCGACGTGGCCGCCGCGCTCGGCGACGCGATCCCTACGCCGACGCCGCCGCAATCAGCGGCGCAACGAATTCCATGACGCGCCGCGCGGCCTCCGCGCCGCACGAGCCCGCATAGGCGTCCACAAGAGCGCTCCCCACCACGACGCCGTCGGCGAACGGCGCGACGTCGCGCACGTCCGCTGCGCGATGCAGGCCGAAACCGACGGCGAGCGGCGCGCGCGTCAGCTCGCGCAACATCGCGAGCTGCAGCTTGAGCGCGTCGAGCTTCGGTGCGACGGACGCTCCGGTCACGCCGAGCCGCGACACGACGTAGACGAAGCCGCTCGAAGCGGCCGCGATGCGCTCCGCGCGCTCGCGCGGCGTCGAGGGCGCGACCAGCAACGGCATTGCGAGGGACTCGGCGCGCAGCGCGTCGCGAAGCTCCTCGGATTCCTCCAGCGCGACGTCCGGCACGATGGCGCCGGCAACGCCCGCCGCGGCGGCCTCGCGCGCGAAGCGTGCGACACCGAAGCGGTCGACGGGATTGAAATAGGTGAAGATCAGCAGCGGCGCGCAGCGCGGTGCGCAGCGCGCGGCAAGGGTCAACACGTCGGTCAGCCGCGTTCCGCCCGCGAGCGCCCGCGCGCCCGCGGAGGCGATGCTGGGACCGTCCGCGAGTGGATCGCTGTACGGAACGCCGAGCTCGATGACGTCAGCGCCGGCACTGCTCAGCGCATCGAGCAGGATCTCGGTCGTCGCGAGATCCGGATCGCCGGCCATCAGATACGGAATGAACGCCACGCGCCGCTCGCGCTTCGCGCCCGCGAACACGTCTTCCAACCGCAGACTCACCGGGCGAGGTCTTTATCGCCGCGGCCGCTGAGGTTGACGAGAATCAAGTCGCCGGCTCCGCGCTCGGCGGCGAGTGCGCGGGCGAATGCGATCGCGTGCGCGCTCTCCAGCGCCGGAACGATGCCCTCGCTGCGTGCGAACTCGTGGAACGCGTCGACGGCCTGCGCGTCCGTGGCGCTGACGTACCGCGCGCGCCCGCTCTCCTTCAGGAACGCGTGCTCCGGGCCGACGCCCGGATAGTCGAGGCCCGCGCCGACCGAGTGCGTCGGGAGGACTTGACCCTCGTCGCTCTGCAGCAGATACGAGCGCGAGCCGTGCAAGACGCCGACGCTCCCGGCGCTCAGCGACGCTGCCGTCTTGCCGCTCGCGACGCCCTCGCCCGCGGCCTCGACGCCCCACAGCCGCACGTCCGCGTCGTCGAGGAAGCCCGCGAAGATTCCGATCGCGTTGCTTCCGCCCCCGACGCACGCGACCACGTCGCTCGGCAGGCGCCCGTAGCGCTCGAGCACCTGACGGCGTGCCTCGACGCCGATGACCTTCTGCAGCTCACGCACGAGATAGGGATACGGATGCGCGCCGACGACGCTGCCGATGACGTAGAACGTGTCCTCGACGCGCTCCGCCCAGACGCGAAATGCCTCGTTGGTCGCGTCCTTGAGCGTCTGCGTGCCGCTATGAACGGCGTGCACCTGCGCGCCCAGAAGTCGCATCACGTGCACGTTGAGCGCCTGGCGCTCGACGTCGCGCGCGCCCATGTAGACGTCGACCGGCAGGCCGAACTTCGCGCCGACCGTCGCCGTCGCCACGCCGTGCTGCCCCGCGCCGGTCTCCGCAAGCAGCCGGCGCTTGCCCATCCGCCGCGCCAGCAGCGCCTGGCCGACCGTGTTGTTGATCTTGTGCGCGCCGGTGTGATTCGTGTCCTCGCGCTTGACCACGAGCGGCACGGCTGAAAGGTCCGAAGCATAGCGCTCGCACCGGTAGATCGGCGACGGCCGGCCGACGAAGTCGCGCAGCACCGCGTGGTACTCGTTCCAGAAGACCGGATCGGCGAATGCCGCGGACGCGGCCCGCTCCAGCTCGTCGAGCGCTGCGATCAACACCTCGGGAACGAAGCGTCCGCCGAATCTTCCGAAGTAGCCGCGCGCGTCCGGATTCATCGCGAGCTCCGCGCCGCACGCACGAACGCGCGCATCTTCTGCGGATCCTTGCGTCCCGCCGTCTCGATGCCGCTGCGCACGTCCACGCCGTAGGCGTGCGTGCTCGCCAAACACGCGGCGACGTTCTCGGACGTGAGGCCGCCCGCGATGACGACGCGACGCAGCGCGGCGAGCGGTGCGGCGCCTTCCCACTCAAACGTCGTGCCGGTGCCGCCGGCCAGGCCGTCGCGGCGCGAATCGAACAGCAGCGTTGCGTCCGGAAAGCGCGCCGAGCGGCGCGCGATCTCGTCCCAGGGCGCGTCGACGTGCAGCGCCTTGATCGCGCGATCGCCGTAGCGCGCGACGAACTCCGGCGATTCGTCGCCGGAGAACTGCAGCAGCGCACGCGGGAACAGCGCGCGTACCGCCTCGACCTCGTCCGGCGACGGATCGACGAAGACCGCAACCGGCGTGATTCCTTGCGGGAGGCGTCGCGCGATCTCGACGGCCGCGTCCCATTCGATGCGTCGCTGCGACCTCGCGAAGATCATTCCGAACGCGTCAGCGCCGGCGTCGATGGCGAGCGCGACATCACCCCACGCCGTGCAACCGCAGAGCTTCGTCCACACGTCAGCCATGCGCCATCGCCCGCGCTCGTTCGAAGGTCCGCCACGCCTCGCCGCCGTGCAGGATGCTCCGCGCGTGCTCGAACGCGTCGCGCAGTCGCGCGTGCGCGCCGGTCACGTAGAAGACGACCGCGGCGTTGAGCGCCACGACGTCCGAGGCGGAGTTGCGCGCGCCGCCGAGGATCTCTGTGAACGCGTCCCGGCACGCCTCGACGGACCCGCCGATCGGCGTAACCAGCGGTGCCGCGACACCGAACGTCGACGGGTCGAGCTCCCACAGGCGCTCTCCTTCCTCGTCGAACGAATACACGAGCGTCGGCGCGTCGCCGACCACTTCGTCGACGCCGCTGCGCCCGTGCACGACCGCGCCCCGGCGAACGCCCAGCCCGCGCAGCGCGCGGCCGATGTTCGCGACCAGCGATTCGTGCGCGACGCCGACGACCTGATGGGTCGCGCGTGCCGGATTCGTCAGCGGCCCGAGCAAGTTGAAGATCGTGCGCACGCCGAGCTCGCGGCGCACCGGCGCGGCGTTGCGCATCGCCGGATGGTAGTGCGGCGCGAACATGAACGTGAAGCCGCACTCACGCAGCATCGCGGCGGCGCGCTCGGGCGGGATCTCGATCGCGAATCCGGCCGCCTCGAGCAGATCCGCGCTGCCGCACGCGCTCGAGGCTGCGCGGTTGCCGTGCTTCGCGACCGGCGTGCCCGACGCCGCCACCACGAGCGCCGCCATCGTCGAGATGTTGATCGTGTTGGCGTGATCGCCGCCCGTGCCCACGACGTCGACGACCATCGGCAGGCCGTGCTCGACGTGCAGGCTGCGCTCGCGCATCGCGCGTGCCGCGCCCGCGATCTCGGCCGGCGTCTCGCCCTTGGAGGCAAGCGCCGCCAGCAGCGCGGCCGCCTGCACCGGCGTGTAGCCGCCATCCATGATCTCGCCGACGAACGCGGCCGCCTCGCCTTCGGAGAGATCTTCGCGTGCCACGACGCGGCGTAGCAGCGGTGCGAATTCGCTCACAAGGCGAAGAAATTTTTGACGAGCGTGGCGCCGTGTTCGCTCAGCACTGATTCGGGATGGAACTGCACGCCGAAGACCGGACGCTCGCGGTGCGCGACGCCCTGCACGACCCCGTCCTCGCTGCGCGCGGTGACGCGCAGCTTGCCGGGAATCGTCTGCGGGTCCAGACAGAGCGAGTGGTAGCGCGTCGCGACCAGCGGGTTGGGTGCGCCGGCGAAGATGCCCGTCCCGTCGTGCTCGATGCGCGATGTCTTGCCGTGCATCAGGCGCGGGGCGTGAACGACGGCGCCTCCCAGCGCCTCGCCGATAGCCTGGAGGCCGAGACAAACGCCGAGCACCGGCATCCCACGTTCGATCGCCGCGCTCACGACGGCGAGCATCTGCGGCGCGTGTTCCGGCCGCCCCGGCCCCGGGCCGACCACGAGCGCGGCGTAGCGGTCGAGCGCGTCCGGACGCAGGCGCGCATCGTCGTTGAGTATCACGTCCGGCTCCGCACCGCATGCTGCGAGCAGGTGCACGACGTTGTAGGCGAAGCTGTCGAAGTTGTCCACGAACAGCACGCGGCGAGTCGGTGCCGTCACGCGATTCCCAGCACTTCGCGCGCGATGCGCGTCTTGTCGAAGACCTCGCGATACTCCGCGGCCGGATCCGAATCGGCGACGATGCCGGCGGACGCCTGCCACCAGGCGCGGCCGTCCTGCACGTGCACGCTGCGCAGCGTGATGCACGAATCGAAGTCGCCGCCGAAGGACCAGCGCCCAATGCTCCCCGCGTAGAAGCCGCGCATCACCGGCTCTAGGTCGTCGATCAGCTGCATCGCGCGAACCTTCGGCGTACCGGTGACGGTGCCCGCCGGGAATCCGGCCCGAAAGAGATCGAGCGCGTCGCAATCCTCGCGCAGCCACCCCACGACGTTCGAGACGATGTGCATCACGTGGCTGTAGCGCTCGATCTGCAGCAGTTCGTCGACCTGCACGCTGCCGTATTCGCAGACCGAGCCGAGATCGTTGCGCCCGAGGTCGACGAGCATGACGTGCTCGGCGCGCTCCTTCTCGTTGCCGAGCAGCTCTGCCGCAAGGCGCGCGTCCTCGTCGTCGTCCCTGCCGCGCCAGCGCGTCCCCGCCAGCGGGCGGATCCTCGCCTTGCGGCCCTCGAGCCGCACGAGAAACTCCGGCGATGCCCCGAGCATCTGACCGAACGCCGTGTCGACGTAGAACATGTAGGGCGATGGATTCTCGCGGCGCAGCGCGCGATAGAGATCGAAGGCGCTCCCCTCGAGCTCGGCGCCGAAACGAATCCCAAGCTGTAACTGATACACGTCGCCCTCGAAGATGCGTCGCTTGACCTCCGCGACGAGCGTCAGGTAGCGATCGCGATCGAGCGACGCGCTCATCGCCCCGCGTGCCCGCAAGGGCTCCGGCATCGCGGGCTTCGCTGCGAGCAGCCGTTCGACGTAGCCGCCGATGCGGCGCTCGCACGCGCGCGCGTCGTCGCCGCTGCACCACAGCGTAAGACGATCGGTGAAGTGATCGAAGATCAGCCAGGTCGCCGGGATCGCGACGTACGCAGCGGGCATGGCGGGGCGCGACGGCTCGCGTCGCGCGAGGCGTGCGTCGCAGCGTGCCGCGTCGTAGGCAAATGCCAGCAGCGCGCCGCCGAGGTTCGTACCCTCGCTCTCCGTGCGATGCTCGGCGATGAAGGCGCGGACGCGATCGTACAGATCGGGCGCCGACTCGAAGTCCTGCGCTGCGCGATAGTCCAAGCCGATGAAGGAGTAGCGCGAGATCCGGCCGCCGCTCTCGACGCTCTCGAGCAGACACGAGGCCTGCGGCTGCGCGAGCGCGCGGTACGCGCCGATCGGCGTCAATACGTCGGCGGGCACGACGCGCACTGCGGCGGTCATTTCTTCAACATCTTACGAAGGGCGGCTTCGTCGAGGATGGCGATGCCGAGTGCCTCGGCCTTGACGAGCTTGCTCCCCGGCTCGTCGCCCGCCACGACGTAGTCGGTCTTCTTGCTGACCGAGCCGGTGACTTTGCCGCCGGCGGCGACGATGAGCTCCGTCGCCTCGTCACGCGTGAGTTGCGGCAGCATTCCGGTGAGCACGAATGTCTTCCCCGCGAGCGCGCCGGTCGCGGCACGCGCGCGCTTCGGCGCGCTGGTCTGCACGCCGGCCGCTTTCAGCCGCTCGATCATCGCGCGGTTGGCGGGCTGCTTGAAGAACAGTTCGACACTACCGGCCACCTCAGGGCCGATGCCCTCGCTGCGCTGCAGTTGGTCTCCGTCCGCGTCCGCGATCGCGTCGATCGTCCCGAAGTCCCCCGCGAGAATCTGCGCGGTCTGGGACCCGACGAAGCGAGTTCCCAGGCCGTAGAGCAGGCGCGCCAGCCCGCGCTGCTTGGAGGCGGTGATGTTGCGCAGGAGGCTCTCGATGCTCTTTCGACCCGTGCGCGGGACGCCCGCGAGCGATTGCTCGTCGAGGCGATAGATGTCCGAGATATCGCGCACCAGGCCGCGCTCCGTGAGCTGCTGCGCCATGACGTCGCCGAGGCCTTCGATGTCCATTGCGCCGCGCGACGCGAAGTGCCGAACGCGCTCGTAGACCTGCGCGGGGCAGGCTGCATTGGTGCAGCGCGACATCGCCTCGCCGGGCGGGTGGTCCACGTCGGCGCCGCACACCGGGCAGCGTTGCGGCATCTTGAAGCGGCGCTCTTTTCCGGTGCGCTCGCTCACGATCGGGCCGACGACGCGTGGGATCACGTCGCCCGCGCGCGTGACCAAGACGGTGTCGCCGATACGGATGTCGTTGTTGGCGATATAGTCCCGATTGTGGAGCGTGGCGCTCTTGACGGTCACGCCGCCGATCTGCACCGGCTCGAGCACGGCGTTGGGATTGAGCGTCCCGGTGCGGCCCACGCTCACGAGGATGTTCACGAGCTTCGTGCGCGCCTCGCGCGGCTTGAACTTGAACGCGACCGCCCAGCGCGGATCGCGCGACGCGACGCCGAGCCGCTGCGCGAGGGCCGCGTCGTCGACCTTAATCACGACACCGTCGATCTCGTAGTCGAGGTCGTCGCGCCGGTCTTCCCATTGCGTGCAGTAGGCCAGCACCTCGTCGAGGGTGGGTGCGCGCGCAACGTTGGGATTGACCGGGAAGCCGAACTCGCGCAGCCGGTGCAGCGCCTCCCACTGCGTCGCCGCCTCGGGCACGGCGAGCTGGTAGGTGAAAAACGAGAGGCGCCGCTGCGCCGTCAGCGCCGGATCCAGCTGCCGCACGCCGCCGGACGCGGCATTGCGCGGATTGGCGAACACCGCGAGGCCCTCGTGCTCGCGCGCGCAGTTGAGCCGCTCGAAGTCGCTCTTGCGCAAATAGACCTCGCCGCGCGCCTCCAAGAACGAGGGCGGCGCCTCGCGCAGGCGCAGCGGAATCGTCTTGACGGTGCGCAGGTTCGCCGTGACGTCTTCGCCGATGCGTCCGTCGCCGCGCGTTCCGCCGCGCAGCAGCGAACCGTCGCGATACTCGAGCGCGACGGCGAGCCCGTCGATCTTCAACTCGCAGACGTACGCGACGGCTCCGCCCGCGACCTTACGCGTCCGCTCGTCGAACGCGCGCAGCTCCTCGAACGTGGTGGCGTTGGCGAGGCTCAACATCGGCCGCGCATGCTCGTACGCTGCGAAACGCTCCGAGGCCGCCGGACCGATGCGCTGCGTCGGAGAATCGGGCGACTGGAGCTCCCGGTGCTTCGTCTCCAGCTCGATCAGCTCGCGCAGCAGGGCATCGAACTCCGCGTCGGTGATCTCCGGCTGGTCGAGCACGTAGTAGCGGTAGTTGGCCTCTTCGATCTGCTCGCGCAGCGACTGCGCGCGCGTTCCGGCGCGCCGGCTCGCCGAACTCACGCCTCAACTGCCACTCGGCCGCTGCGGGCGAGGTCGTCGAGCACCAAGAGGTTCTCTTGCTCCAAGCGCGCGAGCTCCGCGTCGTCGGGCACGTGATGTCCGACCGCACGCTGATCGCGCAGCACGGGAACGAGGTACGCGCCGGTGTAGGAGGCCTCGTTCGCCGCGACGTCTTCGGGCGTGCCGGTCGCGATCACCGTTCCGCCGCGGTCCCCGCCCTCGGGGCCGAGATCGATCAGGTAGTCCGCTGTCTTGATCACGTCGAGGTTGTGCTCGATGACCAGCACCGTGTTGCCGAGCCTCACGAGCCGCTGCAAGACGTCGAGCAGCTTGTGGATGTCGGCGAAGTGCAAGCCGGTCGTCGGCTCGTCCAGGACGTAGAACGTGCGCCCGGTGGAGCGGCGCGACAGCTCCGTCGCGAGCTTGACGCGCTGGGCCTCGCCGCCGGAGAGCGTGGTCGCCGGCTGCCCCATCTTGATGTAGCCGAGCCCGACGTCGCAGATCGTCCGCAGCTTGTTGTGAACGCGCGGGATGTTCGCGAAGAACTCGCTCGCCTCGTCGACGCGCATCTCGAGGACGTCGGCAATCGTCTTGCCGCGGTACTTCACCTCCAGCGTCTGAGCGTTGTAGCGCTTGCCCTTGCAGACCTCGCACGGCACGTAGACGTCCGGCAGGAAGTGCATCTCGATCTTGATGATCCCGTCGCCCTGACAGGCCTCGCATCTTCCGCCTTTGACGTTGAACGAGAACCGGCCCGGCGTGTAGCCGCGCATGCGCGACTCGGGAACGAGCGAGAACAGCTCGCGGATGTGGTCGAACGTCCCGGTATAGGTCGCCGGGTTGCTGCGCGGCGTCCGCCCGATCGGCGACTGGTCGATCACGACGAGCTTGTCGAGCTGACCCGCGCCTTTGACGGCGCCGTACGTGCCGCCCGGCGGCTGTCGGTGCAGATGCTGGTTGAGCGCACGCACGAGCACCGCATTCACGAGCGTCGACTTTCCGCTACCGCTTACGCCCGTGACCGCCGCGAAGACGCCGACGGGGAAGCGCACGTCGATCCCGCGCAGGTTGTTCGCGCGCGCGTTCTGGACGTCGAGCCAGCCGCGCGGCTCGCGTCTGCGGCGCGGAATCGGAATGAACTTGCGTCCGGAGAGGTACGCGCCCGTCTCCGACTGCGGGTTGTCGATGACGTCGGCGAGCGTCCCCGAGGTGAGGATCTGGCCGCCCTCAGCTCCGGCGCCCGGGCCGATGTCGACCACGACGTCGGCCGTGCGCATCGTGTCCTCGTCGTGCTCGATGACGATCAGGGTGTTGCCGAGATCCCGCAGCGTCTGCAGCGTCGCCAGCAGCCGGTCGTTGTCGCGTTGGTGCAGTCCGATCGACGGCTCGTCGAGGATGTATAGCACGCCCACCAGCGCGCTGCCGATCTGCGTCGCGAGCCGAATGCGCTGCGACTCGCCGCCGGCGAGCGTCGTCGCCGACCGGCCGAGGGTCAGATAGTTCAGCCCGACGTTCGTCAGAAAGCCTAGGCGCGCGCGGATCTCCTTGACGATCTGGTGCGCGATCTGTTCCTGCCGCGGCGTCAGCGTCAGCTCCCGGAAGAAGAGCTCGAGCCGTTCGATCGACATGCGCGTCAGCTCGTCGACGTTGCGCCCGCCGACGGTGACCGCGAGCGCCTCGGGCTTGAGGCGAGCGCCGTGGCACGCCGGACAGGTCGTCGCGGACATGAACTTCTCGATCTCTTCCTTGACGTACTCGCTGGACGTCTCGCTATAGCGCCGCTGCAGGTTGTTGACCACGCCCTCGAAGGACGCGCGGTACTCCCAGGTCTTCCCGCCACGCGACGTGTAGGCGAACGTCTGCTCGCGATCGGTTCCGTACAGGATCAGGTCGCGCACCTCGTCGGAAAACTGCTCCACGGGCGTCGTCATCTTCGCGCGACAGCGGCGCAGCACGCGCTCGAGCTGCTGCAGGTAGTACGGATTCATCGACGGGTAGCGGCCGCTGCCCAGACTGCGACTCCACGGCACGATCGCGCCCTCGGAGATCGACTTGCTGCGATCCGGAATCACCTTCCAGGGATCGATCTCGATCTTCTCGCCCAGGCCGCTGCACTCGGGGCACGCCCCGTACGGCGAATTAAAGGAAAAGAGCCGCGGCGCGAGCTCCTCGAACGACAGCCCGCAGTAGACGCACGCGAACGCCTCGCTATAGGTCAGCTCTCGTCCAGGCCCCTTCGACTCGCTTCGCTCGCTCAGGACAGGCCCCTTCGACTCGCTTCGCTCGCTCAGGACAGGCCCTGTCGAAGGATCGGTGACAACCGTGACGATGCCGGTTGAGAGCCGCAGCGTCGTCTCGACCGAGTCCGCCAGCCGCTTGCGGATCTCCGGTTTCATGACCAGCCGGTCGACGATGACCTCGATCGTGTGCTTGCGCTTCTTGTCGAGGGAGATCTTCTCGCGCAGGTCCTTTACCTCGCCGTCCACGCGAACGCGCGAGAAGCCCTCCTTTGCGATCTCCTCGAAGAGCTTCGCGTACTCGCCCTTGCGGCCGCGGACGAGCGGCGCCAGTAGCGTGATGCGCGCGCCCTCCGGCAGCTCCATGATCGAGTCGACGATCTGCGACGAGGATTGCGAGCTGATCTCGCGACCGCACTGATAGCAGTGCGGGGTCCCGACGCGCGCGAACAGCAGCCGGAGGTAGTCGTAGACCTCGGTCACCGTGCCGACGGTGGAGCGGGGATTGCGCGACGTGGACTTCTGATCGATCGAGATGGCCGGCGAGAGGCCCTCGATGTAGTCGACGTCGGGCTTCTCCATCTGCCCGAGAAACTGCCGCGCGTACGACGAGAGCGACTCGACGTAGCGGCGCTGGCCCTCGGCGTAGATCGTGTCGAAGGCGAGCGACGACTTCCCCGAGCCCGAGAGGCCGGTGACGACGATCAGCTTGTTGCGCGGCAGCACGAGATCCACGTTCTTGAGGTTGTGCTCGCGCGCACCCTTAATAACAATCGAGTGTAACGACACGTTTCTTACGAAACCCCGGCCGGCGCGAGAAGTATGCGGGCAACCTCCGCAATCGAGCTGCAGGTCGCGTCGGGGGGCGTCACGCCGGGCGGCAGCTCCTCGTCGCGCACGTTGAGCCAGATCGTGTACAGGCCGGCCTCAATCGCGCCGCGGATGTCCCGGTCGTAACGGTCGCCGACCATCGCTCCGTGGGCCGGAGCGCCGCCTAGGGTTCGGCATGCGTGCGCGAACAGCAGTGGGTCGGGCTTCACCATGCCCACCTCGTCGGAGAGAAAGATCGCATCGAAGTACTCGCCGATCTGCAACAGCGCGATCTTTTCGCGATGCGTCTCGGAGAGGCCGTTCGTCACGATGCCGAGCTTGATGCCGCGCCCGCGCAACGCGCGCAACAGCTCGACGGCGCCGGGGAAGAGCGTGAAGTACTTTCTGCGGTAGTCGTTGTAGCGCTCCGCGCTGCGTTGCGCGAGCTCGGGATCGCCGCCGGCGCCGACGCTATCCAGCGCCGCCTGCCACATGCTCGCGCGCAGCCCGGCGAGCTTCACCGTCAGGTCGAGCGGCGAGAGGCGCTGCCAGAAGCCCTCGGACTCGGCGACGTACGCCGACTTCAGCGCCAGCGCGTCAATGCCGTGCTCGGCCGCGACCTCGCGAGCGACCTCCTCCGCGGCGCTCTGATACGCGTAGGTGTCGTCGTGCAGCGTGTCGTCCAAGTCGAACAGGACGAGGTCGATGCGGCGCAAGCTAATCTCGCAGAACTATGGTGCGCCCGTCACCCGCATGCCGGCGACCTGGCCCTGCGAATCGAGGGCGAAGACGAAATTGACCTTCGATCCGTCGGCGAACGTCACCAGGTAGACGGCGTACGTGTTACCTCCCTGCGAGAACGACTGCTGCTGCACGAACGAGGCAGGCGTTCCGCGCGCTACCGACGCCTGCGCGTCCTTCAGCTGTGCGTCGGTGGCCGCGGCGCTCATCTGCGGCGTGAGCTGCGAACGGTCGACCTTGCCCGCTTGGAGCTGCGCGAACATCGCCTTGGCGCGGGCCAGCATCGCGGTATTCGCGGCCGGGGCGGGCGTCGGCGTCGAGTAAGCGGCGACGGTGACGATCAACATGTAAACCTCTTTTCGATGCCGCGCTACGGGATTTGCGGCAAATGCTGTTGCAAGTACGTCCAGCCCTCCGCCGAGATGCGCACCGAGCCGGAGAAGGGCGTCGAGAACGCTTCGATGACGACAAAGAGTATCCCGATCAGCCCGACCAAGATGGCCGTCATCATGAGCTGCGCGGGCCGGTTCTCGACCCCGAAGATGTAGCAGAAGGCGACCATCGAGAGCGCACCGACGACGAGCGCAAACCAGAGCACGGCGGGAACGGCCGGGATCGCCTCGATGAGGCGCGAACGCCGGGCGTCCATGAGTCGCTGATCGTCGGCGATCGCCGCCTGTTGGGCCGCGAACTGCTCGAAATTGGCCGGCGAGAAGGTGCTGATCATGTGCGAGACGCTCTCGAGCCGGTTCAAGCCGAGCTGAGGCACGTTCTCCTTGCGCGCCATGTCCGGCCACTCGTCGCGAAGGACGATAACGACATAGTCCATCAGGCCGGACCGGATACGGGAACGCGGCCCTGCCGGAAAGCCGTCGACGACGTGATAGAGGTCGCCGGTCGCGTTAACCTCATTCTCGACGTTGGAGACCGTCCCGTCGTACTTCTGCCATACGACGACGACGACGAAGCCGAGCACGACGGCGTAGAGCACGCCGACGGCGGAGAAGAGCGGGCCCGCCACGTCGTTGTGGCGCTGCAGCATCTCGCTGCGAAATCGGCGCTGCAGAAGTGCGTGCACCACGACGAAGAGCGTCACGACCGCGGCGACGATCCCCAACTCGGCCGCGAGCTGCGGAACGTTCACGATTGGGCGCGTGAGGACGCCGCCCAGCGCATTAGCCACCGACGAGCTCGGCCAATGCCTTATCGAAGATCTTCGGCGCCTTGCCCCCGAAGAGGATGGATTCATTGCCGCCGATCTGCCTGCGCAGCTCGATCAGCTCGTCGCGCAGGGCCGCGGCCTTCTCGAACTCCAGGTTGACCGCCACCTCGCGCATCTTGCGCTCGAGGTCGCGCGCCATCTTCACCGCCGCGTCGCGCGGGAGCTTTTCGAGGCGCAGCTTCGCGGTGTTCTCCTCGGTCGCGCCGACCATGCTCAGGATGTCGTGGATCTGCTTGCGCACCGACTTCGGCTCGATGCCGTGCTCCTGGTTGTAAGCGACCTGCATCTCGCGGCGGCGGCGCGTCTCGCCGACCGCGCGGGCCATCGACTCGGTGACGGCGTCGGCGTACATGATCACCTTGCCGTCCACGTTGCGCGAGGCGCGCCCGATCGTTTGAATGAGTGAGATATTGTCGCGCAGGTAGCTTTCCTTATCTGCGTCGAGGATGCCGACGAGCGAGACCTCCGGCAGGTCGAGCCCCTCGCGCAACAGATTGATTCCGACGAGGACGTCGAAGACCCCGGCCCGCAGGTCGCGCAGGATCGCCACGCGCTCGAGCGTGTCAACCTCGCTGTGCAGGTAACGCACGCGAAAGCCGTTCTCCAGCAGATAGTCCGTCAGGTCCTCGGCCATCTTCTTCGTCAGCGTCGTCACCAGGACGCGCTCCTTGCGCGCGGCCCGAGCCGCGATCTCTTCCATCAGATCGTCTACCTGATTGCGCGTCGGACGCACCTCGACCTCGGGATCGACCAGGCCGGTAGGACGGATGATCATCTCGACTATCTGCGTGCTCCGTCCAGTCTCGTAACTGCGCGGCGTCGCCGACACGTAGACCACCTGGTTGATGTGATCGTCGAACTCCTCGTACTTCAGAGGTCTGTTGTCGAGCGCGCTGGGCAGCCGGAAGCCGTGCTGCACCAGGATCTCTTTGCGCGAACGGTCGCCCGCGTACATGCCGTGCACCTGCGGCAGCGTCGCGTGCGACTCGTCCACGAAGAGCAGCCAGTCCTTGGGAAAGAAATCGATCAGGCACCACGGCGTCGACCCGGGCTCGCGCCCGGTGAGGTGCCGCGAGTAGTTCTCGATGCCGTTGCAGTAGCCGACCTCGCGGAGCATGTCGAGGTCGTAGCGGGTGCGCATCTCGAGGCGCTGGGCCTCCAGCAGCTTCCCGTGGCCGCGGAAGTACGCGAGCCGCTCCTCGAGCTCGGCCTCGATCGAGACGATCGCGCGCCGCAGCTTCTCCTCGGGCGTGATGAAATGCTTGGCCGGGAAGATCAACAGCTCGTCCTTGCTCTCGAGGTACTCGCCGGTGAGCATGTTGACGACGTTGATCGCCTCGATCTCGTCGCCGAAGAACTCGATGCGGTGCACCAGCTCCTCGTCGACGCCGACGAATTCCAGCGTATCGCCACGCACGCGGAACGTGCCGCGCACGAGGTTGAGGTCGTTGCGGCGGTACTGCATGTCGACGAGCTTGCGCAGCAGGACGTCGCGATCCATCTCCTCGCCGACGCGCACGCGCGCCGACATCTCCATGTAGTCGGAGGGCGAGCCCAGGCCGAAGATGCACGACACGGAGGCCACGATCAGGGTGTCGCGCCGCGTCAGCAGCGACTGCGTGGCCGAATGGCGGAGCCGCTCGATCTCGTCGTTGATCGAGCTGTCCTTCTCGATGTAGGTGTCGGTCGAAGGCACGTACGCCTCGGGCTGATAGTAGTCGAAGTACGAGACGAAGTACTCGACGGCGTTGCTCGGGAAGAACTCGCGGAACTCGGCGCACAGCTGAGCGGCGAGCGTCTTGTTGTGGCAAAGGACGAGCGTCGGCTTGCGGACCAGCTCGATCGTCCGCGCCATCGCCATCGTCTTGCCGCTTCCGGTGACCCCGAGCAACGTTTGAGCGCGGTCGCCGCGCACGACCCCGCGGGCCAACGCCTCCGTCGCCTTGGGTTGATCCCCGGCAAGCGCGAAGGGGGAAGCTAAGGTAAATTCCGCAGCCACTGCCTTCCTTAGAACAGCCCCCGAGGGCCGAACGATTCAGTTAGCGAACGAGCCTTAGCCGTGAATCAGCCGCCGCTTCTGTTCTGTGGGAACTCCAATCCGCAGCTCGCCGAGGAGATCGCGAAGCGTCTGCGCCTGCACGTCGGCAAGGCGCTGGTCTCGGAGTTCCGCAACGAGGAGACGCGGATCGAGATCGGCGAAAACGTCCGCGGATCCGAAGTGTTCGTCGTGCAGTCCGTCTGCAAGGCTCCCAACGGAAAGGGCGTCAACGACGCCGTGATGGAGCTGCTCCTTATGATCGACGCGCTGCGCCGCGCCTCGGCTGCGCGCATTACGGCGGTGATTCCTTACTACGGCTACGCGAAGCAGGACAAGAAGACCAAAGGGCGGGAGCCGATCTCGGCCAAGGTGATCGCCAACCTGCTGAAGGTCACCGGCGCGCGGCGGATCGTCACGATGGACTTGCACGCCGCACAGATTCAAGGCTTCTTCGACATTCCGGTCGACAACCTGATGGCGATGCCGGTCCTCTGCAATTACCTCAAGAAGGAAGGCCTCTGCGACGACAAGATCGTCATCGTCTCGCCGGACGCCGGCGGCGTGCACCGCGCCGAGCTCTTCGCGAAGCGTCTGAACAGCTCGCTGGCGATCGTCTTCAAGCGGCGCCCCGAGCCGGACGTCGCGGAGGTCACCGACATCGTCGGCGACGTGGCGGGGAAGGTCGCGGTGGTCGTCGACGACATGATCTCGACAGGCGGCACGCTGGCGAAAGCGGCGGGAGCCATCAAGTCGCGCGGCGCGACGCGGGTCTTCACCGTGGCGTCACACGGTATCTTTGCGGGTGAGGCGGTCGAGGTGTTGGAACAGTCTGAGATCGAAAGGGTGCTCTTCACCAACACGATCCCGTTCGAAAACGCGGCCGAGCATCCAAAATTCGTACAGCTGTCGATCGCGCAAGTGTTCGCCGACGCCATCAACCGCATCACTACGAACCGCTCCGTCTCCGAGCTCTTCGCCGGCGACGAGGCCCCCAACGGCGTTCTCGGCGCGGCCCCGGAAGCGGTCGCCGCGGTTTAAAGAAAGGTCGCGATGCCCAAGAAGGATCTCCAGCTCTCCATCCAGCCGCGCGAGCGGCTGGGCACGACCGGAGCGCACGCCCTGCGCGCCACGGGTAAGATCCCGGCGGTCGTGTACGGCCACGGCAACATGCCGGAGCACGTCGCCGTCGATGCGCACGCGTTCGAAGAGCTGCTCCACCACGGCGGGCGCAACGCGATCATCACGCTGACCGACGGAGGGCGCAAGCGCCAAACGGCGCTCGTGCGCCAGATCCAGCTGCACCCCGTTTCGCGCCGCATCATTCACGCCGACCTGCAGCGCGTATCGGCCGACGAAACGATTGACACGCGCTTGCCGATCGTCACCATCGGCGTCGCCGACGGCGTGCGCAACTTCGGCGCCGTCATGGACGTCGTCGTGCACGAGCTCGAGGTCGAGGGACCCGCAAACCGCATCCCGGAACACCTCGAGGCCGATGTAACGGAGCTCGGCGTGCACGAGCACCTCACCGCGGCCGACATCCCGCTTCCCTCCGGATTCAAGCTGCTCACGCCGCCCGAGACGATCGTCGTCTCGATCGAGCCGTCGCGCACCGCGCGCGAGCTCGAAGAGGCGGAGGCGGCGGCAGCAACTCCGGTCGCGGCCGAGGAGGTCACCGAGCCGGAGGTCATCGGCGCCGAGCCGGCGCCGCCCGAGACGGAATAGCCTGGCCCAATCCGTCGGCCGCAGGCTCGTCGTCGGCCTGGGCAACCCCGGAACGGAGTACGCCGCAACGCGTCACAACCTCGGCTTCATGGTCGTGGACGAGGTGGCGCGTCGCTACGGCGTTGCGAAGTGGAAGCGCAAGGACGCAGCGCTGCAGGCGCTCGATTCGAGCCGCGGCATCGTCTTCGTCAAGCCCACGACGTTCATGAACCTCTCCGGAACGCCCGTCCGGCTGATCTCATCCTGGTATCGCGTGCCGCCGCAGGGGGTGCTCGTTATCAGCGACGACATGGACCTCCCGTTCGGAAAGCTGCGCATGCGGCGCGACGGCGGCCATGGCGGCCACAACGGCCTGCGCTCGGTCATTGCGACGATCGGCGAGGAGTTTCCCCGCATCCGCATGGGCGTCGGGCGGCCCGAGTTCGACAGCATCGATCACGTGCTCGGGCCGTTCGGCGAGGCCGAGCGACGCGCGATTCCCGACATCGTCGCGGCGGCGGCCGACGGTGTCGAACTCTGGATCGCGGGCGACGACGAAGCGGCGATGCGCTTCGTCAACGGCTACAGCCGTCCGGAACCCGATTGATCGCCGCCACGCGCGCCCCGACGCCCGGCGTCGTATAGAGGAACAGCGTCGCCGAGGTCTCGGGGCAGACCTCTTCCATGCGCTGATCGCTCGCGCGCACGAGCGATCGCACCGCCGCCGCAGGATCTCCCGTCATGGCGACCGCGTAGCGATCCGCATCGAAGACGTACGAACGCAGTGCGGCGTTGCGGACCGGGACCGCGGCGAGATAGACCAACGCGAACAACGCGCCGACGATCGCGAGTCGCGAGAGCGGGTCGTCGTCGCGCCGGAACCGTACGCGATCGGCGATCACGATCGCGATCGCCGCGAAGACGATGATAACGCCGCCCTCGATCAGCGCGATCGAGAGTATCGCTCCCCCGGCGATGCGGCCGAGCTCGTACGCGACGCGATACTCGATCTCGGGCTCCGTCGTGCCGGCCACGAGCCCCGGGCTCAGCACGACCCGCCGCGATGCACCGGCTTCGAGCACTACGGCTTCGCCCAGCGCCAGGTTCTCGGCGCCGACGAATACCGGAGCGTTCGATAGCCCGGCCTTCGCGAGCAGCGCGTGCAGCGGCGCTGCGGCGGCGGCGTTCAGGGAGACCAGCGTGCGGGGCGACTCGATGTAGGGGCTCGCATACGCCCAGCCGACGCTCGCCGCGAGAACGGCCAGGATCGTGTACGCGTACCACTGGTGCGTGCGCTCGGCCAGCCACAGGACGATAGACGCGATGAGCCCGGCGACGACCATGCCGAGCAGCGTGTGGTAGATCCAGAAGAGCCCCCAAACCCGCGTGAGGTCCGTCGTCAGCTGCAAGATGCGATCGACGCGATACAAATAAAACGCCGGGAGGAGTGCGGCGACGCGCGCGACGAGCGCGAGCGACGCTCCGAAGAGGAAGCGCACGCCCCACTCCGAGCCTATCCGGCGCCGCAGGGCGTCGCGCAGCGCGGCCGCCCGGCCGGAACTCCACAAATAGAACAGCGCGACCGCTTCGAATAGCGACGTGAGGACCCATCCGAGCAGCGTCCAGTGCACGCGCCGAGTCGCGGCCGCCTGACGGTCCGGATCGACGAGCGCCCGTGCCGGCTGCGTCATCAGCTGCGTCTGCGTCAGCGCGTCGACGCGGCGGTCTAGCCCGTTCGGCCGTTCGGCCGCGACCGCGGCGCCGAGCCACAGAAGCATGAGAATCGCCGCTACGGCGAACGCGCCTGCGGGGCGCATCAGGCATTCTTCTTTGGCAGTTGGCGAGCGGGATTTCCCGCAACGCGCTCGCCGGCGGGAACGTCCTTGGTCACCACGGAGCCGGCGCCGGTAAGCGCGCCGTCGCCCACCTCCACGGGCGCGACTAGCGACGTGTTCGAGCCGATCGACACATCGCGCCCCACGACGGTCTCGTTCTTCTGTTCGCCGTCGAAGTTGCACGTGATCGTCCCGGCGCCGATGTTGGTCTCCTCGCCGATCGTCGCGTCGCCGAGATACGAGAGGTGCCCGACCTTCACGCTGCGCGCCAGGCTCGACTTCTTGATCTCGACGAAGTTGCCCACGCGCACGCCGTCGGCGAGCAGCGCCTCGCCTCGCAGATGCGCGAACGGCCCGATCAAGACGTCATCACCGATCGTGGTGTCCGTCACGACGCTCTCGCGCACCGTGACGCGATCCCCGAGCCGCGCGTTGGAAAGGCGGCTGTGCGGGCCGATCACGCAGTCGCGCCCCAGCCTCGACAGCCGCGCGATTGTCGTGTTCGGATAGATCACGGAGTCGGCCCCGATCGTGAGCTCCGGTTCCAAATACGTCGTATCCGGATCGACGATCGTCACGCCCTCGACCATATACCGCGCGCACAGCCGCGCGTTCATCTCCTTGCGCGCTCGCGCCAGCTCCGTGCGATCGTTGATGCCGAGCACGTCGAGATGATCCCGCGCCGACACGGCGCGCACTGCCTTGCCCGCGCCGACGAACGACGCCACGGCGTCCGTGAGGTAGTACTCCCCTTGAGCGTTGTCGGAGGTCAGCCGCGTCACGACGTCGCGGAGATCGTCTTCGCGGAACGCGTAGATCCCCGCGTTCATCTCGTCGATCGCAAGCTCCGCGGGGGTCGCGTCGCTCACCTCGACGATCCGCTCGACCGCATTTGCGCGGCGTACGATGCGCCCGAAGTTCGACGGCAGCGGCATCTTTGCGGTCACCAGCGCCATCGCCGCGTCGTCGTCAAGCGATCCGGTCATCGCGGCGAAGAGTTCGGGCGGCACGAGCGGCATGTCACCGCACGCCACGACGATGCGGCCGCCGCCGCGCGGTTCGAGCCGGTGTAGCGCGACGCGCACCGCATGGCCGGTGCCGAGGCGCTCGGCTTGCAGCACGCACGCGACGCCGAACTCGTCGATCCGCGCCGCGAGCTCGTCGTTGACGACGACGACGATCTCACCGATTCCGCCGGCGCGCAGCGCCTCGAGCACGTACCACAGCATCGGCCGCCCGCAAATTTCGTGCAGCACCTTCGTGCGCCGGCTCTTCATGCGTTTTCCCTTGCCCGCGGCGAGGACAATCGCGCGAATCATGCGGGAACCCCTAGGAGCCCGAGTGCGGCGCGCAGGCGCTCGCGCACGATATCGCGCCCGAGCAGCTCCATCGAGTCGAAGAGCGGAATCGACGTCAGGCTGCCGGTGATCGCGACGTAGAACGGACGCGCCACGTCGCGCGTCTTCCGCCCGAGCGCCTCGGCGACGTTTTTGATGACGGTCTCGATGCCGAATGCGTCCCACACCGGCAGAGCGTCGAGCTCAGAGAGCGCCAGAATGAAGGCTTTTCGCATCTCGACATCGTCGAGCTTGGCGCCGCGCAGGTCTTCCGCCCGCAACGGCAGCCGCCCGGAGAAGAGAAACGCGAGCAGCGGCCCCAGATCGCTGAATCGCTCGATGCGCGGGGCGGCGAGCTGCGCGAGTCGCGTCAACCGCTCCGGCGACACCGCCCACTCCGAAACGCGGTGCACGAAGGTTTGCGGATCGAGGCGTTCGCGGATGTAGCGGCCGTTGAGCCAACCGAGTTTCGCAAGGTCGAAGACCGGCCCACCGGTCGGGATGTGCTCGATCTCGAAGCGCCGCACGATCGTCGGAAGGTCCATCAGCTCGTCTTCGCCCTCGCGCACGGCGTTCGCCAGGAGAGCCAAGAAATTGACGAGGGCCTCCGGCAGATACCCCATGGCGCGGAAGAACAGGATGCCGGTCGGGTTCTTGCGTTTGCTCAGCTTGCTCTTGTCGGGATTGCGCAGCAGCGGCAAATGCATCAGCTTGGGCGGCTCCCAACCGAAATACGAGTAGAGCAGCAGATGCTTGGGCGCGCTCGACAGCCACTCTTCGCCGCGAAAGACGTGCGTGATCTCCATGAGATGATCGTCCACGACGTTGGCCAGGTGGTACGTCGGCAGACCGTCGGACTTCATGAGCACCTGCATGTCGACGCTTTTATACTCGAACTCTATCGGCCCGCGGCGCAGGTCTTCGACGACGCACACGCCTTCGTCCGGGACGCGCAGCCGCACGACGTGGGGCTCGCCGGCCGCCTCGCGCCGCGCGATCTCCTCCGGCGAATAGGCGAGACACAAGCCGTCATAGCGCGATGGCTGTCCGGCGGCTCGCTGGGCGACGCGCATCTCTTCCAGCCGCTCTGGGGTGCAGAAACACTTGAACGCGTGCCCTTGTGCGAGCAACTTTACGGCGTATTCCCGATAAATGCTTGAGCGCTCGCTCTGGCGATACGGGCCGTGCGGACCGCCGACGTCTGGCCCCTCGTCCCAGGAGAGCCCGCACCAGCGCAGCGTCTCCAGGATCGTGCGCTCGCTCTCCGCCGTGCTGCGCGCCTGATCGGTGTCTTCAATGCGCAACACAAACTCGCCGCCGTGCTTCTTCGCGAAGCAGTAGTTGACGAGCGCGACGTACGCGGTCCCCACGTGAGGATCGCCCGTCGGCGACGGCGCGACGCGCGTTCGAACTCGCGGCACTTTAAGATTTCCTAGTGCTCTAGCCGACCAGGGCTCTACGCTTGCCGCATTCGCGCCGGACGAAATCGATGATTTCCTGCAGCGGCGCGCCGGGCGTGAATATCTCGCGCACGCCGAGCTCGCGCAGACGCTGCGTGTCTTCGGCCGGGATCGTGCCGCCCCCGAAAAAGACGATGTCGCCGGCGTCCTGCGCGCGGAGCTGCTCGACGACGAGCGGAAAGAGTGTCATGTGCGCGCCCGATAAGATCGAGAGTCCTATGCCGTCGGCGTCCTCCTGGATCGCCGTCTGAACGATCTGCTCCGGCGTTTGAAAGAGCCCCGTGTAGACGACCTCCATGCCCGCGTCGCGCAGCGCCCTTGCGATGACCTTGGCGCCGCGGTCGTGGCCGTCGAGTCCGGCCTTAGCGATGACGACGCGCAGCGGTCGATCGTTCATCTTGTTCTTCGTCTTTATGCCGGCTCAGCCGCAGCGCCTCCTCGAACTTCAGCTTGACCGCGGCGAGCGTGCGCCGCACGCGATAGACCTCGAGCTTGGTTCGCCGGCGAAAGGAGCCTCGCGGCATCAGAGAACCGCCGCTTCGGTGTAGCGCCCGTAGACCTGCGCCATCGCGTCGACGATCTCGCCCTCGGTGCAGTAGGCGTTGACGCAATCGATCAGATGCGGCATCAGGTTGTCGCTCGGATCCGCGCATGCCGCCTGCAGGCGCTCCAGCGCGATCGGCACGAGCGAGGCGTCGCGGCGTTCGCGCACCTCGCGCACGGCGCCGGCCTGCTCGCGCTCCGTCTCCTCCGTGATCTTCAGGAGCTCGACCTCACGCCGGTCCTCCTTGACGAAGGCGTTGACGCCCACGATGATCCGGTCTTTCGTCTCGATCGAGCGCTGATAGCGATAGCTCGCGTCGGCGATCTCGCGCTGGAAGAAGCCGGACTCGATCGCCTCGATCACGCCGCCATACTCGGCGATCTGAGCGAAGTACGACTCGGCCTGCCGTTCCATCTCGTCGGTCAGCGCCTCGATGAAATACGAGCCGCCCAGCGGATCGACCACGTTGGTCACGTTGGTCTCGTAGGCCAAGACCTGCTGCGTGCGCAGCGCGATCTCTACCGACTTCTCGGTCGGAAGCGCCAAGACTTCGTCCATCGAGTTCGTGTGCAGCGACTGCGTGCCCCCGAGCACCGCCGCCATCGCCTCGTATGCCACGCGGACGATGTTGTTCTCCGGCTGCTGGGCCGTCGCACTGCAGCCGGCCGTTTGCGTGTGGAAGCGGAGCTGCCACGAACGCGGATTGCGGGCGCCGTACTTCTCGCGCATGCGCCGGGCGTAGATCCTACGCGCCGCGCGAAACTTAGCGATCTCTTCGAAGAAGTCGATGTGTGAGTTGAAGAAGAACGAGAGGCGGGGTGCGAACGAATCAACGTCCATTCCCGCGGCCATGCAGGCCTCGACGTACGCGAAGCCGTCCGCGAGCGTAAACGCCAGCTCTTGGGCGGCCGTCGATCCGGCCTCCCGAATGTGATAGCCGGATATGGAGATCGTGTTCCACTTCGGCATTTCGCGCGTGCAGAAGTCGATCATGTCGACGATGATCCGCATGTGCGGGCGCGGCGGAAAGATCCACTCCTTCTGCGCGATGTACTCTTTGAGGATGTCGGCCTGGATCGTGCCGCCGAGCTTCGCGCGCGGAATTCCCTTCTTCTCGGCAGCCGCGACGTACTGAGCGAGCGCGATGCACGCCGGACCGTTGATCGTCATTGAGGTCGTGATCTCGCCCATGTCGATGCCGTCGAACAGCAGCTCCATGTCGGCGAGCGAGTCGATCGCGACGCCGCACTTGCCCACCTCGCCGCGCGACTGCGGCGCGTCGGAGTCGTATCCCATCAGCGTCGGCATGTCGAACGCGACCGAGAGTCCGTGCTGACCGTGTTCGAGCAGGAAGTGATAGCGCTCGTTCGTCTGCGCGGCGGTTCCGAAGCCCGCGAACTGCCGCATCGTCCAGAGCCGGTCGCGATAACCGTTGGGATGGATCCCGCGCGTGTAGGGATACTCGCCGGGCCACGCCAGATCGCGCGCCAGATCGAGACCCGCGACGTCGCGCGGCTCGTAGAGCTTCTTCAAGGGGACGTCCGAGATCGTGCGATCGGTGGCGCCGGAGCCCGGACCGCGCCGCGGCCGGCCCTTCGCGGACGCGTGCTCCCAGCGCCGGCGCTCCTCGTCGAATGCCGCGCCGTCCTGCGCTGCGGGCTCGCCGGATGGCTCGATCGTCACCTCGAGATTATCCAAGGACATAGGGCCCCAGCCTTTCGACGCGCCCGGCGGTTTCTCCCTAAAAGGATGAGAGAATGCGATCGGCGGCTTCGTACGGGTCCACGTCGTCGCGAGCGTCTTCGCGCAGCGCCTGGTCTAGGCGCCGCTCCAACCGTCCCAGCGCGAGCTGCCGCACCTGATGGATGAACGCCTCGCGCCTCCGCTGGTCGATCTCGCCGGTTTCGTTGAGATAGGCGACGTGTCGCTCGATGGCGCTCCACAGCTCGTCGATGCCGTTGCCGGACAGCGCTTGCGTCGTAACGAGCTCCGGCACCCAGCCAGGCCACTGCAGCATCTCCATCATCGAACGAATCTCACGGCGCAGCTGATCCGCCATCGGGTGGTCCGACTTGTTGACGACGAAAACGTCGGCGATCTCCATGATGCCGGCCTTGAGAACCTGGATCGAATCGCCGCTACCCGGCTGCAGCGCGACCAGCGTCGTCTGCGCGAGCTCCGCGATCGCCACCTCGCTCTGCCCGACCCCGACCGTCTCGATCAGCACGACGTCGTAACCGAACGCGTCCATCAGGAGCACGGCGTCGGCCGTCGCCCCTGCGAGCCCGCCCAGATGTCCGCGGCTCGCCATCGAGCGAATGAAGACGAACCCGTCCGTAAAGTGCTCGGTCAGGCGGATGCGATCGCCGAGCAGCGCGCCGTGCGAGAACGGCGAGCTGGGATCGACGGACACGACGCCAACGCTGCGATGCAAGCCGCGTGCCTTGCGCACGAGGCCGGAGGCGAGCGTCGATTTGCCCACGCCAGGCGGCCCAGTGAGTCCGATCGTCATCGCGCGGCCCGCCTTCGGATACAGCGCGCGCACGAGATCGCCGCCGCGCCCCGCCTCCGCGCGCGAGATGGCCCGTGCGAGCGCGCGCGGCTTACCTGCCTCGAAGTCGCGCAACAGTTCGCCGTCGTTGGGTTGACGTTTCAAGAGGAATATGTTGCGGCCCATGATGAGGGTGAACCTTCTCCGAGAGCGAAGGGCACGTCCCCATAGTGTGGTCGTCCGGTGCGCGCCTCGCGGTCATTTGCGCGATCGCCGTGTCGATTGCGCTCGACCTCGCGGCGCCGGCCGCGAGTCAGACCCTCGTCGTGCCGCTCACGGGCAAACGCGTGCGCAACATCGAGACGGAGCAGCTCTTTCACACGCTCTTCCACGATTTCTTCCTCGAAGATGATACCACGACGTACGTACAAACCGGCGACATACCGGTGATGTGGCTACGCGACTCGTCCGCGCAGACGATCCCGTACGTCCGCTTTCAAGCGGCCTACCCGATCCTGCGTGCGCGCTTCGCGGGAGTGATCGAGCGCAACGCCCGCAACATCCTCAGGGACCCCTACGCGAACGCGTTCGATGCGGATTACCACGTCTGGGAACGCAAGTGGGAGATCGATTCGCTCGCCTGGCCGACGGTTCTCGCGTCGGCGTATTGGCGCTCGACGCGCGATCGGACCGTGTTCACGCCGGATCTGCACCGCGCGCTGCGGACGATCGTGACGACGTACGCGTGCGAGGAGCGCCACTGGAGCTGCAGCCGCTACAACTATCCCCTGCGCACGTACGCCGACGACTACTACAATCCGAACACCGGCATGATCTGGGGCGCCTTTCGTCCGTCAGACGACTCCGTACAATATCGTTTCAACGTGCCTCAGAACGCGATGGCGGTGGTCGCGCTGCGCGATGTGGTGCAGCTGGCGACGGTCGGTTACGGCGACGACTCACTCGCGCGCGACGCCGAGGAACTGGGGGCGCGCGTGCAGACCGGCGTACAGCTCTACGGACGCTTCTACAACGCGAAGCGGCGCACGTGGATGTACGCGTACGAGACGGACGGCTACGGGAAATACAACCTCATGGACGACGCGAACATCCCGAACCTCACGACGCTGCCCTACATCGACTGGTGTTCGTCGTTCGATACGATCTATCTGGCAACGCGCGATTTCGCGCTGAGCATGGACAACCCGTTCTTCTTCTCCGGACGCTACGCGCAGGGGCTCGGCAGCCCGCACACGCCCTACGGCTACGTCTGGCCGCTCGGAATCATCGGGCGCGCACTGACCGCGACGTCGTCGCTCGAGGTCGCGACCGCGATCACGACGCTCGCGGAAACCGACGGGGAGAGTGGGCTCATCCACGAGAGCTTCTATCCGGACGGCTACTGGCGCTATACGCGTCCGGAGTTCGGCTGGGCTAACGCGCTCGGCGCCGAGCTCCTCTTTCGCAGCCTTGCAGGCGAGCCGGCCACCGAATTCGCGTGGAACGGACCGATCATGCCGTTCCAGCGCCGCTCGATCACGCCGCGCCTGGTGCCGGTTTTCACGCAGGTCGAAAACGCGGCGGAGATTGACGCGACGCTCGGTCGCCTCTTGCACGCGACCGGCGGTGAGATGCCGCACAAATAAGGGGAGCGGCACCCTCGGTCGCCAAGCTTCCCCGGCTATGGATCAGGGCTACTACCGCTATCCGTCGATAGCGTGCGATCGCATCGTCTACGTCTGCGAGGACGATCTCTGGAGCGTCTCCTCATCCGGCGGCGACGGCGTCCGGCTGACGGTGAGCTTCGGAACGTGCTCCTTTCCGCGGCTCTCGCCGGACGGCGAGTCGATCGCGTTCGTCTCCACCGACGAGGGCAGCCCGGAGCTATATGTGATGCCGGCGCGCGGCGGCGAGCCGCGCCGCCTTACGTTTCTCGGCGCAACGCTGGCATGGCCGACCGGTTGGAGCGAGGACGGCAGCGAGATCTATTTCGTCGCCAACCCGACGGCGTGGTACGAAGGCGAGACGCGGCCGTTCGCCATCTCCAAGGACGGCGGCGCGCCACGCGAGCTGAACCTCGGGCACGCTCGCGCCCTGTCGTTCGGCCCTGCGGGGCGGCTCGCGATCGGGCGCAACGCCACCGATCCCGCGCGCTGGAAACGCTATCGCGGCGGAACGGCCGGCGAGATCTGGGTCGACGCCGCGGGCACGGGCGAGTTCGCGCGGTTGCGGCTTCCGGACGGGAACCCGTGCTGGCCGATGTGGATCGGCGATCGCGTCTTCTTCTTGGCCGATCACGAAGGCATCGGCAACCTCTATTCGTGCCGCCTCGACGGAAGCGACATCCGCCGCCACACCCACGAGAGCGAGTATTACGTTCGATTCCCATCGACCGACGGTAAGCGCATCGTCTACTCCGCGGGCGCGGAGATCGGGCTGTACGACCTCGCGAGCGACACCACGCGCCGCGTCCCCGTCGCGACCCACTCGCCGGCGCCGCAGGCGGCTCGGCGGTTCGAGAGCGCCTCGGAGTCGCTCGAATCGTTTGCACCGCACCCGGACGGCACGCGACTTGCGTTCGTCGCGCGCGGACAGCAGTTCACGATGCCGTTGTTCGAAGGCGCCGTCGTCCGGCACGGCACGGCGGACCGCGCCCGCGCACGCTTGACGCAGTGGTTCCACGACGGAAAGCACCTCGTGTTCGTCACCGACGCCAACGGTTACGAGCAGATCGCGATCTGCGGCGCCGACACTCCGAGCGAGCCGCGACTGATCACGACCGGCGACATCGGCCGCGTCACCGACCTCGTCTGCTCGCCTACCGGCGACGCGGTCGTCTTCGCAAACCACCGCCACGAGCTCTGCGCGCTCGACGTCGAGGACGGGAAGGTTCGGGTGCTCGACACTTGCCCGCCGCACCTTATCGAAGACCTCGCGTTCTCGCCGGACGGCCGTTTCGTCGCCTACGTCTGGTGGCCGGCACACGGGACGTCGATCATCCGCGTCGTCAAGGTCCGCTCCGGCAAGATTCACGACGTCACGACGCCGCTGCGCACCGACCAGTCGCCGGCCTGGGATCCCGCCGGAAAGTACCTTTACTTCATATCCACGCGCGATTTCAACCCCGTTTACGACGCGCTGCAGTTCGACCTGAGCTTCCCGCAGGCCAGCCGCCCGTTCGTCGCTACCCTGCGCAGCGACGTGCCGTCGCCGTTCGTGCCCAAGCCTAAACCGATCCATCACGATCACGAGCGAGAGCGCGAACGCGAGCGCGAGCGACCGAACGGAAAGCCGGAGAAGCCGGTCGACGTCGAGATCGACTTCGACGGCATCACGGGCCGCGTGCTGTCCTGCCCCGTGGACGAGGGAGACTATCACGACATCGTCGCAACACGCGACCGAGTGCTCTTCACTCGCTTTGCAGTCAAGGGCATCAAGCCCGCGCGCCGCGAGGAGCTCGACGCCGACGGCCACGGCACGCTGCTCGCGTACGACATCGACCAGCAGCGCCTAGCGACCATCGCGACGGAGTGCGACGAGATCGAGCTCGGCCGCGACGGCCGCACGCTGATCTACCGGTCGCACGATCGCCTGCGCGCGATCGACGCGCAGAGCGAGCTGCCCGAGGAGGGCGACGAGCAAAAGCCGCTGCCGGAGCCGGGGCGCCGCAGCGGTTGGCTCGAGCTCGATCGCGCCAGCGTCGAGATCGTGCCGCGTGACGAGTGGTTTCAGATGTATCGCGAGGCGTGGCGCCTGCAGCCCGAGCAGTTTTGGGTGGAGGACATGAGCGACATCGACTGGGACCGCGTCTTCGACCGCTACGCCGCAATTCTGCCGCGCGTGCGCACGCGCGGCGAGCTCTCGGACCTCATCTGGGAGATGCAGGGCGAGCTCGGCACGTCGCACGCGTACGAGTGGGGCGGCGACTATCGCGAGCCGCGGCAGTATCAACGCGGTTTCCTCGGAGCCGACCTGCGTTGGGACGAAGCGCGCGACGGCTACTGCATCGAGCGCATCTACCGCGGCGACTCGTGGAATCGGGACAGCGATTCGCCGCTCGCGGAGCCGGGCGCGGACGTGCACGAGGGCGACTGCATCGTCGCGATCGGAGGCAAGCGGCTATCGCGCGACACTACGCCCGACCGTCTGCTCGTAAACGCGGCGGGCCGCCAAATCTCGGTGACGCTGCGCGGTAAGAAGGAAGAGGAGCGCACGGTCTTGATCAAGGCACTCGAAAACGAGGCCGCGCTGCGCTACCGCGCATGGGTCGAGGCAAATCGCCGCATCGTTCACGAGCGCACCGGCGAGCGCGTCGGCTACGTGCACATCCCCGACATGGGACCGTGGGGGTTCGCCGAGTTCCACCGCGGCTATCTGAGCGAGTTCGATCGCAAGGGGCTCATTGTGGACGTCCGCTACAATCGCGGAGGCCACGTGTCGCCGCTGTTGCTGCAGAAGCTCACGCGCAAGCGCGTGGGTTACGACACGCCGCGCTACGGCTCGCCGATTCCGTATCCGCCGGAGTCCGTCGGCGGCCCGATCGTCGCGCTGACCAACCAATTCGCCGGTTCCGACGGCGACATCTTCAGCCACTGTTTCAAGCTGTACAAGCTCGGGCCGCTCGTCGGCAAGCGCACGTGGGGCGGCGTCATCGGCATCGACCCCTACCATCATCTCGTGGACGGCACGCTGACGACCCAGCCGGAATTCTCGTTTTGGTTCGTGGACGTCGGATGGCGCGTCGAGAACCACGGAACGGAGCCGGACTATGAGGTCGACATCGCGCCGCACGAGTATCGAGACGGTAAGGACCCGCAGCTCGACTTCGCGCTGCAGCTGATGGATCGCGCGCTCGAGGGCTATGAGGAGCTGCGGCCGGACCTGTCCACTCGCCCGTCATTACCACTTCCCTCGTTTACGTGAAGCGGGCGGCGTTCGCCGCGTTGGCCTTCGCCATCCCGGCGATCGCCTACGCCGCGAGCGCGTCGCCCGAACCGGCATCCTGGGACACGGCGGAGCTGCAAGGCGTTCCGTACATCCTGGGAATCTCGCATCCCACCGGATTCCCGTTCTACGTCCTGCTCGGATACGTGTGGTCGCACGCGTTTGCTTTCGGGTCGATCGCATGGCGCATGAACGTGATGAGCGGCGTCGCGATCGCGGTGGCGTGCCTCGCGGCGTACGGCGTCGCCCTGCAGTTCGGCGCGGGCCGCCTCGTCGCGCTCGCGGCGACGCTGTGGTTCGCCTTTACGCGCAACGTCTGGTCGCACGCGTCGCGCGCCGAGGCGCAGGACCTCGCGGTCGCGTGCGCCGCGCTCGCGATCTATGCGTTCGTGCGCTGGATGCAGGGCGGCCGGGATCGCTGGTTCGTCGCGGCGTTCGGGCTCGCCGGCCTCGGCATGGCGGCGCATCCCAACGCGCTATGGATCCTCCCGGCGTTCGTCGTCGGAGCGCTGATCGCGCGGCGCCGCCCGTCGCGGCGCATCGCCGCGGTTGCCGCCGCGGCCGCCGTTGCGGGCCTGCTGCTCTACGCCTATCTGCCGCTGCGCTCGGCCTACGTCGTGGCGCACGGCTTGGATCCAACGGCGACGCTGCCCGGCGCGGGCGGCGGAATCTTCTGGAACTACAACGATCCGCGCACGCTGCACGGGCTGGCCGTCGAAATGACCGGCAGCGAGACGCAGACGCCTTCGTATCTCTTGGCCTCGTTCAATCCGCTGCATGTCAAAGACGCCGTTTGGGCCTTCGTCACCGGCCTGCGCATCGAGTATGGCCTGATCGCAACGATCCTGATCTTCGCCGGCTTCGCCGTCGCGTGGCGCAGGGATTGGCGAGCGACGCTGGTGCTGGCGATGGCCGCGACGACGGCGCTGATCTTTTCGGTCGTCTATCCCAACGAGAGCGACGTCGGCCGCTACCGTCTCCTCGCGTCGTGGCTCGCCGTCCCTCTGCTCGGCGCGCTCGTGCCGCGGCCGCGCCGCGCGCTCGACGCGTTCCCGTATGCCGCGCTCGCCGTGTGCCTCTTGATCGGCGCCGGCATGGCGTTCGACCGGCATCGCGCATTCCTGCGCCACTCGCCGCGCGAAGGCGGTCGCTGGGTGATCGACGCCGTGCTCCCATGCGTCCCACCCGGCGCCGCCATCGTCACCGGCTGGCTCGACGCGACGTCGCTCGCGTACGGAGCGTACGCCGACCGATCGCTGCCGGGTCGCATCGTCGTCTCCGACGACACGCTGCGCACGCAGCGCTATCGGGCCTGGGCGAAAGAGCATCGCGTGTTCGTGCTCGTCAATCCGCACGACGTCGACGCGCTGCCGGGCGCGCGCGATCTCGCGAAGTTGGACGACTTTCACGAATTGTTCGAGGTCCAGCCTTGACAGCGCGGTTCGACTTCGGCTATATCGGGTATACCGGTCCAACAGTCTGCTGAACACGGTCCAATAAAAGCCAAGGGCCAATCCAGGGCAGTCCAATCCGGATCGGGAGGAGTGGAGTGTTGAACGCGAACGGACGCGCCGCGGCGTTGCGGCGACGCTGGAAGACCGACAGCCGCTGGGCCGGCATCACGCGGCGCTATGCGACGGAAGACGTTTTTCGGCTTCAGGGCAGCGTCATCGCGGAGCACACGCTGGCTGCGCTGGGCGCGGCCCGTTTGTGGCGCGACCTCCAGGCCGACGAGCCGGTCACCGCGCTGGGAACGCTCACCGGGGGGCAGGCCGTTCAGGCGGCGCGGGCCGGCCTAAGGGCGCTCTACTGCAGCGGCTGGCAGGTGGCCGCCGACGGTAACGCGGCCGGCGAGATCTACCCCGATCAGAGCCTCTACCCGGTCAATAGCGTGCCTGCCCTCGTCGAACGACTGAACAACGCGCTCGCGCGGCTCGATCAGGTCGAGTCTCTCGAAGGGCGCGGAGGCGCGCACTGGTACCTCCCGATCGTCGCCGACGCCGAGGCGGGTTTCGGCGGGGCGCTCAACGTGTTCGAGCTGATGAAGGCCATGATACGCGCCGGCGCCGCCGGCGTGCACTTCGAAGACCAGCTCAGCTCGGAGAAGAAGTGCGGCCACCTCGGGGGCAAGGTGCTGATCCCGACGCAACAGGCGGTGCGGCATCTCGTCGCGGCTCGGCTGGCCGCCGATGTGTGCGACGTGCCGGCGATCCTCGTCGCGCGCACGGACGCCAACGCGGCGAAGCTCGTGACCAGCGACGTCGATCCCGTCGACCGGCAATTCCTCACCGGCGATCGCACGCCCGAAGGCTTCTTCGTCACGCAGTGCGGCATCGAGGCGTGCATCGCCCGTGGCCTCGCGTACGCACCCTACGCCGATCTGCTGTGGATGGAGACCGCAGAGCCGAACCTCGATGAGGCGCGTCGCTTCGCCGACGCGATTCACGCGCGCTATCCTGCGAAGCTCTTGGCATACAACTGCTCGCCGTCGTTCAACTGGAAGAAGAAGCTGGATGCGGAATCGATCGCCTCGTTTCAGACGCGTCTCGCTGAAATGGGTTACAAGTTCCAATTCGTAACGCTCGCGGGTTTCCACGCGCTCAACCATTCCTTCTTTGAGCTGGCGCGCGGCTTCAAAACGCGCGGCATGACGGCCTACGCCGAGTTTCAGGCGCAAGAGTTCGCGAGCGAGCCGTACGGCTACACCGCGACGCGGCACCAGCGCGAGGTCGGCACCGGGTACTTCGACGAGGTTGCGAACGTGATCGGCGAAGGCCGAGCCTCCACGACGGCGCTGCCCGGATCGACGGAGGCCGAGCAGTTCTACGGAAATGGCACCGCCGTGCCGGTCTAAAGCGTGAACGTCGCTCCGGCGGGTTTCGCGATCAAGCGCGACCTGCCGCCGGGATTCGCGGAGTTCTACTGGCCGCTGCACCGCCGCTTCGCGCGAGAGCAGCAACGGCTCGTGCGCGCGCGCCGGGAGCGGCTCGAGCGCGCTCATGCCGGCGTCCTGCCGACGTATCCGCCGCCTTCCGCCGCGCAGCAATCGGAATGGGCCATCGAGCTGCCCGCGTGGTGCGTGGATCAGCGCAACCAGATGACCGGGCCAACCGACGACGCGGAGCTCTGCGTGAAGATGCTCAACTCCGGCGCCCCGGGCGTTATGCTCGACCTCGAAGATTCGATGGCCAATACGTGGGAGCACCTGATGCTCGGCCATCGCAACATCGTCGCCGCGCTGTACGGCGACCTGACCTATGAGGACGCCAAGCGCGGGGGCACGGTCGGCATGGCGCCTAGCGACACGGTCGTCTGGAACCGCGTTCGCGGGCTACATCTCTCCCAGGGCGGAGTTCTCGAGCACGAGCTCACCAGCGCGTCGCTCTTCGATCTCGCGTTGATCGTCTTTCGGCTCGACTACGAGCGGCTGCGCCACCCGCTGTGCTTTTACATCCCCAAGTCGGAATCGGCGGAGGAGGCGATCTGGTGGAGCGAGGTGTTCGACACGCTCGTCGCCGCAAAGCGCTGGCCGCGCGACGCGATCAAGGCGATGGCGCTGGTCGAGTCGCATCCGATCGCGTACGAGATCGAAGAGTTCCTGTATAACCTGCGCGAGTACATCGTCGGACTCAACCTGGGGCGCTGGGACTACATGGCAAGCCTGATTCACTACAACCTCGGCGACCCCGGATGGCTGCTGCCCGACCGCAACACGATCCCGATCGATATCCCGTTCTTTCAGCGCGTCCGCACGCTGCTGCCGGAGCTGACGCACAAGCACGGCGCCCTCGCGATCGGCGGCATGACGGCGCTCTATCCGAGCCGCGAAGATGCCGCGCTCAACGCGCGCGCGCTGGCCGTGCTGGAGCGGGACAAGAAGAACGAGGCGTCATGTTTGATGGACGGCGCGTGGACGGGTCATCCCGATCAAAACGCGATCGCCGTCGCGCAGTTTCCGTATCCCAACCAGCTCGACAAACGCCCCGTGCTCGACACGCTGCAGCCCGACTTGCGGCCGTCGCCCGCCGGCGTTGGCACAACGACGCTGGGAGGAACGCGCGCGGCCGTTCGCACTGTGATACGCTATCGCAATGGCGTGCTCGAGGGGCGCGGCGCGAGCCTATTGGACGGATATATGGAAGATCTGGCGACCGATCGAATCTACCGCCTGATGATCGCGCAACGCCTGCGCTATCCCGGCGCGTACACGCCGCCGTCGCTCGCGACGATGTTCGACGAGGAGCTGGAACGCATTCTGGCCGAGCTTCCGGGGGACGCACCCGCGGATGCGCGCTCCCGCTACCGGCGCGCGCGGGAGATATCCGAAAACATGATCCTCACCGGCGCGTTTGATCCGACCTAACCGCATCCCGGTCGCCGCGGCGCTCGTCACGCTGGCGGTTCACCTAGCGGGGAACCCGCACTACGGCTTCTTCCGCGACGAGCTCTACTTCATAGTTTGCGGCTTCCACCCGGCGTGGGGATACGTCGATCAGCCGCCGGTGGCGCCGCTGCTGGCGGCAGGCTCGCAGCTCTTCGGCCACTCGCTCTTCTTGCTGCGCGCCGTTCCGGCGCTGTTTGCGGCGGCCGGCGTCTACGCAACGTGCCTCCTGGTCATCGAGCTCGGCGGCGGCGCGTTCGCGCAGATCCTCGCCGCGCTCGCGACGCTCTTCGCCAACGTGCTGATGAGCTTCGGGATGAAGGTCGGGCCGGACATGGTGGGCCTCTGGCTGTGGCCGTTGGCCGCGCTGTACGTGTTGCGCATCACGAAGGGCGGCGATCCGCGCCTGTGGCTCGGCGCGGGCGCCGCGATCGGCGTCAGCCTCGAGAGCAAGTACAGCGTCGCGTTTTTCGCGGCTGCGCTGATCGCCGGACTCGCACTAACGCCGCAGCGCCGCGTACTGGCATCGCGCTGGTTCGCCGCCGGCGTAGCGCTGGCCGTCGCGATCGCGCTGCCGAACTTCATCTGGCAGGCCGCGCACGGCTTCCCGATGTGGGAGCTGCTGCGCAACGGACAAAACGGCAAGAACCTCGTCGCGAGCCCGCAGCTGTATCTCTTCCAGCAGCTGCTGCTCACGAATCTGTTTTTGTCGCCGATCTGGATCGCCGGCCTCGTCTGGCTGCTGTGGAACCGCACGGCGCGCTTTTTGGGATACGCGTACGTCGTCTTGACGATACTTATGATCGTGCTGCGCGCGAAGCACTATTACGCGGGCGACATTTATCCGATTCTCATGGCGGCCGGCGGAGTCGCCATCGAGGCAGGAACGCGTCGCCGCGTTTGGCTGCAGGGCGTGCTCGTCGCCGTGGCGGTCGTGGCCGGGCTCTTCTTCCTGCCGTTCTCCCTACCCGTGCTCTCGGAACCGGCGATGCTCCGCTACACGGCGTTCGTCGGCGGCGCGCTGCACGTGCAGCGCTCGACGATGCAGACCGAGCGCTTTCGGACGTCGGCCCTGCCCGAGGATTGGGCGGACATGCATGGCTGGCCCGAGCTGGCCGCTACCGTCGCGCGCATCTACCACGCGCTGCGGCCCCGCGAACGCGCCCAGGCCGCGATCGTCGCGAGCAACTACGGCGAGGCCGCAGCGATCGACTTCTTCGGACCCGCGAACGGGCTGCCGCCGGCGCTATCCGGACACAACAACTACTGGCTGTGGGGCCCGCGCGGCTACAGCGGCAACGTGGTGATCGACGTCAACGGCGACTGCGGCCGCGATAGTTTTCCCGGCCTGTTTCGCAGCGCTCGACTCGTGACGCGCTCCGATCCGCCGTGGGTCATCTCGTACGAGCAGAACATCCCGATCATGCTCTGCACCGGAATTCGAACGCCGCTCGCCCAGCTCTGGCCGAGCCTCAAGACCTATATCTAAAGCGCTCACCAGGGGCGCCGTGGTCAGTACCGCCTCCGGATAGGGCGGTTTGGCTCGGCGCCGTGCACTTAGCCGTAATCGCGGCCTCCGCGTACGCTGCGCTCGCCCGGCTGCGGCATTTCAATGATACCAATCAGTTTGCGATTGGTAGATTAGGAACGCACTCTAAAGCAGCCCGCGAGGTGGTCGTTGACCATCCCGACGGCCTGCATGAACGCGTAGCAGATCGTCGGGCCGACGAAGCGGAAGCCTCGCGCTCGTAAGTCGCGGCTCATCGCTTCGGACTGCGGCGTCGACGACGGAATCTTCGCGGCGCTGCGCCGCCCCACGGAGCGCTTACCGTCGACAAAGCTCCAGATATAGGCATCGAACGAGCCGAATTCGGCGCGTACCTTCAGCAGCGCCTTCGCGTTGGCGACTACCGATTCAACTTTTGCGCGGTTGCGGATGATGCCCGGGTCCGCGAGGATCTTCTCAACCCGTGCCGGCGTGATGCGCGCAACGGCCGCGGGGTCGAAGTTCTTGAAGAGGCTGCGGTAACGATCGCGCTTGCGCAGCACGGTCTCCCAGCTGAGCCCCGCCTGCGCGCCTTCGAGGCAGAGCAGCTCGAACAGCGCGCGGTCGTCGTGCACCGGCACGCCCCACTCCTGGTCGTGGTATGCGATCATCGGCTCCGACCGGGCCCAGCTGCAGCGTTTCATAGGTTGCTTGGTCATGTGCCCCATGGTTCGCACTAGGGTGACACGCTCCGCCGGGATTGCCAGCGGCAGCCGAATGTCCTATGAGTTAGGTTATGCGCTCGAGGCTCTCCGCGAGCATCCCCCCGGTCGCCGCGCTCGCGACGCTGATTGTGCACCTCGCCGCCAACCCGCATTACGGTTTCTTTCGCGATGAGCTCTACTTCATAGTCTGCGGCTTCCATCCGGCGTGGGGATACGTGGACCAGCCGCCGGTCGTACCGCTCTTGGCCGCGGGCTCGCAGCTCTTCGGGCACTCGCTCTTCGTGCTACGCGCGATCCCCGCGCTCTTCGCGGCTGCGTCGGTCTATGTGACCTGCCTGCTCGCCGTCGAGCTGGGCGGCGGCGCCTTCGCGGAATTCTTCGCGGCCCTGGTCGCGGCCGTAACCCCCGTGCTGATGGACTTCGGCACGAAACTCACGACGGACACCGTCGGCCTGTTGCTGTGGCCGTTGATCGCGCTGCTCGTTCTGCGCATCGTCAAGGGCGCGGACCCGCGTTGGTGGCTGGCCGTCGGCGCTGCTCTGGGAATCGGACTCGAGAGCAAGTACAGCATCGCATTTCTGGCCGTCGGCATCGTCGTTGGGCTGCTGCTCGTGCCGCAGCGGCGCGCACTGCTCACGCCGTGGTTCCCGGCCGGGATGCTCGTCGCCGCCGTTCTCGCGGCGCCGAACCTCGCGTGGCAGGCCGCGCACGGCTACCCGATGTGGGCGCTTCTGATGCACGCGGGCGAGTACAAGGACGAGGTGCGCACGCCGCTGCAATACGTCGCGACGCAGGTACTCATCACGCATCCGCTGCTGGCGCCAGTGTGGATCATCGGCCTCGTCGCGCTGCTGCGCCGTCCGGATGCGCGCTTTCTCGGCCTGGCCTATCTGCTGGTCATCGCGCAGATGATCGCGTTGCACGGCAAACACTACTATGCCGGCGACATCTATCCGATTCCGATTGCCGCGGGCGCGGTGGCGATCGAGTCATGGACGCGGCGCGCCGTCGGTTGGCGAACACTGCTCGTCATCTACGCCGTCGCCGCGGGCGTCGCGCTGGTTCCGTTGCTTATGCCCGTCCTATCGGAACGCGCGATGGCGGCCTACGACGGCATGGCGAAAAGCGCCTTCACGCGCGAGGTGAATCTGGCGCTCGCCGAACGTACGAATATCGGAAGTCTGCCGCCCGACTGGGGCGACATGCATGGGTGGCCGCAACTGGCCGCCGCCGTTGCGCGCGTCTATCGCTCGCTGCCGCCCGCGCAGCGCGCGCGCGCCGCAATTCTCGCCAGCAACTACGGCGAGGCGGCAGCGATTGACTTCTTTGGAGCGCAGTACGGGCTGCCTCCGGCGCTCTCGGGCCACAACCAGTACTGGCTGTGGGGAACGCGCGGCTTCGACGGTAGCGTCGTCATCGACGTGCACGGGGACTGCGACGAGCATCTCTTTCGCGATCGCCGAGTCGCCGTGCGCTTCAGCAATCCGTGGGGGAGGCCGTTCGAAAACGGCTTCGACATCTCAATCTGCGAAGGGATCACGACGCCGCTGAAGGCGTATTGGCCGAAACTACGTCGCTACATTTAGCGAGCGGTCGCGTTGCGGATCGATCGCGTCGAGCAGGTGCGGATGAACCCGATCGGCGAGGCGCCAGGGACGCAGCGGCGACACGATGTCGTGCGAGAGCGGCAGCCCGGTGATGCGTACGAGCTCGACCGCGCCGGGACGCTGACGGCGCCAGCTCTTGTAGAGGCGGCGAATCGCGTAGTTGTTCACGGCGATCTCCGCGGCGTTGGTGACGATGGTAAAACTGCCGCCGAGCGGCGCGGCCGTGCGCGTCTCTTCGAGCAACGCGCGCGCGATGCGATGCATGTGGCCGATCGCGTGGGTCGCGTAGCGCGGATAGCCGTTCGCCGGGCCACGCTCGCGCAGGATCGGGTTCCACCAATGAAATCGGTTCGGCATCCGCAGCAGCCCTTCGGCGAGCGCACCCATGAAGCGGTTCGGAATCATCGCGACGCCGAGAAAGGGCGAGATCGGGACGCACCGGTCGATCGCGTAGTGCTGCCCGATCCAGGCCGCCATCAGACCGCCCAGCGAGAAGCCGGCGAACGTTACACGCTCTCCGAGCTCCTGCCCCACGGCGACGTAGCGGGTCGCGGCCTCGTACAGGTGCTCGGTGCGCAGGCGCGCGAGCGCGGTAGACATCGGATTCACCTGGCCGTGCTTGGGCAGGCGCGGCACGAGCACGTTATGTCCCCGCTCGAAGAGATCGCGCGCCACGCGTTCGAACTGCGCCGGCGTCGTGCTCAGCCCATGCAGCAGGACGACGGCGCGGGGCGTGCGCGAGTCGTGGACGTGCGCGATGGTCCGCCCGTTTGGGGCGATGCCGGGGTGATCTCGAGCCAAAAGACGCTCGAGCAGCGAAAAGCAGGTAGCCAAGAAAAAGTCCTTAACAGCACCAGCGTGCATCTCCTTTCAGAGCGTGCGCGCGAGCTGATCGCCGAAGAGGAGCGGTTCGGGGCGCATAACTACGCTCCGCTCGATCTCGTCGTCGAGCGAGCGCAGGGCGTTTGGTTGTGGGACGTTAACGGCAGGCGCTATCTCGACTGCGTGAGCGCCTACTCGGCCCTCAATCAAGGACACTGCCATCCGCGGATCCAGGCGGCGCTCGTCGAGCAAGCGCAAAAGGTGACGCTCACGTCGCGCGCGATGCGCAACGATCGCATGCCGGGATTCCTCGAGATGCTGACGCGCCTCACCGGATACGATAAGGCGCTCCCGATGAACACCGGCGTCGAGGCCGTCGAGACGGCCATCAAACTGGCGCGGCGTTGGGCGTACGAGGTGAAGCGCGTGCCGGCCGATCGCGCGGAGATCATTGTCTTCTCCGATAACTTCCACGGCCGAACGATCGCGGCGATCAGCGCCAGCACGACGGCGGAGTATCGTGACGGCTTCGGCCCGTTCGCTCCCGGATTCGTTACGGTTCCGTTCGGAGATGCCGACGCGCTCGAACGAGCGATCACGTCGAACACATGCGCGATACTGATCGAGCCGATTCAGGGCGAGGGCGGTGTGAACGTGCCGCCCGAGGGCTTCATCAAGCGCGCGTGGGCGCTCTGCCGCGAGCACGATCTCCTGTTCGTCGCCGACGAGATCCAAACGGGGTTGGGTCGCACCGGCGATCTCTTTGCGTGCGATTACGACGCCGTTCGCGCCGACGTGCTGGTCGTCGGCAAGGCGCTGGGCGGCGGGTTCTATCCGGTGTCGGCGGTCCTCGCCAACGACGATCTCATGCGGCTCTTCGAACCCGGCACGCACGGCAGCACGTTCGGCGGCAACCCGCTCGCTTCGGCGGTCGCGCAAACGGCGCTCGATGTGGTCGTCTCCGAGAATCTTCCCGCTCGCTCGCGCTACGCCGGCGCGCGCCTGATGCAGGGACTGCGCAGCATCTCTTCACCATGCATAACGGAGGTTCGGGGCCGCGGCTTACTGGTTGGCATCGCCACGACGGTCCCTGCGAAGCGCCTCTCCGAAGCCTTGCTGGAGCGCGGCGTCGCGGCCAAGGACTGCCGCGAGCACGTGCTGCGCATCGCCCCGCCGCTGGTCATCGACGACGAGGCTATCGCCTACTTCCTGGAACGCTTCGCCGACGCCGTCGGGGAGGTCGCAGCCCGCTCTTGACATTCCCCCGGACGGGCGTGATATGGTGGGCGGGCCGAAGCAGCGGGTCGTTCCGCTCACCGGATGCCCATGGGCGATCCGGTCTTCACTTTAAGGAACTCTCGGCTGGTTCCGCGGTGGGGTTGCTCCGGCAGCGCCTTTTTTATTTGGAGATAAGCTCATAGCACGACCCCTACGCGTCAACGATCAAATTCGCATTCGTGCGGTTCGGGTGATCGACGAAAACGGACACCAACTCGGGATACTCCCAACCGAAGACGCGTTGGCGCGCGCGCGAACCGCGGGGCTCGACCTGATCGAGGTCTCGCCGAACGCGCAGCCGCCAGTATGTAAGATCGCGGACTACGGACGGCTCAAGTACGAGCAATCGAAGAAGGACAAGGACGCGCGCAAGAAACAGCGGCACTTCGAATTAAAAGAGGTGAAGCTGAGGCCGAAGATCGAGACGCATGATTACGAGACCAAGGCACGGATGGCCGAACGGCTGTTGCTCGACGGGAGCAAGATCAAAGTGACGATCATGTTCCGCGGGCGCGAGATCACGTACACGTCGTTCGGCCGCCGGCTGCTCGACCGCATGGCCGAAGACTTGGCGCCGTTGGCAACGGTCGAGCGTGAGGCGCGGCTCGAAGGCAAAAACATGTTCATGATCATGGCGCCCCGCATGACGCCGACGGGTCCACCGAAGTTTTCGACAGCGCGCGAACGTGACCACAAGCCGATCGTGCACGAGACACCAGCGAAGGAGCGAACCAGTGCCTAAGATTCGTACTCACCGGGGGACCGCGAAGCGCGTGAAGGTCAGCGCGACCGGCAAGGTGACGCACCGTCATCAGTTCGACGGTTGCGGCCACATCCTCAGCAAGAAGTCCCGCAAGCGCAAGCGCAAGTTTCGCAAGGATCAGCCCGTCGCCAAGGGCGATCTGAAACGCATCGCGCCGACGATCCCGTACCTGGTATAACGGAGGCTCGACATGGCACGCATCAAACGCGGCGTAAATGCTCTCAAGCACCGCCGCAAGGTCATGAAGCTCGTCAAGGGCTTTCGCGCGTCTCGCCGCCGCAACTATCGCGTCGCCAACGAGGCGCTGCTGAAGTCGCTGGCCTATTCGTTCCGCGACCGGCGCGTGCGCAAGCGCGATTTCCGTTCGCTGTGGATCAGCCGAATCAACGCCGCCGTGCGCCGCGAAGGCCTCTCCTATTCGGTCTTCATGCACGGCCTGAAGAAGTCCGGCGTCAGCCTGAACCGTAAGGCGCTCGCGGACCTGGCCATCTCGGACGAAAAGGCGTTCGGGATGCTCCTGAACATGGCACGGCAAGCCGCCGAACGATAATCGCGTCCTAACGCGGAGTTTTCATGTAGCGTGAAGACCGCCGCGTGCACCCGGACCGGGCAGAATTCGTTGAAGCCCGGCGAGCCGCCGCCAGCGGAGGGTCGACGTATACTCGTATCCCGCCTTGGCCTACGAATCACGCAGGCGGACGCGCGCTAGTATATAATGGTGGCGTTATGAGGCGTTGGGGCTCCGTCTTTGCGACGGCTCTATTCGTCGGCTTCCTCGTGCGCTCGCTCACGCTCCCGGCCCGCTCGGACACCGGGCTCGCGTTGACGCCCTCGGTGTCCGCGCAGATCGACCGCATGGCGAAGGACGAAATACACGCGGGGCGGACACCGGGCCTTGCCATCGGCGTCGTCGAGGACGGCCGGCTCGTCTACGCGCGCGGATTCGGCTTCGGGACGATCTCACCACACGCCCCGATGATGCCCGATACGGAGTTTTATGCCGGTGGGCTCACGATGGAATTTACGGCCGCCGCGATCCTATTGCTTGCCCAGGACGGCAAGCTGAGCCTCGACGATCACGTCAGCAAGTACATCCCCGAGTTTCATCTGGGCAGCGATGTCACGATCGCGCAGCTGCTGACGCAAACCTCCGGGCTCCCGAGCTACACGGCGCTACCGAACGTCGCGTCCGATCTGACGCGCACGATCAAAATAAACGACCTGCTCGCCTTGGTCGACGGGATCAAACCGCCCGCCCCTCCGGGCGCCGTCTACGAGAACAATCCGATCAACTATCTCGTCGCCGGCCTGATCGTGCAGCGCGTCAGCGGCGTTCCGCTCTCCGATTACCTCGAGCAACATATCTTCTTGCCGCTCGTGATGAATCACACGTTCCTCGCAGGCGATAGCGGCATCGGCGCGCATGCCACCGGTTACACCAAAAACGGAAGAGACTTCGCGGTCGCCCCGACGTGGGATCCCGCGTGGCTCGACGGCGACTCCGGCATCGTCTCGACGATTTACGATCTCGCCAAATGGGACATCGAGATGCCGGTCTTGCTGCGCGTGGACTCCGTTCGAACGATGTTCACCCCGACCGCGAGCGCTGGGCCGACGCACTATGGCATGGGCTGGGTCATCGATCGTCGCGGCGGCAAGGAGTTCGTGTGGACGAACGGCGAGATCTCGGGTTATCGCGCGATGAACGCGCTGCTGCCGGAGCAGCAAGTCGGCGTGATCGTCCTCTCCAACGTCGACTCGTTGCACGGGCGGTCGGTAGCGATCCCCGAAGAGCTGGGGGGCCGCATCTTGGATCTCCTGGTTCCGCCGGTGACGGCCAATTTGGACAACGCGACCGTGACGCGAGCCAAAGAGTGGCTCGAGCGTCTCGCGTCCCGCCATCTCGATCGTTCGGAACTGACGCCGACTTTCAGCGCCTACCTGAGCGACGATCTCATTGCGCGTGAAGACTTCGCGGCGCTAGGGCCGGTTCAGTCGATCGTTCCGGTCTCGAGCACCGCCGAGCCGAACGGCGATACTCTCTATGAGTTCCTGGTGCGCTACCCGAATGCCGAGTTTCACTATTACTTCGAGGTGACAGCTGACGGCAAGATCGACGGACTGAGCCTGAGCGCCTAGGGAACCTAGTCGTCTCCGTCGGCCAGCCGGCGTCCCGTGGCCTCGACGACCTTGCCCAACATCGTCACGGCCTCGGCGCGCGTCGCGTTGCTGAACATGTAGCGCAGACGCTCGTCGGCATCTTCCACGATCAAGACGGCTCGGCGCCCCCCGCGAACCGCGTCGATCAGCGAGCTCAGATAGGCCTCGTCCTCGGGGGCCAACACCGATGGATCTCCGCCCATACGGTTGTGCTCCAACAATCGTTTCAATACGGCATCAATGTCGCTCGGTATTTCCACCACGTACCTCCAAGATCGATTCCGCCGCGTCGGTAGCAACGGCGACGATGCAGAAATCTCTCTTACAGTAACTATCGACCAAAGTCTCTTCCAAATTCACCTTCGCCGCCCTGCAGCCAAAACAGTGCCAGCAAGGTTTTTGCGTCGACCGTTCCCTCAGCGACCAGGCGCCATGCCGCCTCGCGTGTGCACGCGCGCACCTCGATGCGTTCGTCTTCGTCCGGGGCCGGCGCGCCTGCGGTCAGCTGATCCGCGTGAAAGAAGTGCATGATCTCCGAACAGAAGCCGGGGGTCGTCCAGACGGAGCCGATCGGGCGCATGCGCCCGGCCAGGTAGCCCGTCTCCTCGCGCAGCTCGCGCCGGGCGCCGTCTGCCGGACTTTCGCTCGGGTCGGACGTTCCGGC
Source organism: Vulcanimicrobiota bacterium (assembly GCA_963752825.1). Taxonomy (GTDB): domain Bacteria; phylum Vulcanimicrobiota; class Vulcanimicrobiia; order Vulcanimicrobiales; family Vulcanimicrobiaceae; genus Cybelea. The sequence goes on along the minus strand of CAVVZF010000001.1, from coordinate 827,560 downwards.
GGGGATTTCCCACAGCGCCGCGTTTGCGGGGTGCCGGTACTGCCGCACCAAAATGATCGTGTCCGGGGCGGGCGTCGCGACGATCGCAACCGAGGCGCCGTGCTCGACGACGTCGATGCGCTGCTCGGTCCCGTCGGCGAGCCGCAGCTCGTCGACGCGGACGCCGAAAACGCGGCCCTCAAAGCCGCGGCGGGAGCCGATCACGCGAGGCGCTTCTTCCATCGGCAGGCCCTTGGCGGAACGCCGGGACGGGGCCTCGTAAGGACTCCCATGGCGAAGTCGTCCATCGGCGGCGAAATCGGCTGGCTTGCCTTCTTCCTCGTCGTGTTCACCGCGGCGGCGTATGCGTTGCTGCGATGGCTCGTGCCGCACCACTTCAACGACCGCATCGCGGTCGTGCTGGCGGCCATCTTCGCGGGGCTCGTAATGATCTTCATCCGCGCCGCGGCTTCGAAACGCACGCGAGCCGGCTAACGTGGCGGTACGCCTGGGAGTTCACGCCGATCGGCTCGCCGACGTGCGCGCGCTGCGCTCGCCGAAAGGACGTCGTTCCCAAGGTCGCTTCGCCTTCGAGGGCGTCACGCTCTTGGAGGAGGCGGTTGCGAGCCGCTTTCCGGTCGACGAGATCTACTGCACCGCTCCGGCGTACGACGCGACGCCGTGGATCCGCGAGCTGGAGCCGCAGGGCGTCGCGGTCTTCATCGTGGACGAACGCAGCGTCGCGCATATCTCGGACGTGCGGACGCCCAGCGGCGTCGTCGCCGTCGCCCCGGTGCGGCTCCGGCCCGTCGTGGAGCTCGCGGGCCGTGCAACGCTGCTCTTGGTGCTCGCCGACGTCAACGACCCGGCTAACGCGGGAACGCTGCTGCGCTCGGCCGACGCCTTCGGCTGCGGCAGCGTCGCCTTCGGGCGGCTGGGCGTGGACCCGTATCACCCGAAGGTCGTGCGCGGCTCGATGGGCGCGATCTTCCGCCTTTCCATCGGGCTCACGGATCCGCCGGAGGTGTCCGCGGCGGCCGCCGCATCCGGGCTGCGCCTGGTCGGCCTGGCGGCTGACGGCGCCTGCCTGGGGGGCGAGCAACTGAAGCCTCCCGTGGGAATCGTCGTGGGCAACGAACGGCACGGGCTCGGGCGCTGGGCGAGCGTGTGCGGGCAAGTGCTCGCCGTCCCCATGCAAGGACACGCCGAGAGCCTGAGCGCGGCGGTGGCGGGATCGATCGCGTTATACGAAGCGGGACGCGATTTCGCATCAAGGGAGCGCTTTTCGGCCTTGTCAAGAGAGTGGTAGGGACCCTAAAAGTCAAGACTACCGGTGCTAAAAGTCGCATGGTATACTCAGCCCATTCCGCGACAGGGCCGCCCCGGAGCCGACGGCTCAGAAGGAGACAGCAAGCGCCATGGCAACGTCCTATCTCTTCTGGAGGCTTTTCGCCCAAACGGGTTCGATCGACGCCTACCTGGCTTACCGGAGGCTGAACGCGGCACCCGGGGCAACCTAGACTTAGGGGTCGTTCGCAGAGATAACAACAAAAACCGATTTTGGAAGCGCCCGGTAGAAGTCAGACTCCGGGCGTTTTGTTTTATGAGACGATGATCGATTTGACGCAGCTCCTCGCGGATCTACAAGAGCGCTTCGCGGCCGATGCGGATGGGGCCGCCGGCGTGCAGGCGCTAGAAAACGTGCGCATCGCGTACCTCGGCCGAAACGGCGAGGTCACCAAAGTACGCCGCACGATCGGCACGCTTGCGCCGGCGGAGCGGCCCGCGGCGGGGAAGGCGATCAACGACGCCGTCGCCGCGATGGAAGAACGCTTGCAGGCGGCACAGAGCGCCCTGGAATCGAGTGCAGTCGGCGCCGAGCTCGCCGCCTCGATCGACGTAACCTTCCCCGCGATCGCGCCGCAGGCCGGATCGATTCATCCGGTGCGCCGGATCATCGAGGAGAGCTGCGACTACTTCATGCGCCACGGCTTTGCGGTGGTCGTCGGCCCCGAGGCCGAGCCGGATTACTACAACTTCGACGCGTTGAACATTCCGAGCGACCATCCGGCGCGCGAGAGCTTCGACTCGTTCTGGCTGAGCGATAGCGTGCTGCTCCGGCCGCACACGTCGCCGATGCAGATTCGCACGATGCAGCAGCACCGTCCCCCGATCGCGATCGTGGCGCCCGGAAAGTGCTTTCGCCGCGACGCCGTCGACGCGCGCCACCTCTTTCAGTTTCATCAAGTCGAAGGGCTCCTCGTCGCGGACGACATCCATTTCGGCCACCTCAAGGGCGTGCTGACCGGGTTGTGTCGCGAGCTGTTCGGCCCGGAACAGCGCGTGCGCTTTCGCCCGTCGTACTTTCCGTTCACCGAGCCGAGCGCCGAAGTGGACACGACCTGCCCGAAGTGTCACGGCGACGCCGCGGGAGCTCGCTGCAACCTGTGCGGCGGCTCGGGGTGGATCGAGCTGGGCGGAGCCGGAATGGTGCACCCCAACGTGCTGCGCGAGGTCGGTTACGATCCCGACGTGTATTCGGGTTGGGCCTTCGGCTTCGGCGTGGAGCGCCTCGGCCTGCCACGTTACGGCGTCGACGACATCCGCCGCTTCATCAACAGCGATCCGGATTTTCTCGCGCAGTTGAGTTGACCGGACACGACGCGTGCGCGTTCCGATAAGCTGGCTGCGGGAGTACGCCGCAATTCCGGGCGACACCGAAGCGATCGCCGCTCGACTGGCGATGCTCGGCTTTCCGGTCGCCGAGATCGAAAAGCGCCCCGCGATCACGGGGGTCGTAACCGGGCGGATCGTGGAGCTCGAAAGACATCCCAACGCCGACCGGCTGCAGGTCGCGAAGGTCGACGTCGGCGGAGCCGAGCCGCTGACGATCGCGACCGCGGCCACGAACGTCGCGGCCGGCCAGTTCATCGCCGTGGCGACCGTCGGTGCGCAGCTCCCCGCGCTGCGGATCGAGCGGCGTACGATGCGCGGCGTCGTCTCGCACGGCATGATGATCTCGGCCGACGAGCTGGCGCTGCCGGCGGAGTGGTTCGAGGACGGAATCCTGCAGCTCGATCAGGGGACTCCGCTCGGCGCGGACGCCGTCGGACTCTTTGGACTGAACTGCGACGTGCTCGACGTCGAGATCACGGCGAACCGTCCGGATGCGACGTCGATCGTCGGGCTCGCGCGCGAACTCGCGGCATCCTGCGGCGTTCTATTGCAGTTGCCGCCGCTACGCGATTCTTACGATGCACCGGAGCCGCGGCGCGAGGCGCCGCGCGTCGTGCTGCAATCCACGGATTGTCACCGGTTCGTCGCACAGCGCTTCGACGGCGTACAGGTGCGGCTCGCGCCGGCCTGGATGCGCTTCCGGCTCGCCCTGGCGGGCCAGCGTCCGATCAACAACATCGTGGACGCGTCGAACTACGTGATGCTGGAAACGGGGCAGCCGCTGCACTTCTACGATGCCGCACGCATTGTGGGCGGCACGCTCACGGTCCGCAGCGCGCGCGACGGCGAGAAGATCGTGACTCTCGACGGCATCGAGCGCTTGCTCTCGCCGGCGTCGCTGGTGATCGCCGACGATGCCGCGGCGCTCGGCCTCGCGGGCCTGATGGGCGGCGCATCCAGCGAGGTAACGAGCTCGACGACCGCGATCGTCGTCGAAGCCGCCAACTTCAGCGGCCCGCGGGTTCGGCGAATGAGCAGCGCGCTCGGCCTGCGTACCGAGGCGTCGACGCGTCACGAGAAGTCGCTCGCGCCGGCGCTGACCGACTTCGGCGCGGCTCGGGCCGCGCAGCTATTGACGGAGCTTGGGGCAACCGCATATCCGCCGCACGCGTTCGGAGCCGAGATCGTAACGCCCGCGCCGATTCGTCTGCCGCTGCGCGACGTGCAGCGGCTGCTAGGGCTCGCGATTCCGCCCGAACGCATCACCCGCCATCTCGAGGCGCTCGGCTGCGCCGTCGAACCGGCCGGATCGAGCGCGCTCGCGGTCACGGCGCCGCCGTGGCGCCGTGACCTCACGATCGCCGCCGACCTCATCGAAGAGGCCGCGCGCATCGAGGGATACGACCGCATCGAGGCGGTCGAGCCGTCGGTGGCACCGCATGCGATCTCCAGCGCGGCGTTCGATCGCGAGCGTCGCCTGGCACACGCGCTCGAGGCGCTGGGTTACCGCGAGATCGTCACGCACTCGCTGCGTGGCTCCGCGTACGGCGACGCTCCGGTGGCGGTTCGCAACCCGCTCTCGGAAGAGCAGCGGTTTCTCCGCGGCTCCCTCGTTCCGGGGATGCTCGAATACTTCACCGCTAACCCAGCGGCGCGAATCTTTGAGATCGGCGACGTGTTTCGCTCGGACGGCGACGCCGTCGCCGAACGGACAGCGCTCGGATTCGGCTTCGTGGCGCACGCCGATTCGGCGCGGCCGTGGCGTGACGAGTCGTTCCTGCGCCTGCGCGGTGACTGCGAGGCGCTGCTTCGAAAGGTGACGGGACGAACCGTCGACGCGTCGCCCGGCGGTGGCGCGGAGCTCCATTCGGGCAAGCGCGCGGCGTTGGCGATCGAGGGCCGCGCGGTCGGCGAGCTCGGCTGCGTCGACCCGCGTTTGAGCCGCGCGTTCGGGCTATCCGGCAACGCGTACGTCTGCAGCATCGACGTGGCGGCGCTCCCCGAGTATGTGGTGCCGCGCTATCGGGCGCCGTCGCGATTCCCGTCGACGTACCGCGACATCGCGCTAGTGGTGCGCGACAATGTGAGTGCGCGAGAGGCCGAACGAGCCGTCGCCGGCGCGGCCGGCCCGCTCTGCACCGGCGTCCGTGCGTTCGACGAGTACCGTGGGCCGCAGGTCGCAGACGGGCACAAGAGCCTCGCGGTGCGCGTCACCCTGCAGCGCTTCGACGCGACGATCACCGACGAGGAAGCCGACGCGGCGATCGCCGCCGTCGTCGCCGCACTCGGCGAACAGTTGGGAGCGGCGATTCGCACGTGATCCTTGGCGTCGCCTGGCCCGACGCGGTGATCGTCATCGTGCTCGGTATCGCTACCTACAAGGGATATTCGCGAGGATTCGTCTCCGAGCTCGGCGGGGCGGTCGCGGTAACCGCGGCGCTGGTGACGCCGTGGTTCTACAACGGCTTCCTGGATTCGCAGATCGAGACGATCACGAAGCTCGGACCCGGATCGGCGCACGTCATCGGCATGTTCGGCACGGGACTCTTGACCTACGTGGCCCTGCTGGTCGTGGCGCGGTTGCTCGGCGCCATCGCGAAGCTGCCGGTACTGGGGATCGGCAACGCGCTGGGCGGAGCGTTCATCGGGTTCGCCAAGGGCGCGATCCTGTTGTGGCTCGTGCTCTTCGTTTCGCTCTTCTTTCCGCTCTCGCCGGACATTCGCGACGGACTGCACGAGTCGCGCCTGGCGCCGTCCTTAGTGACCTACGATGCGCCGATCGACGACGCTATTCTATCGACGATCCCGTGGTTCGCTCGGCCTTTCGTGGAACCGTACTTTAGGCGACACCACTTGTAACGCGCCCAGCGAGCGCCTCGATCGCGGCGCCGGTCGCCGCTCCAGGCGTCACATCGTGGCCGAGGTCCAGCAACGTGAGCTCGATTGCGCCGATCGCGCCGAGGAGGTCGACGTCGCGCACGTCGCCCATCGTGCCGAAGCGGACGATCTTTCCGGCGAGCTCGCCCTGGCCGCCGGAGAGCACGACGCGATGTTTTTCGCGCAGCCGCCTCAGCAGCACCGCGACGTCGACGCCTTCCGGCGGATAGGCCGCGACGACCGTCGGCGAGTGGGCGTCCGGCGCCGAAACGAGCGTAAAGCCGAGCCGCTCGAGCGCGGCACGGACGGCCGCGGCATAGCGCGCGAAGCGCGCCCACGAGGCCTCCATCCCGTCGGCGTGATAGCGCTCGAGCGCCACGTCGAGGGCGTAGAGGATCGATATCGGCGGCGTCCACGGCATCTGGCCGTGGCGCGCCGACTCGCGCGCGTGGCGCAGGTCGAAGTAGAACCGTGGCGAGGTCGCGTGCCCTATGCGTTTCCACGCGCGGTCGCTGGCGGCCACCATCGCGACGCCGGGCGGCGCGGCGAAAGCCTTCTGCGAGGCGGCGACCACGACGTCGTAGCCCCACTCGTCCATCCGCAGCTCCGACGCGCCGAGCCCGCTGATCGAATCCACCAGCGTCAAGGCGCCATGTGCCTGCAGGATCGGGGCGAGCGCGGCCATATCGTTCGCGACGCCGGTCGACGTCTCGTTGTGCGTGAGCAAGATGCCGGCGATCTCGCCCTTCGTGTCGGCGGATAGGCGCGCCTCGAGCGCTCGCGGATCGAGCGCGGCGCCCACGACGGTGTCGAGCCTCTCGACCGAGCAGCCGTAACGCTCCGCGATCGCCGCGAAACGCTTGCCGAAGAGACCGACCGCGCACGAGAGCACGCGGTCGCCCGGCGTAAAAACGTTTGCAACGGCGGTCTCGAGCCCGCCCGTTCCCGAGCTGCCGAGCAACGCGATATCGCCCTGCGTGCCGAAGATCGGTTGCAGGGCGCCGGTGATGCGGCCGAGCATCGCCGCAAACTCGGGGCCGCGATGGTCAATCAGCGGGCAGGCCAGGGCTTCGACGACCGGCTGCGCGAGCATGACGGGGCCGGGAAGGAACAACAGTTGCCGTGGCATCGAATAGTGCTTCGATGGACGTCGCAAGCATCCGCCTCACGGAGCTCTCCTCATGTGCCGGCTGCGCGGCGAAGCTCGGGGCTGCCGAACTGCGCAGCGTCATGGAGCGCGTGTCGCCCGCGACGAACGACCGCGTCTTGGTCGGGTACGGGGGCAGCGACGACGCCGGCGTGTATCTCGTGCGCGACGATCTCGCGCTCGTGCAGACGGTCGACTTCTTCACGCCGATCGTCGACGATCCGTACGATTTCGGCCGCATCGCCGCAACGAACGCGCTTTCGGACGTCTACGCGATGGGCGGCCGTCCGCTGACGGCGCTCAACATCGTCGCGTTTCCCGAGGATCTCGACCTCGCGATCTTGGCGCGGATTCTCGACGGCGGCGCCGCGGTCGCTCGCAGCGCCGGCGTCGCGGTCGTCGGCGGCCACACGATCAAGGACGCCGAGCCGAAGTACGGCATGGCCATCAGCGGCGTGGTGGATCCGCGGCGCATCGTGACCAACGCGGGCGCGCTGCCGGGCGACAGGCTCGTGTTGACCAAGCCGCTCGGAACCGGAATCCTGACGACCGCGCGTAAGCGTGGCGCGATTACGGACGACGATCTAGGCGAAGCCGTGAAGTGGATGACGGCGCTCAACGAACGCGCGTCGGAGGCGATGCTGGTGGCCGGTGCGCATGCCGCGACCGACATTACGGGGTTCGGCTTGCTGGGTCACGCCGACAACATGGCGCGCGCATCGAACGTACGGCTCGTCTTCGATGCCGGCGCAGTGCCGTTTATGAGCCGAGTGCTCGATCTGATAGAAGCCGGCGTGATGCCGGGCGGCACGCATCACAACGCCGAAACGCATGCGGCGTTTACGGATTTCGCATCGTCTGTGCCTGATGCCGTGCGCATCGGCGTCTCCGATGCGCAGACGTCAGGCGGTTTACTACTCAGCGTCGCTCCCGATCGCGTCGAGTGGCTCACGCGGGACCTCCAAAAGAGCGACGCCCTCGCAGCAGTTGTCGGCGAAGTCCGCGAGGGCGCAGGGATTGAGGTCCGTTGACCCAGTGAGGCGCTCGGGCCGAGCGCACTGCGACTATCGCTTGATCGGCTTGCGGTCGCGGGCGCGCTTGACGACGCCGTTGCGGCGTTTGGCGTGGCCCGATCGCGCCGAAGGACGAAGCGGAACCACGTTGCTCGCCTTTTGATCGCCGAGTGGAACCGGTGAAATGAGCCGCTTGCCCAGCGCGTGATGCAGCACCTCGGAGAGCTCGTCGACCGGCACGAACGTCATGCTGTCGCGCACTTCCTTGGGAATGTCGTCGAGATCCATCTCGTTGCGGCGCGGAATGAGGATCTTCGTGATGCCGGCGCGCTTGGCGCCGAGCACTTTCTCTTTGAGCCCTCCGATCGGCAGCACTTGCCCCGTCAGCGTGATCTCGCCGGTCATCGCGAGGTTCGGATCGACCTTGATGTCGGTCAGCATCGACGCGATCGACGTCGCCAGCGCGATGCCCGCCGACGGACCGTCCTTCGGCGTCGCGCCGGCGGGAACGTGGATGTGAATGTCGTGCTTGGCGAAGTAGTCCTCGGATAGGCCGAGCTCGCCGGAGCGCGAGCGCAAGAACGAGACCGCGGCCTGTGCGCTCTCCTTCATCACATCGCCGAGCTGGCCCGTGAGGACGAGCTTGCCGGTCCCGGGCATCGACTGCGTCTCGAGGAACAGGATGTCGCCGCCGACCGGCGTCCAGACCATGCCCGTCGCTACGCCCACGGACGCGACGCGCTTGCGCACCTCATTGAAGAAGCGTGGCTTGCCGAGAGACTCGGCCAGACTCTCCGGCTTCACGCGCGCCTTGTAGCGCGGGCTCTCGGCGATCTTCCGCGCGATTTTGCGGAAGACCGTGCCGATCTCGCGCTCGAGATTGCGGACCCCGGCCTCGCGCGTGTAGTCGTTGATGATGGTGCGGATCGCCGCGTCGCTGATCTGCGCCTGCGTCTCGCGCAGCCCGTTGTTCAGGCGCTGCTTCTTCACGAGATAGCGCTTGGCAATCTGGAGCTTCTCGAGCTCGGTATATCCCGAGAGCGTGATGATCTCCATGCGGTCGCGCAGCGGCGGCGAAATCGTATCGAGGTTGTTGGCCGTACAGATGAAGAGCACCGCCGACAGATCGAACGGCAGGTCGAGATAGTGATCGCGGAAGTTGTTGTTCTGCTCCGGATCGAGCACCTCGAGCAGCGCCGACTGCGGGTCGCCGCGGAAGTCCGCGCCGACCTTGTCGATCTCGTCGATCATCATCACCGGATTGCGCGTGCCGGCGTCGCGAATCGCGCGCACGATCGTGCCGGGCATCGCGCCGATGTAGGTGCGCCGATGGCCGCGGATCTCGGCCTCGTCGTGGACGCCGCCGACCGAAAGGCGCACGAACTTGCGCCCCATCGCGCGCGCGATGGACTGGCCCAGCGACGTCTTGCCCACGCCGGGCGGCCCGACGAAGCACAGGATCGGGCCTGTGAGTTTCTTTTTGAGCTTGCCGACGGCCAGATACTCGATGATTCGGTCCTTGATCTTGTCGAGATCGTAGTGGTCCTCGTCAAGGATCGTGCGCGCTGCTTTGATGTCGATGTGGTCGGCGGTTTCGACGTTCCACGGCAGCGTCACGAGCCAATCGAGATAGGTGCGGATCACGCTGTATTCCGGACTCGCCTGCGGCACCTTCGAGAGCCGGTCGAGCTCGCGATCGGCGGCCTTCTTCACGTCGGGCGGCATCGCGGCGGCGTCGATCTTCGAGCGCAGCTCGTTGGTTTCGGCCTGCTGCGGATCGACTTCACCGAGCTCTTCCTGAATCGCGCGTAGCTGCTGGCGCAGATAGAACTCGCGCTGATTCTTCTCCATCTCGCGCTGGATGTCGCTCTGAATCTTGTGACCGAGCTCGACGACCTCGAGCTCCTTGGTCAGCAGGAGCGTGAGCTTGCGCATGCGCTTGGCGGTATCGCGCTCTTCCAGAAGCGCCTGGCGGTCGGCGGTGTCGAGCCGCATCGTCGACGCGACGAAGTACGTGAGCACCACCGGGTCGGTGATGTTGGCAACCTCCATCTCCATCTCGCGCGGCGCCTGCGGAAGATAGGAGAGCAGCTTCTGGAAGAGTCCCGCCAAGTTGCGCTGCATCGCGACGAGCTCTTCGTTCTCGACCGTCGTGTCGGGAAGCTCGGTATACGCTGCAATCATGTAGGGCGAGACTTGCGTGAACTGCTCGATCCTGAAGACCTGCTGGCCGGCGACGATGCAGCGCAGCGTGCCGTCCGGAACCTTGAGCATCTTCTGGATCACGCCGATCGTCCCGACGCGGTGCACGTCGTCGGGACCCGGGTCTTCGATCTCGCGGTCCTTCAGAACGGTCAGACCGATCGGCTTGCCCTCGCGCAGCGCCTCCTCGACCAACGCGATGCCCGGCTTCTTGACGACTGCAAGCGGAATGACCGTGTGCGGGAAGAGCACGGCCTCCTGCAGCGGCAGAATGCCGATCAGGTTGGCGGGGACGACGTTTGGGTTCGGCTTTTCGGCCACGGGTGTTTCGGCCATACGGTTAGGAATGAGTCCTCTTGACGACGAGATGCAGCTCCGTGCGCGAGGTCGGCATGTACGCCGTCGCCGCGATCGGCGCGATGACGACCAGGAAGCCGTCCTCGTAGCTGGCCGCGACGCGGTCGTATTCGATTGCGACCGGCAATGGAATCCGTTTGACGAAATCGCCGCGCGCGATCTCCTTCTGGACAAACGACGCGCGCCGCCAGCGGGACGCCTGAATGCGGCGGCCGCTGATCACGAGGCAGCTTTCGTCGAAGTACACGCTCAGCGATTCGGCGTCCGCGCCGGCGACCTCGACCACGACGATGACGCTGCGCTGATCCTCGTCGACGAAGACGTCGGCGTTGGGGGCGAACGTCCCCAAGCGGGCGCGAACGACAAATTCCATCGGGGCCTTACAACACGCTATCCCAGCGCTCGGATGCGGCGCCTGCCTGCTACATGCTCGGGTCGGGCAGCGCCCGCCCGGGCGGCCAAATGATGCAGGGCGTCAGCGTGATGCGCAGCGGCCCGAAGGCGTCGGGCGGAATCCGTACCGCGAAGAACTGCGCGTATTTCGTCGCCACGCCATACTTGCTCTGCGGCGGGAAGCTCGTGATGTTCTTCGTCGCGACGTGCGTGGCGGCCAGCACGGCGTTGATCGCCGTCGCCGACGCGGGCGAGGTATACTCGGTGCTCCGCTCGCCGAGCCAGGTCGTGCCGTTCTGCGTTGTGTAGAGGAAGCCGACGATCGCGCCGGGCATCATCGTCGCGGTCGACACGACCTGATCGATGCGCACGATCTGCATCCCGCGCGAAACCGGCGGCTGCAGGACCTGCGGAACGGCCCGCGCCGAGTCGAGGCACGCTCCGTCTTCGAGCGGCGGTTGGGCGCCGACGGCAGCAGGAGGCGGGGGCGGCGCTTGCGCCACGGTAGAAGCGAGAACGCTGAGGAAGAACATCGCTAGTGCAAACATACCCGCAAGGTTCGCCTAAACTTCTGCGCCGCCTCGGTGCTCGCGACGCCGCCCTGATCGTGATGGGTGGCATCGTCGGTTCGGGCATCTTCATGAACCCGTCCGTCGTCGCGCGCCACGTGCACAGCGGGCTGCTCGTGATGCTGGTCTGGGTGCTCGGCGGTGTCGTGGTGCTGCTCGGCGCGGGCGTCTTCGCCGAGCTTGCCGCCCGGCGACCGCACGATGGCGGAGTCTACGCCTACATGAAGGACGCCTTTCACCCTTCTCTGGCATTCATGTATGGATGGACGCTGCTGCTCGTCTCGCAGAGCGGCGGTGCGGCGGCTGCGGCGGTCACCTTTGCAAAGTACTTCGCTCCGCTCACCGGATGGCAGCTCTCGAGCGGCCTCGTGGCGGGGACCGCGATCGTGTTCTTTACCGCGATCAACGCATTGGGAGTTCGAACCGGAGCGACGACGCAGAATCTCTTCATGATTCTCAAGATCCTGGCAATCGGCGGTTTCGTCGTCGTGGGCCTCGTCGCGCCGCACGCCGCGCCACTTCCGACTCCATCCGGCGCCTTAGCGGGCGGGGCGTTTGCGGCCATCGGCCTCGCTCTCGTTCCGGTGCTTTTCGCTTACAGCGGCTGGCAGACGTCGAGTTTCATGACGGCGGAGCTCAAAGAGCCACACGTGACGCTGCCGCGCGGCATGATTGCCGGCGTCGTCGTCGTCATTGTCCTGTATCTCGCCGTCAACGCGGTCTGCCTGCGCACGCTCGGAGTCGATGCGCTCGCGGCCACGAGCACCCCAGCCTCCGACATCGCGCGGCTCGCGTTCGGCCCGATAGGTTTGCGGGTAATGGCGAGCGTTATCGCGCTGTCGACGCTAGGATTCTTGAGCAACCAGATTCTGACGTCACCTCGCGTCTACTTTCAGATGGCTGCGGACGGGACGTTCTTCAAGCAGCTGGCGTGGGTGAACCGGCGCTCGCACGCGCCGGTCATAGCGATCGTTGCTCAGGGCTTGATCGCGCTCATCATCTCGTTCCTTCCGTACGAGCGGATATTGAACTACGTGACGTGCATCGACTACATCTTCTTCGGCCTGGCCGCCATTGCGCTCGTGATCTTCCGCAATCGCGACGCCCGCGATCCCGCGGCTCCCGCACCCAGCATCCGAATGCCCGGCCATCCAGTGACGACCCTGATGTTTCTCGCCGTCGCGTGGGGCGTCGTCGTCGACGTCATGGTGACCTCGCCCGAGACGACGATCGGCCTCGCGATACTGATCTCGGGACTGCCGGTCTACTGGCTCTTCGCGCGGCGCGCGGCAATAGCCCGAAACGTCACCATGGAAACCGGTAGTTAGAACGGCTACGCTCGGAGTTCGGCCAGGATTTGCGGCACGACCTCCGCCGCCGTGCCGCGCAGCGCACAGCCGACGCGCTCGCTGATCGCCGTGGCCTCCGGGTTGATCTCGGCGACGAAGGCGCGCCGGTTATAGTGCGTCGCCAGCGCAGCCGCCGGATAAACGACCGCGCTGGTTCCGACCACGAGAATGACGTCCGCGCGCGCGGCGGCGCTCTCCGCGACGCGCCACGCCGCCTGCGGCAGCGGCTCACCGAACCACACGATGTCGGGTCGATAGAGTCCGCCGCACTCGTGCTCGATCTCGCTCAGCGGCAGGCCGTCGTGCGGCAGCGCCCGGCGTGCGTCACAGCGCGTGCAGCGCGCCTCGCGTAAGTTTCCGTGCAGCTCCAGCACGTTGCGCGACCCGGCGCGCAGGTGCAGCGAGTCGACGTTCTGCGTCGCGAGCGTGAAATCGGCGACGGAGTCTTCGAGCTGCGTTAGTGCGACGTGGCCGGCGTTGGGCTGCGCGCGTCCGTGCGCGGACTTCCGCTCGTTGTACCACGTCCAGACCAGCTGCGGATCGCGCGCGAAGCCCTCCGGCGACGCGAGCTCCTCGACGCGATGGGTGCGCCACAGGCCGCCCACGCCGCGAAACGTCGGCAAACCGCTCTCGGCCGAGATGCCCGATCCGGTCAAGACGAACACCGACGACGCCGCACGCAGCGCCGCGATCAACTCGTCCATCGACGCCGGGGCTCTACGGTGAGGATTTGACTTTGGCGAGGAAGTTGTAGAACGATCCGCGGATCGTCGCGGTGCCGGAGATCTCGCCGCCGCCCGAGAGCGTGCCGCGCACGGTGAATCCGCCCGGCGCCTGCAGGTTCAGCGTTACGTGGCCCTCGCTCACGCCGCCGCTCACGGCGACGGTGCGGCCGTACAACGGGTCGGGGCGCGTCGATTCCGATACGTAGGTGCCGCTGATGATGCCGTGGTCGAACTTGAGCTTCAAAGTGCCCGCATAGGGCACGCGCGACGGGCCGAACGTCGGCTGATACGCCGCAACGTAGGTCGCCTGCCATACGCGCCCGTGAACGACAACCGCCGCCGCGGGAAGTGCCTGCACCGCGACCAGAGCCACGAGCAGCGCGGCCGTGCGGAGCCTCATTTCGACGCCGCGGCCTGCATCATGCGGTCCCACTCCTCGCGATCGATCCGCAGGGAGTCCTCGTCCAGCTGCGCGAGCGGCTTGGCTGTGAGATGCTCGCGCTCGCACAGGTCGCGCTCCCTCGTGTCCACGTACAGCAGGCCGGTGACGAACTCGCCGCGGTTGCGCGTTTCGTGGATCGTCTGCAAGGCCGCGATGCCGTTCGTCGGATCGTAGTCCACGTCGAGCTTACGTAGTAGTACGTGCGAACCGTCTTCGAGCTCGACGTCGCGGACCGTGCCGGGCTCGTAGTCGACGTTGATCTCGCGCCCGCCGGCGATGTAGTCGGCCGTGTGCAGCACGACGTCATGATCCTTCACGTAAGCATAGCTCTTCGTGGAGCCTTCGTGATCGTTGAACGTGACGCACGGGCTGATGACGTCGAGAATCGCCGTGCCGCGGTGCGAGAAGGCGGCCTGCAGGAGCGGGACGAGCTGCTTGCCGTCTCCCGAAAAGGACCGCGCGACGAAGGTGGCGCCAAGCTCGATGGCCAGGCCGCAGATGTCGATCGTTGCGTATTCGTTGGCCTTGCCGCCCTTCTGCGTCGAGCCGACGTCGGCCGTCGCCGAAAACTGGCCTTTCGTGAGGCCGTAGCAGCCGTTGTTCTCGACGATGTACGTGCAATCGAGATTGCGCCGGATCATGTGGCAGTACTGCCCGAGCCCGATGCTGGCCGTGTCGCCGTCGCCGCTGATGCCGAGCACGAGCAGCTCGCGGTTGGCGAGCTTGGCTCCGGTCGCCGCCGAGGGCATGCGCCCGTGCAGGCCGTTGAAGCCGTGAGCCTGCTCCACGAAATAGGCCGGCGTCTTGGACGAGCACCCGATGCCGCTCATCTTCGCGAGCTTATGCGGCTCGATCCCATACTCGTAGAGCGCCTTGATCAAATGGTTCGTGATCGAGTTGTGGCCGCACCCCGCGCACAGAGTGGTCGGGAGTCCCTTGTAGACCTCGCGCGTAAGGCCAACGATGTTCAGATTTGCTGTCATTACCTTTTTGCTATGTCTTCCTGAGCTTGTCGAAGGACTGTCGAATGATTATTCCGCAACGACCGCCGGCCGGCGCTGCTCCGCCAGCAGCGGGCCGATGATGGCGTGGGCGTCGATCGGCACGCCATTGTAGTGCCGAATCGATTCCAGGCGGCCGATTAAATGGGTGGGAAGTTCCGTGCGCAAGATGCCGTGGAGCTGTCCGTCGCGATTCTGCTCGACGACGTAGACGCGATCGTGGCGCTGCACGAACGTCGCGACCTCGGGCGAGAGCGGCAGCGCGCGCACGCGCATGTAGTTGAGCTCGACGCCGGCGTCGAGCAGGAAGTCGCGCGCCTCGACGACCGCGTGGTGCGTCGTCCCGAAGGCCAGTATCGCGACCTTGCGACCCTTTTTTTCCTCGACGACCGGCGCCGGGACGACCGCGCGCGCCGTGTCGTGTTTGCGGCTAAGGCGATCGAGGCTGCGCTGCCAGACCTCGGGCATCTCGGAGTAGCGCGCCTCCTCGTCGTGCCCGGTGCCGCGCGTGAAGAAGCCAGCCCCCGGATGTTTCGTCCCCGGCAACGTGCGGTACGGAATCCCGTCCTTGTCGACGTCGCGGTAGCGCCCCCACGATTTCATCGACGCGAGATCGTCTGCGCCCAGCACCTTGCCGCGGTCGAACGGCTTTTCCGGATAGCGCAGCGGCGGCGTCAGCCACGAGTTCATGCCGAGATCCAGGTCGCTAAGCACGAATACCGGCGTCTGGAACCGCTCGGCGAGATCGAACGCCTCCATGGCGAACTCGTACGCCTCGGTAACCGTCGCCGGCAGCAGCACGATGTGTTTGGTATCGCCATGGGAGAGCGTATACGCAAACGACACGTCGCCCTGCATCGTGCGGGTCGGCAGCCCGGTTGACGGCCCGGCGCGCTGCACGTCGAAGATCACGCCCGGCACCTCCGCGAAATAGCCGAAGCCGGCATATTCCGCCATCAACGAGATGCCCGGCCCGGATGTCGAGGTCATCGCGCGCGCCCCGCCCCAGCCGGCCCCGAAGACGATCCCGGCTGCGGCCAGCTCGTCTTCGGCCTGCACGATCGCGAAGTTATGCTCGCCACTTTCTGAGTCCACGCGGTAGCGGTCGCAGTATTGGATGAAGTATTCGCAGAGCGATGACGAGGGCGTGATCGGATACCACGCGGCGACCGTGCAGCCGCCCATCAGGCACCCGAGCGCGGCGGCGCGATTGCCCTCCATGAACATCAGGCCCGCGGTCTTTCCGTCCATCGGCACCAGGCGCCACGGATCGTGCTTCTCGAGGTGCTGCTTCGCGTATTCGAAGCCGAGGTTGACCGCCGACATGTTGAGCTCTACGGCCGACGGCTTGCTGCTGAACTGCAGCCGCAGGCTCTCCTCCAGCGTGGACTCCGGAATCTCGAGCAGCTGCGCGAGCACGCCGACGTAGATCATGTTCATCAGGTACTTGCGGAGGTTGCCCTTATCCGCGAAGTGCTCTTTGGCGAGTGCCGCAAACGGCACGGCGTAGTAGCTGAGGTCCTCGCGCAGGGTATCGCCCTTGCACGGAAAGGTGTCCTCGTGGATCACCGCGCCGCCCGGCTTGACGCCGGCGACGTCCTGCTGCCAGGTCGCCGCGTTGAGCGCGACGAGCACGTCGAAGTCGCGCGCGCGGCACTGGTAGCCGAGCGCCGAGACGCGCACGTCGAACCAAGTGGGCAGGCCCTCGATGTTCGAGGGGAAGACGTTCTTGGGAGCTACGGGAATGCCGAGCCGCGCGATGGCGTTGGTCAGAACGAGGTTCGAGGACTGGCTTCCCGAGCCGTTGACCGTTGCCACGCGAATGGTGAAATCGTTAACGTTGCGCGCGGGCATGCTATTGGATTATTCGTTGCAGGCCGGAGGCCTGCGAAGGATGGCGCAAGAACGACGCCACGATGCCGGCTCTCGCTCACGTCGTCCTCCAGGTCGGCTTTTGCGGCGCGATCGCTCGAGCGTCACCCAACGCGACCGTGGCCGTCCGGGTTCGGCTCACGGACCGCGTCGGGCGGACCGAAGTAGACCAGACGTACCGCGTCGAGCGCGATGAAGACGACAAGGCGGTCGTCGAGTTCGACGCCCCGTTCGGGATCCATAAAATCGCATTGGACGCTCCGCAGTACCGCTGCTCCGCGACCGACTATCTGTTTTTGATTGCCGGCCTCGACCGCAGCATCACGGAGAAGCTCGGCGACGCGCCCGGGTCGCCGCCCGGAAAGCCGGTGCTGCTCTCGGGCGAGTCGCCCCAATCCTTCCTCTACGTGCAGCCCACGTGGGTGCTGTTCGACAAGAGCCAGACCGCGTGCAACAAACCGGTTCCTCCGACCCTGCCCGCGCAGATCGTCGTGGAGAACGATCAGGACGGATACTACACGTGGCTCTATTCGGATCCGGCGGCCGCGCCGGGCACGCAACAGCTGGCGCTGCGCCTGCGCACGCCGACGCATCAGTACCACTACGTTCGCATCAACATCCCGTTTCCGATGCCGTGGGGCGGGTGGCCGAACAGCATCCGATTCGACGTGACGCAAGACATGGTCGACTCCCTCGCCGGCGAGGCGACGAACACGCTCCTCTGTCCGAAGCTGTGGCGGACCTCGGCGGGATAGGAATGGACGGCGCGCGCCTCGCCGTCGACCACTATCGGGCCCTGACGGAGCCGGGAACCTAGAGCTGCTCGCTCGTGCGCGGATCGCGTAACAGTCGACCGTAGAAGCGATCCATCGCGCCGGAAGCCACATAGGCTTTCGCGCGCATCGCCAGGTGCTCGAAGGCTGCGCCTAAACGGGCGCCCGCGCCACGACGTCGCAACGCGATGGGCTCGGCAAGCAGGTTCCAAGTTCGCACGATGTCGTCCGCGTACTCGGCCAGTATCAGTTCCTCTCTCACACGCCCGGCGAGTATCAGCATCGTCAGGGTGTCGAGGAAGCGCACGAGAGATTCGATCTCATCAAACTCCGGCACCGCCGCGGGCTCTTCTAACCGGGAGCGCAGCGCCGCGTCGGTTTTCAGTCGCTCCGTCAGTGGGATCATCGCCGCAAAGGCGGCCCTGGATTTCGGCGAATCCAAGCGCTCGACGAGCCGGAGGTAAATCGCGAGGTCGTTCGCGTTGCTCATGTGACGAATCTGCAGGAGGGCCGCGATAGCGGCGATGCCCACGACGAGTGCCGACGCGGCCGACGCGATGGCCGCGACCCAACTCGCATCCATACTAATCGGACAAAACCACGGTACCGAGGTCGCGGGCGACGTGCGAAAGTTCGGCGTCGCTGGTCGCGAGCGGAAGCCGCCGATTCGTCGCGACTGCAAGGTATGCTGCGTCGTACGGCGTTACGCCATAGTGACGCGCAAGGTGGATCTCGCTCCCCGAAAATAGCCGCTCTCCCGGCGGCTCGATAAAAATCGGAAGATCCCGAAGCGAGTCGATCGCGTCGTCGACGTCCGTCGAGGTGATGCGATTCGCCTTCTCCGCCGCAAGCAGTACGCTCTGCATCTCCCACCGGAAGAGTGCCGGCACGTAAGCGGCTTCCTGCGCGACGCGATTGAGGATCGAGTCGGCAAACCTGCTCCGTTCATCGCGAAGAAACCACTTCACTGCAACGGAAACGTCGACGACGATAGCCATCGCGGCCTAGCGCCGGTGACCTTCGTGCGCCACGTCCCGAAGACGCACTCCCTTGGGGGGCCAGGGAGACTTGGAAGCATTCCGTCTTGCGATGCGTTTCCCAATCGCGCGGATCTTTGCGACGGCTTCCTCTGCGCTGACGCGTCGGAGGGGCTTCAGCTCGGCGACCGGCTCTGCATTGCGAGCGATAACGATCGTCTCGCCGGCCTCCACCCGGTCGATCATTTCCGAGAGCCGCGCCTTAGCTTCGGCTAGGCCGATGGTCATAGTCATATGACTAGTCTAGCATTTCTGGTCAATAAGCAGGCGTGGCTGCGTGAGCATAAGCAAAGGGCGCGTCTCTCGACGCGCCCTTTTGATGTTGCCGCAAAAGCGGAACTACATCATGTCGTAGCCGCCCATGCCGCCCCCGCCGGGCATCGCCGGCTCCTTCTTGGGCTCGGGCTTGTCGGCGATCAGGGTTTCGGTCGTGAGGATCATCGAGCCGATCGACGCTGCGTTTTGCAACGCCGCGCGCGTAACCTTGAGCGGCTCCACGATGCCGGCCGTGAACATGTCGACGATCTCGCCGCTCATCGCGTCGAACCCGAACGGCGCGCTCTTCGAGCGAACCGCATTGACCTGCACGGAGCCTTCGAATCCGGCATTATCGGCGATTTGACGAGCCGGTTCCTCGAGCGCCTTACGCACGATGCCGATGCCGATTTTCTCGTCGGCCCACGTCGGCGCATGCCCGTTGCTCTTGGGGGGCTCGTACTTGTCGATTGCCTTGATCGCGTGGATCAGCGAGGCTCCGCCGCCCGGAATCATGCCTTCCTGAACGGCTGCGCGCGTCGCGGACAGCGCATCTTCGATGCGGTGCTTTTTCTCTTTGAGCTCGGTCTCGGTGGCCGCGCCGACCTGGATGACGGCAACGCCGCCTGAGAGTTTGGCGAGCCGCTCTTGCAACTTCTCCCGGTCGAAGTCGGAATCGGTCTCCTCGATTTGCTTCTTGATCATCTCGATGCGGCCTTTGATCGCATCCTGCTTGCCGTTACCGTCGACGATCGTCGTCTCTTCCTTGGTAACCGTCACGCGTTTGGCCTGGCCGAGCTGATCCGGCGTAACCTTGTCGAGTTTCAAACCGAGCTCTTCGGAGATGACCGTCGCGCCGGTCAGCGTGGCGATGTCTTTGAGCATCTCCTTGCGGCGGTCGCCGAAGCCCGGAGCCTTCACGGCTACCGAGGTGAACGTCCCGCGCAGCTTGTTGACCACCAGCGTTGCGAGCGCCTCGCCTTCGACGTCCTCGGCGATGATGAGCAGCGGCTTCTGAACCTGGACGACCTTCTCGAGCAGCGGCAGGATGTCGGCGATCGCCGAGATCTTGCGCTCGGTTACGAGAATGTACGGATTCTCGAGCACGGCTTCCATGCGCTCGGAATCGGTGACCATGTACGGTGAGATGTAACCCTTGTCGAACTGCATGCCGTCCTTGGTCTCGACCTCGGTCTTGAGCGTCCTCGACTCCTCGACCGTGATGACGCCATCCTTTCCGACCTTCTCCATCGCCTCGGCGATGTACTGACCGATCTCGGGGTCGTTGGCCGAGATCGACGCGACCTGGGCGATCTTCTCCTTGGTGTCGACGTCCTTCTTGAACGACTCCATCTCTTTGACCGTGATCTCCACAGCCTTGTCGATGCCGTGTTTGATGAGCAGCGGGTTGCTGCCAGCCGTGACGTTGCGCAGACCTTCGCGGATGATCGCCTGCGCGAGAACCGTGGCCGTCGTCGTACCGTCGCCGGCGATATCGTTGGTCTTGGATGCGACTTCCTTGACGAGCTGCGCCCCCATGTTCTCGAACACGTCGGGCAGCTCGATTTCCTTGGCGATCGTCACGCCGTCGTTCGTGATCGTCGGCGAGCCGAATTTCTTGTCGAGCACGACGTTGCGGCCCTTGGGACCGAGCGTCACCTTCACGGCATCGGCCAGGATGTTCGCACCGCGCTCGAGCGCGCGACGCGCGCTCTCATCGAATACGAGTTGCTTTGCAGCCATAATAAAAACTTGACTCCTTATACGCCGGCCGGCACTTTGGTGACGATGGCGAGAATGTCTTTTTCGGGGATGATGAGGTACTCGGTGCCGTCGATCTTGACTTCGCTACCGGAGTACTTGCGATAGAGCACGCGGTCCCCGACCTTGACGTGCATCTCGACCTTGTTGCCTTTGTCGGTCACGCGACCGTCACCGACGGCGCGAATGACGCCCTCTTGCGGCTTTTCCTTGGCGGTATCCGGCAAAAAGACGCCGCCGACCGTTTTGTCGTCCTGCTCTACGTGCTCGACAACGACGTTATCGAACAGTGGCTTCAGATTCACTTCGAGACCTCCACAGTTTGATGGGTTTCTATGCGACAAGGGATTTAGCACTCTCGGCGCGAGAGCGCTAGCCGTGCCATATTAGCAGACTCTAAGGAGGAGTGCAACCCCGCGCCCGGCACAAGTCCGCCAGCGTGATCGGCGGCTTGGAGATCTCCTTGAGTGCCCTGCGCCATAACGCCGGCGTGCTGCGCGACCTGGTGGGCGCACGCCGGGCGGCATTCGTGATCAAGGGTAACGCCTACGGCCACGGACTGCTGCCGACGGCACTCGCCGTCCAGCCGTTCGCCGCGCGGCTCTGCGTCTACACCCTCGAGGAGGCGGTGGCGTTGCGGACTGGGGGAATAGCTGGGCCACTGCTCGTTCTAGGGCCGGTACCGCCCGAAGCACTCGAGGAAGCGCTCGCCGCTGACGTCGAGCTGTCGGTCTGGAGCACGAAGGAGTTTACGCGGCGCCTTCGCGCCGCGGCCCGCAAGCGCCAGCGCTCCGCCGCGATCCACGTCAAGGTCAACACGGATCTCAACCGCCTCGGCGTCGAGCCGCACGAGCTCGTCGACGCCATCGAGGAGTTTCTTCGCCTTCCCGCGATCGAGGTCGCCGGAATCTTTTCGCATCTCGCCGCCGCCGAAGAGATCGATTCGCCCTACACGATGCACCAGCTCGGCGCCTTCGAGCGCGCGCTGGCCGCGGTTGCGCCGCTGCTCGAGCAGCGTTCGCTGCATCCGCTGCGCCACATCGCCGCATCGGCAGCCGCGATGCTGTGGCCGCAGACCCGGCTCGACATGGTGCGCTTCGGCATCGCGCTGTATGGATTGATGCCGTCGCCGGAGACGCGCGAGGCGCTGGGCGGCAGCGCGCCCGATCTTCGGCCCGCGCTCTCGTATCGTTCGCAGATCGTCGTCGTGCGCACCGTTCCCACGGGCGCCTCCATCGGTTACGGGGGCAGCTTTCACGCCCCGCACGACATGCGCGTCGGCGTCGTCCCGGCCGGCTATGCCGACGGCGTGCCTCGCGCGCTCTCCAATCGCGGCGCGTTCGTCGTGGACGGCGCGCTCTGCCCGATCGTCGGACGCGTCGCGATGAACATGACGCAGATCGATCTCATGCGCGCGCCCAAGGCGCGCGTCGGCTCCGTGGTCACCCTGATCGGCCGCGACGGCGACGCCGCCGTCGAGGCCGACGATTGGGCGTCCTGGGCCGACACGATCAACTACGAGATCGTCACTCGCATTCCATCCGAATTGTCGCGCGACTACGTAGATTAGGCGACGGCGGCGATGGCTTCTTTGAGGTCGATCGTGCCGTTGTAGAGCGCGCTTCCGACGATGCACGAGTCAACCGTGACCGGGACGGATTGCTTCAGCAGCTTCAGATCGTCGATGTTACGCGCGCCCCCGCTCGCCGTCACCTTCACCTCCGCGGCGTTAGCGACATCGTTAAGCGCGTCGATGTCGTAGCCTTCGCCCATGCCGTCGCGCCGGATCTCCGTGAAAATGATCCGCGAAACGCCCCACTGCGCGACGCGTCGCACGAGCGCATCGCGGTCGACTGGCGTGTGCTCCTGCCAGCCGTGGGTCGCCACCTGCGTGCCGCGAGTATCGATGCCGGCGATCACCTTCCCCGGGAAGCGGCTGATGATGTGACGCGCCAGCCGCTCGTCCTCGACCAACAGCGTTCCTAGGATGATCTCGGCGGCGCCCGCCTCGAAGGCGTTCTCCGCGTGTTTGACCGCGCGCAGACCCCCGCCGGTCTGCACGGGCACGTCCACGGCCTCGCAGATGCGCCGTACCGCGGAGAGGTTTTCGCCGGAGCCGAATGCCCCATCGAGGTCGATGACGTGCAGCCGTCGCGCGCCGCAGCCCACGAATTCCTTCGCGACCTCGACCGGATCGTCGTCGTATGTGATCTCCGTCGTGGGGTCGCCCTGCTTCATGCGCACGCACTTCCCAGCCCGCAGGTCGATCGCCGGCACGACGAGCATCGTCGCTAGCGCTTCCTCAGGTCCGCACGCCGTTCGTGGTGCGCTTGTCGATCGGGACGTACGGCCCGGCGGGCGGACCGTCGTACGTCGCCTGCGGACGGATCAGACGATTGTCGGCAAGCTGCTCGAGCACGTGCGCCGTCCATCCGGCGATGCGCCCGCACGCGAAGAGACAGGTAAACTCGTCTCCCGGAATCCCGAGGTCGGCTAGGACCGGAGCCGTGTAGAAGTCGACGTTCGCGTAGATGGTGTTGCCGGGCTTGCGCTCCTGCAGCACTCTGCGGCTCGCCTCTTCGAGCGCGTGCGCGGTCTCGTACCACGCGCTGCCGCCGACGTGTTGCGACAGCTCCTTCGCCATCGTCTCGAGATGGCGCGCGCGCGGATCGCGCACCTTGTATTCGCGATGCCCCATCCCCATGATCCGCTGTCCGCGGTCGAGGATGTCGCGGACGTAGCGCTCCGCGTTCTCGGGCGTCTTGACCTCGGTGACCGTCCGGTAGGCGGCGCTCGCCGCGCCTCCGTGGAGATCGCCCTGGAGCGTCGCTAGCGCCGCGGTCACCGACGCGTAGATATCGGCGCGCGTCGACGCGACGACTCGCGCCGCAAACGTGGACGCGTTGAACGAATGGTCGGCCAACAGCACGAGGTACGTGTCGAGCGCGTCCTCTTCGATCGCATGCGGCACCTTGCCGGTTCGCATGTAGAGGAAGTTCCCTGCCTGCGAGAGATCGGTTCGCGGCGCGACCGGATCGAGATCGCGGCGAATCCGGTCCCAACCCGCGACGATCGTCGGCATCTTGGCGATGAGATCGATTGCCGTGTGCACGTCCGAAAGGTGCTCTCCGTGCGCGCTGACCGGCGAGAAGAGTCCGAGGCCGCTGACGACGGTGCGTAGCACTTCCATCGGCCACGCCGTCTTCGGCACGGTCTGCATCGCGTTGACGAGCGGCTCCGGAAGCGCGCGGCGCGCACCGAGCTCGCGCCGCAGGCCCTCGAGCTCGTGCCGATTGGGCAGATGCCCGTAGAGTAGGAGATGAATGACTTCCTCGAACGTCGCATTCGGTGCGAGATCGTCAATGTCGTAACCACGATAGGTCAGGCGTCCGATCGTCCCTTCGACGTTACTGAGCTGGGTGGACCCGACGACGACACCTTCGAGACCACGATCGACAACGGTAGGCAACGATTTCCTCCATCAGTTGGGCAAGGTACTAGGTCGGCTTCTTTCGACGGCAGCGAAGCGTCCGACTTCCGGCGGCGCCATTTACGTCCGTCCCTGCGACTTTTACCCCAACCGCGCGCAGGCATTCGCATTGGGTGGCAAAAGATGCAAGGATGGATGCGCTTGATTTGACCCAGCGGCCGCCGCGGAGTCCGCGCGAGCCCCTGTCCGGCCTCGATCTTTTGATGTTGGCTCGAACGGTCGATAAGCTTCGCGCGACGCTGCCCGGCGGCAATATCGGCGCCTACCAAATTACCGGCTTTAGCTCGCGGTTGCTCCTAAAGCTCGACATCGCGGAGGCTGTCCTGCGCGACGTCATCGCGCGCGCGAGCTCGGACGCCGAGGTCGCCGCGTGGATCCGCGAGCACAGCGATCCCGCGGTCTATCCGGAGATCAACGACGGATTCGAGCGCATGACGATCGGCGAACGTCTCGGTGACGCGGAGTTTCTCCGGCGTTATCCGATCGCGACCAAGATGCCTCCGCAAGCCTCCCGGTTGGACTTGCTCGCCGCCGACGACGCGGATGCGTTCGGTTCGGGCTAGGCTACCGCGTCGCGCAGTTCCGCACGCGCGAGCGCATAACCGACGAGACGGTCGATCAGCGCTTCAAAGCCGATTCCCAGGGCGGCACAGGCGTCCGGTACGAGGCTGACCGGCGTGAGACCCGGCAGCGAGTTCACTTCTAATAGATACGGACGGTTGTCGCGCGTGACGATGAAATCGCTGCGCGAGTAGTCGCGCAAGCCTAGCAGCCGGTGCGCCGACAGGCCGAGCATCTGAAGGCGAGCGGCGAGCCCCTCGTCGATTTGCGCCGGCACGATGTGCGTGCTTCCGCCGGGCTCGTACTTGGCCTCATAGCTGTAGAAGCCGTCGCGATTGGCGACGATTTCCACGATCGGCAGCGCCTCCTCGCCGAGCACGGCGCACGTGAACTCGCGGCCCTGCACGTACTCTTCGGCGAGGATTTGCGCGTAGGATTTCGAGGCCTCGAGCATCGCGCTGGTCCACTCCTCGTGCGTGTGCACGATGGCGATGCCCGCGGAGGATCCCTCGAAGCGCGGCTTGATCACGAGCGGCAGATCGAGCGATCCGGGGAGCAACGGCAGCGTTCCGCCGGTGAGGTCGTAGAGATCCCAGACGGGCGTGGGCAGGCCCTCCGCGGCCAACAGCTTCTTCGTGAGATGCTTGTCCATCGAAAGCGCGGCCGCTTCCAATCCGCTGCCGGTATAGGGTATCGAGAGATATTCGAGCAGCGCCTGAACGTGTCCGTCCTCGCCGCCGGGTCCGTGCAGCGCGATGAAGACGACGTCGGGTTTGAGCTCGCGTAACGCGTCCAAGAACTGCTCGTCGTAGTCCAGCGATCGAGCGTTGTAACCGAGCGAAAGCAGCGCGCGCAATACCTCCGATCCCGACCGTATAGAGATCTCGCGCTCGGCGCTGCTGCCGCCCATGACGACGGCGACCGTTACCTTACGTTGCATCAATGAAGACTCCGACTAGGTGCACTTCGAGTTGCAGCTCGACGCCGTGCCGGTCGCGCACCGCGCGGCGGACGCGTGCGAGCAGCGTGGCGACGTCTTTTGCCGTTGCTCCTCCGACGTTGTTGATGAAGTTGGCGTGCAGCGGAGAAACTTCCGCGCCGCCCTCGCGCCATCCCTTAGCGCCCACGGACTCGATGAGCCGGGCGGCCTTGTCTCCCTCCGGATTGCGAAAACAGGAGCCCGCGTTGGGCAACGCGATCGGCTGCGTCTTTTTTCTATGGACCAGACGCGTTTGCATCTCCTCGCGCACGTCGCGCACGCCGCACCGGGCGAACGCCAGCGTCACGCGCGACACGATCACGTCGCGCTCCAGGGTGGAGCGGCGATAGAGGTAACGCACGCCGACCTCGTGCGGCTCGGGCCGGCTCGGCGACTGAACCCAAACCGTCCGGACGAACTCCCCAATCTCGCGGTCGGTGCCGGCGTTCATCCGCAACGATCCGCCGACGGTCCCCGGGATCCCGGCCAGTGAGTCGACTCCGGCCGCCCCCGCCGACGCCGCCTTGGCCGTCACGAGCGCCACGTCTGCCGACCCGCCGGCGTCGACGACGACCTCGTTCTCATCCTCTCGAACGTGGACGGCGGCGAACTCGCCCGCCAGACGAACCACGATGCCGCGCACGCCGCCGTCGCCGACGAGCACATTGCTCCCGCCGCCCAGAATCCAAAACGGCATGCGGCGCTGCAAGCAAAGCCGCAGCAGCTGCGCGACCTCGGCCTCGTTGCCGGCCGTGACGAACGCGTCCGCCGGGCCGCCGATCTTCCACGACGTGTACGACGCCAGCGGCTCGTCGAACCGCACGCGCTCGCCGAAGATCGCGCGCAGCGCCGCACGATCGTCCGGGCGCACCAGAGTGGCCGTCGCGCGCGCGGTCGTGAGGCTCATGCGTTAGCCGCCGCGGCGTTGCGCGGCGCCGGAGCGCGCAGGCGTTCGGCCAAACGGGCCGCCACGTCGGTGATGTTGCCGGCGCCGAGCATCAGCACCAGCGCGCCGGGCGACGCCTCGTCGAGAATTCGGTCTTCCAGGTCCTCGACGCGCGCGACGTAGGTCACGCGGCCGCCCGCGCTCGCGAGCGCTTCCCCGATCGAACGTTCGCTCACGCCCGGAATCGCGGGCTCCGACGCGGCGTAGACCGGAGCGAGATAGATCCGGTCCGCGCCGCTCAGCGCGTCGGCGAACTCGTTCGCGAGAAACGCCGTCCGCGTGTAGCGGTGCGGCTGGAAGGCGACGACGAGCTCGCCGGGATGGTAGCGGCGCGCCGCCGCGATCGTCGCGCGCACCGCGGTAGGATGGTGCGCGTAGTCGTCGACGAGCGTCATGCGCGCGTCGCTCGCCAGTACGTCGAAGCGGCGGCGCACCCCGCGGAACGCGCGCAGCGCCCGGGCGATGGCGCCAAACGGCACGCCCAGCTCGTGGCCGACCGCCAGTGCGGCGAGCGCGTTCTGCACGTTCATCGCCCCCGGAACGCGCAGCTCGACGTGGCCCAGCCTGATCTCGCCGGCATACGCGTCGAAGCGCGACCCGAAATTTTCGAACGTGACCGCGCCCGCGCGAACGGCCTGTGAGTCGAGACCGTAGGTGACGACCTTCGCACGAAGATCGTGCGCGGTGAGCGAGCCCGCCAGCGGGTTGTCGCTGCCGACGATCGCGAGCCCGTCATCGGGCAGCTTGCCGAGAAACTCGCCGAACGCGCGCACGAGCCCGGGAAGCTCGTCGTCGCTGGTCAAGTGGTCGTTCTCGACGTTCGTAACGATGGCGATCGCGGGATCCAGCAGCGCGAACGATCCGTCAGACTCATCGGCTTCCGTCACGAACCACGCGGAGCTGCCCTCGTAGGCGTTCGTGTCGAGCGAGCCGTCGATGCCGCCGAGCACGAGTCCCGCGTCGATCCCGCCGGAGCGCAGAACCGCGTGGGTCATCGCCGTCGTCGTCGTCTTGCCGTGCGTCCCGCAGACCGCGATGCCGCGGCGCCCCACAAGCAGCCGCGCGAGCATCTCGCCGCGATGCAGTAATGGAAGCCCGCGCCGCGAAGCCGCCAGGTACTCAGGGTTGCGGCGGTCGATCGCGGAGCTGACGACGACGGTATGAGCGCGTTCCACGTTGCGCGCGTCGTGGCCGATCGCGATGCGCACGCCCTCGCGCCGCAGCTGCTCGATCAGCGGCGTGGCGGCGACGTCCGAGCCGGTGACGGTCTCGCCGCGGGCGAGCAGGATGCGCGCGATCGCGCTCATGCCGATGCCGCCGACGCCGATGAGATGAAAGCCCGTCACCGCTGGTCCCTTCGAGATACCAAGCTGTCGATCCGGGCGAGAATCGCGACGAGAGGATCGCTCCCCTGCGTGCACCGAGCGTTTTCGCTCAGGACCGCGAGCCGCCGTGGCTCGGTCGTCTCCGCGAGCAGCGCCAGAAGACCGTCGGGGAGCTCCCGGTCGGCGAGCACGACGACGGCGCCGGCCGCCTCGAGCCGAGCTGCGTTCGCCGCTTGGTGCCCATCCGCCGCGAACGGATACGGCACCACGATCGCGGGTTTACCGAGCGCGCTCAGCTCGCCCAGCGTCGATGCGCCGGCACGGGTCAGCAGCAGATCGCCGACCGCGTATGCGTCCGCCATGTCTTCGAGGTAGGCGCGTGCGACGACGCGGGCGCTCGAGTGCGCGCGATATGCCGCCGCCACGCGCCCGTAGTCGGCGTCACCGGTGAGATGCAGCAGCTGCCAGCCGTTGGGGACGCCGCCCTGCGCCGCGACGTACAGCAGCGCGTCGTTGATCGCGCGCGCGCCCTGGCTCCCGCCGACCGCCACCAGCGTTTTTCGCGACGCGTCCAGCCCGAGCCGCGCCGCCGCCTCTTCGCGCGGCGGCAACCGTAGCAGAGAGGCTCGTATCGGAACGCTGCGCCAAACTTCGTCCACGATCGGCGCGAGCAGCCGATTCGTCAGACCGGGCGACGCGTTGGGCTCGAGCAGGACGATCCGTGCGCGCGAGAGCCGCACGAGCCGCGCGACGCGCGCAGCGAGGGCGACCGGGAAGCAGACGTAACCGCCCGTCGCGACGACCAGATCGGGACGCTGCGCGCGCAGGAGCGCAAGGCTCTGCAGTATGCCTCGTACGTTCGCCGCGATCGCGCGAACGATCCGCAGCGAGAGCCCCCGGGGCAGCGAGTGCGCGGCGATCGTGTAGAGCGGATAACCGGCTTTCGGCACGATCGTCGTCTCGAGACGGTCGGCGGAGCCGATGAACGCCACGTTCGCGGAGCGTTGACGCAGCGCGTCTGCGATCGCGATGGCGGGATAGAGGTGTCCACCCGTGCCGCCGCCTGCGAAGACGACGGTCACGCTCGCCCGCTGATTCTTCTGTGGCGTCCGACGTTGGCGATGATTGCGACGGCGAGGAGGCTGACGACGAGCGAGCTGCCCCCGAACGAAATGAACGGCAGGGGGACGCCGGTGACGGGCCACGACGACGAGACGACGCCGATGTTCACGAACGCCTGGATCGTGATCATCGCGGCGCATCCGACGGCGAGAAAGAATCCGAAGCGATCGGGCGCGGCCAGAGCGATCCGGATCGCGCGGTACGCCAGCGTGATGAAGAGGGCGACGACGGCCAGCGTCCCGATCAGACCGAGCTCCTCTCCGAGCACCGAGAAGATGAAGTCCGTGTACTGCTCGGGCAGGTAAAAGAACTTCGCGCGCGAGGCGCCCAAGCCGACGCCGAAGAGGCCGCCGCTTCCGAGCGCGAGCAGCGACTGCACGATGTGGAAGCCCGTGTTCAACGGGTCCTTCCAGGGATCGACGAACGCGAAGATGCGCGCCCGTCGATACGGACTCGCCAGCACGGTCAGGGCCGCGAAGGGCACGGTCGTCAGCGCGACCGCCGCGAGGTGAACGACCCGAGCGCCGGCCGCGAAGAACAAGGCGAACGCCGTGAAGAGCAGCAGGCTCGCGGTTCCCATGTCCGGCTCCTTGAGCACGAGCACGGCCATAAACGCCACCGGAACGCAGAGCGGCACGAGTCCGCGCGCCAGCGACGTGATGCGTTCGCCGCGCGCGGACAAGACGGCGGAGAGATAGATCACGAGCGCGAGCTTGGCGAACTCCGACGGTTCCACGCTGATGCCCGCCGCGCCGATCCAGCGGCGCCCGCCGTTGACTCCCAGCCCGACGTGCGGCACGAAGACCAACCCGAGTCCGATGAAAGCCGCGAGCAGAAGGTAGGGCGCGAGCGCCTTCAGACGATGATAGTCCGTGCGGTAGACCGCGTACGCGGCGGCCAGACCGATGGCGAGCCAGACGAGTTGACGCTTGAGGTAATACGCGATGTCTCCGTGTTCGGCGTACGCCGTTGCGCTGGACGCGGAAAATACCATGATCAGACCGATGCCCACCAGCGCCGCCACGGCCGTGAACAGCACCGTGTCGAGCGGCGCGGCGGCGTACGACGGCAGACGGGACGAACTCGAGGCGTCGCGTGTCCGCAGCGTCGCCGAGCTATGCACCGGCCGGTTCCCGCAGCGCCGCGACGGCGGCGGCGAACTGCTCGCCGCGATGGTCCGCCGAGGCAAACATATCGAACGACGCGCATCCCGGCGACAGCAGCACCACGTCGCCATCGCGCGCCAGGCGCCGCGTGTGCTGCACCGCCTCTTCCATAGAGAAGGCCTCCACGACAGGCACGCCACCGGCGGTCGCGCGGATCGCATCCGCGGATTCGCCGATCACGATCAGCGTCTTGACGCGCTCGCGAATCTCCGCTCCTAGCGCGTCGAAATCGCTGCCCTTCGATCGTCCGCCGGCGATCAGGATGATCGGCCGGTCGTAGGTGCGCAGCGCCGCGACGACGGCGGCCGGGTTGGTCGCCTTCGAATCGTCCACGTAGCGGACGCCGTCGATGTCGGCGACGGTTTCGAGGCGGTGCGCCATCGGCGCGAACGTGGTCATCGCGCCGCGCAACGCCGCGGGACGGCAGCCGACCGCGAGCGCGGCCAGCAGCGCCGCCATGGCGTTTTCGCGGTTGTGCTCGCCCGCGAGCGGAATCTCGGCAGCGGGCATGATCGAGATCGGGCGCGGGTCGCCGGCGACCGGCGCGTAGGTCAGCATCCCGTCGCGCGGGTACATCGTCGCCTCGTCGCCTCCGCGCAGGCTGAACCAAAGCTGCCTGGCCTGCGCGCGCGTGTCGCCGCGCCTCCAGTGCAGCACGCTCACCATCGGATCGTCGAGGTTGCCCACGAACCAGTCCGTCAGCGACTGATTGGCGCAGATGCGGTACTTGGCTTCCGCGTACTCTTCCATCGAATGGTAGCGGTCGAGGTGATCCGGCGACACGTTGAGCAGCACGGCGACGCGAGGCTTGAACGCGCGAATCGTCTCGAGCTGAAACGACGAGACCTCGGCCACGACCCACGAGTCGGCGGCCGCCCCTCGCACTTCCTTGATGAGCGGATTGCCGATGTTGCCGCCGACGCGAACCGCGAGGCCGCAGCCGCGGAGCAGATGCCCGATCAGCGCGGTGGTCGTGGACTTTCCCTTCGTTCCGGTGACGGCGATGATCGGCGCCTTGCAGAGACGGTAGGCGAGCTCGATCTCTCCAAGGACGGGTACGTTCGCGAGGTACATGTGCCGCGCGACCGGTGAGGTCGGCGGAACGCCGGGCGACAGCACCGCGCAGCTCAGCCCGCCGACGACGCCGGCGACGCCGGGCGCTTCGACGAAACGCGCGCCGAACGATTCGGCTGCCGCTATGGCGGCGGCGAGCTGCTCGGCGGGCTTCTCATCGGTAGCAAAAACGGTGACGCCAAGCTCGCGCAGCACCTCGATGCACGCCAATCCGCTTTTCCCGAGCCCGATCACGAGGATCGTCTCGTCCGTGCCGAACCGAAACCCATCCTTCATCGCACGATGGCCCATCCTACCAACGAACAGAGCAGCGACGCAAGCCAGAAGCGCGCGGTCACCTTCGTTTCGGGCCAGCCGATCATCTCGAAGTGATGGTGCAGCGGACTCATGCGGAAGATGCGCTTGCCGCGCGTGGCCTTGAAATACGACACCTGAAGGATCACGGAGACCGCTTCGGCGACGAAGACCGCGCCGGCGACGAGCAGCAGCAGCATCTCGCCGCTGAGGATCGCGACGCCCGACAGCAACGCGCCGAGCGCGAGCGAACCGGTGTCGCCCATGAAGAGCCGCGCCGGATGCCGATTGAAGATGAGGAAGGCCGCGCACGCTCCGACGCCGGTGCTCGCCGCGATCGCGGCCGCCGGGACGGCCGAGGCGGCGGCGACGAACGCGAACAGCGCGAGCGGCGGGATCATCGTTCCGGCCGCGAGCCCGTCGAGGCCGTCCGTCAAGTTGACCGCGTGAACGGTCCCCGTGACGGCGAGAACGCCGAGCACGAACCAGAGCCAGTACGGCGCCACAATCGAGAACGCCCCGGCGTGGAAGAGCACGTCCGCGGGAAACGACGTGTCTGCGCCGATCGCGCGCAGGAAGATCGTGGCGGCCAGGGCCGTCGCCAAGAGTTTCGTGCGCGCCGGCAGACCGCGATTCGCCCCGCCGCGCACCTTCACGATGTCGTCGACCGCGCCGACGGCCGCGCAGAGAACGACGAGCACCACGAGCTCGGCGAGCAGCCCGCCGCGCGTAACGGCGAGCGCGGCAGCGAGCGCGACGACGAAGACGAGGCCGCCCATCGTCGGCGTTCCCGTTTTGTCCCGGTGCGTCTGCGGCGCGTCTTCGTATGCATGCTGCAACACGTGCAGGCGTCCGAGCGCGACGAGCAGCAGCAATCCGGCCGCCGCAGCGATCGCCAACCCGAACAGCGCCCAGAACAACAGGCCTAGCAGCACAGCGGATCGGGCCCCCGTCCGCGCCACTTGAGCACGACGACCGGCGTCTGCTCGTCGCTGTTGCCGTGCGGATTGTGCAGCAAGGCTGCCTCGACGACGCTCGCGCGCACGCCGTCGGAGCTCCCGAGCACCTTGGCTTTGCCGAGATCGTTCGCGTCGACCACGGCGCAATCGACGCCGGTGCGCTCGCGAAACGCGCACGCCGCGCCCTGCGGATCGCTCGGCGAAAATACGATCGCGCCCTCGTACGGCGGCATCGTGCCCGTGTAACCGTCGAATGCCGCGACCGCTTCGCCGAGTACCTCGTAGAACGCGCCGCGCCTTCCGACAATGCGCGCGATCGCCTGCAGCAGCGTCGCATAGATCACCTTCCACACGCCGACGCGATCGATCACCAACTGCACGGATTCCGGCTGGCTCATCGTCGCGAGCGGGCCGGCGCGCCGCGACAGCACGTACGCGAGCCGTGACGGACGAACGAGCTCGGCGACGACGAACTCTCCCTGCGCGATCGCGACGACGCTCTCGGAGATCGCGACCACGTCGCCGGGCCGAGCGATGCCGCGAACCGCCTGGGCGACCGTCTCGATCACATCGTCGCCGGGACGCACCAGCGGCGTGCGCACGGGAATGGCGACGAGACCCGCCGGCGCCTCGGAGTCCTTTACCTTTAGGCTCTGCAACGCGAGGCTCACGCTCGTAGTTCCTCGACGATCTCCTCGAGCTTGTACTTGCGCGAGCCTTTGAGCAGCACGATGTCGCCCCGGCGCGCGTGCTCGCGCAGCCAACGCGCCGCCTCTGCGTTGGCGCCGACCCGGACGATCTGTCCGGGCTCCAGACCCGCGCGCTCCGCGCCGCGCGCGAGCTCCGCCGCGAACTCGCCTTGCACGACGAGCACGTCGACCCTTCCCGCGGCGTGCGCGCCGACTCGCTCGTGCAGAACGGACGATTCATCGCCTAGCTCCGCCATCGACGCGAGCACGGCGATGCGACGCGTCGCCGCCTCCGCACCGAATGCGTTCAGCGCCGCCATCATGCTGCTCGCATTGGCGTTGTACGCGTCGTAGATCAGCCGGATTCCGCCGCCGATCGGTATGCTGTCGTAGCGTCCGGGCGGCGGCTGCAGATCCGCAAGTCGAGGCGCCAGATCGTCGAGCGGCACGCCCAGCTCGAGCGCGCTGGCGACCGCGGCGGCCGCGTTGGCGCGGTTGTACTCGCCGGTCAAGCGAAGGTCGGCGTCGACGGCACGCGCGCGGCCCTCGGCGCGCGTCAGCACGCGCCCATCTCCGAGCAGGGCCGTCAGGACGTGCAGCTGATCGTAGCGCTCGAGTGAGCCGTCGGGCGCCGCGACGAACCAGTGCGCCTCGCCGCGCAGCGTCGCGGCGCGCGCGCGCGACACCGCGTCGTCCGCGTTGAGGACGGCCCGTGCGCCGGTGCTAAATAAGGCCCACTTCGTCTCGGCTAGCCGCTCGCGCGACCCCATGATCTCCACGTGCGCCTCGCCGACGTTCGTGAGGATGCCGACGTCGGGCCGCGCGATCTCGACGAGCGCGGCTACGTCCCCGTACTTGCGCGCGCCCATCTCGATCACGAGCACGTCGTGCTCCGCGTTGTCTGCGTTCAGCAGGAGCCTGCTGACCCCGATTTCGTTGTTCTCGTTGCCCGGGGCCGTGAGCACGCGATCGCCGTAGCGCGCGGCGAGCAACTGCGCAACGAACGCCTTCGTCGTGGTCTTCCCGGTGCTGCCGGTGATCGCGACGACGCGTCCGCCGAAGAGCGCTCGCGCGCGCCCAGCGAGCGCCATGTAGGCCCGCAGAGCGTCGTGCACGAGCATCGTCGGCGTTCCGCGCGCCCGCGGCACCGGCCGCTCGAGCACCAACATCGCCGCGCCGCGCCGAGTGGCGTCGGCGGCGAAGTCGTGCCCGTCGTAATGCTCCCCGCGCAGCGCCACGAAGGTATCGCCGGGTTTAAGCGTCCGCGTGTCGGTGCTGACGCGCAGCTCGTTCGGCGCCGACGCGCCGTCGCTCAGCGTTGCTTCGGTTGCGCGCATGGCTGCGTCGAGTGGGATCCTCAACGCAGTGCCTCGCGTGTCGAGAGCGCCTCGCGCGCGACCGCCGCGTCATCGAACGGCAGCACGCGGTCGCCGATGATCTGATAGGTTTCGTGACCCTTGCCGGCGATCAGGACGACGTCGCCGGATCGCGCCTCGCCGATGGCGCGCTCGATCGCGCGCCGCCGGTCGAGCTCCACGACGTGCTCGCGGTTTCCGATTCCCGCCACGATCGCGTCCGCGATCGCGCGGGGATCCTCGCCGCGCGGGTTGTCGTTCGTTACGTACAGGCGATCCGCCATGCGCGCGGCGACCGCGCCCATTTCGGAGCGTTTGCCCTTGTCGCGATCGCCGCCGCATCCGAAGACGAGGGCGAGCCGGCCCCGCGCCGTCTCGCGCAGCGACTCCAGGGCGTGGGCGAGCGCGTCGGGCGTGTGGGCGTAGTCTACGACGACGTCGATGCCGTCGCCGCGCAGGTGCTCCATGCGTCCCGCCACACGCTCGAGCGATCCGAGAGCGCGCGCGGCGACGGCGTCTCCGATGCCGAGGTGCCGCGCCGCACCGAGCGCCGCCAGCGCGTTCCAAACGTTAAACCGCCCAGGCAGGCGCAGTTCGTAACGTCTGCCGCCGACGCTGAAGCGGCTCCCGTCGGGCGCGACGGCGATGTCTTCGGCCACGAGCGCGGCCCGGCGCGTCGCGCCGTACGTGACGACGTCGCGTCCTTCGCGCGCGAGCTCCGCCGCCCACTGTGCGCCGAGCCGATCGTCAACGTTGAGAACGCACGTCGGCGCGAGTTCGAAGAGCCGGCGCTTCGCCGCCGCGTACGCCTCCGGCGTCTGATGAAAGTCCAGGTGATCGCGCGTCACGTTGGTGAGCACCGCGACGCGGAAGCGCACGTCGTCCACGCGATCCAGCGCGAGCGCGTGCGAGCTGACCTCCATCGCGACCGCGCGGGCGCCGTCGTCGCGCATGCGCGCGAGCAGCGAGTGAAGTTCGGGCGGCAGCGGCGTCGTGTTCGCGAGCCGCCAGCTGCGCTTCCCGAACTCGGCGCCCACGGTGCCGATCACGCCGCACGCGATCTCCGCCTCGTTGAGGATCGCGCCGATCATCCGCGACGTCGTCGTCTTGCCGTTCGTACCGGTGATGCCCACGACGTCGAGCGCGAGCGACGGATCGCCGAAGAAGGCCGCCGACAACGCCGAGAGCGCGCGGCGCGTGTCCGCGACGCGCACGACGGTCACGCCGGAGCCGGGCGTCTCTGCAGTCTCCTCGACGACGACGACGCGCGCGCCGCCCGCGATCGCCTGAGGAACATAGCGATGGCCGTCCGTCTGCGTCCCGCGCAGCGCCACGAAGAGCGCTCCCGGACGCACCGCTTGCGACGCGGTTTCGATGCGGGTAACGTCTATTTCGCGAGGGCCGCTTATCTGCGCGTCCGGGAGGCGCTCGAACAACGTCGCGAATGCGACCGTGCGCTCACCGGCCATTTCGCGCAATGTCTGCGCTCGGCAGGACTCCCGCATGCAACATCGCGGCGCGCGCGATCGCGGCGAAGGCCGGGGCCGCGACGACGCTCCCATAATACGAGCCGATCGGGCGCTCCACTTTGACGTAGATGACGTACCGAGCTCGCGGATAGGGAACCATGCCGATGAACGACGCCGCATAGTATCCCGCTCGGTACTCGCCGTCCACCACCATCTCAGCCGTTCCGGTTTTGCCCGCGGTCGCATATCCGGGAATCTGTGCCGTCGGGTCGCCGGTACCATGCAAGACCACCACCCGCAGGATCGTCCTCAGCTCCTGCGCCGTACGTTGAGAGAAGACGCGCCGCACGGCCCTCGGTGCGACGCGCCGCACGAGCTTGCCTTCCTGATCGTAGACGGCGCGCACGAGGTGCGGCTCCATAAGCATCCCGCCGTTCGCGATCGCGCTGTAGTAGCGGGCCATGGCCAGCGGCGTGACCGAGACGCCTTGCCCGAACGACATCGTCGCGAGCGACGAGCCGCTCCACTGCGAGGGAGGCGGCACGATCCCGGGATTCTCGCCCGGCAGACCGACGCCGCTTGGGTCCCCGAAACCGGCCTTGCGTTCCATCGCATAAAACGTCTTCGCTCCGATCGAGAGACCGACTTCCGCAGCGCCGACGTTGTGCGAAAATTCCACGATCTGTTCCAGCGTCTCGCTTCCGCCGGTGCCGGCCATGAAGCCGTCTTCCGCATTATGAATCGTACGCCCGCCCACTTCGATCGCATCGCGTGCGGGGAAGCGGCTGGTCCAGGAGACCTTGTGCGAATCCAGCGCCGCCGCCGCCGTGATGAGCTTGTACGTCGAGCCTGGTTCGTATGCGTCCATGACCGCTCGGTCGCGGCGCGCCGCGACGTCGTACTTCCAGAACCGATTCGGATCGAAGTCGGGGAGATTGGCTAGGGCCAGGATCTCCCCGGTCCACGGATCCATGACGATAGCGGTGCCGTCGAGCGCGTGAAAGGCGCTCACCTGTTTGCGAAGCGCCTGTTCCGCAACGAATTGCAGATACGGATCGAGCGTCAGCTGCACTGTCGAGCCCGCCAGTGCCGGCGTTACGACGCGCTCGCGCCCGAACGGAATCGGTCGGCCGAACTCGTCGGCCTCCAGCGTGACGCGCCCCGAGCGGCCGCGCAGCACGTCGTCGTAGGCGTACTCGACGCCGTCCAAACCGTTTTCGTCGGTGCCGACGAAGCCGAGCACGGTCGAGGCGAGCGATCCGATCGTGTCGACCCGCAACCCCGAGTCCTCTTCCTTGAGCGCGATCCCGGGCAAGTCGAGGGCGCGAGCGCGCTCCGCGAGATCGTGGGATACTTTGCGAGCGATCCAAACGAACCAAAGGTGCCGATCGTGCAGCGCCGCGGTCACGCCGGGATCGAGTTTACCGAAGATCGTGCGCAGCTTTACGGCACTGGCGTCGGGATCGAGAATCTCTCTCGGAATGGCGTAGACGCTCTCGGACGGCATGGAGCGGACGAGGACGTTGCCGTTGCGGTCCAAGATGCTGCCACGGCGCGCGAAGACCTCGATCGTGTCGGAGCGCTGTGCCAGCGCCTCGCGGGCGTAGAGCGGTCCGTCGAGCCCCTGCACGACGCACAGTCGCCAGGCGAGAAAGACTGCCACGATCATGCACGCGTAAAAGAAGAGTCTTGCGCGCATCGGGGCGACGCGCGCGAAAGTCCGCTGGTGCATTTACGGCGCTATTGCTGGCGAGCCACCGCCGGAGCGAAGAGTCCGGCGAGCGACGATAGCACCGGGAAGGACGGCTTGGCGCGGGCGACGCGCGGCACGGCGATTCGAACGACCGCCAGGTGCGCCGGCTCCGTCATTCCGAGGCGCGCCGCGAGCTGCGACAGCCGGTCGTCCGAACGCAGCGCCGCGATGCGGTCGTCGAGCCGCATCGTCTCCTCTTGCAGCGCTTCGCGATTGGCTTGGGCCTTGGCGACGGCATAGCTCAGGCCGGTCAGGCTCGAGGTCAGCACGACGTAGCTCATGAGCAGCATCAGGACGGCCGTCAGCACCGCGAGCGTGCGCGTGACGCCGACGTAACGGGCGCGCGCCTTGCGGGCCTTGCGACGCTGCGTTGCGGCACGCACCGACCGAGGATTGCCGATGCGTATCCTCCGATCGTGTCGTTGCGGTTGGATCATCAGCTCGCCTTCCGCTGCGCGGCGCGCAGCTTCGCGCTTCGGGCGCGACGGTTCTGCGCGATCTCTTCGTCGGCGGGCAGGACCGGACGCTTCGTGAGAACGTCGAGCCGAGCGTCGTCGCGCAGCGTTTGCTTGACGATGCGGTCCTCGAGCGAGTGGAAGCTGATCGCGACGATGCGTCCCGCCGAGCGTAGCCGGCCGATCGCGCTCCTCAGGCCCTCGCGCAAAGCGTCTAGCTCGTCGTTGGCGGTGATGCGCAGCGCCTGAAAGACCCGCGTGGCTGGATGGATTCGCTCGCGGCGACCGCGTTTGCGCACGACGCCCGCGACGAGGCCGGCGAATTCGGCCGCCGTGTTCGGCAGTTCGCCGATCGCGCGGCGCGCGACGATCGCGCGCGCGATGCGCCGCGCGGCGCGCTCTTCGCCGTACGCAAAGAAGATGTCGGCGAGCTCGCCCTCGCTGGCGGTCGCCAGGATTTCATATGCGCTCGGTCCCACCGCGGGATCCATGCGCATGTCCAGCGGCACGGATTTCGAGAGCGAGAATCCGCGTTCCGGATCGTCAAGTTGCATCGAAGAAAGTCCCAAGTCGAACAGAACCCCGTCGATCGAACCGATGCCGGCCCGATCGAGCACGCGGCCGAGGTGCCGGAAATTGGCGTGAACGAAGGTGATGCGCGGGTCGGCAAGTTCCGCCGCTCGCGCAGCAGCATCCGGATCGGCATCGAGTGCAATCAAACGCCCGTCCCGAAGCCGCGCCAGCACTGCACGGGAATGCCCGCCCGCCCCGAACGTCGCATCGACGTAGATCCCATCCGGCCGGATCGCCAAGTACTCCAGGGCCGGCTCCACAAGCACCGAGACGTGCGTCACATCGGCACCACATCGCTAACGTCCTAGAGTCCGAACTCGGCCATGAAGCGCGGGACGTCGCCCTCCGGCGGCGTTTCGAACGCATAACGGTCCTTCGCCCAAATTTCCACGCGCGTCAGCAGGCCGACGGAGACGACGTAACGTTCGATGCCGGCATACGCGCGCAGCAGCGCCGGTACGACCATCCGGCCCTGCGCGTCGCACGCCACCTCTTCCGTGTGAGCGAAGAGGTAGCGCAGATTGCGACGATAGGCGTCGTCCTTCTGGGACACCGACTCGAGGCGGCCGCAGATTTCGACCCACGTGGCACGGGGATAGAGGGCCAGGCATGGATCGGGAGGGGCGATGGTTAGGACGAACGCGGAACCGAGCCGCTCGCGGAAGCGGGCCGGTACAATGAGACGCCCCTTGTGGTCGAGAGCATGTTGCTCCGAACCCGCGAAACGCGGGAGCTCCGCGTGCACAAACCCCTCCGTAAGGCACCACTACACACTACTTCCCACCACTATACGCCCCAGGTAGGGTTAAGGCAAGATTTCGAAGGCCGGCTTAGCACTCTTGAATGACGAGTGCTAAGCAGTCTCCGAATGGCTTAGGCCCTTTTTATTTAGAGGTTTGCAGCATGTCGGCGATGTCCGACGATGCCGTCGGATATCCGAACAGCACGCCTTCCAGCACGGCGGCCGGGATCTGTGCGCGAATCGCGAGTGCGAAGACGTTGAGCAGCTCCTCGGCGTGCGGACCGAGCACGTGGGCTCCGAGGATCCGTCCGCTTTCGTCCTCGACGATCATGCGAAATGCCGAGCGCCGCGCGCGTATCCGCCGCGACGAGTACCACTGCGTCGAATCGGCGGAGTGGACGGAGTAGCGCAATCCGCGCTCCCGCGCGGCCGACTGCGAGAGCCCGACCGAGCCGAGTGGCGGAATAGTGTACACGATGCTGACGAGGCCCACGAAATCGACGCTGTGACGATTGCCTTCTAAGAGGTTGCGCGCCGCGACCTCGCCCTCGGCCGCGGCCGTCGGCGTGAGCGGCAGACCGCCGCCGTCGGCGCAGTCGCCGACCGCGTAGACGGCCGAGTTGCTGCGGCTCTGCAAGAACTCGTTGACCGCGACGCCTTTGCCGGTTCGCTGCACGTTGCCGGCATCGAGGTCGAGATCGGCGAGATCGGCGATGCGGCCCGCGGCGTGGACGACGAGGTCGCACTCGACGGCAAACTCCGCCCCTTCGGCGCTGCCGGTGACGACGAATGCGTCCGCGCGCTTCGCCACGCCGCGAACGTCGCACCCGACGCGCACGTCGATGCCGACCGCTCGGCTGACGTCGAGGAGCTCGTCGACCAAGCTCGGATCGAAGCCGGTCAGCACCCGCGGTCCGCGCTGCAGGATAACGGGCGCCGCGCCGGCGCGTGCCGCGAGATGCGCAAACTCGAACGCGATATAGCCCCCGCCGATGAACGCGATGCGGGGCGGCAGGCGCTCCAAGTCGAGGAACTCGGTGCTCGTGATCAGGTGCTCTTCTCCGGCCATTTCCAGCGGCGCCGGCCGCGCTCCGGCCGCGAGGACGATGCGGCTCGCATCTAGCCGGCTGTCCGCGACGCTCAGCGTCGTCGGATCCACGAAGCGCGCCGGGCCGTGATACATCTCGATCCCGAGTTCTCGATAACTCTCTTCGCGCTGGGCGGAAACCGGATCCGTGAACGTGCGCTTGAAGCGCATCAGCTCGGGCCAGTCGATCCGCGCCTCGCCGAAGATGCCGCTGCCGCGCATGCGATCGCACCAGTCGATCAGCTCCGCGACTCCGACGAGCACCTTCTTCGGATCGCAGCCCCGCAGCGCGCACGTACCGCCGTAGGGAAGCTCGTCGACGATCGCGACGCGCCGGCCGGCGCGCGCGCAGCTCGTGGCCACCGCGTTGCCGGAACTTCCCGTTCCGATCACGGCGACGTCGTAGGCCGTCACGCGTTGGCTGCCTTAGCCGCGCGTTCGCCGTCGATCAGGCCGCGCTTGCGGGCGATTCCCCACCGATAGCCGCCGAGATCGCCCGAACCCCGTATCACGCGATGGCACGGAATGAGCACCGCGGCCGGGTTCTGCGCGCAGGCTCGCGCCACCGCGCGCGCGCCGCCCGGCACTCCGATCGCGCTCGCAACTTCGCCGTACGAGGCGACGTCGCCGGATGGAATCGTCTGCAAATACTTCCATACGCGCATTTGAAAGGCCGTCGCATGGATGTCGAGCGGAAGGTCCGGTCGCGGAGTCTCTCCCGCGAGGTGCCGCGAGATCGCGTCCACCCAGGCGCGGAAGTCGGCATGGTGCGGCTCGCGCATCGGCTCGACGCGGGCGTTTCGATACTCCTCGCGCAACCGTGCGAGCAGCTCTTGCGGAGCATCGCCGAACCCAACGAAGCAGATGCCGCGATCCGTAGCGCCGATCATCATCAGGCCGATCGGCGTCGGAAACGAGGCGTACGAGATGGAAACGCCTTCGCCGGCGCGGCGATACTGCGCGGGCGTCATGCCCAAACTCGAGGCGGCGCGCTCGTAGATGCGGCTGGTCGAGCCGTATCCGGCGTCGTGCGCCGCCCTGTCGATCGATCCGGCCTTGCCCAGGCCGTCCTTGAGCTTGCGCAGGCGAACGGTTGCGAGGTACTGCTTGGGCGTCACGCCCACGACGGCTTTGAAGGTGCGGGCGAAGTGAAAGCGGCTCATCGATGCGCGCGAGGCAAGCTCAGCCAGGCTCAAGGCTTCGTCGCTATGATCCTCGACGTACCGGCAGACATCGTGAATTAGGTCGGCGTTGGGATTACTTTTCGACATGACTATGACTCTAGCGGTGCCCGATCCGGAAAACCATCGAAAAATTGCGGAGTCCGACGGCGGCCTGCCTGCCAGGCCTGCCTACCGGATGAGAAGAAAGGCGCAGGTGCGATGAGTCGACTGCTCGGGTTTTGCGGGCTCCTCGGCGTGCTGTACGGCTGCGCCGGCGGGGGGTACCTGCCGTACGCCTCCCACTCGCTCGACCCTGCCACCCTCAGCTCCCTGGTCAACGGCGCGGCGTTGAGCGACGGAGTCCCGGCGGGCCTGATTCGCGCCGTGCTCATGGCCGAGTCGGCGGGTAACCCCTCCGCGGTCAGCATCGCGGGGGCGCAGGGGCTGATGCAGCTCATGCCCGGCACGGCGTCCGGCTGCGGCATCGGCAATCCGTTCGACCCGACCGAAAACGTGCAGTGCGGCACCGGTTATCTCCGTACGCTGCTTCGTCATTATCACAACAACGTCACGCTCGCGGTAGCCGCCTACAACGCCGGCCCCGGGGCCGTCGATCGCTATCACGGCGTGCCCCCGTATCCCGAGACGCGCGCGTACGTCGTGCGCGTGATCAACGCGTACCGCAGCTACTAGGAACCGCCTCCGTTCTTGGTGCGGCCCGCATTCCGCCGTTCGTACGACGTAATCAGGCTTCAGGAACTTGACCGATGGCAACGCTGACACATCGACAGCCGCTCCGTCGCGTCGACGCGTGGCCGATACGCATACCCATTCTCGACGGCTACCTGCTGCGGGAAATGTTCGGTCCGTTCATGTTTGCGCTCGGCGCGTTCTTGCTGTTTTGGGCCCTCAACATTTTCTTTCTCGCGGCAGATTACATCATCAACCAGCACGCGCCGTTCTTTCTTGTGCTGCGCTTCGTCGTCTTTCGCATCCCGCAAGCGACGCCGATGGCGTTTCCGTTCGCCTGCCTCTTCGCGGCGCTACTGGCGATGGGCCGCGTGATGGGCGACAACGAGGTAACCGCGATGCGCACGGCCGGCATTCCGGTGATGCGCATCGTCCTGTCGCCGTTCGTCTTCGGCCTCGCGATGTTTGCGCTATCCTACGGCATCAACGAATTCATCGCCCCGCGCTCCGTAGACCTTTCCACCCGCACTTTTTATCAGATCATCTATCATACCGACGCGTTGCCCGTTGAACCGCAGTTCTTTCGCAAGGATCCCGATACGGGCAACACGTTCTACGTTACGCAAGTCGCACCGGATAACAAGACCATGATGGACGTGCAGATCTTCAAGCCGGCGAAATACGGAATGTGGAACGAAACGCTCCAGGCAAAGACTGCCACGGTGCAGGGCAGCACGCTCGTGCTGCACGACGTCATCGACACCCGCTTCAACAACGATGGATTCCTGACCAACCAGCAGCGCGTCAACAGCGTCAGCATCGGCCTGCCGCTGGGCGAGACGGCCTCGCAGTTCGTCAGCCAGGTCAACAACGATCCTTGGACGATGAGCAGCAAGTCGTTGCGTACGCAGGTCAACGCGCTGCAGGCGCAAGGCATCGGGGGCACCGCGATGGGAAACCTCGAGATAAATCTCGCGGACAAGCTCGCGTGGCCGTTCTCGTGCATCATCGGAATCATCGTCGCGCTGCCGCTCGCGCTGCGCTTCGGAAAGCGCGGCAAGACGCTTGGCATCGCGCTCTCGATCATAGCGTTTTTCGTCTACTACTTGATGGTGTCCGCGTCCGCGGCGTTCGGCCGCAATGGAGCGCTCAATCCGTATCTCGCTGCGTGGTTGCCGAACCTCATCATGGGGACAGCCGGTGCGCTTCTATTGCTGCTGGAAGAGCGCTGACGCGCGGGCGGCGCGCAAGCGCGGCATAGCCGCGATCACCGCCGCGGCCGCGTTTCTCGCCTGGGTCGTGCCGCCCGGCGTGCCGGCCGCGGACGAGGACCGGCAGCAGCTGGCGCTCTCCCTGCTCAACGGGCAGAGCTGCGCGCAGCGCTACGCGCAAGACTCCTCGACCGGCGGCCAGACGACGGTCGCGCAGGCCTCAGCCCCGCCGCAAGGCAGCCCCACGCCCAGCCCGGCGCCGGCCCAGACGCCCGGCGTGCCCAATATTCCCGCCGGCGTCGGCAACGGCACGTACACGCTCAACCCCTCGCCCCGCCCGCGGCCGGGCCAGACGCCCGCCGTCACGCCGCCGCCGATCCCGACCGCCACGCCGAACCCGACCGTCTCCACCGAGCCGATCTTCCTCGTGCGCGGCGGCGAGACGCCGCCGCCGATTCCGCCGGCCGGACAGGCCACGCCGGAGCCCACCCCCGAGCCCACCGGCGTGCCGACGCTCGCGCCCGGCTTCGTGGCAGTCATCTCGGATTCGTGGAGCGGCAACCGCGAGCGGGGGCAACCGAGCGATGCCATCGGCAACGTTCACGTCTACTACGGCGACGAAGAGATCGTCGGCGACAAAGCGCACTACGACGGGAACCGGACCATCACGATCACGGGCCACCCGTTTCTCATCAATCACGAGCACAATTCCGTGCTGACCGGCGACGTCATCGTCTTCGACACCGTCGCGCAGACGGCGAAGCTGAGCAACGGCAAGGGCGCGAGCGACGAGGGCGTGCAGCGCGGCTTGGTCCACTTCCAGGCCAGCGATCTGCACACCGATCCCGACGGGACCGCCCATGGACTCGATCCGTACGTGACGACCTGCGAGAATCCGCGCGGCGGCTATCACATCACCGGCAAGGACATGGAGGTCTATCCGGGCGACAAGATAGTCATCCACAAGGCCGTGCTCTGGCTCGGCCTGGCCGCGGTCTTCTATTTACCGCTGTTGATCATTCCGCTGCGCAGCGTCGAAAACCAACGCGGCCACGCGCGCTGGTTCCCCGAGGTCGGATACGATTCGTACGAGGGTGCCTGGATCAAGATCCAGATTCCGTTCGGCAAAGACCAATACTACTACGGCTACTACATCGTCAACTATTTCACGAAGCTCGGCCTCGGCCTCGGATACGTCGGCTTTTATTCCAG
The DNA here is from genome assembly GCA_963752825.1 of Vulcanimicrobiota bacterium. Taxonomy (GTDB): domain Bacteria; phylum Vulcanimicrobiota; class Vulcanimicrobiia; order Vulcanimicrobiales; family Vulcanimicrobiaceae; genus Cybelea. Next base: position 782,817 of record CAVVZF010000001.1, on the reverse strand, counting down.
CAAGAAAGGCCGCCGCAGCGTCAGCGTCAACGTCTACACGATCAATAACCAGACCGGCGGCGGCCGGCAGACCAACCTCGCCGTCGCGGAGCAGGAGAATATCTCACAGCACCTGCACAGCAACTTTCAGTTCAGCTATCAGTCCAACTACGGTCCCCTGGTCAGCATCCCGCCGAACGAGTCCATCGCTGAAGCGATCGTCCACCAGACCGCTCAGACCTCGCAGAACTACAGCTTCGCGCACAGCTCGGTGGGCGGACAGTCGAGCAGCAACAGCTTTACGGTCAGCGACACGCGCCAGTTCAACCAGTACCTCAATCAGACGACCACGTACAACATCAGCGAGAGCAATGCCAGCTTCGGCGGATTTACGTCGTTCAGCAATCAGTCCGAGTTCGACTACCTGATGCAGTACACGACGTCCGGCGCCGACTACCAAATGGAGTTCGACAAGATCTACTCGCAGGAGGCTGCGGGCATCAACAAGATTCCTGAGTTCCAGGTCCGGCCCAGCGACTTCTTCCAGCACTTCGTCATTCCGTTATCCGCGCAGCTCACGGTCGGCGAATACAGCGAGCCTTCGGGTGAGGGCGAGCCCAAGAGCCTCGCGACCTGGCGCGGCGACGCCAACCTCGTCGCCGGGCCGGTGGACGCGAAGGTCTTGGGGAGCGACTTCGAGGGCACGGTGACCGTCGACCAATACGCGTACGGCACGGGCGACCTGAAGGCGGCGATCGAGCAAGACCTCAGCTTAACGACGCCGATCAACTCGCACATGGTCAACACGCTGACCTATAACGAGGCGAACTACAACGGGCCCGCGCTCGTCCCGTTTCAATATCTCGACCAGCAGCCCACCATGAACACAAAAAATGCGCAGGACATGCTGCGCATTTTCAACGACGACGTCTACGCAGTCTCGCTGGGCTGGGCAACCAACTTCGACGGCGTCGCGCAGCCGCTGAGCTATCAGGTCACCGCGAAGCCGTCGCCGCGCTCGGTCGTGCTGCTCAGCGGTTCGTTCATCCCCGGTCCCGGAATGGGCTTCGAAACGACGAACCTGCAGCTCTCGACGCCCTTCGGCCGCGACGCGTCGTTGCAATTCGTCACCAACATCAACTGGCGACCGTCACTCGGGCTCGGCGAATTCTTCTCCGACAAGATCATCTACTACACGCGCACGATCGGCAATTGCTATCAGCTGATGGTGCTCTACAACGAATCGCAACAGGCCGTCAACGTCGGGCTCAACCTGCTCGCTTTCCCGACGCAGACCGCGGTCTTCCAAGTCGGAGCTCCTCAACCAGTCGTACCCACGACCTTCAATTTCTGAGCGTCCCACTAGTCGCGACCCGGTAGCGTGCCCCATGCGAAGACGCCCGTCGCTCGCCATCCGGGCGTGTGAATGCGCCACGGACCATGGAGGGCGGGAGCGGCGCAGCGACTACGCGGTGTCGCATTGAGGGTGGCCGCACGCGCAGGTTTCGGATTCCAAGCCTTCCTCCATCGCACTCCGGCAATAGGCGCTGCAGTAGGTTTCGCCTGCGACCGGGCCGGTCAGGCTGCAGTTACAGAGGTCGTGGCTGCACTCGACCGGTGCTTCGTGCATGGACTACGACGAACACGGGTTCGCGATAGGATTGTTCGAGATCTCGACGCTGACGATCTGTGCGGCCGGATCCGACGGGGTGTAGTATGCGTAATACGTGTTATCGAAGCACGTCAGCATGTCCAGCGTCGGCGAGACGAACTGTGGATCGACGGGTCCGCCCGGCCCCATCGAGTCGACGAATAACCATTGCCCTTGGGTTCCGGCCTGCGTGGTGAAGGCGTTGAAGGTCCAGTTCTCCGGCGGGCTCGCGCTCGGAGACGGAGAGGGCGAGGAGATGCCCTTGAAGATCGCCTTCTGCGCGAGGATCGCGAACTCAGTGCCGCTCCCGTTGCTGTTGAGGTTGTACGAAAACTGATTCGGCGTGGTGCCTAGCCTGAGCCAGCTGGGCGGTATGTGCGGGTTCTGGTTCGGGACGAACTGGATGGCCTCGGCCGACGAAGCGACGCCGTTGCCGAGCGCCATCGCGGCGAACGAGTATCCGCGCCAGTTCGTTTGGAGGGTATCGGTCGAAGGTGTGAAGCCGTTGCCGGTCGTGTTGAACACGACCATGTACCGATAGTTAGAGAAGTTGAAGGGTGCCGCTACGTCAAAGTGTATGGCTAGAAATCCAGGAGGTGCGCCGCCCGGACCGAGGCCCGGAGGGTTCGGCGTCACCTGACGACCGCACGCCGCAACTATGAACGCCGTTACAAACACGACGATAAAACCGAAATTCAATCTACGAATCATGCTCTCCTCGACCGCCATGCGCGACGCGGGAATCGCTGCTTGCGCGGCCCTGGCGTTATCGGCGGCATTCCCGAAGTTCGGCGCAGCATGGCTCGTCCCGTTTGGAACTGGCGCCATGTTCTGGGTATGGCAGGGGGCTTCCTGGAAGCGCGCCGCGCTTCTCGGTTGGTTCTCAGGTTTGATCTTCTTCGCGCTGGATTTTGCGTGGGTCGGACACACGGTCGGTCACTACATCGGCGTGTTCGGCCCGTTTCTCGCGTTCGGACCCGCGCTGGTCGAGGCACCGTTCTTCGCATTGGCCGGGGCCTTGGCTGCCTTCGCCTACGCGCGGATGCATCGAGCGATCGCTCCGTTGGGAGCGGCGGCCGCGTTCACGATCTGCGAGTGGCTACGCTCGATCGGCGCGCTCGCGGTGCCATTCGATCAGCTGGGTTACACGCAGGCGGATTCGCCGCTGCGCGCCATCGCGGCATACGCCGGCACGTACGGGATCACGTTCGCGCTGTGCGTGCTCGGTGCGTACGGGGCGGATGCGTTGCGCCGGCAGGCGTGGCGCCCGTTCGGGGTCGCCGTTGCGGCGCTGGTCGTCGCGACGGTCGCCGCTTGGGCGGCGTGGCCCGCGCGCAGTCTTGCGCCTGCGAGGATTCCGGTCGCGGCGATTCAAGGCAACATCGCGCAATCGTTCAAATGGAGCTCTCTCGGCCTCGCCGTGCGCCGCTACTCGGCGATGACGCGCGTCGCGGCGGCGCGGCACCCGCGGCTCGTCGTGTGGCCGGAGACCGTGATCACGACAGACCTCGAGGGCGATCCTGCACTGCTGTCGCGTTTCGAGAACCTCGCGCGACGCACGCGCGCGACGATCGTCGCGGGGAGCCTCGACGTTGCCGGACCGGCCGTCTACAACGCGCTCTATATCTTTGCGCCCAACGGGGCGTACGCCATCTATCACAAGCGTCAGCTCGTGCCCTTTGCGGAATGGTTTCCGGCACGCGCCTTCCTCTCGTGGCTGCCGTATATCGCCAATCTCAACGGCGGACTCACGCCGGGGCGCGTCGACGGCGTCTATCCGACCGCCGCTCTTCCCATCGGCCCGCTCGTATGCTGGGAGTCTGCCTTTGCCGACCTCGCTTACGCGCAGGTGCGCAAGGGCGCTCAGCTCCTGGTCATCAGCACGGACGACGCGTGGTTCGGTGAGACGTCGGGACCATACATGCACGCGCAAATCGCGCAGCTGCGTGCCATCGAGAGCGGCGCCTACGTCGTGCGCGCCGCGGCAACGGGAGTCAGCGGAATCATCGCGCCGGACGGAACTTGGCTGCAGCGCGCCGGACTTGCGCGCCGCACCATCGTCAGCGGGCGCGTGGGGCCGCGCGTCGCGACGGTCTTTTCGCGAATCGGGCCGACGAGCGTCGCGTTGATGCTGATCGGGCTCTACGCGCTGCCTTTGCTGCATTTACTGCCGCTGCCGGCGGCGGAATCGGATGTGGGCGCCGATGAGTGGTAAGAAGAAGCTGATCCGGCGACTCGCCGTCTTGGCGGGCGCGTTATTCATCGTTTGGGTGGTCGTGGAGATCGCCATCGCGGGCCGCGGAACGCCGCCGCTTCCTCCCGGGCAGACGCCGATCGACCTCCACGGCGGCCACGTGATGAACAATCACATCAGCACGAAGTCGTGGAGCTTTGACTACGACCGCGCTCACCTCTCGCCTGACGGGATGAGCGGCACCGTGGACGGCGTACGCAACGGTATCGTCTTCCGCAAGGGAAAGCCGTACCTGCGCATCTCCGCCGCCCATATCAAGCTTAACATCGAGTCGCTGGACTTCACCGCAGTGGGAAAGGTACACATCGAACGGATCGACGACCCGCAGCGCCGCGCGTTCGATACGGACCTCGTCACGTGGACGAACGATGCCAAGCTGTTACGCATGACTCATCCGAGCTACGTTCACTCGGGAGACCAAACGATGAGGATCGACGGTATCACCGTCAACTTCGACGACAACACCATCCACCTCGGGAAGCTGAGCGGCGGAGTCGACATCCAGCGCTGACGCGCGTCACCTGACGCGCGTCAACCGGTCTCGTCGCTCAGTTTCTTCTTCGCTTCGGCGATCAGCTTCTTGACCTTCTGACCGCCTTTGTGCCCGATCTCCTCGTAGAAATCGGAACCATACTTTTCTTTGACTACTTTTCCGCCCTTTTGACCGATGGACTCGTAAAACTCGACGCCGTGACGATCGCGCGTCGCCTTTCCGCCCTTGCGTCCAATGTCTTCGTAGAACGTCGACCCGTAACGGTCGCGAACGGTATCGCCGCCCTTCTTGCCGGCCTCCCGCACTGACATCTCGCGCTTGGGCGCGCGCTCATGCTTTTCAGCCATCGGTCTGCGCTAGTGTCGCCTAGGACGCCGTCGCCTTGCGCTTCGGGCGCTGACCGCCTTTCTGTCCGATGACCTCGTAGAACGACGGACCGTACTTGCTCTTCGTGGCCTCGCCGCCCTTACGGCCGATCTCTTCGTAGAATTCCGAGCCGTATTTTGCCTTCACGCGCTCGCCGCCGCGACGTCCCGCTTCACGAACGCTCATTCCGCCGGCCTGCCCTGACTCTTGTGCCATGTCTGATCCTCTCTTCGGTATGGATACGGTACTGTATTCCCATACAAGCGCTCGGTAAACTCAGGATTTCCTGAGAATCTCGCCCGGCGGCCCCCCGGGGGCGCGGCTTCAGCCGGTCAAGATGAAGAGTTCCTTAAGACAGGGCCGCGTAGACCTCGCGTGTGCGCTCCTGCAGGTGGTCGAGGTTACCGTCGTTCTCAATAATGAAGTCCGCGCGAGGGTGCGCCTCCTCCGGCGCGATCTGCGTCGCGATTCGCGCGCGCACGCGTGCCTCGTCGATGCGATCGCGCGCTACGACGCGCGCTATCCGCTGCTCGAGCGGCGCAACGACCAACACCGACTTGTCGACGAGACGATCGTACCCCGTCTCGAAGAGCAGCGGCACCACGTGGACGGTACGCTGCCCCGGCTCGGCCCTAGCCTCGCGCTCCATCGCGCGCCGTCGAATGTGCGGATGGAGCAGGGCATTGAGGCGCTCGCGCGCCGCGGGATCGTTGAACACGATCTCGGCCAGCGCCGCCCGGTCGAGCACGCCGTTGCGCACGACCTGCGGCCAGACACGCGCGATCTGCAGCAATCCGTCGCTGTGGGGAGCGACGACCTCCCGCGCGATCGCGTCGGTGTCGATCACGAAGGCACCGAGTTCGGCGAAGAACGTCGCGACCTGACTCTTCCCGGCCCCGATGCCGCCGGTCAGACCAACGCGCACGGCGCGATCTTAGGAGCCTTCCGGCGTCGGCTCCGAACTCGCGTTGGGGGTGGAGGCGACGTCTTCGGTCTCTTCCTCGACCGCGTACAGCTCGATCTCTTCGGGCGGCACGTCGGCGACGTGCTGGATCGACGCGGTGATGCGGCGCGTCGCGTGGTTGATCGTCAGCAGCGTGACCTCGACCTCTTGCCCCGCCGTGAATGAAGCGGACGCGTCGAACTCGCCCTTGGGGACCATCGCCAAGATTCCCGGAATGACTTCGACGAGCAGGTAGTTCGGCGTCACCTTGACGATCTGTGCGGTGAGCTTATTGGTCTCGTAGAGGCGGTCGGCGTACTGGTCCCATGGATCCGGCAGCGCGTGCTTGAGCGAGAGACTCACCTTCTTGGCGTCCGGATCGAACTTCATGATCTCGACCTGAACGACGTCTCCGATCTTTACGACCTCCGACGGGTGCTTGATCCGCGCGTACGACAGCTCGCTGTTGTGAATCAGGCCGTCGATTCCGCCCAGGTCGACGAACGCGCCGAAATCGGCGAGCCGTACGACGACGCCCTCGCGAATCTGACCGATCTCGAGCGTATCCAGCAACTCCTGCTTCTTGGCCTGGAGCTCTTCCTCGAGCACGAGGCGCTGCGACAACACGACGCGATGGCGCTTGTGATCGAGATCGATCACCTTCAGACGCAGATGCTGGCCGACGAGCTCGTCGAGGTTTCCGACGGGCTGGCGCCGGATCTGCGACGCCGGCACGAAGCCGCGCATGCCGAGGTCGACGAGGACGCCGCCCTTGACGACCTGCGTGACCGTCGCCTCGATGACCTCATCGCGGTCGTGCGCTGCGATCACCTTTTCCCACGTCTTCAGCGCGCGGGCGCGGCGCTCCGATAAGAAGAGCGTACCGTCCATCTCGTCGATGCGATGGACCATGACCTCGAGCGTGTCGCCAACCTTCAATAATTTGGGATCGACGGCGAGCGAGAGCTCGCGGAAGGGGAGGACGCCTTCGGATTTTCCGCCGACGTCGACGAGCACTTCGTCTTTGTCCTTCTGGACGATCGTGCCCGTAAGTACTTGGCCCTCGTCGAGGACCCGCAGCGATTCTTCGTAGAGGCGCTGCTCGAGCGCTAGCTGATCTTCTTCGTGGTTGATCGGAGCGACTTCGGTTGTAGAGATGGTGAGTTTCCCACTTTCGTAAATTTTATTTTTATCTTTGGCATCTGCGGCACCACCAGGTTCCGCGTTGCGCCAGCACCGTTCGAACGATCCTGGAGGTGCCGCATCGGCGGCACTCCAGGCCGAGCCTGCCGTAGACGCAAAGGTCGTCCTGAAAACTTCCCTGCAGTCCGCCGGCGTCCACGTAGTCGTCGACGCTCGTTCCGCGCATCGAGATCGCGCGCTGCAAAACTTCGACGATGGCGTGACGTAAGCGGCGGATGGCCGGTTTCGTCAGTGCCCGGGCGGGCCGGCTCGGACGTACCCGGGCTTCCCAGAGCGCCTCGCATGCATAGATGTTGCCGATGCCTGCGATGCGCCGCTGATCGAGGAGCAATACCTTGATCGGCGTCGTCCGCCCCGCCAGCATACCCGCAAAGGCCTGCTGTGTAAAGTCTGATGAGAGCGGCTCGACGCCGAGCTCCCGGTCCCACGCTTCGCCCGGGGCAACGAGGCGCATGCGCCCAAATGTGCGGACGTCCGAGAACCGCAAGTGCCGGCCGCCATTCAGGTGCAGCACCAGATGCGTCCCCGGGTATTCCGGCTCCGCGGCGGCCGCGACGACGAGCCGGCCGGTCATGCGCAGGCTCGTGACCAGGCAACGTCCCGAACCTAGCTCGATGACGGCATACTTCCCGCGCCGCCGGATGCCCGCGATTCGCTCGCCGCCGACGGCCCGCTCGAACGGCACGCCGTCCGGCGCGATCGCCATCTTCGCGAGGCGCAGCTCCGCGCGCTCGATCCTCTCCCCGACGATCGTCCCGGCTAAGCCGCGGACGATCGTCTCGACCTCGGGCAATTCCGGCATGTTTCAGGATGACAACGGCGGTGGAACGCTGCGTAGGTCGAGCCGCACGCCCGGTGCGATCCCGTCTTTCGCCGCCTCGTCGGCGGGCAGTTCGATGACGTATTTCGCGACGCTTGCTTCGCGCGGGATGTCGGCGTCCGCGAGCGACGGCGACACGACGGCGACGTCGGCGAAGACTTTGCGGACCGTGCCGTCGCCGGCGACGAACGCCATGTCGAGCGGAACGAGCGTGTCCTTCATCCAGAACGCCACTGGTGCGTCGCCATCAAACACGAAGACCATGCCGGTATGCGGCGCGATCCGCTTGCGATTCATCAAACCGTACTCGCGCTGCGCTTCGGTGCGCGCGACCTCGAGCGTCAGATCCGCGTGCGGCGCGTGAACGACGACGACCGGCAGCGTGGCGGCCAACCAGAACGCGAAGCTATACACGCTCGAAGGCCTCGTCGCCGATCGGCTCCACGTCGAACCAGTTGCGTCCCGACTTGAGCGTGACCTCGAGCGGCACCGACAACGCGACGACGTTCTCCATGTGCTCGCGCACGAGCGCCGAGACACGCCGCAAGTCGCGCTTGCGCACTTCGAAGATCAGCTCGTCGTGGATCTGCAGCAGCATCGCGGCGTCGAGGCCCGCCTCTTCCAGCGCGCCGTCGATCCGCACCATCGCGAGCTTCATCAGGTCGGCGGCGCTGCCTTGCAGCGGCGCGTTGGTCGCCTCGCGCTCCGCGGCCGCCCGCAACATGTAGTTGCCGGAGATCAATCCCGGCATGTAACGGCGGCGGCCGAGAATGGTCGATACGTACCCAGTGCGGCGGCCCTCCTCGATCGTATGCTCGATGTACGCGCGCACCTCGGGGAAGCGCGCGAAGTACGCCGCGGTCATCTCCTTGGCCTCCGCGCGACTGATCTCGAGGCGCTGCGCGAGACCGAAGTCGGACATGCCGTAGAAGAGCCCGAAGTTGACGCTCTTGGCCATCCGCCGCTGATTGCCGTCGACTACGCCGCCTGCGGGAACGTTGAAGATCTGGCGGGCGGTGTAGTCGTGGATGTCCGCCGACTCGCGGAAGGCCGTGCGCATCGCGGCGTCGCCGGAGAGCTCGGCCATCAGCCGGAGCTCGATCTGACTGTAGTCGGCGGCGAGCAGCGCGTAGTCATCGTCGCGGGCGACGAACGCGCGCCGAATGCGGCGGCCGAGCTCTCCGCGAACCGGGATGTTCTGCAGGTTGGGATTGGTCGACGAGAGGCGTCCGGTCGCGGTCGCGGTCTGATTGAACTCGGTTCGCAAGCGCCGATCGCGCGGATCGACGAGCCGCGGGATCACGTCGATGTACGTGTTCTTGAGCTTCGTGACTTCGCGCCACTCCAGCACCAGCGCGCAGATCGGGTACTCGCGCGCCAGGCCCTGCAGCACCTCGACACCGGTCGCCCATCCGGTCTTCGTCTTTTTGCCGCCGGGAATCTGCAGCTTGCCGAAGAGCACGTTGCCGAGCTGCTGGGGCGAGCCGATGTTGAACTCTTCGCCCGCGAAATCGTGGATCTGCTTTTGCAGACGCGTGGCGGCCGACTCGACCTCCGCGCCGACGACGTCGAGCTCGCCCGCGTCGATCGTGACGCCGGCCGATTCCATCTTCGCCAGCACCGGCGCGAGCGGAACCTCAACATCTTCGTAGAGGCGGAGCTGGTCGCGCGCCTCGAGCTCGGACCGGCCCTTCTCTATCAGCGCGAAGGCGGCGTCGGCGTGGGCCGCGGCATCGTCCGGAAGGTCGACGCCGAGGAACCGCTTCGCGGCGTCCTCGATTTGCGCGAAGCCGCGGGCGGGATCGAGCAGGTGCGCCGCGATCATCGCGTCGTCCGAGAAACGCGCTCCGTCCACTCCCGCCTCGCACAGCGCGCGCAGCAGCCGCTTTGCGTCGTACGCCCCGACGCGCGCGCCCGATTCGAATATGCGCTCGAGCGCGGCGCGCACCGGCGCTTGCGCGAGCGCGCTGCGGCCGAAGCTTACGGCCTCGCCGGCCTTGCCGCTGGCGCCGAAGGCCTCGCCGTGCGCTGCGAACACCACGCGCTCCGAACTCGCGAGCGCGTTCAGCTCGCCGCCGAGTTGCGTGAACTCCGGCGAATCGGCCGCCGCGACGTAACTCCGGTAGTTTCCTTGCAGACGGACGCCCGTCTCGAACAGCGGCAGATCCGACGGAGGCGACAGCTTCGCGAGCAGGGTCTTGAACTCGAGCTCGCTGTAGAGACGATACAACTCGCCCTGGCCCGGCGGAACGTGACGGCTGCTCTCCCAATCGATCAGCAGCGGGAGGTCGCGCCGCACCGTCGAGACCGCGCGGCATAGACAGGCCTGTTGGCCGTATTGCTCGATCAGCTTCTCGAGTTTCGGGCTACCCGCGAGCGCCGGATCCGCGACCAGTGCATCGAGCGAACCCGCCGCCTGCAGCAGCCGGCTCGCCGTCTTCTCGCCGACGCCGGGTATGCCGGGCAGATTGTCCGATGGGTCGCCCTTGAGGCCGCGGAAATCGGGCAGCTGCGCCGCCTCCAGCCCGAAGCGCTCGCGCACCGCGGCCGGATCGTAGCGCCCGAGTTCCGTGATGCCCCGCCGCGTCGTCAACACGGTCGTGCGCTCGTCGACGATCTGCAGCAGGTCGAGATCGCCCGTCACGACCAGCGTCTGCTCGCCGGCTTCCTCGGCCTGGCGCGCGAGCGTGGCGATGACGTCGTCGGCCTCCTGCCCCTCGATCTCGACGATCGGAATGCGAAACGTCTCCAGCACGCGGCGCACCAGCGCGAATTGGCCTCGCAGCTCGTCGGGCATCACGCGCCGCTGCGCCTTGTATTCCGCGAAGAGCGCGACGCGATCGGCGGGCATTCCCTTGTCGAACGCGGCGAGGATGTGCGTCGGCTTCTCGTCCACGATCAACTTGTTGAGCATCATCGTAAAGCCGTAGACGGCGCTGATCGGCACGCCGGCGCTCGTGTTCAGCGGCGGCAACGCGAAGAACGCCCGGTAGACCAGGCCGTAGGTGTCGAGCAGCATCAAGGCCATTGCGACTCGCGACCTGAGTCAGCGCACGACGACGGTGGACGACGCTTCGCTCACGCTGCCGTCGTCGCAGATGTCCAGCACCGAGAGCGTGTAGCGCCCGCTCCTGGTGGGCAGCGCGACGCCGATTTCGTCGGCACCGCCGCGGGCGACGCTCCAGCCCACCGCCTCCGTATCCGCCTCCGCGAGCGATGCTTCCGCCGTCGGCTGCGTCCGCCGAACGAAGCTCAGGATCTGCGCGTGGTCGCCGGTCGAGTTCACCCACGGGTGCCACGTCAGCGTCTCCGGAGCGCTGTTCTGCGTCGTGGCGACGCCGATCGCGAGCAGCTCCGGAGCCGATGAGAACACCGCGCTTCCGGACGGCGCGCCGCGGCTGATGCGGACGACGACCGTACCACGCGTCGTCGCGGCCCCGTCCAGCGCGATCTTCGTCGCTTGGCCGGGCGCGAACTCGGCGTTTGCGAGCGAGACGCGCGAAGATCGCGGCCGGCCCGGTGCGGCGAGCGCCAGCGGCACGGTGGCCCACTCGATCGCGCCGTCGCGGACGAACGCCGCGCCGACGCGCAGCTCGCCCGCCGCATCCGCGGCGCTCAGATGCGAGATCGCGTGGCCGCCGGACGTTCGCAGCACGTGGGCTTGTACGCCGAGCGCGCTCTCGAACGTGATGAGCGCGTCTCCCTGCGCGCCCGGCGCGGAGGCGTCCACCGTTACCTCGTCGCCGGTGCGGTAGCTCGGCCGATCGAGCGCCACGCGCACGTTCGCGCTCGTCCCGTCGGTCGTCGCCGCCGGGGCCACCGGATCGATCTGCACCTGCGCGGCGTCGATCGCGCGGCCGCCGCGATCCACCGAGGCGAGGATGAGGCTCGTGCCGAGGTCGGGCGCGCTGAAGCTGCCGCGCGCGTGGCCGTCGCCGTCGAGCCGCAACTGTTGCTGTGCCGCCGCGGCACCATGTTCCATGCGGACGGTCACGTCGGCGCCGCCAAGCGGCTTGCCGTCCAGGGAATCTGCGTATACGTCGAAGCTCACCGGCATTCCGAGACCCTGTTCCGCGCGATCGAGATGCAGCCGCATCGCGGCCTGCGCGGTCGGAACGACGACCCGCGTATCAGCGGTGGCGCCGCCGGCCTCGACGTGCACGCCATACGTCGAGCTGAGTTCGTCGCTCGGCGCGGGGATCGCCACGGTCGCGTTACCGCTCGGATCGGTGCGAACGACCTCGTCGAGCCAGCGCGTCGTCGCCCACGGTGCGTCCTCGCCGGCGTATCCGAGATAGACGTGCGGCGACCGCACGACCGTGACGTGCACGTCCACGTTGCCGCTCGAGGCGTGCACCAGCAGCGGAACGTCTTGCCGCGGATCGCACGTCGCGCCGCAGGCGGACGCGGCGTGCAGCGTCAGGCCTCCCGCGTTGGCGTCGACGTGCACGGTCGCGCCGCCGACGCCGCGCTCGGCCTGCGCCAGGACGGCATAGTCGCCTGCCCGCGCCTGCTGCGGGACCTCGAACGACGTCGTGAAGGCGCCCGCCTCGTCGAGCGGCACCCGGCGCTCAGCGATCGTCGTGGCGCCGTCGCGCAGCGTGACGAGAGCGCTCCCGCTGCTCGCCTTCAGGATGCCGCGCGAACGCGTGCGCGCGAATCCGATTACGCGCACGACGTCGCCGGCGTGAACCACTGCCGAATCGGTCCGAACGCCGACGATGGTCTCGGGAAGCGGCGCTTGCGGCAACAGGCTTAAGAAAGCGTAACTGCTTCCCCATTGCGCGAGGGCGAAGACGGGGCGCGGCCAGCGATTCCACGTGACGATGCCGTCGACGTTCGTCACGCCCGCGGCGAACGAGCGGTTCACGACGAACGCCACGCGCATGCGCGCCAGCGGCATGCCCGTTCCAAGGTCCGCGCCGAACACGAGCAGCCCGCTCGGCGTCTCCTTCGACACGATGCCGACACGCGACCGGTTGATCCACACCTGCTCCCCGACGTCGCCGCGGCGAGCCTCGATCACGAAGAATCCCTCCCGCTGTCCGAGCGGCACGTTTACTGCACTCGACTCGAATTGATAACCGCCGGGCGGCGTGAAACTAAATGAAAGCAACGGACGGCGGCCCGCGGTCGAGATCGCGCGGGAACGCCAACTGGATCCGGCGGTGAGCACGTCGGCGGGATCGACGCTGTAAACCGAAAACGCGACCGGCGCACTCGAGTAGGTATCCAAGCGAACCGTAGTCGGCTTCCACGGCACGCTCGAATCGGCGGCGAAGAGTTCGAAGTACGCGTCCAGGCGGTGGAGATCGACGATCGGCCGCTCGGCCCGAACGGGGGCGATGCCGACGGAGACCGCCACAAGAACGACCGCAAAGAGACGAGTCATCTCGCGCGCTGCTTCGGCAGGTTCGCATGCGAGGCCCGCGTAAAGCGCAGTACCGTGGACGAATACGCGGCAGAAGAGCGACCCACGTCGACGCGGTGCCGTTTCTGCGGCTTCGAGGAAGGCCAGAGCGACGCGCGTGCGGTGCGCGAGAAGGCACACCTGCAGGTCGTCGTGGCCTGCGGATCCTGCGGCCATCCGTTTGCGGTCCTCTCGCGGAATTAAGTTGGTCCGCTTCGCAAGGGTGACGGCACTCGCCGCGATTCTGACGGCGACCGGTACGGCGGCGCTCGCCGCGACGACCCCGAAGCCGAGTGCGTCGCCACATGCCGCACACCCGCCGGCGATTCACCTCCCCACCGTCCCGCTGCACACGGAAGTCGTCGTCGAGGTCAACAAGAAGGGTCAGGTCGTGCGCGTGAAATCGACCAAACAAAGCAACGTGCGCACGTTCAACCTGCAGACGATCGGCAACGCCGAGCAGATGTGGATTCGCCGGCCGGACGGGACCGCGCAGGTCGGGCTCTACCGCGTAACCTACGACTACGACCCCAAGACGCAACAGGTATCGCGGCACGTCGCGCTGATCTCCGCGGGCGGCAGCTGGGGAGACCAGCCGGGCGCCGCCACCGTGATGATCAACCTGGCGCACAAACAGGCGCTCGAACAAGAGAAAGAATTCGAGGCGGCCCAGAAAAAGCAGCAGGAGCAAAACGCCAAGCTGCCCTCGCTGAACCAGATCCGCGGCGTCCACGAGTCGCCGAGCCCCAAGAGCGCGACGCTGCCGCCCTACAAACCCTAGGCCCTTGAAGTTTCTCACGTACCGATCGGCGGACGGTACGGCGCGGCCGGGCGTCCTCGAGGGCGAGATGATTCGCTCGATCGGCACGCACACGCTGCGCGAATACATCGCGCTCGCGCCGCACGAGCGCATCGCATGGCACACGCCCGACGATCTCGTCCCGCTCGCAGGGACCGTGCTCGACGTTCCGGTGCGCCCGCCGCGCAACGTGTTCTGCGTTGGGCGCAACTACCTCGAGCACGCACGCGAAGGCGCGCGCGCCAGCGGGCGCGAACTGCGGCTTCCCGAGGCGCCCACGTTTTTCACCAAGGCGTCGACCGCCGTCGCGCCGCCGGGCGGCACGCTCCATCTCGAGGCGCGCGTGTCGAGCGAATACGATTTCGAGGCGGAGCTCGCCGTGGTAATCGGAGCGCGCTGCAAGGACCTGTCCGAAGAGGACGCGCTGCACGTCGTCTTCGGCTACAGCGCGCTCAACGACGTGACGGCGCGCGACCTGCAGCGGCGACACGGCCAGTGGTTCAAGGGAAAGAGCTTGGACGAGACCTGTCCCATCGGGCCGTGGATCGTCACGCCCGACGAGATCGGCGATCCCCAGTCGCTCGAGCTGAGCCTCTTCGTGAACGGAACGCGCAAGCAGCATAGCAGCACGTCGAAGATGATCTTCACGGTCGCGCGTCTGATCGCGGACCTCTCCCAAGGCCTGACGCTCCTTCCCGGCGACGTGATCGCGACCGGAACGCCGGAGGGCGTTGGCTTCGCGCGCACTCCGCCCGAGTTTCTGCGCGACGGCGACCTTCTCGAAGTCGACATCGAGAAGATCGGCCGATTGACCAACACCGTCGCCATTGAATAGCGGGCGCACGAAGGGCGCCGCAGCTTGCAAATCGTAAGGCACGGCGTATGATCGTCGCGGTTCCGCGCGAGAGCGCCTTAAAGGAGCGCCGGGTGGCGCTCGTGCCCGAAACGGTCGCGCGACTCGTCAAGTCCGGCGTAAGCGTCCGCGTGCAGCGCGGTGCGGGCGACGCGGCTGCGTTTCGCGACGACCTGTACGCCGCAGCCGGCGCCACGTTCGCCGACGATGCGGAGTCGCTAGCGCGCGAGGCCGACGTGCTCGTCACGGTCGGCCGGCCCGCGGACGAAGTGCTGAACGCGTTGCGCCCGGGGAGCGTCGTCGTCGGCTTCTTCAATCCGCTGGGCGATCCCGAGTACGTCCGGAGTCTGGCCGAGCGCCGGCTAACCGCGCTCGCGATGGAGATGATTCCCCGCATCACGCGCGCGCAGTCGATGGATGCGCTGTCGTCGCAGAGCAACATCGCGGGCTACAAGGCCGTGTTGCTGGCCGCCGCCGCACTGCCGAAATTCTTTCCGATGCTGACGACCGCCGCGGGAACGGTTCCGCCGGCGAAAGTGCTCGTGCTCGGCGCCGGCGTCGCCGGGCTGCAGGCGATCGCCACGGCGCGCCGGCTCGGCGCGGTGGTCAGCGCGTACGACGTGCGCGCCGCGGTCAAGGAGCAGATCCTCTCCCTGGGCGCGACCTTTCTCGAGTTCGATCTCGGCGCCGACGCCGAGGGAGCGGGCGGGTACGCGAAGCAGCTGACGCCCGAGCAGCAAGAGCGCCAGCGCGCGTGGATGGTCGAGCAGATCGGCGCCAACGACGCGGTGATCACGACGGCGCTCGTGCCGGGACGCAAGGCGCCGGTGTTGATCACGGAACAGGCCGTCGCCGCGATGAAGCCCGGTAGCGTCATCGTAGATCTCGCCGCCGAGGCAGGCGGCAACTGCGCGCTCACCAAGCCCGACGAGATCGTCACGTCGGCCAACGGCGTGATGGTCATCGGCACGATGAACCTGCCCGCCACGATGCCGGCCGATGCCAGCCGCCTCTACTCGCGCAACGTGTATGCGCTGCTGTCGCCGTGGATCTCGGACGGCACGCTCAACATCGACATGAACGACGACGTCGCCAAGGGCGCGGTCATCGCGCGCGACGGCAGCGTCTTGATCGGAGCCGCGAACGCATGACCGAGCTCGCCCATCTCATCGCGCCGCTCACCGTCCTTGTGCTCGCGATCTTCGTGGGCTTCGAGGTGATCTCGAAGGTGCCGACGACGCTGCACACGCCGCTGATGTCGGCGACCAACGCGATCCACGGGATCGTATTGGCCGGCGCCATCATCATTACCGCGGAGCTCTACGGCGTCGCGCACGGTTCGGTGCTCACGGTGCTGGCCGTCGCGGCGGTCACGCTCGGGGCGATCAACGTGTTCGGCGGCTTCGCCGTCACCGAACGCATGCTGCAGATGTTCCGTCGCCGGGAGGACGGTAAGTGAGCGTCGGAATCGACCTGGCCGATCTGGTCGCCATCGCGCTCTTCATCTACGGCTTGCACGAGCTCAACTCACCGGCCACCGCGCGCCGCGGCAATCGCTTCGCGATGCTCGGCATGGCGATCGCGCTGGTTGGCATCCTCGTGCGGACCGGCGGCGCCGGCTGGCCCGCCGTCGCCCTCGGCATCGCGATCGGCGGCGTAGTCGGCATCTACGCCGCCGTGAAAGTGAAGATGACGGCGATGCCGCAGATGGTCGCGCTCTACAACGGCGCGGGCGGCGGCGCGGCGGCGCTGATCTCGACCGTGCAATACTTCGTCGCGCGTCCGGGAAGCACGCTCGACGACGTCGTCGCCGTCTCGCTCGTGCTCTCCGCGATCATCGGCTGCATCAGCCTCGCCGGCTCGATCATCGCGTTCTTGAAGCTGCAGGAGGTCATGACGGGCCGCCCGCTCACGTATCCGGGACAGCAGGTCGTCAACGCCGCCGTCTTGCTGGCGATCCTAGGATTGGCGATCTGGTTCGTCGCGACGCTCGGAACGCTGCCCGCGTGGGCCTTCGTCGCCTTGGTCCTCGCCGCGCTGCTGCTCGGCGTGCTCTTCGTGCTGCCGATCGGCGGCGCCGACATGCCGGTCGTGATCTCGCTACTCAACTCGTTCACCGGCGTGGCGGTCGCGATCACCGGCTTCGAGATCAACTCCACGCTGCTGATCATCTGCGGCGCGCTCGTCGGCGCGAGCGGGACTATCCTGACCGTCGCGATGAGCCGCGCGATGAACCGCCCGCTGACCAACGTGCTCTTCGGTGCGTTCGGCGCCGCCGGCGGCACCGTCGTTGCGGCGTCCGGCGGCCCTCAGCAGATTCGCAGCACGAGCGCCGACGACGTGGCCCTCATGCTCGCGTACGCATCGAAGGTGATCTTCGTGCCGGGCTACGGCATGGCGGTCGCGCAGGCGCAGCACAGTGTCAAGGCGCTCGCGGATCAGCTGGAAAAGCGCGGTGTGAAGGTGCTCTACGCGATCCATCCCGTCGCCGGGCGCATGCCGGGGCACATGAACGTGCTCCTGGCCGAATCCAACGTGCCGTACAATCAGCTGCTCGACATGGAGGACGCGAACCCGGAGCTCCCGACCGCCGACGTCGCGCTCGTGATCGGCGCCAACGACGTGACGAACCCCGCGGCCCGCAACGTCGCGAGCTCGCCGATCTATGGCATGCCGATCCTCGACGTGGACAAGGCGAGCAACGTCGTCGTCCTCAAGCGCTCGATGCGCTCGGGCTTCGCGGGCATCGAGAACCCGCTCTACGAAATGCCCAACACCTCGATGCTCTTCGGCGACGCGAAGGCGTCCGTGGACGCGCTCGCCGCGGCGGTCAAGGCGTTGTAGCTCCTGCCGGACCGCCGGTCAGCGGTCCTTCGACTTAGCTCAGGGCAGGCTTCTTGGGCATCGGCGGAGGCGGCAGGTCCTCGGGCAACGTCGGTTCGCGCTTGCGCCGCCTGCGTTCCGTGATCTCGATAACGACGATGTAGAGCACCGGCACGATCGCGAGGTTCATGATGGTGGACACGACCATTCCGCCCAGCACCGCGGTGCCCAGCGAAATACGCGACTGCGCGCCGTCGCCGTGGGCGAACGCGAGCGGGATGATGCCCAGGATGAACGCGATCGACGTCATGAGGATCGGCCGCAGCCGCGTCGCGGCGGCGTGTGCGACGGCCTCGACGGCCTCCATCCCCTGCTCGCGCAGCTGATTCGCGAACTCGACGATCAAGATTGCGTTCTTGGCGGCGAGCCCGATCAGCATGACGTAGCCGATCTGCGCGTAGATGTCCGACGACGTCGTCGCGATCGGCACCAAGTGTCCGGCCAGCTTCGAGTGGACGACGATCGTGATCAGCTCGACGATGCGGCGGACGTACACGGCGCCGATCGCGCCGAGCAGCGCCAGCGGCACCGCCAGCATGATGACGAATGGCGTCGCCAGGCTCTCGTACTGCGCCACGAGCACGAGGAACACGAACAGCAGACCCATGGCGAAGACGGCGATCGTCTGCGGGCCGCTCTGCACCTGTTGCCGCGCGATGCCGCTCCACTCGTAGCCCATGCCCTTGGGCAGGTTCTTGACGACGAGCCGCTGGATGGTGTTGAGCGCGTCGCCCGAGCTCGCGTTGGTTCCCGGATTCCCGTCGATCTCGTACGCGTTGTACTCGTTGAAGCGCATGATCGCGACGTTGTCCTGCGCGATCGACGTGTCGAGGAACTGGCTCGCGGGCATCATCGCGCCGGCCGCATTCTGGACGTAGACTCGCGACAGATCGGCGGGAGCAGTGCGCTGCTTGGCGGTGGACTGGACGATCACCTGATACGAGCGCGTCCCGTAGTCGAAGAAGTTGACGAACGTTGATCCGGTCGTCGCGTTGATCGTGTCGAAGAACGTCTGCGGCGACACGCCGAACGCTAGCGCCTTCGATCGATTGAACTTCGTGACGAGGTACGTGCCGACGAGCGTCGTCGGGATGCGGACCTGGGACAGCTTCGGGTCGGCCTTGGCCTGCGCGAGGATCGTGCCCCCGACCTTATTGAGTGTGGGCAAACCCAGGTTGTTGATGTCCTCGACCTCGATCGCGAAGCCTCCAGTCGAGCCCAGGCCGGGGATCGCGGGCGGGTTCGCCGGGAGGGCGGTGACGCCGGGTATCGTCAAAAATTTCTGATAGAATTGGTACTGCAGCGCAAGCGCCGCGTTTTGGACGCCGTGCCGTTCCGAGAGCGGCCTCAACTGTACGAACATCGTCGCCTGATTCGCTCCGTTGTTCGCGAAGCCGAAGCCGATGCCGGACGTGACCGCCTCGACCTGCGGCATCGAGCGCATGATACCCTCGAGTTTCTTGACGGCCGCCGTCGTCTGGTCCATCGAAGATTGGATCGGCAGCGTCACGAGGACGTAGAGCAGACTCTGATCCTCGTTCGGCAAAAAGCCTTGCGGTGTGATCTTGAACATCACGCCGAGTAGGATGAGGCCGCCGACGAAGATCGCGATCATTATCCGCTGGCGTCGGATCAGCCGCGGCACGAGGCCCTGATACCACGTCGTCAACGCGTGCAGACGCAAGTTGAACCACAGCATGAACCGATTGGTCGTCGGTTCCGCGCCGTGCACGAGCTTGTACGTCAGCACCGGCGCCAGCGTCATCGCGGTGAAAAGCGAGATGCCGATCGAGGCTGCCATCGTCAGCGCGAACTGCTGGAAGAGCAGCCCCGTGGTGCCGGGCAGGAACGCGACCGGAATGAAGACCGACATCAGGACGAGCGAAGTCGCGACGACGGCGCCGCCGATCTCGCGCATGGCGCGGGCCGTGGCCTGGAACGGGTTGGTCTTGTCGTCCACGATGTGGCGCACGATGTTCTCGAGCACGACGATGGCGTCGTCGACCACGAGACCCGTCGCGAGCGTCAACCCGAAGAGCGTCAGCGTGTTGATCGAAAACCCGAGCAGCTTCAGCGCCGCGAAGGTGCCGATCAGCGATACCGGGATCGTCATGGACGGGATGAGCGTACTGTGCCAGTTCTGCAGGAAGATGAAGATGACCAGGACGACCAGCAGGATGGCGATGAGCAGCGTGACGATGACCTCCTTGATGGAGGCCCGCACGAAGTCGGACGTGTCGAAGGCGATCGTGTACGAGATCCCCGTCGGCATGTGCTGCGCGATCCGCGCCATCGTCGCGCGAACGTTCTGCGAGATCTGCAGCGAGTTCGCCGTCGGCTCGCCCTCGATCGCCAGGACGACGGCAGTCTCCCCGTCGTAACGCGCCGACGTCACGTAATTCTGCGCGCCCAGTTGCACCTGAGCTAGGTCGCCGACGCGCAGGAAACCGCCGTTGGGCTGCGCGGCGACGACTATCTTCTTGAACTCCTCGACGCTCTGCAGCCGGCCGTTGATTTGAATCGGAATCTGGAACGGCTGCGAGCCCGTCGTCGGCGGCTGGCCGATCGCACCCGGCGCGACGTCAGCATTGTTCTGGCGAATCGCGCCGATCAGCGTGTCGAGTGAGATGTTGTTGGCCTGGAGCTTGTGCGGGTCGACCCAGATGCGCATGCCGTAGGTGCGGTCGCCGAGCACTGCGACCTGCCCCACGCCGGGGACGCGCTTGAGCTCCTCGATCACGTTGAGATCGGCGTAGTTGCTCACCGCGACGTCGGAAACGGCGGAACTGGTCGAGAGCATGGCGACGGCGATCGTGATGTTGCCGGAGCTCTTCTGGACCGTGACGCCCTGGTTCTGAACGGCCGTGGGGAGCTGCGATAACGTCAGATCCACGCCGTGCTGGACGTTGGTCTGATCGGTCGTCGGGTCGGTGCCGAGCGCAAACGTACAGACGATCTGGCTCGTCCCGTTGGCGCTCGAGTACGACTGCATGTACTGCAGGCCGTCGGCGCCGTTGATGTTGATCTCGAGCGGCGTCGTGACCGAGCGCGCCACCATGCTCGCGCTCGCGCCGGGATATTGCGACGTGACGGTCACCGTCGGCGGCGAGATCTGCGGATACTGCGAGATCGGCAGGGTCGGGATCGTGATGAGTCCGGCGAGTAAGACAACGAAGCTCAACACCCCGGCGAAGAGCGGTCGGCGTAAGAAGAACTCGATCACGATGCCGCTCTCTCGGGGATGGCGCTCATCTTAGAGCGAGCGTTCGCGGGGGGCTAACTGCGTTCCCCGCGGCAGAGCGCCGCGAGCACGACGTCAGGCCGGCGTTGCCGGGCGCGTAGTTGTGACAACACTCAATCTGCTGGATGTGCCCCGCCGCCGCGGCGAGCGCGAAGATCGCGACGAGAACGCAGCCGATGCCGACATTGTAGAAGAGCAGCTCGCCCCAGAAGACGTAGGCCGAGCTTGACGATCGTCGTCACCACGGCGATCGCGAACAACACGATGAAGTTGTTTTACAAGACGAACGAGACGCCCTGACCGATCATGACTTAGCGAGCCTCACGTATCCTCCACTGATAGGCGTTCCAGGTGGGCAGAAAAGCGTTCGGAGCGAAGCCGACCAATCGTTTTCGATACGCGTAGAGGTAGTCCGCGTTGAAGAGGTAGAGGATCGGGACCTGTTGAGCTACGATGCGTCCGATCCGCGCGTAGAGTCGCTTGCGCGTTCCGGCGTCCGCGTCGTTGCTCGCCGCGCGCTCGAGGCGCTCGACCGCCGGGTCGCACCAGCGCATGTAGTTGGACGGCGCGCCGCAGCCGAGCACGGACGAGTCGTCGGGATCGGCACCCATCGTCCAGGGCACGTACGCGAGGTCGAAGGTGCCGCGAGCGAGGACGCCGGTGTTGGGCAGGAACAATTGCGCGTTGCTCACGGCCTTGATCACGACGTCGATGCCGCGCTGCCGAAGAGCGGCCTGCGCCGCGGCTGCGACGCGAACACCGGTCGCGGTTTCCGGAAACTGCACGTAGACCAGGCGGAACGCTTGCCCGCCGCGCCGCCGAGCGCCGTCCGGGCCGCGCCGCCATCCCGCCGCGTCGAATAGACGGTCCGCGGCCGCCGGGTCGTACTGCGGCTGCCGCACGGACGGATCGAACGCCCACGAAAATTGCGGTTGAATCATGTTCGTCACCGGATAAACTCCGAGCGTGATCTTTCGCGAGATAGCGTCGCGGTCGATCGACATGGCGATGGCGCGGCGCACGCGGACGTCGTCCAGCGGCACGTGCGCCGTATTGAAGGCAAGTCCGGCGACGACGGCGGTCGGCACCGTTACGAACGCGATGCGCGGATCGTCGCGCACGACCGCGAGCTGCGCCGGCGCAAGGAGATTCCAATCGAGCTCGCCCGCGCGCAGGAGCAACAGGTTGGTCGATGGATCGGGAATCGTTCGAATCGTCAGCGTCGCGACCGCCGGCTTGCCGCGCCAATACCGCGGGTTCGCGGCGTAACGCAATCCCTCGCCGCGCGTCCACGACACAAACCGATACGGGCCGTCGCCGACGCCGGGCGCCGCGTTGTACGCCGCGCGGCTCAGCGGCGACTGCGATGCCAGGACGTGCTCGGGCAACACGAACTGCGGCGAGAAGCCATACGAGAAGTACGTCATCACGGCCGGTGCCCACGCGCGCTTGAGGTGAAAGACGACGGTGTGCGCATCCGGTGCATACGCGCGATCGATGAGGTCGTAGCCTTCGTGCGATCGCACCGGATTGCGCGGGTCCAGTATGGCGCGCAGCGTAAAGAGCACGTCGGCCGCGGTCACGGGGCGTCCGTCGCTCCACGTCACACTGCGGCGCAGCCGGTAGCGGATCGTCCGCCCGTCCGGCGAGAGGCCGCCGTTGGCGCGCGTCGGGATCACCCGCAGCAGCTCGGGGCGCGGGTGGGCGCGCCCGTCCAGATCCACGAATGGCTCGAACGCCAAGCGGGCGAGCTGCTGTTCGACCGAGGCGGCATCGGGGTTGAGGAACAGGGGGTTGAGGTTGCGCGGATCGGCGGCCAGGTCGAAGCGCACGGCCGAGCCGGCCCCGCCCGCCCGCCCGCAGCCGCTCGGGACGCACAAGAGGGCCAGCAGAGCGGCGCCCGATACTGCGCGGCTTGCGCCGAACGGATATCGGGTGCTATTGTAGGCGGGCCGAAGAATGTTCGGCAAACCTCCTCTCATGTCGAATATGCCAATGTTGACCGAAGAGCTCGATGACCTCGATCTCCGAATCCTGGACGCGTTGCAACGCAACGCGCGTTCTACCTTTACGGAGCTGGGACAGCTGGTCGGTCTCAAGGCGCCCGCGGTGCACGACCGGGTGAAGCGGCTCGAGCAGCGCGGTTACATCCGCGCCTATAGCGCGCAGCTCGACGCCAGCCGCCTCGGGCTGCACCTGATCGCGTTCGTCAGCTGCTACACGTCGCCCGACTGCAACTACGACGATTTCACCCGGCGCTTGAGCGAGATGCCCGAGATCTCCGAGGTGCACTCGGTCGCGGGCGAAGAGTCGTTTCTGTGCAAGGTCGTGACGCGTTCCACGCAGCACCTCGACGACTTGCTCGCGCGGCTGAAGGCGACGCCGGGAATGGCGCGCACGCGGACGACGATCGTCCTGGGCGTGCCGTTCGACCGCGGCGGCGTGACGGTGCGCTGGGAATGAAAGCGCCGGCGAAGCCTCACCGCCTGGGGACGCATCGCGTGCTCGAGCCCGCCGGCGCCATGCCGCAGGACGCGTGGCGCATCGACAACACGCCGGTCGCCGCCGAGAACGAGATGCTGTGCGAGGTCGACGCGCTCAACATCGACTCGGCATCGTTCCGGCAGCTCTGCGAAACCTGCGAGTTCGACGCCCGCCGCATTGGCGAGCGCATCCTCGAGATCGTCGGCGAGCGCGGCAAGCAGCACAATCCGGTGACCGGCAGCGGCGGGATGTTCGTAGGGCGCGTGCTCGAGATCGGCGATGCGCTGCGCGGCAGAGTTGACGTCACGACGGGCGACCGCATCGCGTCGCTCGTGTCGCTGACGCTCACGCCGCTGCACCTCGAAGCCGTCGATCGCGTCGACGTCGACACCGGGCGGGTGTGGGTGCGCGGCAAGGCGATTCTGTTCGAGAGCGGGCTCTGGGCGCGGCTCCCGCACGACATCGACGAGGGCGTGGCGCTGGCCGTGCTGGACGTGGCGGGCGCGCCCGCGCAAGTGCGGCGTCTCTGCGGGCCCGGTCAGACCGTGGTCGTCATCGGCGCCGACGGCAAGAGCGGACTCCTGTCGTGCGCCCAGGCCAAGTCACGAGTCGGCCCGCGCGGCCGCGTCATCGGACTCGTACCGGACGCGTCGAGCGCTTCGGCGCAGCTGTTGCGCAGCGCCGGCTTGATCGACGAGCTGGTCGTCGGCGATGCACGACGCGCGCTCGAGACGAGCTCCGCGGTCGAGGCCGTCGCGCCGGAACTCGCCGACGTCGTCATCAACTGCGTGAACGTTCCGGGCACCGAGCTCGCTTCGATCCTCTGCGCCAAGGACGGCGGCACGGTCTACTTCTTTTCGATGTCGACGTCGTTTACAGCGGCGGCCCTCGGCGCCGAGGGCGTCGCGCTCGACGTCACCATGATCATCGGAAACGGCTACACCAAGGGCCACGCCGAGACGGCGCTGCAGACGCTGCGCGATCATCCCGCGCTGCGCGCCTATTTCGAAGAAAAATACCATTGTCACCCTGAGCCGAGAGCCTGTCTTGAGTGAGCGACAGCGAGTCGAAGGGAAGGATGACAGAGAGAAAGCCACCATGACGACCGAGACCGAAATTCACCGCCTCAAGCCGCCGGTGCCGCCGGAGCAGTTCGATTACAAGAACCTCAAGCAAGGAGAGTTTTGGCGCCATATTCCCGCCTACGCGGACGTGGACGAAGCGACGTTCCTCGACCATCTGTGGCAGCAAAAAAAATCGGTCAAGACGGCGGAGGAGCTTCTCGAAACCATTCGCGAGGTCTGCTCGCCCGAGTTCTATCGCGATGCCGAGGCGGGGTTCCGCGTGGCGCCGATGGCCGTGCGCGTCTCGCCCTACGCGATCGCGCTGATCGACTGGAACGATCCGGTCAACGATCCGATCCGGCGCCAGTTCATCCCGCTCGCGTCCGCGTCGCTGCCGGACCATCCGCGCCTGACGCTCGATTCGCTGCACGAGCAAGAGGACTCGCCGGTACCGGGCCTAGTGCACCGGTACGTCGACAAGGCGCTCTTCCTGCCGCTGAACGTCTGCCCCGTCTACTGCCGGTTCTGCACGCGCAGTTACGCGATCGGCCCCGACACCACGTACGTCGACAAGATCCCGTTGGCCAAGACGCCCAAGCAGTGGAACGACGCGTTCGCGT
Source organism: Vulcanimicrobiota bacterium (assembly GCA_963752825.1). Classification (GTDB taxonomy): domain Bacteria; phylum Vulcanimicrobiota; class Vulcanimicrobiia; order Vulcanimicrobiales; family Vulcanimicrobiaceae; genus Cybelea. Next base: position 757,754 of record CAVVZF010000001.1, on the reverse strand, counting down.
ACATCGCGGAGCGGCCCGAGCTCGAAGACATCGTGATCTCCGGCGGCGACGTCTACCAGCTGCCGCCGAAGAACATCGAGCTGATCGGCAATGCGCTGCTCGACATCCCACACGTGCGCCGGATGCGCTTCGCGACCAAAGGCCCGGCGATCATGCCGATGAAGCTCATCACGCACGCCGAATGGCTCGACGCGCTCACCGCGATCGTCGACCGCGGGCGCACGCTCGGCAAGGAGGTCGTGCTCCACACGCACTTCAACGCGCCCGAAGAGATCACGTGGATCACGCAGAAGGCGATGCGCCTGCTCTTCGAACGCGGCATCTTCACGCGCAACCAGTCCGTGCTGATTCGCGGCGTGAACGACACGCGCGAGCGCATGCAGCTGCTGGTCAAGCGCCTCGGCCACGTCAACGTGCATCCCTACTACGTCTACATGCACGATATGGTGAAGGGCGTCGAGGAGCTGCGGACGACGATCGCCACGGCGGTCGACACCGAGAAATACGTTCGCGGCAGCACTGCCGGCTTCAACACGCCGACGTTCGTCTGCGACGCGCCCGGCGGCGGCGGCAAGCGCGACGTGCACTCGTACGAGTACTACGATCGCGAGAACGGCATCGCCGTCTATGCGGCGCCCAGCGTCAAGCCCGGCAAGGCGTTCGTGTACTTCGATCCCGTCGATCAGCTGTCGCCCGCGGCGCAGGCGCGCTGGGCGTTGCGCGAGATCCAGGAGCGGATGATCCACGACGCAGTCCGCAGCGCAGGAATCGGCGACGAGCAGCTCGTGCTGGCCTGATGAACGCGCGGCTGCGGCTGGACTTCGTCATCGCGCTCTGCGCGCTGCTGATCAGCACCGTCGCCGCGGTCGCCACCGTTTATCAGACCCGCGTCATCGCGCGGCAGTTCAGCGCGACGGTCTGGCCGTACGTCAGCTTCGACCTGAACTACGCGCCTTGGCAGGTTCAGCTGTACGTTCGCAACGACGGTTTGGGGCCCGCGATCGTCCGCTCGGTGAACCTCACGTGGGACGGCAAGACCGAGCCATCGCTGGAAAACATTCTGGCAGAGATCACGCGGCGCGACCCGCAGATCACGGCACACGCGCGCGCCGCCCTCCGTGCCGGAGCGAAGTTGCGCATCGTGACGAGTACGCCCACCACGGGCATGGTCATCCCCGCGAACAGCCAGCACACGATCTTCGAGGTCGACGGCGACGTCTTGGTGCGCTACCTGAGGCCGTCGCTCAAGCATCTCGGGATCGCGCTCTGTTACTGCTCGCTCACCGGAAACTGCTGGGTGCAGACGTTTCAGAATCGCGCCGGCGAACCAACCGCCGTGTCGTCGTGCCCTAAGCGCGCTTAGCGGCGCTCATCCAGACGGGGCCGGCCGGGCGCAGAGTGACCAGCGGCGCCGCGCGGACCGTTGCGCCGGGCGCAAGCGCGAAGCGCCAACGCGAGATGAGGGCCGTCAGGACGATCCCAATCTCTGCGAGCGCGAACTCCTGGCCGATGCAGCGGCGTGCGCCGCCGCCGAACGGCACGTACGCAAACGGAGACGGCTCGGCACCGACCCAGCGGTCCGGGTCGAAGCGATCGGGTTCCGTAAAAAGGTCCGGCCGCCGGTGGAGCATCAGCGGGGCGAAGAAGACGGTCGTTCGCTCCGGGATCGCGACGCCGCCATTCAACGCAACGTCGCACAGCGTCTCGCGCCCGATGACCCAGGCCGGCGGATAGAGGCGCAGCACCTCCTTGACGACGCGCGCGACGTGCTTTCGATCGCCCTCGCGAGCCGCCGCGGCGAGGGTCTCGTCGGTCTCCGGGTGTTGCGCCAGCAGAACCAGAGCCCAGGTGAGCGCGTTGGCCGTCGTCTCGTGCCCGGCGATGAACAGCGTCATGATCTCGTCGCGTAGTTGCCCGTCTGAGGGTCGATAGCCGGTCTCGGCATCGCGCGCGGCGAGGAGCAGCGTGAGCGCGTCCGTGCGTGCGGTCTCATCGCGACGCCGCCGGGCGATGATGTCGAAGATTATCGTGTCGAGCGCCGCGCGAGCCCGCCAAAATTGCCGCGTCTTACGAAAAGGCAAACGCGAGCGCAGCGAGCCTAGCGGCGTCAACATGAACGGAAATTCGCCCATCATCAGGCGCAGCGCGTCGCCGACGACGCGCGCGGCGTCGCTTTCGTCGCTGCCAAAGAGCGTTTCGGTGGCGATGCGCAGGGTGAGGGCCGTCATGGCCGCGTGCGCGTCGAACGTCTGCCCGTCGCTCATCCCCTCGGCGAACTCGTTCGCGTCGCGCTCCATCGCGCGCGCGTACTCGGCGATGCGCTCGCGATGAAACGCGGGCTGAACGATGCGCCGCATCTGCCGGTGCAGCGGATCCTCGCTGGTCAGCAGCCCTTCGCCGAGCAACAGCCGCAGCACGCGCGTTCCCAACGACTTCGAGAATGCGTGCTGCTGCGTCACGAGGATCTCCTTGATCAGCGCCGGCTCGTTGACGAAGAGATACGAGCGCCACGGCAGCGCGAACGCGACGACGTTGCCGTAGCGCTCCGTGACGTCGCGCAAGAACGCGGGAAAGCGCTCGAACGGCACCGGCAAAAGCCTGCGCATCGTCGCCCAGCGGCTCGGCCCGGGGATCACGGCGATGCCACGGCCTCGTACGCGGCCACGCTCCCGTACCGGCAGACGACGCGATAGCGCCCCGCGCCGACCTCGGCCTCGAGCGCGGGCCGCAGGCGCCGCTGATTGGCGGTATCGGGAAAGTCGTCGGCATAGACGAGGTACTGCATCCCCGACGTGCGATCGATCGTCGCGTGCGGCCGTTGCGCCGCCACCGCCGAGAACCATTCGTCGTACGTCGCGAGGCTCGCGTCCTTCGGCACGCAGCCGATCGCGCGGCGCGCGTCGGCGAGATCGTGGTAGTACGGATGCAGATAGTGCAGCGGATGCAGCGGATCGAAGGCGATCAGGAACACCGCGCACAGCGCGCCCGCCGTGACCGTCCAGTTTCGCGCTCGCCGCTCGCTGCGCCGCGCGACCTCGACGGCGCCCATCGCGGCCGCGACGAGTAGCCACGGGATCCAGAGCGCGGCGTAGTGATCGCCCATGCGCCAGACGTAGCCGGAGTTCGCTAGCAGCACGATCGCGGCGCCGGGCAGCGCCAGCAGCGCCCACCGCGAGAGCAGCGGCAAGAACGCCAGCGGGACGAGGGACTCGAGCACGTAGGTGAGCCGGCCGAGCGTAAAGATGGCGCGCGTGAATTCGAGCGGGTGGATCAGCGGCGCGATCAGCAGCGCGACCGGTCCGTCGGCAAACGGATAGAAGTAGAAATGACTCGGCACCCACCCGCCCAAACGTGGAACGATCAATCCGAAGTACGCGCCGAGCGCCGCCGCCGACGCGAGCGCCACGCCCGCTCCGGCCCACGCCAGCGCGCGGCTGCGCCGCGATCGTGCGACGCCGATCAGAGCCAGCCCGAAGAAGATAAGCGTCAGCGCGGCGTCCTCGCGCAGGCCGATCGCCAACGCCGCGCAGACAGCAAACCAGAGCCAGCTCGAGCGATCCGCGGCCAAGAACATCGCAAGCGCGAGCGGCGTGAACAGCCCGAGCTCGTGAAACTCGTCGAAGCCAAGCGCGAGCAGCGGCGGATACAGCAGCGTTACGTACCCGAGCGCGTTGGCGAGCCTGGCGCTCGCGTACGGGCGCGCGATGGCCGCCACCAGCGGCCCGCAGGCGGCCGTCGCCGCGGCCTGCAGCAGCTGGAGCGGCAGCGCGCTGCGTCCGAGCGCGACGAGCGGCCACAACAACGCGAGCGTCGGCGACCAATGGTAACGGAAGTGCGAGCCCGCCTCGACCCCGTTGCGCATGCCCCCGAACGCGTCGGCGACGATCTGGGCGAACGTGCCGGTGTCGGACCCATACGTCCAGAGCTTCGTACGCACGACCGCCAGGACGGCGAGGGCGGCGAACTCGATCGCCGCCCACATGAAAAGCCTCATCGGCAGGCGCGCGTCGCGTCCTTTAGAAACCGCGCAGGGCAATGAAGCGAATCTGTGTCTTTTGCGGCTCGCATACCGGCAACGGAGAGTCGTACGCGCAAATGGCGCGCGAAGCGGCCGAGAAGATCGTCGCCGCCGGTTACGGCATCGTCTACGGCGGCGGCAGCATCGGTCTGATGGGAATAGTGGCCGACACTGCGTTGGCCTGCGGCGGCGAGGTGATCGGCGTCATCCCGCAGGCCCTCGCCCGCACGGAGATCGCTCACGCGGGGCTCACCGAGCTGCACGTCGTCAAGACGATGCACGAGCGCAAGGCGATCATGGACGACGCCAGCGACGGATTCATCGCGCTGCCCGGCGGCTTCGGTACGATGGACGAATTCTGCGAGGTGCTGAGCTGGCGCCAGCTACGAATCCACGACAAGCCGATCGGATTGCTGAACTATCGCGGCTACTACGACGCATTGCTGTCGCTCTTCGACCACATGGTTCGAGAAGGCTTCATCGGCCCACACACGAGACGCCTCTTCACGGACGCGGACGGCATCGACGAGCTGCTGACCGAGATGTTCGAGCCGCGGAACGAACCTTAGAGAATCTCGCGCGCCGCTACTGGAAATCGTGCGGCAGCGTCATGCCGAGGTTCTTGACGAGAAACGCATAGATGTCGGAGTAGAGGTCGACGGTTTCGCCCAGCGTCGTGCTTTGCGCGTGCCCCGCCTTGAGCTGCACGCGCAGCAGAACCGGCGCCGGGCCGGCCTGCGCCGCCTGCATCCGCGCCGCGAACTTGAAACTGTGCGCCGGAAAGACGCGATCGTCGTGATCGGACGTCATGATCAGCGTCGGCGGATAGACGGTGTTGGGCCTGACGTTCGCGTACGGCGAGTACTTGTAGATCCACTCGAAGTCGGCTTTACCGCAGGTGGCGCAGCCCACCTCGGACGCCCAAAAGCTGCCGATCGTAAACTTCTCGAAGCGCAGCATGTCCATGACGCCGACGCCGGCGAGGGCCGCGCCGAAGAGATTTGGGTGCTGCGTCTCGACGGCTCCGATCAACAGCCCTCCGTTCGATTCGCCCTTGACGGCGAGCTTCGGCGTCGACGTGTAGCGCTGCGCGATGAGATACTCGGCCGCCGCGATGAAGTCGTCGAAGACGTTCTGCTTGTCGGCCAGCATCCCGGCGCGATGCCACCGCTCGCCGTACTCCGATCCGCCACGGATGTTGGCGACCGCGTAGACGCCGCCCATCTGCAGCCACGTCGCGACGTAGGAAGAAAAATACGGCGTGATGGCGATGTCGAAGCCGCCGTAGCCGTAGAGGATCGTGGGATTGCGGCCGTCGCGCACCAGCCCCTTACGGTACGAGATCATCATCGGGACGCGCGTGCCGTCTCTGCTGTGGTAGAAGACTTCCTCCGTTTCGTATTTGGAGTGATCGAAGCGAATGCGCGGCCGATGATAGACCGTGCTGCGCCCGGTGACGACGTCGTAGGCGTAAATCGTCGGGGGCGTCGTCCACCCGTTGTAGCGATAGAACGTGAGGCGATCGCTGCGGAAGCCTTCGAACCCGGTCGCCGTTCCCAGCCCGGGCAGCGGCAGGTTTCGCTCGAACCGACCTCGCTCGTCGTAGACCTTCACCGACGAATGGGCGTCCACGAGATAGCTGAGGATCAGCCGATGCCCGACCGCCGATGCGCCTTGCAGTGCGGACGCCGCTGCGGGGACGACGGTCCGCAAGACGTTCGGCCTGCGCAGGTCGACCGCGACGATGCGCGAGTTCGGCGCGTCGAGGGTCGTCATGAAATAAAAGAGGGGGCCGAGGTTGTCCACGTACGTCCACTGGGCATCGCTCTTCCAGAGCAGCTCGTGCACGGTCCGCTTAGGATCGCGCAAATCGGCGTAGCCGATCCGCTCGTTAATCGAATCGCTGCTCGAGACGGTCAACACGACGTATCGCCGATCCTCGGCGGCGGTAACGCCGTAGATCCAGTTGCGATGGTCGGGCCGGTAGTAGAAGAGCGTGTCGGCCGACTGCGGCGTTCCAAGACGATGGAGGTAGACGGCTTGATCGTAGAGCGCGCCCTTATAGGTCTGACCCGTCACCGGAACCGGATAGCGCTCGTACAGGAACGCGTTGGTGTCGGGCAGCCAGGCCATGTCCGAGAATTTGCTCCAGCGCAACGAGTCTGACAGATCCTTGCCGGTAGCGACTGTGCGCACGTGCCAGGTTTGCCAGTCCGAGCCGGACGTTTGGGTGAAGTAGGCAAGAAGACGCGCGTCCCAGCTCGGCCACTCGCCGCCGAGCGTGACCGAGCCGTCCTTGGACATGCGGTTGGGATCGATCAGTACGCGCGGCGTGCCGTGCGGGCCGCGCATCGTAAACAGCACCCATTGATTCTGCACCCCGTTCGTGTGCAGGTAGAAGTACTGGTCGCCCAGGTGAAATGGAACGCCGAAGTTCTCGTAGTCGAGCAGCGACTTCAGGTGCGCCTTGATCGCGGCGCGCTGCGGGATCGCGTCGAGGTACGAGCGCGTCAGGCTGGCTTCAGCCTCGACCCATTGCCTCGTCGCGGGTGCGTCGGTGTTCTCGAGCGGCCGGTACGGGTCCGGCACGGCGGTGCCGTAGTAGTTGTCGACCGTGTTGTCGCGCGGCGCCGGCGGATAGGTCATCGCGCCGACCGCGACGGCGACCGCGAGCAGGGCGCCGGTCTTTGCGATCACTCGGAGAGCGCGGTGGCGACAATGCGCTCCTGTTCGACCGCGTGCTGGCCGGCATAGCCCTCGCTGGGGCTCGCGCGATAGCCGCGCCCGATGTACTCGATGTCGAACCCATCGCGCTTTCCTTCCAGCAGGCGCCGGCGCACGAACGCGCGAGCGCCCATGTTCTTCGGCTCCTCCTGAACCCAAACGAGCTTCTTCAAATTGGGGTAACTGCCGATCACATGATTGATATCGAAGACCGGCAACGGCGCGAGCAATTCGATGCGCGCGATGGCGGTCTTCTGCAGCGCAGCGTATGCGGCGTGCGCGGTGAGGTCGTGATAGATCTTGCCGCTGCACAGGATGAGGCGCTCGATGGCATTTCGGTCGAGCGGACGTGGATCGTCGATCACGGGAGCGAAGCGGCCCCCGGCCATCTCGTCCAGCGTGCTCGCCGCGCTCTCGGAGCGCAGCAGTGATTTCGGCGTCATCACCACGAGCGGCACCGCGAGCGGTGAACGTGCCTGCGTGCGCAGCAGATGATAGTAGTTGCTCGCGACCGACGGCGACGCGACGCGCAGGTTGCCCTCGGCGACCAGCTGGAGGAAACGCTCGGGACGCGCGCTCGAGTGTTCCGGGCCGCCGCCCTCGTAGCCGTGCGGCAGCAATAGCGTCAGGCGCGCGGTCTGTCCCCACTTCGCCTGCCCCGCGGCAATGAACTGATCGACGACGATCTCGGCGCCGTTGAAGAAATCGCCGTACTGCGCTTCCCAGAGCACGAGCGCGTTCGGCTCCTGGGCCGAGTAGCCGTACTCGAATCCCATGCAGGCGTACTCGGAGAGCGGGCTGTTGCGGATCTCGAACGACGCCTGCGTCTCAGCGACGTGCTGCAGTGGAATCCAAATACCGTGTGTGGCCGGATCATGGAAGACCGCGTGGCGATGGCTGAACGTGCCGCGCTCGGTGTCCTGGCCGGTCAGCCGGATCGGCGTCCCACTCGTCAGCAGCGATGCGAAGGCCAGCGACTCCGCCGTTCCCCAGTCCACGATGCCCTTCTCGGCGATCGTCGCATTGCGGCGCTCGAACTGACCGTGCAGCTTTTTATTGAGCTCGAAGCCCGGCGGCACGGCGACCAGTGCCTCGCTCCACGCAACCAGCTCGCCGCGCTCGACGCGGGGGAGCACCGTGCCGTCGAACGTGTTGCTGCCCGCAAGCTTACGCCCGGTGATGTGCGAGGCCAGCGCGCCCTTGACCGCGCGGCGCACCTCCTGTAAACGCTCCGTCGCCTCCTCCGCCATCGCACGCGTCTGCTCCGCGGTGACGAGGCCTTGATTGACGAGCTTGTTCGCGAACAGCTCGCGCACCGTCGGGTGATTCTTGATGCGCTCGGCCATCTCGGGCTGCGTGTACGCCGGCTCGTCTTGCTCGTTGTGCCCGAATCGGCGATACCCGATCAGATCGATCAGCACGTCGCTGCCGAACGCGCGGCGGTAATCGATGGCGAAGTGCGCGGCGGCGATGCACGCGTCTACGTCGTCGGCGTTGACGTGGACGATCGGAACGTCAAAGCCCTTGGCTAAGTCGGAGGCGTATCGCGTCGAGCGCGCGTCGGCCGGATCCGTCGTGAACCCGATCTGGTTATTCGCGATGAGGTGGATGGTGCCGCCGGTCGCATAGCCGGGAAGCGACTGCATATTCAGCACCTCCGACACGATGCCCTGACCGGTGAAGGCCGCGTCCCCATGAATCAGGATCGGCACGGCGCGATTGCAGTCGCGGGTGGGGACGCCGTGTTCGTGATTGGTCTGCAGCGCGCGCACGGCCCCCTCGACGACCGGATCGACCGCCTCCAGATGGCTCGGGTTGTGCTCGAGCGTGACTCCAATCGTCTTGCCCTTCGACGTGGTGAAGACGCCCGTCGCGCCGTGGTGATACTTAACGTCGCCCATCACGTCGTCGTCGCCCAGGTTGCCGCGGTACTGCGCCGCCTCGAATTCCGTCATGACCTCTTCGTACGGCAGGTTCACGACGTGCGCGATCACGTTGAGGCGCCCGCGGTGCGCCATGCCGAGCACGGCGTCGGCCACGCCATCGTCGGCGAGCATGTCGAGCATCTCCTCGAGCATGGGGACCATGACGTCGAGCCCCTCGCCCGAGAACGTCTTCTGTCCCAAGAACGTCTTGCGCACGTAGCGATCGAACGCCTCGACCTTCGTGAGGCGCGAGAGAAACTCGATCTGGCGCTGCGGAGAATGCTTGATCTTGTTGCGCCCCGACTCGATGTAGTCGCGCAGCCACGCGCGCTCCGTCGCGTTCGAGATGTGCTCGATCTCGTAGGAGATCGTCGAGGCGTAGGTCTCGCGCAGCCGGGGTAGGATCTCCGACAGCGTGCTGCCCGGAACTTTCACGTGCAGCACGCTCGCCGGAATGGCGCTCTGAAGCGCCGGCGTCAGCCCATACGTCGCCGGTTCGAGCGAGGCGTCGCCGACCGGCTCGCGGCCGAGAGGATCGAGATTGGCCGCGAGGTGGCCGTGCCGGCGATAGGCGGAGACGATCGCCATGCCGGACGCGACCGCGCGCAGCATGTCGTCGGAGGGAGGCGCCGTCGCCGGACCGACCGGCGCCAGCGCGAGCTGCGGGACCGCCGCGGCTCGCAGTCCGAGCGAGGCGAACACCGCCTCGTAGAATCCATCCTTGCCCTGCAGCAACTCGTCGACACGTCGCAGATACTCGCCGGACTGGGCGCCCTGAATGACGCGGTGGTCGTAGGTGCTGGTGAGCTGCATCACGCGCGAAACGCCGAGCAGCCGGAGCGATTGTTCGTTGGCGCTCGAAAATCCGGGCGGATAGCCGATCGCGCCGGCAGCAATGATCGCGCCCTGCCCGGCCATCAGGCGCGGCACCGACGCGATCGTCCCGATGCCGCCCGGATTGGTCAGCGTGAACGAGGCGCCTTGCAGATCGTCCGCGACGAGCTTGTTCTCGCGCGCTCGAGTAACGAGCTCCTCATACTTGTCGCGGAACGCCGCGAACTCGAGCGCGTCCGCATCCCGGATTACCGGCACGACCAGCGTTCGCGTTCCGTCCTTGCGTTCGGTATCCACCGCGAGCCCGAGATGGATGCCGGACTCAACGCGCACGGGCGCGCCGGCCTCGTCGCGCCGGAACGAATACGTGATGAACGGCATCTGCTGAGCGGCTCGCACGATCGCGTACGCGATCAGATGCGTGAACGAGATCCGCTCCTCGCGCCCGGCGGCCTTTACCGCGCCGTTGAGTTCCTTGCGCCGCGCGTCGAGCACGTCCACCGGCACGCTGCGGAAGCTCGTCGCCGTCGGAATGGTGAGGCTCTGCTCCATGTAGCCGGTCAGCGCCGCAGCGGGCCCGCGCAGCGGCGTCAGCTTCGCGCCGGCTGGTGCCCCTTCGACGGAGTTTATCCCGAGCGAAGTCGAGGGGCTCAGGACAGGCTTCGGTGCCGCGCGAACCGGCGAGGCCGGAAGGTGGCGCGCGCTTTCGGCCTGCGCGATCACGTCGGATCGCAGGATCAAGCCGTTGGGTCCCGACCCGCGCACCTCCGACAGATCCACGTCGAGACGCCGCGCCATGCGGCGGGCAGGCTGGTCGGCGATCGCATCGGTTCGCGCGGGCAGCTCCGGCGCGGGTGCAGGTTTCGGCGGCCCTTCGACTCCGCTGCGGACAGGCGCCGATGCAGCGGGTGCGCCGTTGCCGGTGCCTGTCCTAGGAGTCGAAGGACGAGCGGTTGTGGCGCCATCGGTCTTGGACGTGTCGATCTCGGCCAGCGGTGTGCCAACCGCGACCGTGTCGCCTTCGCGCGCGAGAATCTGCGTGATCTGGCCCGATGCCGTGGCCGGAACCTCGACGTCGACCTTGTCGGTCGTCACCTCGACGAGCGGATCGCCTTCGGCGACGTACTCGCCGACTTTTCTGCGCCACTCGACGATCGAGCCTTGGGTGACCGACTCCCCCATCTCGGGGAGCGTCACGCTAACCATCGTGGAATCCAAAACAGGTTTCATCTTATCTTTTGGCGCGCTGGGGGCCTACGGCTAAAAATACTTTGCCGGAAGGGAGGGCGCGGCGACGAGCGCGTTGCGGTGAAAGCGTGGGCGCGGGTGGCTCAGCACGAATGCCGCGACGTCGTAGGCCTGCGCGAGCGTGAGCGAGCCGGGCGCATTTTGCGGCATGTTGTAGCGCACGAAGCCGGTCATTCGATCGATGTGCGCCATGCCGGCCCCCTGGTTGAAGGAGCGCGCGCCCCAGAGGGGCGGATAGACCGATCCGACGCCGCCGCCGTCGGCCTGGTGGCACTGTTCACAGCGCTGGCGGTACAGCGCCTTGCCGAGCGCGACGTCGGGCGACGCGGTGGGCAGCGGCACGATGTACGAATCTGACGCCCCTTGTTTCGCGCCGATCGGCGTGCCGCGCGAGAGCCAGGCGATGTAGGCCACGATCGCGATCATCGCTTTGCCGTTGTAGGCGGGCGCCTTACCGTTCATGCTGTAGAGGAAGCACTCGGCAATCCGATCCTGGAGCGCGATCACGCGATGCGCGCGCCGGTTCCACTGCGGAAAGCGCGCGTACGTTCCGACGAAGGTGCCCCCGCGCGGGAGCATTCCCGCCGCGATGTGGCAGTCGGCGCAGGTAAGGTCGGCGCGCACGTAGTCGCGCATCAGCCGGTGCGTCTCTGCGATCAGCGAGTAACCGTACGAGATCGATCGCCCGACCGGTCCCGGCGGCAGGTCGCGTGGATCGTACGGCGCCGGCGCGGATTTTTGCGACGAACAGCCCGCTAACGCGAGCGCCATCGCGACTACTGCGGATGCGACTCTCGCGAGCATCACAGCTCCGGCGATAGGTAGGTGTAGTGATACTTTGCCTGGAGCACGGCGATCGTTGCAACCATGGCAGGAACGACCACCGCGCCCGGGATCAGATGCGTCAGGAGGTCGTCGGCCACGTCGCTCGCACCCGCGCCAGCCGGCGCAAACCCGCCTTTGACGAGCGCGCGCGCCTGCTCCTCGACCGCCGTGTGACAAATGAGCACGACGAGACCGCGATGCTGCAGCATCTCGATCGACGTGTCCTGGTACATACCGACGGGATCGTCGGGATCCGCTGCCGGGTCCATCGCCGCGCGCTTGTGCAGGAAGGCGTTCGAGGCGATCGGCGCAGCGGTCGTGTCGGTGAGCTCGAAGAATTCGCCCAGGCGATACTTGGCCCAGAGCTCGTCGGCGTAGCCGTAGACCGCCGACGGACCGTGAGCCGCGAGCGCGATGCCGATTTTGAGGGGCGCGTAGCCGAACCCGTACTGCAGTCCGTTGAAGGAGTTCTTGATGTTGTTGAGCACCGCCGGCCGAAACGCGACGGCCTCGTAGAGCTGCCGGATCTGCGCCGGCCGCGCGACCGCCGCCTCGAACGCCGCGGCGTCGAAATCCATGCGGCGCTCGACCAGATGGGTCCCGCCGGGAACGGACTGCGCCGGCGCCGCGCCGGAGGCCGCGAGTACGGTCGAGGCGGCGAGGAAGCCCCTGCGATTCATTGACTAAAGTCTCCTTTTATCACTTTACCTCGCGTCCTCCTAAAAGCAACCGGTGACTCTTTGGGCGACCGCGCTTCGTGAAGAGCAGCTCCGAGGCGTTTCCGAAACGATACTACGCTGTACGGAACCATTTCTTAGCGAAGCCATGGTTCGAGGATTTCGAGGCGACACCACCATGGAGCGATCGCAGAATCAATCGTTCTTGAGGCAGCTTTCGGCAGTCGTTTACAACTACGAAGACAGCTTCTTGCAACACGGAGCGGGAACGCTCGATTCTTCTCGTATCCGGGATTCCGAGTCGCATGGCGGTTCAATCGCGATTTTACGAGCGGTGCGTTTCGTGACTATGTGGCTACGGCCTAGTCTCGCGCGAGGACCGGCACCGCGCGTGTCAAAGCTCGGCAATGTGACGGCGTCGACCGACCCGACCCAGGCGGCCTCCGAGAGGGTCAACCGCCGGTTCTTCGTCGGGGTGTCGGCGGCGGCCACACTGGGCGGGCCCGCGATGGTTTTCGCGGAGAGCGACTCCTCCATTTCCGCGCAATGGGCCGGCCTGTCGCGACCCGACGCCGAGGTCCGCGCCTACGCGGCGTGGCCGGCTAATGCCGGCCCGCACACGCCGTCCGTCGTCGTGATCATGCACATCTGGGGCGTCGACACATCGATTCGAGAGGTCGTCGAGCGCTTGGCCAAGGCGGGATTCGCAGCGATCGCTCCCGACCTCTACGCGCGCTTCGGCGCGCCGAGCGGCGACGGCGCGACGGACTCCAGCGTGTTCCGCCCGTATGCCAAGCGGCTGGACCGGGCGCAATACGACGGCGACATTCGCGCCGCCGCGGAGTGGCTGACGCAAAAGTTTGCGGGAACGAAGATCGCGATCATGGGATTCTGCATGGGCGGACACATCGCGCTCCTGGCCGCGATCGACGATGCCGACCGTTTCGCGGCGGTGTGTCCGTTCTACGGAGCCGTCGAGGGAGTCGATCCCGCCGCGATCCGCATGTCGCTGTGCGGCAACTACGGCGCTCGCGACAAGAGCACCCCGCGGACGACGTGCGGAAGTTCGCGGCCGCGCTGAAAGTCACCAACGACGTGCGCATCTACGACGACGCCGGACACGCCTTCTGCGACGAGCATCGAGCGTCGTACGTCAAGGACGCCTGCGAGGACGCCTGGCAGCGTCTAGCGGCGTTTCTCACGAGGTATCTCACGAGCACGTGATCGTCGTCGAAGCGCTCCTCATCTTTCTCGCCGGCGGCGCAATCGGCGCGGTCATCGCGTGGCTGGCGGCTCGCGGCGAAAATGCCGCGCTGCAAGTCTCGCTGCAGCACGCCGAGCGCGCGTCTGAAAAAGCGATCGAGTCTCTGCTCGAGCGCGCGAAGAACGATCTCCGCGAGGCGACGGCGACGCGCGCGAGCGAGCGCGTCGGGGAACTCGTGTCGCCGGTCGCGCAGAAGCTCGGCGAGTTCGATCGCCTGCTTGGCGAGCTCTTGGGCCGCACCGACAAGCTCGAGAGCGCGACCGCCAAGCTGACCACGCAGACCTCGACGCTGGTGACGGCGCTGCGTAATCCCGCGGTGCGCGGCAAGTGGGGCGAGATGCAGCTGCGCAACGTCGTCGAGAAGGCGGGGATGCTTCCGTACTGCGACTTCGTGGAGCAGCAGACCGTCGCGCTGGAGGAGGCGCGCGTGCGACCGGACATGACGATCAATCTGCCGGGTGAGCGCGTCGTGTTCGTCGACGCCAAGGCACCCACGGACTCGATGCAGGCGGCGTTCGAGGCCTCCGACGACGAGACGCGCAGGACGCTCGTGAAGCGGCACGCGCGCGCGCTGCGCGACCACGTGGATTCTCTCGCGCGCCGCGGTTATCAGACTGCCGAAGGCTCGGCGGACTACGTCGTGATGTTCGTCGCCGGTGAGGCCTTCTTGAGCTCGGCCTGTAACGAGGACCCGTCGCTGATCGAGTATGCGCTCGACAAAGGCGTGCTGGTCACCGGGCCGCTGACGCTGATCAGCCTACTGCGCAGCTTCGCCATGGGCTGGCAGGCGCTGCGACAGGAGGAAAACGCGAAACGCATCGCCGCCATCGGCCGCGTCTTCTACGAGCGCGCTTGCAAGTTCGCCGATCATCTGCTCGAGATGCGCAAGCACCTCGAGCGTTCGGTCAACGCATTCAACGGCGTCGTCGGATCGTACGAGAGCAAGCTTTTGCCGCAGGGACGCAAGCTCAAGGACGAAGCCTCGCTCGGCGGCGGCGAGATGAGCGAGATCCCGCCGATCGACGTCGTGCCGCGGGACGTCACGTCACTCGACACGACGGAGCGCAACCCCAAACGCCTTCCGCGCTCGCAACAGCTGTTCGCCAAAGACGACGCGGTCTAGCTCGCCGGATGAAAGCGGCGCTTCGAATTTTAACTGCGTTCATACTTTTGGCGCCGGCGCCTTCTGGTGCGTCGCCGGCTCCGCTCCCGAAGCACCTCGAATACGCGTTCGCAGATTATCAGACCGCCGGGACCAGCGCCAGGGCGATCGGACACTTTTCCGGACAGGGGTCGGGCGTTCTGTACGTCGACTTCCTGCGCACCGCACCCGACGGAGGTGCTATCGTTCAGTCCAAGGCCTGGTGGTGGAACGAGCTTCGGTCCGACCAGGCCGTGACGTGCGAAGTCTATCCGAACGCTAACGTCGTGTGCGACCAGTATCCGGTCGTTGAGACCGTGCAGTTCGTGCTCATGCCGATGCTGGCGAACGATTTTTTCGCGGGCATCCTCGCCGGCCCGGCCTCGCGGGTGGCGTACAGCGTCAATTTACCGACGAACTACTATTCCTGGTCGTGCGTGGCGAACTTGAAGCTGCTGGCGTGGTCGGGTGCGGTAGGACAGGTCGACCTTAAGGGCACGCGGCGCGCGGTCGACGGGCCGAAAGCCGCGCAAATTGAAGACGCGACGATATCATACGACCGCGAGAAATCACTGCCTGCTCTCGTGCACGACGAACTCATTCCGACGGAGGATAGTGTCGCGGCCGGTGAGTCCATCGATCTGAAGCTGTTACGCGAGCACCCTTAGTTCACTGCGTCGTGCCGGAGGTGTGATCCGCCTTCCAGGTCTTGAGCGCGTTCAGCGTATTCTGCACGTGCAGCGACGGATCGAGGCTCGTGTACGTGTAGACGATCGTCCCGTCCGGAGCGATGACGTACGACGTGCGATTCGCGTACTGCGGATGCTGCGTCAGAATCGCGTCGTACGACTTCATGACGGCCTGATTCGTGTCCGCCGCGACCGCGAATTTGCTGCGGCATTCGCTCGTGGAGAATTTTTGCAGCGTCGCCACGTCGTCGTGTGAGACGCCAATGACGGTCGCCCCGAGCGCCTTGTATTGGTCGATCGCGTCGGCAAAGTCGTGCGCCTCGATCGTGCAGCCCTTCGTAAACGCCGCCGGATAGAAGTAGAGCACGACCGGGCCTTTCTTCAGCGCGTCGGCGAGGCTGAACGTAAACGTGTTGCCGCCGATCGTCGCGGGCAGCGTGAAGTCGGGCGCCTTGCTACCGACCGGGAGGGCGGCCAGCGCCGGAACGGTGAGCGCGACGGCGAGAAGCGCCGCCGCCACCGAGAAGCGCATCGTTGGGTGTCTCATCCGGTGGACTTCCCGCCGCCGGAGGCTAGACCTTGAATTCGACGTCGCCGAACTGCTTGGGGTCGTAGTTCGGATCGCGGGGAGGACGCGGCGTGTCCTTCCACCACGTGCTGTACATCGCGAGCCACTCGAAGTTTTCGAACAAGTACTCGTTGCCGCGAACCCGTCGCAGGTGCTCGACGAACGGGCGGATCGTGTTCCAGCGGCTGCGCAGCATGAACCCGACTGCGTCGACCAGCAGCGATGCGTCGAGCACGCGCCGTCGCGCGAGGCACGCGACCGTCTCGACGTATTGCGCGACCAGCACGAGCGCGTGGTCGTCGGCGGAGCCAGGGAAAACGCGCCGCACGCTGTCGTCGTCCGGGTAGCGCTCCGCGATGCCTTCGAGCTGCGCGAACGCGGCGACGATCGCGGGATCGGTGATCCGGCCGATCGCGTCGAGGATCGCGAGGGCGTTGCGTTCGTGCTCGAGCTGCTTGTTCTGCCGCGTGAGCAGAAACGCCGACAGGCCGATGGCGAGCAGCGACACGACGACGGACGCGCCGGCGAAGAGCTGCTCGGCGCTCACCGCATCAGCCTCACAGCCCCATCAGCCGCGCCAGGACCAGGCGCTGCACCTCGTTGGTGCCTTCACCGATCTCGTTGATCTTCTGGTCGCGGTACATGCGCGAGATCGGATATTCGTCCATGAAGCCATAACCGCCGTGGATCTGCAGCGCCTCGTTCACGACGCGATGCGACAGCTCGCCGGCGAAGAGCTTGGCGAAGCTCGCGGCCCGAACGTAATCTCGTCCCTGGTCCTTCTCCCAGGCCGCGCGCAACATCATCAGCTTGGCGTGCTCGATCTGCGTCAGCATGTCGACGAGCTTGAACGAGATCGCCTGGAACTTGCTAATCGGCTTACCGAACGCATGGCGTTCTTTCGCGTAGGCCAGCGCCTGGTCGTACGCGCCCATGGCGAGCCCGATGGAGAGCGCGGCGACCGAGATGCGCCCGCCGTCGAGGATCGACAGGAACTGCCGGTAGCCTTCCCCGCGCGGGCCGAGCAGATTCTCCTCCGGAACGGCGGCGTCGACGAACGACAGCTCGCGCGTATCCGAGGCGCGCCAGCCCATCTTGCGGTACTTCCGGCTGCGCGTGAAGCCCGGCGTGTCCTGCGGGACGATTAGGTTCGAAATCTCCCGCGATCCGTCGGCGCGCCTTCCGGTAACCGCCGTGATCGTGGTGCCGCCGGAGATGTCGGTGCCCGAGTTCGTGATGAAAGCCTTCGTCCCGTTGATCACCCAAAGGCGGTCGCGCAGCTCCGCCTTCGTCTGCACGTTGCCCGCGTCGCTGCCGGCGTTGGGCTCCGTCAGACCGAAGCCCCACAGCTTCTCGCCGCGGGCTAGCGGCACGAGATACTTCTGCTTTTGCTCCTCGGTGCCGAACAGAAAGAACGGCGTGGCGCCCAACGACACGTGAGCGGCCATCGTGATCGCGGTCGAGGCGTCGGCGCGCGCGATCTCCATCACGGCGAGCGCGTAGCTCACCGTGTCGGCGCCGGCCCCGCCGTACTCTTCGGGGAACGGGAGCCCCATGAAACCGAGCTCCGCCATCTTCGCGACGAGGTCGTAGGGAAAGCGCTCTTCGCGATCCATCTCTTCGGCGCGCGGGGCGACCTCTTCGCGCGCGAACTCTCGCGCCAGGCTCGCAATAGCCCTTTGCTCGTCGGTTAAATCGAAGTCCATGGCGAAGGTATAGCCCGGACCTTTCAGAAAACCCCTCTCCCAGCGATGATCTCCCTCCGCGGCGTTTCGCTTGTCTATCCCAACGGCGTTCGCGCCCTCGATAACGTGAATCTCGAGATCGCCAAGGGTGACTTCGTCTTCCTCGTCGGCCACTCCGGAACCGGTAAGTCCAGTCTCCTGCGCCTGCTCTATCGCGAAGCGAAGGCTACGGCCGGGCAAATCACCGTCGACGGCATCCGCGTCGATCGCGTGCGCCGCAGCCGCGTGCCCGCGTTGCGCCGGCATCTCGGAGTGGTGTTCCAAGACTTCAAGCTTCTCACCGACAAGACCGTGTGGGAGAACGTCGCCTTCGCGATGCAAGTCACCGGTGCGCACACGCGCGACGTGATGCGTCAGGTGCCGCGCGTCCTGGATCTCGTCGGGCTCTCGCACAAGAGCCGCATGTATCCTAGCGAGCTCTCCGGCGGCGAGCAACAGCGGACGGCAATCGCGCGCGCGCTCGTGAACAATCCCAAGATCTTGCTGTGTGACGAGCCCACCGGGAATCTGGATCCGACGAACACGAGCGAGATCACCGCGCTGCTGCAGCGCATCAACCTCAAGGGGACGACGGTCGTCGTGGCGACGCACAACCAGGCCGTCGTCGATCGCATGCGCCGCCGCGTCGTACGGCTCGACGACGGCCGGATCACGACTGACGAAGAACGGGGCTTCTATTATCTTGGACTCGGGGAAAGTCAAGTTCTTTCTGGGTGAGGTGTCGCGCAACTTCACGCGCAACACCGGGATGCAGATGACGGCGATCGGGACGGTCGCGATCACGATCGTCCTGCTCGGCATGTTTCTCTTCGTTCGCGCTGCGCTCGCCGGAGTGGGAGCGCAGCTGCTCGATCAAATCGAGATCTCCGCCTACCTGCGTCCCGACGCGACGCCGAAGCAGGTCGCGGCGATCGCGCACTATCTGGCGGCGGACCGGCGCGTGGCGTCGGCGCAGTTCGTCCCGAAGCGTCAAGGCCTAGCCGAGCTGCGCGAGCGCACGAGGGGAACGATCGACACCGGTCTGCTCACCGAGAACCCGCTGCCAGATAAGTTCCGCGTCAAGACGCGCGTGCCCGACGACGTGGCGGCGGTCGCGGCCGGAGTCCAGCGGCTCAGCGGCGTCGATAACGTCGTGTACGGCCAAAAGGTCGTGCAGCGCCTGCTGCAGCTGGGCGCGGTACTGCGCCGCGTGGGCATCGGCGTGATCGCCGTCTTCTTCGTCGTCGCGGGAATCATCATCGCCAACACGATCCGGCTGACGGTCTTCGCGCGCCGGCGCGAGATCGGGATCATGCAGCTGGTCGGCGCCACCAACACGTACATCCGGCTGCCGTTCATCTGCGAAGGCTTGATCGACGGGATCATCGGCGCGCTGCTCGCCGTCGGACTGCTGGCGATCGCGCACGCGACGTTGTGGCCGCGGCTGCTCGAGGCGCTTCCGTGGGCGCAGCTTCGGCCGATTCCGATGGATTCGCGTCTGCTCGCCGGCGAGCTGATTCTGGTCGGCGCGGCGATCGGAATCGTGGCGTCCTGGATCTCCGTCGGGCGGCACCTCAGAACTTGACGCGCCGGCTCGCCGCACTCGCCGCCGTCCTCGCGCTCGTGCCGTCGTTCGCGCAGGCGCGCGGCCCGGGAATCGAACAGCGCATCCAGGCGGAGCGCGCCAAGGCGCAGCAGCTACAGGCTCGGCTCCACTCGAAACGCGTCGAGCTCAAAACCGTGACGACGCGCTATCAAGACCTGCAACGCCAGCTCAACGAAACCAATGCGGCAATCGGAGAGGTCAACGGCCGCATCGGTTCGCTCCAAGAGCAGCAGGACTCGACCCAGCGGCGGATCGACTGGAACACCATCCAGCTCGGCGCCGCGAAGCGGTCCCTGCAGCTGCACGATGCGATGCTCAAGCGCCGCCTCGTCGACATCTACGAGTACGGCGACGTGAGCTATCTCAACGCGTTGATCGCCTCGCGATCGTTCAGCGAGTTCGTCGAGCGATGGGAGGATCTGCGCCTGCTGATCGCCGCCAACCAGCGCGCCGTGCGCGCGCGCAAGGCGGCCGCCGCCCGCGTCGCGGCGATCGAGGCTGATCTGGAACGGACGCGCCTCGAGCTGCAACAACAGGAGCAGGCGCAAGAAGAGGCGCGCAGCCAGCTCAATTCGCTCGCCCAGGAGCGCGGCAACTTGGTCGCGCTCGCCTCGATTCGGCGGCACAGCGTCGCATCCGAGGTAGCGCAGATGGAAGGCCTGTCGGCCGCCGAGGAGGCCTCGCTCGAGGGGCTGATTCTCGAGCGCGAGCGCGAGATCGAGGCCGAGCGCAAGGCGGCCGGCATCGCGGGCGTCGAGAGCGAAGGGGCTGCCGGCTCGTTCTCGTGGCCGGTCACCGGCACGATCACCTCGCCGTTCGGCTGGCGCTCCAACCCGTTCGGGGGCGCGCCCGAGTTCCATCAGGGCCTCGACATCGCCGCCCCCAGCGGAACGGCGGTCACCGCGGCCGCCTCGGGCACGGTCATCATGGCCCAGTGGTACGGGGGCTACGGCAACTACATCCTGATCGATCACGGCGGCGGGTACTCGACCGGTTACGGCCACCTGTCGGCCATCTACGTCTCGACCGGGCAGGCCGTCCAGCGCGGCCAGGCCATCGGAGCGGTGGGCTCGACCGGGCAATCCACCGGCCCCCACCTTCATTTTGAGATCAGAATTGCGGGCAAGCCTGTTGACCCGGCGCCCCGTCTTCATTAAGACTTAGCCAGTACACTCCAGAAAAGGAAACTTGGACCGTCCTTAGACGAGTCGAAGGGCGGGCACTGATTTAGAGGACATGTCTCTTCCAATACGTCTCTTTTTGACAGCCCTGCTGGTCGTCGCGCTCGCCGCCGGCGGCGCGCTCTTCATCGGCTATCGCACGGGCATGCTTGCGGGGCAGTCGGCGCTCCAGGTGGCGACCACAGGCGACCTGCGGGATCTCTTCGCCTCGCACGATCCCCCGAACGCGTTCGTGGCCGACCTCGCGCTGCGCAGGTTGGAGAACTCGTACTACAAGTCGATCGCCCCGGCGACGCCGATCGCCGGCGAGGTCGACGCGCTGCACCATTTCCTGTCGGCGAAGAAGATCGATAACGCCCCGCTGCCCGGTGCGGTCGCGAGCGGCGTCCCGAGCCAAGACGGCGAGCGCGCCGCCGACGTGCTGGCGTACGCGCAAAATCACTACGCTGCCGACGTCGGACCGAACGGTCGCGACGACCTGACCGACGCGGCGTTGCGCGGCATCATGAGCTCGGTGCGCGATCCGTACACCGTCTATCTCTCGCCGCGCGAGATTCGTGGGTTGAACGAGTCGCTTTCCGGCGGAAACTTCGGCGGCATCGGCGTGTACATCTATCAGCTCAAAGACGGCCGCATCGTCGTGCAGCCGATCGACGCGATGCCCGCCGCACTTTCCGGCATGAAGCCCGGCGAGGTGGTGGACAGCGTCGACGGAGCACCGGTGCGCGGCCTGCCGATCGACCGCGTGGAGGAGATGATTCGCGGCGAGGCCGGGACGACCGTTCGTCTGCGCGCTCACTCCTACTTCAAGCCGTCGGTAGAGCGCACGTACGTCATCGTCCGCGAGATCATCCACGTTCCCACCGTCCGCGCGAAGATGGAGGGCAACATCGATTACGTGCGGCTGTCGGACTTCGGGACGACCTCGGGCGACGAGGTGCGTAAGGCGCTGCTGGCCGGGAAGGCCGCCGGCGCGCGCGCATATATCCTCGATCTTCGCGATAACGGCGGCGGTCTGCTGGATGCCGCCGTCGAGATCTCGAGCCTGTTCATTCCGCAGGGAACGATCGTTTCGACGATTCGCCGCGACGGTGAGCGCACGAGCGACACCGCGCTCGGCGATGCCATCGACGGCCTGCACCCGCTGGTCGTGCTCGTGAACAAGTACACCGCCAGCGCATCGGAGATCACCTCGGGTGCGCTCCAAGACTACCACCTAGCGACGCTGATCGGGACGCGCACCTTCGGCAAGGGAGTCGTGCAGAGCATCTTCCCCCTGGACCAGGATCAGGGGTCGCTTCAGGGGGCGCTCAAGATAACGACGGCCCGCTACGTTACGCCCGCCGGCCGCGACATTCAACACCACGGGATCGAGCCGGACGTGGTGGTCGCGCAGGACCCCAACCCTTCGATCATCGATACCCCGGCCGACAAACAACTCGCCGCCGCCAAGGCACGTTTACGCCAACTGTTACGTTGATTTGGAGACCATGAAACGCTATCTCTGGCCCCTGTGGGCGGGCGGTCTGACCGCCGCGCTCGTCGCGCTACAAACCGCTTCCGCCGCTCCGATGGTCCGTCTCTCGACGACCGACGCCGGAGAGGTTTCCACCAGCTACACGTACCTGACGGACAACTTCTACAAGAAGGTCGATCCGGACGCCGTGCTCGCCTCGGTCCACGCGGCGCTGCTCTCCGCGATGCGCACCGCCGGGATCAAATCCATCTCGCTCCCGGTCATGCACGATAGCGAGACCCCGATGGGGAACGTGCGCGAGATCGACCGCGAGATCGAAACCGCGGCCACCGAGTCGAAGAGCAAGTTCACCGCGCACGAGCTCAGCTACGTCGCCATCGACGGCATGATGCGCTCCGTCGGCGACCGCTACACGGTGTTCATGACGCCGAAGGAGTTCGCGGGACTCAATCAGGGTCTCGACGGCGGCGACTTCGGTGGCACCGGCATCGTCATCCAAGTCGACGACAAAACGAAATACATCGCGGTCGAGAACGTCATCCCTAACGGCCCTGCCGATAAGGCCGGCGTACAGCAGGACGACCTGATCACGTCGATCGACGGCGCGTCGACCAAGGGCATGGCCATCGCGACCGCGAGCGGCAAGCTTCGCGGCAAGGAGGGGACCAAGGTCACGCTGACGATTCAGCGCGACAGTTCGGCGTTGCCCGCGCCGATCACGATCACCCGCGCGAAGATCCATCAGCTCAGCGTCTACGAGAAGCTCCTGCCCGGCAAGATCGGCTACGTCGCGCTGACGGTGTTCGGCCGGGACACCGGGAGCGAGCTGACCACCGCGCTCGACCGGCTGCAGAGCGAGGGCGCCCGCGCGCTGATCCTCGACCTGCGCGACAACGGCGGCGGCTATCTGGAAGCGGCCGTTGCGGTGAGCTCCAAGTTCATCCCGAGCGGACCGATCGTTTCGGTGGAGTCGCGCGCATCGAACATCACGACCCTGGACGCCGATAATACGGCGATCAGCCCGCTGCCGCTGGCCGTGCTCGTAAACGGCTACACGGCCTCGGCGTCGGAGATCACTTCGGGAGCGATCCAGGACAGCAGCGTCGGCGTGATCGTCGGCACCAAGACGTTCGGGAAGGGCGTCGTGCAGACGATCTTTCCGCTGCCGGACGGCAGCGCGATCAAGGTGACGACGGCGCGGTATCTGACGCCGCGCAACCGCGACATCAACCATCTCGGCATCACGCCCGACATCATCGTCACGGAGAACAAGCGCCCGCAGTTCGGGCAGCCTTCGCGCGACGAGCAGCTGACCCGCGCGATTCAATACTTGGACGACAAGCTCGCGCACCTGAACCAAGAAAACGGCGTCTAACTAAGACGACGTCTTCTTGCGGGAGCCCGTTGCCGAGCGCTTGCGCTTAGCCGCGGGCTTCTGGGCTTTCGGCTCGCTCGACTCGTCCTTCTTGCGCGACGCGCGCTTGCGCTTCGGCGTACCACCGGTGGCCGGCAGCGCGAGGGCGCTGGCCGTCCCCTCTAACTCGCCCGCGACGCCTTGCGCCGCCGTCTTACGCCGGCGCGCCGGCTTCGTGCGCTTGGGCTCCTCGGGCGGCGCCGAGAGGCTCCTCGGCGGCGGCTCGACTGCGGGCGGCGCGGCGGGAACGCGCGCGATGGCCCGCGAGGGCTCAGGCGCGGCGGTTACGCCCGTCGGATGGGCCGCGCCATCGGGCGAGACCTCGAAGATGTGCCGATCCGGCATCGCCCCGCCGGCTGCATGAGCGCCGCCCCGTCCGCGTCGCCCGCGGCGCCGCCGCCGGCGGCGGTGTCCGGCGCCATCCGGAGCGGCTAGGGTCTCGGGTGCGGGAGCGGGCGGCGGCGTGAACGCCTGTTCCTCGGCCCCCTCACGTCCGCGTCCGCCGCGGCGGCGGCGCCGGCGGCGCTTGCGCCGGCCTTCGCCTTCTCCGGCCGCGTGCTGCACGGCGCCCTCGGCGATGATGATCGCATCCGGCTGCGCCTCGCCCTTGCGCTCCGCGCGAATGGCCTTGTCTTGCGCCTCTTCCTCCTCGGTGGCCGCGGAGATCCCGATGGGCGCGCGCGACGCGGACTGTCGAGCCGCATCCTCGGCGAGCTCGCGCAGCTGACGCGCCTGTTCGGCCGCGGTCGGCTTGCCCCGGCGGGCAGCGCGACGGCGGCGCGGCTTCGCGCCGGCCGTCACGAGCTCGGCGAGAACGTAATCGTTTTCGTCGTCGACGTCCAGGATGCGGATCCGCACGAAGTTGCCGGCGCTGTTGGCCGCGTTTTCCACCTCGACGATGCGGCCTTCGACGACAGCCGCGGCCGACGTCGCGTTCGGCAGCCGCCCCGCCAACAGCTCGGTCTCGTGTTCGTCGCCGACGCGAACGGCGTGCGCACGCTGCTTATCGAAACCGGCGACGAGCTCGATCCGCGCCTTCTCCGGGTGGATCATCGGATCGACGCGCACGTGGACCGGACGATCGATCGCGCGCGCGAGCTCCTCGCACTCGGCTTCGTACCAAAATTCCATCTGCACCGCGACGGTCGGGGCGACGTGGGCGACGACGTCGCCCGCTGCGCCGTTGCTCGCCTGGCTGCGGATCTGGCGGAACGTCTCGATCGCGACCGACTGCGACGACATCACGCTGCCCATGCCCGCGCAGGTCGGGCACGCGCCGCGCAGCTGAGCGCCGAGGTCCTTGCCGATGCGCTTGCGGGTGAACTCCAGCAACCCGAGGTTGGAGAACGACTGAATCGTGGCGCGCGTGCGATCCCGCCGGAGGCTGTCCTCCATCGTCTTGACGACCTTGTTGCGCGACGCGTCCGACGCCATGTCGATGAAGTCCACGACGACGATGCCGCCGATGTCGCGCAAGCGCACCTGCCGCGCGATCTCCTCGGACGCCTCGATGTTCGTCTTGAGAATGGTATCCTCGAGGTTCCGGCCACCGGTGAACTTGCCGGAGTTGACGTCGATGACGGTCAGAGCTTCGGTCGATTCGATGACGATCGAGGCGCCCGACGGCAGGTTGATCTTGGGCCGCATGAGCTTCTGCAGCTCTTCGTCGATCTTGTAATCGTGAAAGAGCGAGCGCCCGGAGTTATAGTATTCGATCCGGTTGATATACTGTGGGCCGAGTAGCTGCAAAAAGTCGCGCACCTTGCGGTACTCTTCCTCGTCGTCGATCAACACGCGCTCGACGTCGGCCGTGATGAAGTCGCGCGCAGCCTTGTAGACGAGGTTCATGTCTTTGTGCAGCAGCGACGCCGACGACGCGCGCTTGTACATCTCGAGGATGCCGTGCCACATGCGGATCAAGACCCCGAGATCGGCGATCAGCTCGGCCTCGCTGACGCCGGCCGCGGCCGTGCGGACGACCGTTGCCATCCCCTCGGGACGAATCCGCTTCATGATCCCCTTCAGGCGACTGCGCTCGTCCGCGGAATCGATCTTGCGCGACACGCCGGAGTATTTGCCGGTGGGCATCAGGATCAAGTACCGCCCGGGCAGCGAGATGTTCGTCGAGATCCGCGCCCCTTTCAGACCGCGGGGCTCCTTGACGATCTGCACCAGCACGTCGTCGCCGCGCTTGACCTTCTCGCTGATCGTGAAGCCGCTGTGACCTGACGTGATTTCCACGTCGCCGATGTTCAGCGGCTGTTTGTTGATGTCGTCGACGTACAGAAACGCGTTGCGGCCGAGGCCGATATCGACGAACGCCGCCCCCATGCCGGGAAGCACGTTCTGTACTTTTCCCTTGTAGATCGAGCCGATGACTTTTTCTTCGCGCTCGATGTAGAGTTCGGCTAAGTCGCCGTCCTCGAGTATTGCGACCCGGTTTTCCCAGGGGTCGCTCGAGATGAGTATCTCGCTCGCCAAATTGTCCTCAATTGTAGAGCCCGCCTCTCGCGGCGCTTGCGCCGCCCCGGCCGGCTCGTTGTAAAAATCTTTGCAAAAAAGGCTTTGCCCGCGGCCCTTCGTCCCCGCAACGGAGCCTGCCGGCATGCCTGAGCGACCTTGTTCCGGTCCTCTGTCTACCGACCCTGCCCGGAGCAGGCGGGTTGCGGCAAGCTGCGTAGAGCACCCGTGTGGCCGGCGCAGGGCGTTCCTCCGGAAGGGGCTTCGACAGAGCCCACGGCGTCACGACCCAGGCGCTGCTGATGCTCGGCCAGCTCGAAGCGGCGTCCGGGGATGCCTACGACCACGCGACCCACTACGAGCCCGTGCCGGTCGAGGCGTTCGGGCAGCTGCTCGCTGCGGTGCCCGAGGCCCACGTGCGCGCCGCCGCCTTCGTGGACGTGGGCTGCGGCATGGGACGCGCGGTTTTGCTCGCGTCGGAGCATCCGTTCAAGCAGGTCGTCGGCATCGAGCTCTCGCCGGCGCTGCACGCGATCGCGTGCGAGAACCTCGCGGTCGCGCGCGGGCTCGCGGTGCGCTGCCGCGACATTCGGATCCGCCGCGGCGACGCGCGACGCTTCCGCTTCCCGAAGGGCGACCTCGTCGTCTTCCTGTTCAATCCGTTCGACCACGAGGTCGTGCGCGCGGTACTCGACCGCATCGTCGGTTCCCGCCGTGCGGGCGACCGCGCAACGCTCCTCTATCACGTCCCGATCCACAGCGACGTCGTGGCCGAGTACGCAGTCGGAATGCTGTATGACTGGCCCGCGGGGATCGCGGCAGCGCTACGCGTTCCCTAGCACGTCGCGATCCCGCTGGGAGTACACGTTGAGCAGGATGCCGATCGCCGCAAAGTCGGTGAGCAGCGCCGATCCGCCGTACGACATGAACGGCAGCGGGATTCCCGTGATCGGCATGATGCCGATCGTCATGCCGACGTTGATGAGGACGTGGAAAAAGAGCATGCCGACCAGACCTGCCGACAGCAAGAAGCCGAAGCGGTCGCGCGCGGCCAACATCGTGCGAATGCCGCCGTACAGCACCGCGGCATACAGCGCGAGCAGCACTGCGGCCCCGGCGAAGCCCCATTCCTCCGCGAGCACCGTGAAGATGAAGTCGCGCGAGTGCTCCGGGACGAAGTTGAGCTGCGTCTGCGTGCCGTGGTAGAGTCCGCGGCCGAGCCACTCGCCGTTGCCGACGGCGATCTTCGACTGGTCGAGGTTGTAGCCCGACCCTTGCGGATCGGCCTTCGGATTGAGAAAGACGAAGAGCCGCGCCCGCTGGAATGGCTTGAGCACGGCGTTGGTGCCGACCGCGCCGGCCGCGACGACCAGCATCGCGAGCGCGTAGATGCCGAAATCGCCGAGCTTCGGGAGCGCGAAGAACAGTTCCACCGTAAGGATCGCCAGCAGCACGAGCGATGTGCCCAGATCGGGCTGCTTGAGGATAACGAGCGCCGGGATCGCGACGGTCAGCAGCGGCTTCCAGAGATCCTGCAGGTTCTCGTATGTGCCGCGACAGAGCACGGCCGCCAGCGCGATCGCGATGACGAGCTTGGCCGGCTCGGACGGCTGAAACGTCCCGAGCGGACCCAGCGAGATCCAGCGCTGCGCGCCCATCGCAGAGTGCCCGCCGCGCAGGATGAAGAGCAGCAACAGCAGGTTGATCGCGTAGAGCGCCGGCGCCCAGCGCTGCCACGTGCGATAGTCGACGAACGAAACGCCGATCATGATCGCCACACCGAGCACGAGATACAGGACCTGCTTCGAAAACTCGCCCGCGTTGCCGGGCGAGTGCAGCCCCGCCGAGCGGATACACACGAGACCGACCAGCGCGATCAGCAGGCCGGCCGCGGCGAGCAGCCAGTTGAAGTTCCGAAAGTAACGCCTTGCGTCGCTACCTGATGCTAAGACTGCCATCGTCTCCCAGCGTCAGCGTGAGCCTGCCAGCGTCAACTGAGCCTCGCAGTGTCCGGCGTGGGCCATGACTAAGCAGGGGCCGTCGACGCCTGCGCTTGGCTCTTCTTGCGGCGACGGCGCTTGCGCGAGGGCGGCGTCTCGCCGTTGCGCGCGGCGGCCTTCGCAGACGACGTTTGTTTCGGCGGCTTGGGCGGACGCGGCGCGGCTTCGGTCTTGCCGTTGGGACGATTGACGGAGAGGATCGGGATGTTCGCGAGCAGTGCCAGCGCGCGATCCTGGCGTTCGAAGTTCACCTCGATGCGCTCGCGATCGACCTCGACGTGGCGGGAGATCACTTCGACGAGCTCGCGCTTCATCTGCTCGATCATCTCGGGCGCGAGCTCGAGGTGATCGGTCATCAACACGAGACGCAGCCGCTCCTTCGCGGTCGCGCTCGAGCCCTGGTGGCCGAAGAGGCGCTTGAGAAACTCGATCATGAGCGCTTCCTTCCAACGAGCGAGCCGATCCGCTCGAGCAGCGTCGGTTTCGCGGCCGGCGGCATCGGCGGCGGGACGTCGTCGCCCGCGAGTCGCGCCGCGATCGCGTGATAGGCCGCTCCCGTCGCGTTTTCTTTGCGCAGCGCGAGCGGCTCGCCGCGGTTGGTCGTGACGATGATCTCGGGCTCGTCGGCGATCACGCCGAGCAACGGCAGGCGCAGGATCGCGTTGACGTCATCGACCGAGAGCATCTTGCCTTTTTTCACGAGCTGCGGACGCAGGCGATTGATCACGAGCTGCGGACGAAAGCGGTTCCCCAGCAGCCCCACGACACGATCGACGTCGCGCACCGCCGAGACCTCGGGCGTGCAGACCACGATCGCTTCGTCGGCGCCCGCGACCGCGTTCTTGAATCCGAGCTCGATCCCGGCGGGGCAGTCGATCAAGACGTAGTCGAAGCGCTCGCGCAGCGCGGCGACCAGCGCCTGCATCTTGGGCGTCTCGACATCATCCTTCTCGCGCGACTGCGCCGCGGCGAGCAGGAAGAGGTTCTCGCTGTGCTTATCGCCGACCAACGCGTCGTCCAGCGTGACGCGGTCTTCGAGCACGTCGAGCAGATGGTGCGTGACGCGGCTTTCGAGGCCGAGCACGATGTCGAGGTTGCGCAAGCCCACGTCGGCGTCGATCATCACGACGCTCGAGCCGCGGCGCGCGAGCGCGGTACCGAGATTGGCGGTCGTCGTCGTCTTGCCCACGCCGCCTTTTCCCGACGTCAGGACGATCGCGCGTCCCAGCTTGGCGGGTGCGGCGCTCGCCTCCGGCGCGGACTGAATCGACTCGACTTGATGCACGGTCGTTACCCCACTTTCAGTGCGCCGATGAGGCGCCCGAAGAAGCCCTGTCCGTCGAAGCTCGTGAACGGCACGAGCTCTCCCTCGAGTCGTCTGGCGATCTTGTCGTAGATGGCGCGCAGCCGGTTCGTGTCGCTCAGCACGACCGGTTCGCCACGGTTGGTCGTGTCGATGACCTCTTCGTCGTCGGGCACGATGCCGAGCAGTTCGATCGACAGCACCTCGCATACGTCGTCCACCGAGAGCATGTCGCCGCTGCGCACCATCTCGGGGCGCAACCGGTTGACGATCAGCCGGATCGGCTTCCCGCCGGCCGCGATCTTGCCGACGACGCGGTCGGCGTCGCGGATCGAGCTGACCTCCGGCGTCGTGACCACGATCGCTTCGTCCGCACCCGCGACCGCGTTACGGAACCCCGTTTCGATCCCGGCCGGCGAGTCGATCAGCACGTAGTCGGCCTGCTCCGCCGCGCGCTCGACGATGGCCGAGAACTGCTCCGGCGTGATCGCGTCTTTCTCGCGCGTCTGCGCGGCCGGGAGGATCGAGAGCGATTCGAAACGCTTGTCTTTGATCAGCGCCTGACGCAGCTGGCAGCGCCCCTCGGCGACCTCGACGAGGTCGAAAACGATGCGCTTTTCCAATCCGAGCACGAGATCGAGGTTGCGCAAGCCGATGTCGGCGTCGATCAAGATGACGCGATGTCCGCGCTTGGCCAGGGTCGCGCCGAGGTTGGCCGTGGTCGTCGTCTTGCCGACGCCGCCCTTGCCTGAGGTGAGGACGATCTTGCGCGCGCTCATGCCGGCGCGGCTCCCGCGCTCTCGGCTTCGCCGAGGCGATCGAGCGGCAGCACGACGATGCCCCCGTCGCGCGCGAGCGCCGCTTCGGGCGTCGCGGTAAGGCGCGGCTTGTTCTCTTGCTCGGTCGCGATGAACGTGGCGATCCGCAGTTGCGTCGCGGCCAAATCGAGCGCGTAGATGCGCGCGCTCTCGTCGCCGCCGGCGCCGGCGTGCGCGATGCCGCGCAGGCGCCCGAACACCACGATGTCGCCCGTCGCGACGAGCTCGGCGCCGGGGTTCACGTCGCCGACGACGACGATGTTTCCGGTGTGGTGGAGCACCTGTCCGCCGCGCAGCGTCCCGGGGTGATAGAGCGTGCCGGGCGCCGCCTCCACGACGTGCAGCGCGGGCGGACGCGCGTTGCGGGACTCGGAGCGCAGACGCGGGACGCTGGCTTCGCCGCGCCTGCGGCGCTGTGCGATGTCGCCGCGCGCACCGGCGAAGTCAGGCACGAGCGAGCGTGCCGCATCCGAGAGGCCCAGCTGGCGTTCCGATGGAGCGGCCGGGGGCACCGAGGCCGCCGAGGAAGCCGCCGCCGCCTCGTAATCCAGCCCGCGCTCGCGAGCGAGGCCTTCTAGGCCATCGGCGCCGCCGGAGAGGGCGCGCAGGGCGATGCCGGCCTCGTCCAGCACGCCGCGGAGGCGGGCCAGGACCGCATCGGACGGGCAGGCATCGCCGAAGTTGACGACGGCGGACGAGCCTCGGTAGAAGCTGGGCTGCTCGGCGAGGCGAGCTTCCAGCTCGTCACAGGCCTCTTCGAAGTCGCGTTCTGATAGCGAAACTTCAAGGCCGTCCCGCCTTCCCCGCAAGAGCGTCACGCGGCGCTGTGCGAGAAGAAATGGATTAATCCCCCTCGGTATCCACAGAGGACTCGCAACTTCTTAAGCCTTCTCCACATATAATACACAGTGACCGGGCGTAGACTCCGAGCGGGTTCGTCCGTTTGCTAAGAGGAACTGATCCGCATGCTG
The DNA here is from genome assembly GCA_963752825.1 of Vulcanimicrobiota bacterium. Lineage (GTDB taxonomy): Bacteria > Vulcanimicrobiota > Vulcanimicrobiia > Vulcanimicrobiales > Vulcanimicrobiaceae > Cybelea. The sequence continues at coordinate 726,887 of CAVVZF010000001.1, read as the reverse complement.
CGTCGCACCATTCCGCTTCTCGTCATCGTCTCACTGCTGACCGCTACGAATCCGGCGCGCGTTTCGGCTATGTCAACGCAGTCGGAGATCGCCCTGGGTCAGTCCGAGGATCAGCAGATCGTCGCCAGCAGCGTGGTCGAGACCGATCCGCTGCTCAACGCCTACGTGCAAGGCGTCGCCGGCAACCTTTGGAATCAGGTCGCGCGCAAAGACGTTCCCTACTCGGTCAAGATCCTCAAGGACACCCAGGTGAACTCGTTCGCGACGATGGGCGGCTTCGTCTACATCAACGAGGGCCTGATAGACTTCGCTCAGTCTGACGACGAGCTGGCGAGCGTGATCGGCCACGAGACGGGTCACATCGAGCGCCGCCACGTGCTGACCAGCTACTCCAAGGCCGAGATCCTCAACATCCTCTTCGGCATCGCCTCGATCTTCTCGCCGATCATCTACGAGTTCGGCGGCCTGGCCGAGGCGGGTCTGATGGCCAAGGTTTCGCGTGAGGACGAGATCCAGGCCGACCGCTACGGCCTGCAGCTGATGTCGCGCGCGGGCTACGATCCCGAATCCATGATCACGATGATGGCGCATTTGGCCGTGCTCGGAGACGAACATAACGACGCCGTGAGCAAGTATCTCGAAGATCACCCCGATCCGAGCGCCCGCGTGGCTCACCTGATGGGTTATCCCGAGCTCGATCCGCAGACCGTGACGGCGAGCCAAGAGCTCGTGCAGGCCTCGAGCGACGAGGAGCGCGCGCGCTACGACTTCGCCCGCCTGCGCCTCGACGAGATCCTCAAGCGCGATCCGCAGAGCTCGGAGGCGCTCCTCGACCTCGGTCAGTCTGAGCTCGCGCTCGGCCAACCGAACAAGAGCGAGCAGACGCTGGCGGAGGCCGCGCAGCTCGGCAACTCCGCGACTCGGGCGACGGCCAACGCACGCATCTCGGCGCTGCGCCAGATGGAAGTGCAGCGCGTGACGCTCACGAAGCCGAACCTTCCGAAGCTGCAGAGCGCGGTTCAGGCCGCGCAGGCGGCACACGTGCAGGCCGCCGGCGAGATTTCGGCGCGCGAGACCGAGGGGAAAGATCAACTCAAGTCGGTGCAGAGCCGGCTGGAGACGCTGCAATACGAGGTTCCGGATCTGAGCCGGATCAACGTCAAGCGCGGCTCACGCGTCGAGGCGATCGTCAAGAATCTCAACACGATGACGCGCTCCGTGAACAGTGCGCTGCAAGACGCGGGCGGCGACTCGAGCCCGATCGGCGGCGTCGGCTCGCTCGAAAAGAACAAGGAGGCCGGGCTGCTCAAGGAGACCGCGGACATCTACGAGGAGATGCTGGCGCCGTTCGCGATGACGCCCGTTCCGACCGAGTCGCTCGCGATACTGCCCGCATATCCGCAGATGGTGAACGAGCTGTCGCTCGCCGACGGCGAGATGCTGCGCTCGGTGGACGCCGCGCGAGCATCGATGACGACGCTCGATCAGTCGCTGGGCGACCTCGACGAGTTCCTCAAGGCGCTCGACCACGCGTCGATGAGCTTCAACGGCGACATCAGCCTCAGCGAGTACGACGAGCTGCTGCCGATGATGAAAAAGTCGGTGGACGATTTCAACACGGCCGCCACCGAGGCGTCGCAGGGGGCGCAGCTGTTCAACCTGGCGCGCTCGCGGCAGATCTCGACGCGCATCACGCTGCTCGGCCTCGGCACCTCGCCGGAGCTCTACTCGACGCTGCAGTACGCGCTGCAGCAGCGCTTCGGCAGCAACGGCGTGAGCTATCGGACGATGCTGCGCGACGGGCTGACGCCGGGCGACGTCGCGGCGGCGACGATCATTGCGGCGGATATCAAGAGCACGCCCGAGGACGTGATCGCGCAGGCCAAGGATTCCGGTAAGACGGTGATCGACGTCGCTAATGACCACAAGATGCACGCGTGGCCGCTCGAGATATTCATGGGCCTGGTCTACCTCGACTACACGGACGATCCGGTCAAAGAGCTGCGCAGGGCCGACGGCACGCTGGCCGTTGACCTCAACAAGCTCGGACTATAGGTGCGATCGGTGGCAGTAGCCGGCAACGCCGGCAAGGTCTTCTCGATCCTTCGCAAGGGCATCGACGTGCGCTCGATCGGCGCGCACGTTCGCAAGCCGTTCCGATTTCTGCTGTGCGGCGATCCGGCGCTGATGTCCGAGCTGCGCGCGCTGCTGCTGCGCGGGCACGCCGACGACACGATTCCGCTCTCGGCCGCGGCGTGTCTCGAAACGATCCATCCCGACGCTCCGCTAGTGACGAACCCGCAGGAAGTGCGGGCTATAATTTTTCTCGGGCGGCGGGGCGATCTGGCGGGTGCGGATTTGAGCACGCTGACCGTGCTGCGCGTTCCAATCCTCGCGGTCACCGTAGATCCGATTGCGCCGGCGTCGGGACCGCCCGCGCCCCCGAAGGGCGGCGAGTGGAACGAGTACGTCGTGCCGGCGATCGCGCGCGAGCCTCTGCGCGGGCGCTTCTTCCCGCATCTGGTGGAGTGCGCGCACGGAGTCGAGATCGCGGTGGGGCGGAATCTACCGATGCTGCGCGACACGGTGGCGGCGAAGCTGACACGCGACGCGGCGAACAACGCGCTGAAGGTCGCGCTGGCGAGCGCAGTGGTGGACCACGTTCCGGTGATCGGCCTGGTCCTCGGCGCGTTCGCGTCGGCCGGCGACATGGTGGCGATCACGGGGATCCAGGTGATGCTGATGCTGCACATCGAGGCAGTATACGGCCGCGATCCGGACCTGCAGCGCACGTGGCAGCTGCTGCCGGTGATCGGCGGCGGCTTCGGCTGGCGCACCTTGGCGCGCGAGCTGGTCGGCTTCGTTCCGGTGGCAGGGATCGCGATCAAGGGCGCGATCGCGTACGCGGGCACGATCGTAGTGGGCGAGGGAGTGATGTTCCTGCACGAGCACGGCCACACGATGACCAAGGGCCAAGCGGCGGCGCTCTACGAGCGCACGAAGGATGACGCTCTGCGATTCACGAGAGAGCTGATGGGACGGCTACGGAAGTAGCGTCGGCCGTCGGCGGTCGCGTGCTGCTTGCGCAATAGCAGTCCGCCGTCGCACTGCCCCGCGGCAAGAACCGGCAAAGTGGACAACGCACAACGTTGTGGGCTGCCAACGAGAATCGAATCCGACGGCGATGATCCCGACTGATCCCGCGTGGTGTCGGAAAGCGTTGCCAAGCAGCGCCGTTTTAGCTTTCGGCGTCCCAGGCAATCCCTGTTAAACCCCCACGGTTCTTAGGCATCCGTGCCACATCGCTGCCACGGCGGTTTGCCAGCGGCCAGAACGGCAGCTTGGCCGCTCAGAGCCGGTCGATGGCGCTCCCCGGGCGTCGCACTAATCTACAACGTCGCCCTTTGATTGCACAGCTTCCTTTTGCTCGCGGCTAAAGTGTTCATAAAGCGCCTTCAACATGGCGTTGGACAACTGCTCGAATTTATCTGGCTCGGAAAGGACACTGTGCATCTCTTGCATCTGCCGGGTGCTTTCGCTATGCTTTTCAGACTCCTCGACGTAGGTCTCGGTCATGTGGCGCTTCAGTTTATCCTTCACTGACCCAAGAGCAAATTTTTCAATCGTGTTGTTGCGGGCTTGAGCCTTGAGCGCTTCGTCGGAGGTACTCTTCTCGAAGATACCCGCGATCATCGCGATACGGTTTTCCTCTGTGGTTGAACTCCCGAAGAACTCGTTCATAAGCTCAACCACTTCCTGGAGCGGGGAGTACTGCTTGATCCTCGCGATTCGGGTTCCTGCACCATCGCCGCCTTCGATGGCCTTCCAGCCAGCGAGACTTATCGCACCCTCGAAGGTCTTTCTTAGGGAGAAGTGCGTCATTTCCACGCTGGAGATATCCGGTCGTTCCCCTGTCTGCCGCTCCCGAATATTCCGGCCCAGCCATTCGTAGAATGCTTCCCGCTTAGCTATATCGAGATTTTCGAAGTTGTATATTTGCGAAAGGAACCGATAGAGGCGCACAAAGGTTCCTAGATCCTTGCGAAAGATGCTCGCTCGCTCGATTTCTTCGGCGTCTCCTGCATCACGCGCTTTCTTCAACCGCTGTATATATCGGTCGGCGGCCGGTGTGATCAGGTTGTTCAACGACGTCTGCTTCTGTTTCTCGCTCTTGCTTTGGTCGAATAGCTCCTGTGCGAACTTTTCGATGTCCGACGCAGTATAGATCTGTGGCATACCGTAGTCGTCCAACTTCGTCTTGAGGTCGTAAACAGCGTTGGGGCTCGTCGGTGCGTCGATTTCCGCTGTATCGAGATATGGGAGAAAGGCGTCTAGGAGCTGCTTTCTATCATTTACAAAATCGAGCACAAAGACGCGAGATTTGTGGCCGAAAGGACCGTCGTACGTTCGGTTTAGGCGAGACAGCGTCTGCACCGCCGCCAGGTTTTCGAGCTTCTTGTCCACGTACATTGCGCAAAGCAGAGGTTGATCAAAGCCGGTCTGATACTTCTCCGCAACGATGAGTATTTGATATTCGTCCGTGTCGAACGCTTCCGGTATGTCAACGCCTTTAGTGTCATTCATTTTGGACTCGCGGTAGGTGCCTGGGAAATCCTTCGAGACAGACACGTCGCCTGAGAATGCTACAAGCGCCTTCAGGTTCGTGATCTTGTTATCCGCGAGATAGCGGTCAATTTGAATCTTATACCGGACGGCAGCTTCGCGTGAGTCTGTGACTACCATCGCCTTCGCATGACCGTTTAGTTCTTTGAGAACAGTCTCACGGAAGTGACTAACGATGATGGCGATCTTCTGCGCGATCGTGTACGAGTGCAGCTTGACTATCCGCATAATAAGCGTCGCAGTTTCACCTTTGGGTACTTCCGTGTCGCCGTGACTCGTTGCGAGCTTTACGGCCAACTCCCACGTTACGTAGTTCTGCAGGACATCGATGATAAATCGTTCTTCGATGGCCTGCCGCATGGTATAGGAATGGAAGGGCGCGGGCTTTCCATCGGGCCCGATTCGACCAAACATCTCGACGGTGCGCTTCTTCGGAGTCGCGGTGAAAGCGAAATAGCTAATGTTCCTGGGTTTTGCTGCCTGAGCCATGTCGGCAGCGAGTACGTCGTCGAGCCCGAGGTCGCCCTCGTCCTCGCGCAGACCGAGAAGCTGTCGTATTTTCTGAGCAGTTGTCCCTGTTTGAGACGAGTGCGCTTCATCAGCGATGATGGCAAAATTTCGAGAGCGTAACTCTTCCTTGTTTTTGATCTCTTCGAGTAGGAACGGGAAGGTCTGTAAAGTTACGACGACGATTGGACTGCCCGCGTCGAGAGCGGCCTTTAGCTGCGCCGTCTTGGTCGCCTTTTCGCCGTCGATGCGGGCGATCAAACCTGGCGTATCGTCGAACTGCTTCACGGTCTCCGCCAGTTGATCATCGAGGTTCCTACGGTCAGTGACGACAAACGTGGTGTCAAAGACTTTCTTATCGGCGCTTCCGTGCAGGTTAGCGAGAGCATGAGCCAACCACATAATTGTGTTTGACTTGCCGGAGCCGGCGGAGTGCTGGATAAGGTAACGGTTCCCGGGCCCTTCATCCTTCGCGGCCGCTAGGAGCCCCGTCACTGCGTCCCATTGATGGTAGCGGGGGAAGAGGAGAGTCTCCTTGACGACGATCTTCCCCGCTTCGGGCTTTTTTCGCTTCTCAATGCAGACGAAATTGCCGAGTATGTCGAGCCACCCATCGCGTTCAAGAATCTGCGCCCACAGGTAGTTAATGCCGGCGTCTGGCGGGTTGCCGGCCCCGCCATCGTAACCGCGGTTAAACGGAAGAAAGACCGTCTTCCGGCCATCGAGTTTCGTCGTCATGCGGACTTCGCGCGACCCGATGGCGAAGTGAACGATCGCGCCGCGTTTCCACTTGAGGAGCGGCTCGTCTTTCTTGGTTCTGGGGTCGCGCGGCGGGCGATCCTCACAATACTGACGGATCGCATCGTCAATTGTCTGGGTATTTTCGGTTTTCATCTCGCCCGTGGCGACGGCGATGCCATTAACGAAGAAACCGAAGTCGAGCCGGCCGTCGTGATGCTCGCTATACTCCAGCTCTGGAACTACGCGGAGGATGTTCTGTTTATAGCGCTCTGCCTCCGAGGGGTTCAGTCCGCTGCTCGGCCTAAAGGCGCACATTTGGAAATGAGCATTGATATAGTCAAAGCCTTTACGCAGGACGTGGATCGCGCCGTGCCTTTCGATTACCTCGCACAGTCGCGTAAGCAGCTTCTCATCGGTGTCGCCGTTGTGCATTGCCTGTACCTTGGCGTATTCGCCCGGTTCGGTCGACTTGAGCCATGCTAGAACGTCTTCGGAGTACAACGCGCGCTTGAGGTCGTACTTCCCGTGCGCCTTCCAGCCGTCGCCCTCGACCCAGCCCCGATTGAGCATTTCGTTGGTCATCTCGTTTTGGAGAATCTTTTCAGTATGCAGGCCAGGCATTACGCGACCTTTCTATCCCTAAATGGCGATTCGTACGCGGAAACGTCAATCTGACCGGTCACCGCGGCACTGATCAATGCCGATCGTTGTTCGAGTATAAGTCCTAATGCTCGTCTTGCGTCTGCTGTGAGGCTATCGAGCTCGTGCAGGCGACTTGCTAGCTCTTTAACGATACGAATTTGCTCGCTACGTTCATCAGGAACCACGATAATAAGGTTGCCGACCTGAGAATAGTTGAGACCTTCGCGCGATGACCCGTTCTCAATGGCCAAAATCTGCTGCTTAACGACATGGCTCTTTAGACAGAAGGCCAGGTATGCTGGATCTATAGCAGCAGAAGGTCGTACGATACAAACGTGTTGGTTTACGTTAGCTGGTAGCGCGGCAGAGTCCACGACGCAGGTTCGCCCGATTGATGCTCCGGTAATATTTAGCAGTACATCATTTTTCCGAACACGAGTGCGCGCCATTTCCGCATCAATTTCGGGAGCAACATAGATAACATCGTCGAGCCGAAGCCCATCATCGTATACATTCTGACTTCTGATAAATGTAATGCCACTATCTTGATATATCTCTGCACCACCTTTAGGCGTAAAACCGCTACCTATCTGTTCTGTTACATACTTTACCTTGCTTATCTGGCTGCTGACCGGTATGTCGGCGATCCATTCGACGCCGCTTTCTTTCATCGAAGCAGTTGGATTTACGCCTCTTGTTACCGCCTCCGAGATCATGGCGAGGCGCCGTTGCTCAAGGGCTTGCAAAAGGCTCCTAAAGTCGGTGGTCAGGGCGTCAGCTCCGGCAGTTTCGTGCGTTAGGTAGTCTGCGATGACCTCTTGAGTTTGCAGGTCGGGTAGTGGAATGGGAATACGCGTCAACTTTTGCGGTGTAATTGCCGGATAGCTTACGCCATCGGATTGCGACACTACGTTGTCGACGAAGTCATCGGCCTGCAGCGCGTATCCAAAGAACCGGCTATTCACGTTGCTGTGCGGACGGAGCACGGCGAAGCCGGTCGAGACGACGAGATTGTCAGGGGCGTTATCTAAATGCGCGATAGCTCTTAGGTAAGTCCTTACTGTCGAGACAATTACATCGCCGGAGCGTACCGTGCGCCGCGCTCGTGAGGGCGCTTCTCCAAAGAGCATTGCCTCGGAGGTAACCTTACCACCTGCGCTAACGTTCCCTATGTCGACGTACTGAATTTCACGTGTCGGGTCAGTCTCTTCGGACAAGACTTCGGGGTTGCATTGCGCCAGGTATTTGAGTGGAATGGAACGGAACACTTTCACACTCCTGCCGTAAGTTTTGACGTAATGCTGGCAGCAACCGCTATCAAGTCAGCGTCAATGTCAGCAAGGCTGCGACCAGGAGTAAACTTGAAAAAAAAGCGATTGAATGGAATTTCATATCCGAGTTTAGTTTTCGAATTGTCGATCCAGGCATCGGCGACGTAGCGCAGGACTTCGTGCGCTAGGTACTGGTTGACATCTTCTCCAAGCGGCACATTTTCCGTATCGCGGAGCTCGTTGTCGGCTTCCGGATTTCCCTTTGGGTCATGGCAAACATCGGCACTTGCATCGCGTTGCGAGAAGGTCTGCCAAATGAGTTTGTAGTCTGTTGGCTTCAAGACAACTTTAGCCTTGTCGAGAATCCTGCCGATGGCAGTGAGGAATTCAGCACGCGAACGGTACTTATGGCCTGTGAGTGTACGAAAGGACTCCCGGAGAAACTGGTAATTGGCGCCTTTCTTGAAAAGCACTTGCGTGAAAAGAACATCGAGTAGCGGTTCGGTGACTTCGAAAGAGAGCCGCAAGGGGCGTTCGACGACTATTGTGCTGTAGCCGAATGTAGCGTTTGTAAAGATCTTGGAGTACTCGCTTTCTTTAAAGGCGCCGTACTCGTTTACGATGCGCTGGATGTCGTCGGGTTTAAACTCGCGTCGCTTATTGCCTAAGCTACGTCGCATTTTCGCGTAGAACTCGGCTGCATTGACGAGTTGAACCTTGCCGAGGCGACGGGGCTCCTTCTTGTTGGAAAGAATCCAGATATATGTGGCGATGCCGGTGTTGTAAAACATCTCGTTTGGTAGACCGACGATGGCCTCCAGGAGATCATTCTCCAGAATGTAGCGCCGGATTTCCGACTCGCCCGATCCCGCCCCACCGGAAAACAAGGGAGATCCGTTCATGACAATCGCGACACGGGATGTCTCACTACTATTCTTGGCGTGCATCTTTGAAATGAGGTGGAGGAGAAAGAGCATCTGGCCATCGGAGATGCGGGGAAGACCAGGGCCGAAGCGGCCCTTAAAGCCAAGTTTCTTTGCTTCTGCCTCTACCTCGTCTTTCGATTTCTTCCAATCTACGCCGTAGGGTGGATTAGAAAGCATGTAGTCGAACTTTTCGTTTGGGAATGCGTCCTTGCTCAAAGTGTTGCCAAGGACGATCTTGCTGATGTCCTGACCTTTGATGAGCATGTCGGCCTTGCAGATAGCGTAGGTCTGCTCGTTAAGCTCCTGCCCGTAAGGGCGTACGATGATACTGTCGTTAAATTGCTTGAGATGTTCCTCTGCGACGGACAGCATGCCACCGGTTCCGGCAGTAGGGTCGTAGAGCGTAACTATTCGCTGCTCTTTAGAGAGTGTCGGGTCCTCGTCAGAGGTGAAGAGAAGCTCGACGGCAAGACGAATGGCGTCGCGCGGCGTGTAGTGTTCGCCGGCGGTCTCGTTTGATTGTTCTGAGAAGCGTCGAATGAGCTCTTCGAAAGCGTGCCCCATGTCGGCATTGCTGACGATGTCGGGGTGGAGATTGACCTTCGCAAACTTCTGGACCAGCAGCAAGAGCAAATCCTTGCGCGACAGGTCATTAATGAGGTCCACGACCTTGTAGTAATCGAAGATATCGCGGATGCTTGCGCTAAACCCACCGATGTAGTCCAGCATATTCCTTTTTATGCCGCGCGGATCGTTGGCCAACGTTGGGAAATCAAACTGCGAAGTGTTCCAAAACTTCAAGTCGCCTGTTGCCTTCTCAAAAAAGATCGACGTATCGATGTCGCTCTTAGCGTGCTTGGCGGCAACAGCAAGGACCTTAGCCTTGGTGGGTGCGAGGACGCAGTCGATTCGGCGCATTACGGTGAAAGGAAGGATTACGGAGCCATACTCGTGGGGCTTGTAGTCGCCACGCAGTACTTCGTCCGCAGTGCTCCAAATGAGATTAGCAATCTTGGGCGAGTCAGACGTGTTGACGATCACCGGCGAGGATTCGTCAGAATCGTTGGCTACGCCGACGTCTTCGGAGCGCTGATAGAATCCGCGCTTCAGGCGCTGAATCTTCCCATCTTGGAGCATGCGAAGAAGCACCTGGTCGAATAACTCGCGCTTCACTTCGGGGAGCGCGTCGGCGAGTTCGGCGGCCGAAAAGACGGGGCTAGCTAAAGAGGCGATAGCGGCCCGAACTTGGTCGGAGGCGGTGGCGGTTGTTTTGGTAGGCAAGGAACCCTCCTTTCTTACTGTAAATTGTGATTTAGAGTAAGAAAGAGTTTATTCCATGGAATCTTACTGCGTCAATAGGTTTCGAGTAAGATTTTTTTGGAGTAGATATACTGTGAGTGCAGATATTCCCGTATTTTGCGAAATAGTGTAACCTAAGTATCGCATGGCAAAGATAGCTCTCCCCGAAAACGGCCGCTCGCGCCTGACCGCGGTTCTTCGCAATAGCGGCGATCTGATTACAATCGAAGCCGCTGCCAATGCGCTCGGCGTTCAGCGCGCCGAAGCTGCCAAGCTCCTGGCACGGTGGGGCGAACAAGGCCGGCTCAAGCGGGTGCACCGCGGGCTCTACGCGCCCGTGCCCCTAACTTCAGGCCCCGATGAGCAGGTACTGGACGATCCCTGGACGCTCGTGCCCATGCTCTTTGAACCGGGATTTGTGGGAGGCGCAAGCGCTGCGCAGCATTGGGACCTGACTGAGCAAGTCTTCCGCTCTATTTTTGTGTTTACGGCCCGGCACGTGCGGCGGTCGGCGCAGACGATTCAAGGCACATCTTTTGTGGTGATGCACATAGGGCAGGATAAAATTTTCGGAACACGCACGTTGTGGCGCGGAAGAGCGAAGATTCAGGTTTCCGACCCGGCGCGGACGATCATCGACATGTTGGATAACCCAGCAACCGGTGGCGGCATTCGGCATGTCGCCGATTGTCTGAAGGCGTACTTTTCTCGCGCCGATTCGATGCCGAGCACACTGATTGAGTATGCTGAGCGGTTGGGCAACGGTGCGGTGTTCAAGAGGTTGGGCTTTCTCACCGAAAGACTGAATGGACCTACATCTTTGATCGACGCCTGCGCAAAGCGTTTGACGCAAGGTGCGGTAAGGCTCGACCCGGCACTCGCATCACCCAAGTTTCTCAGGCAATGGCGGCTGCGCTTGCCGGTACGTTGGAAAGCCGAGCCGCGCAACGTATGATCGACCGTTCCGAAATTCTGTCAGTCGCGACCGACCTCTCCCTCAGCGCCGATGTCGTCGAGAAGGACTATGTGCTGGGCTGGATATTGGCAGGCATTTACGCCCATCCGGTGCTTGCGCCGGCATGGATGTTCAAGGGCGGAACGTGCCTGAAGAAGTGTTATTTTGAAACGTACCGCTTTTCGGAAGATCTAGATTTTACGCTGGCGAGCCGCGACCATATCGACTCAGGCTTTTTAACGCAGGCGTTCAAGGAGGTCGCAGCTTGGGTTTATGAGCAGACGGGCATCGAGATTCCGGCGGATCAACTTAGGTTTGATATCTATACAAACAATCAGCAGAGGTTGAACTGCGAGGGAAGACTTTACTGCAATGGACCATTGGGGCGTGCGGGCAGCCTTCCGCGCATCAAGCTCGACCTAACCGCCGACGAGCTAGTTGTGCTCCCGGCGGTCGAGCGACAGGTCAACCATCCTTACAGCGACCTTCCCGAAGGCGGTATCGTCGCACGCTGCTACGCCTACGAAGAAGTGCTCGCGGAAAAGACCCGAGCGCTCGGAGAGCGGTCGCGCCCGCGCGACCTTTACGACGTTGTCAATCTCTTCCGTCACGGGGAGTTTCATCCAGCGGCGGCGACAGTTCTTGACTTGTTGGCGCAGAAATGCCGCTTCAAGAATGTTTCCGTTCCTACTCTTGCGGCATTGGTTTCCGCAAGAGACGAACTCACCGGCGACTGGGAGGCGATGCTCCGCCATCAGCTTCCCGTACTGCCACCCTTCGAATCGTTTTGGGGCGAACTGTCGCACTTCTTCGCTTGGCTTGAAAGCGGCGCAGCACCTGTGGTTCTCACCGCCGCCCCGATCGCAGCGGGAGAGCAAGTCTTCCGGCCTTTTGTCGGACAGTTAAGGCGCGAGGGTGTCCGCGGTTCTTCGGCGCTTGAGACGATTCGCTTCGCAGCCGCTAGCCGGTTGCGGGTTGATCTCGACTATGTCAGCGAGGACGGACGTCGCGGCACGCGCCGGATCGAACCGTACTCGCTCCGTCGCACGAGCGCCGGAGATATTCTGCTGTTCGCACTGCGAGCGCAGGACGGGCAATCCCGCAGTTACCGGCTCGATCGGATTCAGGGTGCGGCGATGACGAACGAGTCCTTCGTGCCGCGCTTCGCCGTCGAGCTTACGCCGGGAACGAGCATCGCTGGGCGTGGGGGCGCTGTCGGAATTCCGCCGCTCACACAGCGCGCGCCGAGCTACCGTACAAAACGACGGGCGCGGGCAAGAGCGGGTCCGGTCTACATCTATGAGTGCCCGATCTGCCAGAAGAAGTTTCGGCGCACCACACGCGACGCGCATTTAAATCCGCACAAGGCCCCAGGTGGATGGCAATGCTCAGGCCGCACCGGCTATTTCGTCGAGGCGAGATATTGACGTGCTAGCGCTCCTCCTCCGTTTGCAGAGAAAGGCGAACGGATGAAAAGGCAACCCGCGCCGAAGCGCAGTCGCCGTAAAGACTCGCCGGCGGGCTGAGCGGACCGTCGGGGCCGCGACCCCGCCCCAGTCTGGTTGGGCCACATCGCCCCGCAGGCGTTGTGGCCACAACCACCGGCTTGCGTTACGAAAAGCCCTCGATGCCCATCAGGCCGCAGTTACGCGGAGATAACGCTTCGTTCAATGAGGTGATCCGACAACGCAGCGTTACAGCAGCGGAGGTGCGACGCGATCGCACGCAAACGGTACGCGTTCTGCTACAGGCTCTGATAACCGCAAAGCAATGTCGCAGCAGTGCCGCGCTAATCAAAGTGCAATGCCGCGTCATCGGCGGTGTTATCGATATGGTAGCTGGCGTGAGCGAACGTGCGACAAGCCCTGAACTCAAAAACACAAGGCGGAGCAGTGGGGAGCACCGAGCCGGGTGTCGCTGCAGATCGCGGCCGGGTCCAGGGTCTGCCCGAAAAGGTCGAGTGGAGCGAGCCCTTGACGCGCTGCGATGCTCTACTTCAGCCCGGCTCCGTGTACATCGCGCCACATTGCGATATAATTGGTGTGACAAATCACGCTCGACTTTCACCCGCATTATAATGCGTATGAAAATCGCCCTGGAGCTTGCGGCTGCGGGGCCGTGTAGATTTTGGAGACGACCGATGAGCGACAGCGGGCGCTTGAGACATGCACACGACGTATTTAGCGTACGCGACGTGCAGCAGATTCTCGGCATTGGGCGCAATGCTACGCACGAGCTTATTGCATCGGGCCGCTTAGCGTCGGTCCGCGTCACACGCCGCCGAATCATCGTCACGAAGACGTCGCTCGAAGCGTTCCTCGGTTTGGCGCAGAACGGTCGGGGCTAGGTTCGATGAGAGGGCATATTGAGCGCGGGAGCAGCGTCGGCGCGTGGTACCTGCGCGTCGAGCTGCCGCATGACGGCAACGACAGGCGCCGGCAACGCCGCGAGACAGTGCGTGGGACTAAAGCCGAGGCGCAGCGCCGGTTACGCGATCTATTGCGTGAAATTGAGAGCGGCGGCTACACTGGCACAGATCGGCTCACAATCAGCGAGCTGGCTCAGCGATGGCTCGCGACCAAAGAGCAGCGCGTGGCGGCCAAGACATATGTGTTCTATGCTTCGCACGTCCGGCTCTATATCGCACCGGCTCTCGGAACGCTACGGGCCGAGTCGTTGCGGTCTTCGCACATCGAAGCGGCCTTAGCAGCGTGGGCGTGCGGCAAGCGCAACGACCGCGAGCGCGGTGTCCTGTCGTCGCACTCGGTCGCACACGTGTTCAACACCCTGCGCACGTTCCTACGCTGGGGCGTGAAGATGGGGTTGCTCGTACGAAACGCTGCCGATGCCATCGAGCCCCCGCGCTCCGAGCGGGGAGAGATGCGCGCACTTGATCCTGCCGGAGTAGCGCAGCTGCTACATGCGGCGCAGGGGAGCGAACTGCAAGCGATCATCGCGGTGGCGATCGGAACGGGACTGAGGCGTGGCGAGTTGCTCGCGCTGCGCTGGTTCGACGTCAACTTGGATGCGCGGCGCATCACTGTACGCCGCTCACTTGAGACCGTCAAAGGTGTTACGCGAACGAAGCCGCCGAAGACCGCCCGCAGCGCGCGCACGATCGCGCTGCCACCGTTCGTCGCCGACGTACTTCGCGAAGAGCGCCGTCGCCAGGAAGAGCTGCGCCGAGCGTTTGGGACGAAGCAGACGGAGGATGACCGGGTTTTTGTGCGCGCCGACGGCTCGCCGTGGGAGCCTGGTGCGTTTTCACTCGCGTTTGCGCGATTCGTCAAACGCACGAAGCTCCCGCACATCCGATTCCACGACCTGCGCCATTCGTTCGGAACGCTTGCCCTCGCCTCGGGCGTCGATCTACAGACCGTCTCCCGCGCGCTGGGCCACGAATCGACGGCGATTACCTCGCGCATCTATCTGCACGCGATCGAAGCGTTCCAACACGACGCAGCCGCACGCATCGACGCGCTGCTAGGCAACGCAGTAACGAGTTCCCTCGCGAAGCCGCTGGGTTCGGTCACCCTTCGACAGGCTCAGGGTGACACGGGGAGCATTCGCAATGAACGGCGGCTGCCTCACAATCCCGGCGAGTCCGTGCCACAGGCGTGCCACGCGATTTCGTTTCCAAAGAAAAAAGCCCGTGGTTACAGGCCTTTTTTGGTAGCGCCAACGGGAATCGAACCCCTCCTCTGCGGTCCCGGCCGATCCCGAGCATTGACGAAAACGCTTATCTTATCGGGCTTTCGGCGCTTCACCGTTCCAGCCGATTCCGACCAATACCGCGGCGATTCGGCCGCTCCGTGACAAATCTGTGACAACCTAACTCTTCGCGTGGCCGGCCAAACTAACGGGTAGACTCGGGCGAGCGGTTGGAATGCGGCGGTCTTGAAATGCACACCGCTCATCTCGATAAGAGCCGCCAAGTGCCGGGCGGTGCGTGGAGCTGGAACTTCAGCGCCTTAGCGGGACAAGGCCGGGCCTATTCCGTGAGCAAATGGTGAGCAAAATTTGGACTTGCTCACGGATTCTGAGTCCTCCGTAAGCCGCGACGATCACGGTTCGTCGCCAGCTGTACCCCCTTCTCCCGCTGATGGCTTCTTTGCAAAGTGATTTCGGTCGGAAAGGGCGACCGGCGAAAAAGGCCCGCATTAAGCGGAAAAGCTCGTAACGTCGAGGTTCTGTGGGTATCTAGGATTTCCAAAGATTTCCACATCTTCCGGGCGTTTCCGTCACACTGGTCGTCAAATCGTCGCCAAAGTGCCTAGGCGTTTTTCACTGAATGATGACCATCGGCGCCCGCGGCGCAGGGCCCTTACCGCCCGTAAGGCCACCGGCGCCGCCGCCATGGTGCGCGCAAGTGCAAGAAATGCCACGGCGGATCTGCTACGCGGGCATAGGGGAACGAGCCGAAACCGGGCCCCCTCCCTCGCGGCACGTCGCTCGACGGCCATCGTCAAAAGCGTTGTAAAATATAAGTTTTTCGCGCCGCGCGGTTACCCAGCTCAGCGTTCAGCCGCGTGCAAACTTTGCATTCGCGTTTGCAAAAAATCGGCGGGCGTCGAAAACGCTATATGGGGTAAGGGATTTTTGCGTGGTGGCGCGATGCATGGGTTGTGCGAGATGCATCGTGCCTTAGTGTGAGCGGTAATGGCGTTGGTATGGCGGGGGCGCAAGCGCAGCGGGTAACAAAGGTCTACGTGGCGCGAGCCCCTGTTGATTCCGAATGCGCTAAGGAGTTAGCGCGAACACTGTTCCGCAGTCGCGACTGGACCCGCCGCATCCTTTTCGTCCACCGTCGGCGGTCGTGCCGTAGAGCGTTCCGTGCACATAAACCAATCCGGCTTGGGGCCCAGCTCCATCCCTGCCTTCACCGAAGTTGTGCAGCACCTTCGCCGTGCCACTGGTGTGTACTCCAAAAAGCGTTCCCATATCGCGCGCGCCCCCTGCGATGGTCGTCCCGTAGAGTGTGCCGCGTTTGTAGACCAGAGCGGCATGAGGAGACGTGCCGTCATACGGTGGACCCGCGAAACTGTAAAGTAGCTTCTCGGCCCCCCCCGTGCTAATGCTATATACGGTCCCCTCGCCGCCCTCGCCGCCAGCTGCCGTCGTGCCATAGAGTTTACCCCTTACATCTATGACGCCCGCATATGGCAAAGCCCCGTCGCCGCTCGCGCCAAAGTTATGCAGCACTTTCTCCACACCGCTCATAGTTATGCTGAAGACGATCCCAGGGCCGTACGCGCCACCATAATAGGTCGTGCCATAGAGCGTGCCGTTCAAATAGTGCAGGGCCGCCATGGGCACCGACCCGTCGGGATAACCGCCGAAGCTGTGCAGCACCTTCTCAGCGCCGCTCGTGGTGATGCTAAACACGGTTCCACATCCCGGGCTGCCGCATCCGACGCCGCCCGCGGACGTCGTGCCGTAAAGCGTGCCACTTACCTCGATCAAGCCGGCCACCGGGTCCGCGCCATCGGAGCCCATGCCGAAGCTATGCAGTACCTTTTCCGCGCCGCTCGTCGTAATGCTAAAGACGGTTCCGCAGCCGCCAGAATGGTTGCAATACGTGCCTCCAGATTCCGTCGTGCCGTAAAATGCACCGTTGTCGTAAATCAAGCCAGCCGTAGGGAATTCACCATCGTTAGGGGCGCCACTGAACGTATGCAGCACCTTCTCCGTGCCGCTCGGAGTAATGCTAAAGACGGTTCCCCAGCCGCTTCTTGCATTGAAGGTTGTGCCGTAGAATGTGCCGTTATGATTGAACAGTCGAGCCTCGGGGAAGAAGCCATCGGCGCCCTTACCGAAGCGGTGCAGCACATGGTAAGCCGATGGAGTCCTGGGCGAGGCGGCATCCCGGGGGACTGCCGGCGTCGCCGGGCCCAACTGTGCTTGCGCGCCGCACCCGGCGAGCAGCACGACGCTCGCGATGGCCCACGAAAGGTGTCTAATAGCTGATGAAATCATGGCAGCCCTTCAAAGTCGAACTACGCCTCGCACTTTGTCGCACTGAATACGTAAGGTTTGCGCGCCGAGCTCGTCTGGCTAATCTTCGATGTACGCAACGCGGCTAGCGTGATGCGAGCAGTATCATGCCGGAGTGCGGTTCCATCAGGAAAGGAATGACGTCCACTGTGTTGCCTAAAACACTGTTGTCACCGGTGCAGTTAGTAGGTTGTGTACATGGCAGTGAGATAGTCCCGCTTCCATAAACTACAGACTTTAGCTCACCACCCGAAAGCGCAAGCTTGTAGTGGAAATTCGAGAATGGGTCGCATCCGGTACAGTCGAACCAAGAGCTGGAGATGGGGACGGCAGTTGTGCTCGCCGTATTGAGCAAGACTGCAGCCGGCCCGTAGTCCGTTCCATTGATGTACAGGTGTTTATACTCTTGCCGAAAGACCGCCGCGCCAGCATCTGCATCGGTGCTGACGCAGGTCACCATCAGG
The DNA here is from genome assembly GCA_963752825.1 of Vulcanimicrobiota bacterium. Lineage (GTDB taxonomy): Bacteria > Vulcanimicrobiota > Vulcanimicrobiia > Vulcanimicrobiales > Vulcanimicrobiaceae > Cybelea. Next base: position 709,465 of record CAVVZF010000001.1, on the reverse strand, counting down.
TCAACCGCACCGCCAGTATCGGCGGGAGTGATTGATGGGCAGCCGTCACCAACGCTTTGCGTTACCCCGTTCCACTCAAAAGCGCCGACGGTCACTTCCGGCCCTTGCGGCACCAGCGTCTCCTCGAAGAAGTACGGTACCTTGCAGCAGTCGAGACCTTTGTTCGTCGTGAGGCCTATTCTGTAGTAGAATGGGACGATGCGATCGGGAACCAGCGTATTCGTGTCGGGTACGAGGAAGCGGAATGCTGTAGCCTCCTCGCGGATTGGTATGCCCGCTGCAACAGTTCCGGCTCCATAACCGACGAGGCCAGGGAAACTGCCGCCGGATGATTCGATGTCGATAGCGTTGACGTTCGCGCAGGGACCGGTCGTGTCGGTCACGAGATGACTCATCGTGTTGATCATGTCGACGATTGTCTGCGTGTTCGCATAGACTGGAGTGTTACCCGAAGTGGGTGATGGCGACGGAGCTGGAGTGCCTTTGAGGAAGACGACTTCCTCCGCCTCGATACCTTGTGTGTTCGTCGTGCTGTTAGTCCCGTAAGCCGCCGTGCAAAAATTGTCGATGGCGTCCATGTCGTCGATGATTCCGCCAAAATTGGGAACAAAGCAATGAGAATTTGAGATGGTGCTACATGAACCAGTGTTAGAGCCGTCACCGCGCTGCAGACCGTTGCCCACAAAGTAAAAGCAAGTAGTGCTAGTGCAGGTGTTGTTTGCAAAAACTCCGAGCGCCGATTCCCAATCAGTGGGCTGTGGCGACGCGCTCTTTCCCTTCTGGTTGCAGAAAGCATCGCCGTACTCGTACGAAGCATCGCATGTATAGCCATGAATGCCAACATTGTCTTCGTCAATGCCGTACGGCGCGGGGAAGTTCGCTTCATCCGTTGTCCAGGCGTGCATTGCCAGCCACGAAAGCCACGCTGAGTCGTCTGGGTTGGTGGCGTAAGTATTATTAGAGAGACTGCATTTACCACTCGACGGAGTAAAACGCGGGCCTGGCGTGGCGGGAGGCGGCTCGTAGTAATGCACAAAGCCGGACGGATCGCTCATTGCAAGGTAATCGAAGCCGTTGCCCGATAGCGTTGTATCGCATACCAACCACAGCATGTTCACGTACTTGTATGGGTTGCAATTGGAGACGTTGCTGCCGCCAGAGCCGATGCCGGGGCAGTTCGTCTTCAGGCTGTCGTCTGTGGCCTCGCTTGCGTCAATGACTCCGGCGAATAAATGCTGATCGGGCGTCGCACCGGGGTCGACATCGTTGCAACATGTGTAGAAGTTCCCGCCACCTAAAATCCAGGCCGGTATGACTACCGGCGGGGTAGGAGTGGTCGCTTGCGCAATGACCGAATTCGCGGAAACCGGTACCGTAAATAGAGCGACGATCGAGCCTAGAAGGCCGATTCCAACAAAGGCGAGTTTTTCGATCATGGTCAACCTCAGACGCAACTGGGTGCGCGCCAGCCGAAGCCGGGCTACCAGGGCCAATGTATTCGGCGTTAGGCTGTCGGTTTCATCGCGGCAGGTACCGAAGAGGCGGCATAATGGTCCCCGGCACCCGGGCTGGCCAGGCGTCGCCTCGGGGCAGCAGCGCCTCGCCTGGGCAGCGCGCCTTTACTTACGACCGTATTTCAGGGCTGCTTGGAGCTTCGCCACCGTATCCTTGTGGGGCGTCGCGCCGCTGTTCAGGATAGCCTGAATTTGAGAACGCATACGTGAAGCGCAGGCAGTCCGGTTGACACCGGCCCTCTTTATCGCGACGCGCAGCGTAGCAACCGATTCCGCAGTATCTTCGTACGCTAGGACCTCCGTCGCGCCCAGCATCTCGGCGGTCAGCCCTTCATCGGTATCGGTGGGGTCAACGATGACCTCTTTGCCGATCGGTGTTACATGCTCCACGCGCACGGGGCGCGGGATGAGCAGTCCGCGCATTTGGCGCGTCGGTACGTCCCCATCCGCGGCGAGGCGCTTGCGTTCAGCGCCCTGCAACGTCGAGCGAATAAGGCTCCCGTAGGTCTTGAGCTGCGGGCGACGCTCGAAGTCCCACGGCGTTCCGCAGCGCAGGCAGCGCCAATCTTGCTCGTGCCATAGTGCGAGGTCAGCAAACAACGGGCACGCGGGCCGCGGCTCCTCGCAGCATCGTTCCACTCTCGCGTCGATGGGATAGGGCGAGCGATACTGGCCGATCGTGTGCGCGCTCGTCTTGACCGGCACCGGCAGCCCGTCGTCGCCGATCACGAAGAGGCCGTACGATTTCTCGCGCGAGCCGTAGAACCAGATCTCGCGGCGGTCGCCGCGGTCGAGGTTCTCGGCCTCGATCTTGAATGAGAAGCCGTCGAGATCGTAGACGTTGAGCGCTGCGAGGTCACGCAGAATATCGTCCACTTGCGCCCACGAAAGCGCGCGCACCGCGCGACGCCCATCGGGCAGCTTATAGGGACCGTTGGTGCAGGGTACCAGGCCTTCATGCTCCGCCGAGACTATGAAGAGCGAATCGGTATCGCAGTAGGCGACTGCCCGGAAGATCGCTTTGCGAGCGTACTCCGATATCTTCAGCCCACGCCGGTCCGCAAGCTGTGCGAGATAGGCTGCTTCGCCGGTTGTCAGGCGGATGTAGAGCCGTTCACTCCGCTTTGTCTGCGAAACCGGCGCTGAGCGGCGGCGAAGGCGACGCGACCTCGCTCTCCTGCGCTGCGCGGACGACGCCGCAGGCGTTGTACGCACAGCCACCGGCTTGCGTTTTAAAAAAAGGGCGATCGCAGACGAAACTCGATGTTGGCGATCGTGTTGCGCGCGATTACTGCTTCGAACGGAAGAGAACCTCCCGTGAGCGCTTCATGCTTTCTCGCGGAACTGCTAACGTTGCCCGTCGAATTTAATGCAGGCGCGGACGGAGGAGCAGAGTCTTCATCGTCGCGCGCAGAGTGCGCTTCGGCAATGACGGGCAGGCGGTGCACGGAGTCGCGGTCGCAAGTGGTCGGAGCAGCCGGGTCAAGGGTGTGCCGTAGGACCGAGCGCAGCTCGCCCTGGACGCGGCTGCTATCGTGCGATCGCTCCGACTTCGTGCAGCGCCGATATGGGCTCGAAGCGCGAGGTCGTCTCGGAAAAGCGCTGCGATTGGTAGCGATAGGCTTGCATTTGTGGTACAATTTCGGTGACAGAGTGTAGCAGACTTTCGCCCGCATTATAATGCGGGTGAAACTCTAAAGTCCCGCAGCGTCAGCAGTTCGCGCGGGATTTTTTCTTTTACGGAGGTGAGGTCATGATTACGAAGGCAGTGGCGGCGCGGGCCCATTCCCGCACGTTCGCCATCGGGGTCGACTACATCACCGAACACACCCATCAGCGCGCCGTCGCTGCGGCTGGTCACTCCTTCGAGGGCGGCGTCGCCTACGCCAGCGCACCGGAGAAAGCCGAATGGGTGCACCTGCGTGGCGTCATGTCGGTGGAGACGGCGGCGATCGAGATGGAGGCGGTTGCGGCGTTGTCCAAGCGCTGCCGCGATCCCGTCTATCACCTGATCATCGCCTATGCCAAGGGTGAGCGGCCGACGCGCGAGCAGGTGGTCATCGACGCGGAGCGGCTGCTCAAGGCGATCGGCATGGAGAAGAGCCAGTATGTTCTCGCGGCGCACAAGGACACCGACGATTTTCACGCGCATGTAATCGCTAATCGTATCGGGCCCGACGGCAAGGCCAACGACCTGTGGCATGAGCGGATCAAACGCGAGCGGGTGTGCGCGGAGATCGCGGCCGAACGCGGCTGGGCGATCGTGGTCGGGCATCACAACCGCGACATCGTGCAGCGCGTCGAGCATCTCTATGCGCCGCCGCCCGATCCGGAGCGGCGGCTGAGCGATGGCGCGTACCGCCGGCTGCACGAGCGCGGCGAGCTGCCATGGCAGGAGGGTGCGCGGCCCTACGTGCTGGATGCGGTCGATCGCGCCAGGGGTTGGAACGACCTGCATCAGCGCCTGGGTGCGCACGGCGTCGTGGTGAAGCTGGTTCGCCGCGGCGAGCGCGTGCAGGGCTTGGCATTCGCCGAAGGGTTGGATCGCGGCGCGCCGGGCTGCGCCGCGTCACGGATCGATGCGCGGTGTGCACTGCGGGCGATGGAGTCGCGATTCGGTCCGTTCACCCCTGCGCGCGAACCGATCGCTGAGATTGCGCACTACGCGCCATGGGCGGACACGGTTCGTCCGACGATACTTGCAGCGGTTGATAGCGCGAAGACGTGGCGCGATCTTGAGCAGCGGCTCGATCGCGATGGCATCGTCGTCAAGCTGATCCAGCGCGGTGAGCGTGTGCAGGGCCTGGCGTTTGCAGCGGGCAGAGATCCCCAAGCGCACGGCTGTGGCGCGTCGCGGATCCATCCTCGCTGCAAGAAAGCAGCCCTGGAGCAGCGCTTCGGCCCATGCCCGTTTACGCCGGAGCCGCCACCGAAGCGCAGCCGCAGCGCTCTTGGCGATCGCGCCGAACGCGAAGCATGCAGTGATCCGCGCTGGGCCCTGCGCGACGCCGAACGCATCGCCGACCATGCCCGGATGCGCTCGGAGTACGCGGCCTACCGCGAGCGTTTCTTCAGTGAACGTGCCAAGGCAGTGGGCGCGCGCCGGGATACAGCCTGGGAGCACGAGCGAGCGCAACGGCAGCGCGATGCCCAAAAGCGCCGCGAAGCGCGCCTGTTATTGCGCGCAGTGGCGCGGCTGGGCACGCGCGGTGCCATCGCCCGGCAGCTCGCGTACTGGTCGGTCGATGCCGTCATCGGGCGCCGGCGCGCGAAAGAGTATGACGCCGCACGCGTGCGCTGGGAGGCGACGAAGATCGTGCTGGCGTCGGAGCGGAGGCTGGCGCGTGAGGAGAAGCCACTCGACTATCGATCGTTCGTCAGCGAACGGGCTCGTGCCGGCGATCTCGGAGCGCAGCGGGTACTCGATGCGCTCGTTGCTCCCACGCCCCACCGAAGCGAGCACGTTGCGCAGCGTGACCCGCGTCCGGTGGCACTGGCCGAGATACGTCTGCGGCTCAACGTTATCCGCGCGGAAGAAGAGGGACGCTATGAGCGTGCACGCGTCGAGCGAGAGCATCTACAGCGTGTCGAGCGCCCACTAACACTCGACGAAGCTCTGGCTGCCGAGCGGCGGAGAATTCAAGAGCGTGCGGGCGAGGCTAGCCGCTACACGGACGCCGAGCGCCTTCGGCTCGAGCAGCTCGCCAGGGAGAAGCGGTCGTGGAATCCGCTGGCGCGGCGCGCCGCGGCAAAGGGAGAAGAACGGCTGCACAGCGAGCAAGGATCGCGCCACGAAAAAGCGCTGGCGGATGCAACGCAAGAGTTTGAGCAGCACGACCTGCCGCAGCTCGAAAAGCAGCTTGCGGGTCAAGAACGCGCCTACCGGCGCTACGTCGGCGCGTCGCTGGACCTTGAAGACGAGATGCGCGAAGCACGAGCCGCCCTTCGCCGCACGATGCCCGAAGTCGATCACCAGATGAACGTTCTCGGGCGGGCCGGCGTCGTGCACGTCGATTGCCGCGATGCGATACGGAACGCAGGGCTCGATCAACTCGCAGCGGCAGTCGAGCATCAGTATCGAGCTCTGCCGGAGACGCTGCGGCGAGGCGTTGAGTACAACATTCGCAGAGAGCAGCGTGCTCGCGATTCGATGACGATAGACCGATAACATTCGGCCCGACCATCGTGCCGTTCCGTTCTCGGCAGCAACCCAAAAGGTGGGTGACCAGACATGACCACACAATCGATCACGTCGATTGCGCCCGGCGCGCAGAGCGCACGCTTTGCGGACCTGCCGGACATCCTAACCCCACACGACGTCATCGCGTTTCTCCCGATTGGGCGGAATGCGGTCTACGATGCGATCAAGCGGCAAGCGCTCAAGAGCACCCGCGTGGGCCAGAAAATCCTCATCACAAAGGCCGCCCTGCGAGAGTTTCTCGGCGGAAACGTCGAATAATACCCTCGCCTGGACCGCGGAAAGAATCCATGGCAAAACCAAAACACCTTGGGGTCAAGAAGTACATGATCGTCTATGACGTGCCCCCGCGCAACGGCAAGGCGCGTCAGCAAAAGCGAGAGATCCTCCGCGGCGTGACCAAACGCGAAGCGGAGTCATTTCTTGCCAAACGCATCGAAAGCGTCGCGCGGGGCGAGTACACTGCAGACGCGGACATGACCATGTCCGACCTCTTCGACAAGTTCATGACGCACAAGGCAAAGCGCCTCGAAGCGACGACGATCGATCGCTATAAAGGCATCATCGCCACCTATCTTCGCCCGACGTTTGGAAAGATGCGTTTGAGCGCACTGCGCAAGGCGCATCTCATCGAAGCGTACGAGAAGTGGCAAGCTGAGAAGCAGACGAGGCGTTCCGGCCGAACGATTCGGCACGTGCATGATCTGCTGCGGGCGACGCTCAATTGGGCCGTTAGTCTTGACTACGTCCAAACCAACGTTGCCGGCAAGATCACGTCCGACGACCTTCCCAAGGCCGTCAAACCCGAGAGCACGGTGCTCAACGAGAACGAGCTACGCCACCTGCTGGCAGAGGCGCAGTCGCCCACCTTCCTGGCAAAAAAGCGCGGCACCGTCTCGTCGCTTCCCTGGTTTTATCCGGCGTTGGTCTTTGCGGCTTACACCGGGGCCCGGCGCGGCGAAGTCTTGGCTACGCGTTGGCCCGATCTCGACTTGGACGGCGGCACGGTTACGATCCGTGAATCGCTCGCCCAGCCGCGCTCTGGGCTCGCGTTCAAGCGGCCGAAGAACGGACAGGTCCGCACGGTTACGATCGCTTCGGAGCTCGTCGCCGTTCTGCGCTCGCACAAGGCGAGGCAGGCGGCAGAGCAGGTGTACCTGGGTGAAAGGTACCACCGGGACGACCTGGTCTTCGCGATGCCCAATGGCATGCCGGTTTCCCCCGAGGCCTTCGGGGCGGCATTCAAGCGGCTCGTCGAGCGGGCAAAGGTCGCGCGGATTCGGTTACACGACCTGCGAGACACCCACGCTTCGCTCTTGGCCCCCGGCGGCCACTTCAAACTGTACCAGGCGTGGCCACTTCAAAATGTACCAGCCCGAGCGTTGTAAAGTTCGTTGTAGCTTAGTCTAGGTCGTGGCCTTTGCCTGCCGGTTTCGGGCAGTGAGGCTGTGCTCGTGAAGCCGATAGCTCTTGCCTCGAATCTCGATGAGGTGCGAATGATGCATCAGCCGGTCGAGGAAGGCGGCAACGGCCGGTGTGTCGCCAAAGAGCTGAGGCCAGTCGTCGAGCGGCCGGTTCGAGGTTAGGATCGTCGAAGTACGTTCGTAGCGGCGCATCACGATCTCGAGCAAGTCTTCGGCAGCATTGGCGGGCAGCTTTCGCATCCCCAGGTCGTCGATGATGAGCAGCGGTATCTCGCTGTACGTTGCGATCGCATCGGTTCGTTCGCCCGTGGCGTTGGCCAGCAGCAGATCCTCGAACAGCACGTGTGCCTCCCGATATAGAACGCGGAAACCGGCGTGGATGGCGGCCATGCCGATGGCTTGGGCGATGTGGCTCTTGCCAACGCCGGCATTGCCGAGCAGCAGAGCGTCTTCGTGCTGTTCGATGAATCGGCAGTTGGCCAGTTCAAAGATGAGCGCTCGGTCGAGCGCGTTGAACTTCCAATCGAAGGCATCGAGCGTTCTTTGGTCGCGAAAGCCGGCGGCCTTGATGCGCCGCTCGATCAGCCGGTCACGCCGCCGTTGCAGCTCGTCGTGAACGAGCAGGCCGATAAAATCGAGTGGCCCGAGGCTGTCGGCCCTGGCTTGTTGGGATCGGATCGAAAGCGTATCGGCCATGCCGCCCAATCGCAGTTGCCGAAGCGAGCGGTCCAGTTCATCGGTGGTCATGAGGGTGCTCCTTGCGTTAGCGTCGCGAAGTGATCTGCGTATGTTGTGATCTCCGGGATGATGCGGTGTTCGTTCTTGAGTTTGAGCGGAGTTGCGTGATGCGCGAGATAGGTGCGCAGGAACTTGAAGCTGGGGATGCCCGAGGACACGGCAAAGGCGCAGGCGCGATCGACGGCTCCGGCATCGTAGCGGCGTAGCAGATCGAGCAATCCGTAGAGCGCCCGTAGCGCAATGGCGCCGCGGTCCTCTACGAGCCTGTTCGCAAAGGCTCGACAGCCAAGGCCAGCGCCACCGATGCGCGCGGCGAGCTGTTCGACTTGTATCGGCGTTTGCTTGGGCCGATCGGCCTCGTGCGTTCGCCGCTGCCCCTTGTAGAGTGCGATGGGATGCTCGCGCACGCACTCGTGCGTTTCTCGATCAAGAATGCGCAGCCACAAACGGCCGACGTGAACTGGCACTCTACGGCCGGCATAGCGCGGCGGCGCTGAGTAGTACGCGCCGTCGACCTCGATGTGCCCGTCGAAGTGAACGGTGCGCTCGGAGACCCGATAGTATTCGAACCGCGTCAGCGGGAGTTGCTGGAGGAATGGCTTCTCCTCTTCGAACATCGCGCGAACTTGGCGTTTGGTCGTGCCGTGAATGCGCGTCATCGCCCAGCGCTCATCCCAGTGGTCGAGATACGCGTTTTGTTCCTCGATGCTCTCGAATCGACGCCCTTTCAAAGCCGTCTTCTGCGTGTAGCCGATCTCCGATTCGACCTTCCCCTTGAGATCAGGCGCATACGGCCGGCATGGCAGCGCGACCACGCCGTAGTGCTCGAGCATCTTGGCATAAAGTGGATTGAGCTGGGGATCGTAGATATCCGGCTTGAGTACGCCCTCTTTGAGGTTGTCGAGTCGGACCGTATGCGGCGCGCCACCGAACTTCGCGAATGCGTCTTCGTGGAGCTTGCCCCAGATCTCGCTCGACGATTCCCAGACGACCCGCCGAAATGCACGACGGCTATTGCTCAGCTTCATCACGAATAGCCGTGGCCGGCGATATTTTCCGGTCCGCGGGTGCCGCGTTAACGCACCCTCCCCATAGTCAACCTGTGCCTCTTGCCCGGGATCAGTCTCAAACCGGCAACTGACTTTCAGTTCAGTTGGTCGCAGTTTGCCGACGAAACGCTTGACCGCGTTGTAAGCGCCGTCGTAGCCATGATGCTCGACCAGATCCTGGTAGATTGCGACCGCGTTACGGCCCTTGACAACCTCTGCCTCGATGAAGCTCCGATGCGGCTCGCAGGAGCTGCGCGAGGACGGCGCCAGGTCGGTGGCCACTTCTGGTACACTTTGCGGCTCGGTCGGCTCGGCGGCAAGCTCGCGGGCGATGCCCCGGACCGTCGCCCGGTGGAAGCCGGTCTCTCGTGCGATCCGCCGCTCTGGCCACCGGAGGCGCAGCAGACCGATGATTGTTTGTCGCTCGTCCATGCTCAGTCGGTTCATAAACGGCATCTTGCGACGCCGCCCTGGCATGCTCGGGCTGGATCACCTCACGCGCAGTGGTACACTTTCAAGTGGCCACCGACCCCTGGTACATTTTCAACCGGCCACCGGTGGTACATTTTGGGTGGCCACCGAGGCTCTTGGCAAAAGCTGGCGTGCCGATCGAGGTGGTCAGTCAGCGACTCGGTCACAGCTGCATCGGCGTCACCGTCGATCGTTACGTGACCGTCTATCGGGAGCGTGACGCGGCGGCCGCCGCAGCGTTCGCGCGATTAGTCGCGTGACAAAAACAAAAAGCCGACGTGACAGTTCCGTGACAAGTCGGCTTTTCTAGACCGGTAAAAGCGCCGGATTCCCTCGTGAGATATGCGATTTTGTTCTTAGCGCCAACGGGAATCGAATCGGATGGCGATGGTCCCGGCGAGAAACGCTAAGTGTCGGAAAGTATTGTCGAATACAGCCTTTCGCTAATTTAACGCTCCGGCGAGTCCCGCCAAAAACCGACTGATCTTGAGCAGTCCGTGCCACATCGGTGCCACATGCTAACGCAGCGGCGGCGACGGGCAAGTCACTCCAGCGACGCAGCCCGTGTCGCGTGCAGATTCGCGAGACCGTCAAGCGTCATGTTCTCGGCAATCACATCGTGGGCGATCAGCAGGTAAGTCCAGGGCTTGCCCCCGCAGCTGCTAGCGTGATCGCTCGCATGCTTACACCAGCGCACGGCAGCATCCCGCTTTGCCAGAACTTCTGAGTCGGCCATCTCCTTGGACGCCTTTGGCTCAAGCATGAAAATCCGATCCCGAACCTCAGCGACAAAGTCAGGCTGATACTCTGGATTGTCTGATCCCCACTTATAGTAAATCTGGAATTGCCCCTTAGCGGGCTTGAACCATTTTATGGCCTCTCGCTCTAGTATAACCGCGAGCCTACGTTCCGCGTCGGATTGAAATTTCTGAATCGAGTAAAGGCATCGACTAAACCCGCCGAAGAGGTACTTCGACATGTTACTCTTGTCGGCTGGCGATATCCGAAAATCGAGTGGTTGCTCGCCGGCTAAGGCTGAATAGGCGCTTGGCCGAAGGCCGGTGAAACCGCGCGTAACCACCACATCATATTCAACATTTGGGTCCTGCCAAAAATGATCTTGCATCTGTGCGTGAACGAAATGTGCGATTTCTCGCTGATGAAGACGAAGAACCTTCCGCACGTCATCGGCAGAAAGATAGCCGGCAAGGTGCGAAATAACCTGCTCGGCGAGGTAATAAAGAAGGTCGGAATGTTCGTCGTAAGACACGTCGTCGAAATCGATCAGGCCGCTAACGACGTAGTCCTCAGGACGTTGCTCCTCGATGCCACCCCGCCCAAGACCGATTACGTCGATCTGCTCGGTTCGAAGATGCCTAATCCATAGGTCATCGTCGGGTGCCGCATAGTTGATCGATAGAAGGTCGAGCACGAATGGTCTGAAGCCGGATTTCACTTCGCCTCGCGGAACGACCAGTATTCGCGGGACATCGATAGTCTGGTCAACGATGATTTCCGCCATTTTCGCCACAATGGTAGCAAGGTGAGGCTGTTCCGTAATGCCAGCCAGCCTCTCCTGTACGGGCCGATACACCTCCGTAACCTCGCTCAGTACGGCGGCCTGCACATCCGGATGCAAGAGATATGAGACGCCTGGGACTCTGTCCGGCTGAGTTTCGAGTTTTCTGATTACGTCGTAGGCAATCTGGGCTACTTTCCGTTCTTCTACATTAAAAACCGCTGGCGCTTCATCGAGAACCGGCACGTGCGGGGCGGGTTTCAGGTGGCTGGATTCAACTCCGAGCTTTACCGCCACCTGTGGCTGGGAGACAATCGTTACCATTTTTTGTTCCAACTGCTTGGGGTCGAGCACGACTTGCTGTAGACGGATTGCGGAGTTCGGATTGTTCGCTTCTTCTACAATCTCTTGGAAACGGTCGTGCGCAACGATGTTCAGCCGGTCAACTGCGGTGACACCTGTCCGCTTGCCGTACGGCAAACGAAGGCCGCGACCAATGGATTGCTCGATGAGGGTACGTGCATTGGCGGCGCGCAGCGGCACGATCGTATAGAGGTTAGTGACGTCCCACCCTTCCTTCAACATGTTGACGTGAACGACGATCTCCGTCGGCTCGTCGGTTTGTTCAACTTTCAGGAGCCGCTCGATCATGACATCTTCCTCGGCGCCCGTTTTGCTGGAATCGACTTGAATGACTTTCGCGGAATAGCGGCCCTCAAAAAACCTATCTGATTGAATCAGCTTCGTGAGGACGGCCGCATGAGCAGTATCTCGAGCGATAACTAGCAGAAATGGCTTAACGATCGGTTTCATGTTATCTCGCGCGTAAGTTTCCAGCTCAACCTTTACGCTTTCGTGCAATCGAACGCCGTCTTCTAGCTTAAGTATCTCAATTTCGTCGGCCGCCATCCCAGCGGAATTGAAATTTTTCCTGGTGACGACAGCAGGTTCTTTGACGAAGCCATCGGCCATAGCGCGACCGAGTGGATAGTCGAAGATGACATTCTTGAATGGGATCGGCCCGCGGCTCGACTCAATGAACGGCGTTGCAGTAAGCTCCAACCCAAGGACAGGTTTGAGTTCGTTAATCGCGCGAACGCCAGCCGACGCGCGGTAACGATGCGACTCGTCCATGATCAAGACCAGATCATCAAGCCCCGCCAAGTAGCCGAAATAGCTTTCCCCGATTTCCTCTCGGAAGCTCCGGATGCGTGGAGAGCGGCCAGCGCGCGCCTCCGAGTTGATCTTTGAAATGTTGAAAATATTTATCGTCGTCGGAAAGAGCTGGCCACCGCTAGCGATTTGGCGCTCGTAGCTTTCGCCCGTGGTAATCACTGGCGGCGACACCGCGAATTCGGAGATCCCTTTTAGGACGTACTTCGGCGTATTCGGGGTGAAGTCGACGACCAGTTTGTTGTATACTGTCAGGTTTGGTGCAAGGACGAAGAAGTTGTTCAGCCCATGTGCCAGATGAAGGTAGGTAATGAAAGCTCCCATCAGTCGAGTCTTGCCTACGCCCGTCGCAAGCGCGAAACACAGACTAGGAAACTCTCGTTCGAAATCCCGGACACTAACGAATTCGCTCTGAATTGCGGAGAGCGCCGCTGCGGCATCCATGCCCTTTTTTAGTGGCACGATCTCGGTAACACGGTCCAGGATTTTCAGAGACTCGTGCTGCGGAGCGCGAAGGCTCAAGCGGCCGGCGATGGCATTCACATGACGATTCACCGAACACTGCCATCCTTTATGCTAAACAAGTCGCATTGTCGCGTACCGCCGTTAGACGCAACAGTTATCTCGCCTTCGCGTTTTGATTGAGCCTTCGGCAGATTTTCAACGTTCAAGCTGTAATCGTCGCGGCCCCATTCGCAGCGGGAGCGGATATGGTTAGGGATTTTTTTGAGGGTTAAATTGGGCCATCGATCAGCATTTCCCCTGAAGGCCGAACAAAGTACGAGAAGCGTGCGGTTAAGCCCAACCTCCTCGCTCAGCTGCTGAAGCTGCTCGACACCCAACGTCTGCGTGGTAACATATATGAAATCACGTTCGGTCGAATTTCCATGCTGCCAGTACGTGGTGTCGCTCGGCGCGTAGGTAAACCCCTCAATTTTGCACAGTGCCTCAGACAGCATCTCGGCGTTGTAAGCCTTGCTAACGACTTCGCGCCCCCACCTGTCCGTTTCAAGAAGTGATGGAGCAAGCCGGAAATAGCGAAAGCCACCTCCACCTAGCCAGCCTACTTCTGCTGAAACTCCTGTACTATCTGTCCCGTCAATAACTTTTCGAATACGCGGAATTATGTGAGTGTCGCAATGTTCTCGGATCTCAACCATGATCCAGCGGCGCCCCATCTTATGGGCGACAGCGCCTGCCGTACCAGAACCCGCGAAAGAGTCGAGAATGAGATCTCCCGGATTAGTAGCAATATGAACGATGCGCTGGAGCAGTTGTTCCGGTTTGGGGTTCTCAAATACTGGAATATCGGGAAGCAGCGCCAGGAGACTCTTCTTGGCTGTGTCGTTTGTTCCAACCTCAGTTGCCTTCCAGATTGTAAATGGGACAAGCCCTGTGTCGCCCCTGCCGCTGAGAAATCGCTTTATGCGGGGAACACCGTCCCCGGCCTTGGGAAAATAGATGTTCCCTTTTGCAATTTCGTCCTCATATTTCTGTTGTGTATAAATCCAGCACAATCCCGGAGGCGGAGAATGTCGCTTTCCAGTAGGTGTCACTGCCTCGTAGAATTGTGCCGGCGTTGCGTGGCCGGCCTGTGCGGTCATTGCACCGAATACGCCATCGAAGAGCTTGAACTTTTCTGAAAGAAGCTCATATACGCGTTGATCTGCCTCATTTTTTCGATTCAAAAAATTGACGACCACAACGTCGTGCTTCTGTCCATAGCGATGGCTACGTCCGATCCGCTGCTCAATGCGCTGCGGGTTCCAGGGCAGATCATAGTTAACCACAAGCGAGCAGAACTGCAGGTTGATGCCTTCGGCGCCCGCCTCAGTCGCGATCATTATGCGACCTTCGTCTCGAAAATAGTCTACGAGGGCAGATCGCATGTCAGCAGTTTTAGAACCGCTGACGCGGTCCGTGCCTCGATGGCGATCCAGCCAGTTTGTGTAGATCTCTCTTGAACGCTCGTCCGTATTCGAACCGTTGAAGAGTACGATGCCGTCAGCGTACGAACTGTCTGCCAATACTCGCAGCAAGTACGCTTGCGTCTTGCGGGACTCTGTGAAAATAATTGCCTTGGATGCAGCGCCCAACTGTTCGGCCTTTGCAAAAGCTACATCCAGACCTTTCAAAAGCGCTTTCCCTTTGGCATTGTGTTCGATCGACGTCGCGAGTTGCGCGAATTTATCCAGGTCGGCAATCTCTGCTTCGATAGCGTCACGGTCCGCTCTGCTCAAGGACTCAAGCTCGTCGTCCTCGACCCACTCCTCAGCGGTTGCATCGAGACCTTCGTAGTCTTGGCTGAGTTCGTCTTCCATCGAGCCGCGCCCGTCGCTCTTCGCCAGTTTCGCCTGCAACCGTAACGACATTGAAGTCAGCGCCCCGGCAATCGCAAACGTCGATGAGGCGAGCAACTTCCGAAGGACGAGTGTCATTAAGGAGCGCTGGCTCGCCGGGAGGGCTTGTAGATTTTCGCGTCTCAAATAGTCCGAGACGAGCTCATAGAGCTGGTCCTCGCCGTCACTCGGCGTGAACTCCTCGACAATGGCCAGGCGGCGCGTATAGGGGACATATGCGGTCACCTGCCGACGCAAAGTTCTGTGGCATATAGGCCGCAGTCGCTGCCGGAGGACCTCGAAAACCCGGTCCTGAGAAAGATTAGTAAATTGTTCTCGGAAACTCCTAAGATCGCCAAAGGTATGTTCGTCGATGAAACTGACGAGTCCAAAAAGCTCAAGCAAAGAATTTTGCAACGGCGTTGCCGTCAGGAGTAGCTTTTGTTTCTGCGACAGAGCCTGCTTCAGGGTGTTGGCGATTACGTTGGATGGTTTGTAGACATTTCTAAGACGGTGGGCCTCGTCGATGATAACGATATCACAAGGCATAGCCTGAATATCGGTTGCCTTACTTCGAGCAAATTGGTAAGAGCAGATAATGACGGCGCTTTTGATATTGAATGGGCGAAGACGGCCCGACTTTACTGCCTCGTTGTACGAACGTGACTCGAGGATCGTACATGGAAGGAAGAACTTTTCGCTAAGCTCCTGATGCCACTGTTTCCGGAGATTGGATGGTGTGATGACTAGGATGCTACGCTTTCCCTCCGCCCAGTACTGCGAGATCACCAGTCCCGCCTCAATCGTCTTCCCGAGGCCCACCTCGTCAGCCAGAAGCGCGCCCTTGGAGAGGGGAGACGAGAACGCAAAAAGAGCGGCATCAACCTGGTGTGGATTCAGGTCCACCTGCGCACCAGCGAACGCTCCAGCAAGTTTTTCGACACTATCGGGGGCAGCACGCTTTGTCAGCTCATAGGCAAAATACTTGGCGTGGTAGTCAGTAATCATCGTGCTCCAGGATTTTCGTCACCCGCAGAAACTGCGGAGCCTCCATCTTGACGCTGATTATCAGATACTCGGCGAGCACGGGGCTTCATATCTTGGAACGGGCAACGCCGGAGTTAAAGAGGCCCGCATTGTGGTGCCCACTAGACACGGTGCAGCACCGCAAGAATATCGTCGTATGCCTTGGAGACCACGCGTCAAGCATAAAAGGGCATATTCGCAGGGTTGCTGCTCCCGGCCCTGTGACCCTGGAACCTCGGGCGCTTTGAAAAGAACGGCTCCGAGCAAAGGTGGTAGGAGCTCGGATTGCTCAAGTAGTCGGCATGTCCGAGCCGACTCCCTTACACATCCTTATGCGCTTTTCTGACCAACTCACTGACGGCCCAGGAACCATCGAATCTCATCAGGAGGTGATTCGCGAGTACGGGTCAGTATGGATGGCAAAGGCGGGCAAAACCTTGGCCGCAGAACATATCGCCACTATCAAGCAGCAGGTTGGGGAGGGGCTAGCGACTTTCTTGTATCTGGTCCGGCGAGTGAACTCGGAATATGAGTTGCATCGTGGCACCATCGTAACGCTTTCGCGTGAGCCTCCGAAGAGTATCGGTAGCCTTGTACCGGCCTACTACCGGACGACTTCGCTAAGGGAGAACGCCGGATTTTGGGTGCATCTTGGTAGCCTTGAGCGAGCACCAAAAGGCGAACTTGAAAAACTCGTGCTGAGGAACACGGGTTCCCCGGCGCGCACCACCCTAATGTATAGTATGGCCGGCCTATTTCTTGTTCGGCGTAAGCAGTGTTAGCACACGTGCTATGAACGCCTTACAAGAAGCTCGCTTACAGTAACCGACGTGCTCAACCGCCCGGATCCTACAGACGGCATAGCCGGTTAGCTGGCAGCCATCCCGCTTGTAGGCGACGCCGTTGCGATAACGTCCCGTAGTTCGCACAGGACCACAATAGCGAGAGTCCCAGCTTCGATCATTGGACGCGTAGAGCCACAAGTGATCGGCGCGGAGGTTGTAGCGGCCCTGAGGCCACGCCGGCAGCGTCCTGCAAGGCGGGTGTGGGGGCTTTTTCGGTTTCCTTAGGAGGTCAAACAAGAGATCTGGGTCGTCCAATCAGTGCTCCTCCATGGGTCGGAAAGAGTCTTGCTTACGACTGGTCCGTCTGCCTCCGGCACGGGCCGGGCTTAAGAGCGGGCAAAAAGCAGCAACGGCCCGATATCGTGATTATCGGCAGCCCGTAGAGCCTCAACGTACCGCGCCCTGGTCTCCCCGGCATTGAACAAGTTCGCCCGTCCCCATGTGAAGGGCAGCTGCCCGAGCTGGCGCGCAAGAAGATCGCCGACCAGGCGCGAGAAGCGCCCATTCCCATTTGGAAACGGATGAATTGCGACAAGTCGGTGACTAAATCGCACAGCGATTTCCGCCGGCGGATAGGTAGCGTTTTTGACCCAGCATCGTGCATCGTCGATAGCTTGCTGCACATCCATGGCGATCCGATAGGCCTCTACGCCGATATTGCGCGCAGTCGTACGATATTGGCCGGCCCAACGCCACACGTCGGAAAACATCCGGCGGTGCAGTTCGCTCAGAAAGACACGATCGAGGACATCGCGCTTGCGGCCATCAGCCCAGCGTAAGGCTGCGCCGATGTTGACCTGTTCGGCTTCATTCAACTCGTGCCGCAGCGTGATATAGGACGGGATGAGCTGTTCGCGCTCCTCGGCGGTTAGGGGCGTGTTCGCCTCGTCGTCAAGATCGAACAGAGGATCAGGCAAGATGATCCCGTTCCTCGTCCCAGAGCCCGCGTAGCGAGCCAGCTAGGATGCGTTCGATCGTACGTTGCTGTTCGGCATCGAGATCGGATTTGAGGAGCGCCTGGTTCTCAAGGCGCATGGTGTGATCGAGCCGCGCGACGTCTCTCCGAGCCTTTTGCACCGCGCGCTCGCGCAGTATGGCGTCGAGCGGCTCGGTCGGTACGAAGAAATAAACAAAGGCGCAGTTCATCGCCGTGGCCGCCTGACGCAGCGTCTTCAATGTGGTCGAACCGCTGACTTCCGCTTCTTCGATGACGGGGATACGCGAAGGCCCGACACCCATGCGAGCGGCGAGTTGGCGGGTAGTCATGCCCAGCGACTCCCGAATAGCCTTGATCCAGCCTTTGGGGGGAGCAACGATAGCCATCTCCCGAAGCGGCGCAAGGCGTCGCTCCAATTGCTTACGGGCAAGGGCAGCTTGGTTGGCGTTCATATATATATGTTCTTTCAGACAATAAAATACCATATATGCATGAACAAGTAAATCCCAGTTGAACATGTATTTATGACCAAATGCTCGACCTGGGGACAAAGCCCGCAGCAACGGTGCCTCGACGCCGAAGATGCAGGTTCCCGGACTGAACTATCTCCTCGGCCTGTACGGCCTCTCGCTCGCCAGCTCTCGCATCACTGACTGCTCCCGCCGTTGCCCTTAAAGCTCGCCCTCTCGCCTCGCCATGCCCGAACCCGCAGCCACTCACAGAAAGGCCGGGGACGCGACTCTCGATAGGCCGGAGTTACTGCCTCCGCATCTTGCTAAGCGCAGCGCCCGCCAGCTCCCTCGTGCCGGCGTCGGGCTGAGCGAAGCGACCCCGACGCTGGCACGTCCGCATGCGAGCTGAGCGGCGCCGAAGGCGACGCGACCTCGCTTCTCCTGCGTTGGGCGGACAACGCCGCAGGCGTTGTACGTACAACCACCGGCTTGCGTCATAAAAAACCCTCGATCCCGGTCAAGGTGAGTGACACTAAGATGCAACGTAACGCAGCGAGTGATAACGCAGGCGTGATGCGCTCGGTTACGACTCAGCTACGCGATAGGATTCGGGAGTGGCGCCGAGCGGCACACCCCTGATCATTGCCAAGCATCGGTCCGATCACGCGATAGATACCGCCAGCGATGTCCCCGTTTAAGTGCGCCGCCACGAAGCTATCAGCCCGGCGTGCACGAGCGCGGGGCAGCACCGCACCCCTAACGCACACAGCAGAGCATGGAGTCGCGCACCGCCTAGCAACTCGCTCAGTACGAAGCCGAACATGCGGAATCTATGAGAAGAGCACGGAAAAGCACGGAGCCGGTGTCGCTGCGAATTGCGGCCGAGTCCAGGGTTTGCCCTCAGGGGCCGAGCGAAGCGAGCCCTGGACGCGGCTGCTACGATCGACTGCAGACCGGCTCCGTGCAAGTTTGGGTGGATTGCGATATAATTGACGTAGCAAATAACGCCTGACTTTCGCCCGCATTATAATGCGTGGGGAAGTGGCCCTGCAGCTTGCCGCCGCGGGGCTTTTTTTCTGGAGTTGACATGACGAACCGCAACGGTAGCCTCGAAGGTGCCCGCGATGTACTCAGCGTGCACGAGGTGCAGCAGATTCTTGGCATCGGACGCAATGCGACGTACGAGTTGATCGCCTCAGGCCGATTGCCATCGGTACGCGTAACCGCGCGCCGCATCGTCGTAACGAAAAAGGCGCTTGAAGCATTTCTTGGCCTGCCGCCGAACAGCCCCGGTGACGTTCGATGAGAGGGCACATCACGCGCGGACGCGCCGCCGGAACATGGTACTTACGCGTCGAGCTGCAGCACGGCAGCATCGGAAAGCGTCGGCAACGTCGGGAGACGGTGCGCGGAACGAAAGCCGACGCGCAGCGCCGGTTACACGAGCTGTTAGTCGAAGTTGAGGCTGGCGGCTATGCCGATGCTCAGCGGCTGACCGTCGCCAAGGTCACGGAGCGGTGGCTCGCGACGAAGGAGCACAGAGTCGCCGCGAAGACTTACGCATTCTATTCGTCGCACGTACGGCTCTACATCGTACCGACCCTGGGATCGCTACGAGCAGAGGCGTTGCGCCCAGCGCCCATCGAGGCAGCGATCGGACGATGGGCGCGCGGTAAGCGCCACGATCGTGAGAGCGGCGTACTCTCAGCTCGGTCCGTTGCACACCTCTTTAATACGCTGCGCACGATACTGCGGTGGGGCGTGAAGATGGGAATGCTTGTCCGAAACGCCGCCGATGCTGTCGAGCCGCCACGCTTCGAGCGCAAGGAGATGCGCGCGCTTGATCCTGCCGGTGTCGCGCGACTGCTAGAGGCTGCGCAAAGGACTGATCTGCGAGCGGTCATCGCTGTCGCAATCGGTACCGGCCTGCGGCGTGGTGAGCTGCTCGCGCTGCGCTGGTCCGACGTCAACCTCGACGCCCGTCGGCTCACGGTTCATCGCTCGCTCGAGACCGTCAAGGGTGTCACGCGCACTAAGTCGCCGAAGACCGCCCGCAGCGCGCGGACGATCGCGCTGCCGCCATTTGTCGCCGAGATCCTCCGCGAAGAGCCGCACCGTCAGGAGCTCCGCGAAGCGCGCGGGATAAAACGAAACGAAGGCGGATGGGTCTTTGCGCGGCCAGACGGATCTCCGTGGGAACCCGGCGCGTTTTCGCTTGCGTTCGCCCGGTTCGTCAAAAGCGCGAAGCTTCCGCACGTCCGATTCCACGATCTGCGCCATTCGTTCGGGACGCTCGCGCTTGCATCGGGCGTCGATTTGCAGACGGTCTCGCGCGCCCTTGGCCATGAATCGACGGCGATCACATCGCGCATTTATCTGCACGCGATTGAAAGCCTCAACGAGGACGCGGCGGCTCGTATCGACGCGCTCCTTGGAAACGCGGTGACGAGTGCCGTCGCACAGCCGAGAATCCCGTCCAAGCCCGTCGAGTCCGTGCCACAACGGTGCCACACGACACCTCTGCCAATCAAAAACGCGCGTAAATACAAGCGTTTTGTGGTAGCGCCAACGGGAATCGAACCCGTTAGTGAAGGCTCCTTCCGCCTTCTGGAAGCGTCGTTTCAGCGTTAAGGCGTGCCGGCGGAACTCGCCTTCGTCCTGACCCGCGCCGCTCCGCTCCTGTGAGCGTTTGCGAGGCGATTGAGGCCGCCTCGCTTGCGAAGATGTCGCCGAGTGTTTGCAGTCTCGCCGGAAAAGTGGCCATTCGAAATGCATCTGCGCCAGAGAATGAGGCCAGTTCGTTCCACTGGATCGGCGTGCAGACCGTTAGGCCTTGTGCACGGAGACTATATGGCGTTGCGCTGCAGCGGCCGGGAGCATTGCTCTGCACGTGCAAGTGAACGCGCCCGTCGTGATGCGTGTTGTACTCCGTTGAGACGAGCTCCGGATGCAGCTCGACGGCGTGATTGCATAGCTCGTGCAGCCGTGCTCGCAGCACGCATGCCTGCGGCGCGTCGGCAAGCGGAATCCACAGCGCTATGCCCTTGCCGCCGTCGAGCAACGCAACCGCTTCGAGCTTGACCGTATCGAACAACAGCGCCCGCATCGCCAATGCCGCCAACTTCACGCGCTTGAACTCGACGTCTTCCGGCGCCTCGAGCAGGATCCGCCCGAACCTAAGCGCCGCGACGTCTAGCAGTGTGGGAGCCCATGTGTAAAACTCGATTGCGAACTCAGCATGGATGAGCCATAGCAGCTTGTCCACGCTCAGCGGAACGGTCGTCACGTGAAAGACGCCCGGCTTGTCAACGCCGTTGGGATAGTTCACGAAGACGGTCGGTGTGTCCGAAAAGGACGCCTCGATGAGCGGCCCCACCAAACCGTAATGCGCGAGCACCTCGGACATCAAGGCCACGTCGTTCACAGCCATCGTTAGCGCGTAGTTCCCCGGCCATGCCGCGGATGAGCCATGGCTCAATTTTGGAAATACCGGGCACTCGGCTTGGAGTGGACACATTTGTCATGGGCCGCTCGAGCCCGGTGCTCGACGCGGTATTTTCCATCTTGGCGGACGGTAAGCCGAGGTCGACGGTCGAGATCGTCGAGGCAGGGCGGCGCCGCGGTCTCTTTTCGCCGCATACGACCCCGCAACAAATTAGCGGGGCCTTAGCTCTTCACATCGAGCGTGCATTACTTCACGGGCGCAAACCGCTGGTCATCGAGGATCCCGACCGGCGATTCCGCCTCAACCGCCCCATCGACGACTGGCCCGAGATCGACGCAACGGGCCTCACACCATTAGCCGTCGCCGCCGAACCGCCGGCAGCTGCCGCGGCGGCCGTCGCTGCGTTGAGGAAGGCCGCTTCAGGGTCCGATTCCGTCGCGTTCGAAATCGCCGTTTGCAACATGTTCGCGGTCTTCGGCTTTGCCGCCACGCATCTCGGCGCCGCCGGACAACCGGATGGCTTCGCCGACGCGCTGCTGGGCGAGCTTCGCTATCGTGTCATGATCGAGTGCAAACTGCTGGGCCACCGCAATCTCGCGGAGTCCGGCGCGCCGGCCGAGGCGGCGCGGCATCGCGACGGCTATGGCGCCCAGTATTGCGCCCTCGTGGCGGTTGCGCTCGACGCCGAACCGAACTTCGTCGCCGAGCTGCGCACTCACGGCGTCGCCGCGTGGACCGCCGACGATCTCGCTCGCGCCGCTGCGCTGCGGCTCGACTGCTCGCGAATGCGTCCGCTCTTCGAATCCGGCTTCGCGGTCAACGCGCTCGACGATCTCGCCTGGGAGCATCTGCACGGCTCTGCCAAGCGCCTGCGCGTCGTCGCATCGCTGCTTCTCGATGTAGGCCTGGCGCAGCAACGCATGGCGCAGGCGATTGGCGACGGCGCCGCACCGCCGCGTCTGGCGGCCGATGTGGCGCTCAGTCTCATAGACGAACGACTACCGGCCGCAGGGAGCGCGCACGGCGCCACACGAGAGGAGGTCGAGGCGGCCTTTACGTGGCTGACGAGCCCGTACGTCGACCGCGCGCTCTGGAGCGACGAGAATCGCTCCGCGATCGTCATTCGTCCCGAACTCGGCGGCTAGAGGCGCTCCAGCAGCGACTCGTCGTCTAAACCTCGCAGCTCCTCCGGCACGCGATCGCGGGCGGGCTGCGCGAGTTGTGCGGCAATCGCCGCGCGGCGCCGCGGGGTCAGTGTGTCGCGGCGCTCCAGAAAACGCTTGATCAGCGCGCGTTCGCGGCCCGACAGATAGGCCGTCGGTGCGTAGCCGCCGTCGTCTACGCCGTCGGCGAAGATCCCATCCTCGAGATCGAAGCCCTCACGGCGCACACGCACGTCGAAGTAATACACCGCCAGGATCAGCGCCGAGAACGGCAGCATCACGCAACGGACGATCGAGTCGAGCGCGACGTACTCGGCCGGCCAGCGCCTTGACCCCAGAAACGCCACCGTATCCACGAGTCCCGCGGGAACGGTCATCACGGCGCCCGCCGCGATCGCGCACAGCAGCGCGCGACGGAACTGCGACCGCGTGTAGATCCGCGACACCGCCAGTTCGATCGCAGCGGGTACGCTGCGCCCCTCGACCGTGATTCCGAAAAACGCGAACGCGCCCGAGACGAGCAGCAGCGCGAGTGCGAGGAAGATCGCGACGAGCGCTACGAGCGCGACGATCGGAGCGATCAGGGCGAGGGCGGAAGAGAACATCACACCCACGATCAGCGGGATCGATACGATGAAGACCAACACCACGTAGCAGACGATCAGCACTCCCAGCACGATCCCGAGCATGCCCAGGATCCCCGGCCATCGCGCGAGCACCCTCCGATACGTGCCGCCGACGGAGACGAGTTCGTTACGATACACGTCCGACGCCGCGACGGCCACCGCGCACACGGCGAAGGTCGTCAGCACATAGCCAAGCAGCACCGAGATGGCCGTCAGCGCGATCGACCCTGGTGAATCGAACAGCGGCGGGAGGCGCTCGGTTCCGAGACGCTCCGGGTGCTGCCACACCGCGAACAGGGCATCCAGCTGCGGCCCCTCGAACCGCAGCTCGACATACTGCACGACCGCCAGCGGCACGATCGCGGCCAGCGCGATGCGGACGAACGCGCGAAAGTGTTGCACGTACAGCTTGATCGCACGGTCGAATATGTCGCCGAGATCGAGCGGGCGAACCTCCATCGCTCGGCGCTTCTGGCAAGGCGATTGCGACACCCCCGAGAAACCAGCGCCTTATCCATGGCGATCGGAACGGTTGACGCGCTGCGGCGCTACCCCATCAAGAGTCTGGCCGGCGAGACGCTCGAGAGCGTCGAGATCGGCGAATCGGGCATCGCGGGCGATCGCGCCGGTGCGCTCACCGTGCGCTCCGGATCGCAGCGCGTCGGGAAGCTGTATCGCGGCAAGGAGCACGATCGGCTTCATCTCGTCGCGACGGCCGGTGCCGCGCGCGCCGCCGCCGCGGCGCGCGGCGTCGACGTCGAGTTCCAGTCAGGAACGCACTTCTTCGACGACGCGCCGATATCGGTGATCGTCGATCGGTGGCTCGACTCGTTGAGCGCGCACGTCGGTTATGCGGTCGAGTGGCAGCGCTTTCGGCCCAACCTCTTCGTCCGCGCCGCCGGCGATTTCGACGAAGATGAATCGGCGCTGGTCGGTGATGAGCTCGAGGTTGGAAGCGTGCGGATGCGCGTGCGCTGCCCGATCGAGCGCTGCGTCGCGGTCACCTATCATCCGCGCGGCGCCGCGAGCGACCCGCAGATCCTCCGCTACCTCGCGCAGCAGCGCAACACGTGGATGGGCATCTATTGCGACGTCGTGCGGCCCGGCTTGGTGAAAGTCGGCGACGAAGTAAAGAGGCGCCGCGAAAACGGCGCCTCGGCCCACACCCGGTGAGGTGTTGAGATTAGCCCGCGCGCCGTGATTGTTTGCTAGTTAGTTTCGATTAGACCATCCGGCACTGCCGCTCGGTAGCGCCATTCGTCCTTTTAAATAGAGCGGCGGCCTTCGAGGGCTTTGGCGATCGTCATTTCGTCGGCGTAATCGAGATCACCGCCGATCGGAAGCCCGTACGCGAGTCGCGTCACTACGACTCCGAGCGGTTGCAGCAGACGCGAGAGATAGAGCGCCGTCGCCTCGCCTTCCGCGTTCGGATTCGTGGCGAGGATGATCTCACGCGGCTCCTCGCGTCCGATGCGTTCCACCAGCTCCTTGAGGTGCAGCTGCGCCGGACCGATGCCGTCCATCGGCGAGATCAAGCCTCCCAGCACGTGATAGCGGCCCTTGAACGCGCCGGCGCGCTCGATCGCGTAGACGTCCTTGGCTTCGGCCACCACGCAGATCGTCGCGGCGTCGCGGCGATCGTCCGTGCAGAACTCGCACGGATCGTTCTCGGCCAGCGAATAGCAGATCGAGCAGAAGCGCACGTTATCTTTCACCGACAGGATCGCTTCGGCGAGGCTTTGCGCCTCGTTGCGCGGCCGGTTCAAGAGATGAAAGACCAAACGCGCCGCCGTCTTGGGGCCGATCGTGGGCAACTTGCTCAGCTCGTTGATCAGCCTGGCGACGGGGCCGGCGACCGTCGTCACATCAGCCCGGGGATGCGCATCCCGCCCGTCACGGACGACATGCGCTTTTGCGCCGTGTCGCCGGCCTTGCTCAACGCGTCGTTGACCGCGACCGTCACGAGATCTTCCAGCGTCTCGACATCCTCCGGGTCGACGGCGTCCTTGCCGATGCTCACGCGCTTGATGCGCTGATCGCACGTCGCCTCGACGGTCACCGCGCCGCCCGCGGCGCTGCCGGTCACAACCGTATTCGCAAGCTCTTCCTGAGCCTTGGTCATCTCGGCCTGCATCTTTTTCATTTGGGCCAGCAAATGCGCCTGATTCATCTAGCGAATTCTTTCGTTTGCATAGTCGAAGAGTGCGTCGGCCTCTTCCGCAGCCGATCCCTTGGCGCGCGCGGCGTTGCCGTCCACCCGCAGCCGCACCTGCAGCGTCACGCCGAGCACGTCGGCAATGGCCGCCTCGATGAGCTTCGCATGCTCCTTCAACGTGTCCGCGCTCCACGCGTCGGGGAGCTTGAGCACGAGCGCGTTGTGCTCGATACCCTCGATCGCTGCGCGGGACAGCGGCGCGCGCAGCGACTGCCGCTCGCCCTCGACCTTGCCGCGGATGCTCTGCCACGCCGCGCGCACGCGCTGTACCGAGAGCTCCGGCGTTTCGCTGCGATTGGCCGGCTTGGGCGCCGGTGCCGGGGGCGGCGCCGGCGTCGCGAGCGGGGCGGATGCGGCGCCGGCCGCCGGTGCACCTCGTTCCTCCAGCGTGGCGACGCGCGTCGCCAGCGCATCCAGCGTCGGGTCCTCGGGCGTGAAGATGAAGCGCAGCAAGGCCGTTTCGAGCTCCAACCGAGCATTGCCGCCGGTGCGCGCCAGCGCGAGCGCGTCGCTGAAGCCGCGCAGCGCGCGGACCAGCATCGCCTGCGAGACGGCCGCGGCCTGCACGGCGGCGCGCTGGGCGTCGTCTGGGGCGAGGTCGCGCGCCAGCAGCGCGGGATCGATGCGCGCCACGAGCAGGTTGCGGAACTCCGTGATGAGCGAGCGGGTCAGCACCGCGAGGTCGGCCCCGGCGTCGCTCGCGGCCTCGACGATCTCGAGCGCGCGCGTCGCGTCCCGCACGACGACGGCCTCCACGAGGCTCTGTGCGAACTCTCGCCCGCTCGATCCGAACGCCAGCTCCAGAGTGTCGACGCCGGCCTGTGCACCGCCGGAGAACGCGGCCAGCTGCTCAAGCATGGTGAGGGCGTCGCGCAGGCCGCCCTCGGCTCGATAGGCGATCGCGGCCAGCGCCCCGTCGTCGACCGCGATGTTCTCGCCGCGGGCGACCTCGCGCAGCTTCTCGATCATCACGGGCACCGCGATGCGGCGGAACTGATAGCGCTGGCAGCGCGACAGAATGGTTACGGGGAGTTTCTCCGGCTCGGTCGTCGCCAAGATGAACAGGGCGTGGGGCGGCGGCTCTTCCAGGGTCTTCAGAAAGGCGTTCGCGCCCTCTTTGGTGAGCATGTGGGCCTCGTCGATGATGTAGATCTTCATGCGCATCGTCGCCGGCGCGAATTTCACCGCCTCGCGCAGCGCCCGAATTTCA
Organism: Vulcanimicrobiota bacterium; assembly: GCA_963752825.1. Lineage (GTDB taxonomy): Bacteria > Vulcanimicrobiota > Vulcanimicrobiia > Vulcanimicrobiales > Vulcanimicrobiaceae > Cybelea. The sequence continues at coordinate 683,121 of CAVVZF010000001.1, read as the reverse complement.
TCTATTCCGCGGTTGCTCGCGGCGTCGATCTCCAGCACGTCCAGCGCCGTCCCGGCCAGCATGGCGCGACAATTCTCGCATGAATTATCGGGTATGGCCGTCGGGCCATTGACGCAGTTGACGCAGCGTGCGAGAATCTTGGCGGCTGAGGTCTTCCCCGAGCCGCGCGGACCCGAAAAGAGATAGGCGTGGGCCAGCTTTCCGCTCTCGATCGCCGCGGTAAGCGTGCGAACGACCGCGTCTTGGCCTACGAGGTCGGCAAACGTGCGAGGTCGCCAGGTTCGGTAGAGGGACACGGCGCTGAAGTTTAGCAGGCCGTTTCAAGGCGCCTGCCGGAGGGTATGCTTGCAACGGACCGGTCAGGAGAGCGGTTATGAAAGTTGCTTCCCAAGCAGCGGTGCTTGCCTAATTTTGGGATCGGAAAATAACTAATGGTGCCGGCGGATCTGCGCGCAGCGCTTCGTGAAAAGTTCGGTTTTGCCGGATTCTATCCAGGCCAGGAGGAGGTCGTGTCCCGCGTCCTCCGGGGCCAGGATACGCTCGCCATCCTGGCTACCGGCGCGGGCAAGAGCCTGACGTACCAGCTTCCTGCGCTCTTGCTGGAAGGCACGACCGTCGTCGTGAGCCCGCTGATCGCGTTGATGAAGGATCAGCTCGACATGCTGCGCGAGCGCGGCATCACCGACGTCGTCGCGCTCAACTCGACGCTCTCCGAAGACCAGGAGGCGCGTGCGCGCGAACGCATCCGCTCCGGCACGCTGCGCATCGTGTACACGACGCCCGAGAAACTCGAGGACGACACCTTCCTCCAGTTGCTGCGATCCATCCGCGTTCCGCTCTTCGTCGTCGACGAGGCGCACTGCATCAGCCAGTGGGGCCACGACTTCCGGCCGGCCTATCTCGCCCTAGGCGGCGTCATCGTGAAGCTCGGCCACCCGACCGTGCTCGCGCTCACGGCCACCGCGACGCCGTCCGTCCGCGAAGACATCCTGCACCAGCTCGGCATCGAGCAGGTGAAGCCGATCGTGCGCGGATTCGACCGTCCGAACCTGATCTACGAGGCCCGCAAGGCCGACAAAGAACCCGACAAGCTCAGGATCCTCACCTCGCTGTTCACGGGCGACGACGCACTCGAGGGCACCGGGATCGTCTACACGGCGACGATCAAGAACGCGCTCGAGGTGCAGGAGTATCTCACGCACGAGCTAGGCATCCCGGCCGCCGTCTACCATTCGAAGCTGCATAAAGAGGACCGGACCTCGGTCCACAACCTGTTCATGGACGAGGCGATCCGCGCCGTCGTCGCGACCAACGCCTTCGGCCTCGGCATCGACAAGCCGAACATCCGTTTCGTCGTGCACTACGACCTGCCGGGATCGCTCGAGGCTTACACGCAGGAGGCGGGCCGCGCCGGCCGCGACGGCCTGCCGTCGCGCTGTATCCTCATCTACCGCATGAGCGACACGCGCGTTCAGAACTACTTCCTCACCGGCAAGTATCCCGACGTCGAAGAGGTGCAGCGCGTCTTCGGCACGATCGAGGTGTTCGGCGGTCAGGCGGACGGCGTTTCGATGGTGGATCTGCGCAAGATCCTGCAGCTGCCGCTCACGAAGCTCAAAGTCATCCTCGCGCTGCTCAAGAAGTCGGGCTACATCGAGCACGTCGCCAAATCGGCGTATGGCCTGACCGAAGCCGTGCGCAAGCACCGCGACTTGATGCTCAATCTGGCGAACTACGAGACGAAGAAGTCGTACGACCAGAGCAAGCTCGCGATGATGCTGCAGTACGCCGAATCGACGTCGTGCCGGCGCCGCTTCATCCTAAACTACTTCGGCGAGGACTTCGACAAGCACAACTGCGGCGCGTGCGGCAACTGCCTGCGCGCGATCCGCGCGGGGCGCGCGGCGCAGGCCGCGACGGGCGGCTTCAAGATCGCCGACGTCGTGTGGCATCCCAAGTTCGGAACCGGAACCGTCGAACGCGCCGAGCGCGATCTCGTCACGGTGCTCTTCCCGAGCGTCGGTTACAAGACGCTGCTGGCCTCGGCGGTTAGTCACGGCGAAGCCGCACAAATTGCCTAGCGCGGCGCACTTTCGCGCCGCACTGCCGATAGCGGCCTGCGTGGCCCTGCTCGCAGCCGACCCGCCTCCCAGCCCCTCACCGTCCCCGACCGCCTCGCCCGCAGCATCCGCCGCACCGTCGGTCGCGCCGTCGCTCGCCACGCCGCCGCCGCTCTCCATCGCGCCGGCGAGCGCGACGGTGGGGGTCGGCAGCGCCGTGAACCTGACGGTCGGTTCCGCGATCAGCCCGATCGCGGCGGTCGTGCGCGACCCGTCGATCGCGTCGGTCGAGGTGGACCAAGCGTCGCAGCGCGTGGTGATCGTCGGCAAGGCGCCCGGCGTCACGTTCGTACACGTCAGCGATGCGCGCAACATCAGCAGCGACGTGCCGGTGCGCGTCGCGTTTTACGCCGGGTCGATCGCCGGGCACGTCACGCTGCAGCTGACCGGCGATCCGGCGTCCGCGCAGTACGTGCGCGAGGAGGCGGCGCAGGCAGTTCGCGACGCCGCGCAGCGCCGCCCCGACGCGCAGGTCATCGTGTCGTCGGACGACGTGCCGTTTCGCGGCAACCTCGAGCAGGACGACGTGGCGGCGTTCGACGTACCCGTGTTGATCCAGGGCAACGAGGACATCGAGGTCGACGGTTCGACGCGCGTGGACGTGCAGAACGTCGCGGTCCCGCGCATCTCGCCCAACTCGCTCATGGTCAGCGACTATCCGGAACGGCTGACCGAGAACGGCACGCTCTTCACCGCCGACCTGCAATCCGAGCAGCCGTCGCGTTTCCTCTACTTTCATTACAATCCGCGCGGACAGCCCGATCGTCGCATCGTGTTGCGTGCGGAGAACCTCTCGCGCGAGCCTGCGATCGTGCAGTTCATCAGCGGCCGCGGCGGGCCGTCGTCCAATGAGATGGACGTCGGACACCAAGCGACGCGACGCTTTCTCGTCAACGTCGTGCAGAATCAAGGCCGCTTGCTGACGATCGGCGGCAACACGTCCGTTAACATCGTCTCACAGGATGTGCCCGCGGGGAGCATCGTCTGCAACCTGCTGCAGCTGCGGGTGCTCTCCGGCGGCAACGTCCACCTGACGCTGTTCTCGCAGGACGCGAGCGGGAGTCCGAACGATGTCATCGCGAGTACCGAGCTGCTTGAGTACGGCCACATCCACGCCCGCGGCATCTATCCGATCGCCGAGTTTCACTTCGCGACGCAGTGGCGAGTCGACGAGGACTACCTCGAGCTGCCGATCGGGCAGCTGCCCTTGCCGAACCACATGCAGGGACAGGCGCTCTCGGGCGATTACGGCGTGCTGCAATCGTTTGTCGTGAACATCGAGAACCCGCTCTCGACGCCGCAATCGGTGGCGATCTACGAGAATCCACGCGGCGGCCGCTCCACCGGAACGTACCTGATCGACGGCGTGCTCGTGCAGTCGCACCAGGTTCCACCGTACTCGCGGTACAAGGTGCGCCAGTACGTCGTGCCGGCGCACGGCTTCGTGCGCGTCGCGATCGTCACGATGCCCGAAGCCGGCTCGAGCCTGCCGCTAAAACTGATCTTCGCGCCCGACGACGGGAGCGTCGCGCCGGGCGCTCCAGGCTCACCGATTTACTGAGGCGTCGTTCTCCCAAGCCGCAAATCTGTTGGGCGTCGCCGACATTAAGCATCCCGCCGGAAGAGGGGATTCTGATGACCTGGGGTGATCGCCTCAGGGGTTTCCTGAAAGCGTCTGTGCGTAAAGCGCCTCCATGCGCGCCGCACTAGAGTCCCACGAGAAGCGCACGATAGCGCCCGGCCGCGCTTTCGTCGCGCGCGAGTCGTCGTCGCCGCGTAACGCCGAGGCGAGCGCCGCGACCCACGCGTCCACGTCATCGGCCGCAACGACGGGGGCATCGCCGGCCGCGATCTCAGGTAGCGAGCTGCGGTCCGAGACGATGCAGGGCGTGCCCGCGCACAGCGCCTGCGCCGCCGCGTAGCCGAAGCCTTCGTAGCGCGACGGCACCGCGACGACCGCGCACTCGCGGTAGAGCGCAAGGAGGCGCTCGCGTGCGATGTAGCCCGGCATCTCGACGCGACCCGCCACGCCCAGGCCGCGCGCCAGCTCCGCGCATTCGGCCGCGTACGGCGTGTGTGGCCCGACCGCCACCAGGCGCGCCGGAGGCAGGCGCGCCAGCGCCCGCACGAGCACCTCGAGGTTCTTGCGCCGCTCTATCGTGCCCACCGCCAGGATCGTGCGCCCTTCACCAGCGCCGCGCGACAGCTCGCAGAAGTCCGCCGCGACGCCCGGATAGACCACGTGCACGCGCTCCGGATCGAGACCGCTCACGAGCTGCAGTAACGCCTCGCGCGAAAAGCTCGAATCGACGACGATGCTTCGCGCTCGCCGGTATCGCCGCGGGGCGAGTTTTCCGAAGTAGTAACGCGCGTAGGGACGCGCGTTCACCTGATCCGCCGGCCATGCGACGTCGTGCACCGTGACCACGATCGGCAGCCCAGCGGTGCTCGGCATCGTGCCCGACGCGCAGTGCAACAGCGCCGCGCCGCTCGCGCGCGCGCGCAACGGCAAGAGCACTTGATCCCAGAGCACGCGCTGGTCGAAGCGCCACGGATCGAGCCGCGGCTCGCGCAGTTCGGCGACGTCCACGCCTCTGCGCCGCAGGGCGTCGATGAGGCCCCGCACGTACTCGCCGATTCCGGTCGCCGTGCCGACGGTGAGCTGCGCGTCGAGCGCAACGGTCACCGCAGGTCGCGTTCCAGCGCGCCCACCATGAGCGACTGCGGATCGAGCGCGCGCGCGCGCTCCAGATAGCGCGCCGCCGCTGCGCGATCGCCGTTCTGGAACGCGATTACGCCCAGGCCGGCCATCGCGTCCGCGCTCGCCGGATCGATCGCCAGCGCCTGCGCGAAGAGGGCGGCCGCGCGTCCGCGATCGCCGAGGAGATCGGCCTGATTCGCCGCCTCGATCGCGTAGCGCTCCGAGAGCGGCGACAGCGCGACCGCCGCCTCCAGCGCGTTCAGACCGCGCCGCAGCCACGCGTTTTGCGCCGGGCTGCCGGAGATCTGCACGAATGCCATTTGGTTCGCGTAGCGGCCCATGCGCCAGTACGCCTCGGCGACCGCGTCTGGGTGCGTGCCCAGCATCGCGAGCCGGTTCTCGAGCAACTCCTCGAGGCGATACGCCGCGGCCGGATCGCGCGATGCCAGCGCCTCGTCCGCTGCCGCGTTCACCGCGCCGGCGTCGGGCGCGGCGAGAAAGTACTCGAGCGCCAGCAACTTCTCTCCGCGGGCCTGCGCGACGCGCGCCAACAACTCGTCGCGTACCGGCGATGCCGGAAGCTTCAGCGCGTAGCGCTCCGCCGACATAACGTCACCGCGCGAAAGCGCGTCCTGCGCGAGCGTCGTTTCGACGTAGGGCGCCGGCGCGACGCGATCCAGCCGCGTGTAGACGAGCCGTCCGAAGCTGGGCGGAATGTGCGTCGGAAGCGTGCCGGGAGCTGCGGCGCTAGCGGTCAGCGAGTCCGACGCGAACTGCACCATCGCTAAAAGTAAAAGAAACGCAGCTACTACAGCGCCGATAATCCAACCAAGGTGGGCGGCTCGGTCGTGCTTCCCTTCGACTGGGCCGCTTCGCGGCGCACTCAGGGCAGGCTCTCGGCTCTGCATGACACTGGGAGCCCGCGTGACACTGGGAGACGGCTCCTCACGACAAGGGAGGTGCTAGAATTTGACGGTGAAGTTTACGTCTTCGTGCGTCTGCGTCGACCCGTTGATCGGGAGGACGCTATCGCTGAAGTGCTCTTGGTATGCGGAGATGGAGAGCGTCTTCGAGGCATCCGGGATATCGAACGTCAGCTTGCCGCCGTACGAGTTGTTGATGGCGTCGAGGTTCATCAGACCGGGCAGTCCGTATCCGCCGTACAGGTGCTCGATGCCGTAGTTGAGGTTCAGCGTCAATCCGCGGAACACGGGCACGTCGACGCCGGCGCCGACCGACATCCGGTTGAGGTCGCTGTAGCTGGGAATCGCCAGCGGCGCGTCCGCGTTGGGGAGCTGCCACGGCGACGTAGGGTTGGGCGCGGCTACAAACGAGTCGCTGTCGTTACGGAGCAGGTGCTCGTATTGCGTCGTGACGTTGAAGTTGAGATCGCGTCTGCCGGCGCGCACCAGGAAGTCGGCGCCCGCGCTGCTCGAGTTGTCGCGCAACGAGAGGCCCGGCGTTTCGGTCGAGTTGCCCTCGGCGTGTCCCTGAAACTGCACGCTGCCGAGTCGTGCCGCCGGAGAGAATGCGGCCGGCTGCACGGCGGCCGCCGGAGAGCTGTCGAAGGCGACCGTCCCCGGGCCCGGCGAGATGTTGGGTAACGGCGGAACCGGTTCATACGAAGCTGTGAGCGGCGCCGGCGGCGCGAGACGGACCACGTCCTCGCGCGACTGGGCCGGCGGCGCGAAGCGCACGCCGCGCACGAGCCCTGAATCGAGCGCGCCGGCGATATCGGAGAGTTCCGCGCCCGTCGTCGCGACGGTCTCGGCGCCGTTGCGCGCGAGCGACGTCGCGTCCAGCTCCGTCGCGAAGCTCGCCGGTTGTTCCGGCGACGAAATCTGCAGGGCCAGGTCGCGCAGAGGCGACTCGCTCGTGCGATCGCCCCGCTCGGCGGAGAAGGCCGCGCGGGAGTCGGACGTCTCACCGAAGACGCGCAGCATGAGCTGCGAGCCGAGATCCGGCGTCGAAGGCGCAAACGAGATAAGGGACGCGCGGGCTGCGCTTAAGCACAGCACGACGGCGAGCGCCGCGCTTGCCATCATGCCGCCGACTCGAAGCACCGATCCTCCCGTCATTGGAGACGCTCTACGCAGGGCTTCTTAGCTTGGAGGTCGAGCCTCGACTCCCCTGGCGAGGAAGCGGCGCGCGATGAGGATGGCGGCATAATCATCGATGGGCCGCGCCGGCAGCTGGAGGCCGAGCGGGATCAGCCGGCGCCAGCCCCGCGGGGGGTGCTCGGCAAAATACAGGTCGCGAGCGAGGCGGCTCGTGTCGCGCTCGTCCACCAGATGGATCGGCAGGCTGAAGTGCATCAGGGTGGCCCGGACCCGGCTCGCGTTGGTCCCCCCGCCCAGCGCGATGGCGGTGACCGGGCGGCGCGCCAGCAGCTCGCCCACGCAGCCGTCCAAGCGCTCGAGCGGTTCGATCCCTGCCGCGACGACCGCGCCGGCGTCGTCCAGCAGCGCGTAGCCCGCCTTGCTGCGGCCCGGATCGATGCCGATGACCGCGTCGCGCGTCACGGCTGCTGTGTCAGCACGATGACGATCGGGACGCCGCCGAGGTGCGGATAGAAATCCTCCGCCGCATACGCGGTGAGCAGGTAGGTTCCGGCCTTGCCGATCTGCTGCTGCATCTGCGCGACGCCCGGAATCAGCTGCACCGGCTGCACGTTGTCGGCCAAGAACGGGACTAAGTGCAGCCGCCGCGCCGTGGCCGAAACGTAGCTCTGCAGCTGAATGAGCGCGATGTTGATGCTCGCGCCGCTCTTACCGGGGACCACGAGCTGCGCGATGACCTGCCCCTTCTCGAAATACCGGATGTCCGGCGTCACGTTGATTGCGAAGTGAATCTGGTCGTTCTCGAACAGATTCTGATCCGATGTCACCGTCAGCATGACGTTGGCCTGCGACAGCTTGGCGGCGGTGCTCAGATCGCCGGCGAGCCCCTGCAGCCTCCGGTCGGCATCCGGCGGAATCGCATACGGCCGCAACCCGAGGCGCGGGTACGTCGCGTTCACGTACTTCACCGCGAAGAAGTAGTAGTCGCGGATCGTCGCGAGCCGTTGCGTCTGCGTCGCCGACTGCTGGATGATGCGATAGAACGGCACCATCAGCGTGTCGACCGGGAAGACGAGCCGGCCGCTGTTGACCTTGGCCTCGAGGTCGCGCTGCCGCGACTGCAGCTCCGAGATCTGCGCGTTGATCGCGGCGAGCTTGAAGAACGCTGTCTTCACCTGCTCGGAAGCGAGGATCGCGACCAGCGTCACGACGAGCGCGATGATCATTCCCGTCGCGATGGCGACGATCGTCGAGGTGTAGCGCGGCCGAATGCCGTAGAGGCTGAGCCGCTTGCGGCCGACCTGATGGCCGACCCGGTCGCCGACGTAGGCCACGATACCGGCCAGGGCCATGACGAACACGACGTTGCCGATGCCGCGAACGACCTGAACGAAGTTCATGCGAGCGCCGCCCGCCGCAGCCGAATCAGACCGATCGCCGTGAAGAGGATGTTCGGCATCCATGCCCAGAGCGACGCGAACGCCAAGAACGCCTGAGCCGCAAACGAGCACATCGTCATTACGACGTAATACACGAAGACGATGAGGAGCGACAGCCCGAATCCGAGGCTCGTGCTACCGCTCGTTCGGATCGAGCGCAGTCCCAGCGGAATCGCGAGCAAGATGAACACGAAGCACGCGAACGGCCTGGCCAGCTTCTCCTGATAGGTCGTCACGTACTTACGGTACTCGTTCTGCGTCAGTTGGCCGGAGCGTACGACGTCGGCGATCTCCGACCGGCTCATGTTCTCCGGATCGCCATTGGTCATCCGTTTCACGAGGTCGCTGGGATTCTCCCCGATTTGCACCTCCTGCTGAGCGATTTTCGGCTCGGCCAACGTCGAGCCGTCTGGATTGAACCGATAGACGCTGGAGTTCTGGAGCGTCCACTTATTGGCCATAAACTCTGCGCGGTCCGCGAAGGCGACCTGCCGGGGATCGTTATGGTTGTCGTACTGAATCAGCGTGACGTGCAGCAGCGCGCGCGAGTTCGGCTCGTAGGCGGTGGCGATCGTTACCTGGCGTCCACCGCCGGGAAGCGGCGCCGAGACCGTAAGGTCGCGGCTGAACGCGCTGACGTGATTGATGACGTTGTTCTCGATCTCCGTGAGCTGATCGTTGGCGTACGGCACGACACCCTCCTGAAGGTAGAGGGTGACGAACGACACCACGATGCCGACGGCCAGCAGGGGCGTGACGATGCGCGCGAACGTTATGCCCGCCGCCTTCATGGCGGTGATCTCGCTTTCGCCCGAGAGTCGCTGAACCGAAAGCAGCGTCCCGAGCAGCAGCGCCATCGGGATCACGAGCACGATGTCCGCGGGAAGCGACCACGCGAAGACCAAAAGCGCCGCCCACAGCGGCGCGTGCTCGTTGCTCACGAGCTTTCCGATGTTGAGGATCTCGGTCGCCGCGAAGATGAGCATGAACGCCGACAATCCGAAGACGAATGGACCGGCCAGCTCCGTCAACACGTAGCGGTCGAGAATGGTAAATCTCATTGCGCTGCCCGCGTTTGCCTTATAATCGGAAGCCCTCGCCTAAATAGAATTGGCGGGCGATCGGCGAGTCGAGCACCTCCTGCGCCGTTCCTGAGACCTCGATCCGGCCGTTGTTGAGGATGTAGGCGCGGTCGACGATCGCGAGCGTCTCGCGCACCTGATGGTCGGTGATCAGGATGCCGAGGCCGCGATCGCGCAGCTGCCGGATCATGGCCTGGATGTCGGCGACGGCGATTGGGTCGATGCCCGTGAACGGTTCGTCGAGCAGCAGGAAGGCGGGCTGTATCGCGAGCGCGCGGGCGATCTCGACGCGGCGCCGCTCGCCGCCCGAGAGGCTATCGCCGCGGGCGTCGATGAACGCGCGCAGGCCGAACTCCTCGAGCAGACCCGGCAGACGCCGCTCGCGCTCGTCGTGCGGAATGCCGTTTTGCTCCCAGATCAGCCGGATGTTGTCGCCGACAGAGAGTTTGCGAAAGATCGAGTTCTCTTGGGCGAGGTAGCCGATGCCGTTGCGGGCCCGCGCGTACATCGGCGCGCCGGTCAGGTCGATCTCGTGGTCGCCCTTGTTCAGTGCGACCGTGCCGCCGTCGGGCTTGACGAGCCCGACGACCATGTAGAAGGTCGTCGTTTTGCCCGCGCCGTTGGGTCCCAGCAAGCCGACGACCTCGCCGGTCTCGACCTCGGCCGTGACGCCGTTGACGACCGTTCGCTCGCCGTAGCGCTTGACGAGTCCGCGGAGCTTGATCGCCGGATGTTCGCTCATTGCATTCGCATGTGTATCAGAGAGATGTCGGAATCGAAGCTCGAACCGGTCGCGCGGAAGCCCTTCGGGTCCGTGACCACGACGGCGCCGTTGCCGTGCAGCATCCCGCTGGCCCGATCGTAGACCAGCCGCGTGCACTGCAGCGTCATGCCCGAAGACGACCGCGCGTGCACGCCGTCGAGGAGCGTCACCGTGTTTGCCCCCTGATCGACGACGGCGTGCGGAGCGCTCGCCGTTATCTCCGATCCGTGCGGGTCACGAAAGGTCACGCGAGCGTCGGAAAATACGGCGCGCGCGAGCCCCGACGGCCCTTTGCTCTCGTACGAGCTTGCAAGCAGATCGTAGTCGATGCGGTTGTGGACTTGCTGAATGAGGTGCACGGGCCGGTTGGCGGCGCCTTGCCCGCGGATCTCGAGCACGAGCGGCGTGGCCGTCGGCCGCGCGCGGGCCGCCGGAATGGACGGCGGCGGGGTCGCCTTAGGCGGCTGCGGGTTGCAGCCGGCCGTCGCAACGAGCCACGCCGCCGCGGCGGCCGCAGGGACTCGCACTACGAGTCGCCGTCCGGCGGCGCCGCGCCGTCGCCGGCCGCGGCGAGCGCGAGGCCGAGCGTCGGCATCCATAGACCAAAAATCACCACGCTCACGGTATCGATGAGCCCTTGCACGGCGACGCCGACCAGTCCCGCCGTGATGCTCAGTGCTAAGAACGCCCTCGCTTGCGACGCGTGCGCGAGCCTGCGGCATAGCTCGACCGCGAAGCGCCACATGAGCCACGCGACGCACGCAACGCCGACGATGCCGAACTCCGCGAAGAACGTCAGGTACAGACTGTGCGCGTGAAACGCCGTTGCGTCGGCATCGGGCGCGCGAACCACAGCGTAGAGCCGCGAGAAATTGAAAGGCCCAACTCCGGTGAGCGGAAAGCGATCGATGATTTGCGTTGCGGCCTGCCAGATCGACAGGCGCGTGTAGTCTTCGCTCGGATCGTGATGCGCGTTGAACAGCAGCAGCGCCGCGAGCGCGCCGGCGGCCACGACGACAGCGGCTCCGCGCGCGCCGTGGCGCGTGCGCGTGGCGACGACGAAGGCGATGGCGACCGTGAATCCCATCCACCCCGCGCGCGAGTAGCTCAGGGCCAACGCCACCACGCCGAGGGCGGCCGCGCCCCACGCGACGGTGCGCAGGAACGCGGACGAGCCGACGCGAGCGACGGCGTACGCGATCGGAACGAAGACGATGAAGTAGCCCGCGAGCTCGCCGGGCAGGACGAACGTGCCTGTGGCGCGGCCGTGCTGGATCGCGTACTGCGCCGCCGGCGCGCGCAACGCGACCATTGCGATCGCCGCGATCGCCGCGGCCGCGCCTGAGACGATGTATGCGGCGAGGAGCGTCGTTGCCGCGCCCCGATCGTCGTAGAAGCGCACAATCGCGGAATGCCACACGATGCCGAGGAGTCCGATGAACGTGAACAGCAAGCCGGCACGCGGATCGAAGCCCAGGGCTCCCGCGAGCAGACCCGCGCCGAAGACCGCCAGCAGCGGCAGCAGCAGCGGCTGCGATCCAGGGCGATAACGAATGAGCATCGCGAGCGCGTACACCGCGAGCACGCCGCAGATGCCGAACACGCCGACGGCCGCCGCGCGCGGGATCAGCACGAGGCCCGGAAACGCAACGACGGTCAGCGCGATGAAGCTCGGAAAGAGCGGCACCTGTGCGTAGACGAAGCCGAGCGCCGCCGGCATGAGACGCCGCATCACGAGACTCGCCCCAGCGCGACGACGCGCTGAGCGATCCGGCGCGCGCCACCCGCTTCGCCCATGCGCGAGCGGCCCGAGGTGCTCATGTGCGCGAGCCGGCTTGCATCCTCCAGGATGGCGCGCACGCCCGCCACCGGTTCGTCGCCGCGGTTAGACAACACCGCCAACGCGTCGCCCAGCAAGCCGCGCTGACGGCGCCGGTACCAGCTCGCCTTGCGGTCGCCTTCGCGCTCGAACGCGACGATCGGGACGCCTGCCGCCGCGGCGGCCTCGTTGGCCGTACCCGCCTGTCCCATGACGAGCGCGACCCGGCTCAGCAGCGGGCCGAGCTCGCCACGCCACGCTCGGACGAGTTCGCGTCCTTCCGCGGCGAGCGTGAACGGAATCGACTCGTCAGCGATCGCGCGGACCAGCCAGCCGCGCCGCGCGGCCTCCGCCGCGAAGCGCGGCGCGTCGAGTCCGCGGGCGACGGAGAGCGCCGCGCCGAGCGCCGGAAAAAACGCGGCGAGCTGCCGGGTCACGTCGAGCAGAAGCGCCGCGTCGTCGTACGCATTCTCGCGACTCCCCGGAAACAACGCGAGCGCCGGCGCGAAGCCGTCCACGGCGCGCTGCGCCGCGGGATCGTCGGCCGTCGCGAAGAGATCGACGATCGCGTTCGCGACCTCGACGCGCGGCACGTCCGCGCGCAGGCTCTGCGCGGTCGCCTCGTCGCGAACGAAACAGGCGCTGGCGCGCCGGAGGAAGCGCTTCTCGACGCGCCCATAGGGAGCCACCGTTACGCTCTTCGCGCTGCCCACGAACACCGTGGGCTTGCGCAGCGTCAGCGCCATCGCGAGCGCGTAGACGTCGCCGACCGCTACGACGACGTCGTACGCATCCCGCGAGCTGCGCAGAAAGCGCCGCTGCGCCGCCGTCAGTCCGAGCAGTCCCGCGCGCAGGTCGCGCCCGATGTTACGCAGGTTGAACATCGCGATCAGGCCGCCGCTCGGCATGCTCGCGCGTGGACCAACGTCGCGCAGATGGCGCGACGGCGCGTCGCCGACGAGCGCGAGATGGTCGACCTGCGCGTCGCCTGCGAGGAGCTCGAGCTCGACCACGATGCGCTCGGCGATCGCCGCTTCGCCGTGGCCGTTGGTCATGAAGAGCACGCGCATCACGGCCCGGCGAGCAGCGGCACGAGCGCGAAGTCCGTCAGCGCGAAGCGGCCGCGGTCCGCGTCGTATGCAAACTCGCTGCGCGAGACGAAGCCGCCGTACGGACCAGCGTGCACGATCGGCACGCTGCCGACGCACTCCGGCGACTCCAGCGTGTCGTGGCTGTGCCCGCCAAGCACGACGTCGATGCGCGGCACGCGTGCGGCCAGCTCGCGATCGCGCGAGAGCCCGAGATGCGACAACACGACGAGCAGGTCGCGCTCTCCGAGTTCGCGCGCGTACTCTTCGACAACTCCCGCCGGCTCGAGAAAGCGCCATCCGAACACGTTTTCCCAGATGCTGTTGGTGTCGTACTGCATCACCAGCAGGCCGAGCACGTGGACGCGCGCCTCTGTATCTCCGTTCGCCGGTACCTCGAATCGCAGCGCCGGAAGGAACGGCAGAGCGCGCCCCTTGGTGTCGACGAGGTTGCTGCACACCAGCGGATGCTGCATGCGCTCCGCGCGTGCGCGCAGCGCCGCGAAGACGTAGTGGAACTCGCGGTTGCCGACGGCTTGCGCGTCGTAACCCGCCGCATCCATCTCCGCGACGATCGGCTCGTTCCGGTAGTAAACGGTCTGGCTGCCGCGCAGCGAGTCGCCGCAGTCGAACAGCAGCCCCGGCTGCGCGTGGCGCAGCGCTTTGAGCCGGGGAGCGATGCCGCGATGGTCGTGCAGATCCGAGGTGTGAAAGATGCGAACCATGCTAGTCTCGCGCGCCCTGGCGGGCCAGCTCGACGGCATACTCCGCGCATCGCTCGAGCGCGTCGCTCGGCCCGAGCGCCTCGCGCATCGCGACGAACTGCGCGTACTGCTCGCCTGGGTTTTCCATCAGCGCCTCGAGCGCATCCGCAAGCGCCTCGGGAGTCGCGCGCTCCTGCAGCAGCTCGGGAACTATCTCACGCCCGAGCACAAGATTTGGCAGCGTGATGAAGCGATGCCGGATCATGCGATGACCGTACCGGATCAGAATCTTCGGAATGACGTAGATCCCCACGGCGGGCACGCCCAAGAGCGCCGTCTCCAGCACGGCGGTCCCCGACGCGACCCAGGCGCCGTCCGCGCCGGCGAGCGCCGCAGGGACGCCGCGCGCGATCTCAATTTCGCTCGACCCTTCCCGCGCCAGCGCGCGGGCGATCTGCGACTCCGCGCGCGCGTCGGCCGCGGCGACGACGCCGCGGAGCCGCGGGCGGCCCCGCTGCAGCACGCGATACGCCTCCGCGAGAACGGGCAAGTGGCGGCGCAGCTCGCCGGCGCGGCTGCCCGGAAGCAGCGCGACCGTGCCGCCGTCGGGCGGCGGCGCCGGCCGCAACGGGCGCATCTCGTACCGGCTCGCGAGCGGATGGCCGAAATACACGATCCGGCATCCGATGCTTCGATAGAATTCGTCCTGATGCGCAAACGCCGTCATCGGCATCGTCAGCGTGCTGACCTTACGCGCCTTCTCCTCGTTGTCCAGCCATGTGCCGGGAGGAAAGAGATCGAGGATCGGGCCCGCGTAGCCGAATCGCCGCAGCGTCGATGCCAGGCGCAAGTTGAACACGCCGAAGTCCACCAGCACGATCAGGTCCGGCTTCGCTGCCATGAGATGAAAGGCCGTGCGCAGCATCGCGTAAAGCAGCTTGGGGATGCGCGGGATGGCCGCCAGCGGACCCATGCTCGCCCAGCCGGCGTGACTGCGCCACAAGCGAAAACCCGCGCCCCGCATGCGCTCGCCTCCGATGCCTTCGAACTCCGCCTGCGCATCGATCGCGCGAATCGCCTCCGCGAAGATCAGCGCGGCCGCCTCGCCCGACGGCTCCCCGGTCGAAAAGAAATACCGCACCGAGGCGGCCTAAGCGCGCAGCCGCGCAGGGATCTTGTTAAGCGGAAGCTGCGACGAGCGCGGACCAGCGCGGGATGCGCACTTCGTTCCGAGCTTGCTCGTCCGCGCGAGCGCCGCAGCAGGAGGAGCACACGATGTGCGACGACGAGCGGTTCCGCGAACAAGACCCCTGCGCGGTTGCACGGCGATGCGAGCGCTCGAGAACTTCACTTCAGCACGCCTCGTTCCGACGGGGCTTCGAGGAAGGCGATGATCTCGCGGCCGGGATTTGTTGAGACCTCGGCCTTCATGGCGTCGATCGCCTGCGAGACGTTGAGCTTCGGGTTGTAGAGGAGCTTGTAGCACTTCTTGATCTCGGCGCGTTCCTCGACGCTGAAGGCAGCGCGGCGCAGCCCGACGCTGTTGAGCCCGTAGGGCTGACACGGGTTGCCTTCGACGAGAAAGAAGGGCGGCACGTCCTTCGTGCACTTGCTCATCCCGCCGACCATCGCGTGGCGACCGATGCGCGTGAACTGATGGACGCCGGTGTGGCCGCCGATCGTAACATAGTCCGCGACGTGCACGTGGCCGGCGAGCTGCGCCAGGTTGCTCATCGTGACGCCGTTGCCGAGCACGCAGTTGTGGGCGATGTGCACGTAGGCCAGCAGCAGGCAGTCGTCGCCGACCGCCGTCACCTCGTCCTGTCCGGTCGCGCGCTGGATGCTGACATATTCGCGCAAGATCGTACGATTGCCGATCCGCGTGAAGGCACGCTCTCCGGCGTACTTTCGATCCTGCGATGTGGCGCCGACCGTCGAGAACGGATACAGCAGGCAATCTTCGCCGATCTGCGTCCAGCCGTTGACGACGACGTGCGCCTGAAGCACGGTGCGCGCCCCGATCGAGACGTGCTCGCCGACGATGCAGTAGGGACCGATCTCGGCGCCCTTCCCCAGCTCAGCTGCGGGATGGACGATGGCGGTCGGATGCAGCACTCGCTTTTCGTCAGACGTGCAGCACGGTCGAGTCCGCGCCGAACATCCTGGGATCCGAGGCGATCGAGAACATCAGCTCCGCCGAACACGCGAACTGCCCGTCTACCTCTGCCTGCCCGCTCACCCAGCCAATGTTGCGCTTGTGGCGCAGCATGGTCACCTCCATGTCGAGCCGGTCGCCCGGGACGACCGGGCGCCGGAATTTCGCCTTGTCGATGCCGGCGAGATACGGCGTCTTGCGCGAGAACTCTCCGGGTTCGAGGATCATCGCTCCCCCCAGCTGGGCCAACGCCTCGATCATGTAGACGCCCGGCAACACCGGGTTGCCGGGAAAGTGGCCCGCGAAAATCTGTTCGTTGTACGTGATGTTCTTGTATCCGCGAACGCGCACCATCGGCTCGAACTCGAGGATGCGATCCACGAGCAGCATGGGATAGCGGTGCGGCAGGATCTCGAAGATCGCGCGGATGTCCAATTCGGCCAACGTCGTTCTCCTATGCTGACGGCACGCGCAAGCGCGCACGCAGGACTCGCATCAGTGATGCGTGGAGCTCGTGGCCGCTTTTGATCGCGACGATCTCGCATTGCGGCCACGCTCCTAAAAGCGCCATATCGCCGATCAGATCGAGCACCTTGTGGCGCACGGCCTCGTCGGGCCAGCGCAGCGGCTGCATGGGGCCGTCGGGCGCGAAGATCAGCGCGTTGTCTAAGCTTCCGCCGCGTCCAAGACCGCGCGCCCATAGCGCCTCGATCTCGTGGAGGTACGCGAAGGTGCGCGCGCCCGCGATCTCCTCGCGGTACCGGTCGGGCTCGATCTCGCCGAAGTAGTACTGCGTACCGATGGGCGGCGCGAAGTCCGCTATGAAGCGCACGCGGAATCGCTCCGCCGGCACCGCGACCATCATTCGGTCTGCGGCGGCGACGGAGATCGGCTCGGCGAGCTCGAGCACGCGCCGCGGGACCGGTTGCGTCTGCAGGCCGCACGCGAGGATCGCGGTGACGAAGTCTGCCGAGCTGCCGTCGAGCGCCGGAATCTCGGGGCCGGTCACGTGGATGTCGGCGTTGGTCACGCCCATCGCGAAGAGCGCGGAGAGCAGATGTTCGGTCGTCGACACGGTCGCGCCGTCGCGTCCGAGCACCGTGGCGCGCGAGGTGTCCCGCACGTTTTCGACCGTAGCCGGCACGCGCGTCGACCCGAGCACGAAGCACAGGCCCGCATCGGACTCCGCCGGATAGATTTCGATCGCCGCGCGCTCCCCGGTGTGGAGGCCGACGCCTTCGAAATGCAGCGTGTCGCAGAGCGTCGCCTGCATCATGCGGCGTTATTCGCTTTGGCGCAAGCGCTCGAGAGCCTCGACACGATCGAACAGCTTTGGCAGCTTACGAATCATGACCTGTCGCCGCAGTTCCTCGTGATGATCCTTCGCCGGATTGCCGGAAATCGTTGCGCCGTCGGCGACATCGCCCCAGACTCCCGACTGCCCCGCGATCGTCACGCCGGAGCCGACCGTGATGTGCCCGCGGAAGCCGACCTGTCCCGCAACCTTCACGTAGTCGCCGATCACCGTGGACCCCGCGAGCCCGCTCAGGGCGGCGAGCACGCAGTGCTTGCCGATGCGACAGTTGTGGCCGACCTGAACGAGATTGTCGATCTTCGTGCCCGCGCCCACGCGGGTGCTGCCGATCTGGGCGCGGTCGATGCACGTGTTCGCGCCGATCTCCACGTCATCTTCGAGCACGACGTTTCCGATTTGGGGGATCCGCTGCGCTCGGCCGTCCACGAAGGCCCAGCCGAAGCCGTCGCTGCCAATGACGCTGCCGGCGTGGAGCACGACGCGATCGCCGACGGTGCAGCCGGCGAGGAGCCTGACGTGCGGGTGGATCCGGACCGCCGCGCCTATCGTCACGCCGTCGCCGACGTAGGCGCCGGCGCCGACGACGCTGCCGGCGCCGATCTTGACGCCAGTCCCGATGTAGGCTCCGGCGCCTACGTAGACGTCGGCGGCGAGGCCGGCGTCCGGTTCGATCACCGCGCTTTCGTGCCGGAAGGGACCGCGCGGCGGTTCGGGCGCGACCATTACGAGCAGCTGCGCCAGCGCGAGACGGACGTTCTCCACGACGAGCAGCGGCTTTGCCGCGTCGTCGCGCGCGAGCGCCGCGTCGACGACAATCGCCGCCGCCGGCCCGGAAAGAGCCGCGGAAAAATAGGACTCGGTGGTCGCGAACGTCAGCGCGCTGGGCGTCGCGTCGTCCACGGTTGCGAGGCTGCTGATGTCAACGCTGCCGTCACCGACGACGCGTCCGCCGATGCGACCGGCGAGATCCTGCAGCGTTCCCAACATCCGCTACGGGCTACGTGCCCGGCGTCGGCGAGGCCTTTTCCGTGATGTTGAGCGCCTTCTCGACGTCGGCGGTGATGTCCACGCCGCCGTATCCGATGCCCTCGCGCGTCAGGACCAGCTTGAGCTGGCGCTGGGCCGCGATCTTGCCCGCCACGTCGCGCAACTGCGCCGATAGCTGGTCGGTGATCTTGGAATACTTGCGCTGGAGGTCGAACGCGTCGCGCTGCTTGCGCGCGTTGCTCTCGCGCCGCGTAGTGACCGACCGCTCTTCGGAAAACATCTGGTTTTGATAACCCTGATACTCCGGCCAGTTCGATACGATGCGCTGCACGTCGACGAGCCCGATCGAGCTGTGCGGCGCACAGCCGGCCAGTATCGCCGCCAGCGAGAAGATTGCGATTCCGTTTTGAATTTTCACTCGTGTTGGCTTTCGACGTCCTTGATGACTTGGTTGGTGAGGTCATAGCCGCCGGAGGCGACATCGATATTGACGAAGACGATGCTGAAACCCCGCTCCTGCGCGATGCGCGCAGCGTCCCGCTGGACCTGCCCGACGATCTGCGTGTAGAGATCGCCGCGCCGCTTCCGCAACGAAACGAGCTCCTTGCCCGCCGCCCCCGTCGCCCCGACGTCGGCGCCGTGCATGGCCGCGAACTGCTGGTCCAGGTCGCTCTTCGTTTCGTTGTATTCCTGGATCGTCTTTCTCGCGTCGGCCTGGAACTGCCCGACGAACTGGCGATGAATCTTGGCAATCTGCGCCTGCACGTTCGGCGAAAGATTCGGCGGCGTCGCCGCGGGGCCGATGCTGCGCAGCTGCGCCGACACCTCGTTCCGATGCTCCTCGAGCTTTGCGGTAGTCTGGCTCTGGATCGCGCCCACCTGCGAGCGAATGCTCGTGCCCGTCTCCCGGTCCAGCTTCGCGCGGTACGCTCGCAGCGTCGCGGCATCGGCGTCGCGCTGCGCTGCGACCTCGCCGGCCTCTTTCGCGTTGATCGCCTCGAGCTGGGACTCGGCCTGCTTGCGGGCGGCGGGATCCATCGCGAGGTTGGAGAGGCGCATCTTGATCGCGAGGCGCTGCGTCGCGTCTTGCTGCGTCAGCCGCAGCGAGAGGTCGGTCTCGCCCTGTTGCAGCTGCTCCGCCTTGGCGCGATACTTCTGCTCCGCCTGCGCCTGCAGCTGGCGCGCGATCGAAGAGCTGACGGCGTTGTCTTGAGCGACGACGTTCTGCTGGTACGCCATGTAGCCGGCGTTGGCCGCCTGCGCCGCCTGCGCCGCCTGCTGCGCGGATTGATTGCTCATCTGCGTGGCCGCAAGCGCCCCTTGGCCGCGGACGCCCGCCGCCGCCAGCGCCGCTTGGACCGCCTGATTCTCGCGCTGCTCGTAGTCGCGCTGCTTCTGCGCCAGAACTTTGTTCGCGCGGATCTGCGCGGCCCGAAGCTCGCGGTTGAGCTCGGCCGTCTGCGCCGCCATCTGCTTGGCGCCGAGCGGGACCTGAGGACCGGCGTAGCGGAGGTCGATGGCCGCGATCGCGTCGTCGAGCTGCGAGAGCTGCGCGTAGAGCGGATGGTGCTTCACCACCTCGTCGATCCGCACGTAGCCCGTGCCGCGCACCGCCGCGGAGTGAACGTTTGGCGCGCAGCCCGCCAGACACAGGATCGCCAATGCACCGAGCAGCGCGAACGCGCTACTTGCCGAGTTCATTTTGGACATCCGTCGTGATGTCCGTCCCTCCATAGATGACGTCGGCACGATCGACCACCAGGATCAACGCCTTCTTGCGTGCGACGTCCGCCGTCGCCGTCTTCGTCTGCTCCACGAGCGGCTTAAGCAGTTGGTCCTGCTTGTCCGAAACGACCTTGTTGTACTCCTGGAGGATCGCGCGCTTGTCGCTGTCGTTATGGGCCTGCGCCATCTTGGCGGAATAGATCTGCCGCTGCGTCGACTCGAACTGATTCATCGCGTTGTTGGCGCTCTGGACCTTCGGGACTCCGTCGAGCACCTGCTGATCGACGAACCCGATCGCGGAAGGCGGCGGCGTCGCCGTCGGCGGCGTGATCGCCTGCGAGCTCGAGAACACGGCCTCGACGTCCTTCGTGATGTCCTGCCCCCCGTAGATCACGATGCGCTTGTCCACGACGACCGAAAGGTTCCGCGTGGCGGCCACAGCAGCGATCGCGAGCTGCGCGCGCTGGAAGAGCGGCCCGACGATTTCACGCTGCCGATCGCTGTACTGCTGTTGGAACTGCATCGCGATCTGCTGCCGCTGCGCGTCGTTGCGCGCGCGCTTGACCAGCGCGTTGAACTGCGCGTCAAGCCGCGCCTTGTCCGCCGCGAGCGCGCCGTTGGCGTTTACGAAGACAGGCAGGCTCGCGAGGTCCGCCTGATCGATGTAGCCGACGTCGGTGATGTCGGCCGCGATGGCGCCCGGCGCCAACGTGATACCGAGCAGCAAGGCAGCGGCGGCGAAAATCGCAGACCGAAATTTCATCTGATTCGTATGGGGCTCCAATTCGAAGCTTTGGCCGATTCCAAAGCTGGTGTGCGTGCCGTTAACACCCTTGGCGAAGTCGATGCGCACGGTGCGCAGGCCGAGCTGCGGCACGTCGAAGCGGATGCCGAAGCCCGCGTCTCCATAGAGGGCCCAATCCGCCGGATATCCGGTCACGCGGTTCGTATACGGATCGAGCAGCGGGTAGGCGCCGCGTATGTGGTAATCCAGCTCGTCGACGAAGAGCGCGAGCGTTATCCTCCGATCCAGCGCGAGCGGCTGACGCAGCTCGATCTGTCCAAGATAGGCGTTGGTCGCATAAAACACGGTGTTGTATCCGCGCATCTGTTGATCGGAGAACGTGAAGAGCGAGCTCGGGGGAATCACGCCCGTCGAATTATACGCCGCGCCGTGCACGCCGAGGGTCGCGTCCTTGAGCACCGGGAAGAACTTCGCGAGGTCCAGCGTGCTCTGCGTGAACGAGAAGTTCGAACCGAAGGCCGGCTCGGAGGCCGTCGCGCTCAGCAGCATCTTGATGCCGTTGCGCGGGTTGAACGGGTCGTCCAGCGTGATCGATTGGAGGCTCAGTCCCGTGGTGATGAGGTTGTAAGGGCTGCCGGTGTTGACGTTGGCGATGGACGAGGCCGAGATGCCGAACGAGCCGCCGTAGTTCTGCTGCGTCGATTGGAGCGGCCCGGGCGTCGGTCCGACGAAGATGTTCGGCTGATTGCCTTGGAAGTAGTACGGCGACGGCACCGTGGTGTCGTAGCGGATCTTCTGGCCGCTGACGGAGAACGATAGGATCGTGTAATCGCTCAGGCGGCGACCGATATTGCCCGAGACGCCCGTGGCGCTCGACGTGTTGGTGGCGTAGGTGTTGGATATCTGCGACGAGGTCGAGCTCGGGTACAGGGTGACGGGAATCGGAATCGCCCCGTGCTGGGCGACCGACTGCCCGGTGCCCGTGACGCTGTAGATCGGATAGTAGTACGTCGAGTGGTTCGTGAAGATCGACGCTCCGGCCGTGTACTTTTGGCCTTGCGGCGTATTGCTCAGATACGGAATCGATGCCGTGAGCTGCGCCACGCCCGTGCGAGCGCCTTCCTCGAACTGGATGCCGGCCGAGTTACCGGTCCCGTGCAAGTTGTTGTCCGAGAAGCCGAGCGTTCCGTAGAGGCCCAGGCCCGTCAGGCCGCCCGAATAGCCGAAGCCCAGCGAGGCCTGCGCGGTACGCTGTTCGGTGACGTGCCACACGAGCGTCACGTCCTGCGGCTTCTTCGGGTCGGGGCCGGGCTTGACGTCGGGCTCCACCTTGGAGAAGAAGTTCAGGGCGTTGAGGCGCTCGTAATCGCGCTTGATCGCGTCCGTGTTGAGCACCATCCCGGGCCGCTCGCGCAGCTCGCGGCGGATCACGACGTCTTTCGTCCGCGTGTTGCCCGTGACTTCCACGACGGCGATGCGCGCAACGTAGATATTGTAGCGCACTTCAGCGGTGCCCGCCTGCAGGTTGATCGACGACGGCACGATGCCGCCCTCGAAGTTTCCGACCTCGAGGTGGAGCTTGTCTTCGTAGAACTTCTGCAGCGCCTTGTAGTCGGCGTCGCGGACGGCATCGGAATAGACGCTGCCGATCTTCAGCGTGAGTTGCGGGAAGATTGCGGGCGGCGGCAGCAGCGGATCGCCGCCGATGAGGATCTGCGTGACGACGAGCCCCTCCTGGATCGTCAGCGTCAAGACGCCGCTCTGCGGATCGATGTGGACGTCCTTCACGTGAGTCGGAACCTGACCACCGTATCCGATCCGCTCGTAGTAGTTGTTGATCTTGAGGATGTCTTGCCGGAACGTGTTCGTGTTGAACACCTGGCCGACTGACAGGTCCATCAGAGCCGACAGCGTGTCGCTCGGGACCTTCGCGTTACCGGTAAATTGAATCTTCGTCAGCACCGGGTTTTCGACGACGCGATACGTGATGGCGATGCCGCCGGGGCGCTGGCGCACCAGCGGGGGTGCGATGTCCGCGAAGTAGCCGAGCGCGTTGATGCGCGCCAGGTCCTCCTGGACGACCTTGGGATTGTACGGCTGTCCGCGCCGCGCCGCGATCACCGACATGATCGTCGAGGTCGGGACGTGGAGATTGCCGGTGACGTCGACCGACACGATCTTGGGTCCCGTCGCGGAGGATGCCGGTGCGAGGCTCAGCGCCGCGACGAGCGGGAGCATGACGCCGAGGCACCATTTCAATGCGCCCCAGCGCCGCCCGGGGTCAAAGGTCATTCGAAAAAGCCGTCCTCGATCTTCCAAGAGGGTTCGCAAGGGCCCGCAAGCCATGGGCCGCCGCGCGCAAGCGTATCGCGCGCGACCCGGCACGCCCTGTTCCGCCCGGCTGACCCGGGGTCCTTGCGCGTGCCGAAAGCCTGAACGTGTGCTTAATCGAATACCCATCTACCAGAAATAATGTTGAACGGTAAGGCTGAAGCCGCTATTCCCAATCAGCGGCTCAGCCACCGTATAGCCGGCATTATACCCCACCGGCGAGTTCGGGAGCTGCAAGAGCTTCGTAGGCCCACTTTGGTAGAAGAAGTTCAGCGTGGCGCTTGTGACCGGGTTGGGCTGGACCTGCAGACCGAACGACTGCACCTGGGGTAGCCCGAACGTCACCGCGTAAACGGCGCTGACCGCCTTGCCGAGAAGCCGCGTGGCCGTGAACCCGACGTTGCCGTAGTAGCCGAGCGTGAGGTTGACGCTCGAAAGTCCGAGACCCTGGCCGAGCGTCGTTTCCACGGGTCCGAGCAGGCTCGCGGCAAACTGCGCGTTCAATATATTGAAGGCTTCCTGCCCTACCGTGATCGAGCTGCGCTGCGCCAAGTCCACGTTCGGAATCGGCGAGAGCGCTCCAAGCGGCGTGATGCCGCTCGGCTGGCGGGGGGCCAGCATCGACTGGCGGCTGAACGCGATGCCGTTGACGAAGCCACCGAACGGCGCTATCAATCCCAGGATCTCGTCGCGCGTGTAGCCGGGTGGATTCGAGGTCAGCCCGACCTTGAGCCCCGCGATCGGCCCGTCGACCGTGATCGTGATCTCGGCGCTGCCGTACGGATTGCGCGCTCGGTCGGGATCGGGGTTGACGACCGAGCTGCTCGCCACCGCGTGCAGGGTCGGCAGCACGCCGTCGGCCGGGGTGAACTGTACGTTGCCCTCCTGCACGCGGAACGCGCGGTCGAAGTAGGTCAGGGTCCCGCCGGTGGAGGCGATGTTGCCAGACAGCGTGGGTGACGTCAGCGTACCGGCGAGATTCACCGATCCGCTCGCCCCGATGTCGAGACCGGCACCGTAGCCGCTGCCGCGGACGCGCACGTTCTTACCGGCGGTGGCGCGCAGGTCGAATGCCAGCGGCAGCGGCGGAAGGTTCGGCGACGCGGCGCCCTGCGCGGCTTTGACGAACGTCGCGAATGGCAGCGTCGCATTGCTGAGCGTGACGCCGCCGGAAAGCAGCGCCGCCGTCCCGGCTTTTTTGTCGAGCGTGATCCGCGCGTCGAGCGTGCCGCTACCGTACGCGGGGAGGTCGAGCTGCGCGCCGCGCGCGACGCCGGCGAAGTGCAGCGTGGAGCTGCCGCCGGAGAATCCGTTGGGGAAGGCGACGCGCCCGGAGAGTTGCGCCGTGCCGCTTCCAAGCCGCGCGCTCATGCGATCGACGGAAGCGACGCCGCGGTCGAACGCAATCGCGGCAGCAAGCTGCGTGATCGGGACGCGTTCCAGCGCGCTCGAATACGATCCGTGCGCCAGCGCGAGCCGGCCGACGATAGACGGCTGACGCACCGTTCCCGAGAGGCCGATGTGTCCGTCGATCAAGCCGCCCATCTTCGTGTCGTTGCCGAATGTCTCGTCAAAGAGCGACGGATCGAGACCCACGACGTCGAGATCGAAGCTCATCGGCTGATCGGTCGGGAGACGCAACGGCGCGAGCGAGAGCGGAAGCGAACCGGCCAGCGTTACCTCGCCAGTGCCCAGGGTCGCTCCCGCGTTCGAGAGCACGAGCGCGTGCCGCTGCAGACGAAATTCGCCGAAGACCGAGGCGATCGAAATTCCATACGCCCGCACACCCGTCGCATCGAAGCCGGCGAGAAACGTCGGCGCGTGATACGTTCCCGCGATGTTCAGCGTCGACTCGAACGATCCGCTGATCGGCACGCGCACGCGCGAAACCTCGTACACGAGCCTGGCGAAATGATCCGTGGCGGCGTGCACGCGGAGATCGAGCGGGTCGTTGCGTCCCAGGCCGAGGCTGCCCGCGGCGGAGGCCGTGATCTCGGGCGTCGTCAGCTCGGCCCGATCGACCACAATACGCCGCCCCGCGGCGTGGAGAACGAAGTCCGCAGTGTCGAGCGTGAGCGGGCCGAGCGTGCCGTCGTGAATCTGGGCGCTGGCGCGGACGTCGAGCAACGGAAAGCGTCCGCGGATGACCGCGTCGCCCGAGGCGTGCCCCGTGATCGGAACGTTCTGCATTCCGAGCGCGGGCATCCAGAACGCCAGGTCGAGATCGCCGACGTCGGCGCGCAAATCGTAGCGCGAGCGCATCAGCGTCGATTGCCAGTCTGCCTCGGGGCTCAACGCGATCATGCCGCGCGCGTGCAGCAAGCCCTCGCGGCCGCCGACCGCGAGCGTCCCGGTGACGGCGTTGCGTTCGCTCGACCAAACGGCGCGCGTATCGCCGATGGGGAGATTGCGATAGCGAAAGCCGCGCACGTCGACGTCGCCGCTCGAGGTGACGTGCCCACCCTGTGAGACCGCGGCGAGCTTGACGCTTCCTCGGCCCGCCAGCGTGTCGCCGGTGTCGAAGAAGTTGTTGAAGTCGGAGAGCGTCGCGCGCGGCGCGCTCAAATCGATCGCGCTCTCGTTCGGGCGCGCGACCGCCGCGAAACCGGCCGCCGTCGTGCCGATCAAGACCGAACCGTTGCGCACGCTCACGCCCCTGGGGTCGGCGGCGAGCAGCACGCTGCCGTCGATGAACGGCAGGCCGTTGACCTCCCCTGCTGGCACGCCGACGCGCCCGGTGATGCGCGGCCGAACGCTTGCGCCGGCGATGTGCAGCTGCGCGTTGAAAATGCCGTCCGTCATGTAATTCGGAACGCCGAACTGATGGAGCGCCGGTGCCACCCGCGCGGCCGGAACGATCGCGTCGAGGTCGTAGGCGGGGACGCCCGAGCTCAGCGATCCGATGCTGCCGTCGACTTGGACGCTCGATCCGCCGAACGCGCCGACGACCCGCCGCAACGCCACCGCATCGCCCGAGAGGTGCACGCTGCCGTTGCCGGCGATCGAGAAGTTCGCGACGCGCCCGCCGCTGATCGATACGCCGCCGTCGAAGCGCGGCAGCGACGCGCCGGCCGCGAGGTCACCGGTCGCGGAAAGAGTTCCCGCGCCCAGCGGCAATCCGATCCCGTGCAGCTGCGCCGCGCGCAGCCGGTTCGCGACGAGCGACAGCGCGCCGCCCTTTTGTTGTCCCGCGAGCGAGAGCGCACCCGCGGCGACGACGTCGCCGCCCGCGGCCCCGGCGTCGGCCGAAAAAATCCGCAGACGATTCCCTTCGACCGCGAGCGTGAGGTTCGCGCGCGAGATCGGCACGCCGCGCAGCGTCGCGTGCTGCATCAACAGATTCGTGCCCTGCACGAGGATGCGCTGCGGCTCGATCGCGACGCCGACGGTGCCCTGCAGCCGGCCGTGCGCGGGCATCGCGCTGCCCAAGAAGGGCTGCAGCCCCTCGAATGTTCCGCGATACGCGCCGTACGCGACGAAACGCTGCGTCGAGAACAGGCCGTCGCCGGAGAACTCGCCCCACGGACCCGACGCGCGCAGCGAGTTGATCGCCGTGTTCGCCATCGTGCCGCCGAACGCGGCGGCAAGCCGATTGAAGCGCACGCCCGAGATCGTCGTATCGCTCCCGGCGACCCGTCCGGCCATCACGATGTGACCGCCCGATCCGCCGCCCGCGAGCGTCATGCCGACCGAGCTTCCGTCGATAGGCGGCATGACTGGCAGCGAGATTCCGGGGAACGCGGCGTACCGCGGCGCGCGCATGCGCAAACCGCTCGCCGTCAACCAGAAGGCGCTCGTGTCGTGCGGGCGATCGAGCGCGTACGCGCCGTCGAAGTCGCCGCGCTCCGTATGCAGCCAGAACGGTTCGACCGTCGCGGTGCCGTTCGGGTTCATCTCGAACAGCGCCGCGACGCGCTGGACGCCGAGCGCGGATGCGGCACTTCCCGCGACTCTGAAGAGCAGGTCGTGGCCGACCGCCGATGCGTCGATCGCGATCGGCTCGTCCCCGAGCATCTCATCGAGATACGGCAGGCGGGTCGCCGGGCCGGCGACGTGGACGGCGAAGCGCGACAGCACGTGATCGCCGATCTGCAACGTGCCGCGAACGCCGAGCTCGATGCCGCCATAGCGCGCTAGCAGCGGCGCGAGCGCGACGACGTTCGAGTGATACACGACGCCGGCGGCGAGTGCATCGAACGGCATCGCGCGATAGTACGCGTGCGGGGCGGTTACGCGCGCCACGATCACCGGATCGTCGATCGGGCCGTGCACGAGCACGCCGAAATGCGCGTTGCCCGAGATCGCCTGATCGCGCGCGAACGCAAACGCGCGACGCAGTCCCGAGAGATTGCCGGTCCCGTCTACGCCGAGGCTCAGCTGCGCGCGGCCGGTCACTCCGCCCGTGAAGTCGTAAGCGCCGCCGACGATCCGCAGCGGGATGCCGGCCAGCAGCGCGTCCGCGCCGTCCACGTAGAAGGCGTTGTCGACGAGCTCTACGTGCGCGCGAAACCGCTCGATCGGCGCAGACAGCGCCGCCAGCGCGAGTCGTCCGTCACGAACGTCCACGTTGAGGCTGACGTGATACGACGGAGCGGCGTTCGGCGCGACGCCGAGCGAGTACAGGCGGGCGTCGAAGTTCTCCGCCGTCGCCTGCAGGATGCGCACCTGCGGCGTGTCCGCGAAGTAATTCGCTAGGCCGCGCAGCGGAAAGCGCGCCGCGTGCGCGTGATGGAGCGCGTAGCCGCGTAGCGCGTCGACCGTCCCGACGATCGTGAACGGCTCGCGCGACTCGCTTTCGAACGCGCCGCTGACGGTGTACTGCGTCACGGCGGCGCTGTCGACGTCGGCATCCGCGCCGATCCCGCTGACCACAATGTCCTTCGCGCTCGGTTCGTATGCGGACGGCTCGCGCAGCTCGATCTGCGTGTCGCGCAGCTTGACGTGCAGGCGCAGCGGAACGGGATTGACGTGCGACGGCCCCGGCGCGACCACACTGCTCGGGAGGCCGATGTTGAAGCTGCCGTCGCGAAACCGCGTCAGCGTCAGCCGCGCGCCCGCCACATCGATGCCCGAGATCCCGAAGCGATGCGCGCTGCCCGGCAGAAGATCGCGCAACGAGTAACTGATCGCGACGCGCTCGACGCTCAGAATCGGCTGTGCGTCGCGACTCACGCTCAGGCCGGAAAGCGTCGCGCCGTCGCGCGCGACGCGCAGGTCGGCGATCTGCACGGCATCGCCGGTCGCTAACCTGGCGCCTTGTTGGATGGCGACGCGCAACAACTCGCGGCCGTTGGCCGCCGCGAACCCCAGAACGATCGCTGCGGCCAGGAGGCCGATCGCGAAGCGAGTGCGCACGTAGCTCTATACCTCCTAGGCCGCGGCGCGCCCCGCCGGGCTAAGGATGTTCTAAACGAGCTTTAGCGGATTGCCTACAGGTCGAGGTTCTTGACGCTCTTAGCGTAGTCGAAGATGTACTGCTTGCGCGGCTCGACCTTGTCGCCCATGAGATCGGTGAAGATCTGCTCCGCCTCGACGGCGTCCTCGACCATGATCCGCTTGAGGCGGCGATTGCCGACCTCCATCGTCGTCTCGGCCAGCTGCTCGGCGTCCATCTCGCCCAAGCCCTTGTACTGTTGGATCGTGAAGTCTTTGCCGTCGTCGCCGACGATTGACTTCAGCTCGCCCTCGGTGAAGGCCCACCACTGCTTCTTGCCCTTGCGGATTCCGTATAGCGGCGGCTGCGCGATGAAGACGTGCCCGTCTTCGACGAGCGGGCGCATCTGGCGATAGAAGAACGTGAGGAGCAGCGTTCGGATGTGCGACCCGTCGACGTCGGCATCCGTCATGATGATGATCTTGTGATAGCGGAGCTTCGCCACGTTGAACTCGTCGCCGAAGCCGGTGCCGAGTGCCGTGATCATCGTCCGAATCTCTTCGTTCGCAAGCACCTTGTCGAGGCGCGCCTTCTCGACGTTGAGGATCTTGCCGCGCAGCGGCAGGATGGCCTGAGTGTTGGGGTCGCGTCCGCCCTTGGCCGTGCCGCCGGCCGAGTCGCCCTCCACCAAGAAGAGCTCGCTCTCACCCGGGTTGCCGTTCTTGCAGTCCACGAGCTTCCCGGGGAGGCCCGATCCCTCGAGCGCGTTCTTGCGGCGCGAGAGATCGCGCGCCTTTTTTGCCGCGTCGCGCGCGCGCTGCGCCTGCATGCATTTCTCGACGATTGTACGCGCGTACTTCGGATTCTCTTCGAGGAAGAACTCGAGGCGCTCTGCCACGAGCCCCGCCACGATGCTGCGCACCCTGGCGTTGCCGAGCTTCGTCTTCGTCTGGCCCTCGAACTGCGGATCCGTCAGCTTCACGGAAACGACCGCGGTGAGCCCCTCGACGATGTCGTCGGTCGAGAGTGCGTTGTCGGACTCCTTGAGCACGCCGCGCTTGCGCGCGTAGGAGTTGATCGCGGTGGTGACGGCCTGCCGGAAGCCCTGCAGGTGCATGCCGCCCTCGATCGTTCCGATGTTGTTCGCATACGAGAATATCTGGTCAGCATACGCGCCGGTATACTGCATCGCGACCTCGACGTCCACGCCGTCGCGTTCCGCGTGCGTCGAGATGATCGGATGCAGCGGGTCCTTCTTTTCGTTGAGCCACTCGACGAAGGAAACGATGCCGCCGTCGAACGTGTAGGTTCGCTCCCGCACCGCTGCGGCACGATCGCCGTTCTGCGGCTCGCCGCGCTCGTCGCGCAGCGTGATCGAGAGCCCGCGGTTCAAGAACGCCAGCTCGCGCAGACGCTTCTGCAGGATGTCCCAGTGGAACTCGCTGACCTCGAACACCTCGGGGTCGGGCTTGAACCATTGGAGCGTTCCGGTTCCCTCGGTCTTGCCGACCTTCTTGAGCTTCTGCACGGTCACGCCGCGCTCGAACCTCATGCGCCACAAAAATCCGTCGCGCTTGACCTGCGTCACCATCCACTCGGAGAGCGCGTTGACGACGGAAATGCCGACGCCGTGCAGGCCGCCCGACACCTTATAACCGCCCTTGCCGAACTTCGCGCCCGCGTGCAGGATCGTCATCACGACCTCGACGGCCGGGAGCCTCTCCTCGGCGTGCACGTCGATCGGAATGCCGCGGCCGTCGTCCTCGACGGAGCACGATCCGTCCGCGTGCAACACGACGCGGACGGTGCGCGCGTATCCCGCCAGTGCCTCATCCACGGCGTTGTCGACGGCCTCGTAGACGAGCTGATGCAGGCCGCGCTCCGCCGTGTTGCCGATGTACATGCCCGGACGCTTGCGCACGGCCTCCAGCCCGCGTAAGACCTCGATTTGCTCGCCCGTATAATTCGTTGACATTATGTGTTCCGTTGTTCCGCGTAGATCAAGTCGTGAAGCTCGTCTCCCAAGACGTTGCGTACCGTTGCCGGCATGATCTCTTCCGGCGGGACGTTGCTCCGCAATAAGACATATGAGCTCGCAACGAGCCGCTCGCGTCCGTCGCGCGACAGCCGCTTCGCGGCCCGCGCCTGCACGAGCATGCTCCACCAGCGCGTAAGCAGCTGGGCGCGAATGCCCTCGTATTCCTCTTCTCTTAACCCGTCCACGAGCGCTGCCGTTCCGGGGTAGCCGAGCCAGGGCGCCTCGAAAAGCAGCCGCGCCGTCGCCTCCGCCCGCCGGCGCCGGCGTTCGTTGCCGCAGGCGACGCAGACGTCGCCTCTTTCCGGAGGCACGAGCGCGCCGCAGCCGGCACAAGCCGACCAGCCCTGCGAGCGTTTGGCGCGGTCGCTCGTTTCGATCTCCTCCCGGAAGCGCGCCAGCGCCTCCGTCGCAGACGCCGCGTCCGGACGCGCCACGCGAGGCCGCGCGCGAACGCGCCGCGCGCGCGCCGGCGGCCCAGCATCCGCTTGCGGCAGCCGTCCGACGCGGAAGCGCAGGCGCTCCACGCCGGCCTTCGGTACGCGCGCCTCGATCGCGCGCAGCAGGTGCTCGCCCAGCAGACTGAGCTGATGGCTCCATGCGTTCGAGCGGGTCGTCACGGTCAGCGTCCCGTCCGCGATCCGGGCGGGACGCGAGTTGCACGCAACCTGCGGTCCCACGATGTCCGGCCAGCCCGCCTCGAGCAGCACCAGCGGTTCCCGCTCTGCACCCGCGGCCGGCTCCCAATTCGACAGGGCGCGCGATAGCTTCAGCACGCGACCCACTGGAGCACGCGCGCGTCCTCGACGCGCGCGACGCGTGCGGCGTCGGATAACCCCGCCGGTAGGTGCGTGGCCGTCACGAAAGCCTGTTCGTATTCGCCGATCTCGCCGAGAAACGCGGCCGCGCGTGTATCGTCGAGCTCCGACAGCACGTCATCGAGCAACAGCAACGGAGCCTCGTACGAGCGTTCCCGCATGACGCCGTATTCGGCGACCTTGAGCGCGAGTACCGCCGTGCGCTGCTGGCCCTGCGATCCGTACGCCTCGAGCGAGGCGCCGTTGAGGGAGAGGCTGACGTCGTCTCGATGCGGCCCGACGAGCGCGGCCTTGCGGGCGCGTTCCGCGTCCGCGGCGTGTCGTATCCGCGCTTCGAACGCCGCCGCGATCGCCTCGGGCGTGCTCGCGTCGAACACGACGTCGGGATCGTAACGAACCTCGAGGAGCTCGTCAGACGCGAAACGTGCGTGCGCCGCGGCGGCGTCGCGTCCGAGCTCGTGGACCAGCCGCGAGCGGGCGAGCATGATCTCCGTACCCGCCGCGAGCATGGTTCGTTCGTAAACGTCGAGCAGCTCCTGGTCCGCTTCGACGGTCCCGTGTAGCACCGCGTTCTTCTGCTGCAGCGCCTTGCGATATCTCGCCAGCTCGTAGTAGTAGCGCGGCTCGGTTTGAGCCAGCGCGATGTTCAGGAACGCGCGCCGCGCGCTCGGCGTTCCGGCGGCGAGCCGCAGATCCGCGGGAACGAAGGTGACGACGCGAATCCGCCCGAGATAGTTCGCGTAGCGCACCGGGCTCGCATTGACCGTATAGTTCTTGCGCGTTCCGCGCGCTCCGCGCTCGATCGTGCACGCGAGATTGACGTTTCCCGAGCGCGACGCCGCTTCGCCGGACAGCACCGCACGCTCGCTGCCCGCGCGCACGGTGTCGGCGTCGCGCGCGGTGCGAAACGACTTTCCCGTGCCGAGCATCGCGATACCCTCGAGCAAATTGCTCTTGCCCTGCGCGTTGGCGCCGACGAACACGTTCAGGCCCGTCGCGGGCTCGAGATCCAATTCCGAATAGTTGCGAAAATTCGAAAAGCCTAGCCGCCGCAGGAACACATCATTGCCGCAACGGCATGAGCACGTACAGCTGCTGCCCCGTCTCGAGCGGTTCCAACGGCCGGATCGCTGCCGGCGAGAGCGGGCCTAGGAATTCGATGACGGCCTTGTCGCCCTTAATGTGGTTCAGGATCTCAACCAGATACCGCGCGTTGAACGCGATCGTCAGATCCTCGCCGCTCTGCTCGACCTCGAGCTCCTCGTAGGCGTTGCCCGAGATGTCGGAGCTGGCCGTCACGATCAGCGTCTGATTGGCGATGGCGAGTTTAACCATGCTCGCGCGGTCGCCGGCGACGAGCTCAGCCCGGCGCAAGCTGCCGATCAGAGCCGGCGTGCTCACGGTGACGGAGCGGTCGAACTTCGCCGGAATGACCTGCTGGTAGTTCGGGTACTGACCGTCGACCAGCCGGACGGTGATCGAAACGTCGCCGCCGGTCATGCGCAGCTGGTTGCTCTGGGCGCCGAGCGCGCTCACCTCGATGCTTTCGCCTCCCCCCAGATTCCGGGCGACCTCCGCGAGCGCCCGAGAGGGCACGATGAACTTCTCGTTGGCCGAGACCTCGTCGTCGCTCGTCGTCGCAAACTTCGCGAGGCGATAACCGTCGGTCGCGACCATCGTCAGCGACTTGCCTTCCACCTCGAGGAGAGTGCCCATCAGGACGGCGCCGCGAGCCTCCTCGCCGGAGGCCGCGAAGATCGTCGCGTCGATGCCGTCCCGGAAACGCTTTGCCGCGATGCGGAACTGGGATCCGCGCGCCGCGGCCGGCAGCGGGGGGTATTCGTCCGCCGGCAAGGCGTGGAAGTCGTAGTTGCTGCGCTCGTACTTGACGCTCGCGCGCGTCGGCGTGCCGGTGAGCTCCAGCGTCCCCGGGGCGAGGTTGCCGAGATAGCTGGCAAACAGCTTAGCCGGAACCGTGACCGAGCCGCCCTCGGCCACCTGTGCCGGGAAGGCATGCTCGAGCGTCAGCTCGAGATCGGTCGCGCGCACCGCGATCTTGCCGCCCTCGCCTTGCAGCAGCACGTTGGAGAGGATCGGCACGGTCGTGTGAGCGTTCACCACTTTGCTGGCCGCTCCGACGGCTGCTGCGATGTCTTTCGTCGTGCAACTAAATTTCATCGTTTTCACCGTTGGGCGTGTGTCGCCGTTTTCCTAGGAGAATAAAAAGAGAGCCGTAGCAGTAGTAGGGCGGTGTATTCTGCGGAAAACTCCCGTTTTGCTTGTGCCCGTACGCAGTTCGGCTAGGGATAACCGTGTGGACGACCCGGTGCCACCCATGCACTTTTCCACGCCGGGCGCCTCGCGGCCGAGTTATGCGTCCGAACACGCCGCGTCGGTGTACAAGGCTGTCGAGAGTGTGGAGAGCGCTGGTGCTGCTGCGCCGCGCGCTGTCAGGGGTTCTGGCACATCGCGATGAGCTGACGGATCTTGTTGCGGTACGCCTCGTCGCGCTGTATCTGGTCCTTGATCTTGTCGCGCGCGTACATGACCGTCGTGTGATCCTTCTTGCCGAACTCGCGTGCGATCTGCGGCAGCGAGTAGTTGGTCAGCTCGGTCGCGATGTACATCGCTATCTGGCGCGGCGCGGCCAGGCGCTGATCGCGCCGGCCGTTGTCCATCTCCTTGACCGTGAGGCCGTGCGCGCTCGAGACCGTGTCTTTGATCTTTCCGATCGTGATCCGGTGCAGCGGCGCCTGCGCGACCGCACTCTTGAGGACGTCGGCCGCGAGATCCGTCGTGATCGGGGCCTTCGTCAGCGACGCGTACGCGATGACGCGGATCAGGGCGCCCTCGAGCTCGCGGATGTTCGACGGGATTACCTTGGCGATGAACGACGTCACCTCGTCCGGCACGGGAATGTTTTCGCTGGCGGCCTTCTTACGCAGGATCGCTTCGCGCGTCTCCAGGTCCGGCGCCTGAATGTCGGTGAGCAGCCCCCACTCGAATCGAGAGCGCAGCCGCGCCTCGAGCGTTTGGATTTCCTTTGGCGGCCGGTCCGACGAGATGATCAACTGCCGCCCGGACTCGTGGAGCGCGTTGAAGGTGTGGAAGAACTCTTCTTGCGTCGTCTCCTTACCGGCGAGGAACTGGATGTCGTCGATCAGCAGCACGTCGACCTGACGATACCGGTTGCGAAACTCCGGCGTGCGGTTGTTCTGCAGCGCGATGATGAACTCGTTCGTGAACTTTTCGCACGTAACGTAGACGACGTTAGCGGCGAGGTTGTCTTGGATGACGCGATGACCGATGGCGTGCATGAGGTGCGTCTTTCCGAGACCGACCCCGCCGTACAAGAAGAGCGGATTGTACGCGTGGGCCGGCGCGCCCGCGACCGCCTGCGCCGCAGCGTGCGCGAACCGGTTGGAGTTGCCGACCACAAACTCTTCGAAAGTATAACGTACATTAAGGTTTGCGGTACGGAACTCTTCGAGCGGACGTGCCGGGAAGTGCGCGACCGCCCGGGCGCCCTCGCCCGGCTCGGCAACGGACAAGCGCAGCTCGATGCTCGTTCCGAAAAGCTCGCTCAAGACGCCGATCATTTGAGCCCGGAGCTTGGTTCCTACCCAGTCTTGTGCAAACTTGCTGTGCACGGCGAGGTGGAGTTCGTTGCCGTGAAGAGAGATGAAGCGGATCGGTTTGATCCACATCTCAAAGACGGGTTTGGAGAAGGTACGCTCCAGCGTGTCGAGTGCGGACTGCCAGAGTTCACTGGAGATGTCCGAATTGATCGCTACCGCCATCCTGTGCATCCTCGTTGCGACGTCTCGACAAAACACTGCGCAGCCGTTCCTGCTGGCTAGCAATCGGGCTGCGCCACCCCCGTGAGGGCGCAACCACTTGGCTTAATGAAGCCTTGCTCCTGCGGAATCTATGCACGACTTTATACACTTATCCACAGGCACGGAACCCCGTTATTTCGGGGTTTTTTCCGTTTTGTGAACGGCACCCGGATTCAAGACCCGAACGGCGGAATTGTTCGACGGAATAAGGCTTACCGCGAGACGATCCGGGTGGACGGGGCGGCCTTCTCCACAACCTTGTCCACAGGTGTGAATAGGGCGCCACGGTGGTCAGTCCGAGTAGCGGCGACTAGAGGCGACGGGCTAGGGGCCACGCGGCAAGGCCAATCGCTAGCACGATCAGGACCGCCCAAAGCGCAAGAGGATGCTCGACGAGACCCGTGATCACGGGCATATCGTAGCACGGCAGTAGTCCCCAAAGTCGGCCTTGGCTTCGGCGCGGGATATCGCTAGGCTAGGGATGTGGCGAGACGCTCGCGCAAAGCCTCCCTGACCGATCCGCGGCGCGCGGGCCTCGACGCCGTCGAACAGGAAACGGCCGACGAGGCCGAGATCCTGCGCGACATCGATGCGTCGGTCAACCCGCCTGCGCGATCCGCCGGCGCGAAAAAGACCGCTGCCCGCAGGCGGAAGCGTAAGAAAGCCTAAGTCTCGCGGCGCCTGGTTGCTCGCTTCGTTGCTTTTTGGCCGCGCTCTGCTACAATAGCCCGGCTATGTTTGAGTTCGACCTCCAGCTTTTTGCGTCGAAAAAGGGTGCCGGGTCGACGCGCAACGGCCGCGATTCGAACGCGCAGCGTCTCGGCGTGAAGCGCTTCGGCGGCGAACGCGTGATCGCCGGAAACATCTTGGTTCGCCAGCGCGGCACACGCGTCTATCCCGGCGCAAACGTCGGCATCGGACGCGACCACACGCTCTTCGCGCTGATCGACGGAACCGTCGAGTTCAACGGCAGCACCGATCGCAAGCGGGTCTCGGTCGTGCCCGCCGCCTAAGGCTCGAAGACGAAGCGGGAGCACGGGGCCGATGGGCCCCTTTTCCTTTTGCGGCGCGGATAGTTCGTGCAGTTCATCGATGAGGCCGAAATCACGGTCGCGGGCGGTGACGGCGGCGACGGCATCGTGGCGTGGCGCCGCGAGAAGTACGTCCCGAAGGGCGGTCCCGCCGGCGGTGACGGCGGCCATGGCGGCAGCGTCTATCTCGAAGCCACGAGCGAGCTTTCCACCCTCGTGGAGTTCCGCTTTAGGCGAAGCTTTTCGGCGGAGGCCGGCAAGACCGGCGGAGCGTCGAAAAAATCCGGGCGCAGCGGCGAAGATCTCACGATCTCCGTGCCCGTCGGTACCCTCGTATTTCGCGTTCGCGACGATCGCGCCGAGCTGCTGTTGGCCGATCTGAACGAACCGGGCGCGCGCGTTCTTGCGGCCAAAGGTGGTCGCGGCGGGCTCGGCAACCAGCATTTCGCCACGAGCGTGCGTCAGGCACCGCGTTTCGCCGAACGCGGCGAGCCGGGCGAGCGCGGCGTGTTGCGGTTGGAGCTTCGCCTGCTGGCGGACTGCGGAATCGTCGGCGTTCCCAATGCCGGGAAGTCGACGCTGCTCTCGGTCGTTTCCGCCGCGCGTCCCAAGATCGCCGACTATCCGTTCACGACGCTCGAACCGCAGCTCGGCGTCGTCCGCACGGGCGACGACGAGTCGTTCATGATGGTCGACGTTCCCGGGCTCATCGCCGGTGCGCACGAGGGAGCAGGATTGGGCGATCAATTCTTGCGCCACGTCGAACGCACGCGCGTTTTGCTGCATCTGCTCGACGGAGCGAAGCCGCTGGAAGAAATCCTCGCCGACAAAGCGATGATCGAGGCGGAGCTCGCCGCCTGGAATCCCGCGCTGCTCGAAAAGCCCACGCTGCTCGCGCTCAACAAGCTCGACCTGCCGACCGCGCGCGAGAGCCTCTTACGGCTGCGGCAGAGTTTTCGCGATATCTTCGGCATCAGCGCGGCAACCCACGAGGGCGTGCGCGACCTCGTGCTGGCGGTGTCGCGCGCAATCGAGTCGGCGCCGATGCCGCAGGTCGTCGAGCTGCCCGCTGCGCACATCGAGCTCGCAGCGGCCGACGCGTTTTTAGTCGAACGCCGCAGCGATGGCGCGTTCGTCGTCTCCGGCGAGCGCATCGAGCGCCTCGCGGCCATGACCAACTTCGACTCTGACGAGGCGCTGGCGCGCTTCGAATACGCCTTGGGCAAGATGGGCGTCGAGAAAAAGCTCCGCGAGCTGGGCGCGCGGGAAGGGGATACCGTGCACATCGGGCCGTACGATTTCACCTACTCATGAAGGTCGGCGTCTTCGGGGGCACTTTCGACCCCGTTCACAATGCGCATCTGTTCGTCGCGGAATCGGCTCGAATTATGGAGCGTCTGGACCGCGTGCTGTTCGTTCCCACGAACAACCAGCACTATCGCGAAAAGCCAGAGGCGGACGCCGCGCATCGCTGCGCGATGATCTTGGGGGCGATCGAAAGCAACCCGGCGTTCGAGCTCGACGATACGGATCTCCGTGAGAACGCGAGCGGCTACACCGCCGATCTCCTGCCGCGCCTGCGCCGCAAGTATCCGTCGGCCCGTCTGACGTTCATCATCGGCGCGGATTCGCTGGTCAACGCGAACTGGGTGCGCTTCGACGAGGTACTCGCGGCGCTGGAACGGTTCGCCATCGCGCCGCGACCCGGCGTCGGCGGCGACGCGCTGGCTCGCGTGATCGCCGCGATTCCTCCGGAGCTGCGCGAACGCGTTACGACCCTGAACCTGCCCGAGATCCCCGAATCGGCGAGCCTCGTGCGCGGCCTGATCGCGCAGCGGCGCAGCATTCGCTATCTCGTGCCCGAGCCGGTCTGGAAGTATATCGTCGCGCATCGCCTCTACGGATACGCGCAGGTCGATGGCCGCTAGGCTCGCCTTCGGGCTACTGATCGGCGTCGTCGCGGCGGGCTGCTCGACGACGCAGCCGCCCAACGATCGCGCGCTCTGCGACGCATACTCGGCGCAACGGTCGAACGTGGAGGTGGTTGCCGACGGCACCGTGACGCACGTCTTGGGCGTCGCGCCGGGACGCGTGAGCCCGCACGAGGGATTTCTGCTCCGGCTCGCGTCGAGCTGCAGTCTCGTCGTTCGCGTCGAGGCCAACACCGACTTCACGGGTACGATTCCAATCGCACTGGGTCAACGGGTTGCCGTGAAGGGCGAGTACGAGTTCTACCCGCGCGGCGGCGTCGTGCACTGGACGCATCGGGACCCGCGCGGGCGGCACGAGGGCGGCTATATCGAGACCGGCGGCCAGGTCTACGAATAAGGGTCTCTCGCACATCGTTCTCGGAAGCTCGTCGCCGCGGCGCCTCGAGTTGCTGCGCTCGCTCGGCCTCGCAGTAGAGGTCGCGCCGACCGGTTACGACGAGCCGCCCGCGGACGGTTTGAGCCCCGCGCAACTGGCCAGCCATCACGCGCACCGGAAGCTGGCCGGCGTCATGACCCTGCGGCGCGCGAGCGACATCGACGCGCCGGTGCTCACCGCCGACACCGTCGTCGACCTCGACGGAATCGCGCTCGGCAAGCCCCGCGGCGCCGAGGACGCGACGGCCATGCT
The DNA here is from genome assembly GCA_963752825.1 of Vulcanimicrobiota bacterium. Lineage (GTDB taxonomy): Bacteria > Vulcanimicrobiota > Vulcanimicrobiia > Vulcanimicrobiales > Vulcanimicrobiaceae > Cybelea. The sequence continues at coordinate 644,371 of CAVVZF010000001.1, read as the reverse complement.
GCAGCGCCTCTCGGGCAGGGACCACCTGGTGCACACCGCGTTCGCGCTCGCGGTGCCCGGCATGCGCGAGTGGATCGAGGAACGGGCGACGACGCGCGTGCGGTTCTACCGGCTCGAGCCCGGTGAGATCGCCGAATACGTCGCCACCGGCGAGCCGCTCGACAAGGCCGGAGCCTACGGAATCCAGGGACGAGCCGCGGCGCTGGTCGAGGCCATCGACGGCGACTTCTACACGGTAGTGGGGTTGCCGCTGGCCCGGTTCGTTCGTACGCTCCGGCGGTTGGGATTTACGCTGCCGGAAACGAAATGAGGCCCCGAATCGGGGGATCGACATCTTTACGTACCGAGACGAGCGCAGGCTCTTTGCGCTAATTAGCATCATCATCGTTGCGGCGGCACTCGCGCTGCTGCAGATCAACGCGCAGCGCACGGGATCGGTGAGCCCGATCGCGATGGTGACGAGCTCGATCTTTGGATTCGCGCAGACCGCCGTGTCGGCTGCGATCGGCGGCACGCGAACGCTCGGCACCACGGTCGTTTCGCTGCCGCGTCTCGAGAGCGATAACGGTCGCCTTCGCGCGCGCAACCGGCAGCTGGCTGAAGAGAACGCGCGTCTTCACGAGCTGGCCGCCGCGTATGCCGCCGAGACCGGCGTGCTGCCGGTCGTCAACCTATACCACGGCATCGAGGCGCGCGTCATCGGCTTCCCGCCGGAGAACGAATCCCGCGCGGTAACGATCGACGCGGGCTCGCGTTCCGGCGTGCGGCGCGACGACGGCGTCGTCGCTGCGGACGGCGTCGTCGGCCGCGTCACCGCCGTCGCTCCGTTCTCGAGCACCGTGCTCCTCGCCACCGATTACACGAGCCGCATTCCGGCGGTCGTGCAACGCGGACGCTGGTGGGGCATCGCCCGCGGAAATCTCGGCAGCGTCATCGTCGAGTACATTCCGCAGGACGCGCCGCTGCGCGTCGGCGACGTCGTCGTCACCGGTGAGGGACGCTCGTTTCGCTCCGGCGTTCCGATCGGTACGGTGAACGCGATCGAACGCGGTGACGCCACGCTCTACCAGACCGCCGTGCTCAAAACGTCGGTCGATCTCGGCGCTCTCGACCGCGTTGTCGTCATCTCGCAGTAAGCCGCACCTCGCACCCTTCGTCGGGCCGGCCTGGTACGTCGCGGCCGCGTGGCTGGCGGGCGCGCTGCTCGCGCAGTCGACCGTCGTGCACTACATCGCGATTCGCGGCGTCGTTCCGAGCCTCGTATTGCTTGCCGTCGTGTGGTACGCGATCCGCGTGGACGCGTGCCGCGCCGTCCTCTACGGCCTCGCGGCGGGACTCTGCGAAGACGCCTTGTCCGCGCAGTCGGGCGCGGCCTGGACGATCGCGACGAGCCTGAGCGCCGTATTGGCCAGCGTGCTCTCGCGCGGCTTCTTCGCGGACTCGATTCCGCTAGTCATCGTCATCACCGTCGTGACGACGCTCGTGCGCTCGCTGCTCTATTGGATCGTGGCGGCCCTCGGCGGCTATCCGTCCGGACTCGGGCTCATGCATCTGCACGAAGCGGTACTCGCGAGCGTCCTCAACGCGGCCGTCATGGTCGTCGCGATGCTGCTCGGCCGGCGTTTCGAACGCGCGCGCTGATGCGGCCGATCAATCCCCCGCGCCGCGCGCCGTGGCAGCTCCCCACATGGCGGCTCGTCGCGTTCGCGGCGCTCGTCGTAGTCGCGCTGTCGGCCTTGCTCGCGCGGCTGATCGTCGTGCAGCTCGTGGACGGGCAGCGCTACCGCGCGGCGGCGCAGGCCAATCAAATTCGTCTGATTCCGGTAGCCGCGCCGCGCGGCGTGATCTATGACCGGCACGGAGCGGTCATGGCGCGCAGCCGCCCGTCGTTCGTGGTCGGCCTCATCCCGTCGCAGGTGACGAGTCCCTCGGGCGAGCTCGCGAACCTGGCGCAGATTCTCGGTGTCGACGAGCGCGCGCTGTGGTATCGGTTGCTGCACCACCGCGGCATCAACTATCCGAGCTTCGAAGCGGTGGCGCAAGACGAGCCCTACGGCCCCGTCATCCTCGCGACGGATCTGCCCGTGGCGGTGGTTGCGCGGCTGTCCGAGGTGCTCTCCGACCTGCCCGGCGTCGATCTCGAGGTGCAGCCGGCGCGCGACTATCCCCACGGCAAGTTCGCGTCGCACCTCGTCGGCTACGTCGGCGCGATCACGCAAGAGGAGTACGAACGGCTCCGCAACGCGGGCTACTCTCCCAACGACGTTATCGGCAAGGACGGCCTAGAGTTCGTTTACGATTCGTACCTGCGCGGACTGCCGGGCGGTCAGCGCGTCGTCGTAGATGCGACCGGCGCCGTCGTCTCCAGCGTCAAGTTGCCCTCGAAGCCGCCCGTGCCGGGCGACACGCTGGTGACGAACATCGACTGGAGGCTGCAGCAGATCGCGGAGGAGGCGCTCGCGCAGGAGATTCGCGGGCTCGGGCGGCGTTCGCTCTCCGGTGCCGTCGTGGCCGAGGATCCGCGGACGGGCGACATCCTCGCGCTCGCGAGCTATCCCAACTACGATCCCAACGATTTTGCCGCGGATCGCTGGAAGCGCATCGCCTACGACCTCACCGACTCAACGCAGCCGCTGTTCAACCGCGCCATCGCCGCCGCCACGCCGACGGGCTCCACGTTCAAAATGGTTACCGGTTCGGCCGCGCTGACCGAGGGCGTGGTGAAGGTCGATCAGGTCGTCGACGACACCGGCGGCTGGGACTGCGGCGGCTACTACGCGCGCGACATCGCGGCCGGCGGCCTCGGCGACACGACGTTCATCCCGGCGCTCGCTGCGTCCAGCGACGGCTACTTCTTCCGGCTTTCGTGGTGGCTCGGCAACGCGCGCCTGCGCAAGTACGCGCTCGCCTTCGGCCTCGACGCGAAGTCCGGCGTCGACCTTCCCGGCGAGAACGAGGGCAACTGGCCGACCAACGCGTGGGAGATGCGCGCGTTCGGCGTGCCGATGGAGCCGAGCGAGGCGTGCTTCTTGGGCATCGGACAGGGCGCGATGCAAGCGACGCCGCTGCAAATGGTCAACATCGCGTCCGCCGTCATCAATGGCGGCACGCTTTACAAGCCGCAGATCGTGCGCGAAATTCGCAGACCCGGCGGGGGAGTCGTCAAGTGGTTTTCACCGCAGGTCATTCGCCGGGTTCCGGTGACGCCCGAGGCGCTCGCCGCGGTGCGCGCGGGGATGGCGCGTGTCACCGATCCCGGCGGCACGGCGTACGGCCTGGCGATCGACGGCCTTCCGTTTTCGGGAAAGACCGGTACGGCCGAAACCGCGGGAGGCAACGGCCCGAACACGACGTGGTTCGTGGCGTGGGCGCCGACGGCGCACCCGCGGCTCGCGCTCGCCGTCTTCGTCGATCGCAGCGGCGGCTACGGCGCTACCGTCGCCGCGCCGATCGCGCGACAAATTCTCGTGAAGTATTTCAACAAGAAGGGCTAACGCCTACGTGAAAAGCTCGAGCGTCGCCGCGATGCGCCGGCTGCGCTCGCCGGGTCGCGCCAGATAGCGCTCCAGCTCCGCATTTCGCCCGCGTTGCGTCATCGCGCGCGCTGCGGCGAGCGCCACGGCTTCGGACGGATCGTCCAGCGCGTCTTCGAGCAGCCGCTGCGAGCGCGCATCCTCCAAGGCCGCGACGGCAAACACCAGGTCGCAGCGATCCGCCTCGGATAGGTGCGCGAACTCGGCGCCGGCGGCGGCGGTCCAATCGCGCGCGTCGCTTTTCGTTTCGATCGGCTCGATCTGGGGCGGACGCCGCCGCGCGAATAGTAGTACAGCCGCTACTACTGCGGCCGCGACGAGCACGAGCAGCGCGACGCCGAAGCTCTCCATGGCTATGGCGTCTCGTGCAGCGCCGCGAGGATCGCGTCCAGCGCGGCATCGAGCGCGGCATCCTCGCGCTGCTGGAGCTCTTCGATGAACTCGCCGGGATCGGCGTCGGCGAGCCGATCGAAGACGTCGATCAAACCGCCCTGGTAACGCGCGAACGCGCTCGTTTCGTTGGGCAAGAGCCGCGCGAGCGCCGCCCACGGCGCCGCGGTGGCGAGCTCGGCCGAGCTGAGACGCTCGGCGAGTTCGTGCATCGTCTCAGGGTCGAAGCTGCCGCGCAGCACGATCGGATCGGTCGGTGGTTCCGCAGGAACGCCGCGCGCCAGCGCGGCTTCGTGCAGGACGTGCTCGACCGTAGAGCGCAGCGACGGCGTCTCGACGTCGCGCGGCGCGATCGCGTAGCGCGGCAGCCGCAGCTTGATGAACAGCCGATCGAGCTCTTCGCGCAGCAGGTCGCGCATCGGCGCGAGCGCGCTGCAGTGCGTCTCGCCGACCGCATCGGGAAGGAAGGCGCGTAACACGAAGAGATGAGTAACGAGCCCTCCGAAGCGCGCCTCACGCAGGAAGCGCAGCGTGCGCTCCAGGCGTTCAGGCGTAAACGTCGCAAGCGTTCCGGCGTTTGCGGGCGCGTCGTGCGATGAGCCGGAGCTCAGGCGCGCGAGCGCATGCGCCCCGTTGCCCTCGCCCACGGGCGTCGCGGGCGGCAATTCCATGAAACGGTCCTCGGTCAGCGCGCGCTGCGCGCCGAGAGCGGGCCCGAGCACGCCGTCGAGACCGAACGGTAGGCCCGCGATTGCGTTGGCGAAGACCGGTCCCGAGCGAACCTTGAGATCCGGCGCCGCGAATTGGTCCTCGCGCTCGCCGTCGTAACGCACCCGGGCGACCTGCGCGATGGTCGTGCCGGAGGCCAGTCCGTTGTGCACGACGGTCCGCCACCGGATCGCGGCCTCGACGCCCGGATCGACCTCGTTCAGGACGATGCCCTTCGGCGCCGCGAACGGCGCGGAGGTGCCGACGTCGCGGATCGCGACGTCGTTGACGGTCGTCGAGTTCGGTACGTAGATCAGCGACTCGGGCGCATCGACGAAGATCGCGACGTGGTGCGCGACGCCGTCCCCGCCGTTGCGAACGTGCAGTACCCATTCGACTGCATCGCCGACGTCCACGGCGTCGGCCGGATCGCTGCGGAGACTGCCGATCGAAAAGTCCGGCTCGGCCGCGGTCGCGATGGTCAGCCGCGCGAGCGGGACCGGCAGCATGGCGTCGGCCGTCAGCACCGCGTCGATCGTAACGGGATACTCCTTCGCTAGGCTGCGCAGCAGGCGCAGACCCAAGCGCCCTCGTCCGTTCGTACCCGGCGCGATGTCGCCGAAAGAGAGCGACGACTTGTCGCGCGTCGCGCCCTCCACGCTTTCGAGGCGCGCCTCGGCGGAGACATACAGCCGCAGACGAACGTTGTGCGCGACGTCAGTCCCCGTGTTGGCGATCAGCAGGTCGACGTGGGCGAGCTGATTCGGCCGAAGCGCCGAGTCGTCGGCCAGCTCCATGCGCGAAGATTCCGGCGTGAATGCCGGATGCGAGTCCACGCGCCAGAACGCTTCCCGCAGCAACGTCTCGCCGAGCTCGCGCGTGTGCAGGCTCGCGCCTACTACGAGCTCGCGGCGGTCGGGACACGGCGAGGGGACGCGCGCGCGAAGCGTGATCCGGCGCGTCTCCTGCGCGTCGATGCTGCCGAGATCGACGATGTCCGCGTGCGGAAGGCCCGCGGAGCCGGCGTCGAGGCTCAGACGCGCGGCGTTTTCGAACGCGGCAACCTCGTCGAGCTCCGGCGCGAGCCGCAGATGCAGGACGGCGTCGTGTGCGGCCGCGCTCCCGTCGTTCGTCAAGACTATCGCCGCTTCGATTTGGGATCCCGGCCGCACGATCGCGCTGCCTTTGCGCTCGACGAAAAAGCGGCGAGCCAAGAACGCCGGCTTCGAACGCACGGCGATGCCGATCTGGAGCCGCCGCCCGGCACCGTCGCGCGCCGGTTCCCACTCCAGCGCCGCTGCGGCCGTGACGAGCGTCTCGTCCTCGAGCGGCGAGGCGACGACGGCGTCGACACCCAGCGTGACCGATTCGCCCGCGTCGATCGGGCCGAGCGCGAAACGCAGCGGGTCCTTGCGACGATCGCGCGTCGGGCTCCCGTCGATCGTCGAGGCGCCGCGCACCGGAATGAGGTTTTCGCCGGGCTCGATGCTGGCGCTGACGCGCGCGGCGGCCGCCGTGCCGGCGTTGTGCGCGGTGAGCGTGAAGCGGACGCGCTCACCCGGCCGCACGTCGACGGCCGGCTCCGCGGTCAGGCTCGTGCGCTCGTCGCCGAAGTCGGGAATCGCCGAGACCGTCAGCGACGCCGGCTCGAGCGCGAACGCGGCCGTCTCCTGCGACGCGACCTGAGACTCCGCGACGATCTGCGTTCCGTCGCACAGCGGCGAATCGATGCGCACGCGGTACGAGACCGTCGCCGATGCGCTGGCCGGGAGCGAACGCACGACGATCGGCGCGTAAACCTTGTCGAACGAACAACCCAGCTCGCGTTCGACGTCGCGACCGTTGACGCGCGCGGAGCCGGCGACGTACGCGGTGTGCTCCGGAACCGGCGCGACGACGACGACGTCGCGCGCGCTCGACTCGCCGGCGTTGTGAACGTGGATCGTCAGCTGGGCCTCGGAACCGGGCACCGGATGCTGCGCGGTCTCGAGCGTCGCCCGCGTGAGCGCGTTGCGCAGCTGCGGTCTGCTGCGCGCGACCAGGCGCACGACGTTGGAACCGATCGGAGGCAACTCGAAGGAGGCCAGCGCCGCCTGCAGCTCGATCGTCGTGCCGTTTTCGATGGCGCCGGCCACGCTGTACGCGACCTCGATACGGCGTTCTTCATCCGGCGCGACGTCGCCGATCGCCGCGCCGGCGCGCGAGAGCAGTGGCGAATTGCCGAGCTCGTCGTCGAGCGGAGCGCCGTCGAGGCGCCCGCTTCCGACGAGATAGATCAGGCCGTCGGGCGCGTTGAAGCGGAGTCGAACGCCCGTGGCCGGAGCGCCGCCCTGGTTGCGAAACGTAAACGTCGCGCGCACCGTTATTCCAGGTTCCAACTCGCGTTCGGGCGAAACGACGAGCGTCCTGAGCCGCTCGGGCAGCGTCGGTGCTCCGGGCGCGAAGACTTCCGAGAGCGGGCGCATGACGCGAGGACGTTTCGCCCACCGTTTCGAGATTCTTTTAGAGAGGTGGATCTAGATGCTCGCAGTGCATGAAGATCGTTTGGCTGAGGCCGTGGCGCGGTTGGGATCGGAGAACGCGTTCGAGATTTTAGCGCGTGCTCGCGAGCTCGAGGCGCAGGGCCGCAGGGTCGTCCACATGGAGATCGGCGAGCCCGACTTCGACACCCCCGACGGGATCAAGAAGGCCGCGGTCGACGCGCTCTACGACAACCATACGCACTATACGCCGTCGAGCGGGCTGCCGTCCCTGCGCGCGACCATCGCGAGCTACGCGAGCCGGTTCCGGCACGTGACGCCCGCGTGGGGTCCCGAGAACGTCGTCGTCTCGCCCGGCGCCAAGCCGGTCATCTGGAACACGCTGAGCGCGCTGCTCGGCCCCGGCGACGAGTTCGTCTACTTCGACCCCGCCTATCCCGCGTACGCCTCCTGCGCGAGCTACCTGCAGGCGACCGTGCACGCGATCCCGCTGCTCGAGTCGCGTAACTGGCGCATGGACCTCGACGAGCTCGCCCGTCGCGTGTCCAAGAAGACCAAAGTCGTGGTGATCAACTCGCCGCACAATCCGACCGGCGGCGTTCTCACGCGCAGCGATCTGGAATTCATCGCCGAGCTCGCGCAGCGCTGCGACTTCCTCGTGCTCGCCGACGAGATCTACAGCCGCAACTTTTATCTCGACCAGGAATATCTTTCGATCGCGTCGCTGCCCGGCATGCGCGAGCGCACGATCGTCGTCGACGGCTTCTCGAAGGCGTACGCGATGACCGGCTGGCGGCTGGGCTACGCGATCATGCCCGAGGATCTCGCGCGCGCGGTGACGCTCTTCAACAACAACACGTTCAGCTGCGTCGCAACCTTCGTGCAGATGGCCGGCATCGCCGCCCTCACCGGACCGGACGAGCCGGTGCAGCGCATGAACGAGATCTTCCGCGCTCGTCGCGACCGCCTCATCAGCGGTCTCAACGCCATCCCCGGCATGTCGTGCCTGCTGCCCGAAGGCGCCTTTTATGCGTTTCCCAACGTCTCGGCGATCACGCACGACGATCGCGCGCTCGCGAAGTTCCTGCTCGAGGAGGGCGGCGTGGCGTGCGGTGGGGGCTCGTCGTTCGGTGCCGCCGGAAAAGGCTATCTGCGCTTCTCCTACGCGGCGTCGCTCGAAGACATCGACTGGGCGCTCGACTCGATCGCAAAGACGCTGCCAACGTTCAAGGGATAAGCGCCGCTGTACGGCGCCGCGGCACCGGAACCCAAATCTTGGAAGGCGCTACTTGATGGTCGCGGGCAGCCTGATCACTGCCTCGATCGTGCTCGGTCGCGTCGTAAAGGACTGGCGCGCTCAAGTCGGCTCCATCTTGAGGTCTTCGATCGTAGGACGAGCGTCGCGCCTCGCATCCGGATCGGTCGAAAACCTTGGCCATAGCCTGGCGGGTCATTCTCGTGCTGGCCCTGATGCTCGTAGCCGCTGCGATCGTTTACGCGCTCTCGCGCGGACGCGTCCTGTTTTTTCCGTTCGTGCTGATTCTGGGTCTGCCGCTTCTCGCGCTCTTTCGGTCGCCGCGCCCGCGAGCCTGAACCGGCCCGCGCAGCGCGAGGCTCTTCGGCGAACTGATCCGGATCTCGACGGCACTCTCCATGGTTCGCTCGACTTGGCCGGTGGACGTGCGCAATCTCCGCAACCCGCGGTCGGAAAGAAAGGGGTTCTAAGTCAGTCGCATCGCATCTTTGACGTCGTGTAGGACGTTTGCGGCGATTTCGCGCGCGCGCGCCGTTCCGTCGTCGATGATGCGTTCGAGCGTGGGCCGATCCGCCATGTACCCGGCGTAGCGCTCGCGCACCGGGCGCAGATACTCGTTGAGCTGCTCGGCGAACTCGCTCTTGTCTTGCACGCAGCCGAGCGCGCCCGAGCGGCATTCGGCCGCGATGCCGTCGAGCCGCAGCGGGTTGACGAAGCGCCACAGTGCGAAGACCGGGCAGATCTCGGGCCGTCCCGGATCGCCGCGCCGGATTTTCAGCGGATCCGTTACCATCGCGCGAACCTTGCGCGTCGTCGTCTCCTCGTCGTCGGCGATGAGGATCGCGTTGTCGTACGACTTGCTCATCTTGCGCCCATCGATGCCGGGCACTTCGGGAAACTCCGACAGCGTCGCTTGCGGCTCGATCAAGATCTCCTTGTCTGAGCCGTAGAGGTAGTTGAAGCGCCGGACGATCTCGCGCCCGAGCTCCAGGTGCGCGACCTGGTCGCGCCCGACCGGCACGTACTCGCCGCGGAAGGCGGCGATGTCGCTGAGCTGCAGCAACGGATAGCCCAAGAACCCGTACGTCGCCACCTTCTGGCCGAGCGCGTCGATCTGTCCCTTATACGTCGGCACGCGCTCGAGCCACGACACCGGCGTGATCATCGAGAGCAGCACCTGCAGCTCGGAGATCTCGGGTATGCCCGACTGCAGGAAGATCGTGGAGCGCTGCGGATCCACGCCGGCCGCGAGCCAGACGGCGACCATCGCCTCTCGCGCGCCGCGGATCGTTGCGGTGTCGTCGAACTCCGTGGTGTATGCGTGGAGATCAGCGATCTCGAAAAACGCGTCGGCCGTCTCGCTGTAGTTGGCCCATTGCGTCAGCACCCCGACGAGGTGGCCGAGATGCAGCGGTCCGGTCGGCCGCATCCCCGACATGACGCGCGGCTTGCGAGTCTGTTGCATTTCCGGCTTACATGCTCGACGCTAAAGCGCGCGACGCCTTCAATGCCGCGCGATCTGGTCGCGAACGTAGGCGCGCGCCGCGCGCACGGCGTTGCGCAGCATCGCGCCGCGCGCCAGCTCGCACGCCAGCGCCATCGCGAGGGTGCAGCCGGTGCCGTGCATCCGCCCCGCGATCCGCGGCGCCGTGAAGAATTCGACGCCGTCGCCGGTCGCGAGCGCGTCGACCGGATCGCCGTCGAGGTGACCCCCCGTGAGCAGCACCGCGAGCGCTCCCCGAGCTCGCAGCTTCGCGGCCGCATCGCCGATGCTGTCGCGGTCGATCGCGCCGCTCCCCAGCAGCGTCGCGGCCTCCACGAGATTCGGCGTGAGGACGACGTTGCCCAAACGCGCGAGATCGTCGCGAATCGCGTCGCGCGCGGCGGCATCGCCGAGCTCCCCGCCGGCGCTCGCTGCGAACACGGGGTCCACGACGGCCGGCAGCCACGCGTGCGCGCGCAACGACGCGGCGACCGCGTCCACCGCCTCGCGCGTGGGCAGCGCGCCTACGCGCACCGCGCCGGCGGCGTCCCACGGAAGCGCCGCCAGTTGCGCGGCGAGCACATCCCGCGAAACCGGCTGCACGACGACGGTGCCGCAGCCGTCCTGCGCGCTCACGCCGGCGATCGCCGTGAACACGCGCGCGTCCAGCCGCTCGCCCACGACGACGTCGCGTCCCACCCCGGCGACGTTCCACGGATGGCTCGTCCCGATCGAGAGGACGATTGTCGTCATGCGCCGTCCCAGCGCGCGACGAGCTCGCGTGCGGTGCGTTCCGGCTCGTCGCTGTTCGCGAGAGCGGAGATGAGCGCGGCCATCGCCACGCCCGTCGCGCGCACCTCCGCGAGCCGGTCGAGATCGATGCCGCCCACCGCGGCGACCGGCGGCGCGGCGGCGCGCGCGAGGCGGCGCAGCCCGTCGATGCCGATCGGCTCGCCGGCATCGCTCTTTGATTGCGTGCGATAGACGGATCCGGCGCCGATGTAGTCCACGTCGCCGGCGTTTGCGCGCCACACCTCTTCCAGCGTGCCGCACGACAACCCGATGAGGCGTTCCGGCAGCGCCGCACGTACGCGCGCGACGTCGGCAAAGCCGTCGTCGTCGGCCCCGAGGTGCACGCCGTCGCAATCGAAGTCTCGCGCCGTGCTCCAGTCGTCGTTGACGATCAGCAACGCATCATACTCGCGAGTCAGGTTGCGCAGCCGCCGCAGCGTCTCCGCGACGATTCCGCTCTTGGCCCGGTACTGCACGATGCCAATGCCGCCGTCCAGTAACGCGCGCGCGCGCTCCGCGACGCGCGGCTCCTCGCCGAGGATCGCGTAGATTCCGTGCAGCCCGGCGGCGCGTTTCAGTCTCGCCGGCGCATGCGCTGCCATATGACGACGTTTCCGAAAAGATACGCCGCGAAGACGATCGCGACGAAGATCGCGAGCGCAGTGTTGTGTCGCGCCAGCGCGAGCGGAACCAGCAGCGCGAAACAGAGCACGGCGGCCATCAGCAGCGCGATGATGCGCGAGAGCGGAAAGAACACGAGGCCCGGCTCCTACGTTGCCTCGCCCAACAAGAGATCGCCGAGCCGTGTCAGCTCGGGTTCGTCGCTGAAGCGCAGCTCGATGCGCCCGCCGCGACCGTAGCGTACGACGGCGACGTGCGTTCCGAACCTCTCGCGCAACCGCGCTTCGAAGTCGCGCTCCTCCGGGGAGAGCGGGCGTAGCAGCGGCGATCGCTGCGGCAGCGCCGCCGCCAGTCCAGCGACGATCCGCTCCAGGCCGCGCACGGTCGTTCCTTCGCTCACGGCCCGACCGGCAAGGCTCTCGCGGTCGCGCTCGGGCGCGGCAAGCAGCGCGCGCGCATGCCCGGCCGAGAGCCGGCCGTCGAGCAGCATCGCCTTGATCGGGTCGGACAAGCCGAGCAGCCGCAGCGTATTCGCGACGGCGGGCCGGCTCTTACCGAGGCGGCGCGCGACCTCTTCTTGGGTCAGACCATACTCGTCGATCAGATACGCGAAGCCCGCGGCCTCCTCGAGCGGGTTGAGGTTTTCGCGCTGCAAGTTTTCGACGATGGCGAACTCGAGCGTCTGACGATCGTCGCTCGTCCGGATCAGCGCGGGAATCGTCGGGCGTTGCAGCTCCGCGCAGGCGCGCCAGCGCCGCTCGCCGGCGATCAACTCGTAGCCGTCGTCGCGGCGGCGCACGATGATCGGCACGAGCATGCCGTACTCCGCGATCGACGCCTTGAGCTCTTCCAACGTTTCGGCGGCGAAGTGCTTTCGCGGCTGGAACGGATTCGGACGAATCTCGCCGACGAAAATCTCCCGCACGACCTCGCCGGAGCTCGCGATGGGGACCGCGGCGTCACCGAGCAGCGCGGCGAGCCCGCGTCCGAGCCCGCGCTTCGGCGCGCTCATGCGCGCGCCTGTGCGGGTTCGAGCATCTCCCGCGCGACGGCCAGATACGCCTGTGCCCCGCGGCTCTTGAGATCGAAGAGAATCGCGGGCTTGCCGTAGGAGGGCGCCTCGGAGAGCCGCACGTTGCGCGGAATCTGCGTCTTGAAGACCTCCTGGGGAAAGAATTTCTGCAGCTCGCGAATGACTTCTATCGACAGACGCGTGCGGCCGTCGAACATCGTAACGAGCACGCCGCTGACGTGCAGCCTAGGATTGAGCGCGTCGCGCACGCGCCAGATGACGCTCGTGAGCTGCGCGAGCCCTTCGAGCGCGTAGAACTCCGCCTGCACCGGGATGATGCAGTCGTCGGCGGCGGTAAGGGCGTTGATCGTCAGCAGGCCGAGCGACGGCGGCGAATCGATCAGCACATAGTCATAGCGCGACGCGACCGGCGACAGGGCTTGCCGCAGCCGCGTCTCGCGCGACAGCGCCGCGACGAGCTCGACGTCGGCGCCGGCCAGATTGATCGTCGCCGGCGCGAGCCACAGGTTGGAAAGCTCGGTGTTGACGATGACGCGCTCGAGTGGAATCTCTTGCATCAAGGCGTGATAGATGTCGTGCGTCAGCGCCGATTTCTGGACGCCGAGCCCCGTCGTGGAGTTTCCTTGCGGATCGGTGTCGACGACCAGCACGCGCTGGCCGAACACCGCGAGCGCTGCGCCGAGATTCACGGCGGTCGTGCTCTTGCCGACACCGCCCTTTTGATTGACGAGCGCGATGACGCGAGCCATCACGCCGCCAGATACTGCTCGAGGAGTTGCAGCAGCAAGGTGCGCTCGTTACGTTCGGGTTCATCGGTGACCTGCTCGAAGAGCCAGCGCAGCGCCGCTCCGACGCGCTCGTCACCGCGAAAGCCGAGCGGCGCGTCGCCGCGCCGGACGAGCGCGGCGATCACGTCATCGCCGCCGATCGCCAGTTCCCGAATCGAAAACGCGGGCTTGCGCGCCAGTTCGGCGTGCACCCGGGCCTCGAACGCGCGGTTTGCGCCGTCGCGCGGCGGCAAACCGCTGCCCGCGATGTCCGCTCGACGCAATGCGAACAGACGTTCGATATTGGCCGGCTCGATCCGGCGGATGAAGCGGCGCAGGGCCGCGTCCGTGAGGTCCTGGTCGGCCGAGTACATGTGCTGCCGGACCAGGTGCTCAGTTGCTTTGACGACCTCGTTCGAGAAACGAAATCGCTCCAGCATTGCGCGGGACATGTCCGCGCCCTCGATCTCGTGGCGATAGAAGTGCGGGCCGTCCTTCGTGCGCGGTTTACCGACATCGTGCAGCAGGGCCGCTAGCCGCAGCACCAGGTCGCCCGGCGGCGCGGCGTCCACCGTAGCGAGGCTGTGGCGATACACGTCGTACGCGTGCCATTGATTCTGCTCGACGCCGACCCCCTCGAGCAGCTCCGGCCAGAGGTGGGCGAGGACGCCAGTCTCACGCAAGAGCTCGAGCCCGAGCGAGGGTTTTCGGGCTTGAAAGAGTTTGCCGAGCTCGTCGTGGATGCGTTCTGCCGAGACCGAGCGCACGGCCGGCGCGGCATCCGCCATGCCGTCACGCAGCCTCGGCGTGACGGCGTAATCGAACCGGGCTATGAACTGCGCGGCCCGCAGCATTCGCAACGGGTCCTCGGCGAAGGCCTGTGGCGTCAAGATGTCGATGCGCCGCGCGCGGATGTCGGCCTTGCCGCCGTAGGGGTCGACGAGCTCGCCCGAAGGGATTGCGCGCGCCATCATGTTGATCCGGAAATCGCGCCGCGCGAGATCCTCATCCAGCCGCACGTCCGCGCCGCTCTCGACGGTAAAATCGCGATGACCGATCCCGAACGACCACTCCCGCCGCGGGAGTGCGACGTCGACCGTGTGGCCCTCGACCGTTACTTTGAGCACGGCGAACGAGGCCCCCACGAGATCGACGTGCCCGAGGCCGCGGAGGCGCCGGATCAGGTCCTCCTGCGACACGCCCACCACGACGTAATCGGAGTCGGCTGGGGCGGCCGAGCCTTCGATCGCCCGGCGCAACTCGTCGCGGACGCGCCCGCCAACGGCGAACAGGCTACCTGACGGCAGCGCCTCAGCGAGCCGCCGGTCGAGTTCGGCAAGTTTCACGTCGAACTACTCCGTGAAACAAGGTCGGGGCGTATGCCGTATCGCTGCAGCATTTCGACGAAGCGGGCGTACGAATGGTCGTCGATTTCGGCCCAAGGTAGGCCGGCCAGCAGGGGCGCCAGTTCATGGCGCAGGGCCGGGCCGCGGATCATGAGCTGGAGGTAGTGCCGGTTGTCGTGGTGATACGGACCGTACAGGCGGGACCAGCGCACCCGGTCGTTCAGCCACCGGAGCAGCCGCTCGTGACGGACGTTCATCTTCAGCGTGATTTGTGGCTGCTTGCCGTCTCCGCCAAAGTGCCCTTCGGAGATCAGGACGCCGAGGATTAATCCCTTCTCGAACTCCGACAGGCCCTCGCCTGCGTCTTCCACTGCTCCCCCTTCTTAGTTTGTTTCACGCCGATGTTCGCCGTGAAACGCCCCAATGCCTCGGGAGGCTACCTGCAGAGGGGGCGCTTCTCGGGGATCCCGGCTCGCCTGGGGAAGCGGGGTGGGGTCGCGCGCTCCTTGCGCAGGAGCAGGAGGCGGCGCTCACCCTCGAGCGCCAGCTCGGATTCGATGCGGCCGCCCAGCATGAGGCTCGCGTCCTCCAGACTGCGGCGGTCGTCCTCGTCGAACCGTCCGCGCTGCAGCACGGCCACACCGCCTGGCGCGATCAACGGCAGCACCAGCTCCGCCACCGTGGTGGCCCCCGCGAGCGCGCGCGCCGTGCCGCTCGCAAACCGGTCGCGTAGGGCGTCGTCGCGTCCGGCTGCCTCTGCGCGCCGCTGGATCACGCTTCCGGCCAACTGCAACTCCTCGAGCGCTCTCGCGAGGAAGGCGGCCTTCTTGGCCGTGGACTCGATCAGTGTCACGGGCATGCCGGTCGCGATCGCTATCGGGATGCCGGGAAGTCCGGCGCCGGAGCCGACGTCGACGTAGGGCTCTCGAACATAGGGCAGCACCGTCAGGCTATCGAGGAGATGCCCGGCGAAGGCCTCGGGAGATTTCGCGCCGGTCAGGTTCACGCGCCGGTTCGCCTGCAGCACAAGCGCCCCGTAGCGGCTCAGCGGCCCCCGCAGTGCCGCCGGTAGAGCTGCGTTTTCTAGGAGTGCGAAGATGGCGTCTTCAGCGCTGCCGCTCACCCGTGGCCGCTTCGACGCGCAGCTCGAGAAAGCGGCGCTCCATCGGGTTGCGTGCCAGCGCCGCGGCGGCCTCGAAGTGGCCGCGTGCCCGATCGACGTGCCCGGCGCGCAGCTCCAGTTCGCCGAGCGCTGCGGGAAAGAACGGATAGGATGCGAGCTGCTCGCTGGCGGGAATGGCCGCAATGGCCGCGATCCCGGATTCGGGACCTTCGCGTTGCGCGACCGCGATGGCGCGGTTAAGCGCAATCACCGGCGACGGTCGGATCCGCATCAGGATGTCGTACAGCCAGAGCAGCCGGTCCCAATCGGTCTCGCCGTCGGTGAGGGCGCCGGAATGCAGCGACGCGATCGCGGCTTCGACGTGGTATTCGCTGAGCTCGCTGCCTACCGCCGATCGATCCAGCAGCTCGTTTCCGCGTGCAATCAGCGAGCGATTCCACAGCGCGCGATTCTGTCGCGCGAGCGGCACGAGATCGCCGCGCGTGTCGATTCGGGCCGGCAGGCGCGCCGCGTGCAGATACATCAACGCGCACAGCGCGTACGACGCGGGCGTCGCGACGCGCGCGTTTTCGAGCAGTAACGTGGCGAGCCGCATCGCTTCGCCGCACATTTCGGCGCGCACCGGCGTCTTGCGCGATGCGCCATGATATCCTTCGTTGAACAACAGATACAGCGTCCGATGTACCGCGGACAGTCGCGCGGGCAGCTCGGCATCGGCGAAATCGAACAGGCGCTTCGAGCTCGCCAATATCTTCTTGCCGCGCTCGATGCGTTTCTCGATCGCGGCCTTCGTACTGAAGAACGCGCCCGCGATCTCGGCGGTCGTGAAGCCGCACTGCAGCCGAAGCGTCAACGCGACCTGGGCGTCTTCCGGCATGTTCGGATCGCAGCACGAAAACATCATCCGCAGTTGATCGTCTTTGATCGTTACCGCTGCGAAGAGCTCGTTCACTGTGGCGACCATCGTCCATTCGCTCTCGAGTAGGCGTCCGAGCTCGGGCACGAGATTGCGCGCGGTGCGCTCGCGACGCAAGACGTCGATCGCGCGATTGCGCGCGGATTTCATCAACCAGGCCGAAGGATTGTGCGGCAATCCGCGCAGTTTCCACACCTCGAGCGCGCGGCAGAAGACGTCTTGCGTGACGTCCTCTGCCAGCGCGATGTTGTCGAGCCCGAAGATGCGAGACAGCGCAGTCACGATGCGTCCCGACTCTTGCCGGAACAGATGCTCGCTGGGCTCCATTTGGGCGGTCGCTACATCTTCATGACGGGCCGCACCTCGACGAGGCCCTCGCGTTCGAAGATCGGGCATCCGCCGGCCAATTCGGCCGCGTGCGCCAAATCCTTGGCCTCGATCAACGTGTAGCCGCCGACGATGTCCTTCGATTCGGCGTAGGGGCCGTCGGTAATCGAGCGCTGCTTACCGCGCACGACCTTCCCCTGGTCCTCGAGCGGCTGGCCGCGGTCCTTGAGGTGACCTTTCGTCTCGAGGTCTTGCAGCCAACCGACCCATCTCTGCATGACCCGCTCGCCCTCGGCGGGTGACTCGGGCCGGCTGCCGCCCCGGTATAGGAATAAATATTCGCTCATCCTGGGTCCTCCTTACGACACGGCAGACGGATGAGCGCCGGCAATTCCGACATCGTTTTTGCGGCGGTGCAGGAAGAGCCCGACGATGGCCACGTCCGAGGGCGTGATGCCGGGTATCCGCCCGGCCATTCCCAGCGTGCGCGGACGCTGTCGAACGAACTTCTCGCGCGCCTCGCGCGACAGCGCCGCGATCGCAAGGTAGTCGAAGTCTTCGGGAATGCGCGCATCCTCCGTCTTGCGCGACTTCGCGATCGCGAGCTCCTCGCGCCGGGCGTAGCCTTCGCACTTGAGCTCGATGGCGAGCCGCTCGCCGATCTCGGGCTCGAGCGGCGGATCGAAGTGCGCGGCGACGTCGGAAAAGCCCAGGCGCGGGCGCCGCAGCGCGTCGGCGAGCGTGCTGCCGCGCTCGAACCGCTCGTCGCCGAGCCGCTCGGCCATCAGCCGGGTCGTCTGCGCGCGGTCGAGCGCCTTGCCGAGCGCCGTCCGGCGCCGCTGGAACGCCTCCCAGGCCGCGTCGTCGACCAGGCCGGCGGTGCGTCCGACGGGCGTCAGGCGAAGGTCGGCGTTGTCGTGCCGCAACAGGATGCGATGCTCCGCCCGCGAGGACAGCATGCGGTAGGGTTCGTCGACGCCCTTAGTCACGAGGTCGTCGATCAGGACGCCGATGTAGGCTTGGCCGCGAGCCAGCCGCACGGGTTCGTCGCCGCGCGCGGCGCGCGCCGCGTTGACTCCCGCGATCAGCCCCTGCGCGGCCGCCTCTTCGTAGCCCGACGTGCCGTTGAGCTGGCCGCAGTGGAAGAGCCCGGCGATCCGCCGCGTCTCGAGCGTCTCGCGCAGCTCGGTGGGCGGAACCATGTCGTACTCGACCGCGTAGCCCGCCCGCAGCATCTCGCAGTTTTCCAAGCCTGGCAGCGTCCGCAGCATCGCGAGCTGAACCTCTGCGGGAAGCGATGTCGAAAAACCGCCGACATAGAGCGTCGGCTCGTTCCAGCCCTCCGGCTCGATGAAGATCTGATGCGACGGATTATGGGCGAATTTGACGACTTTGTCTTCGATCGAGGGGCAATACCGCGGCCCGATCCCGCGGATCAAGTCGAGGCCGTAGAGTGGCGAGCGATGCAGGTTGTCGCGCACCAGGGCGTGAGTGCGGGCGTTGGTCTGCGTGACGTAACACGGCAGCTGCGGCCCGCCGAAGCGAGCCTGGCTGCGGTGCGAGAAGAGCAGCGGACGCGGGCTGGGCGGCTGCACCAGCATCGCCCCGGCGTCGATGCTGTGCTTGTCGATGCGGGGCGGCGTGCCCGTCTTCAGCCGGATCGTCGGAAAGCCGAGGCGTCGCAGCGCGGCCGCCAGTCCGATCGCGGGGGGCTCGCCGAAGCGCCCCTCGGCGAGGACGACGTCGCCCTGGAAGGACTTCCCTCCCAAGAACGTCCCCGTGGCCAGCACGACCGACCTCCCAAAATACCGCGAGCCGTCGCTGCAGCGGACCCCGCGCATCGCGCCCGCCTCGACCTCGAGGTCCTCGACCAGCCCGGGCACGATCGCGAGGTTCGGCTCGCCCCGGAGCATCTCCAACGCCGCGCGCGCATAGGCGGGCTTGTCCATCTGCTGTCGCAACGCCCGCACCGCCGGACCCTTGCTCTCGTTGAGGAAGCGCGCGTGGAGGCTGCAGCGGTCCGCGATCAATCCCATCGCGCCGCCCAGGGCGTCGACCTCGCGGACCAGTTGCCCCTTTGCGCTGCCCCCGATCGACGGGTTGCACGGCAGCGTGCAGATCTTCTCCGGGTCGCCCGTGACGAGCAGTGTCGGCACCCCCAGGCGCGCCGACGCGAGCGCGGCTTCGACGCCGGCGTGGCCGCCGCCGACCACGATCGTGCCGGCGTCGCCGCGCATTCCTACGTTCCCTAGGTTCGCTACGTCGCCGTGGCGGCGGCCGGCGGATGCGCGTGTCCGCGCAGCCGCAGCGAGAGCGCGATCATGATGACGCCGAAGATGATCGCGTACGCGCCGATCAGCCAGATGATGGCCAGAGCTCCGGCGAGCGGACGCCAGAGCATCAGCACGCCGAAGAGAATCGACGCGATTCCGCCGAGGATCAGCCACATCTCGTTCGCGACGACCTTGCGCAGCTGAACGGCCGCGACGAGCTCGAAGATGCCGGTCAAGAACGCCCACGCCGCGATCGTGAAATACAGCGCCAGCAACGTGATCCCAACGTCGTAGAACGTGATCGCGGCGATCAGGATGCCGACGATTCCCTCCACGACGAGTGGCCACCAGCGCTGCTGCGTCTCCGCCGCGCGAACCGCCGCGACGATGGCGAAGATGCCGTCCACCAGCGCGTAGGCGCCGAACAGAATCCCGATCGCCAGGATCGTGGCGCCGGGCCAGAGGAAGGCCAGGATACCGAAGATCACGGCGACGATTCCGCGGATGAGCAGCGCCCACCAGTTGCGCGCTAGGACTTGGACCGTCGAAACACTCTCCATGTCAAAAGCTCTGTCCGTTGGCGAGATAAACGCGCTCGACTCGGCACATCTTGGGCTTGGGACCGTCCCACGCTTGGCCGGTCAGCGCGTTCGTCAGGTTGTGATTGATCTGGGCGCCGCGCGTGAAGCTGCCCTTATCGATCAAGATGAAACGCTTTCCCAGGTAGTTGACGAGAAAGTCGACCTCGGTCGCGGGTGAATCGTGGGTGTTGTAATACACCACGTTGATGCCGTTGGTCAGGTTGCTGCCGTTGGAGTTGACGACGCAGCTGATGATCGTCACGCCGAAACGCGAGACGAGCTTGGCCTGCGTCGACGCGGGTAAAGCGAAGATCGCGAGGGCGATCAGCGCTGGAAGAGCACGCCGCATTACCGTAACCTCCTTTTATTTTCCGATGCAGAAGCGCGAGAAGATGCCATCGATGACCTCTTCGGCGGCTACCTGCTCGCTTACATGCCCAAGCGAGGAATAAGCGCGCTGCAGCGCCGTGGCGACGAAGTCCATCGGCTCGCCGTCCGCGAGCGCTCGGCGCGCCTGGCACAGATCGTCAAGGGCCGCGTTGACGCCGTCGAACTCGTGCAGCGCGACGAGATGCGGACGCGAGAGGTCGATCCGCTCGCCGCCCCAGCCCAGCCGTGCGATGGTCCGCCGCAGTTCCTGAAGCGTGGCGGGATTCAGCACGCTGCCGACGAGCGCGTCGGGCTCGCCGGCCTGGCGAGCGCCCAGCGTGCCGAGATCGGACTTATTGAAGAAGAGGATGCGCGGATGCTCGGCGGTGCGCTTCAGCAGCGCGACGGCGTCCGAGCCCAGGGGCTCCGAGCCGTCGATCACCACCACCGCCACGCCGGCCGCGGTTAGCGCTCGCTCCGTCCGCTCGATGCCGGCAGCCTCGAGCCGGTCGGCGTGCGACCGTATTCCCGCCGTGTCGATCAGGCGCACGGGCACGCCGTCGATGACGATCGCCTCCTCGATCGCGTCGCGAGTCGTGCCGGGAATCTCGGAGACGATGGCGCGCTCGAAGCCGAGCAGGGCGTTGAGCAGCGACGACTTGCCGGCGTTCGGCGGCCCCACGATCGCCACGCCGACGCCCTCGCGCACGAGCCGACCGAGCTCGCCGTCACGGCGCAACCGCGCCAGCGCTGCGATGACGGGCTCTAGTTGGCGCTCGACGTCCGGCCGGCCCGGCTCCGGAACCTCTTCCGGAAAGTCGATCGCGCCGGCGAGCTCCTCGAGAATCCGCGCGAGCGACGCGCGCAGCGAACGGATCTCGTCGGCCAGACCGCCGCCGAGGTTGGCCAGCGCGGCTTGCGCCGCCGCACGCGTCTCGGCGTTGACGACGTCCGCGACGGCGGCGGCCGCGTGCAGATCCATCTTGTCGTTGAGGAAGGCGCGGCGCGTGAACTCACCAGGTGCGGCGAGGCGAGCGCCGCATGCCAGCAGCGCGCGCACAACCTCCCGCGCGACGACGGGCGAGCCGTGCAGCTGCAGCTCGAGCATATCTTCCCCGGTGTAGCTGTGCGGTGCCGTGAAGCGAATGGCGATCGCCCGATCGAGCTCGCGCCCGCACTCATCCACGACCGTCGCCCGCGTCGCCACGCGCGGCCTCAACGCGGATCTCGTTCGCACGAGGCGCTCCAACAACGACGGCACCGCGGGGCCGCTGACGCGAACGATCGCGATCGCGCCCTTACCCGGCGGTGTCGCGACCGCGGCGATTGTTTCCTTTGAACAGAGGCTGTGCCCGTCGGGCTGCGCGCCCTCCAGCGGCACAGCCGCCGGGGCCCCCAGGTTCACTACCGAGGGTGAATTACGACGCGCCGCTCCGGCTCTTCGCCCTCGGATTCCGTGCGCACGTGCTCCGAATCGGCGAGCACGAGGTGGATGATCTTGCGCTCGGAAGGCAGCATCGGCTCGAGCTTTTGCGGCTTGTTCTCGCGCACGCAGCGCTCGAGCATTGCGAGCGCCAAATTCTTGAGCTGATCCGCGCGGTGCGCGCGGTAACCCTCAGCGTCGATCGTATAGTAATGGCGGTTCGCTCGAACGCCGGCGTTAAACGCGTTGTTGAAGATCAGGTTGAGGGCCTCGAGCGTGTTGCCGTGGCGGCCGATCAGCATCCCGAGATGCGGACCGGAGATCTCGAGATACTCGCCTTCCTTGCGCTCGATGTAGTCGATCTCCACGGGACCGACGCCCATGCCCGCCAGAATCTCTTGCAGCAGATCGCGCGCCGGCTTCGCCGATTCTGGCATCTCCTGACGCGAACGCGGGCGCGCGGGCGCGCGCGGCGGCTGGGGGCCGCGACGGGTGCCTCCGCCGCGTCCGCTGCGCGGTTTGCCGATGGTGCGGTCGCGAATGTCGGCCGGCTGTTCCTCGAACTCGAAATCGTCTTCGTAGAGCATGGTAAACGCTTATGCTCCTCGTCTGTTTTTGCGCTTCGAACGCGTTCCGCGCGACTTCGGCGGGCCGGGCTTGGCGACGCCGTTTCCGCTCGGCGAGGCCTTGACGGCGCCCTTCGCCTGCGACGCGGCTTGCGCGTCCTGTCCGTCCTGCGTGATCACGTGCTCGCTGTCGATCAGCGCGAGTGGCTGATGATAGCGGCGAAGCAAGTAGAATTGCTGTCCCATCGTGAAGGCGTTGTACGAGAACCAATAGAGCACCATCGCCGACGGCCAGTGGTACTTCCATCCCATGAAGCCCAGGAGCAGCGGTGAGAACACGGCCATCATGCGCTGCGTCTGCGCCTGCTGCGGATCGGTCGCCGGCATGCTGACGAACCGGACGCTCAGATACATCGAGAACGCGTAGAGCAGGATCAGCAAGAGATCCGGAAGCGCCAGGCTGGCGGCGAGGATGGGCGCGCCGAAGATCGACGGCGCCGAGGCGGCGTGGGTGATCGCGCTCCCGATCCAGAGCCAGCTCTGGTTAGCGAAGAGCGTCTTGTGGTTCATCACCACGTAGTAGACGCTGATGATGACGGGGTACTGCACGAGCATCGGCCAGCAGCCGGCGAACGGATTGACGCGGTGCTCCTTGTAGAGCGCCATCGTCTCTTGCTGCAGCTTCTGCTTATCGTCCTTGTATTTCGTTTGCAGTCGCTTGAGCTGCGGAGCGATCTTCTGCATGCCGAGAAACGCCTTGAACTGCGCCGTGTTGAGCGGCCAGAAGACGAGGCGAATGAGCGCCGAGAGGATCACGAGGCTCCAGCCGAGATTGTTGATCGGCTTGTTGATGAGCATGACTACCGACGACAGCGCGCTGACGATCGGGTCGAGCCACGACGCGGCGATCAGCAAATGCACGTTCTATTTCGACCCAGCGACGAAGTCGACGCCGCCGGGGTTCCACGGGTGGCAGCGCGCGAGGCGCGCCGCAGCCAAGAGGGAGCCGCGCCACGCGCCGTGGCGGACTAGGGCGTCGAGCGCGTACTGCGAGCAGCTTGGATAGAAGCGGCAGGCCCGCGGCAGCAGCGGAGAGACAGCGATCTGATAGATTCGGATCAGTCCCGCGAGCAAGAGGCGCATGCGACCTACTACACCGGCCCGAGAGCCGAGGTTACCTCGGCGCGCAGATCGGCAAAGGACGCGCTTGCGGCAAGCGGCCGCGCGACGAACAACAGCCGCGTCGCGTCGCGCCGTGCGAGAACATCGTCGAGGATCCCCGCGAGGCGGCGCCGCAGCTTGTTCCGGACCACGGCCTTGCCGATCGTCTTGCTTATGGCGAAGCCGACGAGCGCGCGGACGTCCCCGGGCAGCGAGTCGCTACGATAAATGGTGAGGCTCTTCGTAGAAACGCGCCGGCCATGCCGACGTAAACGAGCGAAATCCGCTTGGCGGCGCAGGCTTGCGAAGCGGCGCATCAGACGGTGAGACGATGACGCCCCTTCTTACGGCGGCGAGCCAGCACCTTACGCCCCTGCTTGGTGCTCATGCGTTCCAGGAATCCATGCACGCGCTTGCGGCGGCGATTGTGCGGCTGATACGTCCGCTTCATAACGTCCCTTGTGGCGAAGAGTAAAGCGCCACACCCTGGTGGCAGACAGCCCCTGATTATATCTAGCCCCAGGGGCGAGCGCAAGCAGGGGGCGTGCGGGGAAGCACCCCCGGGTCGCCGTAACTTGGTGAAGTTTTGAGCGCGTCCACTATGCAGCCGCCTGCCCGCCGGCGGGTCGTCGTGACGGGGCTGGGCGCCGTCACTCCGGTCGGCAATACCCGCGAGGACTTCTGGAGGCGGATCGTAGCCGGCGAGTCGGGGATCGCACCGATCGCGGCCTTCGACGCGAGCGATTTCATCACGCGCATCGCCGGTGAGGTCAAGGACTTCAAGCCGGAGGAGTTGATCGGGCGGAAGGAAGCCCGGCGCATGGACCGCTTCACGCAGTTCGCGTTCGTGGCGGCGCGTGAGGCGATCGAGGACGCGAAGCTCCCCGACGACGCCGAGTTCAAGGAACGAGTCGGCGGCGTAATCGGCACCGGAATCGGCGGCATCATCACGTTCTGGCTCAACTCGGACAAGGCCAACGAGAACGGGACGTGGTCGAAGGTGACGCCCTTCTTCATTCCGATGCTGATGGCCAACGCCGCTCCGGCCCACATCTCGATGGCGTATGGGTACCGGGGCCCGTTCTTCGCCGAGGCCAGCGCCTGCGCCAGCGCCAACGACGCCATCTGCACCGCCTACAACGCCGTCGCCTACGGGGACGCGATCGCGATGATCGCGGGCGGGAGCGAGGCGACGGTCTCGCCGCTCGCGATCGGCGGCTTCTCCTCGATGCGAGCGATGTCGACGCGCAACGACGATCCGGCCCGAGCCAGCCGGCCCTTCGACAAGGAGCGCGACGGCTTCGTGCTCGGCGAGGGCGCCGGGATTCTCGTGCTCGAGGAGTACGAGCACGCGCGAGCGCGCGGCGCGCGGATTTACTGCGAGGTGCTGGGGTACGGCCAGTCGTCGGATGCCTTCGATCTCGTTGCGCCTGACCCGGACGGCAACGGGGTGCGCCTGGCGTTCGCGCGCGCCTTCTCGAGCGCCGGGATCGAGCCCGCCGATGTCGACTACATCAACGCCCACGGCACGTCGACGCCGGTGGGCGATCCGGCCGAGTCGAAGGCGATCGAGAGGACCTTTGGCGAGCACGCGTTTGTGATCGGGGTCAGCTCGACGAAGTCCATGCACGGTCACGCGCTCGGCGCGGCGGGCGGCATCGAGGGCGTCGCCACCGCCCTGGCGGTCCATCACGACATCATGCCGCCCACGACGAACTACGAGTTTCCTGACCCGGAATGCCGCCTGGACTACGTTCCCAACGTCGCGCGCAGCGCCCCAATCCGTGTCGCTCTTTCGAACTCTTTCGGCTTCGGGGGCCACAACAGCGTCATCGTCTTCGGCAAGGTCAGATAGGACGAACTTCCCAACGTGAGCGGTGAGGCAAACCGGCGGCGCCTGCGCGCTCTGCTTCGTCTTGCGGGCGTTCGCAAACCCGGCCACGTGGATGCATTTGCGTCCGCCTTTGCTCATCAGAGCTATGCCAAGGAGCACGGCGGCGGCTCCAACGAGCGAATGGAGTTTCTTGGCGATTCGATCCTCGGGTGCGTCACCGCGGCCTGGCTCTACGATGCGTTCGACGGCGAGCCGGAGGGAGTGCTGACGCTGCGCAAGGCCGCGATCGTCAACGACGCCCAGCTCGCGCGCACGGCGCGGCGGCTGGGATTCTCGGAGTTGATGCAGCTCGGCGCCGGCATGCGTGCGGCCGGCGGCGCCGAAAATACCTCCGTGCTCGCCGACGCCTTCGAGGCCTTCGTGGGTGCGCTGTATCTGCGGCTCGGGCTCGAAAAGGCGCGGCAGTTCGTCGTGACGCAGCACATCGAGCAGCTCGATCATTCGGCCGAGGCGCTCCTCGACGCGAAGACGCGGCTACAGCACTACGCTCAGGAACATCTCGCCGCTACGCCAGTCTATCGTGAGACAAACCGCGGTACGCCGCAGCGCCCGGCGTTCAAGTCGCGCGTCATCGTCAAAGGCAAGATCTTGGGCAGAGGCGACGGGCCCTCGAAAAAGGCGGCGCAGCAGGCGGCGGCCGAGGCGGCACTCGTTTCGATCATGGGTCGCGCGTGAAACTGCGCAGCATTCGATCCTTTGGGTTCAAGACGTTCGCGGAGCCGACGCGGCTCGAGTTCGGCGGCGGAGTCACGGCGATCGTGGGCCCGAACGGATCCGGCAAGTCGAACCTGGTGGATGCGTTTCGCTGGGTGCTAGGCGAGACGTCCACCAAGAGCCTGCGCTCCGGCCGGCTCGAGGACGTGATCTTCGCGGGCAACGAGCAGCGTAAGCCGCTGGGTCTGGCCGAGGTCTCGATCGTCTTCGAAAACACCGACGGCCGGCTGCCAATCGAGTTTCGCGAGGTCGAGATCACGCGGCGGGCCTATCGTGTGGGGGAGAGCGAGTACTTCATCAACCGCACCCAGGTGCGGCTGCGCGACATCGTCGACTTGTTGATGGGTACGGGTCTGGGCCCCGGTTCTTACGCGATCGTGTCGCAGGGACAGATCGACGCTATTCTCACGAGCAAGCCGGCGGAACGGCGCGCGCTCTTCGAGGAGACCGCCGGAATCGGAAAATTTCTGGCGCGCAAGAACGAGTCGCTGCGGCGGCTCGAGCGCACGGAACAGAACGCGATCCGCATCAGCGACCTCATCGCCGAGCTCGACCGGCGCATTCCCGAGCTCGACACGCAGGTGCGTCGGGCGAAGCGCTATCGTCGCGTCAGCGCGCGCGTTCGTGACCTGGAGATCCTGAGCTACCTGCGCGCGAGCGCGACGCGGCGCGCGGAGGCCGCTGCGCTGCGCGAGGTGCTGGCGAAGAACGAGGAGCAGCGCAGCGTCGCGGCCGCCAGGTCGGCCTCGTCGGCTGCCGCGCTGACCGCGTTGCGCACCGAACTCTATCGCTGCGAGCTGGAGCTCGAGGAGCTGCGCACGCAATCGCAGAGCCGCCGCGGCGAGCTCGCGTCGAGCGAGGCGCAGTATGCCGCGGCGCTCGCGCGGCGCGAGGCGCTCGAGCGGCAATCGACGCAGACGTCGGAAGACGCCGCGCGCGTAGGACAAGAGCGGGCGGCCCTCGTCGAGGCGATCGCGGGGCTGGAGGAACGGATCGCGCCGCTCGCGCGGGAGATCGAGGCGGCGCGCGAGCGCGAGCTCGCGGCGCAGGCCGCGCTCGCGCAGACGCACGGCCAGCTCGAGTCGGTCTTCACGCAGCTGCGCGAGATCGAGGTCGCGGCGACGGAGCGCGCGGCGCGCAAGGCGGAGCGGCGCGTGCAGGCGGACGCGCTGCGCGCCGAAGCCGAGCGGCTCGACCGCGAGGCGCGCGCCGCGCGCGAACGCGCGGAAGAGGTGGAGATCCTCGCGGGCGGTGCGGCGCATCGCCACGGCGAGCGGCACCGGCAGCTCGAGATCCTCGAAGAGGCAGTGCTCGACACGCGCGGTTGCGCCGAGGACGCGGCGCGCGAGGCGGCGCTCGCGCAGGAAGCTGTAGCGCGCGCGCTCGCCGTCGTGCACGAGCAGTCCGGCGAGGTCAAGGCCGCCGAGTCGCGCCTGCACACGATCGAAGAATTGGAGAACTCGCTCGAGGGTCACGTGCCCGGTACGCGCGCCGTCATAGAGGCTTGGCAGCGCAACGAGTTGCGCGGCATCGAGGGGATCGTCTCGAATCTCATCACGACGGAAGAACGGTATGCACGCGCGATGGACGTCGCGTTTGGCGCGCGCCTCTCCAACGTCGTGACGACGAAGTCGGAGGACGCCGAGCGCGGCGTGGACTTCTTGAATCGCAAGGAGGCCGGCCGCGCCACATTCCTCCCGCTCGACACGCTGGCGGATCGCAAGGGGCGTCAGCTCGATCCGACGGTCGGCGCCGTCGCCGGCGTGTTGGGCTACGCGCATACGCTGATCAGCACCGCGCCGCGATTCGCGGGAGTCGTCAGCTTCTTGGTCGGCAACGTGTTGATCGTCGACAAGCTGCAGACTGGAATCGAGCTCGTTCGCGGGCGCGGTTTTCGCGACACGATCGTCACGCTCGGCGGCGAGCAGATCACGGGCGGCGGCGCGATCACGGGCGGCCGCTTCGCCCGCGAGCGCTCGATCTTGTCGCGGCGCTTTCAGGCGCAGAGTCTGCGCGACGCACTCCTCGGCATGCACGCGCGGCTCGCGGAGGCCGAGCACGGCCTGAGCGCGGCGCATCAGCGGGCGGAGAGTGCGATCGACAAGCGCGATGCCGCACGCGACCAGCAGACGGAGATGGAGACGCGTTTGGTCGGGCTGCGCGCCGAGCTCGCTGCGCTCTCCGGCGAGGTGGAACGCACCCGTGCGGAGCTGGAGGCGGCGCGCGCGACGGCATCCCAGCTGCGCGCCGCCTCCGCCCTCGCATGGGAGCGGGAGCACGAGTACGAGCGCGCCGAGCCCGAGGCCGGGCGCAGCGACGAGCATCGCACCCAGCTCGAGCGCGAGCTCGCCGGCGTGCGCGAGCAGATCGCCCGGGCCGAGGCCGAACAGCTCGCGGCGAGCGCCGCCGCCGCGGATCTGCGCGAGCGCGCCGCGGCGTTGACCGCGGAACGGGACGCCGCAAAGGCACGTCTTGGAATGCTCGATCAGGACGGCGAGCGCGCCGGCATCGCGCGCGAACAGATGCTCGCCGAAGTCGCGTCCTTGATGCGGGAGACGCGCACGTCGCACGCCCACGTGGAAGGGCTGCGGCACGGGATAACGGGGGTCGACGAGCGGCTCGAGTCCGCCCGTAGGCAGCGCGAGGCCCTGTCCCAGCGGCAGACGGAGCTGGAGTCGGAGCTGCGGACGGCCGAGCAGCAAGAGCGCGAGACGGCTGCCGGCGGCGAACGTCACCGGACGCGGCTCGCCGAGATCGAGGCCGAGCTCGGAATGCTCGTCTCGCAGTTCGCGCAGAATCCCGCCACCAACGACGAATGCGCGGACGTCACGCAGCGCTACGAGAACGAGCCCGATGCAATCGTCGAAGAGTTGCCGCGCTTGCGCGACGAGCTCGCGCGCCTGCAAGCCAACGTCAATCTCAACGCGGAAGCGGAACGCGACGAGCTAGCGGAGCGGCAGCAGTTTCTCGGAACGCAGCTGCAGGACCTGAGCGCCGCGCGCGAGACGCTGCTCGAGTCCATCCGCGAGATCGAGCGCGAAACTCAGGTGCTGTTCAACGAGACGTTCGCGAAGGTCTCGGAGGCTTTTGCGACGATGTACGGGCGCCTCTTCTCCGGCGGCCAGGCGAAGATGTGGCAAACGCAGCCCGAGAATCTCGCGGAGACCGGGATCGAGATCGCGGTGCAGCCGCCCGGGAAGAAGGAGATGCCGCTGGCGGCGCTGTCCGGAGGCGAGCGCGCCATGACCGCCGCCGCGCTGATCTTCGCGCTGATCGCGACGAAACCGGCGCCGTTCTACCTGCTCGACGAGGTCGACGCCGCACTCGACGACGCGAACATCGACCGGTTCTGTGCGATGGTGAAAGAGTTCGCTACGGAATCGCAGATGCTCATCGTGACGCACAACAAGAAAACCATGGAGATCGCGGACCGGATCTACGGCGTGACGACGAGCGAGTCCGGCGCCAGCGCGATCGTATCGGCGGAGCTCGTGGCGGAGGCGGAGGCCCTACTTGCCTGACCCGCCCTCGGCACCTCGGGCGGCGCTCTTCTCAGTCTACGACAAGACCGGCGCCGCGGAGCTGGCACGCGTGCTCCACGAGCGCGGCACGGAGATCTATGCGACCGGCGGGACGCGCGCGTTCTTGGAGGAGCGCGGGATTCCGGCCCGCGACGTTGGCGATGTTACGGGCTTCCCGGCGCTGTTCGGCGGACGTGTCAAGACGCTGCATCCGAAAATCTTTGGCGCGATCCTCTACGATCGGGCGGATCCGGAGCACCGCCGGCACAGCGAGAAGTACGCGATACCCGAGATCGTCACGGTCGCCGTCAACCTGTACCCGTTCGAGGCGACGGTAGCGCGTCCGGGGACGACGCTGCCCGAGGCGATCGAACAGATCGACATCGGCGGCGTAGCCTTGCTGCGCGCCGCCGCTAAGAATTTCGAGCACGTCACCGTGCTGACCCATCCGTCGCAATACGCCGAGTACGTTCGAGCGATCGAACAGGGCGAGGACGCGGTTGCGCTGCGTCGCCGGTTGGCGATCGCGGCCTTCGAACGAACGGCCGAATATGACGTCGCGATCTCGCATTATCTGGCCACCGCCGGCGAGGTGCTGCCGACCGAGCTTCCGGGAGCGCTCGCCCTCACGCTCCCGCTGGCGAAGCGGCTGCGATACGGCACGAACCCGCAGGAGCGCGCGGCGTTCTACCTCGATCGCGCCGACCGTCTGCCCGAGCAGCTCGGCGGCAAGGCGCTCTCGTACAACAACCTGCTCGATCTCGACGCGACTCTGCGCCTGCTCTCGCGAGCCCCGCTCGGCGCTGAGTTCGGCAGCGAGCACGGCCGTTTCGTGCGAGCCGCCGTCGTCAAGCACGCGGTGCCGTGCGGCGTCGCACAGCGTTCGCGCGTCGGGCTGGCGGTGCGCGAGGCACTCGGCGCCGATGCTATCTCTGCCTACGGGGGGATCGTCGCCGCCGACGCGCCGATCGACCGCGACGCGGCCGAGGCGCTGCGCGCGTTCTTCTTGGAGATCGTGGCCGCTCCAGACTTCGACGCGGACGCGCTCGAAATTCTTCGCAAAAAGAAAAACCTGCGGATCATGCGGTTCGCGCCGTCGCTGCCCGACGAGCTGGCCCGCGAGCTGCGCTTGCGCAGCGCGCTCGGCGGCGTCTTGGCGGAAGACGACGATCCGGCCGCGCCGCCCGAACGGTGGCGCGTCGTGAGCCGCGCGCATCCGACCGAACAACAGTGGCACGACCTCGCGTTCGCGTGGGACGTGGTGCGCCACGTAAAGAGCAACGGGATCGTAATCGTCAAGGACGGGACCACGCGCGGGATCTGCGCCGGCCAGACCAACCGCGTCAGCGCGGTAGAGATCGCGGCGCGCCGCGCGGGCGACGGAGCGCGCGGCTCGGCGTGCGCGAGCGACGGCTTCTTCCCGTTCGCGGACGGGCTGGAGGCGGCGGTCCAAGGAGGCTGCGCCGCAATCATCGCGCCGGGCGGCTCCGTGCGCGACGAGGAGGTGATCGCGGCCGCGGACTCGCTCGGCGCCGCGCTCGTCTTTTCGACGTACCGGTATTTTCTGCATTGAGTTGGGGAAAGAGCGTCATATGCCGCGATTCTTGCACACGTCGATCTTCGTCAACGACATGGACGAGTCGATCGACTTCTACACGAAGAAGCTCGGGCTGAGCCTGCTCGACGGGCCGCATCATTATCCCGGCAACGCCGACATGGCGTTCGTCGGCAAGGACTGGAGCGCGTACATCGAGCTCGTGTACGACCTGGAAGAGCATCCGACGTATCAGATCGGCAACCGCTACGAGCATCTCGCGCTCGAGGTCGACGACGATCTGGGTGCCTATGTGGACGGCCTGAAATCGAAGGGCGTCCGCGTCCTCAAGGACGTCTACAAGTCGCCGAGCGGAACGCGCGCGATCGCCTTTATCGAGGACCCCAATGGCATCCCGGTCGAGCTGCTCGAGCCCCGCAAGGCGAAGAATCTTTCCTAGCTACCTATAAATAAACGGGTCCAGCGGCGGCGCGATCCGCTCGATGCTTTGTGCGACGAGCCGCGGGTCGCCGTGAACTTCGTCGATTCGGCCCGTCGCGCGCAGCCACGTCCCGAGCGGATAGCGCGGTGCGGCGCTCAGGCGGACCACGACCGGGGCCGCGTCGGCGCGGCAACACGTGATGGCGTAGCGCGCGAGCGCGCAGCCGCCGTTCTCGCACGTCAGCACTCCCGCGAAGCTCAAGCTCTCGCCGTCGAAGAGCTCGGTCAGCGTCGTCTCCGTGGCGTGATAGATGGGAGGCGGCGCGCCGATCAGCGCGCCGGCGAGCATCAGGCCGGGGGCGATGCGTGCCGACGCGCAGGTCCGCCGGCGATGCCGCACCGCGCAAAACAGCGCCGCCGCAGCGCAGCCCCACAGCGGCAGCGCCAGCGCGGGATGCACGAGCGCGTCGCCGTGCCGCCAGGCGACGATCGCGCTGGCGGCGGCGAGAAGCGCGTACGCGAGCACGTCATGATTCGTTTGCACGCGCGACCTCGATCGCAGCGCGCGCAGATCCACGATGCCCGCGACGCAGAGAAACGCCGCCGTCGTCACGGGCGCGTGGACGCGCAGCGCGCCCGCTAGCGCGATCGCGCCCAGGCCGCACGGAGCGGCTGCGAAGCCGAGCGCCGCACCGATCGCGGCACCCGCTAGCGGTGGCAGGCGCACCGCATCGAAGCCGCCTAGGAGCTGCGCGCAAGCGCCCGCCATCAGCGCGGCGGGAAGCACCGCACCCAGCTCCGCGAGCGGAACCGGCCGTGCGTCGTCGTGGGCCATTTGCCCGCGCGAGCGAAGGGCGCGTGCGACCAGCAGCGCGGCGCAGTAACGCGCCGCCGCGACGAGAGGCCCGAAGATCAGGCACGTTGCTGCAGCGGCAGGAAGGGAGCGCGCCGACGGGCCGGCGCCGCACCCGCAACCGAGGTGCGCGACGACGTTGCCGCTTCGCCGGAGAACGCATCCCAAGACGACGCCGGCGAACACGAACGGCGTCGCTTCGACGAGCGCGCTCGCCGACGTCGCGAGTGCCGTGCGAACCGTATCCGGCGACGACACGATCGCAAGCGCGAGCGCCGCGGCTCCGTACAGCATCGCGCGCACGCGCGACAATCACGCCGGAAACGCGCGGCGGCTACCCGAAGTGCAGCGGGATGCCGGAAAAGAGCTTCAGCGCGCCGCGCGGCACCGCGGATTTTTTCCCACCGCAGTCGGGCCGGTGGAGCGAACTCGAAGCGCGCATACATCGGTTGGCGGCTCGCTTCGGATACGGCGAGATTCGCACGCCGATGTTCGAGTCCACCGAGCTATTCGTGCGCGGCGTCGGCGAGCAGAGCGACATCGTGGAAAAGGAGATGTACACCTTCGAGGATCGAGGCGGTCGAAGCCTGACGCTGCGACCAGAGTGGACGGCTCCGGTCGTGCGGGCCGTGCTCGAGCGGGGCCTGCTGGCGCATTTGCCGCTGCGGCTCTACTATATCGGCCCGATCTTCCGCTACGAGCGTCCGCAGAAGGGACGCTATCGCCAGTCCCATCAGTTCGGCGTCGAGTGCTTCGGCTTCGCGGGCCCCGAGGCGGATCTCGAGGTGATCGAAATGGCGTGGGAGTTGGTCGCGCAGTACCGGATCGACGATGCGGTGCTGCACGTCAACTCGATCGGCGACGCCGCCTGCCGCCCGGTTTACCGCGAAGCGCTCCTGAAGCACTTCGCGCCGCACCTGCCGGCGATGAGCGCCGACGCGCGCCGGCGCGTTGAGCGTAATCCGCTGCGTTTGCTCGACAGCAAGGATCCCGCGGATTTCCCGTACATCGAGAGCGCCCCGGTATTCGAGACGTTTCTCTGTGCGGCGTGCCGCGAGCACTTCGAAGCTCTCAAATCGTATCTCGAGCTCGCTAAAATCCCGTTCGTCGTCAACCCGCGCATCGTGCGCGGACTCGATTACTACGGAAGAACGGTTTTCGAGATTACGTCCGGCGTGCTGGGCGCGCAGAGCAGCGTCTGCGGCGGCGGACGCTACGACGATCTCGTGGGCTCCTTAGGCGGACCCGACGTGCCGGCCGTCGGCTTTGCCCTCGGCCTGGAACGCTTCTTGATGATTCTGGCGGCGCAAGAGGGCGGCGCCGAGCCGCCGCGCCGCGGCGTTCAGGCTATCGCTCTGGGTGCGCAGGCTCGCACGGCGCTGGTACCCGTCGTCGCGGAGCTGCGCCGCAGACTCGATCCGCCGACCTACATGGATTACCAGGATCGCAAGCTTTTGGCACACCTCAAGATCGCCGATCGCAATCGCGCTCGCTACGCGCTGATCGTCGGGACCGACGAGCTCGCCGCGGGCGAGGCCGTGCTGCGCGACCTGCAAACGCGCAGCGACCGCCGGCTCCCGTTAGAGCCCGGCAGAGTCCTTGTCGAGCTCCTCGTAGAAGCGACGGCGTGATGGAAGACCGGTACGCCGAGGAGACCCAGACGTTGCGCGAGCTGCTCGCGCTCATGCACGAGCACGACCTCGAGACGCTCACGATCAAGCTGGGCGATGCGGTGTACGAGCTGTCGCGGCGCGACCCGGACGCCCGGCCGGCGGCGCCGGCGCAGTACGCGCCTCCCGCGGCGGCGGCCGACGCCTCCGCAGTCGCCGCGCCGGCGAACGTCGCGAAGGTGCTCGCGCCGCTGACCGGCGTCTTCTATCGCGCGGCGTCGCCCGACGTCGAAGCTTACGTCGAGGTCGGCGATCGTGTCGAACCCGGTGACGTGCTTTGCGTATTGGAGGCGATGAAGCTTTTCAACGAGATCCAGAGCGACGACGCCGGCACGGTCTTGCGCATCGTTCCCGACAACGGCGAGCTGGTCTCTCAGGGCGACGAACTGTTTTGGATCCAGCGCTGACGTACCATGGGCGCCGCGACTTCGCGGAACTCCTTTCCGATCGACGCGGCCTGCTCGATGCCGAGCACTACCGCGCGCAGGTCGAAGCCATCGTTGACGTTATCGTGACCGCGTTGCGCGGCGGGAAGAAGGTCCTGTGGTGCGGCAACGGGGGCAGCGCCGCCGAGGCGCAGCACATGGCTGCCGAGCTTTCCGGGAGATATCTGCGTGAGCGTCCCGGGTTGCACAGCGAGGCCTTGTCGGTCAATTCGTCCACGCTCACGTCCGTCGGTAACGACTACGGCTATGACTACGTGTTCGCGCGTCAGGTCGAGGCCTTCGCGCAACCGGGCGACGTCGTGATCGGCATGACGACGAGCGGCGGCTCGCGCAACGTCGTCTTGGCGCTCGAGGCGGCGCGCAAGCGCGGCGCCGTCGCGGTTGCCTTCACGGGGAACGGCGGCGGCAAGGTCGCCGAAGTGGCCGACTACGCGCTGGTCGGACCGGACGGCTACGCCGCGATCGTCCAAGAGGTCCACCAAGTGATGGCGCACATCGTCTGCGATCTCGTCGAGCAGCGCCTCATCTTCGAGGGCGGAATACCGTGACGCCGACGCTGATGGTGCCCGACGCGCGGACGCTCTTCGACCATGCGGACCGTCTTCGGATCATGGTCGTCGGAGATCTGATGGTCGACGAATGGATCTGGGGAACCGTCACGCGGATCTCTCCCGAGGCGCCGGTTCCGGTCGTCGCCGTCGTCGATCACTCGTTCACGCTGGGCGGCGCGGGCAACGTGGCCAACAACCTTCGCGCCCTGCGCGCGCGCGTCGCGTTCGCGGGAGCCGTCGGTGACGACGCGTTTGCGGGGCAGGTGCGCGACCTGCTGCGCGCGGAGGACGTCGACGACTCCGGGGTCTTCACGATCTTCGATCGGCCGACGACGCGCAAGACGCGCATCGTCGCGCACAGCCAACAGGTCGTCCGAGCCGATTGGGAGTCGACCGCGATGCTGTCGGATGCGGATCGGCACCGGATGGCGGAGTTCGTGCGCGAGCGCGCGCCGCAATGCGACGCGGTGATCTTGAGCGACTACGCGAAGGGGCTGCTCTGCCGCGAGATCGTCCAGGCCGCGTCACGCTGCCAGCTCGTGCTGGCGGATCCGAAGCCGCAAAACATCGCGCTCTACAACGGCATCACGTGCGTCGCTCCCAACGCGGCCGAGGCCGCGACGATGACCGGTATCGCGATCCGCGACGACGCGGACCTGGAGCGCGCCGGCGTGCGGCTGATCGAGATGCTCGGCTGCCGATACGCGGTGATCACGCGCGGCGAACACGGGATGGCGCTGTTCGGAAGGGCCGGCGAGCGCCTGCAGATTCCTTCGGTGGCGCGCACGGTCTACGACGTCAGCGGCGCCGGCGACACCGTGACGGCCGTGTTGGGGCTGGCGCTCGCGGGCGGCGCCCCGATCGAGCAGGCGATGCAGCTGGCGAACTTCGCGGCCGGCGTCGTCGTGGAGAAGCTTGGCACCGCAACGGCGTCGCCGGACGAGATTCTCGCGCTGGTCGATCCGGCGACGCAATGAGCGGGGAGCGTCTCTTCGGGCAGCTGCTCGGCGTCGGCGAAGCGGTGGCGTGGCGCGAGGAGATGCGCGCGGAGCATCGGACGGTCGTGTTTACGAACGGCTGCTTCGACGTGCTGCACGCCGGCCACGTCGAGTATCTCGCGTGGGCGCGCGGCCAGGGCGACGCGCTGATCGTCGGCTTGAACGAGGACGACTCTGTGCGGCGGATCAAGGGCCAGTCGCGACCGATCGTCGCGTTTGCGCAGCGCGCGAGGGTCTTGCTCGCGTTGCGCAGCGTGGACGTGGTCGTAGGATTCGGCGAGCGCACTCCCGAGGTGTTGCTGGACCGTATTCGACCCGACGTGCACGTCAAGAGCGATCAGTATCGCGAAGAGGAGCTGCCCGAGCGAAGCGTCGTGCTCGGCCACGGCGGCCGAATAGCGCTCGCGCCGCACGTCGCGGGGGAGAGCACGACGGACACGATCGCTCGCATCCTTCATGCGTATAGCGTTCACCGCTAACGGACCGGGTGAAGTCGCCGGCTGGCTGCGACCGTTGCTGCGCTCGTTGTACCGGCGCGCGCCCGATATGGAAGCGCTGGTGTTCCTCGTGCCCGACGATTACGCAACCGGATTCGAGGCGACGATGGTGCGCGAGGCCTTTCCCGCGGCGCGCGTCTTCGATCCCAAGAGCTATCTCAAGTTCGCGCTGGGCGGGCGTCTCGACGAGGCGCCTGCCGGCGTGGATATCGTGCAATATATCGGCGGGGATCTGCTGCACGCCGCGCGCGTTCACGCTCGCCTGAAGGGGCGCGCCGCGACGTATAAGTTCTCGCGGCGCGCGTATCGCCGTCTGTTCGACCGCGCGTTTGCCGTCGATCGGAGCAACGCCGACCAGCTGACGGAGTGGGGCACGCCGCCCGAGCGAATCGAGCGCGTCGGCAATCTCGCGATCGACGGCGCGCTGTTCGAGGCGAGCCTGCGAGCCGAAGCGGGAACGCCGGAGGACGGGATACTGGTCATGCCGGGGTCACGCACGTACGAGATCGAGAACCTCATCCCGTTCTTCTTTGCGATGGCGGTGCGCATATTGCGGGAGCGGCCCGAGATTCCGATCGCGTTCGCGCTCTCGCCGTTTACGACGCGAGCGCAGGTGCGCGACGCCATCGAGACCGGAGGGCATCCCCGCATGTTCGGCCGGCGCGGCCGGTTCGTCGAGGAAGGCGGCCGCGACTTTCTCGAGGAGGACGGCGGCGTGCGCATCCCCGTGCTCTACGGCGCGCTCGCCGCGGCGCGGCACGCGCGGCTCGCGGTGACGATTCCCGGCACGAAGACGATCGAGCTGGCCGTGCTCGGCAAGCCGGCCGTTACGATCACCCCGCTGAACGCGCCGGAAGTCGTCACGATCAACGGTCCGTTGACGTATCTCGACCGCGTTCCGCTGATCGGCGTGCCGCTCAAGCGCACCGCGGCCGTCGCCCTCGCGCGGCGCTTCGAGTATCACACGCAGCCCAACATGGACGCGCGAGCGCCGCTGATTCACGAGGTTCACGGCACCGTCACTCCGGGCCGCGTCGCGCGCGTAGCGCTCGAGCGTTACGACGATCGCGCGTGGCTCGAGTCCGCCGCGGACGGTCTCGCGCGGCTGTATGGCGATCACGTCGGTGCCGCTGACCGAATGGCCGACTCGCTGCTCGCGCTGGCGGCATGATCTCGGTCGTCATCGCCAGCAAGGATCGCGAGCGCTATCTTCGCGACACGCTGGCATCGCTCGACGCCCAGGCCGGCGCCCCGCCGTTCGAGGTGATCGTCGTCGACAACGGCTCGCGCGACGGCACGCGCGGCCTGGTCGAGGCTCGCGCCGGCGGCGTTCCGCCCGTGTCGTACGTCGGCGAGCCCGCTCCGAATCGCGCGCGAGCGCGCAACCACGGCGCCACCGCGGCACGCGGCGACTACCTTTTATTTTGTGACGACGACGTACGGCTGCCTGAGGGCTGGGTCGCTGCGCACGCCGCCGCCCAGCGCGGCGGCGACTGCGTCGTGAACGGGCCGATCCTCAACGTCGGCTCGCCCGACGCGCGTCCGGCTCCGCGCCCCATGAACTATTCGCGCGCGTTTCTGTGCAGCTGCAACGCCTCGGTCTCCAAGCGCGCCTTCCTCGACGCGGGCGGCTTCGACGAGAACTTCAACCTCTACGGGTGGGAGGATACGGAGCTCGGCCTCCGGTTACGGGAGCTGGGCGCGGGATGGAAGTTTGCGTGGGACGCGTACCTGTGGCACGTCAAGCCGCCCGAGGAGCACACGCTGGCGGTCGAGAGCCGCAAGGCGGTAGAGAAAGCGCGGATGGCACGGCTGTTCGTCGCGAAACATCCGTCGCTGCGCGCGCGACTCGCAACCGGCGCGTACGCGCCGAACGTGCTGCGAGGAAAATACCTGCTGCCCGACTGGCTGCTCGCGTTGTACGCGGGGGCGGCGGAGAGCCCACGTCTGCCGGACTGGCTGAGCGCGCTCGCGCGCCGGCAGGCGCTCGACGGCATCTACACGCGCGAGCTGGCGCGAACGTTCGATGCAGAACGCTAAGCGGGCATTACTCTATTGCGCGGGGGGAGGCATCGGAGACTCGCTCGTCGCCTCGCTCGTCGCGCGGGCATTGCACCGCAGATTCGCGATGGTAGACGCGCTGACGCTGTCCGCGCATCGGCCCTTGCTCGAGCGCGTGCCCGACGTCGACCGCGTGCTGGTCGATGAGGGCGACGAACGCGCGTTGGCGAACCGCCTGACGCTTCACAGCTACGATGCGTGCGTGGTTACCTGGGCGACGGCGCGGACGGCGCGCGTGCCGCAGCTCGCGGCGATTCCGGTGCGCGTGGGTCAGGCGCGCCGCTTCTATTCGTTTCGATTTACCGAGCGCGTCGTCGTCCGCAGCGAGCGCGGTGACGTCACATCGCACTGGTCCGAGATACTGCTCGATTTCGCGCGCGCGCTCGATTGCGACACCGACGACCGGCAATATCGCCTCGTGCCGACCGCTCGAGACGAGCGCGAGGCGGCGGAGCTCGGGGCGGCCTCGGGGCGGTTCATCATCCTCAACCCGTGCAACGCGGTGGCGTCGGCACGCGGAATCTGGCCCCTCGATGGCTGGGCCTCGTTGGCGCGCGGGTTGCGGCGGCAATTCGGCGTGCGCGTGCTCGTGACCGGATCGCCGGCGGATGCACGCTTCGCGGACGCCATCGCCGATCTGGCGCAGGTTCCGGACGTCGTCTCGGTGGCGGGCAAGACCAGCGTCGGTGGGTTCGGAGCGCTCGCGCAGCGGGCCGCCGCGTTCGTCGGGATCACGACCGGCTCGATGCACATCGCGGCCGCCGTGGGCTGTCCGACGGTGGGAACCTTCCCGTTCCAATCGGACTTTCCGGACCGCTGGGCGCCGCTTGGCGTGCAGACCGCCGTCGTGCGGCCGTCCTTTCCGTGTCACAAAGGCGACACGAAGGAGCGGTGCCGCGACTACGCGTGCGTCGCGCAGCTCGACGAGCCGCGCATACTCGCAGCCGTGGGATCGCTATTGTCGTGATCCGCGCGACGATTCAGCTCTGCACTTATAACCGGGCCGCGCTGCTCGAACGCGTCCTCGACGCGTGCCTCGAGCAGACCGTGGACGATCGCGAGTACGAGATCGTGCTCGTCGACGACGGATCGGCAGACTCGACCCCGGCGGTGATCGCGCGCGTTCGCGCGCGCGCCCGCTGCGCGCTGGTGGTCGCGACGCAGAGCAACGCCGGGCTGGCGAAGGCGCGCAACGCGGGAATCGCCCGCGCGCGCGGCGAGCGAATCATCTTCATCGACGACGACGTCCTCCCGCTCCCCAACTTCGTCGAGGAGCATCTGCGCGCGGCCGCGCGGCACCCGGACCGCATCGTGCGGGGCGGGGCGATCGAGGTGCAGAGGCTCGACGATCTGCCGCCGCCGATCTGGAGCCTCCGGCACTACAGCGGCAACTACTTCTGGACCACGAACGTGTCGGCGCCGCTGGAGACGATTCGAGCGATAGGCGGATTCAACGAGTCGTTCTCGGAGTACGGATGGGAGGACATCGACGTCGGATTGCGTCTGCGCGCGCGCGGCGTCAAGGCGGTCTTTCATCCGGCAGCGCTCGTTTACCATTACAAGCCGCTCCCGCGCGCGGACGGCGTCGAGAAGATGCTGCAGCAATCGCGGGCTCAGGCGCGCACCGCGGCGCGGCTCGTGGGCCTGCATCCCAACTGGCGCGCCTATCTCGCGACGGGAATCAATCCGGTGCAGCGCGGATTTCATGGACTGCTGCGGCGCCTGCGGTTCGCGGATCGCTTTCGTCGCAGGCTCGGTCAACCGGCAGACGCGCGCGCGCTGGAACGCGGCGAGCTGCGCGCCGCCCGCGCTCTGGCGAACGAGGCGTACTTCGAGGAGCTGGAGCGCGTGCTGCGGTCGCCCCTCACGTGAGGATCCTGCTCTCGCGCACGGACCGGATCGGTGATCTGGTGCTGTCTACTCCGGCGATCGCAACGGTTCGAGCCTCGTTTCCGGGCGCGCATCTGGCGATCGTCACGAGCGAGTACAACCGCGTCGTGATGGAACGCAACGACGACGTCGACGAGCTCATCGTCCTGCCGCGGGACGCCTCGCCGCGAAAGTTCGGAGCAAGGCTGCCACGTTACGACGTCGCCATCGCGCTCGCGCCGCGTGCGGTGGATTTGCAGCTCGCGGGCGGTACGCGCGCGCCGCTGCGGGTCGGCTACACATACGAACGGCGTTGGCTGGCCCGTCTCACGGCCCACCTCTACTTGAACCGGGTGATGATCTCCGAGGCCGACCCGGAGCTATGCGATCGGGATCCGCGGCGCGTCGTGCGCCACGAGGTCGTTCAGTTGCTGGATCTGGTGGCGCTCGCCGGCGCGCATCGCCGCGACTACCGGCTGCGCCTCGACGTCCGGCCGCACGATCGGCTGGTCGCACAGACGCTGCCGGGCGATCCGATCGTTTTTCATCTGGGGCAGCGATGGTTCACCGACGGGAGCACGCTCGAAGGGACGCTCGCGATCGTCGACGAGCTCGCGCGGTTCGCCCCGGTGGTAGTCACGTGCGCCCACGACACCGAGCCGAGCGCCGCGATCTTCGAAGAGCGCCCCAGCGTCGCGCGGCTTCTGCGCTCCCTGCCCTTCTACGAATGGGCAGCGGTCTTCGAGCGCGCCCGGGTCGTCGTGACGGTCGACACGGGCGCGACTCACGTCGCCAGCGCGGTCGGGCGGCCGACGCTCGTCGCGTTCGAGCATAAATACTTCCGGCTGAACTCGCAGGAGTGGTCGCCCTACGGCGTGCCGCACGTTCTGGTCCGAAAGCCGGCGCGCGAAGATGACGACTCGCTCGCGCGCTTTCGCGACGAGATCGCAAGCGGCGTCTCCCGCCTGTTGCAGGTTGCCCATGCCTGAGATCTCGGTCGTCATCCCGACCTACAATCGCCTCGACACGCTGGCGAGCGTGATTCCCACGCTGCTGGGACAAGATCTGGATCCATCGGAGTACGAGCTGCTGGTGTGCGACTCCAACTCGAGCGACGGCACGGACCGCTATCTCGCCGCGGTGCAAGGCGAGCATCCCAATGTGGGTCACCTTGCGGCGAGCTACAGCGGACGGGCGGCGGCGCGCAACGCCGGCATCGCGGCGGCGCGAGGCGACGTCGTGCTCTTCAACGACGCCGACATCCTGGCCTCACCCAATCTGCTCTCGACGCATCTGCGCCGTCACCGCGAGCAGCGCCGCGTCGCGATCGTCGGGCTCGAGGTCCAGGTCAAGGACATGGATGATTACCGCTACAAACGCGATCACCCCGCGGCCCGCGGGCATCTCCATCCGCCCTCACGAAAAAAACTGTCGTGGCTCTATTTTTTGACGGGCAATGCCTCGGTTCGTCGCGACGACCTCGTCGCGGCGGGCTGCTTCGATGAAAGCTTTACCGGCTACGGTCACGAGGATCTCGAGCTGGGCTATCGGCTGCAAAAGAACGGCGTTCGGATCCTCTACGAACCCCGCGCGGTGAGCTATCATTGCCAAGCGGTTCCGTACGAGGATCAGAAGCAAAAGATGCGCCTCGCCGGACGGTCCACCGCACGCTTCTATCGCAAGCATCCGGACTTCGCGGTGATGCTGAACCTCGGGATGACGCCGCTATCGCTGGGGCTGCACTCGCTTCTGACGGGCATGCCGCACGTGCTCGGCTACATCGACCGGCGGGCCGAGCGCTCACGCTTGGCGCGCGAGCTCTTGCTGCAATATCACTACGTCTCCGGGATCAAGGAAGGGCGCGCAAAACATGAGCGATAGGGTGTCCTGCGGCGCGCTGCGCGCGGGCGACGAGGGCAGAACGGTCGAGCTCGACGGCTGGGTGAATCGCCGCCGGGATCACGGCGGGCTGATCTTCGTCGACCTGCGGGATCACGAGGGCATCACGCAGGTGGTCTTCGATCCGCAGCACCCGAGCTTCGCGCACGCCGAGCACTTGCGTAACGAAGACGTGCTGCGCGTGACCGGCGCGGTACGGCGCCGTCCCGCAGGCACGGAGAACCCGCGGCTCGCCACGGGCGACGTCGAGGTCGCCGTCGCGGCGCTCGAGATCCTCAACCGGTCGCTGGTGCCGCCGTTTCACATCAACGTGGACGAGGCCGTCGACGAGAACCTGCGGCTCGAGTATCGCTATCTGGATCTGCGCCGGCCGCGCATGCAGCGCAACCTGCGCGTGCGCCACCGCATCGTCAAGGCGATGCGCGACTTCTTCGATTCGCACGACTTCTTAGAGATCGAGACGCCGATGATGATCAAGTCGACGCCCGAGGGCGCACGCGACTACATCGTTCCCAGCCGGCTCTATCCGGGATCGTTCTACGCCCTGCCGCAGTCGCCGCAGCTGCTCAAGCAGATCCTGATGATTGCCGGGTTCGGCAAGTACATGCAGATCGCTCGCTGCATGCGCGACGAAGACCAGCGCGCCGATCGCCTCGTGGAGTTCACGCAGCTCGACGTCGAGCTCTCGTTTTGCACCGAGGAAGACGTGATGGAGACGATGGAGTCGTGCATGCGCTACGTGTGGCGCGAGGCGCTCGGCATCGAAGTGCCCCCATTCGTCCGCATGACGCATCAAGACGCCATCGCGCGCTACGGCCTCGACAAGCCGGATCTGCGTTTCGGCCTCGAGCTCGCAAACGTCACGGGCGCGTTTGCCGGCACCGAGTTCGGCGTGTTTCGGTCGGCGATCGAGGGCGGCGGCGCGATCGTCGCGTTGCGCAACCCGGGCGGAGCGGCGCTGTCGCGGCGCGAGTTCGACGCCCTAACCGAGACGGCCAAGCAGTTCGGCGGAAAGGGCATGGTGTGGATCGCGCTTGCGGGCGACGGGGTCAAGTCTTCGGCGGCGCGCTTCTTGACCGATGCAAACGTCGCGGCGGTCCGCGCGGCCGTAGCGGCCGAGACCGGCGACGCCGTGCTGCTGTTCGCGGACTCCGTCGAACTCGCGCACGCCGTCGCGGGCAAGATGCGCAACGAGGTCGGCGAGCGCTGCAAATTGCGGGATCCGAACGCGTACGCGTTCGCCTGGGTGACGGGCTTTCCGTACCTCGAGCTTGACGAGGAGACCGGGAAGCCGATTCCCGCGCACCATCCGTTCACCGCGCCGGCGCCGGGCGACTGGGAGCTGATCGATCGCGACCCGATGCGGATGCGCGCGCAGCATTACGACATGGTGCTCAACGGCTACGAGCTCGGTTCGGGCTCGATCCGAATTCACAAGGCCGACGAGCAGCGAAGGATCTTCGAGATGCTTGGCCTCACGCCGCAGCAGGTGGAGGAGCGCTTCGGTTTCTTCGTGCGTGCGTTAGACTATGGCGCGCCGCCGCACGGCGGCATGGCGCTCGGCATCGACCGGATCGCCATGATCGCGTGCGCGGAGGAGAATCTGCGCGAGGTCACCGCGTTTCCGAAGAACCAAGTCGCGCGCGACCTGATGATGGACGCGCCCGCTCCAGTGCCCGAGGAGCTCTTGCGAGACCTACACCTGCGTCACGATCGACCGTCGTCCCGCGTTTAACATAACGGAAAGCTTACGTTAGGAGTTCTTTATGCAAATCGCGGTGTTGTTGATGCTCTCGCACTTCTTTTTCTGGCCGAGTGCGCTGGATTGGCAGATGCATCAGCAAAACGTTGTCGTAAGGGGAACGGTTGTCGACGACGCCACCGGCCGCCCTGTGCCGGGGGCGA
Source organism: Vulcanimicrobiota bacterium (assembly GCA_963752825.1). Classification (GTDB taxonomy): domain Bacteria; phylum Vulcanimicrobiota; class Vulcanimicrobiia; order Vulcanimicrobiales; family Vulcanimicrobiaceae; genus Cybelea. The sequence continues at coordinate 600,371 of CAVVZF010000001.1, read as the reverse complement.
CCGTTTTTGCCACGTCGCCTGCTCTTAATGCACGAACCGTTTCCGACTCGAATGGAAACTTCATTTTCCTCACGCTCTTTCCGGGCACGTATTATCTCGCTGCGTCGAAAAATGGCGCAGAAACGGGCTTCGACGCTTCGCCTGGCTACGAGCCGCCGCAGCTGTTCGCCGGTTTTGAATACGGCGCCACGATCGTTCTCTCACGCTAGCGTTCCAGCAACTCTTTCGCACGTCTGAAAATCGCATCGAACATCGGTACTGTAAGCTTGCCGGTGTTCGTGTTTTGACGGCTCGGATGGTACGAAGCGATGACCGTTAGAATCCTCGTACCGCGCGTGGCCGTCAGCTCGGCGCCGTGCGCGAACGCCGCATTTCCGGTGAGCGCAAAGCCCCGCTCGCGGAGGAGGCGCAGGATCGCCATGTGGGCGATCGAGCCCAGCGCGATCGTCACGCGCAGCCGCGGCAGCGCATCGAACTCCTCGAGCAGGTAGGGAAAGCAGTTGCGCAGCTCGGCCGGCGTCGGCTTGTTGTGCGGCGGCGCGCAGCGCAGCGCCGCGGTGATGAAGCAGTCGCGCAGGCGCAGTCCGTCGCTGCGGTCGATCGCCTCGGCCTGCGACGCGAAGCCCGCGCGATACAGCGCGGGGTAGAGAAATCCGCCGGACGCGTCGCCGGTGAACGGGCGTCCCGTCCGATTGCTGCCGTGCGCGCCGGGCGCGAGTCCGACGAGCACGACGCGCGCGTGCGCGTCGCCGAATCCCGGCACCGGCTTGCCCCAGTAGTCGCAGTCGCGATGTGCGCGTTTCTTGTCGCGCGCGATCTGCGCGATGTACGCGCGCAGCTCCGGGCAGCGCCGGCAACGCACGACCGCCTTCTCGATCGCCGGCAGCGACCTCACGGCCGCGCGAGCACGTCGGCGTACTCGATGCCGACCGGCGCGACGATGTAGGCGATGCCCTGGTTGCGCTGCCAGACGTGCTCGAGCGCGCCCCGCGGATAGACGACGCGCACGTTCGGCGCGGCTGGGTCGTTGATGGCGCAGTCGCCGTCGCGCGTGAAGCCGCACAGGACGGCCAGATGTCCGTCGGAGTGCTCGAGCGGCGCACCCGGAAGCTCGCCGGCGCTCCACGAGTACGAGATCGCGATCGGTAGATTGCGCTCGATCAGCCGCTGCGCGTGATCGAGGTTGCACAGGTGCGCCACGACGCCGCGCAGCCCGAGCCGGCCGCTGTAGGCCACGTTGAACGCCCAGTTGCCGGTGCCGCTGTACGCGCGGTCGAAGACGGCTTGCGCCGTCTGCGTGACGGGATGATCGACGGCGTGGAAGGCGTGGATCATGGAGAGACTCGCCGGACTGCACCAGCCGCGCTGGTTTTCGTCCTCGGAATATTGCGAACGCGCGGGGACGTCGAGAATCAGCGCGTCGCGGGCGTAGGGAAGCGACGGTCGCGCGCGCACCGGCGACGAGAACGCCACCAGCTCGAACTCGACGTCGCGCGCCCGCACCTCGATGCCGTCGAACGGATGCGCCGCGCCGATGACGTCGATGTCGGCGCGCACGCCCTGATGCTCCGGGCTGAACGACTTCGCGCCGCTCGGCTGCCACTCGGAATGATCGAGCCAGCCGCTCGCGGGCCGCCCCACGCGCAGGATGCGAAACTGCAGCCGCCCGTGCGGCGCATGCGTGTTCCAGCTGAGCACGCCGCTGCGCGTCGGCTCGAACTCGAGGCGCGCCCATTCGCGCGCCCGCAGCGTTTGCGCGAAGGCGGCGGCGCTCACACGTTCCACTCCCACGCGTTCCAGCTGTCGCCGATGAAGGCGGCCGGAACGTAGTGTTTCACATCGTCGTTGATCGCCGTGTAGTCGGTCTGCCAGCTGAAGAACACGGCCGGCACAACCTCGCGAATGCGTTCCTCCTCGCGCTGGTAGAGCACCTTGCGCCGTGCCTGATCGAACGTGCTCGCCGCCGCCGCGCTGGTCGCATTGACGATCGGATCGTTCAGCCACGACGTATTGGCCCCGTGCGGCGGGATGAACGCGCCGTTCCAGTCGCCGGAGTTGTCTGGGTCGGGGCCGTTTGTTTCGATCGACCACTCGAGGTCGTACTTCCCCGTGTAGAGCGGACCGTCCATGGCGAACAGGTAGCTGCCGGGATAGTTGCGGACCGCAACGTCCACGCCGACGTCGCGCAGCATCGACTGGATCAGCACTTGGGATTCCGTGTTCTCTTGATGCCCGGTCGTCGCGTAGATCGTGAGGCGCATCGATTGCGCGCCCTTGTGCAGGACGCCGTCCCGGCCGAGGCGCCAGCCGGCGGCGGCGAGCAGACGCCGCGCGCCGGCGGGATTGTAGCGATAGCCTAAAAGCGCCGGAGCCGCCCACGACTCGGGAAAGATGTCCGAGACGGCGAGTGAGTCGAGCGAATGAAACACGGTGCGCTCGATGCGCGCCCAATCCACCGCCTCGGCGATGGCGCGCCGGACCCGCACGTCCTGCAGCTGCGGCCGGCTCGTGTTGATGCCGAGATGGCGCCAGTTGGCGATGAGGCCGCGTGTGACGGCGATTCCGTCGACGCCGGCGAGGCGTTCGATCGCGTTGGCGTTGACGTTTGGATAGACGTCGACCTCGTGCGTCGCGAGTTCGTTGAAGAGCGTGTTGACGTCGGGAATGACCTTCCAGACGACCTCTTTGAGCCTCGGCCCGCCGCGGAAGTAGCGCGGGTTCGGCGCGAAGATCAGCGACGTGCCGTGATTCCACGCTCGCAGGACGTACGGTCCGCTGCTGAGCGGGCTCTGGTTGAACGATGCCCGGTTGAGGTCGGGCAGCTTCGCGAGCACGTGCGCCGGCAGCGGCGGATAGGCCGCTCCGCCGATCGCGAGGATGCCGAGCACCGCGACGTTGGGTCTCTTCAAACGAATGTCGATCGTGTAGGGATCCGGCGCGCTCGCAGACGCGATGCCGTCCCAGCCGTAGCGCGTCTTGACGGCATTGGCCGGGTTCATCACGGCGCGATAGGTAAAAAGCCAGTCGTCTGCCGTCAACGGCGCGCCGTCGGCCCACACCACGCCTTTGCGCAGATGCACGACGATGCGCTTCCCGTCGCGGCTGATGCCGCCGTTGGCGAGCGTCGGAACGGCGACCGCGAGATCCGGGATCAGGTTTCCGCGGGCGTCGTAACGCAGCAGAAACGAAAAGAGCAGGCCGGCGACGTTATCCGCGGCCCACGTGTGCGCGTACATCAGGTTGAGGCTGTCGGGCTCCTCGTCTTCGCCGAGCCGCAAGACGCCGGGAACCGTCCACGCGTTGCGCTCCCCTGCCGCCGCGCTCGTCTTCGGTCGCGCGCATCCGCCCAGTGCCACGAGTAGCGCGAGCGCCGCGGCCGCGAGCCGGGTCGTCGCGCTCACGCGGGCGCTTGCAGCGGCGGCCGCTTCGAAATCCGCGCCGCGATCTCGGAGTAGAGCCGCTTGGCACCAAAGCGCACGACGTCGTCGGCGGGTAAGTGAGTCTCGTCGCGGGCGCGCGCGATCTCGGCGCGCGCCTGCTCTTCATCGAGGCCGCGCGTGTTGAGCGCGATTCCCACGACCTCGGCGGGCTTCAGCGTCCGGAGCAGGCGCTCGTGGATCTCAATCGCCGCGGCGTACGGCAGCGTGGGCGTTGCGTACGACTCGATCGCCGCGCGCCGCGGATCGACAACGAGGATCAGCGCGTCCGGCGCACAGCCGGTCATCAGCGCGAGCGTAACCGGGGCATACGCAGGGTGGTTGATCGCGCCTTGACCCTCGACGACGATCAGGTCGGCGCCCTCGTGCGCCGCGTAGAGCACGAGCTGTTCGGCGGCGCCCGGAGCGAAGTCCGAAATCACGCGGTCGACGCAGATGCCCCAGCCGGCGATGAGGATGCCGGTCTGTCCCGTCGGGACGAAGCGCGCGTTCTTTCCCGCGGCGTTCGCCGCGCGTACGACCTCGAGTGCGACGCTCATCTTGCCGACGGCGCAGTCATTGCCGACCGTCAGCACGATCGGAGCTTGCACGCCATATACTTCGCCGGAGAACAGCGGCACGTCGGGCGGCTCGCGCACGTCCCAGATCGTCGTGCCGGCCGCGAGCGCGGCGACGTGGAGCTCGCGATCCGCATCGAGCATGTCGTGCAGCCCGCTCACGATCTCGAGCTTCGCGCCGATAGCCTCGAGAACGGCCGCGCGCCACTCCGGCGCCAAGCCGCCGCCCTTCGGCGCGGTCCCGATCAGCAGGGCCGTGGGCGCGAACGCGAGCGCCTCGGCGACGCTCGCCACGATCGGTGCGTCGCTCTGCAGGTGCACCATCACGTCGCTGACACGCTTGCCGGCCAGGGACGGGTCGATCACCGCGACGACGTCGTCGCCGCCGTAGCGGAGGACGCCGTGAGCCGTCTTCGCGTCGGTCGCGAACCGTCCGGGCGCGAGGATCGCATAGCGCCGCGTCACGCCGGAACCGCCTCGCGAACGCCCAGCCCGGGCGCGTTCGGCAGAACGAGCTTTCCCTCGCGATAGGTGACGCCGGCGAACGGGTCACGCGCGACCAAGAACGGTCCGTCGATGTCGGCCCAGTCCGCGAGCGGCGAGATCTGCGCCGCGGCGGTCGACGCGACCGCGCTCTCGACCATGCACCCGATCATCACGCGCAGGCCCATGGCGCGAGCCGTGTGGATCATCGCGAGCGCGCCGCGAATGCCGCCGGCCTTGGCCAGCTTCACGTTCACGCCGTCGACGCAGCCGAGCAGTCGCGGAAGATCGCTCGCGACGAGCGCGTCCTCGTCGGCCACGATCGGAATCGAAACGCGCTCGCGAACGGCGCGCAGCTTCTCCGGATGTCCCGCCGGAAGCGGCTGCTCGCAGAGCTCGATTTCGTACGGCTCGAGTTCGTTGAGAATGCGCACCGCCGTCGCGACGTCCCAGCCCTCGTTGGCGTCGATGCGGAGCGCGCCGCCGAAGCGCGAGCGGATCGCGGCGATGGTCTCGACCTGTTCGGAAGGTGTACCGATGCCGAGCTTGATCTTGAGAATCGGATGGTCGCCGGCCTCCGCGACCTTGCGCAGCGTGAGCTCCGGATCGGCAATGCCGATCGTGAACGATGTTGCGGGCGTTGCCGACGGGTCGAGACCGAGCAGGTCGTAAAGCGGTTTGCCGAGCTCCTTGCCGATCAGGTCGTGCAGCGCGAGATCGAGTCCCGCGCGAGCGGCCGCCGGAATCCCCGCGTGCAGCAGCGACTCGAACCGATACTCATCGTCTGCCGCGAGCGGATGCGACGAGAGATACGCGACGACGCTCTCGACGGATTCGCCGTAGCGCGCGATCGGCGCGGCCTCGCCGATGCCTTCGCGTTCGTCGGCACGCAGGCGGACGATTGCCGTGTGCGCGACCGACTCTTCGCAGCGCGCGATCTTAAACGGATGGACGAGCGGCAACTCAAGCGACGAGACGGAGAGGCGCAGCCTTGGCATGGCGGCTTGGTGCTTTCCGCCGGTCGCGAGGCCCTCCCGCTTGACTGCCGATGATACGGTAGAGAGGCTCGACTGCGCGTAGGCGCGCAGCGCACGTAGGTACCGAACCGACTATGATTACCTAGGGAGCACCAGCTCCGGTCACGACGATACGGGCAAAGCGCCCGACACTATCGGCGCCCGGGCCGCACCCACCTGCGAGACAGCAGGTTCGATCACCACGAGCGCAAGACGCTATGCGCGGTTGAGTATTTCGCGCCAGCGGCGCAGCGCCGCCGCGGCGAGCACGGCGTCGGCCGCGCCCAAGCGCTCGTCGAGCGCGACGTGTCCGCGGAATCCCGCAAACGCGGCCACGGTATCCCCGATCGATGCGTCGGTTTGCGTCCCGAGATCGCTCCAGAGCAGCACGGTGTTCGGCTGCAGCGCCGCGGGGTCGCTTCCGGCGTCGAGCGTTTCCAGCTCGGGTCCGAAGCGCAGCCACGCGGAGTCGCTCTCCTTGGCCACGCGTTTGAGATCGTGCGTCCCCGCCGCGAAGGTGGCGGGGGCGTTGCGGACGGCGAGCGTCACGTTGAGGGTCTTTGCCAAGGTCGTGGCGGCGCCGAGGCGCGCGAGCTGATCGCTCCACGAACGGCTGACCTCGAGCTCGAGCGGCGCCGCGACGAGCGGAGCGCCCAGCACCTCCGCGTAGCGCAGGACCTCGCGCATGCGCTCGGGCGCGGAAGCGAAGAAGCTCGGATCGGCCAGCGCGGCGAGCGAGAGACCCCGGTCGGTCGTCATCTTCTTGATTTGAGCGAGGTAGTCGTCGTCGGTTCGCGGAAAATGCCGCACGTCTAAAACGACGCCGTCGCAGGCCAGCTCGCGTGCGCAGAGGTCGAGGAACTCCAGCTGCGTAAGCTCGCCGCGCTCGATGTCGCGGTGGAACGAACTGCTCGCGCAAGCAAGCTTCATCGGCGTCGGACGTTCGACCGTTGCTCGTGACTCACCCTTGCCGCTGGACATCCGAAAAACTATGAAAATTGCTCTGGGCGCAGACCACGCCGGGTTCGAATACAAGGATCGCATCGCGCAGATTCTGCGGGACCGCGGATACGACGTGCTCGATTTTGGGACGCACGACGCGACGCCCGTGGATTATCCGCAGTACGGTTACGCCGTGGGCGAAGCCGTCGCGACGGGCCAGGCCGACCGCGGAATACTCGTCTGCGGGTCGAGCCTCGGGATCGCAATGGCCGCCAACAAGGTGCCCGGCATACGCTGCGCGCCGGTGGACGAGCCGTATGCAGCGGAGCTCGCGCGCCGGCACAACGATGCGAACGTCGTCGCTTTTTCGGAACGGCTCACCGGCTGGGAGATGATCGAGCGAATGCTCGACGTTTATCTCGCGACTCCCTTCGACGGCGGCCGTCACGCGTACCGCACGCAGCAGTTGTTCGAGTTCGGCGAGGCACAGCGCATGCGCACGCTCAAGGATCTGGAACGCGGGAAAGTAACCGACGCTCAAACGCCTAAGGACCTCGTCGGAGTGCCGTGATGGATATTCTCACACCTTCCGCCATCGAAGCGCAGGATCCCGAGCTCTTTTCGGCGATCGCCGGCGAGGAGCGCCGCCAGAGGGACAACCTGGAGCTCATCGCGTCGGAGAACTACGCGAGCCGTGCCGTGCGCGAAGCGATGGGCTGCGTGATGACCAATAAGTATGCGGAGGGCTATCCGGGCAGGCGCTACTACGGCGGATGCGAGTGGGTCGACGTGGCGGAGACGCTCGCGATCGATCGCGTGAAGCAGATCTTCGGCTCCGACCACGCCAACGTGCAGCCGCACTCCGGCGCACAGGCCAACATGGCGGTCTTCATGGCTGTGCTGCAGCCGGGCGACACGGTCCTGGGCATGTCGCTCGCGCACGGCGGTCACCTCACTCACGGAACGAAGGTGAGCTTTTCCGGCAAGCTCTACAACGCCGTCGCGTACGGCGTGAAGAGCGACACCGAGCTCATCGATTTCGATCAGGTGCGCGCGCTCGCGCTGGAGCACAAGCCGAAGCTGATCGTCGCGGGCGCGAGCGCATATCCTCGCGTGATGGAGTATGGGCCCTTCCGCGAGATCGCCGACGAGGTCGGCGCGCCGCTCCTGGTCGACTTCGCGCACGTCGCGGGCCTCGTCGCCGCGGAATTGCATCCCTCGCCGGTTCCCGTCGCGGACTTCGTGACCTCGACGACTCACAAAACGCTGCGCGGTCCGCGCGGCGGCTTCATCCTGTCGAGGGCGAAGTGGGCGCAGCCGATCGACAAGACGGTGTTCCCAGGGATTCAGGGTGGGCCGCTGATGCACACGATCGCGGCGAAGGCCGTCGGGTTCGGCGAGGCGCTGCGGCCGGAGTTCGCCGCGTATCAGCGCCAGGTGGTCGAAAACGCGCGGGCGATGGCCGAGGAGTTCACGCGCGCCGGACTTCGCCTGGTCGCCGGCGGCACGGACACGCACCTGATCCTCGTGGACGTCTCGGTCAAGGGACTCACCGGCAAGGCGGTCGAGGCGTATCTCGACGAGATCGGCATCACCGTGAACAAGAACGCGATCCCGTTCGACAAGCAGAAGCCGATGGTCGCGAGCGGCATCAGGCTCGGCACGCCCGCGATCACCGCGCGCGGGCTCGGCGTCGAGGATTGCCGCGAGGTCGCGCGCATCATCTGCGCGGGGTTCGACGACATCGAAGAGCGCGCGCGGATCGACAAGCTGCGCGGCCGCGTTCGCGAGCTGACCTCGCGCTACGACGTGCCGTAGGGTCGAGCGAGTCATGCGCCCCGGCTGGGACGAATACTTCATGCAGATCGCGCACACCGTCGGCACGCGCGCGACGTGTCCGCGCGCCTCGGTCGGCTGCGTGCTGATTCGCGACCATCGAATTCTGACGACGGGGTACAACGGCGCGCCGCGCGGCGTCGCGCACTGCACCGAGGTCGGCTGTACGCTGATCAACGACCATTGCCTGCGCGCCACTCACGCGGAGGCCAACGCGGTCGTGCAGGGTGCGCTGCACGGCGTGAGCCTGGATCGCGCGACCGCGTACTGCACCCACCAGCCGTGCGTGAACTGCTCTAAGCTGTTGATCAGCGCGGGGATCGCGAAGATCGTCTACGATGAGCCGTATCCCGATCCGGTCGCGAGCCAGCTGCTGGCCGAGGCGGGGGTCGCGCTGGTCGCGTACGGAGCGCTCGAGGGCGCGCGCGGATGACCTTTCATTCGCTCAGCCCGGGCGTGTTGTATGCGGCCGCGTTCGTTATCGCGGGAATCGTCAGCCTGCTGGCCACCCCGCTGGTCGTGCGGCTGGCTAATCACCTCGGCATCGTCGACAACGACGGCGCCGAGCGGCGCATGCACGATCTGCCGAAGCCGCGGGTCGGCGGCATCGCCGTCTTCTTCGGCTTCGCGTTCGCCCTGTTCACGGTGCTCGGCGTCTCGCTCGCCTCGCCGAAAGCGCTGATGCCGGCGAGCGAACAGGTCGACGCGATTCACGGGCTCGTGGGGCTGCTCTTCGGAAGCCTCTTGATTCTGGGCGTCGGGATCTGGGACGACGTCATGCGCATGCGCGCGCGCAACAAGCTCTTCGCGCAAATCGTCGTGGCGCTGATTTCGATGCTGTACGGCTTCGTCATTCCCGGGATCAACAACCCGTTCGACCACAATCCCGGCACGAACTGGATCGACATTCCGCTCTGGGTCGGCGTGCCGCTGACGCTCGTCTGGTACGTCGGCATGATGAACGCGATCAACTTCCTCGACGGCTTGGACGGACTGCTGGCCGGCGTCGCCGCGATCTCCAGCGTCTTTCTCTTCATAATCGCGGTCGTTCACGCCAACCCGGTCGTGGCGTTGGTCGTGATCGCGCTAGCCGGCGCCGCTCTGGGCTTCCTGCCGTATAATTTCAACCCGGCGCGGATCATCCTCGGCGACGCGGGCTCGCTCTTCATCGGCTACGTCTTCGCGACGGTGTCGATCATCGGTGCCAGCAAGACGGCCATCGCGATCAGCGTCGTCGTACCGCTGCTCGTCCTCGCCCTTCCGGTCATCGATACGGCCGCCTCGATCGTGCGCCGCGCCAGCAGCGGCAAGCGGATCACCGAGGCCGATCGCGGCCACTTCCATCACCAGCTGATCTTCCGCTTCGGACTCAACGTGCGTCAGGCCGTGCTGCTGCTTTACGCAGTCTGCTTCGTGCTCGGCGCGGTGGCGCTGGCCTTTTCCGGCGAATTCACGCACGTCTTTCGCCACGCAACGTAACCCATGGCCAACCGTCTGAAGGTCATGAGCGTGTTTGGCACGCGCCCGGACACGATCAAAATGGCGCCGGTCGTTGCCGCGCTGCGCGCCGCGCCTACGATCGAGCATCTAGTCTGCGTGACCGCCCAGCACCGCAAGATGCTCGACGACCTGCTATCGCTGTTCGCCATCACGCCGGATTACGATCTCGACGTGATGACCGAGGATCAGACGCTCACGGAGATCACGACGCGCGTGCTCGCCGGCATGGAGCCGGTGCTGCAAGACGCGCGCCCGGAGGTCGTGCTCGTTCACGGCGACACGACGACGAGCACGGCGGCGGCTCTCGCGGCCTTTTATCAGCAGATCCCGGTCGGTCACGTCGAGGCGGGCCTGCGCACGAGCAATCGTTGGCTGCCATATCCCGAGGAGATGAATCGACGCCTTACGGCGACGATCGCGTCGTATCACTTCGCGCCGACGGCGCTGGCGCGCAGGCACTTGCTGCAGGAGCACGTCGCGCCCGAGGACATCGTCGTTACCGGAAACACCGTCATCGACGCGTTCCTGGCAACGGCCGCGCGCGACGGCCTTCCCGTCCCGCCGCACTGGGGCGACCTCGATCCGCGGCGTCCGACGATCGTCGTGACCGCGCACCGGCGGGAGAACCACGCGCACATGCGCGAGATCTGCGACGCGCTGCGCGCGATCGCCGAGCTTCCGGCGCGCCCGCAGCTGTATTGGCCGGTTCACCCGTCGCCGCGCGTCGCGCCGGTGGCGCGCGACGTGCTGGGCGGCATGCCCGGCGTGGTGCTGGTCGAGCCGATCGATTACGCCGAGATGGTGGCCGCCGTCCGAGCCTCGTCGTTCGTGCTCACCGACTCGGGCGGTCTTCAAGAGGAGGCGCCGTGCCTGGCTAAGCCGGTGCTCGTGATGCGCGAGGAGACCGAGCGCCCCGAGGGCCTGCGCGCGGGAACGCTGCGCCTCGTCGGGCACGACGGCGGCCGGATTCTCGCGGCGGCACGCGAGTTGCTCGAGGATGAATCGGCGTACGCGAGCATGGCGCAGGCCGTCAATCCCTACGGCGACGGACGCGCCGCCGCGCGCATCGTCGCCTGGCTGTTGGCGCGGCTGCGCGGCGCGGCGTATCCCGAGCCGTTCGTAGATCAGCTGCCAGCCGGCGCGGCCCTAGCCGGACCGTGAGAACCCTGCTGCCGGTCGTCGCGGCCGGGAGCGCGTTCGCGGGCGCTGCCGTCCTCGGGCTCGCCTGCGGCGTGTTTGTCGCGAGCCGGCGCGGCGAGCCGCTCTACGCACCGGTCGGGCTGGTTGTGGGCGCGGCGCTGGGCGCCTATTCCGCCTTTCGGATCCTGCTCAAAGCCATGCGATGACCGGCCCGGAGCTCGTGACGCTCGCGCGGCTGAAGCGATCCGTCGTCGCCACGGCGGCACTCGTGGGCGGGGTCGCGGCGCTCGCGCTTCTGGCGCCGGCTCCCTACGCCGCGCTGGCGGTCGCGGTCGGCACCGCGTGCGGCGTCGCGAACATGCTCGGGATTATGCGAGGAAGCGAGCGCCTGCTCGAGTCTGGCAACGTGGCATTCTTTGGGTTAAGTAGTTTACTGCGGCTAGCCGCCTTTAGTATAGTAGCCGCGGCGTTGGCGGTTCGTGGGCCCTGGTGGGCGCTCGGGCCGTTTCTGGCCGCTTTTTTTCTCCCGCTCGCCACGTACGCGTTTCGCGCGTGGCGACTCTTCCGCAGCAAGACGTAACGGAACCGTAACGCGTGCACGAACAGATCGGCGAACACTACATTTGGCGACTGCCGCTGCTCGGCGGAGTTCATGCCGACACGATCATGACGACGTGGCTCGTCATGATCGTCGCTTTGCTGTTCTTCGGATGGATCGGGGCGAGCTACCGGTCTCCGTACGTCACGAAGCGTCAGGCCGTGCTCGAGGCGGTGTTCAACTACATCGCGGACCTCGTGACGAGCGTGCTGGGTGAGGGCGGCGAGCCGTTCGTTCCGTTCTTCGTCGCGCTGTTCATCTTCATTTTCTTGCTGAACCAGTTCGGTGTGCTCCCATTCAAGGCGTTCGATCTGCCGTTCGGGGGATCGCCGACCGCCGATCTCAACACGGTCGTCCCGCTCGCCCTCGTGGTCTTCTGCATGATCCAGGTCGTGGCGTTCCGCAGGAAGGGGCTGTCCTATCTGGGCCACGTATTCAGGCCGTTTCCGGCCCTCTTCCCAGTGAACGTTCTCGACGAGATCCTTCGTCCTATCACGTTGGCCGCCCGCCTCTTCTTCAACATCTTCGTCGGCGAGCTGCTCTTCATCATCGTCACTTCGATCATCGTGGCGCGCGTCCAGATAGGATTCTTCAATCTGTCGTTTGGCGTCGCCGTCGTTCCGATCTTGATCCAGTTTTTCAACTTTTTCGTCGGGACGATTCAAGCTTTCGTCTTCACCTTGCTGGCAATCGTCTACCTATCGTTGGCGCTTGCCGACGAACACTAGAAAGGAACGTTTGTGAACCCTGAAGCCTTAATTGCAGCCGCGGCGGTGATCTGCTTCGGCATCATCATCTCGGGGGTGGCGTTCGGCTCCGCCGTGGGTGACGGCGTCGTCGCCTCCAAGGCGGTCGAGTCGATCGCGCGCCAGCCCGAGGCGCGTCCGAACATCTTCCTCTTCATGTTCTTGGGCGTCGGCGTACTGGAGGCGGTGCCGTTCATCGCGATCGCACTCTCCTTCTACATCCTGCTCGTGGTGACGAAGACGTCGACCATCATTTCAGCGCTGGTCAAGTAGCGGAGCAAACTAAGCGGTGTCGTTTCTCTCCATCGACGGGACGCTGGTCGTGCAGTTGATCAACTTCGCGATCTTCTTCGCGGTGCTCAACGTCGTGTTTCTGCGGCCGGTCGCCGCGGCGATTCGCCGCCGGCGCGAGTACATCAACAGCCTCGTTTCGGACTACGACCGTTATCAGGCCGAGGCGCGCAGCCTGCGCGCGCAGGCCGAATCGATCCGCAGCGACGCGCGGCGAGAGGCCGAAAACCGCGTCGCCGCGGGGCGGGCTCGGGCGTCCAACGAGGCCGCCGAGCTTTCCGGCCGCTACGCGCAGCAGGCGCAGGCCATCGTCGAGGAGGCGCAGCGCAAGGCCCAGCAAGAGTTCGAATCGGCGCGCGCAGGGGAGGACGACGCGGTGCGCCGCGTCGCCGATTTCATGCTCGATCGGGTCATTCCCGAGGCGGCGAGATGAGCGACGCGCAGCTCTATATTCGCATCGCGATCTGGAGCCAGGTCGTATCGTCGGTCGTGTTCATCGCGGTGCTGGTGTTGGCATGGTTCCGCTGGTTCTTGCCGGTCATCATGAGTGCGCAGGAGCGCAGCAACAAGCAAATCGCGGAGGCGGAGCGCCACCGAGACGAGGTCAAGGCCGCGCTCGAGACGCTGAGCTCGGAGATCGACGGCGCGCGCCGCGATGCCGAGCTCATCGTGCAGCGCGCGACCGAGCACGCCGAGCACGAGCGCGAGTCGGTCTTGCAGGAGTGCAAGGACGCCGGCGAGCGCGCGTTGCAGGACGCCGGCAAGGAACTCGCTCGTGCGAGGGCGGCGGCACAGCGGCGGCTTCGCGACGACCTGCTGGCACGTGCGCTGCGCGTAACGCGCGAGGACGCGGCCCGGCGCGTGAGTCCCGCGCTGGACGAGCGCCTCATCGACGGCTTCGTGGGATCGCTGGAGCGCGCCCGTGGTTAGCCAAACGCTCGCGCGCCGCTACGCGACGGCGGTTTCGTCGCTGGCGGGGGAGCAGCAGGCCGCCGACCGCGTCGGATCGGATCTGGCGACGGTCGCCGGTGCGATCGGCGACAACACGCAGGCGCGCGAGTTCTTCCTCTCGCCAGTGATTTCGAAGCCCGACAAGGAGCGTGTCCTCGTCGAGGCCTTCGAAGGCAAACTCCATCCGATCGCGCTGCACACGCTGCTGCTGCTCGTCCGCAAGCGCCGCGAGCAGCTGCTCCCCGCCCTCGTCGCCGAGTATCTCGCGCTGCAGCGCGCGGCACGCGGGGCGCAGACGCTCACGCTGACCTCGGCGCGCGCGCTCGATCGTGCCGAGTACGCCGCGTTGATCCAACGCCTCGAGCGCATTTACGCAAAGAAATTCGAGGCCACCGAGGTTGTCGATCCGGCGCTCATCGGGGGCCTGCGCATCATGATGGGCGACCGTCGCATCGACGCGACGATCTCGGGGCGGCTCGATGCGCTCGCTCGGGACTTAGGGAACCTCTGATTAATCCCATGTACCGATCGTTTGTACCGCAAAGCCGCCAGATGCGAGGAGAAGGCGAGGGCGCATACTCGAAGCAGTCTGTGACCGAGTCTTCGACAACGCAGATGACGGCTTTGCGGCCAAACCCTTTGGGCAGCGGCAGTTTTGCCGCATCTCTTTGTTGCCCCCTCGGTCACAGAGGCACGACTATGCTTCCTCGGGCGCGCCTCGACCTGCGGCAAAACTGCTCGCTGCGATCGGTGCAGCGGATTAATCAGAGGTTCCCCGGCCCAACAATGACGTTGCTCTCCAAGAAAGTAGACGAATGATAAACGCTGATGAAATCGCCGGCATACTGAAGCAGCAGATCGCGCAGTTCAAGACCGGAATCCAAGAGGACGAGGTCGGAACGGTGATCCAGGTCGGCGCGAATCTCGCGCGGGTCTACGGCCTGCGCGGCGTTCGCTCGTCGGAGCTCGTCGAGTTCGCGAACGGGCTCCAAGGCGTGGCGCTCAACCTCGAAGAGGATAACGTCGGCGTCGTGATCATGGGCCCCGACGTCGAGATCAAAGAGGGCGCCAGCGTCCGCCGCACCGGCCGGATCGCATCGGTTCCCGTCGGCGAGGCAATGCTTGGGCGCGTCGTCAATCCTTTGGGCCAGCCCATCGACGGCAAGGGCGCGATCGAGACGAATCGCTTCCGCACGATCGAGAACATCGCGCCGAGCGTCGTGCAGCGGCAACCGGTGAAGCAGCCGCTCCAGACCGGAATCCGCGCCATCGACGCGCTGATCCCGATCGGCAAGGGGCAGCGCGAGCTGATCATCGGCGACCGATCGACCGGCAAGACCGCCATGGCCGTCGACACGATCATCAATCAGAAGGGCCGCGACGTGTTCTGCGTTTACGTCGCGATCGGACAGAAGAACTCGACGGTGGCCGCGCTGGCGCAGATCCTCGAGCAAAAGGGCGCCATGGCCTACACGACGATCGTCGCCGTCAGCCCGGCTGAGGCCGCCGCGCTGCGCTGGCTGGCTCCGTTCGCGGGATGCGCGATGGCCGAAGAGCTGATGTACGCCGGGAAGGACGTGCTGATCGTATACGACGATCTCACGAAGCACGCGCAGTCGTACCGCGAGATGTCACTCTTGCTGCGCCGCCCGCCGGGCCGCGAGGCCTACCCAGGCGACGTCTTCTACCTGCATTCGCGTCTGCTCGAGCGGGCCGCGAAACTTTCAGACGAGATGGGCGCGGGGTCGCTGACGGCGCTGCCGGTCATCGAGACGCAGGCGGGAGACTTCTCCGCCTACATTCCGACCAACGTAATCTCGATCACCGACGGCCAGATCTACCTGACACCGCAGCTCTTCTTCCAGGGCATCCGGCCGGCGGTCGACATCGGTCTCTCGGTGTCGCGCGTCGGCGGCGCCGCTCAGACCAAGGCAATGAAGTCGGTCGCGGGTCAGCTGAAGCTCGAGCTCGCGCAGTATCGCGATCTCGCCGCTTTCGCCAAACTCTCGAGCGACCTCGACAAGGCCACGCAGAACCAGCTGATGCGCGGCGAGAAGCTGACGGAGCTCCTCAAGCAGCCGCAGTATCAGCCGCAGCCGATGGAGGACCAGGTCGCGATCATCTATGCTGCGACCAGCGGCTTCGTGAACGACATTCCGACGCCGCGGCTGCAGAGCTGGGCGGCCGGGCTGATCGACTTCCTGCGCGCCAAGCACGCGCAGATACTCGAGACGATCGCGCAGACCGGCCAGTTCTCCGACGAGATCAAGAAACAGCTGGACGCGGCGGTGGTCGAGTTCAACAAGGGCTTCTAGGAGCGCAAACGTGCCGACAGTCCGCGATCTGCGCGATCGCATCCGGTCGCTGAAGAACACGCAGCAGATCACCAACGCGATGAAGCAGGTCGCCGCGGCGAAGATTCGGCGCGCGGAGGCCGTGCGGAAGCGCGCCCGCCCGTACGCGGACGCGCTTTCGCAGATGCTCCAGGACCTGATCGGAGCGGTGCATTCGGTCGATCATCCCTTCATGAAGCCGGGAAAGGAAGGCGCTCCGGCCGGAATCGTGCTGATCAGCGCCGACAAGGGACTCGCGGGCGCGTTCAACTCCAACGTGATTCACGCGGCGTGGGAGCTGGCGCGGCAGCGCGGCGCCGCCCAATACTACACGATCGGCCTGAAGGCCCGTAACGCGGTGCGGCGGAGGGGGATGTCCGATCGCGCGACCTGGGCGCTTGGCAGTGGCGAGAAGATCGACACCGCGCGCGACGCCGCGCGGCGCGCGTCCGACGACTTCCGGCATGGAGAGATCTCGGAGATCGTGCTCGTCTCGCAACAACTGATCACGATGATGTCGCAGCGCCCGCTGACCCGTACACTCGTACCAATTGAGAGCACCTTGGGTCAGAGTGACAGGGGCGACGACAGGACGCGGCGCGGCTCTATTGAGTTTGCGCCGTCGCCCGAGTTCGTGCTCTCGCGGTTGCTTCCGAAGTATCTCGAGTTCACGATCTACTCCGCGATGCTCGAGACGGATGCGGCCTTCTTCGCTGCGCAGCTGGTCGCGATGACCAACGCGACCGACAACGCGTCGAAGCTGATCGACGAGCTGACGATCGCTATGAACAACGCTCGGCAGGCCGCAATCACCAAGGAGCTGCTCGAGATCGTGGCAGGTGCGGAGGCTTTAGGCGTTGAGTGACGCCTGACTGTACAAACCCAAATGCATGAGGAACATTGAGAGAAATGGCTGATACCGGAAAGGTCGTCCAAGTGCTCGGCAACGTCGTGGACGTCGAGTTTAGTCCCGAGACGCTGCCGAAGATCAACGACGCGCTGCGCGTCAACGTGAACGAGGACCACGCGAAAAGCAACGGCGCCGCTGCGGCGCAAGGCGTCAGTCTCGGAGGAACCGCGATGGCGGCGCGCGAGCTGACGCTCGAGGTTCAGGACGAACTGGGCGACAATCAGGTGCGCTGCCTCGCGCTCGGCTCGACCGACGGCCTCGTCCGCGGCGCGGCCGTGCGCAGCATCGGCGGTCCGATCACGATACCCGTCGGCGAGGGCACTCTCGGGCGCATCTTCAACGTGCTCGGCGAGACGATCGACAGCGACGCGCCGGTCGAGGCCGCGGCGTATTGGCCGATTCACCGCGCGCCGCCGGAACTCAAGTATCAGGAGCCGACGGCGCGCGTCTTCGAAACGGGAATCAAGGTCGTCGATCTCATGGCACCGTACACGCGCGGCGGCAAGGTCGGACTCTTCGGCGGCGCCGGCGTCGGCAAGACCGTTCTCATCCAAGAGCTGATCCGCAACATCGCGTACGTGCACAAGGGCTTCTCGGTGTTCACCGGCGTCGGCGAGCGGACTCGCGAAGGGAACGACCTCTGGCTCGAGATGAAAGAGTCGGGGGTGCTCGCGCAGACGACGCTTGTCTTCGGGCAGATGGACGAGCCGCCCGGCGTGCGCTTCCGCGTCGCGCAGACCGGCGTCACGATGGCGGAGTATTTCCGCGACGAGCTCGGGGCCGACGTGCTGCTCTTCATCGACAACATCTTCCGCTACATGCAGGCGGGTTCCGAAGTCTCGGCGCTCATGGGGCGCATGCCCTCGGCCGTCGGATACCAGCCGACGCTGGGCACGGACATGGGCGTGCTGGAAGAGCGGATCACGTCAACGCGCAAGGGTTCGATCACGTCGGTGCAGGCCGTCTACGTGCCCGCCGACGACTACACCGATCCCGCGGTTGCCACGACGTTCGCCCATCTCGACGCGACGACGGCCCTCTCTCGTCCGATCTCCGAGCTCGGAATCTATCCCGCGGTCGATCCGCTGGCGTCGACGTCGCGCATCCTTGACCCGCAGATCGTCGGCGAGGAGCACTACGCGGTCGCGCGCGGCGTGCAGGAGGTGCTGCAACGCTACCGCGATTTGCAGGACATCATCGCTATCCTCGGCGTCGAGGAGCTCTCGGAAGAAGACAAGGTGAGCGTGGCGCGCGCTCGACGCATCCAGCGCTTCTTCTCGCAGCCGTTCTTCGTGGCCGAGCAGTTCACGGGACGCCCGGGCAAGTACGTCAAGCTTCCCGAGACGATCGAGTCGTTCAAAGAAATCCTCGAGGGTAAGGTCGACGATTTGCCGGAGGGCGCGTTCTTCTACGCCGGCACGATCGAGGAGGTCAAAGAGAACGCGCAGCGGATGGCGCATGGCTAGCACGCTTCCGTTCAAGCTCGTCACGCCGACGCAGATCGTCTTCCAGGGCGACGCGGAGCTCGTGATCGCGGTGACGACGGAAGGCGAGGAGGGCATCCTCCCCCGTCACGCGCCGTTTCTCGCCGCGCTCAAACCCGGCGTCCTGCGCGCAAACCTCGGCACCGCCTCGCGGCTGGAGCTTGCGACCAGCGACGGATTCACGCAGGCGCTTCCCGACGGCGTCACGATCTTGGTCGACGAGGCGGTCCGCTTCGAAGAGGTCGACGTGGCCGAGGCTCGCGAGGAGCTGCAGGCGGCAACTGAGCGGCAGAAGGCCGCGGGGGACGATCGGGAGCTCTACGCGCGCGAACAGGCCGCGATCGAGTTCGCCAACGCCAAGCTGCGCCTCACCGGCCACCGGTAGGCGAGCCACGAGGCTACGCGAACATAAATCACCGTGCTCGATCGTCTTGAGACAACGCTCCGGATCCGGGGCGGCGCGCGTTTAGAAGGCTCGGTCGCGACGCACGGCTCGAAGAACGCCGCGTTGCCGATCATGGCGGCCTCGCTGCTCGCGAGAGGCACGGTAACGCTTCACCGGATTCCGCGCATCACCGACGTCTCCGTCATGTGGTCGCTGCTCGAGGCGCTAGGCGCGCGCATGCGTTACGAGGGCGACAACACCGTGACGATCGACGCGAGCAACGTCGCGTCGTATCGCGCCCCCTACGCGCTCGTGCGCAAGCTGGCGGCCTCGTTCGACGTGGTCGGCGCGCTGCTCGGACGATTCGGACGCGCCGAGGTGCCGCTGCCGGGTGGATGCGTTCTGGGTACTCGAGCGACCGACATGCACGAGCAGGCGTTCGTCGCGCTCGGATGCGACGTCCACAACGCCCACGGATATCTCATCGCGCGCTCGAGCAGCCCGCAGCTGCGCGGAGCGGCAATCGAGTTTCGCATGCCCAGCGTCGGCGCGACGAAGAACGCGATGCTGGCCGCGGCATTGGCCGACGGCACAACGACGCTGAAAAACGTCGCGATGGAGCCCGAGGTCGTCGACCTGGCGGATTTCCTCGTCGCGATGGGCGCGAAGATCAAGGGCCAAGGCACGGACACGATCGTGATCGAGGGCGTGCCCGAACTCCACGGCGTCGAATACGAGATCATCCCCGATCGCATCGTGGCGGGGACGCTGCTCGTCGCCGGCGCGGTTACGCGCGGCGACGTCACCGTGACGCACTGCCGGCCCGAACACCTCGGCGCACTCCTCGACAAGCTCGTGGAGTGCGGCGTGGTCACGATGACCGGAAAGGACTGGATCCGCGCGAAGGCGGGCGGGATCACCGGCGGCACCGACATCCTGACCGCGCCTTACCCTGGTTTCCCGACGGACCTCCAGCCGCAGATGGTCGGCTTTCTGTGCACCTGCCCCGGTACGAGCGTGGTCGAAGAGTCGATCTTCAATGCTCGCTTCTCGTACGTCAACGAGCTCGCTCGCATGGGCGCGGACGTCAAGGTGACGATGGAGAGCAACGCCGCCGTAATCAAAGGTCCCAAACAGCTTTCCGGCGCACCGGTGGAAGCGCCCGACATCCGCGCGGGCGCGGGGCTCGTCGTGGCCGGTTTGGCCGCGGCGGGCGAAACGGAAATCATCGGCTTGGAGTACGTGGACCGCGGTTACGAGCGCCTGGAGGAGCTGCTCTCCGAACTCGGCGGTCAGGTGCAGCGCAGCAGCGGCGTCACGCCGCTGGTCGAGCCGAGCGGATTCTTCGAAACGAGCGAATACCCGCGCGTTTCGGCGACGGGATAACTCGAGGAACCTTTGATTAATCCGATGTACGGATCGTTTGCGCCGCTTTGCGGCCAAACCCTTCGGGCAGCGGCACTTTGGCCGCATCTCTTTGTTGCGCCCTCGGTCACACAGAACACCGCTTTGCTTCCTCGGGCGCTCCTCGATCTGCGGCAAAATTGCCCGCTGCGATCGGTGCAGCGGATTAATCAGACGTTCCTGGCTTTCGAATAGGAGTCGTTTTGGACATCGGGATCGACCTCGGCACGGCGAACGTGCTCGTTCACGTCAAGGGGAAGGGCATCGTTCTGCGCGAGCCTTCCGTCGTCGCCAAAGACATGAATACCGGCCGCGTGCTGGCCGTGGGCGAAGAAGCGCGCCAGATGCTCGGGAAGACGCCCGCACACATTCAGGCGATCCGTCCGCTGCGAGACGGCGTGATTGCGGACTTCGAAGTCACTGAAGCGATGCTCTCGTACTTCATCAAGAAAGTGATGAAGGATCGCTCGTGGTGGTCGTCTATCGTCAAGCCGAAGCCGCACGTCACGATCTGCGTCCCGGCGGAGATCACGTCGGTCGAGGAGCGCGCCGTCAAGGATGCCGCGAAGCTCGCGGGGGCGCGCGACGTCGGCATCATCGAGGAACCCATGGCCGCCGCGATCGGGGCGGGACTTCCCATCGGCGGCCCGTCCGGCAGCATGGTCGTGGACATCGGCGGCGGCACGACCGACGTAGCCGTCATTTCGCTGGGTGGCATCGTCGTTTCGCAGTCGCTTCGCGTGGCCGGCAACAAGATGGACGAGGCGATCGTGCGCTACATCCGGCGCGTCTACAACCTGATGATCGGCGAGCGTACCGCCGAAGAGATCAAGATGAAGATCGGCTCCGCGTACAAACTCGAGCAGGAGCTCGCCATGGAGATCCGCGGGCGAGATCTCATCAACGGCTTGCCGAAATCCGTGAAGATCACGAGCGAAGAGATACGCGAGGCGCTCTCCGAGCCGGTCGGGGCGATCGTCGAGGCCGTCAAGGCCGTCCTGGAAAAGACGCCGCCGGAACTGTCGGCCGACATCATCGATCGCGGCATCATCTTGACTGGCGGCGGCGCGCTCCTGCGCGGGCTGGAGAAACTTCTCTCGGAGGTGACGGGCGTTCCGGCGATCGTGGCGGACGATCCGCTCTCGTGCGTCGCGATCGGAACCGGCGCGCGGCTGCGTGTTTGATGGACGGGTAATCAACGCTGCTGCGGCGAGCGTCGAAGACGTCGCCGAAGCGGTGGTCCGCGTCGCCATTTCGGGCGGCACCGTCATTCTGCCGAACGATACGAGCTACTTGATCGGATGCGATCCCTACGACTACGAGGCCATCGATCGCGTCTACGCCGCGAAGGGGCGTCCCGATAACCGGCCCCTCACGCTGCACGTGGCGACGCCGGCAGAGTTCTTAGAATATGCTGGGGACAACGCACTCGCGGTCGTCGCGGCCAAACGGCTGCTTCCGGCGCCCGTCATCGTGTTGATACGTAAGCCGGCATTCATCAGCGACGAGTTAGCGGCAGGCTTGCAGACGCTCGCGTTTCGCGTGCCCGACGACGAGTTCGCGCGGGCCTTGCTCGAGCGGTGCGGGCCGATCGCCGGAACGACGGCGAACCCGCCGGGCGGGGCGCGCTATCGCGGCGGCGCGGATCGCTCGATGCTG
This sequence comes from Vulcanimicrobiota bacterium, assembly GCA_963752825.1. Classification (GTDB taxonomy): domain Bacteria; phylum Vulcanimicrobiota; class Vulcanimicrobiia; order Vulcanimicrobiales; family Vulcanimicrobiaceae; genus Cybelea. The sequence goes on along the minus strand of CAVVZF010000001.1, from coordinate 578,699 downwards.
CCGCCGGCGGATCTCCTCGTCGAGCACGGACCGACGCGGTATGATAGCGAATCATCCATCGTCGATCTCTCCGGTGCGCACGCGCGCCTGCTGCGGGAAGGCGCCGTTTCGGAGCAGCGTCTCACGGAGTTGTTCGGACCGATCGAACGCCCGACGATAAAGGTACGTAAACTCGCATGATCCGATTCGTCTCCGCGCTCGCAGGCGCGCTCGCGCTCGTAACGTCGCTGGCGCTCGCCGCGTCGCCGCGCCCATCCGCGTCGCCGCGCCCGCCCGCGCCGGGGGCCCACACACGTTCGCCGGTCGCATCACCCGCGGCGTCGCCGCCGGGGAGCCAGGCCTCGTTCGATCTCGGCGTGTGGACGGTGCACGCCAGCTCGATCGACGCGAACTTCAAGAGCGGCGATTTCAGCACGCCCGCGAAGATCGTCATGACGCGCGTCGGCGGAGACGTGTCGGCGGATCACGCGAACGGAAACTACAAGCGGAAGATATTGTATCTCAACGGACACGTCGTCATGCACGATTCGCAGGGCAACGGTCTGAGCAGCCTGGAAGGCAGCGCGCCGTCGCAGTCCGCCGGCCCCTCGACGCTCACCGCGGATCAGGCCCAGATCGACGGAGCGGCGAAGGTCTACAAGGCCACCGGGAACGTGCACTACGTGCAGGCGGATACCGTCGTGGATGCCGACAGCGGCACGCTTAACGACGCGGAGCACAGTCTGCTGCTCGTGGGCGCGGTCCACATCACGCAGGGTACCCGCAGCATGACCGCTCGCAAGGTACTCTACAACACCGAAACGGGAAGCGCTCACGCGGAGGGCGACGTCACAATGCAGTTCCCAGGTGAAATCCATCGCGGAATCGCTACGCCGAAGCCGCTGAAGATTCCAAAGAACGGCTTGACCCAGCCCGCCGGCCCTCCGAGCGCGCGGCCTTGAGGTGCCGATAGCTCGCCGCGGCGGCGATCTGCCGTTCGAGTTTGCGCGCCGCGAGATGCCGCTCGCGGCCCGAATGCGGCCGCGCACTCCCGGCGAGTTCGTCGGACAAGAGGACCTCATGGGCGCGGGGCGCGTTCTACGCACGGCCATCGAGCGCGACGCGGTGCCGTCGATGATCCTGTGGGGCCGGCCCGGCACGGGGAAAACGACGCTCGCGGAGATCGTGGCGCGCTCGACGGGCGCGTACTTCGAGCGCATGTCGGCGGTCAGCGCCGGCGTCGCCGATCTTCGCCGCGTCGTCAACGAGGCGCGGGCGCGCGAACGCTCCGGCAAGCGCACCGTGCTCTTCATCGACGAGATCCATCGATTCAATAAGGCACAGCAGGACGCGATTCTTCCCTACGTCGAGAACGGCACCGTCGTCTTCATCGGCGCGACGACCGAGAACCCGTCGTTCGAGGTGAATTCGGCGTTGTTGTCGCGAGCTCGCGTGTTCGTCCTCCACCAGCTCTCGGACGCGGAGGTCGGAACGATCGTGGACCGGGCCCTGACGGATCGCGAGCGCGGCCTCGGCGGGCAGAAGGTCATGCTCGACGACGAGGCGCGCCGCGTCTTAGTCGGCCTCGCAAACGGGGACGCGCGCGCGGCGCTCAACGCGTTGGAGTTCGCCGCGTCGTCGGCGACGCCGCGCGACGGCGCTCGAGCGATAGACGCGGCGCTCGTGCGCGAGGCGATGCAGCGCCGCGGCACCGCGTACGACAAGTCCGGCGAGATGCACTACGACACGACCAGCGCCTTCATCAAATCGATTCGCGCGAGCGACCCGGACGCCGCCCTGTATTGGCTCGCTCGTATGATCGACGGCGGCGAGGATCCGCTGTTCATCGCCCGACGTCTCGTGATCCTCGCATCCGAAGACGTCGGGCTCGCCGACTCGAACGGGTTGACTGTCGCCGTGGCGGCGCAGCAGGCCGTGCACTTCGTCGGCATGCCGGAGGGCTTCTTTCCGCTCGCGCACGCGACGCTCTACCTCGCGACGGCGCCCAAGAGCAACAGCGTCGGTACGTCGTTCGCCGCAGCGATGGCGGACGTGCAGGAGACGCGCAACGAGCCGGTGCCGCTGCACTTGCGCAACGCACCGACGCCGCTGATGCGAGAGCTCGGGTATGGTGCGGGGTATCACTACGCTCATGACGACTACGACGTCAAGCAGTTGAACCTGCCGGAGAACCTGAGTGAGCGCCGCTACTTTAGTCGGGACAAAAAAAGGCGGTCCGAGTGATTCTCGGACCGCCAGTTTCCCGTTGCTACTTCTCGGAGTGTGCGTTGGAGCTTCGCACGAACCGATAATATAGCGGCTTACTGTGAGCGACCTGTGAATTCCGAACGAATTTACCTAGACAATGCGGCTACCACGCCATTGCGTTCGGAAGTCGCGGACGCAATGCGCATAGCGTTTGCTGAGAGCCGATTTAACCCAAGTTCCCTTCATTCCGAAGGTCGCAGGGCCCGCGCCGTGCTGGACGACGCGCGCGACCGCGTTGCGGCGGCGCTCGGCGCCAAGCGCGGTGAGATCGTCTTTACCGCAAGCGGAACCGAGTCAGACAACCAGGCAATACTAGGAGCCGCTCGGGCGTTGCGGCATCCCGGGCACGTGATCGCGAGTGCGATCGAGCATCACGCGGTGCTCGCGGCTCTGGAGCAGCTAAAGAGCGAAGGCTTCGATACGGCGCTGCTGCCCGTGGCATCCGACGGAACGGTATGGCCGGAGGCGTTTGCGCAGACGCTGCGCTCGGACACGTTGCTCGCATCGATAATGTACGTTAACAACGAGATCGGCACCGTGCAGCCCATCGCGGAACTTGCACGGATCGCGCGTCGACGCGGCGTCATCTTCCATTGCGATGCAATTCAGGCGCCCAGCTGGCTGCCGATCGACGTGGCCGAGCTGGGCGTGGATCTGCTCTCGCTCTCGGCGCACAAGTTCGGCGGCCCCAAGGGCGTCGGCGTGCTCTACGTGCGCGAGGGCGTCGGCCTGATGCCCCTCGTCTACGGAGGGGGTCAGGAGTCGGGGCGGCGCGCGGGTACCGAGAACGTTGCCGGGGCCGCCGCGCTGGCCGTGGCGCTCGAGCTGGCCTCCGCGGAGCGGGCGGAGAAGAGCCCGCGGGTCGCCGCGCTGCGCGACCGGCTCGAAGAGGGCATCCGCTCGAACGTGCCCGACCTGCGCCTCAATGGGGCGGCGGGACCGCGATCGGCCCATATCGCCAACGTCAGCTTCGCGGGAGTCGATTCCGCCGCGCTCCTGATCGCGCTGGACCTCGCCGGGGTGGCGGTCTCGGCTGGGAGCGCCTGCACCTCCGGAGTGCTCGAACCAAGCCACGTGCTCGGCGCGCTCGGCCTCGATCCGGCCTGGCTTCGGGGGGCGATCCGGTTCTCGCTGGGTTCGGCGACGACGCCGCTGGAAGTCGAGCGGACCGTCTCGCTGTTACCCGGGTTGATCGGCCGGCTCCGGGGGAATGGGTAGACTCGAGACGAACCGCGCGCGGCTGGAGGCATAAGCTTGAGCAGTACCGAGTACGGAAGCCTGATTCTCGACGTATGCGCCGGACTGGGTGCCCTGTTGCTGGGGATCGGCGTGTTCGTCGGGATGCTGGCGCTGGCGAAGACGCTGCGCCGGCTGCGGGTGACGCTCGACGAAGTCGATCGGCAGTTGGAAAACGTCAGCTCGCCCGTGCGCAGCACCCTCGCGCACGTCGATGGGGTGACGAAATCTTTGGAGGATACGGCCGGCACGCTGTCGCGAACGGCCGACCTGACGAAGAGCGCGGTCGTGCCGGCCATCGTGAACGTCGGCGCGACGCTGGGCGGCGTGACCGCCGGTTTACGGCGATTGCTTACGGGAAAAGATCGAGAAGCTAGGGAGTAATTAGCATGGGTAAGGGCAATGGTGGAGGCGGAGGATTCTTCGCCGGTTTTCTTGTCGGTGCCGTCGTCGGCGGCGCCGCAGCGGTCCTGCTCGCGCAGGACGAGACTCGCGATCGTCTCGCCGGTAAGGCGCGCGAGGCGAGCAACTTTGCGATGGGCGCAACGGACGACTTGAGGGGAAGGGTTGGCGATGTCACGTCGCAATGGCAGTCGAGCGTATCCGAACTCTACGAGCGAGGACGGCAAGTCGTCGAGAGTGCGCGAGCCAATATCGACGCCGCCGTCGCCGAAGGCCGTGCGACCGCGGAGCAGACCCGCGACGAGCTCCAACGGAAAGCCGAGGAGTAGCAAATTGGACATCAAGGTGAACGTACGCGAAGCGCCGGGCGACTGCTACGTCGTCGATTTGAGCGGTGAGATCGACGTCTACACGTCGCCGAAGGTCAAGGACGCGATCGGCGACCTGATCGACCGTGGCGTGTACCACCTGATCATCAATCTCGAGAAGGTGCGATACATCGATTCGACGGGGCTGGGCGTACTGATCGGCGGTCTCAAGCGCGTCCGCGAGCACGGCGGCTCGGTCAACCTGGTCTGCACGAACCCGCAGATCAAGAAAATCTTCGACATCACCGGACTGGTAAAGATCTTCGGCATCTTCGACAGCGACGATACCGCGATGAAAGCCCTGGTATGAACGAGCCGGTTCAGCATGCGATTCCGGAGCTCGTCGAGCTGCGGATTCCGGCGCGGCCCGAGTGGGTCGCGCTCGCGCGTCTGGCCGCCGCCACGGTGGCGAATCGGCTGAGCTTTTCGATCGAGGAGCTCGAGGACGTGAAGCTGGCCGTCGCCGAGGCATGCACGGCCGTAATCCAACACGAGAATCACGGCGAGTTCATTCAGCTGACCTGCGAGGCTCTGTCTGGCGCTCTTCGCGTGCGAGTGCACGACAGCGGGCGGCACGGCGTCGAAGCCACCGACGGCCGGAGCATGGATTTCGACGAGGCTCGCATCGCCGGGCTCGGCGTCTTTCTCATTCGGACTCTGATGGACGAGGTGAGCTACGACGTACACCCGCAATTGGGGACCGACTTGCTGATGGTGAAGAGGTTGGCCGCACACTAGTGTTTCGCTAGTGACCAAACGGGACGACGCGCGCCCCGACCGCCGGCGGACGCGCGCGCTTTTTGGGAGGGTCATCCGCGCCCGCCAGCGGCATTCCGAGCGGCCGGAAGCCCCCGACCCCGAATACGAACGTCTGCGCGACGAGCTCATCGTCGTGCACCTCAATTTGGTTCGCTTTCTCGCCGTCCGGTTCGCGAATCGCGGCGAGCCGCTCGACGACTTGGTGCAAGTCGGCACGGTCGGCCTGCTGAAGGCCATCGATCGCTTCGATCTGGAGCGCGGCGTCGAGTTTACCACCTATGCCACTCCGACGATCGTCGGCGAGATCAAGCGCTACTTTCGCGATAAGGGCTGGGCCGTCAAGGTGCCGCGGCGCCTGCAAGAGCTTAACCTCGCCGTTAATCGTGCGAGCGACAAGCTGGCGATCGAGCTGGGTCGCAGCCCTACGGTGGCGGAGCTGGCCGCGCACCTAAACGTCGGCGAGGACGAGATCCTCGAGGCGCAGGAGCTCGGTCAGGCCTACAACCTGCTGTCGCTGGACAGCGAAGTCTCAGGCGAAGCCGACAAAAAATCGCAGACGCTCGCCGACACCGTCGGCGTTTCCGACGCCGGACTCGAGCTGCTCGAGGACCGTGCCAACCTCGACCGCGCGTTCCGCGTGCTCACCGGACGCGAGCGCGTCATCATCTACCTCCGTTTCTACGAATCCGTCTCGCAGACGGAGATCGCCAAGCGTCTCAACGTGTCCCAAATGCACGTTTCTCGCCTACAGGCTAAAGCGCTAGAGAAGCTCCGCACGGTACTGGCCGAATAGCGGCCTTCGTAGGAAGGCCGTCGTACAATAGCAGCGTGAAGAGCCAAGAGCTGCGGAAGGCCTGGATCGATTTCTTCGCGGGGAAGCAGCACAAGCTGCTTCCTCCGGCGACGCTCGTTCCGCACGAGATGTCGACGACGCTCTTCACGATCGCCGGGATGGAACAGTTCGTGCCGGTGTTTCTCGGCGAACAGCCGGCGCCGGCGCCGCGCGTGGTGACGGTGCAGCGCTGTCTGCGGGTCGCGGGCGCGAAGAGCGACATCGAGAGCGTCGGACGTACCGGGCGCCACGGTACGTTTCTCGAGATGCTCGGCAACTTCAGCTTCGGAGACTATTACAAGCGCGAAGCGATTGAGTGGGCGTGGGAGTTCGTCACGCGGGTCTTGCGGCTCGATCCGCGGCGTTTGTACGTGACGGTGCACTCGGGCGACGACGAGGCCGAGCGAATTTGGGTCGACGTAATCGGCCTGGATGCGTCGCGCGTGACGCGCTTCGACGAAGAGAACTTCTGGACGATGGGTGTGACCGGCCCGTGTGGTCCGTGCACCGAGATATTCTACGACACGGGTGCCGAGCACGCGAGCGGAGCGGACGATGCGGGTCCGAATCTCGGCGACCGCTACGTCGAGGTGTGGAACATCGTCTTCCAACAGTACAACCGCGGCGCGGACGGCCAACTGACGGAGCTTCCGCGCAAGGCGATCGACACCGGAGCCGGTCTCGAACGGCTGCTCGCTGTGTGCAACGGCGTCGCGTCGATGTACGAGACCGATCTGTTCACCGACCTCGTGGCCGCGCAGCCGCCGATCGGCCGCACGTCGCTTTCCGAACGGGAGCAGCGGGCGCGCCGCAACATCATCGCCGACCATCTGCGCGCGGCGACGTTCCTGATCAACGACGGCGTCTATCCGTCCAACACCGATCGCGGCTTCGTGCTGCGCTTCCTCATCCGCCGTGCGATCCGTAACGGCAAGCTGCTCGGGTATCCGGACGGCTTTCTCGCAAAGCTCGTTCCCGCGGTCGTTGGTTCGCTCGAACCGGGTTATCCGGAGCTGCGCGAGAGCGCGCCGCGCATCGTTGCCGCGCTGCGACTGGAGGAGCAGACCTTCGATCGTACGCTCGAGCGCGGCATGGCGATGCTCGATCGCGTGATCGACGACGCGCTCGCGCGACCCGAGCACATGATCGGCGGCGAGAAGGCGTTTCTGCTGCACGATACCTATGGGTTTCCGCTGGAGCTCACGCGCGAGATCGCCGCGGAGCGCCGAGCCGCCGTCGACACGATCGGGTTCGATCGCCTGATGGCGGAGCAGCGCGAGCGCGCGCGGCGCGACGCGGCGGTGAAACGCGACGTGGTCGCGCTCTCGGACCTGCCCGCCATGCGCAGCGAGTTTACGGGTTACGAAGAAGGCCTGGAGTCCGACGGCGAGGTCGTGGCGCTGCTGCGGGGCGGAGCGACGACGCGGTCGCTGAGCGCCGGCGAGGAAGGCACGATCATTCTAAACCGCACGTCGTTCTATGCCGAGCGCGGCGGACAAATCGGCGACCGGGGGACGATCGAGTCAGAGGGCGCGGCGCGCTTCGAGGTGCGCGACACGCAATACCTGAGCGAGGCCATCGCACATCACGGCGTCCTGCTCGAAGGCGAGCTGACGGTCGGGGAGCGCGTGCACGCGAGCGTCTCCGAATACTGGCGGCGCGAGATTCGCCGCCATCACACCTCGGCGCACTTGCTGCAGCGCGCGCTCAAGGACGTGCTCGGTGAGGAGGTCAATCAGGCCGGCTCTTGGGTCGGGATCGACCGCATGCGCTTCGACTTTCGCTGGCCCGGCGGTGCGCTGTCGCCCGAACAGAAGCGCGACGTCGCGCATCGGGTCAACGAGATGATTCGCGACGACGCGCACCTCGTCACGCGCGTGCTCCCGCTCGAGGAAGCGAAGAAAACCGGTGCGATCTGGATGGCCGGCGAGAAGTACGGCGACATGATCCGCGTCGTGCAGGCCGGACCATCCGTCGAATTCTGTGGGGGCACGCATTCGCGCACCACCGGCGAGCTTGGCATGTTCGTGATTCTCTCCGAGTTCTCGATCGGCAGCGGCATTCGACGCATCGAGTCGTGCGTCTCCGAGGCGGCGGAAGAGTACGTTAACAAGCAGTCGGATCTGATCGGGACCCTCGCGACGTCGCTGGCATCGGCGCCCGACGAGCTGAGCGAACGCCTCGAGAAAATGCAGCGCGACGTCAAGGACTTGCAGACCGCGCTCGGCCAGCTGCGCGCCAAGCTCGCCGCGTCCGAGGCCGAGTCGTACGTCGCACAGGCTCAGCGCAGCGGCAATCGCGCCTTTGTCGGTGCCGTCGTCCAGGAATCCGACGGCGATGCGCTGCGGCATCTCGGCAGCGCGATCCGCGCGCGTCTGCGCAGCGGCGTTGTCGCACTGGCGAGCGTCGACAACGGCCGCGTCAGCCTTCTCGTTAGCGCGAGCGACGATCTTGTAAAGGCCGGCGTGCACGCCGGCAACCTCGTCAAGCTCGCGGCGCCGCTGATCTCCGGGAAGGGCGGCGGCCAGGCCGCGCAGGCGCAGGGCGGCGGAACCGACGCCGGCGGTGCGGAGGCCGCGCTGAGCGCGATTCGCGACGCCGTCTTCGCATGACGCGACGCGTCGCCGTTCTCGCGCTCCTGCTCTCGCTCGGCGCCGCGCCGGTGCAGCTCGACTCGCAGTACGTCCTGCAACACTACGTGCTGGCCGTTGCGAACGTCGTGCCGCCGAAGGTGGTCGTGTATTCGTATACCGTCTCGCAGGTCGGGTCGAGCAACATCGAGCAGCGCCATCGCGTCTACCGCAGTGGGACTTCCGTGCGCGACGAGACCGTGTGGGTCGACGGCATGACGCTGCGCCGCAAGATCGTGCGCTTCTCGCATCGGGCGGACCGCTATGCCGTGGGCCGGTTCGCGCCGCGCCCGGACACGTATCAGTTGCTGTTCCTAGGCACGACGCGCGACGGACGCCACCTGGACTACGTCTACGAGGCCACCCCGCTGAGCCGGCCGTCCGGCGCGTGGATCGATCGGCTCACGATCGACGGCGCGAATTTTCTTCCGCGAGCGGTGCACTTTTACACGAGCGGCGCCGACGCGCAGGGCACCGCTAACATCGAGTTCGCGCCGTTCGGCAAGTACTGGATGCCGGTTGCGGCCGTCGCGCAGGCGCGCGTGAAAGGCAAGCCGGCTCGCGAGCTGATCACGTGGACCGACTACCGGTTCCCCACCAGCCTGCCGCCCTCGACTTTCCAGCCGCCCGAACCGCTTCCGCACGCAACCTCGCCATCGGTGTGACGGCGCGGATCAAGCCCGCATATCTCGCCGGCCTCGTCGCGTTCGTCGTGACGGCGCTGATATCGCGGTTCCATCCGACCCCATATAACAATTTCGTTCTCCTGGCGGACGCGCTGCTGCACCGCCACACTTGGATCAACTGGCCGGGATCCTACATCGACGCGCTACCGTACGGCGGCCGCTACTACGTGATCGAGGCACCGCTGCCGGCGCTTCTGCTGCTCCCTTTCGTCGCGATCTTCGGGCTGCAGACCAATCAGACGATCCTTGCGCTGGTCCTAACCGGTATCACGGTGGGCGCCGCGTGGGAGCTCGGCGAGCGTTTCGGCGTGCGGCGCTCGAGCATCGCCTGGATCTGCGCGTTCTTGCTGGCGGGCACGGACCTCTTATGGTGCGGGATGCTCGGCGACGTGTGGTTTCTCGCGCACGTCAGCGCCGTCTGCTTCACGATGCTCGCGCTGGCCGAGCTGGCCGGTAAGCGGCGCGGCTGGCTCGTCGCGCTCTTCACCGCCTGCGCGTTTGAATCGCGTTTCTCGATGGCGTTGGCCGTTCCGGTCTACGCGTATCTTCTGCTCTGTCATCCTGAGCCCTTCGACTCCGCTTCGACATGCTCAGCGTCGCTCAGGACAGGCTCTGTCGAAGGACAACCCGAGCCCGTCGCAGGCCGAAGACGCAGCATTGCGTCGTTCGCAGCCGTTCTGGTCGGCGTCGCGGTGCTGTGGGCTGCCTACAACTTCGCGCGCTGGGGCGTGTGGAACGACATCGGTTACACGGCGTGGTATCACCAGGACGACGCGGGGATGCCGACGGGCTCGCCGTTTCGCCTCGAGTATTTGCAGTATCAGCTTTGGTCGTTCTTCGTGCAGACGCCGACCCAGCTGTCTGAGTTCCCGGGGCTGCGTCCCGAATACTCGGGCGTCGCGCTCACCTGGACGTCGCCTGGGCTCGTCCTCGCGTTGTTCGCGCGCAAGCCGCTGCGCTGGGTCGTCGCGCTGTGGGCGGCAACGCTGCTGACCGCCGCCCCGAACTTTCTGTATTACGTCAACGGCTACGCGCAGTTCGGCATGCGTCACGCGCTGGATTTTGAGCCGTTCCTCGTCGCGCTGATGCTGCTCGCGGCGCGTGAACGCATCGCCGTGTGGGCGCGCGCGCTGATCGCGTACTCGTGCGCCGCGGGACTCTGGGGCTGCTGGTACTGGCTAAGCTACGTCCGGACCTAGGTTCCCCAGCGCGTCGTACGCGGCGCGCAGCGCGCCGGGATCGCGGGCCGGCGCCGCGCACGCGCGGCCCTTGCAGACGTACGCGGCGACGGCGCCGTCCTCGGGTCCCAGCGTCCGAATCGCCACGAACGGTGTCGGCAGCCTCAGCGCCGCCTCGCGAAACGCCGCGGTCTGCCCGGGAGCGCCGGCGATGCGAACGGTGACCTCGGGCGACAAGTAGCGTCGCAGCGCGCGCGCGTACGTCGCCGCGAATGGGCCGGCCCACGCAGAGTTGCGCGTGTAGACTCGCAAGATCGATTCGGCGCGGCCGCGATAGTCCGGCGACTCCGTCAGCGCGGCAAGGCGCAGCCAGACGTCGGCAAACGTGCCGTTTTCGCCAATCGGACGATCGGTCATGGCGAGCCGTCCAAGCGCGTCGGGCGTGGGCAACCGGTCGTGGAATCCGCCGTCCTCGCCCGCAAAGCGCTCGATCACCGAGTCGCAGAGCGATCGCGCGCGATCGAGAAAGCGTGCCCCTCCGGTGACCTCGTACGCATCGAGCAGCGCTCGCGCGTAGGCGACCTGGTCGGTGAGCAGGCCGCGCACCTCCGGCTCGCCGCCGGGCTGCAGCACGTGATACGCGAGTCCGTCCGCGTCGATGAGGCGATCGTGGACGTTGTCCAGCGACGTCTGCGCGAGCGCGAGTAGTCCGTCGTCGTCGAGCGCCTGCGCCGATAGGCAGAGCGCCCCCGCCAGCGCGCACGTCCAGTTCGTGTACGACGTTCGATCGACGTACGGTTCGGCTCGCTCGCGGCGCCGTTCGAGCGGCAGCGCGAAGTAGCTCTCGTCGGCGTCCTGGCTCCCCGCGAAGAATCCCGTCCGCGGGTCGTGCAGGACCGTTCGGACGTATCCCAGCGCGGAGACGAGCGTCGCGCGGAACTCTTCGGTCGGAGCGAACGTCACCAGCCCGGCGAGGACACGCAGCAGCCCGGCGTGATCTTCGGCCATCTTTTCGAAGTGGGGAACGCTCCAGTCACGCGTGGTCGAATATCGGAAGAAGCCGCCCTCGACGTGATCGTAGGTACCGCCGCGCGACATCCCGAGCATGGTGCGCGCGACCATGTCGTGAAGATCTTGCGCGCCGCTCAGCCGCCACTCGCCGAGCAGAAACTCGTGGAGGTCGGGCTGCGGGAACTTCGGCGCTTCGCCGAATCCGCCGAACTCCTCGTCGAACGCCGCGCGCAGCGCGTCGATCAGCGCGACGATCGGCGCGTCGTTCAGCTCCTCGCCGGACGCGAGGTCGCGCGGCCGGCGCGCGCGCAGCTCGGAGGCGCGCGTCACGATCTCATCCTTGCGCTCGGCGTAGAAGCGTGCGATCTCCTCGAGCGCATTGCGCATCTGTTGCGGCGGGAGATACGTCGCGCCCGTCAGCGTCGTTCCGTCGGGCGCTAGGAAGGCCGTGGTCGGCCAGCCGCCCATGTTGTAGCGCGCGTTGATGTCCGGGCGGCGGTCGTTGTCGACGCGCACGGGCACGTAGCTGCGCGCGATCGCGTCGATGACGCCCGGGTCCGAATACGACGTCTCGTCCATCACGTGACACCAGTGGCACCATACGGCCGAGATCGAGAGCAGAATAGGTTTGTCTTCCGCCGCCGCGCGCGCGAACGCGGCCTCGCCCCACGGCATCCAGCCGATTTCGCCGGCGCGGTTGGGTCGCGGCGAGAAACGAAATTCACTCATCTCGATCGTGGGCTCCCTGGAGAAAAGACGCGGCGTAAAACACGGCGATCAACGCATACAGCGTGAGGCCCGCGATGCCTGCCGCCGCCGCGTGCGCGGCGTACGTGGCCGCGAAGAAGGCGGCGAACGCTAAGCTGGCGATCGCATAGCGGCGGTGCGTCGCCGCTCCCATCGCATAGACCTCGCGGTCGTAGAATCCGCCGCCGTTGCGGCTGCGCCGCCACGCGATCGCGGCGACGCAGAGCGCGAGCCCGATGCCGGCGATGTTGTAGATCATCGCGATTCTAAGAATACCGCGGCGAGCCGTCGAAGGCCAACGACGATGGCGGCCAAGCAGACCTCGTCGCGTCCCGGTTCGCTCGAGCGCTACCATGAGAAACGCGACTTCTCGCAGACGCCCGAGCCGAGCGGTCGCAAGGGTAAACCCGCGCGCGCGGCGGGGCTGGGCAAGCCACGCTTCGTGGTGCAAATGCATCGGGCGACGCGGCTGCATTACGACTTCCGCCTGGAGGCCGACGGCGTGCTGGCCTCGTGGGCCGTTCCCAAAGGCCCGACGCTCGTCCCGGGTGACCGCCGCCTCGCCATGCACGTCGAGGATCATCCCCTCGACTACCGTGACTTCGAGGGCAACATCCCGGCCGGGCAGTACGGCGCGGGCAGCGTCATCGTGTGGGATCGCGGCACGTACAAACTGGCCGAAGGCGACGATGCGGCCGCCGAGATCGCCGGCGGGAAGATCAAGTTCATTCTGAACGGGAAGAAGCTGCACGGCGAGTTCACGCTCGTGAAGATCAAGGCGCGCGAAGGCGAGAGCGGCGAGCCGTGGCTGTTGATCAAGGATCACGACGAGTACTCCGATCCGAAGTACGATCCTGCGAAGCATCCGGAGTCGGTCAAGAGCGGAAAGTCGCTCGCCGATATCGCTGCGGATAAGCGCGCCCCGACCTGGCAGTCGAAGCCCACGGCGCGGCACGCGACGGCGAGCCGCCGGCGCTCGAGCGCCAAGCGCGATCCGCTGCCCCATCCCAAGACGCTGATGCTCGCGACGCTCGTCGATGAACCGTTCGACGATCCGGAGTGGCTCTTCGAGATCAAGTGGGATGGTTACCGCGCGCTCTGTACGATCGAGGACGGAAAGCTGTCGCTGGTGTCGCGCAACGGGCTGGACATGCTCGCGCGCTTCCCTGACCTGGCCGAGCTGTCGACGGCGTTCGCGAGCGTTCCTGTCATGGTCGACGGCGAGATCGTGAGCCTCGACTCGCACGGACGCTCGTCGTTTCAGCGCCTGCAGGAGTCGCAGAAGAAACCCGCCGGCCTCAGCTACGTCGCATTCGACCTGCTCTACGCCGACGGAACGGACCTGCGATCGAAGCCGCTCGAGGAACGCAAGGCGCGACTCGAACGATTGATCCGCAACGATGGGCTGGTGCTGTACTCCAAACACGTCGTCGACCGCGGAAAGGCGCTCTTCGAGAGTGCGCGCAAACGCGGGCTCGAAGGGATCATCGGCAAGAAGCGCGACTCGACGTATCAGGAACGGCGCAGCCGCGACTGGGTGAAGATCAAGACCGGTCACGAGCAAGAGTTCGTCGTCGGCGGCTGGACGGACCCGAAGGGCAGCCGCAAGGGATTCGGCGCGCTGCTGCTCGGCGTGTATCACAACGGAAAGCTGCGTTACGTCGGATCGGTCGGCACGGGTTTCAGCGCCGAGCTCCTGAGCGAGCTGTCGGCTAAGCTGCGCAAGATCGAGCGCAAGACCTCGCCGTTCGTCAATGACGTGGACGTGCGCCCCCGACCGCATTGGACGTCGCCAGAGTTGGTCGTCGAGGTGCGCTTCTCGGAGTGGACGCGCGACGGGTATCTGCGACAGCCGGCGTATCTCGGGTTGCGGCCCGATAAGCGCGCGCGCGAGGTCGTCGCCGAGTTTCCGGAGCCCGTATAGTGGCGTCCCCGCGCACGCAACGGCGCGTCGGCTCTCGCGAGCTCTCGCTCTCGAACCTCGACAAGGTCCTGTGGCCCGCCGAGGGTTACACCAAGGGCGATCTGATCGATTACTACGAGCGCGTCGCGCCGTGCGCTCTTCCGCACCTGAAGGGCAGGCCGCTCACGCTGCAGCGCTACCCGAACGGCATCGGCGGAGAAACGTTCTTCGAAAAACAGATACCGCGCGGCATCCCCGACTGGGTCGAGCGGGTGACCGTTCCTACACCGAGCGGGTCGCGCAGTCAGATCACCTTCGTGCTGTGCGACGATCTGCCGACGCTCGTCCTGCTGGCCAATCTTGCCACGATCGTGCTGCACGTCTGGACGTCGCGCGTTCCCGCGCTGGACGAGCCGGATTTCGTGATCTTCGATCTCGATCCGGCAGAGAAGTGCACGCTCCGCACGCTCGCCGAGGTGACGCTCGGGGTACGCGACCTGCTGGGCGAGATCGGCTTGAAGCCGCTCGTGAAGACTACCGGCGGGTACGGCGTGCACGTCGTGCTGCCGTTGCGCTCCGGCTACTCCTACGACACGGCCAAGGTGTTTGCTGAGATCGTCGCGCGCCAGGCCGCGCGGCGGCTCGGAGAGCGCGTCACGTTGCAGCGAACGATTGCCAAGCGGCCGCAGGCGGCCGTGTATCTCGACTACGTTCAGGTCGGCATGGGCAAGACGATCGTTGCGCCCTACTCGGTGCGGGCCCGCGACGGGGCGCCGGTCTCGACACCGCTGCACTGGTCGGAGATCGAGGCGTTGGCGCGCCGCCGCGCTGCGACCGCCCCCGCCGACGAATTCGCGAAGATGAACGTCCGCACGGCGCCCAAACGATTCGAGCGCGAGGGCGACTTGTGGGGCGGCGCCCATTGGAAGAAACAGCGCCTCGAAGGGGCACTGGCCAAGGCCCAGCGACTTTGGTCGGAGCCGGGATAGACGCGGGCATGCGCGTTGGGTAGAATAATCCACCTATGGCGCACGCAATTTGGTCAGGGGCGATAAACTTCGGCCTCGTTACGATTCCGGTCAAGCTCTTCACCGCGGTGAAGTCGGACGACCTCTCCTTCAATATGCTGCATGCCAAGGACGAAGGGCGTATCAAGTACGAGCGCATCTGCAGCGTCGACGGCAAGCCCGTGCCGTGGGACGAGATCGTCAAGGGCTACGAGTACGAGAAGGGCGAGTACGTCGTGCTCACCGACGAGGATTTCAAGGCCGTCAATCCCGAGGCGACGCAGTCGGTGGACATCGTCGAGTTCGTGGAGCTCGACAAGATCAACCCGATGTTCTTCGACAAGCCGTACTATCTCGAGCCGACCAAACAGGGACGCCATGCGTACGCGCTCCTTCGGGAGGCGCTGGCGACGACGAACCGCGTCGCGATCGCGCGCGTCGTCATTCGCACGAAGGAGTACATCGCCGCGGTCAAGCCGAGCGACGACGCGCTCGTGCTCGAGCTGATGCACTGGGCGAACGAGATCGTCGAGGCCGGAACGCTGGAGCTGCCAGGCCCGGAGAAGCTCCCAGAACAAGAGATGAAGATGGCGCGCATGCTTATCGATACGATGAGCGTCGACGAGTTCGAGCCGGAGAAGTTCAAGAACAACTACTACGACCAGGTGATGACGATGATCGAGGCGCGCGCTGCCGGCAAGGAACTGCCCAAGCCGAAGAAGGCGCCGGCGCGAGCCAAGGTCGTCAACCTCATGGACGTGTTGGCGCAGAGTCTCGAGGAGAGCAAGAAGCGCCGCGGCACGAGCGCGGAGAAGCCGGCGACACGCCGCCGCAAAAAGACCGCGGCTTAGCCCTGGACGACTTTCACCGTCTCGGCATCGCAGGCGACATTCAGCGGCGCCTCGTCCTCGGTTAGCGCGAATTCGTGTTCGCCGCGCGCGTTGCGTAAGCCGAGTGCCAGCGCGATCGCGGCGAGCGTGAACGACTCCATCCCGGCGTAGCGCGAGCCGTAGGCACTCAGCAGGCCGGTCGAGACCGGCGGCGCGAGGATTCCCGACAGCGAATCGAGTGACGAACTCGCTCCGAGGACCGTTCCCTGTTCGCGATCCGAGGCGGCGTTGCTAATCAGCGCGGTGATGCCCGTGTTCGTCAGCGCGAACCCGACCGCGAAGAGCAGCATGTTGACGGCGAGCGATGCGAGGTCGTGGACGAACGGAACCAGCGCGAAGCCGGCCACGAGAGAGACGAGCCCGACATTCGACATCGCGCGGTCGCCCAGACGCGCCGAGACGCGCCCGACGACAAAGGCATTCATGATGACGTTGCACACGGCGAAGATCGAGAAGAGGTAATCGGTCTGCGCGAGCGTGAAGCCGAGCTGGCGCGCGAGGTACAGCGCGAACACCGCGAACCAACCGTACAGCGCGAGCGCGATGGCGAGCTTCTGCACGAGGAGACGCGCGAGGCGCGGTTTGCGGAAGCTGCTTACGAACGCGCTCATGCCGACCCGTTCGCCGCCCTCGTCGCGGGCGCGCGACTCGGGAAGCATCGTGATCGTGAGCACGAGCGTCACGAACTGTAGCGCGGCCGCGACCAAGAACGGCGCCGCAAAGCCGAAGCGCGCGTAGAGCAGGCCGCCGCCGAACGGGCCGAAGACCATGCCGGCCCCGAACATCGCGCCGATCAAGCCGAACGCGCGCGCGCGTTCGTGCGGCGTGACGAGATCCGCGACGTACGCCTGCGTGATGCTGATGTTCCCGCCGGAGACTCCCTCGAGGACCCGCGCGGCGAAGACGACGCCGATGGGCGCGACTGCGAGCGCCGACGCGATTCCCGGAGCGAGGCCCAGCATGGCCCACCCGATGGTCGCGCCGATCTGACTGACGATCAGCACCATCTTGCGGCCGATCCGGTCGGAGACGTTGCCCCACAGCGGCGCCGACACGAACTGGCAGAACGAGAACGTCGCCATCAGCAGACCCACGACGAATGCCGACGCCCCGAAATGCGTCACGAAGTACGGCAGCATCGGGATCAGCATGCTGAAGCCGACGATATCGATGAACGTGATGCCGAGAATCGGCAGCAGCCTGCGAATCATGAGCGAGGGTGATTCGACACTCAGTCGCGCGACTCTACCGGCAGGACGATGCGCGAGAGGCGCTCGCTCTTACGCGCGAGGTCCAGCTTGTACGGCCGGCTGAGGTCGATACTGGTCAGGATCTTGTGGAGGCCGTCCACTCCGGGGAGTCGGTCGCCCTCGAATGCGAGCAGCACGTCGCCCGCCTTCAATCCGGCCGTATCGGCCGGACTCCCGGGCTCGATCGAGGCGACCATGATTGCGCGGCGGTCGTCGAGCAGCAAGCGCCGCGCCGCGGCGGCGTCGAGCACGATGTCCTGGCCGGCGATGCCGAGGTAGCCCCGCCGGACCTTGCCGTCGCGCATCAGCAGGCTCGCGACGTGCTTGGCCGTGTCGATCGCGATCGCGAAGCACAGCCCCTGACCCGGCAGGACGGCGGTGTTGACGCCGATGACTTCGCCGTTTGCATTGACCAGCGGGCCTCCGGAGTTGCCGGGATTGAGCGCAGCGTCGGTCTGGATGATGTTGTCCATCAGCCGTCCGGACTGCGAGCGCAGCGAGCGTCCCAGCGCGCTGACGACGCCGGCCGTCACGGTGTAGGCGAGGCCGTAAGGATTGCCCACGGCGACGACGAGCTGGCCCGGACGCAGCGCGCTCGAATTGCCCAGCATCGCGTAGGCGAGATCGGGAGCGTTGACGCGCAGGATGGCGAGATCGGAGTGTGGATCGTCGCCGACCAGCGTAGCGGGCAGCTCGCGGCCGTCGAGCAGCGCCACGCCGATGCGCCGCGCGTCGTGGACGACGTGGCTATTCGTAATCACGAAGCCGTCGGGCGTGAAGACGAATCCGCTGCCGTTTCCGCCGCGCCACCGAGTGCGTGTTTCGATGCTTACGACGGCGGGGCTCACGCGCTCCGCCGCTGCGGTGACGGCGCGCGAGTATGCATCGAGCTCGGCCGCGTTTTCAGCCTGGATCAAGGGGAGAACCATTTCGGTCACTCCAAACCACGCGCGGCGCAGCGGGGTTTCCGGCGGCGCAAAAGGGGCGCTGCGGACCGCCCCGAATCGTGCTCTGCTCCGCGCCCAGATGGCGGAATTGGTAGACGCGCTGGTTTCAGGTACCAGTGGTGGCAACACCGTGGGGGTTCGAGTCCCTTTCTGGGCAGTGAAACAAGCAGGCAGCTCAAGCCGTTCTTCAGACATGAGAAACCGAGATGCGAGAGTCGCGGGCCTTCTCTACGCGCTAGCGATCGTCATCGGGCTGTTCACGTTGATGTACTTGCCCGACAGGCTCATCATGTTCGGGGACGCGGTGGCAACGGCGCATGCCATTCTCACGCACCAACTTCTTCTGCGCCTGGCCATGGCCGGCGACATCCTGGGCGGAATCGTCTGGCTCTTTGTGGTCCTCGCTCTCTACCGGCTGCTGCGCGAGGTCGACGCGGTCCAGGCGGCTCTGATGGTGACCCTCGGAGCATACATGCAGGTGCCGCTGTACTTCGTCAACGTCGTGAATTACGCGGCGGCGCTGCTATTGGTAAAAGGGGCGCCGTACCTAGCGGTGTTCTCTGAAGCGCAACGCGATGCTCTGGCGATGGTGTTCTTGAGGCTGCACCATTACGGGTTTCTCGCAAGCCTTATGTTTGCGGGCCTGTGGCTGTTTCCGTTCGGGATCCTTGTTTTTAAGTCGCGCTTTCTTCCGCGGATTCTCGGGATCTGGCTCGCGATCAACGGGCTCGCGTTTGTCGTGGTCTGCCTCGGCGGTTTCCTAGCGCCGCAATACGGAGGCATCATCGACGCAATCACATCACCGCTGCTCACCGGCGAAATTGCGATAACACTATGGCTCCTGATCTTTGGCGGCCGGACGTTCGGTCGGATTTAACTAAGACGAGGATTGCGCGGCGAGCGAACGGCTTACCGTGCGGCTCGCGAGCAGCGCCGGGATGACGCCGAGGAGCTCGAACGCCCCGAGAGCGCGCCATGTCATCGGATAGCCTAGCGACTGCACGAGAGCGCCGAAGATCACGGGGGTTACGAAGCCGGCAAAGAGCGTCCACGTCAGCCCCACGCCGAGCGCGCTGCCGCTTCGCTCCTCGCCGCCGATTTCGGCGAAGCCGACGACGCTGAGGCCGAGCCATCCCTCCGCCGTGAATCCCAGCGCGAGCGCTGCAGCTCCGGCGATCCACACCGACGTCGTCGCGGCTATCGATGCGACGCTAAGGGCGACGATAGCGACGAGCACGCAGACCAGGGCGAGCGGCAGCGCGCGGCTCGCGCCGAAAAACCGATCGCTCATCCATCCCCACGAGAGTCTTCCGAAGATTGCCCCGACCTGCGCCACTGTGAACAGCGCCACCGCAACCGCAAGGGGATATCCGGCCCGATGCACGAGCGTAAGCGTGAAGAATCCCATCAGTGCAAATTGCGCACACATCAACACCATCGAGGCGAGCGTCAGGAAGATGAGGCGCGGCTCGCGCGCGATCAGCAGCATATCCGCGAGCATCGCGCGCACCGAGACGCGCTCGCCCTGGAGCTCTCGCGGCTCGCGATAAAGCAGCGAGGCGGTCGAGCACGTGACGATCGTGAGAAATCCGGCGGCTGCGAGCGAGCCGCGGTATTGGTAATGCAGTGCGACCGTAGTCAGCAAGATACAGCCCAACGTCCCGGCAATCGGCACGCCGCACTGCCGAATGCCCATCGCGAGACCGCGATCGGCCTTGCGAAAAAAGAAGATTATGGCGTGGCTCCCGGCGGGCGTGACCGCGGCATACCCGACGCCGTAGACGAGCAGCCAGCAGATCAGCCACGTGTAATCTTGGACGAGCGATGCCCCGATCAGCGCGAGTCCCATGACGACTCCGCTCCAAAACACGACTGCCTTGTCGCCGAAGCGATCGGTAAGGAGCCCGGCGACCGAGGACATCACGACGGAGCCGATGAGTTGGATCGAAAGGATCAGCCCGAGCTGCGTCTGCCCGATGTGCAGCGTAGTGGTAAAGAACGGCATGAGCGCCCCAGTGGTCATGATCCAGAGCGACGAGCCGATCATCGCCACGGTGAAAAGGGCGAGGACTTCATACGGCGACTCCGGGATCGGGTTATGCGGCCTAGGGGGCCGCGCGCGCGATGACATGGCGGAGGGGTTTCGTCACGGGATTATGGCGAAGCTGCAGTCGATGACGGATCGCGATGAGCTGAGGCGGCAGCTGACGATCTTCGCGGTGGCTGCGCCGGGCGCGGCCGTCGTGTGGTGGATCTTCCACGGCGTCTACGAAGATCTCACAATCTCGGCGAAGGCCGTGGGCTACGTCGACTCGATGACCCAGGCGGGCATCGACTTCGGTTATCTCGTCATGATCGTCGGCACGGTGCTGCTCGCGATCGTCGCGGTGCGCTCGGCGTTCATCTGCGTCCGGCTCCTCCTGAGGCGTCAGCGCTAGCCGCGCCGTGCGCGTGCTCCTCGTCGTCAACCCGCAGTCGCGGCGCGGCCGCGCGCTCGGCGGCGACGTGCGGCGCGAGCTCACGTTGCGCGGCGTTGAGGCGGTCGACAAGGCGTCCAGCCTGGAAGGTCTCGATGCGATCGTCGTCGCGGGTGGCGACGGAACGTTCGCCCGAGCCATCGGCACGGCGTTGGCTTTCGGGGTGCCGATCGGGCTCGTGCCGCTGGGTACGTTCAACGATCTGGCGCGCACGCTGGCGATCCCGCTCGATGTCGAAGGCGCGAGCGCAACGATCGCCGCGGGCCGCACGCGCGCGATTGACGTCGCGCGTGTAAACGGCGCGTACTACGCGAGCGAGGCCAGCATCGGCGTCTCGAGCCGCCTCACGCGGCTGCAGAAGGCGCGCGACAAGCAGCGCTTCGGATTGCTCGCGGTAATGGCCGGCGCGCTCGCGGCCGTCAGATTCCTGCGACCGTTTCATGCCTGGGTTTCCTACGATGGCACGACGGTGTGCCTGCGCACCGTTCAGCTCACCGTCGCCAACAGCAGTCATTTCGGAGGCTTCATCACGGTCGCGGACGCGGCGGTCGACGACGGCTGGTTGGACCTGTACTCGGTAGACGTCGGGAGCGCCGGGAGCCTCCTCGCGCTCGCCGGCGCGCTGCTATCCGGGAAGCCGCGGTCCGCTGAAAACGTGCGCACCTTTCGCTCCACCACCTTCACCGTCACCGCGAAGCGCCCACGGCACATCGTAGCGGACGGGGAGCCGGCCGGGAAGACGCCGGCACGTTTCGAGATCCTCAATAGGGCGCTGCGCGTCTTCGTGCCATAGCCGCTCGACCGGAATAAGCAAGCGGGCGCACCGCCGTGAAAACTTTCGGAGGCGGCATGCGTATATACGTCAGAAGGGCATCAACGTTCTCTGCAGGAGCGCCACAATGAGCCTCTATCTTTTCGGACCCTTTGAGCTCGACGCCGAGCGTCTGCTCTTGCTCGATCGCGGCGAGCCGATTCCAATCGGGCCAAAGGTCGTGGAGACGCTGTTGGCGTTGGTCGAGCATCCCGGCGAGCTCTTCGCGAAGAGCGACCTGCTCGCTCGAATCTGGCCCGAGGGCTACGTCGACGAGGCGAATCTCGCGCAGAACATCTACGTCTTGCGCAAGACGCTGCGGTCGCGCTGGAACGTCGAAGCGATCGAGACGATCCCGCGGCGCGGCTACCGCTTCATCGCTCCGGTGCAACGTCGCGACGAGGCGCCTCGGCCGCGGCCGGTCCACGCGCCGCCGGGGCCGCTGGCGTCAGCGGTGCCGGCGCGGCCGAGTTATCGCCGCTGGGCGATGATCGGCGCATCCGGTCTCGCTCTCGCCGCAGCGTTGACGCTGGCGATCGCGATCCCGCGCGGAGTCGGGGCGCGTTCCGGCCTCTCCGCCGAGGGGGCGCGCCTCTATGAGATCGGCCGCTACTATTGGAACCTGCGCACGCGCGACGGCATCGCGAAGAGCGTCGATTATTTCACCCGCGTCGTCGACACCGATCCGCGCGACGCGCGCGGCTACGCGGGACTCGCGTCGGCCGATGCGATGATGGCGGATTACGGCTACGGCGCGGCTCCCTCCAAGGTCTACTTGGCGCGGGCGCGAGCCTACGCGCACAAGGCGCTCGTGCTGGATCCCGACAGCGGCGAAGCGTACGCCGTGCTCGGCATGCTCGCGACCGAAAAGAAGAGCGGCAGCATGCCGAACCTTCCCGAAGCGTTCAAAGATCTGCGGCGCGCGATCGCGCTCGACCCGACGAGCGGACCTGCCCACTTGTGGTACGGCGTCGCGCTGCTCGAGAAGGGACGCGTGACCGAGGCCTACGCCGAGCTCAATAAGGCCGCGCAACTCGACCCGTTGTCGGTCGCCACGACGTCCTGGCTTGGAACGGCCGCCTATCTCGAGCGGCGCTACGGCGACGCCGAGGCGTACGCGCGGGAAACGCTCGACCTTTCGCCCCAGCGCGGCGACGCCTACCAGACGCTCGGCCTAGCGTATGAGGCACTCGGGAACGACTCGCGAGCCGCAGCGGCGTTTACGCGGCTGGCCGAGGTCTGCGCGGACTGCCGCGGCCAGGCGGCGGCGCTGCTGGTGCCGGTCTACGCCCGCGCCAACCGCATCACGCAGGCCCGCGCAGAGCTCGCCTTCGCCCAGAGCCACGCGCGCGAGGTCGCGCCGGAGGACCTGGCGCTGGCGTACGCCTCGGTCGGCCAGCGAAGTGCGGCGGTCGATCTGCTGCGCCGGACGCGCAGTGAATTCGTGGCCGCCGAGATGGCCAACGACCCGCGCTTTGCCCCGCTGCGGAACGCCGTGGGAGCGGCCGCCGTCCCGAAGCCCGCCTAGCGAAAAAATCTGCGTCGCGCCCTTGACAGGATCGTACTGTTGAGCTATTGTACTAGTGTACTAGTACGACAGTTCGATGGTACTAGGCACCAAGGAAAGGGACGCACGATGACTCACACAACGTTTTCTCTAGATTCCGAGACGGCCCGCGAGACGCGCACGCCGGTTCGGCTTCCCGACCGCCGGCCGGCCGGGCTGTTCCCTGGCTGGGGACCCAAGTTTTAGGATCGCCGCGATGCCGGCCGTTCTCACGGTCGATCCACGCAGCGGCGTGCCGATCTACCTGCAGATCATCGAGCAAATAAAGCGATCCATCGCGCTCGGGATCTTGCAGGCGGGCGAGCAGCTTCCCACGGTCAAGCAGCTCGCGATCGACCTCACCGTCAACCCCAACACCGTCGCGCGGGCGTACCGCGAGTTGGAGCGCGAGCAAGTGATCGAGACTTCCCCGGGAAGGGGATCGTTCGTTCGCTCCAACGGCGTGACCGAGTCGCCCAAGGTGGCGGCGGACATCGGCCGCGACGCGCTCGATGTAGCGCTGCGCGAGGCGAAGTCGGTGGGGTTGGCGCGTGACGACGTGTGCGAGCTCTTCGACGCGGCCTTGCAGCGCTGGTTCCCCCACGTTTGAGAAGTGAAGAGATGAGCACGATCACGATTTCAAATCTGCGAAAGCTTTATGGCAGGATCCCGGCGGTCGACGGCTTTTCGCTCGAGATTCCGGGCGCGAGCGTCTTCGGTCTGCTGGGCCCCAACGGTGCCGGCAAGACGACGACGTTCAAATGCATGCTCGGGCTGGCGCGTCCGACGGGCGGCGAGATCCTGTACGACGGAAAACCGCTCGCGCCCGACACGTTCGAACGCATCGCGTACATACCGGAGCGCAGCGTTCTGTACGACTGGATGACGGTCGAGGAACACGTCGAGATGACCCGCCGTGCCTTTCGGACGTTCGATTCCAAACGCGCGTTCGAGCTGCTCGCCACGTTCAACATCGACCGGCGCCGCCGCGTGCGCGCGCTCTCCAAAGGGATGCGCACGGCGGTGATGGTCGCGCTCGCGTTCGCGCGCAACGCCGAGATCCTGGTGCTCGACGAGCCGACCGGGGGCCTCGATCCGGTCAACCAGCGGCACGTCTTGAGCCTGATGATCAACGAGGCGGCCAAGGGCAACTCGGTGGTCTTTTCGTCGCACCAGATCGGGCAAGTCGAGCGCGCCGCCGAGCACATCGCGGTCATGGATCGCGGTCGGCTCATCCTCCAGGGACTCGTCGACGACCTCAAGGCCGACCGCAAGATCGTCGAGGGAATCTTCCCGGACGTCAGCTTCACGCTCGACGGGATCGCCAACGATTCGCGTGTGACGCGGGCCGACCGCACCGAGCGGATCGTCCGCCTCCTCGTTACCGGCGGCGCGGACGAGATCGCCGAGCGGCTTACTAACGCCGGCGCGATGGGCGTCCGCGTGCTCGATCTCAATCTCGAAGACATCTTCCTCTACGCCGTATCGCCGGCGACGGCCACAACGGACATCGTCGCAAAGGAAACCTCGTCATGAATTACGTCGAATGGCTGCGCGTCCGCAATTTGCTCAAGATCGTCGCGATCATCTTGGCGATCCTGGTGGTGCTAGCGGTGGTCCTCCGCATCTCCTTCGCGCGATACATGTCGCCGGAGGCATGGGTCGCGCACTCCGCGATGGAGCGCGGGACGCACGAGACGCGCGTGACGCTGCCCGACGGAACGAAGCGCCTGATACTCGACAACCCCTCGGAGCGTACGCGCATCGTCGTCGACGATCACGGATACGCGGGCAAGCACATCGTCATCACGGAGCCCACTAGCCAAGCGCACAGCGATACCGACCACGTCAACGTCGGGAGCATTCAGGTCGTGGAGTCGCACCACGGCTCGATGACGACGACGGTGATCGACACCAACGGCGCCGTGCCGATGCTCTATTACATGTTCCTGGCCGACATCGTGGCGGTGATCGTAGCCACGATACTGGCGGCGCCGTTCGCGCGCGAGGCTGACGGCCATCTGGAGATCGCGCTGACGAAGCCGATCTCGAGGGTACGATTCGCGCTAGGCACCATCGGAGCGGACGTCGCCGGCATCGTCGCCGCCTCGCTCATCACCGTCCTAGCCTTCTACCTCTGCCAGCTGCTCTTCGAGTCGCCCCGCGTCGATTTCAGCGGGATCAACGCGCGCGCGGTCGCAATGGGCATCGCCGCTCCGCTGGCCTGGTACGCGATGCTCTGCGCCGCCACCACCTGGCTTCACCGCTCGTACGGCGCCGTGTTGGGCTTCGCTTGGCCGGTAGTCATCCTCATCGCCGTGCTCTCGATCATTCACCCCAGCAACGTCGTGGCGCTCTTCATCCACGACGTGGCGTGGGTGCTGGCACACCTCATTCCGTTCTCGTACGTGTCGTACGCGTCGCCCGATTCGCATAACACCGTCACCTACCAAGGCGGCGACTTCACCCGGCGTCTTTCGATCGAAGTTCTGCTCTTCGCAGTGTACAGCGCGCTGGCCATCTGGAAGTGGCAGCGCGTGGAGGCGTAATCGTGGAAATCATTGGAACGAACTTCACGCTCTCGCTCGGCTCCCTTCGCCTGCGGTTTGTCCTGGCGCTCGAGGACAACGAAGAGCAGCCCAAAGAAAAGATCCGCACACCCCACAAACTCCGCGTTATACCGGAAGACGAATTCGTTCGCTAAGCGCGAGCGCTTGCTCTCTAGAGGACGAACCCGGTCCGGATGGCGGGGCGGGCGTATTTGAAGCCGTCTTTGGTGATCGTGTAGAGGTAAATATTCGGGATCAGCGGATCGCCGCTGATGTTGAACGCGAACTGTCCGACGAGCGTGGTGAAGGTGCCGCCGGCTTGGAGCGAGTGGAGCAGACCGAACTTGCTGGTGGCGTTCGCGCGCTGTACGGCGGAGATGATGACCTGCGCGGCGGCGTAGCCGAAGGCAGAGAACGCGGTGATCTGGCTGACCTCGCGCTGAAAATCGCTCACCAGCTGGATCGCGCTGGGGACCTTGTCGAGCGGCGGCATCGGCGAGGTGACGTACGCGCCCGCCATCGTCGTCGCGTAATTCGTGATGGTATCCAAGTTGAAGAAGCCGTCGCTCGCGCCGAAGTCGCCGGTGTATCGCGCGAGTCGCAGCGCTTCGGCAACCGGCCCGAGCTCGGAGGTCTTGCCCGCGAGGAAGACAAAGCCGGGGCCGCGGTCGAGGACGGTGCGCGCCGCCGCCGCCGGATCGGTCTTATCGAGCGGGAAAAGCAGCATATCGGCTGGGTGTCCGTCGGCCTTGGCTTGATCGACGAAGCCGCGCGCCACGTCGTATCCGTAATCTCCGTCGAATGCCACGGCGATCGCGGTGACGCCGCGCTTTCCCTCGAGTGCGGTGCTCGCGAAGAGCCGCCCGGCGGAGCTGTCTTTGGCGGGGAGACGGTATACGTTGTGAAATCCGCGCTTCGTCACGGCATCCGCGGTAACGGTCGGCACGATCACCGCCAGACCCTGATTCGCGTAACGCGAGAGCGCCGCGAGCGTCATCGCCGCGGTGAGGTTCCCGACCACGCCGATTACCGAAAAATCGGCGCCGGCGACGTTGACGTTGGACGCCGCGACGGCGGGGTCGTTGTGATCGTCCAGCGGACGCAGGCCCCAGACATGCGACACGGGCGCGCTGAAGCGATTCTGCTCGTCGACGGCGGACTGCACGCCCTTGACGACTTCCTGGCCGTACTTCTGCAGCGAGCCGGTTAGAGACACGTTCACGGCGATCGTCAGCTGCGGCAGGAACTGCTGCTGCGGCTGGATGGGCTGACCAGGAATGACCTGAGCGCCCGCACGGGCGCCGGCGCCCGCGGCCGCGGCAACGGCGGCCGCGATGAACCGCGCGCGCTTCATACGAAGCCGCCCACGGTCGTGAGCAAGAAGAGAACCGAAAACATCATGTTCGAGATGAACACTCGCTCGTTGATGACGAAAAGGTTGGCGCCGCTGCGGAACAGGTATTCCTCGTACAGGATAAGGCCGCCGACTGAGACCACGCCGAGATAGTACGTCGCGCCCGCGCCGGCGAGCATGCCGGCGCCGGCTAGGAGCAGCAGCATTCCGACGTGCAGCAGGATTGGGAGACTGCGGCCGCTGCTCTCGCCGAAGCGCACCGGCAGCGAACGTATCCCCTGCTGCCGGTCGACCCCGAGGTCCATGAGCGCGTAGATGATGTCGAACCCCGCCACCCACATCGTGACGGCGGCAAACAACAGGATGGCCGGCAGCGTGATCCGGCCAGCGATGCCGATGTAGGCGCCGAGCGGCGCGAGTCCGTCCACTGCGCCGAGCACAAAGTGGCCGGCCCACGTGAACCGCTTGCAGAGCGGATAGATCAGCAACAGCACGACCGCGATCGGCATCAACTCGACGCACAGCGGGTTGAGCTTTAGCGCCGCCCAGAAGAGCACGGCGATGCCGACGGCCGCGGCCCAGAGCATCGCCGACGGCGTGAGCGCCCCGCTCGCAACCGCGCGCCGCGCGGTGCGCGGATTGCGCGCGTCAATCTCGCGATCGAGAAAGCGGTTCGCCGCCATGGCAGCGGTGCGCGCGCCGACGACCGCCAGCGTGATCCATCCGAGCGCGGCGAGCGATGGAATCCCGCGCGCCGCCAGTACCGCGCCGACGTAGGCGAAGGGCAGCGCGAACAGCGTGTGCTCGATGCGGATCTCCCGCAGAAAGATCGCGAAGAGCCTCACGTTCTGCGTTGCGGGCCCTGGCCCGACCAGGCATCCGGCACGAGCACCCGCTCGACTTTCTCCAAGCCGTATTCGCGCCAGCGCCCGTTCACGAGCTCGCGTGTCGCCTCGTCCATGATCATGTCGGGCGGCCACTGCCGAGTGTACCCTTCCGACGCACCTTTGCGTGTGGCGTCGATGCCGACCTTAACCCCGTATGCGACGCTGTACGAGCCGTGATCGAGGTCGTCGACGGGCCCCGGCATCATCACGACATCGCGTTCCGGCGCCAAATTGTTGAGGACGAACCACGCCACCTCGCGTGGATTCTGGGCGTCGACGTCGGAGTCCACGACGATCAAAACGCGCGTCAGCATCATCATGTGGCCGAGGCCCCACAGCGCGTTCATGACCTTCTTGGCTTGGCCGGGATACGACTTGCGAATCGACACGATCGCGAGGTTGTGAAATCCGCCTTCGACGGGAAGGTTCATGTCGACGACTTCGGGCAGCATCGCCTGCAGCAGCGGCAGGAAGATGCGCTCCGTGGCCTTTCCGAGCCACGCGTCCTCCATCGGCGGTTTTCCGACGACGGTCGCGGGATAGATCGGATCGCGGCGATGTGTGATGCAGCCGACGTGAAATGTTGGATAACGATCGGCGAGACTGTAGACGCCGGTGTGGTCGCCGAATGGACCCTCGATGCGCACGTCCTCGTTGTCGACATATCCCTCGAGCACGAACTCGGCCTCGGCCGGCACCATGAGATCGACGGTCTTCGCGCGGACCAGTTCCACGGGCTTGCCGCGCAGCAGACCCGCGAACGCGAACTCGTCGAGCAACGGCGGGAGCGGCGCCGTGGCGGCATACGTCAGCACCGGATCGGTGCCGATCGCGACCGCCGCCGGAACCTTGGCTCCCCATGCGTCCGCATGCTCGCGTCCCTGCTTGTGGCGCTGCCAATGCATCGCGGTCTCCCGCGGCCCGAAGACTTGCATGCGGTACATTCCGACGTTGTTGCGGTTCGTGCGCGGGTCTTTCGTGATGACGAGCGGCAGCGTGATGAACGGCCCCGCGTCGAGCGGCCACGTCGTGAGAACCGGAAGCTTCGTGAGATCCGGCTCCGTCACGACGACCTCTTGAACCCCGCCGCTGCGCACGACCTTCGGTATCGCGTTGGCGAGCGGCGCGAGGCGCAGCATTCCCGACACCTTTCCGAGCAGCGATCCCGATGGCGGCGTCACGGCAATGAGCTCGCGGATCCGCTGCCCGACCGCGTCGAGATCCGGCGCATCCAGCGCCATCGCCATGCGCCGCTGCGCCCCGAACTGATTGGTAAGCACCGGAAAACTTGATCCTTTGACGTTGGAGAAGAGTAAGGCGGGCCCGCCGGCCTTCACGACCCGCGCGGTGATCTCGCTCACCTCGAGGCGCGGATCGACGCTCGCGGTGATGACGTGCAGCTCGCCGGCTTTACGTAACGCGTCGACGAAGGCGCCGAGGGAGTCAAAGGGCATGGCGCGGTGGATTACGCGCCCGGGCTCCCGACTACTCCACGCGCGCCGGAATGGCCGCGACGAAGCGCGCGCCGCCGCCGGGCGCTTCGCCCACCGTCACGGCGCCCTCGTGCGCGCGCGCGATCCAGCGCACGATCGCGAGCCCGAGGCCCGTACCCGTCCCGTCGTCGGCGCTCCGATAGAATCGCTCGAAGATGCGCTCCCGCTCGTCGGGCGGAATGCCCTCGCCGTCGTCGTCGACGATGATCTCGCTGAAGCGGCCGTTTGTGCGCGAGGCCACGGATACGCTCGCGCGCGCGTGACGAATCGCGTTTTCGAGCAAATTGCGCGTGAGCTCGCGTAGGCGCCGCTCGTCTCCGTCGACGATCGCGCTCGCGGCCGAAACGTCTAACCGGATGCCGTGGGCGTCCGCGACGGGCTGCGTGTCGCGCGACGTTACCGTGACGATCGCGGCGAGGTCGACCGGTTCGCAGTGCAGCGCGCGCCGCGCCGGATCGCGTGCGAGCGTCAGCAGATCGCTGACGACTTCGGACGCCTCGATCGCGCCGCGAGCGATCGCCTCGAACGCCTCTCGGCTCTCCGGCGACGCGCCGGTTCGGGCCGCCTGGGCGATCGCGGCGATCGCGGTCAGCGGGGAGCGGAGCTCGTGTGCGGCGTCCGCGGCGAAGAGGCGCTCGTGCTGGCGCGCCGCCTCGAGCGGAGCGATGGTCGCGCGCGCGAGGACGTAGGATGCGATTGCCACGATCGCGACGAGCGGGGCGTCGATGGCCGCGATCGTGATGAGGACGCCGCGCATTGCCGTCGCGAGCGCATGGCTTCCCTCCGGCGTTCCCAGCGCGGGAGCCAGCATCGAATCATATTCCGTGGCCATGAACGCATAGGCGCCCGCGCTGAGGGCGAGCAGGACGCAAACGAAGATGGCCAGATAGAGGGCCGCCGCGCGGACGGTTAGCCTCGTAGGCGGTATCCGATACCCCACACGGTCTCTATCACACCGTGCGCGCCCAGTCCCTTCAGCTTGCGGCGAAGCTGGCTGACGTAGACGTCGACGATGTTACTCGAGCCGTCGAAATCGTAGTCCCAGATGCGTTCCACGATCTGCGCGCGCGACAACGCGATCCCCGCGTTGCGCGCGAGGAGCTCCAGCAAGCGAAACTCCGTCGCCCCCAGCACCACCGGCTTGCCGTCGTAGGAGACGGCTCGAGCCGTGAGATCCACGCGCAAACCGCCCGCTTCGACGACGCCCAGGCTTGGGCGCTCGGCGCGGCGGAGGATTGCGGAGATGCGCGCGATGAGCTCCTCTTCGACGAAGGGCTTGACGAGGTAGTCGTCGGCACCGCAGTTGAGGCCGGCGACGCGGTCCTCCACGGCGTCGCGGGCGGTGAGCATGAGGATCGGCGTCTGCACGCCCTCGGCCCGCGCGGCGCGCGCCACCGCGAAGCCGTCCATGCCGGGAAGGCCGACGTCAACCACCGCGGCATCGTAGCAGCGCCGCAGCAGGTGATCGAGCGCGGTCTCGCCGTCGCCCACGACGTTGATGGCGAACTGGCGCGCCTCGAGCATCTTGCGTATCGACTCTGCCACGGCGGTGTGATCCTCGACGACGAGAACTCGCATTCAGAGGTCTCCTAGTACTTCAGCGGTCCCGGAAAGGCGACCGTTAGCGCACCGCTCAGATACGGATGCTGCCCCGGGGACTGCACCTCTTGCATCAGCACGCGGACCGGCGCGATTTGAACGGCGCCGTAGTACACGAAATCGCGGTTAATGAACGGGTTGGCGTAGGCGTCGTAGCGGACGCCGAGATACGCGTGCGGTATCGGGTAGTACTTCAGGCGCGCGTATCCGCCCGACGAGTGTTGATTCGTCAAGAATCCATCCGCGTCGTGATCGTCGCCGTACCACTGTTCGGCCTGGAAATCGAGATCGCCGTAGCTCGCGTGGGCCAGCAGCCCGTAACGCGTGTAGAGGTCGGCGAAGGGAAGCCGCCCCGTCGGCAAGATGCCGAGCGAACCACCCAGCGCGGTGCCCCCGATGTCGGCCTCGGTGTGCTGGCTCTGGACGAGCGTCTGTCTCAACCACAGCCCGAGTTCGGGCTGCGTGTTCCACGTCGTCTCGCCCGTGGCGATCGGCTTACCTCCGTACGCGGACCCCTGATAGGATCCGAACGCAGCGGTGACGTCGACCTTCAAATTCCCGAACGTTCGCTCGCCCATGATTCCCCAGCGCGGCGACGACAGTGGCAAGTTGTTCAAACCGACGTGCGCGCCGTAGTAGCCGTACTGCTCGAGATCGTCGAGGCGCTGGCCGGGCGACTGCGCGAGCGGGAGCTCGAAGAGCCCCCCGCGGATCAGCGTCTGCGTGTGAGCGTCATAACCCGCAGCGAACAGCAGGTAGGTCGCCGACGGTCCGCCTGCCGCGCCGAGATTGTAGTGCAAAAAGAGCGTGATCGGTCCGATGTTGCCGCTTCCGAGCACGATTCCGCCTCCCTGGAATTCGCGCGAGGCGGCTGCGGGATGTTCGTCGTATTCCATCTGGTAGCGAATCGCGAACACCGTCGTGCCGTGCTCCGGAAGCGGCAGGCGATAACCGTGCGAACGGAAGTAGTTTCCGAACGCGTTCAGCTCGGGCAGCACGCTGTGGCACTGACCGCAGCGCAGGTGGTAGCGCTGCGCGAAGATCGGGATCGCGGAGGCCGGCGCGGCCTGGAGGAGCACGAAGAGCGCGGCAAGCGGGGCGACGTAGAGCTTACTGCGCAACGATCACTCCCCTCATGCCCGCACCGTAGTGGAAGAAACATCCGAAAAAGTAAGTTCCGGCGCGATCGGCGGTGATCGTCTGCGACGACGTCCCGGCGAGCAGCGCGCCGCTGGTGAAACCGCCCGAGAGATTGTTTCCGCTCTGCTGCAGTGCCTTCGCGGTGAACGGTGATCCACTGGGGAATTTGGTCGCATTGGGAATCAGCGTGGCCGTGTGCGTGAAGCTATCCGTGTTCATGAATCGGATCTGCGAGCCGACCGCCACGGTCGTGACGGGCGGCGCGTAGCCGGCACTCAAGCCGTAGGGCGTGGGCTGCGGCTGGTTGAGCGTCAGGTTCACGTTGATCGTGATGCCGCCGCTTCCGCCGGTCGATACCGGAACGCCTCCGTTCGTGCATGCCGTCAGGAGCGCGAGCGTTAGTGCTGAGGCGAGTCGTAATTTATTGCGCAACGATTGATGCCCTCATTGGAGTCCCGTAGTGGAAGAAACAACCGAACAGGAAGGTTCCCGCCCGGTCGGCCGTAATCGTCTGAGACGACGATCCCGGCCGCAACGCGCCGCTGCTGAATCCGCCCGAGAGCGTCGTGCCGTGCTGCATCAGCGCGGAGAGCCCGAACGGCGATCCCTTCGGGAAGCGCGGGGCGTTGGGAACGAGCGTGGCCGTATGTGTGAAGCCGTCGGTGTTCGTGAAGTGAATCCGCGAGCCGACCGCGACCGTCGTGACCATCGGCGCGAGCGTCAAGTTCACGTCGATCGTGACGTCGCCGCTGCCCCCGGACGACCTGGGGATGCCTCCACCCGAGCACGCCGTGAGCGTTCCCAGCGCGATCGCGGTGAAGGAATGGCGGATCATCGCTGCGCGACCATACTGCGGTCGCGAAACGCGTCGACGAGCGCATCGGTGAGAGCGGTCGAGGCGAGCATCGTCTGAACGAGCTTGCCGTCCGAGTTGAAGAGATAGACGAACGTCGTGTGCCGATCGTGATCACCGCGTTTCCCCTCGACCGAGATGACGCCGAACGACCGCATGATGCGATGCACGTCAGGCGTCGATCCACCGGCCAAAAGCCAGTAGCGCGGATCCGCGTCGAAGCGCTCGGCCAGATCGCGCATCGTCGTCGGAGAATCGTGCTCCGGGTCCAGAGTGATCGTGAGCAGGCGCGCCCGCAGGTGCTCGCGCGCGACCTCCTTCGAGGCTGCGGAGAACTGTGCGTTGATCAGCGGACACGCGTCGGTGCAGTGCGCGGCGATGAACGTCACCGCGAGCGGCCGGCCGCGCAGCGACGAGAGCGTAAACGCGTGGCGCTGCTGGTCGACCAGGCGCGCCTGCGGCACCGCCGGAGCGGGCTTGACGGCGCGCGGCCGCGCCGCGACCGAGTCGTAGCCGCCGGGGCCCGGGGACGCGGTAGGTCCGGGCGTCGCGCCGGCGATCACCTGGACGACGTCGCGCATGTGGAACTCGACGTAGTGGAATGCGCAACCGATGAGGTAGATGCCGGGCTTTGTGAGCTTCAACGTCACCGTGCCTTGCGGGTTGATCGTCCCGCTCGCGTAGTCGGCGCTGAGCACTCCGTTGCCCCGCGGGGAGAAAGTGAGGCTCGGGCTGGGCGGAAAGTTTGCCGGCGGGGCGCTGGCCAAGGCGACGACGTTGAGCGTGTGCGGCGTCGTCGTGGACAGGTTTTTCACCGTGATCTTCGAGCCGGGCGGGAACGCCATCACCTGGGACGTCTGATTCTGCGTGTACCCGCTCACGGTTCCCCAGGTCGGATCGTTTTCCACGCCCATCCTTCCGGTCGGTATGCCGATTCCGATCCCGCCCGAGGGGAACGGCGACGGGCTGCCGCCGCCGCCCCCAACGCTTCCCAGACCGCCGCCGTTGGTGCATGCGGCGATGATACAGGCGATCGGCACGACGAGCGCCGCGGCGACGGCTTTCAGGTTCATTACGCCGGTGGCTTCGTGGCCTGCGGCCCGGGCGTCGCGCCCGTGTGGACGACGAAGACGTCTTGCATGCCTTGATGATAGTGGAAGGCGCACCCGAAGAGGTAGACTCCGGTCCTCCCGAGCGTCACGTTGACCGACGAACCCGGCTTGATGATGCCGCTGCGGTAGCCCTTTTGGAGCTTTCCACCAGAGGGCGTCATCAAGAGCGTCGGATTAGCGGGGAAGTGCGCGGGCGGGCCTGCGATCTTCTTGACGACGTTGAGCGTGTGATCGTTGACGGTCGACATGTTCTTGATCGTGAGTTTCGTGCGCGGTGCGAAGCCCAGGGCCTGCGAGAATTGCTGCTGCGTGTAACCGCCGAGCGTCGCCTTCCAGAACGGATCCTTGATCGATCCGAGCCCTTCCGACGGCAGCTCCTCGCCGACCGTTCCGGTGCTGGCGTTGCGGTCCACCTGCGCCGGAGATCCATCCGGATTGGTTGCCGTCATCCGCAGGTCGGGCATGCCCGGCAAGGTCATGGTCGAGTCATTTGAAGCGGCACCGGTGCCGTAGTGTCCGCCGCACGCGGCCAGGGCGGCAGCTGCGAGCGCTACGGAGAGTGCTGCGAGTTTCCCAGACATAAGGTGCCTCCAAGGGGATGGTTTGATGTTGCGATGCTACGGGTCGTGGATGAAGAAAGTCTAAAGGCGCATCGGGCCTCTGCGCGTTTTTAGGGGACTTTGATCGAATCGCGCATGGCGGCGGCGATGTTCTGCAGGGCGGGATCGCCCGACGCATCGGCGATCGCGCGGGCAAACGCGCTGCGCGCCGCCGCGTGTTCGCCCTGGCGCAGCAGCACGACGCCGAGCGCGAAGCGCGCGCGCGCGTACCCGGGCGCGAGCGCGAGCGCGCTGTTCAGCTCACGCTCCGCCGCGTCGAAGCTCCCGAGGCGCTCTTCGGCGAGCGCGAGATCGTAGTGCGCTACCGCATACGAAGGATTGGCGTGCAGGAGCTTGCCGAAATCCGCGCGCGCCGTCGTCGCGTCACCCGCTTGCAGCGCGACGATTCCGCGCGAATACAGCGCTCGCGCCGAATCCGGAGCCAGCGCCACGTAACGATCGGCGATGCGCCGAGCCTCCGGCAGGTCGCCGCGAGCCACATCGACGGCGATCAAATTCGCCATGGCGGCCAAGAACTCGGGATCGCGGGCGATGGCGGCGCGCAGCGCGCGCGCGGCGTCGTCGTTACGCTGCAGGTTCGCGTACGCTAGCGCCAGATCGTACTGCGCCGTCGAGCCCTTCGGCTCGGGCGGGTTCAGGACGACGATGCGATCGAACTCCGCGACCGCGCTTTTCCAGTCGCCGCGCGCCTCGGCGTCCAGGCCGATCTTGAAGCGCTCCTCTACCTCACGCGCGCTGGCAAACGCGCGCAGCTCCGGAACCGACGTCGTTCGCGGGACGGGAGCCGAAGGCGCGTACGTCTGCGCCGGTCCTGCGGTCGCCATGAGTTGTACGAGAAGGGCGGCGAGAAGCAGAACCCGCATCGCTCAAGGAGTGGTAGGGTCGGCAGGAAGCTCGGAATCTCGTGCGTCCTTGGCCGCTGCCGCACGCTCGGGCTTGCACTGCCAACCGATCCGCCCGGCCGACGTAATCGCGCCGAGCAGGGCTGGGGCAGACGAGGGCGCGAGCGCCCCATCGAGCATCTCTTGCAGCGAGGCGGCGCCTGCCAAGGCGAACCGCCCGCAAAACAAGATGCCTGCGAGGAGGGCGACCGCGAGCACGCGGGGGACCAGGGTTCTTGACACTGCCTCTATCATAGCTGAAAGTCTAAAGAATCCGTGAATCGCACGCTGGATTGCGCCGCGGCGCTGCTGATCGTAACGCTCGTGGCGGCTCCGGCGTGGGGCCAGGTCCCCCTCATCGTGGGCTCCGTGCGAGATCAGCGCGGTGCCCCGATCGAGGGAGCGCTCGTCAGCGGCCGGACCTCCGACGGCCAGCCGGTCGAGGCGGCGACCGACGCCGCCGGCACCTTCGCTCTCCACGGCCAGGCCGTCGGTCAGCTGCTCGTGACCTGCCGTTTCTGCGAACCGGCGCGTTTGGTGGCGAGCCCGTCGCAGCCGGTCGTCGTGATCGTCCGCCGCTACCAGGCGCTGTTAGCCGACGCGCCGTCGGTCGCCGACCTCGACAACCTGCCCTACTCGCACGTCGAGTCCGCGATTGCTTTGCGTCCGTTTACACTGCTCGCGGAGAGCAGCACGCCCTATCCCGGATCCAGCCTGAGCGATCGTGGGCTCTCACCGAGCGGCTCCCTCTCGGTCGATGACGGCGTACCGAACTACGACATCGTCAACGGTCTGTCGCCATACGCGTTCATCCCCGCGGACTACGAACGCAGCGCCGTCCTGAACGACGCGACGGGGGCGTTTCGTTACGGGGACCAGGCGGGCGGTGGAATCGTCGCGCTGACGCCGTTCGATCCGGGCTCGAACGCTCAAGTCGTCACGCTCGGGAGCGACGCGATCGTTCGCGCGCAGGCGGGATCCGACGCGGCGGGAATCGTCGCGGGGTCGTTTACGAACGACGAGGAGTCGCGCCAGCGCACCGACCTCTTCGCGAACCTTCCGCTTCCGGCGGACCAGTCGTTCGGAATCACGCTCGGCAGCGAACAGGGCCGCGACTATCAATCTCCGGCCTCGTCGTTTGCGGGCAGCTTTTCGTTCGGGAACGCGACGTTTACGGATCCGCGAGCCTTGAACTTGCAGGTCTCGGCGACCGCTGACCGCGGCGACTACGCGATGGCGGAGGACGAGTATCCGATTTCCGCGGTCTGGTCGGATTCAGGCTTTTCCGCGGGAATTCACACCATCGGGCCGGTCGCGGGATTCGCGGACGTTGCGACGCGCGCGTCGACGGGACTCTACGATGCGCAGGCATTGACGGGGTCGCTGCCGCGCGTCGGAGCGATGCTCGAGCAAACGCGCGTCGACGCCGGCTTCGCCGCGACCGGCAACGATTACGACATCGTCGGCGGCGTCGGCGCGTTCTGGGTGAACTACTCGGGCGGGACGACCGGCGTGTCGCAACCGGCGAAGACCGCGTTCGTTCTGCCGTCGGTGGACGCCCAGCTGTTTTCGAGCGGGAAGCTGAGCGCCACGCTGCAGGGCAGCGGCTCGTTCACCCTGCCGACATTCGTCGAGCAATACCAATACGCGTTCGGCCTGCCGGCGCCGGTGGAGGCCCTGCGCAACTCGCTCTTCGCGGAGGCGCTGAACTACACGGACGATTCTCGCGTGCGTGTATCGTTCGAGAACGCCTCCGAAAGCGTCAACGGCACGTGGAGGGGAACCGTCACCTCGACGGGCTTTGCGGCGACGTGGCAGGTCGCTCCCGTGTTGTCGTTGCGCGCGTGGACGATGCACGTTACGGACAACGTGCCGCTGTATGGAGGCGGGATGCCGTACGGCGGTACGGCGCCGACGGTGAGCGCGCTGTGGCTGACCTACGACACCGGCACCGGCGTGCGCGCCGACGCGATCTACCGGCGCGATCTGCTCGAAGGCGCGCCGTTCTACCACGTAGACGGCGCGATCTCAGGGCCGATTGCGGGCCGGCTGCGCTGGTACGCCGGCGCCGAGGATTGGCTCCGTCGAACCTTCATCGACGCCGGAATCCGCTTTTAGGTGGGAACCTCTGAAGAAGTCGCTGCACCGATCGCAGCTAGCAGTTTTGCCGCAGGTCGAGGCGCGCCCGAGGAAGCATAGCCGTACCTTCTGTGACCGAGGGCGCAACAAAGAGATGCGGCAAAATGGCCGCTGCCCGAAGGGTTTGACCGCAAAGCCGCCGTCTGCGTGTCGAAGGCTCGGTCACAGACCGCTGTGGGTATGCTCCTTCGCCGCCTCCTAGCATCCGACAGCTTTGCGGTCAAACGATCGGTACATGGACTTCTTCAGAGGTTCCCTCAGTCGTCGTGCCGCCCGTGCGGACGCCGGCGGCGCCGCGTGGGCGGCGCGCCCGGTGCGGCAGCGGCGCCCTCGTCGCGCGGTTCGCGCGGCGGACGCGGTCCGCGGGACGAGTAATCCCCGTTAGCCGAGACGCCGCCGAGCAGCGCCTTGCGCGACAGGTTGATGCGCCCCTGAGAGTCGATCTCGACGACTTTGACCATGATCTCATCGCCGACCTTGACGACGTCTTCGACCTTCTCGACGCGCGTCGGCGCCAGCTGGCTGATGTGGACCAGCCCCTCCTTGCCGGGAAGAATCTGCACGAAGGCGCCGATCGTGATGATCCGCGTCACGGTGCCGCGGTAGGTCTCGCCGACCACGATCTCTTTGGTGAGGTTCTCGACGATCTGCTTGGCCTTGTCGCCCGATGCGCCGTCCAAAGAGGTAATGAACACGCTGCCGTCGTCCTCGATGTCGATCTTCTCGACGCCGGTGTCGGCGATGATCTTGTTGATGACCTTGCCGCCCGGGCCGATGACGTCCTTGATCTTGGCGGGATCGATCTTCATCACGATCATCCGCGGCGCGTACGGCGACAGCTCCGTGCGCGGCTTCGCAATGGTCTCGGCGAGCTTGTCGATGATGGCGTGACGCGATTTACGCGCCTGCTGCATCGCCTCGCGCATGATCTCGATCGTGATCCCCTGGACCTTGATGTCCATTTGGATCGCCGTGATGCCCTTCCGCGTGCCGGCGACCTTAAAGTCCATCTCTCCGAGCGCGTCCTCCATCCCCTGAATGTCGGTGAGGATCGCGTATTTGTCGCCCTTGAGGATGAGCCCCATCGCGACGCCGGCGACGTGGTCGCGAATTGGGACGCCGGCGTCCATCAACGCGAGCGTCGAACCGCACACCGATGCCATCGAGGACGAACCGTTTGACTCGAGAACTTCGCTCATCAGACGCAGCGTGTACGGAAACTCGTCCTTCGCTGGCAAAACGGGTTCGAGAGCGCGCTCGGCGAGGTGGCCGTGGCCGATTTCGCGCCGCCCGGGACCGCGCATAGGCCGCGTCTCGCCAACCGAGTACGGCGGAAAGT
Organism: Vulcanimicrobiota bacterium; assembly: GCA_963752825.1. GTDB lineage: Bacteria > Vulcanimicrobiota > Vulcanimicrobiia > Vulcanimicrobiales > Vulcanimicrobiaceae > Cybelea. The sequence goes on along the minus strand of CAVVZF010000001.1, from coordinate 539,806 downwards.
TATAGAAGTGCATGTAGCGCTTGTCTTCGAGCGCGACGATGCCGTCGAGCCGCTGCGCGTCGCTGGTCGAGCCCAGCGTGGCCGCGGTGAACACCTGGGTCTGGCCGCGCGTGAAGATGCCGGAACCGTGCACGCGCGGGACGTAGTGCACCTTGCACCAGATCGGTCGAACCTCGTCCGGCTTGCGGCCGTCGGGCCGGATATTCTCGTCCACGACCATCGTGCGAAGCTCGTCTTCCTCCATGGCCTTGATGACCTTGTAGAAGTCCTTCGCGGTGTTGGGAGACTCGAGCAACGCCTTGACGGCGTCGTCCTTCTTTCCGCAGCGCTCCAGCGCCGTTTCGACGCTCAGCTCTGCGAAGGCCGTCTCGCGCTTCTGCTTGTCAACGACGCGCATCGCCTTGGCGACGTCTTTGCCGAAGTTCTTGCGCACCCAGCGCTCGAGATCGGCGTCGACCTTCGTGACGGGATACTCGCGCTTCGGTTTGCCGGCCTTCGCCGCCAGCTCGTCGATCGCCGCGACGATCTTTTGGATCTCGGCATGCGCGAACGCGACGGCGCCCAGGAAATCTTCCTCGTCGATTTCCTTGCCCTCGCCCTCGACCATCATGACCGCGTCGGCCGTTCCGGCGACGACGATGTCCATGCCGCCGGTCTCGTATTGCGGCAGCGTCGGGTTGCAAATGTATTGACCGCGCTCGTCGCGCCCGACGCGCACCGCCGCGACGGTGCGATCGAACGGGATGTCGCTCAGAGCGAGCGCCGCGCCGGCCGCGCAGACGCCGAGCACGTCGGCATCGAGCTCGGGATCGACCGAAAACGTCGTCGCAACGATCTGAACGTCGTGGCGAAAGCCGTCGGGAAAGAGCGGGCGGATCGGGCGATCAATTTGGCGCGAGCTGAGCACCGCGTGCTCCGAGGGCCGGCCTTCGCGCTTGATAAAGCCGCCGGGGATCTTTCCTGCGGCGTACATCTTCTCTTCGAAGTCGCAGGTCAGCGGGAAAAAATCGATGCCTTCGCGGGGCTTTTCGGATGCGGTGACGGCGCACAGCACGACGTTTTGATCGCCATAACGAACCAAGGCGGAGCCGTTTGCTTGCTTCGCGAGTTCGCCGCTTTCGATGACCATCGTGCGCCCGCCGACCGTTAAACTCACGGATTCGGGCACATTAACTCCTAGTTCTAACTTTTATTCTTCTTGATGACGCGCTCGACGTTCGGGAGGTTTCTTAATGCGACCTGCCGGGCTCGCCCGCGCAGCTACAAACGTCGCACGTTCTTCGAGCGTCCTAGGTTCCGAAGCAATCCGGCGGTAATAACGGCTTCCAATGCAAACGCTTACCCCCGAGACCCTCAAGGAGCTGCGGCTGAAGGCGAACGACGTGCGGCAGGGCATCATTCGTTCGCTGCTCGCGGCCGGCTCGGGACACTCCGCCGGACCCCTGGACATGTCGGACGTGTTCACGGCGCTCTACGGCTGCTTGATGCGCCACGATCCGGCCAACCCCGACTGGCCCGATCGCGATCGGCTGCTGCTTTCATGCGGTCACATCGCGCCCGTGCGCTACTCCGCGATGGCGAACTTCGGATACTTCCCGATCGACGAGCTGCTCACGCTGCGCAAGTTCGGCTCCCGGCTCCAGGGGCACCCGGAGCGCGTCAGCCTGCCCGCGGTCGAGACGACGTCCGGCCCGTTGGGCGAAGGTCTCGCTCAAGGCGTCGGCATGGCGCTGGGCGCCAAGATGGACGGCAAGGACTTCCGCGTATGGGTCGTCACCTCCGACGCCGAGCACCAATGCGGGCTGCATTGGGAAGCGGTGCTGACGGGAGCGAAGTACAAGCTCGACAATCTCACCGCGATCGTCGATCGCAATTTCATTCAGATCGACGGCAGCACGGAAGACGTCATGCCGCTCGAACCGCTGATCGACAAGTATCGCGCCTTCAACTGGGAAGTGCTCGAATGCGACGGCAACGACATCGCCGCGTTCGTCGAGACCGCGCGGCGCGCCGTGCGATGCGTGGGCCGGCCGCAGGTGATCGTCGCGCGCACCGTCCCCGGCAAGGGCGTCTCGTTCATGGAAGGCGACTACACGTGGCACGGAAAGCCGCCGAACGCACAGCAGGCCGACGAAGCGCTGCGCGAGCTCGCCGCCGAGCGGGAAAGCATCGCAGCATGCGCACCTTAGACGCCGCGGCCTTCTCGATGCACCTCGTCGACTATCGCGCCGGCGACATCAAGCAGGTACCGACGCGCAACGGCTTCGGCGAGGGTCTGATCGAGGCCGGCTCGCGCAACCGCAACGTGCTGGGCATCTGCGCCGACCTTTCGGAGTCAACGCGTTTCGAGGGCTTCCGCAAGGCCCACCCGCAGCAGTACGTCGAGATCGGCGTGTCGGAGCAGATGCTCGTGGCGATGGCTGGCGGACTCGCCGCCGTCGGCAAGATCCCGTGGATCGCGAGCTACGCCATGTTCAATCCGGGCCGCTCGTGGGAGCAAGTGCGAACGATCATGGCGCTCAACGAGACGAACGTGAAGATCGCCGGCGCGCACGCCGGCGTCTCGGTTGGTCCCGACGGCGCGACGCATCAGGCGATCGAGGACATCGCGATCATGCGGGTCATCCCACACATGTGCGTGGTCGTGCCGTGCGACTCGGTGCAGACGAAGAAGGCGGCGCTCGCGCTTTCGGACGCGTGGGGGCCGGCCTACCTGCGATTCGGACGAGAGAAGTCGCCGGTGATCACGACGGAGCAGACTCCGTTCGAGATCGGCAAGGCGCAGACGTTCCGCGACGGTCGCGACGTCGCCATCGTCGGGTGCGGCATCCTCGTCTACAACGCGCTGATCGCCGCCGACCGGCTCGCGCGCGAGGACGGCATCGAATGCCGCGTCGTGAACAATCACACGATCAAGCCGATGGACGAGCCCGCGATCTTGGACGCCGCCCGCACGTGCGGCGCGCTCGTGACCGTCGAGGAGCATCAGCAGCAGGGCGGAATGGGCTCGCGCGTTGCGGAGATCCTAGCGCAACACCACCCCACGCCGATCGAGTTCGTCGGCGTGAACGACCGTTTCGGGCAATCCGGCGACCCCGCCGAGCTCATCGAGCACTACGGAATGGGCGTCGGGGCGATCGAGCAGGCTGTTCGCCGCGCCCGCCGCCGCAAGACGGTTTAGGACCTCCTAGCGGCGCAGGCCGAGTTCGCCGATCAGACTGCGATAGCGTTCGAGGTTCTTGGCGTGCAGGTAGTTCAGCAGGCGGCGGCGCTGCCCGACTTGCAGTAGCAGACCGCGGCGGCTGTGATGATCCTTCTTGTGGATCTTGAGATGCTCCGTGAGCTGATTGATCGATGCCGTTAGCATCGCGATCTGCACCTCGGCCGACCCGGTATCGTTCGATCCGCGGCCGTACTTTGCACTGATCTCGGACTTCTGTTCTTTCTTGAGCGGCACGTTTGAAAGGCTCCTTGTACAGGATGGTCTCGCTCGGGACAGACTGCTCGCGACCGTCCCGGCGACCGGCCTAGGATACCAAAGCCTCACGGCCGGCGCAAGGTGAGCGCCCGCGGCCGCACAATGAGCGGCTGTATGGACCTCGGTTTGCGCGGCAAGGCGGCCGTCGTCACGGGAGCGAGCGCCGGGCTGGGCGAGGCGGTCGCTCTGGCGCTGGCGCGCGAGGGCGTGTCGCTCGCGCTCGGGGCCCGCGACGCCGAACGCCTCGACGCCGTCGCGCAGCAGGCGAAGCGGCTGGGCGCCGAACGCGCGCGCGGCTTCGCACTCGATCTGCAAGATGCCGACTCCATTGCGTCAATGCTCGATGCCGCGTGCGGCTTCATCGGTGACGCCGACATCCTCGTGCTCAACGGCGGCGGTCCGAAGCCCGGCCGATTCAGCGAGGTCGACCTCAGCGATTGGGACTCCTCCTATCGGCTGCTGTTGCGCGGCATGCTCCAGCTCACGGGCGTGGTCGTTCCGCGCATGCGCAGCCGGGGGTGGGGACGCGTCGTCGCGCTCACGTCGACCTCGGTGAAGCAGCCGATCGACACGCTCGTGCTGTCAAACGCGTTTCGCACCGCGCTGGTCGCCGCGCTGCGGACGCTTGCGGTCGAGGTCGCGCGCGACGGCATCACCATCAACTGCATCGCCACCGGCCGCATAGACACGGCGCGCCTGCGCGAGTTGTACGGCAACGACGGGTCGAAGCTGCGCGCGGCGGGAAGTGAAGTGCCGATCGGTCGCGTCGCTACGCCGCAGGAGTTCGCGCCGCTGGCGGTCTTTCTCTGCGGCCAACCGGCGAGCTATATCACGGGCCAAACCATCTCGGTCGACGGCGGCCTGACCCGCGGACTCTTCGGGTAGGAGCGCAAGGGGGCGGCGCGAATCACCGGGCCGGTATGCAGGCAGTAGAAGGAAAGCGCGTCGCCGCGCTGATCGGCGATGGGTTCGAGGAGGCCGATCTCGTCGAGCCTCGCCGCGCTCTGGAAGAGGCGGGCGCGACCGTCACGATCGTCGGAGTCGACGAGCGCGCACGCCAGCGCATCCGCGGTAAGCGCGGCCTCGACGAGGGTCAGAGCGTCCGGGCCGAAGAGCTCATCGGCGACTGCACCGCCGAGGATTTCGACGCGGTGCTGATCCCCGGCGGAACGTCGCCGGACCGGATTCGCATGGATCGCGAGGTCCATCGCTTCCTGCGTGAATTCGATGCGATCAAGAAGCCGATGTTCTCGATCGGCCACGGCGCCCACGTGCTCATCTCCGCGCAGCTCGCGCGCGGGCGTCAGATCACGGGCGTGCACTCGATCGCCGACGACATTCGTAACGCCGGCGGCCTCTACCGCGACCAGCCGACGGTGACGGACTCCAACTGGGTTTCGACGCGCGGCGGCGAGGATCTCGCGCAGTTCAATCGCGCGATGCTGGAGAAGCTCGCGACGGCCGTGCCGGTTCAGCCCGTACCCTAAGTTTGTAGGTTTTCAGATCGGGTCGTAGCGCGCGAGCGCTTCACCGTATTGGCGCAGCGCGAAGAACGATGCGACCGCGCAGAACCCCAGCTCCGCGAACAGCGAGTGCGCCGCGAGCGCCAGCCCATACGCGGTCGCGCCCACGACCGCGGCGAGCAGCACGTAGAGCGCCCGGGAACTCCCGAGGCGCAGGGTCGCCGAGAGCGCGATCAGCGTCGTAGCGACGACGGCACCGAGCGCAATCGCGAGCGTGGTCGGCGCGTTCGGCGCTCCGCCCACGAACGCGGCCGCGGCATAAGCGATGGTCGCCAGCGCTGCGGCGATGCAGGGAACGAGCGCCTTCGCGCGTGCGAGCTCGCGCCCGAAGAGCGGCGCACTCTGCTCGCAGCGATCCAAGTGCGGGTACCGGCCGGGGCTCTGCGCGAGCGCCATGAGGATCCCCAAGAACGAACAGAACATGACCGGTCCGGCCGCTTCGCGCGGTTGCAGCAGCCCGACGACGAGCGCCGCCGCGCACGCGTAGAGGACGATCCGCCGCTGCTCGTACAACCGCGCCGCGACGAGCGCGGTGAGTGCGCGCAGCGTCACGCTCGCGTCGCCCAAAGCGCGTCGCCACGGCGAAACGCGCGCGCGGCCGCGACGTTCGTGTGCGTCGAAAACACGGCGCACGCCCCGGCGATGCGCAAGATGCGTTCCGCGTAGGCGGGCACCGGGCGATCCAGCACGAGGAGCTCGGGCATGGCGATCAGCGCTCCGATGAGCGGAAACGCGAAGGCCTCATGCATGTCGCCCAGGGCCGCACGCAGCTCGGTGGCCCGCGCTAACGCGAGGCGGGCATCGAGATTCCACAGCGCGGCGCGGTAAACCACGTAAACTCCGAAGTCTCGCTCGTCCAGAGCCACGGGCTCGTGTGGAACGAATCCGGCGATGCGCTTGCAGTGGACCGACTGCACGCGCGGGTCGTAATCGCCGATCAGCACGCAGCCGCTCGACGCTTTCGCGATTCCGGCGGCCATCAGCGCGACGACCGCCGCTTCCTGCGGCGACGCAAACGTCCGCGCCGCGACCTCGCCGGGATACACGTCCAGCGTCACCGGAGCGACCGACCAACTGCCGAGGCCGAACGAAGCCTCCCGCATGCGCAAGAGCGGCATCTCGGCAGTATCGTTCGGCGCGCGTGCCCAACTCTCCCCGAGTGCTTTCCAACGCAAAAATCGCGCAAAAGCTGCTGGAGATCCGCACGCTGATGGAGATGGCGGGCGAATCGTTTTACAAGTACATGGCGTACGAGAAGGCGGCGGCGTCCGTCGAAAACGCGCCGCCTCTCGCCGACCTCGTCGCCTCCGGCGAGCACCTCAAGCTCCCCGGCGTCGGGAAATCGATCGGCGCCGCCATCGAGCAGCTCTTGGCGTCGGGAAGCGCGGAGCAACTGGACCTGCTCTACCAGCGTTTTCCACCATCGCTGCTCGAGGTGCTCGGCGTGAGCGGCATCGGCACGAAGACTGCGGCGATGCTCTTCACGGATTACGGCATCGCTTCGCTCTCGGACCTCGAGGCTGCGATCGGCTCCGGCGCGCTCGCCGGCGTGCCGCGCCTCGGAAGCAAGACCATCGAAAACTGGAAGCGCGGCATCCTCGCCTACAAGGGCCGGCAGCGGCGCACGCCGCTGCCGCAGGCGCTCGTGGTGGCGCGCCAAGTCGTGGCGCACCTCGAGCAGGGCCCGCCGCTCGAGCGCCTCGCGTTCGCAGGCAGCCTGCGCCGGCAAGAGGTGACGGTCGGCGACGTCGACGTCGTCTGCACGTCGCACCACGCGGCCGACGTCGTCGCGCACTTCGCGGCGTGGCCGCGCTCGGAGGCGGTGCTCGCGGAGGGGCCGACCAAGGCGAGCATTTGGCTTCCGGGCGGTTTGCAGATCGATCTGCGCGTCCTTCCGGATCATCTCTACGGAAATCTGCTGCAGCACTTCACCGGCTCGCGCGAACACAACATCAAGCTGCGCGAGTACGCCGTACGCCGGAGCCTGCGCGTGAGCGAAAACGGCATTCTGAATCTGGAGAACGGCGAGGTCATTACGTGTACCGACGAGCACGGCGTGTATGCCGCGTTGGGCATGCAGTACATCCCGCCCGAGCTGCGCAGCGGGCTGGAAGAGATCGAGCTCGCCCGCGCCGGCGCGGTCCCCGCACTCGTCGAGACCGCCGACTTGCGCGGCGATTTCCACATGCACACGACCTGGAGCGACGGCGACGACACGCTGGAGGCGATGATCGCGGCGGCGGCTGCGCGCGGCTACGAGTATCACGCGATCAGCGATCACTCGCGTGGCCGCGCGCGTCGCTTCGGCATGGGCGCCGAAGAGCTTCGCCGGCAGCGCGAGGAGATCGTTCGCTTGAACGAGCGCATCGGAATTCGCACGCTTCTCGCAAGCGAGGTGGACGTTCTGCCCGACGGTTCGTTGGACTTAGACGACGACGTTCTGGCCGAGCTCGACGTCGTGATCGCGTCGGTGCATTCGGCGACGCAGCAATCCCGCGAGCAGATGACCGAACGTCTGATTCGTGCCTGCGAGAACCGCTACGTGACGATCATCGGGCATCCGACCGGCCGTCGCTTCGATGCGTCGAAGGGATACGAGTTCGACTACGACGCCGTGTTTGCGTCGGCGGTGCGCACGGGCACGGCGCTCGAGATCGACGGGCAGGCCGCGCGCCTCGACCTGCCGGCGCCCCTGGCGCGGATGGCGAAATCCTATGGCGTGACGTTCGCGCTCGACAGCGATGCGCATCGCACCGGCGATCTGACGGCGATCGAGTTCGCCGTGGGGCAGGCGCGGCGCGCCGGACTCGGCGCGGCGGACGTGCTGAACGCGCGTTCGTTGGATGGCGTGCGGGCATTCGTCGCCCGCAAGCGCAACGCGGCATGATCGCCGGCGCGCGGTTGGCGGGCCCGGCCGGCGGCAATCGACGCTCGCCGCTGGTCTTCGTTCACGGGGTCGGATCGACGGCGGCAATCTGGGACTATCAGCTGGCAGAGCTCGCGACCGATCGTCTCTGCGCCGCGGTCGAGCTGCGCGGCAACGGAACCCAAAAGCCCGATCCGGATCCTTCATTCATTACCCGCGCGGGCTATGCCGACGACGTGCTCGCGATCGCCGACGCCTTGGCCGTGGAGTGCTTCACGCTCGTCGGCTGCAGCCTCGGGGGCGTCGTCGCGTTCGAGCTCTGGCGGCGCGCGCGGCGGCGCCTCGACGCACTGGTGATCCTCGGGAGCTTCGCGCGCTACCCCGACGGCCCGCGTTACGCCGAACAAATTTGCACTCAGGCGCGCGAGATCAACGACATGCGCGCGTTCGGAGAGCTTCGCGCCGCGAGGCTCGGGCTGCCGGCGGGGCGTCTGCGCGAAACGATCGAGCAGTATGGGTGCAAGTCGGTGGACTGCTTTCTGGCCGCTACGAACGCGACGTGGACCGGCGACTACCTCGACGTGCTGTCGACGATCGACGTGCCGACGCTGGTCGCGCACGGCGAACACGACGCGGTCGCGCCGCGCGCGCTCGCGCAGGAGATCGCGGACGGCGTCCGCGGTTCCCGGCTGGTGGAGATAGCGGACGCCGGACACGTCGCCAACGCCGACAACCCGGCCGAGTTCAACCGGCTTCTGAGAGAATTCGTTCGCTAGCGGCGTAGACGTTCGCGCGCTCGCCGCGCAAGAACCCCACCAGCGTAACGTTGAATTCACGAGCGAGCTGCACGGCGAGGCTGCTCGGAGCGGAGACGGAAGCGACGATCGGGATCTGCGCCATCACGCTCTTCTGCAGGATCTCGTAGCCGGCGCGACCGCTGACGAGCAGTATCGAACGCGCGAACGGAAGCGTTCCGTCGAGCAGGCCCCAGCCGACGAGCTTGTCGACAGCGTTGTGGCGTCCGACGTCTTCGCGCACCGCGATGATCCGGCCGCGCTCGTCGAAGAGCGCCGCGGCGTGCAGGCCGCCGGTCGAGGCGAAGACGCGTTGCGCCTCGCGCATCCGCTCCGGCAGCCCGTACAGCAGCTCGGCGGACACGCGGACGTCGTCGTCGATCGCCGAGACTCCGAGTTCGCGCAGCGCGTCGAGCTGCGCGCGGCCGCAGACCCCGCACGCGCTGCTCATCGTAAAGTGCCGCTCGAAGCGCGTGAGATCGCGCGGCGCCCCGCGCAGCTCGACGCTCACGACGTTATAGCGCTGGTCGGGATCCATCGCCGGATCGAGACAATAGGTCATGTTCGCGATCTCTTCGCGCGAGCGTACGATCGACTCGTCGAAGAAGAAGCCCGCCGCCAGCTCGAAGTCGTTGCCGGGCGTGCGCATCGTCACCGCGATCGACTGCGCGGTGCCGCCAGCGACGACGCGCAGCTCCAGCGGCTCCTCGGCGACGACGTCGTCGCGCTTTGTCACGCGGATCGCGTGGTCGAGCGTCACGACTTCGGTCTCCGCGGCGCGTCCGACTCGAGTTTCCACTAGTCCCTTCGACTTCGCTCAGGGCAGGCTGGGCGGTTCTGGACGTACTGGTAGCCGAAACGGCCCTTGACGCAGAGGTGCCCATGCGTCACACCGTTTTCGATAGGCGACGTGACCTTGACGATGTCGTTGTCCTGCACGTGCAGCGTCAGCGTGCACCCGACGCCGCAGTACGAGCAGATGGTGTCGGTTTGGGTCTGCGTGGCCTCGTTCCACTGCCCGCGAGCGCGCAGCTCGTGCTCCGACGAGAACATCAGCGCGCCCGTCGGGCAGACGCCGATGCAGTTCCCGCAGTAGACGCAGGCAGAGTCGGGCAGCGCGACATCATATTCCGTCGCGATGCGCGCGTCGAAGCCGCGCCCCGCGACGGCGATGGCGAACGTGTTTTGGGCGTCGACGCCGCACGCCTCGACGCACTTGTAGCAGAGAATGCACTTCGCGTAGTCGCGGACGTAGAGTTCGTTGTCGATCTTGACCGGCTGCGCGACCGTCGCCGGCGCCGCGCCATACCGTCGCGGGTCGGCGCCATAACGCTTGCAGTAGCGCTGCGCGTCCGGCGCGGTCGACAGGTCGACGGAAGAGGCGAGAAACTCGAGCACCATCTTGCGGCTGTGGCGCACCCGCGCGGAGTCCGTCCGCACGGTCATGCCGGCTTCGGCGCGACGCGCGCAGGCAGGCACGAGCGCGCGCGACCCCTCGAGCTCGACGACGCAGACGCGACAGGCGTTCACCGGCGTTAGCGACTCGAGAAAGCAGAGCGTCGGCGTCTCGATCCCGGCGGCGCGGCAGGCGTCGAGTATCGTCGCGCCGTCGGGCACGCGCACCGCCGCGCCGTCGATCGTCAGCTCGACCATATCTTAGAGGTCCCCCAGGTTCGATCGCGCGGAGGAGATCACGTTGGCGGCGGTCTGTCCCAGGCCGCAGATCGAGGCGTCGCGCATGACGCGACCAATTTCATCGAGCAGAATCAGGTCTCCGCGTTCGAGCGCCTCCTCCTGGCGAACCGTGCCGACGCGGCACGGAACGCACTGTCCGCACGATTCGTCGCGGAAGAAGCGCGCGATGCGCCGCAGGATCGCCGTGAGGTCGACGCGCTCGTCGAAGAGCATCACGGCGCCCGAGCCCAGGGTCGCGCCCGCTGCGCGCGTGGCTTCGTGGCTCAGCGGCAGACACAGCGCATCCGGCGCGAGCATGCATCCGGCAGCGCCGCCGAGCAGGACCGCACGCAGCGAGTGCGGAGCGGGAACGCCGCCGGCCGTCTCGACGAGCTCCCCGAGCGTCGTTCCGTGCGCCACCTCGTACACGCCCGGTCGCGCCACGGCGCCCGATACGCAGAAGAGCCGCGTGCCGGTCGACTCGGGCGTTCCGATCTTCGCATACTCCGCGCCGCCGTCGAGCACGATCGCCGGCAGGTTGGCCAGCGTCTCGACGTTGTTGATCAGCGTCGGCTTGCCGAAGAGCCCGGCCTCCACGGGAAACGGCGGCTTGTTGCGCGGCTCGCCGCGCTTGCCTTCGATCGAGTTGAAGAGCGCAGTCTCCTCGCCGCAGATGTACGCGCCTGCGCCGCGGCGCAACTCTACGTCGAAGCGCACGCCGCGCCCCATCACGTCGTCGCCGAGCAGCCCTTGCTCGCGCGCCTGGGCGATCGCGCGCTCGAGGCGCGCGGCCGCGAGCGGATATTCGCCGCGGACGTAGATGAAGCCGTGTTCGCAGCCGGCGGCGTAGGCGGCGATCGTCATCGCCTCGACGATCGCGAACGGATCGTGCTCCATCAACACGCGATCCTTGAACGTTCCCGGCTCCGACTCGTCCGCGTTGCAGATGATGTAATGCGGGCGCGTGGGAGCGTGCGCGACCGCTTCCATCTTGCGCCCGGTGGGAAACGCCGCGCCGCCGCGTCCGAAGACCTTCGACGCCGTGACCTCGGCGATGATTCGCTCCGCGCCCATGTCGAGCGCTCGCTGGAGGGCGGCGTACCCGCCGCTCGCGCGGTAGGCATCTAGGCTTTCGGGATCGACGCGTCCGACGCGTCGCAGCAGCCGCAGCGGTGCACCGCCGACGTGTGGTGGCGCGGCCACCCCGTTCGCGAGCGCCCCGTCAACGGGCGCGATCTGACGCGCTTTCGGCGAATCGCCCGCCTCAATGAGGAGCGCTGCCGGCGCCCGATCGCACAAGCCGAGGCACGGACTGCGCACGATCTCGGCGTCTTTCACGTCGATCTGGGACGGCGCGCCTGCCACCATGCACGCGATGTCGTCGCACACGTGCACGACGCGCGGCGTGCGCGGCGTCGTCGAAAAGAGCGCGTAGAACGTCGCGACGCCGTACGCTTCGGCGGGCGCGACGTCGAGGCGCTCGCCGGCGTAGTTTAGCGCACCGGGGCTAATCCAGCCGATGCGATCGTTGATCGAGTGTAACACGGGGAGCAGTAGGTGGCGGCGTTCGCCGGGCCTTCCGCCGCGCGGCGCGCGTTCGAGCGCGGCGTCGACGGCGGCGCGCTCCCGTGGCGTGGCCGTCGCCGACGTAAAGTGCAGGTCCGGCACTACGCCGTCATCCCGAGCCCTTCGACTCCGCTTCGACAGGCTCAGCGTCGCTCAGGACAGGCTCCTTCGACGGATCGATCCGCACCGCACACGCCTTGAACTCGGCGGTACCGGACTTCGGATCGGTCGCGTCGATCGTGAGCAGATTCGTGGCGACCGCGTCGTTGAAGTGAAAAGTCGTGAACGCGAGCCCCTCGCGCAGGCCGGGATCGATGCGGACGGGCACGACGATCGATCCGCGTCGCGACGTGACGCGCACCGTATCGCCGTCGGCGACGCCGTAGCGCCGCGCATCGTCCGGCGAGATGTCGAGCGTCTCGCCGCGGCGCAGCGGTGAACGATAGCCGCCGCTCTGCACGCCGGTGTTGAACGAGTCCAGACGCCGTCCGGTCGTGAGCCGCACGGGATACTCCGCGTCGAGCGCCTCGACGGGCGGATCGTGTTCGACGGCCGCGAACGGAGCGCGCGGGCCGCGCAGCGGCTCCTCCCATAGGCGCGCGTGCAAAAATTGCTCGCCGGGGTGCGTCTCGTCATAGCACGGCCAGGGGATTCCGTTGAGCGCGTCGAGGCGCTCGTAGCTCATGCCGGCGTGCCAGTCCGAGAGCGAACGGCACTCGTCCCAGGCGCGTTGCGGCGTGTACTCCGGCCAGTCGCTGCCGAGCCGCCGTGCGAGCGCGCCCATGATCGCGATGTCGTCGCGCGCCTCGCCCGGCGGATCCAGCGCCTTGCGGCAGCGCTGCACGCGCCGCTCGCTGCTCGTCACGGTGCCCTCGGATTCGCACCAGCTCGCCGAGGCGGGGAGGACGACGTCGGCGAGCTCGCCGGTCTTCGTTAAAAAGATGTCTTGCACGATCAGGTGCTTCAGACCGCGAAGCAGCGCCATCGCGTGTTCCTGGTCGGCCTCGGACTGCGCGGGGTTCTCGCCGATGACGTAGAGCGTGTCGAGTTCGCCGCGCTCCATCGCCGCGAACATGTCGGTGAGATTCCAGCCGCGCTCGCGCGGGAGTTTGACGTCCCAGGCGGCCTCGAACTTGCGGATGGTCGCGTCGTCTTCGACATCTTGGCCGCCGGGAAACTTGTTCGGAATCGCACCCATGTCGCCGCCGCCCTGCACGTTGTTCTGTCCGCGCAACGGGTTGACGCCCGAGCCATAACGGCCGACGTGGCCGCACAGCAACGCCAGATTGATGAGGGCTCGAACGTTGTCGACGGCGTTGTGATGTTCCGTGATGCCGAGCGTCCAGCACAGCTGTGCACGTTCGGCGCGCGCGTAGGCGTGCGCCAGCTCGCGGATGAGCGGCGCCGAAACGCGAGTGATCGCCTCCGCGCGTTCGAGCGTGTAAGGTTCGACCGACGCGCGATACTCCTCGAAGCCGGTCGTCGCGCGTTCGATGAACGCGCGGTTCTCCAGGCCCGCGGCCAGGATCTCGCGGCCCATCGCGTTGGCGAGCGCGATGTCCGATCCGACGTCGAGCCCCAACCAGCCGTCGGCCCAGCGCGCGCTCGCCGTGCGGCGCGGATCCACGACGTACAGCTTGGCGCTCCGGTGCAGCGCGCGCAGCACGTGATGAAAGAAGATCGGATGCGTCTCACGCGCGTTCGAACCCCACAGGACGATCAGGTCGGATTGCCCGACCTCCTCGTAGGAGCTCGTGCCGCCGCCTGCCCCGAAGACCGCCGTCAGACCGACGACGCTCGGGGCGTGTCAAGTTCGGTTGCAGCTGTCGATGTTGTTGCTGCCGACGACCGAGCGCGCGAACTTTTGCGCGATGTAGTTCATCTCGTTCGTCGCCTTCGAGCAGCTGAACATTCCGTAAGTGTGGGTCGATCCGCGATCGCGCGCGTCGCGCAGGCTCGACGCGGCCCGATCGAGTGCCTCGTCCCACGTCGCGCGGCGCAGGTTCGCGCCGTCGCGCACCAGCGGATGCGTCAATCGAACGTAAGGTCTGCTCATGCCCAGTAATTCGCTCGCCGCCGATGGGCTCCCACCCCTAGCCAAAGGAGTTCCGGGTGCCGAAGGCAACAACCGGCGGACAGGAAGGGAGGCGATCCGCATGGAGCTTTCGTCGGTTACCGTCTTTGCTGACGGGCGATTCTGCCGCTACGACGAGGCCAAGGTCGGACTGCTCACGCACGGGCTGCAGTACGGAACGGGCTGCTTCGAAGGAATCCGTGGGTACTGGGTCCCGGAAGAGCGCGAGCTCCTGCTCGTGTTGCTGCGCGATCACTACGAGCGGCTCATGACATCCGCGAAGATCCTGACGATGTCGCTTCCCAAGAACGTAGACGAGCTGATCGACATAACCGTCGAGCTTTGCCTGCGCAATAACTACCAGACCGACATCTACATCCGGCCGTTCGCGTACAAGGCCGCGGAGGACGTCGGCGTGCGGCTGCACGGCGTGCCGGACGCGTTCGCGATCGTGCCGATTCCGTTCACGCACTATCTCGAGCCCGGCCGCGGGCTGCACGTGTGCGTCAGCTCGTGGCGGCGGTCGGACGACACCATGGCTCCGCCGCGCGCGAAGATCACGGGTCTGTACGTGAACTCCGCGCTCGCCAAGAGCGAGGCGGTGCTCAACGGATACGACGAGGCGATCTTGCTATCGCACGACGGTCACGTCGCCGAAGGTTCGGCGGAGAACATCTTCCTCGTCCGCCGCAACGTTGTCTACACGCCGGATCCGTCGCAAAACGTGCTCGAAGGCGTCACGTGGCGAGCGGTCATGGAGCTCGCGCGGCGCGAGCTCGGCCTGGAGGTCGTCGAGCGCTCGATCGACCGCGGCGAGCTCTACTCGGCGGAAGAGGTCTTCTTCACTGGGACGGCGGCCAGCATCGCGTACGTGGCATCGATCGACCGGCGCGTCGTAGGCGACGGCGACATCGGTCCGGTCACGGCGCGCTTGCGCGATCTCTACGAGCGAATCGTCACAGGGCGCGATCCGCGCTACGAAACCTGGCTGACGCGGGTGTACGCGTCGGCGCGCGTCAACGCGTAGGCGCTCTCGGCGGGGCGTCGTTCCAGTACGGCACGTCGGGCGACGTGCCGGAGTTCTCGCTCGCGGACTGCGGTCCGACGACCGGCGCGATTCCCATCTCCTCGCGCCAGCGCGCGAAGCGAAGCTCGTCGGCATAGGCCATTCGCGAGATGCGGTGGATGAACTCGCGGCCTAGGTCCTGGGACGGGAGCGCGGTGGTCATGACCGCGATCACGTAGGGCGCGTCGCTCGCGTAAACGATTCCCGCGTCGTTGAGCGTATCGAAGAGCGAACCGGTCTTATGCGCGACGGCAACGTCGTCGGGCAGCGGCTCGGGCAGGAGCGTGTTGATCTGATCGGCCTTCAGCAACGCGATCATCTCGTTGGACGACCACTCGTCGACGAGCTCGCCGCGCGCCATCATCGTCAGCAGGTGAACGAGGTCGGCCGGCGAGGTGCGCAGCGCCTGGCGGATCGACCACGCGTCCGTGCGCACGTCGCCGGTCAGGTGCGTGTGCTCGAGTCCGAGATCGGCCATTCGGCGGTTGATGTTGCGGCGGCCGACGAGCCGGATCAACATGTTCGTCGCCGTGTTGTCGCTGACGTCGATCATTTTGGCGAGCAGCTCCGAGACCGAGAAGGTCGCGCCGACCGGGCTGTACGCGAGGTCGCCGGAGCCGTCGTCCCTGTCGGCGGGTTCCAGCGTCACGCGCCGATTGAGATCGAAGAGACCGGCCTCGAGGTCTTCGAAGACCTCGACCATGACGGGGACCTTGATCGTCGACGCCGCGGGCATGCTCTTCGCGGCATTGTAACCCGCGTGATAGCCGGTGTTCAAATCGAGAACGTCGAGTCCGATCGCGGCGGGAATATGGCGAGCCGCGATTCGAACGTCGTGACTCAAGGCCGCAAACGGCGGCGGAAGATCTGCGAGGGCCGGGGCCGTGCACGTGATGGCGGCGCAGAGAGCAAACTCCGAAACGAACGTCGCACGTCGCAACATGGACTTCGATTTTCGGTCTTCGCCGCGCGCGGGTCCTGCCGCATCGAGCAACGAAATCTCCGCCGTCGTGAGTACGACGCTTTCTCCCGTACGGCGCGTCGACATCGTCGGCGTCCCCATGGACCTAGGTGCGAGCCGGCGCGGCGTGGACATGGGGCCATCGGCCGTACGTTACGCCAAGCTCCACGAGAAATTGCGCAGCCTCGGCATCGAGACGATCGTAGACCGAGGCGACCTGGCGGTGCCGATCCGCGAGTCGGCCAACTCGGAGGACGCGTCCGCGAAATTCTTCACCGTGATCTCATCGGTCTGTCACGACCTCGCTCTGCTGGTCGAGCAGGCGGTAAGCGCCGGAGGAATGCCGATCGTGCTCGGCGGCGACCACTCGATTGCAATGGGAACGCTGACCGGCCTGACCCGCGCGTACGGCTCGCCGCCCGGGCTCGTCTGGGTGGACGCGCATGCCGACATCAACAGTCCGCAGAGCTCGACCAGCGGCAACGTGCACGGCATGCCGCTCTATTTCGCGCTGACCAACGGCTTCGCGCTGTCGGAGCGGACGGTGCAGATCGGCCTGCGCGACGTCGACGCGGACGAGAAGCGCATCCTGCGCGAGTTCGGGGTGAAGACGTTCACGATGACCGACGTGGACAAGCGTGGCATGATGCACGTGATGGACGACGCCCGCGCCATCGCGGGCGCGGACCAGCACCCGATCCACGTCTCGTTCGACATGGATGCGCTCGACCCGAGCGAGGCGCCCGGAACCGGCACGCCCGTCAAGGGTGGCCTCAGCTATCGCGAGGCGCACCTCGTCATGGAGATGCTCGCCGACAGCGGGCAGCTGGGATCGATCGAGATGGTCGAGATCAACCCGATCTTCGACACGCGCAACCAGACGGCGTCGCTCGCGGTCGGCCTGATCTGCTCAGCCCTCGGCAAATCGATATTGTAGTCTCACTCGGTGTCATCCTGAGCGGAGCCGCGCAGCGTTGTCATCCTGAGCGAAGCTGGGCGTAGCCGAGCGTAGTCGAAGCGCCCGACACTGGGAGTTCTACAGTTTGATTGTTGCGACGCCGGAGCAGGAAACGCCGCCGCCGCACACCGCGGGATCCCAGTTCGCGTCTGCCAGCATCGAGCGGATGCGCGTTTCGATCTGCGGGTCGACCGGCGGCTGAAATTCGATGTTTTGCGTGCGCCCGTCGTCGCCGACGGTGACCAGCAGCGTGACGTGCACGTTCAGCGCGCCCAGCTGTTTGAGGACGCTCGGATCGAGCACCGGTACCGGCTGCTCTGCGCCGAACGGGAGGTAGCCACCCGTCTGGTGCGCGCCTTCGCTCGCGACAGTGCGCGCGGCGGGCGAGGGCGTGACGTTGGGCGCCGCGGCGCCACCCGAGCTCACCTCACCCGCTCGCGCAACGCTTGCGATCGCGGGAGCCGCGGGCGCGTCGGTCGCGACGGGGCGATTCAGCGACGCGTGCCGGCTCGGGGATCGTGCGACGAGATGGAGGTTCTTGGCGTATGTCACGCGCGGCGTGACGCTATGCTGCGGTGCGGCCGCTCGCGGAGGAGGCTGGACCACGCGCGGCCGCACGATCTGGATCCGCAATATGTGCGTGAAGCTGATCGTTTCGACCGGCACGTTGCCCGCGCTCGTCCAAACCAAAGCCGGAATCGCGAGCGCCGCGAGCAGGTGAATCCCCACCGACGCGAGCGTCGCCCGACCCATGCGAGTCTGAGCACCGAGCGCTGCCGTCATAATCGAAAAGCTCCCTTCGGCTTCAACGTGCAACCGCCCCGGTCCGTGACCCCTCTTTGGGCTCGTGAGTCCGTACTCAAAGAAGAATCTCGAGCATTTGGCGCGCCTGGCCCGGCGTGCCCCGGCGCGCGAGCCCGTCGACGTGGCGCCGCTCCCCAAGGGGCCTTTCGAGATCGTTTACGCCGACCCGCCGTGGTCGTACTACGGCAGCCCGATCAAAGATGCCGCGGCGGGGAAGCACTACTCGCTGATGTCGCAGGAGGCGCTCGCACGGCTCGGTGTGCGCGACGTCATGGCCAAGCGCGCGGCGCTGTTCCTCTGGGCGACCGGGCCGCGGCTGCATCTCGCGCTCGAGCTCGTGCAGCATTGGGGCCTGCATTTCCGCGGCGTGCTCTACGTATGGGTCAAGACGAACCGGCGCGGTGAGATCATCCGTGGGCAGGGCGTCGCGCCGACGTTTACCAAACCGACGACCGAGTTCGTCCTCGCGGCGACCACGATGCCCACGGGGCGTCCGTTTCCGCTGCACGACCTGGCGCAGGGTCAGGTCGTGCTGCATCAACGCGCCGAGCACAGCCGCAAGCCCCCGGTGTTTCGGACGATGATCGAGCAGCTGTGTGGAAAGCGTTCGCGCATCGAGTTATTCGCGCGCGAATCGGCGCCCGGCTGGGCGTCCTGGGGAACGCCGATTACCTGACGGTCAACGCCGCGACCAGCGCGCCGCACAGCGTGGCGGCAAAGTTGACGGCGTCGTTTTCGATCCAGCTCACGCCGCGCCGCAGGCGCGTGCTGCTGCCGCACGCATGGCGGCCCGTCTCGCACTCGCACGCGCACGCCGGACAGTAGCGCAGCGCCTGGAGGCTCGCGCCGAGCATCGAATCGAGCAACGCGCCGGCGATGCCGCCGGCGGCGGCGCCGAGCAACGGCGCCAGGCCGACGGCCGCGGCGACGAGCGCGACGCACAGCGCGCCGCCGATCGTCGCGAGCGACCCCCATAGCGTGACGCCGCCGGAGCGGCCGACGGGCACGGAACGAAACGTGAGGATCGAAACCGGCGTCTGCGCGACGCGGGTGCCGATCTCGGTTCCCCACGTGTCTGCCGATGCGGCCGCGAACGCGCCCGCGAACGCGGCCGAAAACGGTGCGTGATAGCGAGTCGCCAGCAGGACGCAGCACGCGGCGACGCCGCCGTTGGCGAGCACCTGCCAGCCGCTGCGCGGCGCGCCGCCCGAGCCGCGGCGCGAGAGCAGTGCCGACGGAAGGAAGAACGCGAAGAGCACCGCCGCGCCGCGCCATCCCGCAGCGGCGAACACGATCGTCCCGACGGCGAACGCCGCGATGGCTCCGCTCGTCGACAACGATCGCGCGCGATACGCGGTCAGCGCGATCGCGGCGGCCAGCGCGGCGCCAAGGGCGGCCTGCATCACCGCGGCTGCGCGAAGTGCGCCTCGAGGACGTCGAGGATCCCGGCGGTCGTGTAAACGCCGGCGACGACGTCCACCAATAGCCCCGCGGCGGTCGCCGCCTCAGCCGTGATCGGCCCGATGCACGCGACGCATTTGCCACGCGCCGCCGCGGCTGCGTCGTTATCTCCGAGCAGCGCGACGAAGCCGCGCACGGTACTCGCGCTGGTGAACGTCAGCACGTCGGCGCGCGCGACCTTGCCTGCGAATTCCGGGTCGCGCGGAAGGACGGTCGCATACGCGGCGATGTCGGTGACGCGCCGTCCCGCCGCCTCGAGAGCGCGCGGCAGCACATCGCGCGCTTCGCTCGCGCGGTAGAGGAGCACGCGATCGCCGGAGCGCGAGCGCTCGACGACTGCGGCCGCGACCTCCTCGCTCAGGTACATGGGCGGAACCAAGTCGGCGCGGATTCCGTGCCGTTCCAAGCGCTCGGCCGTGCGTTCGCCGATGGCGGCAACTTTCGCGCCGGCGATCGCGCGGGCGTCGCGGCCGCGCGCGGCGAGCCGCTCGAAGAACGCATCTACGCCGTTCTGGGATGTGAACACGATCCAGGCAAACGATGCGAGTTCGTCGAGCGCGTCCTCCGCCGGGCGCGGATCGTCCGGCGGCTGGATGGCGATCGTGGGCGCTGAGATCGGCTCGGCGCCGCGCTCCAGCAGCTCGCGCGCGAACGCATCGGATTGATGGCCCGCGCGCGTGATCAGCACCCGCCTGCCGAAGAGCGGTCCGGTATCGAACCAGCTCAGCGTCTCGCGCAGCGCGGCGACAGCGCCGATCACGACCACCGTGGGCGAGCCGACCTTCACGCGCGCGACGTCCGCGGCGATCGTTGCCAGCGTGCCGGACACGGTTCGCTGGCTCGGGCGCGTCCCGTCTTGCACCACCGCGACCGGAGTGGCCGAGTCGAGTCCGTGCTCGATCAGCTGCTGCGCGATCTCGCCCAGCGTCGCCGTTGCCATCAGCAGCACGAGCGTTCGCTGTGGATCGGCGAGCTTCGCCCAGTCCAGCGCGGTCGCGGGCTTCGTCGGGTCCTCGTGCCCCGTGATGACCGTGAACGATGCGGCGTGCTCGCGATGCGTCAGCGGTATGCCCGCGTAAGCGGGGGCGGCTACCGCTGAGCTGATCCCGGGAACCACGTCGAACGCGACGCCCGCTTTGCGCAGCGCCTGCGCCTCCTCGCCGCCGCGTCCGAAGACGAACGGGTCGCCGCCCTTCAAACGCACGACGCGCTTGCCGGCGCGCGCCTTCTCGATCATCAGCCGCTCGATGTCCGCCTGCGGCATGGCGTGGGCAGCGCGGCGCTTTCCGACGAAGACGCGCTCGCATCCCGGCGGCGCGAGGGCGACGATCGCGTCGGCGACGAGCGCGTCGTAGAGCAGCACGTCCGCAGCGCGCAGCAGCTCCGCGGCCCGTAACGTCAGCAGGCCCGGATCGCCCGGGCCTGCGCCGACCAGATGAACGCGTCCTTTGTTCTTCGACAAGCTCAGAACAAGCTCAGGATGACACGTCGTCGCGGACGGAATCGAGCTCGAAGAGTTCGTCGAGGACGCGTGCGGTCGAGAGCGCCTGCTCCTTGTCGAGCGTCGCCTTCTCGCGGATGCGCAGAATCGCGGAGTGCAGCAGCTTCGAGACGATCGTCATCGTCGTGCCGGTGATCAGCATGCGTTCGCGTTCGTCCAGATCGGGGCAGCGTGCGAGCAACCGTTCCAGCTCCTTGGTGCGGATCGATTCGGCCTTCGCCGTCAGCCGCGCGATCACGGGCACCGCGACGCGCGAGCGATACCAATTCTCGAAGCGCTCGACGTGCTCTTCGATGATCTCTTCTACCGCTGGAATCGCCTCGCGCCGGAGCTCGAGTCGTTCGTTGACGAGCGCCTTGAGCCCGTCGATGTCCACGAGCGACACGTTAGGCACGTTTGCTACCTCAGGATCGGCGTCGCGCGGCACCGCGATGTCCACGATGAAGAGCGGACGTTCCGGCCGCCGTTCCATCGCCGCGCGCACGCGGGGCTCGTTCAGCACGAAGTGCGACGCGCCGGTCGACGCGACGACGACGTCGGCCAGCGCCAACGCGTCGACGAGGCCCGGCATCTCGACGGCCTCTCCGAATCCCGTCTCCGCGACGAGCTCGCGCGAGCGCGACATCGTTCGATTCGCGACGATGACGCGCCCTGCGCCCTCCTGGCGCAGCCGCTTCACGGCCGTGCGTCCCATCTTGCCGGCACCAACGACGACGACCGACTTGTCTTTCAAGGAGCCCAAGCGGCACTGCGCCGCCGCGACCGCGGCCGTTGCGATTGACGCCGACGCGCCGCCGATCTGCGTCTGCGCGCGAGCCGTCTTGCCGGCGGCCAGCGCGTCCCGAAAGAGGTAGTGCAGCGTGCGCCCGAGCGACTTGGCCTGCGTCGCCGCGACGTACGCGTCCTTGACCTGCCCGAGAATTTCGGCCTCGCCGATCAGCATCGAATCGAGGCCGGTGCAGACGCGGAAGAGATGTTCGACCGCCTGATGGCCCAGGTGCGTGTAGAGGTACGACTCGAGGTCGTAACCCGTCGCGCCGTGGCGAAAGTTCGCGAGAAATGATTTCAGCTGCGCGACGCCTCGCTCGTAGTCGTGGAGCTGGGCGTAGATCTCGAGGCGGCCGCACGTTTGCAGCATGACGGCCTCTTGCACGGCCTCGTAGTCGCGCAGCGCGACCAGCGCCTCCGCCATCCGCGACGCCGGGAACGCGTGGCGCTCGCGCACCTCGACCGGCGCGGTATGATGGGAGAGCCCGATGCAGGTGATCGGCATCAGCGCACCGGCGCCGCGACGAGCTGCGACAACGACGCATCGGCCACGACGATGGTCCGATCGATCTCTTGCGCGGTATGCGCGGTCGACAGGAAGTTCGCCTCGAACGGTGAGGGCGCGAGATAGACGCCGCGATCCAGCATGGCGCCGAAATATCTCGCGAACGTTGTTCGATCCGACTGCCGAGCGCTCTGCAGATCGGTGACGGGCTGGCTCGTGAAGTACATCGTAAACATCGAACCCGCCGAGTTGCAGACGTGTTCCACTCCGTGCCGGGTCATCACGTCATCCAGCCCGCCGGTCAGGCGCCGCGTCAGCTCTTCCAATCGGTCGTATAACGTCGCATCGGCCGCGACGATCCCGAGCGTTGTGAGCCCGGCCGCCATCGCGAGCGGATTCCCGGAGAGCGTGCCGGCCTGATAGACCGGCCCGTCGGGCGAGAGCTGCGCCATCACGTCGGCACGGCCGCCGAACGCGCCGACCGGCAGCCCGCCGCCGATGATCTTGCCGAGCGTCGTAAGATCCGGCGTGACGCCTTCGCGGGCTTGCGCGCCGCCGCGCCCGACGCGAAAGCCCGTTATTACCTCGTCGAAGATCAGCAGCGCGGCGTTCCGGCTGCACAGCTCGCGCAACCTCTGCAGGTAGCCGGGCCGAGGCAGCACGAGCCCCATGTTCGCAGGGTACGGCTCGACGATCACCGCGGCGATCTCGCCGGAATTGGTTTGGAACGCGCGCTCGATCGCGGGTACGTCGTTGAACGGCAGTACGATCGTGTCGCGCGCGGTCGCGGACGTGACACCCGGCGAGTCGGGCGTGCCGTGCGTCAGCGCTCCCGACCCGGCGGCGATCAGGAACGCGTCGGCGTGTCCGTGATAGCAGCCGGCGAACTTGACGATCTTCGAGCGTCCGGTGAATCCGCGTGCCAGGCGCGCGGCGCTCATCGTCGCCTCGGTGCCGCTCGACACGAAGCGGAGCCGCTCGATGGAGGGCATCATCGACGCGATAAGCTCCGCCAGCTCGCTCTCGAGCTCGGTCGGCGTCCCGAAGGACGTCCCGCGCATGGCCGCGTTGGCGATCGCGCGCGTCACGGCGGGGTGCGCATGACCGAGCAGCAGCGCGCCCCACGACATCACGTAGTCGAGATACTCGTGACCGTCGAGGTCGTACAGCATCGCGCCCGAGCCGCTCTTCATGAAGACTGGCGAGAGCCCTACGGCGCCGAGGGCGCGCACGGGCGAGTTCACGCCGCCCGCGATGACGGCTCGGGCGCGCGCGAAGGCCGCGATCGATCGCTCCAGCTTCACGTGCTTGCCGCCGTGCCCGCGAGGTCGCTCGGGCGATTGACGTTGTAGAAAAGTTCCGCCGCGATCGGCACGAAGCGCGCCGCGAGGCGCGCGACGAGGTCGTGCATCGCGCTCTTGCCGTCGCTCATTAGCGCCGGATCTTCGCGCACGACCGCGGCGCGATCGTACAACGCGGCGAGCGGTTCGATGCGTCCGTCGTGAATCGGCACGACGGCTTCGTCGCCGGGCCGCCACGCCCCCATCATGCGCTGCAGCACCGGAGCATCGAGGCGCGGCTGGTCCGCCGCAACCGCGAAGCAGCGCTCGGCGCGGATGACGCCGCAGGCCGACGCGAACGCGCGCAAGGGGCCGGCGCCGGGATCGCGATCGACCAGGCGCGGAGCATCGAGCAAGGCGTCGATCTCGGGAGCGAACGCTCGGTTCGCGGCGACGTAGATCGGCAGCCCCGTCGCGCGGAGGGCGCGGTAACAGCGCAGGATCATCGGCTCGCCGTCAATCGGCCGCTCGAGCTTTCCGGGAAAGCGGCGCGCCTCGCCGCCGGCGAGCAGGACGATGACCGTGGAGCGCTCATCCATGGCGCTGCGCGTACTCCTTCGCATGGTACGTGATGACGACGTCCGCGCCGGCGCGGACGAACGACG
Source organism: Vulcanimicrobiota bacterium (assembly GCA_963752825.1). Taxonomy (GTDB): domain Bacteria; phylum Vulcanimicrobiota; class Vulcanimicrobiia; order Vulcanimicrobiales; family Vulcanimicrobiaceae; genus Cybelea. Next base: position 515,862 of record CAVVZF010000001.1, on the reverse strand, counting down.
TGAGGGTCTCGTCGATCGCGCGCTCGGCGTCGAGCCAGCCGTTCGCGATCGCGGCGTGGAGCATCGCGTATTCGCCGCTGACGTTGTAGACGGCGATCGGCACGTCGAAGCGATCGCGCGCCGCGCGCACGACGTCGAGATATGGCAGCCCGGGCTTGATCATCACGATGTCGGCGCCCTCGTCGACGTCCAGCGCGATCTCGCGCAGCGCCTCGCGCGCGTTGGGCGGGTCCATTTGGTAGCCGCGCCGGTCGCCGAAGAGCGGTGCCGACCCGGCCGCCTCGCGAAACGGGCCGTAGAACGCCGACGCGTATTTGGCGCTGTACGCCATGATCGCGACGTCGCGCCAGCCCGGCGCGTCGAGCGCCGCGCGGATCGCGCCGACCCGTCCGTCCATCATGTCCGACGGGGCGACGACGTCGGCGCCGGCCTGCCCGTACGTCGCCGCGATGCGCGCCAGCAGCTCGACGGTCGCGTCGTTGTCCACGTTGCCGCCGGCCTCGAGGATGCCGCAGTGCCCGTGATCCGTATACTCGCATGCGCAGAGGTCCGCGATCACCAGCATGTCCGCAACGCTCGTCTTGATCTCTCGGATCGCGCGCTGCACGATGCCGTCGGCGTCGTAGGCGCTCGACGCGATCGCGTCCTTCTGCGCGGGAACGCCGAAGAGCAGCACGCTCCGGATGCCGAGCGCGGAGAGCTCGCGAGCCTCGGCGACGGCGTCCGCGAGTTGCAGTCGCGCGATGCCGGGCATCGCCTCGATCGGGCCGGCGTCGCCCGGGCGCTCGACGACGAAGAGCGGCTGCACGAGCTGTTCGACGTGCACGCGGTTCTCGCGAACGAGGGAGCGCACGACCTCGCCCCGGCGCAAACGGCGCGGGCGCAGGGCGATCACGATTGTGCTCCTAGGACCGAAGACGGTTCGGACGGTTTCAAGTGCGCGCAGAGTTCGATGCCGAGAGCTCGCGCCTCTTCCGGCGTGGAGACGCGGCGCTCCAGCCTTTTGCGGTAGATCGGCCCGCTTGCCGGCACATAGGCGCCCTCGACGACCATGCTCGACCCCGCGAAGTGGGCGTGGATGCCGAGCGGCGCGCTGCAGCCGGCCCGCAGCTCGCGCAGCGCGGCACGCTCGCATTCGATGCACAGCTCGCTCGCGGGATCGTTCACGCTGGACCGCAGCATCTCGGTGAGGCGGTCGTCTTGGGCGCGGGTCTCGACGGCGAGCGCGCCCTGTCCGACCGCCGGCACGAGCCGATCGACGCCGAACGGCACGACGTGCGCCGCGCGCAGGCCGAGCCGATTGAGGCCCGCCATCGCCAGCACGATCGCGTCGTATGCGCCGGCGGCGAGCTTGCGCAGACGCGTGTCGACGTTGCCGCGCAGGTTCTCGTAGCGCAGATCGGGCCGCAGCGCGGCGAGCAACGCGCGCCGCCGCGGGCTCGACGTGCCGACGACGGCGCCGGGTGGAAGCGATTCGAAGTCGGCGTAGCGTTCGCTGCAGAAGGCGTCGCGCGGATCGTCGCGCCGCGTTATCGCGGCGATGCGCATGTCCGCGGGAAGCGTGCCGGCCAGGTCCTTGCACGAGTGCACGGCATAGTCGGCGCGGCGCGCGCGCAGCGCCTCTTCGAGTTCCTTGACGAAGACGTTGACGCCGCCAAGCTCGTCGATCGGGCGCTCGCGGTCACGGTCTCCGCGTGTCGTGACGCCGAGGATGCTCGTGGCGATGCCGCGCTCGGCCAGCCGCGCCGCCACGGAGCGGCTCTGAATCGCGGCGAGTTCGCTGCGCCGCGACGCGCACACGAGCGTCATCGCGGGCATCGATGCGAGCTCGTCGACCGAGCGCTCAGCCAGCGCGCGTAAGATCGGCGCGCGCTCGGCCGGGGGGAACGTCTCTTTGGCGTACGCGCGCATGCGCGCGAGCGTCCGAACCGCATCACCGTAGCGCGGACCGAGCAGCGCCGCCAGCTCGCGCGCGACGCGCGCCGAGAAGGCGGGGGCGTTGCCGCCGGAGTCGACGCTGATCGTGAGATCGCCGATGCGCGTCGTCGCCGCCATCGTGAAGTCGCCTGCATCGAAGCTCGTCGCGTCGCACGCGAGCACTCGCGACGCGCGCGCGTCGGCAAGGACGCGCGCGTTGAGCTCGGCGTCGTCCGTCGCAGCTATCGCGAGCGCCGCGCCGTCGAGGTCCCCGCGCTCGTAGCCGCGTTGCGCGAACGCGCCGTCGTGTTGGGCGAGCACGTTGCGCAGACGGTCGTCGATGTGCGGCGCGACGACGAAGATCGGAAAGCCCGCGGCGACAAGAGATTCGGCCTTACGCGCGGCGACGGCGCCACCGCCGACGATGACGGCGCGACGACCGTTCGGCCGCAGAGAGATGGGCAGCATACGAACGCAAAAAGAGTTCCGCGCCCGGCGGTCAAAAACCGCCTTTCGTGCTGCGCTCGCAAGCTTCGCAAGGCCCCACCCGCGCCGCGATCGTCGGTGCGGTCGTCGCAGCCCTTGCGACTTTACCCGGGTTGGGCGCCGGCACGCTGTGGGACAACAGCGAGACGGCCTACGGCGAAGTCGCTCGCGAGATCCTCCTCACGCACAATTGGATAGTCATGCATCTCAACGGGGTGCCGTATTTCGTGCAGCCGCCGCTGTACTTTTGGGCCGGCGCCGCGTTTTCGCTGCTCTTTGGGCATCCGAGCGCCTTCGCGCTGCGACTTCCGTCGGCGCTCGCGACGATCGCGCTCTCGGCGCTGACCGGCTATGCGGTCGCGCGGCAAGCCGGGACCCGCGTCGGCGCGTATGCCGCTGTCATCCTCTCGACGTGTCTGATGCAGACCGTCATCGGCCGGCTCGCAATCATGGATGCGCTGCTCGACCTCGCGGTCGCGATGACGATCTTCTGGTGGTTTCGAGGCTTGGAGACGGGGCGCGACCGCTACCACGTGTACGGCTGGATCGCGGCCGGCGGGGGGTTTCTCGCCAAGGGCCTCGTCGCGCCGGCCGTCGCGCTGCTCGTCATCGTGCCGTACTACCTCTGGAACCGCCGCTGCGAGCCGACAAACGCGCCGTCGCCGCGAGCATGGATCGTCGGGCTGCTCGCGTTCGTGCTGATCGCGGCACCGTGGCCGCTCGCGCTCATCGCCCACTACCGGTTGTTTCCGATCGAGAAGCTGATCGGAGAATACACCTTCGGCCGCTACACCGGCGTCGTCGAGAATCAGTCCGGACCGGTCTGGTATTACGTACCGGTCATCATCCTCGGGTTCTTCCCGTGGGTAGCGTTTCTGCCGATGGCCGTCGTCAATGCCTTCGCGCAGCTCCGCTCCGGCATCTCGCAGGACCGGCAGATCGCGCGGCTCGTGCGCCTCTCCTTCGCGTGGATCGTCGCGCCGCTGCTATTCTTCAGCTTAGCGCGAACGAAGCTGCCGAACTACGTCGCGCTCGAATTCCCCGCGCTGGCCGTAATCACCGCGCTGTACTTCGAGGCGGTCGTCCACGGCGCGCGGACCCGCTCGGCGATGATCTCGGCCGTCACCGTTCCGGTGACGATCGGTGCGCTGGCGTTCGCCATCTGGCTCTTCACCCGAAACAACCGGCTGACGGGCGAGGTCGCGCTGGCGGTGCCGCCGCTGCTCGGGATGGCGGTCGCGATTTTCGCGGGCTCGCTTCTGACCGCGTTGCTCGTGGCGCGACCGAGGAGCGCGCGCGCGGCGCCCTACGCGCTCGCGTTCGCCGCGACCATCGGGGCCGACGTGCTCGCGGTTACGGTGCTGCCCCACGCCGAGGCCTTCAAACCCGTGCCGCGGCTGGCCGCGGTCATCGAGCGCGAACACCGGGCGGGCGACGTCGTCGCCATCTCGGGCGTGTCGGGCGGCAACGCGCTGCTCTTTTACACGCAGCCCGTCGTGCGCGTGCTGGCGCCGCCGGGCGGAAACGATCCGCAGAGCGACGGCATGGATCCGCGCGCGGTCATTTGCGGCGCGCCGCGCGCGTGGGTGATCGCGCCGGCGACTCGCGCCCCTCAAGATCCGACGTACGGCCGCGACCGCCGCGTCGTCGCCATCGATCGCAAGGCCGCGCTGTTACTCTACGACGGCCCGCGCTGCCGATAAACGGTCCGGTCCGCTAGGGCTTGTAGCCCGCGACCTGCGCCTCCGTCACCGCGGACGCGTGGTTGTTGCCCAGCGATCCGCGGAGGTAGGTGATGACGTCGGAGACGTCTTTGTTCGAGAGCGTGCCTTTCCACGCCGGCATCTGCCCGTTGTACGTCGCGCCGTTGACGGAGATCGACCCGTGCAGGCCGGTCAGCACGATGCCGATCACTTTGTTCGCGTCGCCGGTCACGACCGGGTTGTTCGCGAGCGGCGGAAACGTGCCGGGTAAGCCCTGACCCTGTGCGCCGTGACAGCTCGCGCAGTTTGACGCAAACACCTTCGCCCCGTTGCCGCCCGTCGCGGAGCCCTGCGATGTTGCGGTTCCGGAGCTTGGTGCGGCGGCGCCGGTCACGCCGGCCGGCGATAGCGTCGCCGCCGAGGCGCTGAGCACGACCGATTCCGGCGGCGACGGCGGGGCGGCGGCCTGTTTGATCATCGTCGTGACCTGGGCGTAGATGCTGAGAACGATGATGGCGGCGACGACGATCGTCGTGGCCCACAGCAGCCTGGCGCGCGCGGCAAAAGTGCGGGTGCGGCTGCGATCGAGCCACGGAAGGAATAGGACGACGAGCAGGAAGAGCGTCGGGACGATGATTGTCGCGATCAGCTCCATGCTGATCGTGAGCGGACCGAGACGCATCTCGGGCGGCACGAGCGCGAGCAGGCCGAATAGCGACAAGAAGTACCACGCCGGATACGGCACGAAGAATTTCGTCGGGTCGGCCTTCGCATCGAGATACGGCGGGAACGCAAACGCGAGGAAGCAGATGATGACGAAGACGATGAACGAGAAGGCTCCGTCCATGAAGAACTGATCCGGCCAGAAGGGCCCCGGTCGCAGAGTGCGGCGGTCCTCGACCACCGGCCCGGCCGCGCCGTTATGGCGGAAGATCGCCAGGTGCGCGCCGACGAGCAGCACCAAGACCGCCGGCATCAGCCAGACGTGCAGCCCGAAGAAGCGATTGATCGTAGCGGTTCCCATGGACCCGCCGCCCTGCGCGACGTGCTGCAGCACCGGGCCGAGCACCGGAGCCAATCCGGTGATGTTCAGCGAGACCTGCGACGCGAAGTACGCGTCCATGTCCCACGGCAGCAGGTAGCCGGTGAGGCCGAGCACGAGCGTGACGAGCAGGAGCAGCACGCCCACGACCCACTGAAGCTCGCGTGGCGACTTGTAGGCGCCGAAGATCAACACTTGCAGCAGGTGCAGGAACACGAGGGCGATCATCGCGGAGGCGCCCCAGTAGTGCACGGCGAGCAGGAAGTGCGTATACGGGTTGAGATACATCGCGCGCGTCGATTCCCACGCGGTCGCCGCGGACGGCGCGTAGAAGAACGTCAGGAATATTCCCGTGACGATCTGCACGATCATCGCGAAGAGCGTCGCGCTCCCGAAGACGTACCAGTAGCTCGCTCCGCCCGGAACGTCTTCCGTGAGGAAGTCCTTCGTCATCGAGACGAAGCCGGTGCGTTTTTCGATCCAATTCAACATGAACGCAAACCTATGCCTGATAGGAGACGACGATGCGCTGGGGCGTGTTCGACTGGTAGATGATCCACGTTACCTGCGCCGCCCCGTTCTGCTCGCGAAGCGGCAGCGGATCGAGGCCGCGCGGCGCGGGGCCGGCGACGTGCGTGCCGTCGAGCGTGTACTGCGAGCCGTGGCACGGGCACATGAACCGGTTCTGCGCGTCGCTCCAATTGTAGTAGCAGCCGAGGTGCGGGCAGATCGGGCTGAACACGACAAAGCCCATGTTGACGACCGGGTAGTCGACGTCCGCCTTGCCGCCGGGCTGGTTGAAGATGTCGGGACGCGCCGCCTGGAATTTCGCGGGATCGACCTTGATGCCCCAACAGTACTCGGGCGCGGATTGCTCGGGGAGATACGCGTCGGTGAATTTCAGCGTGAACGTGAGCTTGACGGGCTTGTCGGTCGCCTTTTGCAGCGCGTCCAATTCTTGCTTGGAGAGCGGTGACCAGCTGCCCGCCGAGGAGTTCTTCGACGGGAGCAGCGAGCCGATGATCGGTATGGCCAACACCACGCCGACGACGCCGCCGATCGTGATCGTGGCGTTCGCCATGAAGGTGCGCCGGCTGACCTCCAGCGGATCGGGCGGGGCGTCGTGCGCAGCCAACGGCGCACCGGCGGTGCCATGGGAAGCGCCCGCGTTCAAATCAGACAAATTCGTTCCCCCAGAAGAGCCAGGCGATGGGTCGCAGCCTCATTTGGCATAATTGTAAATCCGCCCTCCACCGGGCCGCCAGGACGAAACTCTCAGCGGACCCGCGTCGTCGGGCCTCGCCGCCGCGTCAGACTTTATAGCTGTGCAGGCCTGAAATCCAAATATTGACGCCGAGATAGCAGAAAATGATGGAGACGAACCCGATCACGCTGACCCAGTTCGTGCGCAGACCGCGCCAGGCGTTTCGCGTGTGCAGGTGCATGTACGCAAGGTAGATGATCCACGAGAACAGGGCGGCCGTCTCCTTCGGATCCCACTGCCAGTACGCGCCCCAGGCCTCCTTTGCCCACATCGCACCCGTGATGATGCCGATCGAGATGAGCGGCAGGCCGATCGCGACCGCGCGATACACGATGACGTCGAGCTGCGGCAGGCTCGGGAGCGCTGCGAGCCAGGCGGCGATGGGACTGCCCGGCCGCGCGGGCGCGGCGTAATACTTGAGCAGATAGATGCACGAGAAGACGAACGCCACGAGAAAGGCTGCGTACGACGACACGACGATCGGCACGTGGATCTTCGCCCAGTACGATTGCAGCGAGGGCACGGGCGGCATCGTTCCCTCGTACCACGTGACGCCGTAGGCGAGGAAGATCGCGGCGAGCGCCAGCACGAATCCGCCCGCGAACCAGAGCCGGTAGCGAAACGCGAACCCGATGTAGATGGCGACCGACATCGCAGAAAACAGCGAGAGCGAGCCGTACAGGTTCAACAGCGGCCACACGTGCGTCAGCTCGAAGCGGACGACCAGCTGGACGAACTGCGCCGCGCAGCCGAGGATCGCGAGCGGAATGCCGACGTCGCGCAGCCACGTCACGCGCGAGAAGAAGTAGACCAACAGCGCGAGCGCGCCGAGCGTGTACGCTCCCAGCGCGACCGCGATTAGGGCTTCGTCGGGGGCCATGACGCCTCTAACGATAGCATCAACCGTGAAAACTCGCCCTGGAAAACGTCGTATCCTTTGACGGTCGTCGCGGCCGCGCCGACGCGCGAGCGGTTCGGACCGGCCTCATCCACGCGCAGATAGATCCGTGCGGGCAAGAGATAAAAGGAGATGACGAGGCCCGCGAGGAGCACGAACGCGCCGATCCCCACCAGCGGGACGCCGGGATCGTTGCGGTACTGAAAGCCGCTGTAGAGCACGTAGCGCTCGGGGACGATGCGCCAGCCGTCGCCGAGGTCGATCCACGTGCGCAGCGGCACCAGCGCCTCGCCGAGGGCGGTGCCGGCCTGGCTGACGCCGAGGGCCACGGCGGGGTCGTTGACGCGCGGGTCGGCGGTGGGCATCCCGCTCTGCTTGTCGACCGTCGGCGCGAAGCGGTCGTAGAGCACGGTACGCTGCGTGCCGGGCACGTCAAACGATTCGCCCTCGACGTACGTGCGGTTCGATAGCGCCGCGTCGCGCTTACCATTCTTCGTTACGAGAAAGCGCATGCCGAAGCCGTAGCTGGCTTGGTAGTAGAGCGTTCCGTCGACGTCGATCGGGTGATTCACGCGGACCGTCATCTGCTTCGGGACGCCGTCGCTGCCGGTAACGGTGACGCGCGAGACGTAGTCGACCGGCTGATAGACCATGCCGCTCTTCGTCATGATCGGCGCGATCCGGTATTCGAAGTCGTCAAGCCGAATCAGCGCGTGCGTCTGCGCTACCTGCGCCGTCTCGCCCGTCAGGACGGCCATCTCGCCCGAAAACCCGCGCGCCCAGTACAGCGTCGTTCCGGCCGCGATGATGACGAAGCCGGCGTGCGCGACCAAGACGCCGCGGCGCGCCCAGTCGTGCTTATCCGCGAAGCTCCATTCGACGCCGCCGAACGCGCGCTCGCGTATCCCCCAGCCGCGCGACGCGAAAAACTCCTCGAGGCGGCGCCGCACGTCGCCGGCGGCGCCCGCAACTTCGAACGTCGCGTGGAGCGGGATCTTCTCGACGTTGACCGGGCGCAGAGGCGGGAGCCGCGCCGGGATGACGCGCTTGAACGTGCAGACCGCGAGCGAGAGCAAGATCAGGCCGACGATCCCGACGTACCACGGCGAGTGATAGATGTTGTCGAAGTCGAGCCGCAGGATCGCGCGCGCGATCGGCGCCGCGTAGGCCTGCATGTACGAGGCTGGGTCCTGGCCCTGGTCGACGACGACGCCGATCAGCGTGAAAACGCCCCAGACGACGAAGAGAGAAACCGCGAAGAGCACGTTGCCGAACGTGCGTACGAAGTCGGCATACGCGTTGCGCAGCGCGGCGGTCACGAGCTCGGCTCTAACCTGTTGAAAGACCAGCGGCGCTCGAGCGGCAGAATAACCCAGATCGAGAGCTCGTAGAGCGCGTACATCGGAAGCGCGAGGAGCGCCATCGTCAGCGGATTGCCGTCGGGCGCCGCGATGCCCCCGGCCACGAAGAAGCCGAAGAGCGCATGGCGCCGGTAGCGCATGAGCGACCGCGAGCTGACGATTCCGAGCCGCGCCAGGCCCACCAGCACGATCGGGGTCTGAAAGATGATGGCGAAGAGCGCGAACAGGACGATGACGAAGTTCAGCGTCGAGGCGACGCCGAAGGTGGGCGTCGCGACGGCGCTCGTGATGTGGATGAGCGCGGCGATCACGCGCGGGATCACGACGAAGTGCGCGAACGCGATGCCGAGGGCGGCCAGCCCGATGGACGGCAGGATGAAGGCGTAGACCATGCGGCGCGTGCGTGGGCGGATCGCCGGCACGACGAAGAGCCACAGCTGCTGCAGCAGGACCGGCAGTCCGATGACGATTCCTCCGACGACCGAGAACTTGAACTCCGTGAAGATGACGTCGGCAGGGCCGAAAGCGTGCAGTTCGATGCCGCCGAAGTATTCGCGCATCATCCAGCGGATCACGAACTGCGACGGCCAGAACAGGAGCACGGCGATGATGCCGACGGTTGCCATGGACACGAGCAGACGATTGCGGAGCTCCCGCAGGTGCTCCGTGAACGGCATCTCCTTTTGATCCCAGGACGCCTCGTCGTCGGCGTTGCGCGCCGGGCGTTGCGCCAACATCGTGCGTTGGTCTAAGCCGCTACGAGCTCGGCGTGCCCTGGCCTGGCGTAGGCGGCGGAACGGCCTCTCCCGAGATCGAGCCGACCTGGACGTTATTCATCACGTCGGCGTTTGCCGTCTCGGCTCGCTGACGCGCCTGTTCGCGCGCTTTGGCCGCGGCCTCGTCGGCCTCGGCCTGTCCCGCCAGGAATTCTTTCTTGGCCTGCCCGGCGCTGCGCGCCAGCTTTGGAAGTTTCTCCGCCCCGAAAAGCAGCGCACCGACGACCAGGATGCCGATGATGATCGGCGCGTCGATGATTGCGAGAAGCGGGTGTACGGTCATGATGCAAGGGCCTCCGTAAGTTTCACCAGCTCCACCTTCGCCGGGCACGCGTCAATCGGCTCTAAGGCCGTCTTAGCGCGGGCGACGAAGCGAGCGATCTGCGCGCGCGTCGCCGTCAGGCCGCCCTCGCGACCGATTGCTTCGACGATCGCCGGGATCGCGTCGTTGGCGCCGGTGTCGTAGAAACGCCGGACCTGCGAGCGAAAGTTCCCGCTGCCCGCGGCGAGCGCGCCGATCAGGGGCAGGGTCGTCTTGCGCTCGGTCAGGTCGTTGCCCGCGGGCTTGCCGAGCGAGCGTTCGTCGGCGGTGACGTCGAGCAGGTCGTCTCGCATCTGGAACGCGACGCCGAAGGCTTCGCCGAACTCGCGTAGCGCCGCAATTTCGCGCGGCTCGCCGCCGCCCATGATGGCCCCGCACGCGGCGGAGGCGGCGAAGAGCGACGCCGTCTTCTTGCGCGCGATCTCGACGTAGGTCTCGACCGGAAGGTCGAGGTTTCCCAGCGCCTGCAGCTGCAGCACCTCGCCGTCGCAGATATCCGCCAGCGTCGCCGAGAGCACGTTGGGGATCGGGTGCGGATAGTTCAGCGTGACGTTCTTGAAGATCCATGCGAAGAGGTAGTCGCCGGCTAGCACGCTCACGCGGTTTCCGTAATCGACCGCGGTGGCGTTGACGCCGCGCCGAGTGCGCGCGTTGTCGACGACGTCGTCGTGAATCAAGGTCGCGACGTGAATGAGCTCCATGTATGCGGCGAGATGAAGGTGATCCGCGTAGTTGCCGCCGCACGCCTCGGCGGCCAGCAGCGTGATGCGCGGCCGCAGACGCTTCCCGCCCGCAGCCAACATGCGTTTGATCGCCTCCGTGATCACCGGGTTGTCGGTGGAAAACGTCGCGCGAAAGAACCGCTCGACGGCCGAGTGCAGATCGTCGTAGGTCCCGCGAGCGGAGTCGACCAGGCTCATGGCTTCGTCCCGTAGTGAACGGCGATTGCACCGCCCATGAGCGGCAGGAAGCCTGCGTCGGAGAAGCCGGCGCGGACGAAGCGCTCGCGCAGCTCGGGTGCGTTGGGATGATGCGTGAGCGAGTTCGGCAGGTACGAGTACGCCATGCGCGAGCCGCCCACGATTCCGCCGACGAGAGGCACGATGCGATAGAAGTAGAGATCGAAGATCCGCTTAAAGGCGCGATTCGGCGCCTTGCTCACGTCGAGGTTGACGAAGCGGCCGCCGGGACGCAGCACGCGGCGAATCTCGCGCAGCGTGACGTCGACGTCGACGACGTTGCGCAGCGAGAATCCCATGGTGGCGCCGTCGAAGGCGCCGTCGGCGAAGGGCATGGCCATGACGTCGCCTTGCACGAACGTCGTAGCCCGATGGGCGGCCCGCGCGCGCCGCGCGGCCCGGTCGAGCATCGGCGCGCAGAAGTCGATCCCCGTCACCTCGAGCGACGGCTGGACGCGCAGCAGATGAAAGACCAGGTCGCCGGTACCGCAGCAGCAGTCGAGGATACGCGCGCCCGGCTGCGGAGCGAGCAGCGCGATCGCGCGCCGCCGCCAGCGCTCGTCCAGTCCGGCGGTCAACACGCGGTTGGTCAGGTCGTAACGCGGCGCGATGGACGCGAACATCTCGCGGACGAAGCCGCCCTTCGTCGACGTTTCGGACCTGTCGTGCACCGGCGCCGCAGTCATCGCTGATCGACCTGCTTCCAAACGCGGGTAGGCGCACCCCTCTTTCGTCGTGATGGTGGCGCGATGGTGGAGCTGAGCTCGGCCAGGGAGCTGTTCTCCGCGCTTGTGCGCGCCAAGACGATCGAGTTGCAAGCCTACACGCTGCACGGGCCGGTGCTACGAGCGCTCGAGACCGCGGCGAGCCGCGGCGCTCGCGTCGGCGTGGAGCTGGAGGGCAGCCCCCACGACGATCCGCGCGGCGCTCTGGGGCGGGAGAACCGGCGGGTCGTCGCCGAGCTTCGGGCGGCAGGTATCGACGCGAGACTCGGCGACCCCCTGCACGCAAAGTCGATCGTCGCCGACGGCACGCTCTTCCTCGACGACCGGAACTTCAACGCGTCCGACGTCGTGCTGCGTGACGACGATCCCGCGGACGCCGCGTCGATTCCGACGCTCAAGCACGAGGCGCTCGCGGCGGAGGCGGGACTGCTGCGCGCGGCGCGCACCGACGACGGCGTCATCGTTGCAAGCGAGTCGTTTGGGTGCTGCAACAGCGTCTACTCCGCGCTCGACGCGCTCGCGAAGCGCGGCGGAGTGCCGCGGCTGGTCGTCTGCGAGCGAGAGCTGCGCGGAAACGCGCGCGAGCGCGACGTGCTCCGCGCGCTCATGCGGGACGGCGTCCGCGTGCGCGTCGGCCGGGACACGGAGAAGTTCGCGCTGGCCGGCAATCGCGCGTGGATCGGTTCGGCGAACGCCACAGTCGCGTTCGATCGAGCGGACCTGCCGGACTGGGGCCTGTGCAGCGAAGACCCGGCGATCGTCGCCGTCGTCCGCGGTCGTATCGAGTCGGAATGGAGCCGCGCCAAGCCGCTCGTACAGTAACCTCATGTTTCCGCTCGCAGGTGTATGGGCAGCCACGCAGCCGCCGCCCGCCGTCGTCAACCAATGGGTCCAGCCCTCGAACGATCCGTGGCCGAGCTTCGCCGTTCCGGTGACCCCGATCGACGAGACGATGCACTATTTTCTGGTGGTTAGCGCCTCCGCCGACGGTACGCTCCACGCGTTCATTCGTAATCCCGAAGCCAACGTCGGGGCGTTCATCGGGACTCGGACGCTCGCCGCGGACGGTGCGGCTTTGCGTCTTGCGGCCGCCGGCAAGCGCGACATCGCCGGCCGCTCGAACGCCGACGGAACGCTGACGCTCGACCTTCCAGGGACGGGCGCCCTCGCGTTCCACCGGCTCACGGGCGAGGACTCACGCTGGTTTTACCCGCGTTCCGGCGCGACTTGGGCCTATCGAGAGCCGCTGGCCGACGCCGATGGCTGGCCCGTCGGTACGCTGGCGCAGGTGGGGTTGCGGGCGCAGCCGATCGCCGCCGTTATGCAGAGCATCGTGTCGGCGCGTAATCCCGACCTGACGTCCCCCTACGTGCAGAGCGTCGCCATCGCGCGCCACGGCCGGCTCGTCCTGGACGAGTACTTCTACGGATTCGCTGCCGATCGCCCGCACGACGTGCGTTCCGCGGGCAAGAGCGTCACGACTCTGATGGTCGGCCGGGCGATCGCCGACACCGAGCGCTTTACGGCGCAGACGTCCGTGCTCTCGTTTCTGACACAATACGCTCCGTTCGCCCACGGCGACGCCCGCAAGCGGCGCATGACCGTCGAGAATCTGATGACGATGTCGTCGGGTCTGGCGTGCGACGACAACGACGACGCCTCGCCCGGTAATGAAGACACGATGCAGAGCCAGAGCGCGCAACCTGATTGGTACAAATACACGCTCGACCTTCCGATGCGGTACGATCCAGGTACCCGCGCGGTGTACTGCAGCGCGGGCATCAATTTGCTCGGCGCGCTCGTCTCGCGCGCGACGGGCGAGCCGCTCGAGCGGTATTTTTACGAGCGCTTCGCCGCGCCGATGCAGTTCCAGCAGTACGGGATGTGGCTGATGCCTGCGCCGACGAACGCCGCCTACATGGGCGGCGGCGACTATTTTCGGGCACGCGACTTCATGAAATTTGGTCAGCTATTCCTGAGTCACGGCATCTGGAACGGGCGCCGCATCATCGACGACGCGTGGCTACGCGCCTCGGTCGTGCAGCGTACGATTATGAACGAGGATGCCTACGGCGAAGGCGACCGCTACGGCTACGGCTGGCATCTCGGCACGTTAAACGTGGATGGGCGCGCATACCGTTTCATCAACGCCGGAGGCAACGGCGGCCAGCTCCTCGTCATCCTGCCACAGCTCGACATGGTCGTGATGATCGCGGCCGGGAACTACAACCAGTATCGTGTGTGGAAGGATTTTCTCGTCAAATTCGCCGGCGCGGCGATCCGCAGCGCGTCCTAAAATTCGCCGAATAGCCTGCGCGCGTTCCGATCGGTGCGGGCGGCGGCCTCGACCGGCGGGACCCGCAGCAGCGCGGCGACTCGCGCGGCGGTGTGCGCGACGAACGCGGGCTCGTTGCGCTTGCCGCGCATGGGCACCGGCGCGAGATAGGGGCAGTCGGTCTCGAGCACGATGTTGTCGATGCCGACGGCGCGCACGGCCTCGCGCAGCGGCTCGGCGTTGGGGAAGGTCACGACGCCGCCGATGCCCAGCAGCAGGCCGAACTCGCCGGTGTACGTCAGCGCCTGTTCCGCCGTGCCGGTGAAACAGTGAACGACGCCGCGCATTCCCGTGGTCCATTCGTCACGCAGGATCGCGGTGAAATCGTCGAACGCGTCGCGCTGGTGAAACACGACGGGGAACCCCGCTTCGCGCGCGACGCCGAGCTGCGCGCGGAGCACGCGCGCCTGCGCGTCGCGCGGACTGTGATCGTAGTAGTAATCCAGGCCTGTCTCGCCGACCGCGACGACGCGCGGGTCTTCCAGCAACACGCGCAGAGGACCGGCCAACTCCGGCGGTGCGTTTCGTGCCTCGTGCGGATGGATGCCGGCGGATGCGACGATGCCGTACCGCTCGGCGGCGGCGATCGCGCGGGCGCTGTCCGCGAGGTCTTCGCCGATCGTAAGCATCGCCGAGACGCCGGAGGAGCGCGCGCGCTCGACCACCGCGTCGCGATCGGCATCGAACTGGCGATCGTGGATGTGGCAGTGCGTGTCGATCACGACGGTGTTTCGAGCTCGGCCTTCGGAAAGAGTGACGCGCCCGGCGCCGTCTGCGTGTTCGCCGCGAGCTTGCCCCACACGAGCGACGACGCCCAATCCTCGTCGATGCGGCCCGGGCTGCCGAGCTGCCGCCACAGCTCGCTCATGCGCTCCGGCATCACCGGATGGAGCAGGATCCCCAGCCAGCGAAGCCCCTCGCACAAGTCGTACAGCGTCGCGTCGAGCTCTTCGGCGCGTCCTTCCTTGTGCAGCACCCACGGTTTGCGTTCGTCGATGGCGCGGTTGAGCGCGGCGACCAGCTCCCAGACGGACTCGAGCGCCTCGCGGAAGCGCAGGTCGAGGATCTGAGTCCGGACGCTCGCGGGGAGCGGCGCGAAACGCGCCGCGAGCTCGTTCCCCCGCGACGCCGCGGGAACGCGGCCGTCGCGATAGCGGCGCAGCATCGAGAGCGTGCGCTGCAGCAGGTTCCCGAGGTCGTTGGCGAGGTCGCTGTTGTGGCGCTGCGCTATCTTCTCTTCGGAGTACGAGAAGTCGCTGCCGAACGGCGCCTCGCGCAGCAGAAAGTAGCGAATCGAGCCCGCGCCGAAGCGCCGCGCGAGCGCAAACGGATCGGCCGCGTTGCCCAGGCTCTTGCTCATCTTCGCTCCGTCGACGGTGATCCAGCCGTGGGCGAAAACGAGCTCCGGCGCAGCCTCGCCGATCGCCCACAGCAGCGCGGGCCAGATGATCGTGTGGAAGCGGGCGATCTCCTTGCCGACGAGCTGCGTCTGCGCAGGCCAGAGCGCGCGGAAGCGCGAGCCGTCCTCGCCCCACCCAATTGCGGTGATGTAGTTGAGCAGCGCATCGAGCCAGACGTAGATGACACCGCCGCCCGCGATCGGTATCCCCCACTGCAAGTTCGTGCGCGAGATCGAGAGGTCGTCGAGCCCTTCGACGAGGATCGACATCATCTCGTTATAGACGCTGCGCGGCCGGACCCACTCCGGATGCCGCTCGAAATGTTCCAGCAGGCGGTCGCGATACGACGACAGCCGGAAGAACCAGTCGTCCTCCGATATCCACTGCACTTCGCGTCCGCACGTCGGGCAGCGCCCGCCGACCAGCTTGGATTCGAGCCAGAAGGTCTCGTCGTAGACGCAGTACCAGCCCTCGTACTTGCCGAGATAGACGTCGCCGCGCTCGCGCAGGAGCTCGAACACGCGCTGCACCTTCTCGACGTGACGCGCCTCCGTCGTGCGGATGAAGTCGTCGTAGGAGACCTCGTACTCCGCGAAGAGCGCCTTCCAGCGCGGCACCAGCTCGTCGCACCATTGCTGCGGCGTCATGCCGGCAGCGGCGGCCGCGTTGGCGACCTTCTGCCCGTGTTCATCCGTCCCGGTGAGGAAGAACGTTGGCCCGAACGTGCGCGCCGTACGGGCGAGCACGTCGGCGACGATCGTCGTATAGGCGTGGCCGATGTGCGGCTCCCCGCTGATGTAATAGATCGGCGTCGTGACGTAGTAGGCGCGTTCCATGTCGAGTCAGGTCTGGTTAATCGAAGGTTCGCGGCGCGCCTTGCGGGCGGCGGCGCGAGCGTAGAGCTGGCGGCGCTCGCCGAATCCGCGCGCGGCGAGCAGCTTCGCGATCTCGCCGACGCGGCGCCCGCTCTCGAGGAGCGCGTCGATCGCGGCCCCGGCCTCCTCGGCCGCGGGCTCCGCCCGCTCGACGGCATGCGGCGCGATCGCGAACGCGACCTCGCCGCGGACCGGGTCGGGCAGCAGGGAGAGCACGTCCTGCGCAGTGCCCCAGAGCTGTTGCTCGTGGAGCTTCGTGTATTCGCGCACGACGAAGAGCCGGGCGTCGGGGGCGATGCGCGCGAGGTCCGCGAGGGCGGCGCGCAGCCGTCGCGGTGACTCGTACCAGACCGTCGTGACCCCGCCCCGCAGAGCTTCGGCGAAACGCTCGCGGCGCGCCGCGGCGCCCCGCGGCGGAAACCCCTCGAACGCAAAGCGGCGCAGCGAGAATCCCGAGAGCACGGCCACCCCGAGCGCGGCGCTCGGTCCGGGCAGCACCTCGACCGGGATTCCGCCCTCGCGCGCCGCCGCGATCAACGCGCTTCCGGGATCGGAGATCCCCGGCATCCCTGCGTCGCTCGTCACGGCGACGATTTCGGCGCGCGCGCGTTCGAGGATCGCCGGGGTCGCCGCGGCCGCGTTCTGCTCGCGGTAGCTCCAGATTTCGCGGCCGCTCAGCTCCAGCGCGTGCAGCAGCTTACGCGCTACGCGCGTGTCTTCGGCGACGATCAGCGCGGCGTCGCGCAGGACGTCGAGCGCGCGGAGCGTGACGTCGCGCAGGTTTCCGAGCGGCGTCGGTACGAAGATGAGCGGCATGCCACGGGGCTTCGACGTCGAGCATATACCTCCGGGCGCAAAGCTGGAGCTGTACATCTCGCCGACTTGTCCGTATTGCCGGCGCGCCATCGCATATTACGAGTCGGCGGGAACGCCGTATACGACCTACGACGCCCAAAACGATCGCGCCGCGCGCGATCGGATGTTTGCGTATAGCCACGGCGATCCGACGGTGCCGGCCATCGTCGTCAACGGAGAGTACGTACAATCCGGTTGGGGATCGCCGCCGCAGGGTTGAACCGTCCACTGACCCGCCGGTCGGCGGGCTCGACGTAAAGTTGCTACGGAAAGGAAAGCTCGGACATGTATGACCACTCAGCGGCCACGGCAAGCGCCATCATGGCGTTTGCCTTCGTGTACATCATTGTACTCTGCGCGCTCGTCGCTTTTTCGATTTGGGTCTACTGGCGAATTTTCGCCAAAGCGGGATACAACGGCGCGCTGTCGCTGCTCAACTTCGTGCCCGGCGTCGGGCCGTTGATCTGCATGATCATCCTCGCGTTCGGTCGCTGGCCGATCGAGGATCAGCTCGCGGCGCTACAGGCGCCAGGCTCCGGCCCTATGTCTCCGCCGCCGCCTCCGCCCGGCACGTCGGTCATGCCGACGTAGCTCTCCAAACATCGGCGATCCAGCGCTCGACGTCTTCGCGACGCGACGGCACGCCGGCCGATAGGTTCTCCGCACCGGTTGCCGTGACGGCGACATCGTCTTCGATGCGGACACCGATCCCGCGGAATCGTTCGGGCACGGTCGCGTCGTCGGGCTGGAAGTAGCACCCCGGCTCGACGGTGAGGACCATGCCCTCGCGCAGCTTGCCGTATCGGTACTCCGACGCTCGCGCGTTCGCGCAATCGTGGACGTCGAGCCCGAGCATGTGGCTCACGCCGTGGAGCGTGTAGCGCCGGTGAAAGAGGTTCTCCGGATCGGTCGCCTCGTCGAGCGACATCTTCAGGATGCCGAGGTCGATCAGTCCTTCGGCCAGCACGCGCGTCGCGCGCCGGTGCGGCTCGAGGAAGTCGTTGCCGGGAGCGACGCCTTCGATGCCCGCGCGCTGCGCGCGCCACACGAGGTCGTAGATCGTCGCCTGTTCCGGCGAGAAACGGCCCGACAGCGGAAGCGTGCGCGTGATGTCGGCGGTATAGAGCGACTCGCACTCGACCCCGGCATCGAGCAGCAGCAGCGCCCCGGGACTTAGCGCGCCGTCGTTCTTGATCCAGTGCAGCGTACAGGCGTGTTCGCCGGCCGCCGCGATCGTCAGATAACCGGTGTCGTTGGCGTCGACGCGCGCGCGGCTCCAAAACGCGGCTTCGATCTCGCGCTCCGATTTGCCGGCGCGCATGGCGCGGATCGCGTCGTCGAAACCGAGCTTCGAAAGCTCGCACGCCGTGCGTAGCTCCGCGAGCTCGTACTCGTCTTTGACCAGCCGCATCTCCGAGAGATGCTCCGCCAGCTCGGCGTCGTCGCCGGTCGGCTCGAAACGCCGGTCGATCACCTCGTCGTGCGCGCGAAGGATGCGCACCGCGTGCTTGCCGTCGCGCAGCTCCTCGAGATACCGCGGCAGCGACGCGAGCGGACGGCTCTCGTCCACTCCGTAAAAGGTCTTGCTCTCTTCGACGCCGCGGTGCCGGCCGACCCAAAGCTCGCCGTAGACGCGGTCCGTGAAGAATTCTGCCTCACCGCGGTTGTGCGCCGGCACGAAGAGGACGCTGCGATGTTCGGCGCCGTCGGGCTCGAGGATCAGCGCCGCGCCGGCTTCACCCGGGCCGGCCAAATATGCGAAGTCGCTCGACGGCCGAAAATGATATCCGGTGTCGTTGGCGCGCACGCGCTCGCGGCCGGCCGGCACGATCAGGTAGACGCCCGGGTACGACTTGCCGAGCAGCTCTCGGCGCGCGCGGAAGCGATCGGCTTGCGGGTGGACGCCCGTCATGGCGGGCCGGTCGATCCAGCCGCCGGCCATGAAGTCGATCAGCGCCTTCGGCGGCACGAAGTCGTGGCTGGCTCGGCCGGCATCGGCCGGTTTTTCGGCGGTACGATCTGCAGACATGGTTCGACGGAGATTCGCCTAAGGCTCGACGGGTCATGCATGCCAACGACACCCTCGCCAACGAGCGGACCTACTTGGCGTACGTCCGGACCGCCCTCGCGTTCATCGCCTTCGGCTTCGTGGTCGCGCGATTCTCGCTGTTCGCGCGCGAGTTCGCGCTGATCGTCCACGGGTCGGTCACCGCACCCGGAGCGTCGACCGGCTTCGGGACCGCGATGGCCCTGTTCGGCGTCTACATCGCGCTGCTGGGAGCGTGGCGCTACGCGGTGACCGACCGCGGGCTGCGCGAGGATCGCATCGTCACGATGTCGAGCCTGACGGGCTACGTCATCTCGCTGTTCGTCGTCGCCGCGGGGGCAATCGTGGCGATCGCGCTGCTCGCCCAGCGTTAATCCTTCGACGGGCTCAGGATGACAAGTCTAAGGATACGTCGAGCGCGGGCGCGCTGTGGGTCAGGCGCCCGACGCTGATCACGTCGACGCCGGTGCGCGCGATCTCGAGGACGTTGGACTCGTTCACGCCGCCGCTCGCCTCGACGACGACGCGGCCATCCACAATTGCAACGGCTTGCGCCAGCATCGCCGGTTCCATGTTGTCGAGCAGCACCGCGTCGATCGGCTCGGCCAAGGCCTCTTCCAGCTGCTCGAGCGTGTCGACCTCGATCTCGACCTTTACCATGTGCCCGGCGCGGGCGCGCGCGGCCGCAACGGCGGCACGAATCGACCCGGCCAGCGCCAGATGATTGTCTTTGATCAGGATGCCGTCGTCGAGGCCGAAGCGGTGATTCGTTCCGCCCCCGCACGCGACGGCGTAGCGCTCGAGCGCGCGCAGACCGGGCGTGGTCTTGCGAGTATCGGCGATCTTCGCGCCCGTCCCGGCCACGAGATCCACTAGCGCGCGCGTCGCCGTCGCGATTCCGGACAAGTGCGAGAGAAAGTTCAACGCCGTTCGCTCCGCGGTGAGAATCGCGCGCGCGCTGCCGGCGATCTCGGCAACGACTCCACCGGCTTCGACGCGTTCGCCGTCGCCGGTCAAGATCGCGGCGCCGATGCGTTCCTCGAGCAGGCGGAACGCGAGCACCGCGAGGCTCACGCCGGCGATGACGCCGCTCGATCGCGCGATGACCTGCGCCGTCGCCTCGCGATTCGGCTCGACGACGGCCTCCGTCGTGAGGTCTCCGCCGCGGCCGACATCTTCGAGCAACGCTGCTCGAACCATCGGCTCGGACAAGAGTGCGCTGGTCTCTAAGTCGCGGTACATTCGTTCCGATGACGCAACCCGAAGGGCTGGGTCGCTGTTGGCCGGATTCGTCGTTGACTTAGAGGCCGGCCCACTAGCTCAAGCGACGCTGCGAAGTCGCGTGAAGGAACGCTTGGCGAAGGCTTCATCGGTCTGCGGATAGTCGTTGCGATAGTGGCTGCCTCGGCTCTCGCGGCGCGCCAGCGCCGCCTCGGCGATCAGCTGTCCGACCACGAGGAGGTTGCGAAGCTCGCCGTCCGACGACGCGGGAGATGCCTCGAGCTCGCCGATGCGCGCGAGCGCTTCCCGCAAGCCGGACTCATTGCGCACCAGCCCGACATTGGCATACATGAGGTTGCGCAGATCGCTCAGTGCCTGCGCGGCCGTCGTATCGGCGCTCGCGGCGGCTCGGCGTTCGCGGCGCGCGGGTCGTTCCCCGGAGGCGGCGACCGCGTGCGGACGGCCGCTCTCGATGTCGATGGCGACGCGCGAGCCGTAGACGAGTGCCTCGAGCAGCGAGTTGCTGGCGAGCCGGTTCGCCCCGTGGACGCCGGTCGCGCTGACCTCGCCGCAGGCCCACAAACGCGGCAGCGACGTTCGTCCCCATTCGTCGACCGCGATTCCGCCCATATGGTAGTGCGCCGCCGGAGTCACCGGAATGTTTTGAGCGCGCGGGTCGATGCCGGCCTCCGTGCAGAAGCGGAAGACCGTCGGAAACGCTTTTGGGAAACGCGCGCCGATCGCGGAGCGCGCGTCGAGTCCGACGGTGCGTCCGCGTTGCTGCTGCTCGAAGATCGCGCGGGCGACGACGTCGCGCGGCGCGAGCTCCGCGTCGGGATGAACTGCAAGCATGAAGCGCTCGCCTAGATCGTTGACGAGCGTCGCGCCCTCTCCGCGGACCGCTTCCGTGACCAACGGCATCGGATCGCGTCCAATCGCGAGCGCGGTCGGATGGAACTGGACGAACTCCATGTCGGCGAGCGTCGCCCCCGCGCGCGCCGCCATCGCGATGCCGTCGCCGGTCGCCTCTACCGGATTCGTCGTGTAACGGTAGAGCCGGCCGACGCCCCCGGTGGCGAGCACGACGGCTCGCGCGTGAAACGCGATCCGCTCCGTGCTCCCGTGACGATGCGCGTAGACGCCGGCAACCGCTCCGTCATCGAGGATCAGGTCGTCGGCCATGACGTGCTCGACGAAGCGAATGGACGCATGCGTGGCGACCGCTTCGATCAGCGTCTTGAGGATCTCGTGGCCCGTCGCGTCGCCGCCCGCCTTGACGATGCGACGCCGCTGGTGTGCGGCCTCGCGCCCCAGCGCGAGCTCGCCCGCGTCGGTGCGATCGAACGCCGCCCCGAGCTCGAGCAATTCCTCGATGCGTGCCGGTGCGTCGCGCGTGAGGATCTCGACGATCTTCGTGTCGCTGATACCCGCTCCGGCGCGCTGCGTGTCGATCGCGTGCAGGCGCGGCGAGTCGTCCTTCCCGACGGCCGCCGCGATGCCGCCCTGTGCCCAATCGGTTGCGGCGCCTTTGCCCAGGCGCGTCTTGCAGAGCACCGTCACGTTAGCCGGCTGTAACTTCAGCGCCGCGATCAAACCGGCGATTCCCGCGCCGACGACCAGCGCGTCGTCGTGCCGCGTTTCCATTATCACGCGCCGCTCAGTCGCGCGGCTGGCGGCTAAACTCGAGCATCCGTTCAACGGCGCTGCGTGCCCGTTGTGCGACCGCCGGTCCGATCGTGACCTCGTACTCCATCGCCTGCAGGGAGTGCAGCACCTTCGGCAGCGTGTTGCGCTTCATGTGCGGACAAAGATTACACGGCCGCACGAACTCGACGCTCGGATAGCGGCCCGACACGTTGTCCGCCATGGAGCACTCCGTCATCATTAAAATGCGCGGTGCACTGCGCGCCCCCATCCGTACTTCGCCGGATGGATCCCCATTTGCGAATTTTCCTGCGAACTTTCCGACGTATTCGGTCATGCCTTGGGTCGAGCCGACGTAGTCGGCCTCGGCCAGGACGTCGGGCGGGCACTCGGGGTGCGCCAGCACGATCAGGGAGGGATCACCCTCGCGGAAACGCCGTACGTCGGCGCCGGAGAAGCGCTCGTGTACCTCGCAGTGTCCCTTCCACGCGATGATCTCGACGCCGGTCTTAGAAGCGACCCATTTGGCGAGATATTCGTCCGGCAGGAAGATGACGCGCGGTACGTGCAGCGCCTCGACGATCTGCACGGCGTTGCCGCTCGTCACGCAGACGTCCGACTCCGCCTTGACTTCCGCCGACGTGTTCACGTAGGTGACGATCGGCACGTCCGGATACCGCTCGCGCAGCAGGCGCACGTCGGCACCCGTGATCGACTCGGCGAGCGAGCATCCCGCCTTCAGGTCGGGGACCAGCACGGTCTTATTGGGATTGACCAGCTTCGCCGTTTCGGCCATGAAGTGGACGCCGCACAGGACGATCACGTCGGCCTGCGTGTCGGCGGCCTTCATGGCGAGCGCGAGGGAGTCGCCGACGATATCGGCGACGGTGTAGAAGATCTCGGGGACCTGGTAGTTGTGGGCGAGGATGACGGCGTTCCGCTCGCGCTTGAGCCGGTTGATCTCGGCGACGTAGGGGGCGTGCAGCGGCCACTCGACGCGCGGGATGATGCGCTCCACGCGCTCGAACACCGGGTCGGTCTCCTCGGCGACGCTGCGCGTGTAGGGTAAATCGATGACGCCCATGCTCGTTCGGGGAGGTTGCGGCCTGCATCGCCGCTTCTCCCCTTGAAGTTTATACCCGCTGCTCCCACGGCGGTTTGCGAATGGCGCTAGCCTGCTTTACTGGCAAGCGAGGCCTGGCGCCGCCTGGTTAGAGTCGGAGCTGGCCTGGGTACCAGCCGGGTTGAGACCACTATTTTGGCAGTCCAAGAAGGAGGAACCGAATTCCATGAATCGCTGGTTCGTCGGCATCATTCTCATTGGAGCCCTCGCAGCGGGTGCAACGTCGCTCGCAGCCGCCAGTGCGCAACCCGCGCCGACCATGTCGCCGATGGCATCCGCATCGCCGATGTCGACGATGCGTCCATAAGGTATTGCGGTTACCGCGCAACTGTGTCCATAAACTGTGGGTAACCGGAATTTCTTGTGGGGCAGTTGTGGACTAGCGCGCCAACGTATTGCACGTCGTTAGTTGCTTTGGTAGCATGCAACCACTTCGCCCAATGACGAAGTGCGGACCGTATCGAACCGCGATCGGCAGCATGTAGACGACCCGTCGTGTCTGACGCGACAAATCCGAGTGACGCCGATCGAAAACCGGAGCGACACGTCGGTGGGAGGTCGGCAACGGCTTCAAACAGGCGAGAATGACCGGGATACAGCAAAGCCCGCAGCGTTTACCGCCGCGGGCTTTGTACTTCAAAAGGCCTCGGTCGTCGTTTAGGCGCAACATTGGTCCATGGAGCGCCGCTTAGAGCTCACGCTCCGCGGGCTTATCCTCGGCTGCGCGATCACGCTGGTATTCACCGCGGCGAACGTCTATCTAGGGCTCAAGGTCGGCCTGACGTTCGCGTCGACGATACCGGCCGCCGTGATCTCGATGGCCCTACTGCGTGCCCTGCGCAACGCGACGATTTACGAGAACAACATCGTTCAAACCGTCGCCTCCGCGGCCGGCACGCTGTCGGCGATCATCTTCGTGCTGCCGGGGCTCGTGATGATCGGCTGGTGGAGCGGCTTTCCGTTCGGCATCTCGTTCGCGATCTGCGCGATCGGCGGGATCCTCGGCGTGATGTATAGCGTGCCGCTGCGGCGCGCGCTCGTGACGACGTCGAGCCTGCCGTATCCCGAGGGCGTCGCCGCCGCGGAGGTGCTCAAGGTCGGCACGGCGGCCGGAGCGGCGGAGGGCGACCGCGCCGGGCTGGCGGCGCTCGCCGGTGGGACGGTCGCATCGGCACTCTTCGCCGCGATCGTCGCGACGCGCGTCTTTGCCGCGCAGATCGGCGCGTTTTTCCGCGCCGGTAGCGCCGCGACCGGACTGGGCTTCTCGCTGTCGCTCGCGCTGGTCGGCGCGGGTCAGCTCATCGGCCTCACGGTCGGCTTGGCGATCCTCGTCGGGCTCGTGATCGCCTGGGGCATCGCGACGCCGCTGCTGACCGCGGCACATCCCGCGGCCGGCAGCGCTGTCGACGTCGCCACCGCCGTCTGGGCGCATCAAGTGCGTTTCATCGGCGCGGGCGCGATCGGCATCGCGGCGCTATGGTCGCTGGGACGTCTCGTCCGGCCGGTCGCGACCGGCATCGCCTCCGCGATGCTCGCTGCGCGCCTCCGGCGACGCGGCCAGGGCGCGGCGTTACCGCGGACCGAGCAGGATCTTCCGATCGGGCTCGTCGGCCTCATCAGCCTGCTGTGCCTCGTTCCGCTCGCCGTTCTGCTGTGGACGTTTCTTTCGGGCGGACCGCTCGCGGCGGTGGCGGTGCCGATGACGTCGGCCGCGGTCGTCTACGTCGTGATCGCGGGTTTCTTCGTCGCAGCCGCGTGCGGCTACATGGCCGGGCTGATCGGCTCGTCCAACAGCCCGGTCTCGGGCCTAGCGATCCTCTCCGTCATCGGCGCGTCGTTGATCGTGATGGCGATCGCGAGGAGCGCCGGCGCGCCGCTGAACGTGCAGCTCGTGGCCTACGCGCTCGTCGTCACCGCCGTGCTGCTCTGCGTCGCGACGATCTCGAACGACAACCTGCAAGACCTCAAGACCGGACAGCTCGTCGACGCGACCCCGTGGCGACAGCAGGTCGCGCTCGTCGTGGGTGTCGTGATGGGGGCGATCGTCATTCCGCCGATCCTCGACCTGCTTAATCACGCCTACGGCTTTGCCGGTGCCCCGCATCTCGGCAACGCCATCGCACAACCGCTGCCCGCGCCGCAGGCCACGCTGATCTCGGCGCTCGCGAAGGGCGTGATCGGCGGGCAGATCGACTGGCGTCTCATCGGCATCGGCGCGGTCGCCGGTGCGCTGGTCGTCGCCGCCGACGAGGCGTTGCGCACCCGGCGCCTCGCGCTGCCGCCGCTGGCCGTGGGTCTGGGAATCTATCTGCCCGCCTCCACGACGGCGCCGGTCGTGCTCGGAGCGATTCTCGGATGGGCCTACAATCGCTGGGCCGCCGGCCGTCCACAGCCGGATCGCGCGAAGCAGCTCGGCGTGCTCGTGGCGTCCGGGCTGATCGTCGGCGAGAGCATCTTCGGCGTGCTGCTCGCCGGACTGATCGTCTTCAGCGGAAACCCCGCGCCGCTCGGGCTCGTCGGCGATGCGTTCGCGCCGGCCGCCAACGTTATCGGCGCCGTCGCGTTCGCGCTTGCGATCGCCGCGCTCTTCCGCCTGTCGAGTCGCCTCGCGCTTTAGCTAAGCGTCGTTAGTGGCACGGCGCAACGGGATCGAGCTTTCCGTGTCCGGCCGGTGAGCGACCTACGGGAGCATGCTGGTCACCGTTTCGGTTGTCCCGTCGCTGACGATCGTTACCGCGCCGTTTTCGTCGGTGCGGTAGATGCGCGCGCCGAAGCGGCGCAGTGTGGCGAGCGTCGACGGCGCGGGATGGCCGAAGAGGTTGTGGCGTCCCACCGAGATGATCGCGTACTTCGGCGCGACGGCCGCGACGAACGTCGGCGACGATCCGTAGGCCGAGCCGTGGTGCCCCACCTTGAGCACGTCGGCGCGCAGATCGATGCGCTCGGTCAGGAATCTTGCTTCCGATTCGCTCCCGGCGTCGCCGGTGAAGAGCATGCGAAAGCGGCGATACTGCAGCACGAAAGCGATCGAGTTGCTGTTGATCGCGTTGCGCCCGCCGATGAACGGCAACGACGGGCCGATGAAGCGCAGCATGACGCCGTCATCCGTGCGCCACTGCGCCGCCGCCCGGGGATAGATCACCGGCACGCGCTGCGTTCGCGCTGTCTGGATCGCGTCGAGATACGCGTGGCCGCCGTAGCGTTGGCCGCCGTCCGCGACCTCGGCCACGCGCAGGCGGCGCAGGACCGGAGCGACGCCGCCCGCGTGATCGCCGTGGGGATGCGAGATGACGACGGCGTCCACCGCGTGGATGCCGTGACGGAGCAGAAACGGCACGACGGTACGCTCGCCGACGCGCTCCGCCGCGGATCCGTCGAGCTGCGCCGCGCGCTCGAGCCGTCCGCCGGCGTCCACCAGGATCGTGTGCCCGAGCGGCGTCTGAACGACGATCGCATCGGCCTGTCCGACGTCGAGGACGGTGACGGTCAGACGCGCCGGCGCGTCGCGTGGCGGCCATAGCACGAGCCCGCTCGCGACGATGAGCGCCGCCGCGGCGAGGGTCTGCGCGCCGCGCCGCGCGAGCATCGGAGCGGAGAGGAGCGTCACGTCGTATGCCGCGACGCACCACGCCGGCGGCGGCGTCATCGGCACGCTCGCGCCGGGCAGAGAGCCGATGACGCGCACCGCGCCGAGCGTCCACGCGATCAGCCACGAGTCGAGATTGGCGCACGCCTGCGCGAGCGGCGCGCACCACGCGAGCGCGAGCAGCGCGGCGCCCAGCGCCATCGTTGCGCCGACGCACGGCACGACGGCGAGATTGGCTGCGACGGCGTATGGAGCAAACTGCAGGAAGATCGCAGCGCTCAGCGGCCAGATTCCGAGTTGTGTCGCGAGCGTCAGCACGATCGCCTCTTGGGCGTGCGCCGGCAGGGTCACGCGCGCGGCGATCCAGCGCTCCAGCGGTCCGGCGCACGCGAAGATCGCCGCGACGCACGAAAACGAGAGCGCGAACGACGCGGTCGCGACGCTCTGCGGGCGCGCGAACGCGACGACGAGCGCGGCGATCGCGAGCGCATTCCACGACAGGGTAGCGCGTCCGCAGGCGCGCGCGACGAGCGCGGCGCTCGCCATGGTCGCCGCGCGGACGGCCGGGAGTTGACCGCCGCTCCACCACACGAACGCCCAGAGCAGCGCGATCGCCGCGCCGCACGCGACCCAGCGCGGGAGCGCGAGCAAGGAGAACAACGCGACGGCGATGGCCGCGACGACGCCCAAGTGCAGCCCCGCCGTCACCAGCACGTGCACCGTCCCGGTCTCTTGAAACTCGGCGCGTAGCTCCGGCGGCAGCGCCGCGCGCTCTCCCCACAGCTCGCCCGCGACGAGTGACGCGCCCGGTTCCCCGAGCCGCTCCCGCAATCGCTCGTACGCCCACTCGTGTGCGCGCGCGAGGAGCGTGGCGGCGTTCCACGCGGGCGCGGCGTCGGCGCGCAGCAGGGTTGCGCCCTCGAGACTCCCGCCGAGGCCGCGCTCGGCCTGGAGCGCGCGTTCGCTGGGCTCCCCGGGGTTGCGCGCCTCGTCGAACGGCTCGAGCCGCCCGCGAACCAGCACGTGCGTTCCGGCCGCCGGCGCGTCGCCGCTCAAACGCGCGAGCATGCGCGGACCGCCGTCGAGCGCGAGCGTGACCTCTGTCGAGCCGTCGCCCGCGCTCGACCGATCTAAGAGCGTCGCGCCGTAGCGCGCGGTGCGGCGCTCGGCGACCGGACCGGAGCGACCGCGCAGCTCGGCGTTGGCAGCGGAGGCGACCAGGGCGGCCGCGAGCAGCACGCGAAATCGCGGCGGTCCGCACGGGCCGAAGACGGCGTACGCGGCGAACGCCAGGAGGCCGGCGCCGGCGACGGCGCGCACGTCGGACTCGAGCGGCGCCGCGGCGAGCGTCCCGAGCACCGAGGCGACCGCGCACAGCAGGATCGCGGACGACGGCATTGCCCTTCTCCTGCGACGGACGCACGGCATAGCTAGAGAGGAAACACTTGCGCATCATCGTTACCGGCGGGGCCGGGTTCATCGGTTCAAACGTCGTCGATGCCTACGTCGACGAGGGCCACGAAGTGCTCGTGATCGACGCGCTGTGGGAACACGGCGGCGGGCGGCGCATCAACGTGCGCAACGGCGTGACGCTCGTTCACATGGACATTCGCGACGAGGCGATCGCGCGCGTCTTCGCGGATTTCAAGCCCGACGTCGTGAGCCATCATGCGGCGCAACACTCCGTCGCGATCTCGTCGCGCGACCCGGTCTACGACGCCCAGGTCAACGTCGTCGGGCTGCTCAACGTGCTCGAGCAGAGCGTGCGCAGCGGCGCGCGAAAGGTGATCTACGCGTCGAGCGGCGCGACATACGGAACGGTCGAGCGTCTGCCGATCAGCGAGGCGACGCCGCAGCACCCGACCTCACCTTACGGGATCACGAAGATGGTCGGCGAGTATTATCTGCGCTTCTATCGCGCCAACAAGGATCTGGACTTCACGGCGCTGCGCTACGGCAACGTCTACGGCCCGCGCCAGGATCCGAGCGGCGAGGCCGGCGTCATCGCGATCTTCATCGGCCGGTTCATCGCGCGCCAGCCCGTCCGCATCGACTGGGATGGCGAGCAGACGCGCGACTACGTGTACGTCGCCGACGTCGCCCGCGCCAACGTCGCGGCGCTGGAGCGCGGTTCGGGCGAGTGCTACGTCATCGGCACCGGAGTTCCGACCAGCGTGAACGCGATCTATCGCGCGCTGGTCAACGTCAGCGGATTCGAGGCGCCGATCGAGCGAGCCCCGCAGCGCCCCGGCGACGCGCGCGACGCGCAGTTCGACGCGTCGCGAGCGGCCGCCGAGCTTGGGTGGGCGGCGACGGCGACGCTGGACGCAGGCATTCGAGAAACGTACGCTTATTTCCAAAGATTAGCGCGCTAGACGCAGGCGACATGGAGCGTTTCGCGCGCACGGCGGAACGAATCGCCGGCGAGCCCGCCAAGCTCGCCAAGATCGCGCTGCTGGCGGACTACTTTCGCGGCCTCGACGACGACGATCTCGCGGCCGCGGCGCGCTTCTTCAGCGGCGCCCCGTTCGCGGCGCGAGACCGCCGCACGCTCGCGCTCGGGGGACGCACGATCGTCGAGGTCGCGCGTCGCGTCTACGGCTTCGACGACGAAGCGCTCGTGCAAAACTACCGGTCGACGGGCGATCTCGGCGCGGCGATCGGCGCGCTCGTGCGCCCGCTCTCCGACGCGATGCTCTTTCGCGACCGTCTGACGCCGGCGGCGCTCGAGACGTTCTTCGAAGAGATCGCGGCCGCGTCGGGAAAGAACGCCAACAAGCGCCGCGCCGCGGTGCTCGAGCGAATCCTGCGCGCCTGCGAGGATCCCTTGGCCGCAACCTACGTCGTCAAGATCGTCACCGGCGACCTGCGAGTCGGGTTGCGCGAGGGTCTCGTGTTGGAGGCGATCGCGCGGGCCTTCGGCGCCGATCCGGCGGCGGTGCGGCGCGCGACGATGGCGTTCGGCGACGCGGGTGCCGTCGCGCTCGCGGCCAAACGTGGGACGCTGCACGAGCTGCGCGTCGACTACGGCAGCCCCATCGGCTTCATGCTCGCGACGCCCGTGCCGTACGGCGAGGCCTATGCGGAGTTAGCGCGCGGGGAGTGGATCGCCGAGGACAAGTACGACGGCATCCGCGCACAGGCGCACCTGCGCGGCGGAGTCGCGCGCCTGTTCTCTCGCCGGCTCAACGACGTGACCGATTCGTATCCCGAAGTCGCCTCCGCGCTCACGGAGATCTCCCGCGACGCGATCTTCGACGGGGAGATCGTCGCCATGCGCGACGGCCACGTGCTGCCGTTTCGCATGCTGCAGGCGCGGCTGCAGCGCAAGACCGTGGACGCCGAGATGCTGCGTGGCGTTCCGCTCACCTACGTCGTATTCGACGTGATGGCGCTCGGCGAGGAGCTGCTCGTCGACGAGCCGCTCGCGCTGCGGCGCGAACGACTGCGTTCCGTGCTCGCGCCGCGCCCCGGACTCGCGCTCGCGCCGTTCGATCCCGTCGGCGAACAGGCCGCCGAGTCGGTCAACCTTCGATTCGGTGCGGCGCGTGCGCGCGGCAACGAGGGCGTGATGCTCAAGCGTCTCGACGCGCCGTATCTTCCGGGCCGGCGCGGTAAGTGGTGGCTGAAGCTCAAGCGCGAGCTCTCGACGCTCGACGTAGCGGTCGTCGCCGTCGAGTGGGGCCACGGAAAGCGCGCCGGCGTGCTGTCCGATTACACGTTTGCCGTGCGCGGCGACGATGGAGCGCCGGTGGCGATCGGCAAGGCGTATTCCGGCCTGAGCGACGTGGAGATCGCGGAACTGACGCCCTGGTTTCTCGAACACCGGCTGCCGCAGTCGCTGCAGCGCCCTAAGGCCCGCGCGCACGAGATTCCGGTCGAGCCGAGGGTCGTGATCGAGGTGGCCTTCGACGTCATCCAAAAGAGCGGCTTGCACGAAAGCGGTTTCGCCCTGCGCTTTCCGCGCATCGTACGCATCCGCGACGACAAGCCGCCCGAAGAGATCGACACGCTCGAGCGCGTGCGCGAGATCTACGATGAGATGCTGAAACGGGAAGGCCTCTACTAAAGTCCACTCGCGCCGGGAAACGCACGCTACGCCGCGACGAGATTGAGCAGCTTGTCCTGGACGTAGATGTGTTTGCGAATCTCCTTGCCGCCGAGGTGGATCCGCACATTCGAGTCGTCCAGGGCGAGCGCCAGCGCCTGGCTCTCGGTGACGCCGGCCGGAGCGGAGATGCGGGCGCGGACCTTGCCGTTGACCTGCACGACGAGCGTGATCTCCTCCGTCGCCAGCGCCGCGTCGTCGGGCACGATGTAGCGCTCGAGATGCACCGAGGTCGAGTGCCCCAGGCGTTCCCACAGCTCCTCCGCGATGTGCGGCGCGAAGGGTGCGATCAGGATCGGCAGCTGCTGGACGGCGTAGCGCAGGGCGGGTGAATCCGGCATGCCGGCGGCGCTCGCCGTCATCGCGTTGACCAGCTCGTCGAGCTTCGCGATCGTCGTGTTGTAGTGAAAGCGGCGCGAGATCGTCTCGTCGATCGCCGACTTCGCGGCGACGTGCACGGCCCGGACGAGCGCTTTCTCAGCCGGGTCCTTCGACTCCGCGCCGTGCGCGGCGCTCCGCTCAGGATGACAATTATCAAAGTAAGGTTCGCAGGCGCGCCAGATGCGGTTGAGCAGGCGCACGCGTCCCGTGATGCCGTCGTCGGTCCAGTTGCTGGTCTCCTCGGGCGGCGTCACATAGAGCAGGAAGAGCCGCATCGCGTCGATGCCGCTGCGCTCGGCGGTCTCGTCGATGCCGACGACGTTCCCGCGCGACTTCGACATCTTGTCGCCGTCGCGCAGCACTAGGCCCTGATGGAAGAGATGCTGGAAGGGCTCGTCCGGACCGGTTACCCAGCCGCGGTCGTGAAAAAATTTATAAAAGAAGCGCGAGTACAGCAGGTGCAGCACGGTGTGTTCGGCGCCGCCGATGTACTGGTCCACGTTCATCCAATGCCTCGCGCGCTCGATCGCCCAAGGCGCCCGGTCGTTGTGCGGGTCGAGGTAGCGTAAGTAGTACCACGACGACTCGAAGAACGTATCCATTGTGTCGCTCTCGCGCTGCGCTGGTCCGCCGCACTTGGGACACGTGGTTTCCAGGAACTCCTCGACGCGCGAGCGCGGCGGGAGCAAGACCGGCAGCTGGTCGTCGGGAACCGGCATCTCGCCGCAACCGCCGCAGTACACGATCGGGATCGGCGTGCCCCAGTAACGCTGGCGTGAGATCAGCCAGTCCCGCAGCTTGTAGTTGACGCTCTTGCCGCCGAGGCCCAGCGCCGCGAACTGCTGCGCGAGCGCCTCGCGCGCTCGCTCGCTCGACATGCCGCTGTAATCCTCGCTCGCGATCAGCCGCCCGTCCTGGATGAAGGCTCGCTCGAGCGGCTCGGGCGACGGCTCTTCGCTCGGCACGATGACCTGCACGACCGGCAGCCCGTGCTTGCGCGCAAAGTCGAAGTCGCGCTCGTCGTGCGCGGGCACGCCCATCACAGCGCCACCGCCGTACTCCGCGAGCACGTAGTTCGTGAGCCAGATCGGGATGCGTTCGTGCGAGAGCGGATTGATCGCGTAGGCGCCGGTGAAGATGCCCTGCTTTTCCATCAGGCTCGTGCGCTCGAGCTCCGACTTCGACGTCAGGTCTTGCGCAAACGACTCGATCGCCGCGGCGCGATCGCGCGGGACGACTCCGAGCAGCGATTCGACCACCCGATGCTCGGGCGCCACCGCTAAGAACGTGGCGCCGAAGAGCGTGTCGATGCGCGTCGTGAAGACCTCGACCTTCTGGTCGAGTCCCTCGACTGGGAAGGCAAACTGCACGCCCTCGCTGCGGCCGATCCAGTTCCGCTGCATCATGCGCGTGCGTTCGGGCCAGCCCGTCAGCTTATCGAGATCGTCCAACAGTCGATCGGCGTACGCGGTGATGCGCAGGAACCACTGCGAGAGCAGACGGCGCTCGACGAGGTTCTCGCAGCGCCAGCACCGGCCGTCGATGACCTGTTCGTTCGCGAGCACGGTCTGGTCGAACGGACACCAGTTCACCGGTGCCTCGCGCTTGTATGCGAGACCGTGCTCGTAGAGCCGGAGAAACAGCCACTGATTCCAGCGATAGTATTCCGGCTCGTTCGTCGCGATCTCGCGCGACCAGTCGTAGCCGGTGCCCATCAGCTTGATTTGGCGGCGCATGTTCAGGATGTTCTCGGCCGTCCAGGCGGCGGGATCGACGCCGTGCGCGATCGCGGCGTTTTCGGCGGGGAGGCCGAAGGCGTCCCACCCCATCGGGTGCAGCACGTTGTAGCCGAGCATGCGCAGCATGCGCGCTACCGCATCGCCCAGCGTGTAGTTCTTCGCGTGGCCCACGTGGAGGTCGCCCGAGGGATACGGCAGCATCTCCATCGCGTAATACTTGGGCTTGTCGCTCTCATCGGGCGTGCGATAGAGGCGCTCGCGCTCCCAGCGCGATTGCCACTTGCTCTCGATCGGCGCAAATTCGAAGCCGTCGGCCATGTGCAGCATGGTACACGCTCGGCGGTGGGGGCGCCAGCCTTGACGGCGCCCGGGGGGCGCGTGATTGGCGCGCATGATCGCACGCATCGCCGTCGTCGCCACGCTCGTGGGGCTCGGCATCTTCCTCTTACGCCATCCGGCGCCGCAACCGGCCGTCCAAAGCATGAGCGCGGCTGCCGCCCCGGCGGAGACGCCCGCACGGCGATCGCCTGGCCGCGCGGCGCGGGCCGATCGGGGGGACGACGACGTCGTCGTGTACGTTGCGGGTGCCGTGCGGACGCCGGGCCTTTACCATCTGCGCGCGGGCGACCGCGTCGCGCGCGCCGTGGCGCTGGCCGGCGGGATGCGTGCCCCGGCCGACGCCGCGGGCGTGAACCTGGCGCAGCGCACCGAGGACGGCGACGAGATCTACGTGCCGCTCGAAGGCGAGAAGCAGCACAGCGGTTCACGCGAGAGCCGGCCGCGAGTACGGCGCCGCGCCTCCCCGCCGCCGAATGGGAGCGTCGACGTCAATCGCGCCGATGCGGCCGAGTTGGCTGCTGTGCCGGGAATCGGGCGGGCGGTCGCCGCCCGCATCGTGGAGCTGCGCGAGCGCGAAGGCAGCTTCGCTTCGCTCGACGAGTTGCTCGACGTGGCCGGCATGACCCAGACGCGGCTGGAGCGTGCTCGTCCATACTTACGCAACCCCTGACTCGCAAGGGGTACGCCGCGGCGGACGCGCATTGAAGAACGCGTCGTGGGTACGCAGCTACCCGAAAAGGTGACGCTTCCAGCTCTCGTTCGGAACGCGCTCGCCCAAACACGTGCCGAGGCGCTTGTCGAGCGCGCGGACGGCGCATGGAGTCCCACGTCCGGCGCCCAGTTGCTCGAGCGGGTCGAACGCGTCGCGTGCGCGATTCGGGAGGCCGGGTTGAGCGCGGGCGACCGCGTGGCGCTCGTTTCGCACAATTGCGTGGACTGGATCGCTGCCGATTTCGGCGTGCTGTTTGCGGGGTGCATCGTCGTTCCGATCTATCCGACGCAGGCCCTGGACCACATGAGCTACATTCTCGAACATTCCGGCGCGCGGTTGATCTTCGCCGACACGCGTGCCACCGTCGAACGTTTGCACGACAGCGGCGCGGCGTTGCCGCGCGTCGTGCGCTTCGATTCGGCCGATGCGGATGGGCTTCGGGCATTCGAAGCGCGCGGCCAAGAGATTCGGGCGGCTCATCCGGAGTTTCCCGGTGCCTACGAGGCGACGCTCGTGCCCGACGATCTCGCCGTACTGATCTATACGTCGGGAACGACCGGTACGCCGAAGGGCGTCATGCTTTCGCACGACAATCTCGCCTTCGACGCCGCCGTCTCGCTCGCGTGCGGATTCGAGGGGATCGAAGGCGGGCGCGACGTGATCTCGGTGCTGCCGTACTCGCACATTTACGAGCACACCTTGATCTATATCTATCTGCTCGCGAAGGTACGCTACTTCATCTGCCACGATCCGAACGAACTGCTCGGCGACCTCCGAGAGGTCCGGCCCGCGGAGATGACCGCCGTCCCGCGGATCTTCGATCGGGTGATGGCGGGCGTCAAGGGTCAGGCGCTGCGCGCCGGCGGGCTGCGCAGGAAACTCATCCCGTGGGCGCTCGAGATCGCCCGCGACTACATGACCGCAAGGACGTTCGGCAACGGCCCGAGTGCGTGGCTCGCGCTGCGCTACGCGCTAGCCGAACGGCTCGTGCTGCGCAAGCTGCGCTCGGCGCTGGGGCTCGACCGCGCTCAATTCCTCACCAGCGGAAGCGCGCCGCTGCACGTCGACACGGCGATGACGCTGCTCGGGCTCGGCGTGCCGGTGATGCAAGGTTACGGGCTCACCGAGACGTCGCCGGTCGTTTCCGTCAGCCGCCTGTCGGAAAACGAGTACGGCGCCGTCGGGCGGCCCATCACGGGAGTGGACGTACGCATCAACGACGACGGTGAAATAATGGTCCGCGGGCGGAACGTCATGCAGGGCTACTATCGCGACCTGGAGGCGACGGCCGAGGCGATCGAAGAGGGCTGGCTGCACACGGGCGACGTCGGCGAGATCGACGCGCGCGGCTTCTTGCGCATCACCGACCGCAAGGGCGAGATCTTTAAAACCAGTACAGGCAAGTGGATTTCGCCCGCGCGGATCGAGGCGAGCATCAAGCGATCGATCTTCGTGGCGCAGGCGATGGTCACCGGACGCGGCCAGGCTCACCCGATCGCCTTGGTCTGCCCGAACTGGCCGCTGCTGCGTCTCGAGCTGACGGAGCTTCCCAAGGAGCTGGGACCGGAGCGACTCGCCGAGCGAGACGACGTGCAGGCGTTCCTGAACCGCGAGGTGCGAAAGCAGACGCTGGGTCTCGCCACCTACGAGCAGGTCCGCCACGTGGTCGTCGTTCCCCACGAATTCAGCGTCGAGGGCGGCGAGCTTTCACCCTCGATGAAGATCAAGCGCCGGGTGGTCGAGACGCGCTACGCTCGCGAGATCGAGCGGGCGTACCGCGCCGAGTCGCCGGTGCTCGCATGACGACGGCAGCTCCCGTGTCGCGCCGAGTCGACGAGGTCCTTCGCGGCCCGATCAAGAGCAAGACCGTCTTCCCCGCGTTGATCCTGCACTTCATCGCGCAGCGCCCGGACCACGGATACGGCTTGATGCAGCGCGTCAACGCGGTCT
This sequence comes from Vulcanimicrobiota bacterium, assembly GCA_963752825.1. Classification (GTDB taxonomy): domain Bacteria; phylum Vulcanimicrobiota; class Vulcanimicrobiia; order Vulcanimicrobiales; family Vulcanimicrobiaceae; genus Cybelea. The sequence continues at coordinate 480,094 of CAVVZF010000001.1, read as the reverse complement.
GCGGCGATCTCATCGCCGTGAACACCAACAAGATCTACCCTCTCCTGCGCCGGCTCGAGGAGCGCGGCTTCGTCACGGCCGCGTGGGAACACCCGACCAAGCGTTCCCGCCGCGTCTACGCGATCACGCCCGCGGGCGAGGAGCGCCTGTCGCGCATCAAGAGTCTGATGCTGCCCTATCTCGATTCGATTGCCGCCGCGATCGGGCGGCTCAAGTCCGAGTTGTACGGCGCCGACACGCGGCCTTTGACCGAACTTTGATTGCGACGCAGCGACGCTCCGGCAGGAGCGCTGCTCCGTGCCGCCGATACTTGGCGTTCGCATTGAGGATCGTAGTGCTCGCGCTGCTGGCGCTCGTCATCGGCATGCCGGCCCGCGGCTTGTCGAAGGCGCCGCCCCCTCCGCCGTCGACGCCGGACGCGGTGACGCATCATGGCCTGACGCTCGGCGGGCGCTCGCTCGCGTATACCGCGCGCGCTGGAACGATTACACTGCGCAACGGCGACGACCAGCCGATCGCGCGCGTCTTCTACACCGCATACACGCTCGACGGGGCGGCCCCGGCGAAGCGCCCGGTCACGTTCCTCTATAACGGCGGGCCGGGGAGCTCGACGATGTGGCTGCGGATGGGATCCTTCGGACCGGTCCGCGTCGTCACCGCCGACGGAAAGATCACCGGACCGCCGCCCTATGGGCTCGTGGATAACCAATACAGCCTGCTGGACGCGACCGATCTCGTGTTCATCGACATGCCGGGCAGCGGTTTCGGACGCATCATCGGGGCCGGCACCCGTAAGGACCTGTGGGGCGTCGATCAGGACGCGTCGGCATTCGCGCAGTTCATCCAACGTTATCTCAGCACGTTCGGCCGCTGGAACTCGCCGCGCTTCCTCTTCGGCGAGTCCTACGGCACGATGCGCTCCTGCGTGCTGGCCAAGGACTTACAGGACAGAGGCGTGTCGCTCAACGGCGTCGTCCTGCTCTCGTCTTTCTTGAACGCGAACATCGACTATAACGACGGCGCACCTGTGGGCGGCGGCGATTGGGCGTACGTCCTTTATCTTCCGACCGAGGCCGCGACGGCGTGGTACCATCGCGCCGTGCCGCGGCGAACCGGCATCGACGCGTTCGTGTCTGAGGTCGAGAGCTTCGCGCTTTCGGAATATCTCGATGCGCTGGCCGAAGGCGCGCGGCTTGCCCCCAGCCGCTTCGACGACGTCGTCGCGAAACTGCACGAATACACGGGGCTCTCCGAGGAGTACATTCGCCGGTCCAACCTGCGCATTCCGTACGACCGCTTTCAGAACGAGCTCCTGCGCGACCGTGGCATCACCGTGGGACGGATCGACTCGCGCTTCGAGACGTACGTGCTCGACAAGGCCGCGATCTCACCCGATTGGGACTCGCTCGATGCGGCCATCGACTCGGCGTTCGTGACGGAGAGCAACGAGTATTTGCGCCAGGTCCTGCGCTACGACACGCCGCTGCTCTATCGCTCCGACATCTACGGACTGATTTACGCCGACGGCGAGACCTGGGACTTCAAACACGGGGACAACGTTCAGTCACTCAACGTGACGCCGGACCTGGCCCAGGCGATGACCTACAACCCGCGCCTGAAGATCTTCTCGGCCAACGGCTATTTCGACTTCGCCACGCCGTTTTTCGCGACGGCGTATGCGCTCGATCACCTCTATCTGGCGCCCGCGCTACAGCGGAACATCACGTACGGTTTTTACGCATCCGGCCACATGGTCTATCTCAATCCACCGGCGTTGGCGCGCTTTCACGCCGACCTCGAGCGCTGGTACGCGGGGGTGCTCGGCCGTGCGTAGCGGCGCGCCGGCGCTCTTGGCGCTGCTCCTCGTCGGCGCCGCCCCGCGTCCGCCGGCTACGGCCGCGCCGCAGAGCAGCGACGCAGTGACGCAGCATACGATCGCGCTCGGCGGCAAGACATATCCGTATACCGCGCGCGCCGGGACGATCGCCCTGGAGGACGACAAGGGCCAGACGACCTGCCGGATGTTCTACACGGCGTTCACCGTGGACGGCGCCGACCCGCGCACGCGTCCAGTGACGTTCTTGTACAACGGCGGACCCGGAAGCTCGACGATTTGGCTGCGAATGGGTTCTTTTGGGCCGATGCGCGTGCAGGCCGGCGACGCCCGGCCCACGCCCAACGCGCCGTTCAATCTGGTCGAGAATCAATACTCGCTCCTCGATCGCACCGACCTCGTATTCGTCGACGCGCCCGACACCGGGTTCAGCCGTATCGTGCCGCCCGGCAAGCCGAGCGACTTCTTCGGCGCGGACCAGGACGTGAAGGCATTCGGCCAGTTCGTGTCGCGCTACATCACGACGTTCGGACGCTGGAACTCGCCGAAGTTCTTGTTCGGAGAGTCGTACGGAACCCCGAGGTCGGCGATGCTCGTCAGGTACCTGCAGCGCCAGGGCATCGGCATCAACGGCGTCGTGCTGCTGTCGTCCATTCTCGACTTCAGCCTCGACTGGGACATCAACTTCTCGCCGGCGGCGATCGGCGGCGGCGATTGGGCGTTTCCGCTCTACCTTCCCACCGAGGCCGCGGCGTCGTTGTATCACGACATGCTGCCGGGTCCGACGGCGACGCTGCCGGCGCTGCTGCCGCAGGTCGAGGACTTCGCGATGCACGAATATCTCAACGCGCTCGCGCAAGGCGCACGGCTGTCGCCGGCGACGTATAACGACATCGTCGCGAAGCTCCATCAGTACACCGGCCTCTCGGAGAGCTATATCCGTCAGTCCAACTTGCGGATTCCATACTGGCGTTACGCGGCGCAGCTCCTGCGCAACGGCGGCGAGGCGACCGGGCGTTACGACGCCCGCTACACGTCGTTCATGCTCGATCGCATTGGCGAGCGCGCCGACTTCGATCCGGTGGACGCGGCCATCGACTCGGCCTTCGTCGCGAGCGGCAACTACTTCGTGCGTCAGGTCCTCGGATATCAGACGACGCTGATCTACCGTCCGTCGACCAACGTCTTCCGGCAGTGGGACTGGAAGCACAACGGCAACCTGCCCACGAACACCGCGCAAGATCTCGCCGGCGCGATGACCTACGACCCGAACCTGCGCATCTTCTCGGGCAACGGCTACTACGATCTGGCGACGCCGTTCTTCGCGACCGTCTACACGCTCAACCATTTGAACATCCCGTCCCAGCTGCAGCGCAACATCAGCTACGGATTCTATGAGTCCGGACACATGGTGTATCTGCACCCGCAGGCGCTCGCGCAGTTCCACGACGACCTCGAGCGCTGGTACTCGGAGACGCTCGAGGCCGGACGCTAGCGGGAGGGAACTTCGGCCCGCGCGAGCGTCGCGCGATAGATCCCCTCGAGCCTTTGGTAGGCGATGCGCATATCGGGGGTCGGCGCCGTATCGGCGCTCTCGACGGCGCTCTCCAGATAGTCGAGTTCGTTCTCCAAGTACAGGAAGCTCGTGAAGTCGTGCGAGTACGAGCCGACCGAGTCGTCGGGATTATCGGGCGGAGCCTCTCCGATCACGTCGCGGCGAAACGTTGCGAGGCTCGCACCGGATAGCTGCTTTGCGCGCGTCTGCGCGCGGGTGCGCGCAGCGGCGACATCCGCGCGCAGCGCGGCGACCTGGCGGGCGAGCTCGTATTGCCCGCGAAGGTCCGCGGCGGTCGCCCGGATCCGCGGGTCGCGCACGAGCGCCGCGCCGCGCGTGTACGCGCCGCCGTTCACGCTGAGTCGCACCGTGTACGCGCCGGGCGGCGCGAGCGGTCCGTCGGGATCGCCCTGGTGGAAGTCCCAGACGAAGCGGTGCGCGCCGGCCGAGGCCGGCGGCACGGAGTGGCGCGCGATCCAGTGCGGCGTGTAGGGAACCGACTTCGGATCGACGGGCTTGGGCGGCTCTGCGCTGGACCAGCGCCGAACGAGGCTGCCGCCGGCGTCGAAGATCTCGATGACGACCGGCGTGCGCGGCGTGCGCGCAAGATAGTAGTCGATGTAGAGCCCGACCGGGGCGTTGTCCGACTGCGGCTCGTCGAGCGGCAGCGGCGTGCCTTCCTCGTTGCCGGCCTGCACGCGATATGCCGGAGCGGGCGCGAAGAGGAAGTCGCCGGCAGATGCGAGCACCTCGCTCATCTGCCGCAGCGGCGTGACGTCGTCCATGATCCAGAACGAGCGCCCGTGCGTCGCGACGACGAGGTCGCTTCCGTGTACGGCGATGTCGCGGATCGACGTGACCGGAAGATTGCGCTGGAGCGATTGCCACGCCGCGCCGTCGTCGAACGAGACGTAGACGCCCTTCTCGGTCCCGGCGTACAGCAACCCGCGGCGCACCGGGTCCTCGCGCACGACGTTGACGAACGAGCCGTTTGGAATCCCGCTTGCGATCGCGCTCCACGTGGCGCCGCCGTCGCGCGTGCGGTAGATATACGGCGCGTAGTCGTCGAGGCGATGGCGGTCGATCGCCACGTACGCGACGTTCGGATCGAAGTGCGAGGCCTCGATCGTTCCAACCTTGCTCCACGAGGTGAGCGCGGGCGGCGTGACGTTGTGCCACGTATGCGCAACTTGTGCTGAGCTTGTCGAAGCATCTCGCGTCACCCAGATGTAACCGTCATCGGTGCCCGCCCAGACGAGCCCGGCGCGCAGCGGCGACGGCGCGATCGTGTAGACGACGCCGTGCCGGCGCACGCCGTTCGCATCGGCGAGCGTCGGCGCATCGAGATTCGACGGCGTGGCCTCGTTGACGCGCGAGAGGTCCGGGCTGACGATCGCCCACGTCGCGCCGCCGTCGAGCGACCGGAAGACGTTCTGGTGCGCGAAGTACAGCGAGGTTCGGTCGGCCGGCGAGAACGTCAGCGGCAGCGTCCACGTGTTGCGCCACACGGTTCCCGGATGATCGAGAACGGGATCGAGGTTCTCTTCCCATCCGGTCGACGGAATCTCGCGCGTGACGGTCGGGCCGCCCTGGCCGCTCGAGTCCCCGTACACGACGCCGGGATGGCGCGGATCCGGCGCGAGTTCCCCGTTCTCACCGCCGACGTCGAGTGGCCGGAAGTCTTGCTGCGAGATCGCTCCATACTTGCTCGCGCTCGGCGCCATGGCGGCGCCGGAGTCCTGCTGCGCGCCGTACACCCAGTAGGGAAAGGCGTTGTCCGTCACGGCGTGATAGAATTGCCCCGTCGGCTGGTTGTACCACGAGCTCCACGTCCGCCCGCGGTCCACGGTGATGATGACGCCCTGGTCGCTGCACAGGATCATGCGGTTCGAATCGTTCGGATCGATCCACAGCGCGTGGTAGTCGTCGCCCGTCGGGTCGCCGAGAAACGCGTCGAACGTCTTGCCGCCGTCGAGTGAGCGATACGTTGCGGTGTTCATCGCGTAGACGAGGTTGGGGTCGCGCGGATCGGCGGTGATCCCGCTGAAGTACCAGCCGCGCTGCCAGATGCGCTGCTCGCGGTCGAGGTGCACCCACGTCGTTCCGGCGTCGTCGGAGCGGTAGACGCCGCCCAAACCGGGAGCGCCGTCGACCATCGCGTAGACGCGGCGCGGCGCCGCGGCCGAGATCGAGAGCCCGATGTGGCCGACCCGCGCGGGTAACCCGTTCGTGAGCTGCGTCCACGTCGCGCCGCCGTCGCTCGACTTGTACAGTCCGCCGCCCGGGCCGTTCGACGGCGGATACACGTTCCACGGCGGGCGCCGCGTCTGCCACAGCGCGGCGTAGATCACGTCGGGATCTCCGGGCTGCATCGCAAGCGAGATCGCGCCCGTGTTCTCGTCTTTGTAGAGCACCTTGCTCCACGTTCTGCCGCCGTCGCTCGTCTTGAAGACGCCGCGCTCCGCGTTGGGACCGTAGGCGTGTCCGAGCGCGGCGACGTACGCGACCGACGCGTTGCGAGGGTCGACGACGATCGCGCCGATCTGCCGCGTGTCGCTCAGCCCGAGATGGGTCCAGCTCTTCCCGCCGTCGACCGATTTGTAGACGCCGTCGCCGTATGCGATGTCGGAGCGCATGTCGGCCTCGCCCGTGCCGGCGTAGATCACGCGCGGATCGCCGGGCGCGACGGCGATGGCGCCGATCGATGCGACGTCTTGCCGATCGAAGATCGGGTTCCACGTACGTCCGGCGTTGAGCGTCTCCCACACTCCGCCGTCGACGGCGCCGAAGTAGAAGTGGTCGGGCTGACCCGGCACGCCGGCGACCGCCAGCGCGCGCCCGCCGCGAAACGGTCCGATCGAGCGCCAGTGCTGCATGCCGAAGTATGCCGAGGCGTCGCTGCCGGCCGCGGCGCAGATCGCCGCCGGCATAACGAGCGTGCAGGCCAACAGAAAAGAGAACAGGCGTCGCATAGACGCCTGCTGTTAGTTATTTCAACGTTGCGCGCCTACCAGCCGCCGCCGCTGTCGCCTCCGCCGACGTCCCCGCCGCCGCCCGCGTCGCCGCCGAATCCGCCGCCGCTCCAGTCACCACCACTCGCGCCGCCCATGTCGGCCTGACCGGCATCGCTTTGCCAGCCTCCGGAGTCGGCGCCGCCCCAGCCGCCGCCCGCGTCGGGCGTCATCTGCGCGCCTTGCACGGGCGCGATTCCGCCGCCGCCGCGGAACAGCTCGTTGCCGAGCCACGCGCCGCCTAAACCGCCGAGCAGTCCGCTCCAGAAGCTGCCGCCGCCGCCGAAGCCGCCGTATCCGTACCCCGGCCCGTAACCCGGACCGTACCCCGCACTCGGCGGCGCCGCCGTACCGGGCGCTCCGCCGTAGTAGCGCGGCGCCGCGAACGCGCGCAGGATCGAGCGCAAGATCAGAAAGCCGACGATGGCAATGATGATCCACCAGAACATTGGGATTCCGAAACCTCCGGACGGGGACGAGATACGAGGTGCCGGCACGACGCCCGTGCCTGCGGAACGCTGCAGGCCGCCGAGATGCGCGCGGTAGATGTTGAGAACGGCGTCGACGGCGCCGGTGATTCCGGCGTCGTACGACTCGCTGCGGAACTGCGACTCCATCGCAGTGCGGATCGAGCGCAGCACGTCGGGCGTGAACCACCCGGCCTGCGTGCCGGCGCGATCGGGCACGATGATATCTTTCCGGTCGTCGTGCGCGATGAAGATCAAGACTCCGTTGACGTTTTGCTGACCGAACGCCGCGCTCGCCTCGCTCTGCAGCGTCGCGCCGCCGAGCGAGGGCGTCGTTACGACGACGATCTCCTTGCCGGTCTGCGCGTTGAAACTCGCGATGCGCGCGTTGAGCTGCGCAACCGTGGCGGCCGAAAACATTCCCGCCTGATCCGCGACGAAGTCGCGAGCCGCCGCGGGGAAGGCGCCGCCGAGCACCGCGAGAGCGCACGCCGCGACCGCGACGGAGCGGGAAGCCATGGCGTTCATGCGGGGTCCTACCCCCGAGCCGCGGCCGAAGTTTCGCGCTCCTGCGGGAACTGGCCGCCCGGTCGGCTCACAAGGCCGCTCATGAGCCAAACGGCGCCGGTCGCCTCCCTGCGTGAGGGCTCGCTGACCTTTATCGAGGTCCTGGCCACGTCCGTCGCCCTGATCGGTCCGAGCATGACGCCGATCTTGATTGCGCCATACATGTACGCGCTGGCCGGGAACGGGACGTGGCTGGCCTACGTCTTCGGCGGGACGATGCTCGTGTTCGTCGCGCTGTGCATCAACCAGTTCGCGCGGCGCTCGAGCGCGGCTGGATCGATGTATCAATACGTCGCCGACCACCTCGGGCCGATGGCCGGGGCGATCGGCGGCTGGACGCTGCTGTGGGCGTACGGCTTCGTGGCCGCCGCGGTCCTCGGCGCGATGGCGCTCTTCGTCGAACTGTTGCTGCAGGGCACGGGGCTCCATCTACCGGCCGTCGCGATCGTCATCGTGCTGGCGGCGATCGCGTGGCAAGCCGCGTATCGCGGAGTGCAGATCTCGGCGATCGTGATGCTCGTCCTCGAGGTGGTTTCCGTGAGCATCATCTGCCTCGTCGTCGCGATCGTGCTGCACGACCACGGGCCGTCGCTCGACCCCAATCAGCTGCACCTCGTTCACGCGTTTCCGGGCGGCATCGGCCTCGCGATCGCGTTCGCGGTCTTCAGCTTCGTAGGCTTCGAGAGCGCCACGGCTTTTGGAGCCGAGGCGAAGCGGCCGCTCGTGGCGATTCCGAACGCCGTGATCGGCAGCGTGCTGTTTGCGAGCGCATTTTTCGTGATCGCAACCTATGCGGAAATCGTAGGGCTCGGGCACGCCGGCAAGCCGCTTGACCAGCAGACGTTTCCGCTCGGGGCGCTCGTCAACGCGTACGGCATCGGCGAGCTGAGGCTTCCGATCACCGTCGGTGCGCTCTTCAGCGCCTTCTCCGTGTGCCTCGCGTGCATCACGACGGCCGGCCGCATCGCCTACGCGATGGCCAACGCCCGACTGCTGCCTGCGGCGTTTGGCCGGATCGAGCCGCGCCACGACACGCCGAACGTTGCCGTGACCGTCGTCACCGCGCTCACGCTCGTCGTCACCGTCGTCGCCTTGGCGCTGCGCGTCGCGCCCATCGACATCTTCAACAATTGCGGAACGCTCAGCACCTTCGGCTTCATCCTGATCTACATGCTGATCGCCGTCGCGGCGCTCGTGTACACGAGACAGCTCGGCGAGATGCGCGTCGTCGACGTTGCGATCTCCGGCATCGCGCTCGTCTTATTGATTCTCTCGACGGTGTGGTTCTTCGCGACGGTTCCAGCGCCGCCGCAGCACTGGTTCGTCTACTACTTCTTGGCGTTCTTGGCGGCGGGCTGGGTCGGGTTTCGCTTCAGGAAGGCCAGCGGCTGATCACGACGCGCTGCTGCGTGTAGAACGCGACCGCATCCTTTCCGTGACAGCGCAGGTCGCCGAAGATCGAGTCCTTGACACCCCCGAACGGAAAGAACGCCATGGGCGCGGCGATCCCGACGTTGACGCCGACCATGCCGACCTCGATGCGCGCCGCGAACGTCCGCGCCGCGCCACCGTCGCGCGTGAATATCGAAGAGGCGTTGCCGTAACGCGACGCGTTGGCGACCGCGATCGCCGCGTCGAGCGAACCGGCGCGCACGATGGCGAGAACCGGCCCGAAGATCTCGTCGCGCGCGAGCTCGGTCCCCGCGTCGACGTGATCGAAGATCACCGGCGCGGCGAACGAACCTCCCTGAGGCGCGTCGCCGGCGTCGAGCAGCACGGAAGCGCCGCCGCCGCGCGCGCGCTCGACGTAGCCGCGGATGCGCGCGATCGCGTCGTCGCTGACGACCGGCCCCAGCTGCACGCCTTCGTCCACGCCGCGCCCGAGGCGCAGCGCGCTGGCCGCCTTTACCAGCATCGGCGCGAGCGCGTCGCCGGCGTCGCCGACGGCCACGACGACCGAGCCAGCCAGGCAGCGTTGGCCGGCGCCGCCGAACGCCGAGCCGATTACCGCGTCGCACGTCGCGTCGGTCACGGCGTCCGGCATCACGATCAAGAAGTTCTTCGCGCCGCCCAGCGCCTGCACGCGCTTGTGCGCGCGCACCGCGCGCTCTTGCACGGCCCGGGCCGCGTTCGACGAGCCGACGAACGACACGGCCGCGACGCCGGGATGCTCGATCAGCGCCTCCGACGTCTCCGTGCCGCCGTGCACGACGTTCAGCACGCCGTCGGGAAACGCGCATCCGCGCGCGATCTCGAGGAGCAGCTCCGACGTGAGCGGAGTCTGCGGCGAGGGCTTGAGCACGAACGCGTTCCCGGCCGCGATCGCGATCGGAAACATCCATAGCGGTATCATCGCGGGAAAGTTGAACGGCGTGATTCCAACGCAGACTCCGAGCGGGTGGCGCACGGAGATCGCGTCGATCCCGCGCGCGACGTCGGGCAGCGCGTCGCCCATCATCAGCGACGGCATGCCGGAGGCGAACTCGACGGCCTCGATTCCACGCCGCACCTCCGCGCGCGCGTCGGCGAGCGTCTTGCCGTTCTCGCGCGAGACGGAGAGCGCGAGCTCTTCGTGCCGCCGCTCCAGCGCATCGGCGTAACGGAAGAACAGGCGGGCGCGCTCGACCACCGGCACCTCGCGCCATGCCGCGAACGCCGCGAGCGCGTTTGCTACGGCGCGATCCGTCTCGGCACGCCGTGCGACGCTCACCTCGCCGAGCAGCTCGCGCGTCGCCTTGTCGTGAACCTGGAGCTGCATTAGCGTTTCTCGTTGCCCAGACGCGTCAGCGCCGCGTCGAGAATCTCGAATCCCTCGTCCAGCTCCTCGGGCGTGACGACGAGCGGCGGCGAGACGATCGCGACGTTGTAGCGACCGTACACGTACAGACCATGGGCGAGGAGGTCGTCGAAAAACGTGCCGAGCGTCTGCGCGCCCTGCCACGCGACCAGCGGCGCGCGCGTGTCCCGGTCGGAGACGAGCTCCAGGCCGAAGAAAGCGCCGGCGCCGCGCGCCTCGCCGACGACCGCGTGGCGGCGCGCCAGTCGATCGAAGCGCTCGCGCAGCCAGCCCTCGATCTCGCGGGCCCGCTCGAAGAGCCGTTCGTCGCGATACGCCTGCAGCGCGGCGACGCCGGCGGCCATCGCGAGCGGATGTCCGCTGAACGTGTGCCCGCTCGGTAGCGGGTGCGCGTCGAAGTGGCGCGCGAGCGACTCGCGCACGACGACGCCGCCGAGCGGAACGTACGCCGACGTGACGCCCTTGGCGACCGTGAAGATGTCGGGCGTTACGCCGAAGCGCTGCGCCGCGAAGGCTTCGCCGGTGCGGCCGAAACCCGTCATGACCTCGTCGAAGATCAGCAGGATGCCGTGGCGGTCGCACAACTCGCGGACTCGCGCCAGGTAGGTATCGGGATAGACGATGACGCCGTTTGCGCCGACGACCGGTTCGATCAAGAGCCCGGCGATGCGGTCGCCGCCCTCGTAGTCGACGATGGCTTCGAGATGCTCGATCGCGCGTTGCGTTTCTTCGCGCGGGTCGCGTGTGTGAAACGGGCTGCGATACGGAAATGGGGCGAAGAATCGCACGACGCCGGGCAACCCGGGTTCGTTCGGCCAGCGCCGGTTCTCGCCGGTCAACGTGCCGGCGCCGGGCGCCGAGCCATGAAACGAGCGGTACGCGGTCAGCACCTTGTGGCGTCGCGTCAGCGTACGCGCGAACTTGATCGCGTCCTCGTTCGCCTCACCGCCTCCGGTGGTAAAGAACACGCGTCCGCCCTCGTCCCAAGGCGCAATCTCGACGATCGCGCTCGCGAGCTCGGCGCGCCGATCGTTAGCGAGACTCGGCGCGACGTACGCGACGCGCTGGGCCTGTTCGGCGATTGCCTTCGCCATCGCGGGATGCGCGTGGCCGAGGTTCACGGCGACGAGCCCCGCGGAGAAGTCCAGATACCGCCCACCCGTCTCGTCGTAGAGGCACGAGCCCTCGCCGCGCACGATGACCGGCGCCTTGCGTCCGGCCTGCGCCACCCACGGCGTCAAGACGTAGCGTTCGTGCATGGCCGCGATGTCGCGGGCGACGAGCGTCGCGGGCTTCATCGCGCGCGCAGCTCCGTCGACACGACGATCAGGCCGCCCGCGACGCTGAGCGCGAAGAACACGATGAAGACCCACACGCCGAAGCGCTTCCAGAAATCCCGGCGCGCGCGCGCGGCGCGCGTCAGGTGCGTCGGCCGGCGCCCCCTCACGTCCCCTGCGCCTTCCTTTTTGTCTTGTCCTGAGCGGAGTCGAAGGGGGACCATAAGCGCTCGAGGTTGTAGAACGTGCGCTGTTCGGGCGTGAACACGTGCACGATCACGTCGCCGAGGTCGATGAGAATCCAGGATCCATCGGCGTATCCTTCGACCCGGGCGACCCCGAAGCCGTCGTGGCGCACGGCCTCGATCACGGCGTCGGCGATGGCCCGCGTCTGAATCTTGGAACGGCCGCTGACGATCGCGAACGTATCGGCCAGGATCGTTCGGCCGCTCACGTCGAGCACCGTGAACGCGTCGCCCTTCTTGTCGAGCGCGCTCTCGCGCACGACCTCGATCAGCTCGCGGATGCCTGCACCTCCGGGAGTTCGTCGGGCTCCGATTCCGCGCCGAACAGGGCGGCCGCGGCGAACGTCGGCGGCGCGGGGGCGAGCCCCTTGCGCTCGTTACGGCGGATGGCCAGCACCAGCGTCTCGCGCATCGCCTCTTCGAGGTCGACCAGTGCGATATTCCACAGCGCCGGTCGCTCGGCGAACTTGCGGGCCGGCTCCAGCGAATCGGCCAGATACACGACGCAATCCAGCCGCGACATCTCGGCCGCCCCCGTCGTGTGCTTTTCGATCGCGGACAGCACGTCGGTATCGTCTATCCCGAACTGCTCGCGCGCGAGCGCGGCGCCGAGCCGCGCGTGCAGCAGCACGGGATGAGCGCGCTCGAAGTCGTCGATGAAAAAGCCGCGCTTCTCGCACTCGTCGAGGAGGCGTGCGGTCGAGTAGAGGCGCGCGAGGTCGTGCAGGAGCCCGGCAAGGCGAGCCTTGCGCGCGTCGACACCGTGTCGCCGCGCCAGCGTGCCGGCGCTGCGCGCGACCCGGACGCTGTGCGCGTAGCGGTCGTCTTGCCTCAAATGTTTGCGGACGCGCCGCAGCAGGTTCACGAATGACGCGGGAATGGGATCGCTCACTGCGCCTGGAATCGTTCTCGCAAGGCGCGCAGGCGATTGCGGTAGAGTTCGCTCTTCAGACTGCCGGCCCACATGATCAGGGCGCTCTCGTTGTCGTCGCTGTAGTAGCCCGTCCGCATCGTCACCGTGGTAAATCCGTACTTGCGATAGAGGCGTTGCGCGATCGTGTTGCTCTCGCGCACTTCGAGCGTCATCCACGCCGCCCCGCGTGCGATCGCCTCGTCGATAAGGCGCAGCAGCAATACCTCGCCGAAGCGCCGCCCCCGATACTCCGGATCGACGGCGAGCGTCGTAACGTGGGAGTCCTCGAGGATCACCCAGATGCCGCCGTACGCCACGACGCGGTCTTGGTAACGTCCGACGAAATAATGCGCGAGCCTGTTCGTGCTCAGCTCGTTGTAGAACGCCTCCGACGGCCACACCGCGGAAAAAGAGGCCCGCTCGATCCGCGTCACCGCCGCGATGTCCGACGTGGCCATGGGCGCAACGGAGAACTGGTCGGGCCGTTCTGCCGGCCGCTCGAGCTCCATTTTCATAGTGGATGAAGCGCTATCGCCGAGGCTTCGTGACGGCGGGCAACTCGCCGTAGTCGGCACGGACTTCGTGCAGGCTCGTCGCGGGCGAGCGCGTGCCGGCCGCCAGAGCGGCTGCCGCTGCGGCGGGCGTCACGACCGGGTCCACGGAGCGCACGATGAGTGCGCGTTCGGCGAGCGCGTGGAGCACGTCCTCCGCCGCCCCCACGACCACCGTGGCATCCTGAGCCGAGAGCCTGTCCGCAGGAAAAAGCTCATCCAGCACGTCCGCGATCCGGCCCGAGGCGCGCCGTACGTCGCTCCCCGCACGGTAGCGTGCGGAGATCACGCCGGTTCGTCCCTCGACGACGCTCAAGACCCGCGTGAAGCTGCCGCCGTACTCGAGGATGTCGAACGACGCGATCGGCACGAGCGGGCGGTCCCACACTGCCGCAAGCGCCTTGGCATACGCGACGGCGATGCGCAGGCCCGTGAAGCGGCCCGGTCCGATCCCCACCGCCAAGCGATCGACGTCGCCGTGCGTCAAACCCGCCTTCCGGAACGCGTTCTCGACGATGGCGAGCCCGTGCTCGAGCGCGACGTTGCCGGGCTCGCCGTACGAGGTCACGATCCGGCCGTCGCACGCGATCGCGACCGAAAAGGATCCCAGCGCCCCGTCCAGGGCAAGAACGTTCACGTGAGTTGTCGAACGGAAATCGTGCGCGGTTCATTACCGGAGCCTTCGATTTCGATTTCATACCGGCGCCCGGCGACGAGCTCGGGCGCGTTGCGCCACCACTCCACCAGGACGATCGAGTTGCCGTCGAGGGCTTCCTCGAGCCCGAGCTCCGCGGATTCGCGCGGATCGTCGATGCGGAAGAGGTCGATGTGATCGATCGGCGGAGTCCCGTCGTAGTGATGCCAGAACGTGAAGGTGGGACTGTAGCTTTGGTCGGTGCCGTGGAGCGAACGCACGACGGCCCGGACGAAGGCGGTCTTGCCGGAGCCGAGCGGCCCGGACAGCGCGACGACGTCGCCGGCACGCAGGCGTCGCGAGAACGCGGCGGCAAACGCGTCGAAGGCGTCTTCGGTCGCAAGGGTCATTCGTTCGTCCATGATAGGTACAGGTAATTATTGAACAACGATATCATCGCACAGGTCAACGTCGAAGATGAAATGCGGGAGAGTTATCTCTCGTATGCGATGTCCGTTATCGCCTCGCGCGCGCTTCCGGACGTCCGCGACGGCCTCAAGCCCGTGCAGCGGCGGATCCTGTACGCGATGCGCGAGATGGGGCTCGATCCCAGCAAGCAGCATCGCAAGTGCGCCGGCATCATCGGCGAGGTGCTCAAGAGCTACCATCCCCATGGCGACTCGTCAGTCTACGACGCGCTCGTGCGCATGGCGCAAGACTTCACCCTGCGCTACCCGCTCGTCGACGGTCACGGCAACTTTGGATCGATCGACCCGGATCCGCCGGCCGCCTACCGCTATACCGAGGCGCGCCTCGCGCGGACCGCGCTCGACGTGTTGGCCGACATCGACAAAGAGACGGTTCCGTTCGTCCAAAACTTCGACAACCAAGGTGTGGAGCCGAGCGTGCTCCCCGGGCGGCTACCACAGCTGCTGATCAACGGATCCAGCGGCATCGCGGTGGGGATGGCCACAAACATTCCGCCGCACAATCTCGGTGAGATCGCGGACGCGATCGCGGCGCTGGTGGACGATCCCGAGACGAGCGACGATGACCTGTGCGACATCGTCACCGGGCCGGACTTCCCGACCGGCGGCACGATCCTCGGCCAAGAGGCGATCCGCGAGGCCTACAAGACGGGGCGCGGCTCGATCACGATTCGCGGCAAGGCCGAGATCATCGAGGAACGCGGAAAGCACAAGATCGTCATCACGGAGATCCCGTACCAAGTCTACAAGGGCCGCATCCTCGAGGCCATCGCCGAGGCGTACGCTGAGAAGCGCATCGCGGGAATCGCGCGCATGGACGACGAGTCAAATCGCAAGGGCATGCGCGTGGTCGTCGAGCTGCAGCGCAGCGCGACGCCCAAGATCGTACTGAATCAGCTCTTCAAACACACGCCGCTGCAGGCCACGTTCGGATTCAACATGCTGGCGCTCGTGCCCGTGGGGAAGCCGCGGGCCGACGGTTCCGTGCCGATCGAGCCCCAGGTCCTCTCGCTCAAGCAGCTGCTCGAGCATTTCATCGCGCACCGCAAAGACGTCATCACCCGTCGTACGCGCTACGACCTGCGCAAGGCCGAGGAGCGCGCGCACCTGCTCGAGGGCTACCGCATCGCGCTCGACAACATCGACGAGGTCATCGAGATCGTCCGCGGCAGCCAGACGACGGACGAGGCCAAGGAGCGGCTCTCGAAGCGCTTCGAGCTCAGCGACGTGCAGGCGCAGGCGATCGTCGACATGCGCTTGCGGACGCTGGTCGGCCTCGAGCGCCAGAAGATCGAGCAAGAATATGCGGAGCTGATCAAGACGATCGCGGAGCTTCAGGACATCCTGCGCAGCCCGCGGCGGATCGCCAACATCGTCAAGAGCGAGGCGCTCGACGTCAAAAAGCGCTTCGCCGACGAGCGGCGCACGAGCATCGAGCCCGCGGAAGACGAGATCTCGATCGAGCAGATCACGCCGAACATCGACGTCGTGGTAACCTACACGGTTGGGGGCTACATCAAGCGCGTGTCCGTCGACACGTTCCGCACGCAGAGCCGCGGCGGGCGCGGCGTCACCGGAATCTCCAATCTCAAGCGCGAGGACGTCGTCCGCAACTTCTTCGTGACGAAGACGCACGACCACGTGCTCTTCTTCACGAACATGGGCCGCGTCTACCGGCTGCGCGGCTACGAGATTCCGGACACCACGCGGCAAGCCCGAGGCACGGCGCTCGTGAACCTGCTGACGCTGCCGCCGGGCGAACAGGTCAGTGCGGTGTTCCCGGTGGACAAGTTCGAAGGCGAGAAATATCTGGTGATGGTCACCAAGAACGGCGTCATCAAGAAGACTAAGCTCGACCAATTCTCCAACGTGCGCCGCAACGGCCTGATCGCGATCAATCTCGATGCGGGCGACGAGCTGCTCGCGGTGGATCTCTCGAACGGCTCGCGCGACATCATACTCGGGTCGACGCGCGGCATGGCCGTTTACTTCAACGAGAAGGACGTGCGTCCGATGGGACGAGTCGCGCGCGGCGTCAAGGCGATGACGCTCGATAAGGGCGACACCGTCGTCGCGATGGACGTCCTCGAAGAGGACCGCCGCGAGGTGCTGCTCGTGACGTCGCTCGCCTTCGGCAAGCGCACGCCGATCACGGAATACCGCCATACGTCGCGCGGCGGCAAGGGCGTGAAGGCGTTCGCGCGACAGCGCGATGACATCGGCCAGGTGCTCGATCAGATCCTCGTGGCGCCGGAGGACCAGATCCTGATGATCACATCCGGCAATCAGGTGATCCGCCTGAAGGTCGGCGAGATCCGCAAGACGGGCCGCGACGCGAAGGGCGTGCGGCTCCAGAGGCTGGGTGAGGGAGAAGAGGTCATCGCCGTCACCAACCTCGGGAAACAGGCCAAGCAGATCACCGAGATAACCGGAGAACCGCAACAGACCGAGCTTTAGGAGTGTTTGAAAAGCTATGAGCGCATTACCCGACGTCACGCAAGCCAACTTCGACTCTGAGGTTTTGAAGAGTCAGCAGCCGGTGCTGGTCGATTTCTGGGCCCCGTGGTGCGGGCCGTGCCGCATGCTGAGCCCGATCGTCGAAAAAATCGCGGCGGCAAACAGCGGCAAAGCGAAATTCGTCAAGCTGAACACCGACGAGAATCCGAGCCTTGCAGGACAGTATCAGGTTTCCGGAATTCCCTGCTTGATTCTCTTCAAGGACGGGCAGCCGGTCGACCGGATCGTCGGCTACGTTCCCGAGAACGCCGTGACGTCGATGCTCAGCAAACACGTGGCATAGAACGGTGCCGTCATCGGGGGCACTCCTTGCTCTTGCGATTGCGCTAGCCGCTCCCAGCAATCTGCACGTGACCGCGACCAGTTCGGGCGCGGTCACGATGCAATTCTCGTGGAAGATGGATTGTCCACAAGACGTTTGTCTGATGGCTCAATCGTTTCAAGCGGTGCGGGCCGGGCAAGTCGTGGCGAGCGTCGATGCCGGCGAAGTGCCGGATACTGCGCAGCAGGTGGTCTCGTATACGATCACGGTACCGGTAGGCTCGTGGAAGCCGGGGGATTGTTTCCAGGTGCGCGCGGTGGCGCCGGCCGCGAGTTCCAATCGAACGGAGCTCACCTATTCGGACCTGAGTAACAAGGTCTGCCTTCCCTCGTGATCTTGTGAAGCAGCGGCGGTGGGTACTGCCGTCGGTACAGCGGATCCTCGAGGACGTCGCCGTTGAAAGCTACGAGCCCAGGCTGGGACGAGCCAACGTAAAGCGCACGATCGAGGCCGTCCTCGACCGCATGCGTGCTTCCGACGCCGAACCGGCGCACGAGGCCATCGTGCTCGCGGTTGTAGAGCGGCTCGACGAGCTTGCGTTAAGCGGACTGTCGCGCACCATCAATGCGACCGGCATCATCGTTCACACCAATCTCGGGCGGGCCCCGCTGGCCGTGGAAGCGCTGGATGCCATCGCGGAGGTCGCGCACGGCTATTCGAACCTCGAGTACGACTTGGATCGCGGCGAGCGCGGCTCGCGCTACGCGCGCGTCGGTGCCATCCTCAACGACGTGACCGGCGCGCAAGACTCGCTCGTCGTCAACAACTGCGCGGCTGCGGTGCTGCTCGTGCTCGACACGTTTGCGAGGGGGCGCGAGGTAGTCGTAGCGCGGAACCAGCTGATCGAGATCGGGGGCGGCTTCCGCCTCCCCGAGGTGCTGCAGCGCAGCGGAGCGACGCTCGTCGAGGCCGGGACGACGAATCGCGTGTATGTTGAGGACTTCGAGCGCGCGCTCTCACCGCGCACGGCTCTCGTGCTGCGCACGCACGCCTCCAACTATCGCATCGAGGGCTTCACCCACGACGTCGCCGCGCGCGAGCTGGTCGAGCTCGGACGCCGCGCGGGCGTGGCGGTCGTCGAGGATCTCGGCAGCGGCGCGCTCGTCGACCTGGCGGAGCACGGCGTAGAGCGGGAGCGCACCGTGCAGGATGCGCTTGCCGACGGCGTGGGCCTCGTCATGTTTTCCGGCGATAAGCTGCTCGGGGGGCCGCAGGCCGGGATCATCGTCGGGCGCGCCAACCTGGTCGCGCGCCTACGCAACAATCCGCTGTTGCGGGCCTTACGCGTCGACAAGATGACGCTGGCCGCGCTCGCCGCGACCCTGCAGATCTATCGCGAGGGCTCCCCGCGCGACCGCATCCCGATCCTGCGCATGCTCGCGGCGAGCCTCGCCGACCTCCGCCGCCGCGCGGACGCCTACGTCGCCGCGCTTCCGGGCGCAACTGCGATCGACAGCAGCGCGTATATCGGCGGCGGCGCGCTCCCGCAGGCGCGCGTTCCATCGATTGCCGTCGCGATCTCGCCGGAAAAGCCGGATCTCCTCGCCGCGAAGCTGCGCCGTGGCACGCCGGCGATCGTCGCGCGCATCGAAGACGGGCGAGTGCTGCTCGATCTCCGCACGATCGCGCCGGCCGAGGATCGCGACGTCATCGCCGCCCTCGCGCGTTGATGAGCGAAGACGGCCGGCGCATCGTCGCGTTCTATGAAGGGCGCGCGCCCGACGATCGCGGCCGCTTTCACGACGATGTCCTGCGCTTCGACGACGAGCGGCTGGAGTACGTCCACGACTTCATTCAATGGCTCTTCCCGCTCCCGGAGCGCAGCGGAGCCCAGCCCACGGCGCCCATCCTCGACGATGCCGCCATCGAGGCTTTCCGCACGCGATCCGAGTTGCGCGTCGCGCTACGCAGGTCGCTCGACCGCATGCTGTCGTTCTACGGCTTTGCGTGGAGCGGCGACCGCATCGTGAAGAGCGCTTCCTTTCCCCAACGCAGCAGCAATTGGCTGCATGAGGGAAATCACAACCACTTGCGCCTCACGCGCATGCTGCGCTCGCTCGCGCTCTTGGGAGAACGGAAGGCGGCGCAGGCGTTCCTTACGGCGCTCACCGAGATCTACGACGAGGAGCGCCGAACTGGGTCGAACCGGATATCCGATCGTTCGTTCAACTTTTGGAAGAGTGCTCACTAGAGAATCGCTTGACGCACGGAAACCCGCTTCGAGCCGGTGCCGTCGGATTTGGCGCTATAAAAGACCTGCCACGGCTGCTTGGATGCATCGACGGTGCCCAGCACCCATCCGTTCGAGCTGCATCCGTAGTTCAAGCGCATGCCCGCGACCTCGCCCGTCGCGCCGGTTGCCATGTAGCAGCGCGTCCCGCTCCCGAGCAGCAGCGCCCACGGCGTCGGCTTGCCTTTGTTGCGTTCCTGCGTCGGGATGGGCTTGTCGAGGATGATGAGCACGATGTTCTTCGAAAACGCGTCACTCGGGCAGGCGACGCTCGAGAGCGCCGCGTTGCTGAAGCACGGATCGTAGATGTTGTTGGAGACCATGCATCGCCACGCATCCGGCCGTTGGGACGCGATCGAGCCCGTCCAGCATGCGCCGTGCACCTTCGACGTGACCTTATAACCCGCGTGCAGGCCGCCGGAGCCGAACGGCGCAAACATCACGACCTTGGTTGACGGAGCGGCGAGGGCGACCGCAAACGCAGCCCCCGCCACGCACAAAAATATAGCTGCCATAAAAATCGTCCGCATGCCGCCATCCTAACACCATTATAAATCTAGTTGACAAAGCCGGGCGGGTAGGTTATGCTGCCATTACAAATCTAATAGTAAGCGGAGGCTCAGCCATTGTCCCGGCGGAAATCGCCCGTCCTGACGGATCATGAATTGCGCCTGATGGAAGTGTTGTGGCGCAAGCAGCGCGCGACCGTGGCCGACGTCGTCGAGGCGCTGCCCCCGCCGCCGCTGACCTACAGCACCGTGCTCACCACCTTGCGCACGCTGGAGCGCAAGGGCCAGGTCGCGCACGAGGACGAGGGCCGTGCGTTCGTCTACCGCCCGTCGGTGCAGCGTGCCGATGCCGCCAAATCGGCGGTCCGGCACGTGCTCGATCGCTTTTTCGCGAGCTCGCCGGGCGCGCTCGCGGTGACGCTGTTGGACGAGGCCCGGCTGAGCGACGACGACTTAGCGCAGGTCAAGCGGATCCTCGCGCGCCGCCGGACGGAGCAAAAGTGATCGTCGCCATCCTTTTCAACGGACTCTGGCAGGGTGTGCTCGTCGTCGCGCTGACGTACGGGATTTCCCGGGTCATCGCAAATCGGGGCGCCTCGACGCGCTATGCGCTGTGGCTCGTCGCGCTATTTGCACTCGTGGCCGTACCGATCGCGACCGCGATCTCCGACGCCGGCGCGCAGTTGCTCCGGGCGTTGGCCTCGCATTCGACGCACCAGGGCGTGAGTATCGCGCTGCTTCCTGCCGGAGAGTACGTCGATCACGCGCGCGGCTGGTTCGAAGGAGTCGCGAGGTGGATCGTGTTCGCGTGGCTTCTCGGCGCGTCCGCCGGTTTGCTGCGGCTGGCGGTCAGTTTCGTGCGCATCGAGGGGATCCGGCGGCGCGCGTCGCTCCTCTCGAGCGCGGAGCGTGATGTCTTCGCCTCGCGCGAGGTCGCGGTTCCGATCGTCGCCGGAATCTCCAAACCGGTCGTCGTCGTGCCGCGCGACCTGGCTGCAAAGCTTTCGCCGGACGACCTGCGCCGCGTCGTCGAACACGAGCGCGCCCACATTCGCCGCAACGACCCGAGCTGGAACCTGGTGCAGTGCGTGATCGAGGCGGCGCTATTCTTCAATCCGTGGGTCCGCATCGCGGGCGCCGCCCTTACGAACGAGCGCGAGGCGGCATGCGACGACTGGGCCGTGGAGCAAACCGGAAGCGCCGATAAGTACGCGGTCTGCCTCGCGACGCTCGCGCAAATGCTGCGCGCGCAGAAGCTTCCGCTCCTCGTCGCAGGTGCGTACCGCTCCCGCCACGCGCTCGTCGCGCGCATCGAACGGCTCTGCGCCGGCGGCCCACGTCGCCTCGGCATCGACATGTACGCACTTGGAGGAACGATCGTGCTCTTTATCGTCGCAACCCTCGCGCTACAGGCGTTCTCGCCCGCGTTCGCCCTCACGCCGGCACAGACCGGGATCAGCAATCCGTCATCGGGCGCATCCTACGTGGCTGCAGCCTGCGCCGAGCCAAACGTCGAGGCGACGGTTCGGAACGCAGTCGCTCCTGCGCCTCCTCACGGCTTCAAGACGAGCGGAACCGTCATCGTCGCGGTGACCATCGCGCCCAACGGGCACGTCACCAACGTGAAGGTTCAGCGTTCTAGCGGCAACGCGGCGATCGACGACTCGGTCGTTGCGGCGGCGCGCAGCAGCACCTACTCACCCAAGCTCGTGAACTGCACGCCGGTCGAAGGGCACTACCTCTTCCGTGCCGATTTCCAGCCGGGCCCGTAGGGTGACGGTGTCAGTCTGAGAACCAGCCCGATGGCTCGACGTCCAAATTGACGTTGATCTGCTTGACCTCGGTGTACGCGTCGTAGCCGTAGGTACCGAGCTCGCGGCCGATGCCCGACTGTTTGTAGCCGCCCCACGGCGCCTCGTTGTAGGTCGGGTGATAGGTGTTGATCCAGGTGATGCCGGCGCGCATCTTGCGGATCACGCGGTGCGCCTTGGCGATGTCCTGGGTGAAAACCGCGCCGGCCAACCCGTAGATCGTGTCGTTGGCGAGTGCGATCGCCTCGGCTTCGTCCTCGAACGTCTGCACGACGAGCACGGGTCCGAAGATCTCCTCTTGCACGACGCGCATCTTCGGCGAGGTGCGGTCGAACACGGTCGGCGCGATGAAGTTGCCCGCGGCGAGCTCGCCGCCGAGCCGCTCGCCGCCGCACAATAGCTTCGCTCCCTCCGTGAGGCCGGTCTCGATGTAGCCCTCGACGCGCTCGCGGTGCATCGGCGAGATGATCGGTCCCATCTCCGTCTGCGGATCGAACCCGTCGCCGACGCGGATTTTGAGTGCGCGCTCGACCACGCGCTCCACCAGTCTGTCGTGCAGCGAGCGCTCCACAATCAGCCGCGATCCCGCCGAGCAGACCTGCCCCGCGTTGGCGAAGATGCCGAAGAGCGCGTAATCAACCGCCGTATCGAAATCGGCATCGGCGAACACGACGTTGGGCGACTTGCCGCCGAGCTCGAGCGAGATCTTCTTGAGATTCGACGTCGCGGCTTGCATGATGCTGCGGCCCGTCTTCGTTCCACCCGTGAAGGCGATCTTGTCCACGAGCATGCTCGCGGCGATCGCATGGCCCGCGGTCGCGCCCGCGCCGAGCACGATGTTGACGACGCCGGGCGGGAACTCCAGCTGCTCGAAGATCATCGCAAGGCGGATCGTCGACAGCGGGGTCAGCTCCGCCGGCTTGAGCACGCACACGTTTCCCGCCGCCAAGGCCGGCGCCAGCTTCCACACCGCCATCAGCAGCGGATAGTTCCACGGGACGATCTGGCCGCAGACGCCGATCGGCTCGCGCACCGTGAACGTCTGCGACGGCGCGGGCACGTCGAAGGTCTGCCCGTGCGGCTTCGTCGCGAGGCCGGCGTAATAGCGAAAGCAATTCGCCGCGTCGATCGCGTCGTATTCCGTCTCGCGCAGCGGCTTGCCGTTGTTGAGCGTGTCGATCCGCATGAACTCGTCGCGGTTCGCGTCGACAGCGTCGGCGACGCGGAACAGCAGCGCCGCGCGGTCGGCCGCGCTCATGCCGCCCCACGGCCCCTCGTCGAACGCCGTGCGCGCCGCAGCGATCGCCGCCTCCGCATCGGCGGCGCCGCCCTCCGTGACGACCGCAATCGGCCGGCCGTCCGCCGGGTTGATCAGCTCGCGCGTCGCGCCGTCCTGCGCGAGCGCCCAGCGCCCGTTGACGTACATCGGAACGATGCCGTTGATGCGCGGCAGGTTGCGAAGAATTCTTCGGCTCGCGCGCTCGAGTCCGCCGTTGTCTGCATGCTGCTATACCTTTACTTCAATGATCGATTTCAAGCTTTCGCCGATGGCTTGGCACACGTAGTCGGCCTCTTCCTCCGTGAGCGTCAGCGGCGGTTCGATGCGGATCGTGCGCGCGTTCACGAGCGTGCCGGACACGAGAACGCCGCGATCGAGCATCTGTTTGCCGAACTCGAAGCCGATCGAATCATTACCAAACTCCAGCGCCATCAAGAGTCCCTTACCGCGTACCGCTACGACGAGATCGTCGTAGCCGCGCACGGCGCCGCGAATTCCGGTCAGCATCCGTTCGCCCAACACCGCGGCGCGCTCGGGCAGCCGCTCGCCGATCAATACGTTGATCGTCGCCAGCGCGGCCGCGCAGGCGAGCGGATTGCCTCCGAAGGTCGACGTGTGCAGGAACGGGTTGTCAAACAGCCGCGCGAAGATCTCGCGCCGCCCGACCACCGCGCCGGCCGGCACCACGCCGCCGCCGAAGGCCTTCGCGAGGCACATCAGATCCGGCGCGACGCCGTAGTGCTCGCAGCAGAACATCTTTCCCGTGCGGCCCATGCCCGTCTGCACCTCGTCGAGGATGAGCAGCGCGCCGAACTCGTCGCAGAGCGCGCGCACGCCGGGCAGATAGTCGTCGTCGGGAATGTTGACGCCGCCCTCGCCCTGGATCGGCTCGAGCAGCACGGCGCCGACGTCTTCGCCGACCGCCCTGCACGACGTCAGCATGTCGCGCAGCGCGAGCAGGTCGTTGAACGGCACGTGCTCGATGTTGGGCAGCATCGGACCGAAGGGCCGCCGGAACTCGGCCTTCGCGCTGGCGGACAGCGACCCGTAGCTCTTGCCGTGAAAGCCCTTCGTGGCGGCCACGATCGTCTGCCGCGCGGGATCGTACGCCCGCGCGAGCTTGAGCGCGCCCTCGACCGCCTCGGTGCCGCTGTTGCAGAAGAAACTGAAGTCGAGGCCTTCGGGCGTCAGCATCGCAAGCGCCTTGGCGAGCATCGCGCGCAGCGGATCGAGCAGGTCTTGGCTGTGCAGCGGCTGGCGCCGCAGCTGAGCCATCACGGCCTTGATCACTTTCGGGTTGCGGTGGCCGACGTTGAAGATGCCGAATCCGCCCAAACAATCGATGTAGGTGCGCCCGGTGACGTCGCGATAGGAATTGGAGCCGGCGTCCGCCCACTCGACGACGGCCGCGGCGCGATTCGGGTCGCCTGCCTTGCGATACTCGAGAAAGCCCGGGTTGACGTGGTTCCGGAACGACTCGACGGTCTCGCGTGTGATCCAGTCGGCATCGGCGGGCGCGATGTCCGTCTTTTCGATCAGGTCTAAGACGCGCTGCGTGTATTCGTATACGTTCTTTTGTCGATCACCGGAAATTTTCGGTCACCTCGTTTGAACAAAGACGTCTTCCATGCTCGCATTCAAGATCGCGAAACCCTCCTCGAGCTCGTCGTCGGTGACGACGAGCGGCACGAGAACGCGAATCACGTCGCGTTCTCCCGCAAGCAGCAGGATCAGGCCGCGGCGGCGTGCGGCAGCGACGACGTCCGGCGCTCCCGATTCGAGCTCCATCGCCAGCATCGCTCCGAGCCCGCGCACGTCTTCCACCGTCGAGAAGCGCGATTGCAGCAAGCGCAGCGCCGCCTCGATTCGCTCGCCGACCTCGCGGGCACGCGCCAGGAACGCGTCGTCCATGATCTCGAGGACGGCGAGCGCGGCCGCGCACGCGACGGGATTCCCCGCGAACGTGCCGCCGAGGCCGCCCGGCTCCGGCGCGTCCATGATGTGCGCCTTGCCCACCACCGCTGCGAGCGGCAGCCCGCCGGCAAGCGACTTGGCGACCGCGATCAGGTCGGGCTCGATGCCGTAGTGGTCGAACGCGAACAGCCTGCCGGTGCGGCCGAATCCAGTTTGTATTTCGTCTGCGATCAGGACGATGCCGTGCGCGTCGGCGATCCGCCGCAGCTCGCGCAAGAACTCGATCGGAGCCGGAACGAAGCCGCCCTCTCCGAGGACCGGCTCGACGATCATCGCCGCGACGCGTCCGGGCGCCACCGCCGACTCGAACACCTCGTCCAGCGCGCGCAGCGCCTGGCTCGCCGACGTCCCGTGATGCTCGTGCGGAAACGGCGCGTGATAGATCTCGCTGCAGAACGGGCCGAAGTGCTGCTTGTAGGGCGCGAACTTGCCGGTCATCGACAGCGCGAGCATCGTGCGACCATGGAACGAGTGCGTGAACGCGATGACCGCCGCGCGCCGCGTGTGCTCGCGGGCGATCTTCACGGCGTTCTCGGTCGCCTCGGCGCCCGTCGAAAGCAGCAGCGTCTTTTTTGGCGACGGGCCCGGCGCGCGGCGGTTGAGCTCTTCGGCCACCTGCAGATACGATTCGTATGCCGTGACCTGGAAGCACGCGTGCGTAAGCGCGGCGGCCTGGGCGGCGATCGCGGCGACCACCTTGGGGTTCGCGTGCCCCGCGTTGAGCGTACCGATGCCGCCCGCGAAGTCGAGATAGCGGCGGCCTTCGGTGTCCCAGAGCGTCGCGCCGGAGGCTCGAGCCACCCAGATGGGATGCGTGGTCGCCACGCCGCGCGCGACGTTTTCGTCGCGCCGCTGAGCGAGCGACGCGGGAGCGATGTTCACTGCTTTTTCTCGTACGGTCACGGTGGAGCGAGGAGGTTGTATTCGGCGGGTTTAAAGCCGCTCTTCTTTACTATGGGAAAACGGATCGCCGGACTGGCCTTGCTCTTCGCATTTGCCATGCCGTGCGGGGCACGGGCGGGAACGACCGGCACGCTGCGCGGCCGCGTGCTCGACGCCGTGTCGCGCGCGCCGATCGCCGGCGCCGCCGTCACCGCCGTATCTCCCTCGCAAGCGGCGCAGACGGTTTCCGACGCGGCCGGCGAGTTCTCGTTTATCTCGTTGCAGCCCGATACGTACACGGTGAGCGCGAGCAAGTCGGGCTACGAGCCGCTGTCACAGGCCGGGATCACGGTCGTGGCCGATCAGTCCGCCAACGTCCCCTTGTCCATGCAGAGGGCGCTCAAGACGATCGCCCGCACGACGTCGCGTTCGGTGCAGTCGCTCGTGCACTCGGGCGTTACGAGCGACGTATTTTCGATCAACTCCGCCGGACAGAAGGCCGCATCGACGCTCTCGGGATCCGGTTCGCTGACGCAGGCTTATGGCGCGATCGCGTCCGCGCCCGGCGTCAGCATCCCGTCGAACCAGCAGGGCTGGTATCAGAGCGTGTACATCCGCGGCGGTGACGTCGATCAGGTCGCGTACGAGTTCGACGGCCTGCCGACGACGCGCCAGTCGGACCTCGCGCCGATCGCGACGCTGACCTCGCTTGGCAACCAAGAGGTGCAGGTCTACACCGGCGGTACGCCGGCGACGTCCAACTCGTCCGGCCTCGCCGGCTACATCAACCAAGTCATCAAGACGGGCACGTTTCCGGGGTACCTCAGCGGCGATCTGGGGATCGGAGGCCCCGCGTTCTACCACCAGGCCACCGTCGAGGCCGGCGGCGCGACGCCGGATCGGCTCTTTTCCTACTACATCGGGTTATCCGGAACGAACGAAACGTTCCGCTACGGCGATCAGTTCGGCGGCGTCTCCGATCCATTGTACTTTTATCCGCTCAACGTTCCCACGAACAACAACATCTACAGCATTCTGGACGGCTCGGGCGGCAAGGCGCCCAACTACGGCTTTATCGCGCAGCCCGGCTACAGCTACGCGCAAGCGGCGGACTTCGACCGAGAGAACGTCGTGAATTTGCACATCGGCATCCCGCACAAAGACTCGTATCTGCGCGACGACATTCAGATGCTCTACGTAACGGGCGGCATCGCCGCGCAGTTCTACAGCTCGGCCAACGACATCGGCTACACGCCTGCCGTGGGTAACGCGACCGGCATCGGTTACCCGATGCCGTACCTCGACTCGCTGTACTACGGCGGCCCGCTGATGCAGGCGCCCAACGCCAAGGATGTCGGCGTCGGATTCTTTCCGAGCAGCCCGATCGGTCGCGCTCCGGGCTCGCCGGTCGGGCTGAGCGACCGCGACGGCAACTGGAACGGGTACTCGATCGACAAGCTCCAGTACCAGAAGAATTTCGACACGCACTCGTATCTGCGCGCGCTTGTCTATGGCGAGTACTCGACGTGGTTCATCAACGGCCCGGACAGCGCGCAGCTCGTCTTTGGCTCGGATCCGGCGGACTACGAGGTCTGGGAACACGGATACGGGGCCGGTTTGATCTACTCCAACCAGGTCTCGGCTCGTCATCTCATCACGGCCGAGGCGACGTACATGACGCAGAAGCTGCAGACCTACAACGCGACGTTCAGCTCGACCGATCCCAATACGACGAGCCTCGCGCCGACCGGACTCGGCACGATCCTGTCCAGCTACGGCACGCCCAACGGCAAGTGCTACAACTACGTGACGGGCCAGCCGTGGAGCTGTTTCGATGCGGGCAGTCAGGGCGGGTGCCTCACGTCAACGGGCTGTTATCCGGGCGAGGGTATGTTCGACTTCAACCTGACGCCGGGCTTCGCGCCGCCCGGCTCGCCGGCGGCCAAGGCCGGCGCGCGCTGGATGATGACGGAGAACGGACAGAGCGCGCAGGTCGACGACGTGACGCCGCGCTTCGACTCGTTCGCGCTGACGGATCTATGGCAGCCCGACGATCGCCTCGTCGTCAACGTGGGCGCGCGCTTCGACCGCTACGCCTACTTCACCAACGATCTCGAGTCCGGCTATCCCGCACGGCAGTTCTGGTTCGACGCGTACAACAACGAGCATTGCGGCGCCCCAGGCGCGAACCCGCAGTGGACCTGGAACCCCTCGACCGGCGCGTTCGGCTCGTGCTCGCCGGGGCTCGCCCCGATGACCGTGCCCGGCAACGGGCTCTACAACGTCGGCGCCGGCGGCGTCGTCGCCAACGTCTTTCAGCCGCGCTTGTCGTTCACGTACACGATCAATCCCGACACGGTCATCCGCGGCTCCGCCGGAAAATACGCCCGCGCCGAAGGCTCCTCGTACTACCAATACAACACGTATCAGCAGAACCTCGCGTCGTTCATCGCGCAGTTCTATCCGCTGGGCTACCACACACCCGATCACGACATCTATCCCGACACCTCGGACAATTTCGACCTCTCGCTGGAGAAGCACGTGAAGGGCACGCAGCTCTCGTACAAGGTGACGCCGTTCTATCGCGACACGAGCAATCAGCTGCAATTTCAGGCTATCAATGCGGTGCAGGGGACGCTCGCAGGCCTCAACGTCGGCACGCAGCGCTCGTACGGCGTCGAGCTCTCGCTGCAGTACGGCGACTTCAGCCGCGACGGCCTGTCCGGCCTGCTCTCGTACACGCACACGCAGAACCAGATTCGCTTCAAGCCGATCAACGGCGTCAGTGTGATCGACGCGCTCAACGCCCAAATCGAGCTCTATAACTCATACACGTCGGCGTGTTCGGGCGTGACGCGCAGCTCTCCCAAGTGGGCGGCGTGCGGGAACGGCGCCTATCCCGGCAACGCCGCGCCGCTGCTGCTCAACAGTGAGTCCGGCACCGGCGATCAAGGCAAGCTCAAGATTCCGAATCCGTACTACAGCGACGCGTTGCAGCCGCTGTTCGACACGGGCGCCTGGTACACGCCGTACGACGTGATCCCGAGCCCGTTCAACGCAGCCAACGGCTACGAGGTGCCCGACGTCGCGTCGGTGATCATGAACTACCGGCACCGCAAGTTCGCGGTGACGCCGTCGGTGCACTACGTGGACGGCTCCAACTACGGCTCGCCGCTCGTATGGCCCGGCTACGTGCCGCAATCCTGCTCCAAGCAGCCTGCGAAGACGCCGCTGACGCCGGGAGTCAGCTGCCCGGGCGGCGCGATCGGCGCGATCTTCCTGCCCGATCCCTACAGCGGCCGCTTCGACAACCTCGGCGCGTTCATCCAGCCGGCGCAGCTCACGCTGAACCTGCAGACGAGCTACGACATCTCGCCGCGCATGACGGTCACGTTCCAGGCCGTCAACCTCTACGACCGCTGCTTCCAGCGCGGCTACGCTTGGGACAACTCGGTGACGTGCGTGTACTCCAACCTGCCGTCGAACATCTTGCCGCCGTCGGGCAACTTCGTGAAGAATCCGCCGCCGCAGCTGCGCTACCCCTATGGAACGTTCTTCAACGTCACCGAGGTCGGTATCTCGTCGGTCTCGCAGCCGTTCGGCTTCTTCGCCGACCTCAGCATCAAGCTTTGAACCGCCGACGCTTCGTCCGCGCCGCCGGCATGGCCGTGCTGGGCGCGACCGCTGTTCCCGAATTCGTCGCCTGCGGCAGCTCGCAGGCGCGCGCGAGCGAGCGCGTCGCCATCGTCGGCGCCGGCATCGCCGGCCTCGTGACGGCGCTGCGACTGCAAGACGCCGGGATCGCGTCGACGATCTACGAGTCGTCGTCGCGCGTCGGCGGACGCATGCACTCGGAGCGCGGCTATTGGAACCAAGGGCAGCACACCGAGTGGTGCGGCGCGATGGTCGATTCTCTCCACGCAAACATTCGCGGGCTCGCGCGGCGCTTCGGCCTACGTCTTCTCGATACGCACGCTGCGCGGCCGCCGCGCGCACGGGACACGTGCTATCTGGACGGCCGCTACTACTCGATGGCCGACGCCGATAGCGATTTCGCGAAGATCTATTCGCTTCTGCAGTCCCAGCTCGCCGCGATCCCCTCGGCCACGACGTATGCGAACGCGACGCCGCTGGCGCGCAAGCTCGATGCGATGAGCGTGGGCGACTGGATCGCGCGCTACGTGCCGGGCGGAACGGAATCGCAGCTCGGGCGGCTCATCGCGCAGGCCTACTGGAACGAGTATGGACGCGATCCGGCCGAGCTCAGCGCGGTCAATCTCGTGGCGCAGCTCGGCGCGCAGCGCGACTACGCGCGGGATCGCGAGATGAACGTCTTGGGCTACTCCGACCAGCGCTACATCTTGGCGGACGGGAGTCAGGCAATCCCCGAGGCGATCGCCGCCGCGCTGCCGGCGGGCAGCATTCTGTTCGAGCGCAACCTGGTCGCGCTGCGGCGCCTCCCACGCGGAACGTACGAGCTGCGCTTCGACAACGGCGACAACAAGGAAACCGTTTACGCCGATCGCGTCGTGCTGGCGATCCCGTTCGTCATCCTTCGCGCGGTGGACACGTCCGGCGCGCGTTTCGACTCCGCGAAAGACAACGCGATCCAAAACCTCGGCTACGGTTATCACACCAAGTTGCATCTTCAATTCGACCGCCGCGCCTGGATGCGCACGCCGCATCCTTGGCCCGAGCCGGCCAACGGACAGATCTGGACGACGCTGCGCGTGCAGAGCGCGCTGGATTACTCGCTGGGTCAGAGCGGCGGCGACGGGCTGATCGAGGTCTTCACGGCGGGCGGACCGGGGATGCTCGACACGCCGGCGATGCCGTACGCGCACGCCGGCGATTCCGAAGCGGTGGACCGGCACGTGCGGAGTTTCTTCGACGAGCTCGACCACATCTGGCCCGGCGTCTCCCCGACGTGGAACGGCAAGGCGACGTTCGGCAACGCCCAAGCGGATCCGAACATCCGCGCCAGCTATTCGTGCTGGCTCGTCGGTCAGTGCACGACGATCGCGGGGCACGAGGCCAGGGCGCAAGGGCGGGTGCACTTCGCGGGCGAGCACACGTCGGTCGCGTACCAGGGCTTCATGGAGGGCGGCGCCGAGTCGGGCGTCCGCGCCGCCGCGGAGGTCTTGGCGGACTATCGCATTCGCGCCGTCGGATAAGAGAAGAGCGTGCACATCATCGGAACGGCCGGGCACGTCGATCACGGCAAATCGGCGCTGATCGAGGCGCTGTCGGGAACGCATCCCGATCGCTGGGCCGAGGAACGCGCTCGCGGCATGACGCTCGATCTCGGTTTCGCACATCTGCGTTTCGACGATGCCGTCGAGGGAGGTATCGTCGACGTGCCGGGCCACGAAAGGTTCTTGCACAACATGCTCGCCGGCGCCGCGGGCATGGAGCTGCTATTGCTCGTTGTGGACGCACGCGAAGGCGTGATGCCGCAGACGCTCGAGCACCTCGCGATCTTGCAGTTTCTCAACGTGCGCCGCGTGCTGATCGTCGTGACGAAGGTCGACCTGCTCGATTGGCCGCGCGCCGCCGCGGCCTGCCGCGAGATCGGCGAGGATCTTCGCGGAACGATCGCGGCGGACGCGCCGATCTTTCCGGTCTCCGTCGTGACCGGTCTCAACCTCGAGGGACTGAAAGTCGCGTTGCACGACGAGCTTGCGGCGATCCCGCCGCGCAACCCGAACGCGCCCGTCTACCTGCCGGTCGACCGGGTCTTTGCCCTGCCCGGCCTCGGCACCGTCGTCACGGGCACGCTGATGCAGGGTCGCATCAGCGCCGGCGACGCGCTCGTGCTCGAGCCCGGCGGCAAGCCCGCGCACGTGCGCAGCATCGGCATCTTCGGCGCGACGCGGGAGCGTGTCGACGCCGGCGCCCGCGTCGCGTTGAACGTGCCGAGCATCGACCGGAGCGAGGTCGCGCGCGGGCACGCGATCGTCGGACGCGAGCTCTCCGCTCGGCGCAATCTGACCGTGCACTTCGTGCCGCTGCCGGAGGCCGCGCCGCTGCTGCGCCGGCGCACGCCGGTGCGCGCCTACTTCGGATCGGCGGAGGTGCTGGGGACGCTGGTCGGAGACGGCGCCGCCGAAGACAAGGAGCTGCGCGCGCAGCTGCTTTTGCGCGAGCCGGTCGTCGCCTTTCCCGGGCTGCGCTTCGTCTTGCGACGCCCCTCGCCGATGACGCTACTCGGCGGCGGATTCGTCGAGATCGCGCACGCAAAAGAGCCTGCCTCCGGCGGCGATCCCGACGAGGAGGCCGTGCTCGGGCTACTGCGCGAACGCGGAATGGACGCGATGCAACCTGCGGAGGTCGCGTTCGCGGCGAATTTGCGCGAGGACGCCGCCGTCGCCGTTTTGCAGCGGCTCGTCGAGCGCGGCGACGCGGTCGCCGTCGTGCGGCCGCTCGGCTTCGTCGAGGCGAGCGCCGCGCGCGGCGCGTTCGAGCGCGCGCTCGAGCAAATAAAGGCGGCGCACCGCGGCGAGCCCTGGGCCATGGGCGTGACGTCGATCGCGCTGGCGCGCGAGCTCGGCATCGCGGAGCCGCAGCTCGTGCGCGTGCTCGAACACTACGTCCGCGATGAACGGCTCTGCAATCGCGGCGGTTACTACGCCGCGTCCGATCACCGGCCGACGTTCACGGCCGAGCAGCGCGCGTTCTTCGAGCACCTCGTGCCGGTCGACGAGGCGCGCCCGTTCCTTCCGATACCGTTCGCGACCGCCCTGGCCGCGGTCAAGCTGTCGCAACTCTTCGGCGTGCCGAAAGCCTTCGACACGATGCTCGCGCGTGGCGCGCTCGTTAAGGTCGGCGGCGATCTCTACCGAGGCGCGCAGATCGCGCAGATCCGTTCGCGCGTCGAGGAGCATTTGCGCGAACGGCCGGGCATGACGGCGGCCGAGTTTCGCGACATCCTCGGGACGTCGCGAAAATACGCGGTTCCGCTGTTGGAATGGCTCGACGCGCACGCAGTCACGGTTCGGAACGGCGACTACCGAACGCTGCGCAAGGCTTGATCGTGCCGAGCCGCCCCACCGGCACCGTCGCGTTCTTGTTCACGGACGTCGAGGGAAGCACGCGGCGATGGGAGAGCGATCCCGACGCGATGGCCGCCGCGCTCGCGCGCCACGACGCGCTGCTGCGCGCCGCGATCGAGGCGGACGGCGGCTACGTCTTCAAGGCGATGGGTGACGCCTTCTGCGCCGCCTTCGCGACGGCCCCGGACGCGGCTGCGGCCGCCCTGCGCATCCAGCACGCGCTGCTCGACGAAGATTTCTCGAGTGTGGGAGGGATGCCGGTTCGCATGGCGTTGCACGCGGGCAGCGCGCAGGAGCGTGAAGGCGACTACTTCGGCCCCGCGCTGAACCGCGTGGCACGGCTGCTGGCCGTCGGCCACGGCGGCCAGGTGATCGTCTCGGGTACGGCCGCGGACCTGTTGCACGACGGGATGCCGCCCGATAGCATGCTGCGCGATCTCGGCTCGCACCGGCTCAAGGACCTCGCGCGCGCCGAACGTGTCTATCAGCTAAGCGGCAGCGGCCTGCCGCAGACGTTTCCCGCGCTGCGCTCGCTCGAGCAGACGCCCAACAATCTGCCCTCGCAGCTGACGTCGTTCGTCGGTCGCGAAGCCGAGCTCGCGGAAATCGATCGGCTCCTGCGAGAGCACCGCCTCGTGACGCTCGTCGGCGCGGCCGGATCCGGGAAGACGCGCTGCGCGATTCAGGCGGGTGCGGAGCTGCTGGATCGGTTTATCGACGGCGTGTGGCTCGTGGAGCTGGCACCGATCTCGGACCCCGCGCTGGGGACGGCCGCGGTGGCGCAGGCGCTCTGCGTGAAGGAGCATCCGGGTCGCGCGCTGCTCGACACGCTCATCGGACATCTCGAGCGCCGTCACATGCTGATCGTCGTCGACAACTGCGAGCACGTGATCGACGAGGTGCGGCGCGTTGCGGCCGCGGTTCTGCGGTCGTGCCCAAACGTTCGGATCGTCGCCACGAGCCGCGAGGCCCTGAACATCGCGGGCGAGCACGCTCTGCGCCTCGGGTCCCTGCCGCTGCCTCCGGCGCGCGAGGCAGTCGCCCTATTCGCGGACCGCGTGCTTGCCGCCGACGGCGCGTTTGCAATTACGGAAGCAAACGCCCAGGCCGTCGGCGATATCGTCGCGCGCCTCGACGGCATTCCGCTCGCGATCGAGCTGGCCGCTGCGCGTATCAGGGTGCTTTCGCCGAACCAGCTGCTCGAGAGGCTCAACGAGCGCTTCCGCCTGCTCACCGGGGGCGACCGAAGCGCGCTGCCCCGTCAGCAGACGCTGCGCGCCGCCATCGATTGGAGCTTCGATCTCCTCGACGAGCGCGAACGGATGCTCTTCCGGCGTCTCTCGGTGTTTTCGGGCGGCTGGACGCTGCCGGCCGCGGTCGCGGTGTGCGGCGAGAGCGACCTCGACGAGTGGGAGATGCTCGACGCGCTCGGCTCGCTGGTCGACAAGTCGCTCGTCACCGCCGATTCGCTTGGTCCCGAGCGGCGCTATGGGATGCTGTATTCGATACGCGAGTACGCGACCGAGCGTCTCGCCGCGTCGGACGAGGGCGAGAAGGTCGCCGCCGCGCACGCGCGCTTCTATGCGGATTTCGTCCGCGGACTGCGACCGCTCGTGCGCGAGCTCGAAGACGTGAAGTGGCGCGGCGCGCTGAGCGTGGAGCTCGACAACATCCGCGCGGCAATCGACCGGACGATCTTTGGGGGACACGAGCCCGAGGTCGGCGTGGCGCTGCTCGCCGACCTCGAGTGGCCCGAGCTGCTCGCAACGCCGCACGAATCGCTGCGCTGGTTCGAGCGCGCGGCAACGTTCGCGGACGCGATGCCGAGCGAAGTCGCGCACGCGCGGATCCTGCGTCACGCCTTGGTGCTCTCGCGCCTGGCCGGGCGCTCGCCGTCCGAGAGCGAGGTGACCGCGCTGCGCGCGCTCGAGATCGCGAGGGCGGGGCGCGACGCCGACGAGGTCGCTCGCGCGCTGGCGAACCTCGGCGGGAATTATCGCGACGCCGCTCGCTTCGACGAAGCCGAGCGCGCGTTCGTCGAGGCCTACGCGGCGCCCGAATCGCTCTCGCGGCTCACGAAGAACGCCGTCCTGCGCATCTGGGCCGTGACCGATCTGCAGCGCGGCGACCTGGAGCGCGCGCGCGAGCGGTTCTCCGAAGTCGCGGGATCGGAGCGGCCCGGAAGCGAGGCGCACGCGAGCGCGCTGCTCAACCTCGGCGAGCTGCACTTCGCCGCCGGCGACGCGCGCGCGGCGCGCGAGGCCGCGCGCGAGGCCATGGAGACCTTCGCCGCCCTCGACTCGGTCTATCTCGACGTAGCTCTGTCGAATCTCGCGGCCTACGCGATGGCGCTCGACGATCTCGAAGCCGCGCGCGACCATCTGCGCGAGGCGCTCGAGTTGCAGCGCCGGTCGCGCTCGGGCTGGTTCGGCACGGTGCTCGAGCATCATGCGTTGCTCGCGGCGCTGCTCGGCGATCGCGAGCGCGCGGCCGTGCTGGCGGGGTTTACCGATTCTCGCATGACGTCGCGCCGCGAGGTGCGTCAACAGACGGAGCGGCGCGGCTGGGAGCGGCTCGAGCAGATCCTTCGAACGGCGTACGCGGCCGGCGAGCTGGCGGCACACATGAGCGCCGGCGCCGCGCTGGCCGAGGAGCAGGCGCTCGAACACGCCGCGGCGATACACCATCACACCGTTGCCGCAGCGGCTCGGCCGCAGGAGGGATAAAGACGTCATGTCCGATGTTAAGTCAGACGCTACTGGCGCATTGGCCGCGCACGGCCGCACCATCGACGAGCTCCATAACAAACTCGCCGCCTTGCCCGGGTGCGACAAGGATCGCCTCAATGCGGCCGTGCAGAAGTACAAGGCCGCGCATCAAGCCTTTCACGACGACGCGCTGGCCTGCATAGGGTTTTAGTCAGCCAGATTCTCGCAGCATCGCGTCGATTGCCGTTCCGATCGGGACGCCGAGGCCGGTGCACGGATTCCATCCGGCGGCGCTTTGATAGCGGTCGTTGCCTCCGCTCGTCACGTCGCGAAACAGCGTCGCCGCGCGAGCGTACACGAGCGGCGCGAAGAAGCCGGACGGCGCTCCTAGCCGTTGGTTGACGCGCGCGACGAGGGCCGACCACATCGGGGCCGCCGCGCTCGTGCCGCCCGCGGCGAGCGTCGCGCCGTCGAAGACGATGGCGTATCCCGGCATCACCTGTGCGGCGAAGTCCGGCACGCCGCGCCTCGGCCCCGCCGCGCTCTGCCACGGCGCGGCGTCGAAGCTCTCACTGAAGCCGCCTCCGGTTTTCGGCCACGCGACCTCCGCCGTCCCGTTCGCATTCGCCACGAGCTGCGTGCCGCCGGACGCGTTCGCGAAGGGACTGGACGCGGGCGCGAGCACGTGCGGCTTGCCGGCGGCATCGAGCTCGGCCCCGTTGTCGCCCGCCGCGCAGAAGACGCTCACTCCGAGCAGCGCGGCTGCCGTGAAGAGTTCGTCCAAGATCGTCAACGCGACCGGCGTCCAG
This sequence comes from Vulcanimicrobiota bacterium, assembly GCA_963752825.1. Taxonomy (GTDB): domain Bacteria; phylum Vulcanimicrobiota; class Vulcanimicrobiia; order Vulcanimicrobiales; family Vulcanimicrobiaceae; genus Cybelea. The sequence goes on along the minus strand of CAVVZF010000001.1, from coordinate 443,662 downwards.
AGCTGCTCGGGAAATCCGAAGCTGATGGAAAGGATCGACGGCCGGTTGTCGTCGTCGAAGATGGCTGCGCGAATCGCGTCCAACACGCCGCGCTCGTCGTCGGGCGCGGCGTAGACCACGATCTGCGCGCCGGGTGCCAGTGCGCCGACGATCTGCGTGTCGATCGCGGACTCGACGTCTTTCTCCGTCTCTTCCGCGTGCGCGAGCTCGGCGTCGTCGATGCGCTTGACGATGGGGACTTTTGCGGTAACGCCTTGAGCCGCCATGCATTGGGTGAAGTCGTCCGGCTTGAACTCTCCGCGCAGCTGGACGATGCCCACGGTCTGGCCGGAGCCGTCGCCCTCGGGGAACTCGTAGCGTGCCGCGACGTCGTTTGCGGAGAGCGGCGTCGTGTGCCCCTGCAGCGTGCCGATGGCGTGCGACCGCGGCCACTGATGGATGCCGAACGGCCCGCGCAGCAGCGCGGCGATGTCGCTGGGGGCGTGGAGCGAGTCGGAGCGATGCCGGAAGCGGCGCTTATCGGGAAGCTCGTAGATCGAGGCGGTCGCACCGAAGACCTCCACCAGCTTGGCGATCGGTCCGCTCAACGTGACGGATCGCCAGTGCGTCCCGACGACGTCGACGCCCATCTTCGCGCAGTACGCCTTCAACATCTCGACGTCGTTTTGGTCTGCGTCCGTTTCGCGCGCGAGCTCGGCCCGGCTCGCGTAGGCGCGGCGCGCCGGAGGCGTTCCTGCGAGCTGCCGGGCGCGCGCGGCGTCGAGCTCGCCGCCCTTGCGCGGGCGCAGCCACGCCGTGAGCAGGGTGTCGCCGTCCGCCAACTCGGCGACCGCGGTGGCGTCCGGCCAAACGTTGCGATGCGTGCCCGCGATCGGGACCGTCTTTTGCGCGATCATGCGCGGAATTTCGCCGCGCGCGGCTAAGAAGCTGCCGTTGGAATTATCGGGAGAGTTCTGCCGATTGCGAGCCTATCGCGCCGACGACGCCGGCGCGTTGCGTTCCATTGCGGACGACTTCCTGGTCGCGCGGTGGATGACGCGCCGCTTCCCGCATCCGTACACGCGCGCCGACGCCGAGCAGTGGGTCGCCAGCGCCGCCAGCGCGGCGCCGCAGCACCTCGCGATCGAAGTCGACGGGGCGCTGGCCGGCGGCATCGGCTTCGAGCCGAACGAGGGCGAGCGCGCCGGAACGGGCCTTTTCGGCTACTGGCTTGGGCGCGACTTCTGGGGTCGAGGCATCGGGACCGACGCCGCGCGAACGCTCTCGGACTATGCGCTTCGCGACGGCGCCCTGCGCCGGCTCGAGTCTTGGAGAAGTGCGGCTAGACCGCGACGATGCCGTGTGCGACGGCTTGCTCTACGGACGCGCATGCGCGTCCAAGTAGGCTGATGCTCTCACGTTGGCCGTTGTGTTTCGCGCTGGCGGCGCTCGCCGGATTACCGGCGCGCGCGGATACGGTCTCCGCGGCGCTCTCGGGCTTGAAGTACCGCGAGATCGGCCCCGCGATCAGCGGCGGGCGCGCGACGGCCGTCGCGGGAAGCGACCGCGATTCGCATCTCTACTACGCCGGGGGCGCCGGCGGCGGCGTCTTCAAGTCGACGGACGGCGGCGCGTCCTGGTCCCCGGTCTTCGATCGCGAGGCCGCTGCGCCGATCGGGGCGATCGCGGTTGCGCCCCAGGACGAGCGCGACGTGTGGGTCGGCACGGGCGAGTCCAACCCGCGTAACGACGTGGAGTCCGGCGATGGCATCTACCATTCGAGCGACGGCGGCGCGCACTGGACCAACGTGGGCCTCGCGCGCTCCGCGCACATCTCGGGCATCTCCATCGATCCGCGCGATCGTCACGCGATCGCCGTGGGCGTGCTCGGCCGCGTCTCGGCCGACGATCCCAATCGCGGCGTCTACGTGACGCGCGACGGCGGCGCGCACTGGACGCGCACGCTGTACGTCGGCCCGTCGAGCGGCGTCTCGTCGCTGGTACGCGTGCCCGGTCAGCCCGCGACGCTGTTCGCCGGCGTCTGGCAGGTGCGGCGCACGCCGTGGAATCTCGTAAGCGGCGGCCCGCTCGGCGGAATCTATCGTTCGGACGACGACGGCGCGACGTGGCGCCGGCTGCGCGGCAACGGCTTACCGGACGGACTCACGGGCCGGATCGGGCTGGCCGCGGGAGCGCGCTCCCGCGTGTACGTGGCAGTGCAATCACGCGCCGGCGAGCTGTGGCGCTCCGACGACGGCGGCGTGCGCTGGAAAAAGATGCCACACAGTCCCTACCTTGGTGCGCGCGCGTTCTACTTCACCAGCATCTTCGTGGATCCGTCGAATCCGAATCGGCTCATCAACGTGTCGTTGATTCTCACGATGAGCACCGACGGCGGCCGAACGTTTCACCCGATCGCGACGGGCGGCGGCTGGGACTATCACGCGATCTGGTGGTCGGCCGACGGGCGGCGCATCATCAACGGGAGCGACGAGGGCGTGATTCTCTCGTCCGACGGCGGGAAAATTTCTGGCAGCCCTACGACCTGCCGTTCGCGCAGCCGTATCACGTCGGGCTCGGCAATGCGGCCGATTATAACTTTCTCGTCTGCGTGGGCTTGCAGGACGACAACTCCTGGTGCGGACCGTCGTCACCGCCCAACGGCATCGGCGTTATGAACCGCGACTGGTATCAAGTCGCTCCGGGCGACGGCATGTGGGCCGTCGTCGATCCGAAGGATCCGCACTATATCTGGTCGACGTCGACGAACTCGGATACCGGTCAAGTCTATCTCTGGAACGAGCGAACGACGCAGGCGTACGACGTTTCGCCGGATGCCGAATCGAACGGCGAGCTGGCCGCGCGCGACGTGCGCTACCGCTTTAACTGGGACACGCCGATCGCGTTCACCAACGACGGCTCCGCGCTCGTCGGCGGCAACGTCGTCTTCAGGAGCAGCGAGCGGGGCATCTTCTGGAACGTCATCAGTCCAGACCTCACGCGCAACGACAAGAACAAACAGCTCGATTCCGGCGGTCTCATCGCGTACGACGAATCGGGCGCGGAGTTCTACGATACGATTCTCTCGCTCGCGACGACCAAGCTCGCCGACGGCGTCATCTGGGCGACGACGGACGATGGGCTGGTGCAGCTCACGCGTAGTGGCGGCCAAGAGTGGAAAGACGTCTCGCCGCCGGAGTCGCTCGTGCCGCCGTGGGGCCGCGTCGTGGGCCTCGATCCGGGGCGCTTTTCGGCCGCAGCGGCGTTCATCGCGGTCGAGCGCCGGCTTTTGGGAGACGACCGTCCCTACGTGCTGCGCACCGACGACTACGGAGCGACGTGGCATTCGATCGCCGGCGACTTGCCGCCCGATCAGTTCGTTCGCGCGATTCGACAAGATCCGAGGAATTCGAACGTGCTCTATGCGGGCACTAATCGGGGCGTCTTCGTAACCCTCGATGGCGGATCGCACTGGCACTCGCTGCGCCTCAACATGCCGGCCAGCGCGATCTACGATATCGAGATTCAGCCCGAAGCGAACGACCTCGTGATCGCCGCGCACGGCCGCGGCGTATGGATCCTTGACGACCTGACGGCGCTGCAGAGCTTCGCATCGGCCGGATCCTCCGCCGTGACGCTCTTCCCGGTGCGCGATGCGTACCGGATGTGGCAGTGGTCGCCGGTCAACACGTTCACCGATCCGAAGGTTCCGCCCAACGAGTTCGTCGGCGCCAACCCTGAGTACGGCGCGATCATTATGTACTACCTCGCTCGCGCACCTAAACGGGCCACGATTGACATCCTCGACGTGCACGGCCGCGTTCTGCGCCATCTCAACGGCGATGACGTTCCGAAGCACGCCGGAATGAATCGCGCCTCGTGGGATCTCAACGAGGACGGCCCGGTCAAGTGGACCGGCACGTTCAAGGAGAATCAGGGGCCGGATACCGGCGCGGAAGTGCCGCCGTCGACCTACGTCGTGCGCGTCAATGCCGACGGCGTCACTGCAGAACAACGCGTTGTCGTCAAGGCCGATCCCCGCGATCCTGCCGCCGCGCAATACGATGGGCGTTACAATTTCATGGTCCGGCTGTACGACGCGCTAGGCAGCCTCGATTCGATGCTCAACGCGATCGAGGCGCGTCTCAAACATGCGTCGGGGCCAACGGCGGCCGAGCTCGTCGCCTTCAAGCGCCGCCTTACGTACGACCCGCGCAACATCGAGGACCTGAACGGGCCGGCGCAACTGCGTGAGGGCCTCCTGGATTTGATTTCCCGGATGACGACGTCGTATCAGAGCCCGAACGCACCGCAGTGGAACCAAGGAACCTGCTATATCTCGCTGACCCGGGGGTTCGCTGGGGTGTTCGCCGAATTCACCCGGTCCGGCAACACGATAGGGCTGCGTGCCGCGATGCGAAGCTGTAACGATATGGTCAAGCAATGAACGTAGAGAAGATGACGGAGCGCGTCGCCGACGGGCTCAACGCCGCGTACTCGCGCGCGCTTCACGAGCACAACACGCAGACCGCACCGGAACATATGCTAGCGGCGCTGCTCGATCAGGAGCGCGGCATCGCGCCCGACATTCTGGAGAAGGCCGGCGCCGATCCGAAGGCGATCCGGCGCAGAGTCGACGAGGCCATCGGGCGGCTCCCGCGCCTGAGCGGGGCCGGCGCGGACACGGCGCAAGTGACGCTCTCTCCCGAGCTGGCGCGCATCATGAGCGTGGCCGAAAATGACGCCAAGGGCCTGCAAGACGACTACACGTCGGTCGAGCACGTGCTGCTCGCGATGGCGCAATCGTCGGGCGAGGTGGGGCGCATCTTCCGCGAGGCCGGGCTGACGAAGGACAAGCTGCTCGCGGCACTGCGCGACGTGCGCGGCAATCAGCGCGTGACAACGAAGGATCCCGAAGGGACGTACAAGTCGCTCGAGCGCTACGGCCGCGACCTCACGCTCGAGGCCGAGCGCGGCAAGCTCGATCCGGTCATCGGGCGCGACGAGGAGATCCGGCGCATCGTCCAAGTGCTCTCGCGGCGCACGAAGAACAACCCGGTGCTGATCGGCGATCCCGGCGTGGGCAAGACCGCGATCGTCGAGGGCCTCGCGCAGCGCATCGTGCGCGGCGACGTTCCGGAGGGGCTGAAGAACAAGCGCATCGTCTCGCTCGACATGGGCGCGCTGATCGCCGGCGCCAAATACCGCGGCGAATTCGAGGAGCGTCTCAAGGCCGTGCTCAAGGACGTCGCGGCGTCGGAAGGCCAGATTATCCTGTTCGTGGACGAGCTGCACACCGTCGTCGGCGCGGGCAAGGCCGAGGGCGCGATGGACGCCGGCAACCTGCTCAAGCCGATGCTCGCGCGCGGCGAGCTGCACATGATCGGCGCGACGACGCTCGACGAATACCGCAAGTACATTGAGAAGGACGCGGCACTGGAACGCCGCTTCCAGCCGATCATGATCGATCAGCCCAGCGTCGAGGACACGATCTCGATCCTGCGCGGCCTGAAGGAAAAGTACGAGGCGCACCACGGCGTGCGCATCAAGGACGCCGCGCTCGTGGCGGCGGCGACGCTGAGCAACCGCTACATCACCGACCGCTTCTTGCCCGACAAGGCGATCGATCTGGTCGACGAGTCGGCCGCCAAATTGCGCACGGAAATTGACTCGATGCCGCAGGAGCTCGACGAGGTGTCGCGGCGCGTGCTGCAGCTGGAGATCGAGCGCGAGGCGCTGCGCAAGGAGAACGACGACGCGAGCCGCCGCCGCCTCGAGCAGCTGGAGAAAGAGCTAGCGACGCTGCGCGAGGACCAGACGCGGCTGCGTACACGCTGGGACGCGGAGAAGAACGCCGCGGTCAAGCTGCGCTCGCTGCGCGATCAGATCGAACAGACGAAGGTGCATATCGAACAGGCCGAGCGTCAGTACGATCTCAACAAAGTCGCCGAGCTGCGCTACGGGACGCTGCCGAACCTCCAGAAGGAGCTGGAGGCCGAGGAACAGCGTCTCTCCCAGCGCGACGGCGCGCGGATGTCGAAGGAGGAGGTCGACGAGGACGATATCGCCGGCGTGATCGCGCGCTGGACGGGCATCCCGGTGACCAAACTCATGGAGGGCGAAAAGCAGAAGCTGCTCCATCTCGAGGACGAGCTGCACAAGCGCGTCATCGGGCAGAACGAGGCCGTCGACGCGGTCGCGCAGGCGGTCTTGCGCTCGCGTTCGGGACTCGCCGACCCGAATCGCCCGATCGGTTCGTTCATCTTCCTCGGGCCGACCGGCGTCGGCAAGACGGAGCTGGCGCGCGCGCTCGCGGAGTATCTGTTCGACGACGAGCATGCGTTGATCCGCATCGACATGTCGGAGTACCAGGAACGCCACACGGTCGCGCGGCTGCTCGGCGCGCCGCCCGGATACATCGGCTTCGAGGAGGGCGGTCAGCTCACCGAGGCGGTGCGGCGGCGCCCGTACTCAGTTATTTTGTTCGACGAGATCGAGAAGGCGCACCCCGACGTGTTCAACGTCTTCCTGCAGATACTCGACGACGGGCGGCTGACCGACGGTCAGGGCCACACTGTCGATTTCAAGAACACGATCGTGATCATGACGTCGAACATCGGCAGCCACCGGATCCTCGACTACAAAGGCTCGTTCGAGGGTGCGGATTACGCGATCATGCGGGCGACCGTGCTCGACGAGCTGCGCCAGCACTTCCGGCCGGAGTTCCTCAATCGGGTGGACGAGATCATCGTGTTCCACGGCCTGAGTGAAGAGGACCTGATGAAGATCGTCGACATCCAGCTCGGGCATCTGCGGAGGCGCCTGGCCGAGCGCCGCATCACGCTGGCTCTCTCCGACGAGGCCAAGCGCCACATCGTCAAGGTCGGTTACGACCCCGTCTACGGCGCGCGTCCGCTCAAGCGCACGATACAAAAGGAAGTCGAGACGCCGCTCGGGCGCAAGATCCTCGCGGGCGACATCAACGAGGGCGACGCCGTGGAGGTCGGCTTCGACGACGCCCGCGGCGAGCTGACCTTCACGGTTAAACAAGCCCTGGCCGCCGTGTCATCCTGAGCCTGTCGAAGGATGCTTCTGGCCGCGTTTACGTTCGCTCAGATCTTGGGCTACCCGTTCCCCGCCGCGCTGGTTCGCGACGAGCGCGGCACGGCCGTCGCGTATGTGCTGGATACGCGTGGCGTGCGGACGCTCTGGTTCGCGCGCGCGCCGGATTTCGCGCCGAAGCAGCTGTTTTCGTCGGGTGGCGATGACGGCCAAGAGCTGACGAACCTCGTGATCGCGAATGACGACGCGCATGTCGTCTACGTGCGCGGCGGCGATCACGACGCGAACTGGCCCGACCCTCTTCAACCCAATCCCGCGTCGTCTGCGACGCAGCCCGACATGCAGGTATGGGCGGTCTCGACGAATGGAGCCTCGCCGAAGCTGCTCGGCGCGGGTGACGCGCCCGCGATCTCGCCCGACGGCACACGCGTCGCGTTCACGAGCGGAGGCGCTGTCATGATCGCGCCGGTCGACGGCGGCGCTCCAGCGAAGCGGCTGTTCTTCGATCGCGGACAGGACTCCGATCTGCAGTGGTCGCCGGACGCCAGCGCGCTGGCTTTCGTCTCGACGCGGACCGATCACAGCTTCATCGGCATCTATCGCAACGACGCGACGCCCATCCAGTACCTCGCGCCGGCCACGTCGCAGGACACGATGCCGCGCTGGTCGCCGGACGGCGCACGCGTCGCGTTCGTGCGCGTGCCCGGCGACGGCGGGCCGCCGCAGAATCCGCTGAACTGGATTCCGGTCCCTTGGCAAATCTGGGTCGCGGACGCGCGCTCGGGCGTCGGGCACCTCGTTCGGTCCAGCCCAAACACGCCGCGCGGCTCGCTGCCGCAAACCGGACTCGGCCCGTTCTTAGAATGGGTCGCGGGCGATCGACTCGTCTTCAACAGCGAGCAAGACAATTGGCCGCACCTTTATGTCGTCTCTTCCGCAGGCGGGACGGCGCGGCGGCTGACGCCGGGCGCCTTCATGGTCGAAGACGTCTCGGTCTCACCCGATCTGCAATCCATTGTCTACGCCGCGAACGCCGGCTCGTCGCCGGGCGACGACGATCGCCGGCACGTCTTTCGCGTCGGCGTGTCGTCTGGGGCGATCACGCCGCTGACAAGCGGTGCGAGCAGCGAGTGGCAGCCGGTTGCGCTCGCGAGCGACGCCGTCGCGGTCGATCGCGCGACGGCGCAGCAGCCGCCGCTCGTAACGCTGCAGTCGGGCGGCGAGCAAAAAGCGCTGGACGCCGATCTCCTACCGAGCGACTTCCCGTCGTCGCAGCTGGTGACGCCGCGCGAAGTGTCGTTCCACGCGCCCGACGGCTGGCTGATCCACGGTCAGCTCTTCGTACCGAGCGGGGGCGGCAAACATCCCGGCATCATCTTCGTGCACGGCGGGCCGCCGCGGCAGATGCTGCTGACGTGGCACTACATGGACTACTATTCGAACGCGTACGCCGTGAATCAATACCTCGCCAATCATGGGTTCGTCGTGCTGTCGGTGAACTATCGGCTGGGCATCGGCTACGGACACGACTTCAACTTTCCGCCGCGCTGGGGACCGACCGGCGCGTCCGAATACCAGGACATCGTCGCCGGCGCGCGCTTCTTGCAGCGCGATCCGCACGTGGATGCGCGGAAGATCGGCATCTGGGGCGGCTCCTACGGCGGCTATCTGACCGCGCTCGCCCTAGCGCGCAACTCCGACATTTTCAAGGCCGGCGTGGACTTCCACGGCGTGCACGACTGGTCGCTCGACATCGACAACCCGCTGTGGGGCTTCACGCAGCTCAAGCGCTACGAACAGTACGACATGCGAGCGATGATGAAGCTGGCCTGGCAATCGTCGCCCGATTCCTCGATCGCGACGTGGAAGTCGCCGGTGTTGCTGATCCAGGGCGACGACGACCGCAACGTGGAGTTCCACCAGATGGTCGATCTCGTGGCGCGGCTGCGGCTGGCGCACGTTCCGTTCGAGGAGATCGTGATCCCCAACGAGATCCACGGCTTCTTGCGATACGCGCCCTGGCTCGAGACCGACACCGCCACGGCGGGCTATTTCGCGCGGGCGTTGCCTCCACCGTGAGCGCGAATCCAAAACCCGGTGACGTGATCTACGTCGACACCGAGCTCTACCTGTGGCACGGCGTGGACGATTTTCGCGGAGGCAAGGCCACCATATCGGCGGTCGAGATGCAGGGACCCGACAACGAGCAGGTGGCGTGGGTACAAGTTAAGGAGCATCCGGGGCACTCATACAACTGGACCGTGTTGGCGCAGCAGCAGCCCAAACTCGCGGCGGAGTTCGGCGATACATGGGCGCATCCGGATCCGGATTACCGTCCGGAATTCAACGACGATACCGAAGGTTGGCCCAGTTAGTTCGAGGACTCGCCGATGACGATCGGTGAGTGGACCTTCACGGCGCCATCGCGGAGCGCGTAGTAGATCGTCATCCTTTCGCCCTTCACCTTGGCCCAAGCGCCCGTCGTGCAGGCGACGTAGCCTTGTTTGGGGGTGACGTACGTCGCCTCGGACTGGGCGAAGAATCCTGGCCTCGCCGATCGCTGCAGCGTGTCGATCGACAGCACGCGCGGCCGGTATTCCGATATCGCACCGCAATTTTGCGACGCCTTGAAGAAATCTGGATTCATGTTGCGCGTATCGTCGGCGCGGATCAGGAGTCGGAAGAGGTCCGGGCCGGCCTCCGCTTGGACCGGCACCGCGCTGTCCCAGCCTTCGCGCGCCGAGGCCGGCACCGCCCGCACCGAAACCATCGTGAACAGTTCGCCTTCCTGGGTGTATCCGCTCAGGCACAACATCCGCACTCTCCCGGCCTCGGGCAACGCCACGCAGCGATCCATTTGACCGCCGCGATACCAGCGCACGAGTTTCCACCCGTCGCCGCTGCGATCGAATAGGATGCCGCCTCCGAAGTTAAACATGTGCGCCTCGAGCAGCGTAAAGTACGTCACGTACGCCTGATCCGCGCCGGCGCTTGTAAAGGCGCCGTACGCGACCGTCGAAAGCTGGAAGTCCGGCGGCGCCATGTGGCCTGGATAGCCGATCAAAGACGAGCAGCGGTAGAGGCCCGGCCCGTCACCCTGTGCCGTGTTTCGGCAGGTCAGTCGCAGGAAGCTCGCGCGTTCGGTCTTCGTCATCGGATGCGGATCGTGGCCCGAAGTAGCCGCGGCGGCGCGCGCGATGGCGAGCGCCACCACGCAGAGCGCGACACGAAGGCCTCGCGAGACGATGCTCGGCATACCGTCAGGCTCCGCTGCCAAGTTTCGCGGCCTCGCGCTTGCGTAAGCGCAGCCGCTCGGTCTCGTCGAGAATCCGCTTGCGCAGGCGGATCGACTTCGGAGTCACCTCGACAAGCTCGTCGTCGTCGATGAACTCGAGCGCGCGCTCGAGTGAGAGCTCCTCCGGCGGCGCCAGCTTCACGTTCTCGTCGGAGCCCGCGGCGCGCATGTTGGTGAGCTTCTTTTCGCGCACGACGTTGATGGCGACGTCGTACTCGTCGCCGGCGCGTCCGACGATCATGCCCTCGTACACGTCGACGCCCGGCCCAATGAAAAATCGGCCGCGCTGCTCGAGGCCCGACAGCGCGTAACCCGTCGAGCGGCCCGTATCGCTCGCGACCAGGGCGCCGACGCTGCGGCCCGGCAGCTCGCCCTGCCAAGGCTGATGGTCGTAATACGTGTGCGAGAGCACCGCCGTGCCGCGCGTCAGCGTCAGCAGCTCGCCGCGCAGTCCGAAGATGGCCCGCGTCGGCATCGTGTACTCGAGCCGCTGCACGTCCCCGACACTCAGCATGTTGGACATCACCGCCTTGCGCCGGCCCAGCGCCTCGATCGCCGCTCCGGCATACTCCTCGGGAACGTCGACGACGACGTACTCCACCGGCTCGTAGCGCCCGCCGTCGCGCTCCGTGACGATGACCTGTGGCTTGGAAACGCCGAGCTCGTAGCCCTCGCGGCGCATCGTTTCGATGAGGATCGCGAGGTGGAGCTCGCCGCGCCCGCGGACCTCGAACGTATCCGGCGACACGGTGTCGGTGACGCGCAGCGCCACGTTCGACTCCAGCTCGCGCATGAGGCGCTCGCGGATCTGGCGCGACGTGAGAAACTTTCCCTCCCGCCCGGCGAACGGCGAATTGTTCACGGAAAAGAACATCGACACGGTCGGCTCGTCGACGGCGGTCGCCGCGATCGGTTCGGGCGCGTCCGCGTCGGCGATCGTATCGCCGATGTTGAGATCCTCGATGCCGGAGACGCAGACGATGTCGCCGGCCGACGCCTCCGCGACGTCGATGCGCTCGAGTCCGGCGAAGGTCAGCAGCGTCGCGAGGCGCAGACCCGTCGTGACGGCGCCATCGCGCGTGAGCTTGACGATCGGCTCGTTGCGCCGCGACGTCCCGCGGAAGATGCGGCCGATCCCGATGCGCCCGACGTAGCGATTGTGGTCGATCGCCGAGATCAGCAGCTGGAACGGGCCCTCCTCGGAGGGCGGCTCCGGCACGCGCGCGACGATCGTCTCGAACAGCGGCTCGAGCGAGTCGCCGCCGTCGTCCAGCGAGCGCTTCGCGACGCCGGCCTTCGCGTTCGTGAACAGCACGGGGAATTCGGCCTGCTCGTCGTTTGCGCCGAGCTCGACGAACAGATCAAACGTCTCGTTGACGACCTCTTGCGGGCGCGCGTCCTTGCGGTCGATCTTGTTCACGACGACGATGGCGCGCAGGTCTAGCTCCAGCGCCTTGCGCAGGACGAAGCGCGTCTGTGGCATGACGCCCTCCGCGGCGTCCACGAGCAATAGCACGCCCTGCACCATCTGCAGCACGCGCTCGACCTCGCCGCCGAAATCGGAGTGCCCCGGCGTGTCGACGATGTTGAACTTCACGTCGCCGTGGCGCACGGCCGTGTTCTTCGCGAGGATCGTGATACCGCGTTCGCGTTCGAGCGGGTTCGAATCCAGGACGCGCGTGGCCACCTGCTGGCCTTCGCGGAAGACGCCGCTCTGCTTGAGCATCGCGTCCACGAGCGTGGTCTTGCCGTGGTCGACGTGCGCGATGATCGCCACGTTGCGGATGTCGGGACGGGTCTTCACGGTCGCATTGCTTCGCTATCCTAATGCGCCGCTCATCGAAAACTCAGCGGCCGTCTAGCTGCCGGGAGCATGGTGGAAGCATGAACATCTTCGATCTCTGGCGCACCATTCCGGCGGCGGCCCTTTTTGCCGTGTCGTGCCTCGCCGCGCCCGCCCTCGCGGTAACGACTGCCGGCGGAATCACCTACGCGCCGTACGTGGCGGCTTTTAGCCCGGTCTTCGGTCCACCGTCCATGCCCTACGTCGGGACCATGCGGCTGGCCGTGCGTGACGGCACGATCCAGGGAAGCTATACCGCTACCTCGGCACGTCCGGATTCCATGAGCGGTCGCATCGAGCCCGTGATCGGCAGCGTCAACCAAAGCGACGGCTACGTCCAGCTCTACGTGGGCAACGCGCTCGCGCTCACGGGCACGATGGCCGCGGACGGCACGATCTCCGGAACGGCCCGCTACTACGGCGGCCTGTACGACTTCGTCGCCAAGCCCGGCTCGCCCGGGGCGCGTTAACGCTAAGCCGCTAGTGGTGGAAGCCGGTCCCCTCGGACGGGCGTATCTCCGGACGCGGATGGCTGTCGAAAAACGCCAGCGCCGCCTTGAAATCGCGCATCAATAACGCGGCGAAGTCCATCTCGAAGCCGCGGCGGCACATGATCCGCATGACGGTGACGTCCGAGGCGTTGCCGCAGAGAGCGAAGGCCGGGACTTGCCAGCCGCTCATGCGCAGCCGGTCAGACAAATCGAGCAGCGTGTAGCCGGGGTCTGCGCCGGCCTTGATGCGGAAGCACACGGCGGGTATTCCGGCTTTCGGATCGCCGGTGCTGATGAACTCGTACGGCCCGAGCGGTGCGATCGCGTTCGCTAGATACGCCGCGACTCGATACGCCGCCGTCTGCACGTTCCGGTAACCCTCGCGGCCGAGCCGGATGAACGTGTAGTACTGCGCGATGACCTGGCCCGCGGGCCGCGAGAAGTTGATCGCGATTGTGCCGACCTTGCCGCCGAGGTAGTCGACGTCGAAGACCAGTTCGTCCGGCAATGCCGCGGCGTCGCGCCAGATGATCCAGCCGCAGCCGAGCGGCGCCAGGCCGTACTTGTGGCCGGAGGAGCTGATCGACTTCACGCGCGGCAGACGGAAGTCCCAGACGATCTCGGGCGCGCAGAACGGGGCGAGAAACCCGCCGCTGGCCGCGTCGACGTGCATGTCGATGTCGAGGCCCTTGGTCTTCTGCAGCTTGTCCAGCGCGTCGTGGAGCGGCTCCGGGAACTCGTAGTTGCCCGTGTAGGTGACGCCGAACGTCGGGACGACGCCGATCGTGTTCTCGTCGATGGCTTCGACCATACGCTCCGGATCCAAGAACAGCCGGTCCGGCTCCATCGGGGTCTCGCGCATCTCGACGTCCCAGTAGCGCGCGAACTTGTACCAGCAGACCTGGACGGGGCCACACACAAAGTTGGGCTTGTCGGTCGGCTTGCGCAAGGCTTTCATCTTCGCGCGCCAGCGCCGCAGCATCGCCATACCGCCCAGCATGCACGCCTCGCTCGAGCCGATCGTGTTGGTTCCCGTGGCTTCGTCGCAGGCCGGCGCGTTCCACAGGTCGGCGACCATGCTCAAGCACTTCTGGTCGATGGCGGCGGACTGCGGATACTCTTCCTTGTCGATCCAGTTCTTGTTGATCGAAATGTCCATCAGGCGATGGACATACTCGTCGTCCCAGGTCTGGCAGAACGTCGCGAGGTTCTGCCGCGCCGTGCCGTCGAGGAAGAGCTCGTCGTTCACTAGCTGAAAGGCGGAATCGGCCGGCATCTCGTCCTGGGGGAAGCAGCGGTCCGGCGCTGCCTCCTGCAGCCAGCGCGACTCGAACACCGAGTCGTACGGAGAACTGGTCAGCGTACTGTCTGCCATGATGAATCCTCCACCTGGGCGTACAATAACCGTCCTCGCCATCCGGGGAGCGTACGGGCCTTTGGCTCGCACGGTCTTCAAACGCCTTTCACGCGTAATTCGCGCATAACGCCCTGAAACCCGCCGAGAGCCGGTGAGCATTCGCAAACGTTTCTGTCGCAAGGTCCTTCGCTATGCCGTCGGCACTGCTGAGACGTTTTGCGTGCCCAGAAAAACTCTCAAGATCGCGTCCGGCATGGAGCTGTGATTCCGAGCAGAAAGAGCATGTAGAGATTTTGGAACCGGGCTCCAGCCCGCACTGGAAAACGCCCGACGACGGTCACTAGGCTGGTTGAGGGAATAGCCGAGGAAGCAAACGAAGAAATCATGCGATGGCTGACATTTTCATCAGCTATACGCATCGTGATAACGCCAAGCTGAGCGATGAGCAGCATGGCTGGGTGGACCGGTTCCACGAAGCGCTGGAGATTCGTCTGACGACCTTGTGGGGACGCCAAGCCGAAATTTGGCGAGACTTCAAGACTCAAGGTAATGACGCCCTCACACCCACGATCAAAACGACCGTTGAACATTCATCGATCCTTATTTCGGTGCTCTCGCCGGGATACGTCCATTCCGAGTGGTGCAGCAGAGAGTTGGACCTTTTTTGTCAAGCCGCACGCAAATCCGGCGGTCTTGTGATGGGTACGCAGTCGCGCATTATCAAAGTGATCAAGACGCCGGTCGAGCGAAGCGCTAACTACAATGAGTTAGTCGATCTGATCGGATATCCGTTCTATCAACTCGACGAACGCGGAACTCCTTGCGAGTTCGACGCGCGCCTCGGGGAAACGTCACGACAACAATTCTTGGCGAAAGTGAACGAGCTTGCGTACGACGTCTGTTCGATGTTGGAGCGGCTCACCGGCAAGAGCAGCGGGCGGGAATGCGTTGCGCCACCGAGCGGAGCGGTCCTCTACCTGGCGGAGACCACCTCCGATCTTGCACCGTTTTGCGACCAGGTTCGGCGCGAATTGGAACAAAGCGGGCACGTCGTGCTTCCCCGCGGCAACATCGGCCATACGGCCGACTACGTCGAACGCGCAAAGGAGAATCTACGCCGAGCCGCGGTGTCCGTACATCCCATCGGCAAGTCGTACGGCATCGTACCGGAGGGCCATGATCGTTCGATTCTCGAGCTGCAGTACGACGCGGCCGGCGACGAATGCGGACGCCGGCCCGATCTGGTCCGACTTCCCTGGATGTTGCCCGCAAACGCGGTCTCTGATGAGCGGCTTGTAGCCTTTATCGCACGTCTCCAGGACGATCCGCGCTTTTTGATCACCTCGCTTGACAACCTCAAGACCACCGTTGGCGACATCCTCTCCGTCAAAACGTCTTCCGTCGCAGTCGAGCCCCGGCGGGCGGCCGTGCCGACCGCCGCACGCGAACACGCGGCAATAGTGTATCTCGTCGCCGATCCGTGCGACTCGGTATCCGTGCAAGCCTGTGAGGACGTCCTTTTCGCAGGTGGTTGTGAAGTCATGCGAGCGCTTTACGAAGGCGCTGAGAGTGAACTGCGGATCGACCATTTAGAGAATCTTCGCAGCGCCGACGCTATTTTGATTTACCATGGTCAGACGACGCAGTTTTGGCTGCGCTCGAAGCTTCGTGATTTGCAAAAGGCATTCGGCTACGGGCGAGAAGCGCCGTTTTCAGCAGCCGCTGTCCTCCTCGGGCCGCCCCCACGCCCCGATAAGGAGCAGTTCCGCAGCAATGAAGTCCTCGTGCTCAAGGCACTCGATGGGTTCGAACCGGCCGTGATGCAACCATTCATCGAGCGCGTGACAGGCGTGCGAAGCGAAGTTTCGTGAGGGCCGACGCGAGGTCCGTCGGCAATCCGTTCCCAGGGCTTCGCCCCTTCGAATCCGATGAGGAGCATCTCTTTTTCGGGCGTGAAGTTCAGGTTGACGACCTTCTCTTGCGACTAGCGCGAAGGCGGTTCGTCGCGGTCGTCGGTGCTTCCGGCAGCGGAAAATCGTCGCTGGTTCGCGCCGGTCTGTTGCCGGCGCTCTACGGCGGCTTCATGGTCGCGGCGGGTTCTCGGTGGTACGCCGCAGTCATGCGTCCTGGGCCCGCACCTATCGCGAGCCTTGCTCGAGCGCTTCACGCGAGCGGCGCGCTCGGTGACCCTGCGGGCGATCCGGTCTTGCGCGTCGGTCTCGTTCAGGCCGTCCTTGAGCGCGGCGCGCTCGGTTTGGTAGAGGTCGTCGCGGACGCGCGCATGCGCTCCGGCGAAAGCTTGCTTGTCCTCATCGATCAATTCGAAGAGCTTTTTCGCTTCAAAGCGATCGATGCTGTGGCATTCGTGAAGCTCTTGCTGGCCGGGGTTTCCCAGTCGCACTATCCCATCTACGTCGTCATCACGATGCGTTCGGACTTCCTTGGGGATGTGTCGCAGTTCCGGAACTTGCCAGAGCTGATTGGCGACTCACTCTTTCTCGTTCCACGCTTGACGCGCGCACAGTTTCAACAGGCAATCGAAGGACCGATTCGAGTTGCGGGAGGCCGCATTACGCCGCGTCTCACCAACCGGCTGCTCAACGACCTCGAGGACGACGCCGATCAGCTTCCGGTGCTTCAGCATGCACTTATGCGAACGTGGAAGGCGTACGCCGATTGCGGCAATCTGGACGTTCCGATCGATCTCCCCGACCTTGAAGCGATCGGCGCGCTTTCCGAGGCGCTCTCGCGCCACGGCGACGAGGTCTATGCATCGCTGCGAAGCAATCGCCTGCGCGAGGTTGCGGAGAAGGTCTTCAAATCCCTGACCGACCAGAGCGAAAATAACCGAGGAGCGCGCCGGCCGACTAGGTTTGCCGATCTCTGCGTCATCGCCGACGCGCAGCCCAACGAAGTCAAAGAGGTCGTCGAGGCGTTTCGCGCACCGGGTTGCTCGTTTCTCACGCCTCCTCCAGCGACGCCGATCGACGACGATACGGTGCTCGACATCTCGCACGAGAGCCTGATGCGGATCTGGAAAACACTGCAAGGCTGGGTCGACGAAGAAGCCCAGAGCGCACAAACTTACCGTCGATTAGCCGGCGCAGCGTCGCTCTATCGCGAAGGTAAGGCCGCGCTCTGGCGAGATCCGGACCTCGAGGTCGCCGTTAGCTGGCGTGAACAGAACCAGCCGACCGCGCAGTGGAGCGAGCGTATTGCCACAGGCTACGCATCAGCGATGAGGTTCCTCGACGAAAGCCTAGCCGAACGCTCACGCACACGTAGCGAGCGTTCTGCCCGCGTGAGAGCCCTGCTGGTTGGGCTTGCGATCGTGGTCGTTACGCTGGCCGGGCTTTCGGCAGTGGCTTTTGCGCAATGGCGGATTGCCGATACGAGCTTGAAGGTCGAGCGCGCCGAGCGTCTTGCGGACATAAGCCTCCAAGAGCCGGCACGACAGCGAACGGGCGCGTTGCTTGCAGCCGACGCCTACGGAATGGTGAAAACGCCGCGCACGATGGGAGCGATGCTCGAAGAACTGCTGCGGCTACGTGGGCTGCGCGGAGCGAGCATCGCCTCGGCGACGAATGAAGCATTCGCAAACCGAGGCCGCCTCCTCGCGGTCGCGACAGACCCCAGCGATGGTGCTTTGCCGCAATTGAACCTCTTCGATGGGTTGACGCTTGCGGCGGTTGCGCACGGGCCAATCGCCGGCGTCACGCGCGTCCGCTCGCTCTGCGGCTCGTCGGGCAGCGACTGGTTCGCACTTTTCGACGGACGGACGATCCTCTTGTATCGCGGTGTCGAGAACGGTGCACCAAAATTAGCTGCCTCATGGCAGAGCGGACCTGCCGATGCAATCGCATGCCTACCCGGCGATCCGGCCGTCGTGGTGTCGCGTGCGCACAGCGGTTTATGGATCTTCGACTTTCGGACGGCTCGATCGCGCGGATTCAGCCGCTCAAAGGGTTTGCGCGTCGCCGCGATCGCAGTTTCTCCCAACGGTCGATTTCTCGCCGCAACGTCGACGAGGCAAAGCAGCGCGCGACTCGACGTTTTCGATCTCCGGTCGCGTACCCGCGTCGCTTCGGTTTCTCTGCTCGAAAGCGGCTGTGTGCCGACCCAGGGATGCGCGAGTACCGTCTTCAGCCCAAACGGCACTCGTCTGTCGTGGTTGGACGGAAAATGGCTACGCACCGCCCGCGTTCCAATGCTTTCCGGTTTGACATCGAGGCCATGTGGTTGCAACGATGATGCGGTTCTCGCATATGGCGCCGACGGTTCCGGTCCGCGCGCGCTCGGCCGGATAGACGGTTCCACACCGGTCTACGATCCGTATACTGAGGTGACGGTAACCCACGATCGGAGCGGCATCGTTCAACGCGCTCTCGACGGAACGACGGCACCAGCCTTGGGAAGTCAAACGGCCCCGGTGTGGCCCGGAGCGTTTGCGAGCATCGGCGATCATCTCGTGTTGGCTGGATCGAGCGCGATCCACGTCTATGACCTCGATGAATATCGTGCTTCCCGGGCCACCGCATCCGACGTCAGCCGGACCGTTCGCATCTCTGATCCGGGAGACGGAGTTCATGCGGTCGCCCTCGATTATCCCACAGGCGTCGCGCGGCTGATGACCGTTGACCCTGCGCTGAAGGTTACCGGTGAGTTTCGCCTGCACGCCGCCGCAATCACGAGCGGCTCCTTCACCGACGACCCCGAAGTAGGATACGATCCCATGGAACAACAGCTAGTCGAGGCGTGGATGGGCGGCATCTCCCGATACGCTGCAAACGGAACACAGATGACTCAGTCGTCCTGGGAAACTCTGGCGAGCAGCGCGGGATTGCCAAGCTGGAGTCCCGGGCTGCCCTATTACCTCTCGTCGCGAGGTTCGTACGTTCGATTGCTGCATCCATCGCTCACTGGTGTTCCCAGCAGTGCCGCTTCAGATGTCGCTATAGTTTCGACGACCGGAGGAATGATCGCAAGCTTCGTCTCGATGTCCACGATCTCAACTGACGAGCGTTTTGCGATCGGCCTGCGCGCCGACGACCAAGACGCCGCCCCAGGCCTCTATCGGTTGCCGCAAGGCAGCCGAATTCCCGATCTCGATCTTCCCGACGCGGCAGTCGCCGCAATCTCGCCCAATGGGAGAACAATCGCCTACGCGACCGGCGGACAATTCGAACGTGCGACCGATATTCAGCTCCTGGATGCCGCCACGAACTCGCGCATCGGCCCTGCTCTGCCGGGGCCGCCCGATATCCGGAGCATCGACAACATTGCCTTCAGCGACGACGCGCGGTACCTGCTGGCATCGTATCGGATCGGCATTGCCGGTCGCGGGCATCGCATGCTGGTCATCTATTCAATCGACCCGGCGGACTGGCAGCGCACGCTCTGCCTGTGGGGTGGCGCCCAGCCAGACCGGTCCGAGCTGAGCCTCCCGGATCGTGCGCTTGCGGCTCCCAACGCCTGTGCTAAGTTCGTGGCGCAAACGGTGCGGTGAGAATGCGGCTTTTCGTGCCCGGCAGAATGTCCCCGAGTTTTGTCACACAGTGTCGTCGAGGAAGAGCTCGTCGTGCACCAGCTGAAAGGCGCAGTGCGCGGGCATCTACCTGGGGGAAATAGCGGTCCGGCGCCGCCTCCTGCAGACGGCGCAACCCGGATACCGATGATTGAACGGCACTCGGGCCGTGCCCGCCGCTGGCCCTGGCCGTCCGAATCGGATACGATGGGCGCCAGAACCCCTTTGGTGGGCGCTAACGAACAAGGAGATTCACCATGAGGCAAATCGTCGCGGACGCCGCAGAGGCCCAAAAGAATTGGGGCTGGTACGTCGCGCTGGGCATCCTGTTCATCCTGGTCGGGATCTATGCCATCTGGGCCGAGGGGGCGGCCACGCTCGCATCCGTGTTTGCGCTCGGCATCGTGCTGGTGATCGCGGGGATCGGTCAGCTCGTTGCCGCCTTCATGGCGCGCGGTGCGGGCCACATAATTCTGCTGTTGCTCGTCGGAGTGCTGGACGTCATCGTCGGCTTGATGCTGCTCGAGCATCCCGTCGGCGGCGCGCTCGTGGTCACCCTGCTCCTCGCCGCGCTGCTCGTGTTCGGTGGCGTCTTCCGCTTCATTACCGCCCTTATGATGCAGTTTCCGAACTACGGCTGGGTGGCCACGAGCGGCGTCCTCAGCATCATCTTGGGGATTCTGCTCTGGGCGCAGTGGCCGTTTTCGGCAATCTGGTTCATCGGATTTGTCGTCGGACTGAACTTCATTTTCGCGGGTGTCTCGTGGACCTGGCTCGGCTGGAGGTTGAAGCCGGCCTGACGACCTTGTTATGGCGTCAGGGAAAAGACCGTGCCGCCAACGTCGTGCCATGGAGAAGAGCGTTCCGAGGCCGTACGTGCCGCCACGTCCCGTCGTCCCATAGAGGGTGCCGCGTACATCGATCAGCCTTCCGTACGGAAAACTCCCATCGGTTCCGTTGCCGTCCCGTCGGGTCTTACGCGTTGACGCGCGTGGCGATGTTGGGCGATTCAGCTTGGCTCATACGCACCAACTCTGAGGCCAAATACTCGAGTGCATCGGGCGGTGGAGACGCCGTTCTCTCTAGGTGGCACATTGTAAGTATCGCTCGTGACGCCTCTGCGACGCTAATGAAGGTCTTACGTTTGGCGACTTTGGCTGCGGTGGTCTTCATGCGCGTCCAGACGCGCTCCATCGGAGTGGTCATGGCTGGCCTTTCTCTCGCGGAAATGCGGGTTGGCCGGCCACTGATACAGGCGGTCAAATCGTTATTCGTGTGAGATCCTTAGTATAGCACACTACAATCGCGGCCGAGCGGCCGAGTGCCAGGGTGCTAGCACTGGAAGTGGCTCGGCTTTGCGTTTCGGAATTGCAGGAGCACTCGACCAGGCGGCGTTTGGTATAGGACCGCTTGTGAAGCATTAATTTTGTGCGCGCAAACAGATAGAATCGACGACTCGCACGCACCGTGGTCACCGTAGGGCTTTCGTAAGGCCGCGAGCGTACGGAAAACGGGGGCGCCTTGGCCCGGGCTTCCTCCGCTACCTCCAAGCGATTTTTCTATGGCCTGGTTTTTTTGTAGATGTCGACTAGACGATCTACTTCCGAATTGGCGTCTGTGTACGAAAGGCGCGCTGATTCGAACTCGTCCGAAGCTACCTCGCGCACTGCGAACCACGCCTCCCACGCACGCTCTTGCACCTCACGTGCGGCCTGGATAGCGTCGAGCACCGCTTGTTGAGACTTAAATTCGTCTTTACTTTCCTGCCTGGCGACTTCAAACGCGATCTCCACGGCCTGCTCCTTGCTGCTTCCCGGGTCCACGCCGGATTCTGGGGCCTCTCGAGATAAGAATATTTTTCGCCGCATATGCGGCAAACGTTTAGCGGGCTTCCGAAATGCTCGTGTGGTGGGTACTCTTTAGCGATCTTCGGACGGCGCGTCGTGGTTGCTGCGGGTTTGATTGGCTTCAACTCATCTCGCTCCCGTGCTGGGAGCTGCGTGCCGCCAGGATCGAAGGCACTGGTCCTCGCATTCGGCGTACAAGTAAAAAGGACCTCGGACGCGACCGGGCCGTCCTTGCTAGCGAACGCTGAAGATGAAGTCTCTTCTTTTCGAAGTTCCAAAAATTTGGTATTCGCACGTGCTGCGATCGACGCCGCTCCGAGTGACGGCGGAGTCGCTTACCTCGTCGGGAGCCAGCGTCGAAGGCTCCGCTTTCGTTATCATTGTCATTACTACTCCATACACGAAAGCGCTGCTCGCAGTTTCGAAAAAAGCGTCTACCGAACGAAACAGCAGAAGAGCGGCAAAAGCGCTACAAATTGCATGAGGTTGCGAGATTCTACCGAACGAACCATCGCCGTTTTGCGTCTAGAACTCCGCACTATTTGGCGGCCTATCTCACAAAAACAGGACGGTGACCCAACTAAGCTCGCCGAGGCGCTGGTTCATCTCGCAAGCCTGGACGAGCCGGCGAGATGCTCCAAGGCTGCGGCGTACCTTGATGCGCAGAGCGCACGGTAACGGCTGAGCAGCCCTGATCCACGTTGCCACGTACTGCTCCGAATAAACGGGGAGCGGCCTATGCCTGGCCGCCCTTTACCGGATGGGAAGACCCGTCGCTCTCAGACCGTGACTTGAGCGGCGATCTTATGCCAGGTCGAACTGGCAACCTCGTAGGTCTTGACTTGCGGACTTCCCTCAAGCAGGTTCGTTACTAGCTGGGCCACTTGCGGATAAGCTGTGTGGCTGTAGGATTCGGCGTTTGCTTGCCGATCCCACAAACTGATTGCAGTCGCGTCCTTTCCGTCTGGGCTTACGAAGAAGATTTCATCCTTAAAACCTTCCTGTTTCCGAAGCATAGGAAGTACTTGCTCTTCAACTGCCTTCGTAAGTTGGGCAGCGCTGTTGGGTTTTGGATGCATGGTAATGATTCGAGAGAACATATCACTCCTTAGATTTCATCAGCCTCATTGATCAGCCAAAAAAAGAAGCTGCCCGCGTATCTTGATACCGCTTGGAGAGCGGCAGTAACGGTGGGCAGCGTTTGTATGGTCGCCTAGAGTCGCTGTAAACACAGTATAGCACACTTTGCTGCCAAAACGGCCGAATGCTTGAAAAACTTCCAAACACACGCAGCGCCAGCAATCCGAGCCCCAATCAGAGGAAGACGCAATCCGGAGCAAGCTCGATTACTGGCAAACCTACGACGCTAAAGCATCCCCCCGCAACCCTTGGCCGCCCGTTACCCTCGCAGCGTCGCTGCCGGGCCCAAAGGCCCCGGATGAGAGAATATCGATTCACACAAGCGCTGCGAACGCCAGTGGCAATCGCTATCTCCTGTCATGCAAAGAAAGGGGACATTAGGTACCGTCTTCGCTCTTCTCACGCAACGCGCTCATGATTGCGCGCTGGACCTTCTGAAGCTCTTGCAGCATCAGCGCTTGGTTCTCCCGTATTGACTCTATGGCGCCATTCCTTTGGCTCGATAGGGTGTCTAGCGCGGTCCCAACGCCTTGTGCGAGGGTCTGCAATGCCTCCGATTCATCGGGAGCATACGCCTCACCGTCGCGCTTTGGCCCGCGGATGAGCGCGCCGACGAGGTCGCCGCGCGAGATCATGGGAAACGCAAACTCGCCGCGTAACCGTGAATTAGGGAACACGTGCAGATCGATTGGCTTGTTCCAGGCACGAAGGGCGACAATGCCTGGATCGTTTTCATCGACCTCCGCGCGCTCGCAATTGGTGGCCAAAGCGTAAGCCGAAATCCCGTCGCGAACCAGGATTGTCACGTCGCGCGTGCGTGTGTGCTCTTTGACGGTCTGCATGGCCCGATCGAGGAGCGTGGATCGGTCGGAGATATAGGACGCCTCGTGTGCGAAGCGGCGTAACGCCGACTCATCATCGTGCCGCTTGCGGAAAAAGACGCGATCAACGAATCGCTCGACTTACCCATGGATGTACCGCAGCGAGATGCCATGGCCCAGCGCCACGGCCATGCCGATAAAGGCACTTGTGGTATGGGTGGTACCGACAAGCCAGGCATTCGCAGCCCATTCGGCCAGAGCGAACGCACCGATCACAATCCCCGAAACTATCGTGAAGACGGCGGCTCGGTTCAGCAAGAAGCCGACGTCGATCAGCCGACGGCTCAATGCCGCGTACGTCAGTGCAACCGGCGCGGTGAGTAGCACAAGAGTGCTCACAAGGCTGACGGCGAGCG
Source organism: Vulcanimicrobiota bacterium (assembly GCA_963752825.1). Lineage (GTDB taxonomy): Bacteria > Vulcanimicrobiota > Vulcanimicrobiia > Vulcanimicrobiales > Vulcanimicrobiaceae > Cybelea. The sequence goes on along the minus strand of CAVVZF010000001.1, from coordinate 419,887 downwards.
TGTCGGCATAGGATAATGACGACGAGTTTGCGATCAAACTTAAAATGAATAGACAAAAAAAGGCGGCAAGAGGTACGAGCGTCCATACCGCTCGCTGACGCTCGACGCCGCGGGATGCTGCGATTGCCAGGAGGCCACAGTGCACCGCCATGAGGACAGCGGCCGCAACGGGAACTAACCCCGCGTTACCCCTCAACGAGGGGAAGTGGATCAAACCGCAGCGTGATAACTCCGACAGCGCCAACTAAAGAGATCGCTGCGAAGGTCGCAAGGAACGTGTAACATAGCCATTTTGTTATACGACGGAGCCGCGAAAGTGGCGGGGCGAAGCCGCTTGCGAACGCCGCCAACAATGCCACCGACAACGGACCAACCACGTACGCGGAGATGTCCAGGAGGACATACGCCCAAGCCGAGGGCGCTACGAAATCGATCAAGGCGCCCGTAAAAACGAAGGCCGCGATCCATAACGACAGCAGTCGCGTCTGGGGCATGTCGGCGCCACGCCACGCAATCAGAGTTGCAAACAGCAGAAGCCAAAGGCTGGCAAAAGTGGTTAGCCAGAAGTTCAACGTAACTTTAGCGGCTGCGGTATGATCGTAAGCTCTCTTTGCAGCGAATCCCTGTGCACCGAAAGGATGAGAGGTCGTCCGTTGAGCGGCAGTTCCAGGAGGGAGTAACGCTCGACAAGCGTGTTTGCACGGATGTCAATGAGATCACCGCGACGAAGCCCGGCGCGGGCAGCGGGCCCTGCGGGGTCGACAGACGTGACCGCAAGATTGAAAGGCTTAGAAGAGGCACCGGTATTGGCTCCCCACCACCCCCGCCACGGCGGAGCGCCTCCCATTCCGGTCGCGTCCAGCACATCCGCTAGCTGGGCGAGCGCCGCAAACGCACAAATCGTTACGAGCGCGGGGCGCCATGCAACCTGTCTCATGGTCGGGTCGTAAGCGAGGTTGCTGAGTTTTCCACTTCGGGTTACCGTTTTGCGGCCTTGAAGACAACGCCTGGCGCTTTTGGGTGGTCGAGCTGATCAGCAGGCTAGACTCTTTCGCGCCACCAGGCATCGGGAAGCTCAGGACCGCGACAAGTATAAGGAAAGCATCTTAGCGCCCTGGAGCGCAGACCGGTCGCCTTCGATCTCCTTGAGCAAGAACGCATCGAGCTTCGGCGCGATCTCGCGCTTGAAGCGCGCCGTGGCGGCACTCGATCGGTCCCGCCGCTGCGCTCCGCCTAGGTGGTTTGATCTTATGACTCTGGCGGTCGCGGTGCCCGAAACGGGCCCGGCTGAGCGAAAACGGGTAGTCCCGCTGACAGGTGCAACCCGAGTGCAACCCGGAAACGGGATTCGGGTGAACGTCGCCGAGTTACTTCTCGCAAAAAACGCCGGTAAAGCCAGAGCTTTTGTCAAAACGTGGGAGCGTACGGGTCTGGTGGCTCGCACGGTCTTCAAAATCGCTGAGGTCGTCGCAAGGCGACTGGTAGGTTCGATTCCTACACGCTCCCGCCACTTGTTCGATTCCGCCTTATTTTACGCGGGTTTGCGGGGCGACGGTGTTTTCGCTACACCGTTTACTACACAGAATCGCCGGGGCTAGGCGCTCCGGACGGCCTTATTGAGGTGTTGGTCGAGCAGCTTCGCGGCTGCCCTTCGTTGCTCGTCCATGATGTGGGTATAGACATTTGCCGTTACGTTAATCCCCGAATGTCCGAGAAGTTCGCTCGCGGTCTTCAATGGGACCCCGGCGGCGAATGCCAGTGAAGCATATCCGTGGCGTAGATCGTGGAACCGTGTTGCGGGCAACTTCTTGCGCCTGACAAGACGCGAGAACTGACGCGAGAGCTCGTTCGGATTCCAGCGCGAGCCGTCATACCGGTCGAACACGACCCCTTCTGCACCCTGGTTCCCGATGCCGAGGAGTCGCTGGCGCTCTTCCTGTTGTTCGCGATGCGCGCGTAGCGCCGTCACAACAAACTCCGGCATGGATACGTCACGACGCGAGCCTTTCGTCTTGGGCGCCTTCGTGATGATCCTACCGTCGAGTAGTGCAGCGGACTGACGCACGCGGAGCACGGCTTTATCGAGGTCGATGTCGCACCAACGAAGCGCGCACAGTTCGCCTCGGCGCAGCCCCGTCCCGATCGCCGCCATCACGGCGGCTTCGATTTCGGTACCCTTGGCGGCGTTGAGAAGCCTCCGTACGCGTTCGCCGTCGAACGCGACGTCCTCACGGTCCTCTACGAGCGGCGGCTCGACATTGCGCGCGATATTCCGAACGCCTTCGTAGTTCTTGGAACCCCATTCGAGCACAGATCGTACTCGAATGAGAATGTTCCGTTTCGTCCGACCGCAGAGCGGTTGACCCTTGCGCTTTCGCGTTGAGCAATCGCGCGCAGTATCCAGAACGCGCTCGACGTGGTCCCTGGTTAGCTTGTCGAGACGAACGTCGGCGATCTTCGGCCGCACGTGGTGATTGAACGTCCGCCGATAAAGTGCCAGCGTGGTCTCTTGCAAGCGGCCTTTACGCGCGTCGAAATAATGGTCGAGCAGCTCCCCAAAGGTCATCTTTGAGGGTTCTTCAAACTCGCCCGCCTCGATCGTGTCGAGCCGCTTCCCGAGAAGCCGCCGCGCTTGCGCTTCGGTCTTCACAGATACGGTTTCGTAGTGCTGGTTGCGCTTGCCATCGAGTACACGCGGCTCGTCGTAGATGAGCATCCACTTTCCCGAAGGCAAGCGCTTTACGCTCCCTTTTTTCAAGGTATCTCTCCTTTCGCCGCTCTCGGTGGAGCGGTGCGCTCGAGTTCGCCTTGCTTCGAGAGCAGCCTTTCCAGCGCGGCGAGCGGGACGACGTAGCGCGTAGGCCTGCCGTCGCCTTTCCGCTCGCCGAAAGCGATGGTCGGCAGCGTTCCCGCGCGCGCAGCTTCGTAGGCTTGATTGCGACCGATGCCGAGAATTTGAGCGGCCTCGGCGATCGTCACCGTGCGTTTTATAAATCGAGCTGATTTCATCGGCATTCATCGAGTTGGGTGCTAACCAGAAGGAGGGGCGGCCTTATGCTCGCATCATGATCTCGATCAAAAATAAAAAAGCCCCAGCTCATTCGCTTAGGCTTTTCGCAAGCATTATAATGCGGGCGAAAGTGTGACGTTATCGTGTACCAAGATTATCCCGCTGCGCCCGATTGCTGTCAAATGAATAGTGTACCGTCAGCGCCGGGGCGCTAGCACCCCGCACTGCCGCCCTGCCAATCGTACCGCGCTGGCCTATCCCACGCACAAGGCAACCGCTGACGCGGCTACGCTTCGCTCCGGCCTTGCGCGCGGGCCCTTCGCGCGGTACGTGGCCGCCGCACGGCAGGCGTGGTGCTGCGCCGCGGGAGGAAGCAATGATCGAAAGCTATGGAACGACGTTTGCGCGGGCAACCGAAGTCAAGCGCGGAATGCTCGTACGCTGGCTTGCAGGGTTTCATGTCGCAGTGGACGTGCAAGCTATTGACGACGAGGCCGTACGAATCTGGCTCGACGACGGGAATACCATCACGTTGGGACAAGCCGGCCTCGTTGAAGTAGCACGATGACCGAATGGTTATCAGGACACCGGAGGGAGACGCCGCTCGATCAGTCACTATCCCAAATGGAAATGCCCGAACGGACTAGGCACATTTGAGTAGAGACCCTCAGCGCACATTACGCTTATGGTTATCTCGTGCATCGAGAAACGGATGTGCGATCGAACGACCGGTTACCTGTGGTGCGGCGTAAGCTTCTTCGAGTGATTGTAGGTTTGCTGCTGCGGTTGCCAGATGACGATGACGAACCCAAGCCGCCGTTTCGATCGCCTCGTCGTCGAGCACGGCGCTCTCCAGTTTCTCAAGTCGCGCCGGATCCCAAGCCCAGCAAGGCTATCGATCGCACGCACTCCGATAATCATCGCCCCAGAAGTGGCGGTACTTAGTGGTGGCTGCAAGTCAAGCTGCATTGCTTGGCCGCAACCAACGAATCGGACGCGCGCGTTCGAGCTCGGGCTCGGCCCGCTTGCGCTGAGCTTCCTGGGCGCCGCCGGACGCGAGGATCTCGCCGCCGCCGGCAGCCTCATTGCCCGCTTTCCCACGACGTGGCCGGCAGAGTGGCTGCGCCGCCGCGGCCTGTCCAATGCAGCCACCGAGTGGACTCAGCTTTCGCCGTCAGGCTCGACGGCGGGATAGCCTTCTATAAAAGGAAGTTACAATGAAAAGGAACCTCATCAGTGCCATCGCACTTGCGGTGGCGCTTTCGCTTGCGCTCGCGCAGCCGGCCGTGGCGCAGTTTGGTATGACTGTCTTTGATCCGGCAAATTACGCGAAGAACACGCTGACGGAACTGCACACGTTGCAGATCGAGATCGATCAAGCGACGCAAATTTCAAATCAGCTTCAGCAACTCGCGTATCAGCTCCAGAGCCTGCGGAACATACCCAACGGCATCTGGGGGCGGATTCAGGGTGACCTCGCCGCGCTGACCCGGATCGCGAAAGTTGGCCAGAGCATCAGCTATGCTGACGCCAACTTGAGCGCCGAGTTCACGCACATGTACCCCGGCTACCAGGTGCCCACGAACTACACGCAAGCCTACACGCAATGGGCGTCCAACTCACTCGGCGGCATCCAAGGCGCGCTCCAAGCAGCGAACCTGCAGAGCACGCAATTTCAGAGCGAAGATGCACTTTTCAATCAGCTCCAAGGCCTTTCCGACGGCTCGGTCGGGCACATGCAAGCCCTGCAGGTTGGTAACATGATCGGCGTTCAGGAACTGCAGCAGCTCGAGAAGTTGCGCCAGATCCAGATGGTCCAGCTTCAAGGCGAATTCGACTATCTCGCCACGCAGCAGCAGAACGACCTCGTCAAGTTCGCAACGCTCCGAGCGTGGCTCGACAGCCAGCAGGCCTACAAGTCTAGCGAGTAGCGTCCTCGATGCGACGAATCACCAGAGCGGCAGCGCTGCTCTTTTTTGTTGCGGTTCTGCCGGTGGCGGCAATGGCGCAGACCGCGCCGGTTTGCGCGCCGGGCGCCGGCCAGGGTGGCATTCTGACCGGCGTAGCCCATCAGTTCAGCAATACGACCGGTCCCTGGATGACGACCGCGCTGCACTACGCGCAAGGGCTCTTCTTTGCGCTGGTCGGCATTGAGATCGCCTGGTCGGCGATCACGTATGTGCTCCAAAAGGATAGCCTACCTGATTTCGTCGCATCGCTGCTGCTGAAGATCCTGGGTGTTGGGTTCTTCTACATTGTGTTGCAGCCGCAGTATGGTCCGGTGTGGATCGGCGACATCATTTCGAGTTTCAGTCAAGCCGGCAGCGCGATCGGCGGTCAGTCGCAGTTCATGCCAAGCGATCCAAGCTCGGTCTTCAATTGCGGCACCGACATCGCGAATGCAATGCTCCAAAGCATCTCACAAAATAAGGTTGGGTTGGGCCTCGGCAATCTCTTGCCGGCGATCGAGGCGGTTCTAGCCTCGATGATCTGCGCGCTGGGCGTCGTGATCGCATTTGCGATCGTCGCCGGTCAGCTGCTCATCACGCTCATCGAGTCGTACATCGTCATCGGCGCTGGCGTCTTCATGCTCGGCTTTACCGGCAGCCGTTGGACGCTCGTCTTCGGCGAGAAGTACGTCGGGTACGCAGTGAGCGTCGGCATCAAGCTTTTCATGCTGGAGCTCATCGTCGGATTGGGCTACAGCCTCGGGCAGCAGTGGGCGGCGCTCTTCGGCAATGGCATCGCTCCGCCGGAGACGTACATAGAGGTCGTCGGCGCGGCGCTGGTCTTTGGCTTTGTCGCCTGGCAGATTCCGAGCCTTGCCGCTTCGCTGATGAACGGCGCGCCGCGCATGACGCTCGGAAGTTTCGTCAACACTGCGGGCGCCGTGGCGGTCGGAAGCGTCGTTGTTGGAACCGGCGTCGGCGGCATGATTGCCGGGAGCAGAGCACTCTCGGCCGCTAACGCTGAGACCCTCGGCGCGGCCGGCACTGCCGGCGAGTCAACCGACCTTGGCGCGCTTAACGCTGCCGCGTCGGTCCGCGGAAATGGTCGCCGCTCGGCTGATGTTCCGGGCGGCGGCGACGCCCGCGCATATCCGCCCGATGCCGATACTTCTATTGAAGAAACGGCCGACGCTGACGGCGCGGAAACATCTTCGAGCTCCGATGATCAGCAGCACGAGTCTACCGACGCCGATGTCACCGCGGAAGATGTTGCGCAGACGCAAGCCAGTGACGCCGCACTTGACGCCGAGGATACGCGCGCGGCACGGCAGGCCAAGCGGCACGACGTGCAGGGCGGCAGTTCCCCGCCTCCTGCCATCAATCCGATGGCTCTTCGTCAACCGCCGGTCCCCGACGACGAGGCCGACGGCAACATCGAGATCCGCTTCAAACATCCTGAATAAAACGGTGAACACATGAACAACTTGGAATCCGCATCTCCCGCCGGAACGGCGGAGAACCCGTACCTATCCGCGCGGCGGGAGTGGAATGAACGCTACGGCGACTACATCGCCCGCGCAAGAAACTGGAGAAGGGCTGCATTTGCGGCCCTTGCCGTTTCTCTCGTGCTTTCGATCGGCGTCGTTTGGGAGGCCGCGCAGAGCAAGGTCGTGCCGTACGTCGTCGAGGTCGACAAGCTCGGCGACGCCGTTGCGGTTGGCCGCGCCGATCGCGCCGCTTCTGCCGATTCGCGCGTACTTAAGGCGCAGTTGGCCGCGTGGATTGTCGACGTTCGATCGGTCAGTTCCGACCCGCTCGCTGAAAAAAGCGCGCTCGCGCGCGTATACGCGCTCACCGCCGCGACGGCGACGATCTTTCTCAACGATTACTACCGCCAGCACTCGCCGTTCGGCCAATCGCGCACGGTCGCCGTCAGCGTGGACGCGGTGCTGCCGATCAGCAATCAGACCTATCAGCTTCAATGGACGGAAGACGCACGCGACTTTCAAGGCCGTGACATCGGAACAATGCACTGGCTTGCGAGCATAACTCTTGCCGTCGATCCACCCAGCGATGAGCGTGGCGTTTTGAGTAACCCGTTGGGGCTCTACGTCACCGGCATCAGCTGGACCCAACGCCTATAACCCTTCATCCTTGTGAGGAAACTACCAATGCTGCGACAGATCAGCTTTCTGTTCGCGCTTCTCGTCGTTGGAGGCGCACCCGCGTTTGCCGTCGCCGGGCCGGTCACTGGACCAGACGGCGTGCTGCGCTATCCCCTTGGTGAACGTACGCCGCCGACGCTACGCTGCAAGCCGCTCTTCGTTTGCGACCTCGTGCTTGAGTCCGGAGAGTCAATTATCAATGTTGCCGTTGGCGACTCCGTTCGCTGGCTCATCGCGCCGGCGTCGAGTGGTGGCGAGGATAACGCAACACCGCACGTTCTGATCAAACCGACCGAAGCCGGCTTGCACACCAACCTTATTGTTACTACCAATCGCCGAACCTATTATCTGGCCCTGGTGTCGAGCTACAGCAATCCGATGCTGCGCATCGGGTTTCTCTACCCGCAAGACCTGCAGCACACGTTTACGACATCTGCGTTTGGACGCGGATACCGCTCCGGTGCTCCGTTGCCGGAAACGTCGATCGACAAACTCGATTTCAACTACCGCATGAGCGGCGACCGCGGCTTGCAGCCCGTGCGCGCCTTCAACGACGGGACGCACACGTATCTGCAGATGCCGCAGGGCATGAGCGAGATCCCGGTGCTCTTCGCCGTAGGAACCGACGGGGGCGATACCCTCGTTAACTACCGCTTCACTGGCCAATACTACATGGTCGACGGCGTGCCAGCGAGCATCGCGCTTGTCCAAGGCAGCGGCAGGCACCAGCGGCGCGCGGTCATCACCCGCGGGAATTAGCGCCATGGATCGCAATAAGATTCAATCGCCGGTTGAGCTCGATGAAAGCGGCTGGCGCGGGCGAGTCCGCGGCGTTACGCGGATTAGCACTAAGGCAGGCTTTACCGCGGCGCTGCTGCTCGCGGCGGTTTTCGGGATGATCGTTTACGGCATCTCGACTGCGGGGCACCACCGCACTTCCAACACGGGCGGTGCGGCGCTGACCAAAGCATCGGAACGCAACACACCGTGGTGGAGCGAGGTTCCCAACGCGCAGCCGACCCCCGTGCGGCTTCCTTCCCCGATTCCGCTTCCCGCGCGTGTACCGCCAATCGCGGCTTCGACGATGCGCGTGCCCGCCGTGGCGCAAATCTCCGCAACGCAACTACAAGCGCTTGAAGCGGCGCGCGAACGTCAGGAGCGTGAGCACGCGTTGCTCGAAGCAGCAGCAGCCGCACCAGCCATCGTTCGTTTGAACGCGAGTGGAGCGCCGGGGCTAATCGGCGCCCCGCAACCATCGCCTTCCGTGCCTGGGATCGCCGGATCTTCTGCGCAAGAACTCGATGCCCAGGGTGAGCGGCTCGCTTTTCTAGGGTCGGCCGCAAATGCGCCGCATGACCGCATTCTCGCGACGCTTCAAAACGATCCGTCTCCCTACGAGCTGCACGCGGGAAGCGTCATCCCCGCAACACTGCTGACCGGTATCAATGCCGACCTTCCCGGAACGATCGTCGGGCAAGTCCGCGATGATGTCTTCGATAGCGTAGTTGGACGCTATCTCCTGATTCCGCGCGGCACAAGACTCGTCGGCATTTACGACAGCCGCATCGTTCAAGGGCAGCGTCGCATGCTCGTCGCGTGGACGCGGTTGCTCTATCCCAATGGCTCAAGTCTCGATTTGCCAGGCATGGCTGGCACGGATCCGGCCGGCTACGCCGGGTTCGGCGCCAACGTCGACGAGCATCTCAATAAGGTCTTCACCTCCGCGCTGCTACTCAGCATCATTGGCGCCGGTGCGCAGCTCAGTCAGCCGCAGCAGTTAGGAAGCATCTACGCTGCGCCAAGTATCGGGCAAACGATTGCGGGCGCGCTTGGACAGCAAATCGGTAATACGAGCATCCAGCTCACGCAGCGCGAGATGCAAGTTCCTCCGACACTGGAGGTGCCGCCCGGTTACATCTTCGACGTTCTCGTCGATCGCGACATCGCCTTGACGGCACCCTACGAAGGGCCAGGTGCGCCGTGATGTTCCATGGACTTGCGCTTGCAGCACTCATGGCGCATTGTGCCCCCAACGTTGCACCGTCGACCATGACGGCTATCGTACGGGTTGAGAGCGGCGGCGATTCGTTGGCGATCGGCGACAACACTACCCGGCGATCGTACTTTCCGCACGATCGCGCGAATGCGGAAGCATTAGCGGGCCGGCTGTTGGGGGCGGGGCACTCCCTTGACGTTGGAATCGCGCAAATCGACAGCATGAACTTCGCCGGTTTCGGCCTCAGCCTGCACACGATCTTCGATCCATGCATTAACCTCAGCGTCGGCGCGACGATTCTCAGCGACGACTACGCCTTTGCTGCGCAGCGATTTGGCGACGGCCAACTCGCGCTCCGCCATGCTATTGGAATGTACAACACAGGGCGTCTCAACGGCGGAGCACCCTACATCGCCCGCGTGCTAGCTGCTTCCGGAATCCAGGACGAATACATCGGCGATCACCCGATCGTCACACAACACGACGCGATGCGCTCCCCGGTCTTGATTCACGTCGCAATCATGCAACACAGGCGGCCAGCTTCGCGTCGCAAGGTAGTCACGCCGTCGCGCTCACCGATACTCGTTACGGTCGCTCGCACAACGATCCCGAAGATCTAGCAAGCGTTCGCGCATGACTCAATCGGTGCTCGTGCTAACCGTTGCGCTCGCATCCGCTCTAATTGGCTCTGCAGTAATCGCGGGCGCTACTTTCAGGAAAACGCGAAAGCTACGAATTTTCCAGTCGTGCCTATTCATCGCGGTTATCGTCGTCACTGCATACGCGATCGTTGGGCTCGATCTGCGCCTCAATTACACACCGAGCATGCCGCTAGGAATCTATCGTTTAGCCCCCGCTCCTAAGACTGACGTTCAGCGTGGTATGTTCGTCGCGGCGTGCGCGCCGCGAGATGCCGGCGACCTCGGCCACCGCCGCGGATACCTCGCCACAGGACCTTGTGCGCGCGATACCGAGCTACTCTTGAAAGTGGTCGCCGCCGTCGCCGGCGACCTGGTCGCGGTTTCGGCGAACGGAGTTGCCGTCAATGGCTGCCTCTTGCCGCATAGCCAGCCACTCTCGCTCGACGCCGCCGGACGTCGGTTGTCGCCGTGGCCACACGGGCGCTATCATCTCCGGCGGGGCCAGCTTTGGTTCTACGCCCCCAATGATCGAAGCTGGGATTCGCGCTATTGGGGCCCGGCTCAGGCCGCCGACGTTCGGGCTAGAGCACTGCCACTGCTCGTGCTCCGTTCACCTGGCGGACGAGCGGCTAGCAGGGCGCTAAGCGAGAGCGCGATCGGCTGCGGCCCGTCTTGACGACGCGCCCACGGAGAGCTATGCTGGAGCAAGGTCGGGGGCATATTAGGGGGCATTTGTAGGGGCTCCCAAAGGCGCCCCGCCGAAGGGACAAAAAGATGCCGGTAGCAGCGCGACCGCAAATCGCAAAAGTTCTTGAAAAGGTCCACGACCGCGTCTACCACACCAAAGACGCTGCCTTGGTCAAAGAGCTGGCCCACGCGCTTGGCCGACCGACTCTCGCGCGCCTAACAAATACACCGGACCTCAAAACGATCACCCGGTGGTCGCTCGGGCGTAACCGGCCCTCTGCCGATCGTCTCGATCGTCTGCGTCACGCTGCAATGGCGTATTATGCGCTGATTGATTTCGGACTAACCCCGACCAATGCTGAGCAGTGGTTCCGCGGCGCGAATCCCGTCCTTGATTTCGCCATGCCCGTCGACGCGTTACGCGAAGGCCGATACGCCGACGTCCTCAGTGCCGTAAAGAATCACGCCAGCGAGTAACCCTCCTACGTGTACTACGGTCTTTCGGAGTTTTGGCGCGTGGGATACCACGCGTCACCGCTTGATGTATCTCTCGAATACCAAGATGGTTCTGGCCGCTTCGACGATCCCGAGCGGAAGCTGGCCGTGCTCTACGCGGGCGATTCAGCAACGACGTGCATTCTTGAGGTCGCTCTCCCGTGGAAGCCTCACGTTGACGCAACCTACGTCGAGCAGTTGGAGGCACCCGATGAGGAGATGGATGCTGACGAGCAGCGCCTTGCGCTTGAGCAGGCCGAACGCGATCGGGAGATCGCGAAGCGCGCGCCCACGATGCCCGCGTCGCTCTACGACAAAGCCAAGGTATTCGTCCAACTCGCGAGCCCTATCGTACTGTGCGATCTCGACGACGTGTCGGTTCGAACCCAGCTCTCTAAGGTGCCCGCAGTAGCCGCTGCAATGGCCGCATGCGACGTTTCCCAATTGGATCGTTCGGTCATTACGGCCCAAGGTCCACACTTGGAGATAACCCGTGCTATTTCGGGATTTCTTATGCGCAACGCGTTTGGAGGTCACCAGTTTGCCGGTATCCGCACGATCTCGCGCTGGAAAGGTGAAGTATTCGTTCTCTTTCAGGGACGATATGAGTTAGGGTCGCCGCTCGTCGGTCCGATTCGTTTGCATCGCGACGATCCAGATGTCGTTCAGGCAGCGACTATCACCGGTCTCATCCCTTAGTAAGAGCCGATTTTTCCTCGCTGCGTCAGTCTTTTCGATGCAAATTTTTCGTTCGCTAACGTCCGCCCTTTCCACCGTTTTCCGCTCGAACTGTCGTAAGTGATCGATGGCCCCGAGGGGCCACACGGGAGGAAATGAAAATGCCTGGGACGGGCTATTTCCCTGTCAGATTTGTCGTACGCTTTCAATCGCTCGCTCGGTTTATGTTAATGCCAGGACTCGCTCGTTAGATTACTTCACGGCTTTAATCGTCGGCGGCTTCCACGGGCGTTGAAGTCCCGCGCTGCGGTGAAGGGGGGCCTAGATTCATCACCGTACCTTTCGGGCTCCAACTCCGGCAATCTGCCACTCGATCTCTGGAGGCGTACGATGGCCACTTCCAACGGCAAAGCACATCTCTCAAGAAATGTCCAGCGGGAGGTGCTTCCCATTCCAGACCGGGCGTACGCCGGTTTCGTCGCGTACGATGCTAAGGATCCGGATTCAAAGTTTCCCCCGATCGAACCGCTGAAGCCGCCCGATGCGGCGCCGAACGTGCTCATCGTGCTGATCGATGACGCCGGCTTTGGTGCTTCCAGTACATTCGGTGGCCCCTGCAACTCGCCCACGGCCGAACGCCTAGCGAAAAACGGTCTGCGCTATACGCGATTTCATACCACCGCGCTTTGCTCGCCTACGCGCGCCGCGCTCTTGAGCGGGCGCAACCATCACACGGTCGGTATGGGCGGCATTACGGAGATCGCAACATCGGCGCCCGGTTACAGCTCGCTGCGGCCGAACTCGATGGCGCCGCTGCCGGAGATTTTGCGGCTCAACGGATATTCAACTGGGCAGTTCGGAAAGTGTCACGAGGTCCCGGTCTGGGAAGCCAGTCCGGTCGGCCCCTTCGATCACTGGCCGACTGGCTCTGGATTTGAGTACTTCTACGGCTTCATTGCCGGTGAGACGAACCAGTGGTACCCGGCAATTCACGAAGGTACAAAATTCGTCGATCCGCCGAAAACGCCTGAAGAAGGCTATCATTTCATGGAGGACATGACCGATCGCGCGATCGCCTGGGTTCGTCAGCAGCGCGTGCTCGCCGGAGAGAAACCGTTCTTCATGTACTTCGCACCCGGCGCAACGCACGCGCCGCATCACGTACCTAAAGAGTGGGCCGACAAGTACAAAGGCAAGTTCGATCAAGGTTGGGACAAGCTGCGCGAAGAGACATTTGCGCGGCAGAAGAAGCTCGGCGTGATTCCGCAAGATTGCGAGCTCACGAAGCGGCCGGACGGAATCCCGGCATGGGATTCGGAGACGCCCGAGTTTCAACGCGTGCTCGCGCGCGAGATGGAGGTCTACGCCGGTTTCTTTGAGTTCGCCGATTATCACGTCGGGCGCCTGATCGATGCACTCGACGAGATCAAGGCGCTCGACAACACGCTAGTATACTACATCATCGGCGACAATGGCGCTTCGGCCGAGGGGACCCTCAAAGGGAGCTTCAACGAGATGATCGCGTTCAATGGTATGAGCGCGCTCGAAACCGCCGAGTTCCTCACTGAGCGTTTAGACCAGCTGGGTGGTCCCGAATCGTACAATCATTATGCCGTCGGCTGGGCGCACGCGATGGACACGCCCTATCAGTGGACGAAGCAGGTAGCGTCGCACTGGGGCGGCACGCGCAACGGCACGATCGTTCATTGGCCCAAGGGCATCAAGGCCAAGGGCGAAATTCGCAACCAGTTCCACCACGTGATCGACCTAGCGCCAACCGTGCTCGAGGCCGCGCATTTGCCGGAGCCGTCCATGGTCCACGGCATTGGACAGGTCCCGATGCAAGGCGTCAGCATGGCGTACAGCTTCGACGACCCGAAGGCCGCCGAGCGCCGCGAGACCCAGTATTTCGAAATGATGGGCAATCGCGGGATCTATCACAAAGGCTGGACGGCGGTCACGCGCCACCGTACGCCGTGGCTCGTGACGGAGGTCGCTCCGCCGTTCGACGACGACATTTGGGAGCTGTACGACACCAATAAGGATTGGTCGCAAGCTCGCGATCTTTCGAAGCAAATGCCCGATAAGCTGCACGAGCTTCAACGCTTATGGCTGATTGAAGCGACGCGCAACAACGTGCTGCCGATGGACGATCGCGGCGCCGAGCGCTTCAACTCCGACCTTGCCGGGCGCCCTGTATTGATTCGCGGCAACTCTCAGGTGCTCGCCGAGGGCATGGGTGGCCTTAACGAAAATGGCGTCGTCAACGTGAAGAACAAGAGTTACTCGATTACCGCGCAGCTGGCGATTCCGGATGGGAAGCCGGCCAACGGCGTGATCCTTGCGCAAGGCGGGATTGGCGGGGGATGGATGCTCTATGTAAAGGACGGAACCTTAAAGTATCTTTATAACCTGCTCGGGCTTCGCCAATTCGTTGTAAACGCGGGGCAGCCGCTGACTGCCGGGAAGCGTCAGGTGAGGATGGAGTTTGCATACGACGGAGGCGGACTCGCAAAAGGCGGCGACGTGACCCTTTTTATTGACGGCAAGCCGGTTGGTGAGGGCCGCGTCGAGCAGACCGCCCCCACTATCTTTTCCGGTGATGAAACATCGGACGTCGGCGTCAAGCGTGGATCACCGATGACGTCGGAAATGCCACCCGAGCAGAGCAGATTCAACGGCGAGGTTAAAGCCGTGGTCATTGAAACGGCTGGAGAATCGCTCGATCACCTCGTTTCGAAAGAGCAGCTCCTCAACATGATCGTCGCCAGGCAATGAAGTAGAGCCAAGATCACACCGCGCGCGACGCGACAAAAATCCGTGCGACGAGCACGGAAAGAATCGCGTGAAGTGCGGCGGCGGGCCATAATAGCTTTCCCACGAGTTCGCCGCGCACGCCCAGGTAAATAAAGAAAAGCGTGGCGAGCACGTTGTAAGCCAAGAGCCCGCGAATAGCGCGTGCGTTGGAACCCGAGCGGAGCGGCCAGCAAGCCAAGCCTAGCGAAACCAAGGCGAAGCCAGCGACGCGTCCTACGGCTTCACCATCGGGAGAAATATCGCCGCCAAACAAGAGCCGTGCCAGTAGCGCTGGACTCGCTATGAGAACGAAGCCGGTGAGAGCCTCAATCAGGGCCGCGAGCGACAGCAGCTTCATGACGCGCTACTTCCGCTGTGGTCACTGGGGGAACCAGCCGGCTCGACATCGGCTCGAATAGGAGGCTCGCGATAGGAATTCGGACCAGCAGTAGAACGTATGTTATTGAGTGCGCTAGGGCGGCGGGTACGTCGGGTGAACGAGGCCACCCGCCGAACGATGTTGGGTGATCTGTTTACAGAGTGAGGAACTAAGTCGATGGAGTGCTCGGACGCAGACCGATCGCTCGGATTGAAGAACGAGGTGGAAGCGTGACGGAAAACACGGTAGACGTCGCCGCCGCGGGTGCGGCGATCCCCAAAGTTGCAGAGGCGCAGGTCGCCAAACACGTGGCTGACCGCAAAGTGCCCTCGATCACGTCGTCGTTATCATGTTTGAGAATCGCTCGTTCGACAACCTGTTGGGACGTCTTTACGCACCAGGAGAGGTTGCAGCTTTCGAAGGCGTTATTGGCAAGGACTTGACCAATCCCATACCGGACTGGGCGGAGCACGGCGCTGAACGTAAGGTCGTTCCATATGGGATAGCAACCAACATGGATACGCCCAACCCAGATTCGGGCGAGGAATATCCGCACATTAACACCGATTTTTACGGTGTCCTCGATCCAAGAAATCGATTTGCCCCACTTGAGAAGATGGTGGCTCCGTATAACGCGCCTACTCCCGGCATGCAGCCCACCATGGACGGCTTCGTCGCCGACTACATCAGCGCGTTTACCGCGGAAACGGGCCGCCAGCCCACCTACGAAGAGTACGCGCAAATCATGCAGGGCTACACGCCCGACCAGATGCCGGTGATTTCGACGCTCGCCCGGGGTTTCGCAACATTCGATCACTGGTTTTGCGAGGTCCCATCGCAGACGTTTACAAACCGCTCCTTCTTCCACGCTGGAACTGCCTCCGGCTTTGTCATCAACTTCCCGCCGGCCGATGCTTTCCCGATCCACAACACGGCCGAGACGCTCTTCGAACGGCTTGAGGCAAAGGGCCTGACGTGGCGCGTCTACTGCGACAAGCCCAGCCCCGCCTCGTTCACCGGAATAATCCACGCCTCGCGACTGCGCGGCCGTTTCGCGACGAACTTCTTCACTATTGACGATTTCCTCGAGGATACGAAGAACGGGAATCTGCCGAACTACGCATTTATCGAACCGAATCTGTGGCTGGGCCACAACGACATGCATCCGCCGATCTCGGCGCTCGTACACGGTGTGCAAGTGGACATGCCATCGTCCTTGCTCGGTGGTGAAGCATTGCTCGCGAAGGTCTACGATGCGCTACGGTCTTCATCATCGCCAAGGGGATCGAACTACCTCAATACATTATTGTTAGTTGTATTCGATGAAGCCGGCGGGACCTACGATCATGTGGCGCCGCCGCCGGCACCGCCACCCGATCCAGCGGCGCCCGCCGGGCAGATGGGCTTTACGTTTAACCGGTCAGGTCAACGCTTGCCCGCCATTGCAATCTCGGCCTGGATTCCCGAGCGTCTCGTCGTCACCGAAGAGTATCGTCACACGTCACTCATTCGCACGATGGGAGAACGCTGGTCGCTCGGCGATCCGTTCACGGCTCGCGACGCCATAGCTCGCGACCTCAGCCCCATTCTATCGCTCAGTGAGCCCCGCGCGCCCGAAACCTGGCCCGATGTCGTACCACGGCCGTTTCCACCATTCAACACCGCCTTTCTACCGCCGGACCAGCCGCTTTCCGGTCTCGGCATGGGAGTGCTCCACTCAATTTTGGCGCTTGAGAAGACGCTCGGCGCAAAGGTTCCCACTATCTCAGACGATGCCACGGTCACCGTAGCGCAGGCGAGAGATATCCTCCGAAGCATAGCATTTGACTTATTTCCTGGCCTGCGCAGCGAATAAAACCTCAGAGTGAGGCGAGGAAGAGAAGCGATATGAAACGATTGATCGGTGTAATGGCAGCAGTGGCGCTCCTTGGCATCGCGAGCCAGATCGCGGCCGTCGCCGGTTCATCGGCGTTGAGCTCGATGTTTGGCGTGTACGTCTACCCGGCCAAAGGGCAAAGCCAGACGCAGCAAGCTAATGATGAATCGATCTGTTACAAATCCGCGCGCAGCAAGAGCGGCGTCGATCCGGCGAACTTGCCGCCTGCTACGGCGGCACCCGCGACGGTTCACCAGGGTGGCGCGGTTCGCGGTGCTGCGGGAGGTGCGGCAGGAGGTGCGGCAATCGGTGCAATTGCCGGCAATGCGGGTTCAGGGGGCAGCAATCGGCGCGCTCACCGGTGCCGTCATTGGAAGAGGACGCCAAAACGCCGTCAACAATGCTGAGCGGCATTATGCGGACGCCAATGCGCAAGCGCAACGCTCACAGAGCATGAATAACTTCCGGCGCGCGTTCGCGGCGTGTCTGGAGTCAAAAGGCTACACGGTTAAGTAGTCGGCGACACGAGGCACGGTGCTAATCTCAGCGCCGCACCCAAGGGTCGATCTCGCCAAGGAAGCCGCGGCGCGACATTGCGCGTTGACACATTGCACAACTTAAGCTGGTGGGTTCCCCTCGGCCGACTATGGGATCAGCATACACCAAGCGAACAACAAGGCGGCCGCCCCTCTAACGGCCGTCTAACGGATTTCGCAAAACTCGTTGGGATTAGTCGGGACTGGCCGGGATTCAAAAACGCGAAAATCCGTACAGGAGAGGACTTTCCGGTAGTCGACGGGAGCGGCCGGGACCTCGATACACGGGTTCGATTCCAGTTGGCAGGGCCGTTACTCCCAGGGCGCGACTCGCTCGCGCGGCAGAATCCCGACAGCCTCATCGTCGGCCACGGCGATCCAATAGCGACCGCAGCGAAGCGGTTGTGCAGTAGCGATGGAATCCGTATCACGCGGGCTCAGGCAGCGGAAGTCGCTGCGCATACCTCACGACACCACGCCGCTATCTTAGCGCGAATTGCATCGCGAATGACGCGTGTGCGGGCGAGGCGCTCTTCCCACGTACCGCCCAGAGCTGCAGGGTCGGGGAAACTCCAATGCAGGCGTCGTGCGCTGCCGGGAAAGATGGGACAGCGCTCCGCGCTGGCCTCGTCGCAGACGGTGACGACATACGAATATAACCGGCCGGCCTTGAAAAGATCGAATGCGCTCTTCGTTGATTTCGCAGAGAGGTCGATGCCGATTTCCTGCATAGCGGCGACGGCAAGTGGGTTGAGCGTGCCAGGTTCGAGACCGGCACTCTCGGCCTCGAACTCGTCGGGACAGGCATCGTCGAGGAACGCTTCGGCCATTTGGCTTCTCGCCGAGTTACTCACGCAGACGAACAATACTTTACGCTTCATTTTGTCCTTTCGTTGAGCGCGGACGCGAGCGCCGCTTATGCGACGGCGCCGGACTCGCCATCATGCGGGACCACGACGGTATCAACTCCGCGCGCTTTGACCGGCACGAGCCAGCCAAAAAATAGTGTGGCAAAGGTTGCACCAAGAAACTGGGCGGCGATGAATCCGGGAGCGTCCTGCGGGCGAATGCCGGCGAAGGTATCGGAGAGCGAGCGCGCGATCGTTACGGCCGGGTTTGCGAATGACGTTGACGACGTGAACCAGTACGCTGCGACAATGTACGCCGCAACCGCGAACGATGTAAAAGCGGAGCGAAAATGCACGCAGCCCCAGATCACAATGAGTAGTCCGAATGTCGCGACAAACTCGGCGAACAATTGAGATGGTCCGCTTCGTGCATGATGCGATGCGAAGAAGAAGGGAAGCCCAAACATCGCATTGGCGGTGGCTACCCCGATGAGCGCACCAGATACCTGAGCGATTGCGTAGGCCGGAAACTCTCTCCACGGTAGTCCTCCGCGCAATGCATCGGCGAATGAGACCGCGGGATTCAAGTGCGCGCCGGATATCGGCCCGAGCGCCGCAATCATGCACATGAGCACGCCGCCCGTCGCAAGGGTGTTGGCGAGAAGGGCGAGGGCGTGATTCCCGCCACTCAGCCGCTGCGCCATGATGCCCGACCCTACGACGCCGGCCAAGAGGAAAGCCGTTCCGAGCGCCTCCGCGGCGCTGCGCCTAAATAACGTCAACCGAGCCTACGCGGCGCAGCACGAGCGCGATTCGTTCGGTGCCGAGCAACAGGTCGTCGCCGGGTCACTGCGCTGCTCCGTCTCCTCAAGCACGGTGTAGATTTCCCAACGGCGCCCATCCGGATCGTTCGCCCATACTTTAGTCTGGTTGGCGTAACAACACGTCTCTTCGCGTTCGATCGACGAGATCAGGCCCGCGAGCTCCAATCGTGCGATGGCGCGTTCGACGTCGGCGACATTCTCGACACAAATGCCGTAGTGAGCGTCCTGCGTTGGAAGAACGGAATCCCGAGCATCGAGGGCCAGCTCGAGACCCGGCGTCTCGGTTACGAACAAGGCGTAATCGTCACGCAGTTTCGCCGGGCTCGCGTCGAGCAGGACTGCATAAAAGGCTACGCTCTGCGTGAGGTCCGTGGTGGCAAGGTTCAAATGCGTTTTCATGCAAGCACTTTCTGTTGAAACACGTCGTTAAGCGCGGCGTCGAGCCGGTCGCGCGCCGTCGCTGCGAGACGGTAGAAAACCCATGTGCCGCGGCGTTCGCACGTGACCAGCTCCGCGTCGCGCAGGATCCGCAAATGGTGCGAGACCGTCGGCTGATTCAGCGGTAACGTGTCGGTGAACTCGCAAACGCATACCTCACCCTCGCTGCATGCCAATATGGCGAGCATTTTCAGCCGCGTCTCGTCGCCGAGCGCCTTGAAGAGTGCGGCTTCGGCAGCAAGCTCGTGGAGTTCATGATCGGACGGGCAGCACTGCATCGACATACTTCGATGCTATCGGTTGAATCGAGATTTGTCAATGCAGCCCTTGTCTTGACTCCGGACCCACGTACAGGGTTTACGCTAGAGCCGTGGACGAAACGAGAACCGGTGGCGAGCTGGCGTCGGCGGCCGGCGCGGCCGTTGGAATCGGCAGCGCCGCAACTGCTGCCGCGGCGGCAGCGTGTTGCAGCGGCCCGGCGTTGGGCCCGCTCGTCGTTGCGATGCTCGGGGCCGGCGGCGCGGTCGCGCTGGAAGGCTGGCGGCCCTTCGCGGTGCCGTTGCTCATCGTCTCCGCCCTGGCCATCGGCGTTTCTTTATGGTTGACGCAACGCGGCGCAGGGCGGTGCGCGCGACCCGCTCGCCGGTCACCAATCGCTCTGGCCTCGCGATCGTTGGTCTGGCTGTCGGCGCTCGTTTGGGTCGGCGCGCTCGCGGCGCTCCTCTGGGCCAGAATCGCATGAAACGAATCGTTACTCTTTTCACTCTCCTCGCCATGCTTGTTGGGTGTGCCGCGCGGGCTAGCTCTAACGCAGCGCAGTTCGCGACATTGAACTTGGCGGACGAGCCTTTTCGCGCCGCTTTCAATCGTCATCGCGACGACGTGCGAATCGTCGAGTTGGTCAGTCCCACGTGTCCGGCATGTCTCGACGGCGTGTCGAAGATTCAGCACTCGCTCTTCAGCACCGAGGCCAGCCGACGGCTGATCGGATTCACGATCTGGGTGCCGATGCTCGGCGGCAAAGCCGGTAACGTTCCCGATGCAATGACGCTTGCGCCCGATCCTTGCGTCTCGCACTACTGGGACGCAAGTAACGACCTCGGCATTACGTACCAACGCGTTCTTCCGGTATCGACGGGTCCGGCATGGGATGTTTATTTTATCTACGCGCCCGGCATCGTCTGGAGCGGCGCAGATCCGCCAAAGCCTTCATTTTGGATGCATCAGCTCGCGATCAACAACGCGCCGCATCTCGACGCCGCCGTCTTCGCTGACCACGCTCGCGCGATGCTCGCACATGCGCATTGAAGTCTTGACGTTCGAAGGGTGTCCCCACGCCGACGCCACGCGCCAGCTTGTGCAGCAGGCGGTACATCTGGAGCGCGTCGTTGCGGCGATCGACTTCATCGACGTCACCACTCGGGAAGCTGCACAGCATCTGCGATTCCTTGGCTCGCCGTCGGTGCGCATCAACGGTGAAGATGCCGAACCGGCCGCCAGGGACCGAACGGAATATGGGCTCATGTGCCGGACCTATGGCCACAAAACAGGCGCGATGGGAACGCCGCCGACCGAACTGATCCGCACGGCGATCCGCTGTGCCGTTGACGCCAATTCGTGACGGGGCAAGTCGTGAGCGCTGAACGCTCGTGCAATGAGTCGCGGGATCTTCTCAGCCGCCGCTGGATCGTTCTCGTCATCTATTGGCTTCCGGCTGCAGTAATCATCGCAAGTGGCTTTTTCCCTATCGGGCCAGCGTGGCGAGGCGCACTGTGGGCAGTCGCATTGGCGACGATGGGCATTGGATGCGTCGCAAATGCCCTTCGGTGCAGGCGTGTGCATTGTTACGCCACCGGCCCATTCTTCTTAGCGATGGCGGCCGTCGCTCTGCTATACGGCTTCGGCGCACTACCGCTTGGCGAACGCGGCTGGAATCTGCTGGGCGCGATGGTTCTTGGCGGGGCGATCGTCCTATGCTATATTCCGGAGCGTTTGTTTGGAACGTATCGTCGTGGCTAATGCGCCGGCTCGACGTTAAAGTAGAACTGCTTACTCCAAGAGCGCGGTGATTAAGGGGCAGCCTCCGTAAGTGTCTCGCTGCTCACATGCGGCGATGGTGTTTTGGAGAGCAATTTCGAGCCGTCGCAGGTCGTCGAGTTTGGCGCGCACGCTCAAAAGGCGCTCCTTTGCGATGCGCTCAGCCTCTTTGCAATCCGCCGATGTTAAGTGCAGCAGCGCCGCGATTTCGTTCAACGTAAATCCCAACGTCTGCCCGTGCCGGATAAAGCGTAGGTGCGATGCGTCCTCGTCGTCGTACGCGCGGAAACCGCGTCCGGGTCGTTTCGGGGTCCTCAACAACCCGATCCGCTGATAATACCGTACCGTTTCCGTCTTGACGCCGGCATGCTTCGCCAGCTGCGAAATCGTCATCGCGACCCGATTCCCATCTGAAGTGTCCGTTTAGCCCTCATTCTTGTTAGCCACTTTCGAAATGCAACCATCGCCCAGACAGTTTCGACGATTCCGAAGGGCCAGGTTCCGGCCAGCCAGCCGTAAGCTGAGGCGGCCAAGCACGCCCCGGCAAAACCGAGCGTCAGCCACGTGGCGCGGTCTTCGAGTGCGTAGAACACCATCATGAGCGTAACGGCGCAAACGCCGAGAATCGTGACGAGCGTCATAGGAAATAGATTCCGCGGCCGACTGGAGTAGCATTTGAACTCTCCGCCGCGGGCAACCGTGTCTGAGCACGTCCAAGAAGCGCGCCCAGCGACCGGGATACTAGCGGTTGCTCCTCTAACGGCGGTCTAACGGATTCCGCAAAACTCGTCGGGATTCAAAGCTCCTAGAAGAGACTCGAAAACGCAAAAGCCCGTACAGGAAGGGAGTTTCCGGTAATCGACGGGAGCGGCCGGGACCTCGATACACGGGTTCGATTCCGTTGGGCGCTATCACATTAAGCCGACAAGAACTGGCCTTTTCGTTCCTGACACGGGTTTGGTTGCAATTTCGTTGCAGTTGGTCGCCGCGAGCAACTCGTCGTGGTTGGACTGCTATGACCCAGATCGCCGCGCACGTAGTAGGATCAACAGCCCGTGAGAGCACAGTCGTCGCAGCAGTATGTCTTGTATCGCTTAGACAACCGAGTGGTCTCGCAAGAGCTCGGCGCCACGAAACACGGCGTGTCGGCGCGAAACGACGTCCCACGTTCCGGCTGTTCGATTTCCGTCGTTTGCTGCTGCGCTTGGCAACGATCCGGCTATGCCTGACGTCGTGGAAAATCGAGCTCGCCAGTAGGGGCACCAAGCCCAGCGATCCCGTCTTCGCCACCGCGAAGGCCCCGACCGTCTGGCGTTGAAAGCCTGGCGTCCGCTTTTAGGAGGCCTGAAAAGATGGCATACTTTACCGACGACGCCCTTCTCCCCGAAAACATGGCACCCCTGATGATCACTGCGGCACCCTACGGGCCGATGTGGATGCCTCAGGATGGGCCGCCGGGATATATTCCTGTCACGTGGGACGAGCAGGTTCAAGCTGCTGTAGATTGCTTTAATGCCGGCGCAACGCTGCTGCACATACACGTCCGCGACCCGAAGACGGGGCATATTTCGAAGGACTTCAAGGAATACGGCGATCAGATTGCGCGTGTTCGAGAGGCCGTGCCAAAGATGATCTTACAGGTCGGCGGGTCGATTTCATTCGCGCCGGAGCCGGGTGAGGTTGGTGCCTTCGGCACGTACGAGCAGCGCCACAAGCTGACGACGATCGATCCCAAACCAGATCAGATTACGGTTGCGTGCGGCACCTCGCTCTTCGACCTGACCGCATTGCATCCGATGGACGCCTTCGACGGAACGCATCTCTGCAACGAAGACGCAATGCACGGGATTTCCAACATGGTAGCCGACTCAACGCCCGACTTCTATATCGAAGAGACCAAGCTGTGCGTGGAGCATGGGATCCAGCCGTACTTCGCGCTTGGACATGTACACTCGCTGGAACTCGTCGAGCGGATGGTGCGCCGGGGCGAATACATGGGCCCGATGAACGGCTTCTTCAGCACGGGCGGCGGCGGAATCTGCGGTGCGAACCCGTTCGACCTGATGGAACTCGTGCGCCGGACGCCACATGGATCGTTTTTCACCTATCAAACGACGTTTCGTTTAACCCATCCGATTTCCATGATGATGATCGCACTCGGACAGCACACCCGCGCCGGCATTGAAGACAACCTCTGGGACGTCAAGAAGGGCGTGCGAATGAGCACGGTTCAGATGATCGAGAAGCACGTTCGTATGGCTCGTGAGATTGGGCGCGATATCGCCACGCCCGAACAGGCGCGGCAAATGCTGAAGATCGGCGTGACATACAACAGCATCGAGGAGACCCTTGCAAACCTCGGCCTGCCCCCGAACCGCGAATCTGGCCATCAGGGCTTCTTGGTGCACAAATCAGACGGGAAGCTCAGGGAAACCGTCGTTGCGGGTTCGGACGGACACTTACTCGCGTAGTAGTGACCGGTGACGGAATCCGAAGCGGTTCGTGTCGTTGGACTTTGTGGCAGCCTCCGAGCTGAAAGTTGGACAAGAGCTGCGTTGAAAATCGCTCTCGCCGGTGCGGAAGAGATGGGCGCGACCGCAGAGCTTGTGGATTTGCGCGATTACGACCTACCGTTCTGCACCGGCGAAGACAGCGCCGAACAACGGCCCGGCGTTCAACGCCTGCGGCAAAGCGTTATGAGAGCGAACGGCGTCATCTTGGCGACGCCAAACTATCATGGGACGATTAGCGGCGTGCTAAAAAATGCTCTTGACTTGATGACCATGCGCGAGTTTGAAGGCAAGGTTGTCGGTCTTATTGGCGTTTCCGGTGGGCGAATGGGCGGAATGTCCACTTTGAACGCCCTGCGTGCAATTGGCCGAACACTGCACGCGTGGGTCATCCCTTCGGAAGCGTGGATCTTCGATGCTGATACGGCCTTCACCGCAGACGGCCAGCTCAAGGACATTCGTTCTGAACAGCGCGTAAGGGAAGTTGGCCGAAAGGTCGCGCGCCTGACGCGCATGCTCGCATCGAAGCAAGCGCGTCAGTTGCTTCACCTGTGGGAGGGTGACGAGGCTGACATGCCGAGCGTGGAACAATAGTAGCTATCAAATGAGGCTAAAATGACGATCGATAAAGCTGGACCGTGGGATGTTGTGACGCTTGACACCCTGGAGCAATGGGATCCGGCCTGGGCGGACGCGTGCGTAAAGATGTCCACAAATCCGTGGACGAACGGAGTCCTCTCTCGCAAGCTCGTCGAGTTAATCAGTGTCGGGCTGAACGTCGGGTGCACAAGTCTCAATTCCGGCGGCACGCGCCGCCACACTCGAGCGGCGCTCGAGGCTGGCGCAACCCGCGACGAGATCCTATTCGTCATAAAGGCCGGCGCGCTCATGTCGATCCATGCGTTGGCCACGGGCGCTCCAATATTGGCGGAAGAAGCCAAGGCGGCTGGGGTGAAGCCGGTGCCACGTTCGAACGCCGTCGCCACGCCGGCATGTGATGCGATGAAGGCCATCGGGCAGTGGAACGCCGTCTGGGATCCTCTCGTCGCCCTGGACCCCAAGTGGTTCGACGAATTCATGGCCGCCGCTGCCGGGACTTACAAGACCTGTCCTCTGCCACCAAAAGAGCTTGAACTGCTTAGCATCGCCTGCGATGCTTCCTACACGCACATGTACGCACCCGGCACGCACCGCCACATAAAACGGGCATTTGAGGCCGGCGCCACCATGGGAGAAATCGTCGAGGTTCTCAAACTCTGCGTTGTCCAGGGTATTCAAGCCTGCAATCTCGGCGTGCCGATTTTGGAAGAGGAGCTTGAAAAGGCCTCCACGCGTGTCCTCTAGCGATTTTACCAAGAGAGCTTCCCGCGCAGGCTCGTTCAAGGCGTTCGAATGAAAGAGGTAGCGGCTGCTCCTCTAACGGCCGTCTGACGGATTCTGCAAAACACGCCGGGATTAGTGGGAACTCGGCGGGACTCAAAATCGCGAAAACCAGTACAGGACGGGAGTTCCCGGTAATCGACGGGAGTGGCCGGGACCTCGATTCACGGGTTCGATTCCCATCGGCGCCATAAAACTCATATTGTAAAGCATCAAGCCTTTAGCCCGGGGAACTACGGTTCGTATTGATGCCGGTGGTGCGGGCCGCCGCGATCCCAATGGCGGAATCGCGACTCTCGGTATTAGCGCGACTCTCGGTATTAGATGGAAGCGCAGAATCGATTTCGCCGGTTCGACGCCGCCCTGGGTGCTTTCCGTTTGAAGATTGGGGCGAACCGGACGGCCAGTCTGCGTTCGGTGTGGGACCCGGCCTCCGAATCTAGTCCTTGCGTTCCTATGCGATTCGGTGCCGCTGTGCCATGCGGCTCGCAATGTCTGCGCGATGCTGTGCGGCGCCTCCCCGGGCCCCCGCCCACGTGTAAGATGGCGTTCAGAGAGAGAACCCTCCAAGGCCTTCAGCCGCTGTCGGCCTTGGGCGCTCGCGTCACTAGGATGTTGCAGACTCGTGCCCAAACTTTGTGTGCCGGGCAACGTCCTCACCGGCACGCTGCGGATACCCCAAATTAGGCCCAAAGTTTCGCAACTCAGGAGGCACGATTTTGATCCTTCGTTTCTCGGTCGCTGTGGTCGCCCTTGGCGTCGCTATGCTCGCAGCACTTTTGGCGCGCCAACACACGACGGCGGCGCCTCTGGAGTCATCGCAGCAATGGGTAACAGTCAATAAGGACTACGCCAGCCAGCGGTACGTCGATTTGGACCAGATTACGCCGCAAAACGTCGGCGGCTTGAAAGAAGCCTGCGAATTTCGACTCAATGAGGCAGCCTGGTTTAGTAGTGGCTTGCTTATGGTGGGCCGGACCATCTACGTTGATACCATGCGAGCGACGTACGCGATAGACGCTGGCACCTGTGCTCTGCGCTGGCGTACCGTTCTGAAGTTCGGGGTGCCGGCGAACATCTCCAATCGCGGTCCTGCTTACCTCGACGGAATGATTTTTCGCGGCACGGTTGACGGTCGCGTGGTCGCTCTCGACGCTAAGACGGGCAACGTGATGTGGGACAAGCAGTATGCCGATCCAAAGGAGGCCGAAACGTTCGTCGCTGCGCCCATAGCGTGGAACGGGAAGGTTTTCATCGGTATCTCGATCAGCGACTTAGGAATTCACGGGCGCATGCTGGCCATCGACGCCAAGACCGGCAAGGAGATTTGGCGCTTTTATACCGTTCCACCAGGGAACAACGGAGACAACGGCAAGACTTGGGGCGGCCTCCCGTTGAAGCCTGGCGTCGGTGGCGGCGGCTTCTGGACGTCATTCTCGCTCGATCCGGCGACAAACGACGTGTTCATTCCGGTGGCTAATCCGGCGCCCGATTTTGATATCGGCGTGCGACCGGGCGAGAACCTCTATACGGATTCCGTCGTTGCGCTAAATGCGGATACCGGCAAGGTGAGGTGGTATCACCAAATAGCGCCATATGATGATCACGACTGGGATGTAAGTACAGCACCGACTCTTTACCGCACGCGCAGCGGGAAAGACATGGTGGCGGAAGCCGACAAAACCGGCTTTGTGACGGGCATCGACCGGAAGACGAATGCAGTTGTCTTCCATACGCCCGGGACGACGATTCTGAATAATGGTCCCTTGCGAGACACCCTAACGCTGACCTGTCCGGGCTTGGGCGGCGGTGCGCAATTCAACGGCGCCGCGTATCAGCCTAAGATTGGCGCACTCTATATCGGCATGGTGGACTGGTGTTCCTATTACAAGAAGCCGGCGCCGGCGGCGGCCGCGAGTCAGGCAGAGAATGGCGCCGCAAAAGGCGCGCTAGATTATGACTACGGCGGCGCAGTCTTCGTGGGATTCCAAAAGCAACCACGCGGATGGATCACTGCTTTGGACGGAGAGTCCGGGCGCATCCTTTGGAAGTACCAAACCGACGGGCAGATGTTGGCGGGTTTAGTGCCGACCAAAAGCGGTCTTCTTTTTGCCGGTGACGTCCGTGGCAATCTCTTCGCCTTCAATGCGAGGAACGGCACCGTGCTGGACCATCTCAATGTTGATGGTGCGCTCAACAGCGGCTTGATCAGCTACGCAGTCGACGGGAAACAATATGTCGCCGCCGCGGTCGGTGGAACCACCTTGAACCCGGCTGGGGTAAGCGGGGCTCTGAAGATATCAGTGTATGGTTTAAGCGAGAGAGACTCGCCGGACGTAGTGACGGCGGATCGCCTGCCGCCGCAAGCTACAGAGCCCGCTGCCGCGAGCGCGGAGAGATATATCTTGATGTGCAGTGCTTGTCACGGGAATTCGGGGCAAGGCCGCACGTATCCGTCGCTGCTCAATCATCCCGAGTTGGCGGATCCGAATGCACTGGCCAACTTTCTGGCAACCGTCCCGCCCCCAATGCCCCGTCTATTCCCCGGCCCGCTTAACATGGATGACGTTCGCATGATTGCCGACTACATGAAGATCATAACGCACGCGCCAACACCGGAGCAGATCGTCGCTGCCTTGCCAGAATCGCACTGGACAAAAATCTACTCCGTTCTTTCAAGTCCAAGATGCTTGAACTGCCATACCATGACCGATTTCCCACGGCAGACAGACCTTCGCTACGCGCACATTTACGGCGTCATGCGAGGGCCTGACGATAGAGGGTTGCCGCAGTTGCGCTGTGACTCGTGCCACGGTGCTATGAACAACCCCGTTACTGGGATTCCGGGTGCTCCGAACTGGCATACAGCGCCTTTGAGCATGGCTTGGGAGTCAGCACCAAGGGTCGCCCTCAGTAGTTCTGCACTTTGCGCCAGACTGAAGGACAAAGCGAGAAATGGGAATCGTGATTTGGCGGCGCTGGAGCATCACATTGCAACCGACCACCTCGTGCTATGGGGATGGAGTCCTGGCAGTCGGCCCAATGGCGATAACCGTCTGACGCCACCTCTGAGCCACGAGCAGTTCGTCCAGGACTTTAAGGAGTGGACGGCTGAGGGCGCTCCGTGCCCAACCAATTAAGAATCCAATTGGCAAGTGCAAAAGCACGTCGATGCATTCGTCGCAAACATCGGCTGGGATTGGCGAGTCGCGTCTTTTGGTTATTCGGCGGCGTTATCGACTTTCTCATCAAGGATTAGGATTTTCAAATTGCATTGGAGAGCAGCCACTCCAGCGCCGCTGCTCGCGTAACCTAGCGGCCTGAGCGAGAGCGTTGCGGTACTCGCCCATTGCGAATGCTCGCACCTCGTTTACGTAGGCCGCTAGGCTCGCCGGCGCGCCGCGTATCGCTTTGAAGTGCCACGCTGTCGCGGCTTCGGTTGGTAACGCGAAGATGAACTGCCAATCGACGGTGCTGGCACACGCTTTCGCTCCAACGAGCGAACGGTGATACGATTGCCCTGGCTCTTCCACTGAATGCAGCGTAATAGGCTGTCCCGAGCGGAGAACAGAGCGCCTGCTCCTCTAACGGCTGTCTAACGGATTCCTCAAAACTCGCCGGGATTCGAAGGGATTAGGCGGGACTCAAAAACGTGAAAACCCGTGCAAGAAAGGACTTTCGGGTATTCGACGGGAGCGGCCGGGACCCCGATACACGGGTTCGATTCCCGTTGGCGCTACAAAAAAATGCTATATTGACAGGCGATTTTCGCGCCCGGGAGCACCGGTTGTCAGAACGGTTGCCGTGCCGTGCTAGTCGATCAGGCTCGACTAGTTTTGACCTTTTAGTTTAGGAATGCGAAAACTCTGCCCATCACAGCGTCGGTAGACGTATCCCGCTACTTTGCCGGTGGCGTCGCGATAGAACGTTCCGACCGCTGTATCGTCGGCAAGCGTTGTGGCGTTGGGACTAACAAAAATCTCGGGCTCAGTCGAGCCCTCAAAGGTTGTCATCAGGCGTGAACCATTGATGCTCAGGGCTTCAATCAAACCCGGAGCCCACTCGTAGCGCCCTGTGAATGGGGCGAGCGCCGTCGGCGCCATCTTTATGCCCTTCGTGTAGTTCTTGAGCAAGACGGTGACTTGCGACGCCTGTGCCTTCCACTCGCCGCGTTCTTTCGCGTATAGGATCGTTAGACGGTAGTCCGTAAACATCGTTCCGCCCGGATACTTTTCCGTTTCCAACGCTTTGCCAGTGACAAGCGCCATCTCCCCAATGAAGCGTAGCGAGGGGGGCTCAAGCCACACCGATGAATCGGGATAATGTGCGGCTTTTTTTCCGGCGATGACCGCAGATTTGGTAAGAACTTCACCTTCGTCGTTGATGATCTGATAACGGTCGGATGTATAACGAGCCCACGTTGCGAAATCGTTTGTACCCAGAGCACTCATGCGTAGATTGCTTATTCGCAAGATCTCGTTCGCATCGTCCGATGCAGTGCTGCCTATCGCGTAGCTGCCTAGCCCAAGAGCGACGGAGATGACGACGAGGCTACAAATTGAGAGACGCGTAATGTTCAAGGCAATTTCTCCTTCGTGAGTAACGCGATCATAGCACGGCCTCACGCAATCGCAAGTCGCGCAAAGCGCTCGGTGATCGCACTGCCGCGCCATCTATCGTGAGCGGACGGCGAGAAGTGAGCAAAGCTCAGCCCAAGAGACCCGGCGCTTTTCAGCGTGGAACGCTGGCGTGTTTATCTAGCCTCCTTCCGAGAGCTGCTGAGTAGGTAGCGCCCGCTCCTCTAACGGCCGTCTAACGGATTACACAAAACTCGACGGGATTTGAAGGGAATAGGCGGGACTCGAAAAAGCGAAAACCCGAACAAGAAAGGACTATCCGGTACTAGACGGGAGCGGCCGGGACCCCGATTCGCGGGTTCGATTCCCGTTGGCGCTACCACGAAACGCTCGAATCTACGAGCGTTTTTCGTTTGCGGCGATGGCAAGTGGCACCGTTGTGGCACGGACTCCGCGAGCTTCGACGGGCCTGCCGGCTTCGCAAGGGCACTCGTTACCGCATCTCCGAGCAGTGCGTCGATACGAGCCGCTGCGTCCTCGTTGAGACTCTCAATCGCGTGCAGATAAATGCGCGAAGTGATCGCTCTCGATTCATGTCCAAGGGCGCGCGAGACGGTCTGCAAATCGATTCCCGATGCAAGCGCGAGCGTCCCGAACGAATGGCGCAGATCGTGGAATCGCACGTGCGGAAGCTTCGTGCTCTTGACGAACCGGGCGAACGCGAGCGAAAAACGCGCCGGGCTCCCACGCTCAACTGACGGCCGTACAGCTCAATTAACTAGGCGAACAGCCGTCTGCATTGCCGCCAACCTGGCGGATGATACCGGCTCACGCCGCATCGTCGCTGGGCGGTCACAGAACGCTCCAAGCCAAGGCGGATTCATGCAAGTCCTTAAATGCCTAGCCTCCTGGTTGCCATCGAAGGGAGAGCGGCAGCCCACTACAAAACGACGCACTAGGTTTGCGCGGGAAGCCGGTGTGAGGCCGGCACGGTCGCGCCACTGTATGCGGGAAGCAGCCCGGCGCCACTATCGATAGGTGGGAAGGCCCGGGCACGAAGCTACGATCCGCGAGTCAGGATATCGACGCAAACCGAAAAACCGACCCCCTCGCATGAAGGGAAAGGGTTACTATGATGTTTCTTCTCGCGTCCGCCATAGCTATCGCGTCGCCTACCCCTTCGCCGTCACCCTCTCCCTCCGCGATACCGCAGATCGCACATGTAGTGACCAGTGACAGGAGCAGCGAACCGGCGGATAGGGTCGCGCGCACCACATATGTCGTTACCGCAGCCGACATGGCGCGCGACGGCGATCGCACGATAGCCGACGCGCTGGTAAACGTTCCCGGCGTCACCATAAACCGATACGGTGCCTTCGGTGCGCTGACGAGTTTTGGCATCCGCGGAAGCACCAGCGAGCAGGTCCTCGTCCTGCTCGACGGGTTGCCCGTAGCTGGCTCACAGATTCTGAGCGTGCAACTCGAAGCGATGCCGGTGGCCGGAGTCGATCGCATCGAAGTCGTCGAGGGCGGTGGATCAACCCTTTACGGCTCCGGATCGATTGGCGGAGTCATTAACATCATCAGCACGCAGCCGCGGACGACAGCTGCCGTTCTTGCGGCCGGATCGTTTGCGGAGCAGACGTACCAATTTCAAACACCTTATCTTTCGTTTCAGCGCACCTATGCGACGAACGATTATGGCTTGCCTGACGGCATGACGCGTGTAAACTCCAATGCTGGACTCACCGCCCTTCGTGCAGCCTATGAACACCGAGTTGGCTCTATTGAGCTCTCATTTACCGGCGATTTCGGTTCGCAGGGCGTGCGCGATCCTGGCTCCATCGCCTTCGCATCAACTACGAGTTGGGACTCCACGAACATCAACGACCTTCGCCTTCGCGCCGAAATCCGCCGGCCCCATTCTACTCAATCGCTTTCTGTTGGCGAGTCCACGCAAGATCTCGGATACAACTGCAACACGCCCAGCGACGACACTTGTCCGAACGAACCTTATCCGACGCCGTCGCCCGGCGCTCCCACGCCTCCGCCGTACTCGCAGTACCTCAAGGATGCGCGAGTAATGGCAAGCGCGATTAACGTTGTTGGCGACGGCCGCCAGCGGCTCACCTATGGCGTGGATGTTTCCCGAGGAGTGGCCCTTGTAGATGGAGGGACCGGCGATCCACCGCCCGTCGCAAATGCGTACGCACAAACCGCCGCGTACATTCAACAACAGTGGTTCGGATCTCAAGGCGACGAACTTTATCTGGGCTTACGCGGAGAGAATGACTACACTCAAGATAGCAACGCAAGCGGCGGTGCATTGTCACCCTCGATCGGCGGGATATTAAACCTGGCAACCGCGCTTTCGCTTAAGATAAATGCCGCGACTGCGTTTCGAGCACCGACTGCGGAGGATTTGTTCTATCCATACCTCTCCAATCCAAACCTCGTCCCCGAGCGAATGCGAGTCGGAGACGCAACGCTGACCGACTCAGATCTCGGCGGCGGTGCCAGTTTTGGTTGGTTTACGATGAGCGGCTCAAATCTCATCATTTTCAATGATACGACGTTCATTCCAGAAAATGTTGGTCATGCATCCATACAAGGGTTGACACTTACCGCTACTAGCCGGCCTTACCACCGAATCATTGGAACTGTCTCCGTTACCAATTTGTACCGAGCGCAAGACCTCGACAGCGACCCTTCGGTCGACGTGTATGCTGGACAACGGCTTCCCGGTCGGGGTCCTACATTCGCGACGACACTTAGTATACGCTATGCCGCCCCTCCCACAGGCTACTTCGACGAGTGGGGCATCAGCATGACATCGTGGGGACAGCAGAATGCGGATCTTTCGCTTCCATACTGGGCGCAAAGCGCGGCATTTACGACGCTGAACGCGTATTTCGGCTACCGCGTCGCGCCTCGGGAGGTGCTCGTTCTTCGGGGCTACAATGTTCTCGGCGCTCGATACGCTTACTACAACGGATATCCTATGCCGGGACCATCCTTCATTGTCGAGCTCAGAACACGTTAAACGCGAGTGAATCCGTTTGCGCCAGGTGGGTCGACGACGCGTCTGCGAGTATGGTGGCTTGCATTACATGCTGTTTGCGTGAGCGTTCCTCCGAATCAGGAGGGTCGCGTCGGCGGCTTTCGGCTAACAGTGGCCGACCGTACCGGCGTCATGCGGGTCTTCCACGTGATGTCCCGGGTTTTCTGCAACAGTCAGCTACCCCTGCGGATCGGACAAGACGTCTACTTTCTATGCTACCGCTGAATCGACGTACGGTTCCGCCACGTCTCCCAAGGTCAAGCTTGCTTGTCACTGATGATGTGACCTTCACTCCAAGTTCCACGTTCCGTGGCGGAGACGCCAGCGGTGTCCGATACAACGCCTGGCGACGACGAGCGAGATGACAGAGTGGATTTTTTAAGGACCACCGGCGCGTTCAACCGCTCTAGGCACTAGAGCCAAAGGGGGCGGCCGCCCCGAAGGCGGTCTTAGGGCCTCCTTCGGGGCGTCCCCTTGTGGCACCGATGTGGCCGGATGTCTCGAATTCAAACGGTTTTAGGGGGGACTCGCGGTATAGCGCGATCGCCGAAGGCTATATTTGGCAACACCTTCCGGCACTGCCTGGGATCAGAGTGGCTCATCGCCTTTCTTTCGACCGATCTTCGTGTAAAGACCGTATAAATGGTGGATCGGAAGGCCCGCGACGTCCACGCTAATGCAAACGATTTGCTCGTAAGGGCAAAAGGGGGCCACTACACCGTTCACTACACAGAATCGGCCAAAAGTCGCATTCGTGCTTTATTGACTTGCGGACGTCTATGCGCAAAACACCAGTATTATCAGGGACTTTCGAGGCTCATAGGGTAGTGGCGGGGACGTTAGGACGACTTCCTACACGCTCCCGCCAAAAAGCCCTGATTTTCTGCTCGCGGCGGCGCGTCGGTTGCAAAACGGTTGCAAGGGAGCCGCTGCCACAGTAGTCAGGCATTCCGCCGAGAACAAAAAAAGATGAATATGCTGGACGCACCTTCGGCAAAGCAGATCGAGGAGCTTTCGACCCGCGAGCTCGGCTTGGCCCTGCTGCCCTGGTTCGCACGCAACGATCGCAAGTGCAGGCCAATCAAAGACATGGCCGGTGGCTTGTCGAGGAGACGCTACGCAAACCAGAGCTTTACGAGCCTTTGAGCGAAGCGATCGACTACCTCGCCCGCGAGGGCTTGCTGGTACACGAACTCAAACATGGATACGGCGACTCGCGTGTTCTCCGATTATCACGGCTTGGAACGCAAGTCTTAGTTTAATTGGTATTCCTAGAATCAACTCGACGATGTTGCGCGAGCACTCGACGTTCTTCGGTTTCGCATCTGCGCTGGTTTGCGCGATTGTCGCCGGCAGTGTATCCCATTGGTCTCCTATCTTGATGGCCGCGACTGCTATTGCGGGAATTTTGTTTTTTCCGCGCTTCTTCTATGGGTTCAAAGAAGCGCGGACACTTCGTGATGCGGACTTCGAACTAGGTTCTGGAAAGTCCGTCAGCTGGTACGTCGAGCCGCCTCCGAATCAGCTTAAAGCGAAAGCCCATGCTGAGATGCGCGAGGAGGCGGGTGACGAACCAGACGACACCGAGTGGCGGCGTCTTGCCGGCGAAAACGACACCCGTCGGGGCGATACATGATAAGATCTATTTTTAGCGTTTATCTCGTGAATCCAGGCTTAGACGCCACGCCGGAAGAGTACGTGTTTTCAGATACGCGCGCTTCGGAGCTTGTGCATCCACGCCACAAAGATGCGCTTTGCGAGATGGATCGCGGCTTCGAGCACTACGCGGACGCTCAGTTCAAGGCTTTTCGTGAAGTAGAGATCGCGGTAAGGGAGGCTTCTGGGATTGAAGGCAAGGTCGGCGTGGAGCTCGTGCGCGCCACCTTCGCCTATCCCGACGGGCCGCTAACGGACCCTGGAATGTTAAGGCCCGAGGCAGACGCGCTAGCGCATCTATTCGCGGGGGCGATGGGATACTTAAAGAACCCGCCGTCGCATCGCCGTGTGGACGAAATCGACGGTAAGCGTACGCTGCGACTCATACTCTTTGCCTCAGAGTTGGTAAACATTGTGGAAGGCCATGCCCTGTTGCGGCGTGCGCGCGAGGCCGCCTCCTAAGGCTGTAGAGCCGCGCCTTACCGGCGATGACCTGGGCGGTTCCAACGTGCAACCGACGCCGACGTCCGGCCGTGATATGATTCCTGATGTGATAGGGCCTTACGTGATCTTCGACAAGTCGGCTATACAAATGCTCACGGCCAACGAGATCGAAGAGTTGACGCACCACTTCAACTTCATTTGTGTTCCAACCCTGATGCGCGAGATAATCGCCGACCTTCACAAGCGTCCGGACCGCTCAAGCCGGATTCCGGAGGCCGTCGTACGAGCCCTCGCTGGGCGCATCGGCCGTATGCACCCGATGACACCGCCAAGCTTCCGGCGAATGGCGATTTCGAACCTTTTTGGCTCGCCGGTTCCCGTCGATGGACGCATTCCCATCGACACAACGGGCCCGCAGGTAGCGGCGACGGATCGGGTAGTTTCATACGATGTTACGCTCGAACAGCGAATCTGGCAGCGCTGGGCCGGCGGCAACTTCTCCAAGGAAGACATTGAAGTTGGCCAGGCGTGGCGCAGCGGGCTCGAGATCGTTAACCTCAAAGCGCTCGGCAAAAACTGGCAAGGCTTCTTGGATTCGAGGATCGGCCGCCCCGAAAATGTCCAGGACGCAGTGGGTCGGGTCGATCGTCTGATGCGTCAGCCGCTCGTGGAGATACAATCGGACCTTCTGGCGGCGTTAATCGTGTTTCTGCGTGCACCGGCTGACGCAGGCGGGCGTTTCGCACTTCGATACGGCTTGGGCGGGCCAGCCACGATAGCCGACGTTGCGCCCTATGCCTCAGCAGTGTTGCGGCTTTACGTTGTTTTCTTGGCCGCAGTACGATACGAGTTCGTCAGGTTGCGCGCCAGCAACTATGTCGATCTGCAATATCTCTTTTACCAACCGTTCTGCATGGGGTTTGCATCGAACGACGCGCTCCACTGCCAGCTTTGGGGTGCCACGTCTGGCCCGGGGCTATTTATTGATGGCGCGCGGCTCAAAGAGGACCTCGCAAAACGTGCGGCGTGGCGAGCAAGTCTTACGGAAGAGGAGCGCCGCGAGCATTTTGAAACGCACAGCTTTTATCCCGTGGAAATGCCGGGCTCGATTATCAACGAGGTTTGGAGTCGGTGGGTCAAGCCGCGCGCGGAATACATGCCGGAGTTCCGGCGACGCACGCCGATAGATGAGATACCCGCGTCGGTGCTTGAGCAGGTTAGGCGCGACATTGACGGCGTCAAGGCCGCACAAAAGGCGAAGCCACGCGGGCTCGCCGAGTGGCCTTTTGGATCGAGTACCGCGGAAGAGTCTCCGCTGCCGTAGAGTCGCCTTCCGCTCTAGCTCACCAGTTCTCCTGATTCGGTCCCCACAGTTTTGGCGGGGCTTCTGAGGGAGTCGCCCTTTGCGAGCATATCGGCGATGCCCGGCGAAACGCTTTGCACGTGCTGAACGGCATCGGCCTGCGCCCCTTCTAGTACATGAGTGTAGACGGCCAACGTCGTGCTGGGCGTCGAGTGTCGTAGAATCGCGGCGACGGTCGCAAGATCGACGCCCGCGCGCACCAGCCAGGAGCCAGTCGAATGCCGGATGCCGTGAAGATTGCGAAGCGAAAGCCCTGTCCGCTTCGCAATCTTATGCACTGCGTCGTAGACCGCACCGGGAGAGTACATGCCGCCCCCCGCCGGGGCAAAAACGAAGCCCTGGTCGTCGTAGAATGGCCCTACAGCGAGCTTCTCTCTGCCTGCTGGGCGCGTTGCGCTCGGAGTGCGGCGACCGCAATATCGGAAAGCGCGATGCGCGCTACGAGATGCGTCTTCGTATCTTTCAACCACTTGCGACCGGGGACGTAGGCCACCGAGTTTCGAATGGTGGCGTGGCGTTCCTCGAAGGCGACGTCGTCCCAACGTAACCCGGCGAGTTCCCCACGACGCAGACCTGTTTCGAAAGCGAATACGACCATCGGCCCGTACCGCGTTTTTGACGCTTCGCTGATAAGGCGCCCTGCCTCCGCCCGCTCATAGTGGCGCGTGGGCTTCTTGTCCACTTGCGGCGAAGAAGAGCGCCGACGGCGAGGGCGTGCGACGGCAGCGACGTTCCGCATGATGAGCTCATGCTCGACGCCCCACGCTAAGAGCGCCGAAATGAGTGCAAGCGTGTTGCTAACGGATCGCGGCGACAATGGGCCGGCTCCTCCGCTCCAACCTTGGCTCAGTAGCATGGTGCGTAACTGCGCGAGGTGAAGCGGCTTGAGCTTCGCGACCTTGATTGTGGCGATCGTCTCGCAACGGCGGAACGTCTCGCGGTATCCGCGCAGAGTCGTCTCAGATAGTCCGTCTGCTGCAGCCTCGGCCATGTACGCGGCAAAAACCTCGGCGAGCGTAAGAGTCTGAGACACAAGGTCCGTTCCACGATCGCGCGAGGTTAACGCTTCACGTTCAGCCTTCTCGGCCTCTTTCCGCGTGGAGAAGGTGCCAAGGCTGCGCCGCTCTATTGAGCCTTCGGCTTTGGCGAGGACGACGGTGTAGCGCCCGCTTTTGCGCTTGTAGATGCTCATGCGTCAACCTCCGCATCGGCAAGGATGCGCGAGGCGGTCATCGTGCCGCAGCCGACTTCTTTGGCGATCGCACGCAGCGAGAGCCCTCGCTGACGGGCGTCGAGTACGGCGTCACGGATCGCCTCGCGGTTCTCCTTGGCGCGGGCCTTCATCGTCGCTGCGCCGGTACGCGAGCCGCGCACGCGACCATCAACGGTAAGGTTCTGCGGGTTGCCCAGCTTCTTGCCGCGCGCCTTTGCTGCAGCGAGCGCCTCTTTCGTCCGCTTGCTGATTTTACGCGCTTCATCTTCCGCGACGGACGCGCGAACGTGCAGCATGAAGGCATCATCATCCGGTGCGTCAACGCACGCGAAGGCTTGACCGGTCTTAACGAGGCCCGCGATGAAATGAACGTCTCGGGCGAGGCGGTCGAGCTTCGCGATAGCCACGACACCGCGAACGCGGCGAGCTCGGGCGAACGCCTTGGCAAGCTCGGTGCGATCCGTGCGCTTCCCGGATTCGACCTCAGTAAAGGACGAGTCGAGCGCCAGACCGCGCGCCTTGCAGAACGCCTCAACGGCTGCCTGCTGTGCATCGAGCCCGAGCCCGCTGCGGCCCTGCTTTTGGGTGCTAACCCGGTAGT
The DNA here is from genome assembly GCA_963752825.1 of Vulcanimicrobiota bacterium. GTDB lineage: Bacteria > Vulcanimicrobiota > Vulcanimicrobiia > Vulcanimicrobiales > Vulcanimicrobiaceae > Cybelea. The sequence continues at coordinate 381,727 of CAVVZF010000001.1, read as the reverse complement.
AAGCGACCGCGATGGGGCGGTCAAAGTTCATCATGCACATAGTGTACCATAGCCTTAGACGTTCGTTCAAGGTATTGGGACAGAAACGGCCTTAACGTCCACTGTCCTCAATTCGTCCGGGTTTCGTTCGGGTTGTTACTCGTCGCTCGGTCGCGGTGATGGATCGCTCCACGGCGAGTTGCTCGGCGGGACCGCTTGCGCCCGACTCCGTACCGTTGGCCGCGTCATAGAGGTGCAGCACCTTGACACAGGCGTCGAGTCTCGTGCGGTAGTCGGGGCAGCGACCTAATGGCCCTGGTTTCGTTGCGCCCAGCGCGATCTGCACGAGCTCCGCAAGAACGGCCCGAAGGAGAGGCGTTCCCTCCACGCGGATTAGCCGGAGCTCGGCGGCGATCCGCGCCCGAACGCTGGGCGCGGCCAACGATTCCGCTACGGTGGATGGAGCGCGCCCTTCGGCCTTTGCGATCGCGCGGATGCTCTGTCCCTCCAGGCGCGCGATGGCACGCCGCTCCTGCGTAGGAGTGAGCCCACGCCGAGCTAGTTCCGCTTTAATGATTGCCTGCACGGCACCGTAGACCTCGGGAGAGTCGAGGACTTCGGACACCCTAACGTCGCCGCCCAGACCACTGGTTGAAGCCTTGTCGTTCACGCTACGTTCTCCGAACAGGTGTGGCAGACGAAGGTTCCGTCCCCACAGTCGAAGCCTAAGGCTAGGGTCTTACATTTGGCGCAGAACTTCCCGCGATCCGAGACTGTTCGCGCGTCATTCGTGCCATTCGTGCCAGGTGCTTCATCGCGGCGCGAACGGCGCGAATGGTTCTCACGTGCTGGGACTGTCATCTCCTGAGAAGGCGGATGCCACACCGAGCCGCTGCCGAAGCCGCGTCGTTCGACCATGACATCAAGCCGTCGCGCAGCGCGTTGGAGCGTTCGTCTCGAGATGCGCTGCTTATCCGCCAGGGCGAACAGCTCGCTCGCCGGCATTGGTTCGCGTAGCGTCGCGTAGAGAAACTCGTCGGCGACGGTCCGGTCATCCCCGTCGCCACGCGGCGCTACTGCCTCGTCGGCGCTAATCTCGACGCGTTGCCCCCAAACCGCACGACCAACGGGGTGCGTGAAGCGCGGAATCGCCACCTCTCCGATCGTAAACGCGTAACTGTCGCCTATTGGTCCCACATTGTTTCCAGCGTGGGCGAAGATCCGTCGCGTCTCGTCGTCTGGGTCGAGCGCGACGCTTAGCGTTGATCGTCCGAGAGCCCCGAATCCGACCGAGCCGATGCCCTTGTCCAGCGCCGAACCGGCCGACTTTCGAACGTGCCGCACGATGAGCGCCCCCACGTTGAGTTTCCGGACCATCGCAACGAACGGGAGCATCCTCTCGTATGCCTCGGTGTAGCTCGTAGCATCTTTCACGCCGAGAATACCAAAAGTTCCATCCACGAATACGAGCGAGATGTCTTGCCCGATTAGGCTTGATTGTATAGCCGAAAGGTCCGCGACGAAAGAAACTGGGCGCCCTTCACCGTTCTCCATTGCGTGGATGAAAGAAACCCGCTTGCTGTCCGCACCGGCTGCGATAAGGCGCGGAACAAGCGTTCTCGCCGGATCGTCCTCGCAGGTGATGATTGCAACGCCCCCGCACTCGATCGACTCGCCGTTGACAAACGGTGTCCCCGTCGTGATCCGGGCGATGATATCGAGCGCGAGCATCGTCTTGCCCGTTTTCGTGACGCCCTCAAGCCAGGTCGCTTCACCGCGCGGAATGTACGGTCGAACGATGTATTCAGTCTCTGCCGGCTCGATTGTATTGGCGGGGACGAGCCGCACGACACGCCCGCTTTGCTCCCTGTCGAATCGAGGCGCGCTTTCGATTGCGTTCGCGAGTGCCTCCGCCCCGTCGCTCTTGAGCATGTCGCTCGCGTCGAATCCGTCACTGCGCCTTGGGTCGAAGTCGAGAGCCCGAACGTCGTTACAGATTGTCGAGAGAAGCGCTGCGCGCTCGTTTGCGGCCTTCCGCCCCGGTGCGTCACAATCCGCGATAACGACGATCCTTTGGGCGCCCGCGAAGTGAGCGAGCCACTCCTGGGGCCACTTGTAGCTCGAGCCGCCGGAGCTAGTCGTCGCGGCGTAGCCCTCCTTAACGAGATTGCAAACGTCTCTTTCGCCCTCAACGACCACGATTGTTTCTCCGTGTGCGATAGCCGAGCGAAGCTCCGGCAATCTATATGGCACGCGCCGGACACCGTCGAGGTTAGGCATCCCGTCGGCGCGACGTTGTCTAAAGATCTTACCGGCGCTGCGCTCGACGACGTATAGCAAGTCGCCGCCGACGTCGCGGTACTCGTAAGTTTCTGGCTCGGGCGAGCCCATTGTCATCTTGCGCAGAGTTGTCGCGAAGCTGCGATCGGACCGCCCGCCAACGAGCCAGGTAAGCGCCTCGGCGTCGTTTCGAGCGACGCCGGAGTGCACGACCAGCGCGATACTGCGGCCGCCTGCGTCGCAGGGATCGCATCGCCAAACGTCCTTGTGGACGTTCACACGCAACGATGGGTGCCGGTCGGTATGTGTCGGATTCACACACGGGAGAACGGCATCACGCCCCACGCGTTTGGCCTCGACTCCCGGGCGCAGGCGTCGATACGTTTCGGGGACACTGGGAACCGTGTTGGCCATTAGAGACCCTCGCGGGCGGCAAGGAAGTCCGCGATCGCCTGAAGCGTGATTAAACGGCGCCGCCCTATGCGAAGCGAGCGAATCTCACCGCTCCGGCAAAGCGCCTTCATGGTGCTGAGCGAAACGCCGCAACGCCTCGCCCCGTTGGAGAGCGAAACCGCCCCGATGGTGGCCGCGTAACCCTGCGGCATTGGGTGAATGGCGCTCGGTGCGCCTTGGTAAGTTTCCATGGACTTGAGGATGCGCCAAAACTAGGCACGAAAGAGGGGGGCATGCGTGGCCGATTTTCAGAGGACGACGCCCCCCGCAAACGGGGTACGTTCCTGGTTCAAACGTTCAACTCGCTCGGTGAGTCGTCTGCACCGGAAGAGTATCGGATATTCGAGCTTTCCGACATTGAGCTCAAGTCCGCCCGCCAAGCCGTCGAATATGCCCGCGAGCGGATCAAGGCGAACGGGGGGAGATGCGGCTATCGCACCATCGACAAGCACGCCGGGCGCGCAGGGTCAGACTGGGCGAAAGAGCTTCTCAGTGGAAAGCGGCGCAAGTGGAGTTTTAACGCGGCCATGAAGCTTATGAGTGCCGTCGACGAGTGCGAACGAGCACGAGTGCTTCGGGTGCTCTGCGAAAAAACCGGCGCGAACGAACAAGCGTTTCGGCGAAGGTACGAAGAGCGGCGGGCGGCTGCCATGGCAAGCGCATCGGAGAAGACGGGCGAGGTCGTCGGCGGAATTGAAGTCATGCGGGGTGGAGCGATTCCGCTGGAGTTTGACGATTTCATCACTAGCCAATGCGACGGATCAACGATACAGGCGATCGAAGGCGCTCAACATGCGCTGCTCTTTCGCCAGGTCATCGCAAGCGGGACGAAGTCGGGCAAGCCGTATCAATGCGCTATGCTCTACGAGCCAGAAGCGGCATCCGCGATCGCGGCGACCATAGGAAGCTACCTTGCCGATAAGGGGATGATCTACGGTGCGGCGAGTCAGCAGTATGAAAGAGTCTTTCCCGTACTCTTGGAACTTTTCTCCGGCACCGACGATGCGGGAAGGTCATTCCGCGATCGGTGCCGGTGGGCGTTCTGGTCGCATCTTCGGCGATGGGACCCGGAGGCCGTTATGCAGATAGAGCGGCGGATGAAATCGCTAAACGAGGCGATGGGATAACCGGCGATGTCGCCTGCAGAAGCGCCGCGCACGCGGTTTTGGATGCCTGTCGTTCAGAATGTCGCTGCCCTGGTCATCTTCGCGATTCTCGTGGCCGTTTATCATTTGGCCATTGGTTTCGTCGGAAGGGCGCTCTCTGCGATCCCGCTCTGGACGGCGATTCCGCTGTTTGGGTTCGCGGCCTACGGAGTTGTAGCGGCGGCACTACGTTTGTATGTCGCATATGATGAGAAGCGGATTCGGCCTGGAGCTGGGTTGGCCCCTTATCCCTCCCTTCGTACCGCTCCGCAGCAATGAACTAGAGATCGACCTCGTAAGTATCGCACCTTTGGTTGTCCTCTTCAGCACGCAAACTCCTCAGATCAACCTCGCACTTAGGTTGACGAACCTTTCGAAATACGGCCTCACCATCACCCATTTAACAGCGACGGTTTGGTTCTCTCAGCCGACTGTGGAGCTTACAATAAGAGCGCCAATCGAACTGGACGCGCACTCCACGAGAAGAGACATCCTGCTTCACAAACTCTTGGAAGACTCAGCCGCAGAACGAGCCAAAGAGTTCTTTACTCGCGACGATTGGACAAAGTTCATAGCCATCGACGTGACGCTTGCCGGAGTAGATTACGGCGAGACCTTCGAACGAGGCGCTCACTTTGAGCTCCGCGCACACGACATCAAAGGCGTCCTTCGCTAACTAACGTAAGAAATCGCTTGGAGACGAGAAAAGGCTACCGCGCCTCAGCGCTTTCTCGGTGTCTTGGAGAAGCGGCCTCCAGCGGTTATCCGTCCTGGTCGAACAATTCCGGGTCGTCTGCCAGCGCTCGAGGCGGCGGTACTCCGTGCGGGAAAAGCGCCCTGATGGTGTCATTCTCATGAACCAAACTAAACTGTCCATTAATGTACGCGCGCTCGGCCCCGGTTAATCCAAAGAGCTTTGCGACTCGATCTTCAATTTCGAGATCGAGTCGGTACTTTTCTTCGTCGAGTTTAGCTAGGCGGATCGCTTTCACCCGGTCAGCTATTTCCGTTGCCAGATTACGTTTTTCTTCAGTATCTAACACGGGAATCGGCATATCCGCGAGCCGTTCGTGGGTCACCTTCACGTGCGCCCTAGCAGAGTCGACTTCACCAAATCGTTTGAACAGATAATAGTGTAAAATGCGCGATGATAACACTCCGACGAGAAGCTCGTTGCTGTATCCCCTCTTAGCCCAATCTGGCGTAACGCGATAGATGTACACGGACTGCGGGCAATACGCGTCTGAAGTGTCCAATACAACGTTGATACCGACGCCGGCCTGGCGGAATAGTGCTTTAGGCCCTTTGTAAAGGGCAGGGTCTTTGTAGTTGATACCGGAGACGTCTAGCTCAAGCGCCTGATAACGTAACGGCTCGTAGCGATGAATCGAGTCGCCGTCAACGTAGTCAACCTGATTCGGTTCGCTCGGCGGGCGGTCGAACACAATTGTTCGCTGAATCGCCTCGTCGAAGGCAAAGCGGTGACCACACTCACAATCTTTTGGCTCGTAGCGGTGGTCCTTCGCACTCCAAATCGGTGGCGGCAGAAAGACTCCGCAAGCCGGGCATTGCAGGGTCAAGCCATCCTTGTTGAGTTCGATACCTCGACCGCGGTTCGTGAGGGCCTGCGTCCCATCCGCGTTCTCTCGGTGAAGCGGCAGTGATCGAGCGGCGATTTTATCCATCAATGCGTCATCGACTGCGTACTGGAACAGCCGAATCTCGTAGCCGTGCGGTCCGTCGTTTCTACAACGGTCCTGTCTTATCTCACCTGCATACTGCGCTTCCGCTTGGAAAAGTGAAAACTCCTCCCGCAAGGCTCTCTTTCGGTCTTTATCGACCAGCATAAAACTGCGGAAAAACTCCTTTGGTTGGCGATCCCGCTGTTTGGGTTCGCGGCCTATGGAGTCGTAGCGGCGGCACTACGTCTCTATGTCATCTATGATGAGAAGCGGATACGGCCTGGAGCCGGGTTAGCCCTTATTCCTCCGTTCATGCCGCTCCGCAGCAACGAGCTAGAGATCGACCTTGCGAGTATTGCGCCTTAGTCGTCCTCTTTAGCACGAAGACCTGCGCTTCACCCACCGGGTGCGACATTATACGCGCTGCTCGATCAAACAAAACATATTGTCATTATAGCGAAATCCGTCCGAGGTCCCAGCAGATTCTCGGCATTCAGCTGGCGAATGCGGGCTAAAATGGGCGAGGGAAGACCCTCAACGATTGCCTCAAGGATCGTTTTCGCTCGGTTCAATGAACGCGGAAAGCGTTAGCGACTCCACCTCGCGAACGATTCTCCGTGCCTTCTTGAAGGTGAGGTCAGCCCGTTGTGAGCGCGTCGGGTAGTTGATACCGTTTCCGGCGAGCAGTTCTTCAATCGTCACTATTCGGATTCTCGGGTGTTTGCCGCCCATTGGAGAGGCGTAAAAGCCAGCATCAGCCGCTTCGGTCTCCATCGCCTTGGTAGGGTTTGTAAAGGTCAGCAACACACCGAGATCGGCGTTTTTTCGCGTGACGGTACCAAGGAGATCGCGGACCATTGCGACGTTGACGTTCGCTTCAGCCTTTACCGAGAGAATGATGCGCTTTGCCTTACCTTGCGGATCGTCGTGAAAGTAGATCACGCCGTCGATGCCGCGGCAGTGCTGAGTAAAAGCAGTACGAACGCAGTAAAAAACCGCATCTGCGAAACCTCCCCAGTCGGAGCGCGTCTCGGGGATCTTCGGCGAGCCCACAAACCGCGCCTCCGTCGTCTAGGGCGGCTCGTGCAGACGTCGAATGGCGGATGCCGTGAAGGCTGCGCACCGCGCTGGTCGAATGCGCCGAGGCCGCGTCTCGTACCAAAGATGGCTACCTTCGCGCGCAGTACGCACGAATCAAAGGCCGCCACGGGCACAAGAAAGCCATCGTCGCGGTTGCTCACTCGATTCTCGTGATCGCGTATCAGGTGCTCCTACGGTCCGAGCCTTACCGTGAGCTGGGCGGTGATTACTTCATCGAGCGCCATAACAAGGACGCCTATCAACGGCGTCTCGTCAAGCAGCTCGAACGCATGGGCTACGACGTCACGCTCCCGGAGAAGGCCGCGTAAGCCGCATTTTCACCTCAGGACCTTTCATGTCGAGGACCGCATTCTGACGACCACGCCGGGGGCGTAGGGCACCCTGGGCCCCACTCGTGGAGCGGAGCACAGCAGAGGTGGGGCCGCCCGCCTAGCCCAATACTGGCTAGGGATCGCGGATTTAAGCGGTCGGGGGGCGCCGAGAGACCATGGTAACGAGTAGCCCAGAGGGTACACCGAACTGGAGGTCAGTCTTTGGGCGAACCGCCTTGTGGCTGAGCCTCACTAGCGCGTGGCTTGTCGCGTGCGCCAATGGTCATAACCCTCAGCAGTCGACTAGCGTTAGCGCCGAAAATCTCCGCATCGCCTCACCATCGCCCACGCCATCACCATGGTCCAGCTACCTGGCGAAAGAGTACGACAGTCCTGGGCATCCTCGGCTGACGACGCAACAAAGAGAACTGATACGACGAACAATCGCGCGGCTGCAGCCCTGCCAGCTCGCATTCTTGCGTTACGCCTTCCCCCGCGAACCCGTTACGAGTCACCCCATGGTGTTATTCTTTGCGTCCACCCTCGGCGCTTGGCCCCATGTTCTGTGGTCTCGGAACCTCTTTTATAAACCGAACGAGGGCATGATTTTTGCCGGAAGCGCCACATATCCAATACCAAAGTACAACGGCATAGAATACGATGTTAATCAGCAGGGGTGCACACCCAACCCCGGCCTCAAGTAAGCATCACCGCAATTTTTTTTCGCGTGCTTCAGGATCAATGACACCCCTAGTCGCAAATCCGCTTGGAGGGAAGAATGAAGGGTCTAGCTTTAGGCATTCTGGTCATTCTGTCTGCCCTGTCTGTTGGATGCTCGGCAAGCCACAGCCTTACCATGCCCGCGCCCTTGCCGAATGCTCAAACGACTAACGTGCGGAGCACCTCAAGCCTTGTCCTGAAGGATCTTATCGACAACGACCGTCTAACCAACGTCCAGCGCCAGATGCTTTTAGAGCTTTACAAAAATGCTCCAAGGCACCGGCTGATACACCCGTACGCCGAGACCTCGATCGTAGCAATAGCAATACTCGACGGACACGGTCATATAGTGTCACAGTTTGCAAACCGGCGAGACGTCCGCGTCGTTCGATTGAGTGAACGCCGGCCTATCCTTGGTCCTGCAACCTATACGGGAACAGGGCCGTATCATCAGCTTATTCAGTCGCCGCCGACTGACAGTTTCTCTTATGCAAATCTAACATTGCCATGCAGCAGCACAGATGTAATGATGCCCAACGGATCCAAGGACACGCCCTACGCATACCTGGGAGGTTACACAACGGCTGGGATTTCAGCGAGCGAGGTGGAGTCTGGAGAACAAGGCAATGTCACGTATAGCCTCGGCGGGGGTTCCATTGTCAACAATTGGGCAACCTTACATTCGCGTTCCCGGTGGGAAAATAGAATCATATCCTGGCAATGGGGGGCAGTACGGGGTTAAGGGTCAAGCCACGGGATCAGGATCATCCGGGGAATGGAAATGCTCTTCGAATCATAATCCGATCACATTGGATGATCAGACCTCGGTGGCCACCCAAAATGTACCACCGGTGGCCGGTTGAAAATGTACCAGGGGTCGGTGGCCACTTGAAAGTGTACCACTGCGCGTGAGGTGATCCAGCCCGAGCATGCCAGGGCGGCGTCGCAAGATGCCGTTTATGAACCGACTGAGCATGGACGAGCGACAAACAATCATCGGTCTGCTGCGCCTCCGGTGGCCAGAGCGGCGGATCGCACGAGAGACCGGCTTCCACCGGGCGACGGTCCGGGGCATCGCCCGCGAGCTTGCCGCCGAGCCGACCGAGCCGCAAAGTGTACCAGAAGTGGCCACCGACCTGGCGCCGTCCTCGCGCAGCTCCTGCGAGCCGCATCGGAGCTTCATCGAGGCAGAGGTTGTCAAGGGCCGTAACGCGGTCGCAATCTACCAGGATCTGGTCGAGCATCATGGCTACGACGGCGCTTACAACGCGGTCAAGCGTTTCGTCGGCAAACTGCGACCAACTGAACTGAAAGTCAGTTGCCGGTTTGAGACTGATCCCGGGCAAGAGGCACAGGTTGACTATGGGGAGGGTGCGTTAACGCGGCACCCGCGGACCGGAAAATATCGCCGGCCACGGCTATTCGTGATGAAGCTGAGCAATAGCCGTCGTGCATTTCGGCGGGTCGTCTGGGAATCGTCGAGCGAGATCTGGGGCAAGCTCCACGAAGACGCATTCGCGAAGTTCGGTGGCGCGCCGCATACGGTCCGACTCGACAACCTCAAAGAGGGCGTACTCAAGCCGGATATCTACGATCCCCAGCTCAATCCACTTTATGCCAAGATGCTCGAGCACTACGGCGTGGTCGCGCTGCCATGCCGGCCGTATGCGCCTGATCTCAAGGGGAAGGTCGAATCGGAGATCGGCTACACGCAGAAGACGGCTTTGAAAGGGCGTCGATTCGAGAGCATCGAGGAACAAAACGCGTATCTCGACCACTGGGATGAGCGCTGGGCGATGACGCGCATTCACGGCACGACCAAACGCCAAGTTCGCGCGATGTTCGAAGAGGAGAAGCCATTCCTCCAGCAACTCCCGCTGACGCGGTTCGAATACTATCGGGTCTCCGAGCGCACCGTTCACTTCGACGGGCACATCGAGGTCGACGGCGCGTACTACTCAGCGCCGCCGCGCTATGCCGGCCGTAGAGTGCCAGTTCACGTCGGCCGTTTGTGGCTGCGCATTCTTGATCGAGAAACGCACGAGTGCGTGCGCGAGCATCCCATCGCACTCTACAAGGGGCAGCGGCGAACGCACGAGGCCGATCGGCCCAAGCAAACGCCGATACAAGTCGAACAGCTCGCCGCGCGCATCGGTGGCGCTGGCCTTGGCTGTCGAGCCTTTGCGAACAGGCTCGTAGAGGACCGCGGCGCCATTGCGCTACGGGCGCTCTACGGATTGCTCGATCTGCTACGCCGCTACGATGCCGGAGCCGTCGATCGCGCCTGCGCCTTTGCCGTGTCCTCGGGCATCCCCAGCTTCAAGTTCCTGCGCACCTATCTCGCGCATCACGCAACTCCGCTCAAACTCAAGAACGAACACCGCATCATCCCGGAGATCACAACATACGCAGATCACTTCGCGACGCTAACGCAAGGAGCACCCTCATGACCACCGATGAACTGGACCGCTCGCTTCGGCAACTGCGATTGGGCGGCATGGCCGATACGCTTTCGATCCGATCCCAACAAGCCAGGGCCGACAGCCTCGGGCCACTCGATTTTATCGGCCTGCTCGTTCACGACGAGCTGCAACGGCGGCGTGACCGGCTGATCGAGCGGCGCATCAAGGCCGCCGGCTTTCGCGACCAAAGAACGCTCGATGCCTTCGATTGGAAGTTCAACGCGCTCGACCGAGCGCTCATCTTTGAACTGGCCAACTGCCGATTCATCGAACAGCACGAAGACGCTCTGCTGCTCGGCAATGCCGGCGTTGGCAAGAGCCACATCGCCCAAGCCATCGGCATGGCCGCCATCCACGCCGGTTTCCGCGTTCTATATCGGGAGGCACACGTGCTGTTCGAGGATCTGCTGCTGGCCAACGCCACGGGCGAACGAACCGATGCGATCGCAACGTACAGCGAGATACCGCTGCTCATCATCGACGACCTGGGGATGCGAAAGCTGCCCGCCAATGCTGCCGAAGACTTGCTCGAGATCGTGATGCGCCGCTACGAACGTACTTCGACGATCCTAACCTCGAACCGGCCGCTCGACGACTGGCCTCAGCTCTTTGGCGACACACCGGCCGTTGCCGCCTTCCTCGACCGGCTGATGCATCATTCGCACCTCATCGAGATTCGAGGCAAGAGCTATCGGCTTCACGAGCACAGCCTCACTGCCCGAAACCGGCAGGCAAAGGCCACGACCTAGACTAAGCTACAACGAACTTTACAACGCTCGGGCTGGTACATTTTGAAGTGGCCACGCCTGGTACAGTTTGAAGTGGCCGCCGGGGCAGAACTTCTTTTATAATTTCTATGCGTACTCCGCATACAAGGACGCAGTATGCTTCTCAAATCTCTCTTATCAAGGAACATCGGCCAATTTGATAGACTTCGCCGTTTGCCCGGCCCTCGTTAGCAATAGTAATCTGCAATGGGAAGGCTGGAATTTCTTTGGCCCTTCCTCTAAATGCAGTAGTTGCTATCTAATTCAGACGACGTCGATAGCTCAGCCCGTAGATCAAAAAAATAATGGCGCATACTTCGGACCAGTTGATTGGACGGGGACAAGTCCAAACTACTCAACTTGCATTAACTACCCAACGTGGGGCCCTATATCGTGCGGCGACACTCCACCTTATCCGAAGAACTCGGTAATAGCCGTGTCTGGCCAGGTTCTATCGCCTCCGGGGTCGGAGACGGTTTTGATAAACAATCGGTACGATAACTGGCGCTATTGAAGAACACAGGCCGCCGGAGGTCGTTTCGATTTGCGGGGGAATTCCCCGGCTTGGGAATTCCCCCGCTCGCTTAGGGCCGGGAAATAAAAAGACGGCGGTGTAACTCGTGGAGATGACGTCCCTTAAAATGCTGTAAAAAGCCGGTGGCGAGGAGCCACCGTTTCGGTTCGGAAGATTGATTTGTGCAAACTTCTCAACCGAAAGGACGAAACGGTGGCCGATTACGATGTTACCCTATCCGAATCGAATTACGCCAGAGCTTTTGGAACGCCCTAATGCGCTTGCGCAGCTCGTCGAGAGCGTGATCCAGCAGGTGCTCGATGAACGAGCTGGATACCGCAACGGCTATCGCGGCGACAGCTCTACACGCGCGTTGGACCGCTGACGCTGCGCGTTCCGCAGACCCGGGATGGTGGCTTTTCCAGCGACATCTTTTCGCGCTACCGCCGGAGCGAACAAGCCTTCGTACTCGGCCTGATGGAGATGGTGGTCAACGGCGTTTCAACTCGCAAGGTCAGCGAGATCACCGAAGCGTTGTGCGGCACGTCGTTCTCAAAGTCGACCAGGCCCTGGAGCGGGTGCGCTACGAGCGGCGCGGCGATGAGGGCACCGCCGGCTACCGCGATGGGCATGACCGGCCGCGCACGATCAGTTCGAACCGCCGGACTACGGAACCGTTTACAAGGCGAGCACGGGCGGCTCGGAACACATCGTTTTCAGCTTCACTGAGAGCCAAGGCGAATTCCCATTTAGAAGGTCGGGATTAGATTCTGAGACCTTCGAGGGCGAGCGTGACGGTTGCAAAACGGTTGCAATCGGAGGCGCCTTTCGGTACCCCTCCACACCCGAAGGTCGAGCGGTTGTCTCGGAGTTCTCGCCAACTGTGACCTTCGCTATCCCTCCAAAGCTGCCACTAGGCTTCTTCGATTCCTACACGCTCCCGCCAAGTCAAAACACTCCCTCCACGTAGTGATTTGCGCCTTATTTTTACGCGAGTTTGCGGCCGACGGTGCTTTTCACTACACCGTTTACCACACCGAATCACCTGAGCCTAGGCGCTGCGGAGGGGCCTTATCGAGAGACGTCCTCTCGGCCAATGATCCGCCTTATCATCGTTATCATGCGGTTTGAAATAAGCGGGGAAACATCGCTTCGACGTCATCGGGCGGAAAACGCAGGGACACTGGCCCCTTGGGCGTGTCCGAAGCTAGCAGACCGGCGGCACAAGCGTCGTTCAAAACCCGTCTTGCCGTTCGTTCAGGTAAACCCGTGATTCTCGAAGTTTCGCCGCGATCGAATTCCCCGCGAATGGCAGCCTCTTCCAAAAGACGGCCGACTTCAGGCTTGAAACGATCGTCACGTTCGACCCACGTGCGAAGCCGCTTGGCCATCGAATCGAGATCGAACAGCTCGCCCATGAAGCGTAGTTGATCGAGGCAGACTTCTAAAAACCATGCCGTGAAATCGGTGAGTGCACGAAGTGACAAATTGCCCCTGCCGTCGAGATCGCTTTCACGCGGCGAGTCGGCAAAATCCATCATGCGCTTATATTGCGTACGATCGCCGAGACCGCGCGCCAATCCTCGCGAAATCGACCACAAGCCGTGCGCGCCAATGCCGGAAGCGTGAGCCATCGCGTGACTCATGAGGCGGCTTACGCGACCGTTTCCGTTGGGAAACGGGTGGATGTAGTTGAAGCGGTGGTGAGCGGCGGGAATGTAGATAATGCGCATCGCCATTCCTAGATCGTCAAGCCGGTATCTTTCCGAAAAGTAACGCATGAAATCGGCGACGTACGGACCTGATGGCGGCTGATGCCTACCAACAGCGACATCCTGTGCGATGCTGGTGCGGTACTGGCCGGGTTTCATCTCGTACTCTCCTTCGCGTCCACGGACGATCAGCATCGCGGGCGGTACGCTCTGATAGAACTCGGCGTGAAACCATCGGATAAACTCGCCGGAAGTCGGGTTCGGAAGCGTTCCTTCGGCTGCGAGTTCGTCGACGCGGGCTTGTACGCGCACGTGCGCGGCGGCCTCTTTCTGAAGATTGCGCCGCGACTCATCAGCGTCAAACTCGCCCGCCAACGCGCGTACGATTTCCGCGGGACGCGTATTGTGCCCCTCGATGAGATTGCTGTAGTAGGCATTCATGATGCGCACAAGTTCAGCCAAGCTGGCGGCCGCCCGCGGATGGAGCGCCCCAGCAAGGCTCGCCGAGGCGGCCGAGATTTCTGCAATGAGGTCGGCAACGCGCGGCGGAGCAACCTCGAGGACAGCAGGCTCGATCCGCTGCGGGGTTTCAAGAGGTGTTTTGGCCGAAATTTTGTGGGCCATTTCGGCCTTATATTACCCAATTTTGATTAAAAATACCAGGCACTTTGGCCGATCACTTGGCCGATCTTTTGGCCGATCGGCAACCGTAGGCATCTGAGATGGTAACCCGCCCCTTGGAGTGCGGCGTCGTGGCGCTCGCCGACGACGAGGGGTCAGTGTTGCCTCCTGTCTTCGCAGCAGTCACGAGGCGCGTGGCGGAGCCGCCGACCGCTGCATCGATACGACAGCGAGGTGGGCTTGGGGGTCTTAGATCTTTGGAATGCGGATTGTTTGGCCGTCGCAGCGTTGGTAGACATACCCCGCGACCTTGCCACTTGCGTCACGGTAAAACGTTCCGATGCCTAGATCGTCCGCCTGTGTCGTCGCATCGGGGCTAATAAAAATCAGCGGGTCCGGGGTGCCATCGAGGGTTGAGACAAGGCGTGAACCAACGATGCTGAGCGTTTCGATCATCCCCGGAGCCCATTCATAACGGCCGGTGAACGGAGTGAGTACCGTGGGCGGGTTGGTCATACCCTTCGTGTAGTTCTTTTGCAGAATGGTCACTTGGCTCGCCTGTTCCATCCACTCACCGTGCTCTCTCGCGTACAGCTCCGTTCTGGCGAAGTTCGTCACTACGGTCCCGCCCGGGTACTTTTCGGTTTCGATCACTTTTCCGCTTACGAGTGCGGTATCACCGATAAAACGTACCGAGGGACGCCCAACCCACGCACCCGTATCGGGATAAGGTTCGGGCTTTGACGCCATGACCTCGGACTTAGTAAGAACGTGGCCTTCCTCAGTGATGGTCTGTAGTTGTTCCGAAGTATAGCGCCCCCACGTTACCATGTCGTGTGCGAATATGGCGCGCATGCGCAGATTGCTTATTTGCAGAACCGCAATGGGGACCGCAGTATCGACCCGAGGCTGCCGGCTGGACCCAAGACTGCCTACGACGGCGCATCACTGATGAAACAGTTCACCGCAGCCGCACTAGCATTGCTCGCGACGCAAGGGAAGATCGACCTCCACGCGCCTCTCTCGCGCTACCTCCCGCAGATTCCGCACGCCCGCGAGGTAACGATCGCGCAGCTCTACGGCATGACTTCGGGTTATCAGGACACCGGCGAAGGCTCCGATGATGCTACCGTGCCTCTTGCCACGCGCATCACGCGCGATACGGCGCGTCCGCTGCTTTTCCAGCCCGGCACACGATTCAACTATTCGAACACCAACTACGAGCTGCTGGGCCTGCTCGTCGAGCGCGTCAGCGGCGTGCCGTACGCAACGTTCATGCAATCGCACATCGTGGAACCGCTGCAACTGCGCAGTTGGACGCTCCTTGGCGCCGGCGCGCTGCCGGAGGATCGGGCGACGAGCTACTTCTTTCCGACACCGATTCGTGGTTATCCTCAGCCTAATGTCGAAAAAACACATTTGCTCGGCGCTTCCGGCGACATCTTGATCGACGTGCGCGACATGGCCGCGTGGGATGAGGCGCTGCTAGCCCACCGCGTCGTCTCCGCTGCGATGTGGGTATCATGACGACCGCCGGCATGCTCCGCGACGGATCGTCGACCGGGTACGGCGCCGGCGAGTACGTCACGGAGTTTCGTGGCCATCGCCTGATTTGGCATGGCGGCAACCACCTCGGCAGTACCAGCGAAAACTGGATCCTTCCGGACGACCGCATGTCGATCACGGCGCTCTGCAACGGGGGCCTCACCGCGGTGCCGCAATTGATCCGCGCGATCGCCGCACTCTACATTCCCGGAAATGGTGCAGCAACCCCAACGCCCGCGCATTTACCGCATCCTCCGTCAGCGATGTTATCACAGGCGCTCGCGTGGCTACAGCGCGCGTTGGACGGCCGTGAAATGGCCGCAGATTTCGGCGGCGATTTTGCTGCGATGGGGCGCAAGTATGGGCCGCCGCAACACCTCGCGTCGCTCGTGTTGGACGACCGCGGCACGGTGCAAATAGCGGCTTTTTCCGTGGAGCTGATGGGCAAGCCTTACACGTACTATTACGACGCCACGAAAAAAGCCGGCTTCGCGCTGCTCCCGGTCTGGAATCCTTAGTCTACGGCGCCGTCGATGGTCGCGACGCTGCGACGTCATGTTCGTAAGCGCTACAAGACGCCGTGCGCTTTGAACGCATTGGCAACGTCGACGGGTTCGGCGGCGCCGCGAGCCGCGACCCCTCGGCGCAGGCGGTGGGTCGAAAAATGTCGATCACGCCGTCGGCCACAACCAGAAGCGCACCGTAATGATCTATCGCGACGTCCGATTATGAAGAACACCGTATTGTCGGGGAAAAGTCGATTGGCGTGCCGCTGCGAGATCGGCCATGCCGGGGATCGCCGGACTCGAGTGCGGCTCCTGCCGCGCAAATGCATAAAGCCAATCGAATCAGATTTGACGGAACTTTAGGAGGCGATCGGCTGGTCGCGGTGGTACGTTCGGTACACGATGTTGGGTCTTAACGCCCTTTGGAGGGACTTAAATGAACGTTCCAGATTTTAGCCGGCACGGAGTAGGCGTCTGCGCGGCCATTGCTATACTCGCCGGCTGCGGCGGATCGCAGGCGCAGTTCGGCGCCCCCGCAACGACGCAGCAGAGCGCCGCGACGGTCGGGCATCCGAGCCGCGCTGAATCGGGGATGGCGCACCCCGCTACGACGGACACCAAGTTCACAGTGAGCGGGCGTTTCATTTACCTCAACGGCGAGAAGTTTTACGTCAAGGGCATGGACTACTGGCCGACGCCGATCGGCACCCTGCCTTGGGATCCCCCGGGGAGGGACAGCGCGCTTCGCGACGACAACTCGGCCATCTGGTTGCGCGACCTTCCGAGGATGCGCGCGATGGGCGTGAACGCGATCCACGTATATAACGTCGTGGGGCCGCCGTACGACGCGCAGTATCATGTTGGACCAATCTCCGCATTTCTCGATGCGGCGTGGAACAACGGGAACCATCCGATCTTTGTGCTCCTTACCATCTACTTCACCTATGACAAACTGGACAACGAAAACAACATAAGATCCCTTGTGAATCAGTACTACGACCTCGATTATAAATACGCTGACAAACCCGCCGTCATGGGCGTCGCGATAAGCAACGAGATCGCGCAAGCGCCGGTGTGGAAGAACGGTGCATGGTGGAACGCCTTCAACCGTATCGCCGAGAGCGCGAAGAAAGGTTTCGCTGCCGCAGGACATCCGGACAAGATCGTGACGACCCCGGTCCACGACTCGGTAATTGCGATAGGCGGGAAAGACGAACTCGCGGCCGTCTACTACGGCGAGCAGCACAATGCGAAGGTCGACGTCTGGGGGGACAACCCTTACCGTGGCCGCACCTTCACGGGATTGTTCGACCAGATCCGGTCGGCGACGACGAAGCCCGTTTTCCTGACAGAGTACGGCGCCACGGCGGCCTATCACGTCGACTGGAAGAACACCTACTCCTACCCGCATGATCTGCGCGGAAAAGGCATATGCTCTCCTACCACGCGAGACGGTCCAGTCAACCGCGATGTCTTGCAACTGCCCGAGTCAGAGTCAGCTAATCCCAACATGGGCGGTCTCGTCGACCTCGTTACGAACACCAACAAGCTGCTGTACGATGGGTACAGCGACGACGGCGTCGTATCGGGCGGATTCTACTTGGAGTGGACCGACGAGTGGTGGAAAGCCGCTCAAAAGTTCAAAGGCGAGCATGTGGGAGACGAGGCCTTTGCCGGCCATTTTCCCGGGTGCAGTTACGACGAGGCGTGGTGGGGGCTCAACGCAGTCTCGCGAGGCCCCAACTTTGTCGACCATCTACATCCTCGTCCAACGCTCGCGGCCCTCAAAACGATCTGGGCAAGCCAGCCGTAGTCTAGACGCCGGCGCGTGGCCCACGCGGTCGCACGCCTAAAACGGGGACCGGCGCGAGCCGGTCCCCACTTCATACACGGGGCCCGTAATCGCTGCAATCGTTCCGCTTACACTCGCGGGCACGGCGCTGGCCGCGACGGCGAGCAGTAGCGTCGCAAGCGCGGCAATCACCGCTTCGTTGCGCCCGTGAGAGCTATCGCTGCGATCCCGGTGTCGGCGATGGAGAAGGCGACGGAGCAGTTTTGCGCGGACGGGCCGGAGCCGGCGTCGGCGTCGGCGTCGGCATCGGGGTCGGAGCGACGGTCGGGACGACCCTCGGTGTGCGGACCGGAGCGGGTGTCGGCATCGGGGTCGGAGCGACGGTCGGGACGACCCTCGGTGTGCGGACCGGAGCGGGTGTCGGCACGGGCGTCGGAACGACGGTAATAGGTCTCGGCGTGCTGATTGGCGCCGGCGTTGGCATCGGGGTAACGTGCGGCGGCGGGGTGACGCTCGGCGGCGGGGTGGGAGCTGCATTCTTCAAACGAAGGCGCAGCGTTTTTTCTGCCGTCTGCGAGGACGACGGGTCGGTCGCGGTGACTTTCACCGTCACCGCTTGCTGGCCGAGAAGTGCCGGACTGAGCGTTACCGAGATCCTGAAGTTACCGCGCGCGCCTGCGGTCGTGGTGCCGCTGAACTGGCCCGTGCCCGTTTGCGACGCTCCGGCGGTGACGCGAATTCGCGCGTTCTCTGCGGTGGTTCCCGCGACGTCGAACGTGCGTGCGACCGTCTCGTTCTCTTCAGGCAAACGGATGGTGAGGGAGATCGGCGCCGGCGCGGCGCGGCGCACCGTGAAGGACCACGAGCGGTCGAATGCCAAGCCGCCGCGTCCGCGCCCGGTTACGTTGACGGTATGGCTTGCGAAGTCGAGCGGTGCTGGGGGCTTATAGGAAAAACCGCCCGCCGACACGCCGCTACGCGACGTGATGTCGTATCCGTCGAGCCGGATGCGCACGCTGGCGGCCTCGGCCTCCGGCGCGAAGTTTGCCGCGATCTCCGCGAAGCGATTCTCCACGGTGCTGCCCGGCGAGGGCCGCTCGTTGCGCAACTGCACCGGCTCGGGCGTCGGAGTCGCAGGTGGTGATGGCGCCCGCGTCGTCGTGAACGACCACGAGCGGTCGAATGCCAAGCCAGTCCGTCCGCGTCCGGTCACGCGTACGGTGTGCGTTCCGAGTTCGAGCGGCGCCGGAGGCTTATAGGAGAAACCGACCTGCGACACGCTGCTGCGGGAGGTGATGTCGGTTCCATCCAGGCGGACACGCACGCTGGCGGCGTCGGCCTGCGGCGTGAAGTCCGCCGCGATCGCCGTGAAGCGATTGTTCACGAACGCGCCTGGCGAGGGCTCCTGGCCGCGCAGCTGCACCGGACTCTCGTTCGGTGGCGCCGGCCGCGTCGTCGTGAACGACCACGACTGCGCAAAGCGCAATCCGGCGCGGTCGAGGCCGGCGACGCGCACGGTATGCGTTCCGAAGTCGAGTGGTGCCGGAGGCTTGTAGGAAAAACCGACCGGCGAGACGCCGCTGCGCGAGGTGATGTCGTTGCCGTCCAGCCGTACGCGAACGCTGTCTACGTCGACCTCGTGCGAGAACTGCGCCGCGATCGGCGTGAAGCGGTTGCCGGTCAGCGTGTCTGGCGCCGGTTGCCGTGCTCTCAGGGTAACGACGCTGACGGGCGGAGGATTCGGCACAGGGGGTGGCGGGGGCAGCTGGGACCTGGGCACGGTGATCGCGACGAGCCGCGTCGCTCCGTTGTAGTTGACCACCGCGCCTAGTGACTGTGCGATGAACCGCAGCGGCACGTATGTCGTCGCCCCGACGATGAACGGCGCCACATCGACGATCTGCGGTTGTCCGTTGACAGTCGCCTCGCGCGAGCCGATACGCAGCGAGACGCTCGTGCTTCCCTTCGTAGAGTTGATCTGACGATTCTGGTACACGACGCTGGCGCCGAGTCGCTCGAAGATGCCCCGTAGTGGAACGAAGACGCGCCCGGCGCGTTCGATGGGCCCGGGCTTCAGATACAGGGGACGCCCGTCGACAACGACGGTAACGCCGGCCGCAAACGTGCGCACCCCAACCGTGGCGGACGCGACGATGGCAAGTGCACATGCGATTCTTGCGAAGAACCGGCGACTCGGAAGCACGTTTCCCTCCTGATCAGGCCAAGCGGAGCTTCCGTACGCTTCCTCATCGACTTAGCGTCAGCCTGCTTGTAGGCGTAGCCTCGCGCGTGGTCAGGTCGGCGGGATTCCGGCTCCCCGTCTTTTCGACCAATTTGCGACTAGCATGCGACGTACAGCTCGATGGAGATGAGTCGGCCTTGCTGGAACGAAAAACTCTGAAACTGTCCGCACGTTCCTCCGGGCTCCGTGAACTTCGTCTTCATGGTGGTATACGAAAGCGTCGTGACGCCGGGGCGGCCCTTAGTATCATAGGGTCGAGTGGGTCCGTAGATCCGTTCGACTTGGGCCTGATTCATGCCGAGCGCCACGCCGCGCATAGTGTGAACTCCGGTCAGATCCGCATTGCTGACGGGTTTCGGCGGAGGTCCGACGTTTGCCGTCAGTGCGAAACCGCGCCAGGCGCAGCAGCCCTTGTCATAGAGAACGATTCTATGGGCGCGATCGTAAACGACGCTCCCTTTTCCGCTCGGGACGTAGGCGAAAGATGTCCCCTTTCTTATCAGCGGACAACCGCTGCCGGCGTAGTCGAAGCTTTCCTTCTTCGCGGTGGGCGCTCGTGGGGCGCCGCAGACGAAGTAGTCGTACTGACTCGTCACCGCCGCTTGACCTCTCTGCCACGCCACGTCCCCGATGTTCGGGTCGGGAAGCCATGCGCCGAGCGCCGCCACGGTGTTGGCTGTAGCAGCCCACGCGGTAACCGTCGCGGACGCGGCCACCGTGAGCGTGAGAGCGAGGAATTACCAAGGTTCGCGCAACGCACGCCGGCGTTTCCAGAGAGGGTCTCGATGCGAAGAGCCAAAGCGCTAGGCTGAAGGCAAGCTCCTGAAAGGTAGAATGCACCACTGCGCGGTTTTGTCAACGCAAGGCACTTCACGGAGGCTCCGAAAGAAATGATCTTCGCGCCGCTACGCCGCTATTATTGATATCGATCGCGTTTGCGTTTGCAGACTCGTTCCGTGTTGTTTCGGCACCCGTGTCGTCCTGAGCTTGTCGATACGCCGGGCCGAGGCCGATGTTTCACTTCGGACGATACCTAAAGTTATATCAAATCGGCCAAGCAACGTTCGAGGAGCGATTAGTGGCCGAGTTTTCTGTGCACTCTCGGTCCTGCAGATCGTCTACGGTTTCGCGCGGCGGGAAGCTCGTTCCGCATAACGACATTGGAAGGCGTGCAAAGGCTCCAAGCTCAGCAGCGCGGCGTGAGGGGAAGGCCAACAGGCGAGCGAACCGATGTACTCAGGGAGAGAGAAGATGAAGGGACTCATGATCGCCGTCTTGATCGTTCTTGGTTTGTTTACGTTTAGCGGGCCATCGGCATCCGAGCTCGTCGCAAGCACCCCAACCAGCGAGCATCCGCTCGTCCTTGCGCAAGATCAGGGCGAGACTCGCGTTTGGCGACCCCTTGTTTCGGAATCGCCGGCCGAACAAAAATTCGATGAATCGACACCCTTCATTATCAAGGTAGACAGCAAACACGGCGGTTCGCCAGACTTTTGGTTCGGAACCGAGACCCTTCCGGCTGGGGCCGGAATTCCTTATCATCGGCATTTACACGAAGACGAAGTATTGTACATCCTTTCTGGAAGCGCGCATGTCCATGTGGGTTCTCTCGAGGGCGATGCGCGTCCAGGGACAATCGTCTTCATTCCCAGAGATACGTGGGTATCGGTGCAGCCCACCGTAAAGAAGCCGCTGTCGCTCCTTTTCGCCTTCAACGCTCCCGGCTTTGATCGCTACATGCGCTGCGAGTCAGTGCTCTTAGGGGAACGCTCACGGCCTGTGACCACCGAAGAGGATCAGCGTTGCCAGAGAGTGGGTGACGTTCAGTATCGGTGATGACCGCGCGAACCATCCTGAGCCGCCACGCATTTACCTTTCGACGAGTTGTCGTCGAGAGTGGAGCAAGGCAAATGAAGCTTTCAGATGCTAACTACATGGTCTTCAGCGGTCCCGCTTGTGGCATGTGTGAAGGCGTGTAAAACTTAACCGGCGGTCTGGGACGCGGTGGCTGCGGCGGGATCGAAATGGGCACGAAAAACGCCGGCATGCCATAGGTCGGAAACAGGTCCGTGTTTCCGCAGTCGACGCTGCGACCTGGAAGCGTTGGGATTGCTTCCTGGGCTACGAAGGGCCGGATGCCTGCGCGATTCCAAACCGCCGACCCTCGGGGAAGCGGCTCGCTAGCGTCGCGTGAGTCGCAGCACCGGAACGGCTGCGATGGAGAGCCTGTCGCGCGCATCCACTTCGACGCGCGACCCGGGATGCTCAAAGCGATAGTATCGTCCCGTCGCGCAGCCCTTCACGATCAGGTTCGTTTGCCCGACGTATTCGAAGACGGTGCCGCCGTACGGAAAAGCGCGCGCCGGGCCGGCACTCGCACCGCCGGGGCGACTATACTGAATCCTGTTCTTCCCGCAACACACGAGCCTCTACGTCACCTTCTTCATAGATTGCCGGCTGCTGGCGCAACGTCGCCTGCTCCAGAAGACTGGCTGATCCCGAGAACGCGAGCCATAACAGAACGCGTTCTTTCCATCCTTCGCCGAGGAAATACGCAAACGGTACCGCTATCCAAAACGTGAGGCAATAGAAACAGTCGAGGAGATTGCCCCAGAATCCGGGTCCTGCCGCCCTCCGCAAGCCGGTCAGCAGGTTCCACGGCCCGTCCTCGGCGTTGAGCAGGTGGGCTATGCGCCAGACTGCGAGCGTGCCGAGCACGAACCAGTAAAAGCGCATAACCCCACCGCGTCGATTCGGCCTCCTTAGCTAGAGAACTTTAGGCTAATCGTTTGGAAGTCGCCGTCGGCAAGCGTCGGCCACGAGTATCCGTCGGTAACGCGCTTGGCAAATCGGAGCCGGAACTCATAGCAGCAATCCGGCGGTTCGTTCTGCACGCCGAAAGGCTGACCGTTCGTCGGCGAGGTCGTGCAGCCGGTGCCTCCCGGGGCGCACGGGAAGTAGGCCACGTCCGGACCTCCCACCCATCCCTTGCACGAGTAGTCGGGGTCGCCGGCGCCGCAGACTCCCGCCGGCGCGGGTGCCGTCAACGGATTCGACCGATAGCCGCGAGTGCCGGGATCTGCCACCGCAACCGCGTTGCCGTGCCCGTATTCCGCGTCGATGTAGTACTCGTAGAGGTGGCCGTTTGCGTCGCTTACAGTGGTGTCGATCTCAACGTAGCCGCCGGGGCCGACGTCGTACGCGGGACACTCGCCGGTGCCGGTTTGCGGCGCGAGCGTACCGTCGGCCTTGTAGGCCGTGATACCGGTCACTTGCTGAGTCGTGATCGCCGTGTTGTCGATCGTCAGGGTCAATACCGCACTGGTATCCGGAGGCGGCGGAGGCGGCGACGGCAGCGGCAGGGCGACGGGGGCGAGAGCCGACGTGTATGCGTCGACGGTGAGATCGACCGCCCCGACTGCGGCGCCGCCGATCAGCGACGACGAATCCGCGTAAATCAGCCGTTGATCGTACGCCCAGATAATGAAATCGCCGGGCGAATGCGGCGGGAACGGGAGCAACCCGGGCGGTGTCGGCCCGTTTTGTCGCGCCGTTTGCGTTGCGTACAGATTCGTGAGTCCGCCTTGATTGAACGGCCCCATCTGAATCGGGCCCGAGTATATCAGTGTGAAGCTGCTGTCGTAGATGTACACGTAGTTGTACAAGGTGGCGGCGATCAGCGACGACGTTGCCGGAGGCGTTCCGCCGCGCGCGGGGTCGCCGCCCCAGAGCGCCGCGTTGACCTGATAATAGGCGACCGTCGGGTCGCCGAATCCCCCGTAGATGTCGAGCGTTCCCGCGAACGCGAGATCGCTCGTGTCGGAGAGCGCGGTGCCGAGGGCGTAGCCCTTGTCGATGTGCGCGGGGTCGGTCGGGATCGTGCCGACGCGGGTCCACGCAAAAGGATCCTCGATGGGGTTTCCTGGGCAGGCGCTGATCGTGGATGCGTTTCCGACCAGCGTTACGGTGCTGTCGTTCGGGAAGCACCAGCGGGTGTCGGTTGCGGGGTTCTCGTCGACGATGACGGTGCTGCCTTGCGTGACTTTGAAAATAACGTTCGGATCGTCGCAGCACCACCACCAATACGGGAAGATCTCGCGTATCTGTGCGTTCGCGAGCTTGCGCTGGATGAGCGCCGTGCGAGTGGCATCCGGCGCGAACGACGCTCCGGATTTGCTCGCTGTGGGAAATCCTTGACCTTGAATCAGCTGGGCGCCGGTCGGCCTCGCGAGGACGCTTCCGGTCTTCAAGCCTGCGAACGAACGACTCGGCTGTAGGAGGTTCTGCTCGAGCGTTTCGACCACGTGCAGGATGTCGAACTCCCACCACCACGGCCAGCATTCCCACCAGATCGGCCAGCAGGGCCAGCAATCAAAACAGAAGCTGCAGGTGCACCAGCAGAAACAGGCTGTGAAGTGCCCGCTGGGGTCGGCGGTGACCGTCACCTCGGGGGTAACGGTGAAACCCCAAAAGTTCAACCCGACCGATTCGACGGTGACCTGCGCACCCGGCACGGGACAGCCGTTCGCTCCCACGACGTTACCGCTGACGCAGTACCATTGGCACCAGCTCCACCAGGTCCGCAGGATCTCGTTCGGAGGCGTTTCGATCGCAACGCGATGCTCGGCATCGGCCTTTTCCAGGACGCTTCGTTTGATCGTGTGGCGGGCCAGGTTCGGGAGGTGGGCGAGGTGTGCGCTCAGGCCGGCGGGGGCGGCAACGACCTGCAGGCTCTCGTTCCCGGCCATCGCCATTTGGCGCAAGACGGGAAGCTGGAACGTGCCGTCCTTCTGAAGCTCGGCGTGCCCGAGCACTTCGGGTCCGCGAACGAGGTATATCCAAATGCAGCGGAGATAATCGGGCTCGATGGGGCCGAGCTTACCGGTGATGCTGATGACTGGAGACGCCATTAGAAACCATGCCTCCTGTCCGGTAGGTGGTCTCGCAGCTACCCAACCATCATAGCCCCGGTTCTCTCCCCAGACTCTCCGTAGACTCTACGTCCCAATCGGATTTCTTGTGCGAGAGCGGTCGTCTCGTGCGTCGGCTCGACGCCGAGTCGGGCGCGCAGGTACTCGCGCAACGATTGGTACTGACACTCAGCGCGCTCGCGTTGACCGAGCGCAGCGAAGCAGCGCATGATCAACCGTGTCGCGCCTTCGTGCCCCCGCTCGGCGTCGTGGAGTTTGAAAGCAGCGCTTAGCGCAGCCGGAAAATCGCCGGAGGCCTCCGCTTGATGAGCCAGCGTCTCGAGCGCGCAGGCGTAAGCGGAAGCGCATTGGACTCGCATGGGCTGTAGCCAATCCGCGCTTTCGCCGGCCAGAAATTCGCCCCCGTAGAGGGCGACTGCCGATTCCAGCGACTGAGATGCCCTGTTTTTGCAGTAGGCGAGAAACCGTTCGATATCCGATCCGATCGTCGTGTTGGGACTCCAGGCGTAGCCGCCCGGGACGGAGATCAGTGCGTCGCAAGCGTCGAGCCTGCCGCGAAGGTACGCGCGAGCTCCGCTGGCGGCAAGGTGCAGCCGGTGGGCGACGTCCTCCGGTTCTAAACCGGGCCAAAAGGCAGCAGCAAGCTCGTCCTTTGTCGCGATGCGGCGTGGATACGTCCCTAGATACTGCAAGAGCTCGCCGCCCTTTTTGAGCGATGGTCCCGGTTGCCAGCCCTGCGCGCCACGAATCGAAAATTGCCCGAGAAACCGCAGTTCAAGACTGATGCGCCCTTCTTTGTGGGACGTCATCACGGCGCTTGACGTTCGGCGGTGCACGGATCAAGCACGATTGCCCTCTTTGCTCGCGGGGAGCTTAAGCCTAGCACTGCGAGTCACCGCTTACAAGCTGGGTTTCGACGCACTTCCTGCATCCGTGTCCCGCAATACATCTGATATAGAAAGAATCTTAAGCGTTAACGCGTTAACGGAAATTAACAAGTGCGCGGAACTCCACCAGTTCGATCTGGGAATGTTCGGCCATGGCCGTTGACGAGCGCATCGCGCGGGTGTAGCCTGGGAACACTCGCATCCTTGGTCGGCGCGCGCAGCGGAGTTCCGCATCACATCGAACCCACCGCGGTTTTTCGTTCGTTCGTCCGATTGTCGGTGCACTCGAACCGATCGCATCGACGCAACGATGCCGGAGACCATTTTCGCACCATCTTCTCCGAGAGGTAAGCTTCATGGCCGGATGTTATGAGCCGCCCCGGACGGGGTCGCTGGGAACCATTGAGATTCAAGTTGGCGAGCGTGCAAATCTCGAAACGTTGAAGGGTGCTATCGAGAGTCTCGTTCTGCGATACGGCACGATAGAATGCGGTATTGGAGGCTACGACTTTAGGATCATGACGGAACGCGAAGCCAGAAAGCCTGGTACACCGGAGGAAATCGCGCCGGGCATCAAAGCAGTTACGCCAAAATAGAGGGCGCGACGTGCCCGCGCTGGCCGTCACGTATAACGGCGAGGATCCCGAGCTTCTCGAGCGCCTCGTACCGCTCGTCGACGTCATCGAAATCTCACCCGACGCCATCGCGCGCTCGGATGGCGGTCGCGCGCGGCTCCGTCCGCAAATCCTCGAGGAATTCGCGGCGGTTCCGCCCCAGGTCAAACTGATCGCGCATGGCGTCGGGCTTTCGATCGGGTCGTTCGATCACTGGGAAGAGGGTTACCTGAACCTCTTAGACCAGCTGTTCGAGCGCTTCGAATTGGAATGGCACAGCGAGCACCTGGCTTACGCCGTGGTCGCCGGCGAGAACCTGGGAACGATGTTTCCGCTGCCCCGCAATCGTGAGGCGCTCGACCTCGTCTGCGGGCGCGTTCGGATATTGCAGGAGCGCTATCGAGTCCCGTTCCTGCTCGAGCACGTCATCAGTCTGCTTCCGGATCCCCCGTCAGAGTTTTCGCCTGCTGCATTCCTTAACGAGATCACCCGAAGCACCGGCTGCGGCCTAGTTCTCGATGCGTACAACCTCGAATGCGACGCGCATAACCAGGGGCTTGACGTCGCGGCATTTCTCGACGAACTTGACCTCTCATCGGTAGTCGAGCTGCATCTCGCGGGCGGCGTCCGGCACAACGGGTTCCAGCTCGACGTTCATTCGAGCCCGACGGACAGCGGCACGCTCGCGCTGGCGCGCGAGATCATCGAGCGAGCCCCGAGCTTACGCGCCGTCACCTACGAGTATCTCAAGGACGCCGTCGGTTTGCTCGGCCACGATGTCATATGCAGCGAGCTCACCCGCATCCGGGGCGCGATGCCTCAATGAGCGGCCTGAAAGATCAACAACTCGGGCTGCTCGATCTCATCAAGCGCCGCGACGTGAATCCAGCCGATCCGTACCTTCAGCGTGCAGCGGCCTCACCCGGACTGGCTATCGTGCGCGAGACTGCGCTCTTCTGGCGCACGTATCAGGTCGAGTCTCAATGCCCGTGCACCTCCCGGCTCCTCAAGCGTCTTGGATCGTTCGAAGCGCTGGTTGCGAGCTATTTCGACCACTACGCAACCTCACCGTTCGTCGAAGAGCTGAGTCGCGACTTCCTACGCACCCTAAGCGGCCATGATGATCCATTAGTTCGCGCCGTCTCGCAATTCGAAGCCGGAGTCTTGGATACAAAGTCCGGTTCGGTGGAAATCTTTGAAACAATTTGGGACCGCGATCCGGAGCTCGTCATGCTGGCGCTCCAGAGCGAACGCGACCTTCCGCCAGCGGAAGAATCGGTTCACTATCGGGTGCAAATCGGCCGAGAGATTCCGGGAGGGCTACGGGTCGCGAAAATTAATTCTGCGCATGCTAGAGAAAGGAACCCATCATGGCAAGTCAGCTAAAAGGGGCACTCACGCAAGCCGTCAATCGCCTAGGAGGAGATCCGAAACGGCTCAGAACGGTTGTTGACAGTCTGTCCGGCCTGGAATTTGGAGACGGAATTGCCTGGCGGTGGTGGTGGCTCGGGCAGCCGGCTCCCGAAGGCGTGGTCGTCGAGTCGGTCGTCACGGCGGCGCAGCTTAACGCCGTGCTGAGCAAGGTGATCAATTCGCAGTGGCTCGTCGTCGGCGAGTGGTTCCCATACGGCATTCCGGACCCCGAGATTTTTCGGCTTCGCCTGACGTTTGGCGAGGGCGTCAACGCCGGAGGTGTCGCAAACGTCGGCGCGGGCGGTGGGGGCGGATAGTTCGGCGGTTCGACTAGGTCCGGCGCCGCTGCCGGGCAGCCGGCGACCCGCCTCGGTCCTTCAGATCCATCCGTCGCTGCGTTGCAACCTTTCGTGCCCACACTGCTACTCGAGTTCGGGGCCCGGCGGCGACCCGGGCCTCGACATTCGGACCGTGTGTCGCACGATTTCCGACGCAGCGGCGCTCGGGTATGAAGCGGTATCGTTCTCCGGCGGCGAGCCGCTCATGTACGCGGGCCTTGCCGAAGCCTGCGACCATGCGAAGTCGCTGGGTCTAGTCGTAACGCTCACGACCAACGGGTTTTTTCTCGACCCGCACCACCTCGATCCGATCGCCGATAGCATCAACGGACTGGCGATCAGCCTTGACGGTGATGCCGCGCTGCACAACGCGACGCGCGGTCACCCGCTCGCGCACGAGCGTCTCGTTCGCGGCTTGGAGCTCTTGCGCGCACGAGGCATCCGCTTCGGGTTCATCCACACGTTAACGCAGAAGAGCTGGCCACTGCTCGAAGAGCTCGTCGCCTTCGCGGCGGATGCGGGCGCGCTGCTTTTTCAAATTCATCCTCTCGAGCTGGCGGGCCGAGCCGCTAGCTGGGAGGACGGTCGCTGCTGCGACGACACAACCAACTCGAAGGTCTTCGTCCTGTCTAAACTGCTCAACGTTCAATACTGTGGAAAGCCGTATGTGACCGTCGATATGGCACACACAGCCACGCTGGCCGCCCATCCCAACTTGATCTACGCCGCCGACCGCGACGATGAAAATGTTAACGCAGGCAGCGCGGGCGAGCTAGTGCGGAATCTCATCATGGAATCGGACGGCATCCTCGTTCCATTTACGTACGGGATCGATCGGTCCTACGCCGTTACCGACGCTCGACAAACGCGGTTGCTCGACGCATGGCCGTCATACTTGGCGCGAGGCTACCGGCGCCTCCGCCGGCTTTGTCGCCGTGTTCACGGCATGCTCACTCGCGACGACGCGCCCCAGCTGACGAATTGGTACGAGTGTCTACGGCGCGAAAGTTACGCTCAGGCATGTAGCTAACCTTGCCGGTCTGAATCGCGCCCGCGTGGCCTACCCGGGAATATGACGGCGAGCGTGCGTACCTATTGGATAGCGCCGCTGGGTTATGAGTATGCATCTGCGGTCAGGCCCCGCGTGTCAGGAGACGGCTCGATGAAGGAACCGTTGCTTTCGGGACATTTTGAATATGCGCTGGCCTACGCAGCGCACGTCCACCGCGCGCAGAAACGCAAGGGGCCGAAGGATCTTCCGTACGTTGGCCATCTGCTCTCGGTTGCCGGCATCGTGCTCCATTGTGGAGGTACGGAAGAAGAAGCGATTGCCGCGCTTTTGCACGACGCTCCGGAAGACCAGGGCGGTCAGGCCAGGCTCGATGACATCAAGTCGCAATTCGGATCGCGGATCGCGGAAATCGTCGAAGCGTGTAGCGATTCACTTGTGGCAAATCCGGAAGAAAAGGACGACTGGGAAGAGCGTAAAGCGCGTTATTTACGGCACTTGCGTGCAATTCGCGACAAGTCCGCTTACTTGGTGAGCGCCGCTGATAAGCTTGACAACGCTCGCGCGACGCTGAACGATCTTTTAAGCGACGGCGAGTCGATATGGGAGCGCTTCAAAGGCCGACGCGAGGGGACGCTCCGGCTCTACGACAGCCTGGTCAACGCGTATGACGCCGGTCCACCTGACCGGCGCCGCGATCCGGTCGTACGCGAGCTGAAGGAACTGATCGGTAGGCTCAAAGCCGGGACATAAGATCCGATGTCGTCGAGCAACTTTTGAGCGGACGCCTGTCCTACTTGATCGTTCGCGGCCTTGTAGTAGCGCAATGCCGTCTCGGCGGACGAGCGCGCTTGTGCCCGGCTCCCGAGCCGAAGCTCGAGCCTTGCCTGCAGGAGATACGCGTCTGCGCTGCGCGGGTTTGTTTTCAAGTAGGTCTGCACGTCTGCCAAGCCGCCGACATAGTCGCCGGTGTTCAAACGCGCGCTGGCTCGCCAAAGGTGCGGCAACGGGGCCTGCGGGTCGCGCACGAGCGCCGTGCTGCAATCGGAAACCGCTTCCTCATACCGGCTCGCTGAGACGTAGACGAAACACCGAGTCGAGAAGCTACTCGCGACTTGCGGTTCTAGGGTGACGGCGCGGTTGGCGTCGCGGCTTGCGGCGGCGAGCTGTTTCAAATTGTTGTCCCCGACGCGCGTGACGTTAATTATGGCGCGCTGTCGCAATGCTGAAGCGAGCGTTGGGTCGAGCTCGGCCGCCTTGTCGCAGTCGGATAGCGCCGCGTCCATCGATCCGTTTTCCCCTTCCACTCGGCATTTCCCGGCGAGGGCATATGCATCAGAGGGGTTCGCGGCTACCGCCGAACTGTAGTCGATAAGCGCCCACTGGCGATCGCCGATCGCTTCGTACACGCGACCGCGATCGGAGTACGCGTGGGCGTCGCGGGGATTGGCGAGAATTAAGCTCGAATCGGCGACGAATCGCGGCCCCAAGCCCTTCTTGCCGATGGCGTCGACGTCGTTGGCCACCACCTGCGCTGCATTCTTGTCTTCGGCCATTGAGAACATTGACGAGGCTTTGTTGGCATTCGCCAAAGCATCGTTCCAGTCTCCCGAGTTGAGTTCGATTCTCGCCAGCAGCAGATACCCGTCACCACGACTTGGATTTTGACTTATGTACTGTTGCGCGTCCGGACGCGCTGCACGATAATCGTCCTCGCGCAGTTTCGCATATGCCAAGTAGAAGTGCGTATTCCACTCGTGGGTACGGGAGAGGGCGGCGATAGCGGCTTGCCAATTGCGCTGCTGTATCAAGGCCCTGCCGAGCCAAAACGTGCTCCAATAGTCGTTGGGCCTACTTCGCAGCGCGGCGGTGAGATCGGCGACGGATCCGGTATCGTCGTTCTTTACTTCGGCAACACCCAACCAGTAATGCGCGTTGTAGAAACCCTGGCCGGCGCCGTACTCTTTCGGGTCGTTCTTTATGATATACGCTAGATCTCTCTCGGCTCCGGGCAGATCGTCAGCGCTGATGGTTTCGGCCTGCGCTCTGAAATAATAGGCGTCGTAGTAGCTGTTGTCGATCTCGATCGCGGCTGTCAAGGCTGCGATGGCGGCGGGGTACTCATCCTTATCGATCTCCGCTCGCCCGAGGCCGAGATATGCAACCGGCTGCGTTGGAGACGGTTTGCGGTAAGCCTTCGCCGCGCGCGTGCAATAGGCGATCGCAGCATCGTAATCCTTCGCCAAGAACTGCAGCTCGCACATGTAGCGTAGACTGACCTCTTCGCTTGGGTCAATCGCCAGCGCGCGTTGCACGCTGCCCACCGCGCCGGTCCGATAACGATCGCCGCCGGGCAACAGGCTCAGATCGTATTGCACATCGGCACGTGAACGTAGCGCGTATGTCATGTTCGGCGATAGGTTAAGCGCCTCATTACAGTCGTCGAGCGCCTGCTGAAGTAAGCGCTTCTTCTCGCTCGCGGAGTACTTGTTGGCCGGAGCAACGGCACGAGCTGCGATCACGTCGCAGAGCGATGCGTCTACGAACGCGTCGTTCGGGCTGCGCGCTGCGAGGAACTGCTGCTCCGCTCCCGCCATGTCGCCGGCCAGTTCGTCGTAAACGCCGAGGGTGACGCGCGCGGAGGTGTCGTTCGGATGTTCTGCCACGTCCGCGGTGAGCATCTGCTTTCCGGAGGCCTGCGAGTGAGTGAATTCCTCTTCCCAAAGGATGATCGAGCGTTTATTAGTCGCCGCAAGCTGGGCGGCAGTGATGGTCAGCTTCGAGTTTACCGCGGCGAGGTTCGCTTTTTCGGCCATGATCTTCGCGCCGGCTTGCGCTAGCTGGTCTTTTTGGGCCGTGAGTTTGTCTTTCTGCTCGGCGAGAACGTGCGCTTGCGCCGTCTTGACTTTGATGGCCGCGTCTTTTTGGCCGTTGAGTAGCTGAAGCTGAGCGTTGGCGTGAGAGAGCTTCCCGTTAAGCGTGGCCGCGGCGTCGTTGGCGACCGTGAGTTCGTGGTCCTTAACGAGTGCCCAGGCCGCACTGCCGAGCGCAATAAGCGCGAGCACTGCCATGGCGATGGCGGCGATGAGGGTGCGGCGGGCGCGGACGCGTGCGAACTCTTCTTGAACGCGGCGCACCTCTTCGTCACGGCGAGCCTTCTGGGCTTGTGCGTCGCGTTCGCGCTCTGCCTGCGCCTCCCGCCGTTCACGCTCTCGTTGTGTAGCCAGCTCCGCTCGGCTGTCGTCAAAAAGCTTTTCGACGAGCTCGAAGCCGCCTCCGTAGCGTTGCGCCCACGCTGCCATGCGCGTGCGCGAACGCCACCACTCATAGCGCCGCTCGACCTGCTCGAGCGGGAGCGTAACCGTTGCGCCCGTCGAGCCCGATTTGACGAGACTCAGGAGTGCACGATATTCCCACCCGTCGGCGGCCTCGGCCGCGAGCCAACCGCTTTCGCGGCGCCCGTCTTTTACGCTAAGCGGGGCGCTGATCTTCGTCCAATTTCTCAGAAGCGCTTCGTGGGCGACGTCCACC
This sequence comes from Vulcanimicrobiota bacterium, assembly GCA_963752825.1. Lineage (GTDB taxonomy): Bacteria > Vulcanimicrobiota > Vulcanimicrobiia > Vulcanimicrobiales > Vulcanimicrobiaceae > Cybelea. The sequence continues at coordinate 349,172 of CAVVZF010000001.1, read as the reverse complement.
TGCGTTTCCTGGGTCAACGCCGGAGTAGACAAGACGAGGAAGGAGCAGTCGTCGGCGCTGAAGCGCTCGACGACGCGGCGCAGATCCGCTTCGGGAATGCCGGTTTCGGCCAACAGCTTTGAAAAGGAGAGCGCGCGCCGCGTCGCTCGTCCGTCGGCATCCGTCTCGCTCAGCGCGCGGAAGACCGCTTCGACTGCCGGCTCGAGCGGCTGACCGAGCTCCGCCATGAGCTCATCGGCGTGTTGCGACAGGGCGTGTGCGATGCCGCCGATGGCGTCGTATTCTCTTTCCGTGAGCCGGCGCGTTCCATCGAGGACCGCGGCGCACTCCCACAGCCGCAACAGACAGTGCTGCAGCACCGGGAGCTGGTCCATTTCGGCGCCGCCGTCATTGAGCACGCGCTCCACCAAAAATGGCTCTATTTCAGCGTTGCCGAGCGCAATCGGCTTTAGGATAACCTCTTCGCGCTGCTCGCGGTCGAGCGCCGGCACCAAAAACTGCGAACGGCTGACGGCCTCGGGCAATCGCTGAAATTGCGCGCAATCACCGATGAAGTCCGAGCGCATCGTGATGAGAACGTGAATCGTGCTTGAGTAGCTTCGGGTGGCTTCCAGGAGCCTTTGCACGAAGTCGATTGCATCGTCGCGGCTTCCCTCGTAGCGAAAGAGCTCTTCGAATTGATCGACGACGAGCAACAGTTTTCGGTTCGAAAGCCCGGGAATCTCGGCGACCGCCTTCGATAAGCCGAAGCTCGAGGCTCCGAGCGCGGTCTCGACGTCTTTTACGAGAACGTCTCTCTCGAGGCCGGCGTCGGCCGCGAGCGAAACGAGCGCATCGCGCAGCGCCCGCATCGGATGGTCGCCGGGATGAAACGTCGCCCATCGCCAGACCGGGAGGCCCGCTTCGTCAAGCTCCTCTCCCAGCAGCGGCAGCAAACCGGCGCGGACCAAAGACGACTTGCCGCTCCCCGAACTGCCGACGACCGCGACGAAGCGGCTCCGATCGAGAAGCCGGTAGAGTGCATACGTATGCTTCTCGCGACCGAAAAAGAAATCGCGATCGCGAAAATCAAACGGCCGCAGCCCTGGAAAAGGATGCTCGCGTGAGAGCTCCACTAAGCGTCCGTCTCCGGAAAGAGCGGGTTCAGGTCGTCGGGCGACGGCTTTTCCTGCTGCGTGAGATCCAGCACGACGTCGATGGACTCACGGGGCGGAAAGCGTATGAATGAGGTCTTGTCGGCGGCGGTCGGCGGCCCAGTCACGACGCTGCGCTGCAAAAATGGTTTGTCGCGTCCGAGCTCGTGCCAATCGCGTAACTGATCGCTGTTGCTGAAAACCCAACCAGGCTTCGCAGAGGCCCACGGAATGACGACCGCATCGCACGTCGCGAGCTGCTTCTCGTGCCAAGCGTTCGAAGTCTCGTCCCGGTTGTCGAAGATCGTCGGAATCGGCCTCGTGCCGCCTTTGTCGAGCGCGTCGGCAATCTCGAGCGCATAATCGGCATCCTCTTTCGGTGCCCAGACGTAGACCCTTACATTTGGCGCGAGCGCGCTATACTGCCGCACCTCTGCGTCGGGCAGTTTCGGCGGATGATCGACGAGATGCTTAACCACGAACTCGACGAAGTTGCCGAGCTCGCATCCCTCGATCTTGTCGCCGTCGATCGCGCCGAAACGCTTGACGACCTCGAGTGGATCGCGCGCGTCGCTCGCAGCGCCGTCAGCGGCCAGCGTTCGCGGCGCCCAAATGATGCGGCAGAACGTCTGGCCCTCGGGCTCCGAGGCGGCGCGCGCGGCTGCGAGCCGAAGTTGGAGCGGCAGAATCGATTCTTGATCTTCCGGCGCCGGCCCGGCCTTTTCACCGACCAAGTGAATGGAAATTTCGGCATCGCGCAACGCATTCTCGATGAAGTCTACGGCGGTCGCGTCGCTGGGCATCTTTGCGGCCGGATCCGGAACCACTCGATAGCCGCGCCCTTGCAGCTCCTCGACGAGACGATCGTAGGCATCCTTCATGTCGCTGGCGGGTGCCGCCAAAAAGATTGCTCGCGCGCTGCGAATGGGTACGCTCGCACGATCCGGCACCGAATTCTGAGGCGACTGCCGCTTTTCGCTCGATCCTTTGCCGAGACGCTCTTCCGTTCGCTCGCGCAGGTCGCCCGTCAGCTCGCGGGTGGCCGCGTTGAACTCTTTCGACTGTTCGCGCTGGCCCTCGGCGAAATACTCGTCGTACCAGCCGCGCCGCTCAGCGTGCTCCGCGTAGAATTTGTGGCTTTCTTGAAAGCTGAAGCCGGCATCGTCCTTCAGCAAGTCCGGGAGGTCGTCTTCGGAAACGAATTGCTTCGAGACGACGATCAGCCGCTGCTGAAAGGTGCTCTTACTCTCGCGAGAGCGAAAACTCCTAAACGTCTCCAGCTCGCGGTTGCAGTAGGCCGAGGCGATCCAATTGCGAGAGAGCACGATCATCAACGCATCGCAAGTCTCGAGGCCCTCGTCAATGATCGGTTTGTACGCGCGACTCTTGCGGATATCGTACAGATCGCGGAAGAACTCGGGAACGGGCGGACCGTCAACGACAAAATAGTGCGCGACGCGCCGCATGAGCGCGCTAACGAAACCCTCGCCGCCGCCGTCTATAGGCTTAGCATCGTCGTTATGAGCGTACGAGACAAAGACGCGGTAGGGCATGCCGGCCTCCCTGTTTTCCAACTAAAATTCTTAGCCGCTCGGCGCTTAATTCCATCTTAGGAGGTTGAGCCTCTAGGGCGGCCCGGTTGCCCGGTTCGCGCCCAGGAGAGTTGATCACTCCGTCGACGGGCTATGCAAGCGCGACGCTACGGCGACTTACCGGCGTCGTCGAGTTCGTCGGCCTCGCCGGTCCCGACCGGCGGGAGCGTCTTCATGACGCCGTTTGCCTGGCCGAGGACCAGAGCAGGGGCGCCGGCATTGTGATAGTTATCCGCCGGTCGCGCCAATCGCGCGAGCCGCCACGCCGCCGATGGTCACCAGCGAAACGAAACTTTGCAAAATCAACAGGGTCTTGGCCCGCGCCGTCAGCGGCATCGCCTCCGTCGGGCCGAACGACGTGTTTGCCGTGAAGGCGATGAAGAGATAGTCGATGATCGTGGGCTGCCAGTCGGGTCCGAGCTTCGACGGATCCGAACGCGCCGGGAAGTCGAAGTCGAAGTACGCGGTAGTCCCATGAAGGCGAGCTTCGGGGCCGCCGCCGTCGAGCAGCCAATATGTAATTGTGAATATCAGGATGTTCGCAAACCATAACGCAACGGAAGTGTGAAAGAGCGACAGCGGCTTGAGCGTTTGAGGGTGCGTCATTAACCCGTTGACGATCTGCACGAGCGTCAGTGAGTTGCCGGCGAAGGCTATGCCCATGGCCGCCAGCGCGGCGAGACGCCAGGCACGTTGCCATGTCGATCTCGCCGGCCAGAACGTTCCCGCGGCGATGGCCGCGACGAAGAACGCCATGTCGCCGTAGATGAGCCAGTTCGGACTCGCTTGGTAGCGACTCGGCAGCTCGGCGACCAGCCACACGAACGCGAGCGCCATGGCGATCGCGCCGGCGCGAGAAAGACCCGCCTGGCCTGCCTGCGGGGCAGTCATTAGGAGCCATTATAATAGCGCTGCGCCCCGGCAGCTATCCGGAAACTGCTAAAGCGGCCCCGCTTGATGCATGACTAGTGTCGATCTGGCAGCTCCACCGACTTCGGCGCCTCCGCTCGGTGTGTTTTGGTCCACGTATCGAGACCGTTCGTAATCGTCTTAAACAGCGTGGAGCTTCCGCGTTTGTACTCCGCAACGCTTCTTCCGCTACCGCCAAAATTGAGAATGGAGAGGGTGCCGTGCCGGTCGGTGCAGACGCCCATCGATCGAGAGACGCGCTGCGTGATCCCGCCGCTGCGCGATCGCGGGAGCGAAGTTCGCGGTTACCCAGTCTTGGACGGAGATCGATTCGGCCGGACCGCCCGTACCTATGGCAGCGCCGCGACCCCCAAGCAGCATCGTTGAGAGTAGAACGCCCGCTATCAGCGCAGTACGAACAGGCATATTACCTCCGAGTTCCGCGGCATCAACCTCAAAGATGGGAGCACGACGTTAAGAAAGTCTGAAAGAATTGCCGGTACTATCCAAGGAAATTCGGAGTCCAGGAGGTAGGGGGGCCTTCCGACCAGGGAACAACTGTTGCCGAAAGGGGTTCGAATTGAGCGAAGACGTGTCGGCTAAGATCGCTGAGTTGCTACACCAGGTTGGCGAAACGCACCACATCGTATTCGCCGACACCGACGGTAACGACGACGATTGGGCGACGTTTTATTCCGATTGGCTCCTCGCGCACTCCGAGCTGCCTAGGCTCCTCGCGCGGCGCCCGATACGCAGTCATCTGACGCGCGAGCTCGTCGAGCTCGACGAAGCGTACGTCAAGGCCGCACCGTCCGAAGCATGGCCGGCGTGGTACGCCGCCCGGCTCGTGGCAAAGTACGGGGCGCCCTAGCCGGCTGCGCTCTTTACGGGGCGTCGGCTTCGACGTTGATCGAGAGGTCGACGTTGTTGCCCACGATGAGCGGTCCGTAACTCATGCCCCACTGCGTTCGGTCGATCGTCGTCCTCGCTTCGTAGGCGATGATGCGCCGGCCGCGCGGCGAGGTGCCGGAACCGGCGACCTTCGCGTTGAGGACGACGGGATGCGTTTGGCCGTGCATCGTGAGGTCGCCCGCGATGGTAAAGTTCGCGGGATCCGTGCCCTGGACTTTCGTGCTGACGAACGTGATCGTCGGCGTGACCGCGACGTTGAAGTAATGGTCCGACCTCAGGTCTCGATCCCGTTTGTCGTCGTGCGTGTCGAGCTTCGACGCATCCAGCTCCGCACTCGCCGCGACCGGGATCTGCGAGCCGGCATTGAGCTGCACCGACGCGCTGACGATCGGGATCGTCCCGATCACCGGCACGATGCCGAAGTGTCGCGCCGTAAACTGCGCCGTCGAGTGGACCGGATCGACGGTCCAGGTTTCGAGTGCCGCGGCTAGCGCGGTCACGGGACCGACGAAAGCCATCGCTAGAATCAAAATCGAACGTCTCACGCGTCGGACTTCGCCCCGAGAGGAGGCGGCGCCGCTAGCTTGCATTTGGTCATTTCGCGCGATACACTTTTGGCCTAGCTTCGACGAGGTGGGCGTTGCAATGAAATTCGTACTGACGGCCGCATCGGGAGTACTCGCTGCCGCCATCATCACGGCCTGCGGCAGTTTATCCCCATCTCAGGTTTCGCCAAGTGGCTCGCCCTGGCTCGCGCCGGGCGCCGCAAAAACTGCCGGGCTGCTCTTCGAAACCGACCCCGGCACCAACGACGTCGACATCTTTTCGCTTCCGCAGATGAAGCTTAGGCAGAAGCTTACCGGCTTCAAGTTCCCGACGGGCGAGTGCTCGGCCTTGGACGGTAACATTTGGATCGGAAACTACTTGAAGCACGAGATGCTCGAGTACTCGAGTGCCGGGAAGCTCTTGTACACGATCAAGGGCGCTCACCTGGACCCGTACGCCTGCGCCGTCAATCCGATTAACTTTTCGATGGCCGTGACCGACCTTGACGAGTTGAAATTTCAACCGGGAAAAATCCTAATCTATTCGGTTCTCGGCACCCGTCCGACAATCTTACGGAATCCCGAGCAGGCCGAGTATTTCTTCCCCGCCTACGATCCCTACGGCGATTTGTGGGTAACGGGTTTTAGCGCGTCCGAGTACCCTGTGATCTCAAAGTGCCGTGCTTCGAGCTGCCGGACCGTCAAGCTGCGCGGTGGGAGCATCTTCAGTCCCGGCGCTATCGCATGGGACAACGTGCACGGGAATTGGATTATCTTCGACAGCTATTGCCACGAATCGGCCACCACGTGCAGCTATCCGGTCTCGAAAGAGGGCGTTGTCGGAACGCCGACGACCTATCTGAACCCCGCCGGCGGAGCGCTCTGCAACCTGACTCAGGCGGCGATCGTCCAGACGGGCCAGCGAAGCATCGCGGTCGTCGGCGGCGACAGCGAGTACTCGTGCACGGGTTACAAAAACAGCAGCGTCGATCTGTGGGCGTACCCAGCCGGCGGACTGCCCACCAGCCACAGCAATCGCGTCGTGTTTCCGTGGGGCGCCGCCGTTAGCCCGTGAAATCGATATGTATAACCACTGAATGGGCGGTTGGGGCGCCGCTCTTGCTGCCGACCGGCCAGGTGATGATGACGGCGGCCTCGGAGGTCGTGCTCTACACGCCGCAAGGCTCGCCCGATCCGAGTTGGGCTCCAACGATCAAGAGCTACCCAAAAACGATTGCCGTGCATTGATCGAATAGCACCGGCGGTGGATAAGAACACGCGACTCGCCTACAATCGCACGTCGCTCTCCTACGAGCGCACGATGCAAGCCTGGATCCGGACGGCCATTTCGCTGATCACCTTCGGTTTCAGCGTCTACAAACTCGTTGACATCGTGGATAGGAACCCGGCGGATCGAAAGTATCTCGTCGGAACGCATGCCTTTGGCTTCATTCTCGTAGCGATAGGATTTGTCGCTCTCGCGATCGCAACGGTAGAGTATCGCCGGAGCATCGCGGTTCTGAGACAAGAGTACGGCGAGTCGCCCCGCTCCACGTCCGTCTTTTTTGCGGGGCTCGTCGCCGTGCTCGGCATCTTCGCGCTCATCGTAATGATCGCTTTGCCATAAAGCTCAAGGCAGCTCGTCGTCGTCGAGACCGAAGTAATGGCCGAGCTCGTGCATCACCGTCTCGCGAACCTCTTGCACGGCCTCGTGCCAGGAGTTGGTGACGCGATTGATCGGGCCGCGGAAGATGGCGATCTCGTCCGGCATCAACGGCATGTCGTGTGATCGCTCGGTGAGCGCGACGCCCCGGTAGATGCCGAGGAGCTCGACGTCGGCATCGGCGCCGGCGTCGTCGTCGTCCATACTCTCGAGGTCTTCGTCGGTCGGCTCCTCTTCGACCGCGATCACCACGTTTTCGACGAGGTCGGCGAACCGCTTCGGAAGGGACTCGATCGCTTCGTCCACCACGCGTTCGAACTCCGCCCGCGTCAGGAACCCACCACTCACCGCACCGGGTGTTGTGGCTTACGGCTGATACACCTGCGTGTCTTTGTAGAAGGTGGCGCCGTTCGGGTTGCCCGAGCTCGCGCCGCTGATGCAATAGAGCAGGCCGCCGACGGTTGCGAAACCGGGCGCGACGGTGGCTTGCAACATCGTCGCCTTCGACGCCCACGAGTCCGCACCGATATCGTACGCCTCGTGGACGTTGGTATCGGGTTGTGAGCCGCCACCCAGCTCTCCGCCGGCGAAGTACAGCTTCCCGCCGACGACCGCGGAGCAGCCTGCCGTTCGAGCCGTGGCGTTGTGCTTCACCGTCTTCCAGCGATCGGTCTGCGGGTTGTACGCCTCGGTCTCGGTCGTTACGCCCGAGTTGGTGATGCCGTCCGCCACAACGATCTCTTTCGCGTTCGCTCCGGCCGCCGGATTCGATCGGCCCACCTTCATCGATTGACGCGTCGTCCACGCGTTCGATTTGGGGTTGTAGAGATAGACGTTCGCGAGCCGTCCCGATCCGGCGCTATAGCCGCCGAGCGTGTAGATGAGGCCGCCCTCGACCACGGCGACGGGCGCGTCGGCGATCGGCAGCGGTGCCTTCTCCGACCACGAGTTGTGTTTCGGATCGTACGCCTCGACCACGCTCGAGGCGCCGCTGAGCGACGTGTTTCCGCCGATGACGTAGAGAATGCCGTTCACGACCGCGCCGCCCCCGCACCAGCGCGGCGTCGTCATCGCCTTCCCCTTCGACCACCTGTTGGTCGCCGTGTCGTAGACCTGGTTGTTGCCGAGGACGTTGAGCGAGCTGTCGATTCCGCCGATGACGTAGATCTTCGAACCGATCGCCGCCGTAGCGGGGCAGAGCACCGCCGTGGGAATCGCCTTCTTCAAGCTCCACGTATTGTGGTGCATCTTGGCAAAGACGCTGGCGGGCGAAGTAGCCGGAATCTGCGAGCTCTGACTCGAGCAGCCGGCTATCAGAGCGAAGCCAACGCCGACAATGCACGCGGTAAAACGATTGAAGCGCATACGGACCTCCGAGGCGAGCATTTCGCCGCCGGGCTTGCCGCCCCTCGCCTGCTGGGCCACCCCAAGGAGAAGCCCGCCGAGCGCGGAAGCCACCTCCCGCTTAGTTCTTTTACCCTTTAGGAGAGTGAAAACGTAATGACTGCTCTAGGCCGTTTGGCTGCGCTGACCGTCGCGGGCATCGCCGCGACGATCGCAGCGACCTTGCCCGCGCAGGCCGCGGCTCCGATCCTCATCAAGAGCTGCACGGTCGTCAAGCCGAAGCCGCTGAGCCACATGGCCGGCGGCACGCACATCGTCTACGTGAACCTCGGCAAGAAGACCGCTTCCGAGATCACCTTCGTGGTGGGGTACCGCAACGCGTCGCAGCACTATCTCCGCCGCGTGCAGGACGTCGGGTCGTTTGCGCCCGGCGCGACGATCGACCACACGCTCAGCCTGTACAACGACGTGACCTACGCGGGCGCGCAGACGTCGAGCTGCGTTCCGGTCCAGGTGAAGTGGGCGGGCGGCACGATCTGGATCGCTCCGTCGCACTAACGAAAAGCAATCTAGCTCAATAACCTGCGTAGGACGGGCACGGCGAGCGTCGAAGCGCGAGCCGTGCCCGTTGGGTTTCGGACGCTCTTCTCTTTGGCCTTATGCGCCGTCGCGGCCGGCGCGGCGCTGGCGCACGTCGCGATCGACGTGGTGGGCGACTTCGCGCTGGCCAATGACAGCTACGATCACGTCGCGCACGGTTCGCGCGAACTGCTCAGCGGCGTGGCGCTGTTTCTCGCGGTTGCGCTGGCGGCCCGCGGACTACGGGTTTGCTGCGAGATCGCCTCGATCAATCGCTACCGCGTCCTCGTTCCGGTCCGCCGGCTACCCGAGGCTCTCGGATTCGTGGCTGTTGCCGTCGCGGGCAGCGTCGCGCTCGTGCCCGCCATGGAGTGGCTCGACGGCCGGCTCGCGGGGGCGCCGGTGCTCGCGCTCGACGACGCGTTCGGCGGCTCCCTGCTGCTGGGCGTCGTGACGACGGTCCTCTGCGCGGCGGCTATCGCGTTTCTCATCTATTCGCTCGCGCGCCGGCTGATCTCGCATCGCGACACCATCGTCACGATCATCGTGACGCTTCTGCGCTGGATGTCAGACGGCGTCCGCGCCTCGGCCTACACGCTCACCTCGCGCGGATTCACGCCGCGCCGCCGGCGCGCGCCGAATGCGCTGCGCCTGTGCAAGCGCGGGCCGCCCGGGCTCCTGTTCGCATAGCCCTCAACTAAACCCAACACCCTTTCAGGAGCAGTAACATGGGAAGCCCCATCGCAGGCGCGCGAGCAGCGTGCGCCCTCTTCGCCGTCGTCGCCGTACTCGGGGCGCCGCAGGTTGCGTGCGCGCACGACGACCACGACCGCGACCACGGCCGGAAAAACAAGATCGACGTAAGGGGTACCGTCACCGCGATCGACGGAAGCCCGATCGCCGGCGCCTCGATCGCCCTCTCGTCCCAGGCGTTTGCCAAGCGCGCGCACAGCGACGCGCACGGCAAGTTCAAGTTCGACGACATCCAACCGGGAACGTACTCCGTGCAAGCCGCCGCGCCGGGCTATCAAACGCTGTCGCAGCGCACGGTCACGCTCGACGCCGCGAGCAGGACGCTCGCGCTCGTGCTCTCGCCGGCCACGACCAACTCGCTCACGGTCATCGGCCAGGTTCGGGCCTCGGCCGGCGAGACGGTCTCGACCTCGTCGGCACCGACCGTGGCGCTGAACGCGCAGGCCGCCGCCGCCGCCGGGACCACGTCGGTAGCGTCGATGCTCTGGAACCAGCTCTCCACGACGCCGGTGCTGCCGATGGGCGGCGGAAGCAACGCGACCGTCGTGTACGCCGTGCGCGGTCCCGACCCGACCGAGACGCTCGTCGACATCGACGGACATCAGGCCAACAACGGTAACACCGGCGACGTCGACCTCTCGTTGTACGATCCCGCCGCGCTGCAAGACGTGCAGGTCGTCTACGGCATCTCTCCGTCGTCGCTGATCGGGCCGAACACGATCGGCGGCGGCCTCAACATCGTCACCCTGCAGCCGACGGCGACGCCGCACTCGCTCCTGCGCATCTTCGGCGGCTCATACGGGACCTTCGGCGAGACGCTGCAAACGACGGGAACCGACGATCGTCTAGGATACGCCGTCTCGCTGCACGACGCGACCTCGTCGGGATCCGTCAATCAGACGATCCTCGCGCCGACGCCGCAGAACGTCGGCAGCTATTCGAACGGCGACTCGATCCTCACCAAGCTGCGCTACCAGCTGGGCGGTCCGAACGGATACGGCTACGTGCAGTTGAACTTCCGCGACCAGACCGTCGTCAAGGACGACTCCGCGTTGCTGACTACCTACACGCCGCCTGGGTTCACCGGCGGAGGAAGCGGCGACGACGCAGCCCCGGCCGATTCGGCCGCACCATCGGGCACGTACCAGGGCTTCGCCGGCACGTGGCTCGGCGCGCACCAGGCCAACTACGGGCTCGACGCGCAGTTGCCGCTCGGAAACGCGAGCGTCAACGGCGCGCCGGCGACCGTCGTGCAGTTCAGCCACCTGACGACGCTCTCGTCGCAGTCGGTTTCCGGTCCGGGCGAAGCGTCGCTGCCGTATCTCTATAATCAGCGCGACCTGCTCGGCGACGACTGGCTCGAGTTGGACCATCACTTTAGCAGCGGTGTGCTCTCGTTCAAGTACGACATCGACACCGAGACGCTCGTGACGAACTACGTACAGGGACAGATCCTCGCGCAGGTCAAGCCAGTCGGCGCCGGCAAGACGCCGCCCACGCAGGTCGTGTCGCTCGCGCAAACGCAGCGCTCCGGCGTACTGCGCTACGAGGCCGATCCGACGAGCCACATCCACTACTCGCTCGCCCTCTACGATAGCGACTTCAGCACGTTCGGCTCGAGCGTCGACCCGCGGGCCGGCCTCGTCTGGACGCCGACGGGAAATACGGCGGTGCGCGCCTCGGTCGGAACGACGTTTCAGACGCCGCAGCTCACCGAGCTCGTCGTTCCGCCCCGGCCGACCGCGTGCCGGTCGGCGGGATCATCTTCATCGGGAATCCCAACCTTCGCCCGGATCGCGCGACCGACTTCGACCTCGGCGCGGAGCACATCATCGCGAGTGGCCGCCATCCGCTCCACGTCGCGATGGACCTCTATCAGACCAACCTCCGTTCCCCGTCGAGTCAGCTGAACGTCACGCCGATTCCCAACTGTCAGACGAAGCAGAACCCGACGCCATGCCCGCTGAGTTACCCGGTCAACGCGGGTAATGGCGTCTATCGCGGCGTCGACGTACACGCCGACCAGCAGCTCGGGCAGGATCTGCACGTTCTCGCCGGCTGGGACGTGGACAGCTCCTTCTTGACCGTGATCCCGCCCTCGATTCAAGACGGCACGCTCGTCGCAGGCGAGCAGAGCCTTGGCCAGCCGCTGCACAAGGCGTATCTGGCGATCGACCGTGCGCCGCCGGCGGGCCTCGCCTACGGCGCGCGCCTCAACTACGAGGGCGCGTATAACGAGCTCAACCGTTCGCCGTTCGCGACGCTCGACGCGCACGTCGCGTACCAGCACGGCGGCTTCGCTTACGGGCTATACGGCACGAACCTGACCAACGTCTACGCCAATCCGTTTACGATCGTCGGTGGAGGCGTCCCGTACGGCGCGTTGCCGGGCCAGCCGGTGATCTTGCCCAACGCTTACGTGCTGCAAGGCGCGTCAGTCGTCTTCGTGCTGACCCGAACTATTTAGGAGCGTTCCTAGAACAAAATCGTCTGGAAGTCGCCGACGTGCGTGAAGCCGACGCGGCGATAGAGCGCGATCGCGCGTTCGTTGAAGTCGTTGACGTAGAGCGAGATCGTCGGCGAGACCTCGAGCAGGCGGTTGCAGACCGCGGCGAGCGATGCGGTGGCGAGACCGCGGCCGCGCAACGCCGGCGGAGTCCAAATCCCTTGCAGCTGAACGGTTCGTTCGCACCAGGGTCCGATGTTGCAAAAGAAGCAGATCTGTCCGCCCGCGATCCCTACCCACCACAGCTTGCGATCGACCATGCGGCGCACCGCGGCCGCAAAGTCCGGCGAACCGCGCCGCGGGTCGTAATCCAACTCCTGACGCACCATGAGCGCCGAACCCTCGGCGACAGCGGCAGACTCCTCGGGCCGCGCGTGCCGAACCGTCGTGAGCGCTTCGTAGGGGAGCAGATGCGTTCGATCGAGCATCATGACCAGCTGTCGATCGCGCACCAAGCGCGGGCGCGGATGCCAGCTCGCTACCAGGCCCCAGAACGCGCGCACGGTGTCGCGGGCGCCGATGATCATGCGCTCGCCGCGGCGCCGCCGCACGTACTCGGCGAACGCCGGCAGCGCCGGGCCATCCGCCGCGATCCCGAGCTGCCGTCCACAATACGCCACACCGTGGACGCCGCCGCCGTCCGTGGCGACGACGATGTCGCTGCGCGTGCGCGACGGGGGATCGTGCAGCAGGACGTGCGTGATGAAGACGTTGAGATACGGAGAGCGGCTGAGGTATCGCAGCGCCGCCTGTTCGTTCGCCTCAGATAGCGGTTCCGTGCGCATTAGCCCTCACGGCGAACCGAGCGATACGTCCATCAGCGGTTTTTCGGTCGGCTCTCGGCTACCGCCGTCGGGCTCGAGCGTGACGGAGACCTCGGCAGTCGTACGACCGTCCGCGGGCAGCACGATGAGGGCGACTCCGCGCGCGTCGGGCAGAAACGTCGGCGACGGCGCGAACCGCGTCGCACCCTGCGCGAGCGTCCACGCCTGGTAGACCTTGCCGCGCGGCGGTTGCGGCAGCGCGTGGACGGCGAGATAGAGGCGGCTTCCATGCGCGATCACCTCTCCGTTTCCCATGTCGTAGTGCCGCGCGTGGATGTCCAGCGTATCGAAGAGCGCGGTACGCTCCACGGTGAGGTTGCGCGCGAGTGCGTTCGAGCGATCGGAGAGATGCGTCAGCTCGCGCTGCTGCTGCTTGAGCTGGCCCATCAGCGAGATGTTCGCCATCGAGGAGATCAGCGCGATCGCGAAACAAGCGGCCGCGACGAGATACGCGGGCCATGCCGGAGTCTGCTTCACCGTCGGTATCTTCCCACGGAGGCTTCGAGGCCCTTCGAACGCGCGCGTCGTACCTCAGGCGCCATGGATCCGTTGGAGCAGCTGCGCGTGCGGATCGCAGGCTTTCCCGGCTACGACGGCGACCTCGAACGAAGGCGCTCCGACGAGTTCGTGCGCTCCTATCTGGGAGAGGCGCTCGCCGACCTCGAGGTTCGCTGCGGATCGACGTTACCCGAGTTGAAGCAGCGCCTCGACGCGTTGCTGCTGCGCGTCGGCTTCGCGGATCAAAAGTCGTTCTCGATCCATCACGTCATCGCGGGAATGCGCGTCGCGGCGAGCGCCGACAGTTCGGTCGCCGCCGCGGACGCCGCGGCCGTCGAGGTCGCGGACCAGGCGCGGTCCGTCGAACCGGAGGCCCTCGAGGGTTATCTCGACGAGGTCGCCACGGCGCTCGACCGCCGCGACGCGGCGATGCGCGCCGCCGCAGCAGCCAACGCGTAACCGCCGTTGGCGGTAGAGCTTGCGGTAGCAGCGGCGCTGCTGCACCTCGTGCCTCGACCCGCGCGGATCGAAGACCTCCCTTGCCCGCCAAACGGTTCTACCATTCCGCGCTCTGTCGCAGCCGGCTTCGATGCGGCCGCGCGCATCGAAATCGACGAGCGCTGGAGCGCGCTCGGAATCGGGCGGCTTGTGACGGCGGCGTCGCGGAGCGCGACGATTTCCGTGGCGCGCGACGCGACGCTCCCGCCGCAGGCCTATCGCCTAACCGTGGGCTCGGGCCGCGCGACGATCCGCAGCGCGGATGCCGCCGGCGCCTTCTACGGCGCGATGACGTTGGCCCAGCTCCCCGTGAAAACGCAGGGCGCGTGGACGATGCCGTGCGTGCGCGTCGAGGATCGCCCCGCGCTGCAATGGCGCGTTCTCTCCGACGACGTCTCGCGGGGACCATTGCCGACGATGCGCTACTTCGAAGAGCGGATACGCACGATCGCGGCGTTCAAGATGAACGGATACTCGCCGTACATGGAGCACGTGTTCGTCAGCCCGACGGATCCGCTGCCGGCCCCGCTGGACGGCATCACGCCCGCGCAGCTGCACGCGTTAGCGAGTTACGCGAGCCGGTTTCACGTGGCGCTGATTCCCGAGCAGCAGAGCTTTGCGCACATGCACAACACGCTGCGCGTCGAGCAATACGCCGGCGCGACGGAGCTGCCGCACGCGTTTCTGCTGTCGCCCAACGCGGCGCAGTCGATGCAGTACCTGTCGCGCGTCGTGTCGCAGGAGCTCGCCGCCGTGGGCAGGCCCCCGTTCTTCCACATCGGGTCCGACGAGACGGCGACGCTGGGCCTGGGTCAGACGCGAGCCTACGTCGCGGCGCGCGGCCGCTCGCAGGCGTACGCCGACCACATCGTGGCGATGAACCGCCTGATCGCGCCGTCGGGCGCGCGGATCATGCTGTGGGACGACGGGATCGAGGCCGATCCCGGCATCCTGGAGCTGATTCCGGCGACGGCGGTGGTCGTGAATTGGCACTACGGCGCCGATGCCACCTATGAGCGCTACATTCGGACGATCGCGGGGGGCGGCTTCCAGCAGATGGTCGCGCCCGGCGCGAGCAACTGGAACGAGATCTTTCCAAACGTCGACCGCGCGCTGGTCAACGAGCGGCGCTTCATCGATGAAGGGAAGACTGCAGGCGTGCTGGGCCTGTTCCAGACCGTGTGGCACGATGACGGCGAGACCCTCTACGAGGCGACGTGGTACCCCGTGATCTACGCCGCCGCCTCCGCGTGGCAAACCGGCGACGTCGCGCCGGAGCGGTTCGCGGCCGACTTCCCCGGCGCGTTCTTCGGCGTGGACGATCCGCGCTACGCGCGCAGCATTCGCGAGCTCGCCGATGCGCTCGCGCTGCTCGAACCCGGCGCGTTTGTGTCGCCCGCGCAGACGGACGCCCTCTTCTGGAGCGGTCCGTTCGATCCCGCGCTCGCCGCACAGGTGTCCGCATCGAACGCGCGCGCCGCTCGGCTCGCGGCCGAATCCGTCGAGCAATCGCTGTACTTTGCCGCACCCCCGCTGCACGCGAACGCGGCGTTTGTGATGTTCCTCGCCGCGCGCCGCTACGACGCGCTCGGCCGCAAGATACAGATCGGACCGGAGGTCCGCGCGATGTACGCCGACGCGGTCGCGCGCGCCGCGACGGATCCAGACGCGACCGAGCGCGACCTGCTCTGGTGCAAGTATTGGTTGTGGGAGCTGCGCGACGCGTACGAGGAGCTCCCGCCGCTCTACGCGCGTGCGTGGCGCTACGAGAGCCGGGACGGCCGTCTCGCGAGCAACCTGGAACGCTATCATCTCGCGGCACAAAAAGCCATCGACCTGGCCGACGCGTTTTATCGCGCCGAAGCGCAGTACGCGCGCACGAAGACGCTACCGCCGCTCAGCGAGATCGTGTCACCCTGAGTCTTGTCATCCTCGTGGTCTTCGCGTTCTTCGCGCTGGCGATGTACCTGCGCTGGATGCCGGCGATCGTCGCCGTGCCGTGCATGGCGATCGCGATGTCCCTGGCGGCGCGCGTGCCGGTGGGCGCCCTGGGCAGCATCGTCACGGGCGGCGCCGTCGCGCTCGCGCCGGTCTACGTCGCGGTCGTCTTCGGCGCGCTGCTCGGACGCGTGACGATCGAGACCGGCATCGCGCGAACGATCGTCAATCTCGCGGCGGAGTACGGGGGAGAGCAACCGTTTGCGCTCACGCTGGGGCTATGCGCAGTTGTGGCGCTGCTCTTCACGTCGCTCTCCGGGCTCGGCGGGATCATCATGGTCGGATCGATCGTCCTGCCCATCATGATGACCGCCGGCGTTCCGCGCGCGGTCGCGGCGACGGCGTTCCTCATGGGCTTCGCTCTCGGATTCATTTTCAACATCGCCAACTGGACCTTCTACACGAAGTACTTCGGAGTCGCACCACAACAGTTGGTGCGCTACGCGGTCGTGTTGGCCGTGCTCGACGCGGTGGCGCTGCTGGCCTATGCGGCGGTCTCTTTCCGGCGCGAGCGCGGTTACGCGACGTGGGCCCTCGCGGCGCAGCCGGACGAGGCGCCGCGCGTGCCGGCGGTCGCGCTGCTCACGCCCGTCCTGCCGTTGCTGCTGTATTACGCGCTACGCTTCGATGCCGTGACGGCGTTCATCGTCGCGGCGGTCTTCGGTGCGGTCGTGACGCGCCCGGACCGGGCGGTGCAGCGGCTCGTCGCGGCGGCGATTCGCGGTCTCGAAGACGTCGCGCCCGCCGTGCTGCTGTTCATGGGCATCGGCATGCTTCTGGTCGCGACGCAACGGCCGCAGTTCGTCGAGGCGCTGCGTCCCTTGGTCGCGGGAGGCTGGCTCCGTAACCCGATCGCGTACGTCGCGCTGTTCGGCGTGGCGAGCCCGCTCGTGCTGTATCGCGGCCCGCTCAATCCGTTCGGCGTCGGGATCGCGATCTTCACCGTGCTGCTGACGGCGCACGTGCTGCCGCCGGTCGTGCTAGTCGCGGCGATCATGGCAGTCGTGCAGGTGCAGAACGTCTGCGATCCTACCAACACCGCCAACGTGTGGATCGCCAACTTCACCGGCGTGCCGATCGACACGATCACGAAGCGGGCGCTGCCGTACCAGACCGGCGTCGCGATCGCGGCGACACTGGCGGTTGTGTTGGCCTCGCCCTCGCTCTTCGGAGTGCGTGCGTTCGCGTCCGCGCTGCGCGCCGCGAGCGCGCAGGAGGCGCTGCCGGGATTCTACGCCCCGCCGCAGGCGCGCGGCGTCGTGGCCGTCGACGACGACGGGTCGCCGCTCGGGCGCGCCGCCGCCGACGCGGCCGCCGCCGCGCTCGCGACGAGTCCGTGGCGTCCGCTCCGTCTTCACGAGGACCCCAATTCAAGCGACTGCGCGCACAAGCGCTACGCCGCCTACGTATGGGTCACGGCGTCGACGTTTACGCTGATCGAAGGCGACGACGTGGACGTCGGTTTGCGGCTCGAAGACTGTGGCGGCTGGATCGTCAACGAGTGGCACGACCACGAGGTTGCGCCGCCGCCGCCGTCGCCGAGCACGGCGCGCGACCTGGCGCTGCAGGGCGTGTCGCGCATGCGCGCCTGGGCCAGCGCAGAGCCAATCCGCTCTGCGAATCTGTTCGGATCCGGCGTCGCCGATCAGCCCGGCGCGCCGCCCACCTACTTTTACGCCTTCTTCACGAGCAGCGACGGCAACATGCGTGCGTACGTCCGCGCCGGGGGCCCCGCCTACGACGCGGGGCTGCGCTCCGGCGACGTCGTCGAGAAAATCGACGGCCTCGACTGGTGGCGTTACGGGACGTACCAAGCGCAGCAGCGCGCCTACGATGGAAAGCCGCACGTCTTCGAAATCGAACGCGCCGGACGCCCCGTCGAGATACGGCTCGCGGCCCCGTTCGTGCCGCCGGCGCAGGGCTGATGGATTCCACGAGGCGTTTCGGCTCGCGCGCCGACGCATACGCTTCGTTCCGTCCCGCCTATCCCGCCGCGGCGATCGACGCCGCGCTCGCGGGCCTAGGCGATCCGCGCGCGCTCACGATCGCCGACGTCGGCGCCGGAACGGGAATCTCGGCGCGGCTCTTCGCGGAGCGCGGCGTCACCGTGATCGCGATCGAGCCCAACGCACACATGCGCGCGAAGGCCGAGGCGCATCCCCGCGTCGAGTGGCGCGACGGCACCGCGGAGCGCACGCGCTTGGCCGACGCGAGCGTCGAAGCGGTTGTCGCGTGCCAGGCCTTCCACTGGTTCGCGACGCCGGCGGCGATGAGCGAGTTCCGCCGCATCGCGCGGCTCCGAGCGGTCCTGCTGCAGTACGAACGCGACGAAACCAACGCGTTCACTGCCGCGTACGGCGACGTCGTCCGCGCCCACGCGACCGACGATACCGAGGCGCTGCGCCGGCGCGCACTGACGACGTTCGCCGAGTTTCCGGGCGGAATCGTCACGCGCGCGCAAGCGCACTCGCGTCAGCGGCTCGATCGCGAGGCTCTGCTCGGTCGCGCGGCCTCGTCGTCGTACCTGCCGAGCTCGGGCGCCGCGGCCGATACGCTGCGCCGCGATTTGCGGGCTCTCTTCGAGCAATACGAGAGCGACGATCACGTCGAGCTGGTCACGGTCACCCACGTGCTGGTCGCGGAGTGGTCGCGATGAGCGCCGCGCGGCGTCTGCGCGTCGGCATCGACGTTGGCGGAACGTTCACGGACGTCGTCGCCATCGACGCGGCGACACGCGAGCTGGTTGCAACCGCGAAGGTGCCGACGAGCCACACCGCCCCAGAGGGTGTCGCCGCCGGCATCGTCGCCGGCCTCGACCGGCTGCTGCGGGAATCGGACGTCGACGCGAGTAGCGTCGCGTTCATCGCGCACTCGACGACGCAGGCCACGAACGCGCTGCTCGAGGGCGACCTCGCGCCGGTCGGCGTGCTCGGCCTGGTAGACGGTCTGGCGTGGCTCTCGCGGAGGCAGATGCGCTTCGGTGCGCTGCCGCTCGGGGCGGACGCGACCTTCGCACCCGCGTTCGAGTTCGCGCGCGCCGGCGACGAGTGGGCGATTCGCGAGGGCGTCGAGCGGTTGATCTCGGGCGGCGCGCAAGCGATCGCCGCGAGCGAAAGCTTCGGCGTCGATCGGCCCGACGGCGAAAACCGCGCCGTCGCAATCGCGCGCGAGCGCGGCGTCGACGCGACGAGCGGACACGACGTGAGCACCGCGTACGGCCTGCGCGCGCGCACCCGCACGGTCGCGCTCAACGCGGCAATCCTTCCCAAGATGGTCCGCACGGCGCGGATGACGGCCGACGCGGTCGAGCGGGCGGCGATCCCCGCGCCACTGATGGTGATGCGCAGCGACGGGGGCGTGATGGATGTGGGCGAGATCGAGCGTCGCCCGATATTGACGCTGCTCTCCGGTCCGGCCGCGGGCATCGCCGGCGCACTGCTCTACGAGCGCTTGAGCGAGGGCATCTTCGTCGAGGTGGGCGGGACGAGCTCGGATTGTTCGGCGATTCGCGCGGGCCGCCCGCAGATGCGCCCCGCGCGCATCGGCGGCCATCGCACGATGCTGCGCACGCTCGACGTCCGCACGCTCGGGATCGGCGGTGGAAGCATGTTGCGCATCGACGGCACGGGCGTGCGCGACGTCGGACCGCGCAGCGCGCACATCGCCGGCTGCGCGTATGCGTCCTTCGTCGCGCCGCAAGCGCTGGAGGGCGCGCGCATCGATTGCATCGCGCCCGCGCCTCAGGACCGTGCAGACTACGCCGCACTCGTCACCCGCGACGGGGCGCGTGTTGCGCTCACGGCGACGTGCGCGGCGAACCTGTTGGGTAAGGTTCCGGCGGAGGCTTTCGCGCGCGGAAACGCGGAAAGTGCGCGGCTCGCCTTCGATAAGCTCGCGCACCACGTCGGCGGCGACGGCGCGGAGCTCGCGCGCAGCGTGCTCGCCATCGCCGTCGAGAAGCTGCGCCGGACGATCGAACAGCTGATCGCGGATTACGAGTTCGAGCCGAACCGCATCACGATCGTCGGCGGGGGCGGCGGCGCGGGAGCGCTGGTCCCAGCGCTCGCCGATGCGATGCGACTTCATTACCGCATCGCGCGCGATGCCGAAGTGATCGCGCCCGTCGGTGTCGCGCTGGCGCTCGTGCGCGACGCCGTCGAGCGCACGATCTTCGCGCCGACGCCGCGCGAGATCGCCGCGATCCGGCGCGAGGCGGCGGACCGCGTCATCGCCGCGGGCGCGTCGCCGGATTCCGTCGAGGTCGAAGTCGAGATCGACCCGCAGCGCAGCCGCGTGACCGCCGCGGCCTCGGGCGCTACCGCGCTCGTGGAGTCTGCCGCGTCCGGAGGCGCGGCGAGCGAGGACGAGCGTCGGCTCGCCGCCGCCCAGTCGCTCGAGTGCGATCCGGCGCAACTCGAACGGCTCGAGCTGACGCACGCGCTGAGCGGTTTCGCGCGCACGGTCGCGGAGCGCGGGCGGTTCGGGCGAACGCGCGCCGTGCGTGACGTGCGCATGGTGGACGAGCGCGGCGTCGTGCGGCTGGCGCTGCGCGATCCCGCGCTCGTGCGCACGACGGCCGGCGAGACCGAAGCGCGAGTTCGCGCCGCGATCGAGCGCGCCACGGAGTTCGGCGACGTCGGCCGCGCGTTACCCGCGCTCTACGTCCTTCGCGGCGGACGCATCGCGGCGTTCGAGGGGCTCACCAGCGCGGAGCAGGCCGCCGCCCTTGCTCGCGAAGAGACCGAAGGCTGCGGCCCCGACGAAGCCGTAACGCTGCTCCTCGTCGCCCGCTCTGCATAACTTCACGCTATGGAGCGTCGGCAACCAAGCTACGTCGAGCGCAAACGAGCCGCTCGTAGCGCGACTCGCCTGTCATTAGCGATAGCTACAGGCCGATTTGCCCGAGATCGGCGACGAAGCGCTGCACTGCCGGCCTCTCCCACCAAGTCACGACCGTTGCTTCGAGTTCGGGAATTCCGCGGAGCCGGCCGACGTGAGCCTCGATTTTGCCGCGATCGGGCGAGGCCGAGCGCATCTCCGCGTGCAGCGCGTCGATCGTGGCGTGAGCGGGATGGTCTGGAGGGAGCGCGGCGTGGAGATGCTCGTGCGGAACTACGGGCCGCGTTTCGACCCGCGCGACGAGTTCCTCGCCGGCGATCATCCCGGTGTCATCGGCGCCGGTGACCTCCTTACGGAGATTTTCTAAACGGTCTTCACGGCTCATAGCGCTGTTAATTTACCCTAGGCTGCGCGACCGCTAAGCCTTCGGTCTCCTCGAGCGCAACGGTGCTCTTTTGGCGCCCGTACGAGAAATAGAAGATTAGGCCGGAGGCAAACCAGATCACGAACCCTAGCCAAACGAGCGGGAAGAAGCCCCACACGAGCGGGTTGCCCTGCCGCAGGAAGTAGATCAGGAACAACGCGGTGATAGCCGACAGCGTTGGAATGATATACGGGCCGAACGGGAGTGTGAACGCGCCCTTCAACTCGGGATGGCGTTTGCGAAGGACGGGGACGGCAACCGAGACGAGGACGAAGGCCGCGAGCGTCCCCATGTTCGTGAGCGATCCCAAAATGCTGATCGGGAACAGCGCGCCCGCCGCGGCGATGAGCACGCCGAAGAGGATCTGGGATATCCACGGCGTGCGCCACGCGGGGTGTAACTTGACGAAGAGCGGCGGAATCAACCCGTCACGCGACATCGCGTAGAAGATTCTCGTCTGCCCGTACATCATCACGAGCAGCACTGTCGTCAGCCCGGCGATCGCACCGAACGAGATGATGACGCCGGCCCACGCGAGCCCTACGCTGTCGACGGCAAAGGCGACCGGAAAGCTTACGTTGAGCGTATAGAACGGCACAATGCCGTTGAGGATGGCCACGACGACGATGTAGAGGATGGTGCAGACCACGAGGCTCGCGATGATGCCGAAGGGCAGGTCGCGCGCGGGGTTCCGCGCCTCCTCCGCGGTCGTCGATACCGCGTCGAAGCCGATGTAGGCGAAGAAGATGAACGACGCGCCGCCGAGCATGCCGGCGATGCCGAACGGGAAGTAGCCGCCTAAGCCGGTCTGAGGTCCGGGCGGCAGATGGTAGTTTGCCGGGTTGATATGGCCGAGACCAATCGCGATGAAGAAGAGCACGACGGCCAGCTTGATCGCGACGATGACGGCGTTCACCGTGCCGGACTCTTTCGTTCCGCGCACGAGCAGCGCCGTGATCAAGAAGATGATTGCCGCGGCCGGAAGATTGGCGATTCCGGGAGTGGCGTCCCAATGGCTGTGCTGCCATGCTTGCGGAATGTTCCAATTGAACAGCGTGTGCAGAATGAACGTGAAGTAGCCCGACCAGCCGACGCTGACGGTCGCCGCACCGAGCGCGTACTCCAAAACCAGCCCCCAGCCGACGATCCAAGCCAGGAATTCGCCCATCGTCGCGTACGTGTAGGTGTAGGCGCTGCCGGAGATCGGAACCTTGCTCGAGACCTCCGCGTAGCAGAGCGCGGCCAACGCGCTGACGATGCCGGCCACGACGAACGAGATCGTCAGCGACGGGCCCGCTCGCGTCGCCGACGCCACACCGGTCAGCACGAAGATGCCCGTACCGATGATCGCGCCGATGCCCATGGCCGTGAGTGCCCACGGTCCGAGCGAGCGCTTTAGGCCGTGCTGCTCGTCGCTCCCCTCCGCGAGAATTCGCGAGAGCGGCTTGACTCGTTGCATCAACATCGGCGGCTCCTAGCGCAAGAAGCGGATGGCGAAGGGATAGGTGTAGAGCCGGCCTTCGTTCGCCGCGACCGTTCCGAGGATGATGAAGATGAGCGAGAACAAAAGCAGAAGCACGGCCGCGATGCCGATCGCAATCCAGAGGACGCCGAAGCCGATCGCCGGGCCGACGTTCGCGTTTTCGGACGTCGAGTTGATCAGGAAACCTAGGCTCATCGCCACCGCCACGAGGATCACGATGAGCCCGACAATCGAGATTGTGATCTGGTAATTGAGCGACGCCTTCGCGTGCTCGCCGACGAACTCCGATTCGTGTCCCTTGACAAGGTAGACGATCAGCGGGCCGAGCACGTGGCCAAAGGGTAGGCCTGCCACCGCGACGAGCGCGCTCAGGTGCGCAGCCATCGCCCAATTGCGTTCCTGGGAAGCAATGGGAACTTGCATGTGCGGTTATTGTGGAGCGCGCGGAAATGGCCTGCTCCGCGCGGCGACGAATCGCGACGCATGGACGTGCTCGTCGTCGGCGGCGGCAATGCCGGTTGCGCCGCCGCGCTTGCAGCGGCGCGCCACGGCGCGCGAACGCTGCTCGTCGAGCGCTACGGTTTTCTCGGAGGCACCGCTACGGCGGCCATGGTTGGCCCATGGATGACATTTCATTCCGGGAACGAGCGCATCGTCGGCGGCATAGCGCAGGAAATGGTCGATCGCCTGGTGCTCAAGGGCGCCTCTCCCGGGCATCTTCCCGACTCATCGGACTACGTCGCGACGATCACGCCGTTCGATCCCGAGGTCCACAAGGCGCTGCTCTTCGAGATGATGCGCGAGGCCGGCGTGGCGCTGCTGCTTCACGCGTATTTCCTGTCGGCCCTGGTCGAAGGCGAGCGCGTGACGGGCGCGACGTTTGCGACGATCGGCGGCCCGCGCGAGTATCGCGCGTCGGTGGTGATCGACGCGACCGCCGACGCATTGGTGGCGGCCTCGGCCGGCGTTCCGACGCAGCAGGGCGACGAGCGCGGGCGCGTGCAGCCCGCCACGCTGATCTTTCGCGTGAGCCACGTCGACATGGCCGAGCTGGCCGCCTACCTGCGCGAGCACCCCGACGAGATACGCAGCTCGCTCGACGCGCAGCAGATCACGGCTTCGGACCTGACGGCCGTCGCCGGGCTCTACTCGCTGTGGCAGCGCGCGCGCGAGGACGGACTCGTGGACGTGCCGCGCGAGCTCGTCTCGTTTTTCATCTCTCCGTATCCGGATGAGGTCACCGTCAACATGACGCGCGTCGTCGACGTCGATCCCCTCGATCCCGACGACCTGACGCGAGCCGAGGTGGAGTCGCGGCTCCAGGCGATGCAGCTGCTCGACTTCTTTCGCAGCCGCGTTCCGGGATTTCAAAACGCGCGGATCGCGGCGACCGGCACGCAGACCGGCATCCGCGAGTCGCGGCGCATCGTCGGGCGTTACACGCTGACGCGCGACGACGTGCTACAGGGACGCAAGTTCGAAGATGCCGTCGCGCGCAGCGCATATCCGATCGACCTGCACAATCCGAGCGGCAGCGGAACGGCCACGCACCGCCTCGCGGCGGGAGAGAGCTATGAGATTCCGTACCGCTGTCTGCTCCCGGTCAACCGCGAGCAGCTGCTCGTGGCCGGCCGCTGCATCTCGACGACGCACGAGGCCCTCGCCTCGACGCGGCTCACGCCGACCGTGATGACGCTCGGCCAGGCCGCGGGAACTTCGGCTGCGCTGGCGTGCGAGGGCGGAACGTTCGTCGGAAACTTGAATGGCCGCGAGCTGCGTGCGCGGCTGATCGACGACGGCGTTCCGCTGTGAAGACGGCGCTCGCGCTCGCGCGCTCGTACCGCGTCGCGGTGCGCTTCGCGGTGCTCGGCGATTGGGGCGAGGCGGAGCTGCGTTCCGAGTACGATCCGTCGGTGCCCGAAATTCGGCTGAGCCTCGCGGTTGCGGCTCGGCTGCCGGCGGCGCAGCTCGGCGAATTCGTCGCGCTCGCCATCGGGCACGAACTCTACCATCACCGCGAAGCAATCCGCGAGGTTCCGCGTTTGCGCGATCGTCGCGCGCGCGAGTCGGCGGCGGACGAGTTCGCTCGCGCGCTGCTCGAGCGCTCCGCCTGACGATGCTCGTCGCGGGAATCGACGGGGGCCAGAGCTCGACCGTCGCCGTCGTCGCCGACGAACACGGGCGAATTCTCGGCCGAGGGACGAGTGGGCCGTCCGACGAGATCGGCGCGGGACCCGATTCGACGCGGCTGCGCGACGCACTGCGTTTCGCGCTGGATGACGCGCTGGCGCACGCCGGACTGCCGGACGGCGCGCGCTGCGACGCCGTGGTCGCCGGCATCAGCGGCTACAACGGGCGCGTCTACGGCCGGCCTCCCGAGCTGCCGGCGCGCCACGTCGTGTTGATGCATGACACACCGATCGCGCACGCCGGAGCGCTCGCGGGAGGCAGCGGCGTGGTTGTGATCGCGGGCACCGGATCGGTCGCATACACGCGCGCTCGCGACGGTGCGAGCCGCATCTTCGGGGGCTGGGGTTTCTTGTTCGGTGACGAGGGCAGCGCGTTTCGCATCGCGTGCGACGCGCTCGCAGACCTGATGCGTGCCGAGGACGACGGCGACGCGTCGCCGGGCGAAGAGCTGCGCGCCGCGCTCGACTTCTTCGCGGCGTCCTCGCTGCGCAACATCGCCCGAGGCTTCTACCACGGCGAGCTATCGCGTGACCGGCTGGCCGCCTTCGCTCCGGTGGCGCTGCGCTTCGAGCGTTTTCGCGCCGCGGCAAACCGCGGCGCGGATCGGCTCGCCGAGCTTGGGTGCCGCGCGATCGCCGTGGGCGGCGTCGCGCGGGTCGGGCTGGCCGGCGAAATTTTTCGGGATGCGGCGTTTCGCGAGTGCGTCGGCGACGGGATTCGCGCAAGGATCGCGGGTGCCGAGGTCTTCGAGGCGCGCTACGATCCCGCCGTGGGAGCGCTGCTGCTCGCTTATCGCGAGCTCGGCGTCGAACCGGAGCGCATAACGCAATGAGTCTGCTGGAGAGCCTGCGTGGCGGCCTGATCGTCTCGGTGCAGGCGTGGAGCGGATCGGCGCTCGACGACCCGTATGTCATCGCGGCGATGGCGCAGGCCGCCCAGGAGGGCGGCGCGGTGGCGGTCCGCATCGCCGGCTTGGACGACTTGCAGGCAGTGCGCGCACGCGTGGCCCTGCCCGTCATCGGCCTCATCAAGCGTGAGTATCCCGGATTCGAGCCGTACATAACGGCGACGCTCGATGAGGTGCACGCGGTTATCGCCGCCGGCGCCGAGATCGTGGCGTTCGACGCGACGCGACGCGCGCGCCCCGACGGCGCCGAGCTTCGGCGCGTCGTCGAGACGATTCACGCGGCGGGCCGCCTCGCGCTGGCGGACTGCGCGACGTCGGCGGATGCCGCCGGCGCGCTCGCCGCGGGCGCCGATGCCGTCGCCACGACGCTGTCCGGCTACACCGTCGAAACGAAGGGCATACAGTTGCCCGCGCTCGATCTCGTTCGCGAGGTCGCTCGGCAGGGGTTCACGATCTGCGAAGGGGGGATCCGCTCCCCGCACGAGGTGCGTGCTGCACTCGATGCGGGCGCCGCCGCCGTCGTCGTCGGAACCGCGATAACCAACGTCGATTGGCTGGTCCGGGAGTTTGCAGGGTCCGCCGACAGAGTCTCTTAACAGCCCGTTTAGTCGATGCGCGCCGCGCGCCGGCCTTCTATAATAACGTGGGGAGAGAGCTTTCTTTTGGTTGAAAACACGGTGCAGCCCGTACGGCTAGGCCGGGGATTTTGGACGGCTACTGCGATCCTGGCCATCCTAGCCGCCGGTGCCATCGTCTTCTGGTACGAGTTTCCGCTCGAGAAGTATCTCCCGGCGGCAATCGTCACGGCGCGCCAAGTCGACACCCTCTTCCGCTTTATGGCGGCGACCGGCAGCGCGCTGTACATCTTCGTCGCCGGATACCTGGTCTATTTCAGTATCGCGTTTCGCGCCAAGGCGACCGATTCGCCCGACGCGATCGGCGTCCAGATCCACGACAACCGCAAGCTCGAGTTCTGGTGGACGCTGATACCGGCGCTCTTCGTCGTGCTGCTCTCCATCGTGAGCGTCCGCATCTGGTACGAGATCATGCTGGAGCCGGAAAACGGGGTAGTGGTCGAGGCGATCGGCCATCAGTTCTACTTCTCGTTCCGCTATCCGCAGATCAACGGCGAGGTGACGGACGAGATGCATCTGCCGCGGGGCGTTCCGGTGACGCTGAACCTGACGTCGGCCGACGTGATTCACGGGTTCTGGGTGCCGGCGATGCGCCTGAAGAACGATACCGTGCCCGGCCTCGTCACGACGATTCGATTCACACCGCGGCTCGACGGCCGGTATCCGATCATCTGCACGCAGTTCTGCGGCGTGCTGCACAGCGAGATGGACAAACAGGTGCTCGTGATCGAGGAGAAGCCGGCGTTCGACAAGTGGTATAAGGGCTGGCAAGAAAAGAATGCGCACGCGAGCAACGTGCTGCCGGCCGCGGGCGGCCAGGCGATCTCCCTCCAGGGCGGCAACGCATCGGCCGGTCAGCAGTTATTTTCGCAGAAGTGCTCCGCGTGCCACAAGCTCGCGCCCTTCGATCAGAAGATCGTCGGCCCCGGACTCAAGGGCGTGCTGCACGACCCCGCGCATCCGAACCTGGTCAACGGGCAGCCGGCGTCGCCGCAGAACGTCGCCGCGATCCTGCAGAACGGCTATACCGGCAGCATGGGTACGATGCCCAACGCAAGCGCAAACGGCCTGTCGGCGCAGGACATCGCGAACTTGGTCGCATTCCTCGACTCACTGAAATGATACAATCAAGAGAATTATGGCAGTAGCAGCGGTACACCCCGGCGGGATCGCCGAGCACATTCACCCGGAACCCCAGGGCTTCGTCAGGCGATACGTCTTCTCGCTCGACCATAAGATCATCGGCATCCAGTATCTCATCACGGCGTTCGTCTTTTTCATGCTGGCGGGCTTGCTGGCCGAGGCCATCCGTACCCAGCTGCTCAACCCCAACGGCGGGTTCGTCGCCGCGGACACGTACAACGAGATCTACAGCATTCACGGCAGCACGATGGTCTGGCTCGTGATCATCCCGATGCTCACCGGCGGCTTCGGTAACCTCATCTTCCCGGTGCAGATCGGCGCGCGCGACGTCGCGTTCCCCTGGCTCAACATGTTGAGCTTCTGGATCTTCCCCGTCGCCGGGCTGATGCTGTTCTCGTCGTTCCTAATGGGTGCGCCCACCGCGGGCTGGATGGAGTATCCGCCCGTCTCGCTGCAGGGCGCGGCGGGAACGTCGATGTGGGCCGCGGCCATCTTCCTCGTCGGGGTGAGCTCGACGATGACGGGCCTGAACTTCCTCGTCACGATCCTCAAGATGCGCGCGCCCGGCATGACGTTCACGCGCATGCCGCTCTTCGTGTGGGGACAGTTCGCCACCGCGCCCCTGCTGATGATCGCGACGACGGCGCTCGCGGCGGCGCTCGCGGCGCTGTTCATCAACCGGGTGTTCGGCGTGCCGTTCTTCGACCCGACCAAAGGCGGCAGCCCGGTGATGTGGCAGCACATGTTCTGGTTCTACTCGCATCCGGCCGTCTACATCATGATCCTGCCGGCCTTCGGCATCATCTCCGAGGTGCTGCCGACGTTCGCGCGCAAGCCGATCTTCGGCTACAAGCTGATCGCGTTCTCGTCGATGGCAATCGCGCTGACGGGCTTCATGGTCTGGGCGCACCACATGTTCACGTCCGGAATCGCGCCGTTCTTGCAGCTGCCCTTCATGATCATCACGTTCGTCATCGGCGTGCCGACGGGCATCAAGATCTTCTCCTGGACGGCTACGCTATGGGGCGGCAAGATCCACTACACGACCGCGATGCTGTTCGCGATCGGCTTCGTCGGGTTGTTCACGATCGGCGGCATCACCGGCATCTTCCTGGCCGCCATCCCGTTCGATCTGCACGTGCACGGGACGTACTTCATCGTCGCGCACCTCCACTACGTGCTCGTCGGCGGCAGCCTGATGGGCGTGTTCGCCGGCATGTACTACTGGTTCCCGAAGATGTCGGGGCGTCTAATGAACGAGACGCTCGGTAAGATTCACTTCTGGCTGTTCTTCATCGGATTCAACCTGACGTTCTTACCGATGCACTGGCTCGGCGTCGAGGGGATGCCGCGCGAGGTCGCGACGTACGATCCGCAGTTCGCGTTCTGGAATCGCTTCGCGTCGTACGCCTCGTACCTGATGACGCTCGCGATACTGATCTTCTTCGTGAACGTGCTGTGGAGCATCCGCAACGGAAAGCGCGCCGGCGCCAATCCGTGGGGCGCGCGCACGCTCGAGTGGCAGGTCCCGTCGCCGCCGCACTATTACAACTTCAAGCACATCCCGACGGTGTACGGGCTGCCGTACGACTTCGGCCAGCCGCTGCCGTATAAGGGACTCGACGAGGAGCTGACCGACTCGCCGGCGCCCGTGGCCGCCGGGGCGCATTAATGACGGCCGCATCGCTGCCGCTCGACGCGCACGGAAACGTCGACCAGCTCTACATCGAAACCCGCGAGCTGCGGCTGCAGGGTTTCCTGCTTTTCCTCGTCAGCGACTGCGTGCTGTTCGCCTCATTCATCTTCGCCTATCTGTATCTGCGCAACAGCGGACAGGGCTGGCCGCCCCCGGGCATTCAGCGCCTCGACGTGGCGTTCGCGGCCTGGAACTCCGTCGTGCTGTTCGGATCGGGTGCGACGATGCACTACGCGCTCGAAAACTTCAAACACGGGAACTTCATGCGCTACATGTGGTGCCTGCTCGCGACGATCGTCCTCGGCGCGGGCTTCCTCGGCGGACAGGGCTACGAGTACACGCACCTCATCTTCGGCGAGCACGTGACCTGGTGGGGCAGCGGCATCTTCGGCGCATCGTTCTTCACGCTGACCGGCATGCACGGGATGCACGTGTTCATCGGCGTATGCTACCTCACGGTGCTGGTGCTTCAGTCCGCCGCGGGCGTTTACACGCGCGGCAAGTTTTTCGGGATCACCGCCGGCACGCTGTACTGGCACTTCGTCGACGTGATCTGGGTCGTGCTCTTCTCGATCTTCTATTTACTGTAAGGAGCGGACGTGAACGCAGCGTTGATCGAACGGCTGGGCGCGGTGATCGCGGGGATCGTCGTCGCCGTGGTCGCGTTTTACGCGCTCTACAAGGACTGGCGAGCCACCGGGGTCGAGAACCAGGTCTTCAAGCTGATGCTCCTGTTGCTCGGCATCGGCGCGATCCTCGCCCTGCTGGCCGGGCTCAACGTGGTCGGCTTTATGCCGAAGGGGGCGTAGCTCAGGATGATCATTCGCGACGACGAGTACCTCGACTTTAACACCGTCCCCGAGAGCCGCGGCGTACCGGCGGCGCTCTACCGCGTGCTCGCGGTCGGCTTGCTGGTCATCTTCGCGATCGGCGGAGCGGTCGTTATGCTTTCAGGCTACGGCCATCACTGGCCGTCGAACACGACACTCCGCGTCCCCCTAAAGTAGCCACTGAGAGCTACAAGTCGGCGCGGCGTCCGTGGCGGGTCGCGATGCCGATTGCAAGCAGCGGAATCTCTTCGTCCGGCAGCAGTCCGGTCGGTCTGCCGTCGATCTTGTGGATACCGGCATAGTCGGAAAACTCGACGAGCGCCGGGATCGTCGTATTCGGTAGGCGTTTCTTGCCGAGCCACTCCCACTCGCCGGCCACGCTACGGTCGGGAAAGAGCACGGCGGCGTAGCCGCACCCGCCGGGCTGCGAACGATCGTCGGGCTCGCGGTAGCGCACGTAACCGTCGAGAATGTGAATAGGCCGAAAGGTCTGCAGGTAGGCGACGACCGGCGCGACGAGCACGGCGACGAAGTAGCCGCCGAACGCGATTGCGCCGACGGCGAAGATCCAGGCGATCTTGATCAGCGTGGCATCGGACGGAACGTGTTGCGCCCGATAGACGATGCCCCACGTGAGCAGGCCCATGAAGAGCATTCCGAGCAGCGGCTCGATGGCGAGCGAGAAGCGGCCGGTGAGCCCGCGCCACACGACCGCGCGCTCCTTTTTCGTCCACCCGCGCCGGGCCAGCGAATTTTTCATGCTGCTGCGGCGCGTTCCACGATCGCTTGCAGCGCTGCGCCGCGCGGCAGCGTCCCGAGCACGCGCCCCCACTCTCCGCCGAGCCTGCTGGACACGAACGCGTCGCTCACGTCCGGGGGCGCATACGACAGCAGCAACGCGGCCTCCCACAGCTGCGCCATGCGCTCGGCGATCGAGCGCGCCTGCGCCTCGTCGAGGTCGGCCGCGCGCAACTCGTTCTCGATGCGCTTGGCCGCGCCGGCGACGCGCGGCTCAGCCATCGCCGGCGCGATCTCGTCGCGCCACGCGGCGAGCGCTTCGGGCTGCTTGCGGAGTATCCGCAGTACGTCCAACGCGTTGATGTTACCCGATCCTTCCCAAATCGAGTTGAGCGGCGCCTCGCGGTAGAGCCGCGGCATCACCGACTCCTCGACGTACCCGTTTCCACCCAGGCACTCCAGCGCCTCGCCAACGACGACCGGCGCTCGCTTGCAGACATAGTATTTGCCGAGCGCGGTGCCGATGCGCCGGAGCGCGGCGGCACCTTCGTCGCGTGCGGAGTCGTCGACGGCGCGAGCGACGCGCACGAACAACGCCATCGCCGCCTCGGATTCGAGCGCGAGGTCGGCTAGCACGTTCTGCATCAGCGGATGTTCGATCAGCGGCTTGCCGAAGGCGCGCCGAAACGTCGCGTGGTGGATCGCCTCGGCCAGTGCGCCGCGCATCAACGCCGCCGACCCGATCGTGCAATCCAGTCGCGTGGAGTTGACCATCTCGACGATGCGTTGCAGGCCCTCACCCTCGTCGCCGATCAGCCAGCCCGCCGTCGCGTCGAACTCGACCTCGGCCGAGGCATTGCTGCGATTGCCGAGCTTGTTCTTGAGGCGTGCGATCGCGAACGCATTGCGCGTTCCGTCGGGAAGCACGCGCGGCACCAAGAAGCACGACAGCCCTCGCGTCGCCTGTGCGAGCACGAGGAACGCGTCGCTCATCGGTGCGCTGCAGAACCATTTGTGGCCTGTAAGGCGATACTCGCGTCCGGGGCCGTGCGCCTCCGCCGGCTCCGCTCGTGTCGTGTTGGCGCGCACGTCGGAGCCGCCTTGCTTCTCGGTCATGCCCATCCCGCAGAGCGCCGCGGATTTCTGCGCGATCGGAACGAGGCGCGGGTCGTATTCGGGGCGCATGAGCGGCGGCAGCCACCGCGCGAGCTCCGGCCGCTCGCGCAGCACCGGCACGGCGGCGTACGTCATCGAGATCGGGCAGCCGTGACCCGACTCGACTTGGCCCCACACGTAGAACTTCACGGCGCGCCTCAGGTGCGCGAACGCCTGCGTGTCCTGCCAGGGCGTCCCGTGGAGCCCGGCACTCGTCGCGTGGCGCAGCAGCGCGTGCCACGCCGGATGGAAACGAACCTCGTCGATGCGGTTGCCGAAGCGGTCGTGCGTGCGCAGCTCGGGCGGATGCTCGTTGGCCTCGAACCCGAGCGCAATGACGTCGGGTCGTCCGGCGAGTTCGCCGACCGCCACGATCTCGCCGGTCGAAGCGCCCGGTGCGTGGCGAGCGATCGCGTCGTTCAGCGCGCGATCGGATGCGAAGACGTTGTAATTCTCGAGCGGCGGAGGCTGATTCTCTACGACGTGCGTCGACATGCGAAAACCTTCGCGCTAGAGCGCTCCGGCGGCTGCCTCTTCGATCGGGCGGTTGCGCTCTTCACGCTGCGGTTTGAGCATCGCCGCCAGAATCAGCGCCACGAACGCGACGCCGCAAAACGCCAGGTACGCATGGCGATAGCCGGCGACCTCGCTGTGCGCCGTGGCGAAGAAGCTGCCGGCCATGGCGCTTCCCAGAATCTGCCCGACGATCAACGCCTGGCTCAAGAGCCCGACTGCGGTGGCGCGCGCTCGCTCGGGCGCTTCGTTGGTCACGATGTAGCGCGTCGGCGCGCCGAGCAGGGCGCCGAATCCCGCGCCCGCGACGACCATTGCGAGCAGCGCGAGACCGAGCGACGCAAACCCGAGCGCGAAGATCGCCAGCCCCAGCTCGGTGAGCACCGAGCCGAACAGCAGAACGTCGCGGCTGCCAATGCGGTCGAGCGCGCGTCCGGAGGCCGGGATCACGACGACGAACGTCAGCGCACCGAGCGTCGCCACGAAGCCGGCGGCGGCATACGAAAGCCCCTCCGTGCCGACCAGGACGGTCGGGATGAAAAACAGCGACCCTTCGAGGATGCCGATGACCAGCTCGAGCGCGTACGTCTTGACCAGCTGCGGACGGCCGAGCAGCTCCATTGGCACGATCGGCGACGGCGTCAAGGTCTCCCAAACGACGAACGCGGAGAGGGTGGCGCCTCCGAGCAGGCCGATCACGAGATGTGCTCCGATCAATCCGTCCATCACCGCGAGTAGTCCGGCACAGAGCAGCGCCAAACCCACGGCGTCGAGGCGGCCGCGCCGTCGCGGCGCACCGCTGGGGACATCGCGCAGCGCGAGCGCGATCACCGCGACCGCAAGCGGAACGTTTGCCGCAAAGATCCAGCGCCACGAAACGTAGTGCGTGATCAGGCCGCCGAGGCTCGGGCCGACGACGGCGGCGAGCCCCCACGTTGCCGCGACCATTCCGAGCGCCGCGCCGCGTCGCCCCGCGGGGACGACGTCGCCGATCGTGGCCGTCGCGACCGGGAAGATCCCGCCCGCGCCTAGCGCCTGGATCGCGCGAGCGGCGAGGAAGACGGCATACGTCGGAGCGGCGATTGCGACGATGCTGCCGGCGGCGAAGATGGCCACGCACGCCACGTAGACGGGGCGGCGACCGTAGCGGTCGGCGAGCGTACTCGCAAGCGCGATCGAAACTACCGTTACGAGCAGGTAGAGCGTGAAGACCCACGCGAGGTCGCTGGTTTGTACCGAAAAATCGCGGCCGAGCGCGGGCAGCGCGGGCGAGAGCACGCTGAGATCGAGCGCTCCGGCGAACACGCCGAGCCCGAGCGTCCAGAGCAGGCGGTTCACGACACGATGCGGTCGATCACCATCACGGCGCACATCAGCGCGAGGTAGAGCAGCGAGTAGCGAAAGAGCTTGCGCGCCTGTAACGTGCCGGTCTGCTCGCGCCACGTGCGAATCGCATCGAGCACAAAGATGCCCCCCAGCACGGCCGCGGCGGCGAAATAGAACGCGCCCATGACGCGCAGCGGATAGAGCACCAGCGATGCCGCGACCAGCAGGAGGCTGTAATAGACGATCTCCCGCTTCGTGCGTTCGGTGCCGCAGACGTTGGGCAGCATCGGGATCTTGGCCTTGCCGTACTCAGTTTCCGTCATGAGCGCGAGCGACCAGAAGTGCGGCGGCGTCCAGAGGAAGATCAGGGCGAACAGGCCGAGCGCCGGACCGCCGATCGTGTGCGTGACCGCGGCCCAGCCGACGAGCGGCGGTACCGAGCCGGCGGCGCCCCCGACGACGATGTTGAGCGGCGTGATGCGCTTGAGCCACATCGTGTAAACGCCCACGTAGTAGACGTTGCCCGCCAGCGAGAGCCACGCGGCGAGCGGATCGACCAACAGATAGAAGATCGCGAACGACGCGCCGCCGGCGAGCAGTGCGTAGATCGTCGCGTCGCGGCGCGAAATTCGCCCGGCCGGAATTGGGCGCCCTTGCGTGCGCTTCATGACGCGATCGATGTCGGCGTCCCACACGCAGTTCAGCGCACCCGCCGACGCGGCGGCCAGCGCGCCGGCGAGCAGCGTCCAGAAGAGCAGCGCGAGGCTCGGGACGCCGCGCGCGGCCATCACCATCGCCGCCGCGGTCGTGACGAGCAGCAGCGCGACGATGCGCGGCTTGGAGAGCTCGTAGTAATCCCCGAGCCGGACGAGCGCGTTCATCGCTGCACGACGCTCTCGGGTTGCCGTCGTGTGGAACCGGACGGCACGGAGTCGAGTGCGGCGAAGATCGTCGCCACGAAGA
The DNA here is from genome assembly GCA_963752825.1 of Vulcanimicrobiota bacterium. Lineage (GTDB taxonomy): Bacteria > Vulcanimicrobiota > Vulcanimicrobiia > Vulcanimicrobiales > Vulcanimicrobiaceae > Cybelea. The sequence goes on along the minus strand of CAVVZF010000001.1, from coordinate 314,576 downwards.
ACGTCAGAAAGACGAGGGCCGCGTTGACGGCGTGCGCCTCGCGGAGCTCGGTCGGCAGCCGCAACGCGACGTTAAGCAGCCCCAGCAGCACTTGAATCGCGACGAGAGCCGCGCCGAGCGCGACCGACGCCCGAAGCCGGAGCGAAGCGGAGTGCACCAAGACGAGCGCGAGCGCGCCCGTCGCGAAGACCAGCGTGGTGGCGGCGGCGACGCGATGCAGCATCTGCACGAACTGACCCGACGTATAGACGACCACGTTACCGGCGCAGTCCGGTACCGAAAGGCAGGCGAGTCCGGCGCCGCTGGAGCTCACGTACGCGCCGACGCACATCGTGACGAACGCGACGATCGCCGTCACGCCGACGACGAAGGCGTCGGCGGAGAGTCCGCGCGTCGCTCGCTCCCACCGAGCGTCGGCGGAGGCGGAGAAGACGGCCATCGCCGACAACGCGGCAATCAACGCCATCGCCGTCGCCCAATGCAGTACGACCGAGATCGGCGTATTGGCAAGGCGCACGGTTTCCGCCCCGAGCCAGACCTGCACGAAAAACAGCGCGACGATGACGCCGAGCGTTGGACCGACGAACGGGCGATCCCGCTTGCGCCACGCCGCGACGACGAGCGCTACGACGAGCGGCGCTACCGTAAACGCAAGCAGGCGATGCGTCCATTCCCACAGCGTGCCGTCGGTCATCGAGGGTACCAGGCGCCCGCGACAGAGCGGCCAGTCGGGACACGTAAGCCCGGCGCCGTTGATGCGCGTCCAGCTCCCCAATACGATGGTCATCAGCGCCACGATGTCGGCGGCCAATGCCAAACGCAGGAGCTGTTTCATCGCCCTTTAGCGTACCGTCGCCGCGGCCGCTCGGGCAACGACATTTGAGGATAAAAATTGGTACGCGCAGGAGGCCGCCGGTCGGTACGGGCGAAGCGGACGGCCGTGAAGCGCTGGTCGGCCCTGGCAGGTCTAGCCGTAGGGCTCATCTTGCTGGTCGGATGTCGCGAAGTCCGCGTGAAGACGCTAGCAGTTGGCACGACCACCGTTCTGGGAGGGAACCAAATCCTTATAGTACGCGATGCGGAAGCCCTGGGCAAGCTCGGAATTCACGCGCCGGTGCACTTCAAGAGCGAGTTCGGCGTTGTATTGCTGATGGGCCCGCACGACCGCACCGGCTACAAACAGATCGTCGAGTCGATTCGCGCCACGCCGGACCGCGTGCGCGTCGTGGCGTTCGAACAAGCGCCGGCCGACGGCGGCGAGCCCGCGCCGGCCTATCGCTCGTTTACGCTCTGGATCGTTCCCAACAGCGTGTATCGGCGCGGGGTTCGCGTCGAGGTCGTCACCCCCAGCAACGAGCCGATCACGTCCACCTATCTCCCATGATCACTCCCCGCAGGTCAGCCCCGCCCGTCGAGCCCATGGACGTCGACGTCCGCGTGCAACGGCTGGGCGTCGTGCTCGAGCCCGATGGAGATCCGACCGAGACCGGCGGAATCCTGAATCCCGGCGCGGCGCGAGCGCCCTCGGGCGAGCTGTTGCTCTACCCGCGCTGCGTCGCCGAGGGCAACATTTCGCGCATCGGTATCGTTCGCACGCAGATCGTCGATCGCAGATTCCAAGTCGAGCGGCTCGGATTCGCGCTGCAGCCCGAAGCGCCATACGAGTTGCGGCCGCGCACCGGATACGGCTGCGAGGACCCGCGCGTTACCTACGTCGAGGTGCTGCAATCGTACGTGATGGCGTACACGGCCGTGGGCCCCGATGGTCCGCGCGTCGCGATCGCGATCTCTCGAGACGCACATAACTGGGAACGCCTCGGCCCCGTGAATTTCGCCGGAACCGCGACCCATTCGGGCGACGACAAGGACGCGGCGTTCTTCCCCGAGCCGGTCCTGTCGCCGAAGGGTCGTCGCTGCCTGGCTTTCTACCACCGTCCGATGTTGCATCTGTCCAGCGTCGACGGCCGCGCCGCCGTGCCGATGATCGAACGCATGCCGTTTGAAGACCGCGAGTCCATTCGGATCGCGTACGTTCCGCTCGGCCCAGCGCTGAAAGACCGCAGCAAGCTGTGCAACGCTAGCGAGAGCGTACAGGTGCTCTCGCCGGACGCCCAATGGGGATCGATCAAGATCGGCGCCGGCACGCCGCCGGTGCGCATTTCCTTGAACGGCCGCGACGCGTGGATGGCGATCTTCCACGGCGTCGACGTCATCAACGACGGTGCCCGCAAGCCGTTCCTGCGCTACAGCGCAGGCGTCGTGATTCAAGACCTCGAGCGCCCGGACCGCGTGCTGTACCGGTCACCGGAACCGATCATGGTACCCGAATCGCGGCGCGAGCGACACGGCGTCGTAGACAACGTCCTCTTTCCGACCGGCCTCGATCCGCGGCCGGATCTCGGCGAGCGCACGTTCGACGTTTACTATGGTATGGGTGATTACACGGTGGGCGCCGCACGGGTGTGGTTAGATATCTGATCCTTTCCACCGTCATCGTCGTTGGCGTTGCGGTGCTCGCGACCGCGTGGGCGAACCGCGACCTCATACGCATCAAGATCGACAGCGCCTATGCGCGCGTGCGCGCGAAGCCGGGCGGCGCCGGCAACGCGCCGCATGGGCCGAGCGCGGCGCTGCACGGGGACGCGCCGTGGGCGCTGTCGGCGCTCCCCGAGTGCCTGACGCAGGTCTCCGAGTCATCGGGTCCCGCGAGCTACGTGCGGGCGCGGCTGCCCCGCGACGCGGCTCCGATTGTGCCGCCGGCCACGTTAGTGTATGGTAATTGCACCATCACCATCGCCGGTGACCAAGCCTACGTGCGGCGGGGAGCCGATCGCCTGCACATCCCGCCTCACGTGCGCTTTTATCGTGCTTCCGGGCTGCTCGCGCTGATGCGCGAGGATTCCCACGGAGCGCAGCTGCGGGTGTACGAACCGGCGCACCGTTGACGAGGTAACGTGGCCATACGAGACGAGGTGCGCAAGCGCCGCACCTTTGCGATCATCTCGCATCCGGATGCGGGAAAGACGACGCTCACCGAAAAGCTGCTGCTTTACGGCGGGGCGATTCATGTCGCCGGGCAGGTCTCGGCGCGCAAACGCCAGCGCCAGGCGACCAGCGACTGGATGGCGCTCGAACGCGAGCGCGGCATCTCGATCACGTCGACGGTGCTGCAGTTTCCGTACCGCGAGCACACGATCAACCTGCTCGACACGCCGGGTCACCAGGACTTCGGAGAGGACACGTACCGAACGCTGCTGGCGGCCGACAGCGCGGTGATGCTGATCGACGCCGCCAAGGGCGTCGAGCCGCAGACCAAAAAGCTCTTCGCGATCTGCCGCGAGCGCCGGATCCCGCTCTTCACGTTCATGAACAAGCTCGATCGGCCCAGCCGCGATCCGCTCGAGCTGCTCGACGAGCTGGAGAACGTGCTCGGCATCAGTGCGTTTCCGATGAATTGGCCGCTTGGCAGCGGCGACGAGTTTCGCGGCGTCTACGATCGGCGCACGAAGTCGGTACACCGCTTCGAACGCTCCAGCCACGGCACGACGCGCGCGGCGTTCTCCGTCACCGACGTCGGCGACCCCGCGCTGCGCGCACTGGTGAGCGAGTACGTCTACGGCCAGTTTCGCGAGGGCATCGAGCTGCTCGACGGCGCCGGCGAGCGCTTCGACCGCGCCGCAATGCTGCGCGGCGAGATCACGCCGGTCTTCTTCGGCAGCGCCGTGACGAACTTCGGCGTACAGCTCTTCCTCGACGACTTCGTGGAGATGGCTCCGCCGCCCGCGGCGCGGGCCGGCGTCGATCCGGCATCGGCCGCGTTCACCGGCTTCGTGTTCAAGATTCAGGCCAACATGGATCCGCGCCATCGCGACCGCGTCGCGTTCGTGCGCATTTGCTCCGGAGAGTTTGCGCGCGACATGACCGTGCGCAACGCGCGCACCGGAGCGCCCGCGCGGCTCTCGCGCGCGATGAAGCTCTTCGCCGACGATCGCGTCTCGCTCGACGTCGCCTACGCCGGCGACGTCGTCGGACTCGCCAACCCGGGTGCCTTCGCGATCGGCGACACGCTCTACGAGGGAAAGCCCGTCGCATTTCCGCCGATTCCCGCCTTCGCGCCGGAACATTTCGCGACGCTCCGGAGTACGGACGTAGCGAGCTATAAATCTTTCGGGAAGGGAATCGCGCAGTTGCGCGAGGAGGGCGCGGTGCAGGTCTTCTATCCGTGGGGGCTGCCGAGAACGGAACCGATCCTCGGAGCAGTCGGCGAGCTGCAGTTCGAGGTCGCCAAGTATCGCCTCGAGTCGGAATACAACGTGAAGACGGTCCTCGTGACGCTGCCCTACTCGCTCGCGCACCACGTGCTCGGCGAACGCGACGCGATCGATCGGGCGCACTGGCCCTCGAACGCCAAGCTCGTCGAGGACTGGGAAGGACGCCCGGCGGCGCTCTTCGAGAGCGAGTGGAGCCTCCGCCTCGCGCAGGAATGGAATCCGAGTCTCGAGTTCGCCGCATTCCCCGCGCAGACCGGCGCGGAGGCTCTGGCATCGTGACGCTCGCGCGCGCGCTGCTCACCGCGGCCGCCCTGGCGGCGCTCGCGGGCTGCTTCCAGAATCGCAACGAGCGCGCGGCCGACCGCATCACGCGGGCGGTGGTCGACAACGACCTGCGGCCCGTGCAGAACGACATCGCCAAGGGAATCACGATCACGCGCGTCAAGGTCGCGCAATGGTCGGACGAGCTCAACGCGCAGGGTAAGCTGCTTTCCGTCAAAGAGACCGCCGCAGGCTGCGAACCCGGTTGGCACTGTTTCAACGTGAGGTTCCAGAAGCACGATTATGTCGAGCGGATGCGGTTCGACGAAAGCGGCAAGGTCGTGGATTGGGACTTCCACATGGCGCCGGCGCCGGCCCAATAGCGTTGCCCCCGAACCCCCTAACGCTCGAGGACGTCCGCGTGGCGGCGCGGCGTCTGGCCGGCGTCGCCCACCGAACGCCCGTCGTGGCCTCGCGCACGCTGGACGAGGAGTCCGGCGCGCGTGTCGTCGTGAAGTGCGAGAACCTGCAGCGTATGGGCGCGTTCAAGTTTCGCGGCGCGTATAATTTTCTGTCGTCGCTTTCGCCACAGGAACGCGGCCGCGGGGTCGTCGCGTTCTCGAGCGGCAACCACGCGCAGGGCGTCGCGCTGGCGGCGCGGCTGCTCGGGGCGCCCGCGACGATCGTGATGCCCACCGATGCGCCTGCCGTCAAACTCGCGGCCACGCGCGGTTACGGCGCGGAGGTCGTGCATTACGAGCGCGAGCGCTCGCATCGCGAGGAGATCGCGCGGGCCGTGGCCGCGGAGCGCCACGCGACGCTCGTCCCGCCGTTCGACGACCCGCGCATCGTCGCCGGCGCCGGCACGGCGGCACTCGAGCTCCTAGAGGACGTCCCCGATCTGGACGCGATCGTCGTGCCGCTAGGCGGCGGCGGGCTGATGGGCGGGACGGCGATCGCGGCGCACGGGCGCAACCCGTCGATCGCGATCTACGGCGTCGAGCCGCGGGCCGGCGACGACTTCGCTCAGTCGCTGGCGCGCGGGGAGCGCGTCACGATCGCGGTGCCGAAAACGATCGCCGACGGCCTGCAGACCACGGCGCCCGGCGAGCTGACGTTCGCGATCGCGCGCGAGCACGCGTGCGCCGTCGTCACGGTGAGCGACGACGAGCTGCGCGGCGCGATGCGCTTCGCATTCGAGCGGATGAAGCTCGTCGTCGAGCCGAGCGGGGCCGCCGCGCTTGCCGCGCTGCTCTATCGGCGCATCCCCGACCTCGCCGGCAAGCGCGTCGGCGCGATCGTGAGCGGCGGCAACATCGACCCCGCGCGCTACGCGGAGCTGCTCGCGGGCTCGCCTACCTGACGTCCAACGACGTCACCGGCATGATATTGAATTGCTCGATCCTCGAGGACAGCGTCGTCTCCACGCGCGCCGCGCCTTGAGGCGTTATCTCGAGATGTGTGGGGATCGTCGCGTCGTCGAACTTCGTGTACGGTGCGTCGAAGCCTAAGCTCAGAAGATCGAACCGGCCCTGCGGCACGTAGAACGTACGCTCGTTTTCGAGCGTGCTGCCGGGATCGAGCGCGGTATCCTGACCGGTCGAAGGGTCGCCCAGCTGCGTGATATAGGCGTAGCTATACACCGGCACGAGCGGACCCTTTCGAGCGTAGCCGCTGAAATTATATTGCAGTAACCTCTACCCGAAGAGATTTGCGGCCGGCCCGCGGCGACGCGTTGACCGTAGACATTCACGGCCATGCCTAGGAAGTGCGCTCTGACGGTGCCGATGTTGTGCAGCTGCAGGCGGATGCCCACGGCGATAAGGCCGTGACGTTCGCCCAGTCGCTGCATCGACGCGGTTACGTTTACCTCGGGATCGGCCAACGAGGGCTTGATGCGGTTCTCATATGCGAAGACGTAGAAAGCCCAGATGCCGGCGGCGACGATTGCTACGATCTCCACGACGTCGCGCACGAATGTGATGGCGTGCGCGACGTCGCCCTGGCCTGCGCGTCTCATCGCGCCGAACAGCATAGGGACCTTACATCGAGCTCGTCGTCGTTATATTCCCGCAGGCGACGTACTTTTGGATATCGTCCGCGCTCTGGTGGACGTTGATCGCGGTCGGTTTCGCGAGCAGCTGCGCGATCGTCACTCCCTTGACCGTCGTCGTCGACTTTCCGCCCGTAACGGAGGTCAGCGGGTAGGCGACACCGCCGAGACTGCTGCACGTGCCGGTGTGAATGTGCACCGGCTGGGCCGTCGCGGGCGCTCCGCTCAGCGCGATGACCACCTGCACGTCGCTGCCGGATTGCGTCAGCGTCGCCGTGCCGTTCTCGCCCGACCCGTTTTGCGCTGCGAGTTTCACGGTCACGGTGCTGGGAGCGGCGGCGGCCGGCAGACTCAGCGCGACGCACAGAAGGCTCAACGATGCGAGCAACAAGATACGTTTCATGCCGAACTCCTTTCGAGGTCTCACCGATTCTGGGTCGCAGCAAGGCGACCTTCGAGCGTGCGAGCCGCGGCGGCGGCCTGAAGCGTCGGAGCCGCATCCGCGCCCTCGACCGTGTCCAGCAACGCTTGGGCGTCGGAGTTGAGCGAGGCGAAGGCGTCGGCCGCCGTCGCGTGCTTGGCCCGCACCGCCGCGGCGTTCTCGTCGTAGCTGCGGTTCACGATTGCCGCGAGCTCGCGGGCGAGCCGATACTGCTGCTCGAGCGCGGCTCGCGAGATCGCGACGCGCGGATCCATGGCGACCACCAGCGGGCGTTCGACGGTGCGGCCATCGACGTTCAGGCGCACCGTGTAGCGCCCCGGCACTACGAGCACGCCATCGGGCACGCGCGGCGTGTCGTGCGAAACCGCCGATATAGGGAGGTCCGGCTGCAGCGAACGCGGCGGCGCCTCGCGCAAATCCCAGACGAAGCGCTGCATTCCCGCGCCGGTCGCCGGGCGCGTGAACGGACGCTCCCAATAGGCCGGCTTGTCGAGATGTTCGATCGGTGACGGCGGACGGTCGTCGCTTGCGTAGCGCCGCACGAGAGCGCCCGAGCCGTCGAGGATCGAGATGACCACGCGCTGCGCCGGGATGCCGAGCGCGTAATCGACGATCGCTCCATCCGGCGGATTCGCTCCCATCGGCTCCTCCGGCGGAAGCGGGGTGTCCGTATTGGTGCTGCGCCGCACGCGGTACGCGAGCTCCGGCATAAAGAGATGAACGCCTTTGTCACCCAGCGCCGAGAGCCTGCCCGCAGCGGAGTCGAAGGGAAGGGTGACGAGCTCTCTAAGCGGCTCGACGTCGCCGAGGATCCAGAAGCCGCGGCCGTGCGTGGCGACGACGACGTCGTTGCCGTGCACGATGAGATCGCGCGCGGAGGTGTGCGGGAGGTCGAGCTGCAGCGATTGCCAGCGCCTGCCGCCGTCGAACGAGACGGCCACGCCGTTCTCGGTGGCGGCGTAGAGCAGCCGCGGCTCGGCAGGATCTTGGCGCACGGCGTTAACGGGCTGATCCGGCAGGCCCTCAACGGCGAGCTTCCAGGTGGCGCCGCCGTCGCGCGTCACGTACACGTACGGGCGTAAGTCGTCCAGGCGAAACCGGTTGACCGCGACGAACGCGGTGTCGTCGTTGAAGCGCGACGCGTCGATCTGCGCCACCTTGCTCCACGCCGTCAACGCCGGCGGCGTGACGTTCTTCCAGTGCCGCCCGGAGTCGCGCGTGATCCAGACGAGCCCGTCGTCCGTTCCGGCCCAAATCGTTCCCGAGTGCACGAACGACGGCGCCAGCGCGTAGACGACGCCGCGGTGCGCGCCGTGCTGCGGATCGTCGCTCTCGAAGGATCCGACGATCGCGGGGACGGCGGGATGCGCGCGCGTGAGATCGGGGCTGATCGCGCGCCAGCTCTGGCCAGCGTTGGACGTCGCGAACACGACGTTCGATCCGAAGTACAGGCGGCGCTTGTTGAAGTGGTCGAACGCGAGCGGCTCGGTGCGCACCACGCGATAGCGTTCGGTTGGAAGCGCGATGGGCGAGACCTCCTGCACCTGACCGGTGACCTCGTCGAACTTCTCGACCTTGCCGCCGAAGAAGGTTCCGCGGTGCAGCGGATCCGGAACGATGTAGCCCCACTCTTGCGCGCCCGCGGTGTGCCAGTCGCGCTCGGTGACCGCGCCCCAGTTCCCGCGGCTGGCCACGCACGCGGAGCCGCTCTCCTGCTGACCGCCGCACACCCAGTACGGAAAGCGGTTGTCCGCGTTGACGTGATACATCTGCGCGGTGGGCTGGTTATACCACGAGCTCCACGTCGTGCCGCCGTCGACCGAGATCGTCGCGCCCTGGTCGCTCGCCAGCGCGACGATCCGCGGGTTCTGCGGATTGATCCACACGGTGTGGTAGTCGTCGCCGCCGGGCGCGCCCTTGATCGCGACCATCGTCTTGCCGCCGTCGGTCGAGCGATAGGTGGACGTGTTCGTCAGATAGACGATGTTCGAGTCGGCCGGATCAACGCCGATCGAGACGAGGTCGTCGCCGCGCTGCGCGATCTCGTCGGCATCGTTGACGCGGGCGAAGTGCGCTCCGCCGTCGGCGCTGCGATACAGCGCGCCGGACTCGGAGCCGTTGGATTTGACATCGGCGTAGGCGTAGACGACCCGCGGGTTGCTGCGCGAGACCGCGACCTCGGCGCGTCCGATCCGCGGCGGCAGACCATCGCGCAGCCGCGTCCACGTCGTGCCGCCATCGGTGGACTTGAAGATACCGCTGCCGGGCATCTCGAACGACGCGCCGATCTCCCACGGGGCCTGACGCGCCGCCCACAGCGTCGCGTAGACGATGCGCGGATCGCGCGGATCGAGCACGACGTCGAACGCGCCGACGTTCTCGTTCACGAAGAGCACGCGCTGAAACGTCGCGCCGCCATCGAGCGAACGGTACACGCCGCGCTCGTCGCTCGGACCGTACGGGTGCCCCAACACGGCGACGAAGAGGCGATTCGCGTTCGTCGGGTCCACCGCCATCGAGGCGATCTGCCGCCCCTCGCGCAATCCGAGGTGCGTCCACGTCGCGCCGCCGTCTGAAGACTTATAGATGCCGTCGCCGACCGCGAGGTCGGGGCGCTGCAAGCCCTCGCCGCTGCCCGCGTAGACGATCCGCGGATCGCTGGGCGCGACGGCGATCGCGCCGATCGATCCGGTCGGCTCGCGATCGAAGATCGGACTCCACGTGCGGCCCGCATCCTGCGTCTTCCAAATTCCGCCGTTTACGGCTCCGATGTAGAAGACGTTCGGCTCGTTCGCGACGCCGTCGAGCGCCACGGTGCGTCCGCCGCGCAACGGCCCGATGAAGCGCCAGTGCAGCGACTGGTAGAGCGACGGTGGCACGGCCTGTGTTTGGGCGGCGGCGGGAGGCGCCGCGCACGCGAACGCAGCGATAATGAGCGCGGCGGTACATCGACGATGCATGCGGCACCGTTACGACGAGTTTTGACGGTATCCCGGCCAGGCTTGTTACAGCTGTCGCGAAAGAACCGTCCGACCGAGCGCAAGGGCGCTCACGTATCTTTGTTGATGCTCAAACACCGTAAGCCCGTCGCCTGTTTGGTGCAGTTAGGCTCGACGTCCGTTACGGCCATTGCGGGCTCGGCGGCGCCGGTTGGGCTGAAACGCCGGGCCGATCTTGAACGCGGAGCGGCGCGGCAGCGACGTGTCTACGTCCTCGCAGCCGATCGGGCTGAATTCGCGGCAGTCGCCCGGGCGCGCCGGATAGATGCCGCAGTAGTGGCGGCCGCTGCGCGGGCCCATCAAGAAGATGCAGCGGTCGGCGATGTCGTCGCTGACCTTGCGCAGCCAGCCGACGGTGTAGCCGTCGGCTGACGGCCGCTCGACGACGTATTCGCGCATCACTTGCGCATACGTCATGCCGAGGTGATCGGCGATGCGCTGCACGTCGGCCTTGCTCACGAACGGCTCGTAGCCGCTGCAGCATTCGGCGCAGCCCGGCGGGCACGCGACGTTGTCCGGCATATCCTTGAGGTGCCGCCGCGCGAGCGCGATGACGCGTCCGACTGCGGCGACGAACGCCGGATCGTCGTTATACTTATAGACCCACTCTCGGTGGGTGATCTCGTTGAGGTTGTAATAGCGCGTGGTCTTTTCGTCGAACTCGATCGTGATGTGCTCTTCGTCGATTTCGATCTTCGTGACGTGTTCGAGCGGACGCGTGTCGAGCAGCTCGGGATGCGTCGCTTGTCCCGTCTCGCGCGTGTAGTCTCGCAGATTGATGAGGTCGATCGTCTCCATAACGACTCTTCGATTCCCGCGCCTTGCGGGTACGGCCTTCGGGAAGCGCCAAAGATAGCGACCATGCAAACGGCTATCGGCGTCGATCTAGGCGGCTCGCACGTCACCGCAGCGGTGGTAACCGAGGACGGGGCGATCCGGCATCAGCACGAGGAGGACTTGGACGACCTCAGATTCGAGGCCGTCATCGCGGCGCTGGACACGGTGATCGGTGCCGCCCTCAAAGGTGAAGGAAACGTCGTCGGGATCGGCATCGGCTCGCCCGGCAACATCGACGCGGCCAGCGGTGCCGTTCTCTACAGCCCAAACTTCGGGTGGACGAACGCGCCGCTCGGTGAGTCGCTTCGCAGCAAGTTTTCCATGCCCGTGTATGTGGCCAATGACGCGCGCTGCGCGACGCTGGGCGAGCACGCGTTCGGCACGGGCAGGCTGACTAAGGACTTCGTCCTTCTCACGATCGGGACGGGAATCGGCGGCGGCATCGTGGCGGGCGGGGAGCTGCTCTTGGGAAACCGCTGGGGCGCCGGCGAGATCGGTCACCATCAGATCCGGCCGCGCGACGGCTTCGTCTGCGGCTGCGGCAAGATCGGATGCTTCGAGGCGCAGGCGTCCGGCACGGGGTTGATCCGTCACGCTTTTGCCGTCGCGAGCTCGTTTCCGCGCAGCCCGCTGTTGGACGTGCCGCGCGACAAGCTCAGCTCGAAGAAGATCCGGCGCGCGGCGCAGGCCGGCGACGGCCACGCCGTGGCGGCATGGAAAAACTTCATCGCAGACCTCGCGATCGGGCTGGCCAACATCATCGCTTTCGTGAACCCCGAGAAGATCGCGCTAGGCGGCGGCGTCTCGACGGCCGCCGATTTCATGCTCGACGCCGTGCGGCCGCTCGTCGACGAGCTGACGACGATGGTGCCGCGCGGAACGACGCAGATCGTCATGGCGGCGCTGGGTAACGACGCCGGACAGGTCGGCGCGGCGACGATGGCGTTCCGCGGCGGATTGACGACGGGCAGCGCAATTGCGCTTTAGAGTCGCGCTGCTCGCGGTGGTCTTGGCGGCCGCCGTGCCGGCGCGTCCGACCGGCGACCCGATCCACAAGATCCGCCACGTCGTGATCATCATGCAAGAGAATCGGTCGTTCGATTCCTATTTCGGCACCTTTCCCGGCGCGGAGGGCATTCCGATGCGCGACGGCGTGACGGTCGCGTGCGTGCCGGATCCGCGCGGACAGACGTGCGTGCGCCCGTACCACGACCCGCAGGATCGCAACCGCGGCGGCCCGCACAACGCACGCGCCGCAGTCGAGGACGTCGCCGGCGGCAGGATGGACGGATTCATCGCCGCAGCCGAGCGCGCGCGGCGCGCGTGCCGCAATCCCAACGCGCCCAACTGCGCGGGGAGCGCCGAGGTGATGGGCTATCACGACGAGCGCGAGCTGCCCAACTACTGGAAATACGCGCGCGACTTCGTCCTGCAGGACCGGTTGTTCGAGCCGAACGCGTCGTGGAGCTTGCCGCAGCATCTCTTCCTGGTCTCGGAGTGGTCGGCACACTGCGAGCGGCTCGGCGACCCGATGTCGTGCGTCAACGAGCTGGAGCTCCCCGACTTTCCTAAGGACTTCGACTCCCGTAACGCTGCAATGCACCGGCCGGGACGTCCCGACTATGCTTGGACCGATCTGACGTACCTGCTGCATGCGCGCAACGTCAGCTGGGCGTACTACGTGATGGCCGGCACCGAGCCGGACTGCGCTACCAACCTCGACGATTGCGCCGCCATTCCGCAAAACGCGCACACGCCCGGCATATGGAACGTCTTACCGTATTTCGACACCGTAAAGCGCGACGGCGAGCTCGGCAACGTGCGCGACCTACGCGACTTCTACGCCGCGGCCAAGGCGGGGACGCTGCCGAGCGTCGTGTGGATCGCGCCGTCCGGAGAGTACAGCGAGCATCCGCCGGCGCTGGTGAGCGTCGGCCAAGCCTACGTCACGGGATTGATCAACGCGATCATGCGCAGCTCGGATTGGAACAGCACCGCGATCTTCCTGACGTGGGATGACTGGGGCGGATTCTACGACCACGTCGTGCCGCCGAGCGTCGACGAAAACGGTTACGGCCTGCGCGTTCCCGGCATCGTGATCAGCCCGTACGCGCGCCGTGGCTTCATCGACCACCAGCTCCTCAGCCACGACGCGTACGTCAAGTTCATCGAGGACGACTTCCTCGCCGGCGAGCGCATCGATCCCGCGACCGACGGGCGGCCCGACCGCCGTCCGACCGTCCGCGAGAACGTGCCGATTCTCGGCGACCTGCGTCGCGACTTCAACTTCACGCAAAAGCCCCGCTCCCCCGACATACTGCCGGGCGGCACCGTCTGGAACGGCACTACAGCGCAGTAGTTAGACTGCTGCGGCGGTGGCTTGGAGGCGGCCGGTTTCCGCGAACCGCGCGATGAGTGCGGCGATGCGGCGCGAGCTATGGCGTGGCGCGACGATCTCCTGATTGTGGCGGATCGTCGCGAGGCGCTCCGGCGCCCGGATCAACGTGCGAACGGCGGTGACGACGGACGTGGCGCTGCGCAGCGCGATCAGGCCGAGCCCGTTGTCGCGCACGAAGTTGACGTTGCCGCGCTCCTGTCCCGGAACGTAGTCGTAGACGACGACCGGCAGCTGCGCAGCGTCGGCTTCCGCGAGCGTTCCGGGGCCGGCCTTGGTGACGAGCAGGTCTGCGGCGCGGAAATACTCGGGAATCTTGTTGGTGAAGCCGAGCACGTGCATCGGCGTCGGCAGCGACGCCGAGAGCTCGCGCAGCTTCTGCTCGAGCGGCTCGTTGCGTCCGCACACGACGACGAGCTCGACGGGCAGACGGGCGCGCGCGAGCGCGAGCGTCGTTGACAGCAGCTTGCCGCCGCCCTCGCCGCCCGCCATCAGCATGACGATAAAGGCGTCCGGCGGCAGCTTGAGCGCGGCGCGAAGCTCGGCCTTGCTTCCGGTAACGTCGTCGAACTTGGGTGAGATCGGATGGCCCAGCAGGTGCAGGCGCTGCGGCGAAACGCCGCGCGAGAGCGCGCGTTGGTAGACCTCGCGCGCCGGCACGACGACGGCGTCCGCATCTGAGACGAGCCAGGACTCGTGCACCTTCCCGAGATCGGTGATCACCGTGACGATCGGGACGCGATGCATGCGTGCGTCGTCGCGCGCGCGCAACGCAGCGTGGTTGAGCAGCGGATGCACGGAGACGATGATGTCGGGCCGGTATCCGATGAACAGATCTCGTAGCCGCTCGCGATAGAGCGGCTCGCAGAACCGCACGAGCGCGCGGTAGCGGCGGCGGCCGTTGGTCGCGTAGTACAGCGCGCCGTAGACCGGGGGCGCATAGCGTAGGGCCATGCTGTAGCCGAGCCCGAGTTGCGTGAGCGGGAAGGCGCAATGCGCGGCGACGTCTTCGATGCGGTGCTCGAAGGAGTTCGGCAAGGAGATCTCGTCCAGAGCTGCGGCGATGGCGTTAGCCGCGCTGCGGTGCCCGCCGCCCGTGTCCGAAATCAACAACAGCGCCCGTTTGGTCAATTCGGTCTCCAGATTAAGCTCTCGCCGGCGCCTCCTTCGGGGAGCGCCGGCCGGCATTGCGGGCCCGTCGGCTCGTCGGGCCGAGTCTGGCCAACAGCGCCCGAGCCGGGGCGTCATAAAAGCGAAAAATGTCGCCAAACTCGATGTCCGGGTTTCGGTGATGGCCGTCGTGGTCCTCGGGCAGCACGATCCCCAGGGGACGGAGCGCCCGGCGTACCCCCTCGGGGGTGCGCCAGCCGAGGTCCGTCGTGTGCCGCCACCAGACGTGGAGTTGGCCGAACGCGAGCCCCGCGAGCGCTCCGTGCAGGGAGAGGCGCGCCGCGCACGCCGCCACTGCTAGGTACGGGAGCGCCCCGAGAAAACCGTCGAGCAAAACGGCCGGGTCTTTCGAGAGCACCGCGTGATCGAAGTACGAGCGCCGCCGGTCGTGGTGCGTGCGCAGATGCAGCGTGAACCAAAGATGTTGTGGAACGTGGTAGAGGAACGTCGAGGCGAAATCGCCGACGACGAGTGTGCTGATGAAGGCGACGACGAAAAGCATTTGGATCTCCCTGATCGCCATATCGTTGTGCGGCTGCGCCGCTTCTAGCATATACCATAGCCGCACGCACGTTGTAACACGAGTTCGCCTCCATCGCGCCCTTAATATCGTGTTAAGCTGGCCCTCGCCCGCAAAGGTGGACGCGCTCGCCGGTGCGGTGCTCGTTCGCGACGGCGGCTCGCTCGCGCAGCCCGAGCTCGCAATCGCGCGCGCGATTTTGCGCACGAACCCGCGCATCGTCGCGTCCTACGCGCTGCTCTTCGCGGGAACGACCGCCGATGCGGCGCGCGCGCAAGCGCTGCCGCCCGAGTTTCTCGCCGCCACGTTATTGCAAGAGTCCGCGTACGATCCCACGGCCGTCTCGTCGGCCGGCGCGATCGGCATCGCGCAGTTCATGCCGGAGACCGCGGCCGCTGCCGGCGTCGATCCGTACGATCCCTTCGACGCGATCCCCGGTGCCGCCGCGCTGCTCGGCGGCTACGTCGCCGACTATCGGGGACGCTATGTGGATCCGTACGTCGCCGCGCTCGCGGCGTACAACGCCGGACCGCTCGCTGTCGCGGCGTATCACGGCGTGCCGCCGTACGCCGAGACGCGCCAATACATCGCGCTGATCTACGACCGCTGGGCGCGTATCGTATCGTACGAGTCTATTCCTTAGCGCCTGCGCGAAGCGCAGTCCTGAGCGAGGCGCAACGCGCCGAGTCGAAGGGTCAGGATGACAATTTGAGAGGGAGAGGAAGAAAAACCGAACGATGAGATTTTTAAAAATCGCTGCGTGGGCCACAGGATGCGCGCTGGCGCTCGCGGCCTGCGCGTTCAACGCGAGTCCGGCCCAGGGACTGCGGTTCCAGCCGCCGCCCGGCTGGCAATCGTCGCCGGGCATCATGGGGTTCATGCAGTTCTGGCGCACGCCGGACGATCGCGAGGCGCTGATCCTGTTCAAGTCGCCCACGCCGATAACGGCGAACGACGTCTTCTCCAACGATCGAATGCAGGACACGCTCAAGGACATGCAGATCGAGCAGCGGCGTGCGATTCAGATCTGCGGTAACCAGCCGGCGACGTATATCCGCGGGCGCGGCACGTCGCCCAAGCGCGGCGATGAGGACGTCGAGATGGTGATGACGACGGTGCACAACACGAGCTACTTCGCGCTGTACGTGCGCCCGATCGGGGCCGCGCCGAATTTCGCGGCGCAGACCGCGCTGCGAGAACTCTGCTCGAAACCGTGATCGATTGCCGCGGCTCAAGGGTCCCCTAAGACAGCTCTTCGCGTGTCAGCCGCTGACGTGGACGGCACCCGCAACGTCGGGGCCGACGCTGCGGCGCGTCCTGGGCTGGCCCGCGCTCACCGCGATCGGTCTCGGCACGATGCTCGGCGGCATCTTCCCGACAATAGGTGCCGGCGCGCACTCCGCGGGCCCGGCGGTGATCGCGGCCTACGTGCTGTCGGGGCTCGTGAGCCTCTGCGTCGCGCTGTGCTACGCCGAGTTCGCATCCATGGTGCCGGTCGCCGGAAGCGCCTACACGTACGCGTACGCGACGCTGGGCGAGCTCGTCGCGTGGATCATCGGCTGGGACCTCATCCTCGAGTACGGGCTCTCGCTCGCGCCGACCGCGTCGTCGCTCTCCGACTACTTCCAGCACATGCTGGGCAACGTCGGCATCGTCTTTCCGGCGTGGGCGCAGACGGCGAACGTGCGCGCGGCGCATCCGCAGATCGATCTCTTCGCGAGCGTCGTCACGCTCGCGGTGACGCTGCTCGTCGCCGCGGGCATCCGCGAATCGGCCGGCGTCAACGGCGCGCTCGTCGTGTTGCAGATCGTCTCGATGCTGGTCTTCATCGCCACGGTCGCACACGCCGTCCATCCGTCGAACCTGCAGCCGTTCGCGCCGATGGGATATCACGGCGTGCTCGCCAGCACGGCGCTCGTGTTCTTCGCGTACATCGGGTTCGACACGGTGACCGTCGCATCGGAAGAGGCGAAGAATCCCGAGCGCAACGTGCCGATCGGCATCATCCTCGCGCTGACGCTCGGCGGAATTCTCTACGTCGCGCTAACGCTCTGCACGGTCGGCGTGCTGCGCTTCGACAAGCTCTCCGACGGCGCCGCGATGCTCGACGCACTCGGCTCGGTGAGCAAGAGCCACGCGCTGTACTGGATCGTCGCCTTCGGCGGCTTGGCCGGCAACACGACGGTGATGCTGACGTCGCTGCTCGGTCAGGTGCGCATCTTCTACGTCATGGCGCGCGACCGCATGCTGCCCCCCGGCGTCGCGCGCATCCATCACGTCTTCCGTACGCCGGCGCGCATGACGATGATCACCGGTTTCATCGTCGCGATCTTCGCGGCGGTCTTGCCGCTGACGGAGTTGCTGACGCTCGTGAACATCGGAACGCTCGCGGCCTTTGCGATCGTCTGCGCGGGAGTCTTGGTGCTGCGCGTCGTCAATCCAGGCGCGGCGCGGCCGTTCCGCGCGCCGCTGCTGCCGTTTTTCTCGATCGCCGGCGCCGCGGCGTGCCTCTATCTCGTGACCGGACTGCAGGTCGCGACCTGGATTCGCTACGGCGTTTGGTTCGGGGTCGGCATCCTGGTGTACGCGCTGTACGGCTTCTGGAATTCACGTTTGAGAGTCCAGCTCGTCGAACCATAGGGGGACCTATTTCGCAACTTTTGCCCACGAGGGGGTTTATGAGTATACTCACCTGGGCATGGGGGCGCACACGTGAAAATCCACACCGCGGTCTCGGACCGATTCGAGCTCATCACCGTACCGCGTTCGCGCGGAGTGCCGTCGTTTGCGGAGGACGTCGCCGAGGGCCTGCGCGCCAAGCCGAAGCGCCTGTCCTCGAAATACTTCTACGACGAGGTCGGCTCCGCGCTGTTCGACGCGATCACGAAACTCCCCGAATACTATCTCACGAAGGCCGAAACCGAGATTCTCTCGCAGTGGGGATGGCAGATCGTCCGCGTGCTCGACGCGCCGCTCGACTTCGTCGAGCTTGGAAGTGGGAGCGCGATCAAGACGCGCCTGCTGATCGGCGAGGCGCTGCGCGTTCAGCCGCAGCTGCGTTATAGCCCGATCGACATCTCGACGGAGGCGATCCACACGTCGTCGATGGCGCTCGTCGAGAGCTATCCGGCGCTATCGGTGCGCGCGTACGCCGGCGATTACTTCGACGTTCTCGCCGCGCACGTGCTCGTCTCGGATCGCAAGATGCTCGCGATGTTCATGGGCTCGAACATCGGCAACTACGAACCCGACGAGGCGAAACAGCTGCTCGCACTGCTCGGCGGCGCACTGCGTCCCGGCGACGGGCTGCTGCTAGGTGCCGACCTCAAGAAGGACGCCGCGACGCTCGAGCTCGCGTACGACGACCCGACGGGCGTCACGGCGGCGTTCAATCTCAACCTGCTCGCGCGCATCAACCGCGAGCTCGACGCCGCGTTCGATGTTCGCAAGTTCGCGCACGTCGTGCAGTACGACGAGGCGCGCGGTTCGGTCGACTCGTTCCTGCAGCCGCGCGAGCGCATGACCGTGCCGATCCGATCGCTCGGCCTGCGCGTGCCGTTCGAGGCGGGCGAGCGCATCCACACGGAGTCGTCGTACAAGTTTACCGACGACGAGATCGCGGCGCTCGGACGCACGGCGGGATTCCGCCCGCACGCGGCCTGGCGCGACCGTGCCAAGCGCTTCAGCGTGCAGCTCCTCGTCAGGCAATAGTGTCGCACTCCTGAAATGCGACACTAAGCGAAGCCGCGCTCGACCAGACGCAGTAGCGCGTCCACGGCGATGGCCAGCGCCGACGCGGTCACGCTTCCCGCAACGATCATCTGCGGCTGGTGCAGCGTGAGGCCATTGAAGATCAACACGCCGAGACCGACGCCGCCGACGTAGCCGCCCAGCGTCGCGATCGCGATCATCGCGATGGCGGCGATCCGAACGCCGCCGATGACGACCGGCAGCGCCTGTGGGAACTCGACCCGCAGCAGCACCTGCAGCGGCGACATGCCGAGCCCGCGCGCGGCGTCGACCTGCGCCGGATCGACGCCGGCGATACCACTGACGACGTTGCGCGCGAGCATGAACTGCGCGTAGACGACGAGCGCGACGAAAATCGGCGTGAAGCCGAGCCCAAACGCGCGCACGAGCACCGCGAGCAGCGCGAGGCTCGGAATCGTGTAGATCGCCCCGAGCGTGCCGAGCAACCAGGGAGCGACGCGCGCGTTGCGCGCGGCGAAGATCCCGAGCGGCAGCGCGATGACGAAAGCGACCGCGAGCGCCACCGCGACCAGCTCGACGTGGCCGGCCAGGAGCGCGGCGACGCGAAGCGGATGAGTGGAGAGATAGCTCACTGCGCCAGGCCTCGCAGCAGCTCGCGGCCGTGCATGTAGTAGCGCCGGTAGACGTCGTCACCGGCGTGCACGAGGCCGCTCACGTACTCCGTGGCGGGACGCTCGAACAGCTCGTGCGGGCGCGCGACCTGCTCGATGCGTCCGGCGCGCATCACGACGACGCGGTCGGCTAGCCGGAAGGCCTCGTCCACGTCATGCGTGACGAAGAGCGTCGTGGTCTGCAGCTCGGCGACGATCCGCACCAGCTCGCGCTGCAGCGCGGTCCGAACCAGCGCGTCGACTGCGCCGAAGGGCTCGTCCATCAACAACGCGCGCGGCCGCGCGGCTAGCGCGCGAGCGACGCCGACGCGCTGCGCCTCTCCGCCGGACAGCCGGCTGGGACGCCGGTCGCGGTAGACGGCGGGATCGAGCCCGACCATGCGCAGCAGCTCGTCGACGCGCTCGTCGATCTCGTCGCGTCGCCATCCGCGCAACGACGGCACGACGGCCACGTTCTGCGCGACGGTCATGTGCGCGAAGAGCCCGACCGCCTGGATGACGTAGCCGACGCCGCGGCGCAGCTCGACGGGGTCCATCTCGTCTACGCTCGTGCCGTCGAGCGTGACGCGCCCGGAGTCGAGCGCAACGAGCCGGTTCACGGTGCGCAGCAGCGTGGACTTGCCGCAGCCCGACGGCCCGAGCAGCACGACCAGCTCGCCGTTGCCGCACTCGAACGAGACGTCCGCAACGGCGCGGTGTCCGGCGCCGGGATAGCGCACCGTCACCGTCTCGAATCGTATCGCACTCAACGTCGCGCACCGAGCGAGCGAAGGAAGGCCGCCGCCACGTCGGCGGGATCCTGCTGCGACTTTTCGACCGCCGCGTTCATCGTCTGCGCGGCTGTATCGGTGATCGCCGGCGAGACCGCGTCGAGCACGCGCGCGATCTGCGGCCGCGCGGCGAGCGCGGCTCGCCGGACGACGGGTGCGACGTTGTACGCCGACCAGAAGTGCCGATCGTCGCGCAGCACGACGAGCGCGTCGGTCGCGATCTCGCCGTCGGTGCTGAAGGCGCTCGCGACGTCCGCCTTGCCCTCGAGCAGCGCCTGGTACTTCAGCGCGATGTCGTACGTGCGCACCTGCGCGAAGCGAAAGCCTCCGTAGAAGCGCTGCAGCCCGGGCAGGCCGTCCGGCCGCGCGAGAAACTCCTGGATCGTCGCGAGGCGCAGCTGCGATGCGGCGCGCGAGACGTCGGAGAGCGTCGCGACCTGCTTGGCCTGCGCGATCGCACGCGTCGTCGCGAGCGCCTGGGAGTCGTTCATGGGCGATGGGTCGAGCCAGACGATGCCGTAGCGCCGCTCGAACTCGCGCGCGACGACGGCGTACGCCCTGCGCGAATCGGCGATCGGCGCGAGATGCAGCACGTCGATGAGCGCGGTTCCGGTGTACTCGGGATAGCAGTCGATGTTGCCGCGCTCCATTGCGGCGAAGGCGATCTGGGTCGAGCCGAGGTTGAAGAGCCGCTCGACGCGCATTCCGGCACGCTCCAAGGCCTGCGCGTAAATCTCCGCGATGACGAATGACTCCGTGAAGTTCTTCGATCCGACTCGTACCGAGTTCGGATCGAAGGCGCAGCGCGCGAGCAGCGGCGATCCGAGCAGCGCGAGGGCACGCCGGCGATTCACGTGCGCGGCGCCAGAAGGCGGCCCGCAGCGCTCAGCGCGAGGTCCGCGCCCAAGGCCAGCGCCGCGACCAGGGCTGCGGCGGCGAAGAGCAGCGCGGCGTCGTCGGTCTGCAGGCCGCGAACGATGTCGTCGCCGAGCCCGCCTGCGCCGATGAAGGTCGCGAGCGTCGCGCTCGCGATCGTCTCGGTCGCGGCCGTGCGCAGACCCGAAAACGAGACCGGCAGCGCGAGGGGCACGACGACACGCGCGAAGCGCTGCGGCGGCGTCATGCCCATGCCGGCTGCGGCATCCAGCGCGGCCGCCGGGACGCCGCGGATGGCGATGTCTACGCTGATGACGATCGGCGGAATCGCGAGAAGCGCGAGCGCGATGATCGCAGGGGCCGCGCCCACGCCGAGCCATGGCAGCAGCAGCATGAGCACGGCGAGGCTGGGGAGGGTGCGGCCGACCCCGGCCAGCGCCAGGACGCCGCCGCGCAAGCCGGCCGATTCGGCCGCGAGGACGCCCAGCGGCAGCCCGGCGAGCAGCGCGAGGGCGAGCGCGGCGCCCGAGAGCGACAGATGCTGGGCGGCATGTGCCCACAGCTGGGACATGCGGCAAGTTTTTTGCCGCTCGGGAGGCGAAACCCGGTCGTGAGCTCTAAGCAGAGCACTCACTCGATGATTACCGAACCCAAACCGGCGCAGGCAACGATCCCCGTCGTCGCGCTCGACAACCCGGCGTACTATATCAGCCGCGAATTATCGTGGCTGGAATTCAACGATCGCGTGCTCGAGGAGGCCCTCGACTCGCGCAATCCGTTGCTCGAGCGCCTGAAGTTCGTCGCGATCTACGGAACGAACCTCGACGAGTTCTTCATGATTCGGGTCGCCGCGATCAAGCAGCAGATCGAGGCGCAGGTCGTGCGCCGCTCGGAAGATGGCCGTCTGCCTACCGAACATCTCGAGGCGATCTCGCAGAAGCTGCGCGCGTCGCTGCCGCAGCAGATGCGCGTGCTCAACGACGAGCTGCTGCCGGCGCTGGACCGCGAGGGCATTCGGCTGGTGCGCGTGAGCGAGCTCGACGAGGAGACGCAGGCCGCGCTAGCGGCAACGTTCGACGAGACCGTCTTTCCTGTGCTGACGCCGCTCGCGGTAGACAGCGGGCACCCGTTCCCGTACATCTCGAACCTCTCGCTCTCGCTGGCGGTCGAGCTCGAGGAGAGTACGCGCGAGGGTGTCGAGTTGCACTTCGCCCGCGTCAAGATTCCACCGACGCTGCCGCGGTTCGTCACCGTCGGGGGCGGACAGGACGGCGAGAAGCGCTTCGTAGTGCTCGAGGACCTGATCGCGCATCACCTCGACGTCCTCTTCCCCGGGTTGCACGTGCGCGACTCGTACCTGTTCCGCGTCACGCGCGACGCCGACCTGGACCTGCAGGAGGACGAGGCCGACGATCTGCTGCGCGCGATCGAGTCGGAGCTGCGCCGCCGCCGCTTCGGCGAGCCGGTGCGCCTCGAAGTCGAACGCGGCATGCCCGAGTACATGCGCGACTTTCTCTGTAATTCGCTCGACCTCGAGCCGGTGGACTGCTACGAGATCGAGGGCTTGATGGCGCTGAGCGACCTGTGGCAGATCGCGAATCTGCCCGGCTACGAGCAGCTGCGCGACAAACCTTTCCTCCCGGCCATCCCAAAGCGCCTAATCGGCGCCACCGACATCTTCGCGCAGATCCGTGAAGGCGACATCCTGCTGCACCACCCGTACGAGTCGTTCGATCCGGTCGTCCAGTTCTTGCAGCAGGCGGCCGAAGACGAGAAGGTGCTGGCGATCAAGGCGACGCTCTATCGCACGTCGGGGAAGAACTCTCCGATCGTCCGGGCCTTGATCGCGGCGGCGGAAAACGAGAAGCAGGTCGCAGTCGTCATCGAGCTCAAGGCGCGCTTCGACGAAGAGAACAACATCGAGTGGGCCAAGCGGCTGGAGCGTGCGGGTGCCCACGTCGTCTACGGATTCGCCAACCAGAAGGTGCACGCGAAGAGCACGCTCGTGGTCCGCGAGGACGACGACGGCCTGCGGCGCTACATGCACTTCGGCACGGGCAATTACAACGAGAAGACGGCGCTGCTCTACACGGACCTCAGCCTCTTCACGTGCCGCCCGGAGCTTGGCACGGACGACACGCAGCTCTTCAACGCGCTCACGGGCTTCTCGAAGGTCACCGACTATGAGATGCTATGGGTCGCTCCGGTGACGCTGCACCGCGAGCTGATCGCGCGCATCGATCGGGAGACGGAGCACGCGCGCGCCGGACGGCCCGCCGGCATCCGCGCGAAGATCAACGCGCTGACGGAGACCGAGGTCGTGCGGGCGCTCTACCGCGCCTCACAGGCGGGCGTGCCGATCGAGCTGCTCGTGCGCGGCATGTGCGTGCTGCGGCCTGGCGTCCCGGGAGTGAGCGAGAACATCCGCGTGCGCAGCATCGTCGGCCGCTTCCTCGAGCACTCGCGCATGTACGTGTTCGAGAACGGCGGCAACCTCGAGACGCACATCGCCAGCGCCGACTGGATGGGCCGCAACCTCGACCGCCGCGTCGAGCTCGCCGTGCCCGTCCTCGATCCGGTGATGATTGAGACGCTGGCATCGCACATCCTGACGATCCTGCTCTCCGACAACGTGAAGAGCCGCGAGCTGCAGACGGACGGCTCGTACGAACGCCTCTCGCCGGGCCCCGGTGAGATGCCCGTGGACGCCCAACGGGTCTTCCTTACGCAGGCGCAGGCGCTGGGTTAGGCGGGACGGCGTCTGGAACGCGTGGCCCACGCTCGGCAACGCGCTCGGGCGGCGAACTGGACACTTCCTCCTTAACGACGCGATAGTTCCAGTACGATCTTCCACTCGTGCGGCGTCACCGGCTGCACCGAGAGGCGCTGGCCGCGGCGCAGCAGCGGCATGCCGACGAGCCGCGGCTCGGCGCGCATCTGCGCGAGCGTCACCGGGCGTTCGAACGCTTCGACGTACTCGACGTCGACCATGAACCAGATCGGCTTGTCGGCCTTCGCGCGCCCGTCGAAGTACTCGCTGTCGCGGTCGAGCTGCGTGAAGTCGGGATAGGCTTCCTTGACGATCCTGCACACGCCGACCGCGGCCGGCTCGGCGATGCTCGAATGGTAGAAGAGGCCGAGGTCATCCAGGTGCATCTCCAGCATGTTGTTGCGCGCCTGGAAGCTGCGGACGCCGGTCCACGGCGTCGTGCCGTCCTTGCGCAGTTGCTCGAACGAATACGCGCTCGGTTCGGTCTTGAGCAGCCAGTAGCGTGCCATCGCCCTGCGCGTTTACTCATCCTTCCTGGCGCAGTCCTAGCGGATGTGCTATCGTGGGCACCGATGCAGAAGCGGGTCATTCGGGCGGCCGAGCACGGCTGGGAGGACGTCGAGCCCACGGGCTACACTCCCGATGCCCCCGGCACGGGCGTGGCGCGCCACACGCTGGTGGGAAGCCGCAAGGGCGATCCCAGCGAGCCCGGCCCGCAGATGGAGCTGCGCTACTTCGAAGTGCAGCCCGGAGCCGCGTCGCGCCTTGAGAAGCACGAACACGAGCACTACGTCATCGTGCGCACGGGCATCGGCTACGCGATCATCGGCGACACGGCGACGGAGATCGGTCCGAACGACGTGATCTACGTCGGTCCGCTCGAGCTGCACCAGTTCGTCAATCGCGGCACGACGCCGTTTGGGTTTTATTGCTTCGTCGACACGTGCCGCGATTTCTCGCAGGCGCCGACGGACCAGGAGTTAGCGCGGCTGGAGGCCTCGCCCGCCGGCGCCGTCGCCAAGCCGTTCGCGGTGCCCTTCGACTTCCGCTCAGGACCGCCCGCGAAGCGCTAACGACGCGCTAGTTGCCCTTGGCGGTAGGCCGCACGGGATCGGAGACCCACTCGCTCCACGATCCGTTATAAATGCGCGAGCCCTCGAGGCCGGCGTGCGCCATCGCGAGCTGCGTCACCGCCGACGACACGCCCGACCCGCACTGATGCACGGTGCGCGCCGGGTCCACGCCGGCGCGCGCGAACTCCTCGCGCAACCGCTCTTGCGACTTGAGCGTGCCGTCGGGAGCGAAGTTGTCTTTGAACCAGCGGTGGCGCGCACCGGGGATGTGCCCGCCGACCGGATCGATCGGCTCGGTCTCGCCCGTGAAGCGCTCCAACGCGCGCGCGTCGAGCAGCTGCATCGACTCATCGCCGAGGTGTTCGAGAACGAATTCGCCGTCGACGACGAGCTCGGGGCGGAGGCGGATGGTGAGCGAGCCCTCACGTTGCGGCTCCGATGGCGCGGCCGTCACGGGAAATCCGCGCGCGGTCCACGCGGCGAAGCCGCCGTCGAGGATCGCCGTCGCGTCGTGTCCGATCCAGCGGCACAGGAACCACAGGCGCGCCGCAAACATGTCGGCGCCCGCGTCGTAGCCGACGATCTGCGTGTCGTCGTCGACGCCTACGCCACGCAGGAAGCGCGCGAACGTTTCCGGGTCGGGCAGCGGATGCCGCCCGTTCTTCCCGGTCTTGCGGCCGGCCAGGTCGTCCTCGACCGACGCGAAGAACGCGCCCGGAACGTGCGCCTCGTCGTAGAGCCGCCGCCCTAGCGCGAAGTCCGCCAGCGAGTGCCGGCAATCGAGAATTACGACGCCCGGATCGTTCAGGCGTGCGTGCAGATCCTCCGGCGAAACGATCGTCGTGAACGGCACTAGCGCAGGTTGATGGTTTGCTTCGCTTGCGCGGGGGCGCCGAATGCTTCCGCGAGTTTGGTTTGCAGTTCGCCGCTCTCCGCCATCGGACCGAGGATGTCGGTGTCGCCATAGAACGTGCCGGCGATGAAGACCTTCGGCAGCGTCGGCCAGTCCGTCATCTCGGAGAGCGCGTCGCGCTTCGGCACGTCTTCGAGCACGTCAACGACTTCGAACGGATAGCCGAACCGGTCGAAGAACTCGATCGTCTCGAGCGTGAAGCCGCAGCGGGGCGCGGTCTTCGTTCCTTTGCCGTAGACGAGGATCGTGTTCGCGGCGATCTCGCGCGCGATCTCCTCCTTCAATTCGTTCGACATGCTAACTCCTTTATTGCTCTGCGACGATCGTTTTGAGCTCGACGGCGTGAACCCGTCCGTCTTTGAGCGCGGGCTTGAGGGCGCCGTAGACGAGCTGGTGCTGCTCGATGAGGGTCTTGCCCTGGAAGGCATGCGACCGCACGGTCAAGTTGAAGTGATCCATGGTGCCGGTGCGATCGAAGATGCCGACCTCGGCGTCGGGCAGCTCGGCGCGAATCAGCCGCTCCAGGCCGGCGTTGTCGATCACGACTTCAGTCGCGGCGAGCCCGCGTTCAACGCGTCGGCCAGTCCGCGCGCCTCGCCCAGCGTCTCCGGAAGCCGAGTCGCTCCCTTGGATAGTGCGACGGTAACGCCGCTCGCGAGGATGATGCCGGTCACGCCCAGCAGGATCGCCGGCACGCCGCTCGCGCGCAAGGGGCCGATCTCGATTGAAAACGTTTGCTGCACGCGCGCGATGCCTCGAAAGAGCGCGCGCAGACTCCTCGCTCGGTTGTTCATTCCAAGCGTTCTACGTCGCATTGAGCCGGAAGGCCTGGTCGGATGCGATACGCGAAGTTCAAGAGCTACATGCTTCCCATATTGGTAGCGGCGTGCTGTCTGGTCGGCGGCAACGTCCACTCGCCGAGCGGCGCGCCGGTCGCGCACGCGCGCGTGACGCTACACGGTCCCGCGAACGCGTCGCTGACAACCGACGCGAAGGGGACCTTCTCGGCGCAGCTGCCCGCCGGCCGCTACGACCTCACCGTAACGGCGCCGGGCTACGTTACCGTCACCGTGAACACCGGGGCGCTGCACGACGGCTCGCGCGTTGACGTCGTGCTCGAACCTACCGACACGCCGAAGCTGCGCACGATCGGGCAGGTGACGGTCAACGGCGGCTTCACGCTCGACCGCAACGTGATCCCGACGATGGACGTGTCGCGCGCGCAGATGGATGCGCTCGGCTACACGCAGGTACTCGAGGCGCTGCAGCAAGTGCCGTCGGTCGTGATTCAGCATCCCGATTCGGGCGCGGAGACGGCGCCCGCCGTCGTGTCGCTGCGCGGTCCCGACCCGTCCGAGGCGATGGTAACGCTCGACGGCCAGCAGCTCAACGACGGCAACACCGGCGACATCGATTTGTCGCAGTTCGCCGTTCCGGCTTTCAACGCGGTGAGCGTGAGCGAAGGTCTCGGCCCGACCGACGCCGAGGGAAGCAACACGTTCGGCGGCGCGGTCAACTTCGAATCGCTGCGCCCGACGCTGGACGATCATCTCAACTTTTCCGGCTCGGTGGGCTCTTACGGCACGACGCAGAGCTGGCTCAACGCGACCGGGACGATCGGTAAGCTCGGCTACGCGTTCGCGGGCGACGACTTTCACCAGTCGGGACAGGTCGATCAATATTCCTGGGTCGTGCCCGCCAACAACCTGCCGATATACTGCGGGCCCGCGAGGAAGACCAAGGCGCCCAACTGTCCGGTATACACGCATCTCGGATCGACGATCTCGGCGCTGCTCGGACTCGTCAATCTTGACTACAATTTCTCGCAGCGCTCCGACGTCGGGTTTCGCGTCTTCTCGTTGGGAGACAACCGCGACGAGTCGAGTGCGGTAAACGGGATCGCGGGGAACCCGACATGCGTCTTTAGCGGCCCGGGCCCGGCATGCGCGTTCTTGCCGTCGCCGAGCTCTCCGAACGTCGTCGCCAACCCCGTCTATGGCGATTACGTCGGTCAAGGCATGTCGAACTTCGCGCAGTCGATCCGCGCCTACGACGCGTACGGACGCACGCCGCTCGGCTCCGGCACCCTGCTCGCGGACTTCTACGCAAGTGACGACAACATCGACTTCGCGGGCGGCGCGGTATCGCCGTACGACGTCTCGCATCTCGACACGCGCTACGACGAAGGCCTGTCGTGGGGCCGGACGTTCGACGAGAGTGAATTCGCCTTCGGCGGCTACAGCCGCCAGGAGTCGCTTAGCGGGCTCGGCATCCCGAACACGCTCTCGCAGAGCATCAATTCATACTTCTTCCGCGGTGCGCAGCAGATCGGCAAGGGCTTGCGTCTATCCGGTGGTCTGTACGACGCGAACTACTCCACGTTCGGCAACACGCTGAACTGGCGGCTCGGCCTGAGCAAGGATCTGGGCTCGTCGAGCGTCGTGCACGCCTCCGCCGGCACGGGCTTTCGCGCGCCGTTGCTCATCGAGCGCTATTTCTTCCCGCCGATCCTCGTCAACGGGAAGTTGGAGCCCAACCCTGCCGCCGGCCCGGAAGACGCCAACTGCGTGGCTCCCAATGGGAATCCGTTGGAACGGCCCGAGCATGCGACCGAATACGAGCTGGGCTATTCGCATCTCTTTTCGAACACGGCGAATCTCGACGTATCGGTCTATCGCTCGAACCTGCGCGACACGATCGAGAGCTTTTATCCGGGCGGCGGGGCGGTGAGCTTCTGCAACTCGCCGCTCGGCTTCGCATACGTGATCCCGGTCAACATCGGCAACGCGGTGTACGAGGGCGCCGAGGCCCGCTACAAGCAGCTCTTTCCGCGGCTCAACCTAACCGTGACGCTCTCCTACGGCCTCAACGTCGCCTATCCATACGCGCTCGGACCGTTCGTCTCGAACCCAACCTCCGGCGGCACGCTGATCGACGACGAGCAGTTCCTCGGCGTCCCGCAACAGCAGGGCTCCGCTGCCTTCATCTGGGCGCGCAACGGCTGGCACGCATCAAGCGCCTTCACGTTCGCAGGCAGGAACAACACGCTGCATCAGCCGCCGTACACGCTGGTCGACGCGGCGATCGGAAAGAACTTTGGGCATCTCGACTTCACGCTCGCCGCGACGAACATCTTCAACGCGGTCTCCGGTCCGTTCACGCTCTACGACGCCGGCGTTCCGTACCGCGGCCTCTACGCGGGGCCGAACAACACGCAGTATCTGGCCGACATTCCGACCAATGCGCTCTTCGTGCATCCAGCGTCGGTGAAATTCATCTTCACCGTGCACGAATGACGGCCGCGGCCATGAAGGCGCTGCGGCTGCACGCCATCGGCGGGCCCGAGAACCTGCGGGTCGACGAGGTCGAGGTCGCGCCCCCGCGCGAGAGCGAGGTGCTCGTGCGCGTCCGCGCCGCCGCGCTCAACCACCGCGACGTCTACATCACCCAGGGGTTGTATCCGAACATCCGGCTGCCGGTGACGCTCGGCGCCGACGGCGCCGGCGAGATCGCGGCGCTCGGCTCGGTATTCGCCGGCCTCGAAATCGGCGAGGAGGTCGTGATCGATCCGATGCTCGCATGGGGCGACGATCCGCGCGTGTGGGACGCCGCGCAGTCGAGCATTCTCGGCATGCCGCACGACGGCACGTTCGCGCAGTATGTCGCGGTGCCGGCCGAAAACGTCTATCCCAAGCCGGCGCAGCTGTCGATCGAGGAGGCCGCGGCGATTCCGCTCGCCGGACTCACCGCCTATCGCGCGGTGGTGACGCGCGGCGCGCTGCGGCCCGGCGAGACGGTGCTGATCACCGGCGTGGGCGGCGGCGTGCAGACGTTCGTGCTGCTCTTCGCCAAGCGCATCGGCGCGCGCGTCATCGTCACGTCGAGCAGCGACGAGAAACTCGAGCGCGCGAGGGCGCTCGGCGCAGACGTCGCGATCAACTACAAGGCGACGCCAGACTGGCATAAATCGCTGCGCTCCGATCCGGTCGATCTCGTGGTTGACTCGTCCGGCGGCGACACGCTGCGCAAGGCGCTCGACGCGATTCGGCCCGGCGGCCGCATCGTCGTCTACGGCGGCACGACCGGCGAGGCGACGATCCGGCTGTTCCCGCTGTTTTGGAAGCACGTCAGCGTGCTGGGCACGTCGATGGGAAGCCCGGAAGATTTCGCGGGCATGCTCGAACTCTTCGGCGACGGGTTGCGCCCGGTCATCGATCGCGTGTTCGCGCTCGACGATGCCGTCGGCGCCTTCGAACACCTGGCGGCGGCGAATCAGTTCGGAAAAGTCGTTTTAAGAGTCGACTAGCTTCTTGCCGTAGCACGAGCCGTCGGGGGGCGGGTTGTTGCGATAGATCGGCCCGGGATGCTCGACCGGCATGCCCTCGCGCGGATAGAGAATCACGTCGACCTTCTGGTTCGGCGTGAGCAGCCGCTCGCAGCGCACGACCTGATGCGCCTTCGACTTCGCGGTTCCGCCGACCCAGAGATCAAACCACAGCTTATAGCAACCGTTGTGACCGCTGCCGGTCGGCGGGCCGGACGCGGCGCACAGATCCTCGCGGATGAAGTACTGCTTCAGGAACGGCACATAGATCTTGATGCCGTATGGGATCGACTTGTTGTTAGTGCGCTCGGTCGCGAACGTCGTGGGATTGCAGTACGTGCCGTCGCCGCCGGCGTGCTTGTGGATGATGCCGTGCGCGATGCCGTTTCCGGGCGGCGAGTTGTCGGGCCAGCCGTAAAACGTGATCGTCGCCTTGACCGTCGTGGGAGCCTGCTTGATGCGGTAGCAGCCCTGAAACGCCGGCGCGCCGGCCGGCGGCAGGCCGGGCCCGGCGGACTGCATGCACGAAGCCAGCGAGACGACCGAGACGGCGAGGATCAGTCGGCGCGTGATTCAGCCCTTCGTGAGGTGGTAGGCGAGTAGCGTTTGCAATCGCATCTCGGTGCCCAGTTCGGCGACGATCACCGCGGCTTCTTCCGGCCCGACCAGCTCCTCGATGTGCGGGTTGAGCATCGCCGCCTCCTCGGCGGTCATCACGCGGTCGAGCGGCGCGGCGCGCACGCGCCCCTCCTCCTCGAGCGCCATGAGGTGCGCGAGGATCTGCCGCGCCATGGCGGGCCAGAGCACGCTGCGTTCGGGACCGTAGACGCGCCGCACGATGTCGGGAATCGTCGCGGCTCCAGCGCGCAGCGCGTCGACGATCTGCGCCTCGCGCATGCGCCGGTGCTCGGCGTACTCTTCGATCTTGGCCTGTGCGTCGTGCACGATCGGGCCGTGGCCGCCGTAGATCGTGTGCGCGTCGCCGAACTCGTCGGCGAGGCGGTGCAGCGTGCGCTGATACGGGTGCATGGCGCCGCCGGGCGGCGCGATCACCGACGTGCCCTCGCCGAGGATGACGTCGCCGGTGAAGAGGCTGCGCTCTTCTCGGAGGTAGAGGACGACGTGGTCGAACGTGTGGCCCGGCGCGTCCATCGCGCGCAACGCGGTCGTCCCCACGCGCAGCTCGCCCTCCAGCGCGATGTCGCGCGTGTGCGGTACGCGGGCCGCCGGATGCGCGTATACCGGCGCGCCCGTCGCGGCGGCGAGCTGCGGCGCGGCCGCCGCGTGGTCGGGATGGCCGTGCGTGAGCGCGATCGCGCGTATCGAGAGCCCCTGCGCCGCCGCAGCGTCAAGAAGCGCCTCGACGTGTGCCGGGATCGCCGGGCCGGGGTCGATCACGAGCGCGGCGCCGTCGCCGCAGTTCAGCACGTAGGAGTTCGTGCCCGTCAGCGTCATGGCCGATGGGTTGGGCGCGCGAACGAGCGTTACCACGCGCCCTCGAGCCGCGACGGAATCGCGAACTCGTCCGCCGTTTCGTGCGGCATGATCGTGACTATCGGCTTGCTGCGAGCGAAGCGCAGCGCAGCGTCGAGCGAGTCGAACGCGCTGAGCCGTTCGAGATGTTTGATCGTCGGGTAGACCAAGTGCATCTCGCCGCGGCGATGGCGCTCGAGCGCGTCGCTCGGGGCCATCCAGATGCCGTCGTGCATCTCGAACGCGTCGGGCAGCGCGGCCTGTTCGGGCGGCGCGGCGGCGAAAAAGAAGTGCGTGTTATAACGCCGCGGCTCGCTGGGCGGTGTGATCCAATGCGAGAAGAGCGTCAGCTCGCGTGCGTCGGCGTACCAGTCGTGCGCTTCGAGCAAGTCGGCGAAGGCGAGCGCCCCGCCGCGCACGCGGGTGCGCTCGTCGTTCACGCGCTCCCATTCGACGGCATCCGCAACGATCGGCCGCATCGCGGCCGTCCGTGCCAAAAGGACGCCCGCCTCTTCGAAGAGTTCGCGCAGCGCCGCCACGAGCAGCGCGCGCGCCGCGTCGCCCTCGATCGGCGGCTCGGACGATAGCAAGTCGGCCACGATCTCGGCGCGGAATTCGCGCGCGACGCGCTCGGGCTCGAGACCCAGCGTGCGGCGTTGCGTGGCCGCCGAAGCGTCCTGTGGCTCGATCGTTCCTCCCGGAAAGACGAACGCATTGGGCGCGAAGGCGCTGCTGGTGCTCCGGCGCGCCAGATAGACCTCGAAGCTTGGCCGCGCGAGAATGACCGTCGCGGCGAGACGCACCTGGCTCACGCGTTGGGAGTCTGCCGCCGCGGCGCGGAGAAAACCTCTCGATGCGGATTGCGCTTGGCAGCGACATGGCGGGCGAGCTTCCCGAGGCGATCGACCGATGGCTGCGCGCGCACGATCACGAGGTCAGGCGGTATGGCGCGCTGGCGCCCGGAGGATCCGACGCATGGCCGACGGTCGGGCACGAGGTCGGGCATGCGGTGGCGCGCGGCGACGCGCAATACGGCGTGCTCTGCTGTTGGACCGGCACCGGCGTCAGCATCGCCGCCAATAAGGTGGCCGGCGCCCGCGCCGCGCTGTGCGGCGACGCCGCGACCGCTGCGGGCGCGCGCGAGTGGAACGACGCGAACGTCCTCTGCCTCAGCCTGCGGGCCACCAGCCCCGCGGTCGCCGAGGAGATGCTTGAGGCCTGGTTCGCCTCCGCTCCCACCGAAGATCCAACCTACCGCCAAATGATCGCCGAGGTGGAGTAAAGCAGAGGGGTTGCGCACTCGCGCAACCCCCTATTGAACTGCCGTTCGCCGGAACGCAGACTTACGCTACGTAGCCGGCCCTCTCTTCCGGCGGTTTCGGCGCCTGTTCGTGCCGTCCTGACCAGAGAGGCCGATTCTACCAAATCAGATACCGGGACTCAAGATGGCCGCGCAAATAATACGCCGACAAGCCCGAGGAGCGACCAGTTTACGGCGTGAGCCGTCCAGCAGTACGGGCACTCGCGGCGCGTCACGAATAGCAGCGAATAGGCGAGAAACGCCGACGTGAGGGCGGCGAAGAGCACCGCCGCCAGGACGGCCAGCATCGCGGGGCCCGGGCGCGCCAACCAGATGGCTACGGCCAGCGCCGGGTAATAGAGCGCCCCGAGGAGCGCGTTCTGGACGCCGTAGAGGTGTGCCCTGGGCGTCTTGACGACGCTCGGGCCGCCGACCTCGCCGCGCGCGGCCCTCCGGCTCTTCGCCAGCATGAAAAGCGACGTATAGAGCCCAACACCGGATAGCAACGTGATTAACCCGCGCACGACCATCGGTTGAATCCTTCCCTGCGCAAGGGCCTCGCTCTCGCGATGCTGGCCCTGTCCTTCCTGCTCGCTTTCTGGGTCATTCGTCACCAGCCGCGCGTGGAGCACGAGATCCGAACGATCGGCCTGTTCGCCTATCCGTTGGCGATCGCCGTCTTCGCGCTCGTCGCGTCGGCGCCGTTCTCGGTGACCGATGCGCTCGCGATCATGAACGGCGCGATCTTCGGTCCGGTCAACGGCACGATCGTGGACTCGGTCGGGCTCGTCCTGGCGGCGCTGCTGGGCTACTGGATCAACCGGCACGCGTCGCACGTCTTCAACCTGCAAGAGTACCTGCACCGGCTCCCGGCGTGGGTCAAACGCTTCCCGGTGGGCTCACCGGCCTTCTTGCTCGCCGTGCGCGTCATCCCCGGCTTCGGCGGCACGGTGGCCACCGCCACGGCCGCGACGTTTCGCGTGCCGGTATGGGTTCACGTCTGGACGATGTGCGCCATCGCGATCCCAATTTGTTCGCTGTTGACGATCTTCGGCGACCGGCTGACCGTTGCCGTGCACGGCTATGAGGCGAGAGCGCGCCACTATGCGCGCCACTACTGCGAGACGCACCGCTGTCCGCACTTTCACTTCCGGCGGCGCGAGCCGCCGTCGCCCGCGCCGTCGTGACCGCGCCGCAGATCGTCGCGGACGGTGCGGGGCTCGATGCGCTGTGCGGGCGCGTCGCCGACGCCGCGCGCATCGCGCTCGACACGGAGTTCCACGCCGAGCGAACCTACTCGCCACGTCTGATGGTCGTGCAGATCGCGTTCGACGACGGCGCGGCCATCGTGGACGCGCTGGCGCTGCCGGATCTGCGCAAGCTGGCGCTTGCGCTGACCCACACGACGGTCGTAGGGCACGCGCTCTCGGCCGACCTCAAAATCTTCGCGGACCGCTTCGAGCTCGTGCCGCCGCGGGTCTTCGACACGCAGGTCGCGGCGGCGTTTCTCGGTTACGGCATGCAGGTCTCGCTGGCCGACCTCGTGCGCAGCGTGTGCGGCGTGAAGCTCGCGAAGTCGCAAACCGTCAGCGATTGGTCGGCGCGGCCGCTCTCCTCGCGGCAGATCGACTATCTCGTCGGCGACGTCGCGTATCTGTTGCCGATCTACGACGCGCTGCGCACGCGGCTCGAGCAGAAGGGCCGCTACGAATGGGTGTACGAGGAGTGCGCCGAGCTCGGCGACATCGAGCGTTATCGCATCGACGAGCGGCGCGCGTTCCTGCGCGTTCCCGGCGCGATGCGCATGAGCCGCCGCGAGCTCGGAATTCTCAACGAGCTGGTGAAGCTGCGCGACGCGACGGCGCGCGCCCGCGACCTGCCCGTGCGTTACGTGCTGCCCGACGACGTCGTGGCCGGACTCGCCCTGCTGAAGCCCGCCAAGCTCGAGGATCTCTCGCAGCTGCGGCGGCTCGACGGCGCGATGAAACGCCAGCTGGGCACGGCGATCCTCGACGCGGTCGCGCGCGGCCTGGCGCTGAACGATGCCGACTTGCCGCAACGGCCGGCGCGAAGCGCCGCTCCCGCGCGCGACGCGCTCGTCGGATTCTTGGGCGCGGCCATCGCCGAGATCGCGCGTGAAGCGGAGCTGCCCGCGAGCCTGCTCGTACCGCGTGCGGCGCTGGAGCGCCTCGCGCGCGAGATCCCGCGCGATCGCGCGGGTTTCGAGCACGCCCTCGCGCTGCAGCCCTGGCGCCTCGCCTTGGTTGCCGAGCCGCTCTGGCGTCTCTGCTCCGGTGCGGCGGCGCTGAAGATCGAAGGCTACGAACGAGGCGATCCGAAAGTACGATTATCCGATGAATCGTCACCCGAATAGCTTCGGAGCGCTCGATACGCTGCGCGCCGGAGAGCGCGCCTACACGTATTTTCGCCTCGAGGCGCTCGAGCGAGCCGGCTTACCGAGCCTTGCGCGGCTGCCGTTTTCGCTGAAGATCCTGCTCGAGAACCTGCTGCGGTTCGAAGACGGACAGGTCGTGCGCGGCGAGGACGTCGAGGCGCTCGCGCGCTGGACAAAGCACGGCTCGGGGGAACGCGAGATCGCGTTCACGCCGGCGCGCGTGCTGCTGCAAGACTTTACCGGCGTGCCGTGCATCGTCGACCTGGCGGCGATGCGCGATGCGATGGCCGCGATGGGCGGCGACGCAAAGGCGATCAACCCGCTGCAGCCGGTCGAGCTCGTGATCGACCACTCCGTGCAGGCCGACTATTTCGGATCGCGCGACGCGCTGGCCAAGAACACCGACCTGGAGTTCGAGCGCAACCGCGAACGTTACGCGTTCTTGAAATGGGGACAGGCGGCACTCGACAACCTGCGCGTCGTGCCGCCCGGAACCGGGATCGTGCACCAGGTCAACATCGAGTATCTCGCGCGCGTGGTGTTTGATGCCGAGGGGATGGCATACCCCGACACGGCGGTCGGTACCGACTCGCATACGACGATGGTCAACGGGCTGGGCGTGCTGGCGTGGGGCGTCGGCGGTATCGAGGCGGAGGCAGCGATGCTCGGCCAGCCGGTAACGATGCTCATTCCCGAGGTCATCGGCTTTCGCTTGGACGGCGCGCTGCGCGAGGGCGTGACCGCGACCGATCTCGTGTTGACGGTCGCGGAGATGCTGCGGAAAAAGGGCGTCGTCGGCAAGTTCGTCGAGTTTTACGGCGCCGGTCTCTCGGCGCTGCCCGTCGTGGATCGAACGACGATCAGCAACATGTCGCCGGAGTTCGGTTCGACCGTCGCGATCTTCCCGATCGACGATCGGACGCTCGAATATCTGCGGCTCACCGGCCGCTCGCGCGAGCACGTCGCGCTCGTCGAGATGTACGCGAAGACGCAGGGTCTCTTTCGGACGGACGATTCCGCGGATCCGGACTTTGCCGACACGCTGTCGCTGGATCTCGCGAGCGTGGAGCCGAGCGTCGCCGGCCCGCGCCGTCCGCAGGATCGGGTGGCGCTGCACGACGTCAAGCGCACGTTCCTGGTCGCGCTCGACGAGTGGTCGGCGGCGCGCGAACGCGCCAACGGCGCCGTCGCGCGCTTCGAGAACGAGGGCGGGGGCGCCACGATGACGATCTCGCGGACCGCGGAGGACGTCGACGACGGCGCCGTCGTGATCGCGGCGATCACGAGCTGCACGAACACGTCGAACCCATCGGTGCTCATCGGCGCGGGACTGCTCGCGCGCAACGCCGTCGAGCGCGGGCTGCGCACGCAGCCTTGGGTGAAGACGTCGCTCGCGCCGGGCTCGAAAGTCGTCACCGACTATTTGGCCAAGGCCGAGCTGCAGCAATATCTCGATTTGCTCGGCTTCAATCTCGTCGGCTACGGCTGCACGACGTGCATCGGAAACTCGGGACCGCTTCCCAGCGACGTCGCCGAGGCCGTCGCCGACCGCGATCTGATCGTCGCCGCGGTGCTCTCGGGGAACCGCAATTTCGAGGGACGGATCCATCCGCAGGTGCGTGCCAACTACCTGGCGTCGCCTCCGCTGGTGGTCGCGTACGCGCTCGCCGGGCGCATGGACATCGACATGCTGACGGAGCCGCTCGGCACCGGCAGCGACGGACGGCCGGTGTGGCTGAAGGACATCTGGCCGAGCAACGACCGCATCGCCGCGACGATGGCGAGCTGCATCAGCGATGAGATGTTTACGCGCGAGTACGCCGACGTCTTCAAGGGCGACGAGAACTGGAGCGAGCTCAACGTGGCTGCGAGCGAGCTCTACGGGTGGGATCCGAAGTCCGAGTACGTCAAGAAGCCGCCGTACTTCGACGGAATGGCGGCGCAGCCGGCGCCGCCGCAAGACGTGCGCGGCGCGCGCGCCATCGCCGTGCTGGGCGACTCGGTCACGACCGATCACATCTCCCCGGCGGGCAGCATCGCGAAAAATAGTCCGGCCGGGCGGTACCTAATCTCGCACGGCATCGAGCCGGGCGACTTCAACTCGTACGGCGCGCGGCGCGGCAATCACGAGGTGATGGTGCGCGGGACGTTCGCTAACGTGCGGCTGCGCAACGCGCTGGTGTCTGGCGTCGAGGGCGGCGTGACGCGCTATCTGCCGGCGGACGAACAGCTATCGATCTTCGACGCCGCGATGAAGTATCGCATGGACGGCACGCCGCTGATCGTGCTCGCGGGCAAGGAGTACGGCGCGGGCTCGTCGCGCGACTGGGCGGCGAAGGGGCCGTACCTGCTCGGCGTCAAGGCGGTGATCGCCGAGTCGTTCGAGCGCATCCATCGCAGCAACCTGATCGGGATGGGCGTGCTGCCGCTCGAATATCTCGACGGCGCGGATCGCTCGACGTTCGGCCTCACCGGCGAGGAGATCTACGACATCACGGGCATCGCCGAGGGCATCAAGCCGCACATGCGCGTCCACGTGAAGGCGACGGATCCTTCGACCAAGCGCGGCATCAAGTTCGAGGTCCGCGTTCGCATCGACACGCCGAACGAGGCGGAATACTACCGCCATGGCGGCATCCTGCAATACGTGCTGCGCCAACTCGACTTTTCAAGGTAGTCCCGACGAGAGAGGACTTACTTTTTCTGATGGATTGCGAAGTTGTTGCCTTCGGGGTCCTGACACCAAGCGATGCGGCAGACGGGTGTGTCGAGAATGCCGTTGGTGAAGAAGTGAACGCCCGCATCGCGTAGGCGTTGGGCCGCGGCGTCGATGTCGGCGACCGCGAAGATCACGCCGCCGCACTGATACCAGCTGTCGTCGGGCATCTTGAAGATGCCGAAGATGCTGCCGTCGCCGAGCTCGAATTCGGTACCGTGTTCCCACGTCGCGCCGGGGCTGGGACGCAGGCCGATCAGGTCGCGGTAGAACGCCGTCGCCCGCTGAAGGTCTTTCGCGAGGTAGTGATGCGCGTCGATTCCGGTGGTACTCGTCGTCATGGGGTCATCGTAGCCCAGATACTTGACATTAGCTGTCATATTTGGTCAGTTTGATGGAGTCGTGAAGGCCGATCGGCTCATCTCGCTCCTGTTGCTGCTGCAGTCGCGTCGCCAGTGCTCGGCGCGGATTCTGGCGGAACGGCTCGAGGTATCGGAGCGGACGATCTACCGCGACGTCGAGGCGCTCGGCGCGGCGGGCGTGCCGGTCTACGCGGAGCGCGGGTCTGCCGGCGGCATCGTTCTCGCCGACGGTTATCGCCGCGCGCTGACGCAGTTCACGGAGGACGAGATCCGTTCGCTGTTCGTGTCGGGCGCGAGTCCGCTCGCAGACTTAGGCGCCGAGCACGGACTCGATCGCGCTCTCGAGAAGCTGCACGGCGGGCTGGCGGACGTCCAGCGGCGCGCGGCGGAGAAATCGCGCTCGCGGATCCACGTCGATCAGAGACGCTGGAATCAGCCGGAGCCGCCGCGAGCGATCCTCACGGCGCTGCGGCGCGCGGTCTGGGACGATCGTCGCGTGCGCATCCGCTACGAAGACCGCAACCGTGCGACCTCGACGCGCACCATCGATCCGCTCGGGCTCGTCTCGAAGGCGGGGGTCTGGTATCTCGTCGCGCGGTACGGAGAGGAACCGCGCAGCTTCCGCGTCGATCGCATTCGCGGCGCGGAAGAGCTGACGCAGCGTTTCGAGCGTCCCGCGAGCTTCGACCTCGAGCGCTACTGGCGCGAGTCGTCCGCGCGCTTCAACGAGGTTTCGCGGAGCTCGGATTGCGTCGTGGTGCTGCGGACGCGCAGCGACGCGCTCGAACGCGTATGCGCGTACTGGCCCGCGGAGGTCGTCTCGCAAGACAAGGCCGGCGCGGTTCTCCGCGTGACCTTCCCGGGTTGGGAGCTCGCCGTGTTTCAACTGGTCGCCTGGTCGGAGGTCGCGACGCTCATCGAGCCCGCGGAGCTGCGCGAGGCGCTCGTCGCGCGGGCGCGAAGAACGCTCGATCGATATGCCCATCGTTGACGCGACGCTCTTGCTCTGCGACGCAGCGCAGGTTACGCCGGACGGCAAGCTGCACGCCCTCGGCATCGGCTGGACGAACACAGCGAGCCCCGTGACGGCGCCCTCCGCCGTCGCGTTCATCTTGCACGTGCCGTGGAGCGAAACGAATCGCAAGATCAAGTGGACGCTCGATCTGTTCGACGCGGACGGCAAGCCGGTCGTACTGCAGACCGGACCGGAGAGTGCGACCGCGATCCGCATGGAGCAGGAGATCGAGGTCGGGCGCCCGCCCGGCACCAAGCCGGGTTCGTCCATCAACGCGCCGTTCGCGATGATGATCTCCCCCATGCCGCTCGGACCCGATCGCTCGTTCGTGTGGGTCTTGCGGGTCGGCGATCGTGAGTGGCGGGCGCCGTTTACGACTCGTCCGGCGCAGCAGCAACCGTAAGGCGCTAGTCCTTCACCTTACGCTGGTGGATGATGATCGAGTTGCCCTCGGGGTCCGCCCCGAACGCCATCAGACACACGGGCGACTCCTGCACGTCGCTGAGCTGCAAGCCGCGCTTTCGATAGTGCTCGACGGCCACGCGCGCGTCCTCGACGGCGAACATGATCGCGCCACCGCTTCCGCCCTCTTCGGGCTTCCACACGCCGAACGTCGAGCCGTCCGGCAGCGTGAACTCGGCGCCGCGTCCTTGGTCGTCGACTGCGGTCGGGGTCATCCCCATCACGTCGCGGTAAAAGGCGATGGCCTTGGCTGGGTCACGTACGAGGTACGCGGTGAGATCGATTCCGGTGATGTTCATGCGACCAGCGTACGTTCCATACATGACATCCGCTGTCATATATCGAATCCGGTGCCATGAACAAGGCGCGATTCGAGGCGTTCTCCGACGGCGTGTTGGCGTTCGCGATCACGCTGCTGGCGCTCGGCTTGGTGCTCCCGAGGCTGCACGGGCCGTCCAATCGCGAGCTCGCTTCGGCCCTGCTGGGCCTGTGGCCGAACCTGATCGCGTACGCGCTGAGCTTTTCGGTGATTGGTCTGATGTGGCAGAACCATCACGCGCTCTTCCGCCTCGTGCACACCGTCGATCGCAAGACGGTGTTCTGGAATCTCTTGCTGCTGGCGGCGACGGTGCTCATTCCGTTTGCGACGACGACGCTTGGCTCGTATCCGGCGTACTCGGCGTCGACGTTTTTCTACGGCGTCGTGCTCTCGACGTGCGCCACGTTCTACAACCTGATGCTGCTGCATCTCGTGCGCAGCAAGGCGTTCGCGCCCGAGGTCGACGACGCGACGATCGCGTTCACGTTGCGAGGCTATCGAACGGGGCTGATCGTGTACGCGGGCGCGACGCTCGTCGCGCTCGTGTTGCCGCTCCTGAGCTTCGCGCTGTATCTGTTGGTCGTGGTCTACTTCCTCATTCCGCGCGGTGCGGATTCGGACGTCTCGCTGAGCGCGCGGCGCTGGTAGTTCATCTCCAGCGATCGGCGGGGGCGGTTACATACTTCTTCCAGACGTATCCCCACGGGAGGACGAGCGGCACGACAATGACGCCGAAGAAGATCGAGAACGCGTTATCGGCCGTGTCGGCGTCGACGCGGTGGCCCATCCACAGCGGCAGCCAGATCGCGAGCACCCAGAGCAGCTTCCAGGCGAACTCGAAGATTAGGAGCGGCAGCATCCGCACCGGATAGCGGACCCCCAGGAGCGAGAGGGCCGTGAGCGCTCCGAGGAAACTCATGCCGACCCCGTGCCAGAAGTCCCAGGGCCTCGTGTGGTGCAGGATGGCCGGCCACGTTTGGCTGCCCTGCGCCAAGCCGATGAGGAGGTAGAGCGCCCGCAGCAGGTAGAGCCGGATGAGCGACACGGGGGAAGCGGGCGAGCGGCAATCATGTCGCAGCTACGGGGCTCGGCGTGCCGGTGTTTCGCAGCGTGCGGGTTTCCGACATACACGCCGCGGGCGCTTCCGGCTAGGATGGCGGCAGGAGGACCATCGATGAGCTTCAGGAGCGTCGCGCTAATCTTTTTCGCAGCCGCGTTTGCGGGCTGCTCCAATGCGGCCTTCGGGCCGCACGCGCCTTTGGCCGCCGGGCCGGGCCTCTCGTTCGCGCAGCCGAACGCGCTGCAGTCTGCGAAGGCGAAGCATCACTACGTCTATTGGACCCTCTTTGCGAGCTGCAAGTATCCGCCGATCCAGTTTGCTTTGATTCCGATGAAGATGAAGTCCAAGCACGCCAGCTACGACTGCAGCAAGGAAAACGGGCTCGGTTACACCAGCGGGCTGGGCGTCGACGCGTCAGGCCGGTTGATAAGTCCGCGAATCTCTATGCATCAAACTCCAAGAGTGCGGGGACGAACTCGATAGGCGTTCTCGTGCGGCCGTATACCGGCGAACCGTACTTCTTGAACGGTCTTAGGTCACCGGGTGGTCTGGCTTTCGACAAAGCAGGCAACTTATATGCGTCGAGCAATGGATCTAGCCCGGAAGTCGTTCGCTACGATAGCAACGATCTCAAGAGCGGCGACTCGCCGAGCGTCGTGGATCGGGCGGGGTTGCCGGCTAGTTCGTATGAAGCCGCCTTTGCGTTCAATTCCAACGGCGATCTCTATGCCGCCAACTGCGGCAATGCCGGCAGCGCCGGCATCGATGTTTGGCCTCTGAGCCGCATGAAGTTCAGCGCGAAACTCAAGCCCTCGGCGCTCTACACGAACAGCGATATTCAGGAAGCCGGCTGCGCGTGGGGCATCGCGATCAAGTGAGAATCAACGTCGTCAGAGCAGCACGCGGCGGAAGTCGGCCAGCAGCCCCGCGACGTAGGTCAGGAAGCGCGCCGCGCCCGCGCCGTCGACGACGCGGTGGTCGTAGCTCACGCTGATCGGGAGCATGAGCCGCGGGACGAACGTCTCCCCGTCCCAGATCGGTTTCATCGAGGTTCGCGTGGCGCCGAGGATTGCGACCTCCGGCGCGTTGACGATCTGCGTGAAGGCGGTGCCGCCGATGCCGCCGATCGACGAGATCGTGAACGTGCCGCCCTGCATGTCCGCCAGCGGCAGCTTCCCCTCGCGCGCCTTCGCGGCGAGCGCGGCGCTCTCGTTCGCGATCTCGAACAGCCCCTTGCGGTCGGCATCCTTGATCACCGGCACCATCAGGCCGTCCGGCGTGTCGGCAGCGAAGCCGACGTTGTAGTAACGCTTCAGCACGAGCTCGCCGCCGTCGAGCGACGCGTTGAATTCGGGATAGCGCTGCAGCGCCGCGACCGCCGCCTTGACTAAAAACGCCAGCATCGTGAGCTTCGGCCGCGGCTCGGGCGTGCGCTCGGAGTTGACCTCGTTGCGAAACGCCTCGAGCGACGTGACGTCGGCCTCGTCGTAGTTGGTGATATGCGGAATCTGGAGCCAGTTGCGGTGCAGGTTCGGGCCGGAGAACTTCTTGATGCGCGATAACGGACGTCGCTCGATCGGCCCGAACTGCGCGAAATCCACCTTCGGCCACGCGGGCAATCCGCCGAGCGCCGGCGTGCCGGCGCCGCGCTCGAGCGCGCCTTTCACGAAGCCCTGCACGTCCTCGCGAGTTATGCGTCCGTTCGGCCCGCTTCCGCTGATGTTCGCGAGATCGACGCCCAGCTCGCGCGCGAAGCGCCGGATTGCGGGTCCCGCGTGTACCGGACCGTCGCGCGCCGGCTCCGGCGCCGACTGCGCAGCGGGATGCGGCGTGGGAGCGAGTTGCGGCGCGGGAGCCGTTTGTTGCCGAGCAGGCGCGGGCTGCGGCGCAGCGGCCCCGTCCTCGGCGTTGAGCGTCAGAATCGGCGCGCCCACCGACACCTTGTCGCCGACCTTCACCTTGACGTCCTGCACGACGCCCTCGGCGTCGGCCGGCACCTCCATCGAGGCCTTCTCGCTCTCGAGCGTGATCAGCGAGTCGTTCTTCTTGACGCGATCGCCGCTCTTGACCAGCACTTCGATCACCGGCACGTCTTTGAAGTCGCCGATGTCGGGAACGCGCACCTCGATCGTTTGGCTCATATCCTCACACGGTGATTGGATTGGGCTTGCTGGGGTCGATGTGGTACTTCTCCAGCGCCTTGGCGACCGTCGCGGGCGGAACCTTGCCCTCTTCGGCCAGCGCGCGCAGCGCGGTGACCGTCACGAAGTGCCGGTCGACCTCGAAGAACTCGCGCAGCTTGCGGCGGAAATCGCTTCGGCCGTAGCCGTCGGTGCCGAGCGCGACGTAGCGGCGCCCCGTATATGGATGGATCTGTTCGGCGAAGGCGCGGATGTAATCCGTGGCGGCGATGCCTGGCCCCGACCGATCCGCTAGGCACCGCTCGACGTACGAGAGCTGCGGCTTGTCCTGTGGGTGCAGCAGGTTCAGGCGCCGCGCCGCTACGCCATCGCGCTGCAGCTGGTTGAAGCTCGTCACGCTCCACACGTCGCTCATCACGTCCCACTCGTCCGCGAGCAGGTCGGCCGCGGCGATCACCTCGCGTAAGATGGCGCCCGAGCCGAAGAGCTGCACGCACGGCAGCTTTTTCTTAGCCTGTGCTGAGCTCGTCGAAGCACCTCGCAGCAGGTACATGCCGCGCAGGATGCCGTCGCGCGCGTCGGGCGGCATCGCCGGATGCTGGTAGTTCTCGTTCATCAGCGTGATGTAGTAGTAGACGTCCTCCTGATCGGTTAGCATGCGGCGCAGCCCGTCCTGGACGATGACGGCCAGCTCGT
Organism: Vulcanimicrobiota bacterium; assembly: GCA_963752825.1. GTDB lineage: Bacteria > Vulcanimicrobiota > Vulcanimicrobiia > Vulcanimicrobiales > Vulcanimicrobiaceae > Cybelea. Next base: position 270,581 of record CAVVZF010000001.1, on the reverse strand, counting down.
ACGCGAACGTCGGGTCGTAGCTGACGCAGTTGGGCACGAACGACGCGGCGACTTGGCTGCTGCCGTCCTCGTGCTGCAGGCCCTCGCCGTTGAGCGTCGTGCGCCCCGACGTCGCGCCGAGCAGGAAGCCGCGCGTGCGGCTGTCGCCGGCCGCCCACGTGAGATCGCCGACGCGCTGAAAGCCGAACATCGAATAGAAGATGTAGAACGGAATCATCGGCAGGTCGTGGTTGGAGTACGACGTGCCTGCGGCGATCCACGACGAGAGCGCTCCCGCCTCGTTGATGCCCTCCTGCAAAATCTGCCCGAGCTTGTCCTCGCGGTACCACATGAGCTGCTCGGCGTCTTGCGGATGGTAGAGCTGCCCGACCGACGAGTAGATCCCGAGCTGGCGGAACATGCCCTCCATGCCGAACGTGCGCGACTCGTCCGCGACGATCGGTACGACGCGCGGTCCGACCTCGCGGTCGCGCGCGATCGTGTTGAGGATTCGGACGAAGGCCATCGTGGTCGAGATGTGCCGGTCGGCCGTTCCCTGCAGCTGCGCATCGAACGCTGAGAGCTCCGGAACGGTCAGCGACGCGGACTTCCTGCGCCGCCGCGGCACGACGCCGAGCTCGGCCATGCGCTCGCGCAGATATTGCATGTCCTGCGAGTCTTCGGGCGGCTTCAGAAACGGAATCTTGTCGCCGGCGATCTGCTCGTCGGTGATCGGAATCGAGAAGCGATCGCGGAAGATTCGGATCGCCTCGACCTCCATTTTCTTGGCCTGATGCGCGATGTTCTGCGCCTCGCCGGCGTCGCCCATCCCGTAGCCCTTGATCGTCTTCGCGAGCACGACCGTCGGCGCGCCGCGGTGCTCGAACGCGGCCTTATACGCCGCGTAAACCTTGACGGGGTCGTGCCCGCCGCGCTGCAGGTTCCAGATCTCCTGGTCGCTCCACGACTCGACCAGCGCCTTCGTCTCCGGGTAGCGCCCGAAGAACTCGTCGCGCACGTACTTGCCGTTGCGCGACTTGAACGTCTGATAATCGCCGTCGACGCACTCGTTCATCAGCTGCACGAGGCGCTGGCCCGATTCGCTTCCCAGCAGCGGATCCCAGTTGCTTCCCCAGATCACCTTGATGACGTTCCAGCCGGCGCCCTTGAAGACGCCCTCGAGCTCTTGAATGATCTTGCCGTTGCCGCGCACCGGACCGTCGAGCCGCTGCAGGTTGCAGTTCACGACCCAGATAAGGTCGTCGAGCTTCTCGCGCCCCGCGAGCGAGATTGCGCCGAGCGATTCCGGCTCGTCCATCTCGCCGTCGCCGACGAACGCCCACACCTTGCGCCCCGTCGCGTCGCGCAAGCTGCGGTCGTGCAGGTAGCGCATGAAGCGCGCCTGATAGATCGACATGATCGGGCCGAGGCCCATCGATACGGTCGGAAACTGCCAGAACTCCGGCATCAGCCACGGATGCGGATACGACGGAAGGCCCTTGCCGTCGACCTCCTGGCGAAAATGTTCGAGCTGCTCCTCGGTGATGCGCCCCTCGAGAAACGCGCGCGCGTACACGCCTGGCGAGGAGTGCCCCTGAAAGAAGACGAGGTCGCCGCCGAACGTCTCGCTCGGCGCGCGGAAGAAGTGATTGAAGCCGACGTCATAGAGTGTGGCGGCCGACGCGAAGCTGGCGACGTGGCCGCCGAGCTCCGAGCTGACCTTGTTCGCGCGCACGACCGTTGCGAGCGCGTTCCAGCGGGTGTAATGACGCAGCCGCGCCTCGACCTCTCGGTCGCCGGGCATCGCCGGCTGTTGCTCTGCCGGTATCGTGTTGACGTACGGCGTCTGCAACCCGAGCGAAATGTGCGCGCCGCTGCGCCGCGCTTCGTCGACGAGGTGCGCGATCAGGTCGCGCGCGCGCTCGGGGCCTTCGGCGGCGATGACGCCGCGCAAGGCCTCGAGCCATTCTCGAGTCTCTTGAGGATCCGGATCGGTCGTGAACGTCGTCGTCATCAGGACCCACCTGTTTTGAGTCCTCGACACATATCTCATCCAAATGGACCAATCCAATCGCTAGCCTGGTTGGTTCCAAACCATTCTTGTCAGGCTGAGCCCGCCGCGCAGCGGCCCTTCGACTCGCTGCGCTCGCTCAGGACAGGCTCCGTCGAAGGACGCGCGTATACTCATGTTAGCGGGAGCTACGGCTGAGAGGGCGAGCGATGCTCCGCCGACCGCAATGAACCTGATCCGGGTAATGCCGGCGTAGGGAGGTACAGATGAAGGTTTATATGAGCGGGTCGGACCCGTCGATTCGCGTGCCGCGCCGCGCGATCGCGCTGACCGACGGCACGATCCACACGGTTTACGACACGAGCGGTCCGTACACCGATTCCGAGGCGTCGACGGATTTTCGCCGCGGCTTGCCGCCGCTGCGCGACGCGTGGATCGAGGCGCGCGGCGATACGCTGGGTCTCGAGCGACCGTCGTCGATCTACCGGCGCGGGCGCGACGCGATGCCCGAGCTCGACGCCTTGCGCTTCCCCGCCCCGCGCAAGCCGCGTAGGGCGAAGCCGGGCGCGAACGTGACGCAGATGCACTACGCGCGCCGCGGCGAGATCACGCCGGAGATGCAGTTCGTCGCGCTGCGCGAGAACGTCGAGCCGGAATTCGTGCGCGGCGAGATCGCGCGCGGCCGCGCGATCCTTCCCGCGAACGTCAACCACCCCGAGAGCGAGCCGATGATCATCGGCCGCAACTTCCTCGTCAAGATCAACGCGAACATCGGCAACTCCGCCGTCACGTCGTCGATCGACGAGGAGGTCGAGAAGATGACGTGGGCGACGCGCTGGGGCGGCGACACCGTCATGGATCTCTCGACCGGCAAGAACATCCACGAGACGCGCGAGTGGATTCTGCGCAACTCGCCGGTACCGATCGGCACGGTCCCGATCTATCAAGCGCTCGAGAAGGTGAACGGCAAGGCCGAGGAACTCACGTGGGAGCTCTTCCGCGACACGCTGATCGAGCAGGCGGAGCAGGGCGTCGACTACTTTACGATTCACGCCGGCGTGCTGCTGCGCTACGTTCCGCTCACGGCGAATCGCATCACCGGCATCGTCTCGCGTGGCGGCTCGATCCTCGCCAAGTGGTGCCTCGCGCATCACCGCGAGAATCTCCTTTACGACAACTTCGAAGAGATCTGCGAGATCATGAAAGCGTACGACGTCGCGTTCTCGCTCGGCGACGGTCTGCGCCCCGGCTGCACCGCCGACGCCAACGATGCCGCGCAGTTCGCGGAGCTCGAGACGCTGGGCGAGCTAACCGACGTCGCTTGGAAGCACGACGTCCAGGTGATGATCGAGGGCCCCGGACATGTCCCGATGCACCTCATCGAGGAGAACATGCGCAAGCAGCTCGAGATCTGCAAGGAGGCGCCGTTCTACACGCTAGGCCCGCTCGTTACCGACGTCGCGCCGGGCTACGATCACATCACGAGCGCGATCGGTGCCGCCATGATCGGCTGGTACGGCACCGCGATGCTCTGCTACGTGACGCCCAAAGAACATCTCGGGCTGCCGAACAAAAAGGACGTCAAGGACGGCGTGATCGCGTACAAGATCGCAGCGCACGCTGCCGACCTCGCCAAGGGACACGCCGGCGCCGCGCACTGGGACGACGTGCTCTCCAAGGCGCGCTTCGAGTTCCGCTGGCAGGATCAGTTCGATCTTTCGCTCGATCCCGACACGGCGCGCGAGTTCCACGACGAGACGCTGCCCGCGCCGGGCGCCAAGGTCGCGCACTTCTGCTCGATGTGCGGCCCGCACTTTTGCTCGATGAAGATCACGCAAGAGGTGCGCGAGTTCGCCGAGCAGGGCATGGCCGAGAAGTCCCGCGAGTTCGCCGAGACCGGCGGCGACCTTTACGTGAAAGTGTCGCCCTGACCAAAGCGTGCGCGGTGCTGTTCGACCGCGACGAAACGATCGTGGTCGACGTGCCGTTCAACGGCGATCCCGCCAAGGTCGTTCCCGCGCCGAACGCGCGCGCGCTGCTCGACCGTCTGCGCGCGGCGGGGCTGCCGCTCGCCGTGGTGAGCAATCAGAGCGGGATCGGTCGCGGGCTCCTGACGGCCGAGCAGGTAGACGCCGTCAATCGCAAGATTGACGAGCTGCTCGGGCCCTTCGCCGGATTCTTCGTCTGCCCGCACGCGCCGGAAGACGCGTGCGAGTGCCGTAAGCCCAAGCCCAAGCTGATTCTCGACGCGGCGCGCGCGCTGGGCGTCGATCCGGCGTGCTGCGTCGTCGTCGGCGACCGGGAGAGCGACGTCGAAGCGGCGCGCAACGCCGGCGCGATCCCGCTAAAGGTAGCCGGCCCTCTCGGTCTAGAGGAAGCCGTGGATGTCATCCTGAGCGAGCGTAGCGAGTCGAAGGGCTCAGGTTAGCTTCGCAATCCTGAGCGAGCGCAGCGAGTCGAAGGACGGTGCGCGACTGCCTCTATCACGTCCTTCGGCTCCGGCGCGGAGCGCCGTCGCTCAGGACTGCGCGGCTAGCGCGTCCTTCGACTCCGCTCGCTGCGGCTCGCTTCGCTCAGGATGACAGCTCGCTGCGGCTCGCTTCGCTCAGGATGACAGCTCGCTGCGGCTCGCTTCGCTCAGGATGACAGCTCGCTGCGGCTCGCTTCGCTCAGGATGACAGCTCGCTGCGGCTCGCTTCGCTCAGGATGACAGCTCGCTGCGGCTCGCTTCGCTCAGGATGACAGCTCGCTGCGGCTCGCTTCGCTCAGGATGACAGGGAGTTAGGGGTGTTCGGTGCCGTTGAGCCAGTAGTCGATGTCGAGGCCGTGCGCGGGCCACTGATCGTAGGCGCTCGCGGGCAGGTGGACGTTGCGCGATAGGCGCTCCCACGTCCCGACGACGCGCACGACGTAGTTCACGGTCTCGTCGTAGGGCGGGATGCCGCCGTATTCGCTGACGGCCTTCGGCCCCGCGTTATAGGCGGCGAAGACGAGGTCGGGATGCTTCGATCCAAAGCGCTGCATCAGGCCGCGCAGGTAGCGCGCGGCGCCGTAGAGGTTCTGGTTCGGGTCGTGCGGGTTGACCTTGAGCAGCGCGGCCGTCCCCGGCATGAGCTGCCCGAGGCCGATCGCACCCGCCGGAGAGATCGCGTGCGTGCGCCAGGCCGACTCGACGGCAACGATCGCCACGAGCATGTTCGCGTCGAGGCGCCAGCGCTCGGCGTTGAGCAGCACGCGCCGCGCGAGGCTGCGGCTCTGCCAGCCCGGCATCTGCGGGTTGATGTGCCGCAGCACGCGTGCGTAGACGTCGATTGCGACGGGAGTCGCAGGGACCGTGCGATGAGCGGCTTGCGCAGGCGTGCACGTGGCGAAGAACGAGCACAATGGAACGATGGCTGTCGCCAGGAGGCTGGCGATGGTCCTCCGCATATGGGGCCGGTGGGTTCGAGCCGCGCGTCCGGCGCGCCTTCCGGGGAGGGGCCTCCCCGCCCTGGTTCCTCGGGTCGCCGCTTGGCGCTCGTCATCGTCGTTGCGTTGTTCCTAGTTATGTGCGGGATGATCGCTTGGTCGCAATGGTACGCGATTCACGTCAACGTTCCGATGTATGAGTCACGCCATTACGGCGCGACACGCTAGCCGCAATGGTTTGATAGTTATTTGAATTGACGCGCGCAGGAGAGTTGCGCGCGCACCACTACTGCGATTGGTTATGGAGATTCTTCCGTTGTTACGACTGTTACGACGCGTCGCGCGGCTGGTGCCGCTCATCGCTTTCATGCTTCTGAATGCCGGGCATGCCCGCGCCGCGGCTCCCGCGCCCGCCCCGTCGCCGTCGGTCTCGCCGTCGCCGACGCCGACCCCGTCGCCCGGGCCGGCCTTCGGCAACATGAGCTGGCGCGCGATCGGCCCGGCGCTGACGGGAGGACGCGTCACTTCGGTCGCGGGCTCGGCGACGAATCCGAAGCTGTACTACATCGGCGCGGCCGGCGGCGGGGTCTGGAAGTCGGAGAACTCCGGACAGACTTGGGACGCCGTGTTCGAAAAGGAAGGCGTCGGCGCGATCGGCGCCGTGACGATCGACCCCACCAACGACGACGTCGTCTGGGTCGGCACCGGCGAATCCAACCCCCGCAACGACGTCAGCTACGGCGATGGCGTGTACAAGACGACCGACGGCGGCGACCATTGGACGAACGTCGGCCTGAAAGCAACGAAGTACATCTCGCGGATCCTCGTCGATCCGCGCAACCACAACCACGTGATCGTCGGCGCGCTCGGCGACGCGTTCGCCGACAGCGCCGAGCGCGGCGTCTACGTCACCGTCGACGGCGGGGCGACGTGGAAACAGACGCTCGCGGTGGGTCCCGAGAGCGGCGCGTCCGATCTCGCGATGGACGCGCAAAATCCGAGCGTGATCTACGCCGGCATCTGGAAGTTCCAGCGCCGTCCGTGGACGTTCGTCAGCGGCGGCACGGAAGACGGAATATACAAGTCGACGGACGGCGGCGCGACGTGGACGAAGCTCGAAGGCCACGGCCTGCCGGCGTATCCGGTCGGGCGCATCGGGCTCGCCGTCGCCCCGAGCGACGGCAACCGCGTTTACGCGGTGATCGAATCGAAGGACGGCGTGCTGTGGCGCTCCGACGACGCCGGCGCCAACTGGATGAAGGTCAGTGACGACACGCAGGTCGACGCTCGCCCATTCTACTTTTCGCACGTCGCCGTCGACCCGAAGAATCCCAACCGGGTCTACGCGGTCTCGTTCCAAGTCATGCTCAGCACCAACGCGGGCAAGAACTTCAAGGCGGTCGCGGACCAGGTGCACTCCGACTTTCACGCGATCTGGATCGCGCCCAACGATCCGACGCGGATCATCCTGGGCAACGACGGCGGCTACGTGCTCACGGTCGACGGCGGAGAGAACTGGTTCTTCTCCATGAACGTGCCGATCGGACAGGTCTATCGCGTGGGCCTGGGTTCGGATAACCCGTATTCCGTCTGCGCTGGCCTGCAAGACAACAACGGTTGGTGCGGTCCGTCCAACTCGCTCGACCCGTCCGGAATCCAGAACAAGTTCTGGATCAACACCGTCGGCGGCGACGGAACGTGGGCGCTCGTCGAGCCGGACGATCCGAACTGGATCTGGTCCGACTCGCAAAACGGCTCGCTCAATATCTACAACCGCGTCACGCAAGATGGGTGGTCGGCGCAGCCCTACCTGCAGACCGGCACCGAGTCGTGGCAGCTCTCGAAGAGCAAATATCGCTTCAACTGGGAGTCGCCGATCGCGTTCGCGCCGTGGCGTACCCCGGGCGGTAAGGTCATCGGCTGGTTCGGCGGCAACGTCATCTTCCAGACGACCGATCGTGGGAAGACGTGGACTGCGATCAGCCCCGATATGACCCGCAACCTGAAGTCGCACCAAAACCCGGCGGGCGGCCCGATCATCAACGACGTCTCGGGCGCCGAATACACCGACACGATCCTCGACATCGAGGGCTCGCAGCGGGGGCGCGGCGAGATCTGGGTCGGCACCGACGACGGGCTCGTGCAGCTGTCGCGCGATTACGGCAAGCACTGGTCGAACGTCACGCCGCCCGGCGCGCCGGAGTACGGCCGCTTCGCCACCGTGGCGCCGTCGACGCTCGTCGACGGCACCACCTACGCGATCGAGGACGACCACGAGATGGGCGATGACGCGCCGTATGCCTGGGTCACGCACGACTTCGGAAAACACTGGACGAAGATCGTCAACGGGCTGCCGCCGAATGAGTGGGCGCGCGCCGTCCGTCCCGACATCCGCGATCGCGACCTCGTCTATCTCGGCACCGAGGAGGGCATCTGGATCTCGTTCGACGGCGGCGCCGGTTGGCAGTCGTTCAAGAACGATCTGCCGACCGTGTCGGTGCACGACATCCGCATGCAGCCGCGCGAGGACGATCTCGTGATCGCGACGCACGGGCGCTCAGTCTACATCATGGACGACGTTCGGCCGGTGCAGGAGCTGCAGCAGGCGGTGGCGCGCAGTACGTGGCTGTTCACGCCGCGCACCGCATACCAGTGGTCGCTGCACTCGAACGACGAGGGCACCTACACGAACTATGCCGCCGACAACCCGCCCAACGGCGTGATCATCACGTTCTATCAAAAAGAAGCGCAGAAGGGCGCGCCGGCGCTCGAGATCCTCGACGCGCACGGGCGCGTCATCCGCAGCGTCTCGGGCACGCACAAGGTCGGCGGCAAGGACGTGTCTTACGTCCCCAACAAGGCGGGACTGAACCGTTACATCTGGGACTTCAACGTCAACGGTCCGGTGAAGTGGAACGGCGCCGCGCTCGACTTCCTCAACGGCCCGAACACCGGGCCGAGCGTCGTACCGGGAGATTACAGCGTGCGCGTGACGCTCTCGGGCCACGCGTACGTGCAGCACTTCCACGTAGCGCCCGATCCGCGCTCGCAGTTCACGCAGGCCGATTACCAGCGCACGTTCGACGCGGCGATGCGCCAGATGGGCCATCTGTCGCAGCTCGACACGATCCTCAACAACCTCGACTCGCTCAAGAAGGGGCTTGACACCGCGACCGCCGCGGCGAAAAAGGCCGATAACTCGGCGCTGACCGCGACGCTCCAGGACGCGCTGACGGCGCGGCAGACGCTCTTCGAATCGCTCGCCACCAACGTCCGCGGCGAAGGCACCGAGGACGAGAGCCGGCTGCACGAGGATCTCCTGGGCGCGTACTTCCAGGCGAACGGACTCATCACGCCGGCGGTGGTGGATCTCCTATCGCGCGTCGACGCCGACTACCGTGCCGGCATAGCTCGCTATAATGCCTTCGCGACCGGCGTGCTGCCCGGCGCAAACGCGGCGCTGAAGGCGGCCGGCATGAAAGCGCTGCCGGCCATCCAAACAGTCAACGCGACATGATGCTGATCTCGTCCGTCCTGCTCGCGGCCGCCGCCTACGCGAATCTCAGTTGGCGTTCGATCGGCCCCGCGGTCTCGGGCGGCCGAGTCGCGTCGGTAGCCGGGACGCCGCAGGACGATCAGCTCTACTACCTGGGCACGGCCGGCGGCGGGGTCTGGCGGTCGATCAACGGCGGTGCGACGTGGGAGCCGGTCTTCGAGAAGCAGCCGGTTTCGGCGGTCGGCGCGGTGGCGATCGATCCCACGAACGAGCGCGTCGTCTGGGCCGGAACGGGCGAAGCGAACCCGCGCAACGACGTCAGCTACGGAGACGGCCTCTATAAGTCGACCGACGGGGGCAAGACGTGGCGGCGCGCCGGCCTCGCGGGAGTCTGGAGCATCTCACGCATCGCGATCGATCCGCGTGACTCGCGCCACGTCGTCGTCGGCGGTTTCGGCGATCCGTTCAAGGATTCGTCCGACCGGGGCGTTTACGTCACGTTCGACGGGGGCGCGACGTGGAAGAAGTCGCTGTATCTCGGCGCCGCGAGCGGCGCCAGCGATGTCGCAATGGATCCGCAGAACGGCAGCGTCGTCTACGCGGGCATGTGGCACTTCCGGCGCGTGCCGTGGACGTTCACGAGTGGCGGCCCCGATGGCGGACTCTTCAAGTCCACCGACGGCGGACGCACGTGGAAGAAGCTGTCCGGAAAGGGATTGCCGGGCGGTTATTCCGGACGCATCGGCCTGGCGATCGCGCCGAGCCGACCCGATCGCGTCTTCGCGCTCATCGAGGCCAAGGGCGGCATCCTGTGGCGCAGCGACGACGCCGGCGCGCACTGGACGATGACGAGCAGCGACACGCTCGTGGACCAGCGGCCGTTTTACTTCACGCACATCGCGGTCGATCCGAAGAACCCGAACCACGTCTACGCCGTCTCGGAGATGCTGGCCGAGAGCAAGGACGGCGGCAGGAAGTTCGCCGAGATCGCCAAGGGCGTGCACGTCGACTACCACGCGATCTGGATCGATCCGACGAACCCGAAGCGGATCATCACCGGGGAAGACGGCGGCTACGCGCTGACGACGGACCTCGAGCACTGGTCGTTCTCGCGCAACCTCACGATCGGCCAGATCTATCACGTCGGGCTCACGAACGAGAACCCGTACTTCGTATGCGTCGCGTTTCAGGACAACGGCGGCTTCTGTGGGCCGGAGAACTCGCTCGACAGCGAGGGCATTCTCGACCGCCACTGGATCGACGTCGTCGGCGGCGACGGCGTGTGGACCGTGCCCGATCCGGTCGACCCGCGCTACGTGTGGGCGGACCTCGAAGACGGCGCGCTCACGCTCTTCGACCGCAAGACCGAAGTCACGCGCTTCATTCGGCCGTACGACGCGTTTCCCGGGAGCTTTCTCGGTCCGTTCGATCTGAGCTCCGTTCCGTATCGCTTCAACTGGGATTCGCCCATCGCGTTCGCGCCGTGGGACGGGCATCTCGCGTGGTTCGGCGGAAACGTGATCTTCCAGTCTACCGATCGCGGCGAGACGTGGACGACGATCAGCCCAGACCTGACGCGCAACGTCAAGTCGCACCAGTATCCCTCCGGCGGACCGCTCGCCAAGGACGTCTCGGGCGCCGAGTACTCCGACACAATCCTCTACATCGAGGGCTCGCCGATCGATCGCGGCGAAATCTGGGCCGGCACGGACGACGGCTACGCGCAGATGACGCGCGATTCCGGCGCGCACTGGCGCAACGTCACGCCGCCCGGCACGCCGCAGTACGCTCGCGTCGAGACGACGGCGCCGTCGCCGCTGGTCGCGGGAACGGCGTACGTGGTCGCCGACAACCATCGGATGGGCGACTACGCGCCCTATCTCTTCGTGACGCACGACTACGGCGCAACCTGGGCGAAGATCGTCAACGGCCTGCCGCCCAATCAGTACGTGCGGACGATTCGTCCCGACTCGCGCAATTCGAATCTGCTGTACGCTGGCAGCGAGGACGGGCTCTGGATTTCATTCGACGGCGGATCGAGCTGGCAGAACTTCCGCATCAACCTGCCGGCCGTCTCGGTGCGCGACATTCGCATCCAGCCGGCCTTCAACGACCTCGTGATCGCGACGCACGGTCGCGACACGTGGATCCTCGACGACCTCACGTCGATCCAGCAGCTCGGCAACGCCATGCGAGCGGGCACGATGCTCTACACTCCGCGAACGTCGTACGAGTACCACTATCACTCCAACGACCTCGGAATCTACACGCGCTTCGCCGGCGACAACCCGCCGAAGGGCGCGATCATCGACTTCTATCAGACCTCGCCGGGCAAGAGCCCACCGACGCTGCAGATCATCGACGGGAGCGGCCGCGTGATCCGCACCGTCAGCGGCACGCATAAGGTCAAGGGCAAAGAGGAGCCGTACGTCCCGAACAAGGCCGGAATCAATCGCTACGTCTGGGACTTCTCGGAAGACGCGCCGGTGAAGTGGTATGGCGCGGCCAAGGAGGACTATCAGGGTCCCAAGAGCGGCCCGACAGTCGTGCCCGGAACGTACACGGCGCGCCTGACGTTCGCCCGCACGACGCTGCAGCAGAGCTTTACCGTCGCGGGCGACCCGCGCGATAGCTGGACGGCCGAGCAGTATCGCGCCGGCTACGACTACGCGCGCAAGTACGCGACGATCTACTCCAAGATCGACGAGGCGCTAAACAACCTCGACGCGATCAAGAAGTCGCTCCAGTCGGCCGCGGTCACCGCGAAGAACGACGCGGCGCTACAGCGCGACGTCGTCGCCGCGCAGCAACAATGGACCGACGTGTTTGGCGCCTTCACCGCCGATTATAAGAACGACGAGGACTCGATTCAGCGTGCGGGCTCGCTGCGCGAGTCCGTGCCACGCACGGGTTTCCCGGGGGCGCAGCTTCCGCCCACCCCGGAACAGCTCGATTACAGCCGGCGCTTCGACGCAGCGTACTCCGCCGCGGTCGCAAAATACAACGCGTACGTAACCGCGCTGACTCCACTCCAGGCGGAGCTGAAGAAAGCCGGCCTCAAGCCGCTCTCCGGCACCACCCCCGTGTCACCCTGAGGTTATTCGTAGTCGGGGGCTTGGTCGTCGCCGGGTAGCGGTCCCATGAAGAACTTCGGCGGATGGGGCGCCGCGATTTTCACGAAGGGACGCGCTTTCTGCTGGAAGTCGAAGGCGTCGGTGCCGGGCGCGTTGGCACGCTTATCGGCCGCCGCCATCTGATCCAAACCCCAGAGATCCTCGGCGAAGCGCAGCACGCTGGCCGTCTCGTACTGTACGTGCGTGACCACGCCGTGCTTCGCGTAGGGTGACATGATGAGCAACGGAACGCGGAAGCCTAGGCCGTCGTAGTCTTCGAAGGGAGGCTTGACGGGATCGTAGAGGCCGCCCCAGTCGTCCCACTGCACGAAGATAACGGTCGAGTCCCAGAACTTGCTGTTGCCGACCGTGTTGACGAGCGCGGAGACCCACGACGGGCCGTAGCCTCCCGGGCAGTTCACGTGATCCGAGTCGGCGCACACCGGCGTGATCCACGTGAAGTTGGCGAGCTTGCCGGCGCGCACGTCCGTGATGAACTTCCAATTCGGCGAGATGACGTCTTTCTTCCAATCGGGTCCGTAGTAGATGTGGCGCACCGCCTGATAGCTCGACCAGTACGCGCCGGAACCGCTCGAGCCGCTGCCGTACCTGCTCGCGTAAAAGCGCCAGCTGAGGCCGGCCTTGTCGAGCTCGTCGCCCAGCGTCGTGTAATCCCAGCAGGGCTCTTCGGGAGGGCCGTACTGGTTGCGCTGCTGCGTGATCGTGGCGACCTGATTGTACTTGCCGCCTTGGCAGCCCCACGCGCCGTACGGCAGATCGACGGCCGAGTCGGCCTGCGCGGCGATGACATACTGGTGCGAGACGAAGCTCTCGTCGAGGTGCGACTGGAACATGTGGTCGGCCAACACCCATTGGTGCGCCATGTCCCAGTACGGCTTCGTATCCTCGTGCGGCGCGTAGACATACTGCGGATACCGAGGCGGGCCGCCGAACGAGACTTCTTTGTCGAAGCCGTTATTGCGGCAGTCCGTTCCGGGCAGCTTGCCGGTGCCGTTGCACGCGGCGAACATCGCCGTCGCCGAGTGATCGATGACGTAGTAGGCGGCCAGACCTTCGGGCTTCAGCTTGATCCATTCGTTCTTCGAATTCATGCCGTACCCGCGTGTGTAGGCGCCGGGATAGCGGTAAAACAGATTATTGAAACTGCGATTCTCTTGAACGATGTAGACGATGTGTTTGATCTTCCCGGCGCCGGTCGCGTTGAGTCCCGAGAGCACTGCGTCGCCCTGCATGGAGGGCAGCGACTGCGTCGACGTCGACGAACACGCGGAGAACGCAAGGATAAGTGCGAACGACGCCGCGGCTTTCGCGGCGTGTGACTGCTTCATGGCTGGGCACTATGCCGCGTCTCGCGGGCGCTCCTTCCACGTTTTGCAACCCCGCCGAAGAGGCGTTTCATGAAAGACTCGTGGCGGTACGACGAGCTTCTGCCGAAGTGCACGACCGCGAGGCCGAGCGAGGGCAGGAGGTAGAGCGCTTGCCCTGCCGAGCCGCTGGCGTAGGCGAGATCGGGCGGCGCCCCGCGCGCGCCGAGCCACCAGCCCAGACCGTATCGAGCGTTGACGGCGGAGCCTTCGAAGCACGGCCGCAGCGAGCCGAAATTCGTAATGATGAACCGTCCGTATGCGAGCCAGTTCTTCGCGCTGAGCGACGCGCCGGTCGGGAGCGGCTGCGTCCCGTCCCGAAGCGTACGCCAGCTTGCGATGCCGACGCCCGCTGGATCGAGGATGCGTTCGCGCAGATACGCGTGCGGCGTGAGGCCGCGGCCGTGCAGCTTGCGCGCGAAGAACGCCCCGAAGACCTGGAGCGGGATGCCGCCGTAGGTGAAGCGCGTGCCCGGCTCGTCGCGCAGCGGCATCGCCAGCGCTTTCTCGTACGGCGGTACGCTCGCGCCCAGCCCGCCGAAGGCGAAGCCCGCCGTCAGCGAGAGCAGCATTCGCACGGTGACGCGCCGCTTCGACAGATCCCCGCGCCACGACTCGATCGTGCCGGCGATCGGCTCGTCGAGCTGCAGCAGGCCGTCGGCGCACGCGTACAGCGCGGCGACGCCCCAGAAGCTCTTCGTTCCGCTGTAGAGCGCGTGCGGCGTGCGCGTGTCGAAACCGTCGCCGAACTCCTGCGCGACCAGGTCGCCGTTGCGCACGACCATCATCGCTTGCAGGCCGTGCGCGCGGGCGTATTCTCGCGCTGCCTCGACGTCGAGTTGTTGCGTCACGATGGAGGAGCGTTCTGACGCGACTCGCAAAAGCGCCTGCATGCGGGCGTACGTTCTCCTCGTCGCTTCCGTAGCCGCGCTCGGCGGGCTGCTGTTCGGCTACGACACCGGGGTGATCTCGGGCGCGATCCTCTTCATCACCAAGGATTTCGCCCTGGCGCAGCGCGAGCAGGCCTTCACGATCAGCGTCGTGCTGATCGGCTGCATCGCCGGTTCGGCGGTCGCGGGGGCGATCGCGGATCGCATCGGGCGGCGCTTGACGCTGCTGGTCGCGGGCGTTGTCTTCTTCGCCGGCGCGATTGTCTCGGCGTTCACGCCCAACGAAGCGATCCTGTTGTGCGGGCGCTTCATCGTCGGCATCGGCATCGGGTTCAGCTCCGTCGTCGCGCCGCTGTACATCTCGGAGGTCGCGCCGGCGAACGTGCGCGGCGCGCTCGTCTCATTGTATCAGTTCGCGATCACCGTCGGCATCCTCGCGGCGTATCTCCTCGACTACGCGCTCGCCGCGAACGGGCAGTGGCGCTGGATGCTGGGGCTCGCTGTCGTTCCCTCCGTCGTGCTCGCCGTGGGCATGCTCGTCCTGCCGGAGAGCCCGCGCTATCTCTTCAAGATCTTGCTCGGCGACCGCGCTCGCGCCGAGCTGCTGCGGATCTACGTGGATCCCGCCGAGCGTTCTGCTGAGGAAGAGTCGATCGCGGAGAGCCTGCTCACGAAGAGCCAGGGCTGGGAGGCTCTGCGCGAGCCGGCCTTCCGCACCGCCCTGTTCATCGGCATCTCGCTCGCGGTCTTACAGCAGATCACCGGCATCAACACCGTGATTTACTACGGGCCGCAGATCTTTCAGATGGCCGGCATCGGCTCCGCGTCGGCCTCGATCCTGGCGCAGACGCTCGTCGGGACGGTGAACTGCGGGATGACGCTGATTGCGATCTTCTTCGTCGATAAGCTCGGGCGCAAGCCGCTGCTCTACGCGGGACTGGCCGGCATGTTCGTGGCACTCGCGGCGCTCGCCGCCGCATTCGCGCAGCCGCACCTCTCCGGATCGCTCGCCGGGATCGCGCTCGGCAGCATGATGCTCTACGTCGGCTGCTTCGCGTTTAGCCTCGGCCCGATCGTGTGGCTGCTCATCTCGGAGATCTTTCCGTTGCGCGCGCGCGGGCTCGGGATGTCGATCTCGACGCTGAGCAACTGGGTCGGTAACTTCCTCGTCTCGCAGTTCTTTCTCACGATGGTCGAGCGGTTGGGGCGCTCCGGCACGTTTGCCATCTATGCGGCCCTGTGCGTCGTGACGATCGTCTTCGTGCGAGCGATGGTGCCCGAGACGAAACAGGAGCTGCTGGAGCGCATCCGCGTTCGAGCGGCCTAACACCGCAGCGATGGCGGAGGCTCGTCTCAGCATCGTCATCCCGGTCTACGACAACTGGTGGCTGACGGCGCGGTGCCTGTGCGGCCTCGACGCGCTGCGCGGCGAATGCGCCTTCGAGTTCGAAACGATCGTCGTCGACAACGGCTCGGCCGACGAGACGCCGCGCGCGATTGCCGATTTTCCGTGGGTGCGCTACGTACGGCACGAGGAGAACCGCAACTTCGCCGGGGCGTGCAACGCCGGCGCGCGCGCAGCACAAGCTCCGGTGACGCTGCTGCTCAACAACGACGCGTATCCCCTGGGCGACGCGCTGACGCCGCTGCTAGCGGCGTTCGAGCGCGATGACGTGGCGATCGCCGGCGGCGCGCTGTTCTTCGAGGACGGCGTGACGCAGGCCGCGGGCCTCGTGCTGCTGCGCAACGCGCACTGGCACTACTACTGCCGCAATCTCCCCGCGTCGCTCGAGGCGGTCGAGAAGTCGCGCGACGCGCTCGCCGTCTCGGGCGCTGCGATGGCGGTCCGCACGCAGTGGTTTCTCGATAACGGCGGGTTCGACGAGTCGTTCGTCAACGGTTTCGAGGACGTGGATCTGTGCCTGCGCGCGCGCGAGCACGCCCGCACGATCGCCTACGTCGCGGACGCGCGGTTCGTGCACTACGAGGCTGCGTCGGCGGGCCGATTCGCGCGCGAGGCCGAGAACGAGCTGCGCTTCTATGCGCGCTGGGCGAAGAGCTTCGCGCCGCTGCCGCGCACCGAGCGCGGCGCGGTCGGCGCGATCGCAGTGCAGCGTTCGCGGCGCCGCGATCCCCTGCTAAACGCCGCATTCGCTGATCTCGAGGAGGCGCTGCGCGCCTTCGGCCATCCCATCGTGCGCGGCTCTATTGCGCCATGGCGCCGGCTCGACCGGCGCTTTCGCGAAGCGGCGACGATCGCGTGGTTCGAGGAGGTCGGCGGTCCGCCGGGCATAGCGGTCGGCGGTGATGCTTCGCGCCCCGCAGCGATTCGCACGCGCGGCGCCGTGGAGTTCGCGGTGCCGTGGCTGCCCTGCGCGTCGCCGCTGCGCGCCGACGCGCTAAGGATTCGCCGCTCAGACGATCCGGCGTGCCGAGCGATCGGAATCGCCGGCGAACCAGGCCTAGTCGCCATCATTGAGTTTGATCGGTCGATCAATGCGGTGCCGATCACGCCGCAGATCCTTCTGGGCAAACGCAAGCTCGAAGTTGCCTGCGTGGTCCATCTCGGCCTGACCGATCCCAGCGCGTTCGGCAACGTGCTGCTGGCGCAGGCCGGCATTCCCGCGATCGTGCTGGAGCGCAACGAGCTGCGCACGCTCTTCGCGTCCGACGTCGCCCTCGTCGGCGGGTTGACGTCGCTCGCGGAGAACATCGCGCGCATCCTCGCAGATCCGGCGGCACGCCGGCGTTACGGCGAGCTCGTCGCGGCCGACGCGCGCCGCCGCTTCTCGCCGCGGCGCAGCGCGATACGCGTGGTGGATCTCCTGTGCGCGTCGCGTTACGGATTGGAGCGGCCGGCGCCGTAACCGCCGCCGCCCGGCGTCTGAATTGTCAGCACGTCGCCGGGTTCGAGCGGCAGCGTGCACTTCGCGCCGAGCGGCGTCTCCGCGCCGTCGCGCGCGAGCGTGTGCCGCCCACACGCGCCCGGCTCGCCGCCCTGCGCGGCCGGAGGGCGCAGCGTATGACGATCGGCGAGCAGCGTGGCGCGCGCGGAGCCTTCGACAAGCTGCAGCGCGCGAATCAATCCGTTGCCGCCGCGATGCCGGCCCGCACCACCCGTTCCCTCGGCGAGCTCGTAGCGCACGACGCGCAACGGAAACTCGCGCTCGATCGCCTCGATCGGCGTGTTGAGCGTGTTGGTCATGTGGCAGTGGATGCCGTCGATGCCGTCGGCGTTGGGACGCGCGCCCATGCCGCAACCGTTGGTCTCGTAGAACGCCCACGTCTCACCGTTGGGCCGCACGCCGCCGAGCATCACGTTGCTCATCGTCCCGCCGCTGCAGGCGGGCACGCGCTGCGGCGCGGCCTTTGCGAGGGCCTGCAGCACGACCTCGGCGTTGCGCATGCTCGTCTCGACGTTCCCGCCCGAGACCGGCGCGGGCCGGCGTGGGTTGAGCAGCGACCCGAGCGGCGCGCGCACGGAAACGGGACGAAAGCACCCGTCGTTCATCGCTATGCTCGGATCGGCAACGGCGCGCAACGCGTAGTGCACGCCGGAGAGCGTCACGCCGAAGACGGCGTTGAGCGGGAAGCCGACCTGCGGCGACGTGCCCGAATAGTCCAGCTCGACGCTCCCGTCGCGCAGCTCCAGCCGCAGTGCGATCGCGATGCTGGGGGCGCCGTCGAGGTCTTCGAGATAATCGGTCGCTTCGAAGACACCGTCGCCGATCGCGCGCAGCGCGGCGCGCATGCGCAGCTCGCTGTCGTCGAGCGCGCGCGCGATCGCCGCCTCGACGCCGTCGAAACCGTAGCGCTCGTAGAGTTCGAGCAGGCGCCGCTCGCCGGTGTAATTTCCAGCCACCTGCGCGCGCAGATCGCCGCTGCGCGCGTCGGGCGTGCGCGAGTTCGCGCGAAAGAGATCGACGGTCGCGGCTACGACGCGATCCCTTTCCACGAGGCGCAGCGGCGGCACGACCACTCCCTCCGCGAAGAGATCCTTGGCATCGGACGGCATCGAGCCGGGCACGGCACCGCCGACGTCGGCATGGTGTGCCTTGTTCGCCGCGTAGCCGGCGAGCCGGCCGCGGAAGAAGACGGGCCGCACGACCGTGACGTCGTTCAGATGCGTTCCCGTGACGTACGGATCGTTCGCGATCCACATCTCACCCTCGCGGACGCCGCCGTGCTCGAGCTCGACGATCGCCAGCATGCGCCGCAGCCCCCACGGCAGCGAGCCGAGATGCACGGGAATGTGCTCGGCCTGCGCGATCAGCCGCCCGAGCGGATCGAAAAGCGCGCACGAGTGATCGAGCCGCTCCTTGATGTTGGGCGAGTAGGCGCTGTTGCGGACCGCGATGCCCATCTCTTCCGAGGCGTAGACCAGCGCGTCCTTCGCGATCTCCGCGGCGATCGGGTCGATCATGGCCGCTCTCGCTCCAGCGCGAGCAGTTCGCCCTCGACTGAGGCCGACCAGCGCGGCGCGACCCACGTCGTGCTGTCGTACTCTTCGATTACAGTGGGACCCTCGAGTCGCGCGCCATCCGCCAACGCCGCGCGTTGATACACGTCGACTTCTATGAATGAACCGTCAATCCAGGCCATCCTTCGACTCCACTCGCTGCGCTCGTTCCGCTCAGGATGACAAGGCTCAGGGTGACACAGGGAGGACGCGTCGTGCGAAATTGTTCCACTCGCGGTTAGGCGCGCGTTGACGAGCTCCACCTTCTGGTCGGGAACGGCATAGCCGTAGCGGGCGTTGTGGGCGTGATGGAAGCGTTGCGCGACCGCGCTGGGATCGGGGTCGTGATCGATCGTCAGCTCGAAGCTCTGGCCGCGATAGCGCGCGTCGTACTGCCGCCGGAACGCGATCGTCGCGGAGTGCGCGCCCTGCGCGAGCAGCTCGTCGCGCGCACGCGACTCGCTCTCGTCGAAGAAGCGCGTGAGCGCCGCGCCGTCGGCTTCGCCGGTCGCGCGCAGGATCGGGTGCACGTCGTTGACGTGCAAGTCGGCCTCGAGCAGCCCAAATGCCGAGAAGAGCCCGGGGTGCGCAGGAACGATCACGCGCGCGACCTGTAGCTCGCAGGCGACGGCGCACGCATGCAGCGGACCGCCGCCGCCGAACGCGACGAGTGCGAAGGCGCGCGGATCGAGTCCCCGCTCGACGGTGACGATGCGCAGCACCTTCGCCATCGCGTCGTCGACGAGCGCTACGATGCCGGCGGCGGTTTCCTCGATGCCGCGTCCGAGGCGTTCTGCCGGCGCCGCGATGGAAGCCCGCGCGCGCGACGCATCGATCTTGAACGCGCCGCCGAGCAGATGCTCCTGATGCAGGCGTCCCAGCACGACGTTCGCGTCGGTGACTGTCGGGCGTTCGGAGATGCCGTAGCACGCCGGCCCCGGATCGGCGCCGGCCGAGAGCGGGCCGACGCGCAGCGCGCCGGCGTCGTCGATCCACGCGATCGTTCCGCCGCCGGCGCTGACCTCCGCGAGATCGACGAAGGGAAAGCGCACGGGATAGCCGCTGCCTTTGACGGCACGTCCGCTGTGCGTACGGCCCGCGGCCTCGAACTCGTGCGCGACCTGCGCCACGCCGTCGAGGATCGTGCCGGCCTTGGCCGTCGTTCCGCCCATGTCGAACGAGAGTAGCCGTTGCGCGCCGGTGCGCCGCCCGAGCGCGGCCGTCGCGATCGCGCCGCTTGCCGGGCCGCTCTCCACGATCGCCGCGGGCCGGGCCGCGACGCGCTGCGCGGCCGCCATGCCGCCGTCGCTGCGCATCACATACAGCGGCGTGTCGATTCCGTGCTCGCGCAGCTCGCGCACGAGCCGTTCGAGGTACGCCTCGACGATCGGCGCGAGCGCTGCGTTGACGACGGTCGTCGAGAAGCGCTCGTACTCGCGATACTCCGGATCGACCTCCGAGGATCGCGCGATCCGCGCCTCGGGCAGCGCTGCGGCAATCGCGTTCGTCACTCGGCGCTCGTGCGCGTCGTTCGCATAGGCGTGCAGCAGGCACACCGCCACCGCCGCGACGCCGCGCCGGCGCAGACCCTCGCAGGCCTCCGCGACCGAGGACTCGTCGAGCGGCTCGACGACGTTACCGAGATGATCCATGCGTTCGCGCACGGTCAACCGATCGTCGCGCGAAACCAACGGACGCGGACGCTCGACGAACAGGTTATAGACCTCGCTGCGGTTCTGACGGCCGATCTCGATGACGTCGCGGAAGCCGTGCGTCGTGACGAGCGCCGTGCGCGGCAGCTCGAGCCCGAGCTGGCCGAGCAGCGCGTTGGTCGCGATCGTCGTCGAGTGGGCGAGAAACTCCACCGCCGGCCGCGGCTCGTACTCGCGCAGCAGCCCGAGCAGCGCCGCCATCACGGCGCGCTGCGGCTCGCGCGGCGTGCTCGCGACCTTGCGCGTGACCGTACGTCCGCTCCACGACTCGACCGCGACGAGATCGGTGAACGTGCCGCCGACGTCGATGCCCACGCGCAGCGCGCGCCGCTCTGCCATGGGCGCCGTCTTCGACGTAGCAGCGCAACGCGCTTTTAGCATCGAAGGGCCGGAAAATGAAGACCCTCGCGGTGTTGGTGGCGCGCGCCGCCTTGTGGCGGTGATGCTCAATCCTCAGGTAAGCCGCACGGCCTCGCAATCCGCGAGGCCGTGCGATCGGTGAGCGCGTCTAAACGCTCGCGCAGTTCAAGGCGTCACGGTAATGGTTCCGTCCATCCCCGAGTTGACGTGATAGATACAACCATAGAAGAACTTTCCTGCCTTGGTAAACATTATTCGGACAGGGGTTCCGCCTAGGAAGGTGCCGGAGTTCACGATCTGGCTTCCATCGTATTTCGTGACTCCATGGCGCTTAAAGTTCACCGGCGGATCGGGAGGAATGTTTGGCAGTTTCTTTTTGCCCGCCACGTTCAACGTAACGGTATGCGGTTCGTTTGAAGTCTCGTTTACCCACGTAACGACCGTGCCTACCTTGATCGTGAGGTTGCCTGACGCCGCAACCTTGCTCGCTTTTCTCGTATCGACGTACCGCAGAACCGTCGCATCGGACGGCGGATACTGCACCAGCCCCGGATCGATTCCGGCTGCCAACGTCGTTCCACCAGGTTTGAAGGGAAACAGCGCGACTGAATCCCGCGCTTCTTCTATATCGTCTTTCGCTTCCGAGTGACCCAGTTTCTGATAGTACTTTACGCTGTGTGGATAGTGCGTATCGGCCTTCTGCACGACGACGGCGCTCTCCATCGCCGGTTCGTGGAATAGGCAGAGTATGCGATAGGTTCCCGGCTTGGCAAAGGTTAGTGTGAACGTTTGGCCGCCGACGAGAATGCCGGAGTTAACGTATTTCTTGCCGTTGACCGTCGTTCCGCCGCTAGGGACTTCGTCTTTGGGATTTAGGGGTGACGGGATCTTCATCTTAGGCGGCACAAACGTCACGGTATGCGCGTCGCCACCGACTCCTCCCTCAATCTGATAGGTGATCGTGTCGCCCGCGTCGATCGTGATGGTATTCGGGTAATAGTCGAGAGCCTGAAGGGCGTACTGATCGCCCACCGCACCCGTGTCAACCGGCCAATTCATTGCGCCGGCGCCGCGATCCATCATCTGAAATGCCGAGTCGGGCAGGCCTGGAACCGCATGTGGCCCCACCCCGGAGCCCGCACAAGCGGATAGCGCAAACGCAAAGACGAGAGGCAGTATTCTTCGCATCGAAAACCTCCTTCGTAGCTCTTGGGGTTCAAATTATACGCCCAGACATGCCCGACTAAACACCAGGATTCGGGGTAAACATCGCAAGGATCGAGGAGGCTTTGCTCACCCGCCGGCGGCGGCCTTGCGCATCGCGTTGATGTCGAGTTTCACCATCTCCATCATCGCGGCCATCGCGCGCTGCGCGCGCTCGCGATCGGGGTCGCCGAACAGCTCGAGCATGCCCTCCGGCACGATCTGCCACGTGACGCCGAACTTGTCGCGGATCCAGCCGCACTGCATCGTCTCACTGCCGGGCAGGAGCTTCTCCCAGACCTCGTCGACGTCGGCTTGCGTCTTGCAGGTTACGACGAACGACACCGCCGACGAGGCTTTCAGGTCAAATTGCGAACCGAGCTCCTCGCCGTCGGGCTTTGTACGCCCTCCGTTGAGCGCGCTGAAGTCGGTGCCGTCGAGCACGAAGTCGATCGTCAAGACCGTTTCTCCTTCGCCCCAGCGATTGACCGAGTCGATCTTCGAGTTCTTGAACGTCGCGACGTAAAAGTTGACCGCCTCCTCGGCGTTGTCGTCAAACCATAGAAACGGCGTGATGTTTTGCATGCTGACCTTTCGCAATTAAAAGCCGACGAGTTGACTCAGAGAGAAGACTGCGCCTTGGGGATCGGCCAGGACGCAGCGGTGATCTGCCATCCGAAGAGCGCGGCGTAGAAGCGCGTCGCGGCCTCGGGATCGGGTTGCAGCGTGTCGACCCAACAGGGGACGCCGGGCGGATAGTGCGCGCGTTCGCTCATGCGTTACGCAGCCTCGACGAGATTGAGCGTCCACTTGATGCCGAACCTATCGGTCAGCATCCCGAAGCGCGGCGGCCAGAACGTCTTGCCGAGCGCGTCGCGGTAGTGCGCGAACACGTCTTCGGCGTTTCCGTTGAATACCAAGTTCGGATTGAGCTGCATTGTCGTTCTTTTCCCTTACTTCAAGAGCTGAACGATGAGCGGGCGTGACCGGGATTATAACAAAGCAAACTTGCAAAACACAAGTACCATTGCAAAAAATATATTTTGCTGTATGATAGCAAGCGTGGCAAACCGGGCCTACGGCCAGTATTGCGGCCTCGCGCGCGCCGTCGAGATTCTCGGCGAGCGCTGGGGGCTGCTCATCGTGCGCGACCTCCTGGTGGGGCCGAAGCGCTTTACCGATCTGCAGCGTGGGCTGCCGGGCATTCCGAGCAACGTCCTGACCTCACGCCTCAAGGAGCTCGAGGCCGCACAGGTCGTCACGCGTCGGGTGCTGCCGCGGCCGGCCGGCTCGATCGTCTACGAGCTGACCGAGTACGGCAAGGAGCTCGAAGATGCCGTCATCAGCTTCGGTCGCTGGGGCGCGAAGTCGCTTGGCGAACCGCATCCCGGCGAGGTCGTTACCCCGGATTCGATGGCGATGGCGCTGCGCTCGACGTTTCGCCCCGAGGCGTCGGGGGGCGTCCGCGCCGGCTACGAGCTACGGCTAGGCGACGTCGTGGTGAGCGCGCGCGTGCACGACGGCACGGTCGAGGCGGCGGCGGCCCCGCTGCCCGGCGCCGACTGCGTGATCGAGGCCGGCCCCGGCATTCGCGCCGTCATGGCCGGCGAGATCACGGCGAACGAAGCAATTGAAAACGGCATCGTCCGCGTCAGCGGCAAGCGGCGGCTGTTCGACCGTTTCGCCGAAATGTTCCGAATCTAACTCCCACTCGGGGACGGCTACAGCGTTAGGCTATACGTGCCGTTGCCCGGATTGCAGTCGGAGCCTTGCTCCATGCGGATCCGGAAGTTGAGCACCGTGGTTCCGCGCGCCGCCTCCGCCGAACGCTGCCACATGTATGAGAACGTGGCCGATTGACCCGGCGCGAGCGGCGGGATGCCCTTGTCGTCGAGCTTGATCCCGTACTGCCAGATGTCCACGAACTGCAGCGTGTTGTTCGGCTGGCCGGAGCTGCCGAGATTGGTTACGGTTCCCACAATGTGATAGTTGTCCAGCTTCCCGTCGTTCGTGACGTTCCTGACCGCCACCGACGTGATCGCCGGATTCGCGCCCGCGCAGGCGGCGGCGACGGCCGCGGCGCCGGTTTGCGCGAGCAGGAACAGGACGATGGATATCGTTCGAATCATTTCTGAGCTCCCTTCCTCGCAGAAGTGGCTGCCAGTCCTATACCCGCGCGCGGCGCCGGATATTCAGCCAAGGGACGCGAATGCAAGCGGCCCATGCCTCGATATTTGATCCTGCTGCTCTGCGGGGCGCTCCTCGGCGCGCTTCCTCCGACGGCCTCCCCCGACACGGCCCTGCGGGCATCGCTCCAGAACGACCTCGACCGGTATCTCGCGGCGCGAGCCAAGCCCGAACACATCTCCGCGATCTCGCTGAGCGTCAGCCTGCACGGTGTGCCGCAAACGATCGACGTCACGGCGGGCACGACCCGCTACGGCGGCAGCGGTACTCCAATCGTTCCCGGTACGCTCTGGCAGATCGGCAGCACCACCAAGGCCTTTACGTCGGTGCTCGTGCTTCAGCTCGAGGCCGAGGGCAAGCTGAACATCCATCAGACGATCGGGCGATTTCTTCCGCAATATCCGGCGTGGAAGAACGTTACGATCCAGCGCCTGCTGCACATGACCAGCGGGATCCCAGGCTACGACTTCTCGCAAAAGATGCTGCGCGATTATGCGAGCAATCCGAGCCGGCATTTCACGACGGCGGAGCTGGTGCGCTACGCATATCCAACGACGCCGGGCGCGCCGACGGCCACCACGGGCTACTCGTATTCCAACACCAACTACATCCTCGCCGAGATGATCGTCGAGAAGGTCACCGGTCACAGCTATACCGACGAGCTCAACCGGAGCATTCTGCGCGCGGGGCTCGGCCTCGACGACACGTACTACGAGGCGTACGCATATCCGCCGAGCGTGACCGATCGCATGACGTCGGGATATTTCTTCAACCACGACGCCGACAACGCGGGTCTCGCGCCGCTGCTCGGCAAGGACGTGCGCGACCTCAGCGTCTCCTGGATGCAGGGTGCCGGCGGCATCGTTTCGACGCCGATCGACGTCACGCGCTGGGCCCGCGCGCTCTACACCGGCAGCATCCTCGCGCCCAAGCAGCGTGCCGAGCTGATGAGCCTGGTCTCGCAGAAGACGGGCAAACCGATCGGCAAGACGACTCTGCAAGATCCGGGCGCGTTCGGCCTCGGCGTCGCCCAGATAACGAAGCCGGGGGTAGGGACGGTCTGGTTCTACGAGGGGATGACGCTCGGCTATCGCATGCTCCACCTCTACTTTCCGCGTCAAGACGCGGTCATCGCGTTCGGCATCAATAGCCAGCCGGACGGCAAGCAGAACCAATCCGGTCAGCTCGCGGTGGAGATCTATAAGACGCTGCATGCTGCCGGCAAGCTCTAGCCGGGGCGCCGAAACAAAGCGGCCCAAGCGGCCGTAGAAGCGGCATGAACGTACGGATTCCGGCCGCTCTGGCGGCCGCACTGATCGCGCTTTCGCCCATGTCTGCGCCGGCCCAGCAGAGCACGCCCGCGGCGCAGATCGCGGCCGTGCAGATGCAGGCCCTCAACGATTTTTTGGCGGCGTCGCCGGAGGTCGCGACGTTCCTCGGCGACTACAGCCACGACGGCGATTGGAGCGATCCGACGCCGGCCGGCATCGCGCAGTTCAAGGCGATGCTTTCGGCTTACGAGCAGAAGATCAACGCGATCGACATGACCGGAGCGACACTGCACGACCGCAACGACATCCGCTTGATGCACGCGTTCCTCGTCGGGCAGCGGCGCGCGATCGCCGATCAGGAGGCCGGAAAGGATCCGTCCGCGGCGCCGCTGACGGTGCTCGGCGCAATCTTCACGATGATCCTCCACAAGGACGAGCAAGACGCGAACGTGTGGTGGGACCACGTGATCTCGCGCATGGAGAAGGCGCCGGCGTGGATGGCGGCGCAGCGGCCGCAGATCACGCATCCCGGGCGCCTCCAGGCGCAGGTCGCACTCAAGCAGCTCGCGCTGGCGCCGGGCCTCTTCTATTACGTGCTCACGCCGATGTCTGCGCAGCTGCCCGCGGACCAGCGGGCGCGCTTCGTCAAGGCGCGCGATGCGCTCGTCGCGTCGATGACGGAGTGGACGAAATGGATGCACGACAACGCCGCGAGCTGGCCGATCAACTATGCGATGGGCGCCGACGCGTACAACGCGATGCTGCGCGACGAGCTGTTGCTGCCCTACGATGCCGATCAGATTGCGGCCATCGGGCAGAAGACGGTGGACGCCGCGGTCGCCGCGGAGCGCAAGATCAAGGCGGAGGCGAAGGCCAAGGGCGTCAACCTCTTCAACCCGGTGCAGGCGGCGGCCAACGGCGGCGGCATGACGCCCACCACGAAGGACGCCCAGTTCGCGTTCTTCCAGGCGCAGCTCGACACGCTGCGCGCGTTCATCGCGCAAAAGCGGATCGTGACGATTCCGGCTTACGTCGGGCGCATGCGAATCGTCGAGACTCCGGCCTTCCTGCAGCCGATCCTGCCGGGGCCGTCGATGAATCCGCCGCCGATTCTCTCCAAGCAGGTCGACGGCGTGTACTTCGTGCCGCCGCCCAACCCGCAGATGGCCAAGGCGGCCGCCGGCGGCGCGATCTTCGAAGACTTCGACCGCGACCGCGTGCTGATGACGAGCGGCCACGAGGGATTCCCGGGCCACTTCCTGCAGCTCTCGATCGCGAAACACAACGCCGATCCGGTGCGCCGGTTCTCGTTCGATAGCGTGTTTGCCGAGGGCTGGGCGTTCTACGAAGAGGCGCTGCTCGAGCGCGACGGGCTGTACGGCGCCGACCTCGACGGACGCTACGCGGTCGCGCAGTTCGAGCGATTACGCGGCGCACGCGCGATCGTCGACACGAAGCTCGCGAGCGGAGCCTGGACGTTCGAACAGTCGGTGAAGTGGTTCGAACGCAACGCCGGCGTCGATACCGACACCGCGCTGGGCGAGGTCAGCCGCTTTGCGCTGGGGCCGGGCCAGGCGTTCGACTATGCCGTCGGCAAGACGCAGATCGAGGCGCTGCTGGTGCAGTACAAGGCCAAGGAGGGCGCGGCCTTCGACCTGCAGGCCTTCCACGACGATCTGCTCTCACACGGGACCGTTCCCGTGAGCATCATCGCCAGCGAGATGCTCGCCGAGTAGTCAGGAATCCCTGGTTCGCTCGCGCAGCGCCGCGAGCTCGCGGGCCTGGCGCTCGGCGAGCCTGCGCCAGCGCGCGATCTCGCGGTGGACGCGTAGCGCGTCGAGCTGATCGTACGCGGCGCCGGCGGCCGCGCACATCGCCTCGAGCGAGGCGGCCTCGTCGGGGTCGATGTCCTCGCCGTTGGCGTGTGGGCCGTACAGCGCGATCGCCTCGAGCCGCGAACGCAAGAAGACGGGAACGGCGAGCACGGCGTCGCCGTTGTTCAGGCGTACGGCGTGGCGGGTGCCCATCAGCCGCAGCGAGACGGTCGAGTCGAGCGGCTCGCCGTTGCGAGAGAAATCGCCGGCGTCGTTGCGCTTGAAGAGCTCGGCGCGCGTTAACGCGTACGCCTCGACGGGCTCGCGCGCGAGCGCCTCGTCCACGATGGCGCCGCTCTCCGCGAAGGGCAGGCCGGCGGCGATGCCGGCGAGGTGCCGCTCCGCCAGGTGGCGGCGGCGGAAGAGCATGCCTTCAACGAAGGCCTCGATCCGCGCGTGCGCGGCCTCGAGCGAGAACGCGATGCCGATCGCCGTGAGCGCGACCAACACGATCGTGACGCCGGTCTGTTCGATCAGGCGTGCCGCGAGCCACTCGACGAGCGCGAAGACCACGAAGATCGAGCCGGTCAGGATCGTGTACACCAGCGCGCGGCTGATGACGAACGAGATGTCGAAGACGCGCTGGCGCACCACGGCGTAGGCGATTGCGAACGGGGCGATTGCGTAGAACACGACGGCTATCCAGGCCGCAACATCCGATGTGACCAGCGTGTAGGTTGTGGACCAATAGTGCGCCCACTCCGACGCGTAGCTGACCAGCGTGAACAGCACGCCCGCCATGACCCACGCGAAGCGCTGCCGCTGCGTGCGCGCCACGCTGAAGTACGCGGCGACGAGCGTGACGCCCGCGATCGCGATCAGCGCGAGCGCACCCGCAACGGAGCCGAGCGACATCCACGGGGCCGGGCTGCCGCTTCCAAACAACGACGTGCCGTCCCAGGCGAGGTTGGGGATCACGAACAGCGCGCCGATCGGGATCGCGAGGCGGTCGAGCCAGACGCGCCATCCCGTGGGGTTGTCGCCGGGGAAGCGCGCTGCGAAGATAACGAGACCGATGGGACCGGCCACGGCTAAGATATCGGAAGCGAGCTGCGCGATCGGCAGAAGCCAGATAGGAAAGCGGAAGAGCGAGACGTCCGTCGCCGAGACGAGATATAAAAAGAGTCCCCACGTCATGCGGTTCGGCCGACGCAACAGGATCGCCAACGCGACGACGATGTACGCGAATCCTGTCAGCCGCAAGAACGACGTCAGCGGCGAGAACGTCGCCCGCTGCGCCTCCTCCGCCGTCAGCGGCGTTGCAGTCAGCGTTTTCGTGCGCTTGGAGACGTCGAACGATGTGCGCTCGCCGGCGATGGGCGGCTGATAGTCGAGGCCGACGATGCGATCGTGCAGGCTCGAGCGGGAGAAGTCGAGGCGATCGCCCGGCCGGATCGCGGCACGGGCGGCCGACGTGCCGGCGTCGACGGCGGCGACGCGGTTCCCGTCGGTGTAGACGAGTTGGTACCCGAAGGTGCTGGGCGGCGTGAAGAGCTGGATGGACGCCGCGACGTTGAGCGCGATCGCGACGGCCGCCGCGAAGAGCGCCGCGAGCCGTTCCCAGGACTGCATCTAATCCCCGCATTCTTCGGTCTCCCCTCTTGTCATCCCAGAGGAAGGAACGGAGATGAAGATCGGAATCATCGGCGCAGGAAACATCGGCGGGACCCTGACGCGGCGGTTCACCGCCGTGGGTCACCAGGTGTTCGTGGCGAATTCGCGCGGCCCCGAAACGCTCAAGGATCTGGCCGCGGAGACGGGCGCGACTCCCGTCACGGTCGAGCAGGCCGCGCGCAGCGGCGACGTCGTCGTCGTCACGATCCAGGAGCGTCACGTCGGGGACTTGCCGGCGGACTTGTTCGCCGGCGTGCCGGCCGGCGTTGTCGTGGTCGACACCGGCAACTACTATCCACGGCAGCGCGACGGGCGCATCGAACCGATCGAGGCGGGAATGCCGGAGAGCCGCTGGGTCGAGACGCGGCTGCACCGGCCCGTGATCAAGGCGTTCAACAACATCTACGCGCAGCATCTGTTCGAGCGCGGCAAACCCGCCGGTACGCCGGGACGCATCGCACTGCCGGTGGCCGGTGACGATCCGAAGGCGAAGGCAATCGTGATGAAGCTCGTCGATGAGATCGGCTTCGACCCGGTGGACGCGGGAAGCCTCGACGAGTCGTGGCGGCAGCAGCCGGGATCGCCGGTCTACACGAGGGATTTCGACGCGCGCGGCGTGCGCGACGCGCTCGTTCGCGCGAGCAAGGACCGCACACCCGAGTGGATCGGAACCGCGCAGAGCCCCGGGACGTTCGAGGCGCCGAGATAGCGCATGGCGAGCTCAGGATACGAACGGTTTCGCGCGCTGCACGAGGGGCCGGCGGCGTTTATCATGCCGAACGCGTGGGACGGCGCGTCGGCCGCGCTGCTCGCGCGCGCCGGGTTCGCGGCGCTGGGCAGCACGTCGCTCGGGTTCGCGTTTTCGCTCGGCCGCCAAGACGGACGCCACGCCGTCTCGCGCGACGAGGCGATCGGGCATGCCGCGCTGCTGGCGCGCATCAGCGGCCTCCCCGTCAACGGCGACCTCGAAGACGGCTTCGGTCCCGATCCGGAGGACTGCGTCGCAACGGTGCGCGCTTCGATCGCCGCGGGATTGGCCGGACTCGGCATCGAGGATACGACCGCGGATCCCGCTCGGCCGATCCACGACTTCGACGCCGCGGTCGCGCGCGTGCGCGCCGCCGCCGGCGCCGCGCGCGGCAAGATCGTGCTCACGGGACGCACCGACAATTTCATCAACGACCGTCCCGATCTCGACGACACGATCCGCCGTCTGAGCGCGTTCGCCGAGGCCGGCGCAGACGTGCTCTACGCGCCGGCGCTGCCGAGCATGGATGCGATCGTCGCCGTCGTTCGCGCCGTGGCGCCCAAGCCGGTCAACGTGCTGATCGGTCCGGGCGACGGAGTCGTCTCGCTAGCGGAGCTCTCCGCGGCAGGCGTGCGACGCATCAGCTTCGGCGGCGCGCTCTATCGTCTGTCGATGACCGCGCTCGCCGATGCCGCGCGAAGATTGCACGACGGAGACCTCGGCGTGACGAGCGGCGCGATCCGCGGCAGCGAGATCGCCGGACTGCTGCCTCCCGCCTAGTCCCGCCCGAAGCCGGGTATAAGCGGCCCGGTGCTCTTACGAATCCGCAAGTTCTTCGGCATACTCGGGCCGGGCCTCATCACAGGCGCTGCGGACGACGATCCGTCCGGCATCTCGACGTATTCCGTCGCGGGCGCGGCGACGGGCTATTCGATGCTGTGGCTCATGCTGATCTCGACGCCGATGATGTCGGTGATTCAGGGCATGTGCGCGCGCATCTCGATGGTCAACGGCGAGGGCCTAGCCGCGATTATGCGCAAGCGGCTGCCGCTCTGGCTCGCGTACGGACTGGCCTGCCTCGTGATCGTCGCCAACACGTTCAACCTCGGCGCCGACATCGGCGGGATGGCCGACGCGCTGCACCTGGTCGTTCCCGTGCCGGTCGCCTCGCTCGTGTTCTTATTCGGCATCGCGCTTATCGCGGCACAGGCGTACCTGCCTTATGCGCGGATCGCCCAGATCTTCAAGTGGCTGACGCTCGCGTTGTTCGCGTATGTCATCACGGCCTTCATCGTGCATCCGCCATGGGCAGAGGTGCTGGCGCACTTTGCCGTCCCGCGCGTGCGACTCGACTCGGGATGGCTCTCTACGATGGTCGGCGTGCTCGGCACGACGATCACGCCGTACCTGTTCTTCTGGCAGTCGTCGCTGATGGTCGAGGAAGACAAGGAGGCGGGCAAGTCGACGATCGCTGCGCGTCGCGGAACTGACGAAACGCAGGTCCGCAACATGCACGCCGACGTCAACACCGGGATGATCTTCTCAAATTCCGTCGCGTTCTTCATCATCGTAACGACGGCGTCGACGCTCGGCGCGCACGGCCGCCACGACATCGCGACGGCGCAGCAGGCCGCGGAGGCCCTGCGCCCGCTGGCCGGGCGCTTTGCCGAGCTGCTGTTCGCGCTCGGCATGGTCGGCACGGGAATCCTCGCGGTGCCGGTGCTCGCAACTTCTTCCGCCTACGTCGCCGCGCAGACTTTTCGTTTCCGGGAGGGTCTGAGCGAGCCCGTGCACCGCGCACCGCGGTTCTACCTGATCATCACGGCCGGAATCCTCATCGGGATCGCGATGAACCTGCTGCGCGTCGATGCTATCAAGGCGCTCTTCTGGTCGGCGGTGCTCAACGGCATCGCGGCGGTGCCACTCATCGGCGTGATCGTGTGGCTCGCGTCCAACACGCGACTGATGGGCGAGTGGAGGAGCTCGCCTGTGGCGCGCGCGTGGGGATGGGCGACCTTCGCGCTCATGAGCGGCGCGACGGTAGGGATGTTCTACTTCATGGCGCACGGCTCATAGGGTGCATTCGCTGTTCACTGGGCAAGGCTCGCTGCGAGAGCCGTCCGAACGCGTGGCGTTCTTGCTGACGGCGCTCCTCGCGTTTCCGGCGGCGCTGCTGATCGGATACGTCCTGCACGAGTCGATCGGCGCATCGCAGGTGGCGCTCTTCATCGTGGTCGCCATGGTCTACGTGACGCTGGCGCGCGGGCGGCTGCTCGGCTCGAGCGTGCGCGTACACGAGCTGCAGTATCCGCGCGTCTTCACGATCGTCAAGCGCGCGTGCGCGGCGCTCGCGATCCCGATGCCCTTCGTGTTCGTGCGCGAGGACAACAACGTTCCGGTCGTCGCGTTGGGCTTCGGCGAGCCTTACGCGCTCGTGCTCTCGAGCCACTGGATCGAGCTCTTCAGCGACGACGAGCTCGCCTTCATGATCGGCCGCGAACTCGGCCACATCGCGGCCGGCCATACGCGCTTCCACTCGCTGCTGAGCGTCAACGGCAACGAGAACCCGCTGATCTCGCTGATCTTCGGCGCCTGGCTGCGGCGTTGCGCGCTGACCTGCGACAAGGTCGGGCTGCTATGCTGTGGCTCGGTCGACGCCGCGGTCCGCGCGATGGGCATCGCGGCATTTCATTCCTTCGGCCGCATGGTCGACTACGAGAAGTTCGCGCAGCAGGACGCGGAGGTGCAGAGCGACTCGGTGCTACGCTGGGGCGAGTGGCTGAGCAGCGAGCCGTACGCGACACGGCGCATCGCGTCGTTGCGGACGTTCATTGCGACGCAGCGCTACGAGAACGCGGCGGCGTGGTTCTTGCGCGAGCGCAGCGATGAGCCGCCGGCGCTGGCGGCGCCCGGACAGACCACCGTGGCGCCGCGCGACTGTGCCGGCTGGTGGCGCCGGTTCGCCGCATGGGGTATCGACGCGGTCGTCATCAGCGCGATCATCACGTCGTTCGGCGGCAGCGTCGCCGGCGGGAGCCATCGGGCCGATACGGCGGTCTCAATCTCTCCCGGCGACGTCGAGACGTCGTCGGCGCTCGGAAACATCACGATACGCGGCAAGCAGCATGCGCGCGGTGCAGGAGCGACGCCCCCGCCGGCTACGCCGTCACCGCAGGCGACCCCGACCGAAGAGGCGCAACTCGGGCCATTTGTGCTGAACGACCTCGGTATCGGGGTCAAGTTGGGCGGCACCGTAGAGCCTATTTCGGTCGACGCCTTCGCGAATTTCGTCAGAGGGTTCATCCATCGACTCGGCTTTTTCTTCTGGTTCCCGTTGTATCTGGCGGTGCTCGTGATCTTCGCCGGACAGACGTTCGGCATGATGATCACCGGGCTGCGCGTCGTCACGACCGACTTCCGCAAGCCCAGCATCGCGCGCACGCTCATGCGCTATCTCATCGTCTTCACCGCGTGGTGGGCCATCGTGCCGCTGAGCTTCATCTGGCGCCGCGTTCTCTTACACGACCGCTGGACGAAGACGCGCGTGGTGAAGGTCGAGCGCGTCGTCGCCCGCCTCACTGGCACCTAAGCTCCCTGCGTCAGCGTGGGCCTCGCATGACACCGAAAAGCCTAACTGCTGCGGGTGCAGATGTCGTTAGAGGTGATCGTCTTGCCCTTTGCCGTTTGCGAGAAGTGGACGGCGTACTGCGTGGGCGAGGTGTAATCGATGTGCTCGGTCATGCTCGTATCGGGATAGATGCCGCGATAGACGACGTGGGCTGGATCGGCACCGGTGCCCTTGAACAGCGTGGCGCTGCGATCGGGCTCGACGACGGCGACGATCCACGCGTGCTGCTTGGGCTGGTACGTGAAGAGCGCTTCGTCTCCGCCGCCACCGGACCAGGTGTCGCGCTCGCGCAGCCAGTTGCCGGCCAGAGCGTATTCGAACGTCGCCTTGTACGTGAGGTGCTCCGGGCCCTGATGGTACGTACAGGTCCAGTTGCCCACGAGGAAGCGCAGCGACGTCATCGGGTCGCTGCGCGACGACGCGGTTGCGCCGAGCGAGCCCAGCACCAGCGCAACCGCAATTGCAATCCTCATTAGGGGCTCGAGGTTACCGTGACGCGGACGGCGGCGCGGCCGGAGATCACGTGGCCGACCGACGCGTTGGAGCTGACGGTGTCGATCTGCAGCTTGCCGATGTTCTCGTTCACGTGCAGCACCTGGTGCGTCGTAGGATCGACGATCGACTTCGTCATCAGGATGTCGAACTGCTGACCCGGCTGGACGCCGTAATTGGCGCCGATGTCGATGATGACGTTGCGTCCGTCAATCGCGGCGACGTGTCCGGTCAGCGTCGGCGCGACCGGACCGGAGTTGAAGCGGCTCGGATCGATCGTCGCGACGATCTTGCCGGCCTCGTCGTCAATCAGGTGGCCCATGTCGCTGTTGACGAACTGCTCGTTGCTGTACGAGCCCCACGTCCCGCCGGTGAAACCGCCGGCTCCCCACGACGTGCCCGAACGCGTCTCCTCGTCGGAGAAGCTCTGAACGATCTGCCCGGTTCGCGCGTCGATCACGCGCACGGCGACCTTGATCGTGACGCGATGCGTGTTGACGCTGCCGGCGGCCGCCGAGTACGGCCACGGCAGGAAGCTTCCCGCATTTGCGCCGCTCTGCCCGGTCTGATCGAGCTGCAGAATGTTGCCCGTCACCAGATAGCGCGCGCCGGTCATCTTGCCCGCGGTGATCGCCGATTGCGGATCGACTTCGCCGCTCGCCGCCAGCTGGTGTTCGCCGAGCGTCGAGCTGAGGTGCGTGCGATCGAGCACGTTGAAGCGGCCCTCGTTGACCATCCGGTCGGTGAGCAGATCGCTGAGCGCCACGCCCGGCTGGAACGACCCGTACCAGTTCGAGGTGAGGCCGTTCGTGCTGAAGTCCAGGACGGCAACTGTGGGTCGCGCGCCGGCGGTCTGCTGTGCGAGGGCGGTGGCCGGCGAGCACGCCAGGGCCGCCGCGATACACGCCAAGAACCAACGTCGATACACGATATTTCTCCCCGTGCTAAGGCTTGCGCAGAAGCGTCTTCATTATGCCACAACCGGGCGCAGCGGGGCAGGGGGATGCCTCCTCGGGGTGCTGAACAGGGCCCGGCCATGTGCGGAAGGTTCACCCTGACCAAGCCCGGAGCGCTGCAGGCCGCGTTCCCCTACCTGAAGTTTCCGGAGCTGCGCGAGTTCAGCGAGACCGGGCTGCCGCGTTACAACATCGCGCCGACGCAGGAGGTGCTGGGAGTGCGCAACGACGGGCGCGACACGGTCGAGGCTCTGCGCTGGGGCGTGCGCGGGCGCATCAACATCCGGGCGGAGGCGATCCTCGCGCGGCGCAATCCCGTCCGGCGGCGCTGCATCGAGTTCGCCGACGGCTTCTACGAATGGAAGGACCGCCGGCCATACTATTACACGCTGCGCTCGGGCGAGCCGTTCGCGTTCGCCGGGCTATGGGAACCGCTCGACGGCACGGCCGCGTGCGACGTCGTGACGTGCGAGCCCAACGCGGTCGTAGCGCCGATTCACGATCGCATGCCGGTCGTGCTGACCGGCGATAAGGTCGCGCTCTGGCTCGATCCGGAGCCGCTGCCGCCCGAGGTTGCCGGATCGCTCTTGACGCCGTTTGATCCGGCGCTAATGACGGTGCGCGAGGTGTCGACGCGCGTGAATAACGCGAACTACGACGCGGCCGACGTGCTCGCCGACGCGGCGCCGCGCCTGCTCTGAATCAGCACGACGCCCGTGCATACCAGCCAGATCGCGGCGGGGATCGCGCCGAACACGCCGGGCCCCATCGCGCCGGGTGCCATGAACGAGTCAGTGGCAGTAAAGAAGATCGAGAGCGTCGCGATCGCCGAGCCGAACGCCGCGACGTAGCCGAGCGCCGCGAGCCAGCCGGGCGCGGATTCGTGCCGCCGCATGCTGTGTGCGGCTGCGAAGAGGAAGATCGCCACCGCGCCGTAACCCAGGCCGCCCTGCGTTAGGATGAAGGCGTCGTAGATGCCGACGAGCCCGTTGTGCGCGAACACGTCGGGCGACGCGTAGAGCGCGGCGCTCTCGAGCGCCGCCGCCAGCAGCGAGCCGGCGATCATCACGACCCCCGCGATCATCGCGAACGTCGGCAGCCCTTCCTGGCGCCCGGGCGCATAGCTCAAATAGCTACGCAAGCCGACGAGAAACCAGAGGAAGAACGCCGCGGCGGGAAAGGTGAGCCAAGCGCCTAGGAGCAGCCCGAAGCGGTGTGCGTCGATCAGCAGGGCCGCGGCCGGGGGGCGGACGTCGATCGACGGCATGCCGTTGTTGAGCAGCGTCGCGATGACCAGGACGCCGACGTAGCACAGGACGGACCAGCCGGCGGAGCGTTCAGCGTGCACGTTTTCCATACGGCTAGGTCTTACCCGGGCGGCGGCGTTTCCTCTTTATAAGCCGTAGTACTTGAACGCCGGCCACATCGCGGCGAGCGGCACGCGCGGACGCGTGCAGATGTAGATCGGCAGCGGCCCCTCGAGCATCCAGCGATAGTCGTTGCGGTAGACCGCGATTTGGCGCACGCTGCCGAACCAGTGCAACAGCAGGTAGTAGTCCGTCGCGCCGACGGCCAGCATCGACTGCCCGCTGTAGCCGCGCGTTCCCCACAAGTAGTATTGGTTGTTCGGGCTGATAACCGTCGGCAGCCCGTAGCGCGGGCCGTAGTAGTCGAGCGCTCCGGCATACGCGTAGCGGTCCGCGAAGACGGCGGTGATGCCGCGTTGCGCCGGCGGCAGCGACCGGTACGCGCCCGCGACCGTCTGCGTCATCGTCTTCCAGCCCAGCTGATCGGCGAACATCGGGTTGATCAGATGACTCTTGCCGTCGGGCGGCGCCGGCCGGCTCAGGCCGATCGCGCGCTCGTACGCCATGTACGCGGGAAGCGGCAGCACGGGAAGCGAGAGCGGAAACATCGGCAGCCCGGCGACGAACGCCACGCCGAGCAACGCGGGCCGCAACCACTGCGGTTTTGCCGCCAGCGCGCGCTCGATGGCGACCGCGCCCGCCGCGAACAACGCCGGATACATACCCTGGATGTAGTAGCCGCGCCCGATCGTCCAGATCAGGACCCCGAGTAGCAGGAGATACGCGACGCACAAAAACCTGTAGGGTTTCTCGCGCCACAACCAAACCAATCCCCAGACCCACACCGGAGCGAACAGCGGGTTGTTGTATGCGAACTGCAGGCCGAACATATAGAACGCGTTGATCCAGCGGTTCGGCGATTCGTCGGCCATCCCGTTGGCGAGCGCGTGGCGATTGAGCTGATCGTTGTGGACCACCTCGAGCATCGGCAGGCCGTGCGCGATCTGCCAGATCGCGTTGGGCAGCAGCAGCACGACCACCAGCGTGACGGCGAGCGCGAGCCGGCGCGAGCGTAGCAACCCCGCGTGACCCGTCATCAGCAGGCCTAGCGCCAGCGCGATCGCGCAGCCGGCGATCGAGTACTTCGAGTACATCGCGACCGTAACGACGAGCGCGATCGGGACGTAGAGGCGGCTGTCTCGCGTGTTGACGAGGCGAACGGTCAGATAGATCAGTGCCGTCCACGCGGCCGGCGAGAGCATCTCCGTGGAGAGACCGTAGGCGATGCCGATCAACCCCGGGGCGAGCGCGATCGTCAGCGCCGTCAGTGTCTGCGCAAAGCCGCGGCCGCCGAGCTCGCGCGCGATCGCGCACCCGAGCAGAACGGTGACGCCGGCAAGCACGCCCGGCAGGAAGCGCAGCGCCCACACCGCGTAGCCGAGCGGCGCGGTCAGCCACGTGTAAAAAGGAACGAGCGGCGGCTGATCGACGTAGCCCCACGACAGATGCTTGGCGCAGTCGATGAAGTACAGTTCGTCGCGGTAGTAGCCGAAGCGGTGGCAGAAGGCGAGGTGCAGGGCGGCCGTCGCAAGCGCGATGACGTATGCGCTTGGAGAGAGCCTCATGCAGTCGTAGTGTTCGTTTGCGCTCCCGCGAGCAAGAGCTGGCTAACGCACAGCCCCACGAGCCCGGAGGCGGCGATCGAGCCGAAGACGAGGCTCGCGTCCCACCACGTGCCGCCGAACAACGGAACGGCGAAGAGGAAGTAGGCGGCAAAATAGGCCGCAGGGACGACGAATCCGAGCAGCCGAAACGCGTTCGCCCGGCGCGCCGAGGGCTTCAGATACGCGACGATCGCATCGCCAGCGAGGCCGGCGGCGACGGACGCGACCACGATCAGCAGCAGCTCCATGCGATCGCTGGAGAGCTCGGCGCCGACCCACAGCTTCACCGCGACGCACAGCACGACGAGCGCGCCGAAATGCAATCGCCTGCGGACCGCGACGTACAGCACGGCCGCGGAGACCAGCAGGCTCTGCCAGAGCACGATCGAGAGCTCGAGCGCCTGACGGTAGTAGAGCAGCACCGAGAGCACGAACTGCTCGCGCGGGAACGCGATCTGCGAGAGCGGATGATCGCGCCGCAGGGCCTCGGGATAGAACGCGAACTGCGTGACGAACTGAGCGATCTCGATCGCGAGTCCGAGCGAGATCAGCATCGGCAGCTGTTCGAAGAGATTCGGCGCGTTCGGTCGGCGCATCGCGCTGCGCACCGGTCCGGTGATGAGGAAGAACAGGCCGGTGAGCAAGAAGAGGTGCGGCGGACTCATCAGCAGATCGAGTTGATGCTCGAATCCGTAGATAGAATGCCAGATGAAGTCGAGCGCGCCGCCGGCGAGCAGCGCGGCGACGCCGACGACGCTCTGCGAATAGCCGGGCGGAATCGCATTCCAGAACGATCCGGCCTTACGGTAGTTTCTCGCGGTATATACGCCCAGCACGACGGCGGCGAACACGGCGCCGCTGTACATGGTCATGTGCCAAGGATTGAAGAACGATTCCACGGCGAGAAACAGGTGCTGGTGCGCATCGATGAAGAGCCCGGTGATGATCCAGACGCCCGCCAACGCGATTAGCCAATCCAGCCGCGTGGCTAATCCCTGCGGCTCGATGATGAAATCGATGCGAGGTGTAGAAGGCTCGGCTTCTTTCGGAGGGGAAAGCGTTTCCATCAAGTCCATATATCGGCGCTTATCCTTAAACGTTTGGCTGCTGTCCGGGGCGCTGGCAATCGTGGTCGCTGCTTGTTCGCCCCAACCCGTTTCGATTCCGTCGAATCTCTTCATCGGCGCAAAGAAACCAAACGCGTGGCCGACGCCCCCGGTCGCCAAGCCCGAGGCCGGGCCCCAAATCGTGGCGATGTGGTTTCCGACGCTGACCCTGCACCCCGGGATGTGGTTCGACGGCACGATCGTGGTGAGCACGAACGTCGCCTCGGTCGAGGTGCGCACGGCGGCGTTCTCGATCAACAGCGCCCACGTGGCCCCCGGGCTCTATCGCTTTCACACCCTCATCCTCGAGGTGCCGCCCTTTTCGCGCCGCCATTCCTACGAGCTCGACATCATCGCCCGCAACGCCGCGGGCGTGAAACAGGTCGAACGGGCCCCACTGCGGGTCGAATAACCGTTCGCGTAGAAGGCACTCATCATGGGCGCGTTGCTCGCGGTTCTGCTCGCATTTCCGACGGTATTGATGTATCACCGGGTCGATGTGAGCGCGCCCAGCGATTACGTCTCCCGGGCGCTGACGGTCTCGCCTGCGCAGTTCGCGGCGGAGCTGCAGTACCTTCACGACCAGGGCCTGCACACGGTCGGCATTGCGGAGCTGGAGCGCGATCTGCGCGAACACCGCTCCATCGCGCGCGACGTGCTGCTGACGTTCGACGACGGCTACGCCGACCAGTTCAGCTACGCGTTTCCGATCTTGCAGCGCTACGGCGACGTGGCGACGTTCTTCGTCAACGTGGGGACGATCGGAACGCCGCGGCACATGAGCTGGGACGACGTCGAGGCGATGGCACGCGCCGGCATGTCGATAGGCTGTCACGGCGTGACGCACGTCGACCTGGCGGTGCTCGGCCCTTCGGCGCAGACTTATCAAATCGATCGTTGCGTTGCGGTTCTCAGCGCGCATCTGCGTAGCGGCGTGCTCGCCTACGCGTATCCCAGCGGCGCGTTCGACGCGGAGACGATCGCGCTCGAACAGCGGGCCGGCCTGATCTTCGGCTTCACGACGGACCCGCGCTTCCAAACCGACGCGCAGTCGCCGTACGAGCTGACGCGCC
Organism: Vulcanimicrobiota bacterium; assembly: GCA_963752825.1. Lineage (GTDB taxonomy): Bacteria > Vulcanimicrobiota > Vulcanimicrobiia > Vulcanimicrobiales > Vulcanimicrobiaceae > Cybelea. Next base: position 230,645 of record CAVVZF010000001.1, on the reverse strand, counting down.
GCCGCATAAAGAGTGGCATGACCGCCGCCGACTTCGCGGCGCTGTTCGACGCCCGCCCCGCATACATCAAGCTCTCACCGTAGCGATAGCGTAGCCTCTTCATAATAAAGGCGGCTGAGGTGCCGCGGCGCTCGCTCGGTATCCCCCAGACACTGCCACCTCGCCTCGGCGCGACCCCTCAGGCCGTGGATCGAGCTTACTGCCCATCTATGAAGAAAGCGTTAAAACCGTCTGTTCAAAGGCTTGGAGACCGCACGCGGCAGTAGGCCGCCGCCTGCTGCAGAAAATCCAGGTGGGCCTCCGACTAGCTGGCGAGGCTCCGAAGGAAATTTGCCATGAAACTACGCTTTTTCGGCTCCGCCGCGGCTCTCGCGCTCGCCGCGGTGACGGGTCTAACCGGCGCGCCGGCCCAAGCCATGGGCACGGTGACGATCCAGCAGCCCGACGGCGGGCGCAATACCTACCGCAACGTCGAGATCAAGATCATCCACAACGCGCTGTTCGTGACGTCGGCGGACGGTAAGGGCACGCTCGTGATCAACCGCGCGGCGTGCGCGTACCAGGGCGAGGTGTTGGTCTGCTTCGTGACGAGCGCGGCGCTCGTGCAGTCCGGCAAGACCAGTGCGCTCGACTTCCGCAACGGAACGGTTTACTTCAACATGACCGGTGAGCCGCAGCCGCTCGCGCTTTCCACGATGAAGGTGCCCGCCAAGGGCATCGTGAGCTCGTTTACGACCGACCGCGGCACCTATGTGAATTTGGTCGGCTCGATCGACAAGGTGGTGAAGTAATGAGATACCTTAGCGTCTTACTCGCGGTTTTGTTCGCGTTGCAGCCCGCACTCGGGTCGGCGCGCCCGGGCGGCGGCGGTGGCGGCGGAGCGATGCGTGGCGGTGGTGGCGGCGGCGGCATGCGCGGCGGAGGCGGCGGCGCGCGGCCCGCCGGCGGCGGCGGCGGCGCGCGGCCCTCCGGCGGAGGCGGCGGCTTCAACCTCGGACGCGATACGGGTCGCGCGCCGCAAGGCGGCAATCGCGGAAATGCCGGCGGCGGCAACCGTGGCAACGGTAACGTCGGAAATGGGAACCGCGGCAACGGTAACGTCGGTAACGGAAACCGCGGCAACGGCAACGTCGGTAACGGCAATCGCGGCAACGGCAACGTCAACAACGGCAACATCAACCGCAACAACTTCAACAACAACAACGTCAACCGCAACGTCAACGTGAGCGGCAACACGGTGATCCGCAATCCGGTTTACGCCAATAACACGGCGTGGGGCTGGAACCACGGCACCGCGTGGTATCCCGCGGCCGGTTACTGGGGCGGCGGATTCTGGGGGGCGATGGCGATCGGCGTGACCTCGGCGGCGGTCGGCGCGGCCGTGTACGGTTCGGTCGCGTCGAACAACGTTACGTACAATTCGTACCAGGTCGCGCCGAGCAGCCCGGGCGCGACGTTCCTCTCGAACTATCAGCTCGTGCAAGTGCAGTGCGGGCCGGCGGGTCTCGTGGTCGTGTACGGGCCGCAGAACAGCGTAATCTGCGCGAACCCCAACAACCTCGTCCAGGCCGGCAACTATCAGCTGAACACAGAGACGCTGACGCTCACCGCGATGTAGAGCGAAGAACGGTCTGAGCGACTGCGACGGCGACAAATACTAACGGAGGCGTCGAGGCCAACTACGGTTGGAGGGATAAGGGCACGTTCACGCCGCCGGTGAACATCGATAATCATTGCTTTAACGGGCGGCTCTGGGCGCAGCACGTCGTGCGCAGGATGACGAACGAGAACGTTCGCGTGACGCAGGTGACCTTTGCAGATGGTTCGATCTGGAAACCGGGGAGCCAATTCGTGCGTGGCTATTCCGCGAGTGGAGAGCGCCTCGCTCAGCCTATCGTTCAAACCTCCCAGAGTGGCGGAACGAGCGACGAGAGCGTGGGCGGAATTGCGTCGCGGACGTATCGGCTGCAAACGGAGTTTACTGGTTCGGACAAGTGCCTCGACATCGTGAATGACGGCGCAAACAACCGGCTGACCATGGCGACATGCGGCGACTTCTCCGGACAGAAGTGGAAGATTTCGGGTCCAAGGATGCCCGGCGCAGTGTGGTAAAAGGCACGCTATACCGCTTCAGAAAGGAGCAATTATGAGCTTTTCTCGGAGTTCTTTGTACGCTATCTGCATGGCGAGCCTCGCCCTCGGCGGCACGATCGCGCTCGCTCGCGCGGCCGCGCCGCAGCCTGCGGTCTTGACTTTGATGCAGGGGTCGTGGAGCTGCACCTATCACGGCCCGAAGGGCACTCAGGCCTCGACGCTCGCGGTTACGAGCCAGAACGCCAACTGGATCCTCATCACGTCGAAGGACGGCGCCTACGGTACCACGCCGGCGCACGAATCCGTCACGCTCGTCGGATACGACAGCAAGAAGAGTCAATACGTGGGCTTTGGGGGTAACACGCTGCCGGGCGGCAACTGGGGCGTCGGCACCGCGAAGGCCTCGCCGACCGCGACGTCGTTTACGGTCTTGAGCGCCTATCCGCCCGATCCCACGCACGATAAGACCACATACACCTTCACCTCGACGACATGGGACTGGACCGACAACTGGACCGAGAAGGGCAAGGCCATGACCGGCAAGGGAAGCTGCACAAAGCAGTAGCAGTTCTGGCCGCGGCGCTGCTGGGCGGCGTCGCGGACCCATCCTCGCACGCTATGGTTGTCACCGCGCAGCACGACGCCACGCAGGTGGGCGTCGACGTGCTGCGCGCCGGCGGCAATGCCGTCGACGCGGCGGTCGCGGTCGGCTACGCGCTCGCGGTCACCGATCCGTGCTGCGGCAACATCGGCGGCGGCGGCTTCATGCTGATCCGCCTGCACGACGGGCGCGAGCGCTTGATCGACTTTCGCGAGATGGCGCCCGAGCGCGCGACGAGCTCGATGTATCTCGACGCGCGCGGCAACGTGCGTCCGGCCGCCTCGACGAAGGGCTGGCTCGCGGTCGGCGTGCCGGGGACGGTGGCCGGATTGGAGACGGCGCGCCGCGAGTTCGGAACGATGTCGCGAGCGCAGCTGCTCGCGCCGGCGATCGCGCTCGCACGCGGCGGGTTCGTCGTCACGGCCGGCGACGAGCTTTGGCCCGAGTCGAGCGAGCGCGCCGGCGCACGCTACGAGCAGCCGCAGCTCGCGAACACGCTGGAGCTCATCGCGCGCGACGGGCCCGACGCGTTCTACCGCGGGCCGATCGCGCACGCGGTCGTCGCGGCGAGCGACGCGCACGGCGGGATCCTGACGCTGCACGACTTCGCGAGCTACCGCGTCGAGGAGCGGGCGCCGCTGCATTGCAGCTTCCACGGTTACGACATCGCGTCGGCGCCGCCGCCGAGCTCGGGCGGCGTGACGCTGTGCGAGATGCTGAACGTCGTCGGGCCGTATCCGCTGGATCGCTGGGGCCGGCAAAGCGCGCGCACGATCCACTATCTGACGGAGGCGGAACGCCTGGCGTACGCCGACCGCAATGCCTATCTCGGCGACCCGGGCTTCGTGCACAACCCCGTCGCGCAGCTGCTCAGCCCCGCCTATGCCGCGAAGCTGCGCGCGAAGATTCTGCCCGATCGCGCGACGCCGTCGGCCGAGGTGCATCCCGGGCTCGGGCCGCCCAGGAGCGAGAGCCTCGACACCACGCACTACTCGATCGTCGATCGCTGGGGAAACGCCGTCGCGGTCACCTACACGATCAACGATTCGTTCGGAGCCGAAGTCGTGGCCGGCGACACCGGGTTTCTGCTCAACGACGAGATGGACGACTTCACCGCCAAGCCGGGCGTGCCGAACCTGTACGGGCTCGTGCAGGGCGCGCGCAACGCGATCGCGCCCGGGAAGCGGCCGCTGTCGTCGATGGCGCCCACCATCGTCACGCAAAACGGCGCGCTGCGCATGGTGACCGGCAGCCCGGGCGGAGCGCGCATCATCACGATCGTGCTGGCGACGATCTTCAACGTGCTGGTCTACGACATGAGCGCGCAGGCCGCCGTCGACGCGCCGCGCACGCACATGCAGTGGCTGCCCGATCAGCTGCAATACGAACCCGGCGCGTTCTCAAATGCGACGGCGCGGCAGCTGCGCGGGATGGGCTACGCGCTGCGCCGCTTCGCGCAGTGGGGCTCGGCGCAGACCATCGTCGTCGATCCTCGAACGGGCGCGCTCGAGGGCGGCAGCGACCGCCGGACGCCCGCCGGCTCCGCGCAGGGAATCTAGGGCCTCTGGGTCACTTTCCGCCATGCCGTTCCGTCTAGGGAGCGGAGGACGGAAAATCATGTTCAAGTGGTTGATCAAGAAGCAGCTCGAGAAGTTCGGCAAGCGCTGGGGCTACGACACCGGCTACATGCAAGAGATCGTCGACGACGCCGGTGTGGGCGCGGTGATGCCGATGCAGGGGCTCCAAAAGTTGGGGGGCTACCGCAAGGTTCCGCTGGACGCGTATTACGGCGCGGCGCTGACCTCCGGCAAGGCCGCCGACTGCGGCCCGTGCCTGCAACTCGGCGTGACGATGGCCGAGGCGGAGGGCGTGAAGCCCCAGACGATCCGTGCGATCCTCGAGCGCGACTACGCCAAGTGTTCTAAGGAAGCGCTGCTCGGCGTGGAGCTCGCGCTCGCGACGATCGCGCGCGACGGCAGCGGCGACGAGGCGCGCGCGGAGATCCTGCGCCGCTGGGGACGCGCGGGGCTCGTCTCGCTCGCATACGCGATCCTGGCCGCGCAGGCGTACCCGACGTTCAAATACGCAATCGGCCACGGTCACGCATGCGTGCGGCTGCGCCTCGGCGGCGAGACCGTGCCGATGCCCTCCGACTCGCTGCGCTCGCTCAGGGCAGGCTAGTACGAGTGATCGTGGAGCGCGCCGAGCGCTTCGAAGCGATGCGCCCGGAGCTCGTGCGCCACGCCTATCGGATGCTCGGCGAGTACGGCGAGGCCGAGGACGTGGCACAGGACGCGTACCTGCGCTGGAACGCCGCATTCGATAACGAGCAGGTGCGCGACGAGCGCGCGCTCGCGCGGATGATCGTTACGCGCCTCTGCCTCGACCGCCTGCGCTCGGCGCGCGCGAAGCGCGAGGTCTACGTCGGCCCATGGCTGCCCGAGCCGGTCGTCTCGGAAGGCAACGACGATCCGGCGGCCGCGGCCACGCTGGCCGACGACATCTCGTTCGCGCTCCTGCTGGCGCTGGAACGCCTCGCGCCGCTCGAGCGCGCGGCGTTCCTGCTGCACGACGTGCTCGACGTGCCGTTCGCCGAGGTGGCCCAGACGCTGGGGCGCGCGGAGCCGACGGTGCGCAAGCTCGCGACCCGCGCGCGCGAGCACGTGCGCGACGCCGGGCGCCGCTCGCGCACCGATCGCAAGGAGTTGCTGCGCGTGCGCGACGCGTTCTTGGCGGCGATTCAGAACGACGATCCCGCCGTGCTGCAGCAGCTGCTGTCCAATGACGTCGTCTTCACGGCCGACGGCGGCGGCAAGATCCCGGCGGCGACCGTGCCGGTGATCGGCAGCGAGCGCGTCACGAAGCTGCTCTTCGGACTCAAGGAACTGCAGGGCTGGCGTGACATCGTGCGCATCGAGGTCGTGACGCTCAACGGGCTGCCCGGCATCGTGACGTTCAACGCCTCCGGCGTGCAAGAGGTCGCGGCACTGGAGATCGCCGACGGTCGCATCGCGGCGATCTACGTCGTGCGCAACCCGGAGAAATTAAGGGCGGTCGCCTCGCTTCTGTCACCCGGCTCAGCGAAGGATCGAAGGGAATAGCCGCTTCGTTCCCGATAAAGCGTCCTAGCGAGGAGGATCTTGAACACTATGCGTCATCTTGGCCTAGCAGCGGCGGCGCTGCTCGTTCTTCTACCCTCGATTGCAGCGGCGGACCCCGCGTGGCAGAAGGCAACGGCGACGAGCGTCAGCGCGGGCGTCAACAGCAAGTCGACGTTCGTCATCCAGGCTTCTGTAACGCTCCCACAATCGTGCGATTTAGCTCGCATTCGGACGTATGCGATAACGTCGCAGTTGAATCGATCTTTTGTCGTTGAGCAACAGGCGCCGTCGTCGATGTGCAAGGGAACGACGATGTACAAATGCACGGTGAGCGCAGCCTTTAGGCTGCCCATTGAGCACAAATTCGACGTGTTCTCCAAGGGAAACATGTGGGTGGTTCGCTTGGCCATGGAACCACCCACCCCGACTCCGCCGCTATGCCGTAAAAGCTAGCGCGGAGGCTTCCCGCCGTGAGCGGATGTCTCGTGCCCGCTCGCGGCCTGTTTGTCGGCGTTAGTGACCGGAGCATAGTGCGCGGGCCGATTGTTCGAATTGTACGGGTGCGTCACGGCTCCGGTTTCCGGCTGCCCGTGATTGACCGACGAGTAGTGATAGCGGTTCTGAGAAGCCGTCTGCTCGTGAGTGCGCTGCTCGGTCGTGGGCGCCTGGCCGTGCATGCGCGCGTCGACCTGCGCCTGCGTCGGATGTGCCTGAACGCCGCCGTGCCCGCCGTTATAGCTGACGCGAGAGTGGTTGTAGTTGTTGATGACCGTCTTGTTCACGTACGTGTTGTGAATCACGGTTCGATTCACGTTGGTAACCGCGGTGTTGTAGCGGAAGACGCCTCCGTACCACCCGCCGCCGACGTAGCCGGCGCCGAAATAGCCAAAGCCGTAGTTGATGCCGCCGTAGAATCCGACGGTGCGACCCCAGTAGCCGGGATGCCAGTAATACGCTCCGGTCCCCCAACCCCAGTAGCCCGGCGTCCACAGCAGTCCGACCGCGGGCGCCAGCACCCACGTGCCGGGCACCCAGTAGTAGCCGGCGGGGCCCCAGGCCCAGTAACCCGGTTCCCAGATGTAGTTGGGCGCCGGACACGGCGGCTGCACGTAGACCGGAATCGCGGGCGGCGCGATATTGATCGCCACGCCGACGTAGACTTGCGCCGATCCGGCCACCGGAACGAAAGCGACCAGCGCCGCAACCAGCGCGGCGCGTGCCAAATTACGAGTGCTCATGGGCCAGCCATACCCTCGAGCGGTAAAAAGTATTCCTGGCAAGCTTAAACCGCGGTGAAATTGCCCTATACGTAGTCCCGCAGGGTAAATTGCACAGAGCGCTGCGTGCCGTCTTTGCTCGATATGCCGAGCGTGACGACGGTTCCCGGCGCTTGCGCGAAGCGTCGTTCCACACGAGGTGTGATCCGTCGGCCGGGCGTGCGCCCGTGTTTCAATAGCAGTATGGCGGCATTGGTGCGGCGGCTTGGGGCGTTCGACATGGCGCTCATCGTAGTGGGCAGCGTGATTGGCTCTGGCATATTTCGCGCGCCGGCGGTGGTCGCGCATCGCGCGCCCGATGCCGGGCTGATTCTCGCGGCGTGGGCGGCGGGCGGAGTCATCGCCCTCTTCGGCGCGTTCGTGCTGGGCGAACTCGGGGCGCGCCGCCCCAACGACTGCGGCATGTACGCCTACCTTCGTGATGGGCTGCATCCAATCGTCGGATTCGCATTCGGGTGGTCGGGCATGCTCGCGTCGTACAGCGGCGGGCTCGCCGCTGCGGCGATCTTGTTCGCGGGATACTTTCTGTCGCTCACCGGTCTCGCGCTGGCGCCCGCGCCCGTTGCCGCGGTCGCGCTCGGCGTGCTCGCGCTGCTCAACGCGCTCGGCGTGCGCCAAGGCGCGACTTTTCAAAACGCACTAACGATCTTGAAGCTCGCCGCAGTTGTTGCGATCATCGTCGCTGGGCTCGTCGCGCATCCGCACGCCTCCGCGCCATCCGGCGCGGCGCCGGCCGCCCCGCTCGGTGCAATCGGCGCGTTCGGCGTGGCGTTGGTTCCCGTGCTCTTCGCCTATGCAGGCGCCACGGTGGCGAACTTCCTGGCCGCCGAGACAAGAGACGCGGCGCGAACGATGCCCGCCGGGCTCACGCTGGGAATGATCCTCGTCGCGTTGGTCTACGTCTCGCTCAACGCCGCCTGCATTCGCGTGCTGGGCGTCGGCGGTCTCGCCCACACCGATGTCCCCGCCGCGGCCGTGATCTCCAACGCCATCGGATCGACCGGAACGCGGCTGGCGTCGATCGCGATTGCCGTGACTACGCTCGGGTTCATGAGCAACCGTATGCTGACCGTGCCGCGTTTGTATCACGCGATGGCCGCCGACGGGCTCTTTTTTCGCGCGGTCGCGTGGATCGATCCGCGCACGCACGTGCCGGTCGTCGCGGTCGTTCTGCAAGCCGTAGTCGCGATCGCGATAGCGCTCTCGGCGGGCTACGGACATATCCTCAACTACGTGATCGCGGTCGTCTCCGCGTTCAACGGGCTGCTCGCCCTCGCGCTTTTCGTGAAGCGCGCGCGAGACCGGCGAGCCGGCGTCGTACGCGGTGACGGCTTTCGCGTGCCGTGGCATCCGGTATCGACCGCCCTCTTCATGCTGGCGTCGTGGGGCGTCGCGATCGCGACCTGCGTCGCGTATCCGATGGATGGCCTGATGGGTTTCGCGATCGTGCTGAGCGCGGTCCCGGTCTACTTCATCTGGGCACGCACCGCGGTCTCGCGTTGCCGGTTGGGCTCTCAGTAGCGTCCTAAGATCGGCCGGGCTACTCCAAATGCGGCTTCGGAATGTACCGCAACTCGTCGGGACGGAAGCGGTGTTCGACGAGCTCGCCATCGGCTTTCTTGTAGCGCACGACGATAGAGCGCGTGTCGACCTCGATTACCTCGCCTTCGATCCCCAGGTTCTCGATCATCACGCGATCGCCGTATCTCAGTTGCGACATCGTTCCTCCCGTTACGGTACGCTGACTATCACGCCGAACGCCTGCGTCTGGGGCGCAAAGGCTTTAATGGGCTTGCCGCCGCGGGGATAGCGCCAGATCGCAACCCCGTTAAAATACGGCTTGAAGTACTGGCCAATCACCCGGCCGCCTTGAATCCAATACTGTGCGCCACCGTATGAGTTTAAAAGTCTGGTCGAGCCGATCAGCGTTCCGGAGCTTCCGCTAATCGCGAACTGGTAGATTACGACCGGTCTCTTTAAATAAACGTCTCCACTGGCTATGGCCAGAAAGTTGCCGTCCCATTGGATCCCCCCGGCTCCGGTAATCTGCTGATTGAGCGATATGGGTTCGAAAGCATTGCCGCCTTTCGGCAGCTCTTCGAGCGCGAAACGATTGCTCGTGTAAGTGTAACCGTCGACGAAGAGATTTCCATTCCGGTCGTACGCGGGGAATGACGCACTCGCGTTGGAGATCGTGTAAATTTTTGTGAAGCGCCACCCGTTTTTCCGGTTATGGGGAAAAACCACGACGAGCTGGTCGAAGAATGTAACGGCTACGCTTCCGGTGACGGAATCGACCGCGCACGGCCCCGCGTAGAAGGGATCGTGTAAGGTTACCTTCGGTATGACCGAACCGTGAGCGTACTCTGTAACGGTTAGGCCGGAGCCTGTCGTGACGAAGACGTCGCCCCGTTGATCGGTGCACACGTCGGTGCCGAAAGAAGTTAGCGAGCCGAGAAACGCGTCGCGCGGATACGTGTAGACGTTCACGCTGCCATAGCTGACGACGTAAAGCAGTTCTCGCCCCACTCCGTGTGCGAGAGGCCCGCTATTGGTTGCGGGGCCCACGGCCGTCGCGCCGGCAGGGATGAGCACGCTAACCGGCTGCCCGTTGCAGCCCGGAAGCAAACCCGTCGCCGCGAACGCAAAAAAGGCGGCTGCCCAAAATCTCGGGCTCCTCATGTACCCTTCTTCGCTCGGGCCGGCAGCCGACCTGTTTAGGGCACGAGCACCACGCGAAAGCGCGCTTTGCCGCTCATCTGCCGCTCGAAGCCTTCCGCGGCGCGCTCGAGCGGCAGCGTCTCGATCATCGCGCGCACACCGGTCTGTACGGCGAAGCGCAGCGTGTCCTCGGAGTCGGCGCACGTGCCCGACGCCCACGACCGTACCGAGCTGCGCTTGCTGATCATCGCCGTGGTGTCGACGGGGAGCTTATCGGACCCCGCGCCGACCGCGAGCAGCTGCCCGTCGTAGTCGAGCCCGCTCAGCGCCGGCTCCATCGCGGATGCGACCGTGACCGTCGAGAGCACGACCTTCGCGCCGCCGAGCTTCTGCAGCTCGGCACCGACGTCGGCGGCCCCGCTGTCGATGTAGTGCGTCGCGCCGAGCGATCGCGCGAACTCCTCCTTGTCGCTGCCGCGCGCGATCGCGACGGTGCGGAATCCCATCTTGCTCGCGAACTGCACGCCCAGGTGTCCCAGGCCGCCGATGCCGAGGATCGCGACCAGGTCGCCGGCACGCGCCGGGCTGCGGCGCAGCGAGTTGAACGTTGTGATACCCGCGCACATCAGCGGTGCGGCCTCCTCCGTGGTCAGTTCGTCGGGAATGCGCGCGAGCGCGACGGCTGCGACGACGACGTACTCCGCGTGCCCGCCGTCGCAGCCGATGCCCGGCACAATCAGATTGCGGCAGGTGATGAAGTCGCCGCGGCGGCAGCGGTCGCACGTGCCGTCGTGCCCGCCGTGCCAGCCGACGCCGACACGATCGCCCACACTCCATCCGGCCGTCTGCGGGCCGAGCGCGTCGATCCTGCCGCCGATCTCGTGCCCGGGCACACGCGGATATGAAATGCTGGGATAAACGCTGTAAACGGTGATGGCGTCGCTGTGGCAGACGCCCGACGCCTCGACCTTGACGCGTACCTGCCCGGGGCCGGGCTCCGGAACGGCGACGTCGCGCATCTCCAGGCGATGATCTTGCGCGGACGGCACGACGGCAGCCCGCATCGTTTTCGTGCTCATGGTGAAACGTGCAACCCCGCGCGAGCGGAAACGGTGTCAGCGGCTTGGAAGAGTCGCGCAAGGAGGAAACTATGTCTTCATTTTCATCCAAACAGAAGTTGACTCTCATCGGCATGGTCGCGGTCGGCGCGGCGGTCGCGGTTTCGAGCTTCGGCATCGTACGGGCGGAGCGCGATGATACGGGCAGCAACATGGTCTTCAACTGCCACGCGGGTACGGCGTGCGTCGAGGGCCACTCGACCGGACTCAACACGAAGGCCGTGTTCGGGTTCTCGGCCGGCGACGGCGTCGACGGGCTGACGCGCTCCGTCAGCGGCAAGGCCGGCGTGCGCGGCACCAGCCGCGGAACGGCCGGATCCGCGACGGGCGTGATCGGATCGTCCTCGAACGGCGACGGCGTCGCCGGCTTTTCGACCGGTCATAAGCTCGACGCCGGCGTGCGCGGCTTCAGCAACGCGGGGGACGGCGTGAACGCGGAGACGTCGGGCGCCGCCGCAACGGCACTCCACGCCGACGCCGACAACGCGACGGCGGCTATCTTCATCGGAGACAATCCGAAAAACCACACCAACTGCACGATCGATCCGAGCGCAAACCTCTCGTGCACGGGAACCATCACCGGCGGCACCGCGCTGCAATCGGAACACCGCGACGGCCGCGGCGAACGCGTGATCGCCTACGCGCCCGAGTCGGCGACCGCGACGATCGAAGACGTCGGCACGGCGCGGCTCGCCGGCGGCGTCGCCAACGTGCGACTCGATCCGAGCTTCGCGGCGATGACCGACAAGCGCTGGTACTACGTGTTTCTCACGCCGCTGGGCGACACGCGCGGGCTGTACGTGAGCCTAAAGACGCCGTCGGGCTTCCAGGTGCGCGAGACCGAGCGCGGCCGGTCGAACCTCGAGTTCGACTACCGTATCGTGGCGCATCCGCTCGACGCGTCCAACGACCGCCTCCCCGTGGCCACAGCGGCAGCGACGCGATAACTTTGTCACCAGCGGCAGCGGCGGAGAGCGTCTTATGGCTGATTCCGTTCGCGATCTCCGGCGCGTACTTCATCTACGCCTCGTCCTCTAGCGAGCTATCGTGCATGCGCGAGGATGCGCGCGAGCACGCCGGGCGGATTGGCGTCGGGGCGGCTGAAGTCGAGGCGTTCGCTGATCGCGGCGCCGTAGGCCGTGCGCACGTTGCGCGCGCGGACGTCGATCTGCGGCGGGGTCGCGTCGAAGGGCGCGAGGTTCGGCGTTGTGCTGAAGGCGGCGTAGAGCGGCAGCGCAGAGGCGTCGTAGTTCGAGAGCGGCTGCATGCCGAGCAGCGCCTCGATCGTGCGCAGCACGCTGACGGTCGAGTAGTGCTCGTGAATCGCACCGCCGCGCGCGTACGGCGACGCGAGATACAGCGTCGAGCGCTGGTCGCTGACGTGGTCGGCGCCGTCCTGGGCGTCGTCCTCGGTGATGAAGATCGCCGACGAACCCCAGATCTTGGAGTGGGATATCGCGGAGACGATCAGGCCGACCGCGTAGTCGTTGGTCGCGATGTAGGCCGCCGGCGTCAGTCTCCCGGGGCGCGGGCCGGCGGTGTGATCGTTAGGTAGCCACATGAACTCGAACTGCGGCACGGAGCCGGTCGCCACGAAACCGTCGAACTCGCGCTTCCACTCGCGGTAGCGGTCGAGGTCGCTGTAATCGAGATTCCATCCGACGTAGTGCGGGTCGAAGCGGTCGCCTAAGCTGGGCGCGGTCGCGGCGACGTGCCCCTCGATCGGGGGCATCAACGCCATTTCGCCGTAGTCGCGAAACGTCACGCGGGCGCGGCGCGCGGCGTCCCACATGTATCCGCCGGCGGGCACTCCGGCGCCGGCGCCGGTGAGCACGTCGTCGCGATCGTTGCGGCCGCCATAGACGGGCGGCCATGTGCGCTCGACGTAGTCGTTGGCGAACGCACCGTCGGCCCAATTGTGTCCGGCGTCGCTCACCTCGCCGCTAGTGTAGAAGTTATCGAAGAGCCCGAAACGCTGCGCGAGGGCGTGCTGATTCGGTGTGACGCGCGCCCCGAAGAAGACGAGGTGCGGATCGCCGTTGCCCTGCGGCATGTCGCCGAGGATCTGGTCGTACGTCCGGTTCTCCTTGAGGATGAAGAACACGTGGCGGATCGGCCCGTTCGCATGCACGACCGTGTCGGCGGGCCGCGTGCCGAGATTCAGCGCGCCCTGCGGATTGGTCGCCGCGCCGTCGCGAAGCGAGATCTCGCGAATCGATCCGAACTGCGTCGCGGCGATGTATCCGCGATCGCTGCGGCTGAAGACGTCGAAGTCGGGGTTCGGTTTCGTGCCCTCGCCCTTGCCGTCGATGACGAAGAAGCGATCGCCGGCGAGGACCGCGGCGGTGGGGTACCAGCCCGCGGGAACGCGCTCGACGACGCCGGCGTTGCGCAGCACCGCAACCTCGTTGGCGGCGCCGAGCGTGACGAAGATCAAGTTGCCCTGCGCGGAGAGCGAATTGGGCGAGGATCCGATCGACCCGGCCATCGTTCCGACGAAGATGTCGGCCAGCCGTCGTACGCTCGCGACATCGTAATCGGCGACGGTGTCGGCGTCGGATTGCGCGACGTAGAGCTGCTGGCCGGCCACGAGTACGTCGCTGGGATGCAGGTCGGTGGGCACGCGCCGCACGGCGCCATCGCGCACGTTCACGCGGGTGATGTAACGGCCGGACTTCACCGTGACGAACAGCGCGCTCCCGTCGCCGGAGAACGCCATGTTGCCGGGATGCTCGCCGACGCGAACGGCGCGTGCGGCGCCTAAATCGTCCAGGGTGCCGATGCGCACGGAGCCGTCCAGATCGGTCGCCACGGCCACGACGCCGTCTCGCGCCGCGACCGCGACCGGGTACGTGTGGCGCCCCAGCGTGAGGCGCCCCAGATGGATCGCGCGCACGCCACCGCTCGCGGGATCGATCGTGAACACCGCATCGGCGTTGGCACCGGCGACCAAGATGCCGTGCTGCGTCCACACCGGGCGGCCGAACGCGCCCTTCAGCGCGACGCGCCGCACGAGATGCAGGTCGTTCGTCGCGTACAGCGCGAGATCGGGCTTATTGAAGCCCGCCTCGACGACCGCCAGCGTGGCGCCGTTCGGCGACAGCGCCGCTCCCTGCGGCATCGTCCCCGTCCGCACGACGGCGCCGGTCGGCGCGCGCAGCACCCAGCCGTTGGGCAAGACGTTCGGCGCCGAGTCTCCCGCAGCGCCGATTATTGCGAGCAAAGCGAGACACGCGACGATCTTCATATAGGATATATTAGCGGATCGAAGAAGCGCCCACCATGCTCGACCGTCGCGCTATTATCGCCGCGGGCGTTGCGCTTCCCATCGCCGGTTAAAAGGTAGCCCCTTGTCACCCTGAGCCCCTTCGACTCGCTCCGCTCGTTCAGGATAAACTCCGCGACCGCGGGCCACCTTTATTGTCATCCTGAGCGGAGCGAGCGCAGCGAGCGGAGTCGAAGGAGCATCTATGTCAAACGATGGCGCCATAATAGGCGTATCCGATCACGGTGGTTGGGCGATATTGGTGACGGTGGCGCGCGACGGGACGCTGCTCGACCGGCGCCGCGTCGAGCTCGTGGACGATAGCCTACCGGGTCTTCCCCATCACCACGAAGGCCAGATGCTCCCGATGGACCGAGCCGTGGCCTTGGTCGAGCGAGTGCGCGTTTCGGCGGAGGAGCATGCGGTGCGCGCGCTGGACGCCGTGGCTGACGCGGTACCGAACGTCCTCGGCATCGCACTGCGCAGCTGTCCACCGCTTCCGCCTTCGATTCCCGAACGAATCAAGGACTACCGCGCGCGCAATCTCGCCGACTGGGTGATGTACCGCAAAGCTCTGGCTTCCGCCGCCGAGGCGCGCGGTTGGCGCGTCCATTGGTACGATGCGAAGACAGTGCTAGCTACGTCGGGCCAATCGCTGCAGATCGGGAACTTCGACACCTATTTTCTCAACATGCGGAAAGAACTCGGGCCGCCCTGGAACCAGGACCACAAGCTAGCGATGGCGGCTGCCATCGTCGCCGCCTCCCAGCGTCACCCTGAGCTTGTCGAAGGGTGAGCCGGGTAAAACGCAGGCATGCAAATTGCCGACAAAGTCAAAGCCGTCCGCGCGATGTTTGCGGCATTCATGGCGCAAGATAGGCCAGCCGCGGAGAAACTCCCCCTCGAGCGACGAGTCTTGAGTTACGGCCGGCATCCTACAGCGGCTTTCCGGCGCGACGCGGACGGCGCCGCAATTCGGAAGCTCGGCGCTCGAGGTGGGGGTCGCGCTTTGCATACTTCAAGAGAAGGGAACGAAGCTCGTCCGCGCCATAGAAGCGCGGATTCAGGCGGACTTCCCTGTTGCGTCCGACGACGCGCGTGGCAATCACGCCTTCGCGCTCGAGATCATTTACAATTCGCTGAGCGCTCGGCAGTGGGACAGTGCTAAGTCGGGCTAGTTCCCTCGGGTAGCTTTCATCGAGAAGTGCAATGAGCGTCAAGATCTTGGATCGGGACGGGCTGCCGAACAGCTTCATATTCACCATGGCTAGCCAATAATATCAAAAATGTGGTCATTTGACCACATTTTTGTTGCTACGGACAGCCGAGCGTTTTCGTAGCCGGCAGCCTCGTCATCGCGGTTACTCTCGCCGGATATCCCGCCACGGGTGACAATATTCATCGGCTCGTGTCCCTGGCCCAAGCAGAAACTAAAGTAGCGAAGGGCGCCGCATAAAAGCGGCGCCCTCACTCCCCTATGTCATCCTGAGCCGAGAGCCTGCCCTGAACGAGCGAAGCGAGTCGAAGGGAAGGATGACCCAGCGAAAACCTTAACTCGCGCTCTTCGTGCAGGTGATGGTTACGTTCGTAACTACGCCCTTCGGATCGGTCGTGGTATTAGCATCGCTCGTCTGGGTGTCGCTGACCTTCGTAATCACGTCGGAGTAGGACCCGCCGTCCAGTCCTTTGCCGCTCCATGACGCCGTAGTGCCTTGCCAACCCGATGTGGATTCGAGCCCATATCCGCCGAAGTTATCGTAAGTGGTGGTCACCCACTGTTTGATCGTCGGGTCGTACGTCATGTAGGTCATGGTGTTTTGTGCGACGGTGCGATATTGGTCGAACGGCGGAGACGTGGCAGCGTCGACCATCCACATGCCGTCGTTGCTCATCGTGTACACGTCGGTCTCCGACCGCGTCTTGCCGCGCAGCGGCTGGGTGCACGTCCACGTGCCGAGCAGGAAGTTCATCGACGAGAAGTCGGGTTTCGGCATCGGAACCGGGGTGGGCGCCGCGGCCACGGTCATTTGGGCGCTCGAAACGAGCGGCGCGGTGGAAAGCCCGATCGCCAACAGCACGCATCCCAGCACGGAAAATACAAAGTGTTTCATGTCCGATAATCCTTTCAGGAAGCAGATTCTACGAAGCTCCTTTAGCCTGGTAAGGCACCAAGCGGTCCGCTTCCTCCCTGGGCCCCTACGTGCCCGCGTCGCCGCCGAGGTGGAGCACGTATTTTGCGATGAAGCGGTCGACCGTCGTGTACGCCGCCCGTGTGCCGTAGTTGACGAAGAGCTCGTTGCCGGTCGGGAAGCGTTGGTGATAGCCGAAGGCGACGTTCGTGCCCGTCTGTGTGGCAAAGCCGCCGAGGCCGTTGATCGACACGATCGAGAGCGAGACGTTCGACTCCGCGCCGATCGACCGTCCGAGCGAAATGCGCCGCAGGAACTGCGAGTCGAGCACGCCCGTCTGCAGCGATCGCTCGAACGTGCCGTCGTACTCCAATCCGACTGAAAATCGTCCGAGCGGCCGCGACGTCGCGATCGTAAAGAGCTGGGTGTAGTTGTTCCCGAACGGTCCGAACGCATACGACGCATCGATGGGCGTCGGCGTGCCGTCTTTGTATCCGAGCGCCGTGGTGAAGAGATTGAAACGCTGGTCCCGCCCATTGAGGTAGCACGGATAGCCGGTAAACGACGACGTCCCGACCGTCGGCCCCGAGCAGGTCGAAACGTCGGAGGGGATGTCGTACGAGCGCAGGGTGCCGACGCTCGGCCCGAGATTGTCGATCGAAAGTCCGTCCTTGAACACCGCGGTCAGCTGCACCAGCGTGTCGGCTTCGTGCACGGCGCCCGACTTGTCGAACCATCGATCGCCATTGAAGCTGATCGAGTAGTTCTTCACCCACGGCGTCGACCCGAGGGCCTCCGCGAAGCCTTGAAAGCCGCGCAGGTCCGAGTTGAAGGTCAATCCGTCGATCGGATTATAGTTCGAGCTGTCGTCGTTGTACCCAAACGCTGCCTGATAGTTGGGTTTGAAGACCGCCACGTACTCCTGGCTCGTGTGCGCGATGCCGGTATACGGCACCCAGCTGCCCTCCTCGAGGGTCTGATCGGTTCCCCATTGGAAGCCCGTCTTCGCGCTGTGACCCGTGGCGCCGGCCTCGATCGTCGTGTCGTCGCCCGCGATGCTGTGATGCGCGAGCACGCCGTCGGTCCAGTAGGCGAACGTGTCGTCCGGTAGCGCGTGCTTGAACCCGAACGCCGTGTCGTCGAACGTGTTGCCTGTGGTCGCGTCGAAGCCGCGGAACGTCAGCAGTCCGAACGACTCGAGCCCGGCCGAACCTTCGAGCTTTGCGCCCCAGTCGAACGGCCCGATGTTCGGCGAGTAGAAGATCGCATAGTTCGGACCGGTCGGGCTGGAGAAGCCGACCTCGCTGGGGCTTATGAACTTCGCGCCTTGCGCGAAGAACGGGCGGTACTCGACGAGTTGCCGCTGGAACTCTTGCGGCGCGATCGTCAGCTGATCGGCCTCGACGTTCGAGAAGTCGGGATTGACCGTCGCGACGGCGTTGATCGTGCTCGTGATAGGAATCGTGAAGTCGGCGCCCGCATAACGCGCCTTCTGCGGCACGAGCGTGCCGTCGGCTTGCACGGAGATGTTGCGCCGGTCGCCCGCGCTGCCGAGGCCGTACAGCTCGACGCGCGGCTTGGGCACCGCCGTCGCGTGCAAACCACGCAGCCGCAGCGACGGCCAATACTTCGAATCGCTGAAGACCGGCCACGTCTGTCCGACGGTGCCGTCGACCATCAGCGGATCGTAGGCCCACGTGTAATGCTCGCCCTGCGCCGCGACGGCGCGGATGAAGTTGAAGCGCCAGGTCTGATCGGGGCGTGCGGCGATCCGCAGCACGTCGAGCGGAATGATGAAGACGGCGTTCCACGCCCCGCCGTCGACCCGCGCCGCGCTCTGCCAGCGCGGATCGTACCGCGCGTTCTCGCTGGCCTGCTGGTAGCGCACGCCGTCGGGCGTCGCCTCGAAGAGGTAGACGTTGTTGCCCGCGCCGCTCGTGTCGAGCCCGACGCCGACGAAATCGTCGGTGCCGAAGCCAATGTTGTTCGTGCTCTGCGTGCGCACGATCGGCACGCCGGGCTGCTCGGTGTGGAAGGCGACGTAGAGGTTGCGGTCGTCGTAAAGCAGGTACACCTTGGTCTTTAGCTGTGCGGGCGAGCGCTTGGTGACGTTCCAAAACCCGCCGGGCGCGATCGTGCCGAGCTTCCACGCCGGGTCGGCCGAGGATGGATCGAGCGGGAGCGCGTGGGGGGCGCGCGCGGCTTGAAAGATCGTTGCGGCCGCGACGAGCGTGACGAGATCGAGCACCGCCCCACCGTACGGCAGCGCTCGGGCGCGCGTCGTTCAACGACCGGTCACCGGCGGTCGAAATTCTCTGAGATGACTTTTCGATGATAGCCGCGGCGCCGCGCCGCCCTTACGCTGCTTGAAGTGCTAGGGGCGGTTCTTTGGCAGACGAAAGCCTTCCGGATGCCGGCCCTCGTGCCGATCGGCCGTCTGGGATTCGATCCGGAGACGCGCGTGCTGTACGACGGGCGCCGCGTGGTCCCGCTCGCGCCGCTGCCGGCGCAGATTCTTGCGACGTTGCTGCGGGCCGAGGGCGAGGTGGTCTCTGCGGCGCAGCTGCGCGAATCGCTGTGGAGCGACGCCCCGGTGGAAGACCGCAACCTCAACCAGCAGATCTACGTGCTGCGGCGGGTGCTGCGCCGCGAGCCGCGCGCGACCATCGAAAACGTTCCGCGGCGGGGATATCGTCTGGTCGTCGCGCCGGCGGTCGCCGAGAACTCTCCGAGCGATCGTCCTCGTAAGCGACGGTGGCGGGCGTTCGCGTGGGCGGCCTGCGGCCTCGTCGTCGCTGTGGTCGTCGCCGCCGCCGCGCAACTCTCGTTGCATCGAACGGCGAGCGCGGCCGATCGGGAGCTCGTGCTCGGCAACTATCTTGCCATGAGCGAGGGCCCCGATCACCTCCGGCGCGCCGCGCGCTATTATAACGACCTCATCGCGCACGCGCCGCGAGACGGCGCAGCCTACGGCGGCCTTGCGATGGTCGACGTTCAAGACGCGTTTCAGTTCACGGGTAACGCTCAAACGAGACTGCTCGCAAAGGCGAAAGGTGAAGCGCAGATCGCGCTGCGCTCGAACCCGACGGACAGCAACGCGCTGACGAGCTTAGGCCTCGTCGCCGGCGCGCAGGATAAGCGCCCCGACGACGCGCTGCGATACTTCGATGCCGCGATTACGGCCGAGCCGCTGGGCGAGCTCCCGCGGTTGTGGCGCGCAAAATACTTGCTTTCCTTGGGCGACATGGCCGGCGCGGGGCGCGACTTTCGCATCCTGAGTCAAAACGTTCCGACGTCGGGCTATGCCGTTGGCCAGTACGGCAAATGGCTGGTGCTCAACCGCGAGTATGCGCAGGCGATCCCGGTGCTCGAGCAGGCGGTGGCGCTCGGCAGCCATCCGGGGTTCACGCGCTACTGGCTCGCGCGAGCGTATTATATGCGCGGCTTCGATGCCGATGCGCAACGCATGGCAAACGTGTTGCTCAACATGTACCCCGCCGAGACGACCGCCCTTGTGGTTCGGATGCACGTCGAGGCGCGGCGGGGAGACGTGCGCGACGCGGTTGCCGACTACCGTGCGATCGTGCGCGCCCAGGGCGTAGCCTTTAACGACCCGGTGGGGCTTGCGGCGGCCCAGATCGCGATGGGAAACGTCGGCGCGGCCGCGCGTACGGTGCGGCGCTATCTCGCGTCGGGAAATCGGAACATCGACGCGATCGCGCTGCTGCGCACCGACCCAGACCTCGCGCCGCTGCGGCGCTCCCTTAAAATATTGTCATCCTGAGCGCGCCGCGAAGCGGCTGTCATCCTGAGCCGCGCGCGAAGCGCGCGTGTCGAAGGACGAAGGACGAAGGGTGACTTTGTTAGGGGCCCTGGATCACGACCAGCCCCACGCGGTTGACGCCGCTACAGGCGATGGCGAGATTCCCGTTGGCGGTCACCGACACGTTGCGCACGACGCCGCCGCCCGAGGGAATCGGCCACGATTGAAACCGCTGCGTCGCGGGATCGAAGCGCACGATCGTGTTCGGCTCGACGCCCGATTCGCTGTACCAGATCACGCCGCGCATCGCGGCGATGCCGTATGGCTGCGAATTGGGACCGCCTGGCGACGGCCACTCGGTCACGGCGCCGGTCGCGGGATCGAGCCGGCCGAGATAGCCGCGCGCGTAGTCGGTGTACCAAATGGTGTCGCCGCTCGTGATGGCGATGCGCCGCGGTCGCGCGGCGGGGTTCGGCAGCGTGTACTCGTGGATCGTCATCGTCGCGGGATCGATGCGGCCGATGCGGTTCGCGCCGAACTCGTCGAAGAACGGGACGCCCTTCGAGCTGATCACCATGCCGTACGGCAGCGAGTGCGGCGACGGCAGCCGGACGAGCTTGATGGTGCCCGTGACGGGATCGAGGCGGCCGACGAAGTTGCCGTCCTGAACGGTGAACCAGAGGACGCCGTGCCGATCGAAGACGGGAGTGTGCGGATCGTGCGCGGCGGGATCGGGCATCGGATATTGCGTCACGTGGCCGGTGCGCGGATCGAACTTGCCAATGTAGCCCGCGAAGTTGGCGGTGTACCAGATGTTGCCGTCCTTGTCGGCGACGAGCCCGTGCGGTCCGGAATTCGGAGGGAGCGGATACTGCTTGATCGCGCCGGTCGTAGGATCGAGCCGGCCGAGCACGTCGGCCATCTGCCCGGTGTACCAAATCGAACCGTCGGGCATCGCGAGCGGATCGTGCGGACGCGAGCCGGGCGTCGGCAAGAGCCACTCGCGAATCGTGACGCGCACAGCGCCTGGAACGACGACGGCGGTGGGCGCGGCTTTTTGCGGGAAGTTCTTGGCGAGATAGTCGACGACGGTCTTGGCTTGGTCGGGCGAAAGCTTCGCGCCGGCGTTGACCATCATGGCGACGACGTTCGCCCAGCCAGCACGCGTGTGGCCGGAGTTTACGACTCGGGCGAGCGAGTGGCATTGGCCGCAGGTCTGCTCGACGATCGCTTTGCCGTTGCCCTCGGGCAGCGTGGCCTGCCCTCGCGCAGCGACGGCCGCACCGACGAGGACGGCGAGCGTGGCGACGGCGACCGATCCGTTCGAGCGCGCCATTAGGCGCGGCTACTTCCTCTTACTAGCATTTGTCATCCTGAGCGGACTCGAAGGGCACCCCTGAGCTGACGAACAGCACGGTAACTTGCTTGGTCCTTTCGGGGTCTTCGTGTCGAAAACGCAAGGCTCCGTTCGACGCATCAGCAGAACGCTAGAAATTCACAGAAGGAGAACCCCATGAGGTTTGCGGTCCTGGTCAAGGCTAACAAAGAGAGCGAGGCGGGCGGGTTGCCGTCGAGCGAGATGCTTCAGAAGATGGGCAAGTTCAACGAAGGGCTTGCCAAGGACGGAGTGATGCTCGCGGGCGAGGGGCTGCAGGCATCGTCCAAGGGCGTGCGGCTGCGCTTCGACGGCGGCCGCACGACGGTCATCGACGGCCCGTTTACGGAAACGAAGGAGCTCGTCGCCGGCTTCTGGATCGTGCAGGGCAAATCCAAGGAAGAGATCGTCGAGCGCTTCACCCACGCGCCGTTCGACGGCGGCGCAGTCATCGAGATTCGGCAGATCTTCGAGGCCGAGGATTTCGGTGAGAACTTCACCCCCGAAGCCCGCGCCTCGGAGTCGCGCGTACGGGAGCAGCTCAAATGAGATTCATTTCAGTTCTTACGTTCGATCCCGCGAAAACGAACCCGCACGATCTTCCCGAGACGACGGAGCGCATGGCAAGGCTCGTCGCAAGCATGCGCAGAGAGGGGACCCTCGTCGACACGGGCGGGCGCGACAGCGACATGATCGAGTTCTCAGTCACTCGCACGAACGGCCGCACCGCCGTGACCGACGGGCCTTTCGCCGAATCGAAAGAGGTCGTCGGCGGGTACGCCGTGCTCGAAGCCAAAGATCGCGATCACGCGATCGCCCTCACCAACCGCTTCCTCGAAACGCTCGGCTTCGACGCAACGTGCTACCTCCACGAGGTCCACCCGCCTCCCGCGTGACCGACCGCGTCGACGAAGCGATTGCCGCAGTCTGGCGCATCGAATCGCCGAAGCTGATCGCGCGCCTCTCGCGAATGACGCGCGACGTCGGCAAGGCTGAGGATCTAGCGCAGGATGCCTTCGTGGTGGCCCTCTCGCAGTGGCCGGACGAGGGCATTCCGCGCAATCCTGGCGCGTGGTTGATGACGATCGCCAAACGCCGCGCCGTCGATGCGATCCGGCGCGACGAGTCGCTCGCGCGCAAGTCCCAAGAGCTCGCGCACTCGCTCTCGGTCGCGGAATCAGAGACCGACGTTGCCGCGGCGTACGAGGAGATCGACGACGATCTGCTGCGCCTGATGTTCGTGGCGTGCCATCCGGTCGTGTCGAGGGGGGCGCACGTCGCGCTGACGCTCAAGTTGCTCGGCGGCCTCACCACCGCGGAGATCGCCCGCGCGTTTCTCACGGCGGAAGCGACGATCGCGCAGCGCATCGTGCGCGCGAAGCGGACGCTGGCGGAGGCGCACGTTCCGTTTGAGGTCCTGTCGGGCCCGGAGCGCCGGCGGCGTCTCGCGTCGATCCTCGAGACCATCTACCTCATCTTCAACGAAGGCTATGCGGCCACGGTGGGCGACGACGTACTGCGCCCCGAGCTCGCCGAGGACGCGTTGCGCCTCGGACGCATGCTCGCCGTGCTGATGCCCGGCGAGAGCGAGGTCCATGGCCTCGTGGCGCTCATGGAAATCCAGGCGTCGCGGATGCGGGCGCGCGTCGGCCCATCGGGTGAGCCGATCCTGTTGCTCGAACAGGATCGCAGCAAGTGGAACCGCCTGCTGATCCACCGCGGCCTCGCCGCATTATCGCGCGCGGAAATGCTGGCGCCGGGTCACGCACTCGGATCCTACGCGTTGCAAGGCGCGATCGCAGCGTGCCACGCCCGCGCCGCGACGGCCGACGCAACCGATTGGCGCCGCATCGCCGCCCTTTACGGCGCGCTTGCAAACACCGCGCCATCGCCTGTCGTAGAGCTGAATCGCGCCGTCGCGGTCGGCATGGCGTACGGCCCGCAGGCCGCCCTCGATATCGTCGACGAACTGCGCAACGAGCCCGCGCTCCGAACGTACCATCTGCTTCCCAGCGTTCGCGCCGATCTCCTCGCCAAGCTCGGTCGCACGACCGAAGCGCGCGACGAGTTCGAACGCGCCGCCTCCCTCGCTCGCAACACTCGCGACAAAGCCCTTTTACTCGCCCGCGCCGCGTGTCACAGCGGCTGACCACCGGGCGTTTCGGCGTGCCTGAGAGCCGGTCTCGGACGGCATGTGTTCGGTGCGGCGGCGTTCGCGTTCGGCATCATCGCGCTCACATGCCATAACTTCAACGAGCGGCAGCAGTTGAAGTTGCTCTGGAGCACGCCGGGAGGCGAGGTCTTGGTTTATGCGCTGGGCGTGGCGCAGATCGTCGGAAGCCTGACGATTCAATTTCGACGGGCGGCGCGGGCCGGGGCGGCTGTGCTGGGGCGTACATATCTGTTTTACGGATTCGGCGTCGTCCGGAAGAACTGCCTCAATGAGCTGTGAAATCATTCGCTTACCGACTCCAGGAATAATCGTTTGGTAAAGGCGCCGCGCTCGTCGTTTTTCCTCTGGCGGATCGCCTTGAGCTCTTCGCGCGACAGGTTGTGAGCCCATAGGATTGTTTCTATGACCTCTGAGAGATCGGCGAGCTCGGAGAGCAGCGCGTCATCCGCTGCGTCCACGAGCTCCTTTGCCTCCTCGAGAACCTTGGCCCGAAGTTCGAGGCGGAACTCGTCGGCGCTAAGCTCTCTCCAGGTAGCTGACTTCCCCGCCTCTGCGATTATCTCCGGAATTCGGTCCCGGACGAGCTTTCCGTACTTCTTCAAGGTGACCAGGATCGCGGCCACTCAACCGAGATCGCCGCCTCGTAGAGGTGCTCGATCTCTGGCTCACCGATTGCCAACGATATGCCACTGTGAGAGAGATTCCGGTTCCGGCAAAGAAGCTTTTGAATGAAGGCGTGGTCCGGCAGCCAATCCGATTTTGCCGAATTACATGCGCTACACGCGAGGACGAGGTCCCAGAGACCGTCTTCAAGCAAGAAACTCCAAGGGATGACGTGATCGACAGTGGGCGCGCGTTGTCCGCCGAGGGGCGCTTCGCAGTAAAAGCATTGCACGTTTGACTCGTCGCAAAGGATCTTTAAGTACTTTTGCATCGACTTCCGGGACGCGCCGTCTCTCGAAACCTTCTGCACGATGCGCGGCGCGAGGCGGTTACAGCCTTCCAAAAACTCAGCCCAGTAGAAGTTTGCGACCAGTTCGCGCGCTGGCGCTTGGTTCCTTAAAAAGGACTGAGCCTGCTGCGTGACTGCAACGTGGTCTTGCCCAGACTTCCAGCGATAGAGTGGCGGCATCCCGAGCGGTTTGCTCGCGTGGAATGCGGCCAGAACGTTTACCGTAAGCAACCTCGACATCTGGCTGTCAATCTTCGCGCGACCGGCTATGGGCAGCCTTGCTAAATCGTGTACCTTATACGCTTGGGCCGTTCGCCGTATCAGCTTGACCGCCATCGATTCCTTGCTCAACGACGCCGCTTGACGTAAATGATAGACAACCGTTTGATTCCAGTACAGCTTCGTGAACTCTCGGCCGATGGCGTCGAGCGGGATATGCAGCTCATCCGAGTGCCGGCAACATCGCACCAGCGCCTTGAGCAGCGCAGGCTTATAGCTCGCCGATTTTCGGGCGTGGCGCATCAAGGCTGCGATATCGCCGATCCGCAGATCGGCTTGACCTTTCAGAGGGCTTTCCACTCTTCGCGAACTTTGCTTCGTTCGATTCCGGCCGGCGCGACCATGCGTACCGACGGCAAATCGGAGATCACGATGGTGCAGCCTTGCCAGCCGGCCCTCCGAGCTGTCGTGGCCAGCCGTTTGCGAGGAATGACGCGGTCCTCCGTGATGAGGCGCCCGGGAACGGCGTCCACAAAGACGACCGTGTTGAAGCGCTTGTCGAACTCGACGAAGATGTGCTCGGGCATCTCTCCGCGACCGATGGCATCGACGGTGGGTTGGTACGCGGCGCCCGTGATGCGAGGGCCGAACCGCCCATCTTTCGTTTTGAGCTGATATGTTCGCTCGCAGACGAAGCATTTGAAGTCGGCAACGGGGGTATTGGTCGGGAGCGGGTCAAGCGCGTCGCTCGCGCAGTCGAGGCAATACAGATTGAAGGAAGCCCAGGTCTCCAGCGCAACCCGCGTGGCCTGCGCAGCGCTGACAAAGCGGGTCGCCACCGTCATATCGATGAGTGCGGTGAAGACCGGAGATACATCGAGCCGCTGATAACGACCCGGACTAATAAACCGAAGGATTCCTTGATCGCGAAGTACCTGCAAGCTTTGCCGCATCTTGGCATCGATGAATCTGTTGTTAGGAAATGCTTTTGCGAAGCGCCCACGGCGCTCCAGAACATCCGAGAGCGTGAACTCTCGCGGGAGGTGCAAGACGGCGTCGTACATAAGCTCTTTCCAGGTTACGCCTTTCGGCATTCGAACTCTCCTCAAAGCGCGAACTAGTCCGGTCGGGTTAAGATTGTAAGGGCAGCGGCGCGTTCGTTTAGCGCGACGAGGCGCCCGCGATCCTGCGCGATAAACGATATCCCGTTCTCCTGGAGAATCGTCGTGATCCACGCCGTGGCGTGGTCGGGTGGCGCTCCGAACGCCAGAACCGGCTCTGCACCAGCTATTTCCGCTTTGTAGCGCACGCGGTAATCGAAAAGTTGGCCCATCCCATAACGCATTCGGTCCACCGATTGACGCACATCGGTGAGACTTTTGGCCTCGACGAGTAGCTTCTGATCGCCGCACCGCACAAAGAGATCGATGTTGTTGTTATACCAACAACGCCCGCCGAGGCGCTCCGCGAGACGGCGGATCAGCTCTAGCGTGGCATTGTGATCTTTGCGCGCCCGCTCTTGTAGCGCAGCCGACTCATAGATGCTCGGAAGAGCTTTGCCTGATGGTACGTAGCCCGTGCCCTGTGGAATCTTGAGTGCCTCGCGAAATGCATCGCGAGGCATCCCCGCAATCAGTGGGGAGTAGCCCGCCGTCGAGACGGACTCGGTAGTGATGGACGGCGCGAATTCGTGTCCCGCGGAAACGCCGCCGAGCATGAGAATTCGATAGTAGGCAGTCTCACGAATCGGCCGCGCGGCGCTCTGAAACTGTGGCGACACGGTGCTCTCCGTTTCTACGAAAAAGCCGTTATCGCGTAAGTGCGCCGGTCGATCGAACGGCTCATACCAAGCGATATTAACGAACCAATGCTGCGCGTGCGCCCAGTCCTCGAATGAATCCCCGAGCACGCCGTGTCCGACGTAGGTTGAGCGCTCTTCTTCCGAAGCTCCTTTGGCTGGCCGATAGTAGATGAAGCGATCGAAGTCGTTGATCCGACCACGGTACTGGCGAGGGTAATGATAGATCACACCTTCGCGGTCGAGATACTTTGGATCGCCATGCCAGGTGCGCTGGCTTAAGACGACAGGCACCTCATTTTGCTTAGCGCTTGGTCCCGGAAGTCATTCTGGAGTAGGCTGGTTTCAACGACGCAGCGTCATTCCCCAAGGGCGCATTGCATGGGCCTCGTCAAGTGCAAGTGCGGCTTTTGTCTGCTGCCGGGAGGGATGCCTATCGGCCGGCACGCATCTGCCGCATGTGGCGCGCACTCCTCGGTTCGGCGTTGCGACCGCCGATCATCAATGTGAGGCGTACGGTGGGCATGACGACATCCGCGACGTGTGGGAGCGTGTGCGCGGCCTTGTTCCGCGCGGCAAAGCCACGGATTTCTGGAACCGTTACCGAGAAGACGTCGAGCTCGCGCGCAGTCTCGGCTGCACGATGTTCCGACTCTCGCTCTCATGGGCGCGCCTCGAGCCCGAGCCCGACGCATGGAGCGATGAAGCCTTCGCGCACTACCGCGACGTCTTGCAGGCCATTCGCGATGCCGGCATGTCCGCCCTCGTCACCCTCGTGCACAACAGCTGGCCACTTCACGTCCAAGCTGCCGGCAGCGGCGCCGGGCCGCTCGATCCGGGTTTTCCTGATCGCGTAACCGCCTTCGCCACCCAAGTCGCTCAGCGGCTCGGTGATCTCATCGACTATTACGTCACGCTCAACGAGCCCAACCAGCTCGTCTATGGCTGGATCAAAGGCTTCTGGATGCGCGCCTACGCCATGCCGCCTGGCCAGCCGCCGTACCAAAGCGGCGACGCGCAGATGGACGACGTGCTCACGCTCATCCCCGACCTCTTTCGCGCCCACGCCAAGGCCCGCGATGCCATCCGGCGCATCCGCCCCGACGCCCGCGTCGGCGCCAATCCGCTCGTCCTCGGACTGCCGCAATGGCTGCAGCGCTGGATCGATCGCAACGCCACGCACCTGCAGTCGCCCGAGGCTGCGAAGCGGCAAGCCGCGCGCATCGCGCAATCCGACGTCGACGCAGGCGGCCGCGTCGACTGCTCGATCGCCCAGATCACCATGACGCCCCAGCGCATCGAGCATGCGTTCTTCTCCGAGCCCTACTACTGCGCGCATCTCGCCGCCTTGCACGCCGGCTCGTTCGCGCTTCCCGCGGACATGCAGACGTGGCGCGGCCGCGTCGCCGTCGTCGCCGACACGCTGCCCGCCAGCATCGTCGGCGGCTCGTTCCCCGCCGCGACCGTTAGCTATTATGACTCGATGGATGACGCGGTCGGTGCCCTCAAGCGCGGCGAGGTCGACGCGGTTTTCGATGACGACGTCTCGCTGCGGCAGTACACCGGCGACGCGCTCGCTCTCACGCAGCTCCCCGGGCCGCCACAGTACTTTGCCGTCGCGATGGCGCTCGGTAGCCGGACGTTGCTCAACATCGTCGACCATGCGATTCGCGATCTGCGCGCCGAGCATCCCGAGATTCCCGACGCCTTCAATCGTAAAACCGTCGCGCACATCGGGCGCGAAGAAGAAGCGCAGGTTGACGCAAAGGGGCCCGTGCCTGAGATGGACCGCTCCTTCGCGCGCATCCGCAAGCGCGGGAAGCTGCGCGTGGGGATCAGTCCGGGGGTGGAAGGATTGTGCACCGGCACCCTTCGACAAGCTCAGCCCTTCGACACGCGCGCTGCGCGCGCGGCTCAGGATGACACTGCTGGTGCGGCTCGGGCCCTGGCTTCGATGCGAGCGACGCGGCGCATCGGCCGAGCCGGCCTCATTATGTCAGGTGCCAGCGAGGCGCCGAAGCCGCACTACGGAGGGCTCGAGCCCGATATTGCGAGGCGCGTTGCACAGTTGATCTTCGGCGATCCCGAGCGCGTCGAGTTCGTGCCGGTGCAGGGCGAGCGGCGCCTGCAGGCGACGCGCTCGTCGTGGCTGCACGCGCTCTTCGCGCTGCGCAAGAGCTTCGCGATCTTCACCACGATGCTCGGCACGAACTGGTGGAATCTCGGCATGGCCGGCAAGCTGCCGGATTTTCTGTGTCCGCGCGAGTGCGCCGGCACGCTCGACTTCGTCGGCCTCGACTACTACTGGGGCGTGCCGTCGTTCTGGCCGGGTGAGCTGCACCGGCTCAGCGCCGCCGCCGACTTCCAGTACGCGAGCGCACCCGTCTGGCCCGGCGCGCTCAGCATGATCCTCGCCGAAACCGCGCGCGAGTTTCCCGGCAAGCCGATCATCGTCATCGAGAACGGCTGCGTCGGGCGCGCGTCCGGCATCGCCCGTGCCGACTATCTCAAGGCGCACGTCAACGAGGTGCGCAAGGCCGTCGCGCGTGGCGTGCCCGTCGAGGGTTACCTGTGCTGGAGCATCACCTCGAATCGCGAATGGGGCCTGCCCTTCGACGACGGCAGCGACTTCGGGCTCTACCACATCGATCTCGACACCGACCCCGAACTCAAGCGCGCCCCCACCGACGCGAGCCGCGCCTACGCCGCCCTCATTGCCGAGACATCCGCGGCGCCTCCGCAGTAACGCGTGGCCTGAGTCCAACGTTTTGTTGGGCGTGGCGGTCTATTTGGCGTGAAGCAAAACGACGGGCTCGTGGCCCGGGCTTGCGCCGGAGACGACGCGGCGCTTGCCGACCTGATCTGCTCGGTGTGGCCCGACGCGTATCGCATCGCGTGGTCCATCGTCAGGAATCGCTCGGCGGCCGAAGACGCCGCCCAGGAGGCGTGCGCGCGCGCTTGGCGCGGGCTGAAGAGCCTGCACCGGCCGGAGCGCTTCGCTGTGTGGTTCTATCGTATCGTCGTCAACGAGGCTAGGCGCGCCCAGCGTTCGATGCGCCGCGACGAGCCGGTCGAGGCGGCAGCCGCCCACGACGAAGCGGCGCGCGACGATCGCATCGCGGTCCGCGCGGCTGTCGACGCGCTCGAGCCGCGCCTACGCCTGTCGATCGTCCTGCGCTATTACTATGGTTTGCGCAGTGGCGAGATCGCGCAGGTGCTCGGCGCTCCCGCCGTCACGGTGCGCTGGTGGCTGATGCTGGCGCATCGGCGCTTGCGCGTGGCGCTCGACGATCCGGCCTCACCTTCGCAACACACAGCCGCACCAGAAGGAAGGTTTAGTGATGAATCAATCGCAGCAGGTTGAGCGCGCGCGCGACGCCGTCGGCGCGTACGTCGAAACGATCGACATCCCTCAGTACAACGAATACGCGGTTAGAGCACGGGCGAACGCCGTCGCTCAGCCGCGCGCGATCCCGCGCTGGGCCGCAGCCGCCGCCGCGGCGTGCGTGGTGCTGGTGGCATTTGTAGT
The DNA here is from genome assembly GCA_963752825.1 of Vulcanimicrobiota bacterium. Taxonomy (GTDB): domain Bacteria; phylum Vulcanimicrobiota; class Vulcanimicrobiia; order Vulcanimicrobiales; family Vulcanimicrobiaceae; genus Cybelea. The sequence continues at coordinate 200,590 of CAVVZF010000001.1, read as the reverse complement.
CGGCAGCCCCACCGTGCGCGCCCAGGTCGAGCAGATGCTACACGCGTTCGCGATGATCGGCGGCCGGCCGGTGCCGATGACGGTCAACGACGTCACCCTCGATCAGGCTCAGCGCGACATGCCGTTCCACGTCATCGCACCGGCCGCGATTCCCGCCGGATTCACGTCGCGCATCGACGAGCTCACGGCGAGCTCCTCACCGCTCGACGCGCGCCTCGTCTTTCGCTATCAAGGCCCCGGCAACGGCGTTCCGGGCTTAACCATCATGGAAAGCAGCGCACGACACGGCGCTCCGACCCCGATGAAGCTCTGGATGACGGCGGGATCGGCAGCGCCGCCGCAGGTGCCGCCAGTCACGAAGAATGTCCCGCCGGGAGAACACGCATTCGTGAAGTTCGGCCGCGATGGCGGCGCGATGCAGCAAGTCAGGGTCGAGCCCATCAGCTGGGTCGTGCGCGGAACGCGCGTCGATCTGATCAGCCCACCGGGACTACTGAGCGCGATGCAGCTCGCCGCCATCCGGCGCGCGATGTCGCGCTAGCGGCCTTTTCTTCGCGCGGTCGTGAAGAGTTTTATGCGGGCGGCCGTCGCTGCCGCCCGCAGCTCCTCATCGATCGTCGCCAACTTTCCGTCGACCGCCATCGCGACGGCCAAATAGGCGGCGTCGTATCCGCTTAAGGCATACTCCTGCGCGATCCGCAGCTCGACGCCGAGCCCCTCAGGTGCGCGGAGTGTTGGCGCCAATCCGCGGAGAGCCGCAAGAGCTTGTCCGAGGCTTTCCGTGTCGAGGCGTTTGCGCCGTAGCGCTACGAGGAGTCCGTTTTGAACCTCGTAAGGCCAGAGCGCCGGCACGACGAGGCCTTCTACTACGCCGGCGGCGAGTGCGGCCTCGCAGTACGTCGAATTCTCGTCGGGCAGAAACAGGGATAGTGCGGTTGAAGCGTCGAGGACGATGGCCATGCGTGGGAGTGGGCTGACCTAGTTTCGCCGGCCCGCGTCGATGAAATCGCGCCAGCTCTCGCCCCGCCGCAGCACGGGCCGGCCGCCGTTGCGCTGTCGGATCGTTTCACGGACGGCGCGAAATCGCGCGACGACCGACTCAGGTGAGACCTTAACCGGCGATATGATCGCGACCGGACGGTTGTTTCGAGCAATCGTTATCCGCTCTCCACGCTCTACTCGCTCGATCAACCGCGATAGGTGCGCTTTCGCCTCGGCGATATTAAAGCATTGGTCTTTCACGTGAACTAGTCTACCAGGTTGACCAACTCGGGGCAATCTCCCTCCGTGGCAGGCAAGCCGACCGCAGCTGCCGGCCGGCCAGGGATGAGCAAGTTGAGGCTCGCATGAGGCAGACTGACGTGCATTCCTACATGTTCGACCAAACGTCGACCGCCGAATACGAGCGGCTGGACCTCATGTCGAAGATCCTCGATCCGTGGACGCAAGCATCGCTGTTCGCGTTGGGCGTGCGCGAGGGCTGGAGCTGCCTCGAGCTGGGCGGCGCGAGCGGCAGCGTCACATCCGTCGACATCAATCCGCAGCTGATCGAGCTCGTCGATGCGCCGAATCTCACCGTGCGCCAGGCCGACCTGCGCACCGCCGATCTACCGCGCGACGCCTTCGACCTCGTGATGTGCCGCGCGATGCTGCATCAGATCTCGGATTACGCGCAGGCCGTGCTCGAGAAGATGGCCGCGGCGCCGAAGCCCGGGGGCTGGCTGTTCGTCTGCGAGCCCGACTTTCATCTGGCGCTCACGTGCGAGCCGACAGCGTGGCGCGAGGCGTGGAGCGGCATCATCGACTGGGGCAAGTCGCAAGGCGTTGAGTGGTTCATTGGCCGACGATTGCCCGCGATGGTCCAGGCGCTCGGCCTCGGCCATCCCGACGCCAAGACCGAGGTGCCGAACATCCGCGGCACGACGCGCGACGCCGTCTACTTTCAGCTGTTCTTCGAGACGGTGCGCGAGCGCGTCATCAGCGCGGGATTCGTCGACGCGGAGACGCTCGATGCTGCCAACGCGCTGCTGGGCGATCCTAACTGTTGGACACAGTGCTGGATGCTCACCAGCGTGTGGGTGCGCAGGCCGCTCTAAGAGCGGCGCAGCACCGCGAATAAGTCGCACACGGGATAGGAGAATCCGGGCAACGCCCGGTGCTCGATCGTCTGCGACTCGTCGAGTTGCGCTACGCCGGCGCGGTCATGCAGCTCGACCACGCGGCGCCGCGGATCCACGACGACGACGAGCGACGATCCGGCGCGCAAGTACACCGAAATCTTGTCGTCGATGTCGATTCGCCGATCGGCGGGTGAGAGAATTTCGACCGCGACGTCCGGTGCGAGCGGCGGAATCTGGATCTCGGCATCGCTGAGAGGCCGGAGCCGCTCGTTCGAGACATAAGAGACGTCGGGGACGAGCGGGCGGCGCGCTTCGCCCGGCGGCGCGACGCGAAAGCGCCACTCGGGCCCCGTCTCGCCCCGGCCTTCCGCCCAGCGCGCCAGCTGTATCGTCAAGGCCCCCTGCAAGCGCGCGTGGTCGCGCTGCGGGCTCACCTTTTGCAGTGGGCGGCCTCGCACCCACTCCGTCTCTGGCTTCGTTTCCGGCAATACGATTTCAGTCTGCGCCATTGCTGCACCTCACTCTATCACGCCGGCTCAAGCATCAGCAAGCCGCATGTAGGTGACTTGCGCGACCGCCACCAGCGCGCCGTCGTCGCCCCAGATCGTCAAGCTTACGATCGCGGCGGCGGAGTCGGCGGCCGTCATCAAGAGCCCGCCATGAAACGAGTCGAAGATGCCGTCGAAATCGGGATTGCGCGCAACCATGCACTCGAGCGCGCCGGCGCCGAGGCGAATGTTCGAAAATCCGAGGCTGCGGAATATCGGGATCGAGTGCATGCGCTCGCGCACCGCCGACTCCACGGCCGGATCGAGCGGCGGCAGCTGGCCGCTGTACGGCGCGACGATCAGCCCGTCGATGTCTTCACTCCCCAGCGCGCGATCTCGGCGTCGAGATCCAGCGGACGCGTCGGCGCAGCGTTCTCGTACTCGCCCCAGTGCTCGCGCGGCACCATCCACATCACCTCGAACTCGTTGCCGTCGGGATCGTAACCGTAGATCGACTTCGTCGCGCCGTGATCGCTCGCGCCGCTCAGCGCGCCGTAGCGTTCCAGCGCCGCGCGCGCGTCGCGCAGCGACTCGATCTCGTCGACTTCCCACGCGAGATGATACAGCCCGACGCCGCGCTCGTTGGGCGGCGCGTGCGGCCCGACCGACGCGAGCCCGAGGTCGTGGTGATTCTCCGAGCCGGGCGCGCGCATGAACGCCATCACGTGACCCATGCGCGCGATCGGCTCGAGACCAAGCACGTCGTGATAGAAGGCGAGGCTGCGGTCGAGATCGCGCACGCGCAGCACCGCGTGATTGAGTCTACGAACGTTCATGTCACGGTTTTACCTTGAAGATCGTACCGCAGCCGCTTCCGCTGCAACCCGTACCCCCGCCCTTCGTCGTCGTGCCGTAGAGAGAGACGCCGAAGGGATCCAGGAAAAGCGGGCCCTGAGGATCCGATCCGTCGCTGCCACCGTTAAATGCGTAGAGAACGCTCTCGTTGCCAGACGCGTTCACCTTGAACACGGTGCCGTTGCCGGCGCTATCGCCGCCGCCGACCGTCGTGCCGTAGAAGTAGCCCTTCGAGTAGATGAGCGTCGAGCCCGGCAGGTTGCCGTCGGGAATGTCTTGGAAGTTGTAGAGCGTCTTGAGCGAGCCGCCCGTCGTGACAGAGAAGAACGTGCCCGAGTTCTTCGAGCCGCCTCCCTCGGTCGTGCCGTAGAGCACTCCGTTCACGGCGATCAGACCATTGGGGTATGCGCCGTCGCCGGAGTTGCTGAAGCGATACAGCACGTGTTCCTTGCCCTTCGTGGTCAGCTCGAAAATCGTGCCGCAGCCGGTGGAGCCGCAACCCCGGCCACCTTCGAGGCTCGCGCCGTAGAGTTTTCTGCCCAGCACCGTAACGGGGGCGTAGACGCGCTCGCCGTCAGTGCCGCCCTTGAAGCTGTAGAGCACCGACTCTTTACCGGCGAGTGTGACTTTGTAGACGGTACCGCATCCGGCGCCGCCGCAGCCCGTGCCGCCACCGTAGACGGTCGTTCCGTATAGGTTGCCGCGATACGCGGTCACGGGGGCCTCCGGGACTTCGCCGTCGTTACCTCCCGCGAAGCTATATAGCACGCGTTCGTTTCCCGACGTGTCGACGGTGAAGACCGTGCCGTGCCGGTTGGCTCCCGCGCCCGACGTCGTGCCATAGAATTGGCTCTTCAAGTACGTGAGACCGGCGAACGGCCACGAGCCGTCGCTACCGCTGTTGAAGTTGCCTTTGAAGTTGTAGACGACCCGTTCCCTTCCGCCGCTCAGCGAGAACACCGTGCCGCAACCGAGATAGCAGTTGTTGCTGCCGCAGCTTCCCGAACAATAGTTCTTCGAGCCGTTCAGCGTCGTGCCGTAGAGCGTGTTGCCCAGGAGGACGAGACCGGAGTACGGACTGGCGCCGTCGGGTGTTCCCTTGAACGCGTAGAGCAACTTGTAGCTCGACCCCTTGCGCGGCGGCGCCGGGTTCTGTGCGCCGAGAGCGTGCGACCGGACGCTCGATGCTGCAACGCTGGGGGTCGTCGGGTTGAGCGTACCGCCGCACGCAGTCAGCGCCGCGGCGAAAGACAGAACGAGAAGTAAGCGCAACGGTTTCATGCGCGGCTCGTTCGACGGACGGTTCGCTAAGTCGTGCCGGCCGCGAGTGCCCATTTCGGGGCGTCGACGCCCTTCACGATGAGCCAGATGCAGAGCCCAAGTTCCGCCGGAAGCGCCGTCGCAAACATCAAGTAGAAGGTCACGCCGGTGAGCGTCGGCGCCGCAAGGAGCGCGAGGCTGTTGATCACATAGGCCGAGCCTGCGATAACGAGGAGCACGCCGAGCGTCTTGGGCAGATACTTGGATCGGTAGATCAGGTACCCGAGTACGACGCAGTGCAGCCCGAACGGAATCAGCGCGATGCCGAAGCCGTAGTCGTACAGCTTGAGCGACAGGTATGCGAGCCCGTCGAGCGTGTGCGGCTCGACTCCCTGAAGATATGCCGCGCCGCCGACCAGCAAGACGGGCGCGACATACCAGACCAGATTGATACTGCCGATCACCGCCTCAGCGAACCGTAAGAGCGCCGACAGCAAGGAGAGGCTCGCGCTCACGGGGCGGAGCAGCACGAAGAAGATCACCGCGAGCGGGATGTCGGTTGTAAACATAATTAGCGTCGCGGCGAGGGCCAGGTGCCACTGCGTCTGTGCGGCCGCGATGCGAGCGGCCGTCGCCGCCGCGTCTCCCGGCACCACGAGGTTGGACTGCAACCCCATCGAGACGCCCGCCATGATGAAGATCAGCAGGTAGAGCCACCCGCCGATCCGCGCGTACAGCTGCGCCCGCTCCACCATGCTCTTTTTACGAATGCTACCGAAGGGTTGTTTCGCAACCCCTGGCCGCGGGGCCGCGTCTTGTGGGGCCTATGGAACAGCGCAAACTCGGGAAGCAGGGGCTCACGGTGTCGGCGATGGGCCTCGGCTGCATGACTATGACTGCCGCGTACGGTGCCGCCAACGAGACCGAGGCGATCGCGACGATCCATCGCGCGCTCGAACTCGGCATCAACTTCTTCGACACCGCCGAGGTCTACGGGCCCTATACCAACGAGCAGCTCGTCGGACGGGCGCTGAAGGGCCGCCGAGACGGCGTCGTGATCGCGACGAAGTTCGGGTTCAAGTTCGGCAACGGCGTGCGTGGCGTCAACGGGACACCCGAGAACGCCAAGCGCGTCGCCAACGAGTCGCTCGCGCGGCTCGGGGTCGACACGATCGATCTCTACTACCAGCACCGCCGCGACCCGTCGGTGCCGATCGAGGAAACGATCGGCGCGATGAAGGAGCTGATCGACGAAGGCAAGGTGCGCTATCTCGGCCTCTCCGAAGTCTCGCCCGAGACGCTGCGGCGCGCCAACGCCGTGCATCCGATCAGTGCGCTGCAGAGCGAGTACTCGCTCTGGGAGCGGCGCGTCGAGAAGAAAGTGCTCCCTACCGTGCGCGAGCTCGGCATCGGCTTCGTGCCGTACAGCCCGCTCGGCCGCGGCTTCCTCACCGGCGCCGTGAACGTCGAGACGCTCGGCGAAGACGATTGGCGTCGCGCCAACCCGCGCTTCTCGAAGGAGAGCGCTCGCGCCAACCAGCGCATCGTCGACGCCGTCCGCGCCGTCGCCGAGGAGTGCAACGCCACGCCCGCGCAGGTCGCGCTCGCGTGGGTGCTCTCGCGCGGCGGCGACGTCGTGCCCATTCCCGGCACCAAGCACCGCCGCTATCTCGAAGAGAACGTCGGCGCCTTCGACGTGCATCTCACGAAGGACCAGCTCGACGCCCTGGAGGGCCTCCACGAACAGACCGCCGGCGCGCGCTACACTCCGGAGATGATGCAGCTGGTCGAACAGTGAACCACTTCCCGCGTGGATGAGAGGCGGTTTCGGTTCGATCTCTTCGTCGCGCTGCTCGCGCTGGTGATCAGCGGCATCGCGGCGGCGTCGTCGGCGTATCAGACCTACGTGATCCGCAAGCAGTTCAGCGCGACCGTGTGGCCCTACATCTCGTTCATCACGACATCGTCGACGGACAAGTACTTCGAGCTCGACGTCGACAACGCGGGCATCGGGCCGGCGCTGATTCTGGACGCGGTGATTACGCGCGACGGCAAGGTCGTGCAGCGGCCCGGCACGCCGACCTCACAGCCGGCGATTTCGGCGGCGATCGACGCCGAGCAAGCCGAGGCGCGCACGGATGAGCGAAGGTTCCACGAGCGCCCGGCCAATCTGACGGCGAGTACTATCCTGCCCGGCGACGTCGTGCCCGCCGGGCAAAAGCTCGAGGTGCTGCGTGTCGAGGGCAAATACATCACGCGCCGCGTGATGGGCTCGATTCGGCGCGTCGATCTTACGCTGTGCTACTGCTCGCTGCTCGGCGACTGCTGGACGAAACGTCTTTGGGAGCACGCCGTCCAGCCGCATCCCGTGCGCTCCTGCCGCAACGCCTAACGGCTCGCAAACAGCGTCGCGTTCTGCTGCGGCTACTTCACCGCAGCGCCCAGCATTCTGCAGTCATCGCAAAGCCGGTGGCCGGCACTGCCCGAGCGTCGTTGATCTTGGGGAACGCTGCGCCCCGCTAGGCAGGTGCTGTTGTTATGGTGGACTCGCTTCTGTTCGGGCTTCTTGGACTCGTTGATCGAGTAAAATTCGGCAATTCCAGGCATCGGTGTTCCTCCCTTACGTCGGCGCTTGCGCGCTAACGCGCGTGGCGAGGTTGGGTGATTCAGCCTGGCTCATGCGTACCAATTCTGAGGCCAAATACTCGAGGGCATCGGGCGGTGGAGATGCCGTCTTCTCGAGGTGGCACATCGTAAGTATGGCTCTTTGCGCTTCTGCGACGCTAATGAAAGTCTTACGCTTGGCGACTTTGGCTGCCGAGGTCTTCATGCGCGTCCACACGCGCTCCATCGCAGTGGTCATGGCTGGCCTTTTCTCTCGCGGAAATGCGGATCGGCCGCCGCGGGAGCTACGGTCAAAGCGTATTAGGGTCGAGGGCCCAATCGTAGCACCCTCGGGGACTTGACGTGTGTGCGGTTTCGAACACTGCAGTGCAATCGCGATCGGGCACCGTGCTGCTGGCACTCAATGCCGGAGGCGCCCGATTCCCCGCGAGGGGCTAGACCATCGCTAGCGCGCCCTGTCGCTGCGCGGTCTCGGCGTACGCGCAGAGCAGGTTCACCAGTGCCATCTGCTCCGGCGTGTGGCACGGGAGGTCGAGAAGCCGCGGGCTGCTGACGAGCACGCTCGCGGCGCGCGCACGGGAGATCGCGACGTTGAAGCGGTTGCGCTCGAAGAGGAACTCCACGTTGCGCGGCACATCCTCGCCGCTCGACGTCGCCATCGAATAGAAGACCACCGGGGCCTCCTGGCCCTGGAACTTGTCTACGGTGCCGACCCGCACGTCGAGGCCCGCGTGGCGCAGCTTCTCGAGGATCAGCCGGCGCTGCGCATTGTACGGCGTGACGACGATGATGTCGCGATCGGTCAGCGGCCGCGGTATGCCTTCGGTGTCCTTAGGCTGCGAGTCCACGACCATGCCCTTCGCGCGGAGCAGCACGATCTGGCGCACGACCTCGTTCGCTTCCTCCGGCGAGCTCGCGCCGTTGCCGCTGTGCTCGATCGGCTCGTAGTAGAGGCCGGCGAGGCGCGTGGATCCCAGCGTGACGCCGTGCAGCCGCGTCGCCTCGGCGGGTTCGAGCCGTTCGTCGTACATCGCATCCGAGACGAACTTGCAGATCTGCGGCTGCATGCGGTACGAGACGTCCAGGAAGATGCCCCGGTAGGGCGGCACGGTCTGCTCGTCGCCCAGCAGATGCTGCAGCGCCGAGTCGCCCACGTGCAGCGGTTGGCGGCCCTGGCTCACCTGCGCGAGCTGCGAGGGATCGCCGAGCAGCACGACGTTATGCGCGCACTGTGCGACAGCCAGCGCGTCGGCCAGCGACACCTGACCGGCCTCGTCAATGAAGATGTAGTCGAACTTGTGCGCCAGCTCCGCGCGCGCGAAGACCCAGCTGGTTCCGCCGGCGAGCTGGTAGTCGTCGCCGTCCATGTCCTCGTTCTTGTCGACCGATTCGATCGGCGGCGCGGCCAGCGTGGACGTATACTCCGAATCGCCGTTGCTGTGTTTGTAGCGGCCGCGAAACGTCTTACCGCGCGCCGCGATGCACGCCTCGACCTTGTGCAGCAGGTTGTGGATCGCCTTGTGGCTCATGCTCGTGACCGCGACGCGCTTGCCGCGCTCGATGACGTCGCAGATCACTTGCGATCCGATCGTGCTCTTGCCGCTGCCCGGCGGTCCCTGGATGAAGAGGTAGCTGTTCTCGAGCCGCTGCACGACGTCCGAAACCGTCGTCGCCGTGACCTCTGCGGGCTGAATCGTGCGGCTGCGTCCGCGGACCACCGGATCGCGGTTGTCGAGCAGGTCCGTGGCGGCGGGATATTCGGATTGCAGCGTGCCGTCGAGATAGGCCTTGCCGAGTCGGGCCAGAGCCTTCCGCTTTGGGAGAGACGACGGCGGTCCCACGGGAATAAGCTCGTGGATCGCGCGCGCCGTCTCGAGGCCGGCGGTGGTCTTGAGCTCGAGGAGATTGTCGTCATCGTTGATGGAGACGATGGTTCCGGCGCGCTTGCGGGTGCGTGGGTTGTCGGCGTCGTCGCCCGCCGCCATCTTGTGCAGCTGATCCGGAAACGAGTACGTGTAGACCGTGCTCTGTTTGATTTTATGCGGCGCGATGTCTTCGCGGAGTTTCAGCCCCGCGATCGCGGTTTTGTCGAACTCGAGCAACTCGTCGAGGTTTTCGCAGCGGTCGTAGTACTCCCACCACGCCGGCTTCTCTTCGCGGCGATGGTAGGCCATCAGATTGGCGAGGAGGTAGCGCTCGCGCTTGTCGGAGTGCATCAGGCGGTACTCTTCCTCGGTGCGCGGCGCCAGCACGCCCGCGAGCAGCTCGCGCTCGACGTCGCTGCGCCGGGCGTCTTCGCGTTCGTCGTCGCGCCGCTTCACACACTTGCCGCAGGTCGGCTCGAACTCCGCATGGCACGGCTCGTCGGGCTGCTTTGGCTCGCGCAGCGGCAGCTCGACGCCGAACTGCGCGACGGCCTCCTCGCGGCGGTCGAGCAGCCAGTCGCGCAACAGCAGTGTCGAGCGGCAGTCGTCGCGGTTGTACGCCTCGATGTCGTCGAGGATGTGCTGGTCGCGCTCGCTCATCCAGCGCTCGAACATCACGATCGACTCGTCGCCCTTCTTGACTGCGGTCTCGCGGGCCAGCTGGTAGAAACGTTCCAGCTTCTTGAGGCCGTAGCCGTCCTCGGAGATCGCGAGCGTCTGGCGCACGACGGCGAACAGATCGACGAGCACCTCGCCGCGCAGCAGGTCGTCGACCTCGTCTTCGCGCGTGCAGTGTTCTTGCGCGAGGCGCCGCAACGCCGACTTCTCGTAGTTCGCGTAGTGATAGACGTGCATCGCCGGATGCTTGCGGCGCCGCTCGACGATGAAGTCGATGAAGGCCTCGAACGCGCGGCGCTCCTCGTCGCGCGTGGTTCCCCAGAAGGCGCGATACTTCGGCTCGTCGTCGGGCAGCCAGGAGCCGAAGAGGTATTCGAGGCCGCGTCCCGGCTCGTACAGCGGGTCGCCCTCCATGTCGAAGAAGACGTCGCCCGGCGCGGGATTCGGCATCATCGCGAAGCCCAGCGGCGGCGCGTGCTCGAGCAGCTCGTAGATCGGCTCCGCGCTCGTGCGTCCGCGCACTTGCAGCGACGCCTGCCGGCGCAGCTTGACGAACGTCTCGGGCGTCATCCCGTTCGGGCGCTTGTCGTCGGACGCTTCCGCCAGCTGCGCAGCCTTGGTGATGCCGGCCGCCTCGAGCTTGGCGATCTGGTCGCGCCGCATCGACGCGACGAGGCTCAGATGATCGTCCGTGACGCGCCGCTTCGCGCATTGCTCGTCCCAGTCGCAAACGCTGCAGTGCTTGACCTTCAGCGGATACTCACGCGCCTCGTCTCGAGCGCCGAGCGTGTCGGCGTAGTGCAAAAACGCCTGCTTGAGATGGCGGTAGTACGCCATGTAGTCGTTGAGCCGAAAGTGCTGCTCTGCGCCGTCGCCGAAGACGACGTAGCCGAAGTCGGGCATGCAGCCCTGCAGCCGTTCCAGATGCTCGCTGTAGTTGCACAGCTGCACCAGGTAGTACGGCCGCGCTGAGAGGCCGAGCTTCGTGTCGATGACCTCGTAGCTGTAGTCGCCCAGGTGCGACGGGGCGCCGTCGACGCGGCGAAGGAAGTCCGCGTGCCCGATGAACTGTCCGTCGAAGAACGTCGCCTGGTAGATGATCGGCACGCCCCGGCGCATCGCCTCGAGCGTCGCGCGCTCCGCCTCGCGGTAGTTTTCGATGCCGCTCTCGGAGCGCTCGAACCGCACGACGCCGCCGGGATGGCGCGCCAGCATGGCCACGAGATAGGCACGCTCGTGCTCCTCGCCCTTGCGCCGAATGAGCGCCCTCTGCTCGTCGGTCGCGTCGGGCGCAGGGATCATGCGACGCGCCACGAGCGAGTCAAGCTCGCTTAGACGCTTGCACTCGAGGAAGTCGTTGAGATCGCTGGCGGCATAGATGAACCGCCCGTCCAGACGCTGCATGAGCCTAGTTTGCTAGCGGGGAGTGCCATACGCCTGGCATCGTCAATCACGGATTGCGGCTGGCCGCCCTCAATTTTGCAGCCTGTAGCACGACGTGCTACAATAGGCGGGTGCCCAAAGAGATCAATCAGCGCCAACTACGTAACCGCAGCGGCGAGGTCATGCGGGGGCTGGACGGAGGCGAAACGTTCATCGTTACGCGCAACGGCGTGCCCGTGGGCGAGCTTCGTCCGCTAGTGCGTCGCGACTTTGCAAAGAAGCGCGACGTTATCGACGCGTTTCGCAACGCTCCTCCGGTCGACTTCGCTTCCTTCCGACGGGACCTCGACGCGATAGCGGATCCGCGTGCCTAGCTCGCGGGGGCTGATCGACACGTCGGTCATCATCGATCTGGAACGCGTGAGTGCGCAGGCATTACCCGATGAAATGGCGATCGCTGCGATAAGCCTCGCCGAACTTGCCGCGGGGACGCACGCAGCGCGGGACGCGATGGAGAGAGCGCGGCGGCAAGAACGTCTGCAGCGCGCGGAAGCGTCGTTTCCAGTGTTGCCCTTCGAGGTCGGCGCGGCAAGAGCGTATGGAACGATCTATGCGGCGATCGAGGCCGCAGGGCGAAAGGCGCGAGGCCGGCGAGCCGTCGACCTCATGATCGCTGCGACGGCGCTGGCGTGGGAACTCCCGTTATTCACGTGCAACCCGCGCGATTTCGCGGGACTCTCCGCGATTCTCGAAGTGGTGCCGATCCCGCTGATCAGTACGGATTAAGTTTGGAACTTCATGGTCTTCAGAGTGCTTGCAAGGAGAGAACTATGGCGGAATTCCCAACCCCCGCGTTAATGACTCGTTCGCTGGGCGCGATGTCGCTCCTATTCGTCGCCGCGTGCTCCTCTGGCCAGTTAGCGCCGGCGGGGTTAACGAATGGAACACCGTCACAACCAGCTGGTCAAACGGCACTTGCCAGGGGAACGATCGCGGCGCTCGATCAGGCTCGTGCCGCGAAACTTGAGGCAGAAGTCGCGATGGGTCGAATAAGCATCCACCACAAGTCCTACTCGCCCCGTCTAACCGATCACCATACGATGATCCTCGCTGATGGGAGCGAGGTGGCGCTGCCGCCAGATTTCGGAGACGGTTTGGCGGATCGTTTTAGCATGAGACTTGCAGGCTCAACCGATCCAGCCTGTGGCTGGACCGGCAATAACCCGCCGCCCTGTAGTGACAACACGGGTGCCTTTAGACGCGTTTATGGCGGACCCGGATTAAGTGGTGCTAACGCGACCATAGTCGGTGGCACGTTTGAAAATCCGTCCAATAGCACGGATCAGGGCTATATCTACATCGAAGGTTGGCATGCACCGAGCACCACGAACTCCGAGGCTGGGGTTTTTCTTAATCAAGGGGGCTACTATTTTTATACAAGTACGCCGCAGACGGGGCTCCAAGTAGTGAACTCGCCGCACTTTCCTGTCGGCGACACCATGCAGCTATTTGTTGCGAGCGGAAACGCAGGGAAAGGGTTCATCGCGGTTACCTTGTGGGATTCATCGTGCGGCAAACTAGGTGACCCCAACTGCACAATCGAGGCGGATCCAGACGCGAACGGATGGCTGGGTAATTGTTGCATTTTTGGTAGGATGTCGACAATCGCGCAACAGGGTGACGACTTCACCGATGGCAGCGAGTTTGGTCCCTCCGTCTGGTCCGACGTCCAACAATCAACCGGAACGACCGGTCCTGTGAACTTTGTGCCTGCCGGCTACCAAAGATATCCCAAGGATAACGTCCAAGATCATAGTGCAGTTTACGAACGGCCAAAACGAAACTGACACGATAGACCTTCACTCATAGCGCGGGAGTATGATAATGGCGAAGCCACAGTCCCGATGTAATATGCTGATTTCATTAGCTGCGGCGTCGCTGGCCCTCGTGGCAGTAGCGCCGTCGCCGCCCGCTGCTCAAGCCTATCGCGTGATCGACCTGGGTAAACCCGGTATCCCCACCCTCTCAAGTGCTCAGCGCGATTGGTTAATGAAAATAGAACGGACGCCTTACTACAAGCAGCGTGTCGCAACGCTTTGGTTTGTTCCGCAGGGAGCCCGGGTCAAGAATGGGCCACCGCTTATCATTTTCGATGCTCACTCTACGAGCCGAGCTGCTATTGAGGGCAACCACGTGTCACACGGCTTTTGGGTCATCGGTGAGCCGTGCAATGTGGTTTTTGTGCAGGGGTTTGGTGACATGCCGATGTCCGATTCCAATAATCCAGACTGCGCGAGTGGGAGAGCACAAGTCAAACTCTAGCGGGCATTGGACTGGCGCCTCGCGGCAGCTTTAAGTCGCTCGAAACCATCCAAGAGGAGCATGCCGTATAAGATACGCTAGCGCATGAACATGCCGCCCCAGAGGCAGTCTGTGACGGCAGAGTTCTTGTTGGCTGAAGTGCTGTCGTATCGGGCTAGGTGGGTGGCACTTTGCAATCCTTCGTCTTTCGAGACGCGCGCTCCGCGCGCTCCTCAGGACACAGCTGCGCTCGCTTCGCTCAGGATGACAGGGGGGCGTTTACGGGTTTGCGATGCCTAGCGCGTCAAGATTTTTGGAAATCGATTGCATCGCGGCTTGAACGGATTGGCCGTTTCCGGAGTCGGCCTTTGCGGCACCTTCTAGCTGATTTACCCAGCCCTCGAGTGCGGGCAGCCCCGGTTCGAGGAGTCTATTCAGCCCCGAGCTGCTCGTTCGGATCTTGCGGCAACCGTCTGCCTTGGCCCACTCTCCGCCGACTCTGCGACCCAGCGCGGCGAGTTGCGTAGAAACGGTGGCTTGTGCTCCGGGATCGCTGACGTGCGACAGTATTATCTGGCTGTCGGCGAACCAGCCGGCTTCTTTGTTGCCGCCGAAATAAAACGTGTGCACTCGCCCCCAATAGTTCTTCCAGGATTGAAACTCTTGAACGCATGAGTCTGATTGCCAAGTGTCGTGAAAGCTGTTCTGCCATGAATCCAACGTCGCGGCGTCGTCGGCGAGGCAGCTCCGATCGGTGATCCAAAGTCCCAAGAGAAGCGCAGCGACACCAATGAGGAAGCGTCTAACATACCGGTGCTTACAAGAGCGCATCAAGCCACCTCCGCAACGTGGGCAGTTCTGCGGTATAGCTTGCCCGCAGCTTTCCTGGTCCCTCTTCGTCCTTCGACAGCCGCGCTTCGCGCGCGACTCAGCTCTTCGACTCCGCCGCTGCGCGGCTCCGCTCAGGGTGACAATGCGAGGAGGCTCGAAAAGGGTCGGCATGGTCGGCGGGACTCTGACCTTCCTGTTCACCGACATCGAAGGCAGCACGCAGCGCTGGGGGCAGGACCGCGACGCGATGGCCGCTGCGCTGGGCCGCCACGACGCGTTGCTGCGCGAGGCCATCGCCGCGCACGGCGGCGAGATCTTCAAGACGGTCGGTGACGCCTTCTACGCCGTCTTCACCACGGCGCCGGCAGCGGTCGCTGCGGCCATCGACACGCAGCGCGCGCTAGCCTCGGAAGATTTCGCGGCGATCGGCGGCGTGTTCGTGCGGATGGCACTGCATACGGGGTCGCCGCAAGAGCGCGAGGGCGACTACTTCGGCCCGACGGTCAACCGCGTCGCGCGCCTTTTGGCAATCGGGCATGGCGAGCAGGTCCTCGTCTCGGGGGCGACCGCGGAGCTGCTGCAGGGCGAGATGCCGCCGGAGACGAGCCTGCGCGATCTCGGCGCGCATCGGCTCAAGGATCTCGCGCGTGCCGAGCACGTCTATCAGCTCGTCGCTCCCGGGTTGCGCGAATCGTTTGCTCCGCTGCGCTCGCTCGACGCCCTGCCGAACAACTTGCCTCTGCAGCTCACGTCGTTCGTCGGCCGCGACGACGACGTGCGCGAGATCAAGTCGCTGCTCGGGGACGACCGGCTCGTTACGCTGGTCGGCAGCGGCGGAGCCGGCAAGACGCGCTGCGCGACCCAGGCCGGCGCGGAGCTGCTCGACGCGTTCGCCGACGGAGTTTGGCTCGTCGAGCTCGCGAGCATCTCCGATCCCTCACTCGTCGCGCCGGCAATCGCGCAGAGCCTCAACGTGCGCGAGTCGCACAATCAGCCGCTGCTCGACTCGCTGCTCGCGAGCCTCAAGCAGCGACATGCACTCCTGATCCTCGATAATTGCGAACACGTGATAGACGAGGCGCGTAGCGTCGCGAGCGCGATCCTGCGCGCGTGTCCGGACGTGCGCATCCTGGCGACGAGCCGCGAGAGCCTGAACATCGCGGGCGAGCACGTCTTCCGTCTCCCGTCGCTGGCGGTGCCGCCGGCGGATCGAACGACGACAGCCGAGGCGGTGCGGCCGTACGGCGCCGTCGCGCTCTTCGCCGATCGCGCCGCCGCGTCCGACGCGCGCTTCGAGCTCACCGACGCGAACGCGCCCTTCGTCACCGAGATCTCGCGACGCCTCGACGGCATCCCGCTGGCGATCGAGCTTGCCGCGGCCCGCGTCAAGGTGCTCTCGCCGCAGCAACTCTTGCAGAAGCTCGACGAGCGCTTCCGCGTGCTCACGGGGGGCGATCGCAGCGCGCTGCCGCGGCATCAGACGATGCGCGCGCTGATCGACTGGAGCCACGACCTACTTTCCGAACAGGAGCGCGCGCTCTTTCGGAAGCTCGCAGTTTTTTCCGGCGGCTTCACATTAGAGACCGCGACCGCCGTCTGCGAAGACGAGATGCTCGACGAGATCGCCGTGCTCGAGCTGCTGACATCGCTCGTCGACAAATCGCTCGTGCAAAGCGAGCCGAGCGGAAGCGTGACGCGTTATCGTCTGCTCGAGTCGACGCGACAATACGCGCGAGAGAAGCTCGTCGAAAACGGCGAGGACGCCGCGGTTGCGCGCGCGCACGCGAGCGCGTTTCTCGAGATCGCGCGACGATTCGAAGTCGCGTACGACTCGACGCCCGACAACGAGTGGTTCGCGCAGGTGGAGCCGGAGCTCGAGAACTGGCGCGCGGCGCTCGACTGGGCGTTAGCGTCGCGTGGCGACGTCCTGCTCGGGCAGCAGCTCGTCGGCGCGCTCGGGCGCGAGTGGGCGTTCTTATTTGCCGCAGAGGGACGGCGCTGGATCCATGCCGCGCAGACCGGCATTGATGAGACGACGCCGCCGCTCGTGCTCGCCCAGCTGGACCTCATCGAGGCGCAGCTCGATGGCGTGCTCGGCATGCACAAGGCGAGTCATGCCGCCGCAGAGCGTGCGCTCGAGCGCTATCGTGCGCTCGACGACACGTTCGGCATAGCGCAGGCGATGCGCCACGCCGGTCGCGGGCTCGTGTTCCTCGGACGAACCGAGGAGGGCGAGACATTCTTGCGGGAAGCACTCGTTACGTTTCGCGCGCGCAACGCTCGCACGCTGATCGGCGCGACCTTGGAGAACATCGCGATCGGCCGATACGTGTCAGGCGACATCGCGGCGGCGCGTCAATACTACGCCGAGGCGCTGGCGATCTTCAAAGCCAACGGCGCCGAACGTCTCGCGGCTGCCGTAGCGACGAATCTCGCGGAGGCCGAGTTTCGCGCGGGAAACGCCGCGGCCGCGTTGCAACTCGCCGGCGAGGCTCTGGCGACGGATCGACGCGCGATCTTCACGTACCGCATCGCGTTTCTCATGTGCAACATGGCGGGGTATCTCGTCGCCCTGGCGCGGTATGAGGAGGCGCGCACTCGTGCCCGGGAAGCCCTGCGGCTGGCTCACGATGTGAACTACGAGGTGGCCGCCACGTGGGCGCTGCAGCATCTCGCGGCCGTCGCCGCGCTTCGCCCGGGTGACGATGCGGCAGCGACGCGCGAAGACCGCAAGCGCGCCGCGCGCGTGCTGGAATACGTCGATCAACGTCTCGCGAGCCTCGACGCCGTACGCGAGTACACCGAGCAGCAGGAGTACGACAAGGTAATCGCCGTGCTGAACGCCGAGTTCGACGAACGCGAGCTCGCTGTGTTGAGAGAGGAGGGCGGATTGTTGACAGAAGAGCGCGCGACGGCCGAGGCGCTGTCGATATGAACCCTCCCGCGTTTACGGCCGCCGATTTCGAGCGCCCGGACATACGGCGGCTGTGCGACGTCGTGATGAAGGGCGGCGTGACGAGCGGCGTCGTCTACCCGACGGCGATCTGCAAGCTCGCGACGGCATACGCGATCAAGAACATCGGCGGAACGTCGGTCGGAGCCATCGCCGCGGCCATCACTGCTGCCGCGGAGTACCGACGCAGGCAGACCAACTCCGGCCAGGGCTACGCCGAGCTCGCGAAGCTGCCCGGATTCCTCGGCGGCGAAGGCTCGCTGCTCGCGCTCTTCAAGCCGGATCCCGTCGCGCGCGCGCTCTTCAACGTCGCTTTGATCCCGATCGGCACCGCGTCGCTGCTCGCTAAGCTCCTGCGCCTCGCCGTGACGCTGCTACTGCAATACGTCTGGATCCCGGTGCTCACCATTGCGGTGATCTTCGGCACCTTCGTCGGCGTCGTATGGCCGTTGCCCCCGGGCGTCGTCTGGCGCTGTCTCGGAGCCGCCGTCGTCTTCGGACTCATCGCGGCATTCGTCGGCATCGCGATTCGCTTCGTCTATCAGCTGGTGAAGGTACTCGACGCCAACGCCTTCGGCTGGTGTCACGGCTACGCCGCGAAGGCGCGCGTCACCGAAGGCGACGTCACGCAGCTCGACGCGAAGCAGGTGCCCCCGCTGTTCAACTGGCTCGAGGCGTTCATCGCGCAGACCGCCGGCACGCCGCGCGCACAGCCGCTCACCTTCGGACAGCTGTGGAGCGCGCCGCCGCCGTCGTGGCACCCGGCGTCGCCAGGAGAGCGCTGCATCGACCTTCGCATGGTCACGACGTGCCTCACACTCGGCCGGCCGTTCGCGCTGCCGTTCGATCCGGACGAACAATTCAGCCAGGTGGCGGATCCCGACACCAATTTCGATAGCGCGAACCACCGGCGGCCGTCGATCTACTTCTGCGCCGATGATCTCGAGGATTATTTCTCCGCCGACGTCGTGCGGCACATGACGGATTGCGGCGCGATCACGGCGCTCGGCAAGCGCGACGGCGACACGCGCGTCTACCATCGTTTTCCTGCGGCGGAGAGCGTGCCGATTGTCGTGGCGACGCGCATGAGCATGTCGTTCCCCGTGCTGTTCTGCGCGTTTCCGCTCTACGCGCTCGACGCCAACGGCCGCATGCAGAAGTTGTGGTTCTCCGACGGCGGTTTGTCGAGTAACTTTCCGATTCATTTTTTCGACAGCCCGCTGCCGCGCTGGCCGACGTTCGCGATCGATCTGCTGCCCGGCGCGCCGGCGACCCCGTCCGTGCAGGAGCACATCCCGAGTCAGTATGCATCGGGCGCGGTCTTCATGGAGAGCGAAATGCCTCGCGGTACCGTGAACCCGTGGAACCGGCTCGACGGCGGCGGCGCGCGCGGCAACGTCTTGGCGTTCGCCTCGTCGATTCTCGATGTGGCGCGCAACTGGCAGGACGTCACGCTGGGAACGCTGCCCGGCAACGCGAGCCGCATCGTCGGCATCCGCCTGACACCGGACGAGGGCGCCCTGAACCTGAACATGCCGCCGACGGTGATCGACAAGATGACCGGGCTCGGGATGTCGGCCGGCGGCACGCTGTTGAACGTCTTCGCCGCGGGCGACGGCGACGCGCCGGGCTGGAAGACGCATCGCTGGCTGCGTTACCGGGCGATCATGGGCGCGCTCACGCGCTGGGCCGAAGGCTACCAGTGCGGCTACGCGCCGTTCACCGAGGTGCCGGCGCAGACGCCGTATGTCACGCTGATTAGTCAGCTGGTGCCCTCGGGGCAGCTGTCCGGCGTCGTCACCGCGACGGATCAACTCGTCGCGCTCCCTATCGACGAGGCGTTTTACGCGCTGGAAGAACCGCCGATCGCGGTGCTTCCGACGCGCCCGGTCGTGTAATATAATCGCTTTGGGGGTCGCCATAATGCGTAAACTCACCGCGTCCGCGCGCACGATCGTCCTGGCGCTCGGGATGGTGTCGGCGGGAACGGGCTCGAGCGCAGTCGCGCAGACCGCGCCGGTGGCGACCGGCGACTTCGACGGCTGCCCGGTCATCGGATCGGGTGGCGATCCCGCGCTCGATAGCCAGAAAAACCGCAGCACACCGACGCAGTCTCCCGTTACGTTCACCGTCGCGCAGATGGACCGGCTGCCGACGGTTCCCGCGAGCGAGGGCACGACGCGCAGCGGCTGGCCGGCGTCGGATCAGAATGCGATTCAGAGTCAGGAGAAGCGAGCCGTCGTGCTAACTGTATACGTGGTTCGCGCGATCGCCGAAGGGCCCGAGACGTGCAACTGCGAGTCAACCTCGCCCAACGATCACGACGTGCACGTCTACGTCGGCGACGATCCCGACACGACGCCGGAGAACGCCGCAATCGTCGAAGTGACGCCGCGCTGGCGCGCGACCAATCCGTCGTGGAACGCGCAGAATCTTCAGGCGCTGGCCGACTCCGGAACCCCTCTGCGAATCACGGGATGGCTGATGTACGACCAAGAGCATTGGGACATGATCGCCAAGCACGAGCGCGCGACGCTGTGGGAGGTCCATCCGGTGACGAACATCGCGGTTCAGACGCCGCAAGGGTGGGTCGAGCTTGCGAACTACCGATCCTGATCCGGCTCGTCGTCCGAATACCGTGAATGCGGCTCTTCCGTCGGGGGTCGTGACGTTTCTGTTCTCCGACATAGAGGGGAGCACGAAGCTGTGGGAGCGCGCTCCCGACGCGATGCGCGAGGCGCTCGGGACGCACGACGCGCTACTGCGCGGCATCGTGGAGCAGCAGCACGGCGTCGTCTTCAAGACCGTCGGCGACGCGTGTTACTGCGCGTTCGGCAATCCCGCCGACGCCCTGACGGCGGCCGCGGAGGGGCAGCGCGCGCTGCACGCGACCGCCTGGCCCGCCGAAATCGGCGAGATCCGCGTGCGCATGGGCGTTCACAGCGGACAGTGTACGCAAAGCGCCGGAGATTACTTCGGCCCCGCCGTCAACCGCGTTGCTCGGCTCATGGCCGTCGCGTACGGCGAGCAGATCCTCGTCTCGGCCGCTACCGCCGCGCTTGTGCGCGACGTGCTTGCCGGCGGCCCGATCGCACTGCGCGCCGTCGGCACGAGCCGGCTCAAGGATCTGAGCCAACCGGAGCTCGCCTACCAGGTCCTTGCGGAGGGGCTGCGCGCGGACTTTCCGCCGCTGCCGTCGCTCGACACGCGCCCGAACAACTTGCCGTCGCAGATCTCGAGCTTCATCGGTCGCCGCAAGGAGCTCGACGAGCTGAGTGCGATGCTGGCCGGGTCTCGTCTCGTGACGATCACGGGGCCCGGCGGCATCGGCAAGACGCGCCTCGCCGTGCAGCTGGCCGCCGAGGCCGTCGAGCTCTTCGACGACGGCGTTTGGTTCTTCGATCTCACCGCGCAGCGCGACGCCCAATTCGTCGCACAGGCGGTCGCGACGACGCTCAACGTCGGGGAGCTGCCCAACGAGCCGATCGAGACGACGCTGGTCGCGTACCTGCGCAGCAAGAAGGCGCTGTTGCTGATCGACAATTCGGAGCAAGTGCTGGCCGGCGTCGCGCGGCTCGCGCGGATGCTGCTGTCACAGTGCCCGCGGATCACGATCGTCACGACGAGCCGGGAGCCGCTGCATCTCGCGGGGGAGACGGTCTATCGCGTCGGGCCGATGGCCGAGGACGGCACGACGCTGTTCGTCGAACGAGCGCGCGGCGCGGCGCCCGCGCAGTCGTTTGGCGACGCGCAGATGGGCGACATCGCAGCGTTGTGCAAGAAGCTCGAAGGCATCCCGCTCGCGATCGAGCTGGCCTGCGCGCGCCTCTCTTCTATGCCGCTGAAACAGCTCGCCCGTCGGCTGACGTCGGGGCTGACGCTGAGCAGCAAGGACGCTACCGAGAGCGAGCGGCACCGCACGCTGCGCGAGACGATCGCGTGGAGCTACAAGTTGCTCTCGCCCGAAGAGAAGACGGCGCTCAATGCGCTGTCGGTCTTTAGCGGCGGGTGCACTCCCGACGCGATCGCGTACGTCGCCGATGATGTCGACGACCTTGACAACGCAACGAGCTCGCTGGTCGACAAATCGCTGCTGCTGTTCGACGACACCGGCGACGAGGGGCGCTACAGGCTGCTCGACATCGTCCGAGAGTTCGCGCAGGAGCAACTCGACGCGACCGACGCCGCGGACGCCAGACGCAAGCACGCAGCATATTACGCCGATCTGGCCGCGGGCTCGTATGCGGCGATCGACGGCGATCTTCCTAACGTCCGCGCGGCGCTGGAGTGGGCAATCGATAACGACGCGCCGGCAGCGGCGAAGTTCGTCGCTGCGGTTTCGCCGTATTGGCGCACCCGCGGCCTGCTCACCGAAGCACGCTCCTGGACGTCGCGCGTCCTGCTAGTCGTGGATCCGAAGAGCAAGGATCGCGGCGAGCTGCTCTGCCTCGCGGCGAGCTTGGCGTCGCTGCAGGATGAGCTTGCAGAGGCGCAGCGGCTCGCAAGCGAGGCGCTCGCGATCTATCGCACGCTCGGCGACTCGCACGGTGCGGCGAAGGCCGTCTTCCGCCTCGCCGAGGCGGTGCACCGGCAGGGCCATCTGGACCGGGCCGAAGATCTCTATCGCGAAGCGCTCGAGGGATACACGCAGTCGCGCGACAGTCTCGGCGAGATGTTGTGCATCGGAAACCTCGGCATGCTGGGGCGCCAGCGCGGGGATCTGCAGCAGGCGTCGGAGCTCCTCGAAGATGCACGGCGGCGCGCGGCCGATCTCGGCGAACAACGCATCGCGGGCGAGTTCACGATCGCCATGGGCTGGGTGCAGCTCGGGCTCAACGATCTGATGCAGTCGAGGCGGCTCTTCGAGAGCGCGTACCTCGAGAAGACCGACGCGAACGACCGCTACGGCGTGTGCGCCGCGCGCCAGGGCCTCGCCACCGTCGCGTTGCGGGAGGGGCGGCGCGACGAGGCGCTCGCGGAGTTTCTGGCCACGCTCGACGATGCCAACGAGCTGCAGCTCAAGGACTACATCGCGCGCGCGTTTCACGGGCTCGCCGCGATCCAAGCGCTCGAAGGTGCGAACGAGCTCGCCGCGCGTTTACTGGGCCTCGCCGACCGCCTCTTCGAGGAGAGTGGACGCGAGCTGCGCGACAGCATCGCGTACGACATCGCCGCGCAGTCACTCGAGAAGTCTCTGCCGGACGCGCAGCGCGCCGCCCTGCGAGACGAGGGAGCGCGCATGCAGGTCGACGACGTGCTCGCTACGCTGAAGGCCGAAGGCCGCGGGAAACTCCCCGCGTGAGCGCGCGATCGGCGGCGCTAGCGCTGGCGATCGCCGCATCCTGCGGCGCTTGCTCGCGGGTCGCGACGGCGCCGCACGAGCTGCGCATTGCCGACACGTCAGACCCGTCTTCGCTCAACCCGTTGCTCGCGCACGATCAGGACACCATCGGCTTCGACCTGCTCTGGGTGCAGACGCTGGTTGGCCTCGACGTGCGGAACCACCTCGTGCCGGTGCTCGTGACGCGCGTTCCGTCCCGCACCAACGGCGACATCTCACACGATGGACGGACGATCTTGTATCATTTGCGTCGCGACGTCCGCTTCGCCGACGGCCGGCCGCTGACGTCGAGCGACGTCGCGTTCACGTTTCGCGCGATCGAGGATCCGCGCAATCCCGTGCTGAGCGTGGATGCATACCGACGCGTCGCAGCGTTGACTACGCCCGACGCTAACACCGTCGTCGTACGCCTGCGCGAGCCGTGGAACGCGGCGGTGCGCGAGCTCTTCGCGCAGTCGGATTTCGCCTTCGGGATCCTTCCCGCTCATGCGTTCGCGAGCACGGCGCTGCAGGGGGTGCCGTGGGAGGAGCACGCGTTCGGCACCGGGCCGTTTCGAGTGACGGAGTGGCGCCGCGGCGAGCGCGTCGTCCTCGAATCCAACCCGTACTTCTCGCCACGCCCGCGCCTGTCGCGCATCGAGCTGCGCATGACGCCGACGTTCAACGCGGTCTTGATCGGCGTGCGGACCAGCGAGTTGGATCTCGGACGTGTCGAGCCGCCGCAGGCAGTGGCCGCGAAGTCGGATGCCGTGCGCGTCGTTTCGACGGCGATCAACGGGTTGACTTATTTAGCGCTTCAAACGGCGGCCGCACCGACCAATGATGCCGCCGTCCGCCGCGCGATGGCGCTGGCGCTGGATGTTCCGGTGCTCGAGCGGGCCAACCACGGACTTTACAGGTATGCGGCGGCGTTTCTGCCGCCGGTCTTTTCGTGGAGCGACGCGGCGCTGCGGCCGATCCAGCAAAACGAGGCCGCGGCGTCGGCCGTGCTCGATCGAGCGGGTTGGCGTCCACAACAGGGCGTGCGCGTGCGCAACGGTGTGCCGCTCGACGTGCTGCTCGTGCGCGAGGAGCTCGGCAACGGCGCCGGTGTCGCGGCGATCATTCAGCGGCAGTTGGAAGCCGTGGGTATGCGCGTTACGATCAAGTCGTTTCCGCCGAGCACGTTCAACGCGTCGCAGGGGCCGTTGCGCAGCGGCCGCTTCAACCTGGCGGTCCTAGGATGGATCGGGGGCGCCGATCCGGAGCAGAGCGTCGTCTTCGCATGCGATCAGGTCGGTCCCGACGGCAACAACGTGCAGCGCTTCTGCGATCCGCGCTTCGAGGCGGCGTTTCGCGACCAGGCCGTGACGCCCGACGAACCGCAACGCGCACGCGACTTCACTGCGATGCAGCAGATCGTCTACGATCGCATGCCGATGATCCCGCTCGACTATCCGCGCTACCTCGACGTCGAAGGTCCACGCGTCACCGGCTTCGCGCGGAACATGCTGGGCTATCCGGTCAATGCGGAGACGTGGGACGCGAAGTAGCGCCTGAGGGATTGCTTCTGGAGGGGGGCGGAGGCGAGAATTCCACAGCACCGCTCGCTGCAACCGGGGACGGAGTATGCGTGACGTAATCGTCTGCGGCGCTCTCCTGCATAGTTGTCCCCTCGAAGTTTGCGCAGTTGCTACCGTCGGGGCACGGCGTAGGGGTATCGCTTGGGATCGACCCACTCTTGCTGAGAGTAAGATTGAGAATCAGCTGGCAGTCCGTCTTTGCGTCGTACGTGGTCGGGCACGACGTTAGGTCGATGCCTTTTCCCTTTACGATCCTGACGAGACCATGAAGATGATAGCCAACCGGATTGCCGTCCGCCGGACAAATGATTCCGGGCCAACAGAAGAAGTGTCCCGCTGCGAAGACGCCTACGAGGATAACCACGCCCACTCCGGTCGTCGCGACTTTGTTGCGCATCATTTTGCCTTTCATCCTCCCTCCTCGAAGCTTACGAGCCTTCGGTCTCCTTACCTTCTGAAAGAAGCTTCTCCATAGCGATGACGTCGGCGAAGCCGCCGTCGATGATGCCGTGCTGCTCGAACACGCCGACCTCGCGAAATCCGCACTTGCGGTAGAGCCGCTTGCCGAGCTCGTTGGAGTCGAGCGCGTGCAGCACGATCTTGCGAAATCCGCCGGCTCGCGCCGCTTCTTCGAGCTGGAGCAGCAGCGCCGCGCCGATGCCGCGGCCGCGGTGCGCCCGCGCGATGTAGACCGAGAGATCGGCGATCGCGGCGTGCGCACAGCGGTGCGAGAAGCGATTCAGCGACGCCCATCCCACAACCGCCTCCGACTCGGTCGCGACGAGCACGGCATAGTTTCCATCGTGCTCGCGCCACCAGACCTCCATCTCGGCCGGCGATTTCGGCTCGACGTCGAGCGTCGCGACGCGATCCTCGATGCCCTCGTTGTAGATGCACCGGATCGCTTCGAGATCGCCCCGGTCGGCGCGGCGAACGGCGAGCGACTCGATCACCGCGGGAGCAGCGCGGCGACGGCGACGCCGAGCAGCGCGATCGCTGCGAGGATCGCCGCCGGGAGCCAGCTCTCGCGCTTGCGCGAGAACGCGACGGTATACGCGGCCTTCAGCACGTTGTTGGACGACGCCGCGATCACGATGGCCGTCGCCGCCGTCGCGAGCCCGACTCCGTTCGCGCCGCCCTGCGCGAGGCTCAAGACGAACGGGTCGATGTCGGTCACGCCGACGATTGCCGCGAGCCCGTAGACGCCCGAGTTGCCCAGATGGCTCTTCACGAACGTCGTCAGCATCGAGATTACGATGAAGAGCACGGCGAAGATGAGCGCGGTCCAGATCTGCAGCGGGTTCGTGGGCTCCGACTTCGCCGGGGAGCGCGTGCCGAGGCGCGCGCACAGCGCCGCCACGACGCCGCTGACGATCGCGAGGCCGACGAGCGGTGCGACCAACATCCGGCCCAGGCTAACGTTGAAGAGAAAACAGACGAGCAGGATGCGCAGATACATCACCGCTGTAGCCACCACGATGCCGCCCTGCAACTCGCGCGTCATCCCCTCGTCGCTCGCGCGGCGCGCCAGGACGACCGTCGTCGCGGTGGACGAATAGAGTCCGCCGAGTATCGACATCAAGAACGTCCCGCGTCCCGGGAAGACGTAGCGCTGCAGCACGTAGCTCGCGTAGGAGATGGACGAGACCGCGACGACCGCGAGCCACACGCCGAACGGCGTGACCGTCGTGTACGGTATCGCGGGCTTGCCGGCGAGCAGCGGCAGCACGACGCCGACGAGGATCAGGAACTGCGCCGCCGTCACGACCTCCTGGCCCGAGACGCGGCGCGCCCAATCGTGCAGGGTGCGCTTTCCGCCCAGCAACAGTACCGCAGCGACGGTGACGGTCACGCCGACCCACAGCGGCTGCGACAGCGCGATCGGGCCGAGCGCGTAAGCCAGCAGGTTGCAAACGGGCACCATGAACATGCCTTCGGGCCGCTCGCCCTGCAGCTCGCGGCTTACGTACGCGTAGATCCACGCGCCGACGACGAGGAGTCCCGCGATGAAGGCGCCGCCGTAGCGCGGCTCGAGCAGATAGAGGCCGCCACCCGCGAGCGCCAGCAGCGGGAAGGTGCGGACGCCGCCCGGGCGCTGCGGCAGCTGTTCGCCGTAGTAACCCTCGAAGGCAAATCCGAAGAAGAGCGACAGCCCCAGGAGGAGGGCGAGCCGCTCCGCTCCGGCGTCGAGCAAACCGCCTA
Source organism: Vulcanimicrobiota bacterium (assembly GCA_963752825.1). Classification (GTDB taxonomy): domain Bacteria; phylum Vulcanimicrobiota; class Vulcanimicrobiia; order Vulcanimicrobiales; family Vulcanimicrobiaceae; genus Cybelea. Next base: position 174,126 of record CAVVZF010000001.1, on the reverse strand, counting down.
TGAGTGAACGGGAATTGGTTCCCGCTCCCGCTCGCGTACCACGATGACGGGAACCTTCGCCTCGCGCAGCACCGTTTCAGCTACGCTGCCCATCAGGAAGTGCTTCAATCCGCCGCGGCCGTGCGTCCCCATGACGATCGCATCGGCACCTACGTCCGCGGCGTACTTGACGATCTCGAAAGCGGGGGCGCCGCAGCGCGTTTCACCGGTCGCGGCGACGCCGCTCTCAACGGCCCTCTTGGTCGCGCGGGCCACCAGCTCTCGCGCGAAACGCTCCATGTCGTTGACTACGACCTCCATCGCCGGGCTCGGCGGCGCCGTGCCGGCGATCATGATCGGATCGACTACCGAGCAGATGGCGAGTTGAGCCCGTTCGCCTTTGGCGAGCTTGAGCGCGACCTCGAGGGCCTCTTCCGCACTGCGCGAGCCGTCGATTGCGACGGCCATCTTCTTGAACATCTGACTGCTCCTTACCAGGGAGTCACGCCGATAAAGTTATCGACGTGCGTCACACCGCGTACGCTCCAGGCGGCTTGAGTTGCATTGTCGTACTCCGTCCACGTGCGCGTCGTCCCGGAAAGCTTCACGCAACTGTCACTGACGGTGACGTAGATATTCTTGGCGTCGACGTCGGCCAGGCGCTGCAACGCAGCGTGTATCTTCCGATTGATCTCGGCGGCATCGGGCACCGCGGCGCCCTTGATCGTAATGAGGTTGGCGACGCCCTTGACCCCGATGACGCGACGGGCCTCGTACGCCGCCTCCTGAGCCTGATAATGCCACGCCGCCTCGCCTTGGAGGGTTACGTAGCCGCCCCTTACGACGAACGTGATGTCGCGTGGAACGATCGAACTCGTCTCAAAACGGTGTTCGATCGAAAGCGCGATGTCCGTGTCGTTGCGGACGTGAGTTGCCGGCAGATCCACGACGAGCTCGTCGACCACGCCGCGCACGCCCTTGACGCGCTTGACGATGTCCTCGACGAGCCACTTTTGGTTCAAGTCCGCGACGCGGCCGTGCAGCGTCACGATCCCTTCCCTAAGGGACACGGCGATATCGTCCGAGTCGACGCGCGGATCGAAGGCGAGTTGCTCGATCACGTTCTCTTGAAGGCCTAACATAGTCGTTTGCATGTTCGCATGCCTCCCATCTTTCTTGTCCGGATTTAAATGTAGCGCGTCGCGGGGAAGGCCTTGGGAACGCGCATTCACGAGTTCTTCTCGCCATAGGGCTACCTTCGGAGCATGATCGGAGAGCTGGCCCCCGACGCAATCGAGTCGTTGCTTCACGCGGGGATCGTCGCTCGAATCGCCTACATGGACCGGCGCGGCCTACCGTGCATCGTGCCCGTCACGTACGCCTACGACGGCCGCGCACCGTGGCTGCCGCCGGCGGCGCGCCGCTGCGGGTCTGGCGGACGTTCGTCGAGCGCGCAGGCGGACCGGGCATCGCCTATCGCATCGAGGTCTCGGAGAAGCACGGGAGGTACTCCACCCCCGAGCACGCCTGATTAGGGCGCGTCGTATACATCACTGCGGCGCGAGGTTTCCCGGCCAGAGCGGACCGGTCGGCAACGCGAACCAGATGAGGCCGTTCCAGGTGGGTTTTTGACCGGAGGAAAGAGCCTCTTCTGCATAGAGCATGATGAAGCGCGTGATGTGGTACGACGCGTCGATGTTGCCGATGTGGGTCTGATTGCCGAGTCCATCGTTGGTGAGCTGCTCGCCGACCGAGACGAGCGCGCGCTGGCCGATCGTGTCGTAGAGCTCGTACGAGACGCCGTTGCTGCCGGCCGGAGGGGCGCCCATACCCGGGTTGCTGTCGTGATTCATCTGGTACGTGGCGAGGAAGCCGGGCACGCCGTTGACCGGATCGCGCTGCGCGTAAAACCCGTTGCTGTAGTATTGGTCGAATCCGCCCTCGGTCAGCGGCCAGGAGCCGCGCGCGCCGTAATAGCCGAACTCGAGCGGGTTGCTGCGGTCGGCGTACGCGAGCTTATATTGGAGCGTCTTGTCCTGCGTCCAGTCCCAATCGTTGAACCCGTTGAGATCCGCCGACGAGGCGCCGTAGGAGACCTCCGCATCGAGGGCGTTGCGAATGTACGCGAACTTGTACCCCCAGCGGTTGGCGTCCAGCTCGTAGGTATGTTCGCCGACCGCGATCTCCGCCTGAGAGTTGATGCTCAGGCCGGTCACGTCGAACCACTGGCTGAACTCCGACGGCGCCGGCACTTCGAGCTTTCCCGCGAAGATGTGGCCCGAGCCGTCAAAAAAGTTATTGTACGCGACCCACGCCGTATCGAGGCCTCCGGGCTGGCTGCCCTGCCACAGCCATTGCTGGACGTGATAGGTCCACTCGCTGTTCGGCGTTCCGAACGCACCGTCGGCGTGTAACCCGAGAGTGCCGATGTCCCAGGAGGCCGGGCCGGGCGCCTGTTGCGAGTAGCCCACGGGATAGTCGACCCATACCGGGGACTCGCGCTCGAGCACGTGCGGATTCAATCCCGCGTAGCCCGTTCGTTGAACCCAACGTCCATACGCGTTGAGCGCCGGGACCTGAATGTGACAGTAGGAGCACTTGATCGCATAGGCTTGCGCGAAGTTGGGCATCGCTTGGGCCGGTCTGCTCATCGCAAGCACGGTTGCAGCGAAAGCGATGAAACGGAGTTTCATGCCTACGAATCTAGCAAAAGAAAGCGGGCAAGTTAAGCAGACGCCGAGAAGAAACTGAGCAGATGCTAGGCTCGCTCCGGAAGGACGGAGCAAAACGTGGCAGCTTGCCGGAACTGGAGCCGCGCTTGAAGAGTATAACGAGGTTCACGCTGCTCGCCGGAATCGCCGTTATAGCCGCGATCCTGGCGCACTCAAACAGCCGAGTTATGGGCGCGCCGTCGCCCGACGGCAAGACGATCTTCCAAGTGAACTGCGCCGTCTGCCACCAGGTCTCGGGGCGGGGCGGCGGCCCCTATCCGCCGCTCGCGGGCAACCCCGACGTCAACGCGGCCGACAGCGCGAGCCTGATTCGTACGGTGCTCAACGGACGCACCGGTCCGATCACGGTGAACGGCGGACAGTACGGCGGGAACATGCCGTCGTGGCGCAACCAGCTCTCTGACGCGCAGATCGCAGGCGTCTTGACGTACGTGCGCACGGCGTGGGGAAACAGCGCGCCGGCGGTCTCCGAGGATCAGGTCGCGGCCGCGCGGTCGCCCGAAGCCTTGAGCGGCGCGGCGCTCTTCGCCGCGAAGTGCTCCGCCTGTCATCAATCTTCGGGGCAGGGGACCGGCGCGTTTCCGCCGCTGGCCGGGAATCCCGTAGTCACTTCCTCCGATCCCAGCGCGATGATCGCCGTGATCGTCAACGGCCGCAGCGGCCCGCTCAGCGTCAACGGCAAGACGTTCAACGGCACGATGCCTACCTGGAAGGGACAGCTCACCAACGCCGACATCGCAACCGTCGCTACGTACGTTCGCTCCGCGTGGGGTAACGGCGCGTCGCCGGTGACGGAAGAACAAGTCGCGACGGCCGGCGCGCCCGTATCCGTTCAAGTCGGAGCGTCGATCTTCGCGAAGAATTGCGCCGCCTGTCACGGAGCAGGCGGAGCGGGTGGAATCGGCCCCGCACTGGCGGGAAATCCTCACGTCAACGTCACTAACCCGACCGCGATGCTAACCACGATCCTGCAGGGCCGAAACCTCATGCCCTCCTGGCGCGGTCAGCTCACGGCCGGTGACATCGCCGCCGTGGCGACGTTCGTGCGCTCCTCGTGGGGGAACAACGTCCCCGCGGTGTCGGTGCAAGACGTCCTATCTATTGCACCACGTTGACCGTTAGCGTCATGTTGGGGTGACCGGCCCCGCACATCACCGCGCAGTGCAGCACGTATTTGCCGGCCTTGTGGGGCGTGACTTCCACGGTCTTGACGGCGCCGGGCTCGATCGTCGTCATCGGAATGCCGAGATCGTCGGACTGGAGGCCGTGAACGCCTTCGCTCGACGTTAGTCGCAGGGTCGTGGTCTGCCCCACGTGCAGTGTTATCGTCGCCGGAGTGAACTTCCAGTTCGAAGCGACGATGCCCACGCTCGGCGTCGACGCCGATGCGAAAGGCGTTGCGACTAAACTCACAAACGCGGCTGCGATGGCAAGATTGCGAAGCATGCATGTCATGTTTTTCATGCGGCCAGCATCTCAGATGCCTGTGAAGAATCGAGGAAGCGCTCGTGAATGCCGCAAGGTTATGTCAGCGCCGAGAAGAATCTGCGCAGCGTCATGGCCGATTCGCCCAATCGAATCTTGGTGCCGGTGGACGGCTCGGAGTTCTCGAATCGCGCGCTCGACGTCGCCGCCGCGCTCGCGGTCAGTACCAACGCGGAGCTCGTGATCCTCAACGTCGTCGATCTCGCGCGGGTCGCGATGTTGAGCGGCGGCGAGGCGCAGCTCATTCCCGGCTGTCTCGAGGAGGTTCGCTCGGAGGGCCGGCGCATCGCGGACGAGGCGTTCGCGCGCGTGCGCGCTCCGGTGCGCGCGTCGGCTCGCGTCGTGACCGGTTCGCCGGTCGATCAGATCGAGGCGGTTGCGGGCGAAATCAAGCCGAGCTTCATCGTGATGGGAACGCACGGCCGCAGCGGCTTAGGCCGCGCGTTCATGGGCAGCGTGGCCGAAGGCGTCGTCCGGCGCGCGCCGGTCCCCGTGATGATCGTGCCTCCGGAGCGCCGCGTCTAAGCTACCACGTTCGCATTCCCGGCGCGAGATAGCCGGGATGCCGCAGCGCGTACATGCCCAGCCACGCGACGGCAAACGTTATCCCGAGCAAGAACACGAAGCGCAGCGTGCCGACGAGGGGAGCGCCGTCGTGCTTCACGAGGCGCTGGACAGTTTGGCTTCTTCGTCGCGGTTGTAGCGCGATTCTATTTCGTTGCCGATGCGCTTGAGGAGCTCTTGCGCGGTTGCCGTCGCGATGCGAGAGCCCGCCGCCCAGTCGAACGCCGCCCCGAGCGCGCCGCCCGGCGGACGATACGAGCCGCGCAGCTCGAGCAGCGAGCTCTGGTACGTCTCGTCCGCCCGCACCGTGAGCTCGCCGTCGAACTCCGGATACGGCCCCGATTTCGGATCCCAGTGGAGTTTCCAGGGCTGATCGAAGTGCATCGGGTCCGTCGAGGGTGAGAACCGCGCGACGACGCTCTTCGTCAGCTCGACTCCCAGACCCGGGACGGTCAGCTCGAGACGGGTGGCTACTCCCGGCTGGGCACGCGGTCCGACGCTATCGGCGAGGAACCGCTGCGCGAGATGGTAGGGACAGCGTACGACGCGGCGCTCTAATAGTTGTGACATGCCGCAATCGTAGCGGCCGGATCGGAAGAACTGCCGAAGGACGCTTCAAAACTGCTTCACAACCTCAGCCTCGGCGCATCTTATAGCCCGTGCCGTAGACGGTCAACACGTATTCGGGATTGCGCGGGTTCCTTTCGATCTTCTTGCGCAGGTTGTTGATGTGTCGGTCCAGCGTGCGCTCGTAGATCGTGCCGTCGTCACCGAGGCGGTCGAGCAGGTGCGAACGCGTGAAGACCTCGCCGGGATTCTCGGCCAGGAGCGCCAGGATCTTGAACTCGGTAGCCGTGAGATCGGCGGCCTGACCCGCCATGCTCACCTCGTGGAAGTCGTGGTCGATCTCGAGATCTGCGATGCGGGTCTTGCGGGTCGGCTTTGCTGCGGTCGCCTGTGGCGTCTCGGCGGTGCGGCGCAGCAGCGAACGAACGCGCGCGAGCACCTCGCGCGGCGAGAAGGGCTTTGTGACGTAGTCGTCCGCGCCGAGCTCCAGGCCGACGATGCGGTCGGCCTCGTCGGCGCGCGCGGTCAGCATGATAGTGGGAACGCGCGAGCCCGGCAGTGCGGCGGCGCGCAACACGTCAAGCCCGCTGCCGTCGGGCAGCGTGATGTCCAGCAGCAGCACTGCCGGCGTTCCGTGCCTTAGCGCTTCGTGAGCGCTTGCTACCGTTCCGGCGACCTCTACGGCGAACCCGTCGCGTTCGAGGTACTCGCGCAGCACCTCGGCGATGCGCGGCTCGTCGTCCACGATCAGGACTTTCTTGCGCTCCATCTAGGAAGTTTTCTCGTCCGCCTGCTCCAGCAGCTTGCCGGCCTCGTGCAGCGCATTGGCGACTGCCTCGAGCCGCGACGGTGTTGGGGGCACGAGCCCGTCGATCATCCCCTCGATGTTCGCGAGCGCGATGCCGATTTGGTTGCGGAGCTCGTGGCGTAGCCGGTCTTGCTGCACATCCGGCTTTTCCGCGGCGACCACGCCCCTGCCCTACGAAACGGGTTTGCCCGCGCAGAGCCGAACTGCCGGAAACGTGAACCAGCCGAAGACGACGCTGCAAGAGATCGTCGGCGGTCAAGCGTCGCTGTTGGAGCACGCGCCCGATGCCATCGTGATCGTGGACGAAAGCGGGTCGATCTGGCTGGTCAACGCGCAGACCGAGCGGCTCTTCGGGTACTATCGCGAGGAGCTGATCGGGCGCCCCATCGAGACCCTCATCCCCGCCCGCTACCACGGCGCGCACGTGTCCGAGCGGCACGCCTATGCGGCCGATCCTCGCGTTCGGCCGATGGGCGCCGGCCTCGATCTCTATGGCCTGCGCAAGGACGGGACGGAATTCCCCGTCGAGATCAGCCTCAGTCCCATAGAGACGAGCGAGGGCAGGTTCGTCGCGAGCGCGATTCGCGACGTGACCGAGCGCAGTGCGTTCGAAAAACGCCTGCAAGATCTCAACGCCGAGCTCGAAGAGGCCAATCAGGCGAAGGATCAGTTCTTGGCGTCCATGAGCCACGAGCTGCGAACGCCGCTTAACGCGATCATCGGCTTCACGGGCACGCTCTTGATGAAGCTCCCCGGCCCGCTCAACGACGAGCAGGAGCGACAGCTCGGAATCGTCCAGTGGAGCGCGCGGCACCTATTGTCGCTGATCAACGACATCCTCGACCTCGTCAAGATCCGATCGGGCAAGCGCGAGATGGTCTTCGAAAACGTGCCGATCGCCCAGGTCGTCAGCGACGTCGCGGCCTCGCACGCGTCGCTGGCCGCCCAAAAGGGCATCGAGTTCACGACTCAGGTCGCGCAGGACTGCGAATTCGCCGTTACCGACCGCCGCTCGCTGCGTCAGATCTTGCTCAACCTCACCAACAACGCGATTAAATACACACACAAAGGCTCGGTTCGCATTCAGGTTAGCGCAGCCGGCTCGAACGCCCCGCCCGCGATCGCGCTGCGCGTCAGCGACACCGGAATCGGAATCAAGGACGAAGATCAGGCGCGGCTGTTCGGCGCCTTCGAGCAGTTCGATTTTTCCAACCTGAGCCAATTCGACGGCAGCGGCCTTGGCCTGCACCTCTGCCGCAATCTCGCCGAGCTGCTCGGCGGCGAGCTGAGCGTGGAGAGCCGCTACGGCGAGGGCAGCACGTTCACGCTGTCGCTGCCCCGCGTGCCACGGAACGAGAGTTGAGCGCGCGCATCCTCGTCATCGACGACAACGCCGCGAATCTCGAGCTCGCCGTCTATTTGCTCCGCGCGTTCGGCCACGACGCGGAGGGGTGCGCCGACGCGAGCTCGGGCCTCGAGGCCGCGCGCGCCGGAGACTTCGGGCTCGTGCTGACCGACATCCTGATGCCGGGGATCGACGGCTACGAGCTTGCCCGGCGCTTCAAGAGCGACGCACGCTTGTCGTCCGTTCCGCTCGTCGCTCTTACGGCGCTGGCGATGGGCGGAGATCGCGAACGCATCGCGGCCGCCGGTTTCGACGGCTGCATCACGAAGCCGATCGACCCACAGCGCTTCGTGCCCGAAGTAGAATCGTATCTGCATCCGAACGGGCCGTAATGGCGGTCATCCTCGTCGTCGACGACGATCCCAACGCGCGCTTGTTGCTGCGCACGCTGCTCACCCACGCCGGCCACCGCGTGATCGATGCGGCAAACGGCGCGGACGGCCTCTCCGCGGCGGCGCGCGCCCGCCCGGACCTGATCGTGCTCGACCTCTCGATGCCGTCGATGGGCGGCGCCGAGTTCGTTCGGGCGCTACGCGCAGATCCGCGCTGCGCGACCGCGAGGGTCGCGCTCTACACCGCCACCGCAATGAACGCGGCGCTGCGGGACTTCATGGAGATGTACGGCGTCAGCGACGTGATCCCCAAGCCGTCCGAGCCGCTCAAGCTACTCGCGGCCGTCCGCAACGCCCTGAACTGACCGTGGGAAGAAGTGAAGAACGGCCGCGTTCTTCGCCTGTTCTTAACTGTGGCTTAGACTGCATCGATGACGCGTTTGCGCCAGCAAATGGCCGTTGCGTGTCCGGTTACCGAGGCGGAGGCTCGGCTCGAGGTCTACTTCGAGGGACTGCCGTCGGCCGACGGCGTCGCGCGAATTCGATTACGCGTTCCGGTAGGCGGTTCGGCCGCGGTGCTGGGCCTATCGCTCGACCGCGAGGTGCGCGTGGAAGCGACGCGCACGTGCGACCAGCGACACCCCAACGAGGTGGTCCGCATCACGTGGCGGCCCGAAGGAAAGGCCGTGTTTCCGCAATTCGAAGGAACCTTAGCCGCACGGGCGGCGGACGAAAGCGGCTCGTGTTACATCGCGCTCGAGGGGGGCTACTTGCCGCCGTTCGGCGTCGCCGGACAGGTCTTCGACGAAGTGATCGGGCGCCGGATCGCGGAGTCGACCGCTCGCGAGTTTCTGAAGGACGTCAAGCGCGCGATCGAGTCGCCGCCACGCTAAAAAGCCGCTCGATCTCTTCCCACGCGCGCCAGAACGCATCGTCATCCGGCGCGAGCCGATCCGTCGCGAGATCGTAGAGCAGGCGAAACGCGCGCTGCGTCAGCCGTCCTAGATCGGTGGTGGCGTCGAGGTCGTCGGGCGCAAACACGCTGTGGCGCAGCTTCTCGTCGAGGAAGTCGGCCGCGAAGGCATCGATCTCGTGCTGATCCGGCTCGGGCAAATGCAAGGCGCGCGCGATCCGCTCCAGCTGCGGGCGCGGCTCGCGCATCAGCAGGTCGTAGTCGACGACCACGACGGGCCGGCCATGGATCTCGCGCAGATACGGGACCATGTGCACGAGCCACAGGCGCTGCGCGGTCGCTGCATCCATCGATTGCCGGCGGAACAGCGACGCCTCGACGCTGCGCGGATTGCGAATGGCGATTACGTAGGCGTCGTCGGCGTCGCACTTGCGCAAGACGCTGCGCCAGAACGGCAGCAGCCGGATCGTGCGCGGATCCTTGAAGCCCCAAAGCGGATGCGCGCCAAACGTTCGCTCCACGTAGCGCACGGCGGCGGCGTGCAGCAGGCGGATGCGGAACCGCCGGAAGGCGCCGGGCGCGATCGGCGCGACGTCATCCCAGCGCAGCTCGAGTGTCTTGAGCATACGCTCGTCGATCTCGACGATGCCCTTGTCCTCCCAGTAGCCCGTCGGATTCTCGGGTTGCGCGTCGAGGAAGTCGTTACCGAGATAGATGCCCAGCACCGCGATCCCGCGCGCGACCGCACTGGTGCCGCTGCGATGCATGCCGACGACCAGCACGGCGCGCGATCTCATGCGGTTACGTTACGCAACAAGCCTCGTCATCCCGGTCGTTCCCTTGGTCGCAGCAGCTCGTTTCGTTTTTGCAGCAGCAACAACAGCAGCAGCAGCAGCTACACTCTTGAACCTTCATGCGGGGACCTTTCGTAAAAAGAGATGTGTCAACGCAGCGTCGAGCCGCTGCCGCGCTTCGTCGGCGAGCCGATAGTAGACCCACGTGCCGCGCCGCGCGCAGGCGATGAGCCCGGCTTCGCGCAGGATGCGCAGATGGTGCGACACGGTGGGCTGATTGAGCGGCAACGCGCCGGTGAAGTCGCAGACGCAGACCTCGCGCCGCGCGCGGGCGAGCATCGCGAGGATGCTCAGTCGATGGGGGTCGCTCAACGCCTTGAAGAGAGCGGCTGCCGGCTCGGCATCGAAATCAGCCGCGCGAGGCGGCGGGCAGCATCGTTGCATCGACATTCTTCGATACTGCGCGCTTAATCGACATTTGTCAATACAGGAGGGCCGGATGTTTAAAGTTTTCGCAGCGATGCTGTTCGTTTTGTGCTTGGCCGTGCCGGCGATCCCCGCCGCGGCGGCGGAAAGCGCGGCGGTGATGGCGACCGTCAACCAATTCGTCGACGGCTTCAACAAGGGCGATACGAAGATGGTGCTGGTCACCTGCGCGTCACCGGCGTCGATCGTCGACGAGTTCGGGCAGCATCAATGGCAGAGCTGCGCCGACTGGGCACGCGACTACGCTGCGGATGACGCGCGTCAGGGAATCACCGGCGGCGTCGTCACGCTCGGCAAGCCCTGGCACGTCGACGTCACCGGCGCGGTGGCGTACGTGGTCGTCCCCGCGACGTACGCGTACAAGCAGCACGGCAAGCCCGCGGAGGAGACCGGCTCGGTATGGACGCTAGTGCTGAAGAAGAGCGCGGCCGGCTGGCGCATCACGGCGTGGGCGTGGGCGGCCCACTAGGCGACGACCGCCTGCGCGCGCTCGGCTACCGCCAAGAGCTCGCGCGCGTACTCTCGCTCTTCGACAACTTCGCCGTCGCGTTCAGCTACCTGAGCCCGATGGTGGGCATCTACTCGCTATACACACTCGGGCTCGGCAGCGGCGGGCCGCGCTATATCTGGACGATGCCGGTCGTCGTCGGTTGCATGCTGTTCGTCGCGCTTGTCTTCGGCGAGCTCGCCAGCGAGTATCCGCTCTCGGGCGCGCTCTATCAGTACGGCAAGTACAGCGTCGGGCCGCGCTACGGCTGGTTCATCGGGTGGATCTACGGCTTCGCGCTGCTCGCGACGGTTGCGTCGGTCGACTCCGGCGCTGTCGGCTACGTGACGTCGCTCTCGAACATCTGGTTCCACATGCACCTGCGGCCCGACGATCACGCGACGATCTTCGCCATCGCCGGCGGCATCATCGTGCTGTCGGCGATCTTGAATTCGATCGGCGCGAAGATCCTGGGCCGTGTGGCGCGCTACGGCGTCTACGTGGAGACGCTCGGCACGTTCGGCGTATTCCTCGCGTTCGCGGCCTTCGGATTCCACCAGCACTTCGGCTTCATCTTCTCTTCCGAGCACGTCGAGTACGCGAAGAGCAACCCGCTCGGTTTGAACTTCGGCGGAAACTGGTGGACCGCCGCCGCGCTGGTGGCCGTGCTCGCCAACGTCTACATCTTCTACGGCTTCGAATCCGCGGGCGACATCTCCGAGGAGACCGTCGAGGCCGCGCGTCAGGTGCCGAAGGCGATGCGCAACGCGCTGCTGTATGGCGGGATCGCGTCGTTCGTGCTCGTGCTCGGGCTGCTCCTCGCGACGCCGGCGTCCGGGATCGGCGGCGTCGTCAGCGGCGGGATCAACACGCTGTTCGCGACGCTGCTGGCGTGGCTGCAAGACCTTCTCCTCGTGCTCGTGATCGTCGCGTTCTTCAGCTGCGGCACGGCGGTGCAGGGCGCGGGTGCGCGCGTCGCCTACGCGCTGGCGCGCGACGGCGGGCTGCCGCGCAGCGACTGGTGCAGGCGCATCTCGCCGCGGCATCGGACGCCCGCCAACGCGATCCTGATCGGCACGATCGTTCCGTTCTTGTTTCTGCTGCTGGTGCTGATCAATCCGAGCAAGCCCGTGCACATGCTGTGGTTCGACTATCCGGCCAACGTCAACGCGCTGTACGCGCTCGTCTCGTTCGCGACGTCCGGCATTTACCTCGCGTTCCTGCTGACGGTCGCCGGCGCGTTGGTCGCGCGCAGCCGCGGATGGAAACCCAGCGGAGCGTTCACGCTGGGCCGCTGGGGCGTGCCGGTGACGGTGGCGGGTGCGCTGTACCTCGCGCTGATGTTGCTGAACATCGTCTGGCCGAGCCCGCTCGGCAGCGGCCGCGCCATCTTCAACTACGGGTGGGTCACGCTGCTCGTGATGGCGCTGATCGTGGCAATCGGCGCCGCGTACGAGGCGCTCGCGCGCCCGTTGCGGCGCGATTCGCGGGGTTGACGCCCCTCGGCGCTCGTGTTATCGTTGCGTCCATGTCGCTGAGTGCCGGACGCTCGATGTTCTCGATGGGCTGCATGCGCATGCATGCGGCGGGGCCGTCGTGAAGCGTTCGTAGATAACTCAGGGACCACAGCTTCTCGCGCCCCTCGCCGCACACGACGAGGGGCGCGATCTTTCCTCGCTTTCCCATCTCAACAGGAGGCCTGGAGTACAAATGACCGTCGGGATTGGGCTGCTCGGCTGCGGCACCGTCGGCGCGAACGTCGCCGACCGGCTGCAACGCGAGCGCCATGCAATCGAGCGCCGAACCGGCGTTCGCTACGAGCTGCGTGCAATTGCGATCCGCGATCAGGAGAAGGAGCGGCCCGGCTCCTTGGACCGGCAGCTCTTCACGCGCAACGCTCGCTCTATCGTGGACGATCCCCACGTCGATCTCGTCGTCGAGCTGATCGGAGGGACCGACGACGCCGCCGAGCTGGTGGAGCGCGCGCTGGAGCGCGGGCGGGACGTCGTCACGGCGAACAAGGATCTGCTCGGAACGCAGGGCCCGCGCCTGCGCGCGCTGGCCGCGTCGCGCAGGGCGGCGCTGCGCTTCGAGGCCGCCGTCGGCGGCGCGATTCCCATCGTCCGCACGCTCGCCGAGGCGCTGGCCGGCGACGAGGTGGTTGCTGTAACCGGCGTGCTCAACGGCACGTGCACCGCGATCCTCTCCGCGGTGGAGCGCGGCGCGGAGTTCGGCGAAGCGCTCGCCGCCGCGCAGCGCTGCGGCTACGCCGAATCCGATCCGGCCAACGACATCGAGGGTACCGACGCCGCGCACAAGCTCGCCGTCATCGCGCAGGTCGCGTTCGGACTTGCGGTCATCTCGCCGCGCATACGCCGCACCGGCATCGCCGCGGTGACGCCGCGCGACGTGGCTCGCGCGCAAATGCTCGGCTTCCGCATCTGCCTCGTGGCCGCCGCGCGCAAGACCGACTCGGGCATGCTCGCGGAGGTCGCGCCGGTCTTGATACCGCAGACCCACGACTTCGCGCGAACCACCGGTGCGGAGAACGCAATCGCCGTCGTCGCTCGCGGCGCCGAGCGCATCCTGCTGCGCGGCCCCGGGGCGGGAGGCGAGGCTACGGCCTCCGCCGTGCTGGGCGACGTCGTGGACGTGCTGCGCGGCGCGTATCGCGAGCGCATCGCGTCGCTCGCGCCAGCGCTCGAGATTCGTCCGTGGTTCGACCGCCTCGAACGTATCCCCGAGCTTTCCGCGTATCCGGTCTGGGACGACGCCGCGGCCTCCGACCCGGAACGCGCGCTGGCGCACGCATGACGCGCGAACAGACCGTCGCGATCGGCCCGCTGCGCCTCGATTGCGGCGACACACTCACAGACGTGCAGCAGCGAGTCACGACGTACGGCACGCCGCGCAGCGACGGATCGAACGTCGTGCTGGTCGAGCACGCGCTGACCGGATCGAGCGCAGCGGCGGAGTGGTGGCCGGGCATCGTCGGCGCGGGCGGCCTGTTCGATCCGGCCGATTGGTTCGTCGTCGGCGTCAACGCGCTGGGAAGCTGTTACGGCTCGACCGGGCCGGCGACGGTCGAAGACTTTCCGCGCATCACCGTCCGCGACGTCGTTCGCGCGGAGGTCCGCGCGCTCGACGCGCTCGGCATCGAGCAGATCGCCGTCGTCATCGGCGGATCGCTGGGCGGCATGCGCGCTCTGCAGTGGGCCGCCGAGGATCCAGAGCGCGTGCGCGCCTGCGTCATGGTCGGCGCGCACGACCATCACAGCCCGATGGGTGTCGCGCTCAACGCCCTGCAGCGGGAGGCGATCGTGCTCGATCCGGTGCGCGGCGTTCGATTGGCGCGCAAGATCGCGATCCTGACCTACAAGAGCGAAGAGCTGCTCCGGGTGCGACACGATCGCCGTCCGGATCGCAAGGGACGGCCGCTGTTTGACGTCGAGGGCTATCTCGAACGCCAGGCCGACGTCTTCGAGGCGCGCATGGACGGCGCGAGCTACGCCGCGCTGACGCACGCAATGGACTCCTTCGACGTGCGCGGCCTGCTGAATGCGAATGCACCGAAGCTGATCTTCGTAGGCATCAGCTCCGACTGGCTCTTCCGCCCGCAGGACGTGCGCGCCGCCGCGACACGCTGCGCGCTTTCGGGGTGCGACGCGCAGTACGTCGAGCTGCGCTCCGGTCACGGTCACGACGCCTTTCTGGCCGAGCCGGCGGCGTTGAAGGCGCTGTTGGAGCCGGTCATCGCCGACGCCCTGGAGCCGGTTCGATGCTGAACGGTTTTGCGACCCGCGCCGTGTGGAGCGGCCAAGACGCGTGCCCGGCAACCGGCGCGACGATCGTGCCCGTCTATCAGACAGCCACGTTCACGCTGCCCAAGGTCGGCGTCACCAACGGCTTCGACTATTCGCGCACCAACAATCCGACGCGTCTCGCGATGGAGCGGCAGCTGGCCGCGCTCGAGGAGGCGGAGTTCGCCAGCGCGTTCGGCTCCGGCATGGCGGCCGTCGCCGGCGCGACGTCGCTGCTGGGTAACGGCGATCACCTGATCGCGACGCGCGACATCTACGGCGGCACGCATCGCCTGTTCACGCAGGTGCTGACCCGCTACGGAATCGAGGTCGCGTTCGTCGACACGACCGACCCGGAAGTCGCATGGTCCGCGGCGCGAAACAACACGCGACTCCTGTGGCTGGAGACGCCCAGCAACCCGACGCTGAAGCTCTGCGACATCGAGGCGATCTCGCGGCTGCGGCCCCCGGGCGTGCTGATCGCCGTGGACAACACGTTCGCGTCGCCGTTTCTGCAGCGGCCGCTCGCGCTGGGCGCCGACCTCGTCGTGCATTCGACGACGAAATACATCGGCGGCCACAGCGATGTGATCGGCGGCGCGGTGATCTCGCGCGATCGCGCCGTCGCCGAACGAGTCGCGTTCCATCAGAACTGCGTCGGCGCGGTGCCCGGACCGTGGGACGCGTACCTCACGATCCGCGGAGCCAAGACGCTGAGCCTGCGGATGCGCGCGCACCTCCGCAACGCGCAGGCGATCGCGGAGTTTCTCGCCGCGCGCGACGACGTGCTCGCGGTGCACTACCCCGGGCTGCACAGCCACCCGCAGCACGAGCTGGCAAAGCGGCAAATGAGCGGATTCGGCGGCATCGTGTCGTTTCGACCCGCGGGCGGCGCGGAGCGAGCGCGCGCGATCGCGACGTCGACCGCGATCTTCGGCCTGGCCGTTTCGCTCGGCGGCGTGGAGTCCCTGATCTGCAGCCCGGCCGCGATGACCCACGGCTCGCTTACTCCGCAAGAGCGCGCGAGTCTGGACATCACCGACGATCTGCTGCGGCTCTCGATCGGGATCGAGGAGACCGACGACTTGATCGCCGACCTGACGCACGCGCTGGACGCGACCGGATTCATGCTTTCCTCATAGGTTGCCGCTAGCGTTCCCCTCGAAGCACCGACATCTAAGGAGGCTAGCGATATGGATCGTGAGGTGACGCACGTAACCCGGCGCACGTTCTTGGAAGGCGCGATCGTCCTGCCCGCGCTCGCCGCCGCGCTCACCGGGGTGGCCGCGGCGGATGCGTCGAAGGCGCCGCAGGCGCAGATGCATTATCAATCGACGCCGAACGGCAGCATGCACTGCTCGCTCTGCAAGTTTTTCATTCCGGGGAAGGACGCATCGTCGAACGGCACCTGCCAGGTCGTGGACGGCTCGATCTCTCCCAACGGTTACTGCGTGGCGTACGCGGCGAAGTCGTCCTAGGCGCGTTTCTCCTCGCGTCGTGCTCGAGCGGCGCCGGCGTCGTGTTTCGGCTCTAAGCCCTAGCGGCGGGACCGCTTCTTTCGGGTAGCTGCGGCCTTTTTTGCCGCCTTGCGCAGCGTGCCGGTGCGCCGTTTCGTCGCCACCGCCTTTTTCGCAGCCTTGCGCGCGCTGCCGGTGCGTTTGCGCGTCGCCGCGCCCTTTCGCGCGTGGGCCGCGCGATTGGTTTGCGGGTGTGCGCCGAGCTGGCGCCAGTTGCTCTCGCCCAGCTCGACGCCGTAGTGCTTCGCGGCCTTCTTGATATTGGCGAACGCGAGCGCGCGATCGTCATCGGACGCGTCGGTTACTTGGTCGAAGCGCGCGACGGCGTTGCGCACGTGCTTTGCGTCGGTCATCGGCTCCTTGCGTTGCTTGGGGAACGCGTAGACGCTCGAGGGCAGGTCGCTGCGCATCGTCAGCGTGCCGTGTTTTTCGTGAGGCTTCCAGGTTGCTCTCATGAATCGTTCCTTACCCGCCTTGGGACGGATCGCAACGCTTTCGCGCCGAGGACCCCCTAGGGATCCTCTTCGTCGAGACCCGCATCCGCGCCGGGCCTGAACGGCGGGGCGTCGATGCGTTTGAACGCGCGCGCCTTCTGGGTGAAGTCGAAGGCGTCGGTCAGGTCGTCGGCGCGCTCGTCGCTGCCGTGCAGCGAACCCTTGGGGATGCCGAACGTCTCTTCGGTGAAGGCCAGGATGCTGGCGAACTCGTGCTGCTTCTTCGAGACGTATCCGCGACGCGCGTACGGCGCGATCACGATCAACGGCACGCGCAAGCCGAGCTCGTAGTAGTTGTCGATCGGCGGCGCGACGTGATCGTACCAGCCTCCCCAATCGTCCCAAGTGACGAAGATGGCCGTGTCCTTCCAGTACGCGCTCTGGCCGATCGCGTTGACGATCGCCGCCACCCACGACGGTCCCTTGGCCGTGCCGTGTTTACCGGCGTGATCCGACCACGTGTCGCCCGGCATGATCCAGGAAAGGTCTGCCAGACGACCCTGTGCGATATCGGTCAGCACGGTGGTCGACGGCCAGACGACGTTCGCGTAGTCATGACCGTTTCGCACGTGGCGAACCGCATCGTAGGCGTGCCAGAGTCCGGCGCCGTCGGTTTGCTGGTAGTAACGCCACGACACGCCCTTGCGGTCGAGCAAATCCGAGAGCACCAACGGATCGAAGCACGGAAACGGTGTCGGACCGGCGGACCCGCTCTGCGGATCGATCGTTTCGACGGTCGTCGTGCGGGGCGCGTCGCATCCGCCCGGCGCGCCTTGCTTCGTGTCGCCGACGCGGGGATTCGCGGCGACGTAGTACGGCGCCAACGCCGCGTCGGTCGCCCTCCCGCTGATGATGTACAGGTGCGCCGGAAAACTCGGGCCCTCGTTGCTTTCGAACATGTGGTCGCCGAAGACGTACTGCGTCGCCATGTCGTGATACGGCTTGACCTCCGAGAGCGGCGCGTAGCCGAAGGGGCGCAGATGGATCTTCTGAGGCAGGCCTCGATCGAAGCCGTCCATCTTGCCGTCGTCGTAGTCGCTGACGAACGAGTCATGCCCGTGGGCGAGGTCGTAACCCGCCGCCAGCGAGACGGGCCGCAGTCGCACGGGCTGTCCCTGCGAGTCGATGGCGGTCTTGGAGATGTCGGCGCCGGGAAGTCCCTGGAACAGGTAGTCCGGCGTGCGATTCTCCTGAAAGACGATCACGACGTGGCGAATCGGGATCGGCATTCGTGGCGACTCCACGGCATAATTTTGCGCGGTACCGGTGGGCGATACTGCCGGCAGCTGCGGCTGACCGCCGCCGCACGCTGCAAGCGCAAACGCTAAAGCGGCGCTCGGCAACGCGCGGTCCATGCTCGCTACGATAAGCAGGCCACTTAAATCGCGGCTGTGACGCTCAGAAATTTCCCAACGAGCGTTTTTGATTCGTGGTTGATTGGCGCCGGCGCCCGGCGGCAATACGATGCGATTTGATGACGGCAGTCGCTTTGGTTGCGGCTCTCTCGGGCCATCTGCACACTTGGCCGTGCACCGCCGGGCAGGCGCGGGTGCCGTCGACGTGCGGCACCTATACCGTGTACGAGGATCGCGCCGCCGGTTCGGGCCGCACGATCGAACTGCGTTTCATCGTCATTCGAGCCCAGCACCCGTCGAACCGCGCCATCGCGTGGAATCCCGGCGGCCCGGGAGCCTCCTCGACGGCCTCGGCAAACGACGTAGCCGACGGAGCCTTTCCGCGTGAACTGAGCGCCCTGCGCGATCGCTATGACGTCTTGTTGCTCGACAACCGCGGAACGGGGAAGTCGGCGCCCCAGCTCTGCGACTTCGCGCCGGCGGATCGACCCGAGCTGTACTTCATGTACCTGTGGCCCGACGCGCTGGTGCGTGATTGCCGCGCGAAATTAGCGCGTGTGGCCAATCTCAGCCTCTACACGACGTCCATGGCCGCCGACGATCTGGACGACGTTCGCGCCGCCCTCGGATATCCGCAGCTCGTGCTCGACGGCGGCTCGTACGGGACGCGTTTCTATCTGGACTACGCGCCGCGGCATCCGGCGAGCGTGGAGAGCATCGTGCTCGACGGCGTGGCTCCGCCCGGCCTCCTCATCGTTCCGCTCGAGGACGCCAAGGGCGCGCAGGACGCGATGACACACGTAATCGCGGAGTGCCAGGCCGACGCCGCCTGCAGCGCGCACTTTCCGTCGCTGCGAGTTCGCTTCGATGCGCTCGCTCAACGATTCGATCGCGGTCCGCTGCGAGTGCCCCTCGAAAATGCCACGACCAAACGCGTCACGTTCGTCCGGCTCTCGAAGGAAGTCTTCGCGGATCGGCTGCGTCAGCTGCTGTACGATCCCGAATCCAGCGCCTACGCGCCGTTCATCATCGACCGCGCCTACCGGGGCGATTACGCGCCGCTCGCGACGATGGTCGAGATGATCGCGCAAGGCCTAGCGCAGGAGTTGGCATCTGGCCTGAACCTCTCGGTCACGTGCGCGGAGGACATCCCGTTCATCACGGAGAGCGACGTCGCACGCACGAGCGCGAACTCGTTCGAAGGCGACCTGCGCGTTCGCGCGCAGCAGCGCGCGTGCCGCATCTGGAAGGTGACGCGCGCGCCGAGGTCTTTTGTTGCGCCGGTTCGCAGCGACGCCCCGATCCTGATGATCTCGGGAACCGACGATCCGACGAGTCCGCCGGCCTTCGCCGAAGCCGCGGTTCGCTATCTTCCCAACGCCCGCATTCTGCTCATCCGCAATGCGTCACACGGAACCGAGACGCCCTGCGGCGACCGCCTCATCCTGGCGTTCATCCGCGCGCGCAGCGCCATAGGATTGGACTTAAAGAGTTGCGCGAGCCAGTATCATCGGCCGCCGTTCGCTTTCTCGATGGCGGGTTTCGGCAACTGAACTCCGCTTAACGCTACTTCCAGCGTCACGTCGGCGGTTCCGCCGATGGCCGGGTCGAGCCGCGTCGTGCTCATGCCGAAAGCATGACGATCGATCCGCGCCGCCGCGTGATAGGACGGGTTCGCCGCGTCGCCGGTTATCGTGACGTCCAGGCGTTCCGGCTGCGCGACCCCGTGTATCGTGAGGTTGCCGTCCATCTCGAACGAGGCGTCGCCCGTGGGCACGATCTTCGTGCTGGTAAAGGTCCACGCCGGAAAACGCTTTGTGTCGAAGAAGTCGGGCGACCGCAACGAGGCGTCGCGATCCGGGTCGCCGCTCGAGATGCGGGTCGCGTCGAGCACGGCGGTGGCGCTGACCGGGATCGCCGAGCCCGGCTTCAAGACGACCGTACCGCTTTGAATCGGCACCGTTCCGGTTACGTGTTCGACGAAGACGTGTGTCACGTCGAAGCTCGCCTTCGATCGCGAAACATCGATGGCCCGCGTCTCGCCGGTCGAAAGTGCGACGGAGGCGAGAGCGGCGCAGAGCAGCGCGCGCATCAGTAGGCGATGCTGAACTGAGCGTTCATCGTGTTGCTCGTTAAGGGCGAGTGTTTGATCACGTCTTCGATCGTCGCGCGCGAGTTCTCGGTTGGTCCGTATCCGAGCAGCAGCACCGCATCGCGCTCAAAGCCGCTCGGATCGTTTGTTCCCTCGTAGCGCGTCTCGGCGAAGAGCCGGCGATTGAAGGCATAGCGCAGCTGCTCGAAGCCGCCGCTCGAGCTGCATCCGGTGTGCCCCGGCGCCGCGCAGTCGGTGTCCCAGCCGCTCTCCAGCACAAACTCGGACGAGAAGCGGGTCCACTGGCCGTAGGTGAAACCGTAGCCCGTGCGCTCGAAACGGTCGGGAATCGTACCGGCAAGCAGGCGCAGCCCGTCGTAGCGATAGGCGCTCAGCGTGAACGGGCCCATCGCGTCCTGCGCGTACAGCATCGTGTCGACGCCGGTCTTCGGCAGCTCGCTCTCGCGGTCGTAGCCGGGGCCGCCGAACAGCTGCAGGCTCAAACCGCGCAAGGCGTCCCCGAACTGAACGCGCAGGCCCATCTTTGGGTCGAAGAAGTTGAACGGGTTCTCTCCGACGGTCTGCGCGTACGGCGCGTAATCCGCGTACGTGTCGCGGAAGGTCTCCGGGTCCACCGGCAGCGGCAGCGTGAACGAGCCGCCCTGCACGTACACCGGAATGCGCGCGGTCCACGGATTGACGCGATCCGTGATCCACGCGTCGCGAATCTGCCCGGGTTCGCCCCCGTCCACCACGTACTGCTCCACCAGGTAGCTGGCGCGGCTGCCGATCGCGCCGGCCGTGAAGAGCTCGATCTCGTCGACGATCGCCTTCGGCAGACCGGCGCCGTCCGGACCGCTGCCGAGATGCTCGCTCGAGTCCACAAGGTTGACTTTGCCCGCCAACGGGAAGGCCGGGCCGGGCTGAACGCCCGGAATACGGTCGCCGTTGGCCATGAATGCGGCTCCGAACTCGTTGAGGTGCGGGATCACCGAGTGGCACTTGGCGCACGAAACGCCGTACTGATGGGCAAACAGTGGGATCGCGCCCGCCGGCTGCGCGGACCCAGCGCCGAGAAGGAGCGTCAACCCGAGCGTCGTGCGCCACTTAAGCATGCCTCACGCACCTTGTTAGGCACGCCTAAGTAGCTCCTTCTGGTTCCGGTTAGAGCTCGCGCCTTAGGGCGTGATTACGACTTTCCCGCCGGATCCGGCGTGCACGCGCTCGTAGGCCTCGCGCGCTCCATCCAACGGATAGGCGGCCGCGACGCTCGGCTCGCGCAGCTGTCCCGACTCGATGTAGGGATTGACCCGGCTGAGAACCTCGGCCACCCGGTCGAGCGGAAACGAAGCGGTGTCCAGACCGTAGAACGTCAACCGCTTGCGGTAAAACGTAAACAGGTCGAGCTCCGCCATTCTCCCCGCGGCGGCGGAGAAGATCACCATCCGGCCGTCTTTGCCGAGCGCATCCACGAGCGACGTGAAGATCGGCGCTCCGACGGCGTTCGTCGCAAGCTGGGCACCCGCGCCGCCAGTCATTTCGTTCACGCGCGCTGCGACGTCGTCACGGTCGGAGTAGACGATTGCGTCGACGCCCATTGCCGCGAGCTCGGACGGGTCGTCGCTGGACTGTACCAGTGCGATCGGATGTGCCCCGAGCGCCGTCGCAATTTGCACCGAAGCAATTCCCACCGAGCCGGCGGCGCCGGATACGACGACCCACTCGCCCGGGCGCACGTGGCCGAGATCTACGAGAGAACTCCACGCCGTCAGGAACGGCGTCCCCATCGCGGCCGCGCCTTGCGTGGAGAGATGCGACGGCCGCGGGGCGACGGCGTCGGCCGGGATAACGAGCGTCTCGGCGTGCGCGCCGTCGCGCGTGAGGCCCAGCTCCCCGCCGCCCGTGCCCCAGACCGGTTTGCCCACTAGATTCGGCGGCCCGTCGACGACGGTTCCCGCGAAATCGCGCCCGAGCGTACGCGGCAGCACGAGCTGCGGAAAACGGCCCAGCGCGATCCCGATGTCGCTCGGATTGACGCCGGCGGCTTCGATGCGGACTCGCACGTCGTTTGAACCGACCGGGGATTCCGAAACGTCTCGAATCGCGAGAACGTCCAGCGAACCGGTGGCGTCGATTCGAAGCGCTTTCATGTCGTTTACGGCCCCAGGCTGAAGACTGTTCCGCAGCCGTTCCTGTGACAGCCGCTGCCGCCGCCGTAGGCGGTCGTGCCGTAGAGCAGGCCGTTGAACAAGTAGAGCGGCGCCTGCGCCAAGCTTCCCTGGTTTTGCCCGTGGAAACTGTGCAGCACTTTCTCGCTGCCGGACGCGGTGACTTCGAACACCGTGCCGAGGCCAAACACGTTGCCGCTGCCGCCGCCCGTTCCGCCGGATTCTGAAACGCCGTAGAACTCGCCATTGGAATAGGTCAACGTCCCCGTCGGTGAAGCCGCATCGGGCTTGCCTTCGAAGCTATACAGCGTTTTTAGCCGGTGTGGAGGGGTGAACGAGAAGAAGGTGCCTTCGTTATGCGCGCCCTCGGTCAGCGTCGTCCCGTAGAGGATGCCGTTGACGGCGATCAGCCCGTTGGGAACCGAACCCTCCGGGCCGCCCGCAAAGCGGTGCACGACCTGCTCCTGACCGTCGAGGCTCACCTCATAGATGATGCCGCAGCCGGTGCTGCCGCACTGCCCGCGGCGGCTGCCGCCTTCGTACGTCGTTCCGTAGAGGTTGCCGTTCAACGCCGCGAGTCCGGGATACGCCACGGCCCCGTCGCCTTTGCTCGTGCCTCCGAAGCGGTAGAGCCAGCGCTTTTTGCCTCGCATCGTCAGCGAATAGATCGTGCCGCACCCGATGCCGCCGCACGCCACCGTGCCGCCTTTCGCGGTCGTGCCGTAGAGCCGGTTTTTGACGACCATGACGGACGCCACCGGATAGGCCCCATCCGTAGTGCTGTCCGTATCGCCCCTGAAGCTATAGACCACGCGCTCGTGGCCCGACGTGTCGATTTCGTACACGGTGCCGTGTCCATGCCGGCCCCCGCTCGACGTCGTGCCGTAGAGCCTCCCTTTATACGGGGTCAGGCCCGCGAACGGCCACGAGCCGTCGCTCGCACCGTTGAGATCGCCGCGAAAGTTGTAGACGATATTTTCGTTACCGGAGGTATCGATCGAGAAGACGATGCCGCAGCCTTCCCAGCATAGGTTTCCGTTGCCGAAGCACGAACGCTCGCAGAAATTTTTCGAGCCGGCGAGCGTCGTTCCGTACAACAACCCGTTGACCGCGACCAGGCCGCCGTTAGCCACGGCGCCGTCCGGCGATCCTTTGAAGCGGTAGAGTACGTCGTAACGAGGCGCCGGCATCGCACCCGGCATAGGAGAGAGCGAGCCCACGCTCAACGGCGTCGGCGAGTGCACTTGCGGAATTGCGCCGCCGCCGCACGCCGGTGCCAATACCAAGATCAGTGCCGCGGCAGGAAGGCCGCGCACGCTCGCCATGCAATGTCGTTCGACGGTGAGCTCGAAAGCACTGTTGCATAAGGAGGTTTCTCGTCTTATGAACGCCCTTGCGTCCGCCGCGGCTCTCGCCGTTGCGAATTGAGGAGGCGCTCGATGCGGCCAACGGCATCCACGGCATCGTCGTGGTCGACGAACCAAAAATCTGGATGGCGAACCTCTACGATAAGACGGGAAGGCTCATTATCGATCCGGGGCCGACCTATTTCGCGAAGGCTCCCATCGTGGGCACGGATCTGAACGACCCAGCGTTGTTTACGCCGCCCGCCGGCATCCATTACGCTTCACCCTAACGGAGACGAAAATGCAATGAAACACGTACTTCCCGTCGCGCTCGTCTCGGCGCTCACTTTCTTTGCCGGCTGCACCGGCGGGTCGAGCACGCAAGACGGGCTACGCTCGTTCGGATCGCTGCCTTCCGTCACGAACCGATTCGCCGGCTCTCCGGCGGCGGCGTTAACGCAGCTGATGAATCTGGATTATTCGAACGGATCGATCACCGTGTTTTCCGTTCAGAACGGCCGAGCGCAGGTAACGAAGACCTTCAGGCCGGGACGCGGCCACGCGCAAGGCCTGGCCGTAGACGACATCGGGCGGATCTACATCACGCTGACCGAGTCGAACTCCAAGCCGTGTTCCGCGTGCGTTGAGGTGTTCACGGATACCGGCAACCTCGTGGAACGGCTCGACGCGCCGATCCTCAAGGGAGCTCCCGGCGCGCCGTCGCTCACCGACGTCGCCCTCGACCGCCGCCGCAACGTGTACGTCAGCGATTTCGGCCAGCAGGCCGTCTACTTCTTTCCGCGCGCGAGTACGACGCGCGTTCCCGTCGTCGTCGTGCAGAACTCGCAGAACGCCGCATCGGTGCTCGCTACCCCAAACGGCAAAAACGTGGTCGTTTCGGGCGGCTGCGGATTCGCCAGCGTGCGGCCTTTCACGCGCACGGCGCCCGGCCAGTATACGCAAGGCGCGTGCTTCGGCATCGGAACCATCGCGCTCATCGGGGGCGCCGTTGACGAGCAGGTCGAGGTGATGACGCCCGTGGACGGCGTCCCCGCTTTGGTCTCGGTCTCGTCGCCGAGCGGTGGATTCACTTTCCGCACGCCGGACCGGCTCGCATCGATCAGCGGCATCGCATTCAACCGCGACGCTTCGGTCGCGTACGTCGCGAACCATAGTAAGGAATGCGTGTACGCTTTCGCGCGGCCCGCGAACGGCTGGCTCTCGGGTCGACCCAAGCTCATGGCGACGTACAAGGGCTTCAAGAACCTGGACATCATCGCGGTTCCACAGTGAGCCGCTTCTTGCGCGGCGTCCTTGCAGCCGTGCTTGCGTATGTGGCAACTAACGCCTTCGCCAATACCGCAAAGGCCGAGGCCGCGGGCAGGCGCGTTACCGTAGGTAACGGCAGGGACCTCTATCTCGTGTGCGCCGGTCCGGTGCGCCCGCAGCAGCCAACGATCGTTTTGGTATCGGGTTACCACGATTCGTCGGACGTTTGGACGCAGGACGACGTCCTGTCGCTGCTCCCTAACGCACGCGGCCCTGCGGTCTTACCGGCCCTGTCACGCACGAACCGCGTCTGTGCGTACGATCGACCGGGCACGCTACGCTACCTTAACGGTTTCCCCTTAACCGATCGGACCACGCCGGTCGCTCAGCCGCGCACGATCAAGAACATCGCCGCGGAGCTCCATGCACTGCTCGCGGCGGCAAGGGTGCCGCGGCCGTACGTTCTGGTGGGCCATTCACTGGGCGGATTGACCGTATTGTTCTACGCGCGCGCCTACCCCGACGACGTGCGCGGCGCCGTGTTCGTGGACGCCTTAAGCCCGAGCCTGCCCGACGCGCTTGGGCGCCTTTGGCCGCTCTATCTCGACACGCTCAACCCGCGCGCCGATAAGCAGCCGCTTGCGGCACTCAAATTGCCGGTGTCCGAAACCGTCGACATCGATGCCAGCATCAGACAAATCCGGGCCGCGCCGCCGTTGCGCCAGATGCCTTTGGCGGTGCTTACGAAGACAACGCCGTTTAATATTCCCGCGGGGTACCTTTCACCCGGGCTCACGTTGGCGGAGCTCGACAGCGCCTATCAACGTGCGCAGGATTACTTCGTCAACCTCGTTCCCACCACGCCACACATATTCGCAAGCGGGAGCGAGCACTACATTCAGCTCTCGCAGCCGGACTTGGTGGTCAGTGCCGCACTATTGGTAGTGCGACGAGCGGCGCCGCGGATTTAAATCTTTTCCCACACGATCGTCACCCGGCCCCAAGGCGTTTGCGCGGTTAGCGAGAGGCGATTCTCCGCTAGCGTAAGTTCGCGGAGCTGGTCGGTGCCGACGAGATTTGGGAACGAGCTTCCCTCCACGTGATGGGTCACGGTGCCGGCGGCTTCATCTACGGTGTAGGTCCCGAAATAGCAGAAGTAGCCGAGCCATGCCGCCGCTCTTTCTGCGATTTCGGCTCGCCGCCAATCGTCGTCCACGAAACGTGGCTGGTTCGGGCGCATGAGTTGCGCGGAAACGCTGCCGGAGCCGTCGTAGATCAGCTGACCAATCGTCTCTTCGCCGAGCGGAGAATCGACCTTTCCCGCCTCGTCACGCCAATCCCATGAGACGAGCCGCCATGCTCCCAGCAGCCGTTCGCGCAAGACTGGTTTCGTACTCAGGATGCGCAGGCCGAGCAGCGGCCCTCGAACGTCACGCGTTCGCTGTCGATCGTGAAGCCGTGCTCGAGCGCGAGCCCTTTGAGCGTCCGCGCCGGAATCGCGTAGGCTACGTCCTCGATCTCGCCGCACTTGCTGCAGCGAAAGTGCGCGTGCCGCGGCGCCGCCGGCTCGTACGTCGTCGCGTCGAAGCCGGGAACGTTGACTTCGGACACCAAACCGAGGTCGCGCAGGCGCTCGAGGCCGCGATAGACGGTCGAGAAGCCGATGCCCGGCCTGCGCCGCAGGGCCTTCGCGTAGATCTCCGAGGGCGTGAGGTGGCGGCCGACCCCGCTCTCTTCGACGATCTTGTGAATCAGCTGATAGTTCTTTGGCAGCTTGACGGCGGGCGTCGGCAGCGGTATCCTGCGCATGAGAGTGACATTCACTTTCACACGCCTGGGCGCCTGCTCGGCTGCCGGCGTGTCTTCACTTTTTTACCGGATCGGAGAGTAGCGCGAGATGGAAAACACGATCGCCGAGATGTCGGATGCCGACCGGGGGTGTCCCGTAAAGCACGTTCCGCTGCGGCCACGAGTGAACATCGACTGGTTCCCCGAGTTATTGGACGTATCGGTGCTCCACCGGCCGTCCGCGCTGTCCGACCCGATGGGCCCGGATTTCAACTACGCGCGTGAGTTCAACAGCCTCGACCTCAAGGCGGTCAAAGCGGATCTTTATGCGCTGATGACGGCGTCGCAGGAGTGGTGGCCGGCGGATTACGGCCACTACGGCCCGCTCCTGATCCGCATGGCGTGGCACGCCGCGGGGACGTATCGCATCGGCGACGGCCGCGGCGGGGCGGGCTCCGGCGAGCAGCGCTTCGCGCCGCTCAACAGCTGGCCGGATAACGCGAACCTCGACAAGGCTCGCCTTCTGCTCTGGCCGATCAAACAGAAGTACGGCCGGAAGATCTCGTGGGCCGACCTCATGGTCCTGGCCGGAAACTGCGCGTTGGAATCGATGGGATTCAAGACGTTCGGATTCGGCGGCGGCCGCGTCGACGCGTGGGAACCCGACGAAAGCATCTACTGGGGTCCGGAAGACGTGTGGCTCGAGGACAAGCGCTACACCGGCGAACGCGATCTCGAAAGGCCGCTCGCGGCGGTGCAGATGGGCCTGATATACGTGAACCCCGAAGGTCCGAACGGAAATCCCGACCCGATCGCCGCGGCCGTCGATATTCGCGAGACGTTCGCCCGCATGGCGATGAATGACGAGGAGACCGTCGCGCTGATCGCCGGCGGCCACACCTTCGGCAAGACGCACGGCGCCGCCGATCCGGCCCAGTACGTCGGCTTCGCGCCGGCCGGCGCTCCGATCGAAGAGCAGAACCTCGGCTGGCGCAATGCGTTTGGCAGCGGCAGCGGCGACGACACGATCACGAGCGGCCTCGAGGGTGCCTGGACCCAGACTCCCACGCGCTGGAGCAACCTGTATTTCGACAACCTCTTCAAATACGAGTGGGAACTGACGAAGAGTCCCGCGGGCGCGTACCAGTGGAAGCCTAAGAACGGCGCCGCGGCCAGCAGCGTTCCCGACGCCCACGATCCGTCCAAGCGGCACGCGCCGACGATGCTCACGACGGACCTCTCCTTGAAAGTCGATCCGATCTACGGGCCGATCTCGAAGCGGTTCCACGAGAACCCGCAAGAGCTCGCGGACGCGTTTGCCAAGGCCTGGTACAAGCTGACGCACCGCGACATGGGCCCGATCTCGCGCTATCTCGGTCCGGAGGTGCCGGCCGAGCCGCAGATCTGGCAAGACCCGGTGCCGGCGGTCGATCATCCGCTGATCGACGAGCGAGATGTCGCGGCGCTCAAGGACCGCATCCTCGCCTCGGGACTCACGGTGCCGCAGCTCGTCACGACGGCGTGGGCGTCGGCATCAACGTTCCGCGGGACGGACAAGCGCGGCGGCGCGAACGGCGCGCGGATTCGCCTCGCGCCGCAGAAGGACTGGGCCGTCAATCAGCCCGCCGATCTGGCGAAGGTCCTGCAGACGCTCGAAAAGGTTAGAACCGACTTCAACGCGTCGTTCTCTGGCGGCAAGAACGTCTCGCTGGCCGACGTCATCGTCCTCGGTGGCTGCGCCGCCATCGAGCAGTCGGCAAAGAGCGCCGGTCAAGACGTCAAGGTGAACTTCGCGCCGGGGCGCACGGATGCGACGCAGGACGATACCGACGTCGACTCGTTCGCCGTGCTGGAGCCGACCGCCGACGGGTTCCGCAACTATCTCGTCCGCAATCACTCCCGCTCGCCCGAGCAGCGGCTCATCGATCGCGCGCAGCTGCTCACGTTGAGCGCTCCCGAGATGACGGCGTTGGTCGGCGGCTTGCGCGTCCTCGGCGCGAACGCCGGAGGCTCAAAGCACGGCGTGTTCACGAAGCGCCCGGGCACGCTGACGAACGACTTCTTCGTGAACCTGCTCGACATGACGACGAAGTGGCAGCCGGCCGGCGATTACACCTACGAGGCTCGCGACCGGCGCACCGGCGAGGCGAGGTGGACCGGCACGAACTGCGACCTGATCTTCGGCTCGAACTCGCAGCTCCGCGCGATCGTCGAGGTTTACGCCGTCGAAGGCGATCACTTCGTGCGCGACTTCGTGGCCGCGTGGGAAAAGGTGATGAACCTCGACCGGTTCGATCTGGCGGTAAACGCCTAAAGATTCGCTCGAACCAGGGGGCGGCCGGGCCGCCCCCTGGAAGTCTTGGGGCCCGAGCTCACGGAGGTACCAAACCATGACTCAGACTGAGGCTACCCCGAAGACTTCCTCAAAGGCTTACACGCTGCAAGGCACGCTGCTCGAAGCCTGTTCGTGCCGGACGCTCTGCCGCTGCTGGATTGGAGAAGACCCCGACGGCGGCGCCTGCGACGCGTTCAACGCGTACCACATCGACAAGGGCGAGATCAATGGTGTCGACGTCACCGGACTTAACTACGTTCAAGTCGTCAAGATTCCGGGAAACGTTCTTGCACCGAAAAGCTGGAAGCGGGTGAGTTACGTCGACGCGCGCGCAACCGACAAACAGCGCGCTGCGATTCTCGATGCGTGGCACGGCCGCTTGGGCGGACCGCTTGCGGACCTCAACAGCTTAATCGGCGAGGACATCGCGATCGAAACGGCGCCGATTGAGCACAACCTCAAAGGCGGTGAAGGTACGCTCGTCATGGGCGACAAGGTGCGCGCGACGATGGCGCCGTACCGCAGCGCCTACGGGGCGGTCACGACGTTGCGCGACAGCATCTTTAGCACCATAGCCGGCGCGCCCGCATATGTCGCGAAGGCCACCGAGCACGTCGTGAACATTCCCGAACACGGAATGGTTTGGACGTTCAAGGATCGCAACGCGATTCAGGGCGACTTTCTGCTCGAGGCGTAGCGTAGTGGCGGCGAACGCCGCGTTGCGGTACGCGCGCTTCAGCACGATCGGCATCCTCGGTTGTGCGATCGTGGGCGCGTGGGCGATAAGCGCGTGGGTCGAGCTCAGCGGCAATGCCGCCCACCTTCACCACCACGCGCTGTACGAAAGCGGACGGCCGTTTTGGCAGGCCGCGTTCCTCGTGTTGGGCGCGTGGCAGCTCATGACCGCCGCGATGATGCTGCCCTCGTCGCTCGGGTTCATGCGCCTCTACGCCGCGACCGCCGGGCGTGCGCCGGATTTTTCGCTCGCGCTGATCCTGTTCTTGGCCGGCTACTTCGTCGTTTGGAGCGCGTTTGCGCTCGCGGCGTTCGCGGGCGATATGCAGGTGCATCGGCTCGTCGCTGCTTGGCCCTGGCTGGCGGCGCACGCGACGCTAATTCCGGCTGCCGTGCTCGGCCTCGCCGCCGTCTATCAGTTTACGCCGCTGAAGGACGCGTGCCTCAAGGCGTGCCGCCATCCGGCCATGTACCTCATGCGCCACTATCGGCGCGGCGCGCTCAACGGGCTCCGCCTCGGCTTCGGTCACGCGCTGTACTGCGTAGGCTGCTGCTGGGCGCTGATGCTGGTGATGTTCGCCGCCGGCGTCGCGCACTTGGCTTGGATGGGCGCGCTCGCGGCGATCATGTTCGTCGAAAAGGCGATGCCCGCGGGAAACCGGATCGTGGCGCCGGTTGGCGCAGCGCTCGGCGTTTTGGCCGGCATCGCGCTCCTGGTTCCCGGAGCGATCCCCGGCCTGTAAGGAGACGCGTTGACGATGCACGTCGGCATTGCGGGCACTGGGAAGATGGGCACCGCGATGGCGCTCAATCTGCTCGATCGCGGCTACCGCGTCTCAGTCTGGAACGTCGATCGCGAGCCGATGGAGCCGTTGGTCGCCGCGGGCGCGACGCCGTGCGAGCGGGTCGAGTCGCTCGTGGCGAGCGTGGACGCGGTCGTCGCGATGCTCTGGGACGATGAGGTCGCGCGCGAGATCTCTCTCGGCCGCATCCTTCCGGCCGCGCGCGAAGGTGGTCTCGTCATCGAATCGACTACGCTCTCGCCGCGGATGTACGAGTCGCTCGCGGAGGCCGCGGCGCGGCGAGGCGTCGACTTTCTCGCGTGTCCGGTGATCGGCAGCGTGGACGGCGCGCGCGCGGGCACGCTAACGCTCTATCCGGGCGGCAGTGCCGGCGCTTTCGAGCACGCCCGGGAGCTGTTGAGCGCGATCGGTTCGACTGTAAAGTTTACCGGCTCGCCGGCGGCCAGCGGACATCTCAAGCTCGCAAGCAATTGCGTGCTGGGCGTGACCGCAGACTCGCTCGGGGAATTGCTCGGCATCCTGGCACGCGCCGGCGTCGATCGCACGCTTGCGGTCGACACGCTCGTGTTCATGCTTGAACGCGTCGCCACCAAGCGGCAACAGGTGCAGGAAGACGACACGCAGCCGCGCTTCTCGGCGGGTGCGCTGCTGAAGGACCTGCGCCTGGCTCGCGCGGCCAGGGAAGAGCTGCAGGTGAGCGCGCCGCTGATGGACTGCGCGCTCGCCGAGTTCGAAAGAACGCTCGCGAAGACGGACGTGAGCGGCGAGGACTATATCGCAGTAGGCCTGGCGTTGGAGCGCGCCGGCGCCGAGGCGCGATGAGCGATTCTTCACCGGGAAAGGCGTTCTTCGTCAGCAGGGCGGGCGAGGATGCGGACTTCGCCGCCGTCGTCGGCGAGATTTTGGAGTCCGCCGGCCATACGGTCGTTCTTCAGCAGTGGGATTTTGCCAACCGGAACTTCATGGAGCGCATGCACGCCGCGCTGTCCGGCGGCCTTCGGGTCGTCGCGCTGCTATCCCCGGAGTATTTGAGCAGCGCGCACTGCCAAGCCGAATGGCAGAACGCGATCGCCGACGATCCGCTCAATAGCAAATCGCGGCTGATCTTGTTGCGCGTCGCCGAGTGCGAGCCGGGCGGACTCCTTGCCGGCCTCGCCTATTGGGATCTCGTCCCGGTCCGTGAGGATCGCGCCTTGCTGCAGGCGATCGTGCTCGATGCCGTGCGCGAGGAGCGCCGAGCCGGCGGCCCGAGCGGCCCGTACTGGCGACCCCCGCGCACGGTCATCGACACCGAGGCAATCCGCCCCGTTTCGAGCTTCAGCGCGCGCGACGAGGAGCTCTCCGCAATCGCCGCGGCTCTTTCGAACGACGGCGCCGTCGTCGCGGTGTACGGCCTGGGCGGAGTCGGCAAGACGTCCATAGCACGCGAGTATGCCTGGCGCGATCGCGCGCGGTATTCGGTGATATGGTGGCTTGCCGCGCAGAGCGAGGACGGGATCATCGAAGGCCTGCTGCGCCTCGGGGCGATGTTCGTGCACGGAATCGACCAGCTCGCGGATCGCCGCGCGGCCGCGCAACGCGTGACGGGCTCGGTGCTGAACGGTTTTTCCAAACCCGTGGCGCTAATCTTCGACAACCTCGAACACGAGCCGCTGCTGCGCAGCTGGCTGCCGCGCAGCGGGGCGCGGGCGTTGGTTACCTCGCGAAATGCGTCGTGGGGCCCTGCGGTTACGGCGATTGCGCTGCACGCGTGGGATGCTGAAACCGCGGACGCCTACCTCCGGCGCGAAAGCGGACGCGACGACCTGAGTGACGCCGACGCTCGCGCGATTACCGAAGCGCTCGGCGCGCTTCCGCTCGCGCTGTCGCACGCCGCGGCGGCGCTGCGCAACCGGAGGATGGTCACGCCCCAGCGCTATCTGGAGCGCGTCGCCGATTACCTGAAGAACGCTCCGCGCGCTTCGGAGTATCCGCAATCGGTGTTTGCGACGTTCAACACCGCGATCGTACAGGCCGAAGGCGAGGCTCCCGGCGCCGCGGCGGTCCTATGTTTTGCGGCGCTGTTCGCGCCCGATGCGATTCCCGACGAACTCTTCCGGCAGCCCATGGGCGGCGACCGAGGAATCCTGTGCCCGGTCCTATCCGATGGAGTTCTCACTCGCGACTTGGCTGCCGTATTTTCCGACGAGTTTGAGTTGGATGAAGCGCTGGGCGCGCTGAACCGGTTGTCGCTGCTCGACTTCTCCGAGGCGGCTCGCACCTACGCGATCCATCGCCTCGTTCAGCTCGCGTCGCAAGACACCGTCCGTACGGAATCGCTTGCTTGGCGTGAGTGTGCGGTGGCCGTCGCCGACGCGGCCTTTCCCGAGGTCGAGTTCGAGAAATGGCCGGAGTGCTCGCGGCTTCTGCCGCACGCGCGCGCCGCCTTGGAGAACCTGCCCGGCGACAGCGCGTTTCTGCCGGGCAGCCGCCTCGCGCAACGCTGCGCTTTGTACCTGTGGAGGCGGGCGGAGTTTGGCGCCGCGGAGCAGCTGTACGCGCAAGCGCTTGCGATCCACGAGCGAGCCTGCGGACCAGCGGACGCCGGCGTGGCGCCGATCCTGAGTCACCTCGCCAAGGTGTACGTGGATCAGTATCGCTACGAGGAGGCCGAACCGCTGCTGTCCCGCGCGCTCGTAATCTGCGAAGCTCCGGGCCGCGATCAATCCGATCTCGCCGACGTCCTCAACAATCTCGCCGTAATCTGCCGCGAGCAGAACCGGTTCGACGACGCGGAGCGCCTATACCGGCGCACTCTGGCGATTCTAGAGAGTGCTTTCGGCGAGGATCACCCCGAGTTCGGCCGCATTCTCAACAACCTCGCGGGCGTGTATGTGGACCGTGACGACGTCGAGGCGGAGAAAGTGCTCGCGAGAGCGCTCGCAGTCAAAGAGAAGAGGCTCGGCCCGGATCATCCGAATGTCGCCTACACCGTCGAGAACCTCGCCGTCGTGCAGCGCAACCTCGGGCGCTATCCGGAGTCCGAGGCCCTGCACCTGCGCGCGCTTGCGATTCGAGAGAAGACGCTCGGAACGGAGCATCCCGAGGTCGGCTTGAGCCTCCACGGCCTAGCCAACCTGCTTCACGACCAGTCCCGCTATGACGAGGCCGAGCATCTGCATACGCGGGCCCTGACGATTTGGGAGAAGGCGTTGGATCCGGGCCATCCGCACGTCGCGCACGGGCTCAATGGCCTTGCGACCGTATACCGCGAGCAGGGCCGCTACGACGACGCGGAAGGCCTGCATATGCGCGCGCTGGCGATTTTTGAACAGGCGGTTGGCGGCGAGCACCTCTACGTTGCATCGTGTCTTCAGGACCTTGCGGAGCTATATCGCCGGCGGGCGCGCTACGAGGAAGCGGACTCGTTGTTGCTGCGCGCCCTGGCGATCCGGGAGAAAGCGCTCGGTCCCGACCACGAGCGAACGCAATCCGTCCGCGAGAAGCTAGCCCGGGTTCGAGAGGCTCGGCGCCGAATCCCTTAGCGACATGAACCCGCGCGCGTCCGAAATCGACGCAATTCCGCAAATCGTTTGGACCGCAACGAAGGCCGGACGAATCCGGCGGTTCAACGGGAAATGGTACGAGTACATCGGCGGGCGGCGCCCGTCGCGGGCGAGCTCAGACGACCTCGAACGGGAGTGGACGGCGGCGACTCACCGCCACGATCGCCGGTTGAGTCGCGAGGCGCTGCGCAGCGGAATCGCGAGTCGCGCTAGCTTTACGTTCGAGCTACGATTGCGGCGCACCGATGGGATTCCTCGATGGTTTCGCGTTGTAGTCTCGCCTCTGAGCACGGCTCAGAAGCACCTAGCGGGCTGGATCGCGGTATGCACGGACGTAGACGATTACAAGCGGCAGGGTGAGCAGTTTGCGTTCCTTGCGAAGGCCGGCGAGGTGCTCGCCGAATCGCTTGACTTGCAGACGACGCTGGAGCGGCTTCTCGCGATTATCGTTCCCGAGTTCGGCGACTGGGCGGCGATCGATCTTTTCGACGAGTTTGACCGGCTGAAGACCGTAGCGGCAATTCACGCGGATCCGCGTAAAAGGCCGCTCGTGAAGCGACTGTTGGGTCGCTATAACCACAATCCGAAGGTGGAACCCAACATCGCAGCAGTCCTCCGCAAGAATGAACCGGTTATTTTGCACGAGGTCGGTGATCCGCAGATCGAAAAGGCCGCGGCCCCCGATCTGCTCGAGGTACTTCGCACGCTTGCGCCGCGATCGGCGATGACGGTTCCCTTACGGACGCGCGGCCGAACGATTGGATCTCTCGTGGCCTATTGGGCCGAGACGCCGCGACGATATGCCCAAAACGATCTGCCGCTCTTCGAGGAGCTCACGAGGCGGGCGGCCGTAGCGATCGAGAACGCGCGCCTCTACGAAAGAGAGCGCGAGATTGCGGCGCAGTTCCAGCGTGCGGCGCTACCGATCTCGCTTCCGCAAATTGCCGGGATTCGGTTCAGCGGCATCTACGTGCCGGCGAACGATCGGGAGCTGCTCGGCGGCGATTGGTACGATGCGTTGCGCCTCAGCGACGGGCGCATCGTGGTTTCGATTGGAGATGTCGCCGGCACCGGTCTCGCCGCGGCCGTGATCATGTCCTCGATGCGCCAGGTGATCCGCGGAGTAGCGCAAGTTTACCCGGATCCGGTTGCTATGCTGGACGCTGCCGATCGCACGCTGAAAACCGAGCACCCGGACACGTTCGTGACCGCTTTCGTCGGCGTTTTCGATCCGGTTGCAAGAACGCTGTCGTACGCCTCGGCCGGACATCCATCGCCATTGGTCCGAGATCAGGCCGGCGACGTTACCGCTCTCGACACGACTGGGCTGCCGCTCGGCCTGCGCGTCCGCGGGGGAACGGCGGCGAGCAAGGTGCTGCCTGAGCCCGGCCTCGTCGTGTTCTATACGGACGGTTTGATCGAAGCCGGACGCGACATTATCGGCGGTCTGGAACGACTGGTTTGGGCCGCCGGGCGACCCGAAATCGCCGATAGTTCGAATCCTGCCGATGCTCTCTACCATGCGCTACTACAAGATGGCAACTTGGACGACGTCGTCGTGCTGACGCTGAGGCTCGAGGGCGCGGCCGAACGAAGCGGCTACGAAATCATAGGTCCCCGTTCGCGCCGGTGGACTTTTGACACCGATGACGCCGGCGCCGCGCACGGAGCACGGCACTCGTTTGTTTCCCTGTTACGCGATGGGGGATTGCGTGCGGATCGCCTCGATACGGCGGAGCTCGTATTCGGCGAGCTACTTGGTAACGTCGTGCGCTTTGCCCCCGGACCGATCGAAATTTTTTTCGATTGGAGTGAGCCCACGCCTGTCCTGCACGTTCTCGATCGCGGGCCCGGCTTCACGCTCGTTCCTAAGCTGCCCTCGGACCTGCTCAGCGAACGCGGGCGCGGCCTCTACATCGTCTGGTCGCTAACTGACGATTTCAACGTCACGCAACGCCACGACGGCGGTTCGCATGCGCGTGCCGTCCTGACAACAGGCTAAGCGACCTCCAGTGGTGGCAGAGATGCGCAGAAGATGACGATGAACGAGTATCGGGGACAGGGCCTCGCGACGAAGCTCACCGAGCTCACGATCGGCTTCCTGCGCGAGCGAAACGTCGCGTCGATTCGCCTGCATGCGTCGCCGTTCGGCAGAAGGATCTACGAGCGGCTCGGCTTCGTCGATACCGACGAGATGCAGCTCGACCTCGCCGCGGCGCGAAGGACGACGATAGCATGAAGCGAGTTGGTGTCATTGGTCTGGGCAAAATGGGTAGCGCGATGGCGCGGAATCTGCTCGCACGCGGTTACGACGTCTCCGTCTGGGACCGATCACCGGGGCCGATTCAGGAACTCGCCGCCGCCGGCGCGGAGGCATGCGAGTCGCCCGAAGCGCTGGTCTGGTCCTCCGACGGTGTCATCGTCATGCTTTGGGACGACAACGTCGCACGCGAGGTGAGCCTCGGACGAGTGATCCCGGCCGCTCGCAAAGCGAACGTCGTGATCGAGACGTCCACGCTCTCTCCGCAAATGTACGAGACGCTCGCGAAGGCGGCATCCCAACGGGGGATCGGCTTTCTGGCCGCGCCGGTGATCGGGAGCGTCGATGCGGCTCGCCAGGGCTCGCTGACCATCCTCCCCGGAGGCGAGCATGCGGCGTTCGACCGAGCACGCGATCTCCTCGCCGCGCTGGGGAGCACCGTGACGTACACGGGGTCGCCCACCGCGAGCGCCTACCTGAAGCTCACGAGCAATACGATCCTCGGCATCGGCGCCGCCACGTGGGGCGAGTTACTGAGGTTCTGCGAACGCGCGGGAGTCGATCGCCGCCTCGCCGCCGACATCATCTCCCTCGCCGCCGGGCGCGTCGCGACCGGCAAGACTCAGCAGATTCTCGATCGCGACGCCGCGCCGCGCTTTTCGCTCAATGCGCTCCTCAAGGATCTGCGGCTCGCGCGGGACGCCGCGCAGCGAGCGCACGTCGCCGTGCCGATTTTGGAAAACGTGTTGCCGCAATTCGAGGCGGCCGCGGCGAGCGGCCTGGGTGACCGCGACTACATCGCACTTGCCCTTGCGCTCGAATCCGCTGAGTTATGAACGCGTCTGAAATCTTTAAGGGAAGAGCCTTCGGTCTCGGCGGCGTGCCGTTCGGCAACGAGTTCGCATACGTCACCGACGAGATTGCATACGCGACGATCGAAGCCGCGTGGAACGCAGGGGTACGCTACTACGATACCTCCCCGTGGTACGGGCTCGGACTTGCAGAGCGGCGTCTGGGCAGCTTTTTGCATAAGCAGACACGCGGCGAGTACGTCCTCTCCTCTAAGGTCGGCAAGCTGCTCACCGCGTCGCGGGACAACAATGCGAAGGAGTACTTTCCGTTCACGCCGTCGCCAAACAACCTCCGCTACGACTACACTTCCGACGGCGTTAAGCGCTCGATCGAAGACAGTCTGCAGCGGTTAGGCGTCGACGCGCTGGACGTCGTGTTCGTTCACGATCTCTCGCCGGATAATCCGTGGCTTCCCGGACCGTGGGAAGAGCAGTTCGAGGTCGCGCGCAAAGGCGCGTTTCCGGCGCTGAGCAAGATGCGTGACGAGGGCGTCATCAAGGGATGGGGGCTCGGCGTCAACTCGCCCGAACCAATCCTCAAGCTGATGGACGACGCCGACGCGAACGTGTGCCTCTTGGCGCGACAATACTCGCTGATCGGCCATGAGAGGGCGCTTCACGAAGTCTTTCCGAAGGCGCGCCAACGCGGAATGGGATTTGTCGTCGGCTCTTCGCTCAACGCGGGTTTCATTAGCGGCAGCGCGCGCTTCAATTACGGCGCCGAGAGCTACAAGATTCCCCCGTGGGCGATCGAGAAACGCGATCGGCTGCGCGCCGTCGCGGCACGGTACGGCGTGGATCTTCGCACCGCCGCACTGCAGTTCTCGAGCACCCCGGACGTCGCCGTCGCGCTGGTCGTCGGCTGCTCGAATCGGCACCAAGTGCTCGCGGACTACACGTCGCTCGAAACGAGGATTCCGGCGGCATTTTGGTCGGATCTTCGATCCGAGGGCTTGATCCAAGACGACGCGCCCGTCCCATCCGATGACTGACGCGGCCGAGCATCCGCTCCCGGGGTACTCCGAGCTCCTTCAAGAATGAGGTCTGGATGACGGTGCTCCTGATCGACCACCAACGCGCCCGCTTCTTCGAATCGGCACCGACGGCGGGCGGCCTCGTCGCGGGCGGACATCTGGAACCGCTCGATCCACATGGGTTTCGCCGTCACCTCGAGCACCGCAAGGAGGCCGACTATCGGGGACAGCGCGTCCCCGAAGCCGACGAGTTCTACGAGCGCGTCGCAGAACGGCTAAGAACCGCACCATCCATTCTCATTCTCGGCGACGCGACGGGCAAGAGCGGCGCGATGCGATACTTCGTGGAGTATCTGAAAGAGCGGCATAAAGATATCGCCGCTCGAATCGTTGCGGCGGAAGACGCGGATCTGTCCGCGATATCGCTCGGCGAGATCGAGGCGCTGGCCCGGCGTTATCCTAGCTGAGCTCGCTCCGAACGAGCGCCTTCGCCTCTTCGAGCACGGCGCGGCGTTCATCGCTGAGCTTACTCCCGGCGCGATTTTCGTAAAACGTCAGCTTTGCCATTGCGCGCCGCTCCACCGTGTTCGCCGAGCCTTCCGCGCGTGCGGCCGCGATGACGGCACCAGCGATTTCCTGGGCCGAACCGCTTGCGAAGACGCCGCCTCCGACGTCGTGGCGGTCCTCTGCCGTTACTTCACTGGACCAGTAGTTCTTTGAATCGTCCATCATGCGTCCTTTCGATGTTCGCGTCTCTAACCTGGTGCTTGGTCGCGCAAGTATGCGACGAGATCCTCGGGTCGCATCATGCCGGCGATCGCGCGCCGATGCGGCCATCCCATAGCCGGGACGCCGGTGACGCCGGCCTGACGCGCCTCTTGGATAGACGCATCGACCGCATGAGAGAACCGTCGCTCGCGCCAGGCACCCTCCACGTCTGACGACGGGATGCCGAAGCGTTCGGCGATCGGGGCGATGACGTCGAGTTTCGAGACGTTGGCGTGTGGGTGAAGAATTCGCGCGAGGCGTCGTGGTAAAACGCGCCTGCTGCGGCGTCGTCCCTCATCGCCCGCACCAGCTCGGCTGTTTCTAACGCGAAACGCGAGTTTACGTTACGG
This sequence comes from Vulcanimicrobiota bacterium, assembly GCA_963752825.1. GTDB lineage: Bacteria > Vulcanimicrobiota > Vulcanimicrobiia > Vulcanimicrobiales > Vulcanimicrobiaceae > Cybelea. The sequence continues at coordinate 135,124 of CAVVZF010000001.1, read as the reverse complement.
TGCGGCGGGTCGATCGGAAGTCCGACCTCTCGAGCCAGGCGCTCGAGCCTCGCGCGAACCCGCGGCCAGTCCTCCGGCGAAACCGGCTTCGGTGCTCCTCTGGGCGGCGTGTCGGGATGAATCTCGAAGGGGAGCCAACGTAGATCAGCCTGCAGTTCTCGCGCCGCTTCTTCGGCCCAAACTGAGCCGAGGTAGCAGAACGGTCAAATAACGTCAGCCCAGATGTTGATCACGCGCTGCATCGTCGCTTCATCATAGCACCGGCTGAGCGCGACGATAGTCTCGGCGAGCGCGATTGCGCCGGCGATAGTTGTGAATCACGGCCGCGACGTGATCGTGGTTTGCGAACGCCGCTGCGGCTCGAGCAACCAAGCGGCAGCACAATGCAAGAAGATCGGCCTTGGTTCACAATAGCTCCTGCACAAGGAGGGGAACCATGATACCCGACGACGTCAGAGCGGCTCTAGCAGCGTACCGTCGAGACCGAACCTCCGCCCGTTGGACGGAGCTCTCGCAGCTCTGGATCGGCGACCTGCAAGTCATCGACGCCTTGCAGCGGCTCCATCCGGAGTTTCCCGATGCCCTTCCGCTCCCGGTTGACGGCGTCATCGAAAACAACGCCGAGCTCTTTCAGTGGCAAACGTTGCCGGATCCGGACGAGGTCGAGCGCGCGCTCGTCGCGCCGTGAAGGCGTGCGTCGTCTTCGATCTCGACGGAACGCTGATCGAAAGCGAGCAGATTTGGCGGGATGTGCGGCACGCGTTCGTGGTCGCGAACGGCGGCCATTGGAAACCCGATGCAGCGGCCGCGATGATCGGGATGCGGACCGAGGAGTGGGCGGCCTACATCCACGACGAACTCGGCGTGGCGCTCGCGCCTTCCGCGATTGCCGAGCGCGTTGTCGAGTCGGTCGCCGAGCGGCTCAAGAATCCTCCGGTTCTCCCCGGCGCCGACGCGGCGCTCCGGCGGCTTGCTCGCGAGTTTAGGCTCGGATTGGCGTCGTCTGCGGCGCTCGCGGTCGCGCGGACCGTCCTTGCGGCGACCGGCTGGAGCGACCTTTTCTCCGTCGTCGTATCGGCCGACGAAGTACCACGCGGGAAACCGGCGCCCGACGTTTACCTGCGTGCGCTCGAACTGCTCGGCGCGGCCTCCGCGCAGACCGCCGCCGTCGAAGACTCGGCCAACGGCATTCGCTCCGCGCACGCCGCTCGGATCGCGGTAGTGGTGATTCCGAACCGCGAGTTTCCGCCGGACGCGGAGGCGTTATCGCTTGCGTCGCGCGTCGTCGCGAAGCTCGACGACCTCAACGCCGCCCTGATTCGCGAAGTGCTCAGACGGCAGCCTTAGGCCGAGCGTTGGCTCTCGCGGAGAACGACGACGGGGAGGTCGCTGTACCGGATCACCGTTTCGGCGACGCTTCCCTCGATGAGGCGGGAGAGTCCGTCGCGGGCATGGCTGGCCATGACGATCGCATCGCATTCGCCCACACGAGCCTGTTGGAGTATGTCTCCGGAGACATCTCCCTGGCGCGGCACGACGATCCAGTCTGCTTGCACGCCCGCATCGATAGCGTGTTCCTCGGCGGATTTCAAGTACTGCTCGGTCTCGGCCGTACGCGTAGCCGCCACGGTGCAGAACGTGAGGCGGCTTCCCAACGACTTCGCGGCTTGCGTCGCATATTGCATCGTGTACGGCGACAGATCGTCGTTCGCGATCGCCACCATCAAGTGCCGATGCCGTTCCCCAACGGGCTGTTTGCGAACGACGCAGAGCGGCGTCGTCGTTTGCCGCAGCACGGCCTCCGCGATGCTGCGATTCAGCGCCCGGGTAATGCCGCTGCGCGTGTGCGTCCCCATCACGATGAGACCGATATCTTCGGATGCAGCCAAGGCGATGATTCCGTGGACGGGATCGTCAAAAAACACTTGCGAGGTCGCCTCGATTCCCATTTGCTGGGCACGGCTGCAGGCCTGGTCTAAGATCCTCGCTGCGGTCTCTTCGGCGAGCTGCCGTATCGATGCGAAGCTGCAATCCTCTGACAGTAGACAAGGATCCAGCACGACCGCAAACACCAATGCGGCGCCGTCGACGCGTCCCACCCTTAGGCTCGCGTCAATCGCGTATTGCGAGGGGGTCGAATCGTCGACCGCGACGAGAATTTTCTTAAAGAACGTCATCTTGTAGGTGTCGGACGAGTATCGACAAAAAAGATCAGCGGAATGGTCAGAAGCACGCAGACCGCGAAGGCGCGCATGACGTCTTCAAATGCGAGCGTCTGAGCCTGACCGTTGACGAGCGCCGCCAAGGTTCCGACGGTTCCCCCACCGGACAGGTACTGCGCGACCGGAACGTTCCCTAAGCTTACGAAGCCGGCCAGATCGGCGCCGTGCACCGCGGCGCGATGGTCGAGCAGCGTTTGAAAGACGCCGGTGCCGATCGACAATCCGATAGGCGCCGACAGCTTGTACAACGATAGGCCCGCGGCGAGATCGTTCAATCCAAGCGTGCCAAGCACGACGGCCGGCACGGGCTGATTGAGCGCGGAAAAGAACAGACCGAAGAGCAGCGTGATCGCAATGAAGGTTCCGGCCTCCGCTGTCGACGTCATGTTGGCGGCGAAACTCAAGAAGGCGATTGCGCTGCCGACGGCAGCAATGACTATCACGGCGTGAAGGCTGAGGATGCGTTGTCTTACCAGCGCGAATGCGACGACAATCCCCACGATATAGGTCGTAAGCCGCAGCAGAATCATCGCGCCGGCGAGCGTGGCGGTGGCAGCCGTGATCGTCTCGAGATACACGACGAAACTCAGAACCGAGTATCCCACCACGCCGAGAATCAGGTTCATCGCGCTCCCGACGGCGAGGTTGCGCTTTTGGGCGAGCAGCCGCAAGTTGATGAGCGGAGTCTGGGTGAAATACAGCTCCCAAATCACAAATGCGCAGGACGCCGCGACGAGAAGGACGATCGCTGCGACGACGGCACCGGCGTCAAACCAATTGCGCCGCTCTCCCTCGTTTGCGAGGTACTGGAGCGCGCCGAAACCCACGAGCGCGAAGAACAAGCCCGCGATGTCCGGACGGAGCTTCGGCTGCGGCCTGTCCACGCTGGGCGCCGCATAGTAGAGGAGGATCGCGCAAGCCAACGTGGCGATCGCGCCCGGAACGTAGACGGCCGCTCCTCCGTAGCTTTCGCTCAAGTAGCCGCCGATGAAGCTTCCCATGGTGGCCGAGCCGAGGACGATCGTCGCAAAGATCGGCGGCGCCAGCGGGAGTAGCCTGAGCGGCAGCGAGGTAAAGAGCAGCGCGGCAGCGGGAACGAAGATGCAACCGAGGCACATCCCCTGGAAGAAGCGCAAGGCGACGACCAGCTCGAGGGGCCGTGCAACCGTCAGCAGCAGCGACATCGCGGTAAAGCCGAGGAGCCCCGTTAGTAAGAGCGGCTTCCGGCCGAAGCGCGCGTATAGCCACGGGCTAAAAAGGATCGTCGAGTAGTAAGCCGAGTTGAACGCGGTGAGAATCCACGACGCCTCGTCGGGAGTCGCTGCGGAGAGGCCTTCCAAATACGGCAAACCCGCATTGATGGTATTCGCCGCGGTGCCGTCGACGACCATGATGAAGCTGGCCGCGGTGCCGATCGCAACCCCGCGCCAGCCGGTCTGCGGCAGTGGATGGACTTCGGGCGTGGGAAACCGCTGTTCCATCGCTGCGGCTATGTTCGAGCACCGGAGCGGCCGATCGTCCCGAGATGGGTCATGTCTTGCCGGTCAATGGTCTACGTACTTCGAGGCCTCACCCAGAGTCGGAACGCGCTCGACGGATTCGTAGGCGTAATGATGGCGCTCGTTGTTGCCGTCGACGAGCACTTCGACCTCGACTTTGTGCGGGTGCACGCCGACCACGCGCCCCTCACGGTCCTCGCCGGGAATCCGTACTCGGTCGCCGAGCTTGAGCTCCGCCCACAGAACGTTGTGTCTAGCCATGAAATGACTCTACAGCCCCGCCGTCGCATTGCCTGCCCATGGCAATGGCTCGCTTGCCAAGCGTCGTCATGCGCTTGAGTGCGGCGAGCGCGTCGCTTGGTAGCTCGAGCGCGGCGCCGCTGACGTTCTCGCGTAGATGCGTGACGGAAGACGTGCCGGGGATGAGAAGAATGTTCGGCGAGCGCTGCAACAGCCACGCGAGCGCAACGCTCATCGGCGTAGCGTTAAGTCGGCGAGCGACCGATTTTAGCGTGTCGGATTGCAGCGGCGTGAAGCCACCAAGGGGGAAGTACGGAACGTAGGCGATCCCTTGGGCGGCAAGCGTGTCGACGAGTTCGTCATCGACACGGTGTGCAATGTTGTAGAAGTTTTGCACGCATACGATCGGCGCGATGGACTGTGCCTCGGCAATCTGTGCGGCCGAGACGTTGCTGACACCAAGGTGTTTGATTGAGCCTTCCCGCTGCAACTGCGCAAGCACGCTAAACGGTTCGGCAATGGAGCCGGGCTCGGGACTGCTGAAGCCGGCGGCTCGCAGATTGACGACGTCGAGCGCCTCGAGGCCCAGATTCTTGAGGTTGTCGTGGATGGCTTGACGCAACTCTTCCGGTGATTGCGCGCTGGGCCAACCGCCCTTTGCATCGCGGCGCGCGCCCACCTTAGTAACGATGTGCAGACTATCGGGATACGGGTAGAGCGCTTCCTTAATGATTTGATTTGTAACGTGGGGACCGTAATAGTCGCTCGTATCGATATGGGTAATGCCGAGATCGATTGCTTCACGCAATACTGCGACGGCAGCGGCTCGATCGGCAGGCGGTCCGAAAACGTGCGGCGCAGCCAATTGCATCGCGCCGTAACCCACGCGCGTCACGGTTAGATCATTTGCCAACGTAAACGTTCCGCCGGGGGGTGTTTTCAAGCTACGCAACCCCCGCTTCCTCGAAGTAGTGTCCGCGATCGAGATCTTCGAGCAGTCCGGGTTGAGCCGGACGCCATCCCAGCAGCTGGCGTGTTGACGCGCTCGACGCCGGCACGTCCATCCCGGCAAATAGTCCGAGGAATCCAAAGTGATCGGAGGCGTCCTCGTTCGTTCTCGACGCCATCGGAACGTTCAGGTGGCGGCCGATGAGGCCGGCGATGTCTCGAAACGGCACTCCCTCGTCTGCGACCCCGTGATAGCGGGCGCCGGAGGAACTCTTTTCGATCGCGAGTCGAAAAAGACGTGCAGCGTCGAGCCGATGCACTGCCGCCCAGCGGTTGAGCCCGTCACCGACGTACGCCGAAACGCCCTTTTCTCGCGCGATGGCAATGAGGTGTGGAACGAATCCGCCATCTCCCTCGCCATGCACGGAAGGTGGAAGCCGGACGACGGCCGCGCGAACGCCGCCGCTGACCATCGCGAGCGCCGTTTCTTCCGATCTGCGGGGCCAAGTTGCGGCGAGCGCCGGGTCGGGGTCGTCGTCTTCCGCCGCTAGACGTCCCGGCGCAACAAGCGCTGTGCCCGCGGTGACGACCAGAGGCCGGTCGGAGCCCGCGAGCGTGTCGCCGAGCGTCTCGATCGCACGGGCGTCCGCTGCGGCCGCAGCCGGGTAGTTTGCAAAATCGTGGATGAAGGCGGTGTGAACGACGCCGTCCGAGCCGGCCGCACCCCTGCGCAAGCTCTCGAGATCGTCGAGCGCGCCGCGGTGCACTTCGGCGCCCGCCGCCGCAAGCGCCGCCGCCGCGGCTTCCGAGCGCGCCAGGCCGAGCACTTGATGGCCCGCGCGGATGAACTCTTGGACGACGGCCGACCCGATGAAGCCGGTGGCACCGGTGACGAAGACTCGCATTGAGAATCCCTCGTTTGGATCTATGTCAGTTGCTGTCATCGTGGAGTATAGCACTTATGTCAACCACTGTCATCACCCGTGCTATACTGTACCGATGAGCCGATGGAAGCCGGATGCACGGTCGCGTCTTGAGAAGGCGGCGCTGGCGCTCTATAGAGAGCGCGGTTTTGCGCAAGCCACCGTGGCCGAAATTGCCGAGCGGGCCGGCCTTACTGAGCGGACGTTCTTCCGCTACTTTGCCGACAAGCGCGAAGTGCTGTTCTCGGGCGGCGATGCGTTGCGGCAGCAGCTGGTTAGCGCACTGGACGACGCGCCGAGTTCCCTCTCTCCGATCGACTCGGTCGGCGCGGCCATTGAGGCGGCAGCCGGTCTCTTTGAACAGCGCAAGGAATTTGCTCGAAAACGGCAGGCGGTCATCGCCGAGAATGCCGAGCTGCAGGAGCGAGAGCATGTCAAGCTGGCGTCGCTTGCGTCCGCGCTGGCGGAGGGATTGCGCCGGCGCGGCGTCCGCGATGCGGCGGCGAGTCTCGCCGCAGAGATGGGCATCACCGTTCTGCGAATCGCGTTCGATCGCTGGATCATGGAGAAAGGCGACCGCGGCCTCGCGACGATTATGCGGGATTCGCTAAACGACCTGAAATTAGTGAGTGCAGGAAAGTAAATGCTATATTTAGTCACCTATGTGTTGGAGCCAACGTAGGGATGGAGTCGTTTAGCGTAGCCAGCTCGCGCCTAGCGATGGGCGCGAGCTTGGGCAACAGTGCGATCTGGATTCAGACCAAAGGCGACGGGGCAATCGAGCGAATCTTCCTTAATTCGATCGGCGAGTCGCTGGTGGGAACCGTTAACGTGCGCTACGCCGGCCGGCCGCAGCACGCAGCCGGCTTTTTCTCGGGGGTCTTTGCCGCCGGACCGCGCGAGTTGGAGATTCATCCCGCCTATCAGCGCGTGCGGTTCAAAATCATCGAAGTCATCGATGTTGCCGAGACTACGTTTCTCCCACTTGCGAAGGGAGACCCGGGCGATGACGAGCCGGTGGTTTATGTCATCGTCGAGCTCGAGAACCACGACACGATATCGCACGAAGTGCGCGTTTTTGCGTCGGCCGTGCTTCGCGGAAGCACGCCGGCCGACGTTTGCGCACGATACGACCACGAGGCTCACACGCTCCTCGCACACAACGCGAGCAAACCCCAATGGGTTCGAGTTCTCGGCGCATCTGAGGCGCCGGCGCGATTCTCTGCAGATTCCGACTACGGACGGTCGTACGATCCGGCGTACCAAGACCAGCTGGAGAACGACAGCTCGGCGACGGGCGACGTTATTGGGCGCCTCCAATGGGATTTCGCCCTAGCGCCAGGCGAGCGGCGGCGCTTCTGGTTCGCAGTGGGGGTCTACGCCGGCGGCGAGCGGGACGCGCTGGAACGGTTCGCCCGAATTCCGGGCGGCGATGACGCGCTCGGCCAGACCGTTGCGTCCCTTAAAGAGATCGTGAGCGCGGCGCGGGTGCTGACGCCGGACCCGGTGATCAATCAGGGCGCATTGTGGAGTAAGATCAACATGCGGCGCGTGATGGCCTCGTATCCGACGGGGCAAGCGTTCACCAACGATCCGGGAACCTACGCGAACGTCGTGACGCGTGACGCGGCGTGGTTCGTGTACGGCAACGACCATTTTTTGCCGTCGTTTTCGCGCCGCTTGCTAGATAATCTCGCGGAGCGGCAATACCCCAGCGGAAAAATGCCGGAGTACTTTGATGGTATCAGCGGTAAAGTCGAGGATGACGGTCTTAATATCAACGACGACACGCCGCTTTACGTGCTGGCGGTCAACCATCATTTTCGCGCCACCGGCGACTGGGATTGGTTGGCAAAAACCTACCCAGCCGTCGCGCGCGCGGCCAACTACATCATTTCACAAGTCGACGATCGCGGCCTCGTCTTTTGCTCCGCCGACGATCCTCGCGGCAACGTGTGGGCAATTGCGGGTTGGCGGAACATCGTTAGCGGCTATCGCGTCAGCGGCGCCGTAACCGAAATCAATGCAGAGTGCGTAGCTGCCTTGCGCGATGCGGGTCATCTCGCCGATGAACTCGGGCGCGAGGACGAACGAGAAACGTTTGCTGCGGCATCGGCGAGGATCCGCGGCGCGATGGACGCCTACCTGCTTAATCCAAAGAGCGGACTCTACTACCTGAACATCGACGTCGACGGATCGGCGCGCACCGATGTTACCGGTGACGAAATCTTTCCCGTGATCATGCGCGCCTGTTCCGAGGAGACCGGCTTTGTCATCATCAGCCGGCTGAATTCGCCGGACTTTTGGACGTCGGCGGGGCTGCGGACCGTTTCGAGTCTCGATCCTCGGTTCGATCCTTCGGCGCACTCGGGGCTGATGGGCGGCGTTTGGCCGGGCCTGACGTGGTGGTACGCTTTCGGCGCCGCACGATACCATCCGCATTCGATGGTTCGTGCGTTGCGGTCGTCCTTCGAACATTACGGGATCGATCCGCAACGGAACAACACGGTGCCCGGGCAGTTTAGCGAATGGTTCGACGGCGAAAGCTTGGCCAATCGCGGCATGCGCCTCTCGCCTTGGGAGCCGCCCCGGTTTTTGTGGGCTGCGGTCGAAGGCGTCTGCGGCTTGGTCTTGCTGCCGGGAGCACCACGCGTGAATCCGATCGTGCCGGCGGGCTGGAACTGGGTCGCGGTGCGTGACGTTCCGTATCACGGCCGGCCGTTCTCGTACTTTCTCGTCCGTGAATCAGAGAGCGGGTCTCGCGTCTACACGACCTGCGCGATAGATTGCGAGTGGCGCACCGAAGTCTATTCCGCTGATGTGTCCGACGGTGTGTGGATCTATACCAAGGACGCTATCGCGGTGGCACTGCGGCGCGACGACGATCTAGTGCTACTTGTCGGTAATACCGGCGCCGATACTCTTTACGCCGCGCTTCAATTCGCCGACGAAGACCTGCTGCCGAAGCGCGCAACGGTACGCGTATACAATAGCGAGCGGCGCAGTTGGGAAGCGCGCGGCGTACTCGAGCGGAACCAACTCAGCTCCACGGCGTTCTCGATCGAGCGCGGGGGTTTTCGACTGCTCGAGATTACCGCCGCACCGATATGAGGTGCTGCAAAGCCGGCCAAAGCCGTTGACCGACGAACATACCGATAAGCCCGATGAGCCCAAGAAACGGGGGTGCGGGCGACGGCAGCTTGACGAGGCTAAATACGATCCCTATTGCTGTGCCGGTGACGAAGGCCAAGGCCATCGCAGCCGCTGAGGGGAAAGCGTTGCCGTTCATACGTTGCGGCCGTTACGCCCGGCGCATCTAATCTCCCCCGCTTACGCGGCGGTCGGTCTCCTGGGGCGATCACGATTCGAGAGGGGTGCCCAGCGCAGCCGCCCACTTCCTCTCGAAGTCGGGATCCTGTTGAAGTCCGCGTCGCAAAAGCGCTTGAACACGGCGTTGCGATTGCGGCCACGTCAGTGCGGTCTCGAAGGAGTTCAGTGCGTCGAGCAAGTCGTCCGCACTTGGCAACGAGACTTGGTTGATCAGATTCTTCGCCGCGGCGATCGCCGGTCGGTCGAAGGACGCGATGCGGCGGGCGAGTTCGTCGACGAACCCATCCAACTCCGCGTCGGCGATCGCTCGATTGATGTACCCGTATCGCTCTGCCAGCTCGCCGTCGAAGTCGTTTCCGCTGAGGACGATCTCCAAAGCGCGGCCGCGCCCGACCAGATGGGGGAGACGCTCCGCCCCGCCACCGCCGGGGTGCAGGCCCACGGCAACTTCAGGTTGCCCTAGTCGCATGTTTTCGCGCGATCCGAACCGCATGTCGCAGGCGAGCACGAACTCGCTGCTCGCGCCTCTCGCGCATCCCCTGATCTTTGCGATGCTGACCACCGGGCTCTTGGTGAGACGGACGAACGTATCAATCAGGATTGGGAGGCCCGATGGTCCTACAGCGGTGAGGATGTTTCCCAACTTACCGGTCAGATCGAAATGAGCGAGGTAGAAGTCGGGAATGGCACTCTCAAAGACGACAACGCGAAGGTCAGAACTGGCATCCATCCGCCCAAGCAAACGTTGGAGGCCGTCGAAGATCGTGCCGTCCATGACGTTAAACGGAGGGTAGTCAAAGACGACTCTCCAGAACGCCGGCGATTCCTCGATGATTTGGACTGGCTCTGATTTGGCCATGATGACCTTTCTGCGGGCCGCGGTTGGCTGGGAATAACGTCTCGCCCGACATCGCTCGCGTTACCTCTTGGCGGCGCGCGCCGAGCTCCCGTCCGGCGGCCGGTCGGGCGTCACGATTTTATCTGAAGCAGCGCCGTCACCCAGTTCTCGATGTGGTAAGCCCGCCAAAGCTTATTGTCCTTGACCGTGAAAATGTCGATCGCCATCGTCTTGAAACTCTTGCCGGTTGGCTTCGTTCCCCAAAACTCGGCTACAGGGGTACCGGTAGCCTCGCCGCGCACGATGATCTTATCGTCGATCACCATGATGTCCTTGACCGCCCAATGCAGGTCAGGCGTGACGATGCCCATTCCTTTGAAGACGTCCGCGAGTTGATCGCGAGTCAGGTATTCTTCGTTCGTGTGATACGACCGGTAGTCGGAATTCGCCGCCGCGGCAAGGAGCGCGCAGACATCTTTCTTGGCGGGCTCGTTCAGTGCGTCGTAGAGCGGAGCCACGACTTTTCGCGCCTGCTCCACTGTCAATGCGGGCGCGGCGTTCGGATTCGACGGCGGGAAGGTCGTTCCAAACATGGGAAGACCACTCGAGGACTGCTCCTTTGTGACTTCATCCTGGAGAACGTCCCAATGCTCTGCCAACTTTCCGTTTTCGATCCGAACGATATCGGCGGCGATCAGTGCTGGAGTTCCCTCGCCGAGCCCAGTGAACCGGCCGTGCAACATCAAACGGTCACCTTCGGCCATGATCAGGTCGTTCTCGTATCGGAGCGTAGGCGGAAAGCTGCGAGCGAGATTGAATAGTCCGTCGCGGCCTGGCGGAATGTGCGCGCTGTGCTGAATGTATGTGTCCGACCAGAACGTTTGGGCTTTCGCGTAGTCGCGCTTATTGAAAAGCGTGTCGAATGCCTCAAGGACGAGGTTTTTGCTTTCTTCAGAAGACGTCACTTTGAAGTTGCCTCCGGGAGCTCGCGCCATTGATTGCGGATGCAATGATAACACCGGTCGCCGGTCTTGGCAATGGGGTTCATTACGACTACAATGTTTACGTGAAGGTGACCAGGGAGAAAGCCGCTCAGAATCGCCGAGCTCTCGTGCGAGCGGCAAGCAAGCTGTTTCGCCGCCATGGCATCGATGGAGTTGGCGTTGCGGATATCGGCAAGGAAGCGGGGCTGACCCACGGCGCGTTGTACGGTCAGTTCGATTCAAAACAAGCGCTCGCCGCCGCAGCGTTAACCGACGCACTGGATCGCAGCTATCAGCGAATGATGATGCTCGCCGATGACGACGATTCTCCGATGGCTACGTATCTGAATTACTATATCAATAAGCCTCACCGGGATGACATCACAAAGGGCTGCGCGATGACCGCATCGGGCAGCGAGGTCGCGCGCCAGGGAAAGAACGTTAGCCGAGCCTTCGCCGACGGCTTTGACCGTTTTGCGAAAACCTTGGAAGGGGCTATAGGCGACGACACGCTACTGCAGTCGACGCCTCGCCAACGCGCGCTGACGATAGCATCCGGCTGCATCGGCGCGGTCGTTGCCGCACGCGCCGTGGCAAAGGCCGATCCCGCACTCTCCGATGACATTATTGACGCGGCGCGATCCGTTCTCGGCGAGATCGGCGGCGAGTGACCGGCGCCATCGAGATCGGAACTAACGGGTGAGAACCGCCTTGTTGAACTTGTGGCCGAATCCGTGAACGGTTAGCGCATAACGTGGATGCGCTTCTGCTTCGACCTTCTGGCGTAAGTGTGCTATTTGAAGCTAGCCGGCTTCAGTGCGCCGACGCACGACGTGTCGGGCGCGCGATCCGGGGCGGAATAGAACGAAATGATGACCGTTTGGGCGCACGGAGACCAGGGGGACACGGTATGCCCGACGCCTGGGATGCTGATCACGGTTGCATGGGAAAGACGCGCAGCCGCGGCCTTTGCCCCGGCGAGCGAGGTCAACGTATCGAAGGTGCCGGAAATCAGGAGCGTCGGAATGCTGCTCGCGACCGGCTCGTGCATCGATTTCGGGGCGAGCGGGAGTTTCCAGACGTCGCGACAGTCTTCCTGAACATATGCCCAGCCGCCGATACCTTCACGTTGCACCGAGGCTGGATAATCCGGAAACGCTTCTCGTCCGGCCGCGGCGAGTTCTTGCGGCGTCCCGAGGTAATCTTCGCGACAGGTGGTGCCGACCGCTAGACCGTCACCGAGGGCCACGGCGCCTGGATGGTACGGCGGCGCTCGGCTCGCCCTGTCCTTTGCGATCGCCTCGATCGAATCGCGCCGGCCGGCGGCGAGCCCGGCAATTGTATCCGGCGCGGCTTGGAGCATGGGAACGGCGTAGGTTTGGTTGCGCAGCCAGTCGATCAGCGCCCCGCCATCGATCACGACTTTGACGTTGTTGCCGGTGTTGGGATCGCTGATTGTTGGCGTCAACGGCTTGGCTTCGACCGTATTGACCAGTCCGGTAAAGGCCTGTTCAAGATGCGGATGGGCTGCGTTGCAAGCCGGTTGCGCCGCGCAGGCCTTGAAGAGGTTGTCGAAGCCGTAGCGCGCGTTCCACCAGTTTACCGGGATGCTGTAGCTCGCCGGTAGGACCGAGTCGAGGACGACGCTGCGGATCCCCTCGGGATGGTCGCGCATCAGCGTTTGCGCCATGTAGGTGCCGTATGAGTTCCCGAATACGTTCCACTCGGCAATGCCGAGCACTTTGCGGAGATCGGCTAAATCCGCGGCGCTCTCGCTCGAGTTGTAGGCGTCGAGAGTGGCGCCGGTAGCAGTGAGTTCGCGGCGGCAGGCCTCGGACGCAGCCAAATGAGCGCGCTTCGTTGCCTCGGAATAGAAGCGCAGGCCGAGGAGCTCTCTGGCGAAGTCGTTACTTGCTGCGCAGATCAGCGCCGGTTTTGACGACCAGGTGCCGCGCTGGCTCACCACCCAGATGTCGCGGTCGCGAATGAAGTTTGCCTTGATAATCTCGCTGACCTCAAGCGGAGCGATGTCGCCCGGGCCGCCTTCCAGATAGAGGACCGGATCGGGCCGTTTTTCGGCTGATTGCGCACTATGTTTTGCGATCAGGAGCCGGATGGTGCGACCGTTGCGCCTGCTACGATCTTCGAGCACGACGAGATACCCGCAGCTCGCGTGGGCAAGCCATTCTACGCCCGGAATTTTCGCGCACGGTGCCGGCTCGAAGCGCGGCACGGTTGCGGGTCCTGCGGCAGCCTGAGCGACTCGCGAGACAACTGCTTGCGCCGTAATGGGTGACGTAAGGAGAAGGGCAATCACAAGAACGTGCCGGTACGTCATAATCATCACTCTTGACCGTCAGGCTTCTGGGGTCCCTCAGGCCGGTGCTGGTGCTGCTCATAGTGAACTCGATAGAGGGATACGGTAGCTGCGGCGGCTTCTTGGGCGTCCTTGTGAAAAAGAGGTTGTTCGTTTCACCGGTCGTTCCGCTGTCGGGCAGGCGTGTCGGTTTTGCTTTGAGCCTTTAAGTTCGCGACGTCGCCGCCGGCGTCACCGATAATGTTGAACTCCGCGCCGTCCCGGTTCGGTATTGCGGGGGAGCATCTCTCCGGCGCCGAGATGGCCGACAAGATATCGCGGGCGCTCGGTGAAACGGTGCGTTACTACGCAATCGATCCGGACGTATTCCGCAGCCTGGGCTTTCCATGCGCTGAAGATCTCGGCAACATGTTTCAATTCAAACGCGACTTCAACGACCACTTTCGTTCGCCGCGCGACATAGAATTGGCGAAATCGCTCAACCCTGAGCTCCTGAAGTTCGACATGTGGCTTAACGAATACGCAAGTAAAATTCCGGTGGCATCCTAGCGTATTCTCGCCGGCTCCAACAGGGGTGCGTGGTGCTCATGGCGCCTGGACTTGCGCGAGGCTTCCGGGATGGCTCGGCGTCCCAGAAACGATCACGATATAGCGACGTACGCTCGCATGTTCGCCGCGAACCAGCTGTCGAATCGGCCCTATGGCGTTTACTACCTGCGCGCCCGCCGCATTCGTTTTGAATGAGCTGAGCGGTTGTAGAGCTCCGCCGCCGTCGGGCCGGCTCGAAAGCGCGAGCACGTATGATTCGTTTGGTCGAAGTCCTGTCACCGCGGCCTCGAGTACCTGGACGAGGCCCTGATCGTACAGGGAAACGCTCGTCGGCGATCTGCCGCGTGTCGCGGCATTCTGCGATACCGCGACTAGCGTAAGATGTACGGCGTCGGCGGCTACGCCTAGAGGCTGCAGCCCTTGTGTGCCGTCGCCGCTGGGCACGGCTCCGGGTACGTAGACGGCCGCTTGTGCCGCCTGGCCGATGGGAATGGTCGCGATGACTTTATTCGTGAGAGTGTCTATCGCCGCCATTTGATCGGAGCTCTCGAGGCCCACGTAGACGCGTGTTCCGTCGCCGGACGGCCAAATGCCGTGCGGTAACTTGCCGGTTGGGATGGTGCCGACTTGAGCGAAGTCGTCAGTCCGAAACACTTTGACTTCGTTGAGGCCGCCCACCGTCACGTAGGCGAACGTTCCGTGAATGTTGTGAACGATATTGACGTGGTTTGTGATCGGCCCCGTATCGATCGTTCGCAGTGATGTGAACGGCGGGCGACCGTCAAAGACCTGAGTCTTTCCGGAGTCCTTCAACGTGAGCCAAACCTGGTTGCCGTCCGGCGTAGCGGCGATGTTTGGGCAAAAGGGGCTAGCTTGTGGAACCCGCCCGACAATCTGGTGATCCGCTACCGTAACGACGACGGTCTGGGGGGTAAACGAGGAACAGACGTAACCGTACCTTCCATCGGGAGAAAATATCGTCATGCCCGGGCCGTTTGGCACGAGGATGCGAGTTTTCTCTTGATAGGTCGTACCATCGAGGACGGACACGTCGTTCGCTCCGCGCACGGTCACCCACACCTCCGACCCGTCCGGCGTAAAGAACGCTTCGTGAGGCGAGCGGCCTACGTAGGTCACGCGCCTGACGCTGTTCGTCGCCGTGTCGATGAAATTGACGGCATTCGAGCCGATCGCGACGACGGCGAGCGTGCGGCGGTCGGGTGAGAACCCCATTCCGTGCACCAGCAATTGGCCAATGTAAAGCGGGCTCAAACTCGCGGGGTTCGGATCGCCTAGACGAATCACGCCGAGCAACCTGTTGCTCGCGGGATCGATCACCGAGACGGTATTCGAGTACTGCTCGGCCGCATAGACTCGATCGCGATGGCTGATCGGAATGTCCGGCGCCGCTGATGAAAATGGAGCCTGACCGGCAAACGCGGGAGCCAAGGCGATAAGAGCGAGGCACGGCAACGATGCAGCTCCACGCAGGAGTTGTCGCATGGCTAGCGTTCCTTTCTGTTAGGCGTTTGATCCGGCGCCGGTGCCGACGCGGGAAGTGGCTCGCCGACGGAAAGCTTCATTGCTGCGATCTCTTCCTGCTGCGTGACAATGATCTCTTCGGCAATCCGCCGCGTTTGCTCGTTGTGCCCGTAGCGCAGCTCGGCCTCCGCCATCTCGATCGCACCTCTGTGGTGCGGCACCATCATATCGACAAAATCTCTATCGATGTCGTGCGACGGTTGGATCTGCATCCTCGCCATCATTGTTGCCATGGCAGTGTTCATCGCTGAGACGAACGCACGTTCGGAAGACTCGCTTCCGGCTGGAAGTGCAGCGACGGTTCCCAAGCCCGCCAATAGCGCACACACGAGAATGCCGAGCTGAATCACGGCAGCGCTCACAGGCTCCCCGATCTTGGGTCCTCGCGAGATTCTAGCCCGCCGTTCGCGCAAAAACGCCCGAAGGGCCACCCGGCACTCAGTCTCGCCCAATCTCGAACTCCTCGCGGCAGCCTTTTAGGTCGTTCGAGCCGTTCCTCCGAGGCCTTACCGACGAGCAGTTTGCGTGTTTGGTTATCTGCGCCGGGGCGGCCCTCGCGGGCCGGGGCGGCCCTCCCGGCCGCGATATCTGAACTCGCAAGTCGTGTTGCAAGCGGTAAGGCCGAGGCTAGAATAGGTAAAGGTACCTTAGCCTAACGACAATGAGGAGGAACGTAATGCCCTACATTAAGGCCGGCCGGGAGAACTCCGGCGAGATCACGCTCCACTATGAAGACCATGGCGACGGGCCGCCGGTCGTTTTGATCCACGGCTATCCGCTGAGTGGCCGTGCGTGGGACAAGCAGGTACCGGCACTGCTTGACAACGGCTTCCGGGTGATTACCTACGATCGGCGCGGCTTTGGCAAGTCGAGCCAGCCGACGACCGGCTACGACTACGATACGTTTGCCGATGATCTTTGCCGGCTCGTAGAAGAGCTGGACCTGAGCGACGTCACGCTCGTCGGCCACTCGATGGGCACCGGCGAGGTGACGCGGTATCTCGGCCGCTTCGGGTCCCAGCGAATCGCCAGAGGCGTGCTGGTATCTCCGATTCCACCGTTCCTTTTAGAAACGCCGGACAACCCGGAGGGCCTGCCGGCGAGCCTCTTCGACGGTTTTGTCGACGCCGCAAAAAAGGATACTCCGGCGTGGATGAAGAGCTTCCTCGATAACTTTTTCAACATCGATAAGCTGCGTGGCACGCTCGTTAGCGATCAGGCTTATCAGGCCAACTGGAATCTGGCCGTGACTGCTTCCGCCACTGCCGCTGTCGCCTGCATCCCGACGTGGGAGACCGATTTCCGCGCGGACCTGCCCAAGATTGACGTGCCGATCCTAGTCATCCAAGGCGATGAGGATCGCGTGCTGCCTTATCCGAAGACGGGCGCGCGGCTCGATGCGTTGATCAAAGGCGGCGCGCGAACTGTGGTAATCGAAGGCGGCCCACACGCGATTCCGTGGACGCACGCTTCCCAGGTCAACGATGCGATATTGAAGTTCATGCCCTCGTTTGCCGCCGTCTGACGAGACGAGGCCCGCGTCTTCCACTCGACTCCGAGCTTGATCGCCGCGCCGCGAGACGGCAAAGCAACGACGGCCTCGCGAATCGCGAAGCCGTGTGCGGGGTAGCGAGGCAGTTGGCCTCGCGTTATGGGTCCTGTAGTGGTTTGGCTCTGCTGTGAACGTTACTCCGTCACTGCAAGGCCCAGCGGCACGGAGAGTTTCGTGGCACTGCCGGCGATCGTTTGGATTGGCGCAGCGTTGCCGGTTGCAGTCGCTGCGAAGACAAGGATCGAGTTCGAGCCCGGGTTTGAGGCGAAGATGTCGTCGCTGGCCTTACTGACTGCGAGTCCGAAGTTAAAGCCCTGCCCGTCGCTCAGCCCGGTATTCGAGCCGGAGATGGTGCAGATCGGCGCGACGTTGCCGGTCGCTCCGGCCGCGAACTCGCTGATCGTGGCCGTCTTAGAATCGAAGACGTAGACGTTGAGCGACGCGTCAACGGCGACCGTGCCGGGAGCTACCAGCCCGGTGTTGCTTCCGCCGATCTGCGCTTCCATCGTGCCCGATCCCTTGGGGAAGATGTCGATCGTTGCCGTCGCGCTATTCGCGACGTAGAGAAGGTTGTTGCTGTCGATGGCCAGGCCGCCCTGGTCGGAGATCGTGCGGTTCGGTTTGACGCAGCCGTTGGCTCCGGGCTTGAAGACGCCGATGGCGCGGCCGCCCTTGACGACCCCAGTAACGAAGAGTTGGCCCTTGCTATCAAAGGCTACGGCGTTCGCCTGAGTGGGTTTCGGGAAGCACTCGATTCCGGTCAAGAACTCGCCGGTCAGCGAGAGCGTTTCGGCACCGAGCTGGCCGGCCGAGTTGAGGTTGCCGTCCGCAATGCCGATGCCTTCCTTTGAGCTAAAGCCGATGGCGACGGGTCCACCGTTGTGGGTCGCAATGTCCGTGGTCGGCGCGACGTTTCCGTTCGCGCTTTCGGAAAACTCGCTGATCGTGCCGCCGTTGCCGCCGCCTTCGTTGGCGACGAGAATGAGGGCGGTCGTCGCCTCGTGCGCACCGGTAAGATGTTGGGAGGAGGTCTGCGGCGCGCCGGCCGCGGGAAGCGTATTTGGCGTCACGCCGGTCTGCGCGCCCGAGCACGCTGCGAGCGCCAACGCGAGGCTAACGCCCGCAACATGGTGGGGTAATTTCATTTGATTCTCCTGAAAGGTGATGTGTATTTTGGGGTGTCGTGGGTCTGTTGATGTTGCGAGTATGAGGTGGTCTTATAAAAAAGTGTGAATCTAAGTCTGAAGAAAGTGTGAGTGCCAATCTGAAGAAATCCTGAGAGCTACATCGGTAGTGAATGGTCGGGATCGTCGCGCGCTTTACACTTCATTCATATCGAATCGGTAGACTTCGGCAAAACACACACTGTCGGAGGACTCATGTCTAAGAAACTCAGCGCTCTGGTTGTTACGTTTGTCGCTCTCGCGCTCGCCGCGTGCGGAGCCGGCAGCGTCGGCGGCGGCAACACCGCACTCATGAACGGCACCACGTACTCTCTTCCCGCGGTCGACTCGGACTTGGCGATGACCGCTACCGTTCCAAAAGACACTATCGGCGAAGAACTCCCCGAAGAGGGCGTCGGATCGATCAAGTCGTTGGATCGATCAAGTCGTTGGTATGGAAGGCGACGCTAGGCGGATTCACGCAAACGAAGCGCACGCAGTCGCTCGCGTTCCCTCCTGGGACCAAAATCACGATTCACAACCTGTCCTCGAGCATCACGCACACGCTCGACGTGGTCAAAGTGATCTCCGGACCGCCGGCTATTTTTCCGCCGAACCCCAATCTCTCGATACCGGCGAAAGGCCACGGCAAACTCGAAGCCGGCTATGCGAGCGGCCCGATTAGTCCCGGCAAATCGGTCACCGTCACGCTGGTGAAAGCCGGCACCTACGAGATCGGCTGCGCCTTCCACTATGGCGAAGGCATGCGCGACGTGCTCGTTGTTAAAAAAGGCGCGAAGCCCGGGCCGCAAGCGACGCCACCGAGCCCCAAAGTTACCCCGACTCCCTGGCACTAAACCCCGCGAAGAGAGCAACCAGCGGAGCAGAAGTGAGTGCCAGCGCGATCGAATTTCGTATGCCCTCATCTCGTCGTGTCGTAGGGCACGGTTATTGACGTGTGATAGGTCGAGGGTTTTCGTAGTTTGGAGGTCGTGCGTAAAGGACCGAGCCTCCGGAGGGAGCTCGGTCCTTTGTTGCCGCGATTCTACAGCGAAAACATAGATTTGCGAAGAGCCGCCGGCGCGACACCCGCACGTAGTTGAATCCGCAGGCTTTGCTGCGCTGCGAACTTAGGCGCCGACACCCCGGTGGGTAAATCCGCTGTTTTTTTGCCGGGAATCAGCACCACCGCACGCTCCACGCCCTTGGAGTTGAGGGCTCCGCCGACAATCCTTCCGCTGCTGTTAATGTCGCCGCCATATACCACGTACAGGTTGCTGCTTGGTGGAACGAGCAGGTTGAGATCGGTCATCAAACCATTCTGCCAGATGAAACCGCGGCAACTGCTCGCATTGCACGATGTGCCGACGACCTGCCCCTTGTCGTTGATCCCGTAGGCGACGCTGAGGGTGTCGCCGGATAGCGTGCCAAGATCGGTCATCGTGCCGCTCTGCCACAGGAAAGCATGAGTCGCCGTGTCTCCGGGAAGATCCGAGTTACCGACGATCTGGCCGCGGTTATTGATGTCGTCTGCGGCGTTATTATAGCTGCCGCCGAGACTGCCGAGGTTGATCGTCGAGCCGGCTTGCCAGAGGAGCGCGTGAGCAGTAACGAGGCAGGGTCCCGACCATCCAACGGCCGCTCCACTCTGATTCATTGCGAAGGCATTGCTAAAAGTATCGCCGGATAAGGGCGCCAGCGTGACGATCTTGCCGTTCGGCTTCCAAATCACGCCGCGGGAGTCGAGGACAAACGGTGGGGGGCAGCTCGGGTCTTTAATGCTGGTCTCGGCCTCTCCAACGATCTGCCCGCGGTTGTTCACGTCGTTGGCCGCAGAGTTGTTTCCACCTAGGGTCGGAAGCGACGTCATCGCACCGTTTTGCCAGCTAAACCCTAGGCAGACATGCGACGTGCCGAACCCACAGTAGTTTTCGGCATACGGGTCGGTTTGGGAGACTTCAGAGAATCCCACGAACTGACCCCGGGTGCCGTGGTTATAAAAGTTAATCTCGCTGTTCGGGCCACCCAGCGTGCCGAGGTCGGTCGCTCGGTAGGCCCTCCAGAGCTCGGCGTGTTGGAACTTGTCTCCTTTCAGAAGCGAGGTACCAGTGATCTGGCTACGGCTGTTGATCGCGACGGCGAAGTTTGCCTTACCGCCAAGCGTGGCGAGCGAGAGCATATGATAGGTCGTGCCGTTTGCTCGTGACCCTGCGCTCGACTCCGCCCCAGCCCCAGCTTCCGGCACGCTCGAGAGCGGTGCGACACCGCTGCCTCCGGCGCAACCGCTAAGTAAAGCCGCCGATACGAGTGCCGGCAGAAAAAACTCTTGAGCGCCGAATGCTCGACCCGGCTTAAATAGTTGGTTCATGATAGGCTCCTTTACTGGTTCGTCGACATTGGTCGCCAACGTCACGTGACGCCGGTCAAGGCAAACTATGACGCCTCACGGCGACGGCCGAAACCTACAACCACCCATACAACCGGGCGTTCGGATAAGTGAGGACCCTGCCGAGAGCGGCCCGAATGCTGTAGCGAGATGGAGGACCGGGGGCGAGTGTCTGGCTCGCCGGACTTCGGGACGCTCCTTCGGCACTACCGACTAGCCGCCGGACTCTCGCAAGAGGCGCTCGCTGAGCGTGCCCGGATGAGCACCCAAGGAATCAGCGCACTCGAGCGCGGCTATCGACGCACGCCCCAGCGCGAAACGCTCGCGCTTCTGGTCGGCGCACTGGCCCTCAACGACGAGCAGCGCGGAACGTTTGAGGCAACCGCTGCACGTACGGTGTTGCTGGGCCGCTGCGCCCCCGTGACCGTCGGGCCCTGGGCCGACGGCGCAACCGCCAACCTGCCCCTCGCGCTGACCAGTTTCGTCGGGCGAGAGGCTGAGCTAGGTGAGATTGCCGCGCTCCTGGGCGACCATCGGATGGTCACGCTTACGGGAGCCGGCGGCGTCGGCAAGACCCAGACCGCGTTGCGCGCCGCGGCTGCGCTAAGCGACGCCACCGATCGTGCAGTCTGCTTCGTCGGGCTCGCGTCACTGGTTAATCCTTCGCGCGTGGTTGCGGCGATCGGGTCGGCGCTCGGCGTGCAGGAAGTGCCGAATCGCCCGCTGCTCGACACCCTGCTTGCATATCTGAAGAACAAATCGCTCCTGCTGATTCTTGACAACTGCGAGCACGTTATTACCGAGGCTGCAACGGTTGCCGGCGCCCTGTTGGCCGGCTGTCCGAATATACGTATCCTCGCCACCAGCCGCGAACCGTTGCGGGCCGGGGGTGAACACTTGTACCGGCTCCCCTCATTGAGCGTTCCGACTCCCGAAGTGAGTCATCGGGTGGGAGCAGCGGGCGCTGCTGAATATGGAGCCATCGTGCTCTTTACCCATCGCGCTCGTGCCGTCGACCATCGGTTCGCACTCAGCGACAAGAACGTGCCGATCGTTGCCGCGCTCTGCCGACGATTGGACGGTATTCCATTGGCGATCGAACTGGCCGCCACACGCGTGAACCAGTTGCCGCTAAAAGCACTCGCGGAGAAACTCGACGATCGCTTCCGGATCCTCACCGGTGGTGAACGCACGGCCCTGCCGCGGCAACAGGCGATGCGCGCCACAATCGATTGGAGTTACGACTTGCTGTCTCCCCAGGAGAAGCGGGTGTTCGAGCGGCTCTCGAGCTTCGCCGGCGGCTGCGAATTTGCAGCCGCAGCGGCGGTCTGCGGAGATGAGGAAAACACAGAAGCGGAACTGTTCGACATGCTGTCATCGCTGGTCAACAAGTCACTGCTTGTAGCCGAATTCGAAGGCATGGAGCCGCGCTATCGCCTCTTGGAGTCCTTCAGAGCGTATGCGCGTGAGAAGCTTGCGAAACGAGATGAACTGGAAACGGTGGCGCGGCGTCATGCACGCGTCTATCTCGGCATCGCCGAGCAAGTGAATGCGGCGTGGCAGACCGCGGCTGACCTCGTCTGGCGCGAGTTCGCGCGATGGGAACTAAACAATTGGCGCGCAGCCCTGGAGTGGGCGCTCGCTGCTCGCGGCGACGTCGAATTGGGCCAACGCCTAGCAGCCGAGTTGTGGGTGGTGTGGATCGGGTACGCGCCCGTGGAAGGGCGCCGTTGGCTCGCACTGGCCCTTGACCTCGTCGATAAAGATACGGGCACCGAGCTGCTGGCGAAGATTAATTATGCAAGCGCAGCCGTCGCCGCCAGTTTGGCCGAGCCTGAACTGGAGCTCACGAGCAGCGAGAAGGCTCTCGCGCTGTACCGAGATGTCGGCGATGCGTTTGGGATCGCTCGGTCCCAGGTTCATTTGGGCAACGCTCTCAAGAACCTCGGACGAAGTAAGGAAGCCGAGCCGATACTACTCGAAGGCTTAGCGAAACTTCGGGAACTAGGCCCTTGTTTTCAGCTCGGTTTAGCCCTCCGCGTCATGAGCCAGGTCAGCCTCGCCAACGGCGATTTCGCCACCGCACGTCGTCACCTTGCTGAGGCACTCGCGATCTATAAAGTGACCGGGGCACATCGCTCTGCGGCAGTGGCGGTTGCAACCGATTCCACCGAGGTCGAGCTTAACGCAGGCAACGCCGAGCTCGCCCTTCGACTCGGGTTGGATGCACTACCAACCCTGCGAGCCTATAACGACCCCGCGCTCCTTCGTGCTCTCCCCATCGCGTCGGCGTGTTGCATCTCCATGTCTGACTATGATGGGGCAGAGTCGTACGCGCGCGAAGCGGTCATTTTCTCAAGCGAGCTGCATTCTGCCACCCACCTCGCGCACGCGCTGCAGAAGCTCGCAGTGATCGCGACACTGCGGGCACAACGCGATCCTGAGCGCCGAGCTGAGCCATGCGCGCGCGCCGCTCGCCTCCTCGGCTTCATCGAGGAGCGTCTCACCGCCCTTGCATCGCCACGCGACTTTCACGATCGACGGGAATACGAACGCGCGTTGGTGCTCCTACGCGACGCGATAGGACGCGAACAGCTCGCGACTCTCATGAATGAGGGGGCGCAAATAAGCCAGGAGCAGGCGATTGACGAAGCGCTGGCAGGCCGTATTTGATACAATGTAGAGTCGCCATTTTTGTCTTGGCCTGTTTTGTCACCGCCTGCGTGAAAGCGGGAACGCCGCTCTCGCACCGGGGCACGCTTGTAATCGCTGTCCTACACGAGCCCGCCTCGCTGAACCCGCTATACTTGCAAGGCGGAACCGGTCACGCGATTAGCGAGCTCGGCTATACGTATCTCACGAATTACGATTCTAACGGAAACGTCGTACCGGCCGTCGCGGTAACCGCGCCTTCGCTCGCCAACGGCGGCATCTCACGCGACGGCAAGCGCGTCGTCTACCACTTATGCCGCAACGCTTCATGGCAAGACGGCGCTACGCTGAACTCACGCGACGTTATCTTCACGTACCGCGCGATCATGGAACCATCGAACGCCGTTCCGTCTCGCTATGGCTACGACCGCGTCGCTTCCGTCGCGGCACCCGATCCATACACGGTGGTCCTCAAGCTGAAAAGGCCATTTTCGCCAATCGTCGAGAATTTTTTTGGTGGCGACAGCAACTATCCGATCCTGCCGGCCCATCTTCTCGCGCAGTATGCGAGCCTCGACCGGGTCGCATACAACGCCACGCCGATTGGCTCAGGCCCCTACCGCTTCACGCGTTGGGTTCGCGGCGATCGGTTGGAGATGAGCGCAAATCCTCATTACTATGCCGGGCGTCCGGCAATCGCTGGCCTCAGCTTGCGCTTCATACGCGACTCGTCGACGGCGATCAACCAGCTCCTGACCAATGAAGTCAACGCAATCTTTTCGACTGACGTTTCGAGAATTGCTGCTCTGCGCGCCATTCCACACCATCGGGTCCTGATAACGCCGGTTCCTAGCTTTTGTGCGTTGTCATTTAACGTGACCGACCCGATCACGAAGAATCTCGCAGTGCGCCGGGCGTTTGCGCTCGCGATCGACCGGCACGCTTTGGTCGGAAAGGTGGCGCACGGCATCTACGACGCGGACACTTCCATGCGCGGGCTGTTTACGTGGGCGTTCGATCGACACGTGGGAGGCCTGCCGTACGATCGGCGGCGCGCCCAAGCGCTCCTCACAAAAGATGGATGGATCGTCGGTGCCGACGGTATCCGCGTCAAGAACGGGCGCCGTCTGGAGCTTCAACTGGCTTTTAGCGCCGGCTCCGACATCGAAGCGCAGTTCGTTTCGCTGATCGTCGAGGACGAGCGTGCGGCAGGGATCGATGTTATAGCGAAACGCTACAGTCGCGAGGAGTTCGGCGCGCCCAATGGCCCACTCGTACAAGGCCGGTTTCAGGTCGCTTTGATGACCTATCTCTCCACCTATGATCCCGACGCATCATGGCTACTGTCATGCGGTGAGCGGGCCCCCACTGGTTTCAACTTCGCCCGCTATTGTAATCCGGCGGTGGAACACGCACTGCAACGCGGAGTTCACGTTTTCGACCGGGCGACTCGCCGACGCGCCTATGGTTTCGTTCAGCGGCAGCTCCTTACCGACGTACCCTACGATTTTCTCTGCCAAGTCAGCGAGATCGACGTTCTCCCGTCAAATCTCGAAGGATACGAGCGGCCGTTGCTTTCGCCATACCAATCGGTAGGGCGCTGGCGCTGGTAATAGTACCTGCTGCTCCCGCCGAGTGTTATGAAGCCGGGGCGGGGCAGCAGGGCGGACAGCGCGGCGATTTAAGAGCCCGCTCCAACGGCGGCACCGATCGGGTGCTCTAGGCCACTGGTGATCGTTACGCTAGACGCGTCGCTTCCGCTATTGACGATCGTTACGTAACCTTGGCTGGCAGGAGTCGCGCCGCTGGAGCTCGGGATGGCTAAGAAACCGTTGCTGACGTTGAGATAGAGTGGCGCGTGGAATGTGCCCGGCACTTTGCTCGAATACGTCCAGACATTGTTAACTTCAGAGTAGATCGCGACGTCGTTGTTGCAGATGTCGGCCACGTACAGCTTACCACCGGAGTCGAACGCCAAGCCCGAGGCTTGCGTGTTGTTCGAGAGCGGAACGATCATCCAGAGCGTCGGCGACATGCTTTCCGCGACCGTGTAGTTGCTGTTCTGAGGGCACGCCCGGATGGGCGGGGCCGCTGGAATGCTGCTCGCTGCGACAAAAAACTGCCCATGATGGCCCAACGGATTCACTGCGATCCCCTCATTGAGCTGAGACGGATTACCGATGCCCGCAATACCGATCAGCGGCGGGTCCTCACCGAGCGCGTACTCATAAACCTGCTGCATGTAACCGTTTTGGGCGTCGCCCTGATCCGTCACGTAGAGCGTTCCGTTGGCTACGGTGACGCCGGCGGGATGGACGAGGTCTTCCGAATAGGTTCGCACCAGCGACGCGCCGCCCGGTGAGAATTCCAGTACATCGCCGCCGCTGCCGTTTGCGACGTAGACGTTGCCGGTCGGATCGACGGCGACGCCCTGTACGTCTGAGAGTCCCTTGGTGATAATCTTAATCGGCGCGAGATTCTGAGTTCCGGAGTAGACGAGCAACTGCGAAATGCCATGCTTCGTCACGTTCGAGACGTAAGTGTAGGCATTTGCTCCAATTAAACTGCGTTGTGTGCGGTGGCTTTCGGAGTGCACCCCTGGGCCCTCCGGCACGCTCGAGAGCGGTGCGACACCGCTGCTGGCGCCGCAACCGCTAAGTAAAGCCGCCGATACGAGTGCCGGCAGAAAAATTCTTGAGCGCCGAATGCTCGACCCGGCTTAAATAGTTGGTTCATGATAGGCTCCTTGACTGATTCGTCGACATTGGTGGTCGCCAACGTCACGTGACGCCGGTCAAGGCAAACTATGACGGCCCACGGCGACGGCCGAAACCTACAACCACCCATACAACCGGGCGTTCGGATAAGTGAGGACCCTGCCGCGAGCGGCCCGAATGATATCAGCGAGATGGAGGACCGGGGGCGAGTGCCGAGCTCGCCGGACTTCGGGACGCTCCTTCGGCACTACCGACTAGCCGCCGGACTCTCGCAAGAGGCGCTCGCTGAGCGTGCCCGGATGAGCACCCAAGGAATCAGCGCACTCGAGCGCGGCTATCGACGTACGCCCCAGCGCGAAACGCTCGCGCTTCTGGTCGGCGCACTGGCCCTCAACGACGAGCAGCGCGGAACGTTTGAGGCAACCGCTGCACGTACGGTGTTGCTGGGCCGCTGCGCCCCCGTGACCGTCGGGCCCTGGGCCGACGGCGCAACCGCCAACCTGCCCCTCGCGCTGACCAGTTTCGTCGGGCGAGACGCTGAACTCGAAGAGATTGCCAAACTAATGCGCCATCATCGAATGGTGACGCTCACCGGGGTCGGCGGCGTCGGCAAGACCCAGACCGCGCTGCACGCCGCGACCGCGCTAAACGACGCTGGTGAGGGCGCGGTCTGCTTCGTTGGACTCGCGCCGATCGGTGACCCTTTGTTGGTGGTTTCAACGATCGCGTCGGCGCTAGGCGTTCAAGGGGTCCCCGATCGCCCCTTGCTCGAGACTCTGCTTGCCTATCTCAAGAACAAGGCATTGCTACTGATTCTCGACAACTGCGAGCACGTTATTACGGAAACCGCGGCGGTTGCCCAGGCGCTTTTGGCCGGCTGCCCGCGCGTTCGCATACTCGCCACCAGCCGCGAAGCGATCCGGGCCGCCGGCGAACACACCTATCGCCTACCCTCGCTGCGCACCCCATCGGCTGAGACGACTCGTACGCTGACTAAAGCCGAGGCTGCCGCTTATGGGGCGGTCGCCCTCTTCGCCGATCGCGCCCAAGCCGCTGACGCCCGCTTCGCGGTCTCCGACCTAAACGCGCCGACGGTTGCCGACCTCTGCCGGCGCTTGGACGGCATTCCCCTGGCGATCGAACTCGCGGCCGCTCGGGTGAACGCGTTATCGATCAAAGCACTCGCGGAGAAGCTCGACGATCGGTTGCAGATTCTCACCCGGGGCGATCGGACGGCCCTGCCGCGACACCAAACGATGCGGTTGGCGATCGATTGGAGTTATGATTTACTCTCCGCGCGAGAGCGGCGCGTGTTCGAGCGACTTTCGGTCTTCGCCGGCAGCTGCACGCTCGCCGCTGCGACGGACGTGTGCGCCGGTGACGTCGTTTCCGAGGGTGACGTCCTCGACTTGCTGTCGTCACTCCTCGACAAGTCGCTCGTTGTGACCGATTTCCGCGCGAGTGAACCCCGCTATTACCTCTTGGAATGCTTTCGGCAGTATGCTCTCGAGAGGCTCACGACGCGCGGCGAAAAGCATATCGTAGCGCGTCGTCATGCACTCGCATTTCTTAAGCTCGCTGAAGAGCTCGATGCCGCATGGGATACTGCGCCCGACCTGGCCTGGGCCGAAGTAACCCGACTGGAGCTAGACAATTTGCGCGCCGCAGTCGAGTGGGCGCTCGCGTGTCGCGGTGATATCGTGGCGGGTCAACGCCTCGCCGTTGTGGCTGCAATGTGGGAGTCTTTTGGCCACCTGGAGCGGCGCCGCTGGATCGCCTTGGCGCGCTCCACGGTCGACGAAAGTACGCCTGCCCCCGTGCTTGCCGGACTCAGCTTGGCCGACAGCACGATTGCCAACCATTTGGACGAGTACGAATTTGGGCTGGCCAGCGGGCGCGACGCGCTCGCCCGGTACACGGCCCTCGGTGACAAAATGGGCATAGTCCGCGCGGAGGAACGCGTGGGGTGGGCGCTTTGCGGGTTGCAGCGTGTTTCCGAGGCCACGCCCGTCTTGCGTGAAAACCTCGTCCGGGCGCGCCGCTTAGGTCTCCAAAAACGGACGGCCGAAGTACTGCGCGATAACGCTGCGGTATGCTGCGATAGCGGCGACTTTGCCGGCGCTCGGCGCCACCTCGGCGAAGCGCTCGAAATTTATAAACGCCTTGGCGCGGCGAAGCTCGAGGCGTTAGCCTTAGGACACCTGGGCGAATGCGAGCTTTACGCCGGCAACGTTCAACTTGCCGTTCGGTATTTTTCCGAGGCGCTTCCGATCCTTCGCGGCTTTAACGAGATGCGATGTTTTGCTGGAACGCTCAGCATCGCGTCGCTTTCTCTTGCACGTGCGGGTGACTATGATCGAGCTGAGGCTTACGCGAGCGAAGCGCTCGCCATTTCTAGCGAGCATCACTTCTCGGCACACGCCTCCTGTTCCATTCAGCGTCTTGCAGCCGTCGCCCTGCTTCGCCAGCGGCGCGGACTCGAAGATCCCAAGTTGTGCGGTCGGGTCGCGCGACTTCTCGGCTTCGTCGATGGTCGTCTCATTTCGCTCGGTACTCGTCGGAACCCTCTGGAGGTGCAAGAGTGCGATCGAGCCGTCGACCAATTGTGCGACGCGATAGGCGCCGATGACGTCGTGAGGATCAGGGCCGTTGGCGTAACGATGACCGAAGAACAGGCCATGGCGCTAGCGCTGGAACTGTAGGCAGAAGAGCCATCACGGAATCACGTCCCAGTCCTCGCTGTTCGAAAACTCGAAGAGCATGTTCGGACTCCATCCGTGCACGGCTGGATTCGTGGCCGAAAAGGTGCCGGAATAGACGAGCGGTACGAAGAGGACGGCATCCGTTACCATGCGTTGCATGGAGTTGAAGAGCGCTCTCCGTGAGCTTCGATCTAAGCGGCGCGATTGTTCCAAGAAGAGTTGGTCGTAGCGCCGATCGCACCAGCGCTGGAAGTTAGGACCGCTGGGAGCGCGGCGATCGCAGGTGTATATCTCGCTCTGCTCCGGATCGGTGCCGCCCATGAAGCCGCCCCACATGAGGTTGAAGCGGCCGCCGTAAGAAACTCCGTCGGGCACAGCGTTAAATACGTTCGCAGGATATCGGCGGAGAATGACCTGCACGCCGACCCTTGCGAGATCCGCTTGCACGAGCGCAGACCCCGCACCATTCCCCGCTGTGGGGTACGCAAGTTGAACGACTAGCGCTTGACCGTCCTTGACGCGGCGGTCACCTTGCAGCTTCCAGCCGGCCGCAACCAATTCGCGGGCCGCGCGGCCGGGATCGAATGCAATCGGTTGAATCGCGGAATCGTGTGCCCAGAGTACCGCCGGAAGTTCCGTCGTGGCGAGCGGCCAGTTACCGCCGTAGATTTTTGCCGCGAGAGCCGGCCTATCGATCGCTTCAAGCAATGCGCGCCTGACGCGAACGTCGTCGGTGGGCGGACGTTGCGTGTTGAAGGCAAGATATTCGATGGAGTTCTGCTCCGTTCGCACGAGTCGCAATCCCGGCAACGAACGAACTTGCGCCACCTGGACGTCGTTAACGGCATCCATCACATCCACAGCGTGCGTGCGCAACAGCAAGAGTTCTGTATTTCTGTCCGGCACGATCCTTAGAATCAAACGCCGAAGATGTGGTTTGCGTCGGCTGTACGGATTGGGTGCTAGGACGATCTCATTGCCGCGCCGCCACTGCACGACGCGAAATGGTCCGCTTCCGAAGGGGTGCTCGTTCCATGCGGCGTGCGACAGATTGGTGCTCGAAAAGGCGTGCGCCGGCAAAATGCCATAGATGAAGTCGCTTTGCGCAAACAACGCCGTGACAGCTGCACCCCACGGTCGTCGCAAGTGCAAAACGACGGTGAACCGGTCGGGTGCGTCGAGGCGCTCGATGATACGGTAGGGTTGTACTTCGCTGACCGGGTTGGCCGGATCCATGATCGCGTGGTACGTAAACCCAACGTCGTGCGAGGTCAGCGGAACACCGTCGGCAAAGCGCTCATCGTGGCGTAAGTGGTAGGTGAGGGTGAGCCCGTCGCGCGAAATGTCACCGTTCTGCACGGTCGGCACGCGGCTCGCGACAACGGGAACGAGCGTGTTTTGACGGCTCAACCCAATGAGCGGCTCGATGTAGAGTTGCGTCAAATCGATGTCGGGCTGGTCGTATTCGAAAAGCGGATTGAGTGACGGCGGCTCGCTCAGTCGGGCGATCGTCATTTCGTGGAGCGTTCCCCAGGCCGCGCTCCCATTGCCACGCGTGCACGCTGACATCGGCACCGACAGAACGAGTAGGATGCCGGCGAGGAGCGCGCGCGTCAAGTGCAAAGCCGTTTGCATGCCCCCGCATTCGTACTCGAGACGCGCACCGCCTGGCCCGACTAGGATCGCTGTGATCACCATGGCGCAACGTGCGATTCTGGATTAAACCGGCACTGGGCGACTCTCCCTATCGTTCCCCACACGAAGGACGACGGTACTAAGGAGCCGCCGTGGTGCGAGGCGGCAAAGCAACGACGGCTTCGCGATTGCGAAGCCGTGTGCCGGGGAAAGCGAGGGAGTCGCACCTCGCATCGTTCTGTTGGAGCGGTTAGGCTCTGCCGTGAACGTTACTCCGTCACCACAAGGCCCAGCGGGTCGGCAAGTCCCGTGGCGCTGCCAGCGATCGTTTGGATCGGCGCAACGTTGCCGCTTGCAGTCGCTGCGAAGCCAAGAATCGCGGTCGAGCCCGGGTTAGAGACGAATATCTTACCGCTCACCTTGCTGACCGCTAGCCCAAAGCTGAAACCGTTCCCTCCGCTCAGTCCGGTGTTCGAACCGGAAGTGGTGCGGATCGGTGCGACGTTGCCATGCGCTCCAGCGGCGAACTCGCTGATCGTAGCAGTCGTAGTATCGAAGACGTAGACGTTGAGCGAAGCGTCGACCGCGACCGTGCCGGGAGCTACCAGCCCGGTGTTGCTTCCGCCGATCTGCGCCTGCATAGTGGAGGATCCCGCCGGAAAGATGTCGATCGTTGCCGTCTTCGAATTCGCCACGTAGAGAAGGTTGTTGTTGTCGATGGCCAGACCGCCCTCGTCGGAGATGGTACGCTTTGGTTTAACGCAGCCGTTTGCTCCAGGCGCGAATACGTCGACCGCGCGGCCGCCCTCTGGTAAGAACGCGGAAACGAAGAGCTGGCCCTTCCTATCGAACGCCGCGGCATTCGTTTGACTGGGTTTGGGGAAGCACGAGATCCCGGTCAAGAAATCGCCGGCCAGCCCGAACGTTTCGGCCCGGACTGGCCACTCGAATCGATGTTGCCGTTCGCAATGCCGATGCCTTGGCTCGGGCTGAACGCGATCGCGTAGGGTCCACCATTGTGGTTACTAATGACGGTGCTCGGCGCAACGTTTCCGTTGGCGCTTTCGGCATATTCCCGAATCGAGCCGCCCAAGCCGGTGTTTTCGTTTGCGACGAGAATGAGTGCAGTCGTCGCGCTGTGGGCGCCGGCGAGACGCTGGCCTTTAGTGACGTTCGGCGCCGATGCGCCGGTCATGGAAGAGGTCTGCGGTGCGCCCACCGCCGGAACGGGGTTCGCTATCGAACCGCTCTGCGCGCCGGAGCACGCTGCAAGCGCCATGGCTATGCAAACGGCTCCAATGTGATAGGGTGGTTTCATCTGAGTCTCCTTTAAGTGAAGTTGGTGAGTGTCGATTTTATAATGATAAGTTGGTGCAATTAAGAAAGTATAAACGCTACGTTTGTAGTGAGTGGTCGGTGATCGTTGCAGTATTCCGCGCGATCTCGACACTGCGGTAGCCCAGCACGCTCAGTAACTTGCTGTCCGGCACCTTTAGGGGGCCAGGTTTGTCCGCCGTGCCCGGTGCGGGTTGCGGATACGCAGTCGAGGCGGCGGTTGCGAACCGGATGTTGCCGTCGGTATGCTGGACGATCTGATGGATGTGTCCGTTGAGCACCGTCACCGCGTTGAAGCGGCGCAGCGCCGCGAGCACTCGCGAGCCGTCCTCCGTCGTCCAGCCCCACGGCGGAAAAAGCGCGTAGAGCGGAACGTGAGCGAAGACGACGATCGGGGTCGAGCTCTTCTGCGCCGCGAGGTCCTTCTCGACGAAATCGATCTGCTCGGTGCCGAGCTTCCCGTCGATTTCGAAGTTGAAGACGTTGACGAGCGATAAGAAGTGCGCGCCGCCTTGGTCCCACGAGAACCACCCCTTGGGGGCGTCGCTCCGGCGAAAAGCTTGGAAGAATGCGTCGGGCGTACCGATGACGTCGTGTTCTCCAGGCAGGACGACGAGCGGGGCCTTGAGCGTCCCGAGTATTTGTTTTGCGGTATCGAATTGTGCGGGCTTGGCAAGGTGGGTGACGTCGCCCGTGTGAACGACGAAGGTCGGTTGCACCGGCATCGCGTTAATCGCAGCGATGGTCTTTTGAAGCGTCCCTGTCACGTCCATATTTTCGGGACGGGCAAAGCCGATGTGGCTATCGCTGATTTGAACGAACGAAATGGCACCGTCCGCCGCGAGTACCTTTTGAGCATTGAATAGGCCGCCGCTCGACAAGGACCACGCGATACCGCTCCCGGTCCAAGCAACGTGTTTGAGAAAGTCGTCGCGTTTCATAAGTGGGCTCCTTCTACTGTGCCGGCGCGGCCGGCAAGACGACGATCGTGGCTTTCATGTACGGATGCAGCTCACAGAAGTAGTGGTAGGTGCCGGCTTTGCTAAAGACGTGCTGCCACGTGCCGGCGGTGTCGAGGCCTTCGGAATCGAAGGACTTGTCGGTGGCCGTCACGGTGTGCGCCTCGTCGTCGTCGTTGATAAACGTGACGCGGTCGCCCACGTGGACGGTCAATGCCGGCGGAGCATACTTAAAGTCTTTGATGTGGACCGTCGCGACGGCCGGGAGCAGGGGCGGGACGGCGGCATTTGCGCCGGCGGTCAGGGCGAGGGCCAGCAGGGTGCCCTGCAGGCTGCTGAATATCTTGTTCATGTGGGTGCATATGCCGCCACGGGTATACGTGGATGAGTCGGCCCATCCGAAACCGGCCTCGGCGGCATATCCAAGGTCGTGAAACCCACAGGGCCGTATGCCAGCGGGTAGATGGACGAGCTCGTCGAGGCCTTTGCCGCGCGCAAGCCCTCGGGCCTCGAGCAGGTGTACGCGCTGTGGTCACGTCTATTCTTCAGCGTTGCTCGCCATTCGATCTCGGATAGCGCACGCGCGGAGGATTGCGTGCACGACGCGCTCATGCGCGTCTGGCGAAGCCGCAATCGTTTTGAAGGCAGCCGCGAGATGCTAAAAGCGTACTTGATTGCGTGCGTGCGCAACGAGTCGCTCGGAATGCTTCGACGCGAGGGCCGAAGAGACGCTCGGGAGTTGAAAGCGGCCCGCCTTGCGCCGGTGACGTCGGTCGATCCTCCGGTAGCCGATCCTGTCGAGGCGCAACGGCTGAAGGCCGCCCTCGAGAGGCTTCCCGAGGAACAGCGAACGGCGCTCACACTCGCGTACTATGGAAATAAGACCCACGTCGAGATCGCGCAGGAGCTGGGCGTTCCGCTGGGCACGATCAAGAGCCGCATCTCGATGGCCATGCGCAAGTTGCAGACGGAATTGGCTAGCGCCGAGGGTACCCGCTCGTGACCGAACATCTCGGCGAAAACGCGGAGCTGTATCCGCTCGGGATACTCGACAATGATGCGGCTCGCGACGTCGAACGCCACATCGCGCTTTGCTCCGAATGCGCGGAGCGCGTCGCTCGAGCGGAAGCCGTCGCGGCCTCGCTTGCCGCCGCTTTGCCGCTGGCCACGCCATCGCCGGCGCTAGAGCGAAGGCTACACGAATCCATGCAACCGCCGCTTGGCGCGCGTAAACTGAGCGCCAATGTCTTTCGCTTCGCAATTGCGGCGGCGCTCGTGTTAGCTCTCCTTGGCCTCGGGTTGCAAACGCTTCTGTTACGCCAACGGCTAGCGGCCGAAGATGTCGCGCTTGTAACCATGGTCCACAGCCATTTCAACCACGTCTCGATGAGCCCGGAGTCCACGAACCCCGTTGCGGCAAAGATTCTCTACGCGCGAGACGGCTCGTGGATCTACATCATTGCCGATAAGCCTGGCGGCGCATTGCACGCGATCGCGCGCACGGCGGCCGGCGTCGCCGATCTCGGCAAGCTGTTGAGTACGGGCGAAACGGCCGCGCTCCTCGTACATCCGCGCGAGCGTATCCGTTCGATCGTCTTGCAGCGCGCCGGCACGACCGTCGCCTCGGCGACACTGACATATTGAGCCCGCGCTCCAGCGTCTTTTCTGGGGGCACGCAAGGCCAACTTCCGGATTACGCAACACTCGCCGCGATTCGAAGGGACTAGCCGGGGATTCAGCCGAGTCCTAAAGCTACGCTGACTCCCTGGCACTAAACCGCCCGAACCGAGCAAGATGACGAGCGGCAGACTTCTGAGGGGTGGAAGCCCCTCGACCTATCTTTCCGCTCCCTGCTCGAGCCCGGGAAGCCGCGGAATCGGTGGCGCGGTTTGTTCTTAGCTCGCGCCTGCTCACCCCAGCACGAGCTACGTGAGCGGCGAGAGATGCTTCAGTTCGTAAAGGCCGAGCTTGTCGCCGCCGGGGAGTTCGAGCGTCGTCACCAAACCCCAGCCGCGGTCGGCGACCGGTGTCGTTTTGATTCCCTTTTTCTCGAGCTGCTGTACCGTCGCGGCGATGTCGTCGCAGCTACAACAAAGGGCCTGCTGCGATGACAAGCAAGGGCTGTTTCATAAAATTAAGGATTGTTGCAGCGAGGTTGCACGAAGTCAAAATCTGGCCGCCCCTGCATCGATAGCAGTTGTCGCTTCATCGGGTTTAAGTTGATGGTTACGAACCCAGTCACGGGCCGGTCGTAATCGACCATCATTTCGACGACAATTACGTACGCCAGCACATAACTGGCGCTCAAGAAGAGCGGCCTTGAGTTATCGCGCGCGAAGCGGAGCCCGGTCGCAAGTGTGCCCAATGCCACCAACTACCAGGTCACCCAGATGCCCTCAGTCACCAGAAAAGCATCCAAAGTAGTCAATAAAATCTAGGTTTTTGAAAATCGGACGCTTGGCCGCTCTACGCGCGCGCGCGTTACGGCTATGGCGAAGGTAGGCAAGGGGAAACTCGCACGGAACTCTGCACCGCCCTCGCGCGCGCGCGCGTTACGGCCTTACCGAAAGAGAGACAAGCGATCATTGGCGCCGCGCAGCAAATCGTGACCCGGAACACGAATGATTTCAACGGATTTCCCAAAATTCGCTTTTGGCGGACCTTAGCGCCTGAGAGAGACTGAAGCTCTTCATGAAAAATCGTTCCCGGACAGTTGGAACGTATCTGACGGCAGCATTCTTAGCCGCATGCCGAGGTGCAGCGACCAATCCGCCGTTGTCTGACTCGATGTCGGCGCCATTGCGAATCGTGCCTTCGCATTCGATGCCCGCGGCCTACAAGGTACTCCACAGCTTCGGCAAGGGAACGGATGGCCAGGTGCCCGTTGCGAGCTTGATCGACGTCAACGGTACGCTCTACGGGACGACGATTGGGGGCGGCGCATATAACGGCGGAACGGTCTTCAGCATCAGTACCGGCGGCATCGAGAAGGTGCTGCACAGTTTCGGCCGCGGCTCCGATGGCGCGCAGCCGGGTGCGAGTGTGATCGACGTGAACGGTACGCTTTACGGTACGACGGAAAGCGGCGGCGCGCACGGCGGGGGAACCGTGTTCAGCATCAGTACCGGCGGCTTCGAGAAGGTGCTGCACAGTTTCGGCTACAGCTTCCCCGGCTCGGGGCCGGCCGCGAGCTTGATCAACCTAAATGGTACGCTCTACGGCACGACGTTTGGTGGCGGCGCCTGCCGATATGGAACCGTCTTCAGCATCAGTACGACGGGTACTGAGAAGGTGCTGCACAGTTTT
The DNA here is from genome assembly GCA_963752825.1 of Vulcanimicrobiota bacterium. GTDB lineage: Bacteria > Vulcanimicrobiota > Vulcanimicrobiia > Vulcanimicrobiales > Vulcanimicrobiaceae > Cybelea. The sequence continues at coordinate 99,326 of CAVVZF010000001.1, read as the reverse complement.
GGCCTCCCCCCAGATGGCAAGTATCCCTCTGGAGGCTTAGTCGACGTCAATAACACACTGTACGGAACGACACAACAGGGCGGCGCGCACGCCGAAGGAACCGTGTTCGGCATCAGTACCAATGGCACCGAAAAGGTGCTGCACAGCTTTGGCTCCGGCTCCGACGGACAGAACCCTTTAACCGGCATAATCGATGTCAACAATACGCTGTACGGTACGACGCCCTTTGGCGGCGTGTCCGGCAGCACGTACGCGGAGGGAACCGTCTTTACGATCAGTACCAGCGGCAGCGAGAAAGTGCTGCACACCTTCGGTTGTTGCTCCGCTGGCACGCTGCCCTATGCAGCCTTAATCGAAGTGAATGGTACGCTTTACGGAACGACGGGGACTGGTGGTTTTCTGAACCAATGCCAAACGTCGCTTTACTACGGCTGCGGAACTGTCTTCAGCGTGAGTACCAGCGGCACCGAAAAAGTGTTGCATAGCTTCTCAGATAACAGTTCCGATGGCGGAAACCCTGATGCGGCCTTAGTCGACGTGAATGGTACATTTTACGGAACGACGGCGGAAGGTGGTGCCTATGGGGAAGGCAACGGCACTTACGGCGAGGGAACCGTCTTCAGCATCACCACGACCGGAAGGGAGAAGGCGCCGCACAATCGGAGTACAGTGAAAGTACGTCGTTAGTCTTTGGCCATCAGGATGACGCCCGAGTTGCCGGCCAGCGTATCGGAGCCATCGCCGGCGAAGCCCGTCGTCTGCGTTGCCAAATCGGTCGAGCCGGTGCAGTACGTCGCATTGCTGCACGCACCGATGGAAATCGTCCCGCCGCAGCAGTTGGCATAGGGAACGCTTTTCAATTCGCCTCCACTTAGCGCTAGGCGGTATTTGTACGTGCCGATCGGATCGTGAACGAACCAGGAACGGACGATCTTCTCAGTAGTGCCGGTGCTCGTATTCAGACACGCTGCCGCAGGGCCATAATCGGTTTGGTTGATGAAAAGATGGCGGTACTGTTGGCACAAGATCGCGCCTGGGTTGATGCATTGCACCCTGATGTCGATAGCGCCGCCCGTATCGCGGTGTGTCGAGGGGCAACCGTCGCCCTCGGTGACAGTGCTGCCGTTCCAGCGAAACTTTTGTAGCGGACACTCCTCGCAGCCGGACGGCACGAAGGTGTCCTCAAAGAAGTAGGGTACTTCAGTTCCCGTACCTCCAATCGTGAACCGGAAGGGCTGCACTTTGTCGGGCATTCCATCGCGGTTGGGAACGAGCCAACGCCAGGCCAATCCTTCAGTCCGCCACGCGATTCCACCGTTGATATCGCCGCACCCTCCACCATTTTTGCCACACGCATCATTGCCGGAGGAGAACTCAATGTCGATGGCGGTTGTGTTCTTGCAGCCGTCCGCCGTGTGCGTGACGAGGTTCGCCATTGTGTTCGTCGCGTACGCGAGCCAGCTTGGGCCGGGAACGTTGTTATTTTTTAGGTGGGTAACTTCCTCGAACTGCATCGCGTAGAGGTTGCCCCCGGTTACAGCCGAGCATATATTATCGATGGCGTCCTGATCGTCGATGACGTCTCCTCCGTCCGCGTAACAATGCCCATTGATGATCTTGCCGGGGGAACTACCGCACGGCCCCGGCGTAGAGCCGTCGCCGGGTGCAAGCGCGTTAAGCATCATCTTGTAGCATTTGCCGCCCGCGCGGCACGCGCCGTTGACGAAGTAGCCGTGTGCCGTTTCCCAATCGTAATCAACGGCGTAGGGGCCGTTGCCGCGACCATTGAGCAGCACGCCCTGGCCGAATTCCGTTGACGCTTCGGCCGGAGACCCGAGGCCCATGACATCTTCCATGATCGCATAGGGGCTTGGCGCGATCCGAGAACTCGTCCAAACATTGTTATAGAGATATTTACCGTACGGCGCATCGCCGGGATTCATGAAGTGCGGATTGCCGTTACCCGGCGGGTTGCAGTGGTTGCCGGACAGGCTATTAAAGGTAGCGCGATTGCCACTCGTTCGCGCTCCGGGGTAGATGTGCAAAAATGCATTTTCATCATTTGCGTTCGCCCATTCATAGGCGGCGAGCGTCGTCGAAAACGTGCAAGACGGATGGACGATGTTAACGTAGTGCGTCGGTACGCAACCGGAAACATTTCCGCTCGCGCCGCGACCGGGGCAGTTCTTTTCCAGCGTAACCCCCGCGCCGCTAACGACGTGCCAGAAGTTGATGATACCCGCAAATAGATGCTGATCGGCGATCGCGCCAGGATCTGGGTCCTTTACTCGGCAGCAGAACTCTCCACCACCGGGGGCCCACACACCCATGACGATTGGCGGTGTCCGCGTTGGGGAAGGGTTTGCCGCGGCGGCTCTGGACACGGGGCCGCCGAACGCCAGCCGTGCGAGAACCGGCGCCCCCGCAATGACGAGAGCCATAGCCACGATCGCCTGAAAAAATGCCCGGTGCATCTTATGAAGTGCGTTACATCCTTTATTTTGAGCCTTACGGTCTCAGCCGAAGATCGTTCCGCAGGCGGCTGAATAACAAACACCGCGGGCGCCCCATACCGTCGTGCCATAACATCGTTTTTCGGTTACTCTCTTGCTCAAACACGCCGCGCGTGCTCGCCCAGTTTAGCGCGAGATCGCTTCAAGAACCCCTGTTGCTTAGCTTCGCATCGGAGCTCGCAGCCGCAGCGCTGCGAGGAACGCAAGTAGCGCCGCGGCTAACGCAGAGCGCTGAGCCATAGCACAAACCTCCGAGGCCCCGAGCTTGGGGGCTTCGGGGCTATAGTACAGCGCCCGCCGGCCGATCGACAACCCACCGTTTCCCATTGCCGCGCGGCTCAGGGCACTTTGCCCACGCATGGAGCATCTCTGCGGCTTCGATCGGAGCCAGCTACATAGCGGCGAGGGGCCGCCGATCGGCCGTGGCGGTGCCGCCTTGCTCCGAGCGAGGCATGGCTTAGAGACATGGCTGTTGCGATGGAACTGAGGCTCAGCGCAGAACATCGATAGTCGCTGATCCGTTCATGCTTCACATCGGACGCTTGGCCGCTCCACGCGCGCGCGCGCGCAGAGGCTGTGATAAACCTCGTGACCCAGCGCGAAGCCGATCTCGTGGCGTTATTCCAAACCCACAAAGCGACGTTTGGAAGATTCAATGACGATGTCGCGAGCGCAACGCCGCTAGCGCTGCCGGCGCAGATGGCGCAACGTCAATATTCGCTGTACCCGCAATATCCGTCGCATCCGCAATACGTTCAGCAGTATCCGCAGTACCCCCAGCAGCAGTCCCAATATCCGCAGCAACAGTATCCGCCCTATCCACCGCCGCCGCCCCCTCCCTGTTATCCGGGCTGCCGCTAGATGCAACGATTTCCAGGTACTGACTTCTGACAACGGCTTGTGTTCGCTAGGTTCCGCATAAAGGTCGCGCAAGCATTGTGTCGGGCTTCGTGCCAAAGCGAGGATGCCGGTCCCGACGCGCCGACAGGCTCGCGGTGCCGCGTCGGGACGGCCCCCGAGAGCCTGCTACTCTGGCATTTAACACCGACGGTGCGCCCATGACATAGTGAGCGGAACCCCGCGCGATCTTTCGGATGAATGCGATCGGGAGCGCGTTTGCGGCTTGAGTGGCGCGCGTTTGCGGCTTGAGTGGCGCGCGTTTGCGGCTTGAGCGCGCCACTTGACATCCATGGTACACGCGCGCGCGTTGAGACTGGGGAAACTCTGCAACAATCTGGGTTTAGGAAGCGACTTTTCTTCACGTGAGTCTCCTAAGGGCAGAGGCCCTGGAACTCATAATTCCGACTTGAGCCGTTTTCGCACCTCAGGTCACCATTGCACACGCAATTATGGTTAAGCGGGTACCCGTCAGCTCGTATCCTCACCTGCCGCTCTCGCCGCCAAAGGTGCGCAGTAATTCCGGATTTACGGATGTCAAGTGGCAGCGATTTCTCTTTACCACAAGCCTCTTGCGACCCACCAGCCGAACGCTCGTCTCGCGCTCATACAGGTGACAAGTGTTCCAGTATTGTGGTTTGAGCGCGCCACTTGACATCCATGGTACACGCGCGCGCGCAGAGACTGGGGAAACGGTCGCTTTTATCGCCTGGCGAACCTCCAAATCGGTCGACGGCGCCGGCGGGGCCGAGCCAAGATCGTGCGCGTATGCGACGCGGAAATGGCGCACGCCAACCGTCGAAGCGCGGCCAAGCTCGCCGATCGCGTGCGCGCTTTGCGGCGCACTGGTCGAGAAGCGTAGGCGTCGGCACTGCGAAGCGTGCATACCGAAAGCGCGACGCGAGCAGGGCCTCCGCGCGATGGAAACAGCTCGCAAGGTGCTCGCAGCTCAAACCGCAGCGGGAAACGATCCGCGCCGTAGCACGGCCGTAAATCGGGTACGAGGCGAAGCGATCAGCGAGGGGCATCGCCGCAATCGCCGCTGGGCGCGCGAGCATCCCGGCCGGCGCGACGAGGCGTGGTTCAAGCGCGAGATCGCGCCGAAGCTCGATGCGTTCTCGCTTAAGGAGATCGGCAAGGCCACGGGATTATCCCTCGCGGCCTGCTCCCGCATCCGCTCCGGAACGCGCGTCCCGCATCCGCGGCACTGGAAGGCGTTGGTCGCGATGGCCGTCCGCAGGTAACGCAATCCAACACGCCTTGACGGCAGGTGTTTGCGATGAAATAATCGTTCCAAAGCCAGTCGCTCGGCTTTCAGAACGAACGCGAAAGTGCGGAGCGCCCAGTGGCCGCAAAAGGAGAGCAAGATGTGCGCTTTATGCCCGACTTGCAACCAAGAGATTCCATACCCATTTTGCCTCAACCAGTTCCACAGTCAACCCATCCCTAATCCCGTAGTCGACGAACTGAAGAGCGTGCTCGATCGGATCAGCTGGTGGCGATGACAAGCGCATAGCGGCCGATACGGTTGCCGCGAGCCACGTTGACTTCGGTACGAATAGACGGGCTTGGTGCTTAACATTCCGTTTAAGCATCTTGGCGTCGACGAGCCTTGACTGAAGGCGCGACTGATTGGTTCTTGTTGGGGCCCTTGGCCCCCATCGAGTCGGCAGTATTGATTTCGCTTACGGCGAAACCCGCGACGGCCTGGGGATCCCGCGCTCGAGCAGCAGCACACCCATGCAGAAAGGACCAAGTTATGGCCGCACAGGGACAGCCGAATATCGTTTTCATCATGGCAGACGACATCGGCTGGTTTAATCTAGGATCCTACCACCAGGGAATCATGGCTAGCCGTACGCCGAATCTCGATCGATTGGCAGCGGAGGGCATGCGATTCACCGACTACTATGCCGAAGCAAGTTGCACCGCGGGTCGCGCCCAGTTCATAACTGGAGAACTGCCGATCAGGACCGGCCTGACCACTGTGGGCCAAGCGGGCGCAAAAGTTGGAATGCCGGCCGAAGCGCCCACAATTGCAACAGCCCTTAAGTCGATGGGATATGCGACGGGCCAGTTTGGAAAGAATCACCTCGGCGACCTTAACGAATATCTTCCCACGCTGCATGGCTTCGACGAGTTCTTTGGCTATTTGTACCATTTGGACGCGATGGAGGATCCCTCTCATCGAAACTATCCGCAGGCGCTCAAAGACAAAATCGGGCCTCGCAATATGGTGCACTCGTGGGCGACCGACACCGACGATCCGACGGTTCAACCGCGTTGGGGAAAGATCGGTAAGCAAAAGATTGAAGACGCAGGCACGCTCTATCCAGACCGGATGGAGACCGTAGACGATGAGATTCTGGCGCATGCCTTTAAGTTCATCGACGGAGTCAAAGCCAGCGGCAAACCGTTCTTCTGTTGGCTCAACCCGACGCGCATGCACGTCGTCACACATCTTTCCGAGAAGTACGAGAAGATGCGCACGGCGGAAAATGGTTGGTCCATCTCGGAAGCAGGCATGGCACAACTTGACGATATCGTCGGCGCGGTTATGAAAAAACTCAAAGATGACGGCCTGGATGACAACACAATCGTCGTCTTCAGCACGGATAACGGTACGGAGAATTTCACGTGGCCTGACGGCGGACAGACGCCGTTTGCGGGCGGAAAGGGAACAGTCTTGGAAGGCGGGTTCCGCGTACCTTGTATCGCTCGGTGGCCGGGCAAAATCCCGGCCGGCAAAGTAGAAAACCGGATCATGTCGGGACTAGATTGGTTCCCAACCTTCGTTGCCGCCGCGGGAAATCCGAACATCGTTGAGGAGCTGATACAAGGTAAGCAGCTTGGGGACACGACCTACAAGGTCCATCTCGACGGGTATGATCAAACTAATCTGATTACCGGCAACGGACCATCGAATCGTCATGAGATTTTCTATTTCGCTGAAGGGACGTTAGGCGCAATCCGCGTCAACGACTATAAGTACCGTTTTATCGATCAGCCTCAAGGCTGGCTTGGCGGCACCGTCAAGGTGGATTGGCCGATCCTCTGCAACCTTAGGCTCGATCCATTTGAGCGCACGGGCCTGGGTGGATCGCTTGCGTTCTATAATTGGTTCGCGTACGAGTTCTGGAGATTTGTCCTGGTGCAAGAGGTTGTCGCTAAGGCGGCTCCCAGCTTCATCGAGTTCCCGCCCATGCAAGCCGGCGCGTCGTTTAACATGGAGGCAGTCAAGGAACAGGTTCAAAAAGCGATCTCGGCACACCACGGGCAGTAGAGTCAGAACGCTATTTTAAACTTGGGGATTTAGACAGTTTCCGCCTACGCCTTGATTCACCGCCCTCACCCGCGCTGCATCGCGCCGCTGCACGGCGTTGCGCTGTTGGGGCTTTGCGGGCATTGTGACATTTTTGACGCGTAGCGTATAGCCCGCGTTGCAGCGGGACCGTGGCAGTTCTTGTACTTTTAGCCGTGTTGGCCCAGCGTTCCGCGAAACACTTGTCACGCGGCGAGTTCCGGTTCCCCCGAACACTTGTCACGCGGAGAGGCCCGCTTCCCCCGAACACTTGTCACGCGGAGAGGCCCGCTTCCCCCGAACACTTGTCACGCGCGACGTGTGAGTTTTCTGTCACAAATATGCGAGCTAAGCGCAGATAACGACCAGGTCACCCCAGTTGTCCTCAGTCACCAGAGAAGTACACAGATTTAGTCAATAAAATCTGAGTTTTTGGAAATCGGACGCTTGGTCGCTCTATGCGCGCGCGTTCGGGCACCGTCGACGGTGTCGTTGACGGGAGACGCATCGCCGGAAAGAAGGCGACCTACGCCTGAGCGACGTCGGCGATGACCGGGCCGGCCATCAAAGCTGACCCGCGACGTTCAGGATGCGATCTGCAGCCAGCTAGAGCTGGCGGTGCCCGGAAAAAAAGCCGCCGAGGCCAATGGCGTCGATGAGTCAACATTCCACGAGGGGATGAAGAAGGGTGGCCGCAGGCCATCTGGTTGCTCGCGCGCCGGTTCAGCTTCCCCCAAACACTTGTCACGCGCGACGTGTGAGTTTTCCATCACGAGTAATGCGAGCTAAACGCAGATAACTACCAGGTCACCCAGATGCCCTCAGTCACCAGAAAAGCATCCGAAGTAGTCAATAAAATCTAGGTTTTTGGAAATCGGACGCTTGGCCGCTCTACGCGCGCGCGCGTTACGGCCATGGCGAAGGCGAAGTCAGGCATATCCGGCCGACGCATACTTCCCTCTATTCGGTCGTTTCCGATCACACCGCTAAGCTCGATGTTGAACGTGCCGGTCACATCGCCAAAAATCAGCATCGCGGTCACCAATCTCGTGGCGGATCGAAGTCGTGGCGGCCGCTGCGCGAATCGAACCCCGCTGTTCGGCGACGAAGGACCGGTGATCGGCGAGATTGCCGCGAACACAGCGGCGCAATTACACCTAAACTTTCAGAGCTTCATCGATTGCTTGATCTTCGGACCACGTGGCGCCTTCGGCTGCAAGCTTGTCAATCTCACGTTCGCTCAGCGCCTCGCGAAGCGTAGCCAGCAGTTTGTCGTAGCCCCACTGCTCCGTAGACTCGCGTTTCAATCTCAGTTGGTCGTACCGTGCATCCACGTAGCCCAGCAACTGAGCCCCGCATCGTCCGTCGCCGCGAAGTGCCACAATCAGTGCAAGATGCTGAAATGCATGAGCGAGGCGAAATTCGCTTTGTATCTGCCGGGCAAGATACAATCCCGCGCGGGCCGCCTCGCGGGCTCCCACAACGTCGCCCAGCGCAATGCGATAGGCGGCGCTGTTGGCGTACACACCAGCCATGTGCTCTACAAAGTTCAGGAGCGACACGAGCTCCAGCGCCTCGTTTGCCAAACGCAACGCCCGCTCCGGGTCACCCGCCGCAAATTCTAACTCCGCCATACTGTGCTGCGCCCGAGAAATCCTAATCTCGTCCCCACGCGCTTTCGCAACCGCGAGAGCCTGTGCGAACAACTCCCGCCCCGCGCGCAAATCGCCGCAGTCCACTTCGATCAATGCCAGGTTGTTGAAACAGTCTGCCGCGTGCAGCATGTCGCCGCACGCGCGCAGCGCGGCAAGTGCCAGTGCGGTCGCCGCGCGGGCCTCGTCAAGCCGCCCCATCTGATAGAGAGACCAGCCACGCATGTGCTGCGCGAGCGCCGCACCATGGAGGTCGCCCACTGATTCGTACAGTTGCACTGCCTGCTCAGCCGCTTCGTAGCAGCGGTTTCCGATGAAAAAGCGGCTTTGCGCCAACCGCAAAAGTGCTGCGATTGCCGGATGCTCGGCTTCGCTTACGGACGAAAGCGCGAGCTCGACCCAGTGGCGACCTTCGACTTCGAGGCCTGTCAGTCGCCAAAGGCGGAACAACGCACCGGCAACCGCACCGCCCAGCACCGCGTCGTTGCGCTTCGTCAACGCCCATTCCAGCGTTGCCCGGTAGTTGTCAAGATCCAGTACGACACATGCGCGCCACGTTATGGTGGAGCCCGTGCCGTACCGCTCGCCGGCGGCCTCGGCCTGTAGGCGAAAATACTCGGCATGACGGCGCGCCATGCGTTCGTGCTCCCCCGATGCGCATAGTTTTTCGAGCGCATAAGCGGCCGTTGATTCGAGCAGCCGATAACGCCCCTGTTCGCCGCTGGTGTCGGCTATGACAAGCGACTTGTCGGTCAACGACGCGAGCAGATCGAAGACGTCGAGCTCTGCAAGACCCTCGCCCCCGCACACCGCGGTTGCGGCATCAAGGTCAAATCCGCCGGCAAAGACCGAAAGACGCTCGAATACCCATTGCTCCTTGGGCGTGAGCAAGTCGTAGCTCCATTCGATCGTCGCATGCATCGTCTGCTGGCGTGGGAGCGCCGTTCGCTCGCCGCCGGCGAGAATGCGGAAGCGATCGTCGAGCCTTTCGGCGATCGTTTTCAGCGGCAGGATCTTCACGCGCGCCGCCGCCAGTTCGATCGCCAAGGGAATGCCGTCCAACCGCCGACAGATGTCGGCAACGATTGGAGCGGCGTCTTGCGCCAGCGCAAAGTGCTGGTCGACGGCCTGCGCGCGATCGTCAAAGAGCGCCACGGCCGAGGAGTTGTCGAGCGACGGTAATCGGTAAGCATATTCTCCCGCCGCTGTGAGCGGTTCGCGGCTTGGTTGCCAGAACGCGAACCTGTTGGCACCCCGACAGCAGCGCGTCAGCGACATTTGCGGCTTCGGCTATCACGTGCTCGCAGTTATCAAGGATCAGAAGCACCGCTCGATTCTTGAGATAGCCCAGCACCGTCGCGAGCAGCGGCCGATCGGGTGCTCCTTGTATGCCCAGGGCCGATGCTATCGCCGAAACGACAAGCGATGGATCGCGAATTGGAGCGAAGCCGACGAAACGAAGAGGAGCGTCATTGGCGTCGTCAAGCTCCTTTGCGACGCGCAACGCGATTTGCGTTTTGCCGACGCCACCAGCGCCCGTAATCGTGACCAGCCGATGCGTGTGTACGAGCTCGGCGATCTCAGCCAGCTCCGTCTCTCGTCCGACGAAACTCGTAAGGGCGAGCGGCCGACCCGCAGAGCCGTCGTCCAACCACGGGCCGACCGTCACCGAGGTTCCGGGACGCGGCAACGGCGGACGTGCCGCCGCAACTTCGAACTCTTGGCGCTGTTCGTCGCTAAGCGCCAATGCGCCGGCTAGGAGCGCGAGCGTTTCACGTTGCGGCGTGCGCCGATAGCCTCTCTCGAGTGCCCCGATGCCGTTGGTGCTCATGCGGGCGCGCTCGGCGAGGGCCTCTTGCGAGAGTCCCGCAGCGATTCGGTGACGTCGCAGGAGCGTCCCGAAGTCCGACGAGCCGGAGGCTCGCCCCTCGCCCTCCACGGTCTTTTTTGCGTTCGCGCCTGACCGTACCCCAGACCTCCGCCGCGCGCCATCCGATTGCGGCGAACCACGCTAGAGTTTCCCCAGTCCCAACGCGCGCGTGTACCATGGATGTCAAGTGTCTTTGCGCTTAATCGGGGAGGCTTTCGCGACTGGCTTAGCGGTTGGCATCGTTTTCAGCCTCGTCAAGCTTCCCTCGCCCGCGCCACCACTTTTAGGTCTAATCAGCCTTGTCGGAGTGTTTAGTGGGCAGTGGATATGGCCGCTGCTGCAGCATTGGCCTTCCAGAGAGAAAGCGCCGCGAGTAAAAGATGAGCCTCCCTCTTAGTACGAGTGGCGCAAGCAAAGAGTTCATCAACGATGTTTCTTCGTTCGCAAACTCTGAAGGCGGAGTCTTGTACTTCGGGATTAGTGAAGACCCCGAGACACACGGTGCACTGGAACTTCTTGGCATACCGCGCAATGAGGCGGAAGACGCGATAACTCGCCTTGGTAGCATTGTGAGGGACTCAATAAGGCCACGTCTGCCTTACTTCAACGTCCAAGATATAGACGTTGGCAACGAAAGAGTCGTGTTGCTGCTTCACATTGGGGAAAGTCACCTCGCGCCACATCAAAACACCTTGAACCACCGTTTCTATGCGAGAAGCCATGAAACGGAGTTTCCCCAGTCTCAACGCGCCCGTGGGGCTGCCGTGTAAAGGAGGCTGACGAGGACAAGCCCTGTACCGACGGCTACCAACTCTGCCGGGACTGCGACTCGCGAAACGGCTCAGCAAGGTAATCCAAGGCAGGGGCGTGACGGGGCGTGAAATCAAAAAAGCCACGTAGCTAAGGCGTGGCTTTTTATAGGAGGCCCTGGAAGGAGAATTGACCCTCGTTCAGGACCGCTCGCATCGAAACGAGCCTACGAGTGTGTCCCGTGTATGTCCATCCCCATGATAGCACATATGTTCGATCCCGGGCGTCACCGGCCCAAAAATGGGAGAGCCGCTACTCATGAGTCGTCTAACGGATTACTCAGGATTAGGCGGGACTTACGGGGACCAGACGCGACTCAAGAACGCGAAAACCCGTACAAGAAAAGATTATCCGGTACTGGACGGGAGCGGCCGGGACCCCGATTCGCGGGTTCGATTCCCGTTGGCGCTACCACGCACCGACGTCCACCAAGTAGCCAAGTACGTCTGGAAACGTAACGGAAGAAATGGTCTGCCGCTAATGTAGCGAAAGCGGCCCATGCCACAGGCTCAGAGGGGTCTGCATCATGCGGATAGCCACGTCGATCTTTCCGGCATCGGCCTCGCGAGTTGTTCGTATGAATTACAAACGAGCAGGCTGTCTTACCGTCGTCGCCGTGCTGCTTCTTGCCGCCATTTTATTGCAGGGGACGCGGGCGGTGGCGGGAGTCACCGGAAACATCGCCGGCATCGTTCGCAACCAAATGGGAATGCCTATAGCGGGAGTCAAGGTGCAGGCAGTCTCACCCTCGCAGACCGCAACCGCGACGACAGATTCCCGAGGTCACTTCGTCCTTCTCTCGCTCATCCCCGACACCTATGCGCTCAACCTCAACAAAGAAGGATACCAGCGTGTGTCCTTTGGCGGTAACGCCGTCTTTGCGGACCAGACCGAAGAAGTCGCCTATGTTATGGTCAAGACGCTTACCACGATTGCACGTGTGACCTCGCAGGTCTCGGGTTCCCTCGTCAAGCCCGGCGTCGGCAGTGACCTCTACAGCATTAGCGCTGCTCAAGCGGTCGCCGCAGCGCCGCTAGGGGGCGCCGGTAATCTCAACAACCTTTACTCGGCCATGGCCTCGGTTCCGGGTATCCAGACGTCGATGACAGGTTCCGGCTGGGTACTTAACGCCGCATACATTCGCGGCCAAAATCGGTACTACACGGCGTTCGAGTATGACGGCATTCCCGTCAACCGGGCATTTGACAACTACAACTCTTCGACCGAGTCTACCCTGGGTTTACAAGAGCTGCAAATCTACACGGGCGGGGGCCCGGCCTCGATCGCGTCGGCCGGCACGGCCGGCTTCGTCAATCAGGTCATTCGGACCGGAACCTTCCCGGGATTTGCCGCGGTGGACCTCGGCATCGGCACCGCAACGTTCTACCATCAGGCGCAAGTCGAGGTCGGCGGTTCCACACCGGATCGTACTTTTAGTTATTACGTCGGCTTGAGCGGTTACAATCAGGCCTTTCGCTTTGTCACCAATTCGAACATCGCGAGCCTGGCCACGCCCGGCAACTACTATTCGGGTAACGCCTTTGTCGAGGAAGGCATCGGGTACGGTTTCGGAAGCAATCAAATCCTGGGCGTGGGTCCCACGTGTCTCACCGGTACGTGCCAGGGTGTCAAACCAATCTGCCCGCTTTTCGGCACTACTTTTTCCACACCGCCGCAAGGCTGCTGGCAGTATTACAGTGGAATCTTTGGCTCGACTTCACAGATTACCGACCGCGAAGACGTGATCAACGTGCACCCTGGCATTCCTCGCAATAACGGGCTTCGCGACGACGTCCAGTTGCTCTGGAGCGCGTCGGCCGAAAACACCTACGGCTATCTTTCCCCAAACGATGCCGGGCCCGGTAACGCTCAGTTCATCTATTCGCTCTACAATACGCTCTACAAAGCGCCCTCGTGTGGGCCCGAAAAAATCGCGCCCGGTTTGATGGTCAATGGATGCTCGAGCCTCGGCCAAATCGAGGCGCTGACTTCGGCCACGCCGTTCGGCGGACCATTTTTCTGCGATCCGGCGAAAGATGAGTTAACCGGTTGCGCGCCGACGTATCTCGCTTATGCCGACGGCGTTGCATATAATTTGCCATTCGGCGCTCCCATCGCGAGAAGCGCGACATCCATCAAACCACCATCCCCCTATTACGCCCCGGATACACCAGCGCATCCGTTCGGCGGCCCAATCCCCCTCGACGACGAAGGGATCGACGTCAACTCAAACGATGCTGGGGTCGCGAAGCTCCAATACACGCACGCATTGAGCCAATCGGCATATCTGCGCGCATACGTCTATAGCTTCTACTCCGACGATCTCGATGCAATTCCATTCAACGGTAGCACGGACGATAACTTGACTGGGATTGTAGGGGCGGCGCAATACCAGCTGATGACGCACACGGCCGGCGGCGCTCTTGATTTTCAGGACCAACTCAACGACCAGAACCTGCTAACCGTCGACGGAAACTATACGACCGCCGGTGTCATTCGCTGGAACAATAGCTCGGCATTGGCGGGAGTCGAGGACTCGCCGATCGGCTATATGTCGCTGGGGGCCGGTGGCAAGTATACCTGTTACGATCCGACGGGTGGCGCGCCGCAGGTTTGCCTAACGAACACTTACTACAACACGAGCCTCAAGGGCTCGGGCTACAACTGTGCTGTCAAGGCTGCTCCACAATGCACCGTCTCTCCGACGTGGCTTAGCGATGCGCCCGCCGGTCCGACCGGTTTCGGGCACCCCGGCGCAACCTGGGATACGCTATGGAGCGGAAATGCTACCGGCTCGTACAACGCGGTGCGGCCCCGGTTTGTCAACCTCTCGCTGAGCGATGAATTACGACCTGGTGACAAGTTCGTGATCAACGGCGCAATCCGCGACGACAACTTCACCTACGTCCTGCCGGACTCTGCCACAGCCGCGGATAGCTTCTACGCTAACATGACCGCGAGCTACACTTGCGTTCTGGCGGCGACGAACCAGACCCTTACCCAACCGCTGGCAGCGGGCCAGTTCCCTCCGGCGGCCGCTCAATACGTCGCCGGAAACTGCGATCAGGCGGCCGCGGCGCTTCACCCGAGCGGGCCGCACACGGGCTGGGTCCATCCCAACGGAACGGTCCAAAACTGGATTGCTGCGCCGAACTTCACCGCGAGCTCTCCGGGTTCGTATTCCTTGAACTACTGGCAGCCGCGCGTTTCCGCAACCTATACGCAATCGCCCGACACCGTCTGGCGCATCTCGGCGGGCCGTTTTACGCAGCCGCCGATCTCGGCCTCGGTGCAATACCTCAGCGCCTCGGGTGACGACCGCTCCGTTTGGAACAACACGATGAATCTGGGCTTCTACTCACCCTTCCATCCGATACCGGGCATTTCGTCGGCGCAGTACGACCTCTCGTTGGAGCATCACGTGCGCGGCACCGATCTGAGCTTTAAGATCACGCCGTTCTACACGTGGGTCTCGAACTGGCAGCAGCAGGCGTTGATCGGCGCCAACTTCGCCACGCAAGTCCCGGTCGGCGTCAATCGCAACTACGGCGCAGAGTTCCAGCTCGACAAGGGCGACTTCACGCGCAACGGCTTCTCGGGCCAGCTGGCCTTCACATACACGAACTCCAAAGTCCAGTTCCAAAACGTGCCGCTCATCACCGGCGGCATTATTCCCAATACGACGGTTGCGCTCAATGAGGCGATCGCTCAGTACAATGCGCTAACCAAAGCCGGCGGCGGAAGCCCCTGCTACCAGGACGGTACCGCGGTATCGTGCTCGACGCCCAATGGGAAGATCGCGCCAGGCTATGACACGATCCTCAACCCCTACTACAACCTGCCCTCGCAGAGCCTGATCGATCCCGGAGGCTGGTACAATCCGTACTCGACCTCCATCGCTCCGAATCTCAACGGCCCCGTCACCAGCTATGTCTCCCCAGAAGTTGCTTCCGTGATACTCAACTACCGCAGAGACCGGCTGGCGATCACGCCGAGCGTTTCGTTCCAGTCCGGCGCGTATTATGGAAGCCCGCTGGACAATGAGGGCCTCGATCCGCGGACGTGCGTTGGCAACTCGGCCGCCACCGGCATCACCAAGGTCTCGCCCAAAACCAATCCCCTGCAGTGCAACTATCTCACGACGACCTCCGCCGGCAGCGGGGCCTTTGGTTATCTGTACGTTCCGGATCCTCAGACCGGGAGCTTCGCGTTCGGAACCTATCAGAACCCCAACTTTCTAATCGGAAATCTGCAAGTTTCGTACGACATCAGCCCCAAGATCACGCTTACGGTTCTAGGCACGAATCTCTTCCATACCTGTTTCGGCGGTTCGGCTGAGCCGTGGACCGCGTACTACCCGCCGAGTGCATACGTTTGCGGATATTTTCCAGCCGGCGGCTCGCTCAACACCACGCTCTATCCGAGCAACTTCTACAATGGCACCGGCATTAACGACTTCGCCGCCAATAAGGCCCGTACGCCGGCGGCGTTCCAACAGAGTTACTTGCCCGCTCTGGCCAATAACGGCGCGCTCGGCGACGTCCCGCGACCATTTAGCGTCTTCTTCAATGCGCAGATCAGGATCTAAAGGCTTGCGCCTCGCGCTTCTGCTGCTGGCATGCGTTACAGCATGCACGCGCGTTAGCGGTGTGCGAGGGTGGGGAACACAGCATGAGCTGACGATCGCACGGAGTAATGATCCGGCTTCCCTCAATGCGCTTTTCGTGAGCGACCAAGCGGATATGGACCTCGCGCAGCTTTACGCCGAGCCGCTCATCGGATTGAGTCCTCAAAATGCATTGATTCCGCTGGTTGCGTCGCGGGTTCCAACGGTGGAGAATGGCGGCGTGGCCCGGGATGGAAGAACGGTGACGTATCATCTGCGACACGACGAACGCTTCGCCGACGGAACGCAGCTGACGTCCGCAGACGTAGCCTTCACCTATCGGGCCATCATGGACCCGCGCAACCCTATTGGCGAGATGCAGCCATACCGCATCATCGAACGCCTCGACACGCCCGGCCCTTACACCGTCGTTCTCCATTTCCGGCGGCCCTGGAGTGCGGCGGTCTCGGAGTTGTTCGCCGTCAGCGATGTTGTCTACGGGATCTTGCCGGCGCATGCGTTTACGAGCACGGACATCTACCACGCGGCTTGGAACGAGCATCCGTTCGGAAGCGGACCCTTCCGCGTCGTTGCTTGGAAGCGAGG
The DNA here is from genome assembly GCA_963752825.1 of Vulcanimicrobiota bacterium. GTDB lineage: Bacteria > Vulcanimicrobiota > Vulcanimicrobiia > Vulcanimicrobiales > Vulcanimicrobiaceae > Cybelea. The sequence continues at coordinate 83,071 of CAVVZF010000001.1, read as the reverse complement.
CGACGAGATCGTGCTCGAGCCCAATCCCTATGCACGTCGGAAGCCGCACCTTCATCGCTTGGTGCTCAAGATCGTGCCGGACCGTAGCACAGCGCTCATACTGCTGCGCACACATGCGGTGGACGTCCTAGATTACCTAGAAAATCGTCAGGTTGCGCAAGCGCGTATGCTTTCTGACGTCTATCTAGTACGCACGGGCAAGAATAACTTCGGCTACATCGCGTTCAATACGCAGCGCGCCCCCACTAACGATCTTCGCGTCAGGCGTGCCCTGACCGAGGTAATCGATAGATCGGTCATAGCCCGCAAGGCCTTGTACGGGCACTGGCCGCTCGCAACGACGGAGATTCCTCCGGTCATGTGGGCACACGATCCCTCGATCTCACCGCCATTTTATGATCCCAAATGCGCGGGCCGCGAGTTGAACGCAGCCGGTTGGAAGCTGCGACACGGATGGCGGATCAAAGGCGGGGTTCCGTTGGAGGTTGATTTCGCGTACCTGAGCGGCGGCTGTACCGTCTGCCCAATCGTGCAATCCAATCTAGCGAGCATCGGCGTGCAAGCCGTGTCGCGGGCCTATTCGTCGACCGTATTTTCCAATGTGCCCGACGGCGTTTATTATGGCGGCCGCTTCAACCTCGTAATTTACGGTTGGGTCGGCGGCAGTGACCCCGAGCAGAGCGAGTTCTTTACGTGCGACCGCCGCGCACCCAACGGTCCGAACGGCCAACGCTGGTGCGACCCGCAGTACGACCAACTCTTCCTCGAACAGTCGCGGCTGTTCGATCGGTCCGCGCGCCGCGCTATTTTCGCCCGGATGCAGCGAATCGTCAGCGATGCCGCAATTTTTGCTCCACTGGTATACCCCGGAGCTTTCTCCGCGATCAACCCGGCCGTACGCGGCTGGGAGCCGAATATGCTTTACGAGTTTTCCAACAGCGAAGATTGGGATGTTACGCCGCGTTAGTTCAACGCCTCCGCGACTGCTTGCTCTTCCGTCATTGCCGCACCCTCGGCCATGAACTCGGCGACTTCGTCGGCGCCCAGGGCAGCCTGTAGCGCGGCGAGTGCGCGATCGTGTTCCTGCAGCTCTTCATCATCGCGTGTCGCTCCCGTGGCTACGAAGCGAGCATCGGCGAAGCCCAAGAGCCGAGCAGCTAACTCGCGCCCTCTCGCACCGCCTGCGTCGACTTGGGGTCGGAGGGCTGTAATGGCTGCGAGGTGCTGTAAGGCCCAGGCGACTCGAGTGACCTCCATGTGATGGTCGCGAGCGATCCCGAGCATTTCACGCGCACTCTTCTCGGCCTCTTCGTACCGGGCGGACAAAACGAGATAACCGGTCCTACAATGAAGAGCACGGGCGATGCCGCGCACATGGTTCAATGAACGAAGCAGCGCGAGCGCCTTTGTCGCATGCTGGACTGCTAGTTTCGCATCACCCGCGTTAAACTCGATGCAACTAAGATCCAGCATCGTATATGCGACGTCTAACCTGGAACCCAACCTCTCATAGGTCTGAAGCGCCTCAGTATTATATTCGCGCGCCGCCACAAAGTCGTGGTCGCCATAACAACTGGCCCCTATGAATAAACGCAGAATCCAAGCGGCTAGCCAGGGGTTCCCGGCGCTGCGAGCGAGTGGGAGCGCTTCCGTTAGCACCTGTTTTGCCTCCGCATACCGTCCAAGCCGATTGAGCGCAGCGGCCTCGCGACTTTGTGCGAGAGCGATTCCAAAGGGGTCGCCGACAGCACGGTACTGCGCGACAGCTCTCTTGCTGCTCGCGAGTTGTATTTCGTCCTGATCGAAACACATCGCAATGGTTGCCTCAGTGTAACTGAGTTTCGCGAGAACGCTCGTCGGGGTTTGCTCATCGACAAGCTCGAGCGCGGCGACCAGCCAACGCCGTCCCTCGACCGGCGCGAGGTGGTGCCACAACACGTTGAGGTCCCCTACCAGCCGTTGCCCTAAAAGGGTGTCGCGGCGCTCGGTCAGCGCCCACTGCAGCGCCGCCCGCCAGTTGTCTTGCTCCTCGTGGCCCAACGAGAATACGATTTCGTTATCAGGCTCGAAGAAGAATGCATGTTCGAGGCGTTGGGCTACCTCGAGATATGCGAGCGCATGACGATGCGCGACGAGCTCCTGCTGGCCGTGCGCCGCGAGCTGCTCGCGGGCATACTGCCGAAACGACTCCAAGAGACGATAACGGGGTTCGCTTCCCTCGAAATCGGCGACGACCAGCGACTTGTCGACCAGCGATGAGAGCAGGTCGACCACGTCGCCTTCTGCGACTCCGTCAGCGCCACAGACGGCCGTTGCTTCGGCGATCGCGCAGCCGCCGGCGAAGACGGAGAGGCGTTCGAAGACGCGCTGTTCCGAGGCGGAGAGCAGCTCGTAACTCCAATCGATCGTCGCTCGCATCGCCTGCTGTCGCGGCACGGCCGTCCGTTCGCCGCCGGTGAGAATGCGGAAGCGATCGTCGAGGCTGTCCGCAAGCGTTTTCACCGATAATTGGTCGACCCGTGCGGCGGCGAGTTCGATTGCCAGCGGAATGCCGTCCAAGTGCCGGCAGAGCTCGGCAATAGTTGGTGCGTTCTCGTCGGTCAGCGCAAACTGGTGGTCGACGGCGCGGGCACGATCGGTAAAGAGCACGATCGCTCCATAGGCGGCAGCATCGATCGCTCGGATCTGAAGAGCTGCCTCAGGCGATGGAACGCTTAGCGAAGGGAGCCGATAGCTCTGTTCGCCCGGCACTCTGAGCGATTCGCGGCTGGTGGCAAGGATTCGAACGCGCGGGCAGCTGCTCAGGATTTTCTCGGCGATGATCGCGGCCTCCGTAATCACGTGCTCGCAGTTATCGAAGATCAGAAGAACGATTTTATTCTTGAGGTACGCGACCAGGGTCTCGAGCAGCGGACGATTCGGTACCTCTTGGACGCCCAACACCGATGCAATCGCCGTAACGACCAACGCAGGATCGCTTACCGAAGCGAGCGCGACGAAACAGACCGCGGTGCCAGCGCTATCGTTCGGCGCGCGCCCGACCTGTAAGGCCGTCTCCGTCTTACCTAAACCGCCGGCCCCGGCGAGAGTAACGAGCCGATGGTCGCGCACCAGTGCAATGATCTCGTCGAGCTCACGCTCGCGCCCAACGAAGCTCTTTAGCGCGAGCGGCAGGTTGGAAATCGTTCCGTCGCCCCAAGGACCGACGGTGACCGTAGCGCCTCCGATGCGCCGAGGTAACCCCGACCGCGCAGCGGTCGCCTCGAACTCCTCGCGTTGCCTTTCGTCGAGCGCGAGCGCACCGGCGAGGAGCGCGAGTGTTTCGCGTTGTGGCGAGCGCCGATAACCACGCTCGAGTGCCCCGATGCCGTTGGTACTCATCCGAGCGCGCTCGGCGAGGCCCTCTTGCGAGAGTCCCGCGGCGATTCGGTGGCGCCGCAGCAGCGTCCCGAAGTCCGACGAGCCGGAGGGCCGCCCCTCGACCTGCACAGTCCCTTTAAGTTTCGCGCTGGCCCGTCGGTGCCCTACCTGTTGCGGTTCAAAGTGTGCAAGTCAAGTGTGCTGGTGTGTGTTACCGCCGTCAGCCATTCGGCGGCATGATTCACCTGATCGCATCAGCGTTCACAGCGGTCGCGAAGGAGCATGCTCGTGAAACCGATCTCAGAAATTACCCGCATAGCATCTGGCATTTACGCCGCCGGCATGATACTCAGCGGTTGTAGCGGCGGGATGTCGCTTTCCCCGTTATTGCCGTCGAGCCCGATCGCGCCGGCCAGACGGATTCACCAGGATTCCATCGCCGCCGCCAGATACGTTTACGTCTCCAACCTGACGAAGTACGGCACTTCGGAGCTGCTCGTCTATCCGGTCGGCACGGAAAATCCGGCTCCAATCAGAACGCTCACGAAGGGCCTGTCCGCCGTCGAGGGAGTCGCGGTCGATCCCTCCGGCAACGTTTACGTGGCCAATGGCGGTACAGGCAACGTCATGGCGTTTGCGCCTGGTGGTACAGCGCTCATTGAAACCTACTCGTTGGGGCTCGCCCATCCGGTCGGCGTTACCGTCGCCGGCGGAATACTCTACGTTTCGGACTCTGGAAACGCCAAAAATGGTTACGCACAGCAAGTTTTCGAGTATGCGCTGGGTGGCGGAACTCCGTTGCTTGCGATCAGCGGTCTCGGCTTTTACTCAGCGCAGATGAACCAGGGAATCGCTGTCGATTCGCTCGGATCTGCGGGCACCTTCTTCGTGTCAGCGAGTAGCCTGGCGCAGATGCCTCCCCCATACACATGCCCGGTAGACAACAGTTACAGCTTTGCCGAGAACATACTACCGACGCTTTGGATGATAATACCGCTTTCGAACAATAAACAAGCAACGGGCGTAGCTTTTGATTCCCAAGGAAACCTGTACGTCGCAGACCTTTGCGCAAACGACATAGCGATCTACTCCGATATCAAATACGTCTGGACGTACTCCGGCAAGGTGCCAGGCACATTCCGCGACCCGCTCTACCTGACCGTCAATAACGGCTTCCTGGCGATTCCCAGTGCCGATGGCGCGACCGCCGGCAGCTCAGGCTATGTCACGATCATCAGATTAACTAAAGGCATGTCGGGTTTCACAATCACCGAAGGCCTGGAACATCCGATCGGGGCTGCGGTCGGTTCGGGTTCTTAACGGATTACGAGTACTGTAACCAAAACACGCTCAACCGGCCCTGCTAGCTCCGACCGCGGGTTCACCGTTCAAGGCTGCCTCAGGGTCAAATATTATCGCCGTCTGTCACGTCACCGCAGGCATATGCAGGCCGCGCCGTTGTAAATTAAGCGACGCTTCCGGTTCTAAAGATCGGAAGGTCAGGCACTCGCAGAACGGTTTTACTGCGGAGGCGCCCGGCCTATTCCGATTTCCGGCAGGTCCCATTTTCGCATCGTGACGTAATAACACCGAACGAACACGCCGGTTTCGCCAAGTGTGCAAGCTAGCTGTGCAGGTGTGTGTTACGACGCGCGCTCCTTCACGAGACAATCGCAGCATGACAAAGGCACATGTCTTTGTATGTCTGCGAAGGAGCATTCTCGTGAAACAGATCTCGAGTCTAACCCGTTATGCGTTATGCGGTTACGCAGCAGTAGCGATCCTCTCCGGCTGTAGCGCCGGCGCGTCCCAGTCGTCGTTCGTCCCCTCGAGTCCAGGGGCGCACTCCGAAAGTCACCGCACACAACACAGTTCAATTGTAGTAAATGGCTACACTTACGTCTCGAACGTGACGAAGCATGGCATTTCGCAGCTGCTCGTCTACTCCGGAACTCAGAACCTCGCGCCGATTAGGATTATCACCAAGGGACTGTCAGACGTGCAGGGCGTCGCCGTCGACCCGACCGGCAATGTCTACGTCGCAAACGGCAGCGGCGGCGATGTACTGGAATTCTCACCGGGCGGCGCGTCGCTGGTGCGAACCTATTCGGAAGACCTCGTCCATCCCGCCGGCGTCACCGTAGCCAACGGAACGCTCTACGTGACGGATCAGGGCGACGCCCAAAACGGTTACATGCAGCAGGTTTATGAGTACGCGCTCGGTGAGGACCCGCCGCTGATCGGTATTGCGGGCATCGGTAATCCGTCTCAGCTCAATGAGGGGATCGCAGTGAATCCGTTGGGCCATCATGGGCAGTTTTTTGTCGCAGCGAGCAGCATTCCAGCGGCCCCGCCCATCCGGGCGTGCCCTCAGAACAGCAACTACATGGTCGCGGAAAGCATGTCGCCGACGCTCTGGATGATCGTTGCGCTCTCGAACAACACGCAAGCCTCGGGCTTGGCGTTCGACTCCGGTGGTAAGCTGTACGTGGCCGACATCTGCAACAACGACGTCGCGATCTACTCTGAAGTTAACAATGTCTGGACGTATTCGAGCAAAGTGCCGGGCACATTCCACGCGCCACTCTATCTCAACGTCAGCAACGGCTTCTTAGCCATCCCGAGCTCCAGCGGCGCGACTCCTGCCAGCCAAGGTTACGTAACGATCGTCAATAGCGGAAGCGACGCGTCTAGCGTAACGATCACCAGTGGCCTAGAGCACCCGATCGGTGCCGCCGTTGGAGCGGGCTCTTAAATCGCCGCGCTGTCCGCCCTGCTGCCCCGCCTCGGTTTCATAACACTCGGCGGGAGCAGCAGGTACTAGACGGGGGTTGGTGAGCGGCGAGCGGCGCGCCGTTTTCCGACGATGAACAGCACGCCGGCGTTGATGCGCCGAATCCATCTTCAAGTCCGTGACGGTTCAAGCCGCCGCTGGCGCCACCGTTCAAGCCGCCGTTACTGCAGCCCCTGTCCACCGACGAATACGGCGAGCCTTTCGCCGGGCGTTACCGGTATGACCGCGTAGACGCGCCCGCCATGGGCAGTGCCGGCTGAGTCGTTGGCTGCTCCGCTCGTACCGCGAGCGACGACCGTGAGCCACTTCACGCCCGCCGGAACCGTGAACCATTGGCGCTTGCCCGTATATTTAAACGTCCGGTTGTACGGAAGCGATCCGCCGGCTTCGATTGTGGCCGCGCCGCTTCCACTTTAGATTACTTCTCCGCAGCCCCACCGCGCGCGCCCGCGTGCGCGCGAGGGACGCCTAAGGACTGAACTTCAGCAAGCTAATTTCAACAAGGACTGCAACCGGCATGAAGTCGACTCCGTCCGCCGCTAGGGAATTGTTTGGGTGCTCTGGAGCACGTTGGTAGAAAATATAATGTGAGAGAAAGCGAAGGCCCGAAAATCGGAAGGGCAGGGCGGCTGGAATGGCCTTCACGACTTCGGCGACTCTGTTAAGAGAAGCGTTTTGCAGCTCATACAACATAAAATGCGGGCGTTGGTAAAAAAGGGCCTACTGGCGCGGTCCGGCACGACCCCGGATGGAAAGCCAATATATCCGAAGACTCAAAAAGGCATCGACAATTGCGGACCAACCGCCGAAAGCGACCTTTCAGCGCAGCCCTGCACTCGGAAGCAAATTGACGAGGCTTGGGGACTCCTGGAAGAGCTCCAGCGCCAGGGCATGATCATAAGACGTGATGGGGATGCTTTGGTCGTAGACTGCGTTGACGGACTCACCATGATACGTTTGTTTGCCTCGCAGTTGGTAACAGATCACAACTGCGCGCGCGCCCTTTTTCCCAAGAGAAGTCCCCGTTATCGAGCGAAGCAGAACGAAATTTACTTTTGGGGCCCTTTTGCGGGCTCCTATGCGGCCGATTCCGCGCAAAGAGCGCGGTCCCGAACTGTTTGCGTGCTGTACCTGAGGGAGCGGGGTACATGCGCTGATTTATATTTCTTGAGGCCCGCAGCTCGGTAAACAAGGCTCAGGATTCCGGGGAGTATCCTAAGTGTCTCCTAAGTGCTCCTGATATATGCCGTCACCAGGTGATATCCAATGGGCGTATGCGTAATCCGTAAGAGGGCCGCTAGACGCTGGTACCGTCGGAGCGCGCGGTGAGTCGAGTGAAAACGCGGCCCGCCGGGGTGCGGGCCGCGTAGCTTATTCCTGAAGGCTACTTGGTGCTGATCGCTACGCCTTCCGGCTCAATGTAGTCAGGATTGGCATATGAGTGCCTCGGGCTGCCGCCGGCGGAAAACGGCCAGACGTACGTTGTAGTAGCCGTTCGCTTGCAGTACTCGTAATCCGTTTCGCTTCGTAGCGACGCGAGCGACACGGGATACTGCAGCGTTACAGGAATACGATCGCGCACTCGTCGCGCTACGCGATGCACTGGGTGTCGATGCGGTTGCGAAGCTCATGGCCGAGGGTGCAACGTTAACCGAAGAACAAGCAGTCGAAGAAGTGGCGACCTAACGCGCGAGGACGATTCGAGGGGCGTGGCGAGCGGCGCTAAGCGCCGGCGCGGTCGCAAAACTCATGGCAGAGGGTGCGGCGCTGACCGAAGAACAAGCAGTCGCGGAAGCAGCTAGCGCGGAGTAACGTCCCAGTCTTCGCTGTTGGAAAACTCGTAAAGCATATTGGGCTTCCAGCCGCGCACGGCCCGGGTTGATTGCTGAGAAAGCTCCGGGGTAAATCAGTGGAACGAAGATCGCGGCATCGTTAACGACTCGCTGCATCCGCAACATCGTTGAGGAGCTGATACAAGGTAAGCAGCTTGGGGACACGACCTACAAGGTCCATCTCGACGGGTATGATCAAACTAATCTGATTACCGGCAACGGACCATCGAATCGTCATGAGATTTTCTATTTCGCTGAAGGGACGTTAGGCGCAATCCGCGTCAACGACTATAAGTACCGTTTTATCGATCAGCCTCAAGGCTGGCTTGGCGGCACCGTCAAGGTGGATTGGCCGATCCTCTGCAACCTTAGGCTCGATCCATTTGAGCGCACGGGCCTGGGTGGATCGCTTGCGTTCTATAATTGGTTCGCGTACGAGTTCTGGAGATTTGTCCTGGTGCAAGAGGTTGTCGCTAAGGCGGCTCCCAGCTTCATCGAGTTCCCGCCCATGCAAGCCGGCGCGTCGTTTAACATGGAGGCAGTCAAGGAACAGGTTCAAAAAGCGATCTCGGCACACCACGGGCAGTAGAGTCAGAACGCTATTTTAAACTTGGGGATTTAGACAGTTTCCGCCTACGCCTTGATTCACCGCCCTCACCCGCGCTGCATCGCGCCGCTGCACGGCGTTGCGCTGTTGGGGCTTTGCGGGCATCGCGGCTGCGCAGCATAGCGGCGCCGATCGCGTAGCGGCTTAGCCTAGCCGAGACGCCTCGCTCGCATTGCAGATGAGATGAGAAGGCCGGTCCCCAAGACGGACTTCTGAACGAAGTATCCGTGACGCACTCGAGGTGCAATGAAAGGAGACCGACCCTCATGGCCAAGCATAGCACGAAATCCCCAGTGGGCAAGACTCGGATCAGCGCCTTCGCGATTCGGCGTCGACGTCGGCGATCGTTTTAGCCACGTTTGCATTTTGGATAGCGACGGCGTGCCCTGTAGAGCGGAACGGGTGCCAACCTCGGAGGCTGGCTTTCGCCAGTACTTCGAACGGTTGGCTCCCTCGCAGATTGCTCTGGAGGCGGGAACGCATTCGGGCTGGGTCAGTCGGCTGCTTGAGACCTTCGGACACGTCGTCGTCGTTGTCAACGCTCGCGAGCTGCGCAAGATTCACCAGAGCGATCGCAAGAACGACCGAGCCGACGCCGAGATCCTAGCACGTATGGTTCGTTTCGACCCGCAACTGCTCTGCCCCATCCGTCACCGCAGCGCTCAAATGCAAGCGGACCTGGCGATGATTCGCGCGCGTGATACTCTTGTCGGCGCTCGCACGAAATGCGTGAACGCCGCACGCGGATTAGTTAAAGCCAGTGGCGCGCGGTTGCCAAAATGCAGCACGCATCACTTCGCTGCCGCTGTGCTCGAGCACGTTCCGCTCGAGCTTCACGCCGCTCTAGCGCCGCTCATCGAAACGATTTCTAATCTCTCCGAGCAGATCCGGCGCTACGATCGGGACATCGAGGCGTTGGCAAAGAGCTACCCGGCCACGGAGGTCCTTCGTCAGGTCTCGGGAGTCGGCACTCACCTCGCTAGCGTTTGTACTAACGGTAGCCGACCCCGCGCGCTTTCCCAGGAGCCGCGACATTGGTCCCTATCTCGGCTTGGTTCCGAGGCAAGATGATTCGGGCGATCGTACTTCGCAGTTGTCAATCACCAAAGCCGGCGATGCCCACCTGCGGCGCCTCCTGGTCGGAAGCGCACATTACATTCTTGGTCCGTTTGGCTCAAGCCGTAGCCTACGTAGTTTTGGCGAGCGTTTGGCTCAGCGCGGCGGTAGGAATGCCAAGAAACGCGCGGTCATCGCCGTTGCACGGAAGCTTGCGATCCTGCTGCACCGACTATGGGTCACTGGAGAGATCTATGAAGCCCTGCGCAGCGAGTTCGTTCCGGCGAGCCGATCGAGCGGCGTAGATGCCTCGCCAGAGCGCCTACGTCAAGTCTTTACGATGAAGCCGCGTTCCGGTGACTGCGGCACGCAGCTCGACCGGCATAAGCCAAGATCGCATTGCAGATGGCAGCACCGAACCTTCCGAGGAACCTCAACATGCACCGAGCCTTGATGGCTCACAACGAGTGCGGATGGAAGCGAGGCGAAGGTGGCGGCACGAACGGAAGTGGTCCGCGAAAACTGGCGCCACGTCGGCATTGACAAAATCGGCCTTCTCATGGAAGCTGCGAGCGGCTCGTACCGCGGCAGCTTAGTTCGCAGCAGCCTCGCAGCTTAGATCGCGCGGTTAACGCGTTGCGGCTTGGATGGCCTTGTCGGCCGGGGGGCGCACAATTTTGAGGGCCTAACTCTTATCCCGAAGCGCTGCGGCACCGTGGCATTTCTTGTACTTGTGCGGCACCCAGGCAGTGAAATTCGAGCCTCGCGCGCGCGCGCGTAGGGGCTCTGGAAACAAACACCCAACGCAGATAACTACCAGGTCACCCAGATGCCCTCAGTCAGCAGAAAAGCATCCGAAGTAGTCAATAAAATCTAGGTTTTTGGAAATCGGACGCTTGGCCGCTCTACGCGCGCGCGCCGGTTACGGCCATGGCGAAGCACGCTTTACAAGCACGCAAACGTGCTCGGGTTGAAATTGCGTAAGCTACAATGCGGCAGGAATGCATCTGTCGGCGGACACGCGGCACACGGATATGCCAAGAGGTAGACTGCCCGAGTCCCCGAACGGCGAGCCCTTCACCTTTCTTAGCGCGCCGCTTATTGAGTCGATGGTAAAGGCGGAAATATAGCCTTTGCCAGAACTGGTCACGTAGAGGAATTTGCCGGCAGGATCGACTGCCATACTTTGGTCATCGGTGCCCGCAACCTTAAACGGCGAGCCAGCCATGGGCGTCAGCGTTCCTCTTGTGGCGTCGATGGTATATGCAGCAACGCGGTCGGAAAAACCGCAGCAAGCAAAACTGTTGGGCACATAGGCAAACTTGCCCGAAGGAGCAACGACCACGTCGAAGGGGCCAGAACCCATATCTGCAAACGGCGACCCCGACAGTAGCCTCAGCGCGCCGGTTGCCGCGTCGATTGCATAGCCGTAGAGATTATCGGACCAGTAACTGGCCACGTAGACGAACTTGCCCGAAGGATGCACCGTTACACCAAAGGGGCTAATGCCTGCAGCAAACGGCGACCCCTTCACCGGCGTCAACGCGCCGCTGGCCGCATCGATCGTATACGCGGAAACATTGTTGGAGTTAGAGTTAGCCACATATGCGAACTTGCCCGAAGGATCAACCGCCACAGCGAAGGGACCGCGGCCGGCGCTGAACGGCGACCCGGTCACCGGCGTCAGTACGCCGCTTGTCGCGTCGATGGTATAAGCGGAAATGTTGTTGGAGCCCGTGTTGGGAACATAGGCGAACTTGGCTGCCGGATCGACCGCCATGTTAAGGGGATTAGTACCCGCGGCGAACGGCGACCCTTTCACCTTTTTCAGCGCGCCGCTCGTTGCATCGATCGTATAGGCGGAAACATCGTTGGACCCAACGTTGGGAACGTAGGCGAACTTGCCGGTTGGATCGATCACAATTGTCCAGGGCTCAGTGCCCGTCCCCACCGGCTTTCCTGCGAGCGGCGTCAGCGCGCCGCTCGTCGCGTCGATGGCATAAGCGGAAACATTTTTCGAGCCAAAGTTCGTAACGTAGGCGAGCGCGCATCGGCGCCTTTCGTTTGGACAATCCTGACGCAAAACGGTGAGCGCCGTAAGGCACAACTACCCGCACAAATTGCCGGCGTCGGGTGCGGCGGGTGCGGGCAAGCTTGGGCCGAACCTCGCGTCACCGTGGAAAACGAGGCCCGAGCACCCGGCTCGCCGGATTTTGGGGCGCTCCTCCGGAGCTTCCGGCTCACCGCGGGACTCTCGCAAGAGGCCCTGGCCGAACGCGCCGGGATGAGCGCGCATGGAATCAGCGCGCTCGAGCGCGGATATCGCCGCACGCCACAGCGTGGAACGCTCGCGCTCTTGGCCGGCGCGCTGGCGCTGAGCGACGAGCAACGCCGGGAGCTTGAAAAGGCCGCTGCGCGTTGGGTGCTGCTGCGCGAGGGCGGGAGAGCCTCGGTCCTCGTAGGGCCGTGGCCTGACACAGCCGGCTCGCACCTGCCGCTCTCGCTGGCCAGCTTCGTTGGGCGCGAACGTGAGCTCGACGAGATCAAGGCACTCGTGCGTGACCATCGTCGTCACGCTCACCGGAAGCGGAGGCGTCGGTAAGACCCAAACCGCGTTGCAGGTCGCGACCGCGCTCGGCGATGCGGGTGGCGTGTGGTTCGTCGGACTCTCTCCGATAAGCGATCCCTCGTTAGTGCCGGCAGCGATCGCCTCGGCGCTGCGCGTTCAGGAAGTGCCGAATCGTTCGCTGCTCGACACGCTGGTTGCACATCTCAGGAATACCACGCTGTTGCTTATCTTCGACAACTGCGAGCACGTCGTTACGCAGGCTGCGACGGTTGCCTACACGCTGCTGGCGGGCTGCCCGCAACTTCGGATCCTGGCGACGAGCCGCGAACCGCTGCGCGCTTCAGGCGAGCATACGTACCGGCTACCGTCGCTGAGTATTCCATCGCGCGAGACGGCGGCGCGGCTGTGCGCAACCGATGCCGCGGCGTATGGAGCGATCGAACTCTTGCGCGATCGCGCTCGCGCCATTGACCATCGATTCACGCTCAGCGACGACAATGCACCGGCCGTGGCCGAGCTTTGCCGGCGCTTGGACGGCATTCCGCTGGCGGTCGAACTGGCCGCCGCTCAAGTGAACTCGCTATCGATTACAGCGCTCACGGAGCGGCTCAAAGATTGCTTTCGAGTTCTCATCGGCGGCGAGCGCACCGCCCTGCCGCGGCAGCAGACCATGCACGCGGCGATCGATTGGAGCTACGACTTGCTCTCGGCGCCGGAAAAGCGCGTCTTCGAGCGCCTCTCGGCCTTCACCGGGGGATGCACCCTGGGGAGCGCGACGGCGGTCTGCGCCGGCGAGGAAGTTGCGGCGGCCGACATAGCTACCCTCATCTCATCACTGGTCGACAAGTCGATAGTCGTCGCCGATTTTAACGGGGTTGAACCACGCTATCGTCTGTTAGAGTCGTTCCGACAGTACGGGCGCGAGAAGCTCGCGGCGCACGGTGAAACGGAAATCGTTGGGCATCGCCACGCGCGTGCGTGTCTCGAGCTTGCCGAACAACTCGAACGCGCCTACGATAGCGAGCCTGAAGGGCTCTTGCGAGACAAAGCCGAGCAGGAGTTGGATAATTGGCGAGCCGCGCTCGAGTGGTCGCTCGGCGCGCGGGGCGACGTCGAACTGGGGCAACGCTTCGTGGGGGAGTTATATCCCGCGTGGCCTTTCTTCGCGCAATTGGAAGGGCAGCGTTGGGTCTCGTCAGCGACCGAACGTATTGATGAACGAACGCCGTCGAAGGTGATTGCAAAGCTCTATTATACGCAAACGAGAATCGCTTCGGAGCTGGGCGAATTCGAAGTTGAGCTTACGAGTAGTCAAATCGCGCTTGAGCGGTACGTCGCCCTCGGCGACGACCTCGGAATCGCGCGCTCACGGTGTCAAGCGGGTACCGCACTTCTCCGGTACGGACGGCCTGCGGAGGCGGAGCCGCTGTTGCGCGAAGCACTGGCGGGGGCACGAACGCTGGGCACTCGCCGGCTACTCGCTCAGGTACTGCGCCAAGTCTCTACGGTCCACCAAATGAATGGCGACTTGGCCGAGGCACGTAGCCGGGCGGCCGAGGCACTCGCCATTTATGAGGAATTAGGCTGCGAGCGCGACAAGGCGAAGATGATTGCATTTGTTCTCGCCAATCTCGAGTTTCATGCAGACCCGTCAGGGTTTTTGCGCAATTTACGATGGTGGAGATGGGGGGACTCGAACCCCCGACCCCTTACATGCGAAGCAATAAATCGGGTTCAGAAAAAGCTTGCAGTATCAGGTTTTTCGGCCTGTTACGCTGGTTTCTCCCCATTTTACTCCCCACGATGAACGCGTTAAGAATAGCCTCCATTAGCGAGCCTGTGCTTGATCGCGAAGGCTGAGTGGATTCACACGGAGACGGCTGGCCGCGCGCACATTTCATCGCACCAGACGGTTACCCGATCGCGTATCTGATCGCGAATGATTCGCGCCTGCGCAAGCCGCTCGTCCCGCGAGCCCCGAAGGGCGGCTGGATCGGCGAAGCTCCAGTGGAGGCGGTGCGTTACGCCCGGAAAGATCGGGCAGCGCTCGGCGCTGGCTTCGTCGCAGACCGTGACGACATACGCGAAGAGCTTGCCGGTCTTGAACAAGTCGAACACGCTCTTCGTTTGGTTGGGCGAGATATCAATGCCGACCTCATGCATGACCTCGACGGCGAGGGGGTCTAGCTCGCCAGGTTCGAGTCCCGCGCTCTGGGCCCCGAAGTCGTTGGGGCAGATGCTGTTGAGAAATGCCTCCGCCATCTGGCTACGCGCTGCGTTATGAACGCAGACAAACAGGACGCTCGGTTTATGCAACTGCATCCGACCCGCCGCCATGACGAAGGAGAACCCCTTCGGCATCGCGCCGTTCGACGGGCGCAACCCACTGAAAAGCGAGGGTCGCGCAGACGGCTCCGAGCAGCTGAGCGACGATAAATTCGGGGGTATCCTGTGGACGAATGCCTGCGAACGTGTCCGAGAGCGACCGCGCGATCGTTACCGCCGGATTGGCGAACGAGGTCGACGACGTGAACCAGTACGCGGCGACGATATAGCTAGCGACAGCGAACGGAGTAAAGGCCGAATGGAAGCGGACGCATCCCCAAATCACGATGAGCAAGCCGAACGTTGCGACGAATTCGGCAAACCACTGAGCCGGGCCGGCGCGAGCATGATGCGACGCAAAGAAAACCGGAAGGCCGAACATCGTATTCGCCGCCGCGACTCCGGCAATCGCACCGGCTAGCTGCGCGCCAACGTAGACCGGGACCTCATTCCACGGCAGGCCACCGCGCGTGGCGTCAGCGAGCGACACGGCCGGGTTGAAATGCGCGCCTGAGATCGGCCCAAGCGCGGCGATGAGGCACATGAGGACTCCGCCCGTCGCAAGCGTGTTGGCGAGCAATGCAATTGCGAGGTTGCCGCCTGCGAGCCGCTGCGCCATGATACCGGAGCCGACAACGCCGGCGAGCAGGAAAGCCGAGCCTAAGGCCTCGGCGGCGCTTCGCCTGAGCAAGGTCATTTTGTGATGCAGCACTGACGCGTCTCGTCACTCGCGGAGCAGCACGTGGTATTGGCATCGTCGCGCTCTTCCGTCTCCTCGTGGACGGTGTAGATCTCCCAACGACGGCCCTCCGGGTCGATAGCCCAAACTTTGGTCTGATTCGCATAGCAGCACGTTTCTTCGCGCTCGATGGATGAGGCGAGACTGGCCAGCTCGAGTCGCGCGATCGCTCGTTCCACTTCCTCCGCGCTCTCGACGTACACGCCATAATGCGCATCTCGCGTTGGTGAAACCTCATCGGTTAGGTCGAGCGCGAGCTCGAGACCGGGCTGATCCATAATGAACAACGCGTAGTCGTTGAGGAGCTTCGTCGGTTTCGCGTCGAGCAAGGTCGAGTAGAACTGCACGCTCTTGGCGAGATCGACGGTGGCGAGATTGAGGTGGGTCCTCACGCCAGCACTTTGTCTAGGAAGATCGAGTTCAACGCGTCGCGGAGTCGCTCAAGCGTGCCTGGCGCAAGGCGGTAGTAGACCCACGTGCCACGGCGTTCGCCCGTGACCAGTTCCGCTTCGCGAAGGATGCGGAGGTGATGCGAGACGGTTGGCTGGTTGAGCGGCAAGCCTTCGGTGAAGTCGCAGACGCAGACCTCGCAGTCGACTCGGGAGAGCGTGGCGAGGATGGTCAGGCGGTGAGGGTCGCCGATGGCCTTGAAAAGCGCGGCCTCGGCTTCGAGGTTAAGCTCGGCCACCTTGGTCGGCGGACAGCACCGCTGTATTGACACATTTCGATGCTACCGAAGAAATCGATGAATGTCAATACAGCCTCATCGGACCTGGTCGAGCCGATGGCCTTGTGATTGCGGAACGCTAAAAATCCTACATTTTTATATCGCAGTGATTCACGGCGCCGGAGTTATGGTCGCGTTGCTGCGCCGCGAGCCACTGATGGATCGCGGAAACCATATCGCGATCCGTACTGCTGAACGTGATAGCGGCTCCGGTTGGAGTCTCGAAGTAGCGAACCGACACTCGTGATGCGCCAGATTGCAACTGATCTAAGCCGGGCATCGTCTTGCCGTGGATATACGCGGGGTCCGAGTAGTTGCCGCTTGTGAACTGCGCGGCCTCTTGGAGTAGGTGCGAACGCACCAGAGAGATCTGCGTTTGATCCATGTCGTGAACGACGATCTCAAGGACGCCTCCGTTTGGGTCCGGCAAGAACATGTGCCTAGCTTGACTCTGGTCGAAAGGCATGACCTGCGCGCCGTGCTGCATGACCATGTTTGCGTGGGAATCGTCCGCCTGCACGGTCAGGGGCGTGACTACGAATGCGAAAGCCAGGATCGCTAGATGGGACTTATGTTTCATTGAGTACCTCAGACAGAAGAGATAGGGAATCCAGAAGGGCATCCCGCTTATGCGCGGGGATCGCCTCGAAGATTTTCGAGAATCGCGCTTTACGAGATGCGGCAAGGCGTTTCACCGCATTGGCGCCCGTAGCCGTGAGACGCAACTGTAAGAACCGCGTATCGCCTTCATCCCGGACACGATCGAGCCAGCCTCGTTGTTCGAGCATTTTTGCAAGCCGGCTAACCGTGCTCTTTTCCAAATGAAGCCGAGACGCGAGCTCGTTTTGGGAGATACCTGCGTTATGCGATAGCTCAAAGAGTGCTTGCGCCTCCCCCACTGAGATGGGAGCGCCGCAGGGCGTTTCATCCGGCTTGTGAAGCCCAAGCGCTCGGATCAGGCCCACGATTCTTTGCTCGAAGGCAAGCGCTGAGGGCACCATAGTTCGATGGCTCAACTGTTGTAGTTTACAACTACATCTGCCCTGAGTCAACGCGAAGGAGCTCTTTGTTGTCGGGTGGGGTACTGGCGGGAAGAGGGTTGATATATCAGGTTATCTTGATATAATAGCCTACATATGAGAGCATCACCTGCACGCGCCGCCGCCCGTGTCCCGGCTTGGAAGGCCCTCGGCGACGAACTCCTAGCGAAGTTCGTCCGGGGGCTTGGCGATCCGACCCGGCTGCGGATTCTTCGGTATTTGCTGGAGGCGCCTCGCACAGTCGGCGACATCGTCGCGTACCTGGAAATGCCACAGAGTCGCATCAGCAACCATCTGGCGTGCCTAAAATGGTGTGGCTACGTCGCTACCGAGCGGCGAGGGCGGACGATCATCTATAGCGTCGATGACGAGCGGATCCGAGCGCTCATCGATCTTGCGCAGGATATCGCCGCGGACAATGCCGCACACGTAGCGAGTTGCATGCGCATCGGGCGAGAGTCGTGAGACGCGCGAACGAAGTCTCAGCGATCGGTGCTGCCGGACTCGGGACAGGGGCGGCCCTGGCTGCCGGAGTCGCAAGTGCTTGTTGCATTGGGCCGACGCTCGCCCCGATCTTTCTTTCCGTACTCGGTGCAAGCGGTCTCGCGACGGTTTCCGGATTGCGCCCGTTTACCGCGTGGCTGCTGCTAGGCTCTGCCCTCATGCTTGGCTTCAGCTTCTGGAGCAGCTACCGCCGGCCGGCATGCGCTGATGGCATCGCTCCACCGATTTCGCGCGCGGTCCATGTTGCTCGCGTCGTGACTTGGTTGGCGGCGACGCTGTGGGTGGCTTCAGCGGCATATTCTGTCTACGGATTTCTGAACGAGTGAGGATTCATGCGACGTAAGGAGTTTCTTGCATCCGCCGCTGGTTTGGCCATGAGCGGCTGCGCACATGCTGCGTCGAGCGCGCGGTTTTACGATATCGAAAGCGGCGGCGAACCATTTCGCGCGGCTTTCAACCGTGACGCTGAGAGAGTACGGATCGTCGCACTCGTCAGTCCGACTTGAGCGTTCTGTCTTCGGGGGTCTCTCGAAGTTCAACAAACGATCCTGGCGCACGAACCGAACAAGTCGGTCGCGCCCTACTTCGTCTGGGTGCCTCAACTTGGCGCTCAAAGGCGCAACGTGCCTGACGGAATGTCACTAATTACTGACCGTCGCGCTCGCCAATACTGGGATGGTGGCGGTTGGCTGGGCGACGCATACGGCAAGGTGTTGCCTACGCCTGGGTCAGCGTGGGATGTCTACTTACTTTACGGGCGCGGCAGAGCGTGGAGCGGCGCGCTTCCGCCAAAACCCGATTATTGGATGCATCAGCTCTCAGGGGTCACCACTGCTCCGCGCCTCGATCCCGACGTCCTTTATCAGCACGTTGAGCAACTCTTGCGAGCGTAGAAAAAAGCATGCACATTGAGGTGCTGACCTTCGAGGGATGTCCAAACGCCGAGGGCACCGGCGAACTAGTGCGTCAAGCCGTGCAATTGGAGGTCGCAGACGCAACCATCGAGTTCATCGAGGTGGACTCACCCGGTGTCGCGCAAGCGATGCGGTTTTTCGGCTCCCCATCGGTTCGCATAGATGGTGAAGACGTCGAGCCTTCCGCGAACTCCAGCGGCGCGTACGGACTCACCTGCCGAATGTACCGAGTCGGATCGAAATCCTACGGTAAGCCTCCCATTGCGATGATTCGCGCTGCGATTCGCCGCGGAATCAAAGCAGATCTCGCGAGAAAGGATACCGACAATGCTTAACACTCCAAACCAGCCTACGAGGAAATCAAAATCGACGAATAGCGCATCACGGGACATTCTCTCGAACGTGTGGCAGACCGCGCTGCTGTTCTGGCTCCCGATTCTCGTCCTTTTAGCAAGCGGGTTCTTTCCAATTGGACAAACTTGGAGAACGGTCGTGTGGGTCGCAGCCCTGTCGATCATGAGCGCCTCATGCGTAGCGAACGCGCTCCGGTGTGGCCGAGTTCACTGTTATGCGACGGGGCCGTTCTTTCTGGCGATGGCCATCGTTGCGCTGTTGTACGGTCTCAGCGTCATTCCGCTCGGTACGGACGGTTGGAACTTTATTGGTGCCGCCGTCCTTATCGGCGCGCTCATCCTGTGTTGCCTTCCAGAAGCGCTCCTTGGAAGATACAGCCAGGGGCGGAGCTGACCAGCAGTTCCTAAGGGGGCGCAACGCCCGAGCAAAGCTCGAGCGCCTCGTAGCACGGCGGCCGCAATTGTCGCACAACTATCGTGCGGCCAACCGCGTCGTAATGCCCGTGAAAACAAAAAGCCAATCAGGAGCGAGCGTTTTCGATTATGGAGACGGGGGACTCGAACCCTGGCCCCTTGCATATACCGACGTCGCAGGCCCCGGCGGCCACTTCAAACTGTACCAGGCGTGGCCACTTCAAAATGTACCAGCCCGAGCGTTGTAAAGTTCGTTGTAGCTTAGTCTAGGTCGTGGCCTTTGCCTGCCGGTTTCGGGCAGTGAGGCTGTGCTCGTGAAGCCGATAGCTCTTGCCTCGAATCTCGATGAGGTGCGAATGATGCATCAGCCGGTCGAGGAAGGCGGCAACGGCCGGTGTGTCGCCAAAGAGCTGAGGCCAGTCGTCGAGCGGCCGGTTCGAGGTTAGGATCGTCGAAGTACGTTCGTAGCGGCGCATCACGATCTCGAGCAAGTCTTCGGCAGCATTGGCGGGCAGCTTTCGCATCCCCAGGTCGTCGATGATGAGCAGCGGTATCTCGCTGTACGTTGCGATCGCATCGGTTCGTTCGCCCGTGGCGTTGGCCAGCAGCAGATCCTCGAACAGCACGTGTGCCTCCCGATATAGAACGCGGAAACCGGCGTGGATGGCGGCCATGCCGATGGCTTGGGCGATGTGGCTCTTGCCAACGCCGGCATTGCCGAGCAGCAGAGCGTCTTCGTGCTGTTCGATGAATCGGCAGTTGGCCAGTTCAAAGATGAGCGCTCGGTCGAGCGCGTTGAACTTCCAATCGAAGGCATCGAGCGTTCTTTGGTCGCGAAAGCCGGCGGCCTTGATGCGCCGCTCGATCAGCCGGTCACGCCGCCGTTGCAGCTCGTCGTGAACGAGCAGGCCGATAAAATCGAGTGGCCCGAGGCTGTCGGCCCTGGCTTGTTGGGATCGGATCGAAAGCGTATCGGCCATGCCGCCCAATCGCAGTTGCCGAAGCGAGCGGTCCAGTTCATCGGTGGTCATGAGGGTGCTCCTTGCGTTAGCGTCGCGAAGTGATCTGCGTATGTTGTGATCTCCGGGATGATGCGGTGTTCGTTCTTGAGTTTGAGCGGAGTTGCGTGATGCGCGAGATAGGTGCGCAGGAACTTGAAGCTGGGGATGCCCGAGGACACGGCAAAGGCGCAGGCGCGATCGACGGCTCCGGCATCGTAGCGGCGTAGCAGATCGAGCAATCCGTAGAGCGCCCGTAGCGCAATGGCGCCGCGGTCCTCTACGAGCCTGTTCGCAAAGGCTCGACAGCCAAGGCCAGCGCCACCGATGCGCGCGGCGAGCTGTTCGACTTGTATCGGCGTTTGCTTGGGCCGATCGGCCTCGTGCGTTCGCCGCTGCCCCTTGTAGAGTGCGATGGGATGCTCGCGCACGCACTCGTGCGTTTCTCGATCAAGAATGCGCAGCCACAAACGGCCGACGTGAACTGGCACTCTACGGCCGGCATAGCGCGGCGGCGCTGAGTAGTACGCGCCGTCGACCTCGATGTGCCCGTCGAAGTGAACGGTGCGCTCGGAGACCCGATAGTATTCGAACCGCGTCAGCGGGAGTTGCTGGAGGAATGGCTTCTCCTCTTCGAACATCGCGCGAACTTGGCGTTTGGTCGTGCCGTGAATGCGCGTCATCGCCCAGCGCTCATCCCAGTGGTCGAGATACGCGTTTTGTTCCTCGATGCTCTCGAATCGACGCCCTTTCAAAGCCGTCTTCTGCGTGTAGCCGATCTCCGATTCGACCTTCCCCTTGAGATCAGGCGCATACGGCCGGCATGGCAGCGCGACCACGCCGTAGTGCTCGAGCATCTTGGCATAAAGTGGATTGAGCTGGGGATCGTAGATATCCGGCTTGAGTACGCCCTCTTTGAGGTTGTCGAGTCGGACCGTATGCGGCGCGCCACCGAACTTCGCGAATGCGTCTTCGTGGAGCTTGCCCCAGATCTCGCTCGACGATTCCCAGACGACCCGCCGAAATGCACGACGGCTATTGCTCAGCTTCATCACGAATAGCCGTGGCCGGCGATATTTTCCGGTCCGCGGGTGCCGCGTTAACGCACCCTCCCCATAGTCAACCTGTGCCTCTTGCCCGGGATCAGTCTCAAACCGGCAACTGACTTTCAGTTCAGTTGGTCGCAGTTTGCCGACGAAACGCTTGACCGCGTTGTAAGCGCCGTCGTAGCCATGATGCTCGACCAGATCCTGGTAGATTGCGACCGCGTTACGGCCCTTGACAACCTCTGCCTCGATGAAGCTCCGATGCGGCTCGCAGGAGCTGCGCGAGGACGGCGCCAGGTCGGTGGCCACTTCTGGTACACTTTGCGGCTCGGTCGGCTCGGCGGCAAGCTCGCGGGCGATGCCCCGGACCGTCGCCCGGTGGAAGCCGGTCTCTCGTGCGATCCGCCGCTCTGGCCACCGGAGGCGCAGCAGACCGATGATTGTTTGTCGCTCGTCCATGCTCAGTCGGTTCATAAACGGCATCTTGCGACGCCGCCCTGGCATGCTCGGGCTGGATCACCTCACGCGCAGTGGTACACTTTCAAGTGGCCACCGACCCCTGGTACATTTTCAACCGGCCACCGGTGGTACATTTTGGGTGGCCACCGAGGGTCGCAGGGAAGCGGGTCGGCGCAATGATCAGCGGCGGCAACGTCGACCCCGCTCGCTACGGTCAGCTACTTCGCGACGACGCGGCATCGCCGTCTTGGAGCTTCCGCACTGGTGAGATGAGAGCATTCGAACCCTGACCACGCTTACCACGAAGGTAAATGCGCCCGTTCGGAAAGCCGCGCACGAAAAAATGCAAAAAAGTCCTATGGAGAGTCAAGCGTTTTCGATGGTGGAGATGGGGGGACTCGAACCCCCGGCTCCTTGCGTATTGTGCAAGTAATCAGATTGATCCGTAACTTCTGCCGCTGGGAACGCGGATACCGCAAGACCAACCTCCATAAGCACACCCTGATTTGTCTTGCCGCAAAAGCAAAAACGCCGAAATCCCTCAAGGAATCGGGCGTTTTCGATGGTGGAGATGGGGGACTCGAACCCCGGCCCCTTACATGCGAAGCAATAAACCGGGTTCAGCAAAAGCTTGCTGCATCAGGGTGTTCGGCTCGCTAAGGCGCTTTCACCCGTTGTGCTCCCATGGAGACCGGGTGAGAATGAGCGCGGCTCCGTCTTTGCCGGCCTGGACGGACGCCCGTGGAAACCAAACTCGATTGCAACGCTGTATCGGCGATTGTTCGCAAGCGCTGGGATTGGGAAAGCGAAGGTCCATGAGCTGTTGAGGCTCAAGGGAGTCGTCAACGATAATCTAAAGAAATAAAAGTGAGTCGGAGGCGAGACGTTATTTCCCGCCTTGGTGCAATCGCCCTGGTGTTGGCGTTTGTTGCGCTGAGCGTCGTACTGGTGCAGGGCTACCAGGAGCTACCGGATTGGTTCGTCTACGGCGATGCGGCATTTTTTATCGCAGTCGTGACGGCCGCTGCCGCCGCGCCGCCTTCGTCCATCTGGAGGCGCGCGGAACGCCCAGCCGGCCTCGCCGCGGTGGCGCTGGCGTTCGTGCTGAATACCCTAAAGCTCGAAAGGATCGTCGACGCACTCCTCACCAAGCCCCAAACGCTTAAAGCGCTGCCGCTCCTTCACACTTCCGTTGCGTTGTGGTTCGCGAACATTCTAGTCTTCACGCTCGCGTATTGGCTCCTCGACGCCGGCGGCCCGGCGGCACGCGAAGACGGAACGCCGGCGCAGTTCGACTTCGACTTTCCCGCTCGGTCCGACCCCTCTAAACTCGGCCCAGGATGGCAACCCACTATTGTTGATTACCTCTTCGTCGCATTTACCACCAACACGTCATTCGGGCCGACGGAAGCGATGCCGTTGACGGCTAGGGCAAAAGCCTTGATGATTCTGCAGAGCTTCATCTCCTTGGTGACGATTGTCGGCGTCTTGGCACGCGCAATTGGCGCGACCTAACGAAAGGAAAATCTTTTTATGACGGATGCAGATATTCGCCGATCGGATGCTCAAGCTGAAGAGGAATGGTATTACAGCGTCGGGTTGCAGAACTACGTCTTCGGCTTGCCGTTGACGATCCTCGAGCGAGAGCGGAAGGTTCGGCTCGACCCCGTCGCGCTCGAAAAGGCGAAGCGCTTCGCGCCGGCCGCTCCGATCAATCAGATCGGTCATATGAAGACGCTCGCCACGGCCGACGACATAATGCCCTATACGCCGAACAACGACACCGTTTACAGCGGCGCGCTCGTCGAGGTTGCCGACGAGCCCATCATTCTCACGGCTCCCGATATTCTCGATCGCTACTGGTCGGTTGAGGCGGCCGACTGCTACACGAACAATCTGTTCTATATCGGTACGCGCGCAACCGGCGGCAAAGGAGGTCGCCACGCCTTCGTTGGGCCGAACTGGAAGGGTAAGCTTCCCGATGGTGTGATCGAACACCGCGTTCCGAACAACACGCTGATGCTCGCGATTCGCATCGGCGTCGCTCCGCAAGACGACGGCGCCCTTGAGAAGGTCAACGCACTTCAAGAGCAGTTCACTCTGACACCGAGCCGCGTTCCAAATCTCGGGACGAGACCCGCCTACAGCGGCGATCTCGCGTTCTTTCAAACGCTCGCCGACCTGCTCGTTGAGAATCCGCCCCCGCCCGAGCACACCGCTGCCGTGGTGCTGCTGAGTCGCGGGGGCATCGTCGTCGGCCAACCGTTCGATGTAGCCGAGTTGAGCGAGCCGGCGCGCCGCGGACTGGCCCGTGCGGCGGAGATGGGGCCGCAGATCATGAAATGGAAGGTGAAGTTCCGTGGAACTCCTTATCCGACGCGGTGGAACAATTTGCGTCCCGGAACGTACGGATTCGATTATTTTGATCGCGCTGCAGGCGCGCTCGAAGGGCTCTTCGTCCACGACCGCGACGAAGCCGAATACTTCAGCACCTACGAGGACGGTGACGCACATCTTCTCGACGGCAAGAACGCATACACCGTTCATTTCGACAAAGAGCAGTTGCCGCCGACGCTAAATCACGGCTTCTGGTCGTTTACCATGTACGGGTCGGATTTTCAGCTGGTGAAGAATCCGATCGATCGCTTTTCGATCGGCGACCGGACCAAGGGCCTCACCTACAACGGAGACGGCTCGCTGGACATCCACATCCAGAATTCCGAGCCGCGCATGGGCCGGAGCAACTGGCTGCCCTGTCCGCCGAATGGGCTCTTTCGCATAAACTACCGGATCTATCTCCCAACCGACGAGGCGAAGGACCCGGCGCGTCTCGGCAAGTTCTTACCACCGATCACGAAGACGTGACGCAAGCGCTGATTGCAGCGATCGGCATCACGGTGCTAACCGCGCAGCCATTGGTCACGTTCTCGATCGGAATCGAAACCGGCGGCCCGCAGCTCCGCTCGCTCCTCGTTAGGCCGGGTTTGAACTTGCGCTACTTTCTCGCGACGTTCGTCGTGATGCCTGCTCTAGCGGTCGTTCTTGGGATGCTCCGGCTTCTGCCACAGGCGCTCTGGATTGGCCTCGCGCTCATGTCGATCGCTCCTCCAGCGCCGCCGGCGACTCGCAAACTCCGGAAGATGGGTGACCTCGATGTCGGGCTCGCGTGGCAAGCCGAGGCCTTTCTCGTCGCCGTCGTGACGATTCCGCTGACCGTAGCGCTCGTCGACAGCATGGGAATGTTCGCGCGCAGTCTAAACCTGACTTGGGGACCGGTTCTCGCGCGCAGCGCGCTTTTCTTCGCAGCGCCGATGCTCGTGGGGCTGCTCACGCGACGGTATTGGCCTGCCGCCGCCGGTGCGCTCGCAAAACCGGTCGCCTTTGCAGCAAATATCGCACTCGCCGTCCTAACGATCTTGGTGCTCATCGTAGCGGTTCCAATAATTTGGCATTTCGGGATAATATCGATTGCGATGGTCGCGGCATTCGTGGTCCTTGCGATTCTCGTGGGCCATTTTTTCGGTGGTCCCCGGCGCGATACGCGCGTGACGCTCGCTGCGATGTTGGCGGCGCGGTTTCCAGTGCCGGCGCTGGTCCTCGCGCAAGCAAACGGCGCAACCAAGGCGATCCTTCCCACCGTCCTCGTATACGTCATCGCAGGCGCGCTTTTTGTGCCGCTCTACGAGCGCTTTGTTAGAACGATGCCTTCTCCGGCCAAAGTGTGATCGGCTTGCCCTGCTCAAAAGCCGCAGCAGCTGCCAAATCAAGGCCGGCGCGTCTTTGAAATGTTTGCCCAGTCGGCCAACGTACTGTAGTTGACCACCTTCAGGGCATCAGAATTCCTTACGGAACTGTGCATTTTCTTTACTGGAGATGGGGGACTCGAACCCGACCCCTTACACGTAGTGCAAGGAGTCAGATTGATCCGTAGCCTCGCCGAAACCCGGCTACCCCGCAAGACTAACTTCCGTAAGCGCGGCGCGGGATTCGTCTCGCGCGAAAAGAAAAACGCCGAAACCCCTCAAGGAATCGAGCGTTTTCGTTGGTGGAGATGCGGGGACTCGAACCCCGGACCCCTTACATGCGAAGCAACAAATCCGGTTCAGCAAAAGCTTGCTATATCAGGGTTTTCGGCCTGTTGTGCCGCTTTCTCCCCATTTTTCTCCCCTCGGGGACCGCGCTAGGAATCGGCTCCATAGCGATCTCGCCTGACCGTGAAGATTGTCCGTGACCTGGGCATAGAGGCTTTGCGTCAGTGCGAATGTCGGCGTGACCGAGGTGTCCTTGGAGCCCTCAGATTTGACTCTACCAGCAGCGCTGCTGCGAACTCGCTGGCGATGGTGATTTCTCTATCCGGCGGTGAGCTGCCGTTTGCCTTGACGCGATACGCCGCGATGAACGAACCCGCTCCGCGCTGGAGCGATATTGTGAAGGGAAAGGCCAAGCCACACCCGCGGACCGCCGAGAGCATAGCACGCGTGGCAGCGCAGTACCGGATCGCTCCGGCAGCATCCTGATAGCTTCAGGCGAATAGCCATCTGAACTCGCCTACGTGTGCGGGTAGGAGCGTTTAGGCCAACAATGCGCCATGCCGTTTTGATTGCATTCGCGTGCGCGACCCTTGTGGGATGTACGAGAGCGGCGCCATCGGTGCCGACGGCCGGGCGTCACCCATGGACGATCCCCCACGTTCTCCGGATTGCCGAAATATCCGAGCCCGACCATCTCAATCCGTACCTTTCAGAGATGGGCGTTACGTCGGACCTGTCCTCGCTCGTCTATTCCTATCTCGTCATCGCCGATCGCCGCGGACGGCTGATCGGCGATCTCGCAAGCAGCGTTCCGTCTCTGGCCAACGGCGGGATCTCACGCGACGGGCGCACCTACGTGTACCATTTGCGTCGTAACATTATCTGGCAGGATGGCGTGCCGTTTACTGTGCGCGACGTCGTGGCCTCGTGGCAAGCGGTCATGAATCCGCACAACAACGCGGTCGAGCGCGAAGGGTACGACCGTGTCGTATCGATCGAGGCTGCGGGTCGAAGGACCGTCGCAGTGCATCTCCGCGAACGCTATCCGCCGTTTGTTTCTCGCTTTTTTGCACAGGAAGATGGGAAGCCCGTGCTTCCGGCGCACATCCTAACAAACGAGCGCGATTTCAACACCGGCCAGCTATCGACTCGCCCGGTCGGAACGGGGCCGTTCCAGTTCTTTTCCTGGGCTCGGGGCGACCGTATCGTCCTGAACAGGTTTGACAGGTATTTCAAAGGGCGCCCAAAGCTCTCGCGCGTCGAAATGCGGTTTATTCCAAATGCACAGACGATAGCTGTGGAGTTGGAGAGGCATCAGATCGACTTAATCGCGACGCCACAAGCGTCCCTCGTCCGTGAATATCGCGCGATCGAGGGCGTTACCGTAGAAACCGCGCCGGCGAGCGGGCTGGCATCGCTCGTCATCAATGTGAGCAAGCCAGGCTTGGACGACGTCGCGGTGCGACGAGCGATTGCGATCGCCGTTCCATACGAGACCATGCTGCGCAAGGTCGAACGCAATCTCCCTATTGAGGCACGCAACGTTCTGCCGCCAAGTGCGCTCGGCTACGAAGCGCTTCCGCGGCGGACGTACGATCCAGCCGCAGCCGGAAAGCTCCTCGGCCGCGGGGCGTGGCGGCCCGGTGCCGGCGGAGTTCGGTCACGCAACGGTGTGCGGTTAGATTTCACGCTCATAACGGTCGAGGGTTTTACAAGTTTTGGCCGGATCGCATTGCTGTTGCAATCGTCGCTCAGAATGGCTGGAATCGAGCTGACAATAAGGACTTATCCATATCGGACGATGTTCGCCGCGAACGGTCCGCTCGACGACGGGTCCTTCGACCTCGCATTGTACGGGGGCACCCTCAACACGGATCCCGATCTCTACAACTTCGTCGCGTGCGATCGCTGGTACCCAAAGGGAGAAAACATCTACCGGTTTTGTGATCCGCGCCTCGATGCACTGGAACGTGCCGGCCTACAAACCGATGATCCATCGCTGCGGGCCCGTATCTATCGGAAGGCTAGCCGCTTGATTTGGTCTGACGTGCCGTACGTCCCGTTGTGGGGCGGCAGCGCTTTAATCGTGCGCTCGTCCGACTTGCGCAACTATAGCCTGAGCCCGACTGCGGGCTGGAGCGCGTGGCAATGGGATATTTAGCTTAGGCCTGAGGCCTCCTCGACCACCTGTTCTTCGGTCATCGCTGCGCCCGCGGCCATGAGCTTCGCGACCGTATCGGCGCCGAGCCGATCGCGCAGAACTGTTAGGACGCGGTCGCGTCGGTCCAGGTCGACATGATCTCGTGGTGAACCGAGCGCTGCGAGGCGCGCGTCGCAGAAGCCCAGGATGCGCGCAACTCGTACGTAGGCCGGTAAGCTGCTTTCTGCTCCGGTTTGCAGTCGCAGCGCAGCGGTTGCTCCAAGCAGTTCCAGGGCATCTGCAGCGTGGACGTCCAAGTGGTGCTCGCGCGCGAGGTAGAGTGCCTCGCGTGCGCTCGTCGCCGCTTCGTCGTGCCGCGCCAATGAGATGAGATATGTGGCCATCACGGTGAGAGCGCTTCCGACGCCGCGCGCATGGTTGATTGTGCGAAACGTGGCAAGCGCGTCCGCCGCATGCCGAAGGGCCAGCTCGGCGTTGCCCGCAAAAAACTCCGCCCCACTGAGCTGTAGCATCGTAAACCCGACGTCGATTTTGCCATCCGCAGCTTTATAGTATTGCAGTGCCTCAGCAGTGTAACCACGCGCTGCGACAAAGTCAGTCTCCTTAAGGCTGGCAACTCCGGAGAGGCGCAGTATCCAAGCGACGAGCCAGCGATTACCCACGCTGCGAGCGAGCGGGAGGGCTTCTTGTAGCACCGATTTCGCTTCTGCAACTCGTCCAAGCTCAAATAGCGCCTGAACTTCCCGGCTCTGCGCCAGAGCGATCCCAAGCGAATCGCCGACAACGCGGTAGCGCGCGACAGCCCTCCTGCTGCTTGCGAGCTGTACCTCGGTTTCCGCGAGCGCCATAGCGATGGTCGCTTCCGTGTAACTAAGCCTCGCGACGACGCTCGGCGGCGTTTGCTCGTCGACCAGCTCCAGCGCGCAGACCAGCCAACGCCGCCCCTCAACCGGCGCGGTGTTTTGCCAGAATGCACTTAGCTCCCCGACGAGCCGTTGCCCTAAGAGGATTTCACCGCGGTTGGTCAGCGTCCACTCTAGAGCCGCCCGCCAGTTGTCCAGCTCCTCGTGAGCCTGCACTTGCAAAACCTCGTCAGGCTCGTAGAAGAATACGCGATCGAGCTGTGTAGCCAGCTCGAGGTACGCAGTCGCATGACGCTGCGCTACCATGTCCCGATCACCACGCGCCGCGAGCCTCTCACGCGCATACTCCCGAAACGACTCTAAGAGTCGATAGCGCGTCTCGCTCCCTTCCAGATCAGCCACCAGCAGCGACTTGTCGAGCAGCGATGAAAGCAGCTCGAACACGTCGGCCTCCGCGGCTTCTTCACCACGGCAAACCGCCGCTGCGGCGCCCAGGGTGCAACCGCCGGCGAAGATCGAGAGGCGCTCGAACAGCCGCTGCTCCCGCGGAGCGAGTAAATCGTAACTCCAATCGATCGTCGCGCGCATCGTCTGTTGGCGCGGAAGGGCCATCCGACCGCCGCCGGTGAGAAGCCGAAACCGATCGTCGAGCTTCTTCGCGATGGCTTTGACCGATAACTGGTTCACGCGCGCTGCGGCCAGTTCGATCGCCAGCGGAATGCCGTCCAAGCGCCGGCAGATTTCGGCAACGATCGGCGCATTCTCGTCGGTGACCGTGAAGCGATGATCGACGGCATGGGCGCGATCGGTAAAGAGGACGATCACTCCGTACGCGGTGGCCTCCGTTGCGCGGATCACGTTAGCCGCCTCGGGCGTTGGAATGCTCAGGGATGGGAGCCGGTAGCTGTGTTCGCCCGCGGCTCGGAGCGGTTCGCGGCTGGTGGCAAGGATCCGTACGCGCGGGCAGCCGGCTAGCAGCGCGTTGGCAACGATCGCCGCCTGCGTAATAACGTGTTCGCAGTTATCGAGAATCAGCAGGAGCGAGTTGTTCTTCAAGAACGCGAGCACCGTCTCGAGCAATGGTCGATTGGGCACCTGTTGCACGCCCAGCATCGAGGCGATCGTCGCGACCACCAACGAAGGGTTGCCGATCGGCGCGAGCCCGATGAACACGACCGCTCCGTCCACGGCGTGACTCAGCGCGGTCCCGACGTGCAAGGCGGTCTGCGTCTTGCCGACACCACCGGCCCCAGTGAGCGTGACCATTCGGTGATCGTGCACGAGCGCCGCGATCTCAACGAGCTCACGGTCTCGCCCTATGAAGCTGGTCAGCGCTAGCGGGAGGCTTGCGATCGCGCTGTCGGTCCAAGGACCGACGGTTACGGAGGCGGCGCCCAGGCGACGCGGTAACCCTGAGCGCGCAGCAGTCGCCTCAAACTCCTCGCGTTGCCTTTCGTCGAGCGCCAGCGCACCAGCTAAGAGCGCGAGCGTTTCGCGTTGTGGCGTGCGTCGATGACCACGCTCGAGGGCGCTGACTCCGTCCGAGCTCATCCGGGCGCGCTCGGCGAGGGCTTCTTGCGAGAGTCCGGCGGCGAGTCGGAAGCGCCGCAGGAGCATCCCGAAGGCTGACGAGCCAGCTACGGGCCCCCGTTCCTGCATCGCGCCCGTAACTTTCGAGCCGTCCGCAGCGACATCCTCACCGAGCGACCGGCCACTGTCCGAGTCAGTTGTCCGATTGTCGGTTACGTCGTGCGCCTATCGGCGGCATGATTCAGTGATCACCGCTGTTCTCTTCGGAGAAGGAGACTAGAGAAAATGCGCTTTCTAAGGATCGAAAATTACACGCTGGCCGCGACTGTCTCGGCTGCTCTGCTTTCAGGGTGCTCCGGCGGCAACTTGCAGCCGTCGCCTGCCGCCCAACTTCCATCTGCTCCGCAGTCCATCACCGGTCAGGCTCGGTATAACGCTAGCGCGTACGTGTACACGTGCGCGCCAAACTATCCCTCGGGTGACGGAGACTGCGACGTTTACGACACTAGCGGGCACATGCTGGCCCAATTGACGTCGCAAGACGGCCTCTCATACCCATGGGGTGTGACCTTGTTTGGTGGAAACTGGTACATTGCGAACTACGGCAGAGAGCAAGTACAAGTTTACACGCAAGGCACGTCCCCAAAATACGTAGAGACTCTCACCGACTCGATCGACAATCCGGTTGATGTTGCCGTTTACGGTCCCGAGGGCAAAGTCAAACTCGTCGCCGTCGCAAACAATGCATCGCCGAACGAAGGACCCGGCGGCGCCGTGGTTTACAAGGACGGTGCCACGAGTCCGTCCTACTCCCTGTCGGTACCATCCGGCACGATTAGGGGCCAAGGCATCGCCTTTGACTCAACTGGCGACTGCGCGTTCGCTTATGGTTTTGCCCCTAGCTCGCACGAGCGCGCCACGGGCCACGTCCTGCTGTACAAAAAGTGTGCGGGCAAATATACGGATCTCGGTATTGCCCACCTCGGCTACCCAGGCAACGTTATTTTTGACCAGGGAAACAACATGATCGTGGTCGATCAAAAAGAAGGCATCCGCATTTGCACTGGAACATCTAGTTGTAATGTTGCGCTCCCGGGTCGCAGCTTTTACAATATCTCGCTAAGCAGCGCCGGAACCGATCTTTGGATCACGCGCTATTCTACCGGTGAGATATCAGACTACGCATATCCAGGCTTGACCCTCAAGTTCAAGTTTCGCCCGGCGCACGGCAAAAACGAGCCCACAGGGGGCATTGCCGCTAACTGAACTCACCGAGTGCAGCGGGCCCACCTCGCCGGGCCCGCTGCTTTTCTCGACCGGACGTTTGAAGTGCACTCTGTAGGATCCCTCTGCGAAGTACACGGTTGCTATCAGGCGCTGAAACGCGTTATGAGTCGGAAAAGCCACAAGCCTTCCCGCGGCCCTGCCTGACGAGAAGTGCAATTCTCTCGCTAACAAAAGCTGGATGTCAGCTGCGATGCGTTACTGGAACCTGGCGCACCGGCGCTATATGGTATTTGGGCGAATTGAGCTGACGGGTACCCCAAAGTTATGCCACTTTTCGAGGCAAGATTGGGTGGTTTTGGAGTGATTGAAGTGTGTCGTCGAGCGACCACCGCTCGTTGATCTTCGAGATGGCCGGTACCGGATTTCCGCGCCCCAAGGCAACGCGGCGTTTCACCCGTCGGCGGACCTGCAAGTTGGCCTCGCGGTAGACCCGCAGGATCCGCTTGACGTTGTCCTTGATGCCCTCGCGGCGCAGCAAGACCGTCAGTCGGCGAAAACCGAACCGACGCCGCTCCGCAGCGAGCTCCTCGAGCCGCTTGCGCAAGGCCGCATCGTCTGGCCGGCGGCCAACGTCCGAACCATGCGACGATTCGCACAAAGGTACCGGCACGCGCGTCGTTCGCTGATGTCGAGTATCGTTCGCACCGCCTGCACTCCTCGACGCCGCTGTGAAGGCGTTAGAATTTTCCCTGAGCTACGATCTTGAGGGCATCGACGTTCAGCGCTAGATCGGCGACGATCCGTTTAAGCCGGCGATTCTCATCCTCGAGCGCGCGCATCTTGGCGACGTCGCTGACCTCAAGGCCACCGTACTTGGCCTTCCACTTGTAGAACGTCTGCGGGCTGACACCGTGTTTGCGGCACAGCTCCTTCGTATTCGCGCCGGCTTTCGACTCTTTGATGATGCCGACGATCTGTGTTTCGGTGAAGCGTGACTTTCTCAAGGCGGATTCCCTTCGAGGCCTGAGCCTCAGGATTTCTGCCTCGAAAAACGGACTACTTTAATGGCTACCCGTCAGAGACACTATTTATCGAGCCAAGAAGTGCGACAAATCTGAGACAGCTTTCATATGGCTAACTCGCCTCCCGTGGTCCGTGTAGGTGGCGCGCGATAGCTTCGGATATTTTTCCGGATGGGTCCCGCTCGCCAAGCGAAAGGGGTATGTAGCGGTCCTTCGCGCCGAACTCTCTTAGCGTGACACGAAGCCCCGACGGCAAGCCTTCGACTGCGGGCCCGCTTAGCGTAATCACGGCCTCATAAGGTGCCCGTCTCCAGCAGTGGCGGCCCGTGATAGTTCTCACTTCTGTCCCGGGACAACTAAGGGCAAGTTCGGCCTCGACGTGCTTTATAAACGTACGAAAGGTCATAGTGCCCTTTTACGTCTTCACGATCGCGCCAGCAGCAGCCTTTCCTGCGCCTTCAAGGTCACGAGTGAGCTAGTCTGCGCGACGTTCTTACGCTACGCGTTCTTCTACCTACCCCGGACGGCGACCAGCTCATGCACCACTTCCTGGGACACGGTCCGGTGCCGGCCCGCGCTTGAGCGACGCGACTACATTACAATAGAATGGTGACCTGCCTCAGGGCTAGGTGGGGGCTAAGTAGAGGGAAAGGAACCAGAGGAATGCATACCACCGGTCCGCAGCAGGAACACACGCCAAGTGCCCCGCCCCAGCCTGCGGGTCTTGGAAAGCTCCCTGGAATCAAGCATATAGTCGCGGTGGCCAGCGGCAAAGGCGGAGTCGGGAAATCCACCGTCAGCGTGAATCTCGCGCTCGCGCTTCAACAGATCGGGGGCCGTATCGGTCTCGTAGATGCAGACGTCCTTGGGCCGAGCATTCCGGTCATGCTGGGTCTCTCTACTGGTAGGCCGCCCGCGG
Organism: Vulcanimicrobiota bacterium; assembly: GCA_963752825.1. GTDB lineage: Bacteria > Vulcanimicrobiota > Vulcanimicrobiia > Vulcanimicrobiales > Vulcanimicrobiaceae > Cybelea. The sequence continues at coordinate 49,581 of CAVVZF010000001.1, read as the reverse complement.
CGACCCCGGAAGGCAAGATTGTTGCTGCAGATCGCCTCGGTCTTAAAGTGATCTCGATGGGCATGCTCGTCGGAGACGACAACCCGGCCATCTTACGCGGACCGATGGTGAGCAAGTATCTGCGCATGTTTATCGATTCCGTACAATGGGGCGAGCTGGATTACTTGATTCTTGACCTCCCGCCGGGGACGGGCGACACGCAGCTGACGCTCGCGCAGAGCTTTCCCTTGTCCGGTGCGATTATCGTGACAACACCGCAGGAGGTCAGCCTCAAGATCGCGCGGCGCGGGTTGCGGATGTTCGAAACGGTGCACGTCCCCATCCTCGGCATCATCGAGAACATGAGCACGTTTGTTTGCCCTCACTGCAGCAAGAGTACGGACGTCTTCGGCCATGGCGGCGGCGAGCGGATGAGCCGTCAGCTCGGCGTTCCGTTCCTGGGGACGATTCCTCTCGACGCCGAGATCGTCACCGGTGGGGACGCCGGGCGTCCGATCGTGCTCGAGAAGCCGAGCTCGCTCCCGGCCCGGGCCTACGTCACTATCGCAGGCGACCTCGCTGCTCGACTCGAGGGACGCCTACCGACGGCGCTCCAGCCGTTCACATGGACTTGGGCAACCAGTGACGGTGAGCCAGAATGGGTGGAACGGGCTGTCCAGCCGCCGGGCTCTCGCACGACCGCAATCGGTTTTCGCCGGCGTGATGCTCGCACGCTGTCCGTGCTCTGGGAGGACGGACAGCGGAACGACTTTGACGTCCGCGATCTCCGGCTAGCGTGCCGTTGCGCGCTCTGTGTGGAAGAGATGAGCGGGCGCCCCCTCTTGGATCCAAAGAACGTGCGACCGGACGTAAGCCCGCGGACGATCACCTCCGTGGGCAACTATGCGATCACGATCAACTGGAACGACGGTCACAGCACCGGGATCTACTCGTTCCAGCACCTGCGGGCGTTTGGTGAGCGCAGCAGAGCCGGAGTCGTCGAAGATGTCTGACCTTCCTGTCGACCCGACGATCACAATCCGCGCCGAAACCTTGCTTGCCGACCCAAACACCTGCAAGTTCACGGTGAGCCGAACCGTGCACCCCGGTGGCGCGTTCTTCTTTGAGAGCAAGGAGCGATCTGCTGGCTCGCCTCTTGTCGAGCATTTGTTCGCGCTTCTTGGCGTTGCGCACGTGCTCGTGACCGAGAACGTGGTGACGGTCGGGAAGAAGCCGAGTGCCTCGTGGTCGGGACTGACAGCGGCAATCGGAACGGCCATCCGCACGCAACTGCTGACTGGCGTGCCGGCGATCCTCGAGTCTCCTCACCACGCAAACACGGGGAAGCGACCCGACGCTGAGATTCGCGCGGTCGTCCAAACACTGCTGGACAGGGAAGTCAACCGTTCCATTGCTGGCCACGGCGGTCAGATTTCGATCGTCGACGTCCAGGATGGCAAGCTCTTCATCACCATGAGTGGTGGGTGCCAGGGGTGCGCGGCCTCTCAAGTGACTCTACGGCAAGGGTTCGAGGTCATGGTGCGTGGGGTCGCACCGGAGATCGTGGACATCGTCGACACAACGGATCACGCATCGGGCAAGAATCCATTCTACCAGCGCGTAGGATGAACTCAAGTAGCGAACGCACCGTGCGCCAAAAAAGTCGGGGGTGTATAATCGCCGTATGAGCGAGCCCTTTTGGGGCTGCGGCTGCAGCGGAGACAAGCAAGGGGATTACATTTGCGGCCGGTGCGAAGATCATTGCGAATGCCCTAATGCTCCCGGCCCTGAAGGGGCTATTAGGTCGCCAGGCGGGGTCCCCGACGAATAACGTCACCCTTACGCGCGTAGCTTAACCTACGGAGGGATGCTCCATTCCACGTACCTCGGATTTCTACGCCGTTAATGAGATCGACAAGCCGGTGGACAAGCGCGTCTATCACAACAACAGCTCCTGCCCGTCGGGCTGCGGTATAAAGAAGGTCGGTGAGGACAAGGCCGGCACTGGCGGCTACCGACCTTGCCGGGACTGCGACGAACGAAACGGCCCAGGAAGGTAATCTTTGGCAGGGCGCGTGACGGGCGTGAAATCAAAAAAAGCCGCGTATTTAGACGTGGCTTTTTATTTGGGAGACCCTAGAAGGAGCGTTAACCCCGTTCAGGGCCGCTCGCATCGAAGCGATGCCTACGAGTTTGCCCCGTGTATGTCCATCCCTATGATAGCACATGTGTTCGATCTCCGGTGGCCCTCCCAAAAAAATTCTGCACAAAGCCAGCAACAGCCGTTAAGTAGGCGCAAAACGGCTGTTGCTGCACTCCGGAGCACTTGTGAATTGCTAACCAGAAGTGAATGCCGGATGCGTACATTTTGGCCCTCAACGGGAGGGATGGCGCAACCGGTACACGGTCATCATACCACGAAAGCCGGAGCCCGTTAGGACTTAAACACTGGCGAGAATCCTAGAGCTTCTCACCGAGGCTGTTTGCGAGGCTTACTACGATCTATGGTATAGCCTAAAGCATCACGCAGCAGACAAGACGTTATCATCACGCCATCGTCTGGCAAAACCCAGTAATGGCCCTTCCCGCCGGCCCGGAACGTGATGGGTATTCCATCGAAACGTACGCCTTCGCGCGTGTGAACGTCGTTGCCATTTAGACGGTCGTAGTCATCTTGGTGTAGAAACCGAACACGACACGTCCGCGAACACACTATGGTCACGCTATCTCCGGGCCATAGATAGACCCGTTCGCCCGGCGGTGGCTCAGCCATTCCTCACCGCTCAATCACCATTTAAAGGCCGCGCCAGCCTTCATCTGCTTCGTCAGCTATTGCCACGTAGATCGAGAACGTTCTCGTCATTCCATTCAGCCCTGCCCATCCGAAACTCGCATACACAGCCGTACATCATCTCGATCAGCCGATTGGGATCACCGCTTTTGCCCGACGTAACACGTTGCGGCTTTCCTATAGCTTTGACTATTTGATCGTAAGAAAACGTCATGCACCAACGCTTCGACCGGGCGCCTAAGCGGCCTCCGAAACAGCTTACTAAATGCTGTATAGCCCCTCGACGCACCAATCGACGCTCCCACTGCCGATGCAGGTGCCGACGGTGAAGCCCGTTCGCGTTTGGCACGTGGTCCAGCGGCGCGCAGCGCGTCGCCCAAACAGCGGATCGTACCTTCCCGACGCTGGATCCAAACTGCCGCACAACTGTCGTGAATGCGGGCGTGTTAACGTCGGCCGAAATCGAAATTGCGTGCAAAACGGAAAAAATAGCGGTTTTTCCTCGCTGCGGCAGCCTTTTCGCAACCTATTTTTCGTCCGCTAGCGTTCGCGCTTTCCGCTAGTTTCCGCGCAAATTGTCGTAACATCGTCGTACGCTTCGAGGCGCACGCCGCGCTAGGACTAATAAACGGCGTTCCGGTCGGACGAAGTACGACACAAGTTGCGGGCGGCGTGATCAGTCCGTCTGGTTTACGACGTCGATCTCTCCAGTACGATCAATGGTTAGACCGTACGGGCGTAACCGGGTTGCGCTTCCGGCAATCGAGTAGATCGGCGGGGCGTTACCGTTGGCGCCCTTCGCATAGACGCGGAGCGCTCCGGCACTGCTGCTTCCCCCGTGGTCGGAGACGAAGATGGCCCCGCTCGGATCGACGGCGACGCCACTCGGCGTCTCCAGCTTCGTCGCTGAACCGGCGATTACGCGAATCGGCGCTACGTCGCCGTTGGCACGGGGGCCAAAGACGAGCACGCCTGAGATGCCCTTGTCGTCGGAGTTCACAACGTAGATGGTCCCAGCTCGATCGACCGCGATCGAGAAGGCCGCCGTCAGCTCCGCCCGCTTACCGCGAATGATGCGAACCGGTGCGACGTCGCCGCTCGCGCCCCGCGCAAACAACGTGACGCTGCGGTCGGCGAGGTTTGTGACGTATACACTCTGCTCGGTGTCGACGGCGATGCTTGTCGGCTCGTTCAATTCGGTCATCGATCCCTCGATCGTGCGAATCGGCACCGCGTTTCCATTGGCGGTGGGTGCGTAAACGGTGATCGTGTCTCCCGATCGGTTCGCGACGTACACGTCGCCCCGAGCGTCGAGCGCGAGACCGGTCGGGAGGTTGAGGCCCGTGCGCGCGCCGACGATTGTCCGGAGCGGCGCGGCATCGCCGCGAGCGTTGCTGCTGTAGACGGTGACGCTGTTGGCGGCGCGGTTCGCGACGTACCGGTTGCCGTGCGCATCGACCGCGACGGCGCTCGGGAAGCGCAATCCGGTACGAGGCCCAACGATAGTGCGCACCGGGGCAACGTCGCCCATCGCGCCCTTCGCGTAGACCGTCACGCTCGTCGCCGCAGCCGGCTCAGCCGCGCCGCTGACCGTACTTAAACCGGCACATCCCGCCGACAATCCCAGCGGAGCGAGCACCAAAAGCGCTCGAAGCGATCTCATCTCGGATTCCCCCTCTGGCAATCCTTTTCGCGTCGCCACCCTATAATCCGGTTGGCGCGGCTCGCGCCGTGTCTCCTTAACCACGTTTTCGCAACTGTCGGGGCCATGAACGTACGATCGTCGTAAATGCAGCTGAGCCCTCATCGAGATCGAGGGTGAGGAAGAGGCGGAGTATAGCAAGCAGTATCCGGTTTGCGTCGACGGCGTCGGAGCTCGTACAAGGCCGGTTTCAGGTCGCTTTGATGACCTATCTCTCCACCTATGATCCCGACCGCATCATGGCTTCTGTCATGCGGTGAGCGGGCCCCCACTGGTTTCAACTTCGCCCGCTATCGTAATCCGGCGGTGGAACACGCATTGCAACGCGGAGTTCACGTTTTCGACCGGGCGACTCGCCGGCGCGCCTATGGTTTCGTTCAGCGGCAGCTCCTTACCGACGTACCGTACGATTTTCTCTGCCAAGTCAGCGAGATCGACGTTCTCCCGTCAAATCTCGAAGGATACGAGCGGCCCTTGGTCTCGCCATACAACTCGGTAGGACGCTGGCGCTGGTAACGCCGGCATGAGGGAGCGCGCTGGAGGGCGGTTTATTTAACAGACGAGATTGGCCGTCAAAATCAAACTCCGATCCGAACAAGGTTATGGGATCGGCGCGTTTTCGTCGGTGGAGATAGGGCGACTCGAACCACTGACCCCTTGCGTATCGTGCAAGTAGTCAGATTGATCCCTAACTTCTGCCGCTGGGACGCTGCTACTGCAAGACCAACTTCCATAAGCGCGTCCTGCTTGGTCTAGTCCAAAAACAAAAACGCCGAAATCCCTCAAGGAATCGGACGTTTTCGATGGTGGAGATGGGGGGACTCGAACCCCCGGCCCCTTACATGCGAAGTAAACGCCCCTCGAAACCTAAATTGCGTACGAAACGCAAGAAATAGCCCATTTTCCTTGCTGTGTCAGGTTTTTCGGGGCTATTTTTTCGTTCGCTAGCGTTCGCGTTTTCCGCTAGTTTCCGCGCGAATTGTCGTAAGATTGTCGTACGCTTCCGAGCGCCTGCTTGGGTCTCTCACACAAGGCGAAGTCGCGCCAGCACAGCTTAGCCGCGGCCCCTAGCTTGACGTAGGCCTGTCCATGTACTATCATTCTAATGTATATTAGAATGATAGCAGACCGCCGCTTTAAGGATACGGTTTACGACTACTTCGCACGCATCGGGAAGGCGACGAGCAGCCCGAAGCGTCTGGAGATCCTCGACCTGCTGTGCCAGGGCGAAAAAAGCGTGGACGAGATCGCGAAGCAGGGGCAACTCGACGTCAAGAACGCGAGCGCTCAGCTCAAGGTTCTGCACGAAGCACACCTGGTCTCGAGCCGCCGCGAAGGCAAGCGCGTCTTCTATTCGGTAGCCGATCCCCTAGTCGTCGAATACTGGCTGAGCACGCGGTCGATGGCCGAACACCGCTTCGCCGAGATCGAGCGAACCGCGAAGTGTTTCTTCAGAGAACGAGAAACGATGGTAACGCTCGATCGACAGGCCCTTCTGGGCAAGGCTCGGTGCGGTGAAGTGATTGTGTTGGACGTTCGCCCGAGCTCAGAATACGAGCAGGGCCACTTGCCGCACGCGCGATCGATTCCGCTTACCGAGCTCGAACAGCGCATGGCAACGCTTCCCCGCAGCAAACAAATCGTCGCCTATTGCCGCGGACCGTATTGCGTGCTCGCCGCCGAGGCATTAGGGATGCTGAAGCGTCATGGATATCGAGCCGCTCGGCTCTCCGACGGCGTCTTGGAGTGGCAGGCCGCCGGGCTTCCCATTGTGCGCGGAACGACCGCAAAGGGGTGAGTTAACTTGGCTTACGCTTTTTATTCTCAACGATCCGCCGTACGGAACCGAACGAAGCTATAACGGTCTGCGTTTGGCGGGAGCCCTTTCAAAGAACGGCGAGGAGGTGTTTGTGTTTCTTATCGGCGATGCGGCCGCCTGTGCCAAGGGCGGACAGCGCGTTCCGACCGGCTACTACAACCTCGAAGTGATGCTTCGTGCCGTCGTCAGAAACAAAGGCACTATCGGCGTCTGTGGCTCATGCATGGACGCGCGCGGCATCGGCGAGGCTGATCTCGTCGCGGGAGCACACCGCAGCACGATGGAGGAGCTCGCCGCGTGGACTCAAACCGCGGCTAAGGTCTTGGTGTTCTAGTCATGGTACATACGGCTCTCGTACTCGGTGGCGGCGTCGGCGGCATCGTGGTCGCCAACGAGTTGCGGAAACGCGCTTCATCAAGCGACAGAATCGTGCTCGTCGACCGCAATCCCATCCACGTCTTTGCGCCGTCACTGCTTTGGATCTCCGTCGGCAGCCGCAAGACAAATCAGATTCAGAAGCCGGTGCGCGCGCTGCTGCGCTCAGGTGTGGAGTTCCTTCAAGGCGCCGTCGAGTCGATCGACGCGGAAAAACTTACTGCGACGGTAGATGGGCGGGAAATTTCCGCTGACGCCATCGTCGTGGCACTCGGCGCGGAACTTGCGCCGGAGAGCATCCCTGGTTTGGCGCACAGCGGCTACAACTTTTACACGCTCGCGGGGTCGGAGCGTCTGCATGCGGCGCTCGACGGCTTCTCGGGCGGAAAGGTCGTCGTATTGACCGGGCAACCGGGTTACAAGTGCCCAGCGGCACCGTACGAACAAGCCATGCTGATCGAAGCGATGCTGCGCAAGCGCGGCGTTCGCGCGAACAGCGTGCTTGAGATTCACGCCGCGGAACCTGCGCCGATGCCGGTGGCCGGCGCCGCGATCGGTGAGGCGCTCAAAGGCATGCTGCGTTCGAAGGACATCGCTTACTTTCCGAGCCGCCAGGTGGCCTCCGTAGACCCGGCCGCCAGACTCATCTCGTTCGTAGACGGATCGACCGCGTCGTACGATCTGCTCGCGTTCGTTCCGCCCCACCGCCCACCGCGGGCGCTTGACGGAGCGGGATTCGGCGGCGAAATGGGGTGGATTCCCGTCGATCGCGCGACCCTAAAGACGCGCTTTGCAAATGTCTACGCAATCGGCGATGCGGCGACCATCATGCTGCCGATGGGCAAGCCGCTACCGAAGGCGGGTGTGTTCGCTGATGCGCAGGCGAAGATCGTCGCTGAGAACATCGCCAATGCTTGGGCTTCACGGGTTAGCAGTGCTCGCTTCGACGGCCACGGCGCGTGCTTCGTCGAGATGGACTTCGGGCGGGCCGCGCTCGGGGTGGGAAACTTCTATGCCGAGCCGGCCCCCTCGGTTTCACTGAAGTCGCCCTCGCCGGTATGGCACCTCGCCAAGGTGCTGCTGGAAAAGCGCTGGTTGCGGCAGCTGCCGTTCGCAGCACCGTGAACGGAACGCTCTACGATCTTGTTAACGGCTTTGCGGAACGACGGGTGTTCGGACCGCTGCGCACCGAGCTGCTCTCGGATCTCCATGGCGAGATCGTCGAGATCGGTGCCGGCACGCGCGAATTTCAGTCACTACGAAAATACGGCCCGCGTGCTCGTCATCGAGCCCGACGTTTCGATGGCACGGGGCGCGGAAAAGAAGCTGCGAGCGTCGCAGGCCAAGGTCGAGCTACGCATTGCCGACGATAGTTTTCTCGACTCCTTGCCCGACGAAAGCGTCGACGCAGTCGTCTTGACGCTCGTTCTCTGCAGTGTTGAGGATCCAGCCGTCACCCTGAATCGCGTGAAGCACGTCCTGAAGGAACAAGGAGCGCTCGTGCTGATCGAGCACGTTCGTTCGATGGGCGCGTTTGGCCGGTTCCAGGACGTTATTGCGCCGCCATGGCGCCGCGCGGCGGACGGGTGCCATATCAACCGCGATACCGAGACTTTCTTGTCAGAGGCCGGGTTCGACACAGCGGCGCTTCAAACGAAAGTACTCAGCGGGATAAGCCCGATTAGGAAGCTCATCTACGGTCGGTGCCGCCGAGCGTCCGACGAAACTCGGAAAAGACCGGAGATGCTAGGAACGATGCGGGAATTGGTGCAAGCTCGGCTTATTATCGGAGGTTCCTCATGAAGCGATCGCTGTGGAAGTTGACACGCTGTCATGCGGCCTGATGGCGCCGGCGATTCACTCGACCTGCTTTCGGACCGATTCGCCACGATCGCAATTTACTGGTTTCCGATCGCCGTTCTTATCGCGAGCGGATTTTTCGCCATCGGCAACGCATGGCGCAGCGCAATATGGGCAATCGCGCTAGTGACGATGGGCGGCGGGTGCGTCGTCAACGCGCTGCGATGCGGGCGCGTGCACTGCTATGCGACCGGGCCTTTCTTTTTACTCATGGCGGCCGTTGCGGTTCTATACGCGCTTGGGGTTGTGCCGCTCGGCCCGCGGGGCTGGAATACGATCGCGCTCGTCACTTTGGTCGGCGGAGTCGCACTCTACTACTTACCCGAGCTCTTCTTCGGGAGGTATCGCCCGCGGCCCGAATAGGGGCGGGGTCTTGCCATACATCAGAACATTCTGATATATAATGTCTGGCATGGCCAAACTTGCCGCCCAAGGAACCGCCCTGGAGGGCGCGGCGGACGAGCTACAAGCAAAATTCGCCCGCGGCCTCGCGGACGTGAATCGGCTGCGCATCGTCCGCTATCTGCTCGACGGTCCTAGGTCGGTCGGCGAGATCGTCAGCCAATTAGGCGTGCCGCAAAGCCGGATCAGCAATCACCTCGCCTGCCTAAAATGGTGCGGCTACGTCAGCGCTCAGCGCGATGGTCGCTCCATCATCTATCGCATCACCGACGAGCGAGTCCGTGAAATTCTTCGATTAACTCGGGCAATCGTCGGTGACAACGCCGCGCGCATCGCGAGCTGCGTTCGGATTGCCGAGCAGTGAGCGTTCGGCAAGACGCGGCGGCGGTCGGTGCGGCAACGGCCGCTACGGGTTCGGCTGTGACCGCGGCGGTTGCTGCGGCGTGCTGCGTCGGTCCATCGATTGCGCCGTTGCTGCTTCCCGTGCTTGGTGCGAGCGGGCTGATCACGATTGCCGCGCTGCGCCCCTACATGACTTGGCTCGAGGTCATCACTGCGCTCCTGCTCGGGTTCAGTTTTTGGCAAGTTTACCGCCGTCGCGCCATTTGCGTGCAAGGCGGCGCACCCGCGATACCGACTAGTCTGCGCATCGCTCGGATCGTGACGTGGGTCGCGACTGGGCTGTGGCTTTTATCGGTTCTCTATGCTCTCTATGGGGTGACACACGAATGAACGGGTTGACGCGCCAGACGTTCCTCGGTGGCTGCGGCGCCGCACTTGTACTTGGTGGTTGTTCTCGAACCGTCGCCGCCGATTCCGGCTACCAAATCTTGCGCGACGACGGTGAACCGTTACGCTCGGCGTTCAATCGAGCGGCGAATAGCGTACGCGTCGTCGTTCTCGTCAGCCCGACTTGACCAGCCTGTCTTCGGGGGTCCCTCGAAGTTCAACAAGACGTTCTGGCGAAAGTCTCCGCGAAGGATCTCGCCGCTTTCTTCGTTTGGGTTCCGGAGTTGCGAGCGCGCGAGTCCGATGTCAAATATGGAATGGGGTTGATCACGGATCCCCGCGCGAGCAACTATTGGGATCCCAACGAAGCGCTAGGTAAGGCCTATTCTCATATGCTGGGAATCGAGAGCGGGCCAGCGTGGGACGTCTACTTTCTCTATGGAAAGGGTGTGCGCTGGGATGGATCAGCGCCGCCAAAGCCGGTTTTTTGGATGCATCAGCTTGCCGTAACGAGCGCGCCGCGACTCGATCCGACGGTCTTCCGACAACACGTCGAGCAGATGTTGACGCAGTAGCCTCAGATGCAAGTCGAGTTGCTCAAAATACCGGACTGTCCTGGCGCCGATATCGCCTACGCTCGGCTGCGTGAGATCCTCGACCATCTAGGCGTCGGCGACACGATCCGAACTATTGAGATTGCCACCGAGGAGGAAGCGCGGCGGCTTCGTTTTCCCGGATCACCGACGCTGCGCATCGATGGTCACGATGTCGACCCTTCTGGCGATCGCATCGCTCAATACGCAGTCGCTTGTCGTCTATACGGAAGCAGAGGCTCAGCGGACAACGCTCCTTCGGCTGCGGCGATCCGACGATCGGTTGACGATGCACTCGAACGGTCACGCAGAGCGGGCGACGTCTGAACCTGACGCCCTTTGCGCCGTCGCTCTGGACCACGAGTACACCTGTGCGCTTCGCGGGGACGTGGTTTCCGCACATCATGACCGTGATCAAGCTCGAAAGCGGTGGCGTGCTCCTGCACTCGCCTTGCCAGCCCTCCGACGGTCTGATCGCAAACATCGCCAGAATCGGAGGCGTCACGGATATCGTCGCGCCAAACTGGTTTCACGATCTCTATCTCGACCAATACCGGAGGCTCTATCCGAATGCGACGTTTTGGGCGCCGGCGCTGTTACGGCGGCAGCATCCGTCGCTCATTGACCGTGTCCTTGGTGCGACTGCGCGTCCGCCGTGGTTTGACGAGATGCCGCATCTGACGCTTTCGGGGCTGTTGACATTCAATGAGTCGCTATTCTACCACCGCTCCTCTCAAACGTTAGTCGTCGCCGATCTGCTGATGAACGCATCTGCCGCGCCGGACTCACCGCCATTCACGAAGCTGGGGTACCGGTTTTTCGGATTGGACGGCAGTCTCAAAGTATTCCCGATCCTCCGCTGGTTCGGTGTTGTGGAGCGACCCGCGCTGAGAGTCGCCGCACAGTGGACCCTCGACCGGAATCCGGAGCGATGCATCGTGGCGCACGGCACACCGATCCCGGCGCATGCGGCTGCTGCCCTTCGCGAGGCTTTCCGGTGGCTGAGGCTGTCGACCTAAGCGCTCTCGCGACCTGTACGGCCACCATGGTGTCGAGGTCTCGCAATCCAGCGGCCATGTTCGTACCGAAGGCGCCTCCGGCTCTGTCCACCCTCGGCTTGACGAGCGGAGTCGCACTCTGCTAAGTTACTTAGCACATGCGACGGTTGCTCAGGGTCAACGAGGGTACGGCGTCACTGCTCGGACCGCTCGAGGCCGCTGTGATGGACGAGTTATGGCGCCGCGACGGCTGGTCCAGCGTGACCGACCTCATGCCTGTTTTCCGCTCCAAGCTGGCCTATTCTACGATTAAGACGATCCTCAACAATCTCGTCGATAAGGGCCATCTGAAGAAGCGCTCAGCCGGGCGTGCCAACGAGTTTTCGGCTGCGACCACGCGGGAAGCATTCGAAGATCGCATCGTTGCTGATCTGGTGAAACCGCTTGTTACTCAATATCGAAGTCCGCTCTTGGCGCACATCGTCGATCAGCTTGATGATGATCAGGACATCCTCGAGCTGGAGCGCATGCTCCGTAAAAAGCGGCGGGAGCGCGAAGTTGGCTGATCTGCTGACATTCCTCCGCGAGTGTGCCGCATCGGGCGCGTTGCTGGCTTCCATCTGCGGATCGCTCGTCATTCCGCTCTTCGCCTGGCTTGCGATTCGCGCGTTCGCACCGTACATCTTACGCATGCACGACGACGCGCCGTGGCAGGCGCCCTTGGCGGCGATCGCCGCAACGATTCCGCCCGCCGTTTTCTTGGCGCTTAGCATCATCGGCGTCCTCGGCGCGGCATCCTCTGGTTGTTTGAGCTACGTCTGGGGTCGCATCCTGTTCGGTGCGATCGTGGCGTTCGTCGTGCTCGCGTTGGGCCGGGCCTCGATCGGGGCGTATCGTCGCAGCCGGCAAGTGCGGCGTTTGATCGTTGCGTCGCAGGCGCCCGACGCGCCTTTGTATGCAATCGCTCAACGCTGCGGCGTGCGGATTCGGGTTCTTCCGTATTCAGAACCATTCTGTGCGCTTGCCGGGTTCTGGCGTCCGATCGTTCTGGTTTCAACGCAAACGCTCGAACGGCTGAGCGCCGAAGAGCTGGAAGCCGCCTTTCGCCATGAGCGTGCGCATGCTGCGCGCTTCGATCTGATGCTTGGCGCGGCGTTGAACTTCTTTGCCGACCTGCTGCCCTTTCCATCAGGAGATCTCGTGGAAGCTTACGCAAAAGCGCGGGAGACTGCCGCGGACGAACACGCCGTTCGCGACTGTGCGCCCGAGGCGCTTGCGTCCGCGATCGTTCGGCTCGCTGCAGCTAAGCCGATGCCGCGCGCGACCGCCGCGCTCACCGAAAGCGGGCGCTCGATCAAGCATCGGCTCGCGGCACTGCTTGACGATCGCGCCGCGCGGATCGACCCGCGGGGTCGCCGTATGCTCGTGGCCACGTCGCTCGCAGCGATTATGTTCGCGAGTTTCTTGCCGGCCGTTCTCTTTGCCCTCAAGTTCGTAGCATGTACCATGCAAGGGCCGCATGTTTGAACGTGATAGCGCGCGTTTTTTTCTATTGAAGTGCCAAGTTACTTGGCAGTCGCGCTGGCATGACTCCAGGTAATCCCGAGGCGTGGCGAACGGCAACGTTCGCGCTCGTCGCGATCGTGCTCGTCGGCGCTCTCGCCTTGCGTTACCGGCGACCTGGCATGATCGCGCTTATCGTGCTTGCAGCTATCGTCGTTGTAATCGTGGCAGCAACTCAAGCCCGGTTCGGTTCATCGTCGATGGACATGGCGTCGATGCAAAGTGCGGCCGGCGTCGCACCGGTGCCCGTCACGTTCGCGACAGTCCGGGATGCACGTAGCTCGATAACTATCGATGCGCCGGCCGATGTCTCGCCCTATCTCACACAAAACGTTGTTGTGCGCGCGCCAGGGCTGTTGACCGAATTCTCGGCTTACACAGGCGACCGGCTGCGCGCCGGCGAGGTGGTCGCGCAGCTGCAGGAGCCCGAACTGCAAAGTGAAGCCGAAGCTGCGGCTGCGCAGGCGCAAGCGGCCCACTACGGCATTGTCATGGCCCACCACGACGAGATGATCGCTCGCGCCGATCTTGCAGCCAAGGCCGAACAAAAGCGCTACTGGGACGGCGAGATCGCTCGTGAAGGGACGCTGCTGCAAGAAGGCGCCGTTTCGCGCCACGAGTTCGACGACGAGCGCGCGCAGACCGTCGCGGCACAATCGGGGTACGAGGCCGCTGAAATGAAGCTGGCTTCGACGGGTGCAGCGGTCGAGAGTGCGCGCGCGCAGGCCGCTGGAGCCTCGGCGACCGCCGCCTCACGCAGCATCGCGGCGGGATACACGAGCGTCGTCGTACCCGACGATTCCGTGGTCGTGAAGCGGCTGGTCGATCCCGGCGTGTACGTAGCGGCCGGCACACCGATTCTCCAAGTCGCAGTGGTCGACCGGCTGCGGATCGCCGCCCAATTCGGGCAGCGCGATCTCGTCGACGTCACCGTCGGAATGCCGGCGGACGTGTCGGCGGGTGACGGAAGAACGCTGCGCGGACGCGTCGCATCGGTTTCACCCGTCGCCGATCAGCAGACGCATACGGGCCTCGCCGAGATCATCGTCGACAACGGAGGGGGCGCGCTCGTACCCGGCGGCTTCGTCCGGGTGATTCTGCACGTACATACTTCAAACGCGGCCGAGGGATTCGCGGTGCCGTCAGAAGCGGTCGTCGGCGGATCGACGCCGGCCGTTTGGATCGATCAACGCGGCAACGCACATCGCGTTCCGGTATCCGTCCTTTCTGACGACGGTACGACTGCTGCGGTTGCCGGTGATCTTCGCACCGGCATGCGTGTGGTGGTGACGGGTGCCGCTAATCTGGAAGAGGGTCAAGCCATCGCGACGGCGGCACCGTGATCGAGCGACTGAAGCAAAACGAAACCAGCATTGCGGCCTGGGCGCTGCGCAATCCATACGCGATTTTCGCCGCATTTATCGCCATCATGGTCGGTGCCATCGCCGCGGCGCTTTTTCTGCTGCCGACACGGATGATGCCCTACGTGCAGAGCCCACTGATCTCGGTCATCACCATGACGCCGGGGTACGCGCCGCAAGAAGTCGAGACGTACTTCACCAAGCCGATCGAGGAGCGCATGACCGACCTGCAAGGCGTGCGCTACATCCGCTCGATCTCGCAGCAAGGCATCTCGATCGTGACCCTGCAGTTTCCGTATGGAACGGATATGCGGCGCGCTCTGGTCGACGTGCAGCAGCTGGCAAAACAGGCCGAAGGTGATCTGCCGTACGACCGCGCGAACCTCAAGCCGTCCTATGTGGTTCCGGTCGATCCGCTCAACACGCCGGTCCTTCAGCTTGCGGTGACGGCTGCGGGTTGGGACCCCGTGCGGCTGCGCGAGTTTGTCGCCAATGACGTCATCGACCAACTCAAGAGCGTGCCTGGCGTGCAGGTTGCTTTTCCGTTCGGCGGATTGCAGCGGCAGCTCCGGGTCGACGTTCACCGGGATGCGCTGGCTGCCGACGGACTCTCAATTTTAGATGTGAGAGATGCGATCGATGCGCAGAACGTCAGCCGGTCGGCTGGCGTTGTGACCGGCGGCGCAAGCGAAACGATCGTCCGCAGCGCGCAGCGCGCGGACTCGGAGCAGTCGATGCTCGATTATCCAATCGGTACCGTCGGAAACCGAACAATCTATCTGCGTGACGTGGCTTCGGCGCGCGATACGGCAGCGGAAGTCCGCGCCGCGTACCGTTTTAACGGCCACGAGGCCGTCGAAGTCTCGGTCGTTGAGAATCCCGACGCCAGCTCACCTCAGGTGATCGCGGCCGTCATGGCGCGCGTTGCCCAAATCGAAGCGCAGCATCCCGGTGTGCAGTTCGCGCGCGCCTACGATAACTCGCGTTTCGTGCACGACCTCACCGTCAACATGATCGAAGAGCTGATCATCAGCGTCGTGCTGGCGGGCATCGTGCTGCTGATTTTTCTCGAAGATGTGAGCGCCACGTTCATCGTGATGACCGCGATCCCGACGTGCCTATCGTTAGCGGTCATCCTCTTTTTGCCGATGGGGTTGTCGATCAACAGCTCCACGCTCATCGGACTGTTACTGGCGATCGGCCGGCTGGTCGACGACTCGATCGTCGTGATCCATTCCGTCCACCGCAAGCTGGATGAGGGCAGTTCCCCGGCGCGTGCCGCCGTCGACGGCACGATGGAGGTCATCGTTCCGATCGCCGCTGCCACCGGCGTCATGATTCTCGCGGTAGTTCCGCTTCTGATGAGCGGCGGCATCACGTCGATCATGTTCGTCGGGTTGGTCTGGCCGATCGTCTTTGCGCTGCTGGCCTCAATGGTCGTCTCGGTGACGCTGACGCCGCTGCTCGCGGCCTATCTCTTCCAGACCAAAGAAGCGCGCTCCCTGAGGCGGATTCGGCTCGACGATGCTGTGGCGCGTATGCTTCGTCCGACGCGTGCGGCGTTGACGCGCTTGAACGCCGGCTATCGAAACGCGCTTGCGTGGAGTCTGGACCATCGCGCTCTCGTGCTCGCGGGCGCGGCATTGCTGACGTATGTCGGCATCCAACTCTTGCCGTTCATCGGACAAGAGATGATGCCGCTGGCCGACACGGGACAGGCGTATGCGTTTCTCGAGATGACCCCGGGTACGTCGTTCAGGGCAACCGACGCTGCCAGCCGCCGGTTCGAAACCCTGCTCCAACAACAGCCCGAAGTTCAGAAAATCTCGGCCGAAATTGGCGAGCAAGCCGGCGCAGACTATTTCACGGGACAAGCGATGAATGGCGTCAACGACGCCTCGTACCTCATCACATTCGTGCCAAAGGAATCGCGCCGGCGCACGATTTGGCAGATCATGGATGGGGTGTACGCGCAAGCGACGCGTACGATCCCCGGCATCCGCCGCCTCGCGCTCAAAGAGATGGGCTCCGACGTCATGGCCAGCAACAATGCTCCCATTGAGATTTTAATTTACGGGCCAGATCGCAGCGAGCTCTACCGGCTTGCCGGCGCCGTGGCCGATCGAGCCAAGAGCGTTCGAGGCCTTTACCAGGTTGCAACCAGCTCGGTGCTTGCCCAGCCAGAGTTACAGATCATGGTCGATCGCACGCGGGCATCGCAAATCGGCCTCACCCCTGCCGACGTCCAGATGCAGGCCTACTATGCGCTGCACGGCGGCATCACCGCGGAGTATTTCAATCCTGCGAACCTCCGGCACGACACCATTTTGGTGCGGTACGCGCAAGATCAGCGCGATCGAACCGGCGACGTTTCGACCGTTCAGATCGCTGGCAGGAGCGGTCAGGTAGTACCGCTCAATGCCATCGCTGCCGTCGGGCGAGCAAGCGGGCCGTCGTTGATCGAACATGACGGCTTGCGGCCGACCATCTCGGTGCTCGGCTTCTACCGCAAAGGCGGTCCAGGTGAGATGGATCTCGACATGGACGTGCTCATGAGCGGGCTCGCGGCGATCCCGTTTCCGCAAGGGTACGGGATGGAGATGCGCGGCGACATGACCGAAATGATGCAGAGTTTCGACCGGCTGCTCGGGGCGATGAAGGTCGCCGTGTTCTTTATCTTCTTGCTTCTGGTCGTGCAGTTTCGATCCGTCGTGCAGCCGCTCGTGATGCTGTTGGCGATTCCTTTGCAGCTGCTCGGCATGTTCGGTGGATTGCTGATCGCGCACCAAAGCTTCTCGACTGTTTCCATTCTCGGCATCGTGGTGGCCAACGGCATGGCCGTAAGCAATGCGATCCTATTGCTCGATCTCATTCTCCGCAAGCGCCGTGAGGGAATGGGACGGCGCGAAGCCATCCTCTACGCAGGACCCATCCGGCTTCAGCCCATCCTCATGACGACGATTGTGAGCTTGGTGGTGTTGATTTCGGTCGCATTCTTCCCGAAAACCGGTATCGATGCGTACTCGCCGCTGGCGACGGTCATCATCGGCGGGCTCTCCATCTCGACGTTGCTAACGCTCTTCGTCGTGCCGGTACTGCACGACGTCTTCGACGATGGCGTGGAATGGCTGCGGCAGCGCAAATGGGGCACGGTGCTGCCGATCATCCTACTCGCAGTGAGCGTCGCGTTGCTGGCAAAACCGGCGTCGGCGCAGCCACTTGCATGGAGCGGGACGCTAACGCTCGCGCAAGCGATCGCGCGGGCGCAGAGCGCCGGCTTCGACGTCCGTCTGGCACAAGCTGACGCGGATGTGGCCGGCGCGACCGTCTCGGAAGAGCGCGCGAAGCTGTTGCCTCAGGTCGGCGTTTCGGGAACAACGAGCAACGGCGGGATCACACAGTTCGGGACGCCGTACGCGCGGCAGACGTACCTACTGGCGACGGCGTCTGTGCCGATCTTTGCCCCACAGGCGCTTGCGTCGAGGCGGGCCGCCGGCCATACCGCACAAGCCGCGGGCTATATGGTTGCCGCGGGGCGCTCAGACGCGATGCTCGCCGCGGTACAGACGTACGAATATGCGTTGCTAACGCGAGCGATTGCAACAGCCCGCACCATCACCGTCGAGTATCAGCAACGTCACGTTCACGACGTCGGTGCGCGGGTGCGCGTCGGAGATGCCGCTCGCTACACCCTGTTTGAGAGCGAGGCGGCTCTCGCGGCGGCGAAACAGTCGCTGGAAGACGCCGCGGCGGATCGCGACGAATCGACCGCCGACCTCGAGTTTGCGCTCGACCTTACCGTGACGCCGGCGCTACAGCTCGCCGATGCACTTTCGCCATTGACCTTGCGTGGTGACTTTGATGCGTTCGCGCGACGAGCCCTTGCGCAACGTCCCGAGGTGCTTGCGGCCTCCGCCGCCTTGCAGGCCGCGCAGGCTCAGGTTGGCGCGGCCCGTGCCGCGTATTTGCCAAACGTGACCGCTAATGCACAGACGTACAATGGGAGCTCGAACCCGCCGCTCGGCGCCACCGGCTATCAAATTGGCGTGACGGCAAGCGTACCGGTGATCGACAGCGGAAGCCGTACTGCCGTCTTCCACGAGGCCGCCGCGAAGCAAGCGCGGGCGCAGACTCTCCTCGATCAGGCCGAGCTATCGGCACAGCGCGATGTGGCGAAGGCCTGGCGAGAGTATCAAGCGGCGGGGCAGAACTTGGAAACGGCTCGCGCGCAGGCAACCAGCGCAGCTGAAGAATTGCGAGTCGCGACCGTGCGCGAACGGGCCGGAAAGGGTACTACGCTGGAGACACTGGCGGCACTCTCCGACGATGCGGCCGCACGGGAAGGTGTGCTGCGCGCCATCGCGCGACTGAACGTTTCAATTGCCGCAGTGCACCGCACGGCCGGCGACATGTCAATCCAGCAATAACGACAAAAAAAGGAGCATATGTGAAATATCTCGCCGTTTTGGCTATCATTCTCGCGGTGATCGGCTGCTCCGGCAAGAGCGCAAACTCGCAAGGAGACTTCACCGTCGCCACAGCGTTTAGTCCCGCTCCTCCCAAGGAAGGTCGAGAAACGCTGACCGTCACGCTCACCGACCCGTCGGGCGCACCGGTCAAAGGCGCCGATGTCGCGATTACGACGGCCATGCCGTCGATGTCAATGAGGGGGCCAACGGCCAGCGCCACCGACAATGGCGATGGCACGTATACGGCGCAGATGGGGCTGCAGTATGTGACGAGCTGGACGTTCACGATAACGGCGAAGAGCGGAACCAAATCGGGGCGATCGGTGCTGACGCGCAATGTTGGGAGCCCGTGATGCGCCGGCCATCATTCATCGCCTCGGCTCTCGCGCTTCTGGCCGGTTGCACGCACCGCCCGCGTCTCTCCTCGCCCTCGGAAACGGCGAACGCCGGGATGATGCAGGGTGGAATGATGCACGGCATGATGGGCGGCAGCGGGATGATGAACGTCTCCGATCGCGACATGGCCATTTACATGGAAATGTTCAATCGGCATACTGAAATCCGCCGGCACGTCGAGCAGTTGCCAAACGGCATCCGCACCGTGACCGAATCCGACGACGCGCACATCGCCACGCTGCTTCAAGAACACGTTCCGAGTATGTGGGCTCACGTCAACGCGGGCGAGGAAGTGCGCTGTATGAGCAATAGCCTGCCGACGATGTTCCGCAACGCCAAGAAGTATCGACGCGATCTGACGGTGACACCGAAAGGCGTTGCCGTTACCGAGACCAGCGACGATCCGCTCGTGTTGGCGGCGATCCGCCGGCATGCTGAAGAAGTGACCGGATTTGTGAAGGAAGGAATGCCCGCGATGATACGCGGCATGATGCGGCAATGAGAGAAAGCAACCCACCGACAACGGGCGCGATCTTCATGCTGCTGGTCGTCCTCAGCGACCCCTTAGCTGCGTCACCAGAGCCTGTGCACATTGAGGGCTGCCGGATTTTGAATACCAAATCGTATATATCCGCCTATAAGCCTATCATCATCTCATTTACAAACGAGCATCCGGTTTCGGCCGACGTAGTTTCGTTCAAGGTAAAGTACGGAGGGCGAACGGAGCGCGTCATCGACAAGGGCGTCTTCGCGCAAGGCGTCCGA
Source organism: Vulcanimicrobiota bacterium (assembly GCA_963752825.1). Lineage (GTDB taxonomy): Bacteria > Vulcanimicrobiota > Vulcanimicrobiia > Vulcanimicrobiales > Vulcanimicrobiaceae > Cybelea. The sequence goes on along the minus strand of CAVVZF010000001.1, from coordinate 29,779 downwards.
ATCGAACACGCATTCAATGGTTTCTACAACGCTCAATATCGCGGTTCCACGCCCACCGGATGCACCGTCGACTACGTTCACTTCACGGATGGCAGCGCATGGCCGGCAGCGCCGGCTCCGGTGTCCACGCGACGATAGCCGCCGAGGCTAGAACTCCACTCCTGATTCTACGACAAAGCGGAACTGGTCGCGCCCCTGACCCAGAGATCCAAAAGCGAGCCCTGGCGCCAGCGCCCGCACGATGACCTGCGAGAGGTCGGCACGCACCAAGAACAATCCCCGCCGGTATGACGGCGTTACCGTGAAGCTCCAGGCACCGCTTCCCGGTCCATAACCAACTAAATCCGCGTTCGGGCTTGTTGCATCCGTCACGCTTTCGTTTGCGATGTCTTCGACGCGCGTCGCGACCGACCAGTTGGCACTCATCGCATATGTGGTTAAAAGAACGATGCCGTACGCGTTCTCGGTACTCGTATAGCCAAGGGCCGTGCTCTTCGGCGATTGCACGAGCAACACGTATGGAGCAAAGCTCCAGCGTCCGCTATTGTTCGTGTACATGAAGTTATAGAGGCGCTTGTTGGCAATCGCCGCAGTCCAGTTGCCGGGTGCTTGTGCGTTGGGGATGACGAAGACGAACTGGAAGTTTTGCCGCGAATCGGGCGCCACCGCGAGTGAACCTTCCAGGCCGAGGTAGTGTCCCGAGAAAAATCCGTCGTTAAGCTCCAGGGCGGCGGTGAACTTGCCTCCCGTTAGGGTCAGTCGTGCGCCACGGCTTACGGCCGTTTCCATATTCCACACGAGCCCGCGCTGGATGTCCCAGTTTTGATACGTGTAGGTATTCTCCTGACCGATCAAGGTTGCCAAGTAGCCGGCGGTCACGCTGAAGTGATCGTTCGGATAGATGCCGACGTAGGCCGATGGTAACGGTCCGTACGTATTCACGTTCGCCCCAGCTTGAAACGTCTTGTTTCCCGAGAGGCCGACGACGGGAATCGAGTACACTCCGCCGCTCGCGCCATAGCGAAAGAATCCGGTGTTCCGAGTTACTGTAAGGAACGCACTGCTGATATTGAAGCGGTTCGGCTGATCTGCCCCGTTTTGGTTGGCGAGATTCCCCGTGGCGTTCACGCCTGCCGTGAACGTTTCCATGGCGAGAAGAACGCCACTCAACGTTATCGTAGGGGTCGGCGTCGGCGTTGCGGCCGGCGTCGGTGACGGTGATGGCGATGAAGCTGTTGACGGCGGTGTCTGAGCAGCAACAGCTCCCTGTGGCGCCACCAGGATAACTGCAAGTATACTCGCTTCCAACAATCGCCCACGGCTGTCCATGGGAGAGCAGGTTAGAAGATGACTATGGCTCCCTCCTTTGGAAAAGGTTTATTAGAAAATGATACAGCGGCCATTCTTCCTAGGAATGGCCATCGTCGTGCTTTTGTATGGCCGAAGGCGTCATTCCGCTCGGTACAAACGGTCGGAACTTCATCGGTGCCGCCGCTATCATCGGCGCGGCTGTCTTGATTTATCTTCCGGAAGGCCCTCCTTTGAAAATACCGTTTGAAGGGCGAGGCTGATCGGAAATTACGTACGGATGTTTCTTCCGTCAGACCGTGCGTCGCGGCCCAAAGGCGGTTGATCAAATTCACGGTCCTCGAGACCAAGAGATGGAGATCGACGTCCTCGCGAACAATCCGGGACTAACACTGTTCGATCGCCGTCAGCGGCTCCACGTCGACTTCGGACTCGTGGCGCTCTTTAGCTATTTGAGAAGGAGCGGTTGAGGCTCAGCATTCGTCGCCTTGCCAGGCTTCGCGCGCCTCTTTGATCAGCAAGAATACGATTGCGACGGACGTTACGCCGTCGATCCACCAGGCGTGGAGCAGTGCCTGCGCTGCGAGTCCAACGACCACGACGAGGGACAGATACCCGCACGCGATGGCTTCGATAGCGTCAGCCTTAAGTGCTCGGCTCGGAATGCCTTCGGCGATTGCGAGCTTCTGCTTTGCGAGGTAGTACATCACTGGTATCGCTGCAAGCGCCACGGCGAGTCCCACCACTGAGAACTCCTGGCCGGCACGGTGCCACAAGCTCCATCCGGCGCTTAAAAGCACATAGGCGCATAGCACCAAGAGCAGTGCGCCTGCCATTTTTCGTGCGTGTGTTTCGATCGCCTCGGAGAACTCGTCTCCCTGGCGCAGTTCGACAGTTAACCTCCACACGAGGACTCCCGCTGAGAGAAGCTCGATTACACTATCGGCACCGAAGGCCACGAGAGTTACGCTGTGAGCAGCGATGCCGCTACCGATTGCGACTGCAGCTTCAACCACCATCCAGGCAATGGTGAAGTATTCGAGCACGAAAGCTCGCCGAATTAGTTGCCTCCGCGCTGTTGTCACCGACATGTCGATGATATCAGCGATTCGCGTTCACCGGCTCGATTCCGGCGCCTTGCAGAATCTCAAGCGCGCGAAGGGCCTCGTTATATCTTCGAGCTTACGAGAGTTGCAGCAATGTCGACATCCGGCGTGATGAAAGACGGGTCTTGGGGCTTATTCATCTACGTACGATCCTGCTGGCGTCGGCCCAGGATCGGGAGCCAGCGGTGAGTGTTGCTCGAGTCAGTCGAACGACAAGTCAGAGAGCTTTTGAAACGTATTAAGATCAGGACTGTCGTACAATTGTCGTAAATGCTCCGGCTGTTGCGAAGCCAAGATCCTCGAACTCCCTTACAAAACCGTCCGTTTTGAAGGCCGGACGGAACCCCTCTCCCTTACACGAATTCTAAATGCCGCGGGGCGCCCGCGAAGCGGCGGAAGAAAAGGCCAAACATTCCTTGCAGAATCAGTCGTTTTCAGTGGTGGAGATGGGGGGACTCGAACCCCCGACCCCTTACATGCGAAATGATTCCGGAACCAAACGCCGTTCCGCAAGGAAGGCCCAAAAAACGCGAAAAGGCTCATAGCCACCGAGCCTTTCAGATAGGTTGCGGCTCCAGTAGTTTCCACGACTTTCCAAGCTTTTCCGGAAGAATGGTCGTCAAATGGTCGTCAGACGCGCCCGGTTTAAGATCCGGCATCTTCAACAGCCGTTAGGTCAGCCCCATTAATTCCTGGACGAGCGTCTCCGGCGATCGCCAATGGGGAAGCCCATCGCAGTTATTTGCCCGACCGCGGCGTCGTTGTTACCGCATGAAAACCCACACGATGCGTCTTTCGAGCGAATCAGCGCGAGCCTCGAAGTTGGCGACGACCCGCCCATCGCCTAGAACTTCCGGCTCATCAGCTCGTCGATCGTCGCGGCCGCGAGCCATCCTGAGCTAGCATCCAAGAGGGAAGAATGCGCGCACTCGCCGCAAGGGTAGGGCGTGAACGGCGCTGCCTCGCCTCGCGTTTCAGGCGCTATCGCGGTGCTTTCCCAAAACCTCGAGGGCTTGGGCTGTGAGCCGGATTGTACTCGAGTCGCCACGTGCGGAATATGCGCACCTCGTGCGCCTAGATCGTGCCGGCGTTATAGAAGGCAAGTGCGACGTTGAGTTGGAGAAGCGCGCGTTTCATGCACGCGTAAACTCCATGATCCAGTTCGGTTCCCACGTTCGCCCACCGTCCTCGGAAAACGCTTGCTCCCAGTGGCAGTGATCATGATCACTGTGCGTCCAGGTAAATCGCACGATGATAGGCCGACCATCGTACTCTTCATTGTCGTAGAACAGACCGACGCCCCTCTTGAACCTGCCCACCGTGGGGATCCCAAACGTGCCGCTGCCGACGGTGCTCCAGTAGATGCTCCACTGATGCGACGTAACATCGTACAACCGCATGGCGACCGCGTGGATAGGCCTGCCCGGTGCATCCGGGGCATCGTATTGTTCTAGGTTCGCGAGGCCACCGAGCAGCGGGCTTTCGGTGGACGTCGATGCGAACTCATACTGCTCGTTTGAGCCGCGCAGCGGATGACGCAGACGCATGTTATGTATCCTCCAGTGACCGAACAGGAAATCGAAGTCATGTCCGCCGTCGACAACGGCAGCTTCAGGAGGCGGTTGAGACAAGGCGGATTCTCCAAGAGGAAGGGGAAGCCGGGCGCTCAGAGCGAGTGCGCCGAACGCGCGCGATCGAACGTCAAACGTCGCGATCGTAGGCGAGAAAAGTTGCATCGCGGGTGTAGCGGCAACGCTCGTAGAGGCGCTGAGCAGCAGCGTTGTCCGAGGCCGTTCGCAACGTCAAGCCTGCCGCCGAAGTTTCGACGGCAAACGCTTCGGCGCGCTCGAGTAGTCTGCGAGCCACGCCCGATCGGCGCGCGCTCTCGCGAACGTAGAGATCGTTCACCAGCCACAACCTCTTGCAGCGCACCGAAGAAAATAACGGATAGAGCAGGACGAAGCCATCGAACTGTTCACCGTCTGCGGCGACGAAAATCGTGGCCTCAGTGTTGTTCAGGCGTTCGGAGAGAAACCAAAGGGCCAACTCCTCGTCCCGCGCCTGACCGTAGAATTGCCGATAGCTGGCAAACAATAGTGCAATCGCTCCACAGTCGCGGAGCATCGCGCGCCGGGTGTCACTCATTGCTGCCATCGTACGTAAAGCATATGGACCTAGTAAATATCCACTTTGAAGGCGAATGAGGGGGCCACTTATGCTGTTACACTTGGGACCGGAGCGCCCGCTCTACCGGGCCGTTTTCAACGCTCTTCGCCACGCAATTCTGAGCGAGCGCCTGGGCGCCGGCAGCCGCTTGCCGGGCACGCGTACGCTTGCGCGCCAATTGGGAATCTCACGGAATGTCGTGCAGGCTGCCTTCGACCAGCTCGCGGCGGAGGGGTATATCTGCTCTACAGTCGGATCGGGTTCAACCGTTGCGGCGATACCAGCCCCAGCTGTGCGGCGGTCTGCCGAAACCGTTCGCGGTCGCAAATCTGCGTATGTGCGCCGCGCCGAACGGCTCATGCCGCACGAGTCGCCTGTGCGCACCGTGCGCACCGAGCTTCCTGCGATCGATTTTCGATACGCAGCCTTTGTTCCCGATACCGCTGCGTTACGAGGATGGAAGCAGTCAATCGCTCGAGCGGCGCGGAAGATGCACACTGACTATCCCGATCCGGCTGGCCTGCTCGAGCTGCGAGCCGCGCTCTGCACGTACTTGCGACGACACCGCGGGGTCGCCGCCGAACCGGACGACATCATCGTCGTGAGTGGATCGCAACAGGCGCTCGATCTCACGGCCAGGGCCGTCTGTGATCCATGGGCGGTTATCGGGATCGAGGATCCGCACTATCAAGGCGCGAGGCAAGCATTGCTGGCCGCCGGCGGCCGGCTCGTTCCTTGCGCGGTCGATGAAAGTGGCCTCGATGTGGGCCGCCACTCGCGAGCCTTACAAAACGCGCGCGCCATTTATGTTACGCCCTCGCATCAGTTTCCGACCGGAGCCGTGATGAGCGTCGAGCGACGTCTGAAGCTCTTGCACCACGCGATGGAGCACGACACCTGGATCATAGAAGACGACTACGACACCGAGTATCAGGAAAGGGCAAGCACGATTCCCGCGCTTCAAGCGCTCGATGAGCGCAGATGCGTGATCTACATCGGAACTGTCGTTCGTACGCTCTCGCCCGGGCTTCGCCTCGGGTATGTGGTGGTTCCGCGAGCCCTGCGCGAAGGTTTTCGCGCGATGAAGTGGCTGACCGACCGAGGCAGTTCCATGCTCGAGCAGCGCGCCCTCGCGCTCTTCATCGAAGATGGCGCCTACGAACGAGCTCAACGGCGTGCAGCGCGCGAACTCGCGAAACTGCGCGAAACCTTCACTGGTGCAATGCAGGCCCGCCTCGGCGGGACGGACGTGACGTGGACGGGATCAGGGGCGCATGCGTTTCTACGCTTTCCTCGCCTGGCGGTAGCTGACGTCGATGCATTCATCGAGCACGGGGTGCAGCGCGGCGTGCGCCTTTACAGCGGAGTCCCCTACTATCTACGGTCACCACGGAAAGCGGCGCTCATCTGCGGCTTCGGTACGCTGAGTGCGTTCGAGATTCGCCGAGGCGTGGATCGGCTCGCCTATGCCTACGGGGAGTGGCACCGTCGTCTGGGCTAAAAGTGGGACTTTACCCGGACGAAGCAATCTGGCACGTATAGTGAATGTTTCGCACGCTCGCTGCCTCGGTCGCACTGATAGGAGGCGTAATAGTGCTTGGTGCCGCGCCGCCCGACACAAATGACTGCTGCTTGATCGTCGAGATTCGCCAATACACGCTCTTTCCAGGTCAGCGCGATGTCCTGATCGATCTCTTCGACCGCTACTTCGTAGATGGCTTGACCGCGGACGGCATGATCGTCATCGGCGAGTTTCGCACGCCGGACAACCCAAACCGTTTCTTCTGGATTCGCGGCTTTCCGAGTATGGAAGCGCGCGGCAAAGCATTGGCCGCCTTTTACTATGGTCCCCTGTGGAACGCGCACAAAAGCGCTGCGAACGCAACGATGGCCGACTCGGACAACGTGCTCTTGGTGCATCCAGCGAGTCAAGGATCCGGTCTGCCGATCGTGCCTGACCTTGGACCACATGCGACGGTAGAATCCAAAGGGCTCCTGGTTGCGACGATCTACCATCCCGAGCTTCCCGTCACCAGTGAGTTCGTCACGCTGTTCGAACAACAGATTAAGCCGATCGTGACGCGAGCGGGCGCGCGAGTAATTGGCTCGTACGTTACCGAGGAGAGTCCAAACAATTTTCCGGCGCTGCCCGTTCGCCCGGTGCATAGCTTTGCATGGTTCGCGTGCTTCGCGGATGAGGCTGCATATGAGCACTACCAAAGCGAGGTACAGCAAGATCCAGGCTGGGCTGCGGTCAATCAGCGATTCGCGGAACTCAAGAACTACTCTCCGCCGGAGATTTGGAGATTGTCTCCGACCGTGCGGTCGCGAATGCGTTGCTGAGCGAGCCAGTCGGCGACGATCCATGCCGAGGCCGCGATCGCGAGGTTCTCCGCGTTGCCGGCCCAGCTTGTAAGGCTGTGCGGATCGGCAAACGGCGCTGGTAGCCAGACTAGCAATCCGAAACCAACGATCATGGCGGTAAGCAGTTGAGAAGCCAAGAGTGCCGAGCGTCTCGAAAGTAGGGCAACAGCAGCAAGTGCAAAGGCGATCGTCGTCGTTACCGCCCAGAACATTTGGCCCGGAGGAATCCATCTGGGGACGTACTCCGCAGTTGAAGAAAGATAGATGGCCTGTTCAAGCATGAACGAGACCGTGCAAATCGCGAAGCCATAATACCCGATCCACGCCAGTCGCGCTGCTCGTGCGGCGTTTGCAAGACCCGAATTCGCATAAACAATCAACGCCCCTGAGACGAGAGAGAATTGCTCGAAGAAGTTCCCCAAGCGATCGTAAACCAATGGCTTCTCGGCAAAGAGCGGGAGCCACAACAGCGCAAAGACGAGATAGAGCGAACCCAGCGCAATCGCGCCGGCGCGCGCCATTCTCGGCCACTGGATCGCCACTCCCGCGGCGATTTCAACGATCGCTACGATGTACGCGAGAATCTCGTGGTGAGGAATGTTTCCGAGTGGCTTAATCTGTTGCCAGCTGTTGAAATCATGCCAGGCCAGACCGAAGACACCGAAACCGACCGCGGCTATTCCAAACACGTGACGCCCGATGTCACGAAAGGCGCCTTGAAACATAGTATGCATTATGACTAGAAACACCCGAGCACAAAAGGTCCACTTCCTATGATTGCCTCCATGTCCACTCCGCCGGCATGCCGCGCCCCCGAGGTGATGGCTCAAATGCGTGCCGCGACCGGTGGTGATGCGTGGAAAGGAATCCTCGAGACGACGGCGTTCGGGCAAGTAACGATTTCCGGCTTGCGAGGTAGCGCGCGCGTCGACAACGATCTCGTTCGCGGCCGATATGCGCGGCACTTCGACGTCGCGGGAATGGGCTCGACCGCCGAGGTGTACGACGGAGCGACCACCTGGGCGCAAGACATCTCGGGCGGGGTGCATCCGTACGACACACCGTTCGCGCGCGTACGGGTGATTACGAGCGCATACCTCATCCGCCATGCCTATTTCGATGCGGGCGCGGATGCCACGTACACGTGCACGGGAACCCGCATCGTTGAGGGCAGGAGCGTCATCGTGATTCGCGTTCACCCTCAAGGCGGCATTCCGGCCGATCTTGCCATCGATGCGCAGACACATCTGCTCGCGAGCGTGAGCGAGCGACTCCCACTGCTCTCCGATGACGGAGTCACCCGTTACGGGGATTACCGCACGGTCGATGGATTGGTGCTGCCGTTCTCAATCTCCCGAGGAACGGAAACGTTGCCGGCCGACGGCTACGTACTGAGCGTGACGCACTACCGCTTGCAACCGTATGTGAGCAGGTTGAATTACGCTAAGCCTATCGCGCCCGACAATGCGAAGATGGTGGGGCACGCGAAGTTCTCGAAGGTACCGATGCTGCTGGAAGGGCGCCAGTTGATCGTCTTTGCGTCGATCAACGGACACGCACCGATGCCGTTCATCCTCGATACCGGCGGGCACGCGATCCTCACGACGCTGGCTGCAAAATCGCTTGGACTTCAGGGACGCGGAGCCGGGCAAAGCGGAGGGTCAGGCGCTGGTAGGATTTCAACGCAGTACACGCACGTTGCGAGCGTGCGGGTCGGCGACGCCGAGTTGCTCGATCAACCTTTCCTAGTGATACCTTACCCGTATTCATTTTACGAACGCGGTAAGAAAGCGCCCCTCGCGGGTATCATCGGCTTGGAAGCTTTCGAGCGTTTTGCCGTTCGCCTCGACTACGGCGATCGCACGGTGACCTTCACACCGTTAGCATCCTATCGTCACGATGGAAGCGGGACTGGCGTTCGACTAAGGTTCGAAGATCAGGAAGACATGCCCGTCGTGGGCGCCGCAGCCGATGGCCATGTGGGGCTCTTCGGTACCGACACCGGCAACGCCGGAATACTCATCTTGTTTGGTGAGTTCCTCAAACATGCTGGGCTCCTGGACGAGTACGTCGGCGGCGTGAAGACGATCGGCCAAGGGACGGGCGGAAGCAACTCCGGACGCAAAGAGACGCTACGACGCTTCACATTCGGTGGACAAGAAATGCACGACGTTCTTACCAATTTTACGCAGATGACCAGCGGCTCATTTTCATCGTATACGGAGGCCGGCAACATGGGATTCAGTATCTTGTCGCGCTTTATCCCCACCTTCGACTACGCGGACGAGATTCTGTACTTGGATCCCGAGTTGCGCGCGACTCCATTTGGGGCAAATCGATCGGGGCTTCATTTCGAAAAGAACGGTCCGGAAGCATACGACATCGACGTCGTGGATCCGGGATCGGCTGCCGCCGCGTCGGGCATCGTTGCTGGTGATCGCATTGTCGCCATCAATGGAAGAGATGCGTCGAACTACTCGTGGGCGGATCTTGTCGCTATCGTCGGAGAGCCTGTGGGGACGAAGCTGTTGTTGCGCGTTCAACACAAGAAGTCAAAACGTGACGTTAGCCTCGTTCTGCGTTAGAAACGCTTCCAGGGAGGCAAGCACTGCGCATCTGAGGCTACATCTTCAACAGGAAGGTCATCCGATGAAAATGATCACTGAACGCTCGCTGTGCCTCGCGTGACCGCAGCTCCACCGATCGATACGCCGCGTTTGCGGCTGGGCGCTCATAAGCTCGCGGAAGCAAAAACGCCAAAATCCCTCAGAGAATCGGATGTTTTCGGTGGTGGAGATGCGGGGACTCGAACCCCGGACCCCTTACATGCGAAGTAGTTTTGGCTCAATCCCATGCCATCTCACATCGTCTCAGAGCCCGATTTCGTAGGACTTTGATAGCCGATCAGAGTGTGACGCCATGTCAGGTAATCTCACCCTTTGGCTACAAAATGGCTACAGCGGTGGCGGCATTAGTATCCCATCCCTCGAGAGCTCCTGGCTCAAACCCCTATTCTGGTTCAGTCCCGGTATCAGGTTGGTATCATTCTGGACCATATATTTACGGCCCCTGAGGCTGCCCAGTGGTGCATCGGAAACGGATTTGGCCTCAGGTTCGTTTGAGTCGTTTGCGATGGCTTGCAGCCGAGGCTGAGATTCTAAAGACGGTCCCGCATCCGAAGTAGTGAACGGTGCAGATGGAGCTTGAACCACCCCCCGCCGTTGTACCGTAAAGCACACCGTTCAGTTCCGTCAGGTTTCCGTCCGGATATATGCCGTCTGTACTACCGTTTCCAAAGCGGTAGAGGACGTGTTCCTCGCCGGACGTGCTCATCTCGAAGACGGTTCCGCATCCCACATAATATCCGGACGGCGACCCGCCGACGTAGCACCCACTCGGGTAGCCACCTTCATACGTCGTGCCATAGAGCGCCCCGTTTATGTTGATCAGGCCATTCGGATCTGCGCCGTCCGTTCCGCCTTTGAACCTGTAAAGCACGTTTTCCGTGCCGGAATCGCTCAACTCGAATACGGTTCCACACCTGTCGTAATGACATCTATAAGCGCCGCCGTCCTGGGTTGTGCCGTAGAGTGTCCCGTTTACGTTGAGCAGGCCGTCCGGGAACTCGCCGTCTCTGCCACCCTTGAAGCGATAGAGCACATGCTCCTTGCCTGACGTGCTCACCACGAAGACCACCCCGTTGTTGGAAGAACCGCCGCCAGACGAGGTGACGCCGTAGAGTTTGCCATTGACTGCGATAAGGCTGTTGCCCGGACCAGCGCCGTCTCTGCCGCCTTTGAAGCTATAAAGCACGCGCTCTTTGCCGGAGGTGGTGACCTCGAAAACGGTCCCGCACCCGCCCTTAATAGAGGCGCATTCCGTGCCGCCGGAATACGTCGTGCCGTAGAGCGCGCCGTTCAGGGCCATCAGGCCCAGTGGCCATCTTCCGTCCGGCTCCCCTTTGAAGCGATAGAGCACGTGTTCCTTACCCGATAAGCTCATCTCGAAAACGGCCCCGCAGCCTGTGTGATAATCGCCGCATTGTCTGCCACTAATAGCATCGCCGAAGGTCGTGCCGTAGAACGTCCCGTCTACGTTGAGCAGGCCATCCGGGGATGCGCCATCCTTGAACTTTCGGCCCTTGAAGCTGTAGAGGACATTCTCATGGCCGGCCCTCGTCATCTTAAAGACAGTTCCGCACCCGGCACTCGAGCTGGGGCTGGGTGGACAGATACCGCTGCCCCCGCTAGAGGTCGCGCCGTAGAGTGCGTCTTTAACGGCGACCAGGTTTCCGCTCGGAATTCCGCCATCAGGTGCGCCTTTGAAGGCGTACAGAAGCTTGTAGCCATTGCTGGTAAGGGGTCGCCACGCCGAGCCTACAGCGGCGGAATGCGGCGAGCCGATCTGCGGCGCAACCGACATAGGCGTCAACGGGGAGGGTACATTGTGGCCTCCCCCGCATGCGGCTAAAAGCGCTGCACTAAGGCACGCGCCGACGAGACTGATGACATGCTTCATATTTGTGCTGCAGCCCGGGATCATGGTGTCACCTCGAAGATAGTCCCGCAGCCGGGTGGGACGAAGGGCGTGCACACAATGCCACCTCCTCCAACCGTTGTCCCGTAGAGTGCGCCGTTGACAGCGATCAGGTTGGACTCCGGATCGATACCGTCACGTTTTCGCTCAAAAGCGCGGATCACGCGTTCCACACCCCCAGTGGTGACCTGAAAGATGGTGCCATTTTCGTGTCTACCGCCGCCGACGGTCGTGGTGCCGTAGAGCGTGCCATTTAATTCGAACAGGCCAGCCTCGGGGAATGCGCCGTCATTGCCGCCTTTGAAAAAATAGATCACGGTTTCCTTGCCGGATGGCGTAATCTCAAAGACGGTCCCGGACAGGTGAGCACCATAACTATGGCGGGTAGTGCCATAGAGCGTGCCCTTCACGTTGATCAGTCCGGCCTCCGGGTCGAAACCGTTAGCGGCTCGTCGCCCAAATCTATAGAGTACCGTTTCCTTGCCGGAGGCAGTGATCTTGAAGACGGTTCCGAGGTTGTCTCTTCCGCCGTTGGCGGTAGTACCATAGAGGCTGCCCTTTAACTGGGTCAGGCCCGCCAACGGGGTTGCGCCGTCCTTTTCGCGCTGCGCGCCTTGGAAACTGTAGAGTACGGTTTCTATGCCGGACGTCGTGGTCCGAAAGACCGTCCCGCACCCGGAGGAACCGCTGCATCCAGCGCCACCCGCCCTTGTGGTCCCGTAGAGCTTGCCGTTCAAGACGGTCAGGTTCCCTAGCGGAGCAAGGCCATCGGGAGCGCCCTTGAAGCTGTAAAGTACGGTTTCCTTACCGGACGTGGTGATCTTAAAAACCGTGCCGCATCCTCCGCTACCAGAACATCCCGAACCGCCCCCAGCAGTTGTGCCGTAGAGCGCGCCATTGACGTCGACGAGGCCCGCATAAGGATTGGCGCCATCCTTGCCGCCCTGGAAACGGTATAGCACGGTTTCCTGACCGGACGTCGTGCTTTCAAAGACGGTCCCGCACCCGGAGGTGCCGCTGCACCCGGTGCCACCGTATGCCGTAGTGCCGTACAGGGTGCCATCTAACTCGATCAGGCCCGCAAACGGCTGTGCACCATCGTCACTGCCTTTGAAGCTATAAAGATGCGTGAAGATTGCAGCATTCGGTCGCGCTTGCTGCAGGAACGATGGCTCCAAACGTTGCATCGCCGAGCCTGCAACGCCGGATTGAGGCGCAGCGACCTGCGGCGCGACCGACATAGGCGTTGACCCGTTTCTGCCGCCGCATGCAGCTAAAAGCGCTATGCTAAAAAATGCTACGACGAGAGTGCTTATTGAAGCGCGCATGGGTGCTGGACCTATTCTCTGAAGGCGACGCCAGATGCAGAACGCGACAAGCGAAAGCCGCAAAGCCTCCTGACGGCCTCCCTCTGGACCACGATGCGCCTTCTTGCTACCTTTGTCAACGAATCTAGGGCGGACTGATCCAGTTTCGATCTCAGGCCATTGATCTACCCACCTGGAAGGCCGTGGCGATAGCGGGCCAGTGCTCTTATCATGACGTGCAGCTCTTCGTCTGTGTACGAGCTTGTGGGTTTTTCTGGATCAGCCGATTTTGTTGCTTCGTAGTGCGCGAGGTGTTTAAGCGCTATGTTTGCATCAGGTAGCCATTTCATCTGGTCGGGCTTGACTTCTTCGATCCGGCCGTCGCGGTGGAAGGCCATGGCGAACCTCTGCTAGTGCTCGCATAATAGCATCGATCTCCTGGGCAGTGTAGGTTCTTGCCGCCGTCTCTGGAGTAGCGGATCTTCTTGCCTCGAACCGCTCGAGATGGTTGTAGAGCTCCATCTCCATCTTGAGAACCTTCAAGTAATCGGAGACGGTCATATGCATCGCACGTTTTCGTTGTGCCGGCGTAAGATTCGGGTTGTTTGGATCCAGAAGCAGGTCGCATCGCCGCTTCGCTGAGTCAATCAGTTTGAAATTGGTCTGCATAGCCTGAGCCTGAAAATCGATTGTTCTAGCTATGCGTCGTTCCGTGATCGATCGATCATGTTCGCAAACTCGGCGCTGCCAACAATAACGCACCGACCACCGCTTCAGGGTTGGTAATGATACTTTGACCCCGCGCTCTGCGCAGTCTTTGACCAACCGCCGCAAGGAACGCCTCGAGGCCTGGGAGAGGTATGCGTCCAGAGCATCCTGGGCTGGCCGGGGCATTGCCTCGATCATGACACGTGAATAGTATCACAGGTGCTCCCAATCAGCATTTCAACGATACTAGTGCTCGTCGCACGCTCTTTAAGCGAGTATCAGGCTTTTTGGGCCGTCGCGAGCGTACCCGCAGTCTTCAGGGTTGGAAGTCGGCACGGAAGAGATAATCGCCTTCCGTTGGGTGGCAGTTCTTGAGTGCAGGCGAGTACGTGGATTGCCGTGCAGCCTGGAGCGCGGCTTGGTCGATCGCCATGTTACCCGAGCTCTTGTAGACGCTCGCTACCACAACTTGTCCGGTAGATCCAACCATCACTCGTACTTCGACACTAACGGAGCCAAATCGGATGTCGCTCGCGGATTTAGGGTAATTGGGCTGAACCGGATTAGTTACGGTTACTGCCACGTCGGGATTCGCGCAGGACGGCTGACCTTTATGAGCCGAACCGCTGGGGGCGGCAGATTTCACGTATGAATCCACGTCAATCAGGTTCTCGGGCATCGAAAGGTGTGCTCGGCGGTACGCGCTCTTTAGGAACTCGTTTAACCGCGCCAGATCACCATCTTCGCGATTTGACTTCTGCAAGACTAACATTAGGCGATAAAGAAAAAGCGCACCAGCGTCAAGGAGCGACTTGTTGTTGACAGGGACCACTCTGGTAAAAAATACTTCAGTTTCTGCGGCAGCCTTATAAACTGCTATCCGCGTGTCGTTGTCGCACTGAGAGATAAGGGCATCAGCATCAGTATCTGTTCCATCAGCAGCTCGAAAGTAGATACTGCCATAGTTAAAGAATTCATTGGCCTGGATGATCATCGCCTTTTTTGCTCGTGCTCGAGACGAACTGCTACCGTCCCCAGCTTGTACGTCATAGCGACTGTACGCTAGGAGAACTCCATTCGCCGCATCGTACAGTCCTGCGCAGCTTTGAGCATATGCCCTGACAGGGGTTATCGGAAAGAGAACCAGCACCACGGAGCCGAGTACGATGACATTCAGCTTCACGCTGCTCTACCGTATTTACGCATTGTCCTAGCAACCTCATTCTTCGGTTTGTAGAGGTCGAAGCGGCTCACGAGGGTGTCCAGCGCTGTGCTCACCGGTGGAGTTGACCCGGTTCCGTGGACACTTTCGTTCTTACAGCGAAGGAGTCCATCATGGCAAGACGCCCCACCTACCCACCGGAGTTCCGGCGTAGGATCACCGACCTGGCCCGCGCCGGCCGCAGTATAAACTCCCTTTCCGAAGAGTTCACCGTTTCGCGCCAGTCGATCATGAACTGGCTCAAGCAAGCCGATCTCGATTCCGGTCGCCGCGACGACGGTTTGACCACCGACGAGCAGAAAGAGCTAACGCTGCTCAGACGCGAGAACAAGCGATTGAAGCTCGAAGCTGAGATCCTGTCAAAAGCCGCGGCCTGGTTCGCCAGGGAGACAAACGCCGTTCCGAACAAGTCTTCGGATTCGTGAAGGCGTATCAGGCCGACTATCCCGTTGCTATGCTGTGTCGAGTGCTCGAGGTCTCTCCGAGCGGCTACTATGCATGGCGCAAGCGTCCGCCATCTCCACGTCGCCAAGCTGATACGCTGCTCGGCGATCGCATCGAGGCATTTCATCGTAAATCTCGATGCACGTATGGCCGACCGAAGATCCACGCCGATCTCAAGGACGAAGACATCGCTGTATCAGGAAAGCGCGTTGCGCGCCTGATGCGAGAACGCGGTATCTGCGGCGTTTCTCGACGAAAGGGCACCATTACGACGATCCGCAACCGCGATGCTCGGCCCGCTCCAGATCTGGTCGAGCGGAACTTCCGCGCCGATCGCCCCGATCAGCTTTGGGTCGCCGACATCACCTACATTCCAACCTGGGCCGGGTTCCTGTATCTCGCCGTCGTTCTCGACGTCTTCAGCCGTCGAGTCGTGGGATGGGCCATGGCGAATCATCTGCGCACTGAGCTCGTCCTTGAAGCACTCGACATGGCGATCTCCCGGCGCAGGCCGAACAGCGTCATCCACCACTCCGACCAAGGTACGCAGTACACTTCGATCGCCTTCGGTAAACGCTGCACTGAGGCTGGTGTCCGGCCGTCGATGGGGTCCGTTGGCGACTGCTACGACAACGCGATGTGCGAGAGCTTCAACGCGACGCTTGAATGCGAGCTGCTCGCGTTTCATCGTTTTAAGACCCAGCGGGAAGCGGCGCCAGTGGTCTTCGATTTCATCGAGGGCTGGTATAATCCGCACCGCCGGCATTCGGCATTGGGCTATCTTTCACCCAACAACTACGAGCGGCGAATGGATCAAGCCGCCTGATGTCCAAAAACTACCTCTCCACGAAAGCGGGTCAACTCCAGTCGCGAGTACAACCAGATAGCAAACTATGCAATCGTTGAATGGGGCGATAACAGCGACATCACGGATTCGGAACCCGCGGAGTACGTGCCGGGGCTCGAACAGCGCTTTGATTCGGAAACGCTAAAGCTTATGTACCGGCATCATGCCTTGCCGATGGGATGGCAAACGCTAGCGTTCGATAGGTTCATTCAAGAGCGCCGAGATATGATGGCTCAAACGATTCGCGAAGCATACGAGAGGCTTGCAGGTCATGATGGAGTGCTTCAGCGCCCTCTGGATGTTGCAAAACTGATCGCCTCGGGCGAATCATCCGCGACGGAGTTCAAGAGCGCGCTTCGAATGAATCTGCACACGGGACAGCCAGATACTCGCATCGAGCTTTCTGTCCTAAAAACCATTGCGGGCTTTCTAAACACGGTTGGTGGAACGCTCCTTGTTGGTGTTGCGGATGATGGAACGCCTGTGGGAATCGGTGCAGATAAGTTTTCGGATGAAGATAAGATGGCGCTGCATTTGATCAATCTCCTCAAGGAGCGCATTGGCGGGCAGCACGCCCTTAACGTTCACCCCAGGTTCGAAGAGTACGTTTCCGATGGGGATGATGGAACAAGAGTCTTCGCAATCGAGTGCGATCCATCGCGAACGCCCGTATTCGTTAAAGATGGCGCCGGTGAGCGTTTCTTTGTACGGTACGGCCCCTCGACCCAAGAGCTTACGGGCGAGACCGCCCAGGCATTCATCAGGCAGCGGTTTAGCTAAGTTCATTACTGTGCGTTAGACGTGCCCTTAGAGACTCGCCGTAGAGTAGGATCGACTTCATGGGCCTCAGGAGCGGGTAAGCGGCGAAATAGACCTACCTCAAAGGCAAGCCCGACGACTGGCGATTGGGTGCCCCGTTCTGGACCTCCATCGGTGGCCAAGTTGTCGTTCTGCCTTAGGGCCGGTAGAGAGGGGCTCTCTTTTGGCGATTCCTGGCCTTCCTGGCCGCTTTAAGACCTCTCAGCGACCAGAACTACTCCGGCCCGTTTGAGCTTCCGTTTCTTAGCGGGCTCGCTAAGAAGAACCTACCGCCGGAAGGGGATCACGTTCGATGGGCGCCGTGGCGTGCTGGTCGCCTCAAGGACCCTTTCGAAGGCGCGTCTGGCCACTTCCAGAGGATCTTCACTGGACCATATTTGACGGCGCACTCTGAGCGTCTCGCGATTGTTGGAAGGCTTCGTGTGCCATCGCTTTGTGCGCTTCGTCGATGAGCGAAATGGGCCGATGACAACGTGTAGGTACTCGTCCCTCGCATCGTTACCCTTGAAGACTCTATTTTGACGATCTCGTGGGCCCAAATGTCCGCAAGAGGCAAAGCGCTCGACGATACCCGGCCACGAAGGCATACCTATGACGTGGTAGAGCCCCGGCTCTGGAGAACGTTCCGCATCTGCCACATGAATTTCCATTTGCGAGCGGAACCAGCTGGCGCCGTCAGATACCTTCCGAAGTTTCTGCGCTGAAATTCGCAAGCCGCGTCGCTACAGAGACCGCGTTGGTATGGGCGCACTCTCGGTATCGTGATGGCGCAGGCGCAGCGTGCCTAGTTACCCGCGAAGGCCTGTAGGGCGCGACCGAGCTCGCCATTGGAAACAGCGTACAAGCTACCTCCGATGCTGCTCCGCGTGCCTCGCGTGCCCTTCCTCGTGGTTCCCAGAGTGTGACCGCTAGGTACATGCTTACTCGTCAAGCAAGCTAGTGCCATGTGCTATAGGCTTCAGAAAACTTAGCCGGCGCGTGTCGCGAACGCAAAAGCAACTATCCGGTATCTTGATTTAGCCCTCGTCTTAGTCTAGAATCGATCAAGGATACTGGCGACTTGCAAAGCCATGAAGCTCGCAATCGTATCGCTAACATCGAGCTCTTGCGACGTGAAAGGCGATGATCTGACTCGGACACCTGAATAGCATGGAGCGAGGACACTTCATAACTCTGATGTCCGGCACGTTGTCGTTGCCCTACTTTTCCTGGAACGACGCGGTAATTGCTGCAGCGATACCCTGTAACGATCAAACGATACCTTTTACTTCTGTAAGCTGTGGCAACGGTGTTCATCGCATCGTTGCACCCACTCTGGCGGTTTCACAGAACACAATCGACCCGCTTCGCGACAACGAGTTCTACGCGGATACTATCAGTGTTTCAGAGCCCTTGAAACTCCCAGGAAAGCGGCTGCGCTTATTCTGTCGACAATTGCTGGCTAATGCAAACACTTTGTCTATTGATGTTAGCGCGAATGCGGCGGGTGCTGCTCCCTCTCCACCGCCTGATCAAACTTCACCAGACACACCGGGCGCCTCCGGAAAGAACGGAGCTGCGGCCGGTTCCGAAGGTAGAGTCGCCGGCGCTATCGAGCTGTACTTCAACGCTTACGCCGGTAACCTCGACTTATCTGCCCGCGGCGGGGACGGCGAACCTGGCCAAACAGGCGGGAAAGGTGGGCCTGGCGGCGCGACCCCGCAAATGACCGATGACTACCAATGCAGTTCGAAACTTGGGCCGGGTGATTTCCCTGGCAATCCCGGACGGCAAGGCAAGAGTGGGGCTCGTGGAGGGCAAGCCGGCTCCGGCGGTGCTGGTAGTGCTGGCGGGTCGATTCGCATCGTTACCGCGACGTCTAATGTGGCCTACACCAATCCTCCGGATGTCAGCGGCGGGCGACACGGCGCGCCTGGCGCCCCTGGTAACGGCGGCGATGCTGGTGCCGGTGGCCTTGGCAGTTTTGCGTGGAAGGCTTGGGTGCAGCATTAATCAATGGTGGAGCGCTAATCAATGTCTGAAGCACGTTCGACGCCGCCGCAAACCAGCAATGTCCAAATCATCGCGTATCAAGGCGGCGGCGCGGAGCGCTCAGGCCAACAATTTTGCATAGTTTATGACGGCACACACAGCCATCCCCTTAGGCTCGCCGCACCGGGGCAACCAGGACCCACTGGCCCGTCAGGACTAGGGCCAAGTGATCCAAACGGACCTGGTCTTCTCGCGACGCCGGGATCACTTACCGTCACTCCAAGCGCGACACCAGGGGCATTTTTAAAGGCAGCACCGGTGGAGCTTCTGCGCTCCATCCTTGATAGCAGTATCTTAACTTATGCCACCGGTCGTGCTGCTGACGTCGCTCCTGCCCTAAGCTGGGCCGCCGACATTGCAAACAGCGCCCCCGCGGAAGACTCTGACATGCGGGACATAGGAACACAAGCACGGCAACTGACCGTGCGGATTCTCGCGGGTGCGGACCTCTATGGGCACGAACCCACTTATGTACAAACCGATTCAATTGCTGCGATTGATCGTGACCTAAAGGACTACCTCGATAACCTAGCCACGATGCAGAGTCAGACTGATCAATATAAGCAAGAGCTTAACCAGCAAATTCTTTCACTTCAACAGATACAGTTCCACAAGGATACCCTATCACAGGCCAAGGTTCAGGCCCAAACCGAGATCGATCGCAACGCAAAGCGCCTTGCAGAGCTTGAGGGCGACGCCGGGCTCGTCACTCAAGCAGTACGATCGACGGCGCAAGCAGCGGCTCTGCTTGAAGTTGCCATCAATGCGTATAACTCCGAACAAGAACGTCTGAGGCCTGGATGCTCGATCGGCATCAAAACCCTCTTAAGCATCGGCCAGATTGCCTACGGTATTTTTAGTGGGGGCGCCTCGGCAATTTCGGGAATGGGTGCGGTAATCTCAGACTTGGCCGACCATAAAGAGAATCGCGAGAATCTAAAAAAGAACGGCGCGGCTATCTATTCTGGTATTAACGATGTCGTTAACAACTTCGAGGCAGTTAACAAGCTGCCGCCTGACCAACAAGCGAACACCGTCATTGTTGTCAACGGCGATGACTATCTGAGCCAAGTCGACAAAATTAAAGCGCAAGCACATCCAGACCAACCGGGCGGCCCAGAGGTACTAGCCAAAATCGACATCTTAGTTGCTGCCGCAAATTCGAAAAATGCCCTTATTATCAAACGCGCCGGCCTGCGCGCTCGTCAAGACGAATTAAGCGCATCTCTCTCCGACATTGACAGTCAACTCACTGATGCGCGGAGTGCGGTCGCCACAAACTCTCTTTCGCTAACAAGTCCGTATGTGGCGGCGCTAAATAGTCGCCTACGTCAAGCGCAGGGCCGTGTACTGGAAGTGATGTACAATTTAAACAAAGGCTACAGCTATCTAACAGCAAGTGACACTACACCGCTTAATGTTACCGATTTTAGCTGGGCTGTACTTAAAGACGCAGCGTCGCAGGCGCAGAAGGATTTCCATGACCGTCTCGACTCTCTAAACAAGGACGTATCGGAAGACATCACGTTTACGATTCCGCAAAAGATCGTGTCTGATCTGCATGCTCAGGGTGAAGCTCGGTTTAGCATCCCACTTTTTGCAGTCAGTGACCCCCAGAGAAAAACATGGATGGGAAGTTGGGACCGCGACATGTCCGACCGCGTACTTGTATTCGCAACCGCGCTGACGGTATCCGTCGCAAATGCCTTCGAGGACTTCCCCCTTGACATCGAGATCCTTCACGGTGGCTCAGTGCTTGTTAGGGATGCGGGCGGGAAAGCGAGGACATTTACTCATGCTCCGCTGGGATACCCAATGCATCTCGTGAAAGTGCCGGGAAAGCATACGGATAAGATCACTCTTGTGGGCGTAGACAACGATGGACTTCCACTCTCTCCCTTTGCTCTCTGGACCGTCAAGGTTTCCAGTCACGGCAACTTACGGTTGCGGAACGACTCGGAGGTCACACTTACCTTTAATGTGCGATCGCGGTTAGTCCAGACTGGCTAGGGAGCTTATCGGTTGAATAATTAAGACCCGTGTCTTTTTCGATGGATGTTCAACAAGCCGAATGACAATGACGATCCTTAAGAAGCAGAAAGCTTCAAGGACACTTCAGTACCTGATGACGCGTGGGCCGTTTGTTACTTTAGAGAAGCGAGAAGAGCTATGGCGACGCCTTACGACTGGATCAACCCTAAGGATACCAAAAGATCGAATCGACCTGCGCCCTAGTGTAAAATGGTCTGACCTTACTGACCGCAATAACACGCGAGTGCTTATGGATGCCATGGATTGGGTGGTCCAGGAACTGGGCTCGCAGCCGTAAGGAGGTGGCAGATTAAGGGTAAGGGCAAAGATCAGGCCGCTGAGCCGGCGCTGCTACTTTTTGGGAAAGACGTCTCGGCTCAGGATATTGCCGACGCTATCAATGCCGAATCGAAGCGCCAGCTGGAGACTAGTCAGATCGGTCGGCGCATGGTCACGATCAGGAAGCACGACTAAACCGGGGGCCCGTGCCTTATCGGCCATGGACTCTATACTGGATCACCGAGGGCATGAATTTCTTGCTGCATTCGGCGATCGCAAATTTAAGGAGGAGCTCCATGGAAGCCGTGTCATTGATGCCACTGCCGCGCAAGGGCCTGAAGTTCTGCGGGCGACATTGCTACTTGGGCTACAGCGTCGAGGTGGCGAGGCCGATCGAGAAGGCACGGGCGCGACTTGCCGAAGCGCGCCGGTGGACTGAACCCGGGGCACGGCGGTGAAGCGGCCAAGGCGGGCGGTTTGGCGCTGTCCGAGAATAACCGGCAGCGCATCACAGGGCGTGGCAGCAAATCCTGCGGCATAACACGGATGCGCGAGTAAAGGAATGCGTTGGAGCAGTTGATCGATTGGCTATTTAAAAAGGCTCAGGCGCTTTGGAATAGGCGTCGTCCTGGATCTCGGGCGATTGCAATTTCCGTTCTTTTGTTTGTCGCCGTTCCCATTTACGCTTGGTGGAATTGGGTTCACATTAGGGAGGCTCCTTTCGTTTCGCAAGTCATAACTAGGATCGATTGTGCGATCTTCTCGTCTAACAACAATGAAGCATCCTTTTCCGTAGGCCTGTTGCCATTTGTTGCAGACAAGGACGACGAACTAAGGAGTGACATACGGGCGTACCTTCGTCATACGGAGCATGTGGATGCGACCGAAGTCCCATGTTACGTCGATGCGAACGATGACGTTAAGGCCGAACCGGATGTCGAAAACCTGCAGCGACGATTCAAGTATGATGTTCTGCTTTGGGGCGTGGCACACTATGGCGGTGGAGAAGCTGTGGAACTGTACTTCACGCCTCGGCAACCTGCGGGACCAGCGGGCCAGCCTTCTCAACCCATGCCTCTATATCAGCGTGTATCGTTCAATCAGGGCCCGTTGATCATTCCTTCGATCGAACCGACGTTTCACATCGCGTTGGATCTTGCGATTAGCTCTGCAACCTCGGCTTTTCTTTATTCTACTACCGGAAAGTTTGTTGCTCAGCAACGAACCTCAGAGCTACTTAGAAAGATCGACTTTTTACTAGAAGCACCCACAGGTCTAACACGGATAAACCAGGCGCGGCTTCATACGCTTGCCGGGTGGGCTCTTGAACCTAATATCGTAGAACTCACCAATGTGGGGCAAATTCAGCGGGCGATCGCAGAATTGCGAAAGTCAATATCACTCTTGGGCGTCGAGGAGAGGTCTATTGATTGGGGCCAAGCCCAAGGCGCGCTTGGCCTTGGACTTATGGACTTAGGCAATCTGGAATCGGGCGTTGCCTTACCTCGCGAGGCTGTGGCCGCCGACAACGCGGCGCTGCAGGTATTTTTACGAAAGCGTAGGCCTCTCGAATGGGCAACGTTGAAGAGTAATCTCGGCGCAGCACTCGAGCTTCTGGGCGAACGGGAATCGGGGACGGCCAATCTTCGGAAGGCCGTATCCGAGGAAGAGGCCGCTTTGCAAGTATTTACGCATGGTAGTTCGCCTCTTTACTGGGCGATTGCAAAGAACAACATGTGCACCGCATTGATTGACCTTGGCGATCGCCAACACCGAGTTGCCGTTCTTCAAAAAGCGGTGGCTGCCTGTATGTCGGCTCTTCAGGTGGTTACTCGTAGCGACGAACCATTTTATTGGGCAGCAACCGAGTGGAATCTCGGCAGAGCGCTGGAGCGCCTCGGCACAGAAGCCTTGGAAACATCGGATTTTCAGAACGCTGCCGCGTCTTATAGTGCGGCATTGCAAATATTTAGCCTTGAGCGTACCCCACAAGATTGGGCGCTAACGCAGAGGGATCTCGGCAACGCGCTACTTGCGTTAAGCAAATACAGAACCGGTACCGCAGAACTTCTCAAAGCCGTGGCAGCTGATGATGCTGCGCTTCCGGTGCTAGCGCGCAACCATAACCGTCATGCCTGGGCATTTACAGAAGCCAATCTGGGGAGCGCGCTCCAAAGCCTTGGAGAACGCGAGCCGAACATAGCTGACTCCCGCAAAAGTGTCCGTGCTGATGAGGCCGCTTTACGCGTGCTTAACCAAAAGGACCAACGTGTCGAATGGGCGGGCGCCGAGGCCAATCTTGGCAGCGCTTTGCTAAGTATCGGCCGGCGCGAAAAGGGAACAGCTTCGCTTCAAAAAGCGGTCACAGCCTTCGAGACGGCTTTACAGGTATTTACTCCGAAGGATGCACCTGTCTTCTGGGCGACAACGCAGCTAAATCTTGGTGGCACATGGCTGCAGATAGCCGAACGCGAACCGGAAAACGCTTATTTTCATAGGGCGCTACAGGCATATCGCGAAGCGTATTCCGTCCATACTTTACTAGATGAGACTATTGTGAGCGCATTCCAAAAAGCGCTGGCAGCATGTGGGGCGCGCAACGGCTGTCAGAAAGAGGAGCTTTAGGCCTTCTAACCGCGAGCGCGGCGGCCGCAAGCTCCGAGAGCCTTATGTCGCTTAGGTACGTGGCTTGTGGTCGCGCCAGGCGAGCCGCGGTTCCGTACCTCGATCGCCGACCCGAACGGAAGTTCCCAAGGCCCATGTAGTATCGACCGACGGCCTTCGCCAAGCCTCCTTGCCAAGACACTGCGCAAGCAAGCGGCACCGGAAGTTTGAAGGGCCTTATGTAGTATCCCAGGCAAGAGCCATCGCGTCCATCAGGCACTGACTCGCGGGAGGCAGGTGCGAATCGGCACACTCAGGGCGCCAGCAATTTCAACCAGGGCTTTTCTGGACCGGCAGGGCGGTTTAGGTGGCTTGCCGTGGAATTGGATCAACCGAACCGTCTCGAGTGCGCTCCGATGCGTTACTGGAACACAAGCAATGTCGGAGCAGAAAACTTCTTGATCGGGCCGATACATCGTGAAACCTCGCGTCTTGGTCGCCGTCGACTCGATTCGAGCTCCCGGTGCGGTGCAGGAACGATAGAACTCCTAATCGTCCGGCGCCGGCCGCTGACCGTGGCTTCCGATAGGCTCTGTTCGCCGTGATGCCTTGCAAATGCCGCTCCTTGGTCATCCTGAGCCGTCCCGGCGGTTTGCAGCGCTGTGCTGGGCGGCAAATACTCGGAATGGGCGAGCAGCGATTCTGGACCCCCCTTAGACGGCTCGTTGGCGCGCATGCGGGTAAGAGTGATAGATCAGCATACTAAATCTGGATCGCCCCAACGTTGAAGACCTTCAGGGAGCCGTCAATGGTCATGACGCCTATCCGCATGCGTCTATAATTTTTTTTCTACCGGCGAGATGAGCAGAGCGCGCCGTAGTAAAGGGGACCCCGGTCGAAATGCATTACCCACTGTAGAGCTTTACGCCACCACTGCTACCTCTTTGGAACAGAAGCGTCGGTGGAAGCTATCGTTGACGCCCATTAAGGCTGGATCTGAGCGTCAGCTTGAGATCGATGACGTCCGCCTACGCACGATACCAATAAAGCGAGCGACGACTAGACCGAAGACTTTCAAATTAGCAAAGCAGTTGTAGAACTCGGCACCAACATTTGTAGAGCTTTGACGCTAAAACAGGCTGAGGAAGAACGGCGCAACGTCATGCTCGACTAGTCACTTCTCCGCCACCGCACGCCCTGCGGCAGGCGCGAGGACCAGTGCTCAAACTCCGACTCGTTACAGCCTCGAAAAAGGCACGGCCCGCAATATCGCTTTGGCGAGTCGTCGCCGATGCGTAACTCTACAGCGTATTCAGTTGAGTCTAAGACTACCTCTCGTTTGCAGCGAACACCGTCGCTGCCGATGCACCGACAACGTCGCGGTCTGTGCTTGTTATTCGATTGACGATAGCGCATGATTCTTTCTCTTTCTATTGGCGGTTGAGCTCTAGTTCTTTCCGGGCTCTAGCTAGGGCACCTGATCGAGCTTCCGCAACCGCTGGAGCAGCTTCTTGTTCGACGCTGACCATGTCACTGGCTCGCTCAGCAACTCGATGGGAGAGATCCAGGGCCTTGAGCGCTTTGAATAACCCGGGCTGATCGCAGAGCATGTCTAAGACTCGCGACGCGCTGCTGGATGAATCGATCACGTCGAGCGCCGCTAGAAGTCGATCCTCGAAGTTCTGAGAGATTAAACTCGCGTAAATGTTTTGCTCAATGGTAACGGAGGCTGGAAGACGTTCCGGGTGCAAAAGTTGATAGTCGAGCGCTTCATCTGCAGCCTGAAGGTCTTTGAAGGTTATGTGTCGGCCAAAGGCTTTATCGAAGTTGGCGCGTTGCTTCAGAAACTCGATTGGTACGAACGCGAACAGATAGACCCTGACGTAATCGCTTTCGGAGAACAGATTCTCATCGGTGACGAGGGCAAAGGAATAGTAGTTCGGACCATCGTCGCAGGTGTCGACCGGAAACCTGAAGTGGCCGTAGATTTTGTTTATCGTGCGACCATCTGTAAGGCATGCAGTCTTGCTCTGGATCGCGAGCTCACCCGAATCGACCACGATACGGTGATCGACGGGTTGGGGAGCCAGAGTCGGGAGCATCAGTCTTGCGGGTAGCTGGAGCATCTTCGCAAGGAAGTGCAGCGCGAGTTCACCGGCCGTGCCCGCCATTGAGCGAGAATGGTAATCCCCTCGGCCTTTGGCCTTGCGGGTGCTCTTGCCGTGCCTTAGGCAAACGGTTTGGATCCCTGCCAAAAACTCTAAAAGGGGCCGACAAATCAACACCTCAATGACTTCTCTGCCATTTCTGTGGAGTACACGGGCAGAAGCAAGTGTAGGTATTCCAGGTAGTGTCTCTGAGTATCCAGCAGCTGCTCGAAGACCGGTGAGATGGGCTTCAGAGTACTCTAAGGGACTAACTAAAGAGGAGGATGACGTCATCACGGCTCGCACGCTTACTCGGTCCTGATCGTGATGAGTTCGACGTTCAGCTCACCCAAGTGGCCGGCATGGAAGTCCCATCGGATCAGGTGCCGGTCGATGGTCGAGATCGTCCCGGGCCGACGCAGTGCCAGCCACTTGTCCTCGATCTCGTCGAGCGCTTGAGCTACGAGGATCGGATCCCAACCGGCTAGGATGCCACCGAGAGTCAGGCGCCCGCCACGAAACGATAATACACCGGCGTCGACACCGCCGTACCGAAGCAAGTCATGCTCACTCGACAACGCGACATACAGCCGAAGTGCGTACGGCGACAGGCGACGATCGCCACAAGCCACGCAGCAAGGCCAGATCAGTCCGGCACCCGATTCATAAAAAGGCGCAGGAATCTGGAAGAACGAGTCCGGCGGAGCCTTCGTAGGAATCGAATGCGTCGAGCCGTCTAGTAGAGTGAAGCGAGCGCCCGGGCATTCATAATTGCCGTGTGGGACAAGCTCCTCAACGAGCAATCCGGCTTCGGCACACTCTGCATCGGCCTGAATCAAGATTTCGTGGCGACTCATCGAACGCTGATTCGCCCTTGCGAGCTCTGCTTTGTCCCGGCGTCGATTACTGCGCATTACGCGACCGCCGCCCGTGCAATATTTCACACGTTAAAGTGCGTTCCAGAAGGTCAAAACCGGGGTAGCTTACTCCCTTTCGTCGATTCAAGAATCGGGCGCGACCCAGATAAACTCTTAGCCCACGATCACTTAATGAAAGGATCGCAGGGACGCATTCTTTTCTTAGGAGCGTCTTGGGCTTACTGGGGGTGCGCTTTCGCTCGGTCCTGCGCCGAAGTACGGGCTTGGATTTGTTCTTGTCCGCCTGACGTCGTCGCTTCTTGGCTGCTCTTATGGGGAGGCCGAAAGCAGTACGATGGCGTTTGACGTTTTCGTTCTGGCTTGGTAGACTTAGCGAAGTCGACAATTGAAAATCTCCTTTCAAGTAAAGCTTTCGAGAGATCCAGCGTAGCTAACACGTTGGATTTTTCGCATCTTATGGCGTCATGGCCCTAAGTGTTTGTCGATCCAGTAAATGGGAACCTCAGTCACTCCGGAGCGAAACACGGCAGCTTTCTCCCGCATCGATACAGTGATCGTACTCACTCGGCGCGATGCTCTTCGATGAATCTGACTAGCTCCGAAAGTTCAACTCTTCGATTACGTCCGAAGCGCACATAACCAAGCTGCCCCGTCTCCCAGAGCCGCCAGATGGTGGAGCGACCGCAGTTTAGGAAACGAGCTGCCTCAAGATCCCTAAAGAGTGCCGAGCCATGGGCGCCATCTGAAAAATCGGGGACACTGACTTGCCCGGCGATTCCATGGCGGCTCAATCGGTTCGGCACGCTATCAATCCTGAGCCAGGACGTCCTTGTAAGTCCACCGTTCATATTATATAGTAATATGTATGGCCAACGTTCAGAACTCGGCGCGGACGCTGGTTCTCCGAAGGTGGAGCGAGTTGACTCGTGCAGCTCTAATCGCAGCCGGAGGAAAGGACTGGATAGAGGTTGGGAGTCCCGACGACCGCCGGATCATAGCCCGAAGCGCAACCGCCCAACCAGACCTAAGCCCTCGCGAGCAACCGCCAAAAGCCCGCATAGACCGGCTCGTCAAGTACTTTGTCGAGAGGGACCCAGTCAAGGGCGACGTCCAAGAGGCTTGGGGCAGAGACATTCGAGGCTGGCTAGATCGAGAGCACGTAGCGACGCCTGACAAGATTTGGCGGTTTCTCGCGGTTCTCAATCGCAACTGGCTGCTAGGTCTCGCTGATGTGGGCTATCTGCAGCATGCGGCAGCGCTGCTCGATGTTCTCATTGCCGATGCTCAGGAAAACCGGAGACTGCGCTCTTTCGTCGTGCTAACGGCGCGAGTTATGTTTTGGCGTCCGCTTTTCTCGATGGCAAGCGCTGCAGACCCGCTGCGACTGTTCGACGATCGAATGCTACAGATAAGCATCAGGCGAGTTCTGTGCGCACCAGACGAAGAGTCGGACCTAGGACCATATATGCGCACTGTTCTTGAGAGTGTGCGAGCTAGACTTTACGGCAGATCGATTCCTGCCCGCATTGACTTAGAGAGCATGCGGAGCTTTGAACTTCGGGCGGCAGCTAGGATGGTGGACTTCGCCGAATTTAAGTCCGAAGTGCCCAAGGATCCATTCAAGTGGCCCGCAGATCCCGTCAAAGCCGCCTGCGCCGGACTGAGCGAATCGTTACTGCTCCGTCAGGGCTTTCCAAATGTCTACAACGACGATGTCGCCAAAAAAGCCATGACAGAATTCGAGAATGTATAATGAGAAAACGTAGGGGAAGAAGCGAAGGGTCAATCTATCAGAGGTCCGATGGATTATGGGTCGCATCCATGCGGCTCGGCTACTCGGGCGCGCATGCTGTTCGTCAGACCAAATACGCAAAGAACAAGCAAGAGGCGCAAGAAAAGCTTCTCGAAATGCATCAGCGAGCACTTTCTGGAAGTAACGTTAAGCCGTCGCGACTCACATTGGAGGATTTTGCAAAGCGATGGCTTCGAGACTACGTCCAGTTACGATGTAGAGAAACGACCTATGTCCTATATCGCTTCCTGCTGAGTAAGCACGTTATCCCGTATATCGGTACCGCCCGGTTGCAGCGCGTGTCCCCGGAGATGCTGCAAGCCCTGTACGCTAAGCTAGAGAGAAATGGCGCGTCTGAACGTCTTCGCCAGATGGTTCACGTAAGGTTGCACAAGCTGTTCAAGACGGCTCAAAGGTGGAAGCTCGTCTCTCAAAATCCATGCGACTCTATTGATCCACCTCGAGTGCCGAAAGCTCCAGTTCGGTACTACGACGTTGATCAAGCGAAGAGTTTCTTAGAAGCCATCAAGGGCGACCGGTATGAAGCGCTGTATGCCGTAGCCATTGGCACGGGAATGAGGCAGGGCGAACTCTTTGCGCTCCAGTGGCCTAACGTAGATCTCCGTGCCGGCACGATCTCGATTCAGTTCACATTGCAAGATACTGGTCAGGGCCCTCTGCGTCGTGAACTCAAGACGAAGAACTCCAGCCGCATGGTCGCCCTGCCGGAGTTCGCGTTGGAAGCGTTGCGAAAGCATAGGAAAACGACGCTAAGCGATGGTTCGTCGTCTGACTGGGTATTCTCTGATCAGTTAGGTGGGCCGCTCCGCAAGAGCAACTTTATCCGGCGCGAGTTTAAGCAGGCGATCCGACGCTCGGGCCTCCCAGAGCTGCACTTCCACGGCCTGAGACATACGGCCGCGACTCTGCTCCTAAGCCAGGGTGTCAATGCAAAAGTGGTCCAGGAGATGCTCGGTCATAGTACAGTCAGCATGACCCTCGACACGTACAGCCACGTCACTCCGTCGCTTCAGCGAAGCGCGGCTAATGCGCTTAACGAGCTCATGAGGGACCAGAGAATGGCTACATAATGGCTACAGTAAGCGGGATTTCGCAACGGTAGCGCAGAGTGCGCAAAGAGAACAACTTCCTTACAGAATCGGGCGTTTTCGATGGTGGAGATGGGGGGA